>CAWBIE010000001.1:0-734503 GCA_963788855.1 uncultured Verrucomicrobiae bacterium
TCAGCTCACAGCAAGGCCTCAAATACGTTTTTGTCGTGAAGCCCGATAACACGATTGAACGTCGTAATATCGAGACGGGCACCATTTTCGAAGGCCAGCGGATCGTAAAGAGCGGCCTTAAAGACGGGGAGAAGGTTGTTTCGACGCGTCTGCAATTGCTGCAACCCGGAATGAGCGTCAAGCCCGTGCCTGAGCCGACATCTGCGAGCGAGCCAGACGCGAAAGCGAGCATCACGCAATCCCCAACTGCAAAATGACAGCGGCTCTGGCGCAACCGCGATCGCCATGAACTTTCCGCACTTCTTCATCGACCGGCCGATCTTTGCCGGCGTCATCAGCATCGTCATCACGCTCGTCGGCGCGATCGCGCTGTTCGACGCTTGCCGATCGCGCAATATCCCGAGATCGCGCCGCCGACCATCCAGGTCACCGACCAACTATCCCGGCGCCAATGCGAAGGTCGTCGCGGAAACGGTCGCCACGCCGATCGAGCAGCAGGTCAATGGCGTCGAGAACATGCTCTACATGTCGTCGCAGAGCACGAGCGACGGCAACATGACGCTCAGCATCACGTTCAAGCTCGGCACCGATCTCGATACCGCGCAGGTGCTGGTGCAAAATCGCGTGGCCATCGCCGATGCCGACGCTGCCAGCCGAGGTGCAGCGCATCGGCGTGACCACGAAAAAGCAGTCGCCCGACATCACGATGGTCGTGCATCTCGTCTCGCCCGACGGGTCGCTCGATTCGCTCTTCACCAGCAATTACGCGCTGCTCCAGATTCGCGACGAACTCGCGCGCCTCGACGGCGTCGGCGATATCAATGTCTTCGGCGCGCGCGAATACTCGATGCGCATCTGGCTCGATCCGGACAAGGTCGCGGCGCGCGGACTGACCGCGCAGGATGTGGTCGCAGGCGATCCAGGAGCAGAACGTGCAGGTCGCCGCCGGCATCATCGGCGCGCCGCCGGTGCCGAAAGGGGCGACCGCGTTTCAATACACGGTCAGCACGCAGGGCCGGCTCGCGGATGAAAAGGAGTTTGGCGAGATCGTGATCAAGACCGGCGCGGACGGACAGGTCACTCGCGTGCGCGACGTGGCGCGGGTCGAGCTGGCGCTCGCGATTACACGGTCAACAGCCAGCTCGGCGGCAAGCCGGCGACCGCGATCGGCATCTTCCAACGTCCCGGGCTCGAACGCGCTCGCCACCTCCGATGCGGTGCGCGCGAAGATGGCTGAGCTGAAGCAGCGCTTTCCCGCCGGGCTCGACTACACGATCAGTCTACGATCCGACGACGTCTCCGTGCGCGAGTCGATCCACGAAGTGCAGAAGACGCTCTTCGAAGCGATCGCGCTCGTCGTGCTCGTCGTGCTCGTCTTTCTGCAAACCTGGCGCGCGTCGATCATCCCGCTGATCGCGATTCCGGTTTCGCTCATCGGCACTTTCGCGGCGATGACGGCCTTTGGCTTTTCGATCAACAACATCTCGCTCTTCGGCATCGTGCTCGCGATCGGCATCGTGGTCGATGACGCCATCGTGGTGGTCGAGGCCATCGAGCATCACATCGAGAACGGTCTGAGCCCGCGCGACGCGGCGCGCAAGGCGATGGACGAAGTCAGCGGCGCGGTGGTCGCGGTCGCGCTGGTGCTGTGCGCGGTCTTCATCCCGACGGCGTTCATGAGCGGCATCACCGGCAGTTCTTCCGGCAATTCGCGCTGACCATCGCGGTCTCGACCGGCGATCTCCGCGCTCAATTCGCTCACCCTTTCGCCGGCGCTCGCGACGCTCCTGCTGCAGCCGCGCGGCGCGAAGAAGGATTGGTTTCAACGCGTGCATCGACGGCCTGCTCGGCTGGTTCTTCCGAGGTTTCAACAAAGTCTTCGCCTGGAGCTCGAACGCCTACGGCAACACCGTCGCGCGGCTCACCCGGCTCGCCGCCATCGTGCTGCTCATCTACGCTCGGCTTGCTCGGGCTGACCGGCGCTCGGTTTCAAAGTCGTGCCGGGCGGTTTCCTCCCGACGCAGGATCGCGGCTACGCCGTCGCTTTCGCGCAGCTGCCCGACGCGTCGTCGCTCGATCGCACGCAGGCCGTGGTGGACAAGATCGCGAAGATCGCGCGCGAAACGCCCGGCATCCTCGACACCATGGAATTTGCCGGCTTCAACCTCTTCGGCGGCAATCAGACCGAACACCGCCGCGGTCTTTCTGCCCTTCAAGGAATTCTCCGAGCGAACGCACGCCCGAGCAGAGCATGCCGGCGATCGTCGCGAAGATGAACGCACGCGTTCGCGCCGAGATTCCCGAAGCATTTGTCGCGTGTCTTTCCGCCGCCGCCCGTCGCCGGGATCGGCAATGCCGGTGGCTACCGCCTTTTCATTCAGGATCGCGGCAACGCCGGTCTCGAGGAACTGCAGACGCAGGCTTTCGCCATGATGATGAAGGCGAATCAAACGCCGGGCCTGGCAAACAACCTCACGACCTTTCGCGCCAACGTGCCGCAGCTCTGGCTCGACGTGGATCGCGTCAAGGCGAAGAGCATGAACGTGCCGCTGAGCAACATCTTCGGCACGCTCCAGACCTATCTCGGCTCGACTTACGTGAACGACCTCACGCTCTTCGGCCGCACCTATCGCGTGACGGCGCAAGCCGACTCGCGAATTTCGCCTCAAGCCCGAAGACATCCGCCTGCTCAAGACGCGCAACGCCGCCGGCGGCATGGTTCCGCTCGGTTCCGTCGCAACCGTGCAGGAAGTCAGCGGCGCCGACAAAATCACGCGCTACAACATGTTTCCGGCGGCGGATCTGAGCGGCCAGCCCGCGCCGGGCGCGAGCACGGGCGACGCGCTCGCGGCGGTCGAACGTCTCGCGAAGGAAATTCTGCCCACGCAGTTTCACGACCGAATGGACGGAGATCGCGCTGCAGCAAAAACTCGCCGGCAACAGCGCGATCTACATTTTCCCGCTCTGCGTGCTCTTCGTCTTCCTGGTGCTCGCCGCGCTTTACGAGAGCTGGTCGCTGCCGCTCGCCATCATTCTCATCGTGCCGATGTGCCTGTTCAGCGCGATCGGCGGCGTTTGGCTGCGCTCGATGGAGAACAACATCTTCACGCAGATCGGCTTCGTCGTGCTGGTCGGACTCGCCTGCAAGAACGCCATCCTCATCGTCGAGTTCGCGAAGCAGATCCAGGATCGCGACGGCAAGGATCGTTTCACGGCTGCGGTCGAGGCTTGCCGCCTGCGCTTGCGCCCGATCCTGATGACTTCCTTCGCCTTCATTTTCGGTGTCCTCCCACTCGTGCTCAGCCAAGGCGCCGGCGCCGAAATGCGCCAGGCCCTCGGCACCGCCGTCTTCTTCGGCATGCTCGGCGTAACGGGCTTCGGTCTTTTTCTGACGCCGGTGTTCTACGTCGTCGATCATGTGGTTCAAAGAGCGGCACGGCAGGAAGCCTGCGGCCACGCCGCCGGCTGTGTCAGAACCAGCCCACGGTTAAGACAGGATGCGCGAAACGGATTAAAGGACACCTTCCTCGACGTCGTAGACATCGAAGAAAAATTTCACTTTGCTGACGGGCTTGCAGAACTTCGGGATGTAATCAACAAAATATTCCTGCACACCGTCCGGAAGATCACACAGGCGGATTCCTATCATCTCGTTGTTCCAGCGGATGACCGACATTCTGTCCTTTTGCACCGTGTTCTCACGCACCCATTGGTCGACTTCGGCATCGGTTGCGCCGGTGCCGACAAATTCTTTGAATTTCATCGCGTCGAGCCCGGTGAATTTCCAGAAGTAGGCGCCCAGCCCACAGGGGTAGAAGTTGTATTCACCATTGATGCCGAGCAGATCCGCGCGGGCTTTATCCAGCATGCGAGCTGCGATGACGAAGCCGCCGAGCGGTTCACGAGGACTGCGCGGTGGAGTTTTTCTGAGGTCGCGAGCGAGGGACTGCACTTTTTCCTTATTCATAAGCAGGATCAGTTCACCAGCAGCTTCTTTGCTTTCTCATGGGGCCCGATGGGCCGGCGATTAGTTGCGTCGCCGGGTCGCCTCAAACAGGAACCACGTCCGGCGTTCCGTCTCGTCGATCCAAACCTCGATTAAACTCGCGGTGGCGATATCGCGGTGTTCATCGCAGACGTCGTGTGCCTCGCGCAGGCGCGCGACCAGCGTCTTGTTGTCGTCCGCTAATTCCGCGAGCATGTCCAGCGGTTCGACGTAATCGGCGTCGTTATCCATCACGCGCTGAGTGCGAGAGATGTGTCCGATCGATTTGATGGTCGGCCCGCCGAGCTTCCGGATCCGCTCCGCGATCGGATCCGTCATGGCGAAGAGTTGATCTCCATGTTCATCGAGAAGCAAGTGATAGTCGCGGAAATGCGGGCCGCTCATGTGCCAGTGGAAATTTTTCGTTTTCAAATAAAGCGCAAACACATCGGCCAGAATCGCGTTCATCGCTCCCGCGATGTCCCGGGTGGCGGACGAGGTGAGATCAGTGCGGGTGGCGAGGGGAGCGCTGCGTCTGGCCCTAAGCTCCAGGGTTTTCTTCGTGTTGGGTTTATTCATGACTTAATCCTCCAATGATATCCGTTGTATGATATTAGTAAATTCCATGGCATTGAGAAGGAAGATCGCCTTTTCTCTATCCCTTGAAGAAGAATGGCGGGAACCCGCCGGAGGGGAAAGATTTTTTAGCTTGGTTGACAACCCCGGCACGGGAAAACGTGAGGATAGCCGGCACGCCTGTAACGTCGCTTTCGCTTTGTATCGGTTCGTATCACGGAGTTTTTTCGATGAGTTCCGCGGTGTCGCTCTCTGCCGGGGTAACCAATAGAAATCGCTGTTGCGCCGACGCGGCACTTTCGTGGTCGGAAGTCAAAGCCTGGCGGAATGGTCCAACCGTCTGCACAACCTGCGCTCCGGCCAGATTTGTTGTGAACATGGCGAGTTGCTCCTTTTGTCCGTAGGGCGGGGTTCGAGACGTCGCCAGCCAGAGGCGATACATTTGTCCGGGTTTTAGGCCAGAAACCGCCATCTGCAGCAAATCGAGCGGACCTAACGAGTTCACGGAGACAGTAGCATGGGCCGGATTGCTCCCGCCTTCAGAGGCAATCAGAATAAGATGCGCAGCCCTGCCTGCCTCAGCGAGCGGCATCAGGTTGCTCGTGCCGTCGCCGGTGGGAACGGCTTCGGGAACGTAGACGAGCGCCTGCGGTTGCTGACCAATCGGAATTGTCGCGATAATTTTGTTCGTCAGCGTGTCTACGGCCACGACCGCGTCTTGATTTTCCAGGCCGACGTAGACGCGCGTTCCGTCTCCCGATCCCCAAATACCGTGCGGCAGATCGCCGGTGGCAACGGTGGCAATGAGCTCCGGTTTTTCGCCGCGGCGAAAAACTTTCACGGCGTTTTCACCGCCTACGGTTACATAGGCGAACTTGCCGTTCGCGTTCTCCACGAGTGCGACATGATTCGTGATCGGGCCGGTATCGAGCGTGGCAAGAATTGGGAAAGGTGGCTGGGCGCTCATCACCTGCGTTTTGCCCGAATCCTTGAGCGTAAACCACACTTCAGTTCCATCGCGGCTCACGGCGAGATTTGGCGAGAACGGACTGGCCTGCGGCACACGGGCAACGACCTTGTAACCTTGCGTGTCCACCACATCGAGTTCAGGGGTAAAACTTGAAGGCACAAAAGCGTAGCGTCCGTCCGGGCGGAATAGCACCATGCCCGGTCCATTGGCCGTGGTGACACGACGTATCTCTTTCATTTTCACAGGATCAATCACCGAAACATAGTCTTCGCCGCGCACCACCGCCCAGAGTTCCTTGCCGTCCGGAGTGAAGAACGCTTCGTGGGGCGAGCGCCCGACATAAACGACGCCTTTGATTTTGTTCGTTGTCGTGTCGATGAAGGTGACCGAGTTAGAACCAATGGAGACGACCGCGATGGTTCGGTGGTCCGGCGAAAAGCCGATACCGTGAACAAGTAACTGGCCCCGGTAGAGCGGACTGAGCGCACCTGGAACTGGGTCGCCGAGGCGGATGACGCCCAATAATTTATTTGAAGCGGGATTGATCACCGAAACCGTGTTCGAAGTCTGGTCGCCGGTGTAGACTCGATCCTTGGCGGAAACGAGAATCGACGTGGTCGCTTCCCGTTCCTTCTCTGGTGGCGCACTGACTTCGCCGCCTGGTAATGTGGCCAGCCGGAGACGCATCACTTGAATCTCTTGCTGCTGCGTCACAATAATCTCCTGCGCCAACCGGCGCAGGGCGGAGTCCTGACCGTGCAACAGGAACGTTTTCGCCATGTCGATTGCGCCTTGATGATGCGGGATCATCATGACGGCAAAATCGTGGTTCGGATCGCCAATCATGGGCGCAGCCACCATGTCTCGATCCATTTTGTTCATGCTCTCCATCATGTCTTGCTCGAACGACGAGCTCGGAGGCATGGGCGTCATTGACTCTTGCGATAAAGCCACCTTCGCGGACAAGCAGGCTCCGCACGCAATAGCGCCGAGAACATTGAGGCTTCTCGACATCGGCGCCGCCTTCGCCAGTTTCTTCCTGTTAGGCGAGGTGATTCGTTGGCGAGACATATTCTATTCCGCCGCTTTTGCCGCCAATGTCTCGATTACGGCGATGTTAGGCAGCAACTCGGGCGACAGGTTGTGCCGCTCCTGCAAGTAAGAGGGACTATTATAGGTGACCCAAACCTTTCCCTGGGCGTCTTCCCAGATCAAAATCTTGAGAGGAAGATCGATCGCGCTGCTGGGCGCCGCCAGCATGACGGGCGTGCCTCCCTTTGGATTTCCGAAAATCAGCAGTTTGGTGGGACGCATTTTTATTCCCGCTTTTGCCGCTTCTCCGCTGTGGTCGACCAGCGCGAACAAGGTAATTCCCTTCGCCTGAAGGGTCGCCTTGAGGTTCTCGACTGTTTCGTCCACTGAGTGGCCGCTCGGTGTGTCGACAAGTCCGCTGCTTCTAAGGGACATTCTGGATATTTTCGACGATGCGCAAGCTAAGAACGAGCAATTTCGACGACATTAGCGGGCGTCTCGGCTGAGGCGGGTGATAAGGGCGCAGCCGCTGCCGGGGCAGTGAAGGGGTGATAGTTTACCAGCTCGATGAGTCCGTTTTCGCGCTCGACCAGGGCGGAGCACGACTCCACCCAATCGCCGCAGTTATAATACGTGACGTTTCCGATCTGCCTGATAGCGGCGCTGTGAATGTGACCACAGAGCACGGCATCCACTGAATGTTTGGCGGCGTAGCGGACCATTTCCTCTTCGAATCTCCCGATGAAACTGACGGCGTCCTTCACCCGCTTCTTGGCATAGGCGCTGAGCGACCAGTAGCCGAGCCCGAAGCGGCGGCGGAAAAAGTTAATAAAAGGATTCAGGGAAAGCAGAAATTGGTAACCGGCGTCGCCGATGAGCGCGAGCCACTTCACATTTTGCACGATGGTATCGAGCTCGTGACCGTGCATGACGAGAATGCGCCGGCCATCCGCGGTTTGATGAATCGCTTGTTGCTCGATCGTGATGTTGCCGTAAGCGCCGTTAAAGTCGGTCACCATCTCGTCGTGGTTTCCAGGGATGTAAATGACGCGGGTGCCCTTGCGCGCTTTGCGCAGAATTTTTTGCACGACGTCATTATGCTGCTGAGGCCAGTAAATTCCGCGCCGCAATTGCCAGATGTCGATCAGATCTCCCACGACGTAGAGAGTTTCGAAATCGTAATCGCGCAGAAAATCCAGGAGCGCGCTGGCATTGGCGCCGCGCGTGCCGAGATGTACGTCGGAGATCCAGGCGGTGCGAACACGTTGGGCGAAGGGAGGTATCACCATTTGCCTGGGTAACGCCGAGAGCTAAAGCGCGCGATGTGCCAGCCGCAAAGCCAGGATTGTTACATTTGTGTGGCAACCCTCGACGCGGGTGGTCCCGCCCTTCGATCTCCCCGGCAAGATCCACGCTTGACCGCGCTTTCAGCGGACAAATCAGAGGGCGGCGAGCAAGGTGCCGCGGCAGTTGGGGCTGCGGCAAAGGCAGGCATGTGCTTTTTCCAGTTCCCTGGTGCGGGGTTCGTCGATCTCCATGGCGTAGTCGTAGGAGAGTTCTTCGCCGGGCCGCAGAGTGCGCAGGGCATAGATAAAAATGCGCCCGTCGTCTTCTTCGAGCGCCTCGCAGTTTGGCTCGCACGAGTGATTAATCCAGCGTGCGTCGTTACCGCCGATCTCAGGGTTAATCACTTCTCCGTTATCGAGTAGAAAGAGAAAGGTATGTGGGTCGGTCGAGTCGCTGGGAGTTTCGTCCCACGACATCCGTTTCCCGGTGTACTCGATAATCCGGCTGCCTTTCCTAATGCTCCGGGTCGCAAAAACTCCGCGACCGTGGACGCCGGAGGTGCGGACTTCGATCCGGCGCGGCCGCGCTGGAACTCGCGGCTTCTTGGTCCTCCTATTCGTGCTCATAAACATCTCGCGCGCTGGTTGATCCCCACGGAATTAGAAAAAGGTGCGCGAAAACCTTGAGACCAATATCGCAATCCAACGGCATGGTATAATGTAAGGGTATAATGAACCGAAACTCGTGGATTGAAATGACCAACCCGAAATCATGGGCCAAGCCTCGATCGCTGAATCTGCTTCCGACCCTGAATAATGATGGCGGGGCTGCATTCTCCGGCCTTCCGCCGGAGGGAGACGATCAACTTCTCGACTCCTATTCCAAAACCATTGCCGCGGTCGTGCATCGTGTGTCGCCGAGCGTGGTAAATATTCGCGTGCTGAGCGGTGAGCGGGGAGAGGGGAGTGGCTCCGGTTTCCTTATCGCGCGCGATGGCTTTATCCTGACAAACAGCCACGTCGTGCAAGGCGCCCGGGAACTGGAGGTCACCCTGCATGATGGCCGCGTCTGCCCGGCGCAGCTCGTTGGCACCGATCCGGAAACCGATCTTGCCGTCATCCGTATCGACGCGATCCGGGTGCAACACGCGCGGCTGGCCGACTCGTCTCAAATCTGCGTGGGCCAGATCGCCGTGGCCGTCGGTTCGCCTTACGGCTTTCAACAAACCGTCACGGCTGGAATCGTGAGCGCGCTCGGGCGCTCCATGCGCACAGAGTCGGGCCGTTTGATCGACGAAATCATCCAGACAGACGCGGCGCTCAATCCCGGAAATTCCGGAGGCCCGCTGCTTAACAGCGCGGGTGAAGTGATCGGCGTCAACACAGCCGTGATTCTGCCGGCCCAGGGCATCTGTTTCGCGATCGCGAGCAATACCGCGCAATTCGTAGCGGCCTGGCTCATTAAGGAGGGCCGGGTCCGGCGCAGCTCCATCGGAGTCTCCGGCCAGAATGTGCCTCTGCATCCGCGGGTTACGCGATTTCACAAGTTGCCTAACGAGCGTGGAGTGCTAGTGCAGGAAGTGGAACCGGGCAGTCCTGCCGCGGTCGCCGGTTTGCGCAAGGGCGACACCATCGTCGGCTTTAAGGGGCAGGCGATCAGGACAATCGACGACCTGCACAAACGTCTGGTCGCGTCGGAAATCGGCGTGCCATCGCCACTCATGTTTCTGCGCGACACGGAGAAGCTCTTCTGCATGGTGATGCCGCGCGAGCTGCCGCCGATCGGGCCGCCGAGCCGTTAGGGCGTTAGCATCACTAACGTAACCAACACGCTGGTGTTCAATCTCGATCAGTCTGTCGGCGCGCCAGCGCGTCAATGTAAACATCCATTTGCTGGCCAACGTAAATGGGCAGATTGCCGCGCTCAAAACTATAGATGACTTGCAAGACTCTGGTGTCCACACGCTCGGTGCTCTCGCCCGTGAGTGAGAGCTTCGGAATCACGTACGGTTCAAAGCGGACGAACTTCAGGGGCGTATTGATGGTCTTGTTGCCGCGGAGGTAACCGACTGCCGTGGCCTCCTGCCGTACCCGCCAGGCATCGTTTTCATCCACGCTCACACGGACGTTCATCGGGTCGGTGCCGCCGAACAAAATCAGCGGCTGGGCCAGAACACCGGTGGGCGCGAACTCCCCGGGATGGATCTTGAGTTGCATAACCTGCCCATCGGCGGGCGCGCAGACCGTCAAGCGCTCCAAGTCGGTTCCGGTCGCGCCAGCCTGGGCCTGGGCCTGGGCCAATTGGGCCGCCGCCGTGTCGACCACGTAACGCCGAAGATCTGCATCCTCCTGGCTGATGACGTGCTTCGTGACCAGACCCGCTCCGATCTTGTATTCGTAGGTTGCCTGCGCGAGTTGGGACTGGGCCACCTTGACCGCCGCTTCCTGGGTGGCAAGGAGCGCGCGCGTCGCGCGGTCGTCGATGGTGAAGAGCGGATCACCGGCTTTCACGCGGTTTCCGATCTGCACGTAGATTTTAGAAACAACGCCCGCGATCTGCGTGCCGATGGCGATATTTTCCGTGTTGGCTTCGACCAAGCCTGCGCCCGCCACAAAAGTTTGATACGGCGGCGCCGGCGCCTCGGAAACCATTGGAGTCGGTACCAGGGTGCGGGCACTGCGGAGCGCGGCAAAAATACCAAGCCCCACGCCGACCAGCGCGAGAGCCGACAGGACATATTTGCGAATCATAAATTCTCCGAAACAACTGGCTTCGACATCGACTTTAATTTGCTCGGTGAATCTACCACCTGGGTAATGCGACCGTCTTCCATCTCCGCAATCCGATCGGCAAACTCGAAAATCCGGGCGTCGTGAGTCACGACGATCAGCGCGCGATCCTTTCCGACGGCGAGCTTGCGCATCAATTCCATGACCTTGCGACCGGTCTCGCTATCGAGTGCGCTGGTCGGCTCATCGCAAACGATCAGTCGCGGATTGTGCACGAGTGATCGGGCGATGGCCACGCGTTGTTGCTGGCCGCCGGAAAGATCCTGCGGCAACGAGCCTATCATCCGGTCGTCAAATCCCACTTGGACCAGAATTTCACGGGCATGGCTCACGGCCGGCCGCGGTTTGGCGCCATTGATAATCAAGGGCGTCGCCACGTTCTCCGCCGTGGTCAACGAGGGAATGAGGTTAAAAGCCTGAAAAACGAAGCCAATGTTCACGCCCCGAAAGGATGTTGTTTCGTCTTCGCCCATCCGATTGTAATCCTGCCCGAAGACGGCACATGCTCCGCCATCGCGCCGGAGCACGCCGGCGAGGACCGAGATCAACGTCGTTTTCCCGCAACCGGAAGGCCCGACTAACATGAGCAACTCACCGTTGCGAACCTCCAGATTCACGCCGCGCAAGGCTTGAACGGCCACGTCCCCTTCGCCGAAGGTCTTGGTCACTCCCTCACAATGGACGGCAAGGGTGGCCTCCCGCGTGGCCGGTTCGATTGTTGCGCTCATAGCCTAACTTCGAAAGACCATGGCGGGTTCCAGCTTCATTACCTTGCGAATACTCAATGCTGCCGAACCCAAACAGATCACCAGCACCGCCACCGCGCTGATTACCAGCAGATGCCAGGGCAACCGGAAGGCCAGTTGCGTTCGCCCACCGATGAGGAGTCCCCAGGCCGAGGCCGCGCCGACCCCGAGGCCATAACCGACTCCACCAACCACCAGTGCCTGAAGCAGGATCATCCGCAGGAGCATCCCGTTCTTCGCGCCCATCGCTTTGAGCGTTCCGAAGTAACGCAAGTTATCGAGCGTGAAGTTATAAAAGGTCTGGCCCGAAATGGCGACGCCCACCAGGAAGCCCAGCGCGACCGCAGTCAGGAAATTAATCGGCATTCCCGTGTATTTTAAATAATAGAGAAACGTCACCATCTTGAACTGGTCGCGAGTGTAGGCTCTAAGCTCTGTCGCCCGTTCAATGCGCTGACACAAAGCATGCAGATCTTGTCCGGGCTTGGCTTTGACCGTCACAAACGACAGCAATAAACGCTGTGAAGGAGCAAACGATGTGGCTGAGGAATAAGTCGTGTAAATGACGGGATTGGTTTGGAAGGTTTGGGTGACTCTGCAAATGCCGACCACGACTGACCAGTTATCGTTGATCTCCATTTCATCACCCACTTTGAGGGGGACTCTTGTTCCGTCGGGCAGAATGTGAGCCAGCTTTCCGGCCGCGCCGGCCGCATCGACAATCACTCCCCCGCTGCGCCGGAGATTCCACAGATTTCCGGCCACCATGCTCGGCGGGCCACCCATGAGTGTTTCGTCGTCCAAACCGATGACGGCGCAGGACTGGTAGGTGCCATCGGTTCGACGCACCGCGAGTGCTCCCTTGTAGAGCGGCACGGCCCACTGAACCCCTTCCACACTGCGCACCCGCAGAACCATCGTGTCCCGCATGGGGCGGATGTCGTCGATGTATTTGACCTGAGGATCGACCACCCAGATGTCGGGAAGGCCGACGTCTGAGAGAAAGCTAAAGGTGCGCGTCATGATCCCGGCAAAAATACCCAACTGCTGGGTGATCAGGAGCGAGGCAAAGGTCAGTCCGATGACGATGCCAATGTATTTCGCTCGATCACCGAGCAGCATTTTTAAAGCGATGAAATTCATTCTTATCCGTTCGGACTTGTCACATTTTCGCGTGACTTGAATCCGCTGCCAACTTCCGGTTGGGATTCGTTCACCAAATCTTGGCGTCGGTGAATCAGCGGATTCTACTGGAATTTGTGCCGGAAGGGGCGAGTGATTTTGGGGCCAGGGTGGCGAAATTGGTAGACGTCTGCCTTCGGGCCCGCTGCCGTTTCCAGGGTCGTCCTTTCGCTGGCGATTCCGCGCTCTGAATCCGGTCCCTGCCTGACCGATGGTCAACGCACGTGTGCCACGGAGGTCACTGCTTGACTTCAGCCAACAAATCAAAGTTCATCAAAATGCCACGTGACAAACCCCGCAAACAGGCGTGGTATTGTGTCGAGGCAGGGTGATGAGTAATCAGCGATTGTTCCGGATCGCAGCATTGGGTGCGCTGCCGATGCTCGCGTTGTTTGCAGGTTGCTCCCGCAAAGCGACTCCAACCGGTCCGTCGGCGCCGGAAGTTCTGGTGACAACGGTTGCGCCGCGCGATGTGCCGCGCGTGCTCGAACGCGTGGCAACGCTCGACGGCTTTATCAACGCCAACATCAATGCGCAGGTTCAAGGCTACATCGTCTCGCGAAATTATCAGGAAGGCAGCGTCGTCAAAAAAGGCGATCTTCTTTTTCAAATCGATCC
The DNA here is from genome assembly GCA_963788855.1 of uncultured Verrucomicrobiae bacterium. GTDB lineage: Bacteria > Verrucomicrobiota > Verrucomicrobiia > Chthoniobacterales > UBA10450 > CAWBIE01. Next base: position 13,186 of record CAWBIE010000001.1, read on the forward strand.
GCGACCGTTCGAGGCTGCATTAGCACAAGCGAAGGGCACATTGGCAAAGGACCAGGCCAATCAGGCCAAAACTGACGCGGACGAAAAGCGCGCCACGGATTTGTTCGCGAAAAAAGTCATCAGCGATCAGGAGCGAGACACGGCAACTGCGGCTGCACAATCCAGTCGAGCAAACGTTGAAGCCGACGAAGCCGCAGTGGAAACCGCCGAGCTAAATCTTGGATATACCAAAATCGCGGCACCGATCGATGGACTGGCCGGGTTCGCCAATAATCAAGTGGGCGATCTTGTTGGTCCGGCATCAACGACTCCGCTCACGACCGTGTCGCAAATCGATCCGATCAAAGCCATCGTAACGGTGGGCGAAGGTGCGTTCACGGATTTCTTTGCGCGCTACCCAGATGCGGAGAAACGCCAGGCTCTCCTCAAGGGCATCGACTTCGATTTGATTCTCGGCAGCGGCAATGTCTATCCGAGAAAAGGAAAATTTTACGCGCTAGACCGAAACCTCGACCCCAAAACAGGGTCGATCCGTTACTATGTAACGTTTCCAAATCCAGACGGCACTTTGCGGCCGGGACAATTTGGTAAAGTGCGGTTCGTTCCGGACGCAGTGCACAATGCGCTCGTTGTTCCGCAGGAAGCGGTAACGGAGTTGCAGGGAAATTTCCAAGTCGCAGTAGTCGATCAGGACAGCAAGGTCAGCATTCGTCCCGTGAAAATGGGTGAACGTATTGGTGCGATGTGGCAAGTCACTGAAGGCCTGAGGCCCGGAGACAGAGTCGTTGTGCAAGGCGTGCAAAAAGCGCGCGAAGGTTCAACCGTCACGGTGAAAGAATGGGCGCCGCCAGCGGACCCAGGGGCTGCCGCAAAATCCCCTTCTTCATCTTAAGGGCGTTGCGCGATGTCCGAGTTTTTCGTTAGGCGGCCAATCGTCGCAATCGTCATCGCCGTTTTGCTGACGCTGATCGGCGGTGTGTGCATTCTCGGCTTGCCGATCTCGCAATATCCGCAGATCGCGCCGCCGGAAATCCAGGTGCAAACGCATTATACCGGCGCGGACGCGTTGACGGTCGAGCAATCCGTGGCGGCACCGATCGAGCAACAGATGAGTGGCGTGGACAACATGAATTACATGTACTCGGTCAACGCCAACAGCGGCGACATCCGGTTGATCGTCGATTTCGATGTCGCGACGGATCCGAACATCGATCACGTCCTGACGCAGCTGCGCGTGTCGCAGGCGCAATCCCAATTGCCCGCGGACGTGAACAACTACGGCGTCACGGTGAAGAAATCGACGACGGCGCCATTGCTACTGGTGGGGCTTTATTCGCCGAAGGGAACATACAACGGAACATTTCTGGCGAATTATGCTTACATCAACCTGGTTGATCAGCTGACGCGCGTTCCTGGAATCGGCAATGTGGCTGTGTTCGGCGCCGGCCAATACGCCATGCGGCTTTGGGTTAAGCCCGATCAACTCGCCAAGCTTGGGATCACCGTTCCGGACATTATTTCCGCAGTGCAAAAGCAAAACACGGTTAATCCCGCCGGACAGGTCGGGGGCGAACCGATTCCGAGCGGGGAGAAATTCACTTATACCGTGCGGGCGCAAGGACGTTTGCAAACGCCCGAAGAATTCGGCGAGATCGTCGTGCGTGCGAATGCGGACGGCTCATTCGTTAGGGTGAAAGATATCGCGCGGATCGAACTCGGTGCGCAAACTTACAACGTCAAGGGTCGCCTGAACGGGCAGCCCTCTGCCATTATCGCGTGTTACCAGCTGCCTGGAACTAATGCGGTCAAAGCCGCCCAAGGCGTTCGCAAATTGATGGCGGAAGCCAAACAGCGGTTTCCAGCGGATATCGAATCCGCGGTTTCGCTCGATCAAACACTCGCTGTCACCGAAGGCATACGGGAAATTGTCAAAACGCTGTTCGAAGCTCTCGCCCTGGTGGTGCTCGTCGTTTTCATTTTTCTCCAAGGCTGGCGTGCCACGCTGATTCCGCTATGCGCAGTCCCGGTTTCACTGATCGGCACTTTCGTCTTGTTCCCATTGTTCGGATTTTCGATCAACACGCTGTCGCTCTTCGGTCTTGTACTCGCAATCGGTCTGGTGGTGGATGATGCGATTGTCGTTGTCGAAGCGGTCGAGCGTCACATCGAAGAAGGAATGGCCCCCCGCGAGGCGACGCTTCAGGCGATGCGCGAAGTATCGGGACCAGTGATTGGTATCGCGCTCGTGTTGTCGGCGGTATTCGTTCCAACAGCATTCCTTCCCGGTATCACCGGCCGGCTTTACCAACAATTCGCCTTAACGATTGCGATCTCAGTGATCCTTTCCGCGTTCAACGCGCTGTCTCTTAGTCCCGCGCTTTCGTCGATCCTGCTTCGGCCCCGAAAAAAAGTTCGGGGTCCTCTCGGTTGGTTTTACGATCGATTTAATCGCGTGTTTGGCAGCGCGACGCACGGCTATGTAAACTGGTCGCGACTGGCGATCCGGAAAGCGGTGCTCAGTTTCGCACTGCTCGCCGTGCTTGCCGTCGGAGCGGGTTTTTTCGGATCGAAATTGCCGAGCGCGTTTTTGCCGGAGGAAGATCAGGGTTACGTGTTTGTGGCGCTGCAGTTACCCGACGCGGCCTCGCTTGAGCGCACCGATAAAGTCTGTCGAGAGATCGAGGATTTCCTGAAACAGACACCGGGCGTGCAATACACCACCAGTGTCGTTGGGTTTAGTTTGCTGAGTTTGGTCTACGACACTTACCACGCCTTTTTCTTTGTCACGTTCAAGCCGTGGAGCGAACGAACCAAGCCGGAGGAACAATACGACGCAATTAAGGCGCGACTGAATAAGTACCTCGGAAGCCTCAGCGAAGGAATCGCCTTTGCTTTCCCGCCACCGGCGATTCCGGGTGTCGGCACATCGGGTGGATTCACGTTTGTGCTCGAGGATCGCGCCGGAAAAGACGTCGGCTTTCTCGCTCAAAACATGCAAACGTTTCTCGCCGCGGCGCGCAAGCGCCCCGAGCTCGGCACTCTCATTCCGACGTTCCAGCCGAATGTTCCGCAGATCTTCGTAAACGTCGACCGCGACAAAGTGATTAAGCAGGGAATCGATCTGACCTCGGTATATCAAACGCTGCAGACATTCATGGGCGGATATTTCGTGAACTATTTCAACCGCTTCGGCCGAACCTGGCAGACTTACATCGAGGCGGAAGGCGATTACCGCACCGATGCGAAGAATGTGGGTCAGTTCTTCGTCCGCAATTCCGATGGCGATCCCGTGCCGCTGGATGCCATCTCAAGCATCAAAGATGTCGCCGGCCCGGAATTCACTTTGCGTTATAACGAATATCGCTCCGCTCAGATCAACGGCTCGGCCGCGTCCGGTTACAGCTCAAATCAGGCGATGGCGGCGCTCGAAGAAGTTTTTCGACAAACCATGCCTAACGAAATGGGCTACGATTACCTGGGCATCTCGTATCAAGAGAAGAAGGCTCAACAGGGAGTTTCACCGGCAACGATCTTCGGAATCTCGCTCGTTTTTGTATTTCTCATTCTGGCTGCGCTCTACGAAAGCTGGTCGCTACCGTTCAGCGTTTTGTTAGGCACGCCGGTCGCGGTGTTCGGCGCGTTTTTGGCGCTTTGGTTGCGGGGAATGCAAAACAACGTTTATGCGCAAATCGGTTTGGTTATGCTCATCGGTCTCGCCGCGAAGAACGCCATCCTTATCGTCGAGTTCGCCAAGGACGAATACGAAAAAGGCAAACCGCTGCTCGACGCGGCACTCGAAGGCGCGCGCCTTCGCCTGCGGCCGATCTTGATGACATCATTTGCATTTATCTTCGGCTGTTTGCCGCTGTGGTTCGCCAGTGGTTCGGGTGCGGTCGCCCGTCGCGTCCTCGGGTCGACCGTTATCGGCGGAATGCTCGCCGCTTCAGGAATCGCTATCTTTCTGATTCCCGTGACATTTTACGTCATCGAGCGCCTCTTCGCGGGTCGACAACCGCCGGTGCAACCGCCAGAAAAGCCACGGCCGTCGGAATAGCCCGCGCGTCTAATCTGCAGTGAAACCAGCCGTCGATCTGGGAAGACGTGCGGTCGCTCCAAACATTTAACAGTTGAGGGTGAAGCTTTCTCGACTGTTAAAAGTCAGAGAGCTGCTGGTTTCTGGCATTCGTGCCGTCATTGTTAAAAAGGTTCGGGCCTCTTCCCCTCAGGGACCCAGGAGAAACGACCTTTTCGTGTTTTCGTTTCGGCTAAAGAAAAGCCGTAAACGACAAGAAGGTACCAGACCCGGTAAGCTGCGAACCTCAACGCTTGATCAGGCGAGTGTAAGCCTGGCGCGTCGCGCCGTTCGAATAGAGGGCTGGGGCAAACGCGGCGGTTGTGCTAGAATTCACGCGGGAAGTAGCGACTGGTCCGAACCAGGGTGGCGAAATTGGCAGACGCGCCAGACTTAGGATCTGGTTCCGAAAGGATTAGGGGTTCGAGTCCCCTCCCTGGTACCGGCCTGGCCGGAAATTCCAAGAACTGAGCTCCAACATCCAAACTTCAGGACGCCGCCGGCGATCTGCCCTGGCTGCGATAGTGAAAGAAACGGGGAGCGAAGGCGCTTAAGTTATTCACAGCCCGATGGCGATCTGTTGAAGTCCGGCTTGCTTTGCGGTCGCGAAATATTGAAGACTGCTGCCTCGTGCCTATGCCTCTCGATTACGTGCGTCCAAAAACTTTTCATGAGATCGAACGAAAGTTTTTGGTTAAAGAGCTGCCTCCAAATTTAAAAGACTGTGAGAGCCGGCCGATCGAACAGGGATACTTTGCGGTCAAGCGCGACGGCACGCAGGTCCGTTTGCGCAAGGCGGGCACCGAATATTCGCTCACCTTCAAGCGGGGCCGCGGGATCAGGCGCCAGGAATGGGAGATCGTGCTGGCGGCCGAACAATTCGTGGAACTTTGGCCTACGACAGAGGGACGGCGTCTCAGGAAAACGCGTTACGATGTCCCCTACGGTGACCATGTGATCGAAGTGGATATTTATGCCGGAATAAACAAGGGGCTGATCGTGGCGGAGGTCGAGTTTGACGACGAGACCCAGTGCGAGAGATTCGAAGCGCCGGACTGGTTTGCCGCGGAAGTGAGCGGCAAGTCGCGCTACAGTAACGTAAGACTGGCCTGCGAATAGGCGTTGCCCTTATGAGCTACGAATTACGACGCGATGAACGGCTGGGAGAGAACCTGCGCAGAATCTGCGGCAAGCAAATCGATCTCGCGCTTGGAATTGTCACCGGCGACAAGGAAACGGACGACACACCGGTGCATGAAACGCGGAAACATCTTAAGAAGGCGCGAGCGGCGCTGCACCTGGTGAGAAAGGAAATCGGCCATGGTCTCTTCAAGAGGCAGGATCATTGTTTGCGGGACGTGGGACGGCTGATCTCGGAAATTCGCGACGCGGAAGCGCGTTTGCAGACGGTGCAACAGTTGCAGGCGATTTCGAAACGCCGCAAGCGTCGCAGTTACCAGCACGTTGAGGAATTGCTCATGTTGGAGTTGGAAAATGTGGTGGCGGCCTTCGCCGAGTGGCAGGCCCAAGCCATTCCGATGCTGCGGCAAGCGCGCGATGATGTCGATGCCTGGGTGGTGGGCGGATTCGAGTCCGAGGAGCTACGCGATGCTGTCCAGGAAAGCTACAAGGGCGGACGCGATGCGCTGGCCGAGGCGAAGGAGACGGGCGCGGCGGAGGACTTCCACGCCTTTCGCGGCCGAGCGAAGCAGCTTTGGTATCAGCTTCGCATTCTCAGTCCGGTCGATGCGGTGGTGCTCAAGAATCTTGCCGACGAACTAAACGCCGTAGGAGATATGCTCGGTCGCGCTCACGATTTAAGTTTTCTAGGCGACCGGCTGCGGCAGGAGCGAGGGCATTCGATTTTGGAGCGCGAAGGGCGGGAACTTCTCGCCGTAATCGAGACGAGCGGATCGGATTTACAGCGCGCAGCGGCGGAGCTGGCGCAGCGTTTTTTTGCGGAACGGCCACGCGATTTCGGTGCACGTGTGGCGTGGTGGCTTGAGAATTGGGCGAAAGGAAGGCCGGCATCGTTCGCCGGAAAGTTGATCAGCCCCGGCGCGCAATTGGCCGGCTCATCCGCCTCGGGCAAACCGTAGTTCAGCCTTTCGCGGCCTTCGCCACCCTGGGCGGAAATAGCCAGAGCAATCGGCCTTGCATGGTTGGAGCGTCCAGATCCACCAGTGCGCAACCGGCCTTCGATAATTTCAGCGACGCGCCGGTGAGCGATGAAATCACAGCCGAGAAATCGGGCTCGTGGCCAACGATCATGAGGTTCTCAACCGGATACTTCTTGAGCAACTGTTTCAACTCGCGGTCTCCGAAGCCGGGCTGCAGGAGTTCGTCTTCGGGCGCTTTCAATCCGAGACTTTCGGCCACGATCCGGGCAGTTTGTTCGGCTCGAGGGAGCGGACTGGTCACGATTTGATCCAATTGCAGATCGAGGCGTTCGAAAAACTGCGCGATTCTGGTCATTTCCTTTTTTCCGCGTTTGGTGAGCGGGCGCTCATCGTCGGGCTTATTCCAGCCGGGCCAATCCGCTTCGCCGTGCCTGAGGAAGTAAAGATTCATGATATCGACACCACTATCGGTGGTCTGGCTCGTCTTAAACGACGCGCCATTTTTTCCGGCGCGTGCGGGCGTCCGTTTCCCAGAGCCGGACCCCTCCGAGAAACGCATTGCGATTGTGTCCGGCGACCACTCCGTCGGGCAATCGCGCAAATCGCTTTGCATTGCCGCCGCCCAGCACGACGTAATCTGCGATGAAGGAACGCTTGAGTTGCTGAACGGCGTGTTTCACTTCTTTTTTCCAGGCTGAGACGCCAAATTTGGCCAGGCCGGGTTTACCCAGATACTGCTCGATGATTTTGCCGTCACGATAAGGCAAATCGCCCAGCTCGAGTGAAAGCAAGGTTTTCTCGTAAACCATGGCGGAACCGAGACCGGTCCCGAGACCGAGGAAAAGCATGCGACCACCACGGTAACTTCCGAGCGCCTGCATGGCGGCGTCGTTGATGACGTGAACCGGTTTGCGAAAACTCTTCGCGAAGTTAAAGCCCTCCCAGCCTTTGCCGAGATGCTTCGGATCTCTCATGATTCGCCCTCGGTGGACAGGGGAAGGAAAACCAATGGAGATGACGTTGAAGTCCCAATCGACCACCGTGGTTTTGATTTTCGTGACCATCTGCTTCGGCGTCATGCGTGGGCCGGAAGGAAACTTCCGCCGGTTGCCGCGCGAAATCATCAGCTTTACCTGGGTCCCGCCGATATCGATAACGAGAATCTTTTTTTTTCTCAAGACGGTTTGGGTGGCGCTTTGATTGGGACCAACTTGGCGGCTCTGGATTTTTTCGATTCGGCCAGGCGCTTGGCCTCTTTGCGCGAGCTCTGGCGGAAATACAATTGTGCCTGGGAGGGGGCTTCGCCCTCGCGCGGCTGTAAACGCACGTACGTTCCGTCGGGCCCCAACTCACGGGCCTTGACCGTGTCCTGCAGGTAACGAGGCAGAATTTCATTAATGATTCTTTTGCGCAGAACCGGATCCTCGATGGGAAAAGCGACTTCCACGCGACGAAGAAAATTACGGGGCATCCAGTCAGCGCTCGAGAGATAAAGCACGGGATCGCCGGCGTTCTCGAAATAATAAGCGCGGCTATGCTCGAGAAATCGTCCGACGATGCTGACGACGCGAATATTTTCGCTCAGACCCGGAACGCCCGGTCGCAGGCAGCAAATTCCGCGAATGATCAGGTCGATCTTCACGCCGGCGCAGGAGGCTTCATAAAGTTTTTCTATGATCTCCTGATCGACCAGGGCGTTTAGCTTGATGATCATGTGCGCGGGTTTCCCAGCAGCTCCGTGATCGCGCTCGTGTTCAATGAAAGCAATCAAACGCCGGTTCATGTCGAAGGGCGCGACGATCAGCTTTTCCATGCCCGGATACCCGGCCAGGCCAGTCAAGGTATTGAAGACGATGGCCAGTTCTTCGGTTAGCTTGGGATTCGTCGTGAGCAGACTGAAATCCGTGTAAATACGCGCGGTACGCGGGTGATAGTTTCCCGTCCCCAGGTGCACATAGCGCCGCAGGCGATCGACATCACGCCGCACGATGAGAAGCGCCTTGCAATGCGTTTTCAGGCCAACCACGCCGTAGACGACTTGAGCCCCTGCCTCCTCCAACCGTCGAGCCCACTGGATATTAGCCGCCTCATCGAACCGGGCGCGCAGTTCCACCAGGGCCGTGACCTGTTTGCCGGCACTGGCGGCGTGAATGAGCGCTTCGACGACGGGCGAATCGCCGCTCGTCCGGTAAAGCGTGATCTTGATCGCGAAAACCTGGGGATCCTTGGCCGCGCTTTCGATCAGTTCGACAATCGGATCGTAGCTATCGTAGGGATGGTGCAACAGGATGTCTTGTTTCCGCATCACGTCAAAGATGTTGGCATGCGGCGGGAGGGCCGGATCGCGAACCGGCTGGAAGAGGCGGTCCTTGAACCTGGCAAAGGCGTCGTTTGTCACCAGCGGCATCAGATGGGTCATGGAAAGCGGGCCGTTCACCTTGTAGAGATCCGCCTCGCCCAGATCGAAAAACTCAAGGAGCAATTCGCGAAAATCCTTCGGGCAATCGGCCTCGACCTCGAGACGGACCGCATCGCCGCGGCTGGACCGGCGCAGCTCGTGCTCGATGCTGCGCAGCAGGTTATCCGCTTCTTCGTCATCTATATAGAGGTCGCTGTTGCGCGTGACCCGGAAGGCATGAACGCCATCCAGGATCAGGCCGGGGAAGAGATCTCCGATGTGATGCTTGATCAGGGAGGCGAGATAAATGTAGTCCCACGGCTCGTCTTCGCCCTTGCTCCGGGGCATTAAAATCAGCCGCGGCAGCACGCGTGGAACCTGCACGATGGCGTGAAGCAACTCGCCGCCCCGCTCGGTCTTGGCACGGACCAGCAAATTGTGACTCTTATTTAAGAGTTGCGGGAACGGATGGCTCGCGTCGACCGCGAGGGGCGTGAGCATGGGGAAGACTTCCTCCTGGAAAAAGCGGCGGGCCCAGGCGGCGCGTTTCGCGTTTAGCTGGGCAACGTCGTGCAGGCGTATGCCATTCTTGGCCAATTGAGGCGCCAGGTCGTCGTTCCAGAGCGCGTATTCCGCAGCGACAAGTTCGCGGGCGATGCGCTGGATGGCGTTGAATGTTTCCGTCGGACTTAGCCCGTCCGGGCCGACATCGCTGGTTTCGCTTTCGATCTGTTGCTTGATGCCGGCTACGCGAATCTCAAAGAATTCGTCGAGGTTCGAACTGAAGATGGTGAGAAACTTAACCCGCTCGATGAGGGGCTGGGTCGCATCCTGCGCTTCTTCCAGAACGCGGCGGTTGAACTCGAGCCAGCTTAATTCGCGGTTGATGAAATTCCCGGGCGCGGAGAACTTTTTCCTGGGCGCATCGGCGACCGTGTCGGGCAGCTGAATAATATTAGTCGCGGCATCTGGCGACGAAGATTCAGCTTTGGATTGCATCGAGACCTTTCCCGGCTACTCGCCCATTCCGATCGAACGCGTGAGACGCTGCAGAACGCCTTTGCGTTCCACTTTGGCCGCTGTGGTTGGCGGCCAGCATTCCACAATTTCGAGCGCGAGGAATCGGAAGAGTGTGAGGCGGGAAAATTTTAGATCGAGGCGCAAGTTCTTGGCAATCTGCTGGACCGAGCGAGCCCCGTTGAATTGCGAGGCGAATTGCGCTTCCGCCACGGTGAGCCGCAGGTTCTGGACGCGCTCAAATCCATCGCGGGTGTAGGCGGGGATACTGGCGGGATCGTAGTTCGTCTGGTCGCCCAGGTCCTGGGCTTGAACCAGACGCAAAGTTGCGAGGGCCCATTGATCGACGTCGCCATCGGCCAGGATGTCCGTGGCGTAGTCCGGTAACGAGACGCTCTGCTCAAAAGCAAAACGCACGCGGGGCGCGCTCCATAACTGCGAAAAAAGCTTCTGGCCGTAATGTTGCACCAATTGCGCCGCCGGTTCCTGCAGGAGCAAGCCGCCTTTGGCCAGCGTGATGAACAGCGGACAACCTGTTTCGCGCTGCCGGGCTCGCGCTTCGGCAATTTTCTCCGCTGCGACATTGGCCAGCGTGATGGGCGCGTCGGAGCAATACAGCTCCGGATCGTTTGATGTAGCCAGCACCACCTCACCGTCTCTGGTCAGAAGATCGATCGACTCCGCGCCCCACAAGCAACGCAGCGCTCCAGTCAGCTTCTCTCGGGCGATGGTTTGCAGTGCCCAATTGAGGGGGAAGAACCCTGTGTCTCCGCAAAAATAGACGGCATCGGCCGGGAATTCGCCCGGCAAACCTGCCGTCTCGGCCGTTGCGGGATAAGGCGTCGCTTCAGTCGCGGGCTCGAAATTTGGAATCGGATGATCCTGCTCGACAGCGTTGCCGGGAGCGAACGATGCCATTTCGCCCCAGGTCTCCTTGGCCGGCGGCGGGGTCCACCATTCGTCAGCCTGAGGAGCGGGTTGTTCGGTCACCGGAACCTCGGCGACTTCTTCTTCAGCCGCGTAAACCGGTTGCGGTTCTTCAACGTCAGCCGCTTCCACTTCCATTGCATCCTCGGGCGGATGTGGATCGTTCGGCGATTTTGGCATGTGCGTTTCCACAGTTTCTATAAGCAAATCCGAAGTGAATGGTTTATTCAAGGACCCAATAAGGTTCGGGTTAACCGTCGGGTCCAGCCGCAGATCGGTTCCGAAGCCGGACATATAAACGATCGGAATATGCGCCGATTCCGGATCTTCCCCCAGTTTCCGGCTGACCTCGTCACCCTTCATATCCGGCAACACGTAATCGAGCAGAATCAGATCCGGTGGATCGTCCTTAACTGCGACCAGGCTTTCCCGGGCGGTCGGAGCGGTCGTCACTTCGTAATTGGCCTCCGTGAGAATTTCTTTCACAAAGCTGAGCAGCATCAAGCTGTCATCGATCACGAGCACCTTGCGCCTGGAATAGGATCTGGTCGGCGCCGGGCGCGCGCGGGAAGTACCCGCTGCTTCGTCCATCTTGCGCATCGCCTCCATAAGGAGAACCTGCCAATCAAGGTTGATGCTGCGGGGACTCTCGCCTGCCGCGACTTCGGAAATCATTCCGCCTTTCCAGGTAACGATCTCGTTAAAGGCGGCCGTCCCTTCCTTGCCGGGTGCGGTCGCATGACGCACCTGGCCGTTCTCAAAATAAACGCGGCCTTTTTCGCCGCTTGGGGCGGTGAGCTCGATGGCTGCAGTCGCACCGCTCATGCACTTCAGCTGAATAATGTCCGCCATGTGCAGATCGCTGAGCGTTCCCTGAAACTTCTCGCTGTCGGGTTTCGTTGAAGGTCGCAAGAGCGCCTGAACCAGGTCCACGAAATCGCCATGCGGGAACGGTTTCTCGAGGAAGTGAATGGCACCGATTCCGGCCGCCCTTTCGCGAGCGGCCGCGAGATGAACCGCGGTCAGGATAATGGCGCGCGCGTGCGGATGACTTGTGCGCAGGTCGTAAAGAAAATCCTGACCAAGGTCGTAGGTCGCATCGACATCGAGAACGAACAAGTCCGGCTTGGTGCCCAAAGCCATCTGTTGTGCCTCCTCCAGGGAACTGGCCAGATCAACCGTGGCTGCGGGCGCGATCTCGCGCAGAGCGTTGAGAATGGCGGCAGCCAGTGGTTCATCCGGCTCCAACACCAGAATACGGGCATCACTCGAGGTTGCTGGATCCATGGTTGCGATTGGCCAACGGGCGGAGCGGCGGTTGCCCTCCTGCACCGGTTTGCCCATTACGAATGCCCGCTTCTCGGCAAATGCAAAGTATTTTCTAGAGGCAATAACCACCGGGAGGGTTGCACTCCGCCGGGTCTACCGGTCGGCAAAGCGAAGCCCGAGCTCGCGACGGCTGGTCTTACCTCGCTCGTTCACGGGAATTTCATCGACCAGGAAGATCCGCTTTGGCACCTGCCACCCACTTAAGCCGGTCCGGCAAAACTTTAAGAGATCGGACTCGGCGAGGTCGGATTCCGCGACGACGCAGGCCGCCACTTCCTCGTTGCGCCGGGACGATCTCCTCCCGAAAACAATTGCCTGCCTTACGCCGGCAAATGTCAGCAGGTGGGCCTCTACTTCCGCCGGATTGACCTTCTTGCCTGCGACATTAATCAAATCTGAGACGCGACCGACAATTCTGAAACCGGAATCCTCTTGCGAGAGAAGATCATCCGGAATGAATGTGCCGCCGGCCAGTTTGGTTTCATCGGGTTCGGGAAAGTAGCCGTCCCCGACAGCGGCGCTGCGCACCCGCACCTGGCTGGGCCCGGCTTTCGGGATCGAGAGTCTCCAACTCGACGCCGTTCATCGGGGAACCGACGAAACCTTCTTCGCCGTCAAGGCCGGTGCGGTCATAACAAATTCCTCCGCATTCGGATGAACCATAGAAGGTGTGGATCGGTCGACTGAATTTCTCATGAAACGTTCTGGAGATTGTGGCCGGCAGGGGCGCTCCTGCGGAAATGCAAAGACGCAGATTCGGTAAGGGAGGCAGATCATTCATCTCGCAAAACGCCTGGTAAAATACGGGCATTCCCGGGAAAATCGTCGCGCTGGTGCGTGCCAGGTCTTCGAGCACGGCGCGCGGCAATCGATCGCGGCTCATCACCATGGGGACGCCCCGGGCGATCAGCGGGGTGAGAAGATTGCTAAATCCGTAGGAATGCGAAACCGGGATCACTCCGAAGTTCAAGTCGGCGGCAGTCATGCCCATCGTTGCACAGATGTTATCGCAATCGGCCAACAACTGATCGCTGCGGAAACGAATCGCGCGCGGCCGGGCAGTTGTTCCGGAAGTCAGTTTCAAAAACGATGGCGGTCGACCGTCCCAGGATATCTCTTCTGTAGAGGCTGCTGTCCTCAGCCGCGTAATTTCTAATACAGTACGGCCGGGGACGGCCGTCACTACAGAAACCGCCTGGCAAATCTCGAGCGCGATTTCACGTTCCTGCTGGCCGATCGAGGTTTCGAGGGGAAGGACGACGACTCCGCGACGCAAACCGGCGAGCAGGAGCGAAGGCCAGTCGGGATGATTGCCGATTTGCACCGCCAGCACATGACCAGCGGCGATTTTCTCGATTCTGGATTCAAAATGGCGCGCTTGTTCGTCGATTTGACGGAAGGTCCGCAGGATCTCTCCCTGCGTGTTCAAAATGGCGGCAGAGCCAGGCCGGACGGCGAGTGTTTCCTGCCATTGGGCGAGGAGCGGATCGGGCCATATCCCCCCTTGCGCGGACCCGTCCTTCCGCGTAGATTTCGCGCTCATTCCTGAAAATGAAAGCGGGCATTCATCCTGATTATCAACTGACCGATATCGTTTGTGCGTGCGGCGCGGTGTATCACACTCGTTCGACGCGTCCCGATATTAGAATCGGCATCTGCGCCGCTTGCCATCCGTTTTTCACGGGCGAACAGAAGTTTGTCGACACCGCCGGCCGGGTCGAGAAATTCGCGCGCCGTTACGGCAGCACCAAGGCGGTTCGTACCTCCCAAGAAAGCTTAGGGGGACTGTAGCGGCCCCGAACGCTTTCGGGGCCGTTTTAGATGCGACGGTCGGAGACCGCCGCTACAGGAACATGGACTTTAACTTCTTAATCACCCGGAAACGCGAACGCTTCGTAGAACTGGAGCGGGACATCGCAGATCCGTCGCTTTTCTCCAATCGTAAACGCGCGAGTGAGATTATGCGGGAGCACTCCAACACGAAGCAGGTGCTGGCCCGATGGGACCAATTGCAGGCGGTGCAAAAGCATTTGCAGGAGGCGCGGGAGCTCGCCTCGGCCGGCGATGCGGATATGGCAGAAATGGCCGTGGAAGAAATTCCGCAGTTGGAAAAGCAGGTCGCCGATTTGGAACGCGAAATTCAAATCGCGCTCCTGCCTTCCGACGAAACCGAGGAGCGTGACGCGATCATCGAGATTCGCGCCGGCACGGGTGGTAGCGAAGCAGCCATCTTCGCGGCCGATCTCTACCGGATGTACCTCCGCTACGCCGAATCAGCGGGACTGAAGACTGAAGATCTCGAGTCGAGTCCATCAGAACTGGGCGGCTTGAAGGAAGTGATTTTCAGAGTTTCCGGGGAGGCCGTCTTCCGCAAGTTGCGCTACGAAAGCGGCGTGCACCGGGTGCAGCGAGTCCCGGCCACCGAAGCGCAGGGTCGCATTCATACTTCCACCGCGACGGTCGCGGTTTTGCCGGAGGCCGAGGATGTCGATATCGAGCTGAAGCCGGAAGATCTGCGCATCGAAGTTTGCCGCGCCGGCGGCCCGGGCGGACAAGGCGTGAATACGACCGACTCGGCCGTGCAAGTCTTGCACATCCCGACGGGCCGGATTGTTCGCTGCCAGGACGGGCGCAGTCAGCAGAAGAATAAGGAGAAAGCGCTCAAGATTTTGCGCGCCCGTCTGCTCGAGGAAAAGAAGCGGGAAGAAGAGGCCAAGTACTCGGCGGCGCGCAACAGCCAGATCGGCTCAGGTGGGCGGGAGGAGAAGATCCGCACCTATAATTTTCCGCAGAATCGAGTGACCGATCATCGCATTGGTTTGACCTTGTACAATCTCGATCGTGTGATGGAGGGCGACCTGGCCGAGATGATCCAGGCGCTGCAAACGGCCGATTTTGCAGAGAGATTGAAAGAAACGGCCCTGGCGTGAGAGCTAATTATGTAGCCACGGCGCTGTGCGCCGTGCGAACCGGCCGCAGGCCGGCTGCTACACCATCGGGTTGTCCATGACACTCCTGGAAGTCCTGCGATCAAGCACCGGCTATCTCGAGCAACGCAAGATCGAGAAGCCGCGATTGAATGCCGAGCATCTGCTCGCCCACGTCCTCGGACAGAAACGGCTGGAGCTTTATCTCGAGTTTGAGCGCAAACTGACCGAACCGGAACTGGCTCCGCTGCGCGATTTGGTCAGGCGCCGGGGACAGGGCGAGCCGCTCCAACATTTGCTTGGGACCGTCGAATTCTGCGGACAAATCTTCCTTTGCGACCGGCGCGCTCTGGTTCCCCGGCCCGAAACCGAGGAGCTGGTTGAGCTCGTCATTCAATCAACCATCAACCATCAGCCATCAACCATTCTCGACGTCGGAACCGGCAGCGGGGTCATTGCTCTCAGTCTGGCCACGCACTTTCCGGAAGCGGCCGTGTCCGGGGTCGATCTCTCGGAAGAGGCGCTGGCGCTGGCGCGCGAAAACGCTGGTCGGCTCGGATTGAGCGACCGCGTTCAATTCGTGAGCGGCGATTTGCTCGAACCACTGAAGGGCGCGTTTGACCTAATCGTGGCCAACCTGCCATATGTGGCTCGGCCGGAGCGGGATAGTCTATCCCGTGAGGTCCTGAACGATCCGGAAATCGCTCTTTTTGGAGGTGAACAGGGTGACGAATTGACTCGCCGGCTCATTGAGGAGGCGCCGCCGCGCCTTCGGCCCGGGGGCCTTACTTGCGCTGGAAATCGGGGTCGGCCAGAGCGAACCACTCCGGGAGTGCCTGGGGCAAAAGAATTATCACGACATTGCCTCGAAAAACGATTATTCAGGTACCCCTCGCTTTCTGTTTGCCAGGTATGGATAAGATTCTCATTCACGGCGGTCATCCGCTTTCGGGTGCGATCAAGATCAGCGGCTCGAAGAACTCGGCCCTGCCGATTCTGGCGGCGACGCTGCTGACGCGGGAGCCATGCATCCTCCGTCGCGTGCCGGACCTCAGCGACACGCATTACATGCTGCAAATCCTAACCCACCTCGGCGCGCAGGTGGAACGGGCCAGCGGTACCGTCAGCGTGACGGCGGAAAAAATCGATTCGGTCGCGCCCTACGAAGTGGTTCGCAAGATGCGCGCTTCGGTTTGCGTGATCGGACCGTTGCTGGGCCGTTGCAAAGAAGCAACCGTCTCGATGCCGGGAGGCTGCGTCATCGGTGATCGGCCGATCGACTTACATTTAAAAGGTTTTGAAGCGCTGGGTGCGGCGGTGCGGGTGGAAGGCGGAAACGTGAAAGTATTCGCGCCGAAATTAAAGGGCGCGGTCATCAATTTGCGCGGGAAATTCGGGCCCACCGTTCTCGGAACGGACAACGTCATGATGGCTGCGGTTCTGGCCGAAGGGACGACCGTGATTGAGGGGGCCGCGCAGGAACCGGAAGTGGTCGACCTCGCTAATTTTCTTAACAAGATGGGCGCGAAGATCGAAGGCGCGGGAACCCGGCGCCTCATCATCGAGGGAGTGTCGGAACTGCACGGCGCCGAGCACGACATTATTCCCGACCGGATCGAAGCCGGAACCTTTCTGGTAGCCGGCGCGATTTGCGGCAAAGGCATCACGGTGAAGCGGGTCGAGCCCGAGCACATCCGATCGGTCACGACCGCGTTGTCGAGTTGTGGATTTCGGATTGACGACCGACGATCATTCGGTTTCCATTGCTCCGAACGGCACGCACCAAAGCGCTCGAGTTGGTGACGGAGCCATATCCCGGTTTTCCCACGGATATGCAGGCGCAGATGTGCGCGCTTCTTTCCACGACCAAAGGGATCAGCGTCATTACGGAAAATATTTTCCCGCAGCGCTACATGCACGTGGCCGAACTCAAACGGATGGGCGCGCATGTCGATTTGGAAGGGCCGACCGCGGTGATCAAAGGCGTCGACCAGCTTTTCGGCGCGCCCGTCATGGCGAGTGATCTGCGCGCGTCGGCCGCACTGGTTTTGGCCGGGCTAAAGGCGGATGGAATTACCGAGGTCAGCCGCGTTTACCACATCGATCGCGGCTACGAACATCTTGATGAAAAATTGAGCGAACTTGGCGCGCACATCGAACGCGTTAAGGATTGATTCCGTGGAAGCATCGCCGCCACCGGCACCGCCGCCGCCAACCGCGTCGCAGTCCGACATCCGTACCTGGACGGTTCTTTGTCACGCCAGCGCGTTGCTCGGACTTTTCTTTCACTTTCTCGGGCACATTCTCGGACCACTGATTGTCTGGCTGATGAAGCGGGCCGAATCTCCGGAAATCGATGCCCACGGCAAGGAGTCGTTAAACTTCCAGTTATCGATGTTGATTTACGATGCCATCGCCGGCGTGCTTTGCTTTGTCCTGATTGGAATCCCAATCCTGATTCTGCTCTGGGTCCTGAACACGATCCTCGTAATTGTGGCATCGCTCAAGGCGAGCGAGGGGAAGCTTTACCGCTATCCATTCACCATCCGTTTCCTGAATTGACCGAAGCGCCCGCCTTCGCAGGGCTACGGCGCGACAGGCGAATGACGAATGACGAATGACGAATGACGAATGACGAATGACGAATGACGAATGAAGTCCAAATGGTTAAATGACGAAGCGAGAGTCAGCTCTTTTTTAGTCATTCGGATTTCGGCATTCCTTCGGCATTAGACATTCGTCATTCGTCATTTTTCATCGGTTCTCTTCCCGTGCGCGTTCGATCGCGAGGTGGGTGCCGCCGGCGATCGACACGTGGGGCCGAGAAGAATCCTTGTCATTTAATTGTAGAGGCCGCTGTCCCCAGCGGCATGATCTCAAGATTCGCCGCCGGGACGGCGGCCACTACAGCTTTCCAATCGAAAATCGGCAATCTAAAATCTAAAATCGCTTGGGGTGCCAGTCCGGTTTCTTCAAACTGCCTTCGCCGATGTATTCAAAGAGCTTGTAAACGGGCGTGAGCACGACGCCCGGGCCGTTCGCGTTCATCCGCAGATCGAAATCCAGTTTGTCGTCCATAAAATGAATATCGCCATGGCCGAGCATGCTGAAGAGACCGGCTGCGGCTTCGAAATCATCCGTGTGAATCGTTCCGTCCTTAATCGTGAAGGCAGCCGTGGCCTTGTGGGCGACGCTGTATCCGCTTCCTGGCAAAACGCTGTTAAATAATTCGGAGAGCGGCCCAAAGACCGGAATGGCGAACACATCGCCGTTGATTACTTCTACCTTGCCCGTGCCCCGCATCTTGCGCGCGTCGCTGCCCAGGCCGGTGAAATCGTACTCACCCTGCAATTGTCCTTGCGAGGTCTTGTATTGGTAATAGAGATCGGTCACGCGCGGAAAGTCGATTCGTTTGGCCACGATGTTGGCTTGATACCGGGGATCGTTTCGGGCCAGCGAAATATCGGCGTTGCCCCTCACGACTCCGCCGAAAAGGTCGCTCTTCAGCTCATTGAGCTGGAGCCGATCCGTCATGAAAACCAATTTTCCCGAGACGCGATCGAAGGGCAGAGTCTTGCCGAGAAAGACATAGTCCATCCCGCCCGCGGCATCGACGCCGATGTCGAGCCGGGTGTTCTTGCCCCCGTCGAATTGATAAACGCCATCGGCCGTGACGTTCGGTGGTTGCCGGAATTTATATGGCACAATCGTCTTTGGCAGTTTCGGATCGATCCAAAAGGCAATCTCATCGGGACGAAGCGAACTCTTGATGTTCGCGATCCGGACTTCGTGTTTCTTGAAATCATAAGTGAAACTGCCCGTCGCGACGCCTTCGTCGCGAGTGACCCGAAGATCGTCATAGGATACCGCGCCATCCCCGAAGTGGTACTTTGGCACTGGCGCTGTTCATCCAGACGCCGCGGAAGCGCGTGCGCTCAAGTGCAATCGTGCCCTCGCCTTTCCATGTTTCAGGTCTCTGGTCCTGACCACGAATGGCCAGGTGGACGGCCGGGGGGTGCGGCCATTCCCAATCGTTCAGGAATTGCCGAGCGTCGGGCGAAACAAAGGGGCGCAATCCGATCGGATTAATCGTGCTATCAATAGTCAGCCGGAAATCGTTGGGCGCGTCGAACAGCTCTGCGCTCAGCTGCCCGCCCTGATTCTGGACGTGAATATCGCGCACGAGGGTGTGTTCGCCATCCCACGAGAAATTGGCGTTCAATTGGGTGAAAGGGACGGTGCGATAGGCAAAACTCCCGATGGAAAGGTTGCCGATGACCTTGTATTGGGGGCGACCCTCGCCCAGATCGCCCTCGCCCGAAATTTCGAGAGCGGGCGGAGTAGAAAAAGTCATATCAGCGAGCAGATCGCGAAAACCGAAGGCCTCGAGAAACGCCTTCAGATCGATGTTACTGCGCGCTTTAAAATGGGCCTCGCTGGTTTGGCGATTCCAGGTGCCCCCGGCTGAGAACATCCCGGCATTATCTTTCCATTCGTAGCGCGTCAAACTGAGAACCTGGTTGGCGAATTCGGCGGTAGCCAGGAGATCGTGCATCTCATATTTGTCGCGCCGCACCCGCTCACTTCGAAGCGTCGATTCAATTCGGGCATTCTCCAGGTCGGCCAGATCGCCGCTGAATTTCAGCTGCAGTGACGGCTGAGACAGGAAGCTAAATTTCTTCAGTTCGCTGATGACGCGCTGCAGGATGGCCAGCCGTTTTTGTCGCTCCTCGTCCGAGAGCGGAGATGATGGCGGAGTGTTGGCCCTCTTGATCAGCTGGCCCGTGGCCGAAACGCGGATGCCGCAAAAAATTCCTTCGGCCTGGCTGACGTAAATCTGCTCAGGCGGGAAATAAACATGGGCCCGGAAATTTTTTAGCTGGGCCTCGTCAATTTTACCGGCGGCATCCGTCAGGCGAAGGGTCAGTTGCGCGTTGCGCAGATCGAGCGCGTTCAGGAAAGGCTGATGCTGCAGCAGGGCAGCGTAATTGATATCAAGGGAGACCTCGCTGATCAGGGCGACTGTGTTTTCGCGATGTTTATAATCATAGATCCGAACGTCCTGGGCGACCAATCCGCGAAAGGGATCGAGGGTCAGGCGGCGCACCGAAGCTTCCACTCCGCGCTTGTGCAATTCTTCGACCACGAGAGTTCGCCATTGCCGCCCAAATCCCTCCTTGGCCAGGTACCAACCGCCCCCGACGATGGCGGCAGCGAGTACCACAATTAACAAACGGATTATACTGACGAGGAGCCGGTGCGTGAAGGAATGCCGCGCCCTTGGGTTGGCCTGGGATTTCTTGGCGGGTTCGAGAACGGGCGGCATCCATTCACTGCTACGGGACGCAGCGCCCTATTTCAAGGGATGGCCGCTGTAGCCGCGCCTCTGTGAGGCGCGTGGGCACTTAGGGAATTAAAGAGAGCAATTTCAACTCCGACAAGGTCGCGAGCAGGCAGCCGCAAATGGAGAGAACTCCGACAGGTCGCGAGCAGGCAGAGATGGAGAGCAATCAGACCTCCGCCTGCTCGCGAAAGCTTTCGAAGTTTCCTCTGCTACCTCCTGTTAGAAATCCCTGTTCACGGTCGTTTTCTAAGGTCTTCGTTTCCTCCCTTGGCTCGCCGTAGGTCGCCGCGGCGACCGAAGGCGGCTGCCCGCTCGCGACCTGTCGGAGTTAAAAATCCCGCAGTCTTGGTCAGGGTACCTATCGTAACTGTAGCCTGCTTGGGCTTCGACAATCTGTAGTTTGCCCCTGAGCTAAGCTTCATTGTCGCTTTCATATTTTTTCTCCCCGTCGCAGTCGTAGCATGCAGGGTAACCGCGGTTGCGGATGCGCCGGCCGGGATGTCAGCCTGTCCCATAACTCCACTAAGGGTGTAGTTCATTCCCGGTTTCGCTTTGCCGCTCATCGCATAATGAACCGTCGTGACCTGGGACGGATTAATTGTTGAAGCTGAAATTGTAAATGTCGCATCAGCTCCCGTATTAACACTGCTCGTCGACACACCGACAGTGACAGCCGGCACGAGAGCCGGCGGGGTAGGAGTTTGTGTCGACTGGAAGGCGAGGTAGCCCGCCGACCCAGAAGTTAAAGCAAAGGTGCTTTCCACCCCCTGTGGAGTAAATTTATAGATATCGGCGGTGCACCAACTTGGCATCAACAGATTGCCCGCGTTGTCGATGGCCAGACCCGGTCCAATACACAAGAACGGGGAGGCAACGGTGCTTCGCTTTCCTTCCGGAGTAAATTTATAGATGGCGGCGCCGAGGCCATCTATATCGCCCCCTTCCAGCACAATCAGATTGCCCGCGCTATCAAAGGCCAGATCTTCTGGTGCAAGCAGGCCCGAGGCAAAGGTGGTTCGCACTCCATCCGGAGTAAATTTATAAATATTGGCGTGGCCGGGGGCCACTATGTCGAGCCCATCTGTTACAAACAGATTGCCGGCGCTGTCACAAGCCAGACCCCATGGCCCTTCCAAACCTGAGGCAAAGGTGGTTCGCACTCCGTCCGGAGTGAATTTATAGATGTCGCCATAATCCGCCACAAACAGATTGCCCGCACTGTCAATGGCCAGGCCAAGCGGGGAACTCAATCCCAGGGCGAAGGTGCTGCGCATTCCGTCGGGAGCAAATTTATAGATAGCGCCACTGCCGGCATCCCCCACAAACAGATTGCCCGTGCTGTCAAAAGCCAGACCTTGAGGATTACTCAATCCCGAGGCAAACGTGCTTTGCACTCCGCCTGGAGTGAATTCAAAGATGACGCCGGTTTGCCCGTCGTTACTAGACATAAACAGATTCTGCGACAGCGCACTGGAGCAAATCAGGATAAGCACTCCCAAACACACCGCCGTGCTCAACAAACGGCGGGCGACGCCATGGGTGGATGGGAGTTTTATTTTCGTTCGTTTGTTTTTCATAGTGAGAAAGCCTTTCACCGGTCACTACCGGAAGCGGAAGGCGAAGGTCCCAAATAATTAGACGCCATCTCATAAATCGGGATTGGGCGGAGCGAAGAGCCGCGGCGGTTGCAGGGTGGAACGCGATCTCCGAGCGCATGTTGTCGCGGCAAATCAGGATGCGGCGCAGGTCGCCTTAAGGTTTAAAAGCCTCTCCGGTGCGCTTTTACGACGACCGAAGAGGCTCTCTCGTAAACCAGCTAATCAACCCGGCGCTTCAATTGATTAGTCTTCGACGGAAAAGCGCGTTGCATGGATCGTGCCCTTGTCCTCAGCGACTTTGCTTCCAGTCGCGTCGAAGAACTTCTGGTCATAAGTACCGTCGAAGCTGTTGCCGTCTTTGCTGACTGTATTTAGTTCCCTCAACTCGAACCGTACGCTCGTTGGGGCAGGAGGAATACCACCGGGGGTCCAGCCCACGTGGAACAGCTTGAAGGTCCTCCCTTGCGTATGTGTCCAAGTCCCCATACACACCGCATTTAGAAAGTTAGGGGTTTCAATTTCTAGCCCGTCAAGGTGCCATTGCGTGTAGGTTTCAAATGGCGGACCACCGACGGTACTGGTATAATCTTCATGCCAGAAACCCGCGATAGCCCATAAACTCGCGATAGCCGAGTCTGCTTTCGCCGCCGGCGAAAGCGCAAAGCAGCCAAGCACCAGCAGAATTGTCGTGAACGTCATGTTTCGTTTTTTCATATTTAATTTCCTTTTATTGTTTTGGCCTTCTTTGCTTCTCTTCGTGAGAAGTTTTTTCTGGCCTTTCACGAGTCACTACCGGAGGCGGGAGGCGAAGGTCCTAAATAATTTGAAGCCATCTAGCCATCTCATAAATGGGAGTGACCGGGTGGCTGTGGATTTTTGGCTTGGGTAAAGCATCGACGAAGGGAGCGTTTCCGTCCCGCCATCGCAGACGACCCGAGGAGCAATGCGACGAAAGTCAAAAAAGCGACGCCAGCCGCAGGGTGAGAAGACCGCGAGATCGACGTGCGCGCTTCCCAGGGAAACGCCTAACAATGCATTCACGCCCAGCTTCCTTTTGTTAGGTGTGCCGTCGAACCCGCTCACTTTGGCATCGAGTTTCGCCTGCACGAGGGCATCACAGCCGAGCAAGACCGGCGCGATTCGTTTCATTCACGGCGGCGACGGCTTTCGTCACGCCTTTGCCGCCGTAGCGCTTCTTGTCGCCGTCGTTATGCGATTACGACATTTCTCGCCCCCTTCGCAAATGCTCTTTCGAGTGATGTGCGCAGGGCGCTAACGCTTTCGGTGATACAGCGACGGGTCGACGACCGCTGCCATCACGGTCTCGTTGGGCAGTTGTTCCGCGCCGAGAAACTGGACGAGGCGCGAGACAATCGACTGCTGGATCCCGCACCAGCGCGGGATAATCGATTTCGATGAATTTCATGTGCGGTGCGGTCGCTAGCCACAGCAGCGTTTCTTCGCGGTGCGCTGTCAGACCGCGCTGTAGTTGCTCGGGGTCGAGTTCGGCACCTTTCGTTCCCAGCCGGTTCACCATCTGCTGTTGTGAGGCAACGACCTCTTCGATTGGCCGGGTCATAAAAATGACCTTGTAATTATGTTGCAGCGGCATTCTCGGCAGCAGCATGGAGATGCATTTGATTGCGCGGCCCTTAACCGCTTGGTCATCGAGCAGCTCCGGTCTTTTCCCGATCTGCTTGATCGCTTCCCATTCATAATAGCCGCGCGGGTTGTCTACATCCGCAGCGCGTTCTCCGTCGGTCATCAGCGGCATACCGCCGGCCTCGAGCAACTGCATCATGAGCGATGTGCCCGAGCGCGGCAAGCCTGAGACAAGGACGAACGTCTTGCCGGACTTTGTTTCGTCCGCGGGCTTCGGATCGGGGCGTTCTTTAAGCAGAATCGCGAGTCGCTCTTCCCGTTTCGGAATCTCGGGAAGATCGAATAGTTTTTCGCGCTTCGAGTCCGCGTCCGCTGAGCGCCGGCCACGCCTGCGGGTCAGTCGAAAGACTTCGCTCCGATGGAATTCTGCTTTCTCGCGATGGCCTCCCTCGCTCTTGTGGATGGTCGCGAGATATCGGTGAGCACTTATCATTTCGGGTTGGAAACGCAGCGCGGTTTCAAACGCTACGCTCGCCCGCTCGTTCTCACCGGAACGCGCCAGCGCGACCCCGAGATTGAAGTGCGCCAGCGGCAGGCGGTGCAGCAGACTCACTGCCCGTAACGCGCAGTCCACGGTCTGCTGGTTATCACCGAGCCGGCGATAGACGGTTGACAGCCCTTGAAAGGCGAGCGCGTTGTCCTCGTCTAGGGCGATTGCTTTCTCGTAAGCAATTTTCGCGTTCTGCCACTGGAGCAAACGGGCATAAGTGTCGCCGATCTGGATGTAAATTCCCGGCAGTTGCGGATTCATTGCTTCGGCGGCGAGCAAGGCTTGCAATGCGCCTCCCAGATCGCCGCGCGCGAGTTTGATTCTCGCCCACAACAGCTTCATCCCAGCGGTGTCCGGGCTCCGAACCATCCGCGATTGCAAAAAGCACTCGTTCCGCCTGCGCCAGATAACCACTCTGGTAATAACAAGCCACCAGCTGTGTGAGAAACCGATCTTCCCAAGGGCGCCGCCTAACGATGTCTTCGAGCAGCGGCTGGGCCTGATCGGGCCGATTTTTCCAAAGATAGGTGCGCGCGACATTGTATTTCGCTTCGATCTCGGCCGACTCCGCCATCTTCTCCTTGTCGGCGCTTGGATCTTCGATGTAACCGAGGGCGGCGAACTGCTGCATCAATTCGTTAGCTTGTTCACGATCTATCCGCTGGCCCGCTACGTGCATCCCGCATTCACCGGGAACTTTTTCCCAGCTCGGGATCGTCTTCACGCTCGGCGGGACCTCGAACGCTTCGAGCAACGGCCGGCCGTCCATGTCTTCGCCGATCGGAATGTCGAACAGCGTCAGGACGGTCGGCGCGACATCGATCAAGCTCGCGCCGTAGATGCGTTCGTCGCGCTTGATGCCCGGGTCCCGCCATCACAAATATTCCATACTGCCGGTGCCAGACCGCCGGGCCGGCGGGTTCTCGCGGCGTGCCGTGCGGGCGCTGCGAGCCGGATTCAAAGCCGTGGTCGGAGCAAAGGATCACGGTCGTCTCCGGACCGGCCAGCTCGAGCAAGCGTTCCAGCATCATGTCGTGAAAGCGGTAGGCGCCCCTCACGACATCTTTGTAGAGCGCGAAATCCTCGTCTTTGATCCAGGGCAGCTTCGGCGGGTGATACGCCATGAAGGCGTGCGAGAAATGATCGATCGCCATCGTAATAGACGGCGGTGAAATCCCACGGCTCGCTCTCCATCAGCGCGGTCGCGACCGCGTGGATGGATGCGTTATCGCTTAGCACCTTCGCAAAGGAGATCAGCCGCTTGTCCTTCTGCTGATCGATCTTAGCCGCGTCGGGAATGAAGGGAAGGATATGCGCCTCGGTCAGTTCGTTAGGGAAAACCTTGAAACGCGCCAGCTTCGGCCCGTTCTCGGGCGGGTGGATCGTTCCTTTCGGAATGCTCCAGCCTTTCTCCGGATCGAACTTCACTCCGCCGAACGCGTTCGTCACGACCGTGCCCTTGATTGGCTCCGCCGGATGACTCGCCCACCAGCCAACGATGTTACTGCGCAGACCGCGTTGGGTGAGAATATTCCAAAGCGCCTTGCACTTGCGCGAAGTGCTGGTGTAAGGCCGCGCCCCGCCGTTTACCGGGTCGGGCTCGATGAAGCCATGGATTCCGTGTTTGTCGGCAAATTTCCCGGTCGCGACCGAGTTCCAGAGCATTGGCGAAAGAATTGGCTGAAGCGTCGCGAGATTGCCCATGACGCCGCGATTGATGAAGTGCGTCGAGGGTCGGCATCAGGCCTTCCTCGAGCAGCGGAGTAATGTGTTCCCAATCGGCCGCATCCCAGCCGATCAAAAGGACTTTTTGTTTGGTGGAAGCCTGGGTCATAGGAACGAAAGCAATGAAAGGAAATCAGCCACGCCGCAAGCTCTACGATGCGGAAGCAGAGTTGGTGAGACCGAGCTTTTTCATGAATGAGAAATGTCAGAAGCGAAAAGGCATCAAGACTGTTCTTCGAAAAACGCGGTCGTTAGGCGCGCCTCTACCGATTCGGACAATGACGCTCGTCTTAGGCGTCTTCTAACCGTGCGGTTAGCGACTTCCGACTCTTACGCCAGGCGAGGAGTCCCACGGCGCCAAGCGCGAGCCCGCCGAGAGAACCTTGGTCGGGCGCTTGCTCGTCTTGCTCGCCACTCAATATGCCCTCCGATGTTTGCCCAGCCCTCAACCGCTCACCAGGGTCGGCATATGCGTAGTCAAGCAGAATAAAACTTTCAGCCCGACCCCGCTGCTTCATAATCCGTGCCCATCCATATTGAACCCCCGCGCCGTTATTGAATCTGAAACCGATGAAGCCGATGCCGCGGTTGCCACCTCTGCCCCCTGTGGGCCAACCGACGAGGTGGCCAGGACCCCCCTGAACAAAATTACCCATCGATATTGTCTGACTAGGGCTCAACTTCGAGACGTACCCCTGAACACCCCTAAAGGCGGCCGAAGCGATTCCGAAAATCGAAAATCTGTCTATCGGTATCGGTACACCACGGCCATGATGTCCATGATGGTGTCCATAATAATAATAATAGGGATATTCGTTATACCGCGATAACCGAAAGGAATCGCCAGGCTGATCCAGCTTGAAGCCATCTGCATTACCCGCGAGGAATTGCTCGTTCACAGGGCCGGAATAATGGATAGCCGCTTCCGCTGACTGGCTACCGGCGAGTGCCGTAGCAGCCCCTGCCGCGGCGTAGGAGACCCAACGTGTCTTCGCGATGGATGCGGGTTTGAACTGAATGTTTCGTTTTTTCATATTTAATTTCCTTTCTTGTTTTGGCCTTCTTTGTCTTCTCTTCGTGAAAAGTTTTTTCTGGCCTTTCACCAGCTTCTACCGGAAGCGGAAGGCGAAGGTTCCCAGATAATTTGCTCTGACGACAACTGAGGAGCGGGATCGGTGAACACGGAACCGTTTCAACTCCGACAAGGTCGCGAGCAGGCAGCCGCCAACAAAGAGAACAGAGGGAGCGGGAAGAAAATAAGACCTCCGCCCGCTCGTGAAAGCTTTCGGAGTTTCCTCTGCGATCTCCCTTGGCACGCCGAAATTTCAACAGGAGCAAACTGAGAGAACAGAGATGGAAGACAATCAGACCTCTGTTTCCTTTGCGACCTCCTGTTAAAAGTTGAATGTGCTGTTAGGAGTCCAATCCGCCGCGGGTAACTAGTTACCACCACTGTTAAGTGCCGCGCCGCTGTTGCTTTGGATTCTCCGCAAGGCATTACCGCTTGCCTTCTGCACGTTATTGGTTCCGGCGATGTCGGGGGTGCCGTCGTCAACCCAGCGGCCGCCAAGGTGACTTCCGGTCTCCTCCGGCATCCACACCATATGGGTCGGCTTCTTTGTCGTCTGAGTTGATGTCGTCGTCGTTAGACCGAAATTGAGTTTCGTTGGCTTTCCCGGCTGCGTCTTCACGTTGTTGATCGAAGCTTTGACTGAGCCGTTCACGAGAAGACTGACCCGGTACATGCCTACGTCCAAACCATTGTAGACATAGTGTCCGTTCGCATCGGTTTTAACGACTTTGTTCCAGCTGCTTCCACCGCTCACTTCGATACGGACGTTGGCACCGCTGATCGCTTTTCCCGCGGGATCTTTCACTGTTCCTTCGATGACAGAAGGCGCCGCCCAGGCGCTTCCGCTCAGCAGGCCGAGGCAAAGTAATGCAGACCCGAACATGCGCGCGGCGATTAAAAGACGCGCGACGCCATCGGCAGATTTGGATTTCGTTTCTCTTTCTTTCTTTTTCATGGTGAAGGAGCCTTTCATTCTTCTCTACCGGAAGCGGAACGAGAGGGTCCCAGATAATTTGCTCTGACGACAACTGGGGAGCGGGATCGGCGAAGACGGAGCAATTTGAACAGGAGGCAACGGAGAAAACAGAGTGGAAAAGCAATCAGGTCTCCCGCCGGGGCGTAGGCCCCTCTCGCCGAGTTGGGGGCTGGGCCGGAGGCCTTCTCCTCTGTCTGCTTGCGATCTGTCGGAGTCCCCTTAGGGATTTAAACGCGGAGCAATTTCAACAGCCGCCTTCGCCGATCGGGTTCGGCGAGCCAGGGGAGCCAACGAAGAGAACAGAAATGCAAGACAATAAGGCCTCCGTTTCCTCTGTTCCCTCCTGTTAGAAATCTCCGCCGTTTTAGAAACGCTTCTTCAGGGCCACATACCAGGTTCGGCCCCTGATATTGGCCTGCCACTGGTCGTAGCCGTTTTCGACGTTGAGACCGACAAACGGCGGGTCCTGGTCGAACACGTTGTTCATGCCGAGCGTGATCGTGGTGTTATTGAGCCATGCCCGCCACCCACATGGATTATACTCCGCGGTAGAGACCGGCAGAACGCTCTTTTCTTTACCGTCCGTTATTTCGTGTTCGCGCCGCCATCTTTGGCATATCCGGCGACTTCGTTTTGCTACCACGGGCGCAGAAAAGTTGAATGTGTAGTTAAGAACGAAGTCCAGGGTCGTCCATTCACGAATTTTGCGATTATACCGAGAGTCGTAAAAGGTCCATGGTCCCAATACTGCCCAACGTAGTGAACGATGAGACCGGCATCGAGTCCGCCGAGATCGTAAAACACGCTCGTATACCAGCGGTTTATCGGGTACGAGCCAAATCTCGGTCCTACGAATGCGGCCAATAAATACAACCCTGAGGATCCGTCGGGCCAGGCTGCCCTTCAAACCGAGCCAGGTAGTTGCCATTTAAGGTGAACGCGAATGTCCCGAAGTTGCCATGGCCGAATATTGAAGTATCCAGTTGATAGAAAGCCTCGTAATCGAGACCTTCGGTGATAACCCGGACCCGAGTTCTGAAGGCGAGCGTTTACGTTCAGGACCGCGCCGGTAACGGGATCGCGCTGGATCAGGTCTGAGTAATACACCACCCGTCGGAGCGCCGTTGGGCAGCGTTCCCGTACGACTATCCCAATTATTTTCCAGAATGAGGTTGGCGTCGCGAGCGAGGGTGACGTTGCGCAAATCGATGTGGTACCAGTCTGCCTGCAGCGTCAGGCCTTGCAGCGGGCTCCACCACTTACCCGGGGTAACAACAGCACCGTAGGTCCATTCATACGCCACTTCCGGGTTCAGGTTCGGGTTGCCGCCAACCGTTTCTTTGATCGGAGTGTTCGGCGGAGTCAATCCGGCCGGGTCATCCACGAGCACGGAGATCTGCGCTTGCGAAGTGTACAATTCGGCAAGAGCTGGAGCGTGATAAGCTTCGTTATAAGTCCCGCGCAACGTCAGCGACGAATCGATAGGCTGCCAGCGAAAGAAGAACTTCGGCCTTTCTGTTGAACCGAAATCGCTGTAGTTGTCATATCTTTCCTGGTAACCTAATTCCAGGCTGTAGAGACCAGGGCAGTTCCAGGCGGGGCTTGTAACAGGGACACGAACTTCCCAGTAGAGGGACCAAACATCCCGGCTCCCCTTGGTTGGGAGAAAGTCAGGCACCGCCACCGGCTCGGGAGAGGAACGCCGAGCCAGTTAATCTGACCGGAAGCAGTTAGCGCGTCAGGCTGATCCGTTTCGTGCTCGGTCCGGTGTTCACCGCCGATCGCAAAGGAGATGGGGCCGGCTGGAAGGGAAAACAGGTCGCCATTTAGATTCAGGTCCTCGAGTATGAGCGACGTCGTGCCGATGCGATTGGTGGTAACGAATATCCCATCAATCACCGCGCGCGAGTTCTGGTTAATGCCGAATGGATTGAAGGCGGTTGCCGGATTGGTGTCGAGTAAGGCCGCGCGCAGCGCATTGTTGTCCACGATTCCTCCCAAGCGCTCGATGCGACCATCTTCGTTATAGCGAAAACCGGCCTGCCAGTTCCACGTTCTGAAAAAGTCTCCGAACTCACCCAGATTACCGTTGAGACCGCCGGTGAACTCGTAGTTATGGGTTGTAACCTTGTCGGTCCGCAACCCTGCCTCCAAAGCAGCGTAACGCACGCCGGTCGTGAGCTGCGTTCCGGCAGGCACAGCACTAATTTGAGTTCCCGGGAACTTCGGGTCCGCTCCTCCGGGTGAAGTGTAATCCGCCCCCGTAAATGGATTGAACGGATTCTGAATCGGCACGCTAATGCCCGCGGAACTAATCCCCAAAGGGTGAATTGCATCCGTGAATACATCGGGTGTAAATGGAGTCGGTGCCCAGGCGCTGTCCCAGAAACTGCGCACGTATTTGAAATCGCCAAAAAGTTGCAGGTATTGGTCGCAGATTTTGTGGTCGAACGAGCCGTAGAGGTATTCACGGTCCACTGGGGCCATTGCCGGTGTCAGAGCATTGGTGTTAAACAGCTGTTGCGCCCGCGGCAGACTGGAGAGCGGCACGTATTGCGGGTCGTTCGCTACATCTGGAAAGGCATGCGGGGTGGGTGATCGCGCACCGCCGTTAAGGCCCGGCTGGTAAACGAAGTCTCCGACACGCCCGGCAAAGTCCTCCGACCGATTATCGGGACCACCAAAACGGGTAAAGTCAGCGTTAGAAGAAATGTCGCGGTCGCGGCTGTAGATGGCGGCGCGATTGTATATTTCTGCGTAAACAACGATGTCCGTCTTATCGTCACCGGTGCCGGCGAGGACGTATGCCCGCTCTTCGCCCTGATCGTTGGAGGCGCCCAGATTGGTGTTGCCATAGCTGGCGTACATTTCGACGCCGCGAAATTTGTGGATCAACCAGACGTTAACCACACCACCGACCGCGTCACTGCCATAAATGGCGGACGCGCCGTCCTTGAGAATGTCGATGTGATCAATCAGCCCAAGTGGAAACAGGTTGAAGTCCACTGTAGGAGTGAAAAAGAAATTTGCGCCGACTAGATAACCGGCAAAGCCGTCAGACGCGAGACGACGTCCGTCCTGCAACACAAGTGTTTCTTTGGAACCAAGACCACGCAGGTCGATTTCCGTTCGACCGTCACCGATAGTGTTTAGATTTTCATTGATCGATGGTCCAGTAGCCACAGATAACGTCTGAACAAAGTCAGTGGCGCTGCGCACACCGAGCCGGGTGATGTCGTCCCTGCGATAGGTATCGACCGGATTCGGCTCAACTTCTTCGGCCGTCGGAATGTTCGAACCGGTCACGATTACCCTCACCGCAGTAACGACAGGTTGGTCGGTTGTCTGCGGCGTCGGCGTGGCATCTTGCGCTAAGGCCGCAAGGACCGAAGACGAGACGCCCGCGACGACAACGAGACACAGGTTAGGGGCCGAGCAGCCGACACCCATTCGACGACGCTCAGGCCGGGCTTTGCCGCTACAGCGATTATGGGCTGGCGGATGCATGCGGGAGAGGAACAGGCTGGTCCTCAGCCCGAAAAAGCGTTAGCAATTCCGGCGGAGTCGCTCGCTCATCCTGTAACTTGTCATCGAAATACACCCGGACAATGAATCCGCCATAGCGTCGTCCATCAGACAAAGACGGTTGCGTCTTCGGACGCACATAGGTCGCGACCAGGTACTTGGGATTAGCGTCCGACCAGTCGGTTGAAGGCGTAAGCCAATTATAACCAACCTGCGCGTCGGTTGGCCTCATCTTGTTGTCTTTCGTTAGGTCGAAGAAGGAGACGTTAATTGTCACGGAGTGACCATTCTGCGTCCCTGGTCGGGGCTTGACTCCAACTTTGAGGGTGAAGTGATTCTGGGCGTTCGGGTCGTTAGTCTCCGATAGCGTTGTCTCTGTGATCGCTAAAATTGAATTGCGCGAAGCGCCAATTCGCTGCAGAAGATGAGGGAAACGTGCATCGGAATGGAGCGGACGAAATTCGGGAAGAAACGCGATCCACTGTAATATTCCTGAATGTTCGGCAAAGGCCCGGTCGAGCCAGCGAAAGGCTTCTTCTTTGTCGCCGAACGCGGTGTAAATTGCAGCGATCACAGGCGCCGAGACGTATCGCTTTTCTCTCGCTTGCAGGAGCTGATCGAGGATTTTGCGCGCCTCCATTCCGCGGCCCATGCGCGCGTAGGTGATGGCAAGGCCACTGCTCGGGAAATGCGTTGTCTCCTGGGCTTTGGTGTAGAGCGCGATCGCTTCGGGGAACTTGCCTTTTTCGCGATAGGCGGCAGCCAGAGTTGAATCCAGATAAAAGTAATTTGGATCGAGCTGAAGGGTTCGCTGGCCTTCCATAATTGCATCATCGATGCGGTCGTTGGCCAGGTAGGCAGCGGTGGCAACGTAGCTGATGATGGGCGAGACGGGATCCAGTTTCTCAGCGTCAAGGACCAGCTGGAGCCCTTCTTTTAATTCGCCACGGAAGAGAGGGCAGCAGCGCCGAGAAGAAGTGAGCTGGCGCTGAGTTGGGATCGAGCTGGAGCGCGCGCTTCAACTCTGCCTCCTCGCCGGCCAGGTCCCAGTCGAGGACCCGTTTTGCTTCGCCCAGGTAGCAATGCGCCTCGGCATCTTTCTCGTCCAGCGCGATCGCCTTCAAGGCTGCCTCCTTTGATGCCGGGTAAGCTTCGAGCGGCTTTACGTAGACGTCCGCCAAAAAATACCAGACTTTCGCGATCCCAGTCCAGGCCCGCGAAAAGGTCGGATCTTTCTCGAGAGTGTCCTGGAAGAAACTTGAGCGCTCTCCGCAAATCCTCTTCGCTGCTCTTGTTCGAGAAATAGAGGCCCTGCAAATAAAGATCGTATGCCTCCGTGTTCCGTTGCTCACGGGCGGGAAGCGAAATGGCCAGCTTGATCTTGAGCGCGTCGACAATTGAGCGAGTGATTTCATCCTGGAGCGCAAAGACGTCCTTCAGTTCGCGTTCGTAAGTTTCCGACCACAGATGAAGACCATCGCGTGCATCAATCAACTCCGCTGTGACACGAACGCGGTTACCCTCCCGTCGCAAACTTCCTTCCAGCACGTTCTTGACGTGCAGCTTTTTCCCGACCTCGCTCAGGTTCGCGCTGTTTCCTTTGAATGAAAATGACGACGTGCGGCCAACGACGCGCAGCCCATCGACCTTTCCCAGGGTGTCGAGAATCTCTTCGCTCATCCCGTCGCAAAAATATTCCTGGTCTTTGGCCTGGCTGAGATCGACGAATGGCAGGACCGCGATGCTTTTTTCCGGTGGCTCTGGCGGCAGCAGTTTGACGAGATCGTCGCGAAAGAACCAAATGACAGCGGCTCCAAAAAGCAGACAGGCGGCTCCCGTTGCTATCAACTTCGGGTTGCGCCGCGACCAGCGCCAGAGCCGCGCCGGCGCCAGAACTGGACGGGCGACGATTGGGCGTCCATCGAGCCAGCGCTCCAAATCGGTCGCGAGATCTCCGGCGGACTGGTAGCGCGCTTTTGGATCACGCTCGAGGCAACGGGCACAAACGGTTTCCAAATCGCGGTCGTGCGAGTGTACGAGCGAGCGCAGTTTAGGCGCGGGCGTTTCCGAGGCCTGCCGAATTACAGAAAGCGCGCTGGCGCCCAGAAACGGTGGGCGCCCGGTGAGCAGGTCGAAGAGAATCGCGCCCAGACTGTAGACATCGGCGGTCGGCTTAAGATCGGCGGTGATAGCCTCGGCTTGTTCAGGTGCAATGTAGCCGGGGGTTCCGAAAGTGGTCAGCGATTTCGTAAGATCCTTGTTTGCGTTCAGCCATTTCGCCAGGCCAAAGTCGCTCACCAGCGGTTCGCCCTGGCCATCGAGTAGGATGTTTCCAGGTTTGAGATCACGATGCAGAATTCCGCGGCTGTGGGCGTATTCGGTCGCACGCGCTACCTTCGCCATGAGCTGCACACACTTTCGCGGTTCGTTACGAAGAGAAGACGCCACGTCATGCAAGCTTCCGCCCGTCGCAAACTTCATGCTGAAAAACGGCAGGCCATCATCGCTTTCGCTTACCTCGTATATCGGAAGAATGTTCGGATGATCGAGGCTGGCTACTGCTTCGGCTTCGTGTCGGAAGCGCGTGAGCGTTTCATGCGAATCAGCGTGATAACTTAACACGCGCTTTACAGCCACGATCCTGCGGGAGTGTCGTTGGCGGGCGCGATAAATCACGCCCATGCCGCCACGTCCGATCTCTTCGAGGATTTCGTAATTGCCCAGGTGCCATTCCCGATCCGGCACGTGGATTTCATCGAGGACACTTTCGAAAGCCGCTTCCGACATCCCAGCAACGGCTTCCAGTCCCGCGCGCAAAAGGCAGCTTACACAAACTCCGGTGTCGAGTCGCGTGGTTGCACCACACTTCCCGCAGCTTGCCGGACTCTTGCTCGCGCTCGCGAGCGGATCCGAGGGCCCGCCGGATCTCTTCATCGGAGTCACTCGGTTCCGGCGGCGAGGGCCGCGCACAGATGCCGGATCTCGTCTTCCACCTCGGCGGGGTCGGCGACCGTTTGCGCGACTTCATCGCGCACCAGACGTCGGTAACGCAGCCGCATACTGTGCAGCTGTTTTTTCACGGCGGTCTCAGCGACTCCCAGCTCGTTCGAAAGCCGGGCATATGACACCTCATCGCGTTCCGCTGTGAGGTAGCCGCTCAAAGCGTGGAAGAGCCGGAGCTTTCCTTTGCGTTCGCATTCCTCACGAAGGCGTCGAAGCGCCTGTTCCACTACCGTCACGGCCCAACGATGGTCGAAGAGCTGTTCCGGAGGAAGTGAGTCGAGCGCTCGAGCCGAGATCGATAGTGGCGATGGCGCCGCCGCCATCCAATCGTCCCAGGAAACAAATTTCACATCGCCGCCGCGCTTGCGGGTATGGGCTCTCTCGGCGGCATTAATCAAAAAATTCTGAACCGATTTGAGCAGGAATGAACGGAACCGGCCGCGATTGCGATCGGCGTGTTCCAACCAGTTGTGTTCCAGTACCTTCACAAAGAAATCCTGCGTGAGATCCTGCGCATCCTCCATTGAATGGCCATGTCGAGAGACAAACAAGAAAATGGGCCGCCAATAAGTGCGGCAAAGCTCGGCGAGTGCATCGCGTGCCTCTTGCTCCCCGCTCGCGGAGTTCGCGGCGGAAAGGATCAGGCTCCAGCGAGTGGTGGCGAACACGCGGTGTTCGCCGGCGCCCTCCCTGCCGACTTCCGAGTTCACGAGAACCAACATCGTGGTAGCCTTTTTCTTACATGCAAGCCTAAACGGCAGTTGTGGTTAGGGGATTTTTAGCTCGTGGGATTATTTGCCGCGGCCTGGCGGAGCAGCCCTTCAGCAGTCACTACAGAAAAGAAAATTCGAAGTTCCCAAAGAATTTCCGATAAGCGGTAAATTCGCCGCCTTCTCGTTGGAATGCGGCGGAAGGGGAAAATCCGAAATTGGACGGGGGGCGTCGGGCATTGAACGTTGTTCGAATGCCTTCCATTTCGGACCTGCCCGTCGTAAACGCCTGTCTGAACCTGGTCAGCACAATTTTCATCTCGGCAGGCTGGTATTTCATTCGCCATGGCGCCTGGCGGCGCCACATGGTCTGCATGATTACCGCGGTTATCTCCTCGACCTTTTTTCTGACCGGTTACCTGGTCTACCATGCGCACGTCGGAGAAAAATCGACTCATTTCGCGGCCGGAGGGGCGGTCGCCGCCATCTATTTTACGATGTTGATCACCCATATTCTCCTAGCCTTCGTCACGCTTCCCCTGGTGATCCTTACCCTCATCCCGGTATTTCGAAAACGGTGGGACCGGCACCGGCGCATTGCCCGCTGGACCATGCCGATCTGGCTGTATGTTTCGGTCACGGGCGTGCTGGTTTACCTCATGCTTTACCAATGGTTCCCGCCGCCGAGTCTTGCCCGGTAAATCTGTAGAGGCCGCTGTCCCCAGCGGCAGCATCGAGAATTCACTCGCCGCCGTGACGGCGGCCCCTACAGAAGCACCCCCTATCTTGCAACCATCACGGATTTGATGTTTGATTCTGAAGAGGCGCGTGGCGCCTCCACGAAATATGGTGACGATTGCGACATTTAACGAGGGGGCCAAGGCCAAGCGCTTAAAGGAGCAGCTGCAGCGGGCCGGGCTCAAGGCCGACATTCATAACGAGGGGCATTTGCAGCAAATGGCCTTCATGTCGCGGCCCCAGGCCAACGTGAAGGTGCAGGTCGACGATAACGACTTCGAGCGGGCGCAGCAGTTCATGGTCGAATGGGAAGCGAACGACCCTGATATCGCCTCGGCCATGATTCGTTGTCAGCAATGCGGCTCCTCTCAAATTGAGTATCCGCAGCTAACCCGCAAGGCTCTGACGCCGGCGATGGCGAGCGTTCTTTTTGCGCTCCGGATCTTTCCCAAGGAATTTTATTGCGAAGACTGCCATTACACATGGAGCAACGAAAAGCAGCGCACCTTCGCACGCCTCTGGCATCGCTTTTTCCCGGGGGCCGAGCCCGAGAAGGAAAGCGTTTAGCGTCATCAATCCGGTCGTGGTGCGCGATTTACTGGTCGTGCGCAGCTGGTAATGTTCTTTCGGATTTCCTGAAGGATGAGACAGTTCCAATCTTGTTCGGAATGATACCCCGGTCGCCCTCATGAAATGGCTCTTTGCTTTACTTTTGGCGCTCATCATTTTCGGGGGCGCCGGCTGGTTCGGATATAATCTTTTTTTTAAGCAGGAGATCGCCGTGCAGAAGGAGCTGCGGGGCGAGATCAAGCCCGAGCCCACCCCGGATGTCAGTCTGCCGGAGTTTGAGGCGGCCGCAAAACTGCGACAGGACGGAAAGCTGCCGGAGGCACGCAGCGCCCTCAGCGCCTTCATCCAGAGATATCCCAGCGGTCTGCATATCGAAGAAGCGAAAGATCTGCTGGGTGAAATCAACACAGACATTTTGCTGTCGCGCACTCCCTCACCGGAAAAACAGGAATACACTGTTAAACCAGGGGATGTGCTGCAAAAGGTTGCCAACCGGGTCAAATCGACGCCTGAGCTGATCATGCGCATGAATAATCTGAGCGGGACAATGCTTCATATTGGCGAACGTCTGCTTGTATCGCATCCCGACTTCAGCATTGTCATTCAGCGCAAACCACAGCTGGTCGTGCTGCTCGACCACGGCTCCTTCTTCAAGCAGTACCACGTGCGCGAGACGAAACTCTCGCCCCGGCAGCCGACGAAAATGACAACCAAGGTGGCCGAGACCATGGCCTGGAAAAATGGCAAGCGGGTCGGTTTTGGCACGAAGGATTTTATGGGCAGCACGCGATGGATCCGCCTCGGCGCGCCGGGTTACACGATTTACTCAATCCCCGATGGGGCCCATCCCAATCTCACGGAATCTCCACCGCCGCTTGGACTCGGTCTGGCCGCGAGCGACGTCGAGGAGCTGAGCGGTCTTGTAAACAATCATACGCCTGTCACCATTACAGACTAGCCAGATGGAAAAGCACGCGCTCGATTTCGAGAAGCCGATCTTCGAACTGCAACGCCGTCTGCAGGAAATCCGCGAACACTCCGGCGAGCACGACGTCGATCTCGAGTCCGAGGTGGCCGCGATGCAGGCCAAGATCGAATCCACCCGCCGCGAGATTTACGATAACCTGACGGCCTGGCAGCGCGTGCAGATCGCGCGTCACGTGCAACGCCCCTTCGCGCTCGATTACCTCGAGCGTTGCTTCACCGATTGGACGGAACTGCACGGCGATCGCCGTTATGCGGATGACAAAGCCATGCCGAGCGGGCTCGCCCGGCTGGGCGGACATCGCTGCGTCGTCATCACGCACCAGAAGGGCCGCAACACCAAGGAAAACGTGATGCGCAATTTCGGGTGCGCCCATCCCGAGGGTTACCGCAAAGCGCTGCGCTTGATGCTTCTGGCCGAGAAATTTGGCATCCCGGTTATCTCGCTGATCGATACGCCCGGCGCCTACCCGGGCATCGGCTCGGAAGAACGTCACATTTCCGAAGCCATCGCGGTGAATCTGCGCGAAATGATGACCCTGCGGGTGCCAACCGTGGCGGCTGTCATTGGGGAAGGCGGTTCGGGCGGTGCCCTCGGAATTGGCGTAGCCGATCGCGTTCTGATTCTGGAGAATGCCTATTATTCGGTCATCAGTCCGGAAGCGTGCTCTGCCATTCTTTGGCGCGATCGCCGCCATGCCCCGGAAGCGGCCGAGGCGCTCAAGCTGACCGCGCAGGATTTGCTTAAACTTGGCGTAGTCGACGAAATCGTGCCCGAACCGGAGGGCGGCGCTCATCGCGACTACGATTCTGCAGCCGCCAATCTTGGCCTGGCCCTTCGCCAGAACCTGGAAAAACTGCGGCTCCAGCCCATCGAACAGGTGCTAAAAAAGCGCTACAAAAAATTTCGCAGTTTGGGCAATTTTGCCGAGACCAAAACAGCTACCAACGCGCCGCGCTCCTCATCGTGATTTGGAGTAAGCGGTCGTCAAAATACCTCGGCCTTTACGCACTTTTCGCCCTGGCGGGAGGTTGCGCAGAGGCGTCGGACTTTCGCTTCGATCGCGACACGCTCGCTTTTGCTAACTCGACTGTCTTCGAATACCACGAAGGCTACGCCCAGGCCCGGACATCCGGCTCCGCCGAAAATGCGCCCCGGCGTTACACGCGCCGTTGTTTTGTCATGAGCCGCACAGCGCTCCAGTTTTATAAATTCGCGAGGTTCGATCCGCGCGGAGCGGCCCTGAACGATGAAGAGCTGGCCGCGCGAGTGCGAAGCGTCACCCACATGCATCCCTGGAACGATCCGTTGCCGAAGAATCAACGGGTCGTGTTTCCAGGATATGCCAGTTTACGCGCGATGAGCAAAGCCCGGGGCTACCTGCTCCAGGAAAATATCGGCCTGGGGTGGCCGACTTATGCCCGGCCCGGCAATACCCGCATGTTTCTCTGGCAGGAGAATATCAACTATCAGGTAACGACTCATGTCAATTTGGATCACGCCATGGCCCGGGGCGATTTCTTTGTCGCGTATCTTTCCGACTATCCGCACTTTCGCATCAATCATTCGGTGCTGGTTTACGGACGCAAGCCGAACCGGGCCGACGGAATCGAACGTTATGTGGTTTACGATCCGAACCACCCGGATGGTCCGCGCGAATTGAAGTGGTCGCCCCAGTTGCGGGTCTTCAATTTCCAAAAGGACCAGGAATTCCCCGGCGGCTTCACCAACGTCTATCAGGTCTACGGCAAGCCTCTGCAATGAGCGGAGGCTGACATCGCGAATCAGTTGGGTGCAGGCGGTGGAAACAAAAAGCGCAGGGCCGGATCGACCCGCGTGGCCCACGCACGTTCACTATGGTCAGCGCCCTCGACCTCGGTGTATTGAAGATCGAAGCCCAGCCGCCAGCCTTTTTCGATCAAGCGGTCGCGCAACGCGGCTGCTTGTTCCCACCCGGGTTCTGCGGTTCCGGTATCGAGCCAGATTTTAAGCGGCGGTTTTTCCTCGATCGTCTGCACCAGTCGGTAAATCGCGAAATCGTCCCACCAAATGGAGGGGGACATGACGGCCAGCCGCCGAAAGGCATGGGGAAAGAGAATTCCGATCGCGAGCGTGACCAAACCGCCGAGCGACGAGCCTCCCAGTCCGGTAAATTCCGCCTCGCGCCTGGTTCGGTAACGCTTGTCGATATAAGGCTTGAGCTCCTCGATGAGGAACTGTCCGTATTGACGCGCCAGGCCCCGGCTCCGCTTCGTTCGCTTTGATCTGACATCGATTACGCCTGGCGTCGGAGCATACTCGTGAATCCGATCCTCCCCCATGTTCGCAATCGCGACGATAATGAGCGGTTCGATTAACTGACTCCGAATCAATTTTTCGGCCGTTTCATCAACTTCCCATTCCACGCCGGCAAACGAAGTGGCCGCATCGAAAACGTTCTGCCCATCATGCAGGTACAACACCGGATAACGACGCCGTGAAAAGCGCCGATAATCTGGGGGAAGATAAACGAGCACGTCGCGGCGGTTTCCCAGAGTCTTGGATGGGAAGCCGCGGTGTTGTTTAATATTTCCAGTGAGCGTGTGTTCAGGCATGAAGCGAGACGCATCGTCTCTCATTTCGAGCTTGTCGAGAAATCTCTATTCGTATTGATCGGGCTGAATAAATTGCAATTAAAGGTAGAGATTTTCTCGACTTCGCTGCTGGCTTTGCCCGAAATGACAAACTCCTGTAATGAACGAACGCTACATTAGGTGGTATACACCTTACCTAAGCCGCGATTTTGAATTACTTGCTTTCGGCAACGGCGGCGGATTGCCCCTGATTCTTTTTCCAACCTCCTTTGGCCGGTATTACCAGAACAAAGATTTCGGTCTGGTCGGTTCGGTGGCCGGTTATGTCGATGCCGGGAAGGTGACGGTCTACTGCCCGGACGCGATCGATCTGGAAAGTTTCTACAATAAGGCGATCCATCCGGCCGATCGGATGCGAACGCACAATGCCTACGAAAACATAATCGTGAACGACGTTTTCGACCTTGCCAGGCGCGAATGCTCCTGCCAGCGCGTCGCCGTAAGCGGAGCGAGTTTGGGCGCCTATCACGCCGCGAACATCGCGTTTCGCCATCCTAATTTGGTGAGCCACCTTTTCACGTTGAGCGGCTCCTTCGACATCAGCTCATTTTTTGACGGCTACTACGACGACAACATCTATTTCAATAGCCCGTATCATTATCTGCCTAACACGACCGACCCGTGGAAGTACAACCATATGGGGATCATCATCGGGACAGGCGAATGGGACAATACGAGGGAGGAAAGCTTGCGCCTTTCCGGGGTTCTAAATGCCAAAGGCATTCGTCATTTTCTCAATGATCGGAAATGGTGCGGACACGATTGGAACTACTGGTGCGACATGCTGCCGTATTATTTGTCGCTGGTGTAGCCTCACACTGAGGGCCGCTCCCTCTATCGCGTTTGTTACCCCCCCCGTGTGGTTTTTGTCATGTCGACCGAAGTGGAGACATCTCTTGCTGCTGGTCTGAAATATGTCCCGTGATTACGATTTTTGGGTCTATATAATCACAAATCGTAATCATTCCGTCTTGTACATAGGCGTCACAAATAGTCTTGCCCGACGGACATGGCAGCATCGCGAAGGAGCAGGAGCAGGATTTGCGACGGACTACCGCTGCAAGAAGCTAATCTATTACGAGCATTATCGTGATGTTCGCGATGCTTTGGCTCGCGAAACTCAGTTGAAAAAATGGTCCCGCGCCAAGAAGATCGCACTCATCAATCGGTTGAATCCGAGTTGGCTCGATTTGGGTACGGATGTTCTTCAGGATACCTAACAGTAAGAGATTTCTCGACTCTGCTCGAAATGACAAAAGGCGATTTTGCGGATCGCCATGGGTTGCGCTGCCGGGTCGCCAGGATCCGTGACTTCTGTAGAGGAAGCTGCTAGCTTCCCATCCGAGAAAAGGGAAGCTAACAGCTTGCCCTACAGCCAAATCCGAACCTGTGGGTGACCGCGTTCCTGCAAAGGCTTTTCATCTTTGTTTTTATCTGTCTAAATCTGCGGTTCTCTTCTCATGAAAAAAATCGGAATTCTTTTTGGTCAGGAACAGAGTTTCCCGCCGGCCTTTGTCGAGCGGGTCAATCAGAAAACCGGCGGCAAGGAGATCGTGGCGGAGTTCGTCAAGATCGACAAAGTCGTGCAGGGCGAGCCGTGCGGTTACGACGTGGTGATCGATCGCATTTCGCAGGACGTTCCGTTTTATCGCGCCTGGCTGAAGAACGCCGCGCTCACCGGCACCGCCGTGGTGAATAATCCGTTCTGGTGGAGCGCCGACGAGAAGTTTTTCAACAATGCGCTCGCGACCAAGATCGGCGTCGCCGTGCCGAACACGGTGTTGCTGCCCTCCAATCAACCGCCGCCGGACACGAACGATAAATCATTTCGCAATCTGGCTTACCCGCTCGAATTGGGAAGCGATTTTCCGCTACGTCGGTTGGCCCGCCTTTTTCAAACCGTTCGCCGGCGGTGGCTGGAAGAACGTCTACAAGCTGCACAACTCCGAGGAATTCTTTCGCGCCTATAACGAGACCGGTCAGCTCGTCATGATGTTGCAGGAGGAAGTGAAGTTCGACATGTACTTTCGCTGCTATTCGATCGATCAGCGTCATGTCCGCATCATGCCCTACGAGCCGCGGCATCCGTATCATCTGCGTTACCAGACCGAGTGGCAGGCGCCGGCCGAAATTCTGCGAGAAGGTCGAGGACGGCGTGCTGACCCTTGAATCAGTATCTCGGTTACGACCTGAACACGGTGGAGTTTGCCATTCGCGACGGCGTGCCGGTGGCGATCGATTTTTGCAATCCTGCGCCGGACGCCGAAGCGGCCTCGGTCGGTCAGGCGAATTTCGAATGGGTGGTGGAAGCGGTTTCGGACATGGCGATTCGCAAAGCGCGCGAACACCTGTCCGGCCGGGACAACCTGAGCTGGGGCAAGTTCGTTCAGGCCGCGGGCAACGCGCTGCGCTAGGCGAACTCGCGTAAGATCGAGCAAGTCAGGAGGGACGCACCACGGGGCGTCTCATTCGGATTCTGTTTCTTAGGCATTCGACATTCGGATTTCGTCATTGATCGACAGCGCACTGTTTTTGAGAGATTTGGCCGGCCATGAGCACGAAGAATCACGTCTATACCCTCGGCATCGAGGAGGAATTCGCGATCGTCGATCCGCGAGACGCGCGAGTTGCGCTCGCACATCCAGGAGATCCTCGAGGGCGGCAAGGTCACGCTGAAAGAGCAGGTCAAACCGGAGATGCATCAATCGGTGGTCGAGCTCGGCACCGAAATTTGCCAATCGATTGTCCGACGCCCGCGCGCACGTTGTCGAATTACGCAGCAAACTCGCCGATCTGGCCGGACATAGCGGGCTGAAGATTGCTTCGGTCGGGACGCATCCCTTTTCGCATTGGCACGACCAACTCATCACCGAAGGCGAGCGTTACGAGGAGATCGTGAAAGACATGCAATCGCTGGCGCGCGCGAATCTCATCTTCGGATTGCATGTGCACGTCGGCATTCCCGATCGCGAGTCCGCCATTCACGTGATGAATCAGGCACGCTATTTTTTGCCGCACATTTATGCGCTCTCGGTCAATTCGCCGTTTTGGGTCGGTCGCAATACCGGATTGAAGGGCTATCGGCTGAAAGTGTTCGAGCGTTTCCCGCGCACCGGGATTCCGGATGCTTTCGAATCGCTCTCCGAATACGAGGATTACTGCAAACTGCTGGTGAAGACGGGATGCATCGACAATCGCGAAGAAAATCTGGTGGGACATTCGGCTGCATCCGTTTTTCGACACGCTCGAGGTGCGCGTCTGCGATGCGCAATCGCGGGTGGACGACACGCTCGCGATCGCCGCGTTGATCCAGGCGGTGATCGCGAAGCTCTATAAACTGCTCCGGCAAAACACCACCTTTCGGGTTTATCGCCGCCGGTTGCTCGACGAGAATCGCTGGCGCGCATCGCGTTACGGCATCGACGGTAAATTGATCGATTTCGGCCGTGAGATCGAAGTGGAAACGCGCAGCCTGCTCAATGAGTTGCTCGAATTCGTTTCGACCGAAGTGGACGAACTGGGCAGCGTCAAAGAAA
Source organism: uncultured Verrucomicrobiae bacterium (assembly GCA_963788855.1). Classification (GTDB taxonomy): domain Bacteria; phylum Verrucomicrobiota; class Verrucomicrobiia; order Chthoniobacterales; family UBA10450; genus CAWBIE01. Next base: position 56,543 of record CAWBIE010000001.1, read on the forward strand.
TGGCACACATCGAGCGAATCATGCGGGAAGGCACGGGCGCGGATCGGCAACTCGCCGTCTGGGAACGGACCCACGACATGAAAGTGGTGGTCGATCAAATCGTCGCCGAGACCTATGAAGGTCTCACTCCGTCGGGGTGATGCCGTGCCCACGGTCATAGCAATTTTTGCAGAGCAAAAAGCAAAGGCCGCGTGGTGTGGCGGCGCCGGCGGATTATTTGTTTAAACTAATGAGTGCGCCCAATCATGTTTTCACGCTCGGAATCGAAGAGGAGTTTCAAATCATCGATCCGGAAACGCGCGAGTTGCGTTCGCACATTCAACAGCTCCTGGCCGGCGGCAAAATGCTTTTGAAGGAGCACGTCAAGCCGGAGATGCATCAATCGGTCGTCGAATTAGGCACCGAAATCTGTCTCGACGCAGGGTGTGCGCGAGAACAGGTGACAGAACTGCGGAGCCAGTTGGCGTCGTTGGCAGCGCTGGACGGACTCAAGATCGCGTCCGCTGGCACCCATCCATTTTCGCATTGGATGGATCAGGAGATTACCGCCGACGAGCGCTATGCCACGATCGTCAGAGATATGCAGCAGATCGCGCGCGCCAATCTCATCTTCGGGTTGCATGTTCATGTGGGAATCCCGGACCGGGAAGAGGCGATCGATGTCATGAACCAGGCGCGTTATTTTCTGCCTCACCTCTACGCTCTCTCCACGAATTCACCGTTTTGGTTGGGCCAGGACACCGGTCTGAAGGCCTATCGCCAGATGATCTTTGAACGGTTCCCGCGCACCGGCATTCCCGACTCTTTCGAAAGTCTTTCCGAATACGAGGATTACTTGAAACTGCTTGTTGCCACGGGATGCATCGATAACGCGAAAAAAATCTGGTGGGACATCCGGCTTCATCCGTTTTTTGACACGCTCGAATTCCGAATCTGCGATGCGCAATCCCGGGTCGACGACACCATCGCGCTCGCTGCGCTCATGCAGGCAATCGTGGCGAAATTGCACAAGCTGCGTCGTCAAAACGTCACCTTCCGCATGTATCCACGCCGTTTGATCGATGAAAATCGATGGCGCGCGTCACGCTACGGACTCGATGGAAAACTGATCGACTTCGGCCGTAGATGCGAGGTGGATGAGCGCGAATTGCTCGACGAAATGCTCGAATTCATTGCGCCCGAAATGGACGAACTCGGGACCCGATCGGAAATGGCGCACATTGAAAAGATCATGCGCGAAGGCACGGGCGCCGATCGACAGATTGCGGTGTGGAAGCGGACTCAAGATCTGAAAGCAGTCGTCGATCACATCGTAACGGAGACGAATCAGGGCCTGAGCGTTCCCCCGATCGCGCGAGCGGCGGCAGGGTCGATGGCCTAGCAGTTTTGGTTCGTTGCTCAATGACTGTTTTCAGGCAATTGTTCGCGCTCTAAACGAATGCCCGATCGAGTCTATCTTCATCCCGTTGACCCCGAGCTTATGCCGGGGGCACACAACGCCATCAATGTTTGTCTCCGTCTCCAGCCGCAGGAGCGGATCACGATCATTACGGACGCAGCCACGCGCGAGATTGCAGCCGCATTGCAACGGGAAATAGAACGCGTTGGCTCACAGTACAGCGTGTTCGTGCTCGAACATCATTCGCGTCGTCCGCTCAAGTTCATGCCGGAAACCATCCTCGAAGATTTGGCTTCCTCTCAGGTTTCGATTTTCGCCGCCCAGACTCAACCGGACGAACTCGGCTCCCGGATTCAAATGACGGCCGTGGTCAACAACTACCGCATCCGGCATGGCCACATGGTCAACATCAATCGCGAAATCATGCTTGAAGGAATGCGTGCCGATTTCCTGGCGATCGACGCGCTCAGTCAGCGCCTGGTTGAGCGCGCGCGCCAGGCCGGCCGCGTCACGTGCAAGACACCGCACGGAACAGAGTTCGAAGCCGAGCTTTCGCCCAAGCTCAAGTGGCTCAAGACCAGCGGTATTATCACGAAAGATAAATGGGGCAACCTGCCGGGAGGTGAGATTTTTACCTCGCCCATGAATACGAACGGTGTGTTCGTTGTCGACGGCGTGGTCGGCGATTATCTTTGCGAACGCTACGGCGACTTGAAGGAAAATCCCCTTACGATCGAAGTCGAGAACAATCGGATTCGTTCGCTGAAGTCAGAGAACAAGGACTTGCGCGACGATTTCCGGCTCTACACCAGCACCGATGAAAACAGCAACCGCGTGGGGGAGTTCGCCATCGGCACAAATATGGCCTGCACGCGCGTCATTGGTCACATTTTGCAGGACGAAAAGATTCCCGGCATTCACATCGCCTTTGGTCATCCTTACGCCGAGCACACCGGCGCAAACTGGGTTTCGAAGACGCATATCGACTGCGTGGGGCGGGACTTCGATATCTGGTTCGACGATGAGAAGGTCATGGAGCGAGGAAAATTTCTGGTTTGATGTTGGAAATGACGAATGACGAATGACGAATGACGAATGACCGAAGAGGAAGCGACGCTTTTTCGTCAGTAGACATTTGTCATTGGTAATTCCGACTATCTGGTCATGGATCCGGAACTTCGCGCTCAGTTTAACGCTGCCTTCACTCCGGAGAAATACGCGGCCTTTTTGCATTGTGTGAATGAGAGCACGCGCTGGCCGGCGGATTTTCGCGTGGCGGAAACACCGATTTTCCTGACGCGCGAATTTACGGACGAAGCAGTCTACGCGGCGAACAAGATCGCGGCCCAAACGCAGACCAGAGAGTTCGCGCAGCACGCGGCCACCGCGATTCCGAGCGGTTTGGAAGTGCCAGGCGAAACGCCGCATCCTGAGTTTCTTATCGTTGACTTCGGGATCTGCGCGGAAGGGGGCCGGCTTGTTCCTCGTCTGATCGAGCTGCAGGCATTCCCGAGTTTGTTCGGCTTTCAGCTTCTGCTGCTCGGCTGTCTGCGCAAAGCGTATGCAGCGATCCCCCAAAACTGGACATCATCGTTCGGAGGAATAAAGGATAACGCGTATATTGATATTCTGCGCCGTACCATCCTCGCCGGCGCCAAACCCGAAAACGTTATTCTGCTCGAGATCGAGCCAGAGAAGCAGAAAACCCGCATCGATTTTGCCTGCACCGAATCGCTCCTTGGCGTGCTACCGGTCTGCCTGACGAATGTGACTAAGCGGGGGCGGCAGTTGTTTTATCAGCGCGACGGGCGCGAAGTAAGAATCGAGCGCATCTACAACCGCGTCATCTTCGATGAGTTAATGCGCCGGCGCGATTTGAATGTGCCGTTCCAATTTCAGGAAGATCTGGAGGTCGCGTGGGTTGTTCACCCGAACTGGTATTACCGCATCAGCAAACACTCTCTGCCATTCTTGAAGACGGAGCACACCTCGCCCGCATACTTTGTCGATGAGTTTCCCGCGGTCGAGAATCCCGGCGATTACGTCCTGAAGCCGCTCTATTCCTTCGCCGGATTAGGTGTTGATATGGATCCGACGCGTGAAAAGATCGCGGCCCTGGAGAAACCACACGAATGGATTTTGCAGAAGAAAGTCAGCTACGCGGCTTTCGTAGCGACCCCGGATGGTCCGAAATCCAAGGCCGAAATCCGGATGATGTTCGTCTGGCCAAAGGGAGGCGCGCCGATTTTGGTGAACAATCTGGTCCGCATGAGTCAGGGCAAAATGATGGGCGTCGACTTCAACAAGGACAGGACCTGGGTCGGCTCCAGCATCGCGCTGCATTGCGCCGATTGAAACGGACGAGTGGCCAGGGACCTGGAGATGAGGCGGCGCGAATCGCAAGGCATCGCCCTTCTTTGCCAGGAGCCGTTTCGTATTTTCTTTCCGGCGGGACTGCTACTCGGAATCGCCGGGGTGTCGCTCTGGCCCGCCTACTACGCCGGTTGGGTGAGCTTCTATCCGGGCACACCGCACGCGCGGCTGATGATCGAAGGTTTCATGGCATCATTCGTCATCGGTTTTCTGGGAACGGCCGGGCCACGTATTACCTCGACGCGTCCGCTTTCATCCGGCGAATTGATTGGACTCTTGACGCTGGACCTTCTGGCGGCCGGATCGCACTTTGGCGATTCCCATCGTCTCGGCGACGTGCTCTTTGTGCTTTGCCTGGCGTTCTTTCTCCTGGCGGTTGGCAAACGGTTTCTCCACCGTAAGGACTCACCACCGCCGAACTTCGCGCTCGTCGCGCTCGGCCTTCTCAGCGGACTGGTCGGCGCGCTTCTCCTCGCGTGCTTCGAGCAGGAGGCTTACTCGGTCTCATATCGCGTCGGCGCGGCGCTACTCGAACAAGGCTTCGTGTTTCTGCCCATCCTGGGCGTCGCTCCGTTTTTTCTGGCCCGCCTGCTTGATTCGCCGCAGCCAGAGCAGCCCGAATCGCCCGACCTTTCACCGGCGTGGATCCGCCAGGCCGCCTTTGCCGCGTTTATCGGGATTGTGATTATCGCTTCGTTCGTGATCGAGACCTGCAATCTGCCGGAAACCGGTGAATGGATTCGGGTTGCTGCCATGACGCTCTATCTCGTCGCGCGACTGCCATTTCGAGGCCGCAGTTTCCTCGCGGACTGTTTGCGGATCGGAATAATCTCCATCCTGGTCGGCTTTGTCGCGAGCGCGCTTGTCCCCCTGTCTCGAGTGGGCGCCTTGCATATTGCTTTCATCGGGGGTGTCAATTTCATAGCCTTCACCGTTGCCATTCGGGTGGTTTTCGGACACAGCGGAAACGCCCGCCTCTTCCAGAAACGTTTGCCGTTCTTCCTCGTCACGGGCGGCCTTCTTTTCCTGGCGATGATCTCCCGGTTTACAGCCGACATTGCGCCAGGTGCGCGTGTCGTGCACTTGATCTCCGCTGCGATCTGCTGGCTGGCGGCGGCTCTGCTCTGGGGGGTGAAGGTGATTCCGAAAGTAACCGTGGCCGAAATCGAACCGTGAGGCCGCCGGCGCCAGCTCGAACTTTGATTCCCGAATAGGTGGCGCGCAGCGGCCCGCGGGGCAGATTAGGATGTGCATGAGATTGCCAGTGCCGGCAGAGACTGGAGCGCTATTCGCGAGGACTTCCCGATCCTTCACGAGCATGCGCGTGGCCATCCTTTGATCTACTTTGATAGCGCCGCGACCTCACAAAAACCGAGGGCCGTAATCGAAGCGCTCCGGCATTATTACGAGCATGACAACGCCAATGTGCATCGCGGTCTTCACGAGCTGAGCGCGCGCGCGACCGAGGCTTACGAAAACTCCCGGCAGCGCGTGGCGCAATATCTCGGCACGGCCAGCGCTGACGAGATCGTCTTCACGCGCGGAACCACCGAAAGCATCAACCTGGTGGCGCAGACTTGGGGCGGGAAGTTTCTTCGCGCTGGCGACGTCATCCTCCTGACGGAAATGGAGCATCACAGCAATCTGGTGCCGTGGCAGCTGCTCGCTGAGAAGACAGGGGCCACGCTCCGCTTTGTTCCAGTCCGCCTGGACGGCACGCTTGAGCTCGACCAGCTCCCTTCGCTGCTCACGAGTGACGTAAAATTATTTGCCTTCACCCACATTTCCAACTCGCTCGGCACGATCAATCCAGTGGCCGAGCTTTGTCTGAAAGCGCGCGCGGTCGGTGCGCTGACGCTGGTGGATGCCGCGCAAAGCGCAGGACATTTACCGATCAACGTCCAGGAACTGGGCTGCGATTTTCTAGCCCTCTCCGGACACAAGATGTGTGGGCCGACGGGAATCGGAGCGCTTTACGGGCGCGCCGAAGTGCTCGATGCGATGCCGCCGTGGCACGGCGGCGGCGAAATGATAGTGAGCGTTACCTTGGAAAAGAGCACCTTCAAGAAAGCGCCGCACCGGTTCGAGGCCGGCACGCCGAATATCGCTGGCGCGATCGGGCTCGCGGCCGCCATTGATTACCTGGAGCGGATCGGTCGTTCCGAAATTTTCGAGCACGATGCGCGGCTTGCCGGCTATGCCGTGGAGCGTCTCGCCGAGTTGCCGGGGATTCGCTTGCTTGGGCCATCCGGAAAACGTGGCGCCATCGTTGGCTTCGTCATGGAAGCGGCGCATCCGCACGATCTCACAACGTTCGCGGATCAGCAGGGGTTGGCTTTGCGCGGCGGGCATCATTGCAACCAGCCTCTCATGCGGAAGTTCGGTCTGCCGGGAACGACCCGCGCGAGCTTCTACTTTTACAATACGATGGCGGAGATCGATCGCATGATTGAAATCCTCCACGCGGCCGCGCGCTTTTTCTCATGAGTCCTGAACTCGAAGAGCTTTATCAGGAGGTAATTCTCGATCATGCGCGACGGCCGCGGAATTTTGGAGATCTGGCCGACGCCACGGTTTTGGTGCATGGCGATAATCCAGCGTGCGGCGACGAACTCCATCTTGGCGTGAAATTCGGCGGGGACGGAATGTTGCAGGATATCCGGTTCACGGGACACGGCTGCGCGATCAGTCAGGCCTCGGCATCGATGATGACGACAAAATTAAAGGGGAAAAGTCGGGCGGAAGCAGGGGAGATGCTTCGGGCGTTTCAACGTCTGGTGACTGGCGAAACGACCGAACAACTTCAGAAGTTGGGGGATCTGCGACTGATGAAAGGTGTGCGGAAGTTTCCGCAGCGCGTTAAATGCGCGATGCTCGCCTGGCGGGCTATCGAAGAGGCGCTTCGCCGGACCGAGGGTGAATCGACGGTTTCGACCGAGACGGACCTTGCCGGGCCTTGACGCTCAGGAGTCCTGCTTTCTTCCACTGCAAGAAACGCCCGTCTTTTCGCAATAGCCGGGTGGAGCATTCCCGCTGAAGCCATTAATCATGTGGTCATGAGGTTTTTATGGCGAGGACAATGATATGAATGCCACCCTGATTCACTCTGAGACGATCACAAAGCCGGGACTAAAGGGACTGGTCCGTGTGGTTACTCCGAAAAGGTCTAAATTGCGCGAGCGTCTTTTCTCAGACCGGACTTATCGCATCGGCAGCGAGAACGCCTTTCGGATCGGGCCCCAGATCCGCGAGTTGGAACTTCAAGGTCACAAAGTGATCAAGTGTAATTTAGGCGAGCCCGATTTCCCGCTCGCCAAACACATCGCAGACGAAATCAAACGGCAGATCGATCTCGATCTTACGCACTATTGCGATCCGCAAGGCGTTCTGCCGCTGCGCGAAGCGATCGCGCGCCTCGTCTCCCGTACACGCCAGATCGATGTCTCACCGGATCGCGTGGTCGTGTTCCCCGGCGGCAAACCGCCGATCGGGCTCACTCAGCAAACTTACTGTAACCCGGGCGATGAAGTGATTTACCCAAGTCCCGGTTTCCCGATCTACGAGTCGTTCACCGGTTATGTCGGTGCGAAGCCGGTGCCGCTTCATTTGCGCGAGGAGGCGGACTTTAGTTTCGGGGGCGCTGATCTCGAACCGCTCATCACTGATCGGACGCGCGTCATTATCTTGAATTTTCCATCCAACCCCACAGGCGGCGTGGCGACGCGCGAGCAGCTGGCAGAGATTGCCGAGGTAATTCAGCGCAAAGCGCCGGCTCAGGCCCGGATTTATTCGGACGAGATTTATGAGGACATCCTGTTCGACGGCAACCGTCATCATTCGATCGCGTCCATCCCGGGAATGGCCGGGCGCACGATCATCGCCGGAGGCGTATCCAAATCTTTTGCCTGGACGGGCGGCCGGGTTGGCTGGGCGGTATTTCCGACAACGGAAGAAGCGGCGGTCTTTAAGAACCTCAACATAAATTATTTTTCCTGCATCCCTGCTTACAATCAGATGGGAGCGGCGGTTGCGCTCGAGTCGCCTTTAAGTGCGGCGGAGATCGCGCGGATGTGTGACGCGTTTTGCGAGCGGCGCGACATGATGGTGGCAGGCCTTAACGCGATTCCCGGCATCGGCTGCCGCAAACCTGGCGGCGCGTTTTATTTGTTCCCCAACATCTCGGGCATGTGCGAAAAACTCGGAGCGATTGAGGCATACCAAGGATTGCCCGCGAGCGATCGCGAGCGCAGCAGCCCGGCCACGCTGGTGCAGATGTTCCTGCTCTGGCGCCATCAGGTTGCGACCATGGACCGGCGCTCCTTCGGCTCCCTTGGCTCGGAAGGAGAGCATTACCTTCGTCTCTCCATCGCGACGGCGCTGGACGATCTCAAGCTCGGTCTGGAACGCATTCGCGCCGCTGCGGGCGACGTCAACGGATTCCAGGAATTCATCCAGGAAGGAAAACACCTATGTTAGCCAATGTCATAACCAGGCGACCTGCGCCGATTCGTTCCGACGACACGACGATGTCGTTCGGCCCGCGTCGCGCTTTATTCATCAACGCAGCAGACCGGGTAGCAGAAGAAGGCGAGCCGCTGGACGAAGCGGCGCTCGATCATTGTGACACGTTTGATCTCGTCTATCGCACGCTCTGCGCGGTCATGTTTAACTACGCGCCGCTTTCGGGACATCCAGGCGGCTCCATCTCGTCCGGGCGCTTTGTTTCGCGGTTGCTCTTCGACCTCATGGATTACGATCTCGCGAATCCCGGGCGACCGGAGGCCGACATTATTTCCTACGCGGCGGGCCACAAGGCTCTGGGCCTTTACGCGATGTGGGCGCTGCGCAATGAAGTGGCGCGTATCGCCGCTCCCGATTTGTTGCCGCGCGATGAAAAATTTCAGCTCCGGCTCGAGGATCTGCTCGGTTTCCGGCGCAATCCATCTTCCGTCACTCCTCTATTTAAGAAGTTCCACGCCAAAGCGCTTGATGGGCACCCTACACCCGCGACTCCTTTCGTGCGGCTTTCCACCGGGGCGTCAGGTGTCGGCATTCCCGCTTCGGTTGGTCTGGCCTGGGGCGCGGCCGATCTCTACGGCGACGATGCGCCGCGTGTTCATATTATAGAGGGTGAAGGTGGGATGACGCCCGGCCGGGTGGCGGAAGCTCTCGCCGCCGCCGGCACGGCTTCGCTCGACAACATCATACTGCATGTTGATTGGAACCAGGCGTCGATCGATTCGAACCGCGTTTGTCGTGATGATGAGAGTCCGGGCGAATATGTGCAATGGACGCCGGCCGAACTTGCCTACCTGCACGATTGGAACGTGATCCTGGTGCCTGATGGTTTTGATTGGCAGCAGATCACGATGGCGCAACGCCTCGCGCTCGAGATCGATAACGGTCAGCCGACGGCAATCATTTATCGAACAGTCAAAGGCTGGCAATACGGCATCGAAGGCCGCGCTTCGCATGGCGCCGGGCACGCACTTTGTTCGAGCGGATTTTTTGCGGCCCTGGCGCCGCTCCTTCCGAAAGACCACGTGCATCTGCCGTGCTGTGACGGCGCCACCCAGCGCTGCAACGGCGGAGCGGACGCCACGATTGTGGAAGAGTGCTATTGGGAAACGCTCAGCATCTTGCGTCGGGCGCTGGAGGCGCGCCGGCCAACCGTGGACGCGTTGGCGCTGCAGCTGCGGGCGGCACAAAAACGATTGAACACGCGTGCGCGGAAACGGCAGCCCGACGCGCCGCTGATCGATATCGCATACGTCATCGCGGAAGGCGCCAACGGGACGGTTCCACCCGAACTCGCTCTCAAACCGGGAACGAAAACAACGCTGCGCGACGAATTAGGCCGCGTCTTGAATTACTACAACGTTGCGACCGATGGCGGGTTCGTTGTCGCTGCCGCCGATCTGCTGGGATCGACAAGCATCAACAAGACTAACGAAAAGTTTCCGACCGGTTTTTACAATCGCCACACCAATCCGGGCGCGCGTCAGCTCGCCATCGGCGGAATCTGCGAAGACGCCATCATGGCGACGCTATCAGGCATCTCTGCGTTTGGCGCGCATATTGGTGCGGGTTCGTCTTACGGCGCGTTTAGTGCGCCGCTTGGTCATATCGCGGCGCGACTCCATGCCATAGGGAATCAAGCCCGCGTCGCCCTGGAAGGCGGCGCTTTTCGTCCGTTCTTCCTCGTTTGCGCGCATGCGGGACTGAAGACGGGCGAAGACGGTCCCACCCACGCCGATCCGCAATCACTGCAATTGCTGCAGGACAACTTTCCGCTGGGCACGATGATCACGCTGACACCGTGGGATCCACAGGAGATGTGGTTCCTTGTCTCAGCCGCGCTGGCGCGGAGGCCGGCGGTGATCGCGCCGTTTGTTACGCGCCCAGCCGAAACGGTGCTCGATCGGGCCGCGCTGGGTTTGCCACCGGCAGCTTCGGCCGCAAAAGGTGTTTGCTGTTTGCGAGCAGTGGCTGGTCAGGCGCAGGGCACGATCGTGCTGCAAGGCACCGGCGTCAGCAACGCGTTTGTCAATCAGACGCTGCCACTCCTCGATCGCGAGGGAATCAAGCTCAACGTTTACGTCATCACGTCGTGCGAGTTGTTCGACATGTTGCCCGCGGCGGAGCGCGCGCGGATTTTTCCGGAAGCGCACCAGCAAGAGGCGATGGGAATCACCGATTTTACCCTCGCGACGATGACGCGGTGGATCCGTTCCGACCACGGCCGCGCGCATACCCTCCATCCGTTTCGGTACAAACACTTTTTGGGCAGTGGGCCCGGCGACATGGTGATGACCGAAGCCGGTTTGAACGGCGGCCATCAGTTCGAGGCGATTCGCGCCTACGTCCGGGAGCGCTAACGCCGAAGGTCGGTTGAGATCAAGTGTGCAACAGGCGATCAGGTTTCGTGTAATGTCTCGCTTCCCGATGCGAAACCTTCGATTCTTTGCTCTCTTTCTTGTCCTCGCGCTGCCTGGCGCGGTCTGGCCGGCCGCAAACGATGCCGCGCAGGAGACGCGCTTCATCACCAATGCCCGTCAATTAATCTTCGAGGGCCGGCGCAGTGGCGAAGGTTATTTTTCTCCGGATGGCAACAAGATGATTTTTCAGAGCGAGCGCGAGGCGGGCAACCCGTTTTATCAGATGTTCGTGCTCGACCTGAGCACGGGCGACACCACCCGCGTCTCACCCGGCACGGGCAAGACGACGTGCGGATTTTTTCAGCCGCATTCAGATCGGGTAATCTTCGCTTCGACCCACGCCGACCCCGAAGCGACGGCGAAGCAAAAATCCGAGCTGGAATTTCGGGAAAGCGGCAAGCAACGGCGTTACGCATGGGATTACGACGCGACCTTCGATATTTATTCAGGCAGACAGGACGGCAGCGATCTGGTGAATCTCACCCACTCGCCGGGATACGATGCCGAGGGTTCGTTTTCTCCTGATGGGAAGCAAATTGTCTTCTGCTCGCTGCGTTCTGCCTTTCCCATCGAAAAACTTTCGCCCGAGCTGCGCGCTCGTTATGAGAAGGATCCGTCGTGGTTCGGAGACATCTACATCATGAATACGGACGGCTCGAATGTTCGCCGATTGACGGACGCTCCGGGCTATGACGGCGGGCCGTTCTTCTCGCCCGATGGGGAGCGGATCGTTTGGCGTCATTTCGAGGAGAACGGGATGATCGCTGACGTCTGGACGATGAAACTCGATGGCTCAGACAAGCGGCGCATCACCGATTTTAAATCGATGTCATGGGCGCCCTTCTACCATCCAAGCGCCAAATACCTGATCTTTACCTCGAATAAATTTGGTTTCGAAAATTTCGAATTGTTCATGGTCGACGCCGACGGCGAACACGAGCCGGTGCGCGTGACCTTCACCCCCGGTTTCGATGGCCTTCCCGTCTTTTCGCCGGATGGAACAAAGCTGTCGTGGACGAGCGGGCGGACGAGCGATGGGAAGGCACAAATTTTTCGCGCCGATTGGAATGACGAAGCCGCGCGGCAAGCGATCGAACAGGCGCCGCGGCGCGGTGACAAAAAGAATGCGGAGACGAACGCGTTCTCCCCTGAAATTGCGAAAATCGACTTGCAACACGAGGTCGAATGGCTCGCGGACGAACAACGCGATGGCCGGATGACCGGAAGCCCTGGCGCGCAGGCGACAGCGAACTGGCTGGCAGATTACTTTCGCCAGATCGGGCTGAAGCCGTTTGGCGAAAGCTTCAGCATTCCGTTTGAATTCAACGCCGGCGCACGTGTGATTGCCGACAAAACGCGACTCGAAATAACGCCGCGAGATTCGAAATCCACAATTTTCCATCCTCAGCTTGATCAGGATTTCCGGCCACTCGTTTTCAGTGAGAACGGCAACGCAGAGGCGGAAATTGTATTTGCGGGCTACGGGCTCGTGGTGCCCGGCGACGCCAGTGGTGCGCGATATGACTCTTACGCCGGCCTGGACGTAAAGGATAAAATCGTTCTCCTCTTGCGCTATGTGCCGGAGAATGTCGAGCCGGCGCGCCGTGCGCACCTTAATCGTTATGCCGGGCTTCGCTACAAGGCGATGCTCGCGCGCGAGCGCGGCGCGAAAGCCATTCTTGTCGTAACGGGGCCAAATTCACCGAATGCTGGCGAACTCATTCCGCTCACCAACGACGGCACGAATGCGGGCAGCGACGTCATGGCCTTGTCTATCAGCGGCAAAGTTGCGGACGCGCTCCTCGCGCCGGGCGGAAAAACTTTAAAAGAGTTACAGACCGCGCTGGACAGCGAGAACCCACACGCTGAATCCGGTTTCGTTTTGCCGAGGGTGAAAGCGAAACTGGCGTGTGGGGTCGAGCATCTGAAAAAGAGCGATCGCGATGTGGTCGCCTATCTTCCGCCGCAGCAACCCTCGAGCAGCGACGAATACATCCTCGTCGGCGCACATTACGATCATCTCGGTCACGGCGGGATCAGCTCACTCGAACGCGCCGGCGAAGAAAACAAAATCCATCCCGGCGCGGACGACAACGCGTCCGGCACCGCCTGGGTCATGGAACTGGCCGCCTCGCTGGCCAAGGAGCGAGCCGAACATCCAGACAAATTCCACCGCGGCGTCATCTTTGCCTGCTGGTCGGGGGAAGAGATCGGGTTGGTCGGGTCGGCTGCATTTTGCGAGCGTCCGCCTGTGCCCTTGGGAAAGATCATCGCTTGTCTCAACGCCGACATGGTTGGCCGCATGCGCGATAATAGACTGACCCTGCAAGGGGTGGGATCGTCGCATGCCTGGCGGCGCATCATCGAGAAAGGCAACGTCGCCGCCGGCTTTGATCTTGTGCTCCAGGACGATCCGTATTTGCCGACGGACGTGACCAGTTTCTATCTGAAAAATGTTCCGGTCCTGAATTTCTTCACCGGTGCGCACGAAGATTATCACCGGCCTACCGATACCGCCGACAAGCTTGACTACGAAGATCTTGAGCGCGTGGCAAAATTCACCCGACAAATCGTGCTGGATCTTGCGCAAGCGCCCGGACGTCCCGACCTCGCGAAGGTGGAGAGAGCCAGCCAGGGTGCTGGCGGGCGCGAGACGCTACGCGCCTATCTCGGCACGATTCCCGATTACACAACGGAGGTGAAAGGAGTGAAGCTCAGCGGGGTACGGGGAGGGAGCCCCGCGGAAAAAGCCGGATTAAAAGGTGGCGATGTGATCGTTGAATTCACCGGCCAGAAGATCGCGAACATCTACGACTACACCTATGCGCTCGATGCCGTGAAGATTGGGAAGCCAGTTAAAATGATCGTTGAACGCGACGGCCAACGGGTAACGCTAACCGTGACGCCGGAGGCGCGGAAGTAGTGTGTGCTTACAAGCCGAATCTGAGCAGAGGCCTCCACCACGGAATCCCGGCGAGCATGAGCAGGAGCGAAAGCGAATAACAAATGGCTGCCCCACGATACTTGGCCAAATCCGTCTTTCCTTTTCTGGAGAGCGCTCCCCCAACGTGGGCCAGGACGACAGCGACGAACATGTAGGTCGTGTGCTCCACCGCGAAGAAGCGCATTTCGTGGTCTTTCATCGCTGCCGCCATATTCTGGAGCGCCATTTTCGTGATCGGACTTGCCCCGAAATACAAAATCAATCCGAGCAAGAATTCGAGATCCAGGGCTGCGACAAAAATAATACCAAGTCGAAGAAGAGCTGCGCTGACAGGTTTGCCGCCACTCCAACCCGAACCCGCGCTAACAATCGCAGCAATGGCAGCAGCCAGAACAACCCAGCGCAGGATTCCATGCAGTCCAAGCAGATGAGGGTAAAGGTTCTGCAGCATGCGGGAACTATCTTCAGTCGGGGTTTCCAAGTCCAGCACGCGCTTTGCGCCCCCGACTCGCCTTAGCTCCAATCCGTAGCGATACTCGCCCCATGGTGTCCGATCCGATCGCTCTTTTTCAAGACTGGCTCCAGGAAGCCGTCGATTCCGGGCTCGAAGAACCATTCGCGATGACGGTCGCGACCGTGGACCCTGATGGTCAGCCCGATGCGCGCATGCTCTTACTCAAGGGCGTGGACGAGCGGGGATTTGTTTTTTACACGAACATGGAAAGCCCGAAAGCGCGGGCGCTGCGGCGCGATTCGCGCGTCGCCCTTTGCTTTTACTGGATGCCGCTGGACCGGCAGGTGCGCGTGCGTGGCCGCGCCGAGATTGTGACTGAGGAGGAGGCCGACACGTATTTTGCGACCCGTCCACGTTTGAGCCAGATCGGTGCCTGGGCTTCGAAGCAATCGCGACCCATGCGAGGCTATTTTGAGCTGGAGGCGGAAGTCGCCAAAGTGGCGCTTCGTTTCGGAACCGGGAAGGTGCCGCGTCCGCCCTTCTGGTCGGGCTTTCGCGTCACACCGGAGCGGATTGAGTTTTGGACGGAGCAACCATTCCGCCGCCACAAGCGCATCCTCTACACCCGAACCGGCGACGGCTGGGAGTCGCAGTGGCTCTATCCTTGAATCGTTAGGTCTTTTCTCTTTTCCATCCGCGAACTCTTGCTACTTCGCGGCCAATTCTGGTCAACTGTGGGCTGGCTTCATCACGTGGGATATTCAGTTCGATGACGTGAACTTGATCAGATTTCTGCGCACGGCTGAGGGCGACATCAAATTCCCCTTTTGTCGATACGGTGGTGCCTTCACCGCCGCCAACCAAATCGCAGATTTTGCTGTAATTCCATTGTGTGATGACGTTGAAGCAGCCTTCGCGGATTTTTCTCATCGTGCCGTAGCCGTCGTTATTGAGGACGATGATTATCGGATTGAGGCCGAGACGAACGATGGTCGAGATTTCGACCCCAGTCATTTGGAAAGCGCCATCGCCAACCACCACATACGGGCGGAGCTTCCTGGTGGCCATGGCGACGCCGATACTCGCCGGGACGGCGAAGCCCATCGACATGTAATAGGCAGGGGCAATGAACTGCGCCTGCCTGGCACTGCGGATCCCAACCGCGCCAAAGATCGCGTCGCCGATATCGGCAATAACACAGCAGCGTTCATCGAGATGTAACGAAAGAATGCGAAAGACATCGACCATGGCCAGCGAGTCGGACCGTTCGGCCTTTCTCAGAGGCACAGGGACAGCATGCGGGTTGGGATGTTTGAAGTGTTTAGGCTTGATCGCGGCCTTGGCGAGCGATTCGAGGAAATCCCGAAGCTGAATCGACTCGTAGCGATGATAGCGGACGCTGACGCGCTCGGTTGTGGCGAGGACCGTGCGGCTGCGGTCGAGCTTTGCCGTGTAGAAACCCATGCTCATGTCGGTAATGAAGGTGCCGAGCATAAGGACGAGATCGGCCGATTCGACGTACTTACGCACATGCTCGTCGCTGCTCATGGCGCCGCCATATACGCCGATGTAAAGAGGATGGCTTTCGGGGATCGCGCTTTTGCTTAAGAGATCAGTCGCAATGGGGATATTCATGCGCTGAGCCATTCGGATGACCAAATCTGCCATGCGATAGCGGGCCAGTTCGACGCCGGCGAGGATAACGGGTCTCCTGGCCGCTTGGATAAGAGAGAGAGTTTCACCGAGGGCCGCCTTAAGCGTATGCGGGTCGGATTCTTCGGGGCGGACATGAGTGATGCCGCCGGTCGGGATTACACGGTCGACCATGTCGTGCGGAACTTCGATATAGACGGGACGTTTGTGGCGCAGGCAGGCCTCAACGCAACGGACAATCTCGCCAGCGGCGCGCTGCTCATCGAGGAGGACGGTGCTCGCGACCGTGACTTCATCGTAGACGCGGCGTTGCGTGTCGAACGTTTTGACCTTGTGATGCAGGAGCGGATCTTTCTCGCGGTCTTTTCGGCCGGGCGCGCCACTGACGACGACGACGGGAGATTTTTCGGCGTAGGCGCCGGCAATGGCATTAAGGACATTCAGTCCGCCGACGCAATAAGTGACGCAGACCAGGCCGATCCCGTTGACGCGGGCATAAGCGTCAGCCGCGAAGCCGGCGCCAGGCTCGTGGGTCATGGTGACGCTCCGGATCATGGATTTTTCCAGCCAGGCAAATGTCGGCAGCGCGAAGTCGCCCGGAATACCGAAACTATGACGAACCCCGCGGCGATACAGGTATTCGAAAAGAAATTCGCCTAACGGCATGGTTGGCGGAAAAAAGTCTGAAAAAGGGAGCAGAGCGTTGGCGCGCATTGGCTGGCCAGTGCGGGAACTATTTGTATGAGAAGATGGTCGCGGCCGTCGGCTTGGTCGGTGAATGGTGTTCACTTCGGCTTAATTCTTTGTTAGAGGCTAAATATTAGCCCATGTATGCGCTCACCTTTGCTTGGGAAAAAGGCGGCAGATCTTGGCGTGGAAACCTTCCGGCTGAGCAAAATTCGGTGTGGAAATGCCAAGCAAGGGAGAGTGCCACCTTCGCGATTGGGATTTACTGGCCTTGAATCAAGAAGTATATGTTGCGCGCGAGTCAGAGCAAAGAGGTCGCCTTCCAAAACCAGGATCGGGCGGAACCAGTGGAGATCTGGAAGGCACGAACTTTTATCCACGAGCATTCGGACGAAGAGCTTTCGCTCACGAAAGTCGCGAAGTCTGTTAACATCAGTTCCAATTATCTAAGCGAGAAGTTTAAGAAAGTAACCGGAGTAAACTTTGTCGATTACATCGCCCGGACCCGAATCGAGAAGGCGCGCCATCTCTTGCGCGATCCCAATCTGCGCGTCAGCGAGATCGCGTTTGCCGTTGGTTTTCAGTCGTTGTCGCAGTTCAATCGCGCTTTCAAAAGACTATCGGGAAAATCGCCGACTGATTACCGGGCGCACGTTTTAAGGGCAGGCGACAACGGCGCGTGCCTAAACGGCGCAAAATCACGGCGGCGCATTTTCCGGAAAAATGCGTAGTCGGCACGTGATGTTTTCCACAACATCCGCCATGGTGTGGACTTCGAGGCTAACTCGAATGATCCGCAGCAAGCGCAATAAGCTGCTGTGGATTTCTGGCAGCGGCGCTGCGATGGTCGTGATTCTGCTTTCCTGTAGCACGACCGACCACGCGATTCTGGCCCCGCCAAGCATACCGGGCGCGGAGTTCGTCGGATCGGAGGAGTGCGCGACATGCCACGAGTCAATCACGCGCAATTTCGCCACCGCGACCCACGCGCGGCTCAAAGCGCCGGGAGACAACGCCAAGAATATGGGTTGCGAATCGTGTCACGGACCGGGCAGCCTCCACGTGAAGAGCGGCGGCGCGCCCAGGACGATCGTCAATCCGCGCCGATCGCCGGAAACTTGTTTCCAATGTCACCTCGAAGTGCGCGCAAAGTTCCAACTGCCTCATCACCATCCCGTGCTGGAAGGCAAGGTCAGTTGTGCCGACTGCCATAATCCGCATTACGGCACTCCCATAAAAGGAGGCGGCACCAATCCTCCTCAGGCGATCAAGGGCGGCGGTTTTGCTCTGCTCAGTCAAAACGAGACCTGCTTCCAGTGTCACACTGCCCAACGAGGACCGTTTGTTTTCGAGCACGAAGCCGTGCGTGAAGGCTGCCTCAGCTGCCACTCGCCGCATGGATCGGTCAATCAAAGGATGTTAAACGAACGCAGCGCCCAACTTTGCCTCAAGTGCCACTTCCAGCAGCAAAACGCGAGCGGCCGCATTTTTATCGGCGACTCAGATCACACTAACCGGCTGCCGCAGGGTGCCTGCTGGTCCGCCGGTTGTCACGAAGCCATCCACGGCTCCCAGGTAAATGACCATCTCAGGTACTAATAGCATGAGTGTCTTTCGCTGCCGGACTGGGGTTCGCCGGTGCGTCTCCACTTTGGTTTTAACCCTCTGCGCGTATTATCCGCTCCACGCCGGCGAATCTGATGGCAAATCAACCGCCGACGGGAAGACGCCGCCGGTAACGACCGCGGAAGCAGAGCCGGATTACACGAACTGGATCGAGCTTGGAATCGGCGGTCTCATCATCAACGGGGACGCCGCGCAGTTTAAGCAACAACACGAAATGTCGGGCGACGTTTTTGGCGGGATTCAGGACATGCACTACGAGCACGCCGTCGGCAAGGACACCCAGCTCACGGTGGACGGTCATGCCATTTGGGATAACAACGATTACGATGTAACCGTGGAGTTGTCCCGGGCGAAACTTGGCTATCTCAAAGCTGGGTTCACCGAGTTCCGCGAGTGGTATGACGGCGATGCCGGCTACTTCCCGCCCCATAACACATTCCTCGCCCCGGCCTTTCCCGAAATGCATATCGACCGGGGCGATGCCTGGGTGGAACTCGGTTTGCGTGCCCCCGATTTGCCCGAGGTTACAATACGGTACTCCCATGAGTTTCGCGACGGCCAGAAGGATTCGACCAACTGGGGCGACACTACTTTGACGGGCCTGCCCTTGCCCTCGCCTACACCGCCGGCATCCAATGCCCAACGCAATCCCACGCGCAAGATCGCGCCAGCCTATCGCGATATCGATGAGACGCGCGACATTTTCTCGCTCGAGGCGACGAAGACTTTCGGGAACACCGATGTTGGTTTGGGCATGCGCTACGAGCACGACGGCAACAACGATAGCCTGCAGCTCGAACGCGGGGCCGGTCAACTTCCGCCGGCCGTGGCGGCGCCCGGGGCCCAGCGATTCATCACCGAGAATAGTAATATCAATACCGATCTAATCAGCGGACACGGCACCGTCGAAACACGCTTCAGCGATTCGCTCTGGTTTACCGCCGCCTATTCCTACACTGCCCTGAACAGCGATATTACCGGGACGCGCATCATCGGGGCGGGATACAACTCGACCTATAGCGATCCCATTCTTACCCTTCAATCGAACGATCACGGCTTCCTTAATCTGGCCGGCGCCTCGCAGGCGGAGGATCAGGTGGTGAATCTCAATCTCTTGTGGATCCCGCTGAAGAATCTGACGGTCCTGACCGCATTTCGTTACACGCACGAAGACCAGGACAGCGACTCCATGTTCCTTGATACGACCACGGCCGCAAATACGGCGCCGTTCACGCCGAATAATCCAAGAGGCGGCTTCCATAGAGTTTTTCCTCCAACTCCGCACTTCGAGGACACATCCGAGGACTTCAATAATTGCGCGGAGCGGCTGGAGTTGCGTTACGCGGGGATAAAAAACTGGCTTTTTTATGCCGAAGGCGAATGGGAAGAGGAGTGGGGTAACGTCTTCGAACACGAGGTCATCGGAGGCGTTAACCAGGGCGCGCTCAATAAGGACACCTCCCTGCTGGCTCAAAAGTACACGGTGGGTGCGAATTGGTACCCAACGGACAGGCTAAGCCTTTCGTCCCAGGTACTATCACAAAATTGTAGCCTACGATAACAGCTACAATTCGGAATTTGCGGTGCCACCGGTTTCGGGCTCGGAAAGAAACCAGAGATTGATCTGGCAGGATTGGACGACCGATGACTTCAATGTCCGCCTGACCTGGCGCCCGAAAATCCCAACGAATCTCGGCACGGTTGCGATCGTCAGTCGTTACGATTTTGTGAGCACGCTTATTAGTGGAAAGTGGGCCATATCGCCGACGCAGTCGGGCACGGTGCCGGCTCCGCCTACACCGGCGCCCAATACTTATCTCGACTCCGAGAACACCGCGTTCATTAAGAGTCACATGATCACGGAAACGGTCACCTGGAATCCCCTCGCGCGCCTCTACTTCGAGGGGGATCTTTCTTACGTTCTCAGTCAAACCAGCACTCCAGTGGATGGCGTTATCCTGAACGGGAGCACCGCTACGGCTCAATATACGAGCGCAACGTTTGAGGACTACAATAATGATTACTGGACGATCACTGGGGCCGCCGGATATGTGGTGGACGATAAGACCGAGATTCGGGCGGAATACATGTATTATCGTGCCGGTAACTATTTGAAGAACGCGCAGGTGGCCATGCCTTACGGCGCGACCGACTCGGAGAGCACCGTCTCGGCCACGGTCACACGACAACTTACCAAGAGCATGCGCTTGCTTGTGAAGTACAGTTACTTCACCTACGAGGATAAGACCTCCGGCAATCGTGACAATTACGATGCGCACGCGTTTTACTCCGGCTTGCAAGTCCGGTTCTAATCTCCAGGATCTTCATGAGTTCGGGGATGAAGGGGGCAGAATGGGCACTTCTCCTGCACCAGACGGCAGGCGCCCGCGCTGGTAAACCCGAGTCCAATCTTTTCGGGCGTGCGACCTTGCCTCGCGTGCAATATTGCCTCGTGAAATTGCGAGTCCTAGTTCTGGCCGCCGGCCTCGCGCTGGTCTGTTCCGGCTGCAACCGGGATGATGAGCAAATCAAGGTGTATCGCCTCGTCAAAGCACCACTCGAATCTTCGCCTTCCGAAACAGATTCCTCTTCCCTCGCCGATAATCCTCCCGTGCCAGTGTCCCCCATGGAGGGTTCGCAAGCCGTCGCGCCTTCAGCGGCTTTACCATCGAATTGGGAACCACAACCGCTTTCGCAAATGCGCAAGGCCAGCTTTCTCGTCCGCGGTGAAAACGGCGCGGTCGCGGACATATCACTGGTGGTCCTCGGTGCGGCCGCCGGAAATGTTCTCGAGAACGTGAATCGCTGGCTTTCGCAGCTCGCCCAACCGCCCGTCACGGCGGAGAAACTGGCCAGTTTCGTCCAACATTTGCCGACGGCACGTGGCGACGTCGTCGTGGTCGATCTGGAGGGAACACCGGAAAACGGAGACGCGAGCAAGGATGGTCGGATCGTCGCCGGCATGATTTCGGACGAGGGGCAGACCTCCTTTTTCAAGATGCGCGGGAATGCGGCGCTCGTCGGAAACGGAGAAAGACAACTTCTTGAAATGGGTCAGCGCCGTCTGCGGCGCAGGATCGCCGATCGAGGCGATGAATTCGGGCGCCCCTGCCGTCCGCTTCAAATCCACCGCAGATCAAATGGGATGTTGCCGCAAGGCTGGGCGTCCGCTCCGGCTTCGGCCATGCGCTACGCCAGTTTCACAGCGGCGGAGGAAAACGGCCAGACAGCGGACATTTCGGTCGTTACCTTTCCGGGCGATGGCGGCAGCGACCTCGAGAATGTCAATCGGTGGCGTCAAGCAGATCGGCCTCCCTCCGACAGAATCCAGCGCAATTAAGTTCACTGGTCGTTTCTCTGCCAGGAAGCGGGATGGCACTTTTTCCACGGTCGACATGGCCGGGACAAACTCACGAGTGGTCGCGGGCTGGACGCGGCACGATGGTCGGACCTGGTTCTTTAAACTCACCGGCCCGAGCGCTATAGTGGAAAAGGAGAAACCGAAGTTCGCGAAAGTTTCTTCAATCCGTCCGATTTTAACGAAATGCTGCGAAAGTTCCTCGATCTTATCACGTCGCTGAAGCTGACGATCGTCTGTCTGGTCGCGGCCATGGTTCTGATCTTTGCCGGCACCCTCGCGCAGGTGCATTTCGGGATTCACGAGGTGCAGCAACGCTATTTCCAAAGCTTGTTTGTTTGGTGGCCACCGGATCGCACGGTTTCAGAATTCCGGTATTTCCCGGCGGACATCTGATCGGCGCGGTGTTGCTGGTCAATCTGATTGCCGCGCACGCGAAACGTTTTCATTGGGCCTGGCGCAAGCTCGGCATTCATCTCACCCATGCCGGACTTGATCATCATGCTCGCCGGCGGCTTTTCACCGATCTTTTCGCGGTCGAAAGCCACATGCGGCTGGCGAGAGGCGAGACCAAAAATTACTCGGAAGATTCACAGTCGATGGAACTGGCCGTTATCGACACGACCGATCCCGAATTCGATCAGGTGACGGCGATTCCGGAAGCAGTTTTGCGACAAAGAAGAATCATCGAGCATCCCAGTCTGCCGTTCCAGATCATTGTCCGGCACTTTTTCCAGAATTCGCGATTGCAAATGTTGAGCGAGGCTGGGGGCAATTCGACTCCGGCGGCCGAATCAAGGGGACCTGGCGCGCAAGTCACCGTGCAGGCAGTCCCTCGCGCTACGGGAGTGGATGACCGCGACGTCGTGAGCGCGGCCATTGAGATTGTGCCGATTGGATTCGCCGCTGGCGCGACCAACGAATCGCTCGGCACCTGGCTGGTTTCGGATGCGCTCGGCGCGCCGCAAACGTTTTCCTGCGCGGGCCGCACCTGGCAATTGGTGATGCGTCCGGCCCGCTACTACAAACCGTACAGCGTGACGTTGCAGAAGTTCACGCACGAACGCTACGCCGGCACGGAGATCCCCAAAAACTTTGCCAGCCAAGATCACGCTGATCGATCCGGAACGTGCGGTGAATCGCGACGTCCTCATCTATATGAATCATCCGCTGCGTTACGGCGGCGAAACATTTTATCAGGCCGGTTTTCAAAAGGATGACACCGCGTCGATCCTGCAGGTCGTGCATAACCCGAGCTTCATCGCGCCTTACGTCGCCTGCGTGATCGTGGCCGCCGGACTTGCTCGTTCAGTTCGGCTATCATCTCGTCGGATTTTCGCGGCGTCGAAGAACTGCGCTCGCATGAAACGGTTTCTTCCCGCATTCGTCTTCGCCTTCGCTGCTTCTCTGGGTGGCATTGAGTTGGCTGCCGCCAAAAACCGCGATCGACGAGGTCGATCTGGCGAAGTTCGGAAAAATTCCGGTGCTCGTCGGCGGTCGCGTCAAACCGCTCGACACCGTCGCGCGCAATTCACTCCTCATCATTCACGGCAAACAGACGGTGCGGCTGGCGAATGGAAAGGAACTCACCGCCATGCGCTGGCTGGCCGACACGCTCTTCAACGCTCCGGTCGCGGATCAATATCCTGTCTTCGTCATTCAGAACGCCGAAGTGCTCGGTCTCTTCGGTTGGCAACAGAGCGACCGGAAATATTTCAGTTTTGCCGAGCTATCGCCGTTTCTGAAACAGATCGACGATCAGGGCGAGCAATCCGACAAGCTCCAGTCGGTCGAACGCTCGGCCTATCAAAATGCCATTCTCAATCTGCGCAATGCGCTGGTCCTTTACCAGCGCTTGAAGAACAGCCTGCAACCGGAAGAGGCGGAAAATTTTGCCAACGAACTGGATTCCTTCGCGACGGCCCTGCCGGCGGCGGGAAAAGCGGCGCGCCAACGCCAGGCCGGCGAGAGTTTCGATAAAGCGAAACTCGAAGACACTGCCGGATTGATTCAGCGCTATCAGAGATTGGCGGATATGGCTTACATTCTGGCCGTTCCGCCTTCGGCATCCGCGTCACCAGGTGAGTGGCGCTCGGTCGGCGAGAGTTTGCTGCAATCGATGACCGCGGGTGAAATTCATCCGGTCGTTAAAATGTATGCGCAAATCGGCGACGCCTATCGCGCCGGCGACTCGCGTCGTCTTTAATCAGGATGTCGATCCTCTCGCCGGTTGGCTAACGAAGGAACAACCGACGGCGTCGAAACGCGCCGTCGTTCGAGTTTCTTTTCAATCACGTCGATCCCTTTACCCACAGCATGGTTCTTTACGTGCTGGCTTTTCTTCTGGCCTGCGGATCGTGGCTGGGCTGGAGCCGGCCGCTGAATCGCTCCGCCTTTTATCTGCTTCTGCTTGCGCTCGCCGTCCACACCTTCGGACTGGTCTCGCGGATGTATCTGCAGGAGCGTCCGCCCGTCACGAATCTCTATTCCTCCGCCATCTTCATCGGTTGGGGAGCGGTTATCGTCGCACTCATTCTCGAACGAATTTTTCGCGACGGGATCGGCGCCGCCTGCGCCGGTGCGATCGGCTTTATCACCTTGATCATTGCCCATCACCTCGCCGGAAGCGGCGACACCCTCGAGATGTTGCAGGCCGTGCTCGACACCAATATCTGGCTGGCCACGCACGTCGTCGCGATCACGACCGGTTACTCCGCCATGTTTTTGGCCGGCATGCTCGCCATCATTTACATCGTGCGCGGTGTTTTCACCCGTTCGCTCAAGCGTGAGACGGCGGATTCGCTCGCGCGCATGACCTATGGCGTCGTTTGTTTCGCGACCCTTTTCAGTTTTGTCGGCACCGTGCTCGGCGGTATCTGGGCAGACCAATCATGGGGACGTTTCTGGGGTTGGGACCCGAAGGAAAACGGGGCCGTTTTGATTGTGCTTTGGTGCGCGATTATTCTGCACGCCCGCTGGGGCGGCTTCATTCGTCAGCGCGGACTGATGATTATGGCGATCTTTGGCAACGTGGTCACCAGTTTCTCGTGGTTCGGCGTGAATATGCTCGGCGTTGGCCTGCATTCCTATGGCTTCATGCAAAAAGCCTTTCCCTGGCTCGTCGGATTCATCGTCAGCCAGCTCGCGTTGATGGCCCTGGCTGCCATGCCGCTCGAGCGCTGGCGAAGTTTTCGAATAACCACCGGCGCGCCGCGTCGAAAAAATGAGCCAGTTGACTTGAAGTTTATCCCCCCGGGACTAGCAGTAGAAACAACGCAAGAGTGATTCCACTCCAGAAAGGATCAAACATGAAAACAATCGTCTATATCGTTATCAGCCTGTGTGTGGCCTCCTCCGTCTCCGTGCGGGCGGCCGACGCAAAAGCAAATTGGGACGCCAACTGCGCGCAATGTCACGGCAAGACCGGCAACGCCGACACAAAAATGGGAAAGATGTTGAACGCCAAGGATCTGACCGATCCGAAAGTTCAGGCGGGTTTCACCGATGCCAAGGCCACGCAATCGATCAAGGAAGGCGTGAAGGAAAACGGCAAGATGACCATGAAAGCGTTCGGCGGTAAACTAACCGACGACGAAATCAAAGCGCTCGTCGCCTACGTGCGCACGTTGAAGAAATAGGCGGACAGACGCGTCTCAGCGGGGAGCGCCGACGCCACTGGCGGATCGCGAGAAACGGGTTACGATTGTCATCGGCCGCCTTCAATTTTGGCAATGAAGCGACTGCCGCACTGTTAACCAAGGAAACCTGACCAAATGAAAAGAATAACGAAAACGGTATTATTCATCGCACCAATCATCCTCTGCGCGAGCGCCGCTTTTGCCGCGGATGCCGCCGCCAACTGGAACCAGCATTGCGCCTCGTGCCACGGAAAAGATGGCAGCGGGGCTACGATGATGGGCAAGAAGTTAGGCGTCAAAGATTACCGCGACGCCAAAGTCCAGGCAGGATTTACTGACGCTCAAGCCGCTCAAATGATCAAGCGACGGCAAGGACAAGATGAAGGGTTTTAAGGGCAAGCTTTCCGACGACGAGATCAAGGCGCTGGTCGCCTACGTTCGTTCCTTCAAGAAATAGCGGTTCATCCGCAGCCGAAACGGGCCTGCTCCAGGCGGAGAACGTTAACGCGATCTCCCGGGGCGACTTGCACCTGACCCAAGAGTTTTTCCGGTCGGTGGACACCGGGCAAGCCAAGTTCGCTTGCTTCCGCGAGCATCTGTTTGGTATCAGGATGACGTCTCAAGCACGTGAGGACAGCTAACTGATGGCAATAACCCGGCGAATCCACGCTCTTTCAAGCGCCATCTTTCGCAACTGGATTAGCTGGATCGGGATCGTGCTTGGCGCGAGCGCGCTGTTCGCATTTCTTCTCCTTGTCGCGATCGATCAGTTCGCGGGTCATCGCAATCCTTACGTCGGCATTCTCGCCTACGTCGTGGCGCCGGCTTTTTTCATTCTCGGCGCTCGTTCTGATCTGCTATCGGCGCTCTTCTGCAAGGGCGAAGCAGAGCGCCGCGCAGTGCGCGCCGCGGCCGCCGCTCGTGCTCAAGATCGATCTTGTCGCGGCCGCGCGACCGGAAAATTCTTGGCCGTTTTTGCCGCGTGCAGTGTCGGCTTCCTGTTCATCACTGCCCTCGGCAGTTATCAGACCTACCAGTACACCGAGTCGGTGCAATTCTGCGGCAAGACCTGCCATCTGCCAATGGAGCCGCAGTTCGTCGCTTCGCAGCACACGGCCCATGCCAAAGTCGAATGCGTCGCATGCCATGTCGGTCCGGGCGCGGCCGCTTATTTCAAGACCAAGCTCAACGGCGTGAAGCAGCTTTATCACACCGTGGCGAACGATTTCGAGCGGCCGATCTATGTGACCGCGGCCAATCCGCGACCGCCGCAGGCCATTTGCGAGCAATGCCATTGGCCGCAGCAAATACGTCGGCAGCGTCGAACGCACCTATCACCATTATCTTTCCGACGAAAAGAACACGCCCTTCACCGTGCGTCTCTTGCTCAATGTCGGCGGCGGCGACCCGTCGAATGGCCCGCAGGGCGGCATTCATTGGCACATGAATATCGCGAACAAGATCGAATACATCGCGACGGACGACCAGACTTCTGTCGATTCCGTGGGTGCGGATGACCAATCCGCAAGGCGTGATCACCGAGTATCGAACTCCGGAGTTCAAAGGATGATCCGCCCAAGTATCGCATCCGCCGGATGGACTGCATGGATTGCCACAGCCGGCCAGCCCACAAGGTGCACTACACCTAACGACGCGGTTGATCTGGCCCTGGCCACCGGGCGGCTCGATCCGAATCTCCCCTGGGTGAAGTCGAAAGTCGTGGCGGCGCTGGTCAAGCCATACACTACCAAGGCGGAAGCTCAGCAGAGACATCGCCACGTCTCTCCGCGAAGCTTATCCCGACCCCGCCCAGGCCGACCGAATCATCAATGAAGCGCAGGCGATCTATCGCGCCAACTTTTTCCCGGAAGTGAAACTCGATTGGCGCACGCACCCGGATTTCGTCGGTCACAAGAATTGGGATGGCTGCTTCCGTTGCCACGACGGCAAACACACGGCGGCTGACGGCAAGATGTCGATCAAGGCGAGCGACTGCAAATCGTGTCATCTCATTCTCGCGCAAGGCAGCGGCGAAAAACTCGATCAAGTGAATGCAAAAGGCCACGATTTCATGCACATCGATGCGCGAGTACTGCCGAGTTCTCCTGTACCGATTGCCATACCGGCGGAGTGCAGAAAGAATAATGGAAACGTAGCGTTCTGAAAAAATGCGGAGCTTTTTTGCTCGTCAAGCTGGGTCTTGCTAGTGTGGTGTCAGATCTAGTCTCCGGACGAGAAAGGCAATCTTCTAACGTGATGACGAATTTTTGCACGCGGATAGCCTTTCGGCCGAGGAATCTGAAATGGAAGAACAATTGCGAATGCCTTCCGATTCGAAAACGTCACGCCGTGCACTTTCTCGATCTTCTTGCTGGGTGCGAGCGTTCTCGGCTGGCTGGTCAGTATCGCTTACCCGGTGATTCGTTATCTCAAGCCGCTGCCGCAGACCGGTCCTACCGGACCGACGCGTTTGACCCGCGATGAAGCTGCCAAACTGGAGCAAAATAAATTTGTCATCGTCCCGGTGAGCGGACAGCGCGTGATCGTTTTGCAATCTCCCGATCAGCAACTGTTCGCCTTCAGCGCCAAGTGCACGCACGAAGGTTGCACGGTCACGTATCAGCCGGGGCAATCAGTCCTCTGGTGTCCCTGCCATGATGGGCGCTTCGATCTTAACGGCCGCGTCTTGTCCGGGCCGCCGCCTCAGCCGCTGCCCAAGTATGCAGCCCGACGCCAACCGGATGGAGGCATTGTAATTTCTGAAGAAAGAGCCTGACATAAACGGCGGCGGCAAGAGCGGAGGGCTGCTCGGCTGGTTGGATCGGCGTTATCAATTGACGCCGCTGCTCGAATTCCTGCGTCACAAGCAGGTGCCGTTGGGCGCGCACTGGATGGGCTGGTATTACCTGGGCGGGATCACGATGTTCTTTTTCATCGTCCAGGTGATCACCGGCGTGCTCCTGCTCGATGTACTTCCAACCGGGCGAAGCGACCGCCTACGAGAGCATTCGTTTTCTCACGACCAAGGTCCCGTTCGGCTGGCTGATCCGTTCGATCCACAGTTGGAGCGCGCACTTGATGATCATTTCGCTGGTGCTCCACATGTTCAGCACCATGATGCTGAAAGCCTATCGTCCGCCGCGCGAACTGACCTGGGTTTCCGGCTATCTCTTGTTTCTGCTCACGCTCGGCTTCGGTTTTTCCGGTTATCTGCTGCCGTGGAACAAGCTCGCTTACTTTGCCACGACGGTCGGCACCAATATCGTGCGCTCGGTGCCGTTGTTAGGCAACTGGCTGTTGCAGGTGTTGCGCGGTGGACAGGATGTCACGATCAACACGCTCTATCGGTTCTTCGCCGCGCACGTGGTCATCCTGCCGTTGGCGTTCGTCGGCTTGATCAGTCTGCACTTGCTGGTCATTCAACGGCAGGGCATGGCGCCGCCTGTGGGCGCCAAGGTCGCGCCGCGCGGCATGAAATTCTTTCCCAGCTTTGCTCTGCGCGACGTGTTGTTGTGGCTGGCTTGTTTAATGTTGCTCGTGACCCTGGCGGTGTTCCTCCCATACGGACCGGGCATTCCGGGAATGGATTGGGAACTGGGTGAGAAGGCAGACCCAATGGCGCCAGCCTATCCGGGCATCAAACCGGAATGGTATTTCTTGTGGGAGTACCAGTTGCTGAAAGAATTTCCGCCGCATCTTTTCGGTCTGGAAGGACCGCAAGTCTGCTTGTTGTTGATCGCGCTTTTGTTCGGCATCTGGGCCGTTATCCCGTGGCTTGATCGGCGTGCCCGGCGGGACAAGCCGTCACCGGCTTTCAGCGATTTCGGCTGGGCGGCGATCCTGTTTCTGACTTACCTGACCCTGATGGGCTGGGACATCGGAGCAAGCGGAGCCAGAAGACGAGCTGGCTGCGGTGCACAACTCGGCGCGGGTGTGCGCACTTTGGACTTTGGCTGCGGGCGCGGTGGTCATCGTTTTTCGCTATTTGCGTTACGAGCATCGCTGGTTCCTGCTCACCGGGGCCGCGCTCTTGCAGGTGGCGCTGCATGGCTTGGTGGGTGTTTCGTATCTACTGGCGGGCGCGATCTCAGTCGTAGTGGCGGCGATTGCCGTCATGGCTGTCACATTTCATGAGTTCGCAGACGGATGAGGGAGGTTCAACTTGAGAACGATCCCAATCCTCATTGGCGATCCTTTTGATTCCATCCGCTGCTTTTGCCGCGGAGCAAAGCTCCGTCCAGCACAAGTCCGAAGCTGGCCGCGATGCTCGATGCCAAAGATGAGAGCGGCAAACCGATCATCACGCCGGAGCAACGGGCCTATTTCGATGGCCTGAACGATCAATCTGAGAGAACTGCTCAACCAGGCGGTGCAAAAGAAGGTCATGACGCGGCCGGAGCATTTGGGAGTGCTGCTGGCGCTACAGTTGCGCTCGCAAAAAATGGAGTTAGTCCTGCAAAACAATTGCATTCTTGTGCCACAGCGACTCGGAGGTTCAATCGCCGGAGGATCTGCTTTCTGTCCACTCTGATTCAGGCCCTTCGTCCCCAGCGGGGCACATGAATCTAAAGGAGGTTGTCGAGGACGTTCATTTCCGTCGCGGACTCTCGTGTGCCGGTTGCCACGGCGGCGATCCCACCGCTGATTTCGGTCACGCTTTCGTCAAGGAATGGCCGGAAAAGGATCGCCAGAAGAATCGCGAGTGGATCGTTCAATTCTGCGCGCGCTGCCATTCCGATCCAGCCTTCATGCATGAGTTCAATCCGGCGCTGCCCACCGATCAGTTGGCGAAGTTCAAGGACAGCCCGCATGGCCAGACGCTGCTGGTGAAACATGACAGCCGCGCGCCGCCAATGCGTGAGTTGCCATGGCGTCCACGGCATTCGCCCGGCCAAAGATCCGCAATCAAAAGTTTATGCTCAACGCGTGCCGGAAACTTGCGGCGCGTGCCACGCCAACTCCACAATCATGGCCGGCTTTACGCGCGCCGATGGCTCGCCGTTGCCGACGACTCAACTGGCGGAATATCGTACCAGCGTGCATGGCCGCGCGCTGCTCGAACGCGGCGATCTCGGCGCGCCGGCCTGCAACACGTGCCATGGCAACCATGCCGCCAGTCCACCCGGCATCGCGGGGGTGAGCCGGAGTTGCAGTCTTTGCCACTCGGCCAATGCCAGCCTGTTCGACGGTAGCAAGCACAAGCACGCGTTCGATCGCCATAATTGGCCCGAATGCGGCCAGTGCCATGGCAACCATGCCATCCTCAAGACAAACGATTCGATGCTGGCGTCAGCACCGGGCTGCTTTGTGCGGTGATTGCCATCGCCAGTACGCCAAGGACAATCCCAATTGCATCGCCACGGCAGATTATTTTCACAAGACGATCACGCAAATGGACGACGCGCGGAACAAGTTTGGTGAAATCTCGGAGAAACTCGCTGCCAAAGGTCTCGATGTGGAGCCGATCAGTAACCAGTTAACCGAACTCACCGATAACCTGAAAAAGTCGCGAACCTACGTGCATTCATTCAGCCGGGATACCTTCCAACAGGTGGCGCTGCCGGGAGAAGAGGCCGTCCAGCGGACCGGCGCGCTCGTCGATAAGGCGCGCGAAGAATACAAATACCGGCAGATCGGTCTGGCTGTGAGCATCGCCCTGATCGGACTCCTGATGCTGGCGATTTATTTGAAACTCCGCCAACTCGAAAAATGCGCGAAATCGACAGGTAGGCGAAAATTTTCCGATAACATAAGCCACGCGCGGCACCGGTTGGGTGAACAATAACTGCCACTCCTCTCTTTCGGCTTGCGCGCTACTCGCGCCAGCGAGGAGAGCAAAAAGCGAAACGAAGTATAGGGCGATCTGCAGGATCAGGAACGCGCTACTGTTGGTGTCTTCGCTCAAAGATGGCGGCGGCAGCTCCGCCCGAAAGTGACTAGCGGAAAAGACCTGGAAAGTAGCGATTGATGATCGCCGCGCGAAATTCGCGCAACAAGACAGCGCGCAGCGGAGCCAGTTAGCGAAGAACGGAGAAGCGAAGCTCATCGTTGTGGGATATTGCGATACATGCGCGCACTTTCAATTTCGTCGAAATTGTGCGGAAGGTTTGTCGGATCGAGCTCGCGGTCGATCTCGCCATCGCGGCAAAGCAGGCAGCGATCGGCGACATTGTTCCATTCGGCGATCAAATGCGTGGTGACGAGGACGGTTTTGCCGCGCTGCGCTTCGAAGCGCAGCGTTTCCTGAAGACGCTTGCGCCAGCCGGGATCGAGACTTCAAGCCCGGTTCGTCGAGCAGCAGCACCGGCGCATCGGGCAGAAGCAACAAGGCGAGACCGAGTCGCTGGCGCGTGCCGCCGGACAGCTCGCCGCGTGCGAACCTCGCTCGAAATCGCGCAAGTCCAGCGAGCTCGAGCATGGCGTCGCAACGCGAGGCGTGACGCCGCGCAGGCGTGCGTAGAAACGAAGAATTTCCGGGCAGGTAAGGCGCGGATGAAAACTGGGTCGCTGCGGCAGGTACGCGAGCGAACGCTGCGCGGCGATTCGTTGCCCGACGATGTCGAACCCATTGACCCGCGCACTCCCGCCGTCCGGGCGAATCAACCCGGCGAGCACTTTCATGGTCGTGCTCTTGCCCGCGCCGTTGGGGCCGACCAGCAGCGTGACCTCGCCGCGCTGCCGCGCAGAAGGTAATGCCGCGCAGGACCGGCTTGCGTCCGTAGTTTTTGGTGATGTCCTCGGATCGATAATCATCGTGGGTTCGGCAAATCCGGATCTTGGGTAGCGCGGGCCGCGCGTTGCGCGCGCATTTTCCAGAAATGCGAATTGAGCGGCGCGGGATCCTCGATATAGCTCGTGCCCGGCAGGGCGGCGCGTTCGTTCGGCGAAGCGCAACAGCTTCAGCGCGGGGCTATCGGAAAGAAACGCGACCGCCGGAAAGTCGCGTCGCAGGACGCCGAACAAATCGAGCTCGCGATGCGGCAGATCGTTGATTCCGTCGCGATCCAGATCGAGCTCGAAACCGTCGCCCCAAAAATTGCCGACGCCGTTGACCGCCCAGCGACTGCCGGAAACGTCGGAGCCGCCGGTTTCGACCGGATGAAGGTTGCGCGCGAAAATGTTTTCGGTGAACTGGTTGTCGTCGGAATTCGAACCGAAGCGCAGGCCGATGTAATTTTGGGTAACGCGGTTGCCGACGACGTCGTTTTCGTTGCACTGATTGAAGGAAAGGCCGACCGCATTTCCGGTGATCTCGTTTTGCTTCGAGCCGGCTGCGATCGGACGATTGAAAGATGAGGCCGTAGGCGCGATGGCCGCGGTTATTGACGAACCGATTGCCGCGCACGACCAACTCCTTCGAAAACATGATGGCGGCCCCGGCGGCGTTTTCGCGTGAAGGTGTTGTTCTCGAAGAAATTTCCGTCCGAATACATGTAGTGCAGGCCGTAGCGGACGTGATGGACGACGTTGTTCTCGACGCGGGAATTGTTCGTGAACGAAAAGTAGATGCCGTCGCGCGTGTCGCTGATTTCGTTGCCGCGGATCAGGTTGCCTTCGCAATTCCATTGGTGAATGCCGTTGCCGCGCCGGTTGGACGACCAGTGTCGGTGTCGCAATTCTCGGCGCTGCTGCCGATCGCTTTCTCGACCGGCTCGGTCGAAGCGGCGAGACGTCGTTTTGCCTTCGAATGCGGTTGTCCAGGATCCGCGCGCCGGAAACTTTCTTGAGATAGATGCCGTGCAGGGAATCCGCGATCGTCGTAGTTTTCGATCGGTGGCGCGGTTGCCGGTGACGAAAACGGCGGCGTCATCGTCCAACAAGTTGCAGGCCCGGAACCGGTAATGCGAAGGCCGCGTAACGTCACGTCATCGGCCGCGATCGTCACGACGTTGCCCTGTCCCGGCGTGCCGCGAATCTCCGGCGCCCCGCTCGCCGACGAGCGTGAGCGGCTTGTTGATGATGATCGGCCCGGCCTCGATGCGACGCCCGGCGGGATTTCCACGCCGGATCGCCGTCGCCAGGCGACACGGCGCAGCATCGATGCGCGTTCCTGCAGAGCGTGGCGTGTCCGCGGACTCGCTTCAGCGTCGCAGACGTGAAGCCAGCGGCGGGCGCCGGCGAGCACGCGAGAGCATGCGCTCGCAGCCTCACGCGATCAGCCTTCCTTTCGCGAAAACCAGCCCGGCGAGCACGATCAGCACCACCGACACGCAAAGCAGGATAGGCGCCGAGCTGCGGGTAAGCTGTACTCGCGGAAATTCGCGATTTGCTTCACGCCGATCAGGAGCGGTGTGAACGGCTTGATGTGCATCGGGCGCGTGCGGATCGAGATTGTGCCCGTAGGTGTAGAGGCGATACCAAAACGAGCCGATCGAGAAGACGCCGAAGTAGGAATAGACGGCGAAGAGATCGACCACGTTGCTCATCTGCGCCGAAGACGACCGAGCGCAGCGATCATCAGGATGATCAAACCGAAGACAAATGGCATCCAGCGCATCTCGAGGAAATCCGCCTGCTCGAATCGGCTTCATGCCGATGTAGTGATTGAGATTGTTGATCTCGTCGAGATGCTGGCCGTTCAACCCGCCGCCGTGGATCTTGTAGCTGTAGATGTAGAGATCGAGCCCGTCGGAATATTGCGGCGCGACGAGGTGCATTTTCCAGAGCGGGAAAAACAGCGACGCCGCAATCGCGGTCGCGGCGGCGAGCAGCAGCAGCCGCGACCAAAGATTCAGCGGCTTGTGCAGGAAACGGAACTCGCGACGCAGAAGTTCTGGATAATGGTTTCAGCCATAATTCCTGGATCGAGCTGCCGCGGCTCGCTCGTCGAACAAAGGGTTAGTGTCCGCTTTCGGGCTG
This sequence comes from uncultured Verrucomicrobiae bacterium, assembly GCA_963788855.1. Taxonomy (GTDB): domain Bacteria; phylum Verrucomicrobiota; class Verrucomicrobiia; order Chthoniobacterales; family UBA10450; genus CAWBIE01. The sequence goes on from CAWBIE010000001.1 coordinate 90,472, forward strand.
CGCGGCGGAGTCGCGACGCATCGCCGGCGCCGGCGGCGCAGCGTTGCCGGTCCCGGTAAACCGCGCCGGGCAAAGGCTTGCCCGGTGTCGCTCACGACGAGGTAGCCCTGCATTTCCTGGTGCAACGCGGAGCAGAAATTGGTGCAGTAAAACGGAAAGACGCCGGGTTTCTTCAGCTTGATGTGAAACGTCTTGGTCTCGCCCGGATCCATCACCATGTTGATGTTGTGCTCGACCAGGCCGAAGCCGTGAATCATGTCGCGCGTCTGCTCGACGTTGGTGACGTGCACGGTGAGCGTCGTCGCCGACCTGGGCGTCGATCCGGTCCGGCACGAACCGGCTGCGGATCGCGATCACCTTCGCGACCACGCTCGTTGCCGTTGCGCGTCACGCCCGCGTCGCTGCTTATCCCAGACGGCGTTGGGATCCTTGTTATCGTCCTTCGGGTAAACCTCGATCGGCTGCACGTCGGTCACCTTCAGAATCTGCGCGAAATGCGGCTCCGGTTCGGTGTAGGCTTCGGCGACCATCTTCATTTTCTCGCCGCTGATGTCGATCAACTGGCTCGACTCCGGCTGCGACGGTCCGACGTTGACGTGCCGGCCGGCTGAAAGCTTGTTCATCGCGACGCAGCCATTTGCCGTACGGGTTCTCGGTGTCGCTGCCCGCGACGACGAGGTGGCCGGTGCTGAAATGCGTCGGCATCTTGTCGAGCACGACCTTGTTCAGATCCTTTCTTCTCGTCATCGGTCCACGGCGGGAGCTTCCATTTCGTGATGTTCGAATCGATGAACAGCGAGGTGTAGGCGAATCCCTTGCCGTCGAACTGGGTGTGCAATGGCCCGAGGCCGACCGGCACTTCGCCTTCGACGACGGCTTCGTATTTCACGATCGGAATGCCGCGAAAATCGCCGTCGAACGTCTTGTTGTTGATCGCGGCCTGCAGCTTCTCGAAGTTGATGACGGTGGTGGCGGCTGAAGCTTGCCGCCCGCCACGATCCATTTGCCGCTCGGATCGACATCCATCCCGTGCGGCGATTTGCCGATCGGCACGAAATACAGAATCCCGGGAACCTTCGCGGGATCGATGATCGGCACGCCGTCCATCATCTGCGCTTTGCCATCCGCGACCGCTTTCTCGGCGGCGCGCCAGTTCACCACTGCGGCGAAATCGCGATCTTTCTGCGTCGAGTTCACTTCGAGAAGGTCGTGCGCCATCTCCGTGTTGTAGCTCGTCCAGAACGCCCAGCCGCTGCTCGGACCTTTGCCGGTCGAGCCGAGATCCCAATCGAAAGGCGGCGTGAGAATCTGCCAGCCGACGTTCATTTCGCCGGTCTGCGGATCGACTTTGATGCCGCTGAGCATGCCGTTGAATTCCGTCGCGTAATCCTTCGGGTCAGCGACGCGGCCTTTCGGCAGCGGGACCGAGAAGCGAGTCGCACAGAGAATGTATTCCGTGTTCTCGGTGATGAACGACGAGCCGTGATTGCCAATCGAATTCGGAATGGGCCCGAGGATCTGGTGCGTTTTGAAATCGCGCAGATCAATCCGGGCGATGCGATTATTGGCGTTGTCGTTGACGAACAGCCAGCGCCCGTCGTATTTCGACGCCGTCTGCGACAAGCGCCGGGTGATGCACGTCGCCCCAGGTGAAATCGCCCATCATCTTCTTGGATTCCTCATCGAAGCCGTAACCGGTCGCCGGATAAGGCGCGAAGACCGGAATGGTCGAGATGTGACGCAACGACGGAATGCCGGCGACGAACACCTGGCCGGAGTGTCCGCCGGAATAGAAGAGGTAGTACTCATCCTTCTCGCCGGGCGCGACGTAACTGGCCAGCGCGTTGGCGGTGCGATCGCCTCGGATGGTGCTGCTTTGTTTTCCGCAGCTGACCAAACCCGCGCCGGCCACGATCGGCAAGCGCGATCAAGATATTTGATTGGAATTTTCATAGTTCGATGGCATTTGAGATCGACTTGTCGATTTACTTCACTGTCATGAAGCCTTTGGTGCCAAAAAAACGCATCTCGTTTGAATTAAGCGAGATCCGTGTGGAAACAACCCGGCTGGTCTGACGATTCGCCGACAAATATAAAGATGGCGGCCCGGCGTTAGAGTTTGTCTTCGATGATCTGCGCGGCTTCCGCCGAAGGTCGCACCGGGAAGATCTCAAATTCGATAAGATCTTTCCAATTATCGATCCAACGCGAGACCAGTGATGCATCCTCGGTGCGCATTAATTGCCAGCAGAGTTTGAAGTCGTATTCGATCCAGCTCGAAACGTACTCAAGGCCCTCGGGCATCATTCGGCCCTTGGCCCGCAGGCGGCCATAAATCTCGGGCGCGGCGCCTTCCTTGAAACGCTCGATCACCATGTAAAGCATGTTTGCGTCTCTCGTTTTGCGGCTGAGGACAGCCGCCCCTACAGTTCTTTCAATTCGTTGTTCGTTTCGGCAAAGGCGTTGACCGCGAATTCCAGATCTTCGCGCGAATGGGCGGCGGAAACCTGCGTCCGCACGCGGGCCGTGCCGTGCGGCACGACCGGATAGAAGAAACCCGATCACGTAAACGCCCTTTTCGAGCATGCGCGCGGCGAATTTTTGCGATTTGGCGGCGTCTCCGATCATGATGGGTACGATGGGATGCGTCCCCGGCTTGATCGTCAGGCCGCGTTCGGTCAGGGCGGCGCGGAAGTATTTGGTATTCTCCTCGAGCTTGTCGCGCAGTTCGGTGGAGCGCGCTCAGCATCTCAATCGCCTTTATGGATGCCGCCACGACGGGCGGCGCAATCGTGTTGGAAAAAAGATAGGGCCGCGAGCGTTGTCGCAGCAGATCGACAATCTGTTTGCGTCCGCTGGTGTAACCGCCGCTCGCGCCGCCCAGCGCTTTGCCCAGGGTGCCGGTGATGATGTCGATCTTGCCCATGACACCGCAATGCTCCTGGGTGCCGCGCCCGGTCTTTCCCAGAAATCCGGCGGCATGCGCGTCGTCGATCATGGTGAGCGCGTCATATTTTTCGGCGAGTTCGACGATTCCCTTGAGGTTGGCAATCGTTCCGTCCATCGAGAAACAGCCGTCCGTCGCGATCAATCGAAATCGCGCGCCGCTGGCTTCGCGCAACTTCGCTTCCAGATCGGCCATGTCGTTGTTTTTGTAACGGAAGCGTTGCGCTTTGCAGAGGCGGATGCCGTCAATGATGCTGGCGTGGTTCAGTTCGTCGCTGATGACCGCGTCTTTTTCCGTGAGCAGCGTTTCGAAGAGACCGCCATTGGCGTCGAAGCACGACGGATAAAGAATGGTTTCTTCGGTACCGAGAAATTTAGTCAGAGCGGCTTCCAGTTGTTTGTGAATGTCCTGGGTCCCGCAGATGAACCGCACGCTCGCCATGCCAAAGCCGTGGGTATCAAGGGCCGCCTTGGCGACCGCGATGAGGGTCGAGTCGTCGGCCAGGCCGAGATAATTGTTCGCGCACATGTTGAGAACGCGCCGGCCGCCGGCCACGGCAATATGCGCGTCCTGCGGTGACGTAATCACGCGCTCCGTCTTGTAGAGACCCTGCGATTTAATTTCCTCCAGAGTCTCGGAGAGCTGTTTTTCGAATTCAGCGAGCATAACCGAGCCACAGATTTACACGGATTGGCCCGGATAAACAAAAGCGAATTCAGAGAGATGGGAAAGACGTAACCGGTCCAGTGATCAACCCGGCCAGGTTTGTTCATCCATGTCGAACCGGCTTTTATCTGCCAAAATGGTGAAAAATACCCCTTGCAATAACTTGTGAATAACTGTTAATAACTCCCGGCGATCTCCTTGACCCACGCTGAACTTCGCAGCCTTGCCTTCGCCGTCCTCGCGGCGTTGCTCGCAATCCTTCTCTCTGCGTGCGAGACCACCAAGACCGCCGCCAGCCGGCCCTTGCCGGCATACGAGGTGCCTCTCCCGAAGAGCGATTTCCAGTCGGTCCGGACGACGGCTTATACCCATACGGAAGCGGATCATCGAGAATTCACCAATCACAATGCCCTCGGTGGGGAACTGCACGCTGCCAGCGCGCCGATTCATCGTGCCGAAAATACCCGATCAATTTCCCTGGGGCTCGAGGAGCAGTCCGATTATCGGCAGGTCGCTTATTCAGGAAGCCTATCCCAGCCGTTCTCGATGAATGAATCGCGAAAGAAGAGCAAACCTGCGGGCAAGAAAGTCGCGGTTAAACCGAAGGTCCCGAAAATTGGGAGTGCCGCGGCCGACTGGGCGCGCTGGCCGGCCGGAACCACCTTCCGGCTGTTATCGACCGGTCAAATGTACAAGGTCGACGATTACGGCTGGGCCCTGTGCGGTCGCAACACCATCGATCTTTACATGGCCACACCGCGCGAGATGAATTCGTGGGGCGCGCGCAAAGAATCGATTCAGATTCTGCATTGGGGCGATCGGCAGGAAAGTCTGCGGCTGCTCGCCCCGCACCAGACCGCTCGCCACATCAAGCGGATGATTCTGGAACTGCAAGGCAACGAGCAGGAAGCGGCCGCGCTGTAGGGAATTCCAGAGCGGCGGCTGTGAGATTCGCGCCTGACAACTGTCATCCTGAACCGCGCAGACGGTGAAGGACCTCACTTTCAATGACAACGTCACGCAACGGATAATTGTGTGATCGAGGACGCAAGGAGAGGTCCCTCCTCGTCTGCGCGAGTCGGGATGACAAGCGCGTGACGCCGCAACACCGAAAGTCGAGTGTGTACGCCTCGGGAATCTGTGCTAATCTGTGGCGAGATTAATCAGCGTTCGCTCCACTCGAGCACGATTTTGCCGGAGTTGCCGGATTTCATGAGCTCGATCGCTTCCTTGAATTGCTGGTAGGGAAAGTGGTGGGTGATGACCGGCGAAATGTCGAGACCACTTTGGATCAGAGCCGTCATCTTGTACCAGGTTTCGTACATTTCGCGGCCATAAATTCCCTTGATCGTGAGTTGATTAAAAACGACGAGATTCCAATCGATGGCAGCGCTGCCGGGCATGATGCCGAGCAGCGCGATTTTTCCGCCGTGAAACATGTTCGGCAGCATGTCGGCGAAGGCTTTCGGGTTGCCCGACATTTCGAGCGCGACATCGAATCCTTCCTTCATGCCTAGTTTCTGCATGGCATCGGTCAGCTTTTCCGTGCGTACGTCGACCCCGAGGACATTCGGCGCCATCTTCCGGGCTAGATCGAGGCGATAAGGATTGACGTCGGTGATGACAACGTTACGCGCGCCAGCCTTTTTGCAGATTGGCACGGCCATGCACCCAATGGGACCGGCGCCGGTGATGAGAACATCTTCGCCGACCAGATCGAAGGAGAGGGCGGTGTGAACGGCGTTGCCCAGCGGATCAAAGCAGGAAAGCACATCGAGCGGGATGGATGGATCGGCGTGCCACAGATTTGATTGCGGGATGGAAACAAATTCCGCCCAGGCGCCGGGCCGGTTGACACCTACGCCCTGAGTGTTCGGGCACAGATGTCTCCGCCCAGCCAGACAGTTCCGGCAGTGTCCGCAGGTAATATGGCCTTCGACCGTGACTAGATCGCCGGGCGCGAAGCCTTTCACCTGGTCGCCGACCTGATCGATGATACCCACGAATTCGTGACCGATGGTCATCGGCACGGGGATCGTCTTCTGGGCCCAGGCGTCCCAGTTATATATATGTACGTCCGTGCCGCAGATGGACGTTTTGAGGACGCGGATCAGAACGTCGCTGCCCCGAGCCTCGGGAACAGCAACCTCTTCGAGCCAAAGCCCCGGCTCGGCCCGGCTCTTGACCACGGCCTTCATCATTTTCTGCACGGCCTTGAAATTAGGCGAATCAGGCCTGTAGGGGAAGCTGTTAGCTTCCCGCTTGAAAAAAAATGGGAAGCTGGCAGCTTCCCCTACAGTGAGACTACGCGCGGACCGCCGAAACGCAGTGGTCCGCTATGGACAAAAGCGCCTCACGTCTGGATGATGGCAGGCCATGCCCGTGACCCTTGAGCAGACGACGCCACCGCCGGCGACTGCGCGCACCACTTTTCTTTTCCGTTTCTTTAGTACGATCGTGCTCTGGTCGATCGCGCTGATCATCGCTTTCTCCGGTTACGAAATCGCGTTTTACGGCTTGATCAGCGCGTTCGGTCTGATCGCTCTCTGGGAATTTTACGGCATGCTCGATCACAAAGGTCTGCCGAACTTCAAGATTACCGGCATGATCTGCGGCGCGGTCATGCTGAGCGGGAGTTTTTTTTACTTCCGGAAGATGGGGCCGGCCGGGTCGTACGATTTCGAGGTAGCGGTTTTACTCTTCTTCCTCTTGACCGTCTTTACCCGCCAAATGTTTGCACGCTTGCGCGATGACGAACCGTTGCAAACCATGGCTTACACACTCTTCGGCTTGCTTTACGTGCTCTGGCTTTTCAATTTCATGACCAAGATTGTTTATCTTACTCCCCGTTCGAGCACGGGCGCCATCACCGGGCAATTTTACTGCCTCTATCTCATCGCCGTCACCAAGTTCAGCGACATGGGGGCGTATCTGGTCGGGAGCGTGATAGGACGCCACCAGATGATTCCGCATATCAGTCCGAAAAAAACGTGGGAAGGATTTTGCGGCGCTCTCGCTCTTTCGCTCTTCGCCAGTCTCGGGCTGTTCAAGCTGATGCCGGGCCATCTCGCCCTTCTCAACTGGACTCATGCCATCGTGCTGGGTTTGCTTCTCGGTTTCGCGGCCGTGGTGGGTGATCTGGCCGAGTCGATTATCAAGCGGAGCACCGGAGTGAAAGATTCGGGAAATTTCCTGCCTGGCATCGGAGGGATCCTCGACCTGGTCGACAGCCTGTTGTTTACCGCGCCCTTGTTGTTCTTCTACCTGCGACTGGTTATTCGCGTGCCGTAGGGCAAAACATTCCGGACCGGATTGATGAGATTTTGGAATTAGGATTCACGCCGATCCTGTTCCATTCTTTAGACCCTGTTTGTTATGAAACGTAAGCGTGTGGTCGTTCTGGGGGCGACGGGGTCGATCGGCGAGAGTGCGCTCAAGGTTGCGCACGACATTCCCGAACGCATGGAGATTGTCGGTCTGGCGGCCAACCGCAATGTCGAAAAGCTCGCTGCGGCCGCGAACCAGGTCCGGCCGAAGGCCGTTTGTCTGGTCGACGAATCGAAGCTCGACGCTCTGGGCAGGGCCCTCGATTACAAGCCACAGATTTTTTCTGGCGCAGCCGGGCTGTGCGAGATAGCGACCCTTAGCGAGGCCGAGATTGTGTTAATCGCAATCGTCGGGACGGGTGGATTGCGTCCGGCTCTGGCCGCGATTGCAGCGGGCAAGGATCTCGCGGTGGCGAGCAAAGAAATTTTAGTCATGGCGGGTGAGATCGTTATGCGCGAAGCGCGCGCGAAAGGCGTGCATGTGCTTCCCGTCGATAGCGAGCACAACGCCATCTTTCAGTGTTTGGAGGGAAAATTTTCTGTCGGAAAACGCTCAACACCCAACGCTCAACGTCCAACGTCCAAGGCAGAAAATTCGGCGTTGAGCGTTGAGCGTTGGGCGTTCGACGTTTCTGATGTGCGACGAATCATTCTCACCGCCTCGGGCGGCCCGTTTCGTAAGACGCCGCGGACGGAGTTCGATGCCATCACGGTCGAACAAGCATTAAAGCATCCGACCTGGAACATGGGTCCCAAAATTACGATCGACTCGGCTACTCTATTTAATAAGGGCCTGGAGATGATCGAAGCACACTGGTTGTTTGGCCTGGAGATGCAACGGGTGGAAGTAGTGATCCATCCGCAGAGCATTGTGCATTCGATGGTCGAATTCGTGGATGGCTCGACCGTCGCGCAGCTGAGTTACTCGGATATGTGCTTCCCTATTCAATATGCGGTGACCTGGCCGGATCGGGTCCCGAATTCACTGCCGCCGCTCGATTTCTCGAAGGTCCAGACACTCGAGTTCGAGGTTCCGCGTTACGATGACTTTCCCGCCTTGCATCTGGCACGCCGCGCGGGTGAGACCGGCGCCACGTTGCCTGCGGTCATGAACGCCGCCAACGAAGTGGCAGTGGCCGCATTCCTGGAGAAACGGGTGCGTTTTCCCCAAATCTGGCAAATTGTCGAGGGCGTCATGAATCGCCATACCGGCGTTGCGCATCCCGATCTCGATGCAATATTGCGGGCCGATCAATGGGCGCGCCAGGAAGCGGAAAAGCTGGCCGCGGATTTGTAGGGATGCGTTAAGAACGTGGAATCGTTAAAATGCCGGGAACCTGAACCATTTGCTGTGCGTAAAACCGATCGCAGGCCAAGAGCCACAGATCACACTTCCTGATGTTTCTCCATATCCTCCGCGTCATCCTCATCGTTCTCGAGGTCCTGGTTCTTTTTAATCTGCTCATCGTGGTGCATGAGCTCGGGCACTTCCTGGCGGCACGCTGGCGCGGCCTCTACATCGAGAAGTTTGGCATTTGGTTTGGCAAACCGCTTTGGAAGAAAACCATCAACGGCGTGCAATACTCGCTCGGATCCCTGCCTTTCGGGGGATTTGTGGCGTTGCCGCAACTGGCTCCCATGGACATTATCGAGGGCAAGGCGGATGTGGATCGCGCCCAGCTGCCGCCGGTTTCGGCGCTGAACAAAATCATCGTGGCGATCGCGGGGCCCCTCTTCAGTTTATTGCTGGCCTTTGCCTTCGCCTGCCTCGTCTGGGTGTTTGGTCATCCGGTCAGCGAATCGGACATGACCACAACGGTGGGCTACGTCGAAAAAGATTCACCCGCCGGGAAAGCGGGCATTCGCGCGGGCGACAAAATTCTGGAGGTCGATGGACAACCGGTCCGGCGCTTTTCCGGGATGAACGACAGCGTCGTCTGGAACGTGGTGCGCAGCGAGGGCGAAACCATCCCGTTCAAAGTCGAGCGTGACGGCCAGGTTCTGGACTTCGACGTCGTGCCCTATAAAGCCGAGACGCGCGGTTGGGCTCGCAAGAGCGTCCGGCGGGTCTTGATCGAACCCGCGGTCACGTCGCTGATCGACAAGGTGCAGCCGGATACGCCCGCGGCGGCCGCCCACCTCCAGCCCGGGGATGTGATTCTGGGTTACAACGGCACCCGCATTTATCATCCGGTCGCCCTGCACGATTTCATCGAGTCGCACCCGGATCAGCCGATCAATTTGGAAGTACGGCGCGCGGGCAAGACTTTCGATGCACAGGTCACTCCGAGAATTCTGAACGACGAGAAGAAGCCGCGGATCGGCATTCAATGGGATACGAGCGGAATAATGACCATCGCGCATCCGACCCCGCTCGAGCAGATCTATGACAGTGTGACCAGCACGTTGAACACGATTGGCGCAGTGGCGTCGCCTAAATCGGATGTCAAGCTGCAGCACTTGAGCGGGCCGATTGGGATCGGGCGCATTTATTATTTGCTCTTCGAAAACGACCGTGGCTGGCAACTGGCGCTCTGGTTCAGCGTGATCCTGAACGTGAACCTGGCGATCCTGAACATGCTGCCGATCCCCGTACTCGACGGCGGCCACATTGTCCTTGGGATCATCGAGTCGGTCCGGCGCCGGCCGCTGAACACGCGTTTCCTCGAGATTGTGCAAGGCACCTGCACGGCCTTGATCATTGGAGTGATTATCTACACAACGTTCTACGACTTCCAGGATCTGCCCTTCGTCAAAAAGAAGCTCGATCAGTACGAACCACAATCGAAGGAAAAAGACACGGACACACCCTAACGTGCGATTGCACGCCGGGCGCCGCGCTCTAAATTCGCAGCTGTGAGGTACTGCGACTCGCCATTTTCATATCAGCGGCGCGTTTCGCGCGAGGTCATGGTCGGCAAGGTCGGCGTGGGTGGAACAAGTCCGATCCGCGTTCAATCCATGATCACGTGCGATACCATGGACACGGAAGCGTCCATCGCACAGACGATGGAATTGGCCGCGGTTGGGTGCGAGATCGTGCGCATCACGGCCCCGACCGTAAAGGACTCGCGGAATCTCGAATTGATTGTCAAAGGTCTGCGCGACCGAGGCTGCGACGTGCCAATCGTAGCCGACATCCATTTCAAACCGGATGCGGCCATGGAAGCCGCCAAATGGGTCGAGAAAGTGCGCATCAACCCCGGGAACTACGCCGACTCGAAAAAATTCGCGATCCGCGAATACAGCGATGAGCAATATGCGGCGGAGTTGGCGCGGATTCGGGAACGCTTTGCGCCGCTGGTCGAACTTTGTCGAAGCCGCGGCATCGCCATGCGCATCGGCACGAATCACGGGTCGCTCAGCGACCGGATCATGAACCGTTATGGAGATTCTCCACTCGGCATGGTGGAGAGCGCTCTCGAGTTCGCGCGGATCGCGCGCGACCTCGATTATCACGCCTTCGTTTTCTCGATGAAGTCGAGCAACCCCAAGGTGATGATCGCGGCGTATCGGTTGCTCGTCGCGCGGCTCGACCAGGAAGGCCCGGATTGGAACTATCCGATTCATCTCGGCGTGACCGAGGCGGGGGAAGGCGAAGACGCGCGCATCAAAAGCGCGATCGGAATTGGTTCGCTCCTGGCAGACGGCATTGGCGATACCATTCGTGTTTCCCTGACGGAAGACAGCATTCACGAAATTCCGGTGGCGAAGGCCCTAATCGATTGCGGATTGCGGATTGCCGATTGCGGAAAGAACAAATCCGAAATCCGAACTCCGGAATCCGGAATTTCCTTTGATCCATTTTCCTATCAACGCCGCGCCACGGAGAGGATTTCTGTAGCAACCATCGGCGATCCCGGCCAAACCATTGCTCTGGGTGGAGAGGAGTTAATCCGGGTCGTCGTTAGGCAAGCGAATTTCGACAAAATTGCCCACAAGATCGACAAGATGGGTGATTACAAGCCGGAGATCGTCTACGAGAAGGCGCAGATCGTGAAAGTGGATCCGCGCGACGATGTGGCGATGGCGCGATTGAATGAAAGTTCGGCGGCGCAGTTCGTGACGGTAAGGGACGACGTGGATTTGCCGGTGATCGCGGCGTTTCGGCTGCTGGCCGCCAGGTTGGATGCGCGGCATCCGATTCTTTTAAAAGACACGCTGGGCTGGGTGCCGACTCAGAATGACGAAGCACGAATGACGAATGACGAAGGAAGTCCGAATGACCGAATGACGAAGGAGGCACCCGGTGATTTCGTTCGGGATTCGAGCTTCGTCATTCCTTCGACATTCGACATTCGTCATTCGTCATTCCTGGAGACGCTACTCGTAGCGTCGGCCAACATCGGCTCGCTCCTTTGCGATGGGATCGGGGACGCTGTTCTGGTGCAAGGCGAAGAGGCCCCCGGTCAGGCCCTGCGACTTTCGTATAATATACTGCAGGCGGCGGGCTCGCGGATTTTCAAGACCGATTACGTGGCCTGTCCGTCCTGCGGGCGCACCTTGTTCAATCTTCAAACCACCACCGCGAAAATCAAAGCCGCAACTCTGCATCTCAAAGGCGTCAAGATCGCCATCATGGGCTGCATCGTGAACGGTCCGGGCGAAATGGCGGATGCGGATTTCGGTTACGTGGGCGGCGCTCCCGGAAAAGTGAATCTCTATGTCGGGAAAACGCCGGTGAAATTCAATATCCCGGAGGCCGAAGCGGTCGATCGTTTGCAGGATCTCATTCGCGAGCACGGCAAGTGGATTGAACCGGCGGGGCAACCGGCCACGGCCGACCTTTCGAACTGACTGCCCTCGACCGTCCCTGGTCGCGCCTCTTGTTGGGGCGTGAGCCGGTCAGGCAACACTGCACGGGATAACCGTGCGTCGCGGCGGCTTCTTCATCGTTGTCCTCTTCCGCCGGCCGCGATCAACCTTGCGCTTTTGTAATGATTCAGCGGGTTGCCGCTACGATTTTTCATAAATACTCCGCAGTGACAGCCTGGTGCCGTTTGAGCCTCATGCGTTGATATTGTATGTGTATTACGGATTAATATTTCCCACTACGAAGTGTTCGTTCATCGTTCCGGGATCTCGCTCTGCACGTGGGCGTCTTCTGTTTTCACAGAGGCAGCGCGCCCAAACGGGTGGGGTTCGGATTGTGAATAACTTTCTTCCAAGAAGACGCAAAATAAGCTTGACCATTTTATGGCGGTTCAGGCAGTCTCGCCACTTACTCAACCCTATTCTGCATTATAGATTATATGAAACATACGTTACGGCAGTTTTGTTATGGCTTCTCGTTTTCGAAATTTTCCTTTGCCGCGCCGGTGCTCGTGGCGCTCGCCCTCGCCTCGCCGCTGGTGCTCCAGACCTCCGCGCAGGACGATGTGGTGACGTCAGCTCCAGCGCCGGATGCGGTTCCGCCCAGCATGCAAAAGGCTGTAACCGTGATGGTGGAAATGAATGCGGCGCCCGCGGGCGTTGCGTATGCCGCGGCTTTAAAACAGGCGCAGGCCCAAGCCGATGCGACGCGCAATTATGCGCTGGCCCATCCTAATGCGAAGACTTCAAAGGCGCTGCTAAAACAGAAGGCCGGCCCGGTTCAAATCAGCTCGAACGCAGCCAGCCAGATTAAGACTACCGTAAAACAACTCGACCAGACGCAGAAAACAATGCTTCCCGCCTTAACCGGTGCCAACATTGGCGGTACGGTGATCTTTCGCGTGCAGCGGGCCTACAATGGTATCGCCATGATTGTCAGTCCGACCAAGATCGCTGCGATCGCCGCGCTTCCCGGCGTAAAAGCGGTTCATCCGATGCATCCGAAGTTCCTCACAACTGCCTTTTCGGATATCGACTTTTTGAATACTCGCCCGGTTTGGACCACAGGCATCACCGGCACACATGGTGAAGGCGTCAAGGTGGCCGACATCGATACCGGCCTCGATTACATTCACACAAACTTCGGCGGATCGGGTTCGGCTGCAGATTACGCTTCCATCAGCGACACGAGTCCCGTGCCGAATGCGGATTTCCCGACGGCCAAAATCCCCGGCGGCACCGATCTTGCCGGTGATGCGTATGCGGCGACCACCAATCCGTCGGATCCGTCCAACATTCCTCACCCGGACCCCAACCCACTCGATTGCAACGGCCACGGGACGGGCACGGCCAGCCTGATTGCCGGCCTCGGCGTTACGAACGGCGGAACGACCTATGTCGGGGCCTACGATGGGACCAACCCATTGATCTCCTCGCTCAAGATCGCCCCTGGGTTTGCTCCGGGCGCCCTGCTTTATCCGATCCGCGTTTTTGGCTGCAGCGGTTCAACCAATCTAGTCACTCAGGCCATCGAATATTGCATGGACCCGAATGGCGACGGCGACTTTTCGGATCACATGGATGTGATCAACATGTCCCTGGGTTCCGATGAAGGCGATGCGAACGATCCGGATTGTGTGGCTGCTTCAAGCGCCGCCTCGGTCGGTATCATCGTCTGCTCTGCTGCCGGCAACGCGGGAGATTCCTATTACATTCACAGCGCCCCGGCGGCCGCGGGCGGCACCCTCAGTTGCGCGGCCAGCTTCAACGATCAGGCTGGATATATTTTCAACGCTAGTTTGACGGCGAACTCTCCCGCGCCCATCGCCGGCTCAATATATGGTGCCATTTACGGCAGCCCCAGCCCGTCTGTTCCGCCGGCCGGGCTCACTGGCAACATTGTTTACGCGAATCCGCCGGACGCCTCGGCGCCTCTGACCAATGCCGCCGACATCGCCGGAAACATTTGTATGATTGACCGCGGCGCTGTCAGTTTCGTGTCCAAGGTCCAGGCGGCCCAGGCGGCCGGCGCGGTGGCTTGTGTCGTCGTGCAAAGCGCTGCGGGCAGCGGGACGCCAAACCCCATCACCATGGCGCTGGATAACTCCACCAGCATCCCCGCTGTCATGATCGGGTTAAACGAAGGCAATGCGATCAAAGCGCAGCTCAATCCCTCCCGCACTGGTGTCAACGTGACGATAAATAATGCCAATGGCGTTACTTCTCCCGGTGGCGTAGCCGCGGCGCCGGACACGATGACTACTTATAGCTCCCGCGGTCCACGGCTCCCGGATAGTGCGATCAAGCCGGATATTACGTCGCCAGCAGAAGTCACTGGTGTCGCCCAGAGCGCGGCCGAACAGCCTGTTACGGCTTTCAGCGGCAACGCAGTTGAGAACTTTAACGGCACGTCCTCTGCCACTCCGCATATTGCAGGTATGATGGCTTTGCTAAAACAGCTCCATCCAACCTGGTCGGTGCAGGAACTAAATGCGCTGGCTTGCAGCACCGCAAACCACGATCTCTTCACCACAACGGCGCATACCACGCAATTCGGCGTGGGTCGTGTGGGCGCTGGTCGTAACGATGTGGGGCTCGCGGGCGCGGCCAGTGTAGTCGCGTATAACGGATCCGACGCGAATCTCATCGGCGTCTCTTTCGGTTCCGTTGAGGCGCCCGCTGGTGGCTCAAGTACGTTGACCAAGAATATTACGCTGACGAACAAGGGCGCGACGCCAGAAACGTACACGCCGAGCATCCAGAATAATCCGGCGCTTACGGGGGCGACCTTCACCTTGCCCGCCGGTCCCATTTTGGTTGGTGCGGGCTCGAGCGTGAGCGTTCCGGTCACACTCACGGTGACCAGCAGTGCGCTCAAGCACGCGATCGAGAGCAGCACCACGCCCCATGTGGGTCAGTGGCTGACTGAAGCTGGCGGTTATGCGGTCTTTACGCCGGGCGACGCTTCGCCGACGCTTCGTGTCACGCTTTATGCCGCGCCGAAGCCAGTGTCTTCGATGACAGCCGCGATAACGAACTTCGTGCCGACTGCGAGCACAGGGAGCTTTAACATCAATCTGGCGGGGACCCCGGTGAATACCGGCGCGAGTCTCGGCAGCGGCTTCGATATTCTCAGTCTGGTGAAGGCGTTTGAGTTGCAGTACGCCAGCACGGATGCAGGGGCGCCCGGCGCTTCCACCGATCCTAACGTGATTAAGTACGTTGGTGTGACCAGCGATTTCCCGACGCACACGCCCGCAAGTGCGGTGCGAGTTGTTTTCGGCGTCGAAGGCTTCGGTAACGCCGCCACGCCGGATTTTTCGAGCTCGGACAAGGAAATATTCATCGATACCTTTACAGGCAACGGGCCTGGCGGCGGACCAGATGGAATTCCCGATTTCGCAGTCTTCTTGACGTCTAGCGGCGGGGCCAACCAGTTCGTCCCGGAAGTCGTAAATCTTCACAGCGGCGCTGCGAGTGTGGCTTTCTTGACGAATGGTCTCAGCGCGGCCGTTGCAGATACGAACATCTTCAACAACAGCGCGATTACCATCCCAGTGCAGGGAACATCCATAGGCCTCTATGGTGTTGGCGGAACTTCGCCCAGCTTGTTCCAGTATCAGGTTGTGACCTTCGACAGGAGTGGCAACGAAATAGATGAGACCCCAGTTCTCACCTACGACGTGGCGCATCCCGGTTTGGAAGTGGAGAACTCAGGTGCTGTGGCGGGCGTGTCGAGCGTGTTTAGTTCCACGGCGGCGTTCAGGGAGAACTTCATGTATCAGGATCTCCCGACCAACTTCATCCCGGTTAACTATAACGGAACGAACTTCCAGGCCGACGGATCGCTCGGTGTCTTGCTGTTGCACATGCACAATGGCACCGGCCATCATGCGGACGTGGTTGCGTTCCGCAAACCGACGGTCTCGGGCTTCAGCCCGGCCAGCGCCAAGGTGGGCGCGCTCATCACGATCACCGGCGCCAACTTTGGGGCCGGCACAACCGTGAAGTTCTACAACAACCAGCCGGCCGTGGTGAACGTCCTGACTGCCAATACGCTCGTGGCCACGGTGCCACCGGGCGCAATCACGGGTCCGATCCGCGTTGGAAACGCGGCCGGATCCACGACCGCCCCGGGCAATTTTACGGTCTTGCCATAAGCTAAGGGATTGATCTATAATAATAAGGAATAGCTATAAATATATGAGACCAATAACATCTGCCTCACGTACCGCCGTCCTTCTCGTAGCCGTCCTCTCGCTTACCCTCGGATCGAGAACGGCTCGCGCCGCGACCGAAACGTTCGACTACGGGTTTACCTTGAATTCGAGTAACAGCATCGGCGATGCGAGTCTTCAAGGAGGTTACTTCGGAATTGGTCCGGTATCGACACCGAACCAGATCCTGCTCACCACCATCAGCACGGCTGGCGCGCACGATCCGGGTCCGAACCAGTCAGGCACAAACGCCGTTTCCGTAACAGCGATGGCAGCGTTTCTTGGCATCCCCACGACCACCATTCGCGACGGCGTCGTGACCGGCCAGGAAGGCTCTGTTTTGCAACTCAACATCGGGTCCGTGGTGGCTGGTACGATCATCAGCTTCAACTACGACTTCCTCACCAATGAAACCGACGGAGGCGCACACACTGACTTCGCCTTCGTCGCACTCGTCGACAGCGTGAATGGCATAAACGGCAATACACCGGTAGTCTCCGACATATTTGCCCCGCTGTCCGTGACCACGGGCGCCGGCAATCCATTTGCGCTCGAAACGGGGTATCAGACGTACAGTTTCGTGGTTGGCACCACTGGAACTTATTCGCTGGGTATCGGCGTGACGGATGGAACGACCACGGACACGTCGTCGGCCTTGCTGGTAGACAATGTCAGCGTGCCCGAGGGAGGGACGTCGGTCGTCCTCCTGGTCATCGCACTGGCCGCAGTCGAAGGCTTGCGCAGATTGCAATCGCTGTCTCGCGCTCCGGCTCGGACCCAATCATAAGGATTCTGTCTCGATCAGAGGGCAAGAGTCAACCTGGGTGGTGACACGATGGCTTCGACGCAGCGGGCCCGGTGGACGGAAAAGTCACGGGCCCACCGCATTTCAGACGAACTGGCGCAGCCAGGCCCTGCTCATCTTAAAGTATTGCCGTGAGCCGAACAAATAGTCTATAATTAACGCGAACTACCATGGCAGCTGTAATTCCATCCTTCCGCATCTCGGCATGCCTGACGGCCATCTGGTTAGGCTTGCTCGCCGCTGGCGCCACACGCGCGGCTACCGTCGAAGGATTCGAATCGACCACGCTGAATGCCGCCAACAGCATCGGTGACGCGAGCATTCAAACCCCCAGTTATTTCACGATTAACCCAACCCAATTAACGCACGAGCTTTTGCTGACCACCATTTTGGCCCCGGCTCATGATCCAGGCCCGAATCAATCCGGCAACAACGCAGTGTCCGTGACGGCCGTGGCAACCTTTCTCGGTGTGACTACAGCCAGCATCAGGGACGGTCTCGTCGCCGGGCAGGAGGGGTCCGCCTTTCAGCTCAGCCTCGGGACTTTGACGGCGGGAACAATCATTTCCTTCGACTACGATTTTCTCACCAATGACGCGGCTCCGCCGGACGGTCATAACGACTTCGCTTTTATCACCCTAACGGGCCAGAGCAATGCCGTGGTGGCGGACGAATTAGCTCCAGCTCAATTCGCGACGACCGGTGCGGGCAATCCGTTTCTCCTTGAGACCCATTATCAAACCTTCACCGTGAGCGTCCCCACGACAGGCGTCTACGCTTTGGGGATTGGCGTTGTGGATGGAACCACGACCGACACCCCGTCCGCTCTCCTGGTGGATAATATTTCAGTCAATCCCGTGCCCGAGCCTTCCACGCTTGGTCTCACCTTTGCCGGCGCGACCTTATTGGCCGCGGTTCGCCGCCGCTTCAAGAGAACGTTCTAGCATCCGCTTTCCAGCACGTAGCTAGCGGGTCAGCAGCAATGCTGGCCCGCGTTGTTTTTGCGGGCAGAATTTCCCGCGGGCCGCCCGCGCAACTGTAGCCACCACGCTGTGCGCGGTGCAAACCGAGTCGAACATGTAATTGTGTGGTTCCAAGCGAAGAATTAAATCCCTCACCTTGATCCTCTCCCTTTGGTCAAAGGGCGAGGAAACGAGAGAGCACGCGCCCCTTTGGAGTCCACACAGGTCGTGTTTCCCTTTCCTCTCCTCCGTCGTTCGAGGAGAGGATTAAGGTGAGGAGTCGAATTTGAGAGGGCGCCAGAGGCACCAAACAGATAACAGGCCGCCTCCTGCAAACCGCTCGCCCGCTGGTTGACGCAGGCATGCCTCGGGGGCATATTTCGCGCTCATTCAGATTGCAGGGCAGGCGGTCGCCGCGGCGGCCGTGCCGCGCCAAGGACGGCGATCCACTGCCCCGCAACTGCAAGGACCTCTCATGGACAAGATCCGTAACATCGCCATCATTGCGCACGTCGACCACGGCAAGACCACCCTGGTCGATCAACTGCTGCGCCAATCCGGGACGTTTCGCTCCAATCAGAAAGTGGAAGAGCGCATGATGGATTCGATGGATCTTCGAGCGCGAGAAAGGCATTACCATTCGCGCCAAGAATGCCTCTTTTCACTGGAACGGTTACCGCGTCAATATCGTGGATACTCCCGGCCACGCGGATTTCGGCGGCGAAGTCGAGCGCATCATGAAGATGGTGGACGGCGTTCTGCTGGTGGTCGACGCGCACGACGGCCCACAGGCCCAGACGCGCTTTGTTTTGCGGAAAGCGCTCGAGAACAAGGTCAAGCCGATTGTCGTAATCAACAAGATCGATCGGGAAAACGCGCGCCCCCACAAGGTGCTCGATATGGTTTTCGATCTTTTCGTGGAACTAAAAGCCAACGACGAGCAACTCGATTTCCCGATCATTTACGCCAGCGCCAAGAATGGCTTCGCCATGCGCGAACTGCACGACAACAACGAAGACATGACTCCGCTTTTCGAGGCCATCGTGAAGTATGTCCCGCCGCCGACCGTTTCACCCGAACCGTATTTTCAGATGCTGGTCTCGAACCTTCATTACAGCGATTACCTCGGCCGCATCGCTCTTGGCCGCATCGTGAGCGGGCGCGTCGCGGTCGGCGATTCCATCGTTTGCATCCATCGCGATGAACGCCGGGAACGCGCCAACGTGACGGCTCTTTTCACTTATGAGGGACTGGAGCAGGTCGAGATCCAAGCACGCCACCGCCGGCGACGATCGTCGGATTGACCGGCTTTGAGGAAAGTTTACATCGGGGAAACATTGACTGATCGCGAGGAACGGGCGCCTCTGCAGTTTGTCGACATCGATCCGCCCACCATTCGCATGCGCATCCTGGTGAACGATTCGCCCTTCGCCGGCCGGGAAGGAAAATTTGTCACCGCGCGGCACGTGCGCGAGCGCCTGGTCCGCGAAACGCGCGGCAATGTTTCGCTGCAAATGAGCGACACGGAAGCAGCGGGGGCTTTTGAAATTAATGCGCGCGGTGAGATGCAGATTGCCATCCTGGTCGAGCAGATGCGGCGCGAAGGCTATGAGGTCATGGTCTCGCGCCCCGAGGTCATTTTTCATCGGGACGAAAAGGGCAACTTGCTCGAGCCGCTCGAAAATCTTTACGTCGATCTGCCGAACGACAATCTGGGCGATGTCATGCAATCAATCGCCGGCCGTAAAGGCGAAGTCGTGAACATGCACCATCACGCAGCGCGCGTTTCAGTCGAGGCTATCATTCCGACTCGTGGCCTGATCGGATTCGAAACCGATCTGGTCAATCTGACGCGCGGCGAAGGCGTCATGAGTCATCTTTTTCGGGAATACGCGCCATTCAAGGGCGAGATCGAAGGCCGCAATCGTGGCGTCATGGTTTCGATGGAGCCGGGGACGAGCACGGCCTACGCTCTCAATAATATCCAGGCCCGCGGCCGCCTTTTTATCGGCCCGCAGGAGGACATTTATGCGGGCATGATCGTCGGCGAAAACGCCCGCCCGGAGGATTTGCCGGTCAACCCGTGCAAGGCCAAGCATCTTACCAACATGCGCAGTCAGGGGGACGGTAAGGGCATCCAGCTGGAGGCGCCACTGCGCCTGAGCCTGGAGCGTGCGATCGAGTACATCGGGCCCGACGAGTTCGTCGAGGCCACCCCGAAATCGCTGCGTCTGCGCAAGCGCATTCTGGACGCCACCGCGCGAAAAAGGGCCGCTGTCGCCGTGAGCTAGGCGGGTTGACAGGGAATGGCTTTTGCTATTGAATAGTTCCGTTACTTTGCCTCCTCGATAAGTGTCTTTTTCGAGGCTGTCCGGTTCCCGATCCCTCGCGAACCTGGTCTGTCCGGCAAGTTTTTATCATTAGACATTTCCCCAGCTCATGGCGGGACATAGCAAATGGTCCAAGGTTAAGCGTTTTAAAGGCGCGATCGACGTCAAACGCGGCAGAATTTTCAGCAAGTTGTCCAAGGAAATCACCATCGCCGCGAAAGACCGGCGGTGGCGATCCCGAGCGGCAATCCTCGCCTGCGCAGTGCCATCCAGGCCGCCCGCGACCAGAGCATGCCGAATGACAATGTCGAGCGCGCCATCAAACGCGGGACGGGCGAGGGAAACGAGGCGCGCACTTCGACGAGATTGTTTATGAAGGCTACGCACCGGGCGGAGTCGCGGTGATTGTCGAAGCCGCCACCGATAACAAGAACCGGACCGCCGCTGAGATGCGCAGCATCTTCACCAAGAACGATGGCAATCTCGGTTCGTCCGGGAGTGTTTCCTATATGTTTCACAAGAAGGGCCAGATCACCGTCTCACGCGATGCCGTCGAGGAAGACCGCATTTTTGAGCTCGCCCTGGAGGCTGGGGCAGAGGAGTTGACAACCGAGGAGGATGAGTATGTTATTACCACTTCCCACGATCAGCTATACGCCGTAGCTGAAGCGCTCAAACAAGCGGGCGTAACCACCGATGGGCAAAAGTTTACGTTCATTCCCGATACGACTGTTCCGGTCGCCGACGAGACCGTTGCGCGGCAGATCTTGCGCCTGTGCGATGCTCTCGAAGACGATGACGACGTGCAAAACGTCTATTCAAATCTAGATATTCCCGACGAATTGCTGGCCAGGTTGCCGGCCTGAAAATTTTGACTGCCGCAGGAAATTTCGCGGCGCGCTGCTCGACAGCGACCGCACCCTTTTAGTTATGGAGCAAGAAAACGAGAACCAGCCACGACCGCTGGAAACAGATAACCAATCAGCGTCCAGCCGAAACGCCAGCCGGTTCCGCCGACCAGCAACGCCGCCGGCCCCGCCGCCGTTATCCACGCCGGCGTTTTTACGATCGCGGTCCCGGCGGGCGCAACGACAATTTTAATTCCTCTCACCAGCAGAACTCTGGGTCGGAATCGTCGCGATTATGCGCCGGGAGACAGTTCCGGCGATGGGCCGGGCGAAGCTGGCGAGGGTCGGGAACTGGTTGAGGCCGGCAACGGTGACCAGACCCAGGCTGAACCGGAATTCGGCGAGGGGATCATCGAGATCTCGGGCAAAGGCTTTGGCTTTTTGCGCGACCCGAAGCGCAACTTCGTCCAGACGCCGCAGGATATTTTCGTCACGCCCGAAATCGTCCGTCGCTTTGGCTTGCGTGACGGCATGTGGATTAACGGCGAGACCCGCCGCGGCAATCGTGGCCCGCAGTTGACCAAACTGCTGACGATCAACGGCGAAGAACCGACCAAATATCAGGGCCTTCGACCGTTCGAAGAGCTGACCACCATCAATCCGAACAAGCGCATCAAACTTGAGACGGTGCCGGATCGCTACACCACGCGCATCATGGATTTGATGACGCCGCTCGGCATGGGCCAGCGCGGTCTGATCGTCGCGCCGCCGCGCACGGGCAAGACCACGCTGCTCCATCACATCGCCGAGGCGGTCGTCAAAAATCATCCGGAGATGAAGCTCATCATTCTTCTGGTGGATGAGCGGCCGGAGGAAGTGACCGATTTCAAACGGTCGCATCCCAACGCCGAGATCATCGCCAGCTCAAACGATAGCGATATCAAGAGTCATACGCGCATTGCCCAGCTCGCGATCGAGCGCGCGAAACGCCTGGTCGAGGCCGGGCAAGCATGTCTTTATTCTGCTCGATTCGATTACGCGCACGGCGCGCGCTTTTAACAACGCCATGGGCGGTGGCGGACGCACCATGAGCGGCGGGATCGACGCTCGCGCCATGGAAATTCCGCGGAAGATTTTCGCGGCCGCGCGTAACACCGAGGAAGCCGGATCGCTCACCATCGTGGCGACCGCGTTGATCGAAACCGGCAGCCGCATGGACGAGCTCATTTTCCAGGAGTTCAAGGGCACCGGAAACATGGAAATGGTGCTGGATCGGAAAATCAGCGATCAGCGCATTTACCCGGCGATCGATATTTTCCTGTCCGGCACGCGGCGCGAAGAGTTGCTGCTGCAAGCCGTGGGAACTGGAGAAGATCAATCTGATTCGCCGCGGCCTGGCCGGTCACAAACCGGAAGAAGCGATCCAGCGTCTTGCTCATGTTCGTGAAGAAATTCCCGACCAACATGCAGATGCTGAAGGAAATCCCGGGTTAATCGCTGCGCCGGTCTCCGATCATCTGAAACCTTCCCCCGTCCGCGAAGTTGACTGGGAGGTGCTTCCTCCCGAGGAGCAGACCAAGCGCGCGTCGCTTGAGCCCTCCTTTAAATGGCTGGCGCTGATCATGGACGATCTGCTGCGCTTGCCCGGAACCAAACTCCGTTTTGGTCTGGATCCAATCATTGGACTGATACCTGGATTAGGCGACCTGGCCTCGGCCATTGTTTCCGGGCTTTCTCTGGTCTATGCGGCCCAGTTCGGCGTGCCGAAAGTTCTGCTTGCGCGCATGTCTTGCAATATTCTGGTCAACGAGCTGGTCGGAATTATTCCCGGCGTGGGCGATGCGTTTTCCTTCTGGTTTAAATCGAACGCTCGCAACTACGAGCTTCTCCGCCAGCACTTCGACGCCCCGGTTAAAACTCGAAGGCGCGACTGGCTTTTCGTGGCTTTTGTTCTCGTTCTCCTGGCGGTCGGTCTTTGCGCCGGACTAGTGGTCAGCTACTTCGTTCTCCGCGCCTTAATTTGATTTAATCGGTCGGCCCATCTTGATGCGGCACTCGTAAATGGCGTGAATCGAGGAGCGCGCGGCGTGATATTTTTCGGTAAAGCTTTCGATCCTGTCAAAACCAAGCCGGCGCGCGAAAGCCGATTGCTTGTTTGAGTCCGACGGCAGCGTGGAAATGCTTTTGTCCTCCTGGCGCCGGAGCGTCGATTCGCAGCGGCGCAGGAAATCATAGGCCTCTTTCAAATTCAGCGCTTCGGTCTCCGACAACTCAGTTTGCTGGCGCAGGGAGACGACGGCCTGGCCCCAGTTGGGCTGAAAGACGCCTCTCCCCATCTGCAATCCCTGAATGAGAAACTCCGCTTCGATGATGCCACCGGTCCCGGTCTTGAAGTCGAGGAACTCGGAGCCAGTGCCGCGTTCGCGGCGGATTCGTTCCAGCATTTCGTCAATCCTCGCGTAGAGATCGACGTCTTGTCCGCCTGAATGCCATGCTCGCTCGGCCACGGCCATGAATTCTTTTTGCAATGGTCCTGACACCGGACGCGCCCGCGTCAGGGCCTGCAGTTCCCATGGTTGCGCGCGATTTCGGTAGTAACTCTCGAAGGTTTCCAGCGCGCCCACCAGTGGCCCCTTCTCGCCGTCAGGACGCAGACGGGCGTCAATTCGCGAGAGGTTTCCTTCCGCGCTGGGCTGGGCCAGCGCCGCCAGAAGTTTCTGGGCGGATTCGCTGGACTGGCCCACAAAGAGAACATCGATGTCGGCCCCATAGGTAATTTCGCGCCCTCCAAATTTTCCCATCGCGATGATGGTCAATTCTTCGCCGCCGAGAATCTCGTGGACCGCTACCAAACACGCTTCCGCCAGCGAGGATTGTTCCTCAAACAAAGTTGCGAGATCCGATAATCCGAGGACGTCGCGCAGAATAATGCGCAGCAGTTGTGTCTGACGATAAGCGCGCACCGCGTCCAGAGAGGTTTCTTTTTTTCCGAGCGCTCTCAATTTTTGAAGATGAGTGGCCGTTTCGACTGCGTGATCCAGCTGTTCGTCCCGGGTAATGTCTTCCAGGAGCTGGGGTCGCCGCACCAGCAGGTCGGCGGCAAACCGGCTGGCATCGAATGTCTTGATCAGGAGCTCCAACAATTTCGGATTGGTCACGAGCAATTCGAGGAGCAAACTGCGCAGACCGTAGGCTTCCACGAATCGGACAAAGTGAGTCAGTGTCGCATCGGGATCAGCCGTTTTGCCCAGCTCCTCGAGCAAGAGCGGCCGGAGCTTGCGAAATACCTGCCTGGTGCGCGGCGAAACATGTGCGCTGGCCGGTCCCTGCAGGATTCTGGCCACGGTTCGCTCGGCCTGTGCTTCGTTGGCGAAAATTTTGTAGCCGTCCGGTTCCGTCTGTTTGCTCCGCGGTGCGTCGGCGATGACCCGCTGAAACGCGGCTCGCACGGTGACCATTTCATGTTCGAGGGTCGTGGTGAATTCTTCACCGGAAGTAAATCCAAGACTCCGCGCCAGAAGTCGCACCTGTTCCACCGAATGTGGTACGGTGTGCGTTTGCTGCTCGGACTCGATTTGCAAACGATGCTCGACCTGGCGAAGAAAGCGGTACGCTCGATCGAGATCGATAATTTCGTTCCGCGGAATGAGTTCCAGTTCGGCCAGGTCGCGCAGCGCCTTCAGGGTGCTGGGCTGCTGCAGGAAGGCATGCCGGGCTCCATGAATGAACTGAAGCGTTTGCACAACGAATTCGATCTCCCGTATGCCGCCGCGCCCAAGCTTGACGTTGCGCTCGAGATCCTTCTGGCGAAGAACGTCGCGCTCGATGCGCCGCTTGATATTGGCAATCTCCTCGAGCAGATCGGGGGTCGGACTCTTCGGATAGATAAACGGCTGATGCTGTCGCGAAAATTCATAGACCAGCTCTGGACTACCGGCTATCCCGCGCGCCTTGATCAGAGCCAGACGCTCCCAGGTCTCGCCGAAACCGCCATAATAATGCTCCATACTTTCAAGCGATCGGGCGAGCGGTCCGGCTGATCCCTCGGGGCGAAGCCGGAGATCCACTCGCAAGAACAAGCCTTCCGAATGCGGAGTCGAGAAAGTCTCCAGGATTTTCTCCCCCAGGCGATTGAAAAACTCGTGGTAGGAAAGCCGCGGCGAAAGCTCGCCCTCCTCATCGTAGAGGAAGATGAGATCAACGTCCGAGCTGTAGTTCAATTCGTGACCGCCGAGTTTGCCGAGGGCGAGGATGGCAAATTCAGCATTGGGAGAGCCGAAGCGGCTCCGGAATTCGACATTCCAGTGCTCATAAACGCGGCGGATGCAGATCTCGGCAATCTGCGAGAGTTCACTGGTGGTTTCTTCCAGCGGCGCAACATTGGCCACTTCGCGGAGTGCGATGCGCGTCATCTCCCGGGTTTTCCAAAGTCGCAGCGCCCGAAAATTATCGGCCGCAATGGCCTCGCCTCCCATGGTCCGCAGCGCGTTGGACATGTCCGCGCGATTACGACGCGACAAACAGATCTCCGGACGATTGAGCCAGAGCAAAAGCTTGGGATCCCGTTGCAACCTCGTCGCGCTGACGGAGGAAGCGGAAAGCAGGTGAAGCAGAGCCGCTTCGCCCAGCGGAAACTTTTCGATCACGTCGCGCAGAGCACCGGCCTCCTGCGGCCAGATTTGGTTGAGCTGGAAAAGAGCGGTCTCTACCTGCGACGGCTGAAACGACGCAGCCGCCTTTTCTTTAATCCAATGCTCAGCACGATTCATCGCGCCGAACATGCCGCGAATTTAAGGCAAAGACCAATGGTTGATCCGGTCGCGGGCTATTCCAGCCGCGCTTTCAACATTTTCTCGCGCGCTTTGGAAAGATTGCGGCGCTCTCTTCGCGTCAGACTGACCAACCCGGCGCGCGCGATTTTTTCCAGGAGCGGATCGACCTCCTCGGTCATGAGCTGGCCGATGGTCATTTGCTCATAGCGTTCCGTGACGGTGCGGCGCCGGCGCAAGAAGCGTTGCAGGAACGATGGCCGTCCGAAGCCGAGCAGGTGCGCATAAAGCCAGCCCGCCGCGCATCCTCCCAGACAAGCGCTGTGCACCACGGTGCCGGTTCGATCGATGCAGACCAGGATGATGGCCAGGATCACTGCGCCGGAGGCGAGATGTTTTGCTTTTAATCGCAGGGGAATAAAAAACATCATGCCGGTGAGCTCGAGTTCCGGCAGGATCGTGGCGTAGGCGACGACCACTGCAGCTGTGCCGCCGGACGCCGCCAGTAACACCGTGTCTGCCGGCATCAGAAAAAGGTGTCCAAGTTCGCCGCCAATCGCGCCGGCCAAATAAAGATAAACGAAATGTCGTTGACCCAGAATCGACTCAAGGTCGCGGCCCAGCAGATACAAAATCAACATGTTCCCGAGCAAATGCCACGGGCCATCATGCAACATCGTGGCCGTGACAAATTGCCAGGAATAGGCCTCGTGCACGCCGCGGCCGCTCAGGCCCAGATTGTCTTGCACAAATCCCGGCTGATAAGCGTCCAGGAACAATTGCGCGACGAAGACAGCGAGGTTGGCGCCGATCAGCGCCAGGAGAGCGACCCGCCGCCGCTCCGTCCAAGATTGCGTGTAGGACGAATGCTTTCGACCAGACAAACGCATCTCCCAAGACTATCGCAACAGCCTCGAATTGTCGATTGTGAAATGCGTCTTTCCGGGCGAAAAACGACCGCAAATCGCTGTGGGTGAGTTAGTTAGATGCAGTGGCAGGCGTGAGCACGCGCAGCGTTCGCTCATGCATCTGAAACTCTACCGGACAACTCCCGATCAGTTCCCCGTCCAACTCCACCGGCACATCCTGTTGGCTCGTGACCCGCAATCTCTGAGTTTGAAAGTATTCCACTTCCGGCAGGCGAATCTCCGAACTGAAAAAGACATCTTGCAGATACTTTATGATCTCGAGATAACCGAGCTGCTTGAAAATCACCACGTCCAGCAGCCCGTCGTCGATCACCGCCTGTTTGAAAAATGGAAAGGGTCCGCCATAGCGCCGGCCGTTCCCGATCAGGACGAATGATCCTTCTTCCACCGAAGTGTCTTTCGACTCGATCGATAAACGGGGGGGACGGCGAGCCGCCACCTGGGCGGCGGAAATAAGATAACTGAGCGGGCCGAAGTTACGCTTCAAACTGGCACTCGTTTCTTTGACAACCTGAGCATCAAGTCCAACGCCCGCCAATTGGACGAAATGTTTTCCATTCGCGCTGGGCAAATCGATCAGACGAGTGTGGTCGCTTTGAATAATATCCCAGCACGATTCCAGATTGTTGGCCGGGAGGCCGAGCTCCATCGCAAAAACATTGACCGTGCCGATCGGCAGGAGGCCCAGAGCCGCGTTGCTTCCGGCGAGGCCGTTCACGACCTCATTGATCGTGCCGTCGCCGCCGGCAGCCACAATTTTTTCGAAGCCTTCCTGGACCGCGTGCCGCGCCATGGCCTCTGCCTCCCCCCGTTCCGTCGTCGTGCAGACCGTGCATCCGTGAGCCAGCGATTCAACGCGGGCTCGCGCGCGATTCCCTCGTTCGCCGCGGGCGGCCGGATTTAGAATGATGACCGTATTATTCAAAAGAGTGGCTATCAGAAATGGGCTTTGATCTTTTCTTCAAACTTGGCCTGCGTAACGTCTGGACGTGAAAAGATTCATTCGCATCGCCGCGGTTGCGGCCGGAGCAGTCGTGGCCCTCGCTGCGATTGTCCTGATCGCCCTGAATCTGTATGTGCAATCGCAGGGGACACAAGCAAGGATTCAGCAGGAACTTAGCCATGGTCTCGGCACGACTCTGCAAATCCGGGCACTTAGTGTAACGCCGTGGGGCGGATTGACCTTGAACGGAATCACCATTCCGCAAGCCGCGCCCGGTAGTTCCAGCGATTTTCTGACGGCCAAGAGCTTTCACCTGCACGTCAGTTTTCTTTCTCTCTTCTCACGGAAGCTGGTCATCAAAAAGATCTCCCTGCTCGAGCCGACTGTGGTCTGGCCGCAGAACGCAGACGGCAAGTGGAGATTGCCCGGCTCGCAAAAAGAAAAGCCGCATTCATTGGAACCAGCCGAAGCTACAGGCAGCTCTCCGCCGGTCGACGCGGGCGTCCCGGCTCCGGCCGAATCCGAGACGGCAACACCGGAGCCGACCGCAGCACGGGAGGCACCGGTTGCGGCGAAATCACCCAAACCGAAAATCGGACTGGCGGCCGATGTTCAACACGTGGGCGTGACAGGCGCTAACTTTCGCTTTCTGGATCGCGCCGCAAATATGATCGCCAGTTTTGAGGACGTTACCTTTCACGCCAATGTTCAGAATGACGTGGAGTTACGCGGCGTTGCCAAGATAGCAAAGCTGTCGCTGCGGGATCGTTTTTTCCTCGAGCATCTCCAATCACCCCTCCGTTACGATTCAAATGATCTCGAGCTTTCGAAAATCTCGGCCCACGCGGCGGGTGGAAACTTCAACGGTGAATTCACCATTCATCCCGGATCGCAGGACTCGCCCTTCGCCGCCAAAGTGAAGTTTGGCGACGTCCAGGCCGATCAACTGATTGTCGAAGCCGGCGGCCCCAGCGGAGTAGTTCAGGGCAAGCTGGAAGGAAGTTTCGAAGCAACCGGAAAAGCGTCGGATGCGAATGCCCTGTCCGGGACCGGAGAAATCGTTCTGCACGACGGAGAGGTGAAACAATACAGCCTGCTGGTTGCTCTCGGACAGGTCCTGCAAATCGAAGAACTGACGCAGCTTCATCTGGAGCAGGCCCAGGCCAAATACCACATCAGTCCTGGGCTGGTTACGATCGATGAGCTCGTCCTCCGCTCGCCGAATATCCGGTTGTCGGCGACCGGCACGATCACTTTTAACGGCAAGCTGCAGCTCGATTCGCAGCTCGCCATCAACGACAAGGTTCGTGGCCAGCTTTTTAAGGCCGATTCGTCAGAATTTTCAGCCCACCAGCGAGGCCGGGTTATTCGGCCATCGATTTCCAGGTCGGAGGTTCCCTGGATCGGCCCAAGTCGAACCTGGTCGACCGTTTGGTTGGTCGCGACTTGAAGGATCTGGTCAACGGATCTGTTTGGCGGAAAAAAGACCGGATCGCCCGAAGAAGAAAAAACAGGCGGACGCCGGGCCAGCCACGACCGAAGAGGCGCCGGCGGCTCCTGACGCCCCGGCCGTTCCTAGTGCAACCGCGACACCGCCCGCGCCATGAGAGTGATCGCGGGTTCCGCCGGCGGAATCCAGCTCGAGGTTCCGAAGAGTAAAGTGCGGCCGACCATGGATCGGGTGAAGGCCGCGATCTTTTCGAGTCTGGGCGACGAGATCGCGGACGCCCGCGTGCTCGATCTCTTCGCCGGCAGCGGCGCGCTCGGGATTGAAGCGCTCAGCCGCGGCGCGGCCTCCGCTCTCTTTGTCGATCAGGATCGAAAGTCGACCCTGGCGATCGAGAAGAATCTGGCTAAAACAAAACTCGAAGGACGCGTGCGCCAGCAGGATGTCTTTGCTTTTTTGCGGCGCGCGGACTCGGTCTTCCATATCATCTTCGCCGATCCTCCTTACGAACAAACGGAGTCCGGAGAACGCTTCACCGACAAACTGTTGACCGATGAATTCCTACCCCGACTCTTGGAGCCGGGAGGAATCTTTGTCTTGGAAAAGCGACCATCCGAACAACTTCCCGCGACGAAATTCTGGAATGTCATTCGCGCAAAGACGTATGGTGCGACCGAGGTCCTCTTTCTCTCCGCGATCCGGGATTTGCAGTCCGCAATCCGCAATCCGAAATCCGAAATGCCTTCGTGATTCGTTTCATCTACAATTTGCTCTGGCCGTTTGGTCTCCTGGTCTTCCTGCCGGGTTACCTGGTGAAGATGTTCCGGCGCGGAGGCTACCGGGAAAAATTTGGCCAACGCCTCGGATTCTACGACTCCGCCGTTCGGGCCCGTCTGGCGAAGCAAAGATCGACCTGGGTTCACGCCGTTAGCGTGGGAGAAGTCTCGATCGCGCTGAAACTCGCTCGCGAAATGCGAGCGCTCGAATCCGGCCTCGAGTGTGTCTTAACGACGACGACGACGACCGGATTTTCTTTCGCCCGGCAGAATGCGCCCGCCTGGATGGAAGTGATGTACATGCCACTCGACTTCTGGCCCATCATGCATCGCGCTTTCTCCGTGATTCGGCCATCCCGGATCGTTCTCGTGGAAGCAGAGGTGTGGCCGAACCTTGTTGCGCAGGCGCACGCCCGCCGGATTCCGCTCGCGCTGGTCAATGCGCGTCTTTCGCCACGGTCCGAGAAGCGATTTCTTCGGTTTCGACGATTCATCGGTCCGATTTTCCGCCAGCTTGATCTGATTTGCGTGCCTGAGCTGGAAGATGTGGAGCGATGGTGCGCGCTCGGAGTCGAGCGCCGGAAAGTTCATCATACCGGCAGCATCAAGTACGATCCGGCCGGCCTTGAGGATGAGCAGAAGACCCCGGGAATCGGAGTGTTCCACTTGAACGCGCTCAATCCGGACAATCTCGTGCTCTTCGGCGGCAGCACGCATCGCGGTGAAGAAGAGATCCTCGCCCAGGTTTTTCTGAAATTGCGCGCGAGATTTCCCTCTCTGGCTTTGTTCATCGCGCCGCGTCATGTCGAACGTGCGCGAGAGATTCGCCGCCAACTGGAAGCGAACTCTCTGGGTGTTCGATTTGTGAGCGAAGCGGCTGATCATCCCGATGCCAAGCCAGACTGTGTGTTACTGGACAAGACGGGCGAACTACAGCGCTGCTACGGAGTTGCCACGGTTGTTTTTGTCGGCAAGAGCCTGACCTCGCATGGCGGACAAAATCCGGTTGAGCCGATTGCAGCGGGGAAGCCGGTTATCTTCGGTCCACACATGGAAAATTTCGCGTCGCTCGCGCGGGCGCTTGTCCTGAAAAAAGGGGCAATTCAAATCAGCGACGTCGGCGAGCTGGAACG
Source organism: uncultured Verrucomicrobiae bacterium (assembly GCA_963788855.1). Classification (GTDB taxonomy): domain Bacteria; phylum Verrucomicrobiota; class Verrucomicrobiia; order Chthoniobacterales; family UBA10450; genus CAWBIE01. Next base: position 121,382 of record CAWBIE010000001.1, read on the forward strand.
AGTGGCGGCAAGGCTCCTGGAAGATCGGGCAGCGCGACATCAGCTCATCGCAAATGCCAGACAGGTGTTAATGGAACACCGGGGCGCCACGGCGCGAACGGCGCGCCTTGTCGTCGATCTGCCTTGAACGCTTCAACGCTTCAGCGATTTAACGCTTCAACGATCCTACCAATTTGCCTTGCGCGGAGGTGCCGTCATTCCGATATTGCCCGCTCTCCTGACCCTATCGTCCAGTGGCCTAGGACACCGCCCTTTCACGGCGGTAACACGGGTTCGAATCCCGTTAGGGTCGCGCCACTCCTTTTCGGAAGTGCCTCGAAACGTCAGCTTTCGTCTCGACGCTCTGCGACCGAATTGAAAGTATCTCTTCAGACCTGCTTCTGGGTGAATCCGTATGTCTGCCGAGGCTAAGAAGGAAATTCAGCTCGAGATCGCCCACGTGCTGTTCATCGACATCGTTGGTTATTCGAAGCTGTCGGTTAACCAACAGCACGCAGCGGTTGAGGAACTCAACCAGATTGTTCGCGCTTCCGAGCAATTCCAAAGAGCTGAAGCGGCCAATCGGATCTTAAAAATCCCCACGGGCGATGGCATGGCGCTGGTGTTCTATCGGAGCCCCGAGGAACCGGCGCAGTGTGCCTTTGAGATCAGCCGCGCGCTCAAGGAACATCCCCGTCTGCAACTTCGGATGGGAATCCACAGCGGACCAGTCAGCGGGATTGTAGATGTAAACGAACGCGCGAACCTCACGGGCACCGGAATCAACCTGGCGCAACGGGTGATGGATTGCGGCGACGCCGGACACATTCTTCTCTCCAAACACGTCGCCGACGATTTGGGAGAATACGAACAGTGGCGACCGCTCTTGCACGATCTCGGCGAATGCGAGAGTGAAACACGGGATGCGCGTGTCTCGGTCGTGAATCTTTACGCGGATGAGGTTGGCAATCCGCAACTGCCGGAAAAGTTTCAAGCCCTGAAGAAACACAGATCACGAATGCGCTGGGTGGCGACGACGGCAGCGTTACTGACGCTCGCGGCAATCGTCGCTGGCGTCGCAATGTTTTCCCGTTATCGCGTGCGATCCGACGCTGGCTGCGCCGGAAAAAAGCATCGCGGTGCTTCCGTTCGAAAACCGGAGCCGCGACCCAGACAACGCCTACTTTGCCGACGGCATCCAGGATGAGATTCTGACGCGCTTATCCAAGATCGCCGATCTGAAGAGTGATCTCGCGCACATCGACGCAGCATTACAAGAGCGCGCCGGAAAACTTGCCCGAGATCGCCAGGCAACTTGGCGTTGCCTACATCCTGGAAGGAAGCGTGCAGAAGAGCGGCGACACTGTGCGGGTGAACGTGCAGCTGATCAAAGCGGCCAATGATTCCCATCTTTGGGCCGATACCTTTGATCGCAAACTGACCGACATCTTTTCGGTCGAGAGTGAGGTGGCCAAAGCCATCGCCGACCAGTTGCGAGCGCACCTCACCGGTCGAGGAAGAGCAAGTCATCGCCGCCAAACCGACAGACAATCCTGAGGCTTACGATGCCTACCTGCGTGGCCTGGCTTATACACTGAAAACGGCAAACACACCCGCCAACGCCCTTGGCGCACAGAAATATCTCAGAGAAGCGGTGCGGTTGGACCCGAAGTTCGCCCTTAGTTGGGCGCTGCTGTCATACGTGGATGCGCGCGGCTACACTCACACTGAGTCTTCAACCAACGGTCGCCCTCCGTGAAGAGGCACGGCAGGCAGCCGAAACCGCGCTCACTCTTCAGCCCAATCTCGGCGAGGCCGCTGCTGGCCAAGGGATATTACCACTACGCCTGTCTAAAGGATTACGACACGGCGGTGCGTTACTTTGAGCAAGCACGTCAGTTCCTGCCGAATAGCAGCCGGATTCCTGAATCGCTGGCCTATGTCGCGCGGAGGCGAGGCCAGTGGGACCGGAGCGAGTCGTATTTCAACGAAGCCGAGCGGCTCGACCCGCGCAACGTTAACCTGCTCACCCAGCACGCGCATTTCCTATATCGAGCTTCGTCGTTTCCCCGAAGCGCTGCGAAAGTTTGATCAGGTTCTCGATATTATGCCGGACGACGTGGATACCCTCGTGGTAAAGGCGGCTATCGCACAAGCCGAGGGCGATCTGCCGCGGGCGTCGGCGCTCCTCGCTCCGCTCCACCCGACTGCCGACGACTTCCGGGCGCTTGGAAACACAAGTTTACCAAGCGATCCTGGAGCGCCGCCCTGCACAAATCATCCCTCGGCTAAAGGAAATACTTGGCCAAGCCTGATCCAGCGTTGGGTTACTATCAATGGCGAACTGCGCTTTTGGTTAGGCTGGGCGCAGGAAGTCGCCGGCGATCATGCCGCCGCCCAGGAAAGTTGGCGACAGGCGCGCAGCGAACTGGAACCTTTCCTCAAAGAACAGCCGGAAAATTTTGGCCTCATTGGAGATCTCGCGCTGACCAATATGGGCCTCGGTGACAAAGCCGCCGCATTCAGCTCTGGCGGAGCGGGCCATGGCCGTGAATCCGATCGAGAAAGACGCGGTGGATGGTCCCATTCCGATCGAGATCCTCGCCCGGGTGGCGGCGCGCATGGGGGAGCCCGACCGCGCCATCGCCGCTTTACAGAAACTGCTCTCGATACCGTACGATGGCGCACTGGCTGCGAACGTGCCGCTCACTCCTGCGCTGCTCCGGCTCGATCCGATGTTCGATCCGCTTCGGAATGATCCGCGCTTCCAGAAACTCGTCGGCTCGGAAGCACCGAAACGGTAGGGAGAATTTCTCGGACAATTTCGGACACAGAAACTGCGTGATTCTGCGCGAAAACAGCCAAGCGGCAATTTTGCGAAGACAGCGCATTTTGCGCGACGCTCAGAACGTTTGAGACGCTCGACTTCTCTCCTTTCTCAAAGGAACGGGCGTCGAGGAGACTAAAGTTAAGAGTCACCTGCTCGGCGATTGAACCACAGGCGCGACCTGTTCAACCCCGATATTGTGCAAGAATGGGCGCAAATCCGCCTTGCGGCTCATCTCGGTGAGCGAAACCTCGCTTTAATCTACCCGCCGGCAGCTAAATGCGTAGCCACATAGTAGGGCGCGGCCTGGATTTCTGGCGGCGGAGTTGATCTTTCGAAAAGTGATGCGCGATCACTTGCTCTGAATTTCGCGACCTTGAATTAGACGATTGAGTTCAGCTCAATAGAGAGGTTCTGCCAATACGCCTCGCAAGGTTATTGCAAATTGATAATCACGCCTACGGGTCAGTGTGAATCCGCGTTCAGCCACTCGCTCCAAAGCTGCGGCCGACCGCCAGGATTGGCACGAGCATATCTATAAAAGGCGCGGACAAAGGCGATGCGGTCATCAGTATATGGCGCCTTCCAGCTGCCGGACTCGGCGGGGCGCAGCACATCATAATTATATCCGAGCAGTTTCTGCCGTCCCACAATGTCCTCTAGCGAGACCCGGCTCGCATTTCGCAGCATATCGTAGAGTACCATGAAGGTAGTCGTCCGACCGCGGCCGGCCTCACAATGAAAGTGCGCCCAGCCATTCTCTGGCAGCGCGCGCACGGCCTGGATGAATCGGTCTACTTCGTCGTCGAGTGGGCGTGCATGATCGGTAACCGTGAGTCGCACATAAGCGACATTGTTGTACCCAACAATGTCGCGCTCCGTACTCGCGTGTTCGACGACAACGTGTTCGGGCGCGTTAGATGTGAGGCCAGATTTTTTGACGCCATCTCCGGCAACCACGATTTCGCTGCCGGGGGTGAGCGACTTTACGCGCGCGGTCTCGTCCACTTCGATGGCCGAGTGAGTGCGACCCACATTCGCCCAATCGTTCGTAGCAAACCAGCTAATCGGCAGCCCGTTGACAAAGATGTGTGTTTCCTGCCGCAGATCAAAAACAGTGACAGGGCCGCGCGTGCGCTCCAATAGGAGCTTAAGCCCGCCGGCGCTAAATTCTCCTCCGCCAGAAGCGTGCAGATCGACCAAGCCGGTGTTGGCGGGAATTTTTCCGTTGTCCTCCTTAAGTGGGTCATCGCTCGTTCGAAAGTTGCGCGGCAGACTGTTGTCCAGCTTGTGACTAACGTCCCAAATCAGCACCGGCGAGTCCGCGTCGGGAGGTGGAGCCGGCGGCGTCTTCTGCACGAGCTCAGCCGAGAAACCCGCCGCCGGAGCAAGAACGAAGGTCAACAGGACAAACCAAGCGCCAGAACGAGGAAAGACAAGATTCATTAAGGTCGCACGCTAAGTTGAATAAGGACTCCCATTGTGACCGTCGACAGCTTCCAGCGACTGTTCGATCTTGTCATTAACTCAACAACATCAAGAAACTCATTGTGGAAATCAGACCGAAACCGCAGATCAAAAGCGGCTCCATCATAAGCCTCAGACAGCGAGTTATGCTCGACACGTCATCGGAATTATCGACATATTTATATGTAAGGCCAAGCGTCAACCCCATGTCCAAGGTGAGAGACAATCCGTGGTGGTTCCGGCACGTTCTGCCACTGGCCGCTGCGATTGCTGTTTTGGGTGGAGCAGCGGCGGTCCCCTGGTATTATTACGTTTCCCAAACGGGAGAAGCTTTCGCCACGGGGCAGGAGATTACTGTCCGTGGTGAAATCCTGGATATGGCTTGCTACATCGCTCACAACCTGAGCGGCCCGGGCCATGCAGATTGCGCGAGGACGTGTATTAGAAAGGGATTACCGGTCGGCATCAAAACCGAGGATGGAAAAGTTTACCTTCTCGTTGGCGAGAGCGTTTCCTTACATGGCCGTCTTTTTGCGCGTCGGTGCGCTTTCGTGCGCATGGGTCAAAATTCGACATGCGCAGCTAAGCCGCCTCGTTAGCGCCGAAACAGTAGAGCGAATTTTCCGGACAATTTCGGACACCAAAACTGCGCAATCTTCGCGAATCTGCCCGGGCGAGGCAACCAACGGTTAATCGTCGTCCTCTGGTTCCTTTGTGCGGGCGTTCTTTGCGCCCGGGGCATTCTCGGGGGCGAGGGCACGATGATCGATGAGGACGGCGTTTAGGTTTCTCCTGGCGGCGAGCACATCGGGGTCGGTGGTGTCGTTGGCGACGGGTATTTCTTCAAATGGCGCGTTCTTGAGATCGAAGAGCTCTCCGGTCCGGGTGAGTTTGTAGCGGGCATCGCGGGCGTATGATTTTCCGTTTAACTCCATGTAAATCCAGTCGCGTGGCGTTCCGGTTTCGCCTTTGATTTGCGGAACGATGCTGTGGCTGTCGATCGTTAGGCCGTCGGGAAGCCTGGCACCGGCGAGCTCGCTGAACGTGCCGAAGAAGTCGCTGAAGTCGGTCAGATCGTGGCAGATTTTCCCGGCGGGCGTGGTCCCGGGCCAGTTGACGATAAGAGGCACGCGGCTGCCGCCTTCGAGCATTTCGCCTTTCGCGCCGCAGATGGGTTTGTCGTCGACTTTCGAAATATTCTTGGCGAAAAGCGCGGTGCCATTGTCCCCGGTGAAGATGACAAGCGTCTTTTCGCGGAGGTGCAGACGGTCGAGCTTGGCCATGAGCTTGCCGACGAGCTTGTCCATGTATTCGATGTTGTCGGCGTAACGCTGATCCTTGGACTCGCCTTTTTTGCTGTTGGGCGTGCGAACGATCGGGGTGTGGATATGAACCATCGGGTAATACAGAAAGAAAGGCTCATCCTTGTGCTTCTCGAGGAAGTTCACGATGAAGGCGTGCATGAGCTCGGGAACGTATTGGCCCTTCCGCAATCTGATGGATCTGCCGTTCACCTGATATCTCGCAAGTTGCGCGCGCCAGTAGCGGCCGTTGCCGTGAAAGGTGAACCACTGGTCGAAGCCCCATTCGCCCGGTCCATAGGGCATCTGACCCCATTTGCCGACGGAGGCGGTCACGTAGCCGGCTTTTTTCAGCACCGTCGGAATCATGATCTCTTTCCGGTCGGCGATGGCCGATTCACTGTTGTTACCGATGAGGCCGGTGCGGAACGGATAACGGCCGGTCAGAAACTGACAGCGCGACGGGCCGCACAGAGGCGTCGCATAACAATATTCGAAACGCGTGCCACCAGTGGCGAGCGAATCGATGTTCGGCGTATTAAAGTGCCCGCCCGTGCAATGCACATCTCCGAGACCGACATCGTCGGCGAGGATGAAAATGATATTCGGTTTTGGAGCGGCCGGCTTTTCTTCGGCGTTGGCGAAGCGGCTCCCGCAGGAGAGGAGGGCGAACGCGGACAGGGCGGCAACCCGCAGGAGTTTCTGTTTCATATAATACTTAAGACTGAAAGCTGGCACAATTCAGCCGAGGGGGTAGAAGATGTGGGAGCTTTTTTGACGATGCCATGAACATTTCCACTCGTCTTTATCTTGTCGTCGCTGCCATCAGCGGCCTGGCGTCCGCCGGTGCAGCCGAATTGACAATCACGCAGAACATCATCCCCCCAGGGAGTTGCGGACGTCCTTTGCATCGGTCGATGCGCCCGACATTTATCACTATTCATTCGACCGACAACACGTCCCGTGGCGCCGATGCATTGCATAACGCGCTCGCCATGAGGAACGGGCTCCGAGGCCATCACAATCGCACTGGATTTCTCACCTGGCATTTCACGGTGGACGATCATTCGATTTACCAAAGCCTGCCGACCAACGAAACGGGAGAGCATGCTGATTACGAAGGCCAGGGAAACAGATCGTCCATCGGGATCGAAATGTGTGTGAACCGGGGCAACAACCTTGCCAGCACCATCGACCGCACCGCGCAACTCACAGCCAGACTGATGCGTCAATATGACATTCCTCTCGATCATGTTGTCCCGCACATGCACTGGCGCATGATCCGTTATAGTGACCGCCGCGATTTGGGGTTCAAACGATGCCCAAGAATTCTGCTGGATGGCGGCCGTCTTGGTCCAAAATGGAGTGCATTCATGGCCAAAGTCTCATTTTATGCACGACGAAATTGAGCGACTAACTGTCAAAAAAGTGAGAGCGTACGAGTCGAAGGGCCTCATTCAGAATCCGCCGCCCCAGCGGTATTGCCATGCAATGCCAACGGCATCGAAGTCGTGTTTCCGATCTCCGTTGAAGCCGGTGACGCCGTAGAACTTCACGGAATGATTGCGCGTCACGGGGAGCGCAAAGGTCGCGCCAAAACGCGGGCCCTCCTGCTGATCGTTATTTTTCACGCCATTGACCGTGGTGCGTCCGCCGACAAAATACCCGGCATTTACCGCCAGCCAGCAACTGGGCACAAAGGTGTAGCTGAGGTTTGTCTGGACGGAGTAGATCGGTGCCTGGGCGCGTGTTTGTCCGCCGAAAAAGTCGCCGTTGTTGGTGTAGAGAGTGACGGCGGGCGCGACCTCGGCCGTCCATCGTCCGAACGCTTTCGAGCAACCGATCTCGGGCTTCAGTGACCAGCGATTGCTGCCGATGTTTACGAGTTTTGTGTCGTCGTATTGTCCGAGCGGGACGAAAACGCGCAGACTCGCGCCGAGGATTAAATCCTGGTGGTATTTCTTGAACTCAGCGGCCGTCAACGCGGGCGCGCCGATGAAGTTGATCGAGAATCGAAACGCCGGGTCGCCGAAGCCGGTCACGAACCTTTCGTGCGGGATGCCAAAGACGAGGCCTTTGGCAAACAGCGAGCCGTATGGCACGATCACGTCGACCTTTGCCGATTTGCCGAGCACGTTGAGTGTTCTGGCGAAAGCTAAGACGCCGATGTTCGCGTCGTTGGTCACGTTCTCCAGTGGCAACGCGGGGTCGGTTAGCACACTGCCTGTGGCATAGCCGTAACCTGCGATGAGGAAATTGAGACCGGTCGGCGAGTTGCTGTAGGCGCGTGGTTCAAGGTCCTGGGCACGAAGGGCGGAGCAGAGCACGATTGCCGCGAGAATGACTGCGACGACGGTGACGTGGCGCATGGCGCTCTCTTAGTATCATGAACGCTACCGACCGGGCGAATCAGAATCCGTGTGGTCCTGAGCGCGCGCCAGAGAGTCGAAGGGCACCTGATTTCGGTCCTCGGAATCGTAGCCTTGCTCGCCGCGATGTTTCGGCGGTAGCCTGCGCGGACGGGCCGCGCTCAATTTCGGGCTCTCTCTTATATATATGGATACGCAGCCCTCGTGTGAACTTACGGCAGGATTGCACCATGAGCCAAACTGCTGCATCGGTCTCGAATCCCGTTAAGGTCGCGCCGGTGGTAACGCAAAGAATTGTCAGGAGTTCGGCGATCCGCTTCGATATTCGATTGTGCTCCGTTCGTTCCTAGCGAGACCCAATGCCAGAACCTGGATTGGGGCGATGGTTATCGTGGGCGCGGCGGGGTTTTTATATTTTCTAACGGCGGCTCGCGACATCGTCGTGGGGGATACGCCGGAAATGATCTTGGTAGCGGCCACCCTGGGCGTAGCACATGCGCCGGGCTATCCGCTCTTCGCCATGGTCGGCCACCTCTTTAGTTTAATACCGCTCGGTTCGATCCCGTTTCGGCTGAATCTTCTCTCGGCTACGTGCGACGCTTTCGCGGTTGGTCTTGTTTACTTCACTGCAGTCCGTCTCACCCGCTCCCGGCTGGCCGCCGCCGTGGCGGCTTTGGTCCTCGCGACAAACCCCCTTTTCTGGTCGTGGTCGCTGGTGAGCGAGGTGTTTCCCTTAAATAATCTGCTCGCCGCTCTGCTGATTTATCTTCTTATCATCTGGCGCGACCAACCAGAGTGTTCCGGTTTTTTAGTAGCGATTTTTTTTGTGGCCGGACTGGCCCTCACGAACCATCAAACCATTATACTGCTGGCTCCGGCCTTTTGCCTTGTCCTGTGGCAACGGCGCGCATTTCTGCGGACACGAGTTGGGTTTCTGGCAATTTGTGCGGGCGCCTTCCTGATCGGCCTCTTGCCGTATGCTTATGTGCCGTGGGCGTCGGCGCATCATCCCCCGTACAACTGGGGTAACGTCTCTTCATTTGGCGATCTTATCGGGCTCATAAGGCGACGGGCTTATGGCACCGGTCATCTCGTTAGCGTGGCGGAATACATGGGCGGTTCTGGACTGGCGAGAATTGTTGCTCTAATCAGGTCTTTCGGGCCAATGACAGGCACGTTGGCGTTGCTAGGCGCGGTCGGGGCTTATCGGCGCCAGCGATGGTATTTCTGGTTCAGTCTGATCGCCTTCCTTTGTGTCGGTCCCTTTTTTGTCTGGATCACCAATCTCAATCTCGCCACCGCCCCGTCGGCGTTGTTCGTGTTGCAGCGTTTTTTTCTGCTGTCACAAGTCGTCCTCGCGCCTTTGTTGGCTTTCGGCGTTTTGCTAATCGCCCAAGTTATCGCGCGATACCTGCCGACACTGACCGTTTGGCCTTTGCGCCTGGCTGCGGCCGGATGCCTCCTGGCAGTCGCTTTCCTCGTCCTGAGCAATTACCGACGCCTTGATCAAAGCCGGAATTTTATCGCACGTCACTTCGGCGAGGACGTATTCGCCACGATTGAGCCCGGTTCCATCCTTCTCATCACGGGTGATGCCGTTGTTTTTCCGCTGCTCTATCTCCAGAACGTCGACGGCGTCGGACAAGGGACGACCCTGATCGTGCTGCCCTTTCTGTCGTTCGACTGGTATGTGCGTCAACTGAAAGAGCGGCATCCGGAATTGATCATTCCATTCGATCGTTATGACGGCCGAACCGATAATTTGAGAAAGCTGGTCGACGCGAACAGCCGCCGAACCATCTACATTGCGGGGACGATTGGAAACAACGATAACAGTCTCGACGACGGTTACTGGCCGTATCAACACGGCCTTCTCACCATCGTCGAGCCGAAAGCAAAACGACTGGCGCTACGAGACATGGTTTATGAGAACGAATCCCTGCTGAATCGCTGGCACCCTCCCGCCTACCAGGCGATTCGAGCCAACACGTTTGAGACCGACCTCCTTACCATGTATACGTGGCCGGCTTTTCGCATCGGTTCCGACTGCGAGCGCGTCGGCTTGAACCAAGAGGCGCGAGTCTGGTATGAGCGCGCCCTCGGCGTTAATCCGCAATTTGTCCTGGCTCGCGACGCCCTGGCGCGATTGCAACCTTGATTCACGCCACATGAGCAGCAACGTCGCGCCGAGTACGCCGAAACGAGCCGGCGGAAAATTCTGGCGTGATATTGCTGCGGCCGTTCTGCTCGTTGCCGTCATCACAGCCGCGTGGTGTAACGCCAACTCGATGTGGAACCGCGCCGCGTGGAAGCTTCCTTCCGCCTACATCGGTCCCTACCAGGGTCCGTTGAGTTCGAAAACGGATGTGCTCCTGCATTTGGCTTTTATTCGCGCCGCGCGGGATGGCCATTTTGTGCCTCTCCGTTCGAAGATCGTGCCGGAATTGGGCGCCCCTAACGACGGAAATTGGAATGATTGGCCAATTACCGAGGAGATACCTATCTATGCCATGGGATTACTGGCGCGCGCGTTTGGGATCTTCGCTGCGCTCAATCTCGCGCTGCTCAGCTGCCATTTGCTGGCCGGCCTGGCATTTTACTTTGTCAGTCGCCACCGCGCTGTCAGCATTATCTGGTCGTTTACGGCTGCGCTGGCCTTTGGTCTGGCTTCTTACATTTTTTCGCAATCACCCGATCACGTGCTCGTAGCGTTGTGCTGGCACGTGCCGCTATTTCTGGTGGTCTGGGGCTGGGTGGCATCCGAACCAGGGATAGAACTCGGCTCGAGGCGCTTTTGGTTCGGGGTCGTGGTGGGACTGCTGGCGGGTCTGCAGATGCCTTATTACTCCGGAATATTTTGCCAACTGGTCCTGCTCGGCGGGGTCGCCATGTTCGTCCGCACGCACAACAACTGGCGGCGTTTGCTTGCGCCGATCTGCTTCGTCGCAGCGACGGCCTTCGCTTTCGCTCTCATGAACGTCGACACCTGGATGTATCGCCTGAAATTCGGGTCGAATCCGGGTGCGCTCGTCCGGGAGTATCAATGGCTCGAAGTTTATGGACTAAAACTTGTCGATCTCATCGTGCCGCCGCTGAACCATCGCTGGGAAATGTTTCGCAGTTTTGCGCAATGGCGGGCGCACACCCAGATTTTGCACGACGAAGGCTCGTATTTCGGAATCATCGGGATTGCCGCGCTCCTGCTCCTGGCCGGCGTCGCTTTACGGGCGCTTTGCCAGCGCGGCTCATCGCGCATCCCAAAGGAAGCCTGGCAGGTTCTCTGGGTCTTTGTTTTTTTCACGACGGGCGGCCTGAACGCGATCGCCGGTCTGCTCGGCTTTACATTCTTCCGCGCCGGGTGCCGTTTCAGTATCGTTATTCTGGCGATCTCGCTTCTTTTCGCCGCCGAATTTCTGACCCGGCGAGTCCGGGGTCACATCTGGCCAGCCGCAGTGGCGGGTGCGCTTTGCTGTTTCGTCATTCTTCTCGATCAAGTTCCAGCGCCAGCTTCGGCGCAAGAGCGGGCGGTGATCGCGCAACAGGTTTCCTCCGATCAAAAATTTGTCACCGACATCGAATCCACGCTTGCAAAAGAAGCGCCCCTGTTTCCGCTTCCCGCAAAGGAAGCTCTGGTTTTCCAACTTCCGGTGATGGATTTTCCGGAGGCGCCTCTGCGCGATGTGAGCGCCTACGACCATTTGCGGCCTTACTTATACAGCCATCATTTGCGCTTTTCTTTTGGCTCAATGAAAGGTCGCTCCCGCGAACAATGGCAGCACGATTTGACCAGTTTATCGCTCCCGGACGTGATCACCGAGCTGAAGAAGCGCGGTTTCAGCGGTCTCTACGTAAATCGGAATGCCTATCCCGACAAGGCACGCGGCATCGAAGAGAGCCTGCGATCGCTCGGAAACGACAAGAGGATCGATAGCGCTGAGGGCGATCTCTTCTTCGTTCCGTTCGATTAGAGATGGAGGTAATCACAGCAGTGCTGAATCTGACGACGCACTTCGGCAAGATGTCTGCAAGATTTTGGTGGCGTATCAGCTGCGTGCCGTGAGAGTTTGAGCCGATTCCTATGATCCCTAAACCATTCAACATTCTTCGTGCGATTCCGTTTTTGATCTGCCTGTCGACGCTCGCGGCCGACAATGCGGGTAAGCCGCAATACGGGACCTGGGGTTTCGACTCGGCGGGCGCGGACATGGCAACCAAACCGGGCGACAATTTTTTCCGTTACGCCAACGGAACCTGGATCGACAAAACCCAAATTCCGCCGGACAAACCGGGTTATTCGCTTCGGCTGGCCATGAGCGACCTGACCGAGCAACGCCTGCATGAAATGCTGGAAGCCGCTGCCACCAGTGGCGAAACACCGCCGGTGACGCTGCAGGGAAAAGTGGGGGCATTCTATCAGGCCTTCATGGATGAAGCGCGGGTCGAAAAATTGGGAGCCAATCCCATTGCGCCCCAGCTGGCAGAGGTCAAGGCGGCCAAGTCCCGGGATGAACTGGCCCTTTTGATGGGCCGGACTGCGACCGATGTCGAGTCATCGCTCTTCAACTACAGCATCGATGTGGATTTGAAAGATCCTAGCCGGTATGCGTTCTATGTGACGCAGGGGGGGCTTGGTCTACCCGATCGCGATTACTATCTGAAGCCGGATTTTGCGGCACCCAAGGCGGCGTATCAAAAATATATCGCGACGATACTGCACCTGGTGAAGTGGCCGGAGCCGGACGCGCGGGCCAAAGACGTAGTCGATTTCGAGACGCGGGTGGCGGAAGCGAGCTGGACCAAGGCGCAGCAGCGCGACCCGATCGCAACTTATAACCCAATGACGGCGGCTGAGCTTGAGAAACTGGCCCCGGGCTTTGCCTGGCAGGGATTCCTGGAAAGCGCAAAGATGGCCAAGGTTCCGCGGGTGATCGTCGGGGAGAGGAGCGCGTTTCCGAAGCTCACATCCGTTTACGCGAAGGCGCCGCTGGAGACAATTCGAGCGTGGCACGCATTTCACATCGCCGATAATGCCGCGCCTTATCTTTCGAAGGCCTTCACCGAAGCGTACTTCGAAATGCACAACAAGACCCTGTCGGGTCAGCGCGAACAGCAGGTCCGTTGGAAGCGCGCGATTACCGCGGTAGGGGGCGGCGATTTTGGAGTGGGCGACCGATTCGGCACGTTCGGTACGATGGGCTTTGCGGTGGGCGAGCTTTACACCGCGAAGTATTTCCCGCCGGAAGCGAAGGCCAAGATCGAAGCTCTTGTGGCGAATGTGAAAGATGCTTTCCACGCGCGCCTGGAGAAACTCGACTGGATGGGCGACGCCACTAAAGCCGAAGCGCTTAAGAAGCTAGACACTTATACGATCAAGGTCGGTTACCCCGATCACCCACGCGATTATTCGAAGCTGGAGATTCGGCGTGACGATCTGGTTGGGGACGTGCTCCGGGCTGCGGCGGCTGATTGGACTTTCTACACGGGCCGCTTTTTCGGGCCGGTGGATCGCGGCGATTGGGGGATGACGCCGCAAACGAACGATGCCTACAACGGTTCTCTCCGGGACATTGTTTTCCCGGCTGGAATTCTGCAGCCGCCCGTCTTCGATCCCAACGCGGATCCCGCCATCAATTACGGAGCGGCGGGCGCGATCATTGGACACGAACTCACCCACGGCTTCGACGACCAGGGGCGCAAGATTGATGCTTCAGGTGCGTTGCGCGATTGGTGGACGGCAAAGGACGCGAGCACGTTCCAGGCGCGCGCCGCGATGCTGGGGAAACAATTTTCAGAGTATGAGCCGATTCCCGGAGCGCACGTTAACGGCGAACTGACGATGGGTGAGAACATTGCCGATCTGGGTGGGGTGACCCTGGCGCTGGCCGCTTATCGCGCGTCGTTGCATGGGCAGCCGGCTCCGGTAATTGACGGCCTAACAGGCGATCAGCGCGTATTTCTCGGCTGGGCTCAGGCCTGGCGCGGCAAGGTGTCGGACGATTTTGTGCGCAAACAGGTCGTGAGCGACCCGCATTCCCCGCGCCAGTTCCGTGTCATCGGACCGACCCGCAACGTGGACGAGTGGTATGATGCCTACCACGTTCAACCTGACGACAAGATGTATGTCGCGCCCGAGAACCGCGTGCACATCTGGTAAAGTCCGGTCGGGTGCTAATTAGACAACCTGGAGAGATCCTTGCAGCACTGGCCGCCCGGGTTTCGACGAAGTTACTGGTGCACGTAGCGGGGGTACTTCGCACCAGCCCGCATCGTTGAAGGTAATCGACCGGCGACTAAGTTTGAGGAAGATGGACGAATCTGGAGAGAATAGGCCGCGCGTAGGAATATTGATCTCCATCCCTGTCAGGCAGCTGCCTTCCAAGGCTGCGATCGACAGGCCAGTCCCTGTGACGCCGTCGGCCATCTCCGCCTGTGCACTTTTCGCGGAAAGGCGAATAACTGCGGAACGCAGGCCGCCCCGGTACGAATAGCCAATCGTGAGAAGACTCAGATCACGATCGACGATTTTTTTTCGCTGCGGGAGATAGATTATTAGCCGCTGCGGCTCACGGGACACAATTTGAATACCCGGTTCGGATATGGCTGCCGGCGGGCCGTCAAAAGCCAGGAATTGCTCCGGTCGCTCGGCGTAACGCAGAAAGCGATTGCGCGATAGCCTCAATTGGGTGCGGTGACACTGAATTGCTCTCACCTTTGTCGCGACTTCCCGCGGAGTCCCGGCGAGTGGCTCCGCGTCTGCAAAAAATCCGGCGTTTTTGCCGTGTACCGCGAATTGCCACGTTCTGTCCGGAGCGGTTTCCGGTGCGATTCGCCTCAAAATGACAAGCAGCATGACGGCTAGCGCATTGTGGTCCGGATGGGCGTCTGCTGTGGATGGGAAGAGGATATCGGTCGGGGCGAAATCTTCGATTAGACTCTGCAACATTGGCAGCGTGGAAGCATGCCCGCGCATAAGCAGATTAGTTAGGCCTTGATCTGGCAGTCCCAAAAAGCGCACATCTTCCAGCCGCAGACCGAGAGCAAGCAGCGCAGCTTGCGCCTCCAGTTGTCGCAATTTTCCCCAGCGAGCGCGCTCCGTCTGACCGATCCGCCATTTTCGCTCGATTACCCGCTGCGGCCACGGGTTATTTTCACCGTCGGTTGCATACATGACGCGGACTGACGCTCCGGCCGCCACTGCTCGCTGAATTGGGATGCTGCAGGCAAGAGACTCGTCGTCAGGGTGCGGTGCGAAAACCATCAGCCTGGACCCTTTGGTGAATGAAATTCGGGATGCTGTCACGCCGTTACAAGAGCACTAAATGAGGAGAACAAGCGACCTTATTTTTACATAGGATTGCCCCCATTTATCCATGATAGACTGTGGACGCCGCCAATCAACCTCAGTTCGGTGAGACCGGAGCTCTCCGGTAACAAGATAGGGGTTGCGCTTAATGAGCGGGTTCGAATTTGGTAAGAAAGCAAGCCGCATCGTCCGATCGCGCGCCGATCCCGGCTTTGTTCGTTTAATCAACTTCCCAGCAGGCGAGTCCGTCGAGTGTCGATTGAATGCGCAGGCCGTGAAATTGTTCTTCGACAAGACGAAGATCGTCTGTAGTGGAGATCCCGACGAGCGGCGGAGCCGGTGGGCTTTGCTGTATTTGATCGAGCGTAAGATTCACCAAGTGAGACCTTAGGTCGCCGTAGAAGAGATAAAACTCCTCTGGCAGCATATGGGCCAAATCCGGAGAGCGAGTTCAGCATTCTTAAGCCGCGGAAGTGTCAACGCACTAAGCCAATACTGTAATGGTGGCTTGATCCCGGTGAGTTGAAAATTGTCGTGCACGGACCATGGACTCAACAAGAGCATTTCGCGCGAACGCTCTGCCGTGAGGAATTCAGCGTCCCCGCCTAGGAGGGTGCGATGACTTTCAAAGCCGAGCCAGCCAAAGATACAAATCGTCATCAGAGTGGCCGCTGCAATCGACCTCACAGGCGAAGGAGCGTTATCTCTCATGGTTGACGTCATTTAATCTTTCTCGACTGCGTCTTTCGCCAGTGGCGAGAAAGGCGAAAAACCCTTTTCAGGAGCAACTGACCAAATCACAGCAAGGCGGTCGGTATCCGTGAGACTCCGGATTTCGTGGTGCCCGGCCGGGAGGTAGCGGGGACCGTCAAATGGCGTCCCATCGAGAAAAGCCACGAGGTTCCCGCGCTCGGGGAGAAGTTCGTAATTCGCAGGAATCACAATATCGAACTCATATTTTTTCGGAAATTCCTGATCGGACGTGCTGAGCATCTTTCCCAGGACCCGAATGCGGAACGCAACCGGGAGGTAATTCTGCTCGATAAAACTGCGCGCCCGTGACGGCATTCGAAGGACTGTTGCGACTGGTGCCCGCGTCGCAATCAGGTGCTCAGGAATTTCGTCCTTAATCAGGCCGAGTTCGAGACGGCGCAGGGTCACTCCCTCCAACACATAGTAAAACGGTCTGCGCCGAAAAATCGTCTCACCTTTGGCGTCCATCACGAAATCGCTCTTTGACGTCAGAATCTGGACGTTTGCAATCATTGTGATGGTGTCACGCAAGGCACGGGGGCGCAGTGGATAGAAAAGGAGCAGCGCGACAATTTCCCCGCCAGCGACGAGTGGGAGCGCGATCGATCGGAAACGATAATCCTGGCAACAATTGACAGATTCCAACAGTGTCCAAGTCGCAGAGACAACAAGTAGAAACACCAGTGGAACAATTGGGAGAACGTCGTGCGGTTCGACGAGTGGCCAAAGAACACCGAGTAACATGCAGAACGCAATGGAAGTTAGCGCGATCAAGGCGATCCGATCTCGCTTGGTCGCTTCAATCGCGTTGCGCCAGCTCAAATAGCCACCAACACATGCCAGAGCTGTTAAAGGAACCAGCAATAGCACTCGTTTCGCCAGGTCCGGCCGAAACAAGCCCGGCACAACGTTGTGCTGGATTACACAGTAGTAGAGACTCGGCAGCGCCTCTTTGCGGGCAAAGAAAGCGACGACAAGTGCGGGGATGAGGAGGGCACCAAAAAGAGCCGCGGTCGCAAGGGTCATGAGGCGTTTCCAATCGAGGCCCGTTTTGCCAATGGCTTTCGAAGCAAGAATGACAATCAACGCAACGCTCAGCGATATTACCAGGGCACTCGTCTTCATTGAAGTAGCGAAGCTCGCCCCGAGGGCTAATCCGGTGAGAAAAGCGTTCCTCAATTCAAGGGGCCGTTTGACCAGGGCCAGGACCGACAACAGCCAGAGCAGCGCCCAAAGGTCATCCGTGCGAAACTCTGTGGACTTGACAAAAAATATTGGGTAGGCGCCGGTGAGAACGGCAGTCCAGATTCCAATGCGCCGCGAGAAAAGAATCGTTCCGCACCTATAGATACACCACAGGCACAGAAAATAGAGGGGGACCATCGCCAGGCGCATCGCAATGACGATGTCGGCCCGTTCACCCAGCGCCCGAAAAAGGGGGACACAAAGAACTTGAAAAAGCGGCGAATGATTGTCGAAAAAGTCGCGATATGGAATGAAGCCATTCGCCCAGCCCCAGACTACGTGAAGGTGTTGAGTTTCATCGGAGTCGATACGGAGAGTGAATACGCAAACAAGTTTCAACGCTGCGAGAAGCGTGAGAAAAAAGATCGCGATGGCTCCCTCAAATCTCGCAAAGAATCCCAGGATTCGCTGCGGGACTAAATTGGCGGAATTGTCCATTGCCTGATCCACATTTTCATCGCTTTCCACGGTGCTTGTTTTCGGACGCTGGATGGGAACTCCGCGGGATTCCAACCATTTTTAGCGTTCATGTCCTTAAAAAAACTGGGTTTGTGGGCTTTCCTGTAGTATAGATAACTGCCGTTTCCGCTAAGCTTTTGAAGCCCGATGCACGCCGCTTTTTATCAGTCTGAACTTGATCAGCCGCACCCGAACCGTGCGCGCGCTATCATAAGTGCGCATCCGGAGGTTCGGCAGTTAATGGTGAGAAACCCATACACTGCGCTCATCGCTCTGTCGGTCGTGGTTCTGCAAACATCAATCGCGTATCTGATGGGCAGATTAGGATTCAGTTATTGGTGGCTCAGTATGTTGGTCGCCTACTGCGTGGGCGCCTTCGCCAATCACTGCAATTACGTCATTATCCACGACGCGACCCATAACCTGATTCTTCGCAGCAAGAGCTGGAACAAAATAGTGGGAATCATGGCCGATCTTCCCAACCTCACGGCCGGTGCGATGGGCTTTCGTGTTTACCATCTCAAGCACCATTCGCATCAGGGGAATTACGAATGGGACGCTGATTTGGCCAACCATTGGGAGGCACGGCTCGTCGGCAATAAATGGTATCGCAAAGCGATCTGGCTGATGCTCTTCCCGTTCTTCCAGCTAACGCGCCCGCCGCGTCTGAAGGCGATCACGATGTGGGATCGATGGTTTCTGATCAATCTCGTCTGGGCGGCGGCTTACGATGTGGCGGTGGTTTATTTTTGCGGATGGGCCGGGCTGCTTTACCTGGTTTTTTCGTTTTTCTTTTCCATCGGCCTTCATCCGGTAGGTGCCCGCTGGATCCAGGAGCATTACACCAACGATCCGGAGCAGGAGACCTACAGCTACTACGGGCCGATCAACTTCCTGGCCCTGAACATGGGTTATCATAACGAGCACCACGATCTGCCTTCGATTCCATGGAATAATCTGCCGAAACTGCGGGCAATGGCGCCGGAATTTTACGATAATCTGAAGTATCACTCATCCTGGAGCCGGCTCCTTTTCCAGTTCATTTTCGATCCGCGTTACACGTTGTTCTCGCGAATCGAGCGCGCCAAAGAGAGAAAGGACGGCTCGTCTTATGTCGCGACCGGAAGAGTAGACCGGACAGGGCCGGTCGCTTTGCCGCCGAAGCGACCAGCCTTTAGCCCCATGGAACAACTCTACGTCTCGAACAAAAACGAAACGGTCCGCATGTTTGAGAGCGACTTCATGGAATTCTGCTCCCACGTGCATCCGGCCACACCCGTGATCTTGTACATGCCGGTCGTTGGCTACATGCTTTACGCCTCTTTTGCGCACAAGAAATTGTCGATCCTGGCGGTGGCGGGGTTATTTGTGATCGGGGTGCTGATCTGGACGCTTCTCGAGTACATCATACACCGCCACGTTTTTCATTATGAACCAAAGAGCCGGTGGGGAAAAAAACTGCACTTTATTGTCCACGGCGTGCACCATGATTATCCGAATGATGCCACCCGGCTGGTCATGCCACCTAGTGT
This sequence comes from uncultured Verrucomicrobiae bacterium, assembly GCA_963788855.1. Taxonomy (GTDB): domain Bacteria; phylum Verrucomicrobiota; class Verrucomicrobiia; order Chthoniobacterales; family UBA10450; genus CAWBIE01. The sequence goes on from CAWBIE010000001.1 coordinate 140,617, forward strand.
GAGCATTCCGCTGGCGATTGTATTCTGGGTGCTTTTTGCCGCGACACTGGGCCGGTTCGCGCCGGCCGTCTCCGCCGGATTTGGATTTGGCTACGTCTGTTACGACAGTATTCATTACGCGACGCACCACTTTGCTATGAAGCGAGGGGTTGGGCTCTGGCTGAAACAGTATCATCTTCGCCATCATTATAAGGACGATGAGGCGGGTTATGGGGTCAGCTCCCCTCTCTGGGATTACATTTTCCGGACCACCCGCAAGTAGGGCCTGATCTGGCAAAATCCGAACGAACTCGGGCAAGACTGGCCCCACTAAAATCTTGTGGGGCGTCGTAGAATCGCTACAGTAGTTGCCCCGACATGGGACTCTATCGCGCGCGGCCCTGGAAGCCCCGGCGGGAGAGCCTACCCATAAGGTAATTACCAATTCCTCGAAATATTATGAGCAGCCATGTGCTTGTGAACGAACAACATCTTATTGCCGGGGGCGGCATCACGGGCGCGTGGCGATGAACCAGGATCCCTTCAAACTTAGCCTCGGTAACTTTCTCGCCGCCGGCGAAAGTTCCAACCCTCTTCAAGCCCCGGCCAGCTTCACAAATTGGGTTCGCGAAAGCGCGTGGGCCCGCGAGTTCTACGAGCCGGAGTTACTCGGTACGGCGGACGCGCGCACAACCGTCACCTACGACGGCAAACCCTGCTCCGTCATCAACCTCTGTTCCTACAATTATCTTGGCCTGGCCAATCACCCGGAAGTGCTGGCCGCGGCCCAGGAGGCCCTGAAGACGCACGGTCTGGGGGCGTGCGGCGCACCCATTCTTTCCGGCATGACCGATCTGCATCGGGAGCTGGAGCGGCGCGTTGCCGAATTTCTTGGCCGCGAGGATGCCATGCTTTTCAATAGCGGATTCGGCGGCGCGCTCGGTACGATTTCCGGAATGCTGCGCAAGTCCGATGTGGCGATTCTCGATAACCGCTCGCACCTCAGCTTGCGCGATGGCGCCGTCCTGTCGCGCTGTCGCACGGAGAAGTTTGAGCATAACGATCCCGCTTCACTCGACACCGCGCTGCGCCGGCAGCAAGGCCGGCGTCAGCTTGTCATCATGGAGGGCATCTATTCCATGGACGGCGACTTCGGTAATCTGGAAGAGCTGATCGAGGTGGCCGAGTCTCACGGCGCCAGGACCTTTATCGATGAAGCGCATTCGATGCTGGCCTGCGGTGAAAATGGTCGCGGCGCTGCCGAGAAATTCGGCGTAGAAGATCGGATTCCGCTCGTCTACGGCACGTTTTCCAAAGCCTTTGCTGCGCTCGGTGGATTTGTGGCGGGCCCGAAGGAAACGCTCGAATACCTGCGCTTTTACGCGCATCCGTATGTTTATTCCTGCGCGCTGCCACCGGTGGTGATTGCTGGAATTATCAAAGCGCTCGAGATCGGCATTCGGGAGCCGGAATTGCGAACGCAACTTTGGGAAAACGCCGAATACTTCCACACCCAACTGCGGGGTCTTGGTATCGATACGGGTGCTTCGACGACCTACGTCATGCCGATCGTCATTGGAGAGCGCGAGCGCATGTACCGGCTGTGCCACGAATTGCGCCGGCGCGGTTTGTGGGTTGCCCCGGTCGATTATCCGGCCGTGCCCTTGAGTCGCGTCTGCTTCCGCGCCTGTGTCACGGCCAAGCATACGCGGGCGGATCTCGACGAAGCGCTGAACATTCTCGAAGACACACTCGTCCCGGCGATGCTGCAAAGCGCCTGAGACGGGTTCGATTGCGATTTAATGCCCGAACCCATCGAGCCGACGCTTTCGCCTCTGGAAGCGACTTACAAGACGCGCGACGTCGAAGGCATCCTCGATCTCTATTTTTATCGGAAGCTCGCTTTTAAACTGGCGACCCTTTTCGCGAGACTAAAGATTACGCCGACGGCGGTGACAGTTTTCGGCGGGTTCCTCGGAATCCTGGCCGGGCATCTTTATTTCTATTCCGATCTCTTCACAAACATCGTGGGAATGGTCCTCCATGTTTGCGCAAATACGCTCGATAATGTCGACGGTCAGCTGGCCCGTTTGCTCAATCAAAAAAGCAGGTCTGGCCGGGTAATCGACAGTCTGTTCGATCATTTGATATTTCTGAGCATTTACGTGCATCTCACCCTGCGCTGCCTGGTCGCGGGAGCCTCGCCCGCGGTCTGTCTGCTCGCCCTGGCCGCCGGTCTCAGCCATGCGCTGCAGGGCGCGGCCGCGGACTATTATCGCAACGGCTATTTGTACTTTGTGAAGGGCCAGGCGGGCGCGGACTGGGATTCCTCCGATTCCCTTCGAGCCGAGTATCGGCAACTGAGCTGGTGGGCGGAACCGTGGAACAAATTCCTGCTCGCGTCCTATCTCAACTTTACCTGGCAACAGGAATGGCTCTCGCCGGCGTTGAAACGTTTGCGCGATCTCACCGTGCGCACTTTCCCGGGCGAGATACCAGGGTCGTTGCGGCAGCATTATCGGGAGACAGCCCAGCCGATGCTCCGATGGTGGGGATTACTCATGACCAACACGCGCATGCTGTTTCTCTTCTTCTTTTTGATCATCGATCGGCCGGCCTGGTTTTTTTGGCTGGAGCTAAGCGTGTTCAATCTCCTGCTCGGCCATCTGATTCTGCGGCAGGAAAAAATGTCGCTTCTTCTGTGCAAAGACGTGACCGAGGCGGCCTGAGGTCATATAAGTTTGCTCCAATCTCGTGTCGCAAATTGAAATCTCAGAAGTCAGGTCGCGTCGGGACCGCGATGCTTTCATTAAATTTCCGTGGCGCATTTACAAGGATGATCCCGCCTGGGTTCCCCCTTTAATCATCGAGCGCAAAGCCTTTCTCGATCGAAAGCGGCATCCGTTTTACGAGCACGGCGATGCGGCTTTGTTTCTGGCGCGACAGAATGGCGAAATCGTCGGCCGAATCATGGCGAGCGACGATCCGAATTACAACGCGCTTCATCAGTCGAACGTTGGCTGTTTTGGACTATTCGAGTGCATCGATAACCTCGAGGTGGCGGCCGCGCTCCTGCAGGCGGCCATGGATTGGGTAGGAAAGAAAGGACGCGAGGAAATCATGGGGCCGATCGATTATTCGACCAACTATGTTTGTGCGTTGCTCATCGACGGGTTTCAATATCCGCCGACCCTTCTGACATCGCACAACCCGCCCTATTACGCGAAATTGCTCGAAGGCTGTGGCCTGGCCAAAGTGAAAGACTGGTACGCGTGGTGGTTTTCCGAATATACGGAACCGGCCGAGCGACTTCGAAAAATTGCGATGGCCCGCGCGAGCAAACAGGGCGTCTCGATTCGACCGATCAATTTGAAGGATGTCGAGGGCGAGAGTCAGCGAATCCGGGCGATTTACAATCAGGCCTGGGAGAAGAACTGGGGGTTCGTGCCGTTCACAGAATCTGAAATTCTACATATGGCCAAGGAGATGAAGCCGCTGATTGTTCCGCAGGGAACTTTGCTGGCGGAGATAGCAGGCGAGCCAGTCGCGTTTGTCATCGCCGTTCCCGACATTCATGTTGCTTTTCGACGAATCAACGGGCGATTGACGTGGTTCGGACTTCCGATTGGCTTACTCAAGCTTCTCTATTATCGAACGAAGATTCGCACCGGGCGGTTGGTCGCGCTCGGAGTGGTGGAGAAGTATCGCCGCGCTGCCATCGCTGAGATGCTCGTGCTGCATCTGATGGACGCGGCGTTCAAGCGCGGATTCACCGGCGAACTCAGTATGACTCTTGAAGACAATGTCATGATCAATAGTTTCATTGAATCGATGGGCGCGGCCAGATACAAGACTTACCGCATTTACCGGAAAGTTATCAAGGAGTGACGGCTTCCTCAGCGGTCCGGGTTTCATTCGGCCCCGACAGCTTTTGGGGTCGCTCGTTGGATTTGCGATCCCTTGCGCAGCTGGCAAAACACCCAAATCGCACGGGGCAAATGCAAGGCCGCCGTGGCCAGGACTAACCAAGGCATGATGATGAAAGCTTGGGCTGTCGCCCCGAAGAGAAATCCAATCGTTAGCATCCAGACCATGACATTGCGCCGTCCGCCAATGAGATGCACGAGTCGTTCGAATGTCCCCAGTTCCTCGATCGATCTGCCGGTCGCGAAACGAACGCCGGATTTCAGGATTCCATCGACCCCTTGGGCCAAAAGGAGCAAGGTGAGGTAACGAAAAGCGCCGGGTACTTGCCCGGAGTTATGCAAATAATAGGCAAGAGCAATCCACCATGAGATTTCGAAAAATGCATCGAACCAATGCTCCAGTTTTCCGTGCTTGGTTGTCTCGACTTTGACGCGCGCCTGTTTTCCATCGAGACCGTCGAGAACGCCGACGATTAAGGCGAGGGTGAGGCCCCAACCGAGCCGGCCAGTAGCCAAAAGAATCGTCGCGCTCCAAGCGACGACGTTGGTAAGAATCGTCAACTGGTTAGGTGTGATCGAAGTTTCGCAGAGGTGGGAAACAAGAAATGTCTCGATCGGGCCATGAATGATCGCGGGAAGGTCGAGCGTGCCCTTTTGAGCTGAATCGAGAAGGACCCATTTGGCCAGCTTCGCGCGCTCTGGCGTTGGGGCCGGGAACCAATAGGCTCTTAGCTTTCGGTTGAGCGGCGCATAATACAGAGGTTCGGTGGCCACATCCGCCGCCGCCAGCGTTTGGTCCTCCAAACCTGTGCGCAAGACATCTGGCAGGGATCCCGTGCGAGAGCGGGCCCAGTCGCGTCGCAGGAACGCCGGTCCGCAAAGCTTGCCGCGTTTTGTTGGAGGTGCAGAAGCAACCAGCGAGGAACGTCGAGCCGGCACAGCGGAATCCACCAGCGCGGCCGGCTCGTCGTACGAAAGAAACATCCGCAAGAGCCGCTGATCTAACACTGAATTAGCGGGAAGAATGAGCAGAAGTTCAACGCTGTCTGGCCAGAGATCGGCAATGTGTTCCATCGTCACAGGGCCGACCGGTCGCACGCAGATTGTCAAATCGAGTTCGGCGCGCGCCCATGATGGTCTGGCCAACTCTTGCGCGATCCGTTCGGGAGTGCTTGACAAAACAATCGCCCGTTTGAATCCGCATCGCTGGAGTGTGCGTAATAAGCGTTCAAGTATCGAGATTCCGCACAATTTGATTAACGCGCTCGGACTGTCCGCCAGAACCACGCATTGCTCAGTCATTGTTTCTGGTCGCAATCAATTTCCGGGCATGTTCCAGCGTCTCGGCCGAATCGACATCCTGCCACCATGCGTTGCCGATATCGATCGCCCGAACTTTTCCATCAGCGGCCATCAATCGGACACCATCGGCCAGACTGCAATCTCCATCGCGTTTCGCTTTCTCCAGACATGCGAAAATCTCCGGCGAACAAACAAACAAGCCGGTATCGATTGCGTCGTAGTCTTCGAGGTTTTTGCCGATCGCAACGAGCCGGTCTTTGCGCGTCTGGACTTTCATTGCGTCATCTAAATCGAAAATGCAATCAAGTTTTCGGTCGACCGCGAGAGTCAGTTCATTGGCGTTGGAGCTTCTCAGGAGAAGATCGACAATCGAGTCTTCAAAAATATGGTCGCCCATTGTCAGGATAAATGGTGCATTCACGCTAGGGGCCGCTGCCAGCACAGAAATGCCATTTTGTTTCTGCCACTCCGGGTTTTCGATCCAAAATAAATTCATGCCAGTAGGAATCAGTGGCATTATTCCCGCCCGCAGCGAATCGCTCTCGAATCCAATGACAGCGTGAATCGTTTCGATGCCTGCCTTGGCGAGGGTGTCCAAAGTGTAAGAAATGAGAGGCCGCCCGCTCAGAGAGATGAGCGGTTTGGGCGAATTCTCGCCACTGCGCCGCAGCCGCGAGCCCGATCCGGCCATAAGAATGACCGCGTTAGAGATCGGCTTCTTCATATTCCGTAATATCTCTTCAAGTTCGAGAGACGGGCAGTTGTGGCAGAACTGCGCGTGGTGAGCGGTTGCGCGATTGCGTCTGATCCCGGAGCTGCCCCGGTGACCCGCTTTTTCGTCGGATTATGGCATCGTGAGTTAAAGATTGTCTACGACGCTGCACTAGTCAGTTTCCCGGATGGCTGTGGCTTCATGGCCATTGACGTTACCCGTGTGTCACTCTCGGCAGTTTCGTTCCAAATCTCCGGATCTGACACGCGTTTCAGGCTGTGCCGTTGAACGCGGGGGAATCATAGCCTTTAAGGTCGTGGCCCGCTTGAGAGTCGTCTGAAAGGAATTCTGCTGGCAAGTTCCCGCGGAATGAATCTCTTCATGTCGTGAAGTCGCGGATCGTTCGGGAGATTGAAAACATTCGGGTCGGCAGAACCAACATCGACCGTCGGCAATTGGTGATAAGCCGGATCATGACGATATTGGTCGGAACTTTAACGGCGATCGGTCAGTTTGCCTACTCGTCGTTATGGGGACGACGGCAAGCACGATTCATTCGGCAGCTTTTGTCCCACGCTCCCTCGACCCCGAAAGGCCGCGTGATTGCTTCGTTTTCAACCTTGCCGGATCGAATCAATAATCTCGAGCCAACACTTCGTTCTCTCCTTGAGCAAACACGGCCGCCGGATGAAATCGTCCTGGCCGTCCCCCAGTTTTCGATCCGTCAACAAAAAAGAGTACGTCGTCCCTAACTATCTCGAGCAAATTCCGCGTCTCCGCATTTTGCGCTGCTCAAACGGACTGGGGACCGGCGACGAAATTCATTCCAGTTATTCAAGAGGAGCTGGCCGCCGGTCGCGGTGACACGTTGATTATGGTCCTGGATGACGACCGAGTCTACCCGCGGGATGCACTCGAAACGTATCTGCACTACCACGCACGATTGCCGGAGGCCGCGCTTTGTTTTCGCGGTGCACTGATGCCCGACAATTTCGTTTGGTTTTTACCCAAACTGTTTCCTGCCAACCAAATTCGCGAGCCGAGACGTGTGGCCGTGATCACGGGTACCGCAAGTTATCTTATCCAACCGCGCTTCTTCGACTCTGCGCTCTGGGATTACTCCACTTCGCCAGCGAGCGCGTTTTACGTCGACGACATCTGGATTAGCGGTTGCCTGGATCGGCGTGGCATCGAAAAATATGTCGTGCCCGCATCCGCCATGATGCGAACCGTCCGAAAGCAATGGGGCACGATGACCCTGTACGATGTGCCAAAGGGCTCCGTGCGGAGCAATACCGAGGCGATCAAGTTTTTTCGCGATACATGGAATATTTTCTCGTGGCCGTTTGGTCTTGATTATCGACTGCGCGCTCTTCTTCTAGTGTGGCCGGGAACATGGCGCGCGCGACGAAATAAGCTTTTATAGTCCGTAGTATTGCTTAAGGCCCCAGATGCGCACTCGCTGCGGGAGTAACCGGAAGATAACGGGCGCGAATTTGGATTGGAATCTATCGCCGACTGTCAGGCGCGGCGAGGGATTGACCTGATCGATTAACGCGCAGACGCGTTGGGCAACGAGGTCAGGCCTTGGTGCCCCCTTCATGTTGCGTTCGACTGCAGCCCAAACTCTCGCCACCTTAGCGTCATATCGCGGATCTTTTGACGAGCCTTTGCTAATGGCGTCATTAAAGGAGGTGTTAATATCCGCCGGTTGCAGGTCGACAATGCGCACGCCTGTATTAGGCAACTCGAGCTGGATCGACATGGTGAAGACCGCCATGGCTGCCTTTGCCGAGTTGTAGGCTGCCATGAAGGGTACCGGCAAGCGCGAAGCCAGCGAGGTGACGTTGATGATGAGACCCTGTTCTCGCGATCGCATCGCGTGTAGCGCCAGGCGCATTAAGTGCAGCTGTCCGAATACCAGGACTTGGAATTGATTTTCGATTTCTTCGTCGGAGAGATTTTCCGCTGGTCCAAAATGGCCGCTGCCACCGTTGTTAATCAAGACATCGAAGTGGTCAGCTTCTGCGAGCGCGGCGTTGAACGCGTGGTCGATCAAAGCGGCATCGCCGAGATCAAGTCGCACCGGGTGTAGTCGATCCAACTTTGCCATTCGGCTCGGATCGCGCGATGTTCCCCAGACTTCATCCCCACGGCCGGTTAGCGATCTTGCGATGGCAAGGCCAATGCCGGAACTCGCGCCAGTGAGAAAAATTCGCTTCATGAGGTCTGTCCACGATCAATCAAGAACAATCGTAAGAAGTGGTGCTTCACATAGATGACGGGCGAACGGCTGAAGTCCGCCAAGGGCAAGCGGCGCCAGCCCTCGGGCAAGCGGAAATTTTCATCGTCCGTATAGACCGCGGCGGCGCCTTTTGTCATCTCCCGCAATATATCAGGCGGCGGGATATGAAGAATGGTGATGAACTCCGGAGCATACCACTCAGCGTGACGCCCAGTGTGGGGGAAGAGGAGTGCGACGTGGCTCCGGGCCGAGCTCGGATAAAGTCTTTCGAGATACCGAACCAATCGGATAGGAGGCGCCTCCTCGCGATGATTAGTGATTGCTAGGGGGATCGTTATGAAAAGGAGCAAGGCTGGCAGGGCCAGCGTGCTCCAATCCCAGGGTGCCGGCAGGCGCAAGAACCCGCGCAGCAATGCGATCAGAATAAGAGGAAAAATAATGAGGTAATATCGCTCGGCGCCATCGAGACAGATGAAAATGGTCGCGAAGTGCAGCAATGCCCAAGGCGCGTGAAAGCTCCAGAAGAGCCGGTCTTCGGCTTCCCGAGGCCGAGATAAGTAAGCGGCCAATCCGAAAATCACCATCACTGTCCCGACTGCGAGAGCAATCGGCGATTGAAGAAAACCGAAGCCGAGAGCAAACCAAAAAAGAGTATGTTCACCGAGGCGCATGGCGAGATAATGCAGGCTCCAATCGCCCGCGCCGATGTAAACGTGCGGTTTATCCAACCGCCATTGCCATTGTCCATAAAGGAGTTTTGGATAGACCAGCCATGCTGGAGCCGACGGTCTGAGGCGCGCTTGCAGATACCACATCGGCACAAGCCAGAGCAGGCATGCCGCGAGCAACGTGCTGAGGCTAGAGAGCCACGCCTTCCAGGGCGATGACCTTTGCCTCAACGCCGTGACAAGAATGACAGCGACAACGAGAATCAGTTGCGGGCGCGTTCCGGCAGCCGCGGCGCCAAGCAGAGATGCGGCCAGCAAAGCCCGCCGGCGTCCACTCCGCAAAAAGCAAAGCGCCGCGAAAATTTCGGCGCTGAGAAATCCGGTGGCGAGACTATCGCTGAGGACTTTTGTGGCCGTCATCCACACGGCGGGTGTGATGGTAAGACAGACGGCTATCCAGCAGGCGAGTCGCTCATTGAATTGCAACCGGATAATAAGAAACCACATGGCGACAAAAAGCGCGCCGCCGAGGCTGGAAACGAGGTGGAGAGAATCCTCCGGGCTGGCGCCAAATTCGTGGCCGATCCAACCGAAAAAGATAAACAATGGATATCCGGGGGGGTGCGGTTGGTGTTCCCAAATATTGAAATTGCGAACCCCCATCGCGAACTGCACCGAATCGTATTCATCGAGTCCCGGAGAACGTGAGATAAAATAGAGGGAGAAAGCGATGACAAAAATCAGCGCGGTCTTCAGCGAGGCGCGCGAATCAAGCCAATCCGGCGCGGTCATTTTCACTTTCAGCATGAGTTTGATTTTCCGGTGGCTAATAGTGCTACGACGGAGACACGATCATTACTCAATTGGCATGGTTCCACAAAGCCTGACTTTGACCATAAGCCTCGCATCGTGCAGTTCCGCTGGAATGCGCTATAATCGGCTTCCTTGATTTCGATTTTACGTCGCTGGCTCAGTCTAACCTTAAGCCGTAGTGCGCCGCAAGATCTCGGTGAGCGCCGGGCACGTGGTATTTTTCAAGGGACCGCCTTTGGAATCGTGGCGCGTGTCCTGAACGTTCTGGTAACGATCGTCTCGGTTCCCCTGACTATTGGCTACCTGGGAGCCGAGCGCTACGGCGCGTGGATCACTATCGTCGGTCTGCTCGCCTTTCTCGGTTTCACGGACTTCGGTCTGGCCCAGAGCCTCACGAACGCTTTGGCCAGGGCGGATGCGGAAGACGCACGCCATGTCGGTCAACGTTACGTCTCATCAGCCTTCTTCGTACTTTCGTTGATCGCGTTGTTTGTTCTTGCTCTGGGCACGACTCTTTCGCCGCGCATTGCCAATCTTTTGTTTCCGCAAGTTCAGTCGCCGGCTGCGCGCGCCGAGATTGTCATCGCTATCGGGGCTGCGCTCGCCATTTTCGCGCTGAACATTCCTTTCCTCATTACCGAGCGGGTATTGGCTGCTCACCAAGAAACTGCTTTTGGCTATCTTTGGCAGATTGCGGGAAGCGTGGCCAATCTGGTCGCACTGCTCACCGTCATCTGGCTTCGGGGCGGACTTTTCTGGTTGGTGCTAAGCTGCTTCGGCTTACGCCTGATTACCGGCCTAACGAGTGCGATTTGGTTGTTTACCATTCGGAAGCCTTGGTTGCGGCCAAAATTTTCCGGCATCGATTTGACCGCTGCCAAGAGCCTTCTTTCTGACGGTTGGAAGTTCTTCGTGATTAACATCGGGTGGATGGTCAACTCGCAAACGGACAACATGGTTATCGCACATTATCTGGGCCCAGCTCAGGTCACTCCCTATGCGGTTACGTTTGGCTTGTTTATGGCGGCGACCCTGTTGCAGACGGTCGCGTACCCTTCGCTCTGGCCCGCTTACACGGATGCTTTCGCGCGACGCGATTACAGTTGGATTAGGCAGACCATGCGTTCAAATTTCATGTTCAGCCTTTTTACGACTTCTTTGGTTGTGAGTGTGCTGACAATTTTCGGATCTCAGATCATTCGACTGTGGGCCGGCAATCTCGCGGTGCCCCCGTTTTCGGTCATTATCTGGATGGCGATCTGGCGGCTCATGCTATCGACGCTTTTGGTCGGCAGTTGTCTGCTCAACGCTACCGGTCATCTCAAAGGCATGACAATCTACGGCACGATGACCGCGGTCTTGAACCTTATCTTTTCAATTCTGCTTGTCAGGACCTACGGCATCGCCGGGGTCATCGCCGGAACCGTTATCGCCTTTGCCATCGCCAACTACATTCCAACATTTTTGGAAGTACGAAGTGTGTTGCGAAAAATTTCCTCGGCGCCAGCAACAGCATAAGTGTTATTCCATCGAAATGTGGCACGGGGGTTGACTATTTCACCGATTGCGATGCCGGCAACCACGTTGCGATCTCGCGATAAATGGAAACTGTCTCGATAGCCATTCTTTTCCAATCGAACATGGCGGCGCGCTGAATTCCCCGTGCCGAAAGCGATTGCCGGAGATCGGCGTCGGCTACGACGCGACGCATGGCTTGGGCTATTCCATTCTCGTCCTGTGGTGCAAACGAGAGGGCGGCGTCTCCCACGACCTCGGGCAAAGATGTGACATTAGAGCAGATGACAGGGCAACCGCAGGCCATGGCTTCGAGCACGGGAAGGCCAAAGCCTTCGTACAGTGATGGGAAAACAAGCGCCTCGGCTCGATTATAGAGCGCAATAAGTTCCTCGGTCCTGACTTCGGCCCGGACATTTATTCGCTCCTCAAGTTGCGAGTGTCGAAGAGCCTGTCGAAGCTCTCGCGGAAGTGTCCGGGCCCGCTCGATGACGAGCAGATGAATGCCATCCGACACTCGGAAGGCCTTTGCGAAGGCGGACACGGCGCCAACGTGATTCTTGTTCTGGGAACCGCCGCCCAGGACGAGGAAGAAACGTTGGCCTGGAGGAACAACTGACGAACTGACTCGTTCGGCACAAGCTTTCTCCATCGGGCGGAACGCCGGCGATTTGCCGAGGAGTGTCACACGGAGTCGCGAGGCGCAGGAAGAGTCCAGCCGGAGGATGTCATCCGCGCTATAATGGCTGACCGCAACTATCCGGTCAGCCCGACGGATGGCGTCGCGGATGGCGAGCGACCAGTACTTCTTAATCATGCTTCGCACCAGCGGGTGGGGAAAAACGAGTTCGGGACAGACGATGTACATAACATCGTGCATGGTGATGACACTCTTCGCATCGAGCCCTTTGGGGAGGATCCGGTATGGAGCGTGAAAGAGGTCGTGGCGGTCGAGCCGCGCCTTGAGCCAGCGCCCCAGGCGGAAATAAGACCAGGGGCTATTCGGTTCCCCACCGAGGATCCACTCCGTGACGTTGGGCGCACACGAAAGTGGCACCGACTTGGCGGAATGCCGGATAAGGATAATGGGCACGTCGGGCAAAAGCGATGGCAGGTGTTCGATGAGCGCCTCGGTGTACGAAACCACGCCGCCCGGCGCACCGCGCAGGTAGCGCGCGTCTAAAATGACACGACCCCGATTCATCGTGACGATCGCGCCGGGCGGCGCTCGATTAAAAAAAACCCCCCCTCGATATTCCGCTCCGAAAAAATATGATAGGTTGTATTTGGGAACATGCCCTTCTGAAAAGTTCCCGGTCGGTCTTCCGACGTTGGTTCAAATGATTTATCTTGAAGTAACAACTTCGTCCAAATCCGTAAGAAACACAGGAATTCAGCGGATCACGCGAAAGATTTTTCAAGAGTTGGCCGCACGCGTTTCGGTTATACCGGTCTCGTGGAATAAAATCAACCGGCGCTTTCAACTTCTCTCTCCCACGGAGCTGGCCACGCTCGAGACGCCATTTCGCGTTCAATCGCGTCCCACAACCCATCCCGAGCTCAAGGGAGAGAGTCTACTGGCCGACGCTTATCGCCTGGTTTTTGGCAAAACGTTACGTCTCGAAGACGAGATGAGACCGGGTGACGTTTTTTTGATGCCGGATATCTATCGCGACGTGCGTACGAGAATGCTTCCGAACCTGCTCGCCAAAATTCGTGGACGAAGTGTCGCGATTTTTCATGACGCGGCCGCTCTGCAATTACCATCGTTGCATTCAGGCGCGGGTCCAGGTTTTCGCAATTACATTAAATCGTTAGCCGCCTTCGATTGCGTCATCTGCGTCTCGCAAACGTCGCACGACGACTTGCAAAGACTTTGGGCCGAGGGTCGGACGACACCAACCCGAACAGTGGTGGAGGCCTGGCCGCTTGAGTTCGATGAAGAGGAGCGTGCTGACCCACCAAAGCCTTCGCGGGATTTGGTCGTCTGCGTCGGCTCTTTTGAACCGCGCAAGAATCACCTTTCTCTCCTCCGCGGCGCGGCCGCGCTTTGGCAGCGCGGCCATTCGTTTGAACTTGTCTTGATCGGTCGCAGCACTCGAGGATTTGGATGGAAGGTGATGAGAGAAATTGGGCGGTTGCAAAGGAAGAGTTATCCGCTGCAATGGTGGCGGCACGTCGAGGACCGCGTTCTGCACCGCGCTTATCGCAGCTGTAAATTCACGGTTTATCCCTCCCTGGCGGAGGGCTTTGGCCTTCCGATTTTGGAAAGCCTCTGGCATGGCAAGCCGTGCGTTTGCGGGGGGAACGGTGCACTCGGCGAAGCGGTCCGCGGGGGCGGCTGTTTAATTGTGGATCAAACGAGCGCGAGAGGGATCGCGGAGGGAATGGAAAAGCTGCTCACCGATGACGCTGCCTACGCGAACCTCAGGGACCAAGCTCGCGCGCGGACGTTTCGATCGTGGCCGGATTACATCGACGATCTTTTGCGACATTTGCGGGCGCCGGATGCTGTTGAACCAAAGCCGTCGTTATCAGCCCCTTAAACTGCGCTGCGCGCGGGCATGGCTCCCAATGATGCGCCCGTCTCGCATCTCGTGAATGTAGTCGCACGCCTCCGCAATGCTGGGATTATGTGTGACCAGCAGCAATGCTTTCGCTCGCTCGTAAACCATCCTTTGCAGCAGTTCGAAGGCACGGTCGGAATTTTTTGTATCCAGATTGCCGGTCGGCTCATCCGCCAAAATCACGCGTGGATCGTTGGCGAGGGCCCGCGCGATGGCAACGCGCTGCTGTTCTCCACCCGAAAGATGACGACTGAGCCGCTTGTGCTTCCCGGAGAGCCCGACTGCGTCCAGCAAACTCGCTGCTCGATCGGCCATTGCTGCTTCGGGTAATTGGCCAAGCCGGCGCATTGGGATCATGACATTTTCCTGCGCGGTAAAATCCTCCATCAGGAAGTGAAATTGAAATATGAAACCGATGAATTCATTGCGCTTGCGAGCGAGTTCGTCATCGGGCAAGTGGGATACACCTTCAGATCCAAGCATGACCGAACCGGCATCCGGCGAATCGAGCAGCCCGAGGATATACAACAATGTGCTCTTTCCGCACCCGGATGGCCCTACCACCGCGTGGACACTTCCTGGTTGGACGTCAAGGGAGACTCCGCGCAGCGCGTGGACACGAGATTCATCCTCGCCAAGGTATCGCTCGATGGCGTGACAACTCAGAAAAGCGTCCGCGTTCATACGCTGGAGCCGCGCAAAGTAGCGACGGGTTCAAGCCTGGCCGCGCGTCGCGCGGGCACGTAGCTGGCAATAAAAACCGAGATCATTGCGAGCAATATCGCCCAGACATAGTGTCGCCAATCCCAAGCGACCAAGAAGTGGTCTGTAGAAAGTAAGCCGCGGAGACGAATGGGGATTTGCGAGACACCCCAAGTTAGCAATGCGCCCACCCCACAACCGATCAGTGATCCGGCAGCGGCAATCAATCCTCCCTGCCACAAAAAGATCGCACTAACATCGCGTCGCCGATAACCCATCGACCGAAGGATTGCGATCTCCTTCATTTTTGAAAGCACTGTCATCGTGAGCACGTTGAAAATTCCAAAGCCGGCGAGCAGAATCACGAGGGAAACGGTGATGGCGGCGGACACGCGCAATGTTAGAAAAAGATGGAGCGTGGATTCCTCCCGCTCCTGCCAGCTTGCGGCGTCGTGCTGAAAAAGTGTCTCAAAATGTTTCGCTAAAGCGGGTGCGCGGTCGCGGTCGCGCAGCTTGTACAGGATCATGGACGCTGCATACGGCTTGTGGAGGAGGATTTGTGCCACCCGGGCATGGCAATAGATCCGGGTTGAATCGATGCTGCCCACTCCGCTGCGCGAAATGGCGACCACCGTAAAGCGCCGATATTGGCCACCGGGCGAAAGCAATTGCACGTTGTCGCCGACACCGACGTTAAGGATGTCGGCCAGGCGCGAACCGATGATCACCGAATTTGGCTGGTTGCGAAAATCGTTCAGGCTCCCATCTTCGATTTGATGCTCCAGGTCGGTCGTTTGGAGATGGAGCGCGGGATCGATGCCGTAGAGATCGACCGTCGCGTTTTCGAAGCCCGAGCGGGCGCTGAGCGTGCCGCGCAGGACCGGCGAACACGAAACAACATTGGAGAATCGCCTGCTGATGCGCATGATTTCATTGGCGTTGGTAATTCCCTCGAAATATTGGCGATGGGCTGCATTCGTCTTCGAAGTCTTGCTAGGCACGATCGACCCGACCTGGCGCGGTTCGAATCGCGAACGAATGACGAGCGCACCATTGCTTCCGAGGGTTGACTCAATGAAGAACTGGGTAAATCCCTGCGTTTGCGCTTGCAGGCAGATAAAAAAAGCAACACCGAAAACCACGCCACTCAGACTGAGCAGTAAGGCGCGTTTGCGATGACTGAGAAAGCGAAGCGCAATGTAAAACGGTGGCGTCACTTCCCCTTTTGATCTTCCATGGGATTGATCTGGCGCTGTCGAACCAGTCGTCCCGGGTGCAAGCGATCCTGATCCGCGACGACGACGTGGTCCCCCTCCGCCAGGCCACTTATTGCTTCGGTAAAGTCGAGCGTGCGAAAGCCGGCTCTGACCGTGCGCGATTGCACAATCCCGTTCGCGATCACCAGGGCCTGGTCAACCAGCAAAGCGCGTGTCGGCACCAGGAGGACGTTCTGGTGAGTTCCGGTAATAATGTTCATTTCGCCAGTCATGCCGGCCATTAAATTATCCGGAGCATTTTCGAGTTGCAGGACGATGGTATAACGCTGGGTCTCCGGGTCGGCAGCGGGTTGTATGGAAGAGACTCGCGCGGCAAAGTCTTTTGTGCGGTATGCGTACAATCGAACTGTGGCCTTCATTCCCGGCTTTATGTCGCCGACATCTTCTTCATCGACTTCCCCGCGCACATAATTCTTAAGTGAAGAAACGGTGAACAGTTCGTTGCCCTCCACCACCAATTCACCGTCGATCGTCTGAATACTCGTGAGAAGGCCGTCCATGGGCGATCGGATCTCCGAGCTTTTCATCTGGGCCTCGAGTTTCTTGCAGGCGTCTTCCAGGGCCGAAAGATTGCGGTCCCGTTCGATGCGCTCGGTTTCGACTACACCGTGCAGCCGTTTGGCCTCGCTTTTCGCCTTTTCGTAATCGACCGCCGGCACGTTGAGAGGGGGCAGTTTTTCAAGCCGCTGGACATTGTCTTCAGCGGTCTTGAGCAATTCCGAGGAAGGAAGAGGGAGAGCGGCGCGCTCCGTGCCGGCCTGCAAGTCGGCCTGGGCCTGCTTCAGTTGCCGCGCGGTTGTTTCATCCGCGATCGTGGCGAGGACCTGGCCCTTCTCCACAGGCTTGCCAATAGCGCCGCGGCCCGCTGCGAACGGCTCGGCCAGGCGAATGAACCCCGCGTTTTGCGCACGAACACGGACGACGAAGGAGGATTCGATTCGGACCGTGCCGTAAACCGCGGAAACCGCAGTCCCGCGACGAACCACGGCCACTTCTGCGACGGGCAGGAAAAGATACCAGACGATGGCCACGCCCAAGGCCAGTAGCAGGGCTCCCCAAACCAGGTTTTTCGATCGCGGCAACTTCAACGGTCGAATTATTGCACGTTTTGCCCGGTCTCGGCGGAAAATTGAAGATATCTCCCCATGGCGCGGTCACGCTCCGCGAGTGCGAGATTCTGCTGATAGGTCAGGGCGAGCAAGCCGCTCCTGATTTCCAGGTAGGCATTCTGGGCCAATCGGAATTCAAGCTGCGATACGACTCCTCCGGCCAGATTCTGTTCCACGGTCGTGGCATTCGCTTCTGCGGCCAGGGAAGCCTGGGTCAAAGCAGCGTGCTTGGTGGCAATGGCGGCGAGATCGTCCTGAATCCGGGCCAACTCGCGCGGCACCTCCGTCTCAAGTTTGCGAAGCTGCAGTTCGTTGATCTCACGCGCAGAACGTTGTCGCAGAACGGCGCCGCCGACCTTGCCGTTATCGACCACGCGCCAGGTGAAGGCGGCGCTCTCCTGAATCTCGGAGGAAATGACATTGTCGGAACGGCGGGGCGAAGCGACGTTCTCGCGGCGAATTCCGGAGACGGGAATATAGGTTCCGGCAACGCTACCCCTGATCGTCGGATAATAGCCCGCCTCGATGATGCGCTGATCTTCGTTGGCGGCTTTAACCAGGAGGCGCGCGAGTTGCAAATCCGGACGTTGATTTGCCGCGGTCGCCGCGTCGACCTTGACCAGAGCGGGAATGTATCTGAGTTCTGCCTCCGGTTCCGGCGAAACATCGACCGGACCGAGCTCATCGCCCATGGCGTCGGCCAGGGCGAGAGACGCACCTCCGTAGGCGCGCTGCGCGGCTTCGATGCGCGGTTCGAGTTCGCGCATCTGCACCTCGGCGCTCACTACTGCATTCCGGTCGACCAGCCCGGATTGGTAGCGAGCCGTCTGGTTGTTTGTTATTTCTTCCAGACGATGGCGTTGCTCTTCGCGGAGACGCTTAAGAGAGCGATTGTAAACCGCCGTGTAATAGGCGGTGCGGGCGGAGTGCAATTGCTCCACCACGGCTACATTTAGCTGTTGCTGGGCGATTAAGACCTCGATATCGCCCCGCCGCAGCGACGCGGGCACGGCCGCGTCAAAGAACGGTTGCACAATATTGCCGCGAGCAAATCCGAACGGTTGGACCGGTTTCACGCCGGCCCGGTGTCCGCCTTCAATGCCTCCGGCTGCGCCGAGGGTCGCGTCTGGCAGGACCACGGACCGGAACACCAGTCTGCGCCCGGAAGCGCGCTCCAAATTGGAACGCGCCTGTTGGATTTGCGGATTATTCTCGATGGTCTTCTGCAGAAGCGAGTCGAGCGTGAGCGCGCTGGTCTCTCTTTCGAAAAGAAATAGAGCCAGCAAAGTCGAGATGAATCCGAGGTGTCTCATCTTTCCGTGAGTTTCGACGGCGGGCGTGCCACCTCGCCGACCGCGGGTCCGGAATTTGCCTTATTCGAGTCTTTTTCCGCAATCTTCTGGCCAAATCCAAGTGCGTCCGGCGAGCTGGCGCTGGCCCGGGCCAGCCGCGCGAGGGCCACATTATGAAGATAGATTGCGCTCAACCTCGTGGTCCGGGTCCGGGTTACGTCGGACGCGGCCTGCAAAATATCGAGCTGCGTGCCCAGGCCTGCGCCGAGGTTTGCCTTTGCAATCTCGAGCGACTCATCCGCCGTCTGCACATTCTTGGTTTCCGATTCGAGCACATGATCGGACTGTTGCAGATCGAGGAAAGCGCTGCGCACTTCCGAGGCGACCGACTGGCGTTGCGCGGCCAAAGCCTGCGTGGCGGCTTCGCGGCGGGCGTGTGTCGCCATCAGTCGTCCCTTGGTGGCGAATCCATCGAAGATGTGCCACTTCGCATTTACTCCGACGACGTAGCCATAATTGAACTCAGGATTAATGCTCGGATCGGTTTGATTGTAGATCTCGTAGCCGGAAAAGAGCTCGACCTGCGGACGCATTTCGCTGCGATCCAGATCGGCTTGTCGAACTTCAATCTCAATTTGTATTTCGCAGGCCTTGATCTCGGGTCGCTCGACATCGGCGCGTGCCAGGCACCCGCTCAAATCGGGATGGCGCGGAGCGTACTGCAACTGGCCGGACACTTCGAAATCCAGATTCTGCGAACTGGCGCCGGGACCTGGTCCGAGCAGTTCGCCGAGCTGAAGGTAGGAATTCTTCAATTGGGTTTGGGCATCGATTAACTCGGTTTGCTCATTAGCCAGGGCGACCTCGGCCCGCCCGACGTTGAGTTGGCCCACAAGTCCGGCAGTTAAGCGTTCCTGCTGGGTCTTGAGTTCTTCCTGCAGGACGCCCACCGATTGTTGGCGCACCCGAATTCTGGCGCGGTTCAAAAGCACTTCATTAAAGGCGATCCGCACGTCCATCGCGACCCGATTCGAAACGGCCTGCAACTCGAGGTTCTGCTTTTCCAGGTTGAGCCGGGCGATAGCCACCTGGCTGCTGACCGCGCCTCCGGTGTAGACGTTCTGCACTACGCGCACCGAGGCGCTGTAGTCTTCGTTACGAAGTTGCGTGTTCGACTGGTATTGATGTTCGCGCAGCAATCCGACGGCTCCCACGGATGGCAGATAGCCCGAGCGCGCTTCAATCATGCCACCGCGCGCGGCGTTCAATTTTTGGCGGGCTACCGCGATGTCCAGGTTCTGGGCCTGGGCAACGGCGACAGCTTCTTCCGCAGTATAAGTAGGATTGCCGGCCTGAGCCGTCGCGGCCAAACCGCAAATCACCAGCAATACAACCCCATCAAGCGCACCGCGCATTCCTTCTATCTCTGCGGCGAGGCCTCGGTTTTCAATAAAAATCCCTCTTAGTTAAGTGCTTGCGCCCTTTTCAGAATACGCTAAGAGTGCGATCCATGCTAGTGAAAGGAGCCCGCCTTGGGCTCAGCGAGCTGGCATGCGACATCCAAACCCTACCTAACTTGTATCTTGCCCAGCTTGCCATACGGCGACTAGGCTCAATTTTCGCAAATGACTAAAATCAGAATCGCCGTCATTGGTGTTGGCAATTGCGCCAGCTCCCTCATCCAAGGGATTAACTTTTATAGAGGGTCCAGTAATGGAGCCAGCGTTGGCCTGATGCATCGCCGCATCGGCTCCTACGAACCGCACGACATAGAGGTGGTGGCGGCCTTCGACATCGACCGCCGGAAGGTTGGACTGGACGTCAGCGAGGCAATTTTTTCGCCTCCGAATTGCACGAAGATCTTTTGTGAAAAGATTCGCCGGACCGGCGCAATCGTGAAGATGGGGTGCGTCCTGGACGGCTTCGGCGATCATATGCGCGACCACGACCCGCTGCGCACGTTCCTGCCTCTGGAGAAGGAGTCGACCCGTGAACAAGTCATCGGGGAGCTTCGCGATTCCGCGGCCGAGATCGTGGTGAACTATCTTCCGGTCGGTTCGGAAGAAGCGACCCGTTTTTATGCGGGCTGCGCCTTGGAAGCGGGACTCGCCTTTGTGAACAACATCCCGGTCTTCATTGCCAGCGATCCGGTCTGGGCGAAGCGATTTTCGGACAAGAACCTGCCCCTCATTGGCGATGATATCAAAGCGCAGATGGGTGCCACGATTGTGCACCGGTCGCTCGTCGACCTTTTCCGTAAGCGGGGCGTCAAAGTGGAGAGGACCTATCAGCTAAACACCGGTGGAAACACCGATTTTCTTAACATGCTTAGTCGGCCCCGACTCGCCTCCAAAAAAGTCTCGAAAACGGAAGCGGTGCAATCTGTCATGGGCGAACGGCTCGCGGATGAGAATATTCATATTGGCCCGAGCGATTACGTACCATGGCAGCGGGACAACAAGATCGCCTTTATTCGCGTCGAGGGTAAGCTTTTTGGCGATGTGTCGATGGAACTGGATCTGAAATTGTCGGTCGAAGATTCACCGAACTCGGCCGGGGTGGCGATCGATTCAATTCGGTGCTGCAAGCTTGCGCTCGACCGCGGGATTGGTGGCGCGCTGCACTCGCCCTCAGCTTATTTCTCCAAACATCCGCCCGTGCAAATGTCCGACGACGAAGCCTATCGGAGCGTCGAGCAATTTATTCGGGGCGAACGCGATTCCTGATTTCCGGCTAGCAGCGGCCGGGCCCGCTTCGGAGCCGCGTCCATTCATCCGCCAGTTCGTCATTGTTGTAGGCAAGAAACCGGCCGGTGGACGTCGAATAGATGCCGGCATCGACGGACATTCCGGTCAAGTGCGCCATCGCCTTCCAGTAAGAAGCGATCTGTGGCCGGTATCGAGCCTTTAGATCGTCGGTCTCATCGGGTTCGATCCGGTTCGTTTTCCAGTCCACAATGAGACAACTGCCGGCGCGCCGATCCAGGACCGCCAGGTCGATGATTCCTTCCAGGCACATCGCTTTGTCGATGCGCCACAGAAAAGGCAGCTCCAGATGCAACAAGGAGTCTTTGCCAACAAGCTGCTTCCGAAAATCGGCTGCCTCTCTGAGGTGTTGGCAAAGTTTCCTCCATTCTCGAAGCGAGCGGGCGGAATCGGGAGAACGCGTCTGATTTTCTGCGAAAACCCTTTGGATGATGCTTTCGTCTGCTCTCCAGGGGACCCGTTGGGCGAATTCGTGCCACCAGATTCCGTAACGCGTGGCCGCGCTCTCCGCCGTCAGTGGGCGCAGCTCGGGCTCGGTCTCTTTCCAGGAATCCGCCGCAGTCGACATCGATCCGGCGACGCGGCTGGGATTCATCTTGTGGACGAAATCTGCGGCCTGGATCATGGCGTTTCGCTTGTCTGCATCGCGGACTTCAGGAAGCGATGGCAGCGTTGCGTCGGCTGCCCGCCGGGTTGCTTCTTCATGCTGGGCTGATTCCGTCGTGGCGCAGGCCGCAGCACCGTCTGGCAGGATTTCAAAGATGGCGGTACGGCGGTGGGTGTTTGTTGTTTGCAGCCAACTCGCCTGTGAGTTCGTCGGACTTGTGCCCCTGGAGTTGTGGAAAACAGACTCGTCGAAGGCGAGGACCAGAGTATGTCTGGCGCGGGTCAAAGCGACGTAGAGCAGACGCTCCATCTCCTGACGGCGCGCCAACTTCAAGGCGTCATCGACATCCTTGCTTAGGTCGTCGCGGCCGAGCGCGACCACGAGATCATTTGTCCGGGGCGCCCTCACTATTCTCGCGTAATCGGGCGATCGCGTCCAAACTTCGCGAGATAGATAAGGAACAATTACGGCGTCCCATTCCGAGCCCTTCGCCTTTTGGCCGGTGATCAATTGAATAGCATCGCGACGTGCCGGTTCACTCTCGCGCTCGGCCGCGAAGGTGGCGCGAAGATCATTGGCGAAATCCGCCAATGTCTTTCCGTCTGCCTCAGCGGCCGCCGAGGTCACGATGAGGCGATCCAGTTCGTAATCAAGATCGCCAAATTCATCGACCGGCAGGAGACGAAGGCGCTCGCGCAACTGCGTGTCGGTAATAATCTGCTGAACGGCCTGATAAAGCGGCATCGTTTCGACGACCGCGCGAGTCGCCGCCAGTGAATTCAATCTTTCCGCGACACGGTCGCTCTCCGCGATGGCGACCTGGATTTGAAATCGGCTGCCTTGTCCCTTGCTGAAGCGGGCAAGATCGTCATCGGAAATCCCGAAGACTTCGCGAAGCACCCCAACGATTTCGTAACCGAGTTCCGGCCTGGACATAACCGTGGTCAAAGCCGTGAGCCAGGCGTGAGCCGGATTGTCCGCGTTTAAATCGCGCTCCGATTGAGTCTGGACATCCAGGTGCACGCGACGCAGCGCATTGCGCAGAGGCCGGAACCAGTTTTTTCTCGGACAAAGAATCGCTACGTCACTCCAGGAGCGCGCGCGAAGCTTTCCAAGGCCGGTGCTCCTGATCCAATTGGCGATCTGGCGCGCTTCAATGTGAGCCTTGTAATCATCCGATTTTCCATCGGCTTCGGGTGCCGGTTGAATATTCAGGCGAACAACCTGGCCGGGGAGAGCATCGGGACGCGCAACAAGCTCAACAAATTCGACCTGCCCATCCGCGTTATTAAGCAGGGAGGGGAATACGTCGTTGACGAAATCAACCTGTCGCTGGTTAAGCCGAAACGTGACCGAGAATTTGAGCCCCTCGCCGCTGCTCGTCTTCAACAACGATTTGTGAATGTAACGGTAGTGCGCGAGATCGGCGCGATCACTGAAGATTGATTGCTGGAAATCGC
The DNA here is from genome assembly GCA_963788855.1 of uncultured Verrucomicrobiae bacterium. Lineage (GTDB taxonomy): Bacteria > Verrucomicrobiota > Verrucomicrobiia > Chthoniobacterales > UBA10450 > CAWBIE01. Next base: position 163,556 of record CAWBIE010000001.1, read on the forward strand.
CCACCATGCAGAAGTGGCCGGGACGAGGCGGCTCACTTTGAAGTTCAAGCCAGCGTCCCCGGGCGCCGGATGGGCGGGCGATTTCGATCAGGATTGAAAACTGCGCCGGATCGGTGTCCTGGGCTTCGTCGAGAATGACGCGGAAATTCCGGGCCCTGATGCGATCAGCGGCCACCGGATGCTGCAAGAGCAACTCCGTGAGCGCGACCTGATCGTCGTAGGTCATTACTCCGTGATCGAGGCGAAAGTCCCGGTAAGCGGATTGAATCTCGGCTGCGACGGCCAGTGCGCAGCGATTCATCCATTTCCGGAACGGCCCGAACGCCTCTTCCCAGATGGCCAGGAAGTCCTGCGCTTTCGAGGGACAATCAACCAGCGGGAGAAAGGGGATGTCGCTGTGATAGTTCGCTTCCCACTCGCGCAATTCATTCTTGCAACGCTCGATGTTATCCCGCGACCTGGCCCCCGGATTAAAGCGGAGGATCCGTTCGAGATTGGGCTTGGGACACGGACCCACGCCTGTCATATCGGGCGTGAAAATATTTCCGGAGCGGCCAAGCTCCATCAATTGGCGAACGGGAAAGTGCCGAAGGAGAATGCGCCGGCTCTCCGCATTCAAACAAAGACCGATTGAATCGCGGCTCTGCACGAAGTCGTGCCAGAGGGTGTCGTCGTCTGTGATCAGGTCGAGACGAGGCGGCAGACCAAGGTAATGTCCGTACTCGCCAAGCAGCTTCACACAAAAACTATGGATCGTGCCGAAGAAGGCGCGGTTGAAAGCGGCAAGGACATCGAGTGAAACCCCTGATTCCAACATTTTTTCCCGTGCTCGCCTCTGCATTTCATCGGCGGCCCGGTGCGTAAACGTGACTACGACCAGTTTGGGCAGCCATTCCCCCGCTTTTGGGTGCCGCGCGATTTCGACGATGCGATCCGTGATTGCCCGTGTCTTGCCGGATCCGGCCGCGGCGATAACCGAAAGATTCTTTTCCAGTTCGCGGTGGAAACGGTCCCGTTCGGCTTGATCGGATGGTTGTGTCATGAACCCTCCCCGGTTGATTCGGTGGCGAAGGCCGGATGAGTGAGAAGCCATTTGGTTTCAAGGAGATCGCGATCGATCGGGAGAGTGGCGAGCGGATAGTCCCCGGTGAAACTAAATTCGGAGCGAATAAATCCCCGCATACCGAACACGCCGTTTTTCTGCATTCGGGCAAGCTCTCCCCAAACGCCTTGGTGATATTCGAGCTGGGCGACCATCAACTGCGGAGCTGAGAGGTCGAGGTTGCGGGCGAGAAGACTCAAACCAATTTCATGAGCTCCCAGTTGGCGGAGCGCCATACCGTAGAGGGCAACCTGAACACCCTGGCCATCCAAAAGTTGTTTCAGGACGCCCTGCCGAATCTTCTCTTCTGTGCTCCAGGTTGGCGAAATGAGACTTTTCTCTCCCTTGCCGGTCTTGTAGTCGATCACCCACAGATCCAGGCCGTTGAATTGGTCCCGGGAAGGGAGATCTCTGGCCAAAATCAAATCAATGCGGCCACGCAATCTCAGCGCTTCGCCATTGTTTAATTCGATCGGAGGTAAGGGTTCGCGCGACCATTCCGTCGCCGCGAACCGCCAGTCCCCCACACCGGCAACGCGAGTCGAGAAGATATTGGCGATGTAGGAGGCGCTGCTCCAGTTGGAGATCCACCAGTCGGGCAGAGGGCGGCCGCACCGTTGCAAAAGTGTGGCAGTCTGGTCGCGGAATCCCCGGGCTGCCCGTTCGACGCGTTTCGTTAGGTCAGTGCCAAGTTTTGCAAAACGCTTCTCCGGCGTAGAATCGACGATCTCTCCCAGCCATCGGTGGACCCAGTTGCCCACGACGAGGTTCCATCGCTGAACATCCAATTGACTGCTTTCGACACCGAGAAACGCTTTCATCCACACGATGGCGGGAGCATTAAACAACTTCGCAAAAGAGGAGGCTGAAAGGGTGACCGGCTGGTCTCGTGGCTCCTCCAGGGCAAACTCGAACTTGCCTGCCTTTTTCTCTGCCCGGCGTTCCTCGTAAGCCACGAGCGTTTGTGTCACCTCCGTTCGGTCGTCGTCGCCCGGATCGTCGCCGAAACCGGACTCCTTGATCCAATCCCTGGTCTGCTTCTCCATCGCGGCAAGCGCAGTCTGGGAGAGCGCTTTTCCGTGAAGATCAAAGTAGCGACGCGTAAAGAGCTCACTGGGATTCGCGATACGGCGGGGAATAGATTCGGTGAACAACGCTGCCGTAATTCCCAGGCCGTACTTTGCGGACTCGAGAAGATTCGCCATTGCCCGCAACGCGATTTGCCGTCGCTCGTTTGCGCCGAGGCACAGGGTGTTGCCCTCCGTGACTTTCCACTGTCCCTGGCCATGGCGACCTTGCACCACGACCTGCCGATTCAGGATCTTGATCCGGCGATTCAGGGCTTCGATCTCTTCGTCGCGGACAAAATCGGATTCGTTATCTGTCGGGGGCCATGCGCCCTCGTTCAATCCCGCAATGATCAAATGCGTCCATTGCTCTCCCTCCGCTTCTGCCAGAGGGAGCAACTGGACACGGCTGTAAGGATGATCGCCGGTCTCATCGCGCGACCGCGCAGGTTTACCGAGCACCTCACTCAACCACCGGACGTAGCTGGACCGGGAAAAGGTACGATCAATCGCATCGCTCCAATCCTGGCTAAGCTTCTTGAGTTCGATTCTCCGATCGACCCAGCCGAGGTCGGAGAAGATCCCCAGCGTATTTTCGACGAACTCCGTCAGCGTGGCGACCGCAGGCAGGAACTTTACCGCGGCAATGCATAGCGCGACGGCTGATGCGTTCTTGAGCGTCGAATAGTGCGCGCAGTATTCATGCAAGACCGACATGTCATCGATCAGGATCTCGTCATAGCTGCGGCGTAAAACCTTTTCGACCTCGTCGAACGGCACATTGCCGCAGAGCTTTCCGCTGTTGGTCAAACTGGAGAGAAAGTGCAGAAACGGCTGGAGACGATTACTTTCCTGCAGGGTCAACCAGGCCTGACCAGCCACGTCGTCCAGAGGCGGTGCCGTCAGGTGAGCGATCGAATCGTAATGGGGAACATTCAGTCTGGTAAGGAGAGCTGCGACGGATCGGGCCAGGGCGCCGGCGGAAGGAAACACAACACCGATCCGGCGACTGGAAGGTTCAGCCAGAAATTTCAGGATCAATGTGACGACGGCCTGCGCTTCTTCGGTTGTTTCGCACCCGAGAAGAAAATGCGTTTCCGGGGCCGGCCCGTTCGCGAAAAGCTCAAGTTGCAACTTTTGGCTTCCGGAACGCGGGTGAGAAGGTGCGATGTCGAGGACCGTTGCCGGGCCGACCTGATTCGCGGCGCCGAATTCCTGTTCCCATGTCCCGACCCAGCATTCGTCGAGATCGCGCGCCTCGTCCCGGGGTTCGTTAAGGATTACCGTGGCTTCGACAGATGTTTTCGCTGCCGCTGAAAGGAGCGGCCAAAGTGGCCAATGCGCGCCATCAAAACCGGCGATGAGCAGATTACAAAAGGCCTTTTCCTCTTTTTCGGCCCGAGCTAACGCGATGCGATCAGCCTGTTGGATGGAGGTAAAGCCGCACTTGTCGGTCAGCGCCTGAAAGTCAGCGACGATATTTGCGAACGCCTTTGGACCGGTCTTTTGAAAATTCCAACCGGCTGCGCTCAGTTCATCGATCGTATGAAGTAGCTGATCCGGGGAGCGCAATACGGATTTGGCAGTCGCGCTGATCTCATCGACTCCGGAATCCGAGCTTCCTTTGGCTATCTGTTGTTCGGCCGCGATCGAGAGCAATAGCCGAAGATGTTCGCGGAGCGGCAGTCGCACGTCCGCCGAGCGGAGCAGCAGTTCGCGCAATTGCGGCGGGGAGACCAACCGCACACCCAGCAGCGAAACTTTTGCTTCCACCAGTTGGTCGCGGAAAAATTGGGCGCGTGACGGGTATGGCAAAACGACAACCGCGGGTTTGCTCGTCGAGGCGGCTATCAGCGCGACCGATTTGAACCAAGGGAGAATGACGTGCTCCCAGGCCGCGTCGAACGAAGCGCTGAGAAAGAGCCCTGTCCCGGACGAGCCTGGCGGCGCCGTTGCCTTTGTCCGTGTCATCAATCCATTCTAGCGCCGACACCGGATCGTCGGCGAATCAAGATGCGAGCACTCGCTGGTCTCCGATCCGTCGTGTCACGCCCTCACGGTCGAGATGCTCCAGCAGCGGTACGATAACGCGCCGGGAAGTTTGTAATTCCTGCCGAAGCTCGCTCACCGTGGCCGGCCCGCGTTTTGAGACAAAGTCCTCCACCGCACGCTTCATTTGATCGAATTGCTCGCGCAACAAAACCAGCTCGGGGGAGATTTCGACCACCGTTCCCTGGTTAATGAGAAAATCCAGGGCCAGCTCCGCCCGTTCATCCAGGGCGAGCAATTTTCGCGGCGGCGGATCGAGTGGTTTGGCCAGGAGGCGGTCTCGGATTTCCTGCGCGACCGCTTCCAGTTGCGATGAAAGCATGGCGCGATGGGAAATTCGGGCCATGATTTGTCCGCGACGAACGAAGCCATCCGAACAAAGATCGGAGACGAGCGTTTCGAAAACATTCGGCGATTGATCTTGAAAAGCAGCGCGGAGTTCACTCAGGGCGAGACCGGTTCGCTCCGGTTGTTTTTCGTGGGTCTGGTCGATGAGCGTGGTCGCGCGATGGCGCAACGCCTGCCATGTTTCAAAAATGGCCGCCAGATCGCGACGAACGACAATCCGGCCGCGAGTCTGCAAGCGTTGCAAAGCGGCGGCGATCTGATCCGAACTGAATTGCGATCCAGGCAACAGGCTCGATAAGAGGATGGAGCCGCTGCGCTCAATTTCCGAAAAAAGACAAACATCGACATCGTTCCAGGCGGCAGCGCGCTGGTTGAGAAACTTCTGCTGAGCCATGCTGTGGAAAGCTCTCGCTTCCGCCCCGGAGTCGAGTACCACTCCACCCGCCAGGGTGTATTTCTGCGATCGATCGCGGATGACAAATTTATCTCCGGCCAACGCGAGAACGGGCGACTCCAATTGCAACCGGGCGATGGCTTGTTGACCGCTCTTCAAAATTCCCGCGGCGGGCAGCACCACCCTGGCAGAAACGCGGGCCGTGCCGTAATGAACGTCGATTGTTGCCCCGCTCTTGATGGGTCGCCCCGCTCCTCCTTTTTCTCGCGACCTCGGCGATCTATGCAGGAGTACGTCAAGCGTGGAGGTCGATGACAATCCGGAGTTAGTGACGGTATGGCCACGCCGGACGGCATGAGCAGAAAATCCTGCCGCCAGGTCTGGCAAATTGAGAGCGGTGCGCATTCCGGGGAGCGCGATATCAACGTCGCGCCCGTAACTTTGAACCGATCGAATCCGCGCCTCCAGGTCTCCGGGCTGGATCACAACAGCTTGTCCGCGGCGGAAGGAGCCGCCCGTCAGCGTACCGGTGACAACGGTACCGATACCGCGCAGACTGAACGCCCTGTCGACGCAGAGACGTGATCGGCCAACATCGGGCTGCGGCAACGCCGTCGAAAGCTCTGCCGCCACAGCGCTCTTCAGATCTGCGATCCCCGCGCCCGTCCTGGCCGACGTGGCGATGATGGGCGCTCGTGAAAATATCGTGTCTTCCAGGTGCGCTCGAATTTTGGCAACCGATTCATCGACCCCGCCAAGATCAGCCTTGGTCAGGGCGACGACGCCGCGCGTGACGCCGAGGTAGGTGAGAATCTGGAGGTGCTCCTCGGTTTGCGGCATCCAGCCATCGTCCGCCGCGACCACAAAAAGAGCGAGATCGATCGACCCGACCCCGGCGATCATGTTGCGCACGAAATCCTCGTGACCCGGGACATCGACTATCCCGAGGCGAAGGCTTTCGCCGGCGGGAGTCTCGAGATCCACGTGGGCGAATCCGAGTTCAATGGTGATATGACGAAGCTTTTCCTCCGGCAATCGATCGGTATCGCGACCGGTAAGAGCCTTGACCAGCGCGCTCTTGCCGTGGTCGATGTGACCAGCCGTTGCCGCTACGAAATGCCGGATGGTCACGATGCGCGTTGATTCAATTGTTGACTCTTGAACAGGCTATCCGGATCGCGTCCACGATCGCCTCGTCCTGCGAGGGGGGAATGGTGCGAAGGTCGAGCTTGAAGCAGTGGTTGGCGATATAACCGATCACCGGGGGCGTCCCGTTGCGCAATTGGAATGCAAACTCCTGCAGCGAACAGTTGTTCGGAACGACGTCGATTGTGACGGAAGGAATGACGGAACGCGGCAATGTGCCGCCGCCTACCTTTCCTGTCCCGCGCCCGATCGTAATCTGTCCCGGCAATCCGCGGAGCCGATCGAAGATGGCAGCCGCCCGTCCGCGCAATTCGTCTTTAGAAACGTGCAGGAGGGCGAGCGCGGGGATATCCGAGATCGCTCCGCGGAGATGAAGATCGACCGTTGTTTGCAGGGCGGCGAGGCACAGTTTATCGCAACGCAAGGCGCGGAAAATCGGCTCCCGTTTGAGCGCGGCGATGAGGCGCCGCCGGCCCGCAATGATTCCGGCTTGCGGACCGCCGAACAATTTATCGCCGCTAAAGCAAACGAGGCTCGCACCGTCGGCGAGCGCTGCACCTGGGGTCGGTTCCTTTTCTAGCAGGGCCAGCTGCTCATGCGAGGCAAGCGCGCCACTGCCGAGATCGACCACGAATGGGATGCGGCGTTTCCTGGCGAGCTGCGCAATTTCTCTCCGCAGCGGCGAATCGACGAAGCCGTCCATGAAAAAATTACTGCGGTGCACGCTCAGTATCATTCCGGTGTCGCGGTTTATGGCCTTCGCATAATCGGCGAGAGAAGTGCGGTTGGTGGCGCCGATCTCGCGCAGCCTGGCTCCCGAGTTCTGCAGTATTTCCCCGATTCGAAAGCCTCCTCCGATCTGCACCATTTCGCCGCGGGAGATGATTACTTCACGGTCAGGAACTGCGAAGTGCCGTGCCAGCAAGACAAGCGCGGCGGCGCAGTTATTAACGACAGCGGCAGCTTCGGCCTGGCAAAGAATCGCCAGATTGTGCTCGAGATAGGCGGCGCGTCCGCCGCGTTGTCCCGCGACAACATCGAATTCAAGATTCGTGTAGTTCTCCGCGACGGTGGAAATGGATTCGACCACCTGGCGAGCCAGCGGGGCGCGACCAAAGTTTGTGTGAAGCACGACGCCGGTTCCGTTGATCACGGGTTGAAGTCGCGCACTGCGGTGTCGATCGAGCGCGGCGCGCATCAAAGTCACGACAACTTCAAAGCGCGTGGCCCGGGTCGATTTGCGAAGCAGAGCGAGTTCCTGCCGGATGATGGCGACCACGACAGGGTGTGGAAGATCCTGGGCGCCAAGAGCGTCGAGGATTTTGGAGACGGCCGGGATTGCGCGTCGTGAGTTCACGTTGTGCGGATGAGACGTTTCTGCGAGCGCGTGATGCGTCCGATAACAGCCGTGCACACAGCTCGATTTTTCTTGAGGAGAGCGAGCGCTTCGTTTAAGCGGCGCGGTGCCACGGCGAGGAGCAGGCCGCCGCTGGTTTGCGCATCACAGAGCAGGATTCGCCGCGTCCTGTCTGTCTCGTGCCAGTCCACGGTCTCGCGCGTGGCTTTCAAATTGTCGCGCGTTCCCCCCGGAACGCAGTCACGTCTGATGAGATCGATCACTTCGGGATCGATCGTGGGAACGAGTTCCGCATCGATCACGGCGGAGACCCCGCTGGCCCGGCACATGGACGCCAGATGCCCCATGAGGCCGAAGCCGGTAATGTCGGTGGCTGCTCGGACCAGCCGCCGTTCAGCCAGGGTCGCGCCTACGGAATTGATCCTGGTCATAAGGGTGATCGTTTTCTTTTCAAGAGCGGACGAACTTAACCTGCGTTTGATGGCGGTCGTCACCACGCCTGTCCCCAACGGTTTGGTGAGAACAAGAATGTCGCCGGCGCGGGCGGCCGCGTTGGTCATCAGATTTCGCGTATCGACCACTCCGGTGACGGCCAGACCGTAGATCGGTTCCGGATTTCGAATGGTATGACCGCCAACGATCGCGCATCCGGCCTCGGCCGCCTTTTGCGCGCCACCCCGCAAAATGGCGGCGATGGTTCTCGACGAAACCAGGTCCGGAGGAAATCCCATGATGTTGAGAGCGGTGAGCGGGCGCCCGCCCATGGCGAAGATGTCGGAAAGCGCATTGGTCGCGGCGATCTGTCCATAAGAAGACGGGTTGTCCACGATGGGCGTGAAAAAGTCCACCGTCTGAACAAGGGCGCGCCACCGATCCAGGCGATAAACGCCGGCATCGTCGGCCGTTTCGGAATTGACCAGCACTTTGCCGCGCACGGAAATGGGAAACTGTGGCAAGACCTGCCGCAGGGCCTTTTGGCTCAATTTGGATGCTCACCCGGCGCAAGATGAAAGGGAAGTGAGACTGCGAATTCGCTCACGGGTCATCTTGTTCACCTCCTTTCGGAAAAGCTTGTGGCGTGACGGCAGGGCCGCAGACGCGGCGACAGAGCGCCGCGGCTACAGCTCCCGTGCAGCGTGGAATTGAAATTCGGCGGAGAGGATAGGAATCGAACCTACCTCGGCCCCGCATACGCGGAACCAACAACGGTTTTGAAGACCGCGAGGGCCACCAGGCACCCTGCACTCTCCGAAGAAACAAGACGGAGTCCTGTGGTGATTGAGTATTGGAACAGAAAGAGCGTCTAGCTCTTTTTGACCGCAGAGACGACGGCATCGAAATCCGGCCAGTCGCCGGATTGGAGCTTGGAGTGAAGGAGTTTTCCATTGGCGCGGATTTCGAACGCGCCGCCCCCTGAGGGAATAAGGGTGAGCGACGCGATACGCTCTCCGAGTTCGAGAATTTTGGCCGCCAAACTGACGGCCTTTGGGGTGTAGTTTCAGACTACGCAGTATTCGATTGATACCTCCGTTTTCACCTCGAGCTCCTTTCCGAGGAAAGGGTATCGAGGCGCCGAAACGGGGTCAAGACGGGCCGCTTGGATAACTGTGACATTCCATGCGCCCTGCGGGAAGGAGATCGGGTCCAGCGAGGGGCTGGCGCCACAGATTTCTCGCTCGGTTAACGATTGCGCATCGACGCAGGCGCTTCGCCGTTTTCGCCATTAGGACCGCCCGGTCCAAACAGGTAGGAAAACACCACAAAGAGCTGCATTTCCGGCGATTTGTGATTTACCCCAAACAGCGGAGAAATATCCAGGCGAGTGGCCTTAGTGGGTTTCCAGGCGACGGTTGGTCCGATGACAAAGCTATTATAAGGCTGGCCGCGGCTGCCTTTATCGCTGAAGCTGCGGAACAGGAGCTCAAATCCTGCCTTCAATTCCTCGTGAGGGAGAATTGACACCAGGACACTCTGGGCAATGCCCCACTCCTTGCCGCGATCTCCGCCGATCTCCTGTTCCAGAAAGCCGTTTAAGGCCCACTCAATGCGCCCGAAAAATTCCTCGGCCAGCAAGAGCCGTAGCTCATAGGCGTCCGGAATCTCCATGGACTGATCAAACCCCTCGGGTCCGAACTTATGTTCCGGCGTGGGAGCTCCTTCGTCGTGCAGGATGTGTCCGATCCCGACCTTGTATTCCGCGAAAATTGTTGGATTCAAAGGAATCTTGTCCCAATCGGCCAGAGCCCAGCGGGCTTCCAGGCTAAAGGTCGCATCCTGCGTGTCACTTCCGTAATTCTCGATGTCGTTCTCCACCGCAATGTTGAAGCGGAAGGGCAAACCGATCTCGCATTCCTGGGTGAGATGGTTATCCATGTCGCGGTAATGAACGACGTCACCCTCATAGATTAAACTGGTGTAAACTTCTCCCGGCGGAAGGACGTAGGCGTTTGTAATTGATGCAAAACGCGATTGCGAAAAACCGCCAGGCGCGCCGTAAGCGCTTGGAACCTCGCTCGCGGTCACCACGATATTCTGCGCAGCAGCGACCTGCGCATGAACGGAATGACTGATCGCCAGAAAAGCCATAGAGACGCCCGCCGCGAGTAGTTGCGCTGATCGGTCGTGAAAATGTGTTAACGACATAGGCTAAGAACGGCTCTGATTTGTTTTTCGGTCGCTTTGGTAACCGGGGTTAAGGTTACGACTCATTACAAGTCTGTAAGGTTGCGATTCATTACAAGTCTGTCATGGGCTTGCAAGGATTTTTCAGACCATGGCCCATGGGACAACCCGATTGAGTTGGCCCGTCTCGCGGGAAGACTAAACCGCCATGGGCCGGTTAGGAAAAGTGAGGGTTACGACGGTTCCTCTGTTCACGTCGCTGCGCATGGTCGCCACTCCGCCATGGAGATCGCTGATCGATTTCACCAAAGCCAGGCCAAGTCCTACGCCTTCGGAACTGCGCGATGAATCTGTCCGATAAAAGCGATCGAACACACGTGGGATGTGTTCGGCGGCAATTCCGCACCCCGTGTCTTTAACGGACACCTCGGACTGCCTAGGCTGAGGCGCGACCGAGATCAGAATTGTCCCACCGGCCGGAGTAAAGCGGAGGGCGTTATCGACCAGGTTGCTCAGGGCGCGACCGAACAAAATGGGATCGGCATAAATCTCTCCCTCGCCCTCGCAAGTGATGGTGACGTGGCGCTCTTCGGCGATGGTTCGATAATAAGTCGCGATCTTTTCAATGGCGGCGTGTCCGTCGAGCAGGGTCCGCTGAAGCTGGGTATCGGCGGCTTCGGCTCGGGCCAGAAACAGCAGATTGTCGATGATACCGGAGAGCCGGGTGCATTCGGCTGCGCATGATTCGATGACTTCCCGGTATTCATCGGAGCCGCGCGGCCGGGTAAGGGTGACCTCGGCTTCGCCCAGGATATTGGCAATGGGGGTGCGAAGTTCGTGGGCAAGGTCCGCGGAAAATTGCGACAAGCGTGTAAATGATTCTTCGAGCCGATCCAGCATTTCGTCGAAAGCGATCGCTACGGGTTGAAGTTCGTGCGGCCATCGGCCCGGCTGGACGCGTTCGTTCAGGTGAGTCGGTCCCGCGCGCTTGAGCGAGCCGGTCATTTCGGCAAGAGGGCGCAAACCGCGTCTGGTCACGTTGATCGCAATGACAGCGGAGGCAAGAATGCCAAAGGCCAACACGGTCGCGAAGAGAACCCCGAATTTTTTTGTAAACTCCTCGTCTTCCGACCGATCCTGCGCGGCCTGGAGGGTATAGGGTTGTCCGTCTATTTCCTCGACCGATGCAACCAGGGAAAACAACTGGCCCTTGGTGTGATAATCTCGCGGGACCTCGTCGGGAGGTCGGGAGGTCAGGGCCGCGGGAAAGACGGACGCCGGCAACAAGTCATTCATTCCCGGACTCTCCGCCACGGCGTGGCCAGCCGGATCGATCAGTCGAACCCAGTAGACGGCACGCTCTCCGGCGCGGGGCGTCTTTAGTTCGTCGTCCAGAGCCTTCACTCCGTCGGCTTTCTTTATCCCGGTGCGCAGGGCAAAGACCTTGTCAGCGAGGACGGCGTTGTCTTCCTCGAAAGCCTGCCGAAGCACCATCCAGTAGAACACTCCGAGCCCACACGACAGCAGGAGCGCCGCGGCCAGCGTGAAAAGAAGGACCAACTGCGAAGCGATGGACCGCGGCTCAGTCCGCTTTGAGAACATAACCGACACCGCGAATGGTGTGGACCAGCTTCTTCTCGAACGGATCGTCCACCTTGGCCCGCAATCGTCGCACGACCACGTCGACCACATTGGTGCCGGTATTGAAGTTAATGTCCCACACCTGTTGCACGATTTCCGGCCGGGAAACGACCTCGCCAGCGTAACGGACCAGGTGCGCGAGCAGAAGAAATTCCTTGGGCGTAAGATTCAGCGGAATGCCGGAGCGAACCGCCCGGTTGCGACGCATGTCGATCTCCAGGTCTTCAATATGCAATTGCTCGTCGCTGAGCGCGGGAGCACGTCGCAACAAGGAGCGGACCCGAGCCAGCAGTTCCGCGAAGGCGAACGGCTTGACGAGATAATCGTCCGCGCCGAGTTCGAGTCCTTTGACCCGATCCTGTACGCTGTCGCGCGCGGTCAGGAAAAGGATCGGGGCCTGCAGATCTCCCCGGCGTAGCTCCGCGACGACCGTCCACCCATCCTTCCGCGGAAGCATCACATCGACAATGAGCAGGTCGTAACGCGTGGCGCGCGCTTGCTCCAGTCCGCTTTCGCCATCCGTGGCCACATCGACGGTATAGCCGCCCTCCCGCAGACCCTTGGCCAGAAAGGCCGCCGTCTTGGCTTCGTCTTCGACCAGCAAAATTCGCATCTGCCGGGAGTATAGAGCATTCCGCGGCGGGACCAAATGCTCCGCCGAACGCGTTGATTTGTGAGGTCGCGGATGTTAGGTAGCGCCCTCGCGTCCACCATGAGCCAGAACTATAAAGCGACCCTCAACCTTCCCCGCACGGATTTTCCGATGAAAGCGAATCTGGCCGCGCGCGAGCCGGAAATGTTGAAGGTCTGGAACGAAACGCGGCTTTACCAGCAAATCCAGAAGGCGCGGGAAGGCCGGCCATCGTTTGTCCTGCACGACGGTCCACCTTTCGCCAATGGCGATGTGCACATGGGAACGGCGCTCAACAAGATACTCAAGGATTTCGTGGTCAAGTCGCAGACCATGCTGGGGAAACGCGCGCCCTATGTGCCGGGATGGGATTGTCACGGATTGCCCATCGAGTTCAAAGTCGTGAAGGAGTCCCGCGGTCTCTCGCCTCTGGAAGTTCGGCAAAAATCGGAGGCTTTCGCGCGGAAGTACGTCGATCTCCAGCGAGAACAATTCAAGCGGCTGGGGGTTTTGGGCGACTGGGAAAATCCATACCTGACCATGGATCCCAAATACGAGGCGGAAATCCTGCGGGCCTTTGCCGTCTTTGTTGAGAAAGATTTGGTTTATCAATCGATGAAGCCGGTTTTTTGGAGCACCGGTGCGCAGACGGCTCTGGCCGAAGCGGAAGTCGAATACCAGGAACGCGACGATGCGGCGGTTTACGTCAAGTTTCCGATTAGCAGCGGCGAGCTAGCCGGGAAAGCAAGCATTGCGATCTGGACAACGACCCCGTGGACGTTGCCTGCCAATCTCGCGATCGCCGTTCATCCCAGGGAAGTCTACGTCGTGCAGAAATTTGAGCGGGACGGAGCTTCGGAGGTTTTGGTCTTGGCCAACAAACTCGTGCCACAATTTTGTGCGGCCACCGGGTTCGAACCGAGGGGAAAGCCGGATCAATCTTTCCCGGGGAGCAAGCTCGAACAGGTCAAGGCGCGACATCCATTTCTTGACCGCGAAGCGATCGTGTTGGCCGCTGATTTTGTCACGATGGACAGCGGCACAGGCGCCGTTCACATCGCACCCGGTCACGGTGCCGACGACTTCAATCTCGGACGCGCCAACAAATTGCCGATTTTGTCGCCGGTCGATGATCATGGTCGCTTCACTGACGAAGCCGGTCTCCCGAAGCTGACCGGCAGATATGTTTTCGATGCCAACGCCGACATCGTGAATTTGCTGCGTGAGCGCGGAATGTTAGTCGGAGAAACAAAATATCATCATTCGTACCCCTATTGCTGGCGATCCAAGACGCCGATCATTTTTCGCGCGGTTGAACAATTCTTTATTCGCATTGACCACCTGCGGGGGCGCGCGCTCGAAGCCATTCACAAAGAAGTGAAATGGATTCCGGGGTGGGGCGAAAACCGTATCGCCGGTACCGTGGAATCGCGGCCCGACTGGGTGATCTCGCGGCAGAGAAGCTGGGGCGTTCCCCTGCCGGTGTTCTATTCCGCCCAGGGCGAGACCATCCTCGATCCGAAGTATATTCGTAAACTGGCCGATCTTGTCGCGGTCCGTGGCTCAAACATCTGGTTCGAGTTGAATGATACGCAGCTGGCCAAAGAACTCGGTCTGCCGGAAGGCGCCACCCATCGCAACGACACCATCGATGTCTGGATCGACAGCGGCGTGTCCCATAAGGCTGTTTGTGCGACTCGTCCAGAGCTGCACGATCCCGCCGATATGTATTTGGAAGCGACCGATCAGCATCGCGGCTGGTTCCAGTCGTCTCTTATGACCAGCATCGCGCTGAACAATCGTGCGCCCTACAAGATCTGTGTCACACATGGTTTCGTGGTCGATGTCGACGGCAAGAAGATTTCCAAGTCGGGCACTTACGACAAGCCGATGGACGCGGGTCACTTTGTTGGACGTCACGGCGCGGACCTGGTGCGGCTATGGGCCAGCAGCATCAATTACACGGACGATGTGCCGTTCTCGGAAGAAATGTTCACCCGGCTGGGGGACACCTATCGCCGAATCCGCAATACCCTGAGAATTTTGTTAGGCAATCTCCATGATTTTGAAGTCGCTTCGCGATTACAAGGGACCCCTGAGGGGTCGAAGAGACGCACCGACGAAGATGGAAACTTCACCCTGGTCGACCGGTGGATCCTCGAGCGATTGGATCAGGTGATCGCGGAGTGCAGAGCGGCCTATGAGACGTTCGAGTTCCACAAAGTGTATCACGTGCTTAATCAATTCTGTGCCGTCGATCTAAGCAGCCTCTACATCGACATCACGAAGGACCGAATGTATTGCGACGCGCCGGATTCGAACCGACGCCGCGCTACTCAGGCAGTCATGCACAAGATCTTTGACGCGCTGTGCCGGCTGCTCGCGCCGATCCTGGCCTTTACCGCCGAGGAAGCATGGCAGTATGCCAATATCCCAGGCTCGATTCACTTGCAGGAGTTCCCGGAAAGCGAACAAAATGGGAACGAGGCCAGCGAACAAGTGGCGGAACTCTTGAAGCTGCGCGGCGTCATCGGCCAGGCCATCGAGAAGGCGCGTCAGGATAAGTTGATCGGCAACGCCCTGGAAGCCGCGGTTGTTCTTAATTCGAATTCGGACGTGACCAACCAGATCGACAGGGAAGAACTCGAGGAATTTTTCATTCTCAGCGACCTCGCGGTTCGATCGGCCGAGGAAACCGGCGCGGTGATCGCGAGAACGCCACACCAGAAGTGCGCGCGCTGCTGGCGGCATCGGGCCGCGGTCGGGACCAGCGCGGCCCATCCTGAATTATGCGATCGATGTGAAGCGGTGATTACGCGAGTTAGCAAATGAGACTTAACGCGCCACGGCGTTTGGCGGAGACGCAGCCGAACGGCTCCCCTTGTCATGTCGAGCGAAGTCGAGACATCTCTAATTATAATGAGAGAATCCTCCCGCCTTCGCTCAAAAGCTACGGCGCGGCGGGCGACGACGCTTCGCTCGGAATGACGAACATGGGATTCAGAATACGAGCATGAAGTTTATCTTTCTCCTATCTTTGCCGCTCTACGCAATCGATCAGGTCACGAAGTATTTCGTCATGCAGTCGGTTGATCCCGATCATCCGCGCGTCGTCGTGGCTGGCTTTCTCGATCTGGTAAATATCACGAATACCGGAGCGGCCTTCGGATCGTTTAAGAATAACAACGGTTTCTTCATTGCGATTTCCTGTTTGGCGATGCTGTTTGTCCTCGCCTTATTGTTGCGCCAGCGCTCCCGCGATGTCTGGCGCGATGTCTCGCTTGCGCTTCTCCTCGCTGGGATTTTGGGCAATCTTACCGACCGGTTGCTCCACGAACACGTGATCGATTTTCTTCTTTTCGATCTCGGAAAGCATGCGCCGAGTATTTTTCATCCGTGGCCAGCTTTTAACGTGGCCGACTCCTGCATTTGCGTCGCAGTGATCTTTTTTATCATTCACTCGTTCCGGCAAGGCAAGGCGGTTGAGTCGACGCCGGCGGCTTGACGGCCAGCCTCCATTTCGCTCGGATTTTCAAATTGTGATCTTGGACTGGTGGCGCTGGTCTGAGTTATTCAAGTGCGACGCTCAGAGAGCGCCGCTACAGTAGAAAGCTGAAGTGAAAGGACCTGGCCAAGAAACGTCGCCCATGGAAAAGACAGCGCGCGAGATTGTCGCTCGTCTGCGCGAGTGCGGTCACATCGCTTATTTCGCGGGCGGTTGCGTTCGCGACATTGTGCGCGGCGAGGTGCCCAAGGATTTCGATATCGCGACCGATGCGGGACCTGACGAGGTCCAACGAATCTTCAGCCGCACCTACGCAGTCGGTGCGCATTTTGGGGTCATCGTTGTCCTTGAAAAAGAATTCCAATTCGAAGTGGCGACCTTTCGTTCTGACGATGCCTATGTGGATGGCCGGCGTCCGGTGGCCGTGCACTTTTCATCCCCCGAAGAGGACGCCAAGCGCCGCGATTTCACAATCAACGGAATGTTCTATGATCCGGTGGCGGAAGAAGTCATTGATTTCGTGGGCGGGCGGGCCGATCTGGAAGCCAGGCTGGTCCGCGCGATCGGCGATCCCGGGCAAAGGTTCCGGGAAGATCGTCTCCGCATGCTGCGCGCGGTGCGGTTTGCCACGGTTCTCGATTACGAGATCGATCCAAAGACGTGGCAGGCGCTGGTCGCTAATGCCGCCACCATCAACGAGATCAGCGCAGAACGAATCCGCGAGGAACTGGTCCGCATTTTTCTTTCGCCCGCTCGTTTGCGCGGCTGGGATCTTCTGGACTCGAGCGGTCTGCTGCGGGCAATTCTGCCGGAGATCGATGCCATGAAAGGTTGCGCGCAACCGGAACAGTTTCACCCCGAAGGGGACGTATTTCAGCACACGCGCCTGATGCTGAGCTTTCTACCGGCGAATGTTTCGGTTCCGCTCGTCTTTTCTGTCCTTCTTCATGACGTGGGCAAGCCGGCCACCGCGGAGGTGGACGAGACCGGCCGAATTCGTTTCAACGGTCACGACCGGATCGGTGCGGAAATGACGGAGAGAATCATGGAACGCCTGCGGTTTTCGCGAGCTGACATCGAGGCGACCATGGAGATGGTTCGCCAGCACATGGTCTTTAAGGATGTGCCCAAAATGCGAGTCGCGAAGCTCAAACGTTTCATGGCGCGCCCGACCTTCGATGAAGAGCTCGAGCTGCACCGCGTCGATTGCCAGGGCAGCCACGGGATGCTGGACAACTATGAATTTCTGCTGCGAAAGCGCGAAGAATTCGCGAACGAGCCGATCATTCCTCCGCCGCTGGTGCGAGGAGATGATTTGATCGCGCTCGGACTTCAGCCCGGCCCGAAGTTCGGGGAAATCCTGGAAGCGGTGGAAACGCTGCAGTTGGAAGGAGAGTTGCGCGAACGCGATGAGGCGCTGGCCTGGGTGAAACGCGAGTATTTCGGCACAGACAAGACGGGCTGAATGGAGCGAGTTTCAAAGCCGATTCGAAAGATCGAGCGCCCTTGCTTGTTCCGCGTTTTCCTCTGTGAAATCTGTGTTCATCTGTGACTAATATCTATTAAGACATGAGAATTCTGATGATCAGCGCGGAGGGGCCGCCGCTACGGCGGGCCGGCGCGCTGGTTGATGTGATGGACGCGTTGCCGCGCGAACTGCGCGCGCGTGGTCACGAAGTGAGCGTGGCTCTTCCTTTTTATCGCGAAATTCGGGAGAACCCATCCTGCCCAACAGAAGACACGGGCATCACTGTCGATGTGCGAATCGGTGAGAAAAGTTATATCGCGGAATTCGTGGAAGGGCGCAGCGCGAGCGGCGTGCAGTTGTTTTTCGTTCGATGCGATGAGTTTTTTGATCGGCCCGGGATTTACGGTGAGCAGGGCCAGGCCTACGAAGATAACGCCGCCCGCTTCATTTTTTTTAGTAAAGCGGCAATGGAATTGGCGCGGCGCTTAACCCCATCCGTCCAAATCCTGCACGCCCATGATTGGGCCGCGGCCCTCGTCCCGGTTCTGGTGCGGGCTCATCGTCTGCCGCTGGCGACCGTCCTGACCATCCATCACGTCGCCGAACAGGGGAGTTTTTGGGGGATCGACTTCAAGTTAACGAATCTGCACGAACGCTATTTCACGCTCCGTGGCATCGAGTTTTTCGGGCGATTAAATCTTCTGAAGGGAGGAATTCTTTACGCCGACAAAATCACAACCGTGAGCGAGCATTACAAGCGCGAGATTCTAACGACGCCCGGAGGATGCGGGCTCGACTTCGTGCTGCGCGAAAACGTTCATAAGATTACGGCTATCTTAAATGGGGCCGATTACACGCGCTGGGATCCGGCCATCGATCCCCTTCTACCTGCGCGCTACGATCTGCAGAATCTTACCGGAAAACAGCTTTGCCGCGATGCCCTCCTCGGTGGATTGCGGCTGGATCCGTCTCCGCGCGGTCCGGTCTTTGGCATGGTCACCCGGGTTGTGCGGGAGAAGGGGTTCGAGATCCTGATGCCGTTGCTGGACCGGCTCCTGTCGGACGATGTGCGCCTGATCATTCTTGGGGAGGGCGATCCCGCCTTCGAAACGGGTCTGGCGGTGGCGGCGCGAAAGTTTCCAGCAAAGTTTGCCTATCGAAAACAGTACGATGAAAAAACGGCGCACGTTATTGAAGCCGGCATGGATATGACGCTGATTCCGTCGCGCTTTGAGCCGTCCGGGTTGAGTGCGATGTGCAGTCTGAAATACGGCGCCCTTCCGGTGGCGCGTGCCACCGGTGGAATCCAGGAGATCATCGAAGATTACGACCCAACCATGGATAGAGGTTACGGGTTTCTCTGTTACGAACATTCGAGCGAAGCGTTTTGGGATGCAATCAAGCGCGGACGCGAAATTTTCCGCGACCAAACATTGTGGGCCATTCTGATGGAACGCGCGATGTCGCGCGATTTTTCGTGGGACGCGGCGGCCCAGCGTTACGAACAAGTTTATGCGGACTTGGTTAGCCAGGCCGGCGAGGCGGCAGCTTGAGGATTCGGGGTCCGGTAGGAGTAGCTTCGATTTGCCCGAATACCGGTGCGGCGACTGGCCGACAAGTTCTTGCAATGGGCAGAGCTTTGGTATCTCCTCGCCGCACTCTGTCGCCAAGCCGATGACTTCCATCGAATCTTCAGCCAAAGCAATGCTTGCGGGGCTGGTCATGACAATTGCACAAATCGCGATGGCCGTCTGTCTGCTCGCACCGGAAGGGCCGATGGCCTATCGGTATTCCAGCCTGATCCAGCACGATAGCGAATGGTTCGCGAATATCGTTGACCGCGGCTACGGGACGACCGTTCCGCCGGTCGATCACAAGGCGATGGACGTCTCCAATGTAGCCTTCTTTCCTGCTTATCCGGCGATGGCGGCGGTCCTGCACTATGGCTTGGGACTTGAAACGGATAATGCCCTGCTCCTCACCGCCCAAATCGCTGCCTGGGGTTTTTGGACTTACTTTTTCTTGTTTTGCGAGCGTTGGGGACTCTCGCCTACGCTGCGATTTCTAGGTGCCTTGTCGATCGTGGCCCATCCCGCTGCGTTCTTCCTCGTCGCCGGTTATTCCGAATCGCTCTTCCTGATGGCGCTGCTCGGCTTTGTTTACTGGAGCGGGGCGGAAGGCCGGATGGCGAAGGTTTGGACGGCTTTGCACGGAATATTGATGACCGCAACGCGGATCGCCGGGATTCCGTGCGCCGCCTATCCTTTAGTGCGATCAGTCTTTGCCAAGGGCTTGAATGGGTCGCGTGGTCCGATGGGGTGGCTCCGCCAGCAATGGCCGGTCGTCGCTTTGACGTGTATCTCGATCATGGGCGCCGGATCATTCTTTATCTATTGTCAGTTGCGATGGGGTTGCTGGAACATTTATATGCTTACTCAAGAAGCGGGATGGGGTATCACGCCGGACTACCTCGCGGTCTTCAAGCCATCGAGTTACCATTGGACAATTCCCTCCTTGAATAACCCCACAACGGTGAGCCAGATGGCGACGACCCTCGGACTCCTGATCTTGATCGGGCTGGGCCTTTGCGAGGTCCTGCGAGCCGTTCGCCATCAAACGGACTGGCGATCGCGGATAGGCCTATATTTCTGTGCCATCGCCATTTATAGCATCTCGGTGGCGGGAGTAGCTTGTGTCGACATGGAGAGCATGTTGCGCTACGAATTCTGCGTGCACGCTGTAATCGTGCTGGCCTTTTTGCACTTTTTGCGTCAATTTCGCAGCCCTCCAGCTCTGCTCAGGGTTTTCGGGATGGCGGCAGTAGTCCTGGGGGTGGCGATTGCCTTGAGTTTGCAGGGCTGGTGTGTGTGGAATTTTACGCGGGGAAACTGGGTTGCTTAGGAAAAATTTGAAAACAACTGTTGCTATCATCGGTGCCGGACCGGCCGGACTTACGGCAGCCTATCTTCTGTCGAAGAACGACGTCGATGTAGCCGTGCTGGAGGCGGATCCTGTCTATGTCGGCGGAATCTCCAAGACCACGACCTACAAGGGCTTCCATTTCGATATCGGCGGGCATCGCTTCTTTTCAAAATCCAAGGCGGTGGAAGATCTCTGGAGTGAGATTCTGCCGGACGACATGCTGGTGCGGCCGCGTTCTTCCCGCATTTTCTATGACGGCAAGTTTTTCACCTATCCGCTCAAGCCATGCGAAGCTTTGCTTAAGCTCGGGATTTTCAATTCCGTCCTCTGCATTCTTTCGTGGTTGAAGGCCCAGGTTTTTCCGGTGCGCGACCCGCGCAATTTCGAAGACTGGGTCAGCAACCAGTTTGGCCGGCGTCTTTTCCGGACATTCTTTAAAAGTTACACCGAAAAGGTGTGGGGCATGAACTGCAGGGAGATCTCGGCGGACTGGGCGGCCCAGAGAATCAAAGGTCTTTCCCTGGGCAGCGCGATCAAGAACGCCCTCTTTCCGCAGAGGCAACCGAAAGACCGGACCAGAGTGATCAAGACTTTGATTAATTCATTTAGATATCCACGCAAGGGCCCCGGGATGATGTGGGAAGCCTGCGCCGAGAAGACCACGGCGATGGGCGGTCAGATCGAAATGGGCTGCCAGGTGACGGCCTGTTCCTATGACGAAGGCAACTGGAACGTTCATTTCAAGAATAGTCGGGGTGAAATCCAGACGCTCGAGGCCGAGCACGTGATTTCTTCTGCGCCTCTTCGTGAGTTGGTCCAGGGATTGTCGCCGCAAGTGTCGGCCTCCACCCTCCGGGCCGCGCAAAGCCTGAGGTATCGCGATTTTCTCACCGTCATGCTCATCCTCAAGGAGCGCGGAAAGTTCGATGACAATTGGATTTATATCCATGACCCGAGCGTGAAGGTCGGGCGCGTGCAAAACTTCCGCTCCTGGTCGCCGGAGATGGTGCCCGACCCGGACAAGGCTTGCTACGGTCTTGGAATATTTTTGTTTTGAACACGACGGCCTGTGGGAGTCAAAGGACGACGAACTGATCGAGCTGGCCAAGCGCGAGCTGACGAAGATTGGTCTGGCCGAAGAAGGCGACGTGGTCGACGGCTGTGTTGTGCGTCAAAAGAAAGCTTATCCGGTCTACGACGATGACTATGCGCGACACGTGAATACGATCCGCGAGGAACTGGAGGATCGCTTCCCGAATTTGCACCTTGTCGGGCGCAATGGAATGCACAAATACAACAATCAGGATCACGCCATGATGACAGCGATGTTGTGCACGGAGAACATTCTGGCGAACACGCGGCTTCACGATGTGTGGCAG
The DNA here is from genome assembly GCA_963788855.1 of uncultured Verrucomicrobiae bacterium. Classification (GTDB taxonomy): domain Bacteria; phylum Verrucomicrobiota; class Verrucomicrobiia; order Chthoniobacterales; family UBA10450; genus CAWBIE01. Next base: position 185,187 of record CAWBIE010000001.1, read on the forward strand.
GTGAACGGCGATGCCGAGTATCACGAAGCGGCTGCGGCTCCGCCGGAGACAGAGCGCGGACCCGCCCTGCGCCTCGTGCCGATGCGGATTGCTCCGACCGCCTCCGCCACGCTCGCTTCGGATTAAAAAGGTTGGAGCCGTTGCCCGGGCCAGCGCGCGTCCTTGGAACAAGGGGGTGGCCGCAGGCTGGGTGCCCGGCGAATTTTTGTGCATGAGAGGGCGGTTTTTGAATCGAGAAGAAGCGGGTCAACGTCTGGCCGCGGAACTCAGCCAGTACGCAAAGCGTGACGATGTCGTTGTCCTGGGCTTGCCGCGGGGAGGGCTGCCAGTCGCGTTCGCGGTGGCGGAGGGCCTTGGGCTGCCTCTCGATGTCTTTGTCGTGCGCAAACTCGGGGTCCCGGGTTTCGAAGAACTTGCTCTCGGCGCGATCGCGTCGGGAGATGTGCGCGTCTTGAACGAGGACGTGGTCCGCGCTGTGCCCGAGGCGGCGCAGTTGATCGAGTCAATCACGGCCAAGGAGTTGTGCGAACTTGAGCGGCGCGAGCGCCTCTATCGTGACGGGCGAACCGCGCCTGAACTCCATGGACGCATTGTTATTCTGGTAGATGACGGACTCGCCACCGGCGCGACGATGCGCGCGGCGGTGGCCGCGTTACGCAGGCGCGGGGTTGCGCGGATTGTGGTGGCCGTGCCGGTCGGCGCGGCGGAAACGTGCCGTGAACTGGAACGCGAAGTCGACGAGATTGTTTGCCCGGTCGCGTCAGAATCGTTTCGCGCGGTGGGCGAGTTCTACGAGAATTTCTCGCAGGTCACGGATGACGAAGTCCGGAACCTTCTGGCGCGGGCGAGGCAAGTAGAGGAATGAGGCGGTCCTAAGTCTACTCTCCAGATCCTTCCATCGGCGGACACGAACAAAATAGATTGCGGTCGCCATAGACGTTGTCGATTCGCCCCACCGACGGCCAAAATTTGTAATCGCGTGTCCAGGCTGCGGGAAAGGCCGCTTGCTCACGCGAGTAGGGATGATCCCAAATGTCCGACGCGATTTGCCGGGTCGTGTGCGGCGCGTTCTTAAGGACGTTATTCTTCGGGTCCGCCTTTCCCTGGACGACGGCTTCAATTTCGCCACGAATGGAAATCATCGCTTCGCAGAATCGGTCGAGTTCCTCTTTCGCTTCGCTCTCGGTCGGTTCGATCATCATGGTACCGGCCACCGGCCAGGAGACAGTCGGGGCGTGAAAGCCGTAATCCATTAACCGTTTGGCCACATCTTCCACTTCGATCCCCGCATTTTTCCATTGGCGCAGATCGATAATGCACTCATGCGCGACGAGTCCGTTCTTGCCTTTGAAGAGGACGGGAAAGAAAGGGTCGAGGCGTTTCGCGATGTAGTTTGCGTTTAGGATAGCGACCTTGGTTGCTTCGGTTAACCCGGCGTGTCCCATCATGCGGATGTACATCCATGAAATCGTCAGGATGCTCGCGCTGCCGTAAGGGGCCGCGGCCACCGGGCCGACCGAGGTGTTGAGAGTTGATGGTTGAGAATTGAGAGACGGGAAATCCGGCAGGAACGGAATCAGATGTTTGGCGACACCAATTGGTCCGACCCCCGGACCGCCGCCTCCGTGCGGAATGCAAAAAGTCTTGTGCAGGTTCAGATGGCAGACATCGGCACCGTAATCGCCCGGCCGGCAGAGACCGACCTGCGCGTTCATGTTGGCGCCGTCCATATAAACCTGGCCGCCGTGTCGCGTGCACGATTTCGCAGATTTCGCGGATGGTCGGCTCGAAAACACCGTGGGTGCTTGGATAGGTGACCATCAGCGCGGCCAGATCGCGCGCGTGCACGCTCGCTTTGGCGCGAAGATCGGCCAGATCGATATCGCCATCTTTCAGGCACGCGACCGGCACGACTTTGAATCCGGCCATGACCGCGCTGGCCGGATTGGTCCCGTGCGCGGAAGTCGGAATCAGACAAACGTTGCGATGCGCTTCATCGCGCGAGGCGTGATACTCGCGAATGGCGAGCAAGCCGGCGTATTCGCCCTGCGAGCCGGCATTGGGTTGCAATGAGACCGCGGCGAAACCGGTGATCTCAGCCAGCCATTCTTCCAGCTGCCGGCACATCTCAAGGTAACCGGTCGCCTGTTCGGTGGGCGCAAAAGGATGGAGTTTGGCAAATTCCGGCCAGGAAATCGGAAACATTTCGGCCGTCGCATTCAGCTTCATCGTGCACGAGCCGAGCGGGATCATGGAATGACAGAGCGAGAGATCGCGCGATTCGAGCTTCCGGAGATAACGAAGCATCTCGGTTTCGGTGTGATGGGTGTTGAAAACAGGATGAGTGAGGAATTTCGAATGACGAATTTCGAATGACGAATGACGAATACCTCCGTTTGAGAATTTGGCGCCCAAGATCTCGCAGAGCTGGGCCAGATCGTCTTCGCGTGGTTGTTTCATCGAGCGAAACTCCAATCGAGTGCTCGCCGAGCTTTCGCAGATTGATTCCGGCTTTGGCAGCGCGTGCCAGGACAGGGTCGGCCTTCTGATTACCGAGCGTCGACGTGCAGGGTGTCGAAGAATTTTTCATGCGCGATGCTTTAGCTTTGCCGCGCCCAGCGAATCGGCCAAACGTCGCGTCAGTTCGTGGACACGTCGCGCGATGGCGCGCAGGCCGCGCGGCCCGTGATAGACCGCATACATCGAGGCGATGACGGCAAGAAGAACTTGCGCTGTGCAAATGTTGCTGGTCGCTTTGTCGCGTCGAATGTGTTGTTCGCGCGTTTGCAAAGCGAGCCGATAGGCCGGCGCGGCCTTCGGCATCGTGCGAAACACCGACCAGGCGGCCAGGCATGTGCCGTTTGTATTGATCGCGGGTCGCAGAAGTAGGCGGCGTGAGGTCCGCCGAAATCCGAGCGGAACGCCGAAACGCTGCGTGTTGCCGACCGCGACATCGGCGCCGAATTCGCCCGGCGGCTTCAGCAAGGTCAGCGCAAGGATGTCAGCCGCGACGACGACCAGCGCGCCGGCCTCGTGCGCCTGTTTGACGAATTCAGCGTAATCGTAAATTGCACCGTCGGTCGCAGGATATTGCACGAGCGCGCCGAAAACCGATGTCGATCGAATTTGACATGTCGAGAAATCGCCGACCACGATTTCGATGCCGAGCGGTTTGGCGCGCGTCCGGACGACCTCGATCGTTTGCGGGTGGCAATTGTCGGCGACAAAAAATTTATTCCGCTCCGGAGCGGCACGCGTGGCACAGGACCATCGCTTCGGCCGCGGCGGTCGCTTCGTCGAGCAGGGAAGCGTTGGCGATGTCCAGGGCGGTGAGATCGGTCATCATGGTTTGAAAATTGAGCAGCGCTTCGAGCCGGCCCTGGGCGAGCTCGGCCTGGTAGGGCGTGTAAGCGGTGTACCAGCCCGGGTTTTCCAGGATGTTTCGTTGGATCACCGGAGGAGTAATCGAGTCGTAGTAGCCCGCGCCGAGGAATGAGCGGGCGACTTTGTTTTTCCGTGAAATGTCGCGCAGCTCGGCGAGCGCTTCGCTCTCCGACGCGCCATCCGGCAGGTTTAAAGAGCGGTCGAGCCGGATATTTTTCGGGACCGTGGCGTCGATCAGGGCATCGAGCGTCTCGAAGCCGACGTGATGCAGCATGTCCGCGACTTCACGCTCGTCCGGACCAATGTGCCGCTGTGTAAATGAGCCGAAGTCCGTCTGTTGGACCGAATCTCGTCCCATCGCTTCCCTGTGCATCTGTCAGCCTACGAAAGGGGACGCAGCCTTCAAGATAGATTCGGCAAGCGATGCGCTCGCCCTACAACGGGAAGCAATCGCTGGCGGGAATGCAACCTTGTGGGGCGGGCGCTCCGCCTGCCGATGTAAGGCTCGGCGGTCGGAGACCGCCGCTACAGGAACTTATCTGGAGTCGTAGGTTTCCACGCCATGGCTTTTTAGTTGCGCGCGCACCTCGGCCAGATGTTGGCGGTTGCGCGTTTCCACCGTGCAAAGCACATGCACAGCGGAGACATCGCTACCGGCGAAAGCGCGATCGTGTACGACCTGTTTGATACTGGCGCCGGTGGATGCGATTTGAGCCGCGAGATCGGCCAGGCCGCCGGGACGATCGCTGATCACAGCCACGAAACGGCCAAGCCTGCCGTCCGCGACGAGGCCGCGTTCGATGACGCGACTGAGCACGTTGGGATCGATGTTTCCGCCGCAAAACAGCAGCACACACTTCCGGCCGGCAAACTCTTTTAACTTTCCGGAAAGACAGGCGGCCAGGGGTGTGGCGGCTGCGCCTTCGACCACGCCTTTTTCGAGCTCGACGATGCGCAGGATGGCGATGGCTATTTGTTCTTCGGTGACGGTAACCACTTTATCGACCAGAGGCCGTGCGATCTGGAAAGCGTTCTCGCCCACCTGCGGAATGGCGAGTCCATCGGCAAGCGTCGGATGCAAGGCAATCCGGGTTGGCTTCCCCGCCTCCAGAGCCGCGGAAAAGCTCGCCACGTTTTCGGCTTCGACAGCCACAATCTTCACTTCTGGTCGCAGGGTTTTGACAGCGAGCGAAACTCCCGCGAGCAATCCCGCCCCGCCCACCGGAATGATGACAACCTCGGCATCGGGAACCTGGTCGATGATCTCGAGGCCGGCTGTGCCTTGTCCGGCGATAATCGCCGGATCATCGTATCCATCGATGTAGGCGAGGCCCTTTTCTTTCGCGATCTCGTGGGCGCGTGCTTTCGCTTCGCCGAAATCCTTGCCATGCAGGACGACAGTGGCGCCGAGCTTCTGACAATTGTTCACCTTAATCAGAGGAGCGAATTTGGGCATGACGACAGTCGCGGGAATGCCGAGCAATTTTCCCTGGTAAGCGAGCGCCTGCGCGTGATTGCCGGCGGATGCCGCGATGACGCCGCGCTTCTGTTGCTCCGGCGGCAGTTGGGCTAGCGCGTTGCGCGCGCCGCGTTCCTTGAAGCTTCCCGTGCGCTGCAAGTTGTCGAGCTTGCAGAAGATTTCCATGCCGGTGATCTCGCTCAGGGGAATGGAGTGCGGACAGGGCGAATAGTAAACCGCTCCTTCGATGCGCTGCCGCGCTGCTTCGATATCTTTAAACGTCACCACGCACGTCCAATATACCTTGACTGGGGCACCGGCAATGTTTTCGAGACTCCGGCAAAGCGGTCCAGCCAGACCGCGCGGGGTGCCGTTACGAATCCAACGCCTTCCGAACCGTTGTCGCGAGCTGCTCGGGATCGAACGGCTTGGGCAGGAAAAACATGCCGCTCTCGATTCGTTCGCCCGGATGCAGCGATTCTTCGAGGTAGCCGGAAACAAAAACCACCCTTGTCTCCGGGCTCGCTTTGCGGAGCCAGTCGGCAAAATAGCGGCCGCTCATTTGCGGCATGACCATGTCGGTAAGAAGAAGGTGAATTTTTCGCCCGGCGCGTTCGCCGAACAAGCGCTGCGCGTCATCGCCGTTGGCCGCTTCGATGACCTGGTAGCCGAGATCTCGAAGAATTCGGACGGACATGTGCCGCACACTGATATCGTCTTCCAGGACAAGGACTGTTTCGGTGCCGGTCGGTCGCTTTCGATCGCCCGGTTTTTTGTAAGACAGGGACGGGGCGGGAACTTTCGGAAGAAAGATTTGCACAGTGGTGCCTTTTCCGGTTTCGCTCTCGATTCGAATGTGGCCGCCGCTTTGACGCACGATGCCATAACTCGTGGCCAGCCCGAGTCCGCTGCCCTGACTTTCGCTCTTGGTGGTGAAGAAAGGCTCGAAAAGATGGGCCTTCACTTCGTCAGTCATTCCGATGCCGGTGTCGATTACGCTAATTACGACATAGGCTCCCGGGGCCAGCTTCTCCAATCCGAATCGCGACGGTTCGTCCGGTGTAAGGGAGAGGGAGGTCGTCTCCAGAGTCAGGCGACCGCCGTCCGGCATGGCGTCACGCGCGTTGACAGCCAGGTTGAGGAGGATCTGCGTAAGTTGCCCCGGGTCCACTTTAATATGGGCTCCGAGTTTTTCGCGATGCAGATGGCAAACGACAGTGATGTTGTCGCCCAAAAGGCGCAGGAGCGAGCGTTCCAGGTTAACGATCAGCGAATTTACCTCCAGGGTTCGAGGCTCGAGCGCCTGTTTGCGGCTGAAGGCCAGAAGCTGTCCCGCGAGGACGGAGGCCCGTTCGGCAGCCTTGCGAATCTCCTCGACATGGTTGGCGATCTCGCTTCGGGCGCCCGTCTCGGTCAGGACGAGATCACTGTAGCCGAGTATTGTGGTGAGAAAATTATTGAAATCGTGTGCGACTCCGCCGGCCAACTGACCGAACGCTTCCATTTTTTGCGACCGGCAAAGCTGATCCTGCAATTGTTTGCGTGCCGTAACGTCCATGAGCGAACCGACGAACCGAACGGCCCGGCCGTTTTCGTCGCGCAGGATCACGGCACGTTCCAGGAGTTGCAGATAATTTCCGTCGGCCCGGCGAAATTGATATTCCCCTATCCAGTGATCGTCTTTGCCGGAGAGGGCCTTCCGAATGCTCGCGCTAATGCGCGTTTGATCGGCTGAGTGCACACGCTCCTGCCAGAACCTCAGATCCCCGGCTGGAGTCGTGTAACCGAGCATGCTTTCCAGGCCTTGCGGCCAGGTCAGCGTTCCGCCGGTTACATCCCAATCCCGAACTGCATCGTTCGTAGCCCGGGCAAGGATCTGAAGATAGTCGTGGCCCGCCGACGAATGCTTATCAGGTAGGGAGCGATTTTGGTTTTGATGGATTCCGTCATGATATCCTTTCGCTTCATCGCCTCCGAGTGATTGCGCTCCTCGTGTGAAGATCTGGTTCCCGGTAGCCAATCCCATGCGTTGCGACGATCAAAGGCGTCTCCCAAATTAGCTAGTTCCGTGCCCTGACTTTTTCTCGGCAACATCGAACTGGTTCTGCGTCCGGCGAGATTTTCGGAATCGGTCGCTTGTATCCGGTTGGCTGCCAATGACGGGGCTAACTGCTTCAATGTGTTGGTGCCGGTGGCGACAAGGGCCCGACGGACGAATTGGCGGTCAGGAGATCGCTCTCCCGCGCATGTTGCGTGGCAAACCGGGAGCTCAAGGCATCGTCCAGCGCGGACGTCTGGAAGGTTTTCAAGGTTCGCCCATTTTTTGCATCGCGGCTTGCGGCATCGCCCGGTTTGTCTCCATAACTGGCCAGCGCGGCGATGCGGCCCTGCTTCTCCACCCGAAACGACAGGCGCACAAACTTGGCCTCAATGCCAAGGAGCGACACACCGAAGAGACGCTTATGCGAGAATGGAACGATTCCTTCCACTTCTGTCCATTCCGCGCTGTCGACCCGGAGACGTCGATTGGAGACGGCAATTTTGAGCTCGCCCTGGGCGACCGCGTTCTCGTTTAGAAATGTGAAACGATCGAGCAAAGCGGACTGGGGAAGCTCGATAACAAAATCGGTTTCGCCCTCCTGCAACACGCAGGTGATGGTGTCGTCCGCCGCGATCAAAGCGGTTGTGCCGGGCTCCAGGGCGGGCGACTTCGAGATCTGACTGGATTGTCCGTCTGGAGTAACGCACTCAATGCGCGCGCCGCAATTCATGCGCGCGGTCTTTTCGGATGGAGCAGTGCCATTGGGGGCGCCGTCAGCGGGGCAGATGGCTAGGGCGAAAGACAGTATTCCTAGAAATTGTAGCCGGAGCGGGAGCGTGAGCCTGCGCAAAGAGAGGGCAACCATATCTATATAGAGAGCTTAGACCGGGCCATTTTGGGCCGGTTTCACGGTAAGAGAGGCTCTCATGTTTATACTCTAATTAAGTAATAAAATTAGAACGTCCAAATGCCGGCTTCCGGTGCTCGTGTCGAACTGTCTTGCGGCATTGCAATGCCGAAGCCGCTCATTCGGCGGAGGCATGACTATTTCGCGGACGCAGCTTTCGCAAACCACCGCGCGCGTTTGTACTGCGCGCCTCAGCTCAAACGTCCTGGTACCGCAACTGCTAACCAACAATTCGCTTCAGGCGCCTATGCTTTGTACTGCTGCTTATTGCTCATCCGGCCCATCCCTGAAGCCGAAAGTTGTGTTCGTGTGGTGGGCGCTGTGGTGCGCTTCGGGAATCCTGCATGCGCAAGACGCAGTTCGTCCATCACTGGCCGGCGAAGCGGCCTCGGAGGCGCGGCAGCAGGACATCGCGCGCATTCCTTACAACCTGCTGGTCGGTCCTGTTCGATTCCGCGTCAGCGCCACCATGGGCATTGAGTACAACGACAACATCAATTTGGCCCAGAGCGACAAACAGTCGGACGTCATCTTCCGGCCGCAGGTAGACTTCAATGCCGTCTGGCCCATTACCCAGCTTAATACGCTGCGCTTCGATATCGGTGTGAGTTACGCCATTTACGCCCAGCATTCCAGTGATGACACCAATGGCGTGCTCATCGCGCCGGGCTCGCAATTGGCTTTCGATATTTTCGTCGGCGACTTTCGAATCAACATTCACGAGCGTCCGTTGCTCCAGCAGGATCCGATTGCTGAGCTTCAACTCAGCAACACGGCGGACTACGGTCGATTTGAAAACACCGCCGGTATCTCCATCCTCTGGGATTTGAACAAGGTGTTGGTGACTGTCGGTTACGATCACTACAACTTCGTCTCCACAACCTCCGAGTTCGATTATCTAAATCGGAATGCCGAGATTCTGGCAGGCACTGTTTCCGTGGCGGTTTCCTCCAACACCAACGTGGGGGTGGAAGCTTACTCGGTCTACAGCTACTACAATCAGAGCGTTCTGAACGATGCGATCGACGCTTCCTTCGGAGGCTTTGTCGAAACCCAGCTCTCGAACTTCCTGAAGGTGCGCGCGGCTGCCGGTTACCAGTTGATCAATTTCGACAACACCGGCTCGGTAGACGACTCGAGCGATCTCTCCAGCTATTACGTCAATATTCTGATTTCGAACCGGCTAAACGCCAACATCACCCAGGCGGTGAGCGCCGGCCACGAAACCCAGCTCGGCGTGGACTCGAATTACATCACGCTGACCTACGTTCGCTACACCACCACGTGGAGCATTATTCGCAATACCATCATCAACACCGAATTTTTCTTTGAGGACGGTCAGGATTCGGGTGGCTTTATCGATGAGCATCTCCAGCGCTACGGCGCCGCCTTGAGCGTGGGCTATCAATTGATGCCGCATGTGACCCTGGGCCTGCACTATCAGTATACGCAGAAGGACTCGAACGTTGCGGGCCGTGATTACAAACAGAACCGGGTCTCACTCGATGGCACCTACAGCTTCTAAACCTATGAGAGTTAGCATGTGTTTGAGTGTCTTCGCCCTGCTCGTGGGCGGTTCGGTTCCGGGATATGCCCAGAGATATAATCCCGGCTATAATCAGGAGCCGGCCGCGGCGACTCCGATCCCGGTCATCGAAAAAACCCCGGCGCCTGATCTGCCGCCCACCACGAGCACGGTTCTGCGGACCAATTCGATGGCCGCGCTGGACGACAAAAAGAGGCTTGGTTCGAATGATTTCGTCAGTTTCCGCGTGGTCGAGGATCGAGATAACGAGTCGCAGCGCCTGCGCGTGAGCGACAACGGCGAGCTGGAAGTCCCCTACATCGGAATGGTGCCGGCTGAGGGAAAGACCTGCAAGGAACTCGCTTATAATATTAAGGCCGCTCTCGAGAAGGAGTATTACTATCACGCGACCGTTATTCTGGCTCTGGACCGAGTAAGCGAAAAATCGCGTGGCCGGATTTACGTTTACGGTTCGGTCAAAGGACAGGGTCCTCAGGAAATTCCACCGGACGAAACCTACACGGTCAGTAAGGCCGTCATCCGCGCGGGCGGCTTTGGCGATTTCGCGGACAAGCGCAAGGTCAAGGTCACGCGAAAAGATGGTCAGAATTTTGTTATCGATCTGAAGCGGGTCATTGAACAGGGGCGCACCGATGAAGACATGGTTCTTCGCCCGGATGATCAAATCTACGTCCCGCAAAAACTGGTAAACATGTGATGCCACCGATCAGTCCCGACAAATCGAGCCCCGGTTCATGGTCGACCTCCTTCGTGACGAGGTTGTACCGGTATAAGTCGCTATTCTTGCGGCGCTGGTGGATTCCCGTCCTGACCATCTGTCTCGGTCTTTTCGTCGAGGCCTTCCTGATCTATCAGACACCGCCTTCCTTTCTTTCTGCGAGCAAGATGATGCTGGCCGGAAAACTCAACATCGCCCAGGGCGCCGTTTACAGCGAGGACAACCAGAACTTCTACGGTACCCAGATTCAGCTGATGCAGAGCTCCGAAGTAAAACATGGAGCGGAGGAGCTCGTGCGCTCGACCCATCCCGAGATGCAGCCTGTGCCGGTTGAAATCAGCGTTCTGCAAAGACCGCGCACTTCCATCTTTGATCTTTCCGCCGTCGGCGGGACGCCTGACTACACCCAGGCCTTCTTGAACGCGGTCATGCAAAAGTACCTCGATTTCAAAAAGGGAATGCGCGAGGACCAGGGCAAGTTTGTTATCACGGGAATTACTGAACAGCTGGTCCAAACGGAGAAAGACTTGCGCACGGCCGAGGATGAAATGCTGGAATTCCAGAAGGAGAACAACATTGGCTTTATTCAGGAGGAGGGGAATAGCGCGGCCGCGTACCTGGTGAAGCTGAATCGCGATTACTCTTCCCTGAAGACTGAGTACGATCTGCTCAACCTTCTCGATCTCGATCAAAACCTCGACCGCGCTCAAAGCAAATCGGAGTCTTCCTCGAGCGCTACCGAGTCATCCGAGGACAAAGGAATGCCGTTTGCCGACGTTGGGCCCGAGGCGGATTACCTGAAGGCGAAACAGCAGGTTCAACTGCTGAAAGCCGAGCGCGACACGCTGGCCAGGGATCTCCGTCCGAAGCATCCGAAAATTTTGAAGCTCAACGACGAAGTGACCAAGCAGGAACGACTCATCGATTTGTTCCGAAACGATACGGTCGAGAAATTGGACACGCGCCGGAAGTCCATCGGCAAGCAAATGGAAAATCTGCAGTCCAACATCAAGGAATGGGAGGCCAAAGCGCTCGATCTGAGCCAGCGGCTGGCCCAGTTCAATCGCGTCAAAGGCAAGGTGGATCGCTTGAAAACGCTGTATGATCGGCTAACCAACAATTTGAAGGACATTGACGTTTCACAGGTCATCGACAGCGGCGATCAGGTCTCAATCATGGAGATGGCCAGCGCGTCTATCTCTGTGCGACCCGGTCTGATTAAGAGTCTTCTCATCGGATTGGGATGCGGCGCCCTCGCCGGGCTCGGGATTCTTATTCTGCTCGATCGGATCGACGATCGCATGGCCTCATTCGGTGAATTTCAACATCACTTCTCCGAGAATGTGCTCGGGCAGATTCCCAAGGAAAAGACAAAAGACAAAGTGGGCCTGCTGCAACCGGAGGATACGCGGCACGTTTTTGCGGAGTCCTACCGGAATGTTCGTTCGTCACTTTTCTTCATGCCCTGTGATGGTCCCCGTCCCAAGACGTTCCTCATTACGAGCGCTGTGCCGAACGAAGGGAAGTCCACGGTCTCGGCCAATCTTGCCATTACCATGGCGCTTTCCGGAGCACGCACCCTGTTAATCGACGGCGATTTGCGTCGCGGCGCCTTACGCGAGGCCTTTGGTATTTCATCAAAGATTGGATTTTGCGAGGTCCTGAGGCAGGAAGTGAACTGGCGCGAAGTCGTGGTCCCAACGGCCTATCCAAACCTGCATCTCCTGCCGCGCGGGAGAACTCTGTCGCAACCGAGCGAACATCTTTTGCGCGAATCGACGGATACCCTGTTGCGGGAAATCTATGCGAACTACGACTATATCCTGATCGATAGCTCACCCGTGCTGGCGGCTGACGACACGACGAGCCTGGCTCCGAAGATCGATGCGACGATCTTTGTCATCCGCCTGTCTTACACTTCGGCGCGTTTGACCCGGAAAGGGCTGGAGCTGCTCTACAACCGTCAAGTCAATGTGCCGGGGGTCATCCTGAACTTCGTGGATACGTCGCTGCCAGAATATTATTACTATCAATATTCCGAATATTACAATACCCCCAATCCCGAAGGGGAGCCGATAACGGCGCCTTCACACCACGAACAAACCAGGCACGTTCAGCCGTCCTGAAGCAGGCGGGTTGTCTCCAGGCCGGGCTCGTCGAGGTAAGAACGTGCTTCGATGGCTGCCGATAGAAATCGGTTCTCTGGCGGAGAGTCCGCGATCACCCGAACGCTGGCACTCGGCCAGCTTCCTTTTCCGGCAATCGAACCTTGCATGAGTTTCTTTGAGTCGATCTCGTCGCCGATTTTGGACGAAAGCCCCACGCCGATTATCCGGCGCGCACTCCATCGCGCCCGCATCGTGGGCAACTTTGCGGTCATTCAGGGCCTCGTGCAGGTTATCGGCTTCCTCAGCGGCATTCTGTTGGTGCGCTCTCTTTCGCAACGCGATTACGCCTATTTCACAATCGCGAACACGATGCAGGGGACGATCAATCTGCTTGCCGACATCGGAATTAGCGTCGGTCTGATTTCGATCGGAGGGCGGGTCTGGCATGATCGGCATCGCTTTGGTGAATTGATCAACACGGCGCTTCGACTGCGCCGAACGCTCGGGGCCATCGCCATCATCATCGTGACTCCCATCATGTATTGGATGCTGGTAAAAAACGGTGCCTCGATCTTTTACAGTACCGTTTTGATTCTGGTCGTCCTGGGCGGACTCCTGATTCAATTTTCCCTCGGTGTTCTGAGCGTCATCCCGCGACTCCGATCCGACCTGGGCCGTATTCAGATCATTGACGTGACCGGTGCCATTGTGCGCCTTCTGCTTCTTTCCGTCCTTCTTTTTGTATTTCTTAACGCGGGGGTGGCGGTCCTGGTGGCGACGGCCGTGCTGCTTCTGCAATATTCCATGCTTCGCACCTATGCGGCGGGGGTGGTCGATCTGAGGGCCGGGACGAACGCGGAAGATCGGAGTGAGATTCTCCATTTGACCAAACATCTCGCGGCCAACGCCATCTTCTATTGTTTCCAGGGTCAGATCACCGTCCTTCTCATCAGCTTCTTCGCCCATCGCGCCAATGCCGTTGCCGAAGTGGGCGCGCTCGGGCGGCTTGCGATGATCTTCACCGTGATCAGTAATCTTCTGGCCAATGTTTTCGTTCCGGCCTTCGCCCGCTGTCAAGATCGTCACAAACTTTTCTGGCAGTTTGCCGCGATTATTGGCGGGGTCGCTTTGTTCAGCGGGCTGGTTCTTGTAATCGCGGCGATTTTTCCGCAGCAGTTTCTATTTGTGCTCGGTCATAACTACGCCCATCTCAACCAGGAGTTACTCCTGATGGTGGGCGGCGCAGTCATCGCTGCAATCACCGGGACGCTGTGGGCTCTGAATGCCTCCAAGGCGTGGGTGGCAGGCTCGTGGCTTTACATTCCGATCACCCTCGCGACGCAGATCGCTCTCATCCCTTTCACCGATTTTTCGAGCGTGAGCGGTGTTCTCGCCTTCAATCTTTTCTCCGCCATTCCGAGTCTGTTCCTGAATGTTGCGCTGAGTTATCGCGGCTTTCGCGCGTTTTGCAGCGCCACCGCCTAACATGCCTAACTTCGGCTATCATCTTGCACGTTTTCACGGAAACGTGGTGCGCCGCTTGTACCGTGTCTTCCTGTCGTTGATTGTTCGTTGCCGGATTACCTCGTCCCGCTCGCTCGACCTCGAAGTTTTCGCCTATTCGAATGAAAACAATTTGCCCGAGCAAATCGCTTCCATTCGATCATTCCTTCGTCATGTGGGCCGACCGAGAAGCTTCACCGTCGTTTCAGATGGTTCCCATTCCGAGCGCAGTATCCGGCTGCTCGAGCGTCTCGATTCGACTGTCTCGGTCCGTTCGGCCCAGGCCGTGCCGGCAGATTTGCCCGAGAGATTCCGGCGTTATCTGGAGGTCCATCCCACCGGGAAACAGCTCGCCGTCATCATGCTCCTCCCGCAGGATCGGCCTGCGCTCTACCTCGATTCCGATGTGCTTTTCTTTGCCGGCGCGGCGGACCTTGTTCAGCACGTCTGCGCGCCGTCGGCGCCGGCCTATTACCTGCCCGATTGCCAGTTCGCCGGCGACGAGCGCCTCCTGCGGGAAGCGGAGGAAAAACACGAGCCGGCCAATGCCGGCGTCCTCCTCTTGTTTCGCAAACTCGACTGGTCGCGGAGCATCGCGCGATTCCTTGAGCTGGCCGGCGACCCTACTTTTTTTACAAATCAAACCATGACTCATCTGGCCATGCACCAGAACGGGGCGCGTCCGCTTGATCCGGCCAAGTACGTCCTTCAATTGGATGATCAGTTTGTTTTTCCCGATCGTTACGCCGGCTCCGGTCCGGCATTGCGTCATTATGTTAATCCGGTTCGTCACAAATTTTGGACAAGCCTGTGCTAGGAAAGACAACTTCTAACGGCGCGGTGGGGCAAAATCTCCGCATTCTTCTGGTGATTAATCTGCCGTGGGATGCGCGTCTCGGCGCTGTCCGGGTTTTCATGGAGTTGGAGCAAGCGTGGCGCGCTCAAGGCCATTCGGTTGAGAAATTCAGTCTAAGCGAAGCTTATCCACATGCGTCCGCTTCCGCCGCCGGTTCGGCCTTGCGTCAGATTCTTTTCGGCTACAAAGCTGCCGCTTTCGTTAGGAAAAACGCCGACCGCTATGATGTGATCGACGCGCTGATCGGTTCGCTCCATGGATCCAGGGAGAAACTTAGATTTCGGGGCTTGCTCGTGGCCCGCTCCGTTGGACTTTACCGCCTCTACCAGCGCTTTGAGCGTGTCGCTTCCGAACGCTGGCCGCAAACGCGCGGAAAGCCGGGAAGCGGAATCTTCTATGCGTTCATCGACCGGCGGCTTCGGCGCGCTTCCGAGGCCGCGATCAGGAATGCCGATCTGATCAATCTGCCTAACGAAGAGGAATCGGCTTGTCTCAAGGAGGAGATTAGCACGCATCTGCCGATTACGGTGCAGCCTTATGGGTTAAGCATCGAGCGCCGCGCGGAACTTCGAGCCACCGCCGGCAACGCAGAGACACGTCTCGGGCGCAAAAAAATCAGTTTCGTGGGAATGTGGGCGCCTCGGAAAGGGTCTCACGATTGGCCGGACATCGTTCGCCGGGTTTGGCTCAGAATTCCGGACGCGCGGTTTCGCTTTCTCGGCACCATGGTGGCACCGGAGACAGTTTTATCGGACCTCGGGACCGGATCGTCTGAGCAGGTCGAAGTGGTGACGGAATATTCGCAGAAGGATCTTCCTGCTCTGCTCGATGATTGCGCCGTCGGCGCGTTTCCCAGTTATGTGGAAGGTTTTGGCCTCGCGGTCCTTGAGCAAATGGCGGCTGGTCTTCCGACGGTGGCCTTCGATGTGGCCGGACCGCGCGATGTTCTGGGTCCCGATTTACGCGAGTTGCTCGTGCCGGTTGGCCATGCGGAAAAATTTGCAGCCACGCTGGTAAGCATTTTGCAGCGCGATGTCGACGAATATCGCGCGCTTTCCAATCGCAGCATGGAGCGGGCAGGGCACTTCACCTGGGCGAACATTGCCAGCGAGACGGCCACTGTCTATCGGGACCGTCTCGCTCACCGCCGACGCTCCAAACTTTCCTGATCATGAATCCTGGCGAGAGCATTGTCTTGCAGATAGTCCCGCATCTCCCCGGCAGTCATGACGGGGTAGGCGATTACGCACTCAACCTGGCCAAGGCGCTGTCGAAATCACATGGCCTCAGAACGCGCTTCGTGGTGGCAGGCGCCACCGCGACGAAGGACCGGGATGGATTCGAAATCGTGTCAGGACTAGAGACTGCACTATCCCGGAATTCTTCCGCGCGGCGGTCTACGCACGTGATTCTGCACTATGCCAATTACGGGTACCAACGCTGGGGCGTGCCTTTCCAATTGCGTCGGTTTGCGCGAGAAGTGCGCAGCGGTTTGCGTGGCCGCTGGATCACAACGTTTCATGAGTTGTATGCCTCAGCGCCGCCCTGGAAGAGTGCTTTTTGGGCGAGACCGTTCCAGACGAAAATTGCGCGGGATCTCGTGGATATCTCGGACTCGTGTTTCGTCAGTAACGACGTGATCCGAAAAGCGATCTCGGATTACGATCCAGCCACCCAAGTCCATTTTCTTCCGGTGATGTCCAATTTCGGAGAGCCGGAAATTACTGACTTTGGCGACCGCTCGCCGACGTGCTGGGCGATTTGCGGCGGCACCGGATTGATCGCGCGATCGCTGGGCTCTTTGATTGCGCTACAGCAAAACATCCCGAAGACGTACTTCCCGACTCGGCTCGAAATAATTGGTGGCCGCCCGGAAGAAGGCGTGCGCGAACTCGTGCAGAGCGCGACCGGCGATATGCCGGGCGTGTCAATCAACTATCATCCCGACGTGACGGCGATGCACGCTTCTCAGGTGTTGACCGGATGTTCTTTTGGCTGGCTCGACTATTACGGGAGCGGAAAGCCCTGGCCCGGCATGATCTTCAAGTCTTCTTCGTTTGCTGCGCTATGTGCGCATGGGGTTATACCGGTCCTGTCTCATGCCGAACCGATGCTTGGCATCGGCGGTGACAAACTGCCAGGCCCATATCGCATTTCGAACGGTACCGCCAATCTTCCCGAATTTGACCAGCTTCCCGCAATCCGGCGGCAGCTTTACGAATGGTATCGTCGCCACGCCTCCTCCGAGCAGGCCGCGCGTGTTTATATGGAGGCGCTGGCATGACGCACTTCGACGATCTGACCATTGCGACGACGATCCACAATAACTTTGAGATCGGAGCGGCCATGCTGCGATCGTTCGAAGCGCACATAGGCTCGGTCGCCGAGATTATTCTAGTGGATGACGCATCCCATCCGCACGCGCGCGCGCCCGAGACCGTTTCCAAAGTGACCGTACTTCGCAACGATCGCGCCGCCGGATTCTGTAAAGCTTCAGACCTCGCTCTGCGCCGGGTCAGGACCAAATATTCCCTGCTCGTTGACGCCGATGTTCTTTTTGATGCCGGAGATTTCGCCGGGGGATATCGGGAATTTCAAAACTCAGACTGGGCGTGGGTGAATTTCCGTCAGACCAGCTTTGCCGGAGAGCCGCAAGCTTCATACGAGCATCCGGTTATGCCACCATGGATTTTCGCGGCCGGCAATCAGGTCCTCGACTGGTGGCAGAAACGTCATTCGGCTCCAATTGCGCCCGAATCCGGGCGACGGATCGTGCCCGTGGAGGTGGCGCACTCAAGTTGTCACTTCGTCAAAATGGAGGCCTTCCGGGCGGTGGGAGGATTCGATCCGTGGTATTGGCAGTGCCAATCGGATGTTGATCTCAGTCTGCGTCTGCGCAAGAGCGGACATCGGGTGGGAGTCGATTTCGGCTACCGGGTGAAGCACGACGGCACCGGTGGCAAAGGCGGCGGCGCGGCGCGTGTTCTCGATCTTTATCGGTCGCGCCTGCATCTTTACGAGCACGGATATCCATCCAGTCGTTTTTATCTACGGCCGTTGTTGTTCGTTAGGCATTTCGGTGAGGTTGTCTGGTTCGGAATCGTGGCCCTCTTCAGGCGTGATGACAGATTGGGGACGCGGGTGCGTTTACTGAAAGGAGTTCTGCAAGGTTATAACTGAACGCAATTCAACTGCTGCGATCGGCACGCTCGAAGAGAGGCTCGAGTGCCTGATCTCCAAATACCAGGCGAGGGGCCGGGCGGCCGACGTTCCAGCCTGGATTCTGCCGCCCGTAAGTTGCGAGTTCCTGGAGAATGTTGCCAGTCTCATGTCCGGACCGGTGCAGGCCTTCGAATTCGGATCCGGCCGTTCTACCCCGGTCCTGCGGGGCGTTTCATCTCAAACCACGAGCATCGAGCACTCGGCCGAATGGTTGAACCGGACCGAGAACGGTTCCGCCACGAAACGTCCAGCCGATAAGACTGAGATTATCCCGCTGAGACGCTGCTGGAGCAGACTGCGCTTGATCGAGTCTTTTGATATTGAAGCGCGCGCGGAGATCCTCGCTCGACTTCGGCAATCGCATTTGATCCTGGTGGACAGTCCGCCGAATCCGGCCAAGCGGGAGCATGTGCTTTTTTTGGCTTTGCGTTACGCGCCCAGCGGCGCAGTGATCGTGCTCGACGATCTCGAGATTCGTGCGGTCTCTCGGTTTGCCTCGCGCCTGGCCGCGCAAAATGCGAAGACCTGCCGGTTCTGGAAATTGAATATCGACCATCAGCTTGGGATTTTTCTGAAAGTGCGGACAGGGCCGATGAGATCAACTCCATCGCCCCGCGAGTTCATCGGAACATGGATGCGCGTGTGAATGTCAGTTTGGCTGGAGCCTCGTCTTGAAGATTCTGCTTGGAGCACATCACTTCCTGCCCAGCACAGGCGGGATTGAGACGTCCACGGATCTCCTGGCCCGCGAGTTCACGAGGCTTGGCCATCAAGTCCATGTTATTACGCAAACAGAAGGCAACGGTGATTTTCCATTTGCGGTCGTTCGCCGTCCGCGCCCGCTCGATCTGTTAGGTGAGGTCCGATGGTGTGATGTGTTTCTCCAAAACAACATTTCGCTGCGGACGCTGTGGCCGCTCGTCTTTGTGCGGCGGCCACTCTTTGTCGCTCACCAAACATGGATTGCGGGCGATCAAGGCCAGATCGCCTGGCCGCATCGAGCCAAACGGTTCGTCCTGCGCTTTGCAAAATCCCTAACCATTAGCCGTGCTATCTCCGAGCGGTTGCCCACCCCCTCGGTGCAGGTTGGCAATCCGTATGACGACGAAGTATTCAAAGACCTGCAATTCGCCCGCCGCGACAGAGACTTGATCTTCGTCGGGCGCCTCGTGTCTGACAAGGGAGCGGATGTCCTACTCGGAGCGCTGGCCATCTTGCGCGCAGCCGGCGTGAGTCCGAGTCTAACTGTGGTCGGGGATGGGCCGGAGCGTGAGCGTCTTGCCACACAGGTCGTGGATCTTGGCTTGCGGTCATCGGTGGAATTCGTAGGTCGCCAGGACAGCCGTTCCCTCGCTGAAATCCTGAATCGCCATCGAATCCTGGTCGTTCCGTCGCGTTGGGCGGAACCTTTGGGGATCGTTGCGATCGAAGGGATCGCCTGTGGTTGTGTTGTGGTGGGCTCAGCGGAGGGTGGGCTGCCGGAGGCGATTGGTCCTTGCGGAGTCACGTTTCCAAATGGGGACGCCGGGGCCCTGGCGCAAATTTTGAAGCACCTCCTGGTCGATCCGCCACAAATGGAGGCGTTCCGTCGCGCCGCGCCCGAACACCTAGTCCAGTTTACGAGAAGCCACGTAGCGAACCGCTACCTTGAAGCGATGACTGCGACATGATTCTGTTAACTCATCCTACCGGCAACGCGAACGTTCGCGCCGTTTTGGATTCGCTGTATCACGCGGGTCGGCTGGCCAGATACGTCACGACGATTGGTTGGTCAAAGGCCTCTTACCCTCTGTTGAGCGACGAGAGTCGCGGCAAACTCCGTCGCAACTATGCGTTGCCGGCGGAGAAGATCGACGCTCATCGGCTGCGCGAGGCGGTTCGTCTGCTGGCTGGTCCGCTTCGCATGGGACGGCTAACAACCCATGAAACGGGTTGGGCGAGTATGGACCGGGTGCTGCGGGATCTCGACCGCTACGCCGCCCAGTCACTCCGGCGCGGAAGATATGGCGCCGATGTGCGCGGTGTCTACGCGTATGAAGATTGCGCTCAACAGTTGTTCGAAATGGCGCAGGACCTTGATCTCAGGCGCGTTTACGAATTGCCGATTGCTTATTGGGCGACCGCGCAACGCCTGCTGCGCGAGGAAGCCGGGCGTTATCCGGATTGGGAGCCGACACTTGAGGGAGCGCGCGACTCGGAAGAGAAAAACGCCCGCAAGACTCGTGAGCTCGAATTGGCCGAACTTGTGATTTGTCCGGGAAACTTCGTGTTTGAATCGTTGCCTCCGGAAGTGCGCGAGAAAAAGCAATGCCTGATCGCAGCCTTCGGCTCGCCCACCGTCCCGTTTGGTGCGCCGCCCGGGCCGGAGAAAGGGGGACCGCTTCGCATCCTCTTTGCCGGGGCTCTGACCCAGCGAAAGGGACTGGCCGATGTTTTCGCGGCCATGAAACTGCTGAATTCGAGCGAGGTCGAGTTGATCGTGATGGGGTCGCTCTTGCGGCCGCTGCGCTGGTATCGTGAGCATTTTTCCAATTTCATTTATGAAGCGCCGCGGCCGCACCGGCAATTCCTCGAGCTCATGCGGACGTGCCATGTGCTTGTTCTTCCATCCATCGTGGAAGGACGGGCTCTCGTGCAACAGGAAGCCATGGCCTGTGGGCTTCCGGTTATTGCAACGAGAAATGCCGGCGCCGATGATTTGATCATCGATGAAGAAACCGGATTCGTGGTTCCGATTCGGTCGCCGGCAGTCATCGCCGAAAAAATAAGTTGGTTTGCGCGAAACAGGTCGCACATCTCTGGCATGGGGATTGCGTCGCAGGAACGGGCGCGCGAGTTCACCTGGCAGTCCTATGGTGACACGATCCTCGCCGCCATCCGCAGTCTGACCAATTAATGAACGCGAACAGTCCGGAGGAGAGAGCGAGGCGCATTATTCGAGCGCTCATTTGGGCCTATTTTTGGCTCCTGATTATGGAGGGCGCGTTGCGGAAGTGGCTTTTCCCGCAGTTCTCCAATCCTCTCCTTGTTATTCGCGACCCGGTGGCGCTCGCCATCTACTTCTTCTCCCTCCGGGCCCGGGTCTTTCCGCGGAACGCTTGGGTGGTGATCCTGTTTCTGATTGGGGTCTTATCAGCCATCGCAACTTTCATACAACTTTCTCCATATCTGGATCCGACAAAGATTGCGGCCGTTTGTGCTTATGGCATTCACTCCAATTTTTTTCATCTGCCTCTGATTTTCGTTATGGCCAAAGTGTTGCGCCTTGAAGACGTCAAGAAATTTGGATGGTGGACGCTGGCTTTGCTCGTGCCCATGACCCTCCTGATGGTGGCGCAGTTCCGGGCGGCCCCGGACGCGCTCGTCAACCGGACCGCGGGTGGTGAAGGCGAAATGATGATGTCGGCCCTCGGCAAGGTGCGAACGGCCGGGCCGTTTTCATTTGTGATCGGGGTGGTTGCATATTTCGCGCTCGCCACGGCCTACCTCCTTTGGGCCGTTTTGAAACCAGGTATCTATAAGAACTGGCTCCTGGCTGCGTCTGGCATCTCGCTGGTCATTGGAATCGCCGTGTCGGGTAGCCGATCGGTCGTCGGAGCCTGCGCCGTAGTCCTCGCTTCACTCGGCGTGGTCTTTGTCTTGCGCCGCGATGCCATTAATCGCTTTGGGCAGGTTCTGCTCGTGACCCTGGTCCTGGGATTGGTCGTGAGCCGCGTCCCCATTTTTCGTGAGGGGCTCAACGTCTTGACGACTCGATTCAATGAAGTCGCAGAGCAGAGCGAACAATCAGTGGCGCGCGGCCTGATCGGACGTGTCTTCGCCGGATTTGGCGAAAGTGCCTTCGTCTTTGGCAAAGCCCCGCTCTTTGGCTACGGACTCGGTGTCGGCACGAACGCGGGTGCGAATATTCTGACCGGCCACAATACTTTTCTTCTGACAGAGGGGGAGTGGTCGCGAGTTTTACTGGAGAGCGGCCCGGTCCTCGGGCTTGCCTACATTCTTTGGCGATGGGCGTTGACGGCGAAAATAGGCTGGATGTGCTTGAAATCGGTGAGACTCGGAAATCTACTTTCGCTGTTTCTTTTTAGCGCGGGATTTTTTTCGATGCTCAACGGTCAATTCGGTCAGCCAACTATTCTTGGGTTTGCGGTTTTTACCCTGGGTCTCACGCTGGCGGCGATGAACCAGCAAGCCCTCGATTCGCCGGTTTCCCCGGTGAGTTCGCCGCCCGGCAAGCGGATAACGCGCGGCCGGTCGGCCTACGCGGAAAGATTGCATGGGCCGCCCGCCGTAGTTGGCCACACCAATGACTTCGTTCATCGATAACTATCTGTTTGATTAGCCGCCGCGTTGCCGGAATGAGGATACTTCGGTCCATTCATACGCTTAATCCGGCCGTCGGTGGCCCGATTGAATCCGTTAGGCAGTCCTCTATCGCCCTCGGTCGTCTCGGCCACGACGTGGAAATTATTTCGCTCGATGCGCCGGATGCCCCGTGGCTTCGTGAAATCCCGCTGACCGTGCACGCGCTCGGTCCGAGCCGGGGCAGCTACGGATACTCGTCGCGCCTGGGGCCGTGGATGAAAGCGCGCGCCCGGGAATTCGACGCGGTCATCGTGCATGGCCTCTGGCAATACAGCAGTCTGGGGGTTTGGCGCGCGTTGCAGGGAACTCGAACACCTTATTTTGTTTTCCCCCACGGGATGCTGGACCCGTGGTTCAAGCGGACCTATCCGCTGAAACACATTAAGAAGCTGCTCTATTGGCCCTGGGCCGAATATCGCGTTCTCCGGGATGCCGCCGCCGTCCTTTTTACCTCGGAAGAGGAGCGAGGGCTCGCCCACAAATCCTTTGCGCCCTATCGCTGCAACGAAGTGGTGGTCAATTACGGGACGACAGCGCCGACGATCGATTTGGAGATGGCCCGACAGGAGTTTCTGGGCAGCTTCCCGCAGTTGCGCGGGAAACGACTTCTCCTTTTTCTCGGTCGATTGCACGAGAAGAAGGGGTGTGATCTCCTCATCCAGGCTTTCGCCGCCCTTAGAAACGCCGGGCGCATCGATTCAACTTTGCACGTTGTCATGGCCGGACCGTCGTCCGACGAAGCATACCTGCTGGATTTGAAACGCCTCGCGGCATCGGCCATGGGAAGTGTTCAAGCGCCTCCCATCACTTTTACCGGCATGTTGCATGGCAATCTAAAATGGGGGGCATTTGCCACCGCCGACGCGTTCGTTTTACCTTCTCATCAGGAGAATTTTGGCATTGCGGTGGTCGAAGCGCTGGCCAGTGGAGTCCCCGTTCTCATCTCCAACAAAGTCAATATATGGCGTGAGATTGTGGGCGACCGCGCTGGCTTGGCCGATGAAGATGATCGCGGCGGAACCATCCGTTTGCTCGAGCGCTGGCTCGGCACCTCGGAAGAGGATCGCAATGGGATGAGGGCCAATGCGCGCCAGTGTTTTGATCGCCGCTTTCGCATCGATCGAGCCGTCGAGTCGCTCTTGCAGGTGGTGAGCGATTTCGCGGGGCGCGCATGAAAATCACAATCGTGCTTGGCGCTTTCCTGCCCGTTCCTCCGACCATGGGAGGCGCGGTGGAGAAAGTGTGGCTGATGCTCGGACAGGAATTTGTCCGTCGTGATCATCAAGTTGTCATGATTTCGCGAGGCATCGGGCAACTCCCGCAGACGGAGATTATCGAAGGTGTCCGGCATCTTCGCGTCTCAGGCTTCGACACGCCACGATCCCGGTGGTGGCTCAAGGTCCTGGATCTGATTTATTCGATACGCGTGAAATCGGTTTTGCCGGCGGCCGATATTGTTGTGACCAACACATTTTGGCTTCCGCTCCTGCTGCGCGATTTGAAAAAGGGGCGCGTCTATGTGCATGTGGCGAGATATCCCAAAGGTCAGATGCGGTTTTATGGCCGGGCCGCTCGGCTCCAGGCGCCATCCACTGCCGTGGCGCGGGCCATTGCTGCCCAGGCGCCAGCCCTGGCCGGCAAGACGGCTGTCATTCCATACCCCGCGCCGCGAACAGCGACCGATACGGTCCCGACAGAGATTAATGCGCGCAAAAAAATCATCCTTTTTGTGGGGCGCATCCATCCGGAGAAAGGTGTCCATTTGTTAGTCGATGCCTTTGCTGTCAGGGCGCGCACTGTTTTTGCTGAGTGGAAGCTGATGATTCTCGGACCGGCAGAAGAGAGATTGGGAGGAGGAGGGAAATCCTACCTTGCTTCCCTGAGGCAAACTGCCGAAAGAGCTGGGCCTCAGGTGACGTTTGCCGGTGCCGTGTTTGACGCCGCCGAGCTGGAGCGGAACTTTCGCGCGGCCAGACTTTTCGTCTATCCGTCGTTGGCCGAGGAAGGCGAATCGTTCGGTCTGGCTCCGCTCGAAGCGATGGCGCATCGATCTGCCGTGCTCGTTTCGGATCTCGATTGTTTTTCCGATTTTATTTGCGAAAACGAAACCGGATTTATTTTTGACCATCGTTCGAAGGATCCGGCGTCGGCTTTGGGCGAGAAGATCGAACGTCTCGTCGCCGATGAAATCTTGCTCGCGCGGGTAGCGGAGGCAGGTTACCGCAAATCGACCGAGTTTTCGCTACCGCGCGTGGCCGATCGATTCGTGGACGATTTCCATTCCGTTGAGGCAGAGATTTAATGTCGGAAGCGCAAATCGTTAATCCGGAGCAGCGATCCCCGTACGAATCGCCCTGGTCGGGTCTCAACAGGAGCGTGCGCGTGCTTTGGGAGTTTTGCTGGGTTGTCTTCTGTATCTGGACGCCCAAGCCCTTGAACGAGTGGCGGCTTTTTTGGTTGAGAGTTTTCGATGCGAAGATTGACGGAAAACCGTTTGTGCATCAACGCGCGCGCATTGCAATTCCTTGGAACGTGACTCTCCACGATCGGGCGTGTCTGGGCGACCGGGCCAATCTTTACAGTCTGGGTGAGATCGAAGTGGGTGCCGGCGCGATTATTGCCCAGGAGGCGTATTTGAGTACCGGGAGTCATGATTTTGAGCATCCCGCGCACCCACTGGTCACGGCGAAGATCACGATCGGTGAAGATGCGTTCGTCGGCGCGCGCGCGCTCGTCCTGCCCGGAGTGAAGATCGGTGCGCACAGTGTGATCGGCGCCGGTTCGGTGGTTACCCGTGATGTCCCGGAAAATGTGATTGCGGCGGGCAATCCTTGTAAGGTATTGCGCCACCGATGATCGCTCGCGTGCCGGTTTCCGTTCTTGTCCCGATCAAGAACGAATCGGAAAATCTGGATCGGTGTCTCTCCTCGGTGGCGTGGGCGGATGAGATCGTGGTGATTGACTCGCAGAGCGTTGACAATTCCGCAGCCATCGCCCAGGCCCATGGGGCCAGGGTGGTGCAGTTTGAATTTAACGGCACCTGGCCAAAAAAAAAGAATTGGGCGTTGCAGAACATTCAATTCAAAAACGATTGGGTTCTGATTCTGGATGCCGATGAGGCGATGCCGCCCGGAGCGCGCTCCGGAAATTTCGGAGGCTATCGCCCGGGCCACCGACATCGTCGGGTATTGGATCAATCGCCGGTTCTTTTTTCTCGGGCGCTGGCTTCGGCACTCTTATTATCCAAACTGGAATCTGCGCCTCTTCCGTCACGCCCTCGGCCGTTACGAACAATTGACGGATGCGGATACCCGGAGCGGAGACAACGAGGTCCACGAACACGTCATGGTCGAGGGCCGAACGGCTCGCTTACGATGCGAGATCGACCACTACGCCTTTCCCTCCGTCGAAGTCTTCATCGAGAAGCATAATCGTTATTCCAATTGGGAAGCGCGCGTGGCGGCCGATAAATTCCTCGCGCAAAGTTCCGCCGGTTTGAGCCACAAACGGGTCGAGCGCAGGCGCCGGCTCAAGATGCTTTCGCAACGGCTTCCCTTTCGCCCGCTGCTCAGATTTCTTTACGTCTTCGTTTGGCAAAAAGGATTTCTCGATGGACGGGACGGATATTACTTCGCCCGCCTGCACGCGACCTATGAGTTTCTTTCGGTGGCCAAGACTTACGAACTACGACGAGCGTCCGATCCCCAAAGCTAGAAGCTTCCGATGCGCGTAATTGTGTGGGGCATAAACTATGCGCCCGAAATCACCGGGATTGCTCCGCATAACGTGGCTTTGTGCGAATTCCTGCAGCGCGAAGGTCACGACGTCGAGATGGTCAGCACGTTTGCCTACTATCCGGCCTGGCGAAAAGACGCTCGGGATCGGGGTTTGCTTTACCGAACGGACCGAATCAACGGAGTGCCTGTTCACCGGTGCTGGCACTTCGTCCCCAGACATGTGTCGGCTTGGAAGAGAATCGTCCACGAAGCCACCTTTGTTCTGACCTCGACCATTCGGGTCCTGTCGCTCAAGCGGCCCGATGTTTATTTCATCGCCTCACCGCCGCTGGCACTCGGGGCGGCGGTCTGGGCGGTCGCGGGACTCAAGCAAGCGCCCTTTATTTTTCATGTGCAGGATTTGCAGCCGGACGCGGCTGTTGGTCTTGGCATGCTGAAACCAGGCTGGTTGACCCGGGCTCTTTTTGGGCTTGAGGCGTTTGCTTACCAACAGGCCGCGCGCGTTTCCGGAATCAGCGAGGAGATTGTTGCGGCCTTTCGACGCAAGGGTGTGCCGGAGGAAAAACTTATCCTGTATCCCAATAGCGTTATTCTGCCCGCGCCCGCCGAAATTCCTGCGCATGGAAGCTTCCGGCGAAAACATGGATTTGCCGCGGATGAATTCCTTGCCATCTACGCGGGCAACCTCGGCGTAAAGCAGGGACTGGAAATCCTGCTCGCGGCCGCGGAATTTCTTGTCCCGCAGTCCAACATCCGGATTGTGCTTTGCGGCGATGGTGCCGAACGCGATGCGCTCGAAGCAGGCATCCGCGATCGACGGCTGGCGAACGTCTCGCTTTTGCCTCTCCAGGCCGGGGTTGCCTACCAGGAACTGCTGGTCGACGCGGACGTCTCGGTCATCACGCAGCAGAGCGGCTCGGGCAACGCCTTTTTTCCGAGCAAGCTCCTGGTCACGCTCGCGCATTCCAGCCCGGTCGTGACGGTGGCTGATGAAGAGAGCGCCCTGGCCCGTGCCGTCGCCGCGGGTGGTTTTGGCGTTAACGTGCCCCCGGGTCAACCGGCCGAGCTGGCCAGAATTCTATCGGATTTAGCTGGCCACCGCGAAAGACTGCGCGCCTGGGGTCAGGCTGGTCGCACTTATGTTGAGCAGTTCGAACAAGGTCGCGTCCTGGGAAAATTCGTGGCGCAGTTGAGTTCGTTGTGAGCAATTGACGGCGAAACGCCGCGCTCAGTAGGCCGTGTGCGGCGGGAAAACGACTTGCGCGAAGGTGCGCAAGATAATGCCGCACTCGAGCGAGATATTCCAGTTCTCGAGATACTCGATGTCACAGGCCACGCGATTCTCGACGTCGGAATTATCGCGCGCGTCTCCGCGAAATCCGCGGACCTGGGCGAGCCCAGTAATGCCCGGCTTCACAAAAGCGCGGACGTGGTAATTCTCCATGAGGCGGGCGAAGCGGTTATTGTGTTCGATCAAGTGTGGTCGCGGGCCGACGATGCTCATGTCGCCGAGGAGGACGTTCCAAAACTGCGGGACCTCATCGATGCTCAATTTGCGAAGCCACTTGCCCAGAGGATAAACGCGTTCGTCACCGTTGTGCGCCTGGCGCGAGAGATCCGCGTGGTCGGGACGCATGGTGCGGAATTTGTAGATTTTGAACTTTCGATTCTGCATGCCGGCGCGGCCCTGCACATGGAACAGTGGGCCAGGGGATTGCAATCGTTGCGCGATGAAGACGAGCACGACCAGAATCGGAAAGACGAAGAGCATGACCGGTATGGCGATCGCCAGGTCGATGGCGCGCTTGAAAAAGCGGTTCAAAGGATTCTCCAAGGGCTCTTCGCGCAGGCCGAGAAAACGAAATCCGCCGTCTTCGAAGTGAGTCACGGAATGGCGGAGTCTTTCTTCCAGATCGCTCAAAATGAAGAGCCGGACGCCGAGTTGATCGCAGATCCGAATGACGGCCTGATTGGCTTCTGTAAACAGCGGGAACTCGAGGAGGATCACCTGAGTGATGTCACGGTCGCGAATGACTTTCTCGAGTTGAGCGGACCCGCCCACGATGGGAACTGCGAGCCCATCCGTTTCGATTTTCTCATCACAGATCAATCCCACGGTGCGCAGCCCAATCTCGGCTTTGCGCCGCAACCAATCCTCCAGCAGGGCCGCTTTGCGGGTCGAACCAACCAGGAGCGTTTTTTCTTCGCGCCGGAAGATGCTGCGTGCCAGAAGGGACGGGAGATAGTGATGGGAGAAAAGGAAAGCCACATATAACCAGGGCACGAAGTTGAAAAAGAACATTCGAGAGATGAACCCGTCCTTGGTGGCGATCAGATAAAGCACCAGTAAACCGATGCTGGCCACAGTCTGTCGTATACTGAGCCGGTGGGGGCGCAGTAACTCATCCTGCAGGAAATAGTTCTTGGAGCGAGAGAGCGCTTCCAGGCACATGCCGATGACGAGCAGACCACAGTAGATGCTGTAACGC
This sequence comes from uncultured Verrucomicrobiae bacterium, assembly GCA_963788855.1. Classification (GTDB taxonomy): domain Bacteria; phylum Verrucomicrobiota; class Verrucomicrobiia; order Chthoniobacterales; family UBA10450; genus CAWBIE01. Next base: position 213,522 of record CAWBIE010000001.1, read on the forward strand.
CGCCAGGTCAGTTCTGCGCTGGGCGAGTAAAAGGTGATCATGATCCAGACACCCGCCCAGAAAAGAACGGCCACCATGATGATCTGGCAGAGCAGAAAAAGGCGGTAGAGACCCGTCGTCCGTTGCGTGACCATGGCTATTGTGGATGCCGAGGACGCAAATTACATAACGGCCGCGGGCCTTTAACTCGTGGTACACTAGGCGCTAACATACGGCCGCAGCAGGTCTGCGTAGCTGCCTAAGCAACTAGCTATTCCCATACCAATGCTAATGTTCCCCGGGTAATGTCAGATCCCGTTCAGTCCGAATCGACCCACCGGCACCAGCCCGGGACCCGATGGGCCAGCAACACCGCCACCGCGCTGATCCCGGTGCTGGCCTGTTTTCTCGGCGGAGCTACCCAAAAATGGGCCGAGGGAGTTGTCGTTGCCTTGCTCGGACTGCTCTTGATCGTCCGACCACCGCGCCTCTCCCTCGGACCGACTACGAACTGCGTCCTGGCATTGTTCATCGCCTTGGCAGCGGTCGCTTTCCTGCCTGCGCACTGGTTCTTTTTCCCGGCCTGGCGAACGGCCTTGGTCGATGACTTCGGGCTCCTGCTGCCGGCAACTGTTTCCCCCCAGCCATGGATTACCGCGACCGGTCTCGTCAGCCTCGTGGCCGGCTTGAGCTGGCTCTACTTCGTCAGCACACAAGACATGGAGCTTCGATCCGCTCGCTTCCAATTTCGCCTTTTCGCGGCCGGCATCGTGGTATTGGCCGCGATTTCCATCCTGCTTTATTTTGCGCGAGCCCCTTTTCCTTTTTGGATCAATCAGCGCGGCTTCGGTCCGTTTCCCAACCGCAACCAAACAGGCGACCTTTTTGGGATTGCTTCGATTGTTCTGCTCGCCTGCGGACAAGACGACATCCGTCACGGGCGAAAGCGCTGGGTTTTCTGGCTGCTGGCTCTGGGCGTTTTAGTGGCCGCAATCATTCTCAATTTGTCGCGGGCTGGCATGGCGATTCTCGTTGGGGGCAGCGCCCTGTGGATCGCAGTGGTCGCGCTGCGGCAGCGTTCGGGCGCGTGGATCGCGCTGGGATTTTCGTTTCTGCTGCTCTTGCTCACGGCGATTCTGCTCCTGGGCGGTCAAACCCTGGAACGGTTTCATCTGCACGGCTTTGGAGGAACCGGTCTGACGATGGATTTTCGTTGGAAGATTTTTCACGATGCTTTCCAACTCATTCGCGCGTCGCCCTGGTGCGGAATTGGTCTCGGCAACTTCGATCCGGTGTTCGCCCTTTTCCGGCGCGAATCGTTAGGCCATTCGCGTGTGTTGCATCCGGAAAGCGACTGGATCTGGCTGTGGACCGAAATGGGCTGGCCCGCTGTTCTCCTCGCCTTGGCCGGCGCAGTTCTGTTGCTTCGTCGCGTCTTTCCCTTGCAGGAAGGCACAAACCAACGCTTCCGGCTGGCGGCGTTACTGGGCGCGATCGCCTTTGCGATTCACGGCCTGCTTGACGTTTCCGGGCACCGCGTCGGAACGGCCTACGCCGGAATCTTCCTGCTCGGACTCTGCCTGCATCGGCCGCTTCACTTCAAAGCAAGTCGCGGCCTGCCGGTTCTTTTCCGAATTGTCGGACTGCTTTTCCTGATCAGCGGTTTCTCCTGGTTGATTGCTGCCGGCGGAACAATGCTGCTTCCGGGCTCGGTCGGCGTGGCCAGCGTAAAACAACTCGCGCCCATCGCCCTGCGCGATCTTAATTTTCCGGAGTCGATTTCGTTAAATACCCGGGCATTGCAATGGGCCCCGCTCGACTGGCAACTGTATTTTTCCCGCGCTCTGGCAGAAGTAAGCGCAAAGCAATCTGATCAGGCGGTGGCCGATTTTCGTCGTGCCCGGTTTCTCGAACCCAACGCTTATGAAGTGCCGCTCGCGGAAGGCAACGCCTGGTTATCATCGCAGCCGGTCTTGGCGGCGACCGCCTGGCGCGAAGCGTTGCGTTGCACTCAAACGGGTTCGCAACGTTTGGAAGTGTATGCCGGCATGCTCAACAAGGCAGCGATCGAGAATCCGGAGGTGGGACATATCCTCGAGGAAGTGGGGCTGACGCAACATGATCTCGTGCTGGCCTATCTAAACCGCGTTTCCGGTCCGTTCTTTAACCACGAGCTGCAGCGTTTGCTGCAGAACGAACCGGATTTGCACACTTTCACCGAGACGGAAAAATTGGCTCTCTTCTCATTATGGGCGGAACGCGGTGATTTGGAGGTGCTGGCGGGACAGACTCAGCAACACCCGGAATGGGTACGGTATGCCTGGCTCGGTTTGGCCAAATACGATGCTGGCAAGAATAATTTTCGTTCCGCCTATGAACTGACCCAGCGTTTCGGAGAGGCCGTGGCCATGCCTCGCATTTCCGGAAGCGGTTCCCTCGAAGAATTGCAGAATCGATATTACGCGAATCCCGACAACTATGCAGCGGGCTACGCGTTGTATCGCGACCAGATGCAGCGCGGCCGTGTCGATGACGCACTTCTGACGGCGCGCCATTTCAGCGAGCGCGCCAACGCACCCGCTTATTTTCACGTTCTGGAGGCGCAGTGTTGGGCCGCCAAACAGAATTGGGAGCGCGCCTGGAACGCCTGGGTGTCGTATCGCGACGCGAGCAAAAAATAAACTCTCCGGCGCCGACGCCCATCCTTTTGCGTGGCTAGTTGGCCAGCGCGGCCTGAGCGGCGGCCAATCGCGCGATCGGCACGCGAAACGGGCTGCAGCTGACGTAGTTCAAACCGAGACCGTGGCAGAACTTGACGCTGCCCGGCTCGCCTCCGTGCTCGCCACAAATGCCCAGCTTGATCTCGGGGCGCGATTTTCGGCCCAGCGTGCAGGCCATTTCCATCAGCCGTCCAACACCCTGTTGATCGATCGACGCGAAGGGATTCGTCGCCACGATGTCCAACTCGGCGTAAGCCGGCAGAAAGGTGCCGGAATCGTCCCGGCTCATTCCCAGAGTTGTCTGGGTCAGATCGTTTGTCCCGAAGCTGAAAAATTGTGCGTCTCGCGCAATCTCGTCAGCCACGAGGGCGGCGCGCGGAATCTCAATCATTGTTCCGACAAGGTAATGGAATTTTACACCGCGCGGCTTCGCCACTTCGCCTGCTACGCGATGGACGATATCGATTTGTAATTTGAGTTCGCGCGGAAATCCGACCAGTGGAATCATGATCTCGGGTCGCACCTTGATGCCCTCCTTTTGCACTTCGGCGGCCGCCTCGAACACAGCCCTCGCCTGCATTTCGGAGATTTCCGGAAAGGTAATTCCGAGCCGGCAGCCGCGATGGCCGAGCATGGGATTAAACTCATGCAGCTCGCGAACGCGGCGCGAAATGTTTTCCACGGGAAGCCGTAGTTTGTTGGCGAGTTCGAGCTGTTGGGCGTGATCTTGTGGGAGAAATTCGTGCAACGGCGGATCGAGGAACCGGATAGTGGCGGGCAGTCCCTTGAGAGCCCGGAAAATGCCGGCGAAATCCTGTCGCTGATAGGGCAACAATTTCGCGAGGGCTCGGGCGCGATCCTCCTTGCTCCCGGCCAGGATCATTTCCCGCATCGCGTCGATCCGGTCGCCTTCAAAAAACATGTGCTCGGTTCGACAGAGACCGATTCCTTCGGCTCCGAAGGCCACGGCATTTTCCACTTGATCGGGCGAATCCGCGTTGGTGCGCACGCCGAGGGTCCGGAATTCGTCCACCCAGGTCATGAGCCTGGCGAATTGCCGGTAGATGGCGCTTTTCTTCGCGTCGAGCGTTCGATCGACCAGGACCTGAACGATCTCCGAAGGTGCGGTCGTTACTTCGCCGGCAAAAACCTCGCCGCTCGTTCCGTCGATCGAGATGTAATCTCCCTGCTTTAAGGTTGTGCCGCTGGCGTTGAGGATCCGCTTCTGATAATCGATCTGAATGCCGAGCGCTCCGCAGACGCATACTTTTCCCATTTGCCGTGCGACCAGCGCGGCATGAGAGGAAACGCCGCCGCGGGCCGTCAAAATCCCTTCCGCCGCAATCATCCCGCGCAGGTCTTCCGGAGAAGTCTCAATTCGCGCCAGCACGACTTTCTCTCCTTTTTCCGAACGGGCGACGGCCTCCTCCGCGCTAAACACGACGTGTCCTGACGCCGCGCCCGGCCCGGCCGGAAGCCCGTTGCCAATGCGTTTTGCAGCGCGGACCGATTGCCGGTCGAAAATCGGAGCAAGCAGATGGGCCAGTGAATCCGCGGGAATCCGCTTCACCGCGTCTCGCTTGGAAATCAATTTCTCAGCCACCATTTCGACGGCGATGCGTACGGCGGCGTGTCCAGTCCGCTTGCCGTTCCTGGTTTGCAGAATGTAAAGACGCTTGTCCTCGATCGTGAATTCGAGGTCCTGCATGTCTTTGAAGTGGCTTTCGAGGAGGGCTCGCACTTTGAGAAGCGCCTTGTGCGCGGCCGGCATTTCCCTGGCCAGGTTGGCAATCGGATGGGGGGTGCGAACGCCTGCGACCACGTCTTCTCCCTGAGCGTTGATCAGATATTCACCATAGAAAACCTTCTCGCCGCTGGCCGGATCGCGAGTGAAGGCCACTCCCGTGGCGCTGGTATCTCCCATGTTGCCGAAGACCATGGTTTGCACGTTAACGGCCGTCCCCCAATCGTGCGGGATTCCGTATTTCCGCCGATAAACAATCGCGCGATCGTTCATCCACGAGCCGAAGACGGCGCCGATCGCGCCCCACAACTGTTCGTGGGCGTTCTGGGGAAAAGATTTTCCAGTCCGTTCTTTGATCAGGGCCTTGAAAAGTCTAACCAGTTCCTTGAGATCAGTCACGGTCAGCTTCACATCGGGAAAATCATGCTTCCCGTAGCGTTGATCCTTTAAGTGTTCGATCACGCTTTCAAACGGTTCGTGATCCTCACCCGGGCGTTTCTGCACGCCCATGACGACGTCGCCGTACATTTGCAGGAACCGTCGATACGAATCCCAGGCGAACCGGGAGTTGCGCGTCTGACGGGCAATGATTTCGACGGTCGCATCGTTCATTCCCAGATTGAGAATGGTGTCCATCATTCCCGGCATCGAATCTCGTGCCCCGGACCGGACCGAAACCAGGAGGGGGCGATCTTTGTCGCCAAGCTTCTTGCCGACAGATTTTTCGACTTTTTCAAGGGCCGCCGCGACCTGCGCCTTGAGTTCGGGCGGGTAAGTCCGCTTATTCTCGTAAAAATACGTGCACACCTCCGTCGTAATGGTGAAACCCGGAGGAACGGGCAGACCGATGCGCGTCATCTCGGCGAGATTGGCGCCTTTGCCGCCAAGCAGCGGCTTCATGTTGCCAGCGCCGTCGGCCTGGCCGTCGCCGAAATAATACACATAGCGTGCTTTCGACTTCTTCGACGGAGCGACGGTCGCTTTTCGTCTTGCTGAGCCCCTGGATTTTGAGGCGTGCCGGGCCGTTTTCTTATTTTTGGACATGAAAAGAATGGAAATGTCTATCGCAGGAAGCGCAAAATAAGTCCCCGCCTTGGCGTGTCAACGCGCCGGATGGCTGCACGCGGACTCAGAACATTAAACGCCAGTCTTACTCTTCGCAGTGAGGCGACGGGTTTCCGATCAAGCCGGGGCGTTTTCGGCGCCCGCCAGCACCTCCCCGATCGCGGCCGTGAAGTCGTCCACGCCCGTGCTCGGAATGATGATCGTATTACGCCGGCCGTGCGCCTCTTCCGTGATACGCAGGAACTTGCCGCGATCATTTTCACGGAACTCCACGTGAAAGTGCTTGCGCTCAATCTGGAGCTCCTTGGCCTCTATAATATTGTCCATTCCCAAAGGCGGCGATTCTAAGGCGCTCTTTTGAAAGAATGAAAGAAGATTCTGTGTGCCAAGATCCCACAGCAGCGATCATTTAGCTGTCGTTTGCGTTAAAAGTCACCTCCGCCGCCGTGGCGGACTCGCGCGTTTCCGCTCGTCCGCGAGGGCAAAATCAATCTGCCGCTTGAATCGATCGACCCGGGCGACATAGACCCGCAGCTCGTCGCCCACCGCGAAATGCTTGCGCGAACGGCGCCCGGTCAAACGGCGTTGGGCCGCCTCGAACACATAAAAATCGTCCGCCATGGACGAGATATGCACGAGACCGGTCAAGAGCACGTCCGGTAATTCGATCAACAATCCATAGTTCCGAACCTCCACTACGGTCGCTCGGAACACCTGCGGATCGCGCTCGGTCAACTGGCGCTCGAAGAATTCGAGCTTCTTCATTCGCACGGCATCCATCTCGGCTTCGGCGGCCGTCCGTTCCGTGGTCGAGATGTGTTCGGCAATGGAAGCAAGCTGCCCCATATCCGACCTTGGTGACCGTCCTTGCTCACGGTCGGCCAGGGCGCGGTGGACGATCAGATCCGCGTAACGGCGAATCGGGCTCGTAAAATGGAGATAGTTGGTTTTGGCCAGGCCATAATGCCCGAGCGGGTGTTGGCACATAACGGGCGCGCTTGAGGCTTTTGAGCAGCCCAATCTTCAAGACCTGTTCTTCCGGTTTTCCGCGGTCGAGGCAAGCAGACGTTGGAGTTCGCGACGCTGCGTCAGGTCGCCCACTTTATAATGGTAACTCAAAACCAATTCCCGGTATTCGGCCAGTTTCTCCGGGTCGGGGTTTTCGTGGACACGATAAATGGTTGGGATCGATCGGTTCTTTAACTCGCTCGCCACCGCCTCGTTTGCGGCGAGCATGAATTCCTCGATCAGCTGATGCGATTCGTCATTCTCGATGCGCTCGAGCTGAATCGGCTTGCCAGTTTGATCAAGCCGCACTTTGACTTCTGGAAAATCGAGATCGAGTGAGCCGTGCTCGAAACGCTTTTCGCCGCAGCAGAGCCGCCAGCTCCCAGGCGGCGTGAAGGCGCTCGCTCAATTGATCGCGCGGGGGCGCCTTCAGGATGGCGTAAGCTTCCTTATAAGTCAGCCGTCGCGCGCTTCGGATCACACTTCGGGCGAAGCGGGCCGCGGTCACGCGTCCGTGGTTGTCGAATTGAATGAAGACGGAGTGGGTCAGACGATTGACACCGGGATTGAGACTGGAGACGCCGTTGCTCAATCGCTCGGGCAACATGGGGATAACTCGATCGGGCAGATAAACGCTGTTGCCGCGCTTGCGCGCTTCGCGATCGAGCGCGCTGCCCGGTGTCACATAAGCCGCCACATCGGCGATGTGAACACCCAGGCGCCAGCCGTCGCTCCCGATCTTCTCCACATCAATCGCATCGTCGAAATCACGGGCGTCATCCGGATCGATCGTGACGATGAATTTCTCGCGCAGATCTTCCCGGCCTTCGATCATATCGTCCTCAACCGTCTTGGAAATCCGGTTGGCTTCATCGAGCACATTCTTCGGAAACTCAGTCGGCAGATGATAACTCCGAATAATCGAGAGCAGATCGACCCCCGGAGCGTCGGCCGGCCCGAGCATTTCGATTATCTCGCCTTCCGGGTTAACGTGACGCGACTCCCAGGAGTCGAGGCGAACCACCACTTTGTCCCCAACTGTAGCGGCGGTCTGCGACCGCCGATTGTCTTTGCGATCCGCTGCCCGGCGGTCATGGGTCGCCGCTACAGCCTGGACATAAACATTGTGCACGAGTCGTGGATCGTCGGGCACGACGTAGTAGAAAATTCCGCGACTGTTGCAGTGTGCCCACGATGGTGTCGTGCGCTCGTTCCAAAATCCGATCACGCGGCCTTCCGCCCGGGCGTGCCGATCCTTGCGCGGCGCCGGGGCGGCCTCGCGCGTGATGCGCACGACCACCCGATCACCGTTCATCGCGGTGCCGGTATTCTCGGCCGACACGAAAATGTCGGGTTCACCCGGCTTTTCGGTGACCAGAAATCCGAAGCCGGACTGGTGAATGGACAAGGTGCCGGTGACGAGATCGGCTTCGCCTGGCAGGACGTAACGGTTCTTTCGAATGCGGGCGACTTCTCCGGCGCGCTCCATTTCCTGCAGAATGTTGCGGAGTTCGCGCCGCTGCGGGGGCTTCAAGGCGAGGGCCCGCGCTATCTCGATTTTATCAAGCGGGCGATAATTTTTCTGGCCGAGCAGCTCGAGAATGCGCTGCCGGATACCGGTCTTATTTTCTTTCATGCAAAGGATACGATTTGACTGCCTTTGCTCGCGTAAGGAAATTCAAAGGAGTCGATGTTGTCTCGCAGAAACATGGTGCAGAGTGTCTGGGTAATCGCGCTGTCCGGGCTTGCTCTTTCAGCAATGGCGGCCGGACCGGCCAGGATCAAGATCACGAGTTCCGCGTTTCAACAAGGTGAAAACATTCCAGCGAAGTTCACCTGCGATGGGGGTAACCATAGCCCAGCTTTGCAATTTCACGAAATTCCTTCTGCGGCCCGCAGTTTGGTGCTGATGGTGGATGATCCGGATGCGCCCGGCGGCCTCTTCACGCACTGGCTGCTTTGGAACATCGATCCAAAGACGACGGCAGTGGCCGAGGGAAGCACAGCCGGCGGTGTGGCCGGGACGAACGACTTTGGGAAAGCCGGTTATGGTGGACCTTGCCCACCCTCGGGGACTCATCGTTATTTCTTTAAGATCTTCGCGCTGGATCGTGAGTTGGATTTACCGGCCGGTGCGAAGCGCGCGCAGGTCGAGGCCCAGATGAAGGGCCACGTTTTGGCAGAGGGCGAACTGATGGGCCGTTATGCGCGGCACAAATAGGTCTTCACCCAATCGGTGCGTCGGGTCTCGGATTAGGTTCCCGGCCCTGAGCCCAGCCTCAGTTCGAATATTTCCGTCTCTTTGATAGTCTCACCCGTAATGGGTGCGAGGCATTGGAGAATTGGCGGTCGCGTGGTCGATCTTTCGCACCGGGGCATGATCATGGGCGTGCTTGAATGTCACACCTGATTCATTCTCGGACGGCGGGCAGTTCTTCGATGTCAGCAAGGCGATCGCCCACGGCTTGCGCATGGCGGCCGAAGGCGCGCAGATCATCGACGTCGGTGGTGAGTCGACGCGCCCGGGCGCCGAGCCGGTTTCGGCCGAGGAAGAATTAGGCCGCGTGATTCCGGTGATCAGGGAATTGCGGCGTCAGACGGAGGTTTTCATCTCAATTGATACTTCGAAGGCGGATGTGGCACGGGCTGCGCTGGAGGCTGGTGCGGTAATCGTGAACGATGTGACCGGGGGCGCGTGCCGATGAGGCGATGCTGCCACTGATTGCGCAACGCGGGGCCGCGCTCGTCATCATGCACATGCAGGGAAATCCAAGAACCATGCAAGTCGCGCCGCGTTATCATGACGTCGTAAATGACATCGGTGATTTTTTTCGACAACAATCTGAGCGCGCCCTAGAGTGCGGCATTGATCCCATGGCCGTCGCGTTTGATCCGGGAATCGGATTCGGTAAAACGCTTGAGCACAATCTCGAGCTGTTGGGAAATCTGGAGCAACTGCGGGTCAGCGACCGCCCGCTCGTGGTGGGCGTTTCGCGCAAGTCTTTTCTGGAAAAACTGACGGGCGCATCCGAAATGGCCGATCGCCTCAGTCCGACCGTGGCGCTGACTGCGCTGCTGCGGACGCGGGGCGCGGATGTCTTTCGGGTTCATGATGTGAGGGAGAACGTGCAGGCGCTGCGCGTAACAGACGCAATTCTGGAAAGATGATTCAGCAGATTTTTCATCTTTGGCTTCTGAGTTGGCGCAGCATTTTCGAGATCATTTTGCTGAGCGTGGTCATCTACTACGGCTACCTCTATTTTCGCGGCACGCGCGGGGCCAAGGTCTTGACCGGTCTGGCCATTGTTTTTCTTACCCTGACCTTGATTTCCACCTTGTTAAACCTGGTCGTGATCGGGTGGATCGTGCGCAGCTTTTCCGTATTCCTGGCCGTCGCCCTTGTTGTGATCTTTCAACCGGAACTGCGGCGCGGCCCTCGCAGAGCTGGGCGGCCATCCCATTTTCTCTCTCAGCAGTGAGAAGCGTGAGACGGTGCACGACATTGTCGAGGCCGTTACGCAACTGGCCAACAAGCAATTCGGCGCGCTCATCGCGATTGAACGGGATACTTCGATTCGGGTTTACGAGGAAACCGGCGTCACAATCGACGGCGAATTTTCCGGTCGAGCTTCTGCTCACCCTTTTTCACCCCAAGGCAGCTTTACACGATGGCGGAGTCATCGTCCGTAATGGCCGGGTCGCGGCCGCCGCCTGCATTTTCCCGGTTAGCCAGCGTGAAACGCTCGACCGAAGTCTCGGTTTACGCCACCGCGCCGGCCTTGGCATTACGGAGGAGTCCGACGCCGTGGCCATCGTGGTCTCGGAAGAAACAGGTGGAATTTCGATTTGTCACCGGCGACGTATCGAGCGCAACTTTACGCCGGAAACGTTTAGGCAACGCATCTCCGAAATCCTATTGCAAGGTAACTATGAAGAGACTGATCCTGAAAAACTGGCGGGCGAAGTTGATATCCCTCCTCCTCGCGACCACCCTTTGGTACCTGATCAAAAAGAACGTAGCGACGACCCCCTCGCCGTCTGATTTCGGGTCGGCCGCGAGAACGGAGCAACACTAGGGTGGGTTAGCGCAGGAAGCGCGCGAGATTGTTTTCTTCCCAGCGTCGGGCGCGGCGGTAACCCCGAAACTTGCGTTCGCGGCGATTAAATTCTTCGGTGTGGACGCGTCGTTTTCCTCCACGCGTGGTCTCATCCGGCACGACGGAATGAAGCATTTCGTGGTAAAGCACGTACTGTAAGAACCAAAGCGGAACGAAAGCCTGATCCAGTGACGGATTGATTCGGATGACACGATCCTCCTCCTGAATCGTCCCGAAAATGAAACATTCCCGAGGCCGTCGTTTGCGCCGTCGTCCCCACTGAACCTTGTAGCCGCGAAGTCGGCCGCGAAAATAACGCTCGTTCAGGCGTTCGAATATCCGCTGCAAATCGAAATGCTTTCCCTCCTGCCGCAGATTCAACTGCCGCTGCATAGGCAGCCTTGGATGAGCCAACTTCCGTTTAGTCGCCCTTGCCGTTTTTGCCATTATCGTGCTCCCTCGTTCACCTCACTTTTCCTGCTAAAACCCACTCTCGTAGGGTTTGACCGGTAGACAATGGAACGCGTTGGATAATTTCTTATCGAACTTACAAATATCTTATACAGAGATACTTACGATATGATAGGCGCCCTTTTGAAAGAAAATCGGGGTTAGGAATGTGTCGCTTCACCTACTGCATTCTGAGAGGGCATTCTCGGGCGGCAACATGGCTGCCCCCGGTTTTACGGATCTCTCAAACGTGCCTATAATCTTTTGTCTACCGCCTCCGTCGGCGGTGGTGGGCCTTGGAACTCCATGACACCATTTCTTCGCAAATTACTGGGACTTAATTGGCTGCTTCTCGCCAACATGCTGGCGCTCGCGATTTTCGGAGTGATCGCGATCTACAGCGCCACCTACATGAGGGAAGATTCTGTCGCGACCGACTTCTGGCGAAAACAGGTCAATTGGGTGGTCGTGGGTTTGTTCGCCTTCATGTTTACCAGCTTGATTGATTATCACTGGATCCGCTGGGGCGCGCTGCCGATGTATCTGGCCGGACTCTTTTTCCTCGTTTTGACGAAACTGTACGGATCTAAAGTGTACGGGGCCCGCAGTTGGTTGCACATCGGGCCGATAAACTTTCAGCCGGCGCAGCTCGCGGTGGTGGCGGGGATCATGGTCCTGGCCCTTTTCCTGAGTCAGTTCCGCCAGATGCATCCCATGTTGCGGTTGCTTTTATGCGGCGCGATTGCGGGAGCGCCCTGTCTCCTCATCCTGATGCAACCGGACCTCGGCGAATGCATCATTTGGGCCCCTGTGTTGCTGGCGCTGCTGTTTGTGGCCGGCCTGCCTTTGCGATACCTGATCTGTGTCATCCTGATCGCCCTTACTTTTATCCCCATCGCGATCAATCTCGGGTTAAAGCCTTATCAGCAGGAGCGAATCACGGCTTTCATCAATCCGGACATCGACAAGCAAGGATCGGCCTGGGCCATCAATCAATCCTTGATCGCGATTGGTTCGGGTGGCTGGGCCGGCAAAGGTTTCAAGGCGCCCAATACCCAGATTGAACTCGGGTTTCTTCCGGCCACGGCCGTGCACAACGATTACATTTTCTCGGCCATCGGCGAGCAGTGGGGATTCGTCGGAGGCATGTTTCTCATCGGAGCGTTCGCCCTGCTGCTTTTGACCTGTCTTTTTGTCGCCTTTTTTGCGGGCGATCAATTTGGTCTCCTCCTTGTCATTGGGATTGCCGCGCTAATCTTTACGCATATTTTTCAAAACATCGGCATGACCATTTCGATGTTGCCGATTACGGGAGTTCCGCTGCCGCTGATTAGTTACAGCGGTTCGTTTGTTCTCATGATCATGTTCGGTCTGGGGATCGTGAATAGCGTCTGGGTGCACCGCAAAATGGTGGCCGAGTAGCGAGTAGCCAAGGTCGCGGTTTACATTGCCGCCTCGTTGCCTACAATCGGCCCGCGCCCATGGAGAATGATTACAAGGTCAAGCTTGAGATCTTTGAAGGCCCGCTCGATCTCCTCCTTTACCTGATCAAACGCGACGAGATCGATATTTACGACATCTCGCTCGAGCGCATCACCAGCCAGTACCTCGAATATCTTCAAGCTTTCAAGGAATTGAACATCGATATCGCCGGCGAATTTGTGGTGATGGCGGCGAATCTGATTTATCTCAAGAGTCGCGGCCTGCTCCCGGTGGATCAGCAGCTCCCGGAAGACGACGTTGATGAAAGCGACCCGCGCTGGGATTTGATCCGGCAATTGATCGAGTACAAGAAGTTCAAAGAGGCGGCCGCGCAGTTGCACACCCGCGAGCTTGAGCAGGAACGCATGTTTACCCGCGATGGCGGCTCAGCCATCGCCCTGGCCGATTCGCCTTTGCGATTGGGCGAAGTCGGGATTTTTCAATTGATCAACGCCTTCCAGAATGTCGTTAAACGGGTCGAGGCGCGGGAAGACCTGCGGGAAATCTTCGGTGAACACTTTACCGTTTCCGACAAGATCGACGTGATTCTCCGTCGTGTCGCGGACGGGCCCCGGTTGCGCTTTTCCGATCTGTTTGGTGCGATTGCTTCACGCGTTGAAATCGTCGTGACCTTTCTTGCTTTGCTGGAATTGATTCGCCTCCGACAAGTCCGAGCGATTCAGGCGAACGCTTTTGACGAGATTGAGATCGCGGCCGCGGCGGGCTGAGAAGGTCGAGCGTGAGGCGTGTTCTGATTGCCGGTTGCGGCTATGTCGGCACGGCCGTGGCCGATTTGTTTCACGAGACGGGCTGGGAGGTCGAAGGCTGGACACGTTCCGCGAAGTCGGCGGCGCTTTTGGCGCGCCGGGGTTATTCGGCGAACGTTGTCGATCTCGCGGATGAGCGTCAGGTGGCGGCGAGATCGGGAAGCTTTGACGCAGTGATCCATTGCGCCAGCACGCGAGGGGGTGAGGCCGATCTTTATCGCCGTGTTTATCTGGAGGGCGCGAGGCATCTGCTCGAGCACATTGCCGCGGCGAGATTGTTATTCACGAGCAGCACCAGCGTTTATGCACAGAGGAACGGCGAATGGGTCACAGAAGAAAGCGCGGCCGCGCCCGAGCACGAGAGCGGGAAGATTCTGGTCGAAACGGAACAGCTGGTCCGCGGACGCGGCGGCACCGTGGCTCGACTCGCCGGGATCTATGGACCGGGCCGGTCCGCCATGCTGAATAGACTGTTAAAGGGCGAAGCGGTCGCAGACCCGGGGAACCATCGATTCATTAATCAAGTGCATCGGGATGATGCGGCCACCGCGCTCTTTGCCCTGCTGAGTCGGGAGGGGACTGGGAACCAGGTCTATAACGTCGTAGATGACAGCCCGGTCGAGCAGAGCGAATGCTATCGGTGGCTGGCCCAACGATTGCAACGTCCCTTGCCCCCAACTGGGAGCGCGGCGGCGTCGCGCAAACGGGGCACAAGCAATAAACGCGTCAGGAATGCGAAGTTACGCGCCCTGGGCTGGACTCCGAAATACCCCTCGTTTGTTGAGGGAATGGAGCAAAGTGTTTTGCCGCAGCTTGAAGAGCCGGCCTCGTAACAAGCATGGTCTTTTCGGAGTCCGAAATTTCCGGTATGGAAGCTGCTTTTTCACAGCCATGCGTGCTATCAAACTGACCGGTCGGGAAGCGACCGTGGTTCGCGCGATTGGCTTCACTGAAGCCATGATCGGAGCCGAAATTCAGGATCACGCGCGCATGGAACTCGAAGATGTGGCGGACACCTTGAACAGTTTGATTTCGGCCGGGTTCGTCGAAAGCATTCCCTATAGCGAGGACCTGCAGCTCGCCGAGGTCCCGGCGACAGCCTTCGAAGTGAATCCGGCTTACGTCCAGGAATTGCGCAAGGCCATAGCCCGCCGTTAGATCACGCGCGTGCCACGGCCGCGGCGTCTGTGGCGGCAGACTCCTTCCGCACGCTTCTCTCGCCGAAGAGTTGACGAATCACTTCCTCCACCGGCAACTCCTGCACGTTAATGTCGCTGACATTGCAGGCTTCGAGCAATTGACGGCAGGTCTCGGTGACTTTGGCGCGCGGAACTTTTAGCTGCACGGAGAGCGGAGTTTGCTCGATCACCTCCCCGAACGGGCTGAAGTCGTAGGTCACCTGTTTTTCGAAGGTCAGGCTGAGAATCTTGTGCCCGGAAAAACGATCAATGATCGCGCTGAGCGGGCCATCAAAAAAGATTTTGCCTCGATCGATGATAATCACGCGATGGCACAATTCTTCGATGTCCTGCATGTAATGACTGGTCAGCATCGTCACGATGGGACGCTGTTCGTTGTAGATGCGCAAAAAATCGCGGACCCGTTTTTGGCTGACGACGTCCAGGCCAATGGTTGGTTCGTCCAGAAAGAGCACGCGCGGTTCGTGGATCAGGGCGGAAATGAGTTCCATCTTCATGCGTTCGCCCAATGAAAGTTCACGCACCATCACATTCATCTTGTCTCCCACTTCGAGCAGTTCGGACAGGCCGCCGACAATCCTTGTAAAACGCGTCACGATCGATTCCATAAATCGCGCGGTTTAGTTCGAGAGATTCTTGTGCGGGCAGATCCCACCAGAGCGCATTTTTTTGTCCCATGAGCAAACTGAACTGGCGTTTCATTTCGTTTCGCCGCTCCCATGGGATAAAGCCGAGCACGCGCGCCTCGCCGGAACTCGGATTGAGCAATCCGGAAAGCATCTTGAGAACGGTTGTCTTGCCGGCTCCATTCGGTCCGAGAAAGCCCACGAATTCTCCTTCCTCGATCTGAAACGAGACTTGGTCGGCGGCGCGTGTTTCGGCGTACTGCCGCTTGACCAACCCCTTGATCGAACCCCATAACCCGCGCTCCTTTCGGTAGCTGCGGTAAATTTTGGTCAGGTCAGTCGCCTCGATGACTGGCATAGCGGAAAGATGAGGAGGGTCGAAGGATCACGTCGTCCTTCACCTTCTTGAAATCAGGCCACGGTCGAGTGCACCGGGGAGCGCTTGCGCAGGAGAGGCAGCACTTTTTCGACGAGCGCGTCTGCGGTTATGCCGTGTTTCTGTCGAAGAACCGGGATGGTCCCGTGTTCGATAAATTCATCCGGCCATCCAATGCGTACGACCGGAGTGTTGATCATTTGCGAGTGCAGATGCTCCATGACCGCGCAGCCAAAGCCGTTGTGCAGGACGTGATCCTCGATCGTGCACACGACCTCGACACTGCGGGCGAAAAACTCCAGCGTTCCGGTGTCGATCGGCTTGATCCATCGCGGATTGATCAGGGCGACCGAGATACCCTGCTCTTCCAGCTTGCGGGCCGCTTCCTGGGCCACCTCGAACATGTTGCCGAGTCCGAAAATCGCGACGTCGCGGCCGTGTTGCACGACTTCGGCTTTGCCAATCTCGAGCAGCTTCGGTTCGGCCTTGGGCTTCGCCCCCGTGCCGGCGCCGCGCGGGTAACGAATGGCGATCGGCCCGGAATTGTAATTGGCCATCGTCCAGAGCATGTCGACGAACTCGTCTTCATCTTTCGGCTGCATATGCACGAAGTTCGGGATGTGCCGCAGATAACCAATGTCGAACAAACCGTGGTGCGTCGGGCCGTCGTCGCCACTCAGTCCGGCGCGATCCATGCAGAGCGCGACGTTTAGCTTCTGCAGCGCGATGTCGTGAATGATCATGTCGTAGGCGCGTTGCATGAAGGTGGAGTAGATCGTCAGGAACGGCTTCATTCCCTGCGTGGCCAGGCCGCAGGCGAAAAGCGCGGCGTGTTCCTCCGCGATTCCGACGTCGAAATAGCGGGTCGGGTGAGCTTTGGCAAAATGAGCCAGGCCGGTGCCGCTCGGCATGGCCGCGGTGATGGCAACGATCTTCTGATTGGTCTCGGCGAATTTCGCCAGCGTCTTTCCGATAATTTCCGAATAGGTGGGCGTCGGGGCAGGAACCGTTTCTCCGGTCTCCAGTTTGAACTTGCCGAGCCCGTGGAATTTGTCGGGCTGCTTGATGGCCGGCTCGTAACCTTTGCCTTTCTTGGTCAGAATGTGGAGGAGGACCGGCTCATTCTGGTCCTTTAAGAATTCAAAGGTGCGGGTGAGAAGCGGAATGTCGTGGCCGTCGATCGGTCCGTAATAGCGGAGTCCCAGTTCTTCGAAAATGACGCTGGGAACAAGCAGGCCTTTTACGCCTTCCTCGACTTTGTGGGCCAGATGGACGGCCGATTTGCCGGCGATCGCTTCGACGAACCGGCGCGCCTTATCGTGGAGATGAGCGAAAGTCGGATTGGTGACAATGCTGTTTAGATAGTTGGCGATCGCGCCGACGTTCTTGGCGATCGACCATTCGTTGTCGTTTAAGACGACGATGAACCGTTTGGTTTGGGCGTTGACGTTATTGAGCGCTTCATAGCTGATGCCGCAGGTGAAGGCGGCGTCACCGGCCACGACCACGACGTTATCGTCGGTCTGGCGCAAATCACGCCCCACCGCCATGCCCAACCCGGCCGACAGAGCGGTGCCGGCGTGTCCTGCGCCGTAGCAGTCGTGTTCGCTCTCCGTGCGCAGCAGAAAACCGTTCAGCCCCTGGTACTGGCGCATGGTTGCGATGCGATCGAGCCGCCCCGTAAACATTTTGTGGACGTAACCCTGGTGGCTGACGTCAAAGACAAACCGGTCGCGCGGCGTTTCGAAGACGCGATGCAGCGCGATCGTCAACTCGACTACGCCGAGATTCGGACCGAGATGTCCGCCTGTTTGGGAGAGAACCTTGATCAATTCCTCGCGCACCTCCTGAGCAAGTTGGGGCAGATCTTGTTCGCGACAGCGCTTTGATGTCCGCCGGAGACTGGATTCCTTTCAGCAGACTGGCGGGCGCAATTTTTTCAGAAGAGGCTGACGTCGTCATCGTTTTTGGTCTCCCGTGGTTCCGCGGTCAGGGCCGGCGTCGCCGTCTCGGTGGTTGATTCGAAATTTTTCACGACGGTTTTTCCGGCATTGTTGTGGGCGATGATCTCGATCTTTTGCTCTGCACTGGCCAGGCGTTCCTGGCAGACTTTGACCAGATTCATTCCCTCTTCGTAGCGAACAATCAGATCTTCCAGAGGCAGCTTGCCCGATTCCATTTGCTCGACAATCGCCTCAAGCCGATCCATTGCAGTTTCAAAGTTTAATTCGGTCGGGGCCGGCTTGGGCTTTGCGCTCATCAATCGAATTCCAAACTAAGCATAGCGCCACGCAAGAAAAAAGCGCGACTTCTTCCTTGGCTTGGCCACGGCCATGGCACATCGGATGCTTCGAAAAGCGGGGTGATGACTCTGCCCAAGAAAATTCTGCTGGTTGATCGTGAGCCGGGGGTCACCCGAATCATCAGGCGAGCCCTCGAAAGAACCGGCAAGTATTGGATCAAGGAGGAGCACGACAGTCAATTCGCGCTGCACTCGGCCCGCTGGTTTCGACCCGATTTGATCCTGCTCGATTCGACTACCACCACGCCGGACCGGGAATTGTTTGCGCGCGAGATCCAAACGGATGTTGCGCTGCGCGAAACGCCGATGGTTTGCCTGAGCAGTCTGAAACCAGAGAGCCAAATGATCTCGGGCGGCATCCTGAGTGGTTACAGTTTCTTCGCGGCCCCAATCAAGATCGAAGAGGTGCTTCGCGGAGTGGAACAATTGCTTTTCGGTAAGGACTGAGTTTTAACTTCAGTCAATCAGAGTCAGCCCTATCCGATTTGCGCCTTGTAGGCAGCAGCGTCCTTTAGGTTCTTGAGATCGTCGGGGTTGGCGATCTGGAGCACAAAAATCCAGCCTTGGCCGAATGGATCGGTGTTGATCAAGGCCGGATTCGATTCGAGCGCCTTGTTCACGTCGACAATCTTCCCTTTGACCGGCGCGTAAATGTCGCTGGCGGCTTTGACGGATTCGACCACCGCGGTCGCCTCGTTTGCTTTCACTTCGCGGTCGATTTTGGGCAACTCAACGTAGACCACGTCGGTCAACTCGGCCTGGGCATGGTCCGTGATCCCAATGCGCACATTGTTGCCTTCGCGCTTAATCCATTCGTGGGACTCGGTGTAGAGCAAATCGTCTGGAACGTTCATGGTTTCTTGTAGAGCGGTTTCTTCTCGATGTGAACGGGAAATTGCTGCCCACGAATCTCGATCTCGATCTTGTTTCCGATTTTGGCGTGCGGCGCCGAGACGTAGGCCATGCCGATTCCGTAATTCAAGCTTGGGGAAAGCGTGCCACTGGTGACCTCACCGATGCGTTGTCCGTTCTCGAAAACCGAATAATGTGGCCGGGGCGGCGGACCTTTGCCGTCCATGCGAAATGGGACCAATTTCTGGGCGGGCCCATTCTCTTTTGTCCGCAACAAAGTGTCGCGGCCAACAAAATTCGGTTTGCTCAGATCGACAAAAAAACCGAGCCCGGCCTCGATCGGGTTATGTTCCGGTGACAAATCGGAGCCGTTCAGTGGATAGCACATTTCCAGGCGCAGAGTGTCACGCGCGCCGAGACCACACGGTTTGAGGCCGAAGGCCGCGCCTTTTTGCAGAACGGTATTCCAGAACCTGGCGGCGTCCTGCGCGGAAAAGAAGACTTCGACTCCGTCTTCCCCGGTGTAACCGGTGCGAGCGATCGAAATGCGCATGCCATCGACCACGGCGTCGACAATATGATTACGCGCCGGCAGATCGACCTCCAGGCCGAGGAGCGTGTGAAAAAGGTCCAGCACGCGCGGACCCTGGATGGCGACTCCGCCGAAATCGGCACTGCGATTCTTTAGATCGATCCCCTTGGGCCGATGTCGATCCAGCCAGCCCAGGTCCTCCTCGATGCGGGATGCATTCACCACGAGCAGAAAAGTTTGCTCACCCGTGCGATAGGCAATGAGGTCGTCGATGATTCCACCGCCTTCGTTCAACAGGAAGGTGTATTGTCCGGTGCCGACTTCCAACTTGTCGAGGTTGTTGGTCAGCATTGTATTTAGCCAGGCGCGGGCGCCGGCCCCTTCGACTATGAATTGGCCCATGTGCGAAATGTCGAACATGCCGACGTCTTTTCGCACGGCGTGATGTTCTTCCACGATGCTGGTGTATTGCACCGGCATGAGCCAGCCGCCGAAGGGAATGATCCGGGCGCCAAGTCGCACGTGTTCCTGATAGAGTGGGGTCGTTTTTTCGCCGCCTGCGCTCATGTCGGGCAAACTAGACGGTGAGTTTGCACAGTCAAAGGTGGATCGAGCAGTCCCTTGTCCGCCATGCGGACGGACTCGCCCGATGGTAAATCAGGCGGCGGAGCCGCATATTAATAGCATCGCCCGGCGGAGCGGCGGATCCACCTTGAAGCATTGCCGTGTTCCTCTACCGTCCGACGGAGATGAGCTGGCTGGATAAATTGGAAAAACGCCTCGGATTCATCGCTGTTCCCGGCCTGCTGCGCTATGTGGCGGCCTTCAACGCCCTGGTCTTTATCTTATATAAATGGGACCCGCATTTTCTGGAAGTGCTCTACCTGGATCCGAGGGCTGTGCTTCACGGTCAGGTGTGGCGCCTGGTCACCTACATTTTCGTTCCGCAGGTGGCCGGAGGATTTCTCGGAATGAGTGTGCCCGATTGGTTGAACGCGGCTTTCTTCGTCTTTTTTCTGATCTGGGTGGGCGACCGCCTCGAGCAAGCCTGGGGCGCGTTCAAGTTGACGCTCTATTTCCTCATCGGAATGATCGGCACAACCATCGCGGCTTTCTTCTTCGGGGCGCAGTTTTCGAATTCGATGCTGATTACGTCGCTCTTCTTTGCCTTTGCCCACTTCTATCCCGATGTCGTCATTTTCTTTGCTTATATCCTGCCTTTGAAGGTCAAATGGATCGCCTGGGGGTACGCCGCGATCCTGCTCTTGCAATTCCTGGCCGGTTCGATGCAGTTCCGCAGCGCAGTCATTGTCGCCTTCGCCAATTACCTGATTTTCTTCGGTCCCGAAATCATTCACAACGCACGAAACCGGCGGGAAGCTTCATCGCGGCGGCGACAATATGAGTCAGCGGCCCGGCCCGAGACCGAAGCACTCCACAAATGCGCGGTCTGCGACGCCACCGAGCTCACCGATTCGGCTTTGGAATTCCGGGTGGCGAAGGATGGCGAGGAATATTGCATGGCGCATTTGCCGGGGGCGACAACGTCTGCCAAGTGAGGCGTCAGACGTCTGCCATATTCGAGGGTTAGATAGGGGCGGTTCACCGAACCGCCCGCGGGCGGTTGAGGTCAATCGCCCCTACTCTGCCTGCTTGACCCGGCTCCGGCGGGGCGGAGACTAGCGCGATGACCGAGAACGCCTCTGCGCTCATACCGGAACAAGGCTGGCATTGCCTGCATTTGTACTACCGGATTGAGTTCGGCCAGTGGCAGCTACTCAGTCGCGAGGAGCGGAACGCGGCCAAGACGAATCTGAGTTCTCTGATTCAGGAGGTGCGCGCGATGGAATCGACCCAGTTGCTCACCCTTAGCGTGGTGACACCCAAGGCCGATCTCGGTTTCATGTTGATCACGCCGGACTTGCACAACGCCAATAAGATTGAGAAGCGAATCAGCCTGTCTCTCGGCGCAGACGTCCTGACCCCGGTCTACAGTTATCTCTCCCTGACCGAGGAGAGCGAGTATGCCACCAGTGAGGAAGAGTATGCCGATACGCTGGCCAAAGAGCAGAAAATCGAGCCGGGTTCGGAGCAATTCACCGAGGCGATGAATGCGTTCCGGGACCGAATGAAACATTACCGGCAGGATCGGGTTTATCCCACTCTGCCGGACTGGCCGGTCGTCTGCTTCTATAATATGAGCAAGCGGCGGGGGGAGCAGCGTAACTGGTATGCGTTGCCTTACGCGGAGCGTCGCAATCTAATGAAAGGCCACGCGACCGTCGGCCGGCAATACGCCGGAAAAGTGAAGCAGCTCATCACCGGTTCGACCGGCTTGGATGACGCCGAATGGGGTGTGACCCTTTTTGCGCAAGACACATTTCAAATCAAAGCGATCGTTTACCAGATGCGTTTTGATCCGGTCAGCGCCGATTACGCTGATTTCGGTGAATTTTTCATCGGGATACAACTCCCGCTCGACGAACTGTTCCGCCGGTTGCAACTTTAGCTGTAGCGGCGCTCTCTGAGCGCCGAAATCCGAAAAGAAATACGGCGGTCAGAGACCGCCGCTACAGCAGGGGGAATGGATGGGTGACAGAGCGGTCTATTGTGCACGCCTGGAAAGCGTGTGTGCTGAAAGGCACCGGGGGTTCGAATCCCCCCCCATCCGCCACGTTCTGTTTTGCGGACCGGTTCCATGCAATCGCCACGTCCGCCGTCTGGCGAATCGGAGATTCGAACGCCGTTCGACCGGTGGGGCGCGTCACGCGCCAGGGTTAAAAGCGCAGCTCATAATCCGGAGCCAGCGCGGCAGCGCTGGATAATCCCCCCATCCGCCATGCTGGGAATGCGGCGTCAATCAGCGTGCGATATTAGCTGGCGCCGACGTCGCGACGTTTCAGGATCTGCTGCTGCTGCCGCACCTTGAGGATGCTCCCCTCCGGCAACACACCGCGGACATTGGCGCCCGGGTAAATGATGCAGTCGCGTCCCAGCACCGATCCGGGATTGACGACTGCGTTGCATCCGATCTCGGTTCGATCACCGACGATCGCGCCGAACTTGGTCAGGCCGGTGGCGATGGCGCCATCGACGGCGGACACCTCAATTTCGCGATGGTCGAGTTTCACGTTGGAAAGAATGACACCGGCGCCGAGGTGCGCTTTGTAGCCGAGAATGGAATCACCGACATAGCTGAAATGCGGGACCTCCGCCTCGTCGAAGAGGATGCAATTCTTGAACTCACACGAATTCCCCATCACAGCCCCGTCGCCTACGATCACGTTTTCACGGACGTAACAACCGCTGCGGATGTGGCAGTTGGCGCCGATCCAGGCTGGTCCTTTCAAGACGGCTCCCTGCTCGATGATTGTCCCCGTACCGATATAAACACTTTTGCTGATGAAGGGCCGGCCAAGCAACTCGCCCAGGATGGCGGGCTTCAGGCGAAACTGGAGATAACTCGCGATCTGCCTGAGCGGGTCCCAGACATATTTCTGATTCTCGAACAATTTCGCATGAGCGGTGTGCTCGAGGGCGAGGAACTGAGAGGGTGCAAACATCTTGTCGGAATCAGGCGCCCGCGCGCCGCGTTATTTTCTGGCCATCCTTGCCATCGCGCACATCCCAGCCGCGGGCGTTCAATTCGCGACGCAATTCATCACTTTTCTGCCAGTCTTTTGCAAGCCTGGCGACGTTTCTGGCTTCCACCAGAGCGGTAATCTCGGGAGGAGGAGCTGCCTCGACGTCGTCGATTTGCAGGACACCGTTGATGCGCTGCCACCAGTCAAGCCAGGACCGGGCCGCCGCGGCGTCCAGTTCATTGCGATCCATGGCGCGGTTCGTGTCGCGAATCGATTCAAAAAGAAAACCGAGGGCGGCGGAAATATTCAGATCGTCGTCGAGTGCTTCTTCGAAGCGCGGTTCGATCTGGATGGAATCCCCGCGGCCAGGGTTGGCCGAAGCCGTCTGCCGCAGGCGCTCCAGCCAATCGTCCACTCGTTTGAGCGACTCACGCGCCTCTTCCATTCCCTCCCACGTAAAGTTCAGTGGCATGCGATAGTTGACGCGCAACAAGGCATAGCGAATTTCGCGTCCGCTATAGCCTTTCGCCAGAACATCGGGGAGAGTGTAAAAATTCTTGAGCGACTTCGACATCTTTTGTCCGTCGACCAGCAGATGGGCGCAGTGCAGCCAATAACGCACGAACTGCTTTCCGGTGCAGCCCTCGGTCTGCGCGATCTCGGCTTCGTGATGCGGGAAAATGTTGTCGACGCCGCCGCAATGGATGTCGATTTGATCGCCCAACAAGGCCGTGGCCATGGCGCTGCACTCGATGTGCCAGCCGGGCCGGCCGCGCCCCCACGGACTTTCCCAGCCGACCTCGCCATCGGCTTCGTCCCAGGCCTTCCAAAGTGCGAAGTCCCCCACATGTTCCTTGTCGTACTCGTCGTTTTTCACACGACCGGTCGATTGCAACTGGGTCAGGTCGAAATGGGCGAGGTGGCCGTAATTTGGAAATTTATTGATGCGAAAATAGACGGACTTGTCCTCCGCCTGATAAGCCAGGCCGCGCGAGATCAAGATTTCGATCATCGCAATCATGCGGTCGATATATTGTTGATCGGTGGCCGACGGAAAATCGGCCGCGGGTTTGATGCGCAATACCTCGAGATCCTGGAAAAGGGCTTGCTTAAACGGTTCGGTGAATTGCGACAGCGGAACACCCGCTTCGCTCGCCCCGCGAATCGTTTTGTCGTCGACATCCGTGATGTTCATGACGCGATGCACGGCATAACCGCGCAGCTCGAGCTGGCGCTGCAGGAGGTCTTCGAAAAGGTAGGCGCGAAAGTTTCCTACGTGGGCGCGGCTGTAAACGGTCGGACCGCACGTGTAGAGACTGACGCGTTGTCCAGCCGGGTCGAGCGGCTGGAATGGTTCGATTTGCCGTGAGTAGGTGTTAAAAAAGCGGAGGGCCATGTTCTCTTTTTGTCATTCCGGGCGCAGTCGAGGAATCTCTTGCCATTGTCTGAAGCAAACAATGAGAGATGTCTCGACTGCGCTCGACATGACAAACGGGCTCAATCCTGTTCCACTGTCGCGACCGCCATGGCGGCGATCCCTTCGCCCCGGCCAATGGCTCCGAGTCCCTCGTTGGTCGTCGCCTTGATGCTGATCTGCGTTTCGGTCAGCTTGAGAACTTCCGCGATCTTCCTGCGCATGGCGGTGAGATGCGGTGCAATCCTTGGGGCCTCCGCGATCAAGGTGGCGTCCACGTTGACAGGGCGAGCGTTGGCCTGGGCGAGAAGGGTCGCGACCCTTTGTAGAATTTCGAGGCTCGAAATACCGCGGATCGATTCATCGGTGTTGGGGAAATGATGCCCGATGTCGCCGGCGCCGATTGCTCCCAGCAACGCGTCCGCGATGGCGTGCGACAAAACGTCGGCATCGGAATGTCCTTCCAGGCCGAAGGCATGCGGGATTTCCACTCCGCCGAGAATCAATTTCCGTCCTTCACCCAAACGATGGACGTCATAACCGATGCCGCAGCGGGTCATGAGTTTTTCAAATTGAGGACGCCGTTTGAGGCGGTAATGCTGTATTTATCTTTCATGTCGGTGCGTGGGTGCAGATCGACCGTGCCGCCCGCCGTTTCCACCAAAATCCATCCAGCTGCGATATCCCACAAACTGATTCCCTGTTCAATATAAGCGTCGAAGCGACCGCAAGCCACGTAAGCCATGTCGAGCGCCGCGCTACCCATGAGGCGACATTTTCGTGCGCGATGAACCATTTCCTGAAGCAGGGGCAGACCCGCTGCAATGGTGTCGCCGGTCTTGGAGAGGCCGATGGAGACGACGGCTTCGGCCAGATCAGCGCGCTCGCTCACGCGGAAGTGCCGGCCGTTGAGAGTGGGTTTCTCACCTTTCTGCGCGCTCCACATTTCGTCACGGATCGGATCGTAGATGACGCCAACGATGATCTCGGCCTTAAAGCGAAGCGCGATGGAGACGCAAAAATGGGGGATGCCGTAGAAGTAATTGACCGTGCCGTCGAGCGGATCAACCACCCACTGGTGTGCGCTTGCCTGATCGCCTACCACGCCTTCTTCGCCGTAAAGCGCATGATCGGGAAACTGTTTGAGCAGCAGTCGGGTGATCAGATCCTGGGCTTCGACATCAATCTGAAGCTTGATGTCATGCGCTGTGGCCTCGCTGACTCGCCGGGGACGATCAAAATTGGTCCGAAGCAATTCGCCAGCCGCCTGCGCTGCCATTTCGGCGGCGTCACGATAATGCTTCATGCTGCGAGACTAATAGAGTCACAGCCCGACGCTACCAAATCCTTTTGCTCTCGGCTGTAGCGGTCGCTCTCCGGGTAGCGCGTCGCAGAGCGAAGTGGCGACAGTTCGAAGGTACAAAAAAACCGGGAGAAAAATAAATTTTCCTCCCGGGTTGAAGTTTCAGATAATGGCTCGCGAAAATTTTCGGGAGCCGTGATAAGGCCTTAAGCGTTAGTGCCTTTTTTTCTTAGCGCTCTTTTTCTTGGCTTTCTTCGCTTTTTTCTTTGCTGCCATCGGTCATTCCCCCCTTTCAGTTCCGCATTCGCGGAGGGTTGGTGAAGATTAAAATACACTTCACTTACACGGAGTCAGTAATCATCACATTTTTTTTGTCAAACGTTTTTCTTGGGTGTTTGAAAGTATTTTTATGAGCGCACGCGCGATATTTTTTTTGGAAGTGCACGGAATTTTTTGTTTTTCGCCGCCGCGAAAAAGAATTGTGACTTCATTATCATCGCTTTCCATGCCTGACTCGGAGCCGCTCACATCGTTCGCTACGATGATGTCGCAATGTTTGGCGCGCAGTTTTTTTTGGGCGTTCTCTTCGAGGGCATTTGTCTCCGCCGCGAAGCCCACCACGAGATATGTTCGATCAGTCGGAATGGACGCGAGAATGTCGCGCGTCGGAATCAGATCAAGCGCGAGAGGGGCGTTTTGCTTTTTGATTTTCCGGACCGAGAACTGCGCGGGCCGGTAATCCGCTACGGCCGCGCACATGACCAGAATGTCGCAGGTGGGCAGGTGGCGATGAACGGCGTCGTACATTTCCTCGCTCGTGGTGGTGGAGACAAGTTGTGCGCCGGGCGGGACGGGCAGATGAACCGGACCGGAAATCAGGACCACGGCGTGTCCGGAAGCAAGGCTGGCTTCCGCAATGGCGTAGCCCATCTTGCCCGAGGATCGATTGCTCAGGTAACGAACTGGATCGATCGGCTCGCGCGTGGGACCGGCCGTGATAACGAACCTCACGCGATCAGGTTGTCCTGGCGGGCGAGCAGAAACTCGGCGCGAAAAGCGATATCGTCGACTTTCCAGAGCCGGCCGATTCCTTCGTAGCCGCACGCCAGCATTCCTTCCTCCGGACCGATGAACTCGGCGCCGCGCGATTTTAACTGTTTTACATTTTCCTGCGTGGCCGCGTGTTCCCACATTTTTCCATTCATGGCCGGAGCGATCAAAATAGGCGCGCGGGTCGCGAGGGCGATGGCGGCGAGGGGATGGCTGGCAAGGCCGTGCGCAAGCTCGGCGATAATATGCGCGGTGGCCGGCGCGATAAGAAGGAGGCTCGCCCGATCGGCCAATTCGATGTGGCCCGGCCGCCAATTTTCCTTTTCATCAAAGAAACTCGTGGTCACCGGATTCTTGGAAAGCGTTTGCAAGGTCAGGGGCGTAATGAACTCGGTCGCGTCTCGGGTCATGACGACAAATACCTGGTGACCCTGTTTAACGAGCAGGCTGGCCAATTCGGCGGACTTGTAGGCGGCAATTGATCCCGTTACGCCGAGCACGACAACCTTTGGGCCGGGCCTGATCCGGACCACCTTGGCGGCGGCGGTCTTTTCGCTTCTGCGTCTGGAATTTCGTTGCATCAAAAAGGGAACTTACTTCTGGATCAGTCTCCGGCTCAAGTAACGCTCTGCGCCCATGATGTGCCGGAACTTTTGCAGATCTTCTTCCATAGACTGACTGATAATGGTGTAGCGGTAATCGCGCCAGAGTTCCATTTCCCGCGCGGCGTTGAGCAAGCGCAGCTCGATTTGTTCCGGCGTTTCGCTACCGCGCTTGGTCAAACGCCGTCGCAACTCGTTCAAGTCCGGCGGCATGATAAACACATCGGTCAGGGCCAGGCGGATGAATTCATCCCCGCAGTTGCGAATGGCGGCGGCGCCCTGCGTGTCGATGTCGATGAGAACATCGATTCCATTTTTCAAATTGGTGTGCAGAGGCTCGCGCAGCGTGCCGTAGTAATGATCGTGGACCCTGGCGTACTCCAGGAACTTGCCGGCTTTGACGCGGTCGAGAAAATCGGCCTCGGTGATGAACTGATAATCTTCGCCCTGAATTTCTCCCGCGCGCGGCGGGCGGGTCGTGCAGGAGACGGAATAAACAAAGCTCGGCGTCTGGCGAAGCGCGTCGCACAAGGTCGTCTTGCCCGCACCTGACGGCGCCGAGATCACAAATAGAATTCCGTAACGGCTGAATTGTTTATTCAAGGTTTTGGATTTGTTCGCGAATCTTCTCCAGTTCCGCCTTGCACGCGACCACGCGTTGGGAAATGGCGGCGTCGTTGGCCTTGGACGCCGAGCGTGTTGATCTCCCGGAAAATTTCCTGGGTGATGAACTCGAGCGTGCGGCCCACCGGCTCGTTCTTGCGAAGATGATGCGCGAATTGAGCGAGATGACTTTCCAGGCGCGTCAACTCTTCCGAGATATCCGAGCGATCGGCGAAAAACGAAATCTCCTTGAGCAGTCGCTCGTCATCGGCGGCAATGGGCAAACCTGCCTTTTGAATTCGTTCCTGCAGCGCGGCCCGATATCTCTTCACCACGTCGGGGTGAAGCGCCCGGATTTCCTTGAGTGTCTTGCGCATGGCTCTTAAGCCGATGAATCAAATCCTTGGCCAGATGCTTGCCTTCGCGCTCGCGCATTTTGACCAGTTCCGCGAGGGCGCCGTGCAGCGCGCGCTTCGATCGGCGGCCAGGCTTCCGTCCGCTTTGATATGCTTCCTCCGGAGCCCGCATCACGCCAGGCGCCTGCAAGATGGTGTCAATGGTGATTTCGCCGCCGGCGCGCTCAATTCCTTTTGCAAAGCGCGCATGGCTTCGTGGTAGGAGCGCGCCAGTTCGGTGTCGAGCGCGAGATTGCGTCCACCGTTCGAACCGTTGGTGCAGAGATGACCAGCGACGTTGGTTCGTCCGCGCGAAATGTTCTCGTTGATCGTCTGCCGGATGCGCGGCTCGAGTTCGGTCAGGTCGCGCGGCAGGTTGACGACGATGTCGCTCTGCTTTCGGTTCACGGAGTTAAGCTCCACGCTGAATTTCGCGCCATCGTGATCCACCTCGCCGCGGCCGTAACCGGTCATTGATCTCATGATTTTTCCAAGGCAGATCCGATTGCAATGGTTGCCTGTGAAACATCTTTATCGCCACGCCCCGAACAATTCACGACGATAATTTGATCGCGCGGCATTTGGGGCGCGACTTTCATGACGTGAGCGATGGCGTGCGCGGTTTCCAGAGCGGGAATGATTCCTTCGGTTTCCGCGAGGGTGCTGAAAGCCGTGCGAGCGCTTCGTCGTCGGTCGCGTACGTATATTCGATGCGGCCGACGTCGCGCAGATAGCTGTGCTCGGGGCCGACGGCCGCGTAGTCGAGGCCGGCGGAAACTGGAATGCGTCAGTTCGATCTGGCCGTCGTCGTTCGCGAGCAGGAACGTCTTCGTTCCCTGAAGAACGCCGAGTCTTCCGCCCTGAAAACGCGCCGCGTGTTTGCCGCTCCGGATGCCTTCGCCGCCGGCTTCGACGCCGACCATACGAACCTGTGGATCATCCAGAAAAGGGTGAAACAGGCCGATGGCGTTGCTGCCGCCGCCGACGCAGGCGACGAGCAGGTCCGGCAGCCGTTCCTCCCGCTCGAGAATCTGACGACGAGCTTTCGAGCCGATGACGCGTTGAAAATCGCGCACCATCATCGGGTAGGGATGCGACCCGAGGGCCGAGCCTAATATGTAATGAGTGGTCCGAACATTGGTGACCCAATCGCGCATCGCCTCATTGATCGCTTCCTTGAGGGTGGCCTGGCCGGCGGTGACGGGGACGACTTTGGCGCCGAGGAGGTTCATGCGGGCGACGTTGAGGGCCTGGCGCTCCATATCGTCCTCGCCCATGTAGATGACGCATTCGCATCCGAAACGCGCCGCCACTGTCGCCGTGGCCACGCCGTGCTGGCCGGCCCCGGTCTCCGCGATGATGCGACGTTTGCCCATTCGTCGCGCGAGCAGAATCTGGCCGAGCGCGTTGTTGATCTTGTGCGCGCCGGTATGAAGCAGGTCCTCGCGCTTAAGATAAATCTTGGCGCCGCCGAGATTGCCGGTCAGACGTTCGGCCAGATAGAGCGGCGTTGGACGGCCGGCGAAGTCGCGGAGCAAAGTCGCCAGTTCCTCTTGAAAAGCCGCGTCGATTTTCGCTCGTTTGTATTCGGCCGCGAGATCGTTGAGTGCCGACATGAGGGTTTCCGGAACGAACATCCCCCCATAGGGACCGAAGTGGCCGCGCTCGTCGGGAACAGCGTTTAAAGTTCGCATGGTGAGACGTAAAATGAAGGTCGAGCGTTCCGCCTGCAACGTCCAACGCTCAATTCTCCGGTCCTGAGGTCAGCGCCGTGATGGCGCGGCGGTGCGGCGACGGAATTGGGATGGAGTCGAGCGCGCGGATCGCGAACCAGCGCTGGGTTTTCGCATCGAGAATTGTTGCGAGACGCGGAAAAACCTCCAGCCGGACGCGGTGATGGGTAAAGGGAAAGGTTGAAATGTAAATGGGTTTGGTCGCGGGCTGCGAGGTCAGGGGCGGCAGCATCCACATGCCGCGCCACCGCTTTCTGCACTGCTGCAAAAGAATTCGTCCGCGCTGCAGGGTAAGGGCGTGCGCTTCGCTCAGACTTTTAGTCCGGGGACGTGGCCTCTTTACCGGAATGGTGACCGGCTGTTTCGCCCGGCAAAAGGATTTTACTGGGCAAACGCCACAATTCGGCGTTCGCGGCACGCATATTAATGCGCCCAGATCCATGAGAGCGGAGTTGAAGACGCCAGCATCTCGTTTTGGGACGAGCTGCGCAGCGCCGGTCCAGACGGCGTCACGGCCAGCAGCCGAATCGATGGGCGCGGAAACATTGAAAAGTCGCGCGAGCAGGCGCGCGATGTTGGCCTCGACCATCGGAACCGATTGATCGAAGGCGAAACTGGCGACGGCGTGAGCAGTGTAGCGACCAACTCCAGGCAGCGCGCGCAGTTCATCGATATCTTCGGGACATTCGCCTCCATGTTTGGACGAAATCGCTTTGGCCGCGGCGTGCAGGTTGCGCGCCCGAGCGTAATAGCCCAATCCCTGCCAGGCGTGGAGGATTTCGCTTTGCGAAGCCGCGGCTAACGAGTCAAAATTCGGGAAGCGACGCAGCCACCGTTCATAATAAGGCAGGACAGTGGCCACCTGCGTCTGCTGGAGCATGAACTCCGAGACGAAAATCGCGTAGGGATCGCGCGTCCGGCGCCAGGGGAGATCGCGGCCCTGCTTCTGGTACCAGCGCAGAAGCGCACGGCGAAAGGGCAACATTTCTGCGTCCATGGGCGACTCTTGAAGCCAACGTTCAACGTTCAACGCTCAACGTTCAACGTCGAAATTCAAAAGCTGCGTTCGTGTCGTGGTTCCGGCATATTGATGAAACCGATGGCTGTTAACGTGAAGATTTTTAGCATTCTGCTCTCGTGCGGATTGGTCGGCAGCGCTTGTGCGACCGATTCCGAGCAAGTGATCAGAAACCCCAAAGCCTTTCATGATAAACGGGTGACCTTGGTCGCGATGGCTGAAGTAGGAGGAGATAGATTTTATCTGTATCTACCGCCGAAACCACAGTCGCCGGGCGATGATCGCCGCGTGATATACGGGGAATTATCCCGAGAAGGACCTATTTACGACCGGTTCAATAATAAATGGGTCGAGGTGACGGGAATCATTGACGCAGGTTACCGCGGCCTTGTCTCAGAGAATGCATGCGGCCTGATCATCGAGCGAGTTCGTCCGGTAGGGAAAATTCAAAGGCAGGACATGAAGAACTGCGACGGCTCGGGCTTGGAAACGCAATTTTCGCGACTATTAAAGAATCCAAGAACTTATGAACAAAGGTGTGTATGTGTCACCGGTTTCGCACACGTTGTCGGCGATGCCTTTGTTATCTATGAGAGCGAGAAGGCAGCGGCAAAACCGGATTTCCCCAAAGGGATTTTCGTTGCGCAGAAGTTTGATGGTTTAGATTACAACCGCTATGACAAGCGGTGGATTAAGATTACCGGCATTGTTGATATGAATGAACGTGGCTTCGCAGATTATCCATGCGGAATAATCGTCGAGCGGGTCGAGGCGGCGAGGCCATAGGGCAAGTAGCGCGCCCATGGAGAACAGGGCGCGTAGGTACCGCTGGTGCCAATGTCACAATTCTGACTTGAGCGTTGGGCGTTGGACGTTGAGCGTTGGACGTTTTCCGAGCTCTGAAGATGAATTCTTACACGCACGCGCTTACGCCTGAGCAGGTGACCAAGCTTCGGGCCGTCCTGGAAGAAAGCGGATTTCAGTTCTCGACAAAGGAGTACACGATCTTTTTCGCGCAAAAGAACAAGCTCAGCATCGCCGTCTATGAAAAAGGGCCCAAGATTCTTGTCCAGGGCAAAGGCGTGGAGGAGTTCGTCCAGTTCGAGCTGGAGCCGAAAATTCTGGGCGAGGCCAGGCTCGGCTATGAGGAAGTGCATTCGCCGGAGATGTTCGAACCGCATTTCGGAGTCGATGAAAGCGGCAAAGGCGATTTCTTTGGCCCGCTCGTTATTTCCGGCGTCTATGTTGATCGTGGCATTGCGCGCAAACTCCTCGACGCCGGCGTGCAGGACAGCAAGCGCATCACTTCCGATGCGAAGATTCGCGCGCTGGCCGACCTGATCCGAAAGGAGACCGGGGGCTTGATCGACACGGTCTCGATCGGGCCGGAGAAGTACAACGAGCTTTACGCGAGCTTCCGCAACCTCAACAGTTTGCTGGGGTGGGGACACGCCCGCGTGATTGAGAATCTTCTGGCCAAAAAACCCAGCTGTTCGCGATCGCTCTCGGATCAATTTGCAGATGCCGCGGGTGATCGAGCGTTCGCTTTTGGGACACGGTCGGAAAATCGCAATTGAGCAGCGGCCGAGGGCGGAATCGGATGTGGCGGTGGCGGCGGCATCCATTCTGGCACGGGAGGGTTTTATCGATTGGCTGGAGCGACGCGGGAAGAAACTGGGGCTGCGTCTCGCCCGCGGAGTGTCGG
Organism: uncultured Verrucomicrobiae bacterium; assembly: GCA_963788855.1. GTDB lineage: Bacteria > Verrucomicrobiota > Verrucomicrobiia > Chthoniobacterales > UBA10450 > CAWBIE01. Next base: position 246,128 of record CAWBIE010000001.1, read on the forward strand.
CCAGCGTGAAAGAGGCGGCAAAAAAGCTGGTCGAAGCGAACGGACCGGAGGCCCTGCGACAGGTCGCCAAGGTGCACTTCCGGACGGCCCATGAAGTCGCGCCGCAAGCCTTTCCAGCGCCTCCTCCCAAGCGGGCTTGGCGGAAGTAAGAACAGGCTCCAGACGGGGGTGTTCCGGGCAAGAATCCTGCTTCAGTGATCTTGCTGCGCTCTCCTTTGCCAATTGTGGAAACCAGGCTGCTTATCCTGAACGCCGATCCTGTCTTTCAGGACCGAGCGCTGGGTCTTTTCGATATGATGGATGGCGTTGAAACCACCGTTGTCCGAACGCTTTCCGAGGGAATAGCAATTCTGCTGGGAGAGAATTTTGACGCCTTTGTGGTGGAGGGCGAAGCGGCCCTGGCGGTCGAACAAGCGATTAACGCGCGCCAGCATTTCCCTTCGCTTCAGGTTGTTTGTCTAGTGCCGCCCCGGGATGAGGAGCAAGCGGTCCTGCTGGCCGCCCAGCAAAATGTGGCCGTCATCCTGACTACCGGAAATGAGCGCAGGCTGGCTCGCGAGGTCAGGAACTTCGTGCGCTCTTTGGAACGAGCTTCCGGCACGCCAGCGGAAGGGATCGACCCGTGTCACTCGCTGATCGGCAATCTCAATCAATTTTCGGCGGCTGAGATCCTGCAGATGAGCTGCCTGGGACAGCGCAGCGGGCGCTTTACCTTTAAGTCCAGTCGCGGGAACAGCGAAATTTACCTGCAGCAGGGAGCGGTGCGTCACGCCGTATTTGATTCTCTCCAGGGGGAGGCGGCCGTAGCGGAGATCTTCCGCTGGCGGCAGGGCCGTTTTTATTTTGAGGAGGGCATTATCAGCCAGGTTCAAACCGTCGATCGTCCCTGGGCCCATTTGCTGATCGACAACTTGCAAAAGCTCGACGAGACGCTCGAGCTGGTCAGCGTGTAACTGGCCATGAAGGACAAAGAGCTGGAAACCAAGCTGCGGGTTCTCACGCTGCAGCTGGATAACTGGAAGAAGCTGCACGACTTCATCACCTACGGCCTGGACAAGGCGAAGCCGATCATCTCCGCCGAGCAGGAGCGGCAATTCACGGAGATTCGTTCCAACCTGCTGCAGGAGACGGAGTATGTTTTCAATGAGTTGAACACGCTGGGCGAACTCTCAGGCAAGGCAATGAATGTCTTGCAGCGCGCGTCATCCATCCGGGGTGTGCGGGAATTAAGCAACGAGGAGATCCGCCGCCTCGAGACGGAGTGGAACGGCGTCTTCACGAAACTGGGCGTCATGCGCGGCCAGTTCAAAGCGCGGCGCAAGGAATTGGCCTCGTTGAGCGTGCTAAAATACTACTTTCAGAGGGTTTTCCGGCGCCCTGCCCTGGCGTCGCCCTGAGTTCTCGACGTGGAGCCGTTATCGCTTACTTCTGGGATTGAGGAGGTTAAGGTCTCCGAAACTTATTTTTTTTACTTTATTTTGCCGCGCACTTGGCCATCGTGGATCGATTCCAAAATACTATGGCCAAGTTAACCAAACGCGACATCGTCGTCGCCATCAGCAATCAAACCGGGATGGTTCAGCACGAGGTCTTCGATGTCGTCCAGCGGACGCTCGATCAAATTACGGACAGTTTGGCTCGCAACGTCGCCGTCGAGCTGCGCAACTTTGGGGTTTTCCAGCCTCGCTTGACCAAGCCGCGCGTCGGGCGAAATCCGAACCAGCCGGGGAGCAGTTTCGTGATTCCACCGCGAGCCACGGTCAAGTTCAAGGCTGGCAAGATCATGCGCCAGCGTGTGGAAAAGCTTTCGCGCGAGCTCAAAGAGGCCTCCGACCGCGCGAGCGGCAAGCCCCCAGCTTAGGCCCCCGGCCCTAACTTTTCGAGACCGGCTCCAGGTCGAGCAGACCCTGGATCACTTCTTCTAGGCGTTCGAAGTTGATTGGCTTGGTCAAGTGCTCGGAGAAACCCGCCGCCCTCGCTTTATTGATGTCGTGCTCCATCCCGAATCCGCTGAGCGCGATGCCGCGGAGATTCTTGATCTCCCGCAATTCGCGCATCAGCTCGTAACCACTGCGGTCCGGCAGACCGATATCGCTGATCAGTAAATCAAAATCGCGCGCGCGCGCCTTTGCCACCGCTTGATCAGCCGTGTGTGCAAGCGTGATATCATAACCGCGCCGCTCCAGCATCATTTTCATTCCGGTGCAGGTATCGTGATGGTCGTCCACCACGAGGATATAGCGCGGCCTGGCCTCGACCTGCTTGCGGGTGGCTTCGGCAGGCCCGGTCTCGGAACCGTTGCTGGCCCCGGCCGGTGTGGCCACCGTTTTGAGAGTCAGCGTGGCGGTCGAACCCTTGTCTTTGCCCGGGCTGTCTATCCGGATCTTTCCGCCATGCGCGTCCACCATTGCTTTGGAGATGGCTAGGCCCAGGCCGAGGCCGCCGAAGCGCCGCGTAATGGAACTCTGCCCCTGTTCAAAGGCATTGAAAATCTTCCCGATCTTTTCCGATTCAATTCCAATGCCCGTGTCCGTGATCCGGACTTCGATCGATTCCGGCGTTGGGTTCAACGTCTCAATCGTGATGCCGCCGCCTGTCGGAGTGAACTTCACGCTATTCTTGATCAAGTTCCAAAGCACCTGCTGCAAGCGGGCGGGATCCCCTTCGACATAAGGCCGGTGGGCGCTCAGGCGAAAGGTTACCTGCAGATGCTTCTGGTCGACGTCCTCGCGGCAAATTTCGTAGGCGCGCTGCACAATCTCATGCACGGACACGGTTTCGAAACTGAGTTGCAGCTTGCCTTTGGCGATGCGGGTGACATCGAGCAGATCGTCAATTAGACGTGCCTCCAGCTCAACATTGCGCCGGATGACCTCGAGGGCGTGTCGTGTTTGCGGCGAATCGGGAGTGCTCGCCTCCAGTTCTCTCACCATCGCGATGACTGGCGAAAGAGGGTTGCGCAATTCGTGCGAAAGCAAAGCCAGGAACTGGTCCTTCGCGGCGTTCGCTCCGATCAGTTCCTGACGGAGGGTTACGTCTCGTGTTTTGTCTTCGACAAGATACAGCACCCCCTGAATGGTTTGTTGCGAACTTTGCAGACGAAGGAGGACGACATTCACGAAATGCGTCATGCCGCCCTCGTCTTTGAAGGGATGTTCTACGAGTTGAAACGGCGTGCCAAAGGAAAGCACTCGCTCGATTGCGCCGGCCGGAGCAATCTTCACGTCATCGTAAGTCGCCGTCGTGATGCCGTGCCCACTCGGGAATCCACCGAAGCGACGCGCCATTTGCGCGAAAGCGTCGTTGGCTTGAAGAAACCGCCGCGAAGCCGGATCAACAAACGCGATGCCGGTCGGCATATTGGCGAGAATCTTTTCGTTAAAGATCACTTCGCGCTCGAGGCGGCGCGCCGATTCCATCTGCCGGCGGTAAAACCTTCCGCCCAGAAGGGCGAAGACCAGCGTCAAGCCCATTAGCCAAATCGTCAGGACAGCCATGCGGCCGACCAGGTCGTGGACAGGCTTGTAGGCAATGGATTTGGGCTGCTCGACCACAGCCATCCATCCGGTCGATTCCACCGGGCTAAACGAGTAGAGACTGCCGTTACGTTCGATGTGGCCGCTCTTGTCCTTGCCGATGTCCCTGATCAAGCTCTTGCCGGCGGGTGACAGCGGACTTGGGTTGGCGCGAAAGTTGGTCGTGAAGAGGGCCACCCCATTTTGATCCAGAATCTGGCAAAGCGATTGATCGGCAAACTCGATGGTCGATAGACGGCGCCCAATCCTTTCCACCAGAACTGAGATGCCGAGATACCCGACGATTGATCCGGTTGGCGTGCGGACCGCGCCGACAATTTCCGTTGCCATTCGCTTGTCGGACAGGCGCGGATGCACCGGGGACACATAGGGCCGGGGCGAGGTCAGGGCCGCGTCGCGCCAAACGTCCGAGCCATAATCTTTTCCCAGCATCGCTGGATCGGGAGGGACCGAGGCGACCAGGCGGCCGTCGGCCGTGGTGAGGAACATGCCGTCGATGCGTGGTTGCGAATAGAAGGCGGCGGCGAGCCACGGCTGGGTCGCGGCCGGAGAGATGCCGCCGGTCAGGATCTTGGCGGCGTCGGGGAGGGTCTGATAATATTCGATGATCCCGCTGGTCCGGCTCAAATCGTCGCCCACCATATGGCCGATGAATTGCACAAAGGTCTGGCGGTCACGCAGGATTCTGGATTCCAGCGTGTTACTCAGGATCGTGTAGGAGACAACGAGAGTCAGGATCGACGGTATCCAGCCAGCCAGGAGGATGGGGAAGACGATGTTGAACCGTTCGAAACGGTGCTCTCCTTTGGTGGGTGATCCTCGCAATTCCATCCCTCGTCGCGGACTCTTATGTTACCATAAATCAGGCCAGTCGTCCTCCTGGCGGAGGGAGTTTTCAACTGACCGCGACTCGCTCTCTCGGATCACCAGGTTCAATTCAGCGGCGCTATGACGCATGACCCGGTCCGCCACTCCGAGGCTGCGCGCTTCTCTTGCTCTTATATTTAATAAGATGCGTCCCAGTTGATCGATAGATTCTGCTTGTTTGGACGCCGGTTTCACACTTGTGCCCAACTGGAACGAATGAATCTGACCACCAGAGCCAGCCGGAAGTCCGCCGCCCGGCGTTGCCAATGAATTAAATTTTGGCCTCTGAGGAACGTCGTTTTCAGAGGTAAGCGCGCCATTTTTGATTTGACGCCCGCCGCGGAAGCGGCATCATGTCGCCCTTGCTGGCCAAACCAACGCCAGCATTTTCCAGAAGCCTTATGCAAGGAACCCTTGGCTACTTTATTTGGACGATTTGTTACCTGAGTGTGCTGATCGGCCTTTCTGCGTACGGCATTCATCGTTACTTCATCATCTATCTTTTCCTCAAGAATCGAAAGCGTGAACCCGTCCCGTTGTCGCGCTTTGAGCAGCTTCCCAAAGTGACGGTGCAGCTGCCCATTTTTAACGAGATCTACGTGGTTGAGCGGTTGCTTCGCTCCGTCAGTGAGCTCGATTATCCCAGGGATCTTCTCCAAATCCAGGTGCTGGATGATTCCACCGACGACACCCGTGAAGTCACCTCCTCCTGCGCGGAGGAGTTGCGCCGGCGGGGTTTCGAGGTCGATCTAATCCACCGCGTCGATCGGACCGGGTTCAAGGCCGGCGCACTCGCGGTGGGGCTCGAGGCTGCGCCCGGGGAGTTCGTCTGTATCCTCGATGCCGACTTTGTTCCGCGCCCGGAGTTGCTCAAGCAGACCATTCACTTTTTCACCGATCCCAAGGTCGGGATGATCCAGACGCGGTGGGGCCATTTGAACCGGGGCTACTCCCTGCTTACCCGCGTGCAGGCGATGTTTCTGGATGGCCACCTGCTCTTGGAGCAAACAGCTCGCAGCCGGAGCGGCCGTTTCTTTAACTTTAACGGGACGGCCGGTCTCTGGCGGCGTTCCTGCATCGAAGAAGCCGGCGGCTGGCAGCATGACACGCTGACCGAGGATCTTGATCTGAGTTACCGGGCGCAATTGGCCGGCTGGAAATTTGTCTTCCTGGCTGACGTGGTCACGCCGGCCGAATTGCCCGTCGACATGAACGGATTCAAATCGCAGCAGCACCGCTGGACCAAGGGTTCGATCCAGACCTGCAAGAAACTATTGCCCACCATCTGGCGCAGCAATCTGCCGCTGCCGATCAAGCTCGAAGCCGTCGGTCATTTAACCTCCAATTTTGCCTACCTGCTTCTGGCCTGTCTGTGCGTGCTTCTCCATCCCTCCATGGGCGGACCCCAGGGCTGGGTTCGCACATTTCTTGCTCGACGTTCCCATTTTTCTGACCGCCTCGGTCTCGGTCACGGTCTTCTATATCTGTGCGCAGCGCGAGCTTCATCCGCGCACATGGATGAAGGAAATGCTCCTCTTGCCCTGTCTGCTGGCCCTCGGGATCGGGCTATCGCTCAATAACGCGCGGGCCGTGCTCGAAGCCGTCTTTAATCAGAAATCCGATTTCAAACGCACCCCGAAATATGGCATCGAGCACAAGTCTCAACCGTGGCGAAGCTGTAAATACATGCCGCTGAAGTCGCTCCTGCCCATCGCGGAGATGGCATTTGCCCTTTATTTTACCTACTTCGTCTGGTTCGCGCTCATCCATCGCCAATTTCTCTCGGTACCATTTTTGCTCATGTTCCAGGGCGGGTTCTTCTATGTTGCGCTGTCTTCACTTTTCCCTGGTGGCCGCGAATCAGCCTTGGCAGTTCGCGCGCGCCCGCGGCAATTCCTGCGTGACAAAGCGCGAGAAAATGAGTAAAAGATCGCGAATGTTCCGCCCCCTCCTCGTATTCGCTGGGCCTGGTTTTGCTCGTGCCGGCCACGCGCGCCATGCATGTGACCGAGGTTCCCGATCGCGTCATCATCAGCGTGCGCGATCAGAAGCTGATGGTCCTGCAGAATGGCAACAAGGTTGCCACCTATCCGGTGTCGACCTCGAAATACGGACTGGGAGATTTTTTGGGACACATGACAACTCCGCTTGGCTATCTTCAGGTCGCCCAGAAAATCGGCGATAATGCGCCGGTCGGGGCGGTCTTTCATAATCGCCGTTTTACGGGAGAGATTTTGCGGCCGAATTCTCCCGGGCGCGATCCGGTCATCACCCGAATCATCTGGCTGCGTGGTCTCGAGGCTCAGAACGCACATGCTTTCCGGCGCTGCATTTACATTCACGGCACTCCCGAGGAGCGGCTGATCGGGCGGCCAGCCAGCTACGGATGCATCCGAATGAAATCGAACGATATCACGGCCCTGTATAACCAGCTTCCGCTGGGTGCGATCGTGCAGATCGTTCCGGATCGCCTGCCCGGCACTCCCAAAACGTCCAAGGAACCCGAGGTGGCGGATAACTTCTTCAGCGCCTCGGCCCGCTAAAACAACGCGGTCCGGACCGCACCGCGGTTCGCATCCGCACCTTGACAATTCGACGTTGCTCCGCGAGCCTCCCCGCCCGCACTTTCTGTCTCCATAAATGGCCAACACAAGATCAGCCTCCAAACGCGCCCGCCAGACTTCCAAGCGATCACTTCGCAACCGCAGCGTCCTGACCAATCTGCGGACTCTGCAGAAGCGAATCCGTTCTTCGGAAAAGCCGGATGGAGAGCAGATTCGTGCGCTCATCTCGGCTATCGACAAGGCGGCCAAGCGCGGAATCATTCATCGCAATGCGGCTAATCGTCGGAAGACGCGCCTGACCCGTGCCCTGGCGGCGGCGGGCAGGAAATAGTTGGCCCCGGCGGTCCCCGCCCCGGCCCGCCAAATGGCCTTGGCATATCCTGCAGGACGGATAGATTCTTGGCCGATGATTCCGGCATTTGTTCTCGTGCTTGCAGCTGTCGCTTACCGCCTGGCAACAGGACTTTTCATCCATTCCGGAGCAACCTGGCTCTCCAATTTCGCGCCCATCGCGGCGATCGCCCTTTGTTGTGCGGTTTACTTTCCGCCAAAAATGAAGTTTACGATTCCGCTGATCGCGCTTTTTCTCTCGGATGCCGTCTTGAATTACCACTACGGCGCGTCTCTCTTAGATGCTCACATTCTCGGCCGGTATCTGGCGCTCGCGCTGATCGGATGCTTCGGTGTTTTGCTCCAGAATCGCGCTTCGCTAAAGACTCTTCTGCCGGCGTCGCTCGGCGCGTCGGTTGTATTTTATATAATCACGAACTTCTTTTCCTGGTTGAGCGATCCGGGTTACGCTCAAGAATTTTTCCGGCTTGATCCAGGCGCTGACGGTCGGATTGCCGCAGTACAGTTCCACTCCCAGCTGGATGTTTTTCCGTAATTCTTTGCTGAGCGACCTCTTCTTTACCCTGCTCTTTGTCATGTGCATGAGCTTCGGCCGCGACGCTGAGGCTGCTTCCACCAAGACCGCCCTGGCGCGGACCGCGTAAATCCGATGCAGACCGCGGAGCAGCGCGACGAGGTCGAGATGCTCTCGCTGATGTTGTTGATCCGGCGTTTCGAAGAACGCGCCAGTCAACAGTATCAAGCGCAGAAGATCGGCGGTTTTTGCCATCTTTACATCGGCCAGGAAGCAGTCGTCGCCGGCGCCATCGCGGCGACGCGTCACGACGATTACATCATCACGGCATATCGCGATCACGCCCACGCCCTGGCTCGCGGAACCAGCGCCAATGCCTGCATGGCCGAACTTTTTGGCAAGGCTACCGGCTGCTCCCGCGGTCTCGGAGGCTCAATGCACTTCTTCGATCACGAAAATCATATGTACGGCGGACACGCCATCGTCGCCGCCCATGTCCCGCTGGCCGTCGGGATGGCGTTTGCTTCCAAGTACCGCGAGGAAGATCGCGTCACGCTCTGTTTTTTTGGCGATGGCGCCATTAACCAGGGATCGTTTCCACGAAGCCTTGAACCTGGCCGCTCTCTACCAGCTGCCCGTTCGTTTTCATCTGCGAAAACAATCTTTTCGCCATGGGCACATCGGTGAAGAGATCGACCTCGCTCAAGCAGATTGTCGATCGGGCCGAAGGTTACGACATCCCCGGCGAGATCGTGGACGGAATGAATTTCCGCGAGGTCCGCGACAGATTAACCGATATTGTAACATCGATCCGCAAAGACCCGCATCCGGCATTTGTCGAGGCGTGCACTTATCGTTATCGAGGCCATTCCATGTCCGATCCCGCGAGCTATCGCACCAAGGAAGAGTTGGAAAAATATCGCCTCGATGATCCGATCACGCGTTTGCGAGCGCAGCTCACGCGGGAGGGGAAGTTGAGCCATGAAGACTTCGACCAGCTGGATAAACGAGCCAAGGAGGCCGCTCTTGCCAGTGTGAAATTCGCCGAGGAAAGCCCGGAACCGCCCTTGGAAAAGCTCTACGACTACACCTATGTGAACGGGGCTGTCCCTACCGCGGGAGCGCGGTTGTGAGAGAAATCACGTATCGCCAGGCGCTCAATGAAGCGCTAGCCGAGGAACTGGAACGCGATCCGAACGTCTTCCTCATGGGGGAGGAAGTCGCCGAATACAACGGCGCCTACAAGGTCAGCCAGGGATTGCTGGATCGGTTCGGACCGAAGCGCATCATCGACACTCCGATCAGCGAGAACGGTTTTGCCGGACTGGGGGTCGGGGCAGCCATGGTTGGGCTCCGGCCGATCATCGAATTCATGACCTTTAGCTTCTCCCTGGTGGCTTTTGATCAGGTCGTAAACAACGCCCCCAACATGCTGACCATGTCCGGCGGCCAGTTTAATATTCCGATCACCTTCCGCGGACCAAACGGCCCGGCCCACCAGCTGGGGGCGACGCATTCACACGCGACCGAGTGTCTTTACGCGAACGTGCCGGGACTGAAAATCTGCACGCCCGCCACGCCCCGCGACGCCAAAGGGTTGCTCAAGACCGCGGTGCGCGATAACAACCCCGTGCTCGTCCTCGAAGCCGAGCTTCTCTACAGCTCCAAAGGAATGGTCGAGCCGCTCGATGTCGACCTGCTGATCCCGCTTGGCCAGGCGGAAGTGAAACGCGAAGGCAGCGATGTAACCATCATTTGTTACGCTCAAACAGTGCCGCTGGCGCTCGCCGCTGCGGCCCGACTCGAAGAAGAGGATATCAGCGCGGAGGTTGTCGATTTGCGCTCGATCAAACCACTGGACGAGAGGACGATTTACGAGTCGGTCGCGAAAACCCATCGTGTTGTCATCGTGGAACAGGATCGGCCATTTTGCGGAGTGGGTGCGGAAGTTTGTTACCGCATTCAGAAGAATATTTTCGATGAACTGGACGCGCCCGTCCTGCGCGTTTCGCAGGAAGACGTGCCCATGCCCTACAACGAGCGCCTGGAAAAAGCGATCCTGCCGAGCGCGGACAAGTTGATCGCAGCGGTCCATCAAATCTGTTAGGCTCAATCAAGACGTTAAAGCGTTGAACAGTTGAAGCGTTAAACCGGTCATGCAAGAAATTCTGGGGAGCGTATGCGTCTCGCGTGCTGGTCTCGGCGACTCGCCGAGACGAACTTTTTCTGAACGACGGAACTCTTGCGACGCCGTTGCGGAAAGTTCGCAGGAACGTGCCTCTGTAATGATTTTTGTCTTCGACCTTCGTCACGCATAGCGTTCTTCCCATGCCCGAGATAACGATGCCGAAGCTGAGCGACACGATGACCGAAGGCACGCTCGTGTCCTGGAAGAAGAAAAAAGGCGATCACGTTTCGGCGGGCGACATCCTCGCCGAAATTGAAACCGACAAGGCGACGATGGAATGGGAATCGCCCGAAGACGGCGTTCTCACGGAAATTTACATCGCGGAGGGTGGCAAGGTAAACGTAGGCGACAAGATAGCTTTCATCGGTGTGGCCGGCGAAGGAGCAGCTGTTTCGGAAAAGAAAGAGGAACCTTCCGCAAAAAAAGAGGATCCTGAGAAAACAAAGTCGAAGAAGAAAGAGCTGGCTCCGGTCGCGGTGAAACCCCGGGCGCCGGAAAAAACCGGAGCGTCTTCGGAAGAAACACGGATAAAAGCGTCGCCGGTGGCGCGCCGACTGGCGGGCGAACTCGGACTCGACCTGGCGAGCCTAAGCGGAACCGGGCCCGAAGGAAGAATCACGGAGAGCGATGTCCGCGCGGCCGGGCGGGCAGGCAGGGGCGATTCTCTGAGGCGTCCTTCAGCATCCGGTATCAAACCCGGCCCCGGCACCCGTCTCAATTTGAGCGGCATGCGCAAGGTGATTGCGGAGCGATTGGTCGCGAGCAAGGGCCCGGTCCCGCATTTTTATTTGAACATCGACGTCGATGCCGGACCGCTCATGGCCGCGCGCGCAGAATTGAAATCAGGCGGCCAAGGCACGGATACGTCGAAAATATCGGTCAACGATTTCGTCTTGAAAGCGGCGGTGCAGGCGGCCGCGAAAATTCCCAAAGTGAATTCGTCGTTCGATGGCGATGCAATTGTGCAATATGCCGATATCGATCTGGCGGTGGCCGTGGCCATCGATGACGGCCTGGTCACGCCCGTCCTGCGCGCCGCGCAAAACAAGTCGCTGCGCGAGATCAGCGAGGCAGTCAAGGATCTGGCCCATCGCGCGCGCAATAAGCGAATGAAACCGGAGGAATTTCAAGGTGGCACCTTTACCGTTTCCAATCTTGGCAGTTACGGCATCGACAGTTTTTCCGCCATCATCAATCCGCCGCAAGGTTTTATTCTCGCGATCGGCGCGATTGTTAAGCGGCCGGTGGTCGATCATGGCGGCGAGATCGTCGTCGGCCATCGCATGTCGATCTGCATGAGCTGCGACCATCGCGTCATCGACGGCGCGCTCGGGCGCGGAGTATCTTAAAGAACTTCGCCACTTGCTCGAAAATCCGGCGCTGCTCCTGGTTTGATGGAGTTCCGAAGGCGCGCCGTCGGACTGGCGGAGATTAATCTCCAAACGCCGTCCCGGCGATGGCTTTGACTTCCCAAGCCATGAAATCGTCCAAAGATTTGTCTTGTTTTTCCGACGGTGAATGTGATCACGGTTGCATCGTCGAGAAAGCCGAGGAACGGAATTTCGTCAGGAATTAAATCGAACGGATCCACCAGGTAACTGATTGCGGCAATAATGGAGAGCAGGGGATCCTTGGGAATATCGCGATATTCGCCACGAGAATAAGCGTGGATCAGGCGCAACATTGCGTGCAAGTAGGGCCAGCTGTCCCGGAACGGTTCCCTCGGGATCAACGCCGCTTTCTTGGCCGCTTCTCTAAAGAGAGCTGCCAAACCCTCCGGTCGGTCGAGTAGGATTGCGCATCGAGGATCGCTTTGGCGAACGCCTCGCTCCGGATGGCGGCTTTCTCGTGGGAGCGGTCCAGATTGTCCTCCTCGAGATGGGAACTGGCTTTTCGCGCTTTGCGTGGTTTCGCCTTGGTCTTTGTCATGGCGCCCGATAAAAGCATCTTCCGTCTTCAGTGAGAAGCGGATTCGGGCCACCCCGCGCGCTGCCTGGGTGTAAGCAAGGTTTACGAAGCCAGAAGTCGTTTCGCTTCCGCAAGCTCCCGGGCTTCGAACGCCTCCGGGAGATTGGCACACAGATCGCGCAGCGGTTGCAAGCCTGTTTCAATTCGCCCATCTCGCCGGCCCGAGTGAGGCACGGGAATCTGTTTCCGGGCCAGACGCGGATGTCCTTGCCGGCTTCCTCTGCGTCGGCGAGCGTCCCATCGCAAATGGAGGAGCCTCCGGACAAGCCGTTACGAGCGTTTTCATTCGTGGTGCACGCGACGCGCGGCATCATTCGCGACCAGAACACGCGCCGCCGCACCATGTTCGTTCTGCTGGTTGCCGCGCTCGCGCTCCTGTTTGCCGGATCCACCTTCTTCGCGCCGGCGCTCAATCCGCGGGAGCACCTTGGCTGGTCTCTTCTGTTTTGGTTGTCGTGTGTTTGGCTGACTTTGACCGCCCTCTTGCTGGCGCTTTTCGATCTCTTGATCGTTAGAGCTGAGGCCCGGAAAGCCGAGCGGATGTTGCGCGGCGAGCTTTCGCCAGATCAAAGTCCGAACTCGCCAAGCGGGCATCCGCGCGAATAATTCCGGCGTGACCACACAATCCTCGCTGACTGCACCGGGACGCGACGGCTGGAAAACGCGTGCGCAAATGGAGGAGACAGAGCGCGTGACGCTCGCGCCCTTTGCCCAAAAATCGGGCGATTCGAGGGGGCGCAAGTATCCGGAGCCGAGTCACGCTTATCGAACCGAATTTCAGCGCGACCGTGCCCGCATCATTCATTCGCGCGCTTTTCGCCGGCTGGAATACAAGACGCAGGTTTTTCTGAACGGTACCGGCGACCACCTGCGCACGCGCCTGACCCATTCGATCGAGGTCGCATCGATCAGCCGCACCATCGCGCGCGCCCTTTCGCTGAATGAGGATCTGGCCGAAGGCATCGCGCTGGCCCACGACCTCGGTCATTCGCCCTTCGGACATTCGGGCGAGGAGATGCTGGCCGAATGCATGCGCGATCACGGCGGCTTCGATCACAACCGCCAGAGTTTGCGGGTGGTGGAGTTGCTCGAAAATGCCTATCCGGATTTTCCGGGCCTGAACCTGACCTTCGAGGTGCGCGAAGGTTTGCGCAAGCACCAGGCATTTTACGATCCGCCTGCGCCGGGGGAGGAGAAATATCGCTGTCCGTCACTGGAGGCGCAGATCGCCAATCTGGCCGATGAGATCACCTATTACAGTCACGATCTGGACGATGCGGTCGATTTTGAAATTCTGAGCGCTGCGCAATTGGAGGAAAATCGCGGTCTGGCAGCAAAGCCATCGGGCCGTGCTCGCACGTTACCCCGATGCCCGCGAGCCCGAGCTGCACAAACTGATCATTCGCGACATCATCGACATGCAAGTGCGCGATGTGGTTACGAGCAGCGCGAAATCGATCGACGCGACCGCTGTGCAAACGGCTGACGATGTGCGGAGACAATCGACGCCGCTCATTCGCTACAGTGATGAGCTTTTCGAGGCCAACCGCGAACTGCGCCGCTTCCTATATCAGAACGTTTATTATCATCCGCGCGTGGCGGAGGTGAACCAGCAACGCGTGTGAGATGCTGCGGCGCGTCTTCGAAGCCTACATCACGGACCCGGAAGAGCTCGGGGACGCGGCCACCAAACGCGTGGAGACCGAAGGCTTGCACCGGACGGTGTGCGATTACATCGCCGGAATGACCGACCGGTATTTGCTCGAAGAACACGCCAGGATCGTCGGAGGGTAGGGACGCCGCGCTGCGGCGTCCGCGGACATCGCAGCGCGATGTCCCTACCTACCCTGCGCTGCTCCCACTTTCGTCGTGCAGATACCGGATGAGGAGCCGCAACCGCTGATTGACGGAAAGCTCTTCCAGGACGTGTTGCCGGCGCAAGGAGTCGCTGATGAAGGTCGAGGCTACGAGATCGGCCAGCATCTCCGGATCGCCCAGATCAGAAAGATATTGATCCACCTTGGCCGGCAGCTGTCGTCCGTTTCCTTTGAGTTTGGCGTAGAGCTCAAGCACCTTGGTGGCAAGTGCCTCCGTTTCCACAGAGGAGACGCATTCGGACTCGAGCGGATCAATCGTTGCGATTGGGAATGGCCTCTCTTGTTCGAAGCCGGTGAAGCGCACGCGCTCTAATCCCTGCAAAATGAGATCGGAAGTGCCGTCACCGCGATCGACGCAGGCGCGAATCAGCCCGACCCCCGCCACGTGAAAGAAATCCTCGGCTGACTTCCATTGCGCGCACGACGGCTTGACCAGGGCCACGGAAAACATGCGATGATTGTTGAGCGCGTGCTCCAGCATGTCGCGATAGCGCGTCTCGAAAATGTAAAGCGGCAGCAGGGCGTGTGGAAAAAGCAGTGCTCCCGGCAGTGGCATGACCGGAATTTGTTCGGGCAAAATTTCTGAGGCGTCCATGGCAGTGGCCGTTCCACTAAGATATCCGCCCGGACCAAACGGCAAGTGATGGCCAGGGTGGGCGGCGGTCCGGAGGCAGAGCCCTTAGCGTATCTGAAAAATGGAGAACGCCCGGCGTAGCTGTTCCACTGATAATTGTCCGTCCAGCTGCCTGTCGGCGAGTGTCCCGTAGACGAGGGCGGAGCCGCAATCGGCCAGAGCGAGGCGCGAGACGCTGCCGAGTTTGCCGACGCCCATCACGCTTACCGGAAGCTCAGGATCCGGATTCGCGACGAACTCGAACAAGCGAGCCAATTGGGCGGGCGTGTCGGTGCGCGTCGCCACCTTAAAAATGGCCGCCCCGTGCGATTTCGCGGCCAGCGCCTTGGCATGCAAGCTGCGCGGACTTGGCGTTGAATCGAAATCATGGAGCGAAATAATAAGCCGCGCGCTCGTAGTCGGAGGCAGCGTCGAGAGCGACCGGAATGCTTCGGCCGAACGGAGTTCCAAATCGAGATACTGGCCCCGGGGTCCGAAGCGCAGGATGAGCTCAAGCCGCCGCGCTGCCGACAGGTTGTTCGTACCCCCTTCGGCCGGATGGCGCGCGGTGATGATCAGCGGCGCCCGCAGTTGCGGCATCTTCCTTTCCAGGTCATCCAGAGAATCGAGGAGGTGATCAAGACGAATTTCGAAGAGGTCGGGCGGTCGCGACATGTCGAGCGCGAATCGCAGGTCGGCCCGGCTGGCGATCACGCCTACGATCTCGCAGCGACGTTTCTGCCTGGCTTTGACCGAATTGTGTGGTGCCATATCTTAGTGACCCCCTTGGGCGGTCGCGGGCTGGCGGGGAAGACTCTGTTTTTTTAGCATGCTTGCTCGGAAACAAGAATTAAACACGCAGGTCCAGCAGTTGATTGATTCGTTTCTGTTGGCCTTCTCGTTGCTGGCGGCGCACATCCTCCGAACCTACAGCACAGTCTGGTTCAATCTAACAAAGTCGATTGATCCTTTTCCCAATTATTCCTGGCTGCTCGTTGTAGTGATGCTGTTCGGGCCGATTCTCCTGGACCTGCAGGGGTTTTACGATTCTCCGATCGATAAGACGAAATGGAAGTCATTGATGCAGATCGTTCGCGCCATGATCTATCTGAGCATCATCGTGAGCGCGTGCGTTATCTTCCTCCGGCTGCCCCTGATCAGCCGAGCAGTGCCGATTCTTTTCATCGTCATTGGAATCGCGGCCCTGTTCCTGAAGGAGCGAATTATCGTCCAGCATGTCCGGGGCAGAGCCCTGCAGGGGGAATTGCGTGAGCCGGTCCTGCTCGCCGGTTTGCCGGAAGATATTGCGGCATTTGAGCGATCTTTTACCCCTGAGCAAAAACTGCTCATCGATGTGGTTGCGAGGATCGACATTGAAAAGCAGCCCTTGTCTGACCTGGTCGAAGCCATGCATCGCCATTCCGTGGCGCGTGTGATTTTCGCGGCCGGCCACAGCCAGCTAAATCGCGTGGAGCAGGCGATCGGCGCCTGCGAGGTAGAAGGTGTGCCGGCCTGGCTGGCCGCGGACTTCATTCGGACGGCCATCGCCAAGCCTGATTTCGATGCTTTCGGGGGAAGACCAATGCTCGTTTTTCGCTCCTCTCCCGACGTCTCGTGGACGTTGTTCATCAAACGGGTAATCGATGCGGTGGGCGCTTCTGTTGGCCTCCTTTTGTTCGCCTTGCCTATGGCGCTGGTGGCGTTGGTGATCCGTATCACCTCACCGGGCCCCGTCATCTTCAAACAGCAGCGGGCCGGCAAGCACGGGAAGCCGTTTGTCATGTATAAATTCCGATCCATGTCGGACGATGCGGAAATGCGGCGCGCCGAATTGGAACCTTTCAACCAAATGAGTGGACCGGTTTTCAAGGTGGAAGCCGATCCGAGAGTCACGCCTTTCGGACGCTGGCTGCGTCGCACCAGCATCGATGAGTTGCCCCAGTTGGTGAACGTCTGGCTCGGTGACATGAGTCTGGTCGGTCCGCGTCCCCTGCCGCTTTACGAAGTAGAGAAATTTGAAAACACCGCGCAAAGACGTCGCCTGAGTGTAAAGCCCGGTTTGACCTGTCTTTGGCAGATCAGCGGCCGCAACCAGGTGCGCGATTTCAGCGATTGGGTAAAGCTCGATCTCGATTATATCGATCGCTGGTCGCTTGGGCTCGACTTCAAAATCCTGCTTCGAACCGTTCCGGCGGTGATCCTGGGGCTCGGCGCCAAATAACGTATATATATATATGTACAGAGGGGCTGCACGCGGAGCGGAGCGGCTGTCAGATCCGATCCTGCTGCGCGTCACGAGCGATGCATGCGCTCGACATATTTCGCCAGGATGTCGAACTCGATGTTCGCGCGGTCGCCAGCCTGGGCATCCTGCAAATTAGTCGACCGCTTGGTGTGGGGAATGATCCAAACGGCAAAGCTTTTGGGTAGAACTTCGGCGACGGTCAGACTGATTCCGTTGACGGCAATGGAGCCTTGCCCGGCCACGTATTGTGCGAAGCCGTTCGGGAGTTCGATCTCCAATCGAAAATCCTGGCCTTGCGGCTCGAACGAGAGAATGCGTGCCGCGCAATCGATGTGCCCCTGGACAAAATGTCCGCCCAGTCGGCCGCCGGCCGAGAGGGATCTCTCCAGGTTCACCCTGCTCTCCGGCCGCGCCTGGTTCAGGTTGGTGCGATCGAGCGTTTCCTGGAGGAGATCAAAGGTAATCTGTCCGGCCCGGTGCGCGGTGACCGTCAGGCAGCAGCCGTTCACCGCGATGCTATCGCCCGTTCGGACGCTCTCGGCCATGCGGGGTGCGGCAATCTGCAACTCCGTGCCTCGCTCCGAAGCACGGATCCATAGGACCTTGCCGACCTCCTCAACCAAGCCAGTGAACATCGATGAACCTTTAAGCGAGCAACCAGCGGGCGCCAACCAGGAAGTGCGATCGGCAGAGCCGGGGGGGGGAATAAATTCCGCGCCGGCGGTAAAATCAGGCGAGAATTTTTCGGCTGGCTTGGAACGCGCGATGCTACATCGCCCAAGCGGCAAGAGGAGAACTCCCTACAAACAGGCCCCAAAAATAATGAATTTTTTTCTAGGCAGACGTGGATTGATCCGATAAAAAAGGCGAAAACGGTCCTGGCCGGTGACAAGCTCGGGGGGTAGCCGTTCAAAAATTTATTAAAAAAAACCTTGTCAGAGTGGAGATTCTTAACTAAATGCCTACCCGAAACCTAACCAAACCCATGGAGAAACTAATGATCAGAAACGTGCTAAAACCCTTTGGATTCATCCGCGTTGCGCTAGCAGTCGCTGTTGGACTTCCGGTTTTCATCATCTCAAACGCGTTCGCGCAAGCCCCCGCGGCTTCGCCGGCGCCAGTCGTCACCGGCTCAAACATTCCTAATGCGAATGCCCCTGCCGGGGGCCAGGCGGAAGTCGAGCGAGTCATCGTGACCGGTTCGAACATCCCGACCGCGGAAGAGGTTGGACCGAACCCGGTCGACACCTACCGCAGGGATGATATCACCCGCATGGGCGTGCGCACCTCAACGGATCTTATTCAAAAGATCCCGGCCATCACTGGCTCCACCGTAAACGAAAACAATACCAACGGTGGTGACGGTAGCGTGCGGATCGACCTTCGTGGTATCGATCCCAAAGAAACCCTCGTGTTGGAAGATGGTCGCCGAATTGCGAACGTCGGTTTCGCCAGCGCTTCGCCTGACTTCAACATGTTCCCACTTGGTTTGATCGATCACATCGACATCCTGAAGGACGGCGCTTCGCCGAACTACGGCTCCGATGCGGTCGCCGGTGTGGTGAACGTTTATTTGATCCACAGATTCCGTGGGTTGGAGCTTTATGCGAGTTACGGCAATTCCAACCTGGGGTTTGCCAACGACGCGGGTGAAGAGACCGCCTACTTGCTCGCCGGCACGGGCGACGACAAGACGAACATCGTGGTTTACGCCGGGTTTTATAACCGCGCCGCGATCTTCTCGCGCGACGTCCCTATCTCAAACGACAGCAACTTCCGGCCCTATGGCGGTAGTGACGTCCGCAGCGGTAACTACGCTGGCCGTGTCCAGGGCCGCGTTTATCAGAGAAGTTTGAATGGCGGTTCGTTTAATCCGACGCCGCACGCTTTTGCCAACGTGCAAAGCGACCCGCAATATGTGGGGCTGGGCACCCTGGCGCCTGAAAGGCAGCTCTTTAACTTCGGGGATTTCACGCCGGCGCTCGCGGCTGTCGATCGTGAATATTTCTACGGATCGATGACCCGCGACATTTGCGACAAGTATTTGACGGCCTTTGCCGACTTCAAGTATGTGCGCACGTTCTTCGATGGCGCTCTCGCGGGCGCTCCGTTCACACCGGACGTCTGGACCGACGCAGCGCATCCATTCGGAATCAGTGCGGCTGGCATCAGCGTGCCAATTACGAATGCCTTCAACCCCTTCACCGTGCCGAATTACACGTCGGCCGGCGGATTCGATCCGAAGTTCCCGAACACCCAGATCAGTGCGCCAACGTCGGGCACGGCGTTCACGACCGGGGTTCGCTACCGCGGCCTCGAAGCTGGACTGCGCACGGACAAGATCACGACGAACAACTACCTCTTTACTGGTGGCCTGAACGGAAACCTGGGCGAATTCGGCACTTATATGTCGACCTGGAACTGGGAATTGGGTTTCCGCTATAACGAGGATTACCGCGTTGAGCGTTTCGGCGGCATCGTAAATAACAATGCCTTGCGGGCCGGCTTACTGGATACCAACCCCGCGACGGCCTTCAATCCGTTCGGCCTGAACACCAACAGTAACAGCGTTATCGACCAGATATTCGTGACGACCAACCACATTGGCTCCACCACCTTGATGACGGAAGACTTCAAGATTAATGGCGACATGTTTAACCTCCCCGGAGGCCCCGTCTCGTTCGCGGTGGGCACTGACCATCGCACGGAGCACACGAGCGATAATCCAGATGCTTTGACTGCGTCCGGACAGACCACTGGTGCAACCAACTTCGCGCCGACCAAGGGTAGTCGCGACGTGTGGTCGATCTGGTGGGAAGTGCGTGTGCCGATTACCAGCCCCACTTGGAATATCCCGGGCTTTTACAGCTTGGAATTGGACTATGCGGAGCGGTTTGAAGAGTTCAGCGATTTCGGTAATACGGAAAAGCCGAAGTTCTCGGTTCGCTGGCAGCCAATTGACACGGCCTGGACGCTGCGGGCTTCCTACATTGAGGCCTTCCACGCGCCGGCCCTCGGTGAGTTGTACTCTGGTACCGCACAATCGTTCCCGAACGTGAACGACCCGCAATCGGGCAGGAGCACCGCGGCGAACCCGAGCGGTCTTCCGACCGGCACGGAACCGCAGGTTGAGCAGGATCTGTCCGGCAATCCGAATCTGCAGCCCGAAACGGCCTATGAATATGGTTGGGGCACAGTCATCACGCCCGGTAAGTGGTGGAGTCCGCTGACCGGCGTAACCGCCAGCATCGATTACATCCACATCGATCTGCACAGCTATGTAAACGTGTTGGATCCGCAGTTCGTTATCGATCAGGAATTCAACGGTGGAACTGCCCCGTCGGTTGTCATCCGCGGAGCGCCGCTCGGTCCGGGACAGCCGGGATTCAGCCCGACCCTTGGCCCGATTCTTAACGTCATCACGCCGTTCCAAAACCTGGGCCGGTTTATCGAAGACGCCTGGGACTACGAATTCGTGTGGGAGTTTGCCACATCGCGCCTCGGCCGTGGCGACTGGGGAACGACGACCTTCACCTTCAACGGCACCTATATATCTGACATCCGTGTTCAGGAAGTGCCCGGTGGCAAGACCACCGAGGTCGTCGGCAAGTTTGGCGGCGGCTTCCAAGGCCCGAATGGCGGTGGTAACTTCACGCACAACCGTTGGTACTCCAGTCTGTTCTATGACGGACCGGAAGCCTCCTGGCTGGCTGGTTTGGATACTGGCGTGACGGTGCACTACGTTGGCCAGTACTGGGACAGCCCTGGGTTCGAATCGAGTCCGACGAATCGCAAGATCCGTGAGTGGATCACCATGGACTGGCTCGCTCAGTACACGTTCAATATGCCGGCGCCGGCTGCGGCCTCGGATGTGGCAGGCTATTCCAAAGATGGCGGCAAGAACGTGAAGATGGACGGCAAGGACAAGAATGTGATGCCGGTCTCCACCGCGGAATACAATCCGTGTGGCTGGCACGCGTGGTTGGACAAGACAACTGTTATTCTCGGTATCGAAAACGTGTTCGACGAGGGGCCTCCGTTTGTGGCTGCGGCGTTTGAAAACGGCTTCGACGAGCAGACCGCGAATACCAAAGGCCGGTTCTGGTACCTGGCTGTGAAGAAGAGATTCTAAGAACTTCTTACCGCAGATATTTCAGCGGCCGGGTTTGGCAACAAACCCGGCCGTTTGTTTTTCCGGGGGACGGCAGATCAGCGACGGCGCTTTGTTGCTCGAAAGAAAATAGGCGCTTCGAGCAGAGTTTGATCTGAGGTTTGCCCATGCCGCGGAAAAGAGGCTTCTTTTGGAGCGACGGCGCGCTCAATGTGCTAGGGTCGCAGCGGCCTCCTTCAATGGTTGAGAATCGGTCGCAAATTTTTCGATACATCTTCGGCTGCCTCCTGGTCGTTTCAATCGTTTTGGTTTATCGCGGCGCCTGGCACGGCGGCTTTGTTTGGGATGATGACTACTACGTCACCGCGAATCCGTTGCTGACCGCCCCCGACGGTCTAAAACGAATTTGGTTCTCCCTCGACGCTCCCTCCCAATATTTTCCGCTCACTTACACGGTTTTTCGGTTTGCCCGCCACTGGTGGGGCCTAAACCCCTCCGGTTATCATTGGCTCAACATCATCCTGCATGCAGCCAACGCTCTGCTTGTTTGGAGATTGCTCGACCGCTTGAAGGTTCCCGGCGCTTTGCTCGCGGCGGCCATCTTCGCTCTGCATCCGGTGCAGGTCGAATCCGTCGCCTGGATCACCGAACTAAAGAACGTGTTGATGGGGTTCTTCTTTCTGCTGACGCTCCTGGCTTGGGTGGCCTTTGTGAATGGGCGAACGAAACACCCGTGGCGTCTCTACGGATTGGCCTTGCTTCTTTATCTACTGGCGCTTTCCGCCAAAACCACCGCCTGCACCTTGCCGGCGGCTCTGCTCCTGATCTTGTGGCTGCAGGATCAGCGAATCACCAGGGAACGATTGCTGCAGATCGTTCCTTTTTTGCTGCTCGGCCTGGGCATGGGCTTGGTCAGCGTTTGGTGGGAGCGATATCATCAGGGCACCCGGGGGGCTCTCTTTTCGCTCGATCCCGTCGAACGTCTGCTCGTCGCCAGCCGTGCCGTCTGGTTCTATTTAGGCAAATTACTTTGGCCGGCGGATCTCACTTTCATTTACCCGCAATGGCAAATTGATGCCACGAATCCGTTCGCCTATTTCTGGCTGCTGGCCGGATTGGCGTTGGGGGTGGCCGTCTATTTCGGCCGGCGGCTGGCAGGACGGAGCATTGAGGTCGCCGGCCTCTTTTTCGTGGCCACTCTGGGGCCGATCCTCGGCTTCCTCATGCTATATACATTTCGCTACACCTATGTGGCTGATCATTACCAATACATCGCCTGCATCGGCCCGATCGCTCTCGTCTCGGCCGGCATCTATCGGTTGTGCGATTCCTTCCCGCGCGCCCGCAATCTGATTGCGCTCCTGAGCGTTGCCCTCGTCGTGGTGCTCGGAGCCTTGACCGCGCGGCAAGCGGCGACCTATCGCGATATCGAAACATTGTGGCGAAGCACCATCGCGAAGAATCCTGCCTGCTGGATGGCTTACAACAATCTTGGGATCGTTCTGGCCCAGCGGGGCGAAGTTGAGGAAGCGATCCGGCACTATAGGAAATCACTCGAGTTGCATGCCGACTATGCGCAAGCGCACTACAACATGGGAAGTGCCTTGCTCCAAAATGGCAAAGTAGATGAAGCAATCGAGGAATGCCGGCTTGCGCTGACCTTGCAGCCGAATGATCCGGATGCGCATGTCGTTCTGGGCAACGCCCTCCTGGCCAAGGGTCGCTTCGATCAGGCAATCGCCGAGTACCTCTACGGGACTACATCTTCGTCCCGAGGATGGCGCCGCCCATTATAACCTGGGTAACGCTCTGCAGCAGAAGGGCGAGATTACTCAGGCGATGACTCAATATGAAAAGGCGCTCCAAATTTCGCCCTATCTCCTCGAGGCCCATCTTAATCTGGGCAACTTGCTCTGGGATCAAGAGCGTGTCACCGAGGCGTTCACGCATTATGAGAAGGCCCTCGAGATTTCGCCGACTTCGGCGAAGGCCCAGAATAATTTAGCCTGGGCGCTGGTGACTGTACCCAACCGATCCCTTCGTAACCCAGCGAGAGGGCTCATCCTGGCAGAGCAGGCTAATCGAACGGCCGGCGCGAACAATTCGATCATCCTCCGTACCTGGCGGCTGCGTATGCCGAAAACCAGAAATTCGATCAGGCCGTTTCCACGGCCAGCCAAGCTGTGGAATTAGCCACGCGCGAGGGCGACCCTGCTTGGGCAAATGAATTGCGGCGAGAGCTTGAGCTGTACGTCCACGGCTTGCCTTATCGCGAAGACTAAGCTGACGAAACGTCGGCGGGCGTTTGTTGGCTTCCTGGCCGTGGCTTCAGCCATCTCTTGCCCCAGGAGACGCCGGACGAACCCATCAGTTCGTCGCACGGCTCTTTGGAGGGCGTCATTTAGCAGCCTGGTAAGCCTTTGTTCAACGCGGCTTAGGCCGTGTAATCGCCGCCTTTCTCACCTGGGAATGCGGCGGGGATGGGCGATGCGTGGCACGTCCGTTGCTTATAGGAGACATAATTATTATGATCCTGATAAGCATACGGCCTTTCGATTCCAGGAAGATCCTCGCTCTTATCGCGACGCTGATTTGCCTCTCGTCCATCTCCTGCTTCGCCCAATCGCTTTTGCTCAGCGTTGCCTCGACTCCTTATGACCGCCAAATGACGCGAATCCAACCAGTCCTTTTCTCCAGGAGTGTTTCGCACAAACAGAATCTCTCGGTCGCGGTGGTAAATCATTGGATCGAGAATCTGCGCGGAATCCCATATGGCTTCAGCACGGTGTGGAAGACGCCGGCCGAGGTGCGATCAAGTCCAGTGGCAGATTGCAAGGGCAAGGCCGTGGCGCTCTACCAGGAAATGCGGGCCAACGGTGCTCGAAACGTGCGCCTGGTCATAGGGAAGCGCAGTTGGTCCAGCAGTATGACCCACACCTGGCTCGAGTGGAGCACAAGCGACGGAACCTATGTGCTTGATCCGACAATCAACTGGGCGGCGTGTCGCGCTGAGCACGCTGCCTATATTCCGTTTTACGCGTATTCGGGGTCGAAAAAGTATCGCGCGACCAGCACCGCGCTCTACGCCAGGAATTAGCGGGCTGCCGGGTGTTTAGAGCGCCGGGACCGTTGCCGCAGAAGGAGCTTTTCGCGGATGACCTTTTCCGCCTGAGCGGATCGGTATCCTCGGTGAAATGAGGGAACAGGCAGGCCCCGTCATGGAGACGGCCCGCGGAAATCTGTTGCCAAAGCGCCCGCCGGTCGATATTATAGTTGTTGTGGCTATAGAAATTATATACACCCGCCCTTTCCGTTGCCTTGCCATCGCCAGCCTGGTTTGCTCCCTTTCTTCGGCTGGAAGCGGCGTTCTGCTGGCCATCGATCTGCCTCTAAAGAAGGTGCCACCTCTCACCGCCGAGCAGGCTCCCGCCTACCCCGAGAATCTGGCTCGATATCATTTTGGCGCCCAAGTCGAGGTGGTGCCCGACCAGGATCCTGTCTCCAACCTTGAGCTGAGTTCGAAGGCGGGAGACGAGAACATGGCGGAGGCAGCTCTCCTTTGTGATGACCCCACCGTCGGCTACGCGCTCTCGGACGGGAGCAAGACGTTGCTCGTTACGCTCTCCGGGATTGAGAATATAGACACCGTTTCGTTTTTGAATCATGGGATGAAAGGCAGCCTGGTCATCGCAACTTCCAACTCAAAGCTGCCGCCTGATAGCATCCAATGGCATGTCGTTTCGCAACAGGATCTCGCAGCCGAAGCCATCAAAGCGAAGGTGGGCCCGACTGAAGCAAAGTATTTGAAACTGACCTTCAACGTCACGGAGCCGGGCCGTATATCCGCTCTGGGGGTCTACTCCACGCCGACAGTGCGGGCGTTTACGATGCCGCGCGCCCGCAAGTTTTATACGGACCAGGCCGGCAGTTTTGCGCTGCTTAGCTACAGCCTAACGGATTTGCATGCCAAGGCCCGTGCTCTTTACGTCAGCTCGGGTGACGACGTGAAGCAGGCGAACAACATGATCGATGATCAGCCCGCGACGATCTACACCTTCGCTTCCAACGATCCGCAACCGACGGTAATCATTGATGTCGGAGAGGTTGCCACCTTGCGCCGGATTTCCGCGCTCTCCGCACCATGCCAGGGTAACGTTGATTTTTACCTCTTGGAATCGTTGCCAGGTTCGGGTTCCGGGAGCGCGCCCGAGATTCTCAAGCTCGATGATGCCGCGGTCGCCAGGTTGAAATTGGTTGGATCGGTCTCAAATGCCGGCGGGCGTGCCGCGGTCGATTTTCCAGCCACGACAGGTCGTTATATCATGGTGAAATGGGTGGGTGCTTCGCAGGCGGGGGCCCCGTTCTCCGTTGCGGAGATTGCCGCTTTCACCGGTAACAAACCTGGCAGCCTGATGGTCGCAAATACCACGTCGGTGAGTCGAGACGGCAAGGATTACGGAGACGGCAAAGATTTTGGAGACGGTAAAGATGCGAAAGACATCCCGTCAGAGGGACCTGAAGAGCCCCTCCCGCCGCCGTTCCTGCCGGCGCCGCCGCCCTTTATTTTCGTTCCCGAGATCCCGCCGACCAGTCCCTGACCACGATTAGACCGTGGTGCGTGGTCCTGGCTAAAGCCCATCGCGGACGATTCGAAAGATCGCGGTGTTGTCCAGCGATCCCTGGAGCGCCTCGGTTCCCGGACCCATCCCCATCGCGACTACGTCCTCAACCGTGTTGAGCGCGGACTTCGTGTAAAACGCGGCCGGTTCGAGGTATTCCGGAGACATTTCAGGCTGCGCGTGCGCTTCGCTTTCGTTTTTGGCCGCGATGCGGGCCGCGCCATAGGATTTCGCCCCGTTTGGGCCGGTCGCCCAAGTGAGCCAGGGTTGTCCGGCGGAGTTCAAACCGAGCAGAGCCAGTCCGCTGTCTTTGCGAAATGGAAAGCCGTTCAAGCTTAAGCCGCCGATGGCGACGTCTCCGCACACAATGATTGTGGATCTTTGTCCCGCATAACGTCGCGCTGTTGCCACCGCCCGATCGAGCTCAACGGTTTCAGCCAGGGTCCTTTCCGCGGAATCCTCTTGCGCGGCCTTGCGCATCAGCCCCGCATCCACTACGAGCAGATACCCTCCGGCGTTGTATTGGAGCACTTCGATGGCGCGCCGCACCATGTCCGGCAAGCTGGGCTGATCCTTCCTGGCCTCCAGTTGATTAACGAAAGCCATCTCCGCGTTGGCAAAAACTCCAAACAGTTTCGCGCGCCGCCACGCCGGAACAGCCTCCAACTCCGCTCTTGTCCGCACAACATCGACTCCGTTGCGACGCAGCTCCAGCAAGAGATCGCGCTCGTCCTGACGTTCTCCGCCCTTGGCCGCGGGAATGAACCGGGCCGCGCCGCCGCCCATCGCAATATCGACCTTGCTGTTTTCCATAAACTCGCGCGCGATTTCATCGGCGTCGTCAGCCTCGCTGCGGTGCGCGTAAAATGCCGCGCAGGTTGCGTCCGTGAGTCTTGCGTTCGTCACGAGCCCGGTCGCGCGTCCGCGCTGGTGAGCCAATTCGATGATCGTCGTGAGAGGTCTGTTGTTGGCATCGACGGCCAGCGCGCGATTATTCACTTTTACGCCCGTCGAAAGCGCGCTGGCCGCCGCGACTTGATCCGGTGCCGCAAAATCTTTGGAATAGTTCGTCAAGAGCGCGAGATGGGGCATGGAATCGATCGTCAATTTCGCGTCGGCGCCTCCGAGATAAACGCGGGTCGCGGCCAACCGTTGCGGCGCCAGTCCTTCTCCGACAAAGAGAATAATTCCGAAGGGCTTTTGCACGACCCAGTGCTGGAAATACAGGATGCCGAGCCCGGCGAACGCGAGCAGGCAAAACAGCGCGAGCAATTGATTGCGCCACTTCACGAGGGCGATGTAGATGCGCCTTCCGTGTTGTCAACGAAAGAACCGCTTGTTCGAGCGGGTATTCGTCGGAAAGTGCGCGACATATGGCCGGTCCAGTCATGCTCATTATTCGCGATGGCTGGGGCATCAATCCGGATGGCCCGGCTCGCGCTCAGGAGAATGGCGACGCCACTTTGCTGGCGCGGACGCCTTTTCACGACAAGCTCTACCGTGAATATCCCGGAGGCCGGCTAAGTGCCAGCGGCCTCGACGTCGGTTTGCCGGAAGGCCAAATGGGGAATTCCGAGGTTGGCCATCTCAATCTCGGGGCCGGTCGCATCGTTTATCAGGATCTGACCCGCATCAACAAGGCGATCACCGAGGGTGAATTAACACGCAACGCTGTTTTGCAAAAGGTCTTGGGCGAGGCGCGGGGCCACCGGCTCCATCTGCTCGGACTTGTCTCTGAAGGTGGCGTGCACAGCCATTATCTTCACCTGATCGCGCTGGCCAATGCCGCCCAAGCCGCTGGGGTTGACGATATTTTCGTGCACGCGTTTACGGATGGTCGCGATGCTTCTCCCACGGGAGCTGCGCCGTGTTTGAGAATCTGTGAGAAAGAGTTGCGCCGGAGCGGCGCGCAGATTGTGACGGTGGTCGGTCGATATTTCGCCATGGATCGCGATCGGCGCTGGGATCGCACAAAAAAGGCGTGGGACGCAATTGTGCTGGGTCGGGGCGAACTCTGCTCAACATCCCCCCCGGCGGCCCTGGAGCAACAATATGCCGCCGGCTACACGGACGAATTTATGCCGCCCCTGATTTTTGCCTGTCCCGACCAGCATCGGGTTCGCGACGGCGACACAGTCTTGTTTTTCAATTTTCGCGCGGATCGCGCCCGCCAGTTATCCCAGGCTTTTTTGATGGCTCACTTCGATGGCTTCGATCGCGAGTTCTGGCCGCAGGTTCGTTTCCTGACCCTGACCCAGTACGACGTCACCTATCCCTCTCCGTTCATCTTCGCGCCGGAAGAGCTCGTTCACATTCTGGGTGACGTCGTCAGCGCCGCGGGCAAGAAGCAGCTGCGCATCGCGGAAACGGAGAAGTATCCTCATGTCACCTATTTCTTCAACGGCGGGATCGAGCGAGCCGGCCAGCAAGAGGACCGGAAGATTATCCCGTCGCCGAAGGTCGCCACCTACGATCTGCAACCGGAGATGAGCGCACGCCTGGTCACGGACGAAGTTACTCGCTCGAATGGCAAACTACGATCTGATCATTCTGAATTTTGCCAATCCCGACATGGTTGGGCACACCGGAATTGTTTCGGCTGCGATCAAGGCGGTTGAGACAATTGACGAGTGCGTGGCCCGAATCATTCACAAACTCCTCGAGCTGGACGGCAAATGCCTCGTGACTGCGGATCACGGAAACTGTGAGCAGATGCGAAATCCCGATGGCTCGCCCAACACCGCTCACACCACCAATCTCGTGCATTGCATTTACGTTGCGCGAGACGCCGCGAAGTTTCGTGTGCGGGACGGAATTCTGGCGGACGTCGCGCCGACGCTTCTCTTTCTGCTCGGCCTGCCCCAGCCGCCGGAAATGACCGGGCGAAATTTGCTCGTGCCGGTCTCCTGAAAGGTTGGCTAGCGGGATTCAACGCTCTGGCTCGTCTGCGCAGTGTCACGAAGCGGAGTGTTTGTTTTGAAGAGATCGATGTTTCCTTGAAGCGCTGTGACTAAATCGGAATTGTTTTGGTCCGTGGCCAACTGCAAGGCCTGCTTCGCGGTAGCGATCGCGTCGCTAAATCGCCCAATCTCCGCATAGGCCGCGGCGACCAGCCTCAAGACGCGTGGGCTCTCTCCCCTGGAAAGCTGGACGGCTCGCTCCGCCAGTTCCAATGCTTTGGGCCCGTCGCGGACCGAGGCATCGGGATAGGTCGCGAATACCCATGCCAGATTGCAGGTCGCGTTGCTATTGTCAGGATCGAGTTCGATCGCCTTTTGCCATTCCGCGATGGCTTCGTGTATCTGTCCTTTTTGCGAAAAGGCTATCCCAAGATCGCTGTGAGCCAGAGCATAGTTAGGCTGAATTTGTAATTCCTTTTGGTAGTAATCGATGGCCTCGTCGATTTGTCCTTTCTGAAGAAGGACGTTCGCAATGTTGTAGTGGACCTTCGGGCAGGCCGCGTCTTGCTCCAGGACGTCGTGAAAATGCAGGAGAGCCTCATCCAGATATCCGGCGCGGGCCAGGGCCGTACCCAGATTGTTCTGCAGCCGTCCTTCATCAAGCCGGCCCTCCTGTGCGGCCGCGGCCCCTGCGTCGTGCCGGGCTCGGGTGTATTCAGATTCGCCTTGCAGTTCTTTTTTGTACTCAGCAATGGCTTCGTTGAATCGACCTCTTTCGAGGTGAATCGTCGCGATGTCATAATGAAGGTTGGGATACTTGGGATCGAGCCGCAAAGCTTTCTGGAAATAGACCAGAGCTTCATCCAGTTCGCCTTTTCGGAAGAGGGCGACGCCCAGACGAGCGTTCGAATTGGTATTGTCCGGTCGAATTTCCAGAGCCGTCCGCGCCTGATAAATTGCCTCATCCAGTCGGCCTTTTCGCAAGAGGGCATCGCAGAGCGAATCGTGGGCGACGTCATTGTTTGATGTGACCGCCAGGGTGTGTGTCCAAAGCGTCAGGCCGTCGCGCCAGTAGGATACCTGCACCCAGCCGGACCAGGCCAGGGCAGCCAGAACCACGATGGCGGCGGGTAAGACGAGCCGTCGCTTTGGCCATGAGAGCGAGAAATCGGCCACCGTCCAGGTAATGAGCAGGTACAAACCGATTTGAGGCAGATAGGTATAGCGATCGGCATGCGCCTGCAGGCCCACCTGGATAATCCCGATGACTGGCACCAGCATTCCCAAATACCAAAGCCAGCCAACCAGCAGATACGGCCGCTTTTCCCTTGTCATCCAGGCTGCAATCGTAATCACCGCGACGGCAGCGATGGACAGAGAAATCTCCCAAATGGGGAGACCTGGCTGCGGGTACGGATAAAAGAGGGCCAGATCGCGGGGCCAGAGCATCTGGCGGACGTAAACCATGACCGTGACAAATGCGTTGGCCACCCGCGAGGAGAAGGCCAGCTTGCCCGTGGCCGCAATCACTTCGCTTTGTCCCAGGATGGCAGCCGCGCCGCAACCCGCCGAAAGTACGAAGAGCGGGATTTTTTCGATTGCGAGGTGACGAAATTCAGAATCGATATTTCTGAGCCCGCGCGATTTTGTGCCGGAGTTGGTCCACCCGAATCTCTTGAGTGGCCAATAGTCGAGTAGCAGGAGGACGAACGGGAGCGTCACCAGCATCGGCTTCGACATCAGGCCCAGGGCGAAAAGAAACGCGACCACCAGATATCGCCCGAGCGATCGTTGACGCACGTAACGGAGATAGGCGCCGAGGGTCAGCATAAAGAACAGGGCGCTCAAGACGTCTTTGCGTTCGGAGATCCATGCCACTGATTCCGCGCGTAAGGGATGAATCGCGAATACCGCAGCAACGAATCCGCTCCTCCAAATCGCACCGGTCATATCCCACAGCACCAGAAAAAGCAGAACGACAGCGATGCTGTGCAAGCAAACATTCGTGAAGTGATGACCTCCCGGGTTGAGCCCGTAGAGAGTACAATCCAGCATGTGGGAGACGACCGTGAGCGGATGCCAATTGGCGGAGACCGTGTGAGTGAAGGCCCAACCGATCCGGTCGAGACTCAGGCCCGCGAGGACAGCCGGATTTTCGTAAACGTAATCTTCGTCGTCGAAGTTTACGAATTGATGGCGAATTGTTTGGCCGAAGACCAGCCAGGTGATGACGACCAGAAAAAGGCAAATACCCAAAACGATCGGCCACTTCGTCCCGTGATCCCGGGGAGGATTCTTCTTGGCCATGGCAAGAGGTTAGAGACCCATTCGGCCGCGTTCAGCCAGGACGTCTTCTAAATCGATCTCGAATTCGCGATTCAGTCTTCGGCTCGTCGCCGTGGCGATCCGCTGCAGAAAGCGCACGGGTTGATCGGTCCTCGTTTCCTGCCAAACCGCTTTGCGCTTGAGGATCAATCTGCCATCTGACTCGACCAATGCGCCCCATCCCAGCGGAATTTCAGATTCTCGATATAAGCTGGCCGGCAGGACCAAAAAAAGCAGGTTTGCACACCGGTATTTGATTAAGCGGTCAAACTTTGTGCAGTGGTAGAGGCGATTGTGCAAAGCCTTTAGCTCGCGCCGAACGCGCGCGTAATTGCGATGTTCGATCGCTCCGAAATCATGGGAATCGAATTCCGGAAACAACGAGTCGGCGATGCGAAGACGGGGATAATGCACGCGCAGATGCTTTTCCAGAGTGAGGCGCCGGTGATGAATGCGCTCCAGGCGCTGTCGCGTTTCGGCGATGCAACAATTGTCCCGTCGCAGAGTCCGGAAACGCCTGTTTGCACTCAAAAATGGCGGTCGCGACACCCGGTTCCGCCCGGTAGGCGGCTACGTCGGCTCGATAGGGGCAATTAGGGATGCTGACTTCCACCCCGCAAGCGGAATAACCCCGACCTTGAGCCCAGATCAGGGCAAGCCGTTTCAGTCGAATATGAGCCGCGCCTTCGGACCTTCGTTTGCTTAGCCCTGCGCCCATTCTATCAAGTCTCGCGCCCAGTAAGTTACGATGATGTCGGCTCCCGCTCGTTTTAACGACGTCATGATTTCGAGGACGGCGGCGCGCTCATCCAAAATGCCTTTCTCCGCCGCAGCCCTGACCATCGCATATTCGCCGCTGACATGATAGACCGCCATCGGCCGGGCAAATCGCTCCCGCGCGCGCCATAGAATATCGATGTAGGGAAGGGCTGGTTTCACCATGATGATGTCCGCACCTTCCTCAACATCGAGGCCGATTTCGCGCAATGCTTCATCGGCGTTGGCGTAGTCCATTTGATAAGAGCGACGATCGCCAAACTGGGGCGGGCTCTCGGCCGCTTCGCGAAAAGGTCCGTAAAAGGCTGACGCAAATTTCGCCGCGTAACTGATGATCCCGGTTTGTTCGAAGCCATTCTCGTCGAGCGCACGTCGAATCGCTCCGATCCGGCCGTCCATCATATCGCTGGGTGCGACCATGTCGGCGCCGGCCCGCGCGTGCGAAAGCGCCGTTTTCACGAGCAGGGCAACACTTTCATCGTTTAAGACATGAAAATGTTCGCCGTCGATCCGGGTAACGCCGCAATGACCGTGACTCATGTATTCGCACAGGCAAACGTCTGTGATTACGACCAACTCCGGGGATTTCTCCTTGATCGCGCGCACCGCTTCCTGCACGACGCCGTGATCGGCGTAGGCGCTGCTCCCTTGTTCGTCTTTCTGCACCGGAATTCCGAACAGGAGCACGGCCTGCAAGCCCGCTTCCTGGGCGCGCCACGCCTCCTCTGCAACTTCCGCGGGCGAAAATTGAAAAACGCCGGGCATGCTCGCGATCGGCTGCCGTTGCGCAATCTTTTCGCTCACAAACATGGGTAAGACAAAATCATGCGCGCTCAGCTTTGTTTCGCGCACGAGATTGCGGAGCGATGCCGAGCGGCGCAACCGCCGCGGTCGATGGAGTAGCTTCCTCACGCCTCGAAACTAGGCAATTGCGGAAGTCGCCGCAAGCTCGCCCGGGGACAAGTCCCCACTGACGGGCTTGACGAGACCGCGCCTTCACGATAGCGGCTGTTTGCACACCGGCCTCCGGCCATCATGAATCGCGCGACCAATTATCTGTTGATCGACGTCAGCAATTCATTCACCAAACTGGCGTTCGCCTCGGCCCGAAAAATTCAACGGCCGGAGCGCGTCCCTACCGAACAACTCACGACCAAGTATGTGCGCTCCCTTCTGATTGCGCGAACAGTCGATCGCGTGGTGGTTTGTTCGGTCGTGCCGAAAAAAAATCGTGTGATCAAAGCGGCTGTGGCCGGGACGAAAATAATATGGTTGAACGCGCGTGCGAATCTCGGCGTTGGGATCGATTACCCAACTCCAGCCACCATCGGAGCGGACCGGCTGGCCAACGCCGCGGCCGTCGCGGTGCTCTATGGGTCGCCCGCCATCGTGGTCGATTTCGGCACCGCCGTAACCTTCGATATCGTCTCCAAAGAAGCAAACTACATCGGGGGAGTGATCGCACCGGGTCTCGAAGCGATGACGAATTTCTTATATCAACGCACCGCCCTGCTTCCGAAACTTTCGCTCAAGGAGCCGCGTCGCGCGGTGGGCAAATCAACCATCGAGGCGATGAGGTCCGGGGCGATTTACGGTTATCGCGGTTTGGTTCGCGAAATCATCGACCGGATCAAAAAGCAACAGTTCGGCGGCCGCAAGGTGATTGTGATCGCGACGGGTGGCTACGCGCACTTGATCGCGAAAAAGTTGCCCGAAATCGACGCGGTCCATCCGCATTTAACCTTGGAAGGGCTCCGCATCGTGGGGAACCTTAACCGATAGATCCGCTGCACTCGACCGCGCCCGCATGGCGAGGGCCAAAATCGGTTTCAAGGGTGTGGTTTTGTCCGGACGTGACGAATTCAACTTCTTGCGTAATAATAGGATTCGATTTTTGTGAGTCTGAACCTTTCTGGCAATGGCCGCGCGTGATCGAATTTCCCTCGTGGCATCGGTAATTTAGGCGGGCGCGGATTCTGCTATGCAGGTTTACAAATTACCGGGGTTATCTTTCAAAATTTGACTTGTCATCGGTCGGAGACAGCAGTTCTATTGGAGGCGGAATGAAGATTCGGAAGTTGGTGGCGATCACCGTTTTAGTGCTCAGTTCCTTCGCGGCCAGTAATGTCGCCCCGTCGAAAGCAGAACTCGAGGGCATGTACGACAAGGCCTTCCGCGAGTTTGATGCAAATAATTTCTCCGAAGCATTGAAGCAACTCGACGCCATCGACGCGCGTCAACCCGATCTGGCCGAATCGCAGAATCTGCGCGGCGTCATTTTGATGCGGGAAGGGATTTACGACAAAGCCGAGGCCGCCTTGCACGAGGCCTTGCGTATCGACCCAAAGTTTTGGAATGCCCGCTTCAACCTCGCCGAAATTCCATTCCTACGGAAAGATTGGGCGGAAGCACGCAATCGTTTTCAGGAATTGCTGGCCAACAATGTCTCCGAATTGCAAGGCGACGCCGCCCAGCTCATCCAATACAAGATTCTCCTGACCTATCTGCTCGACGGGAAAGAAAACATGGTCGATTCCATTCTGGCCAAGTTCGAGTTGTCGCCCGACACACCGGCGATGCATTACTCGAACGCCGCCATCGCGCTCGATCACAAGAACTCAACCGAAGCCAAGGATTGGATCACGGCGGCGGAGAAGAACTTCTCGCCTCAGCTGAACAAGCTTTTCGCCGAGTCCTTATATGAGGTCGGCTGGCTGGAAAAACAGGCGGGACAATCGCGAGCCGCTCTCGAGCTGACCACCCCCGCCGAGCGCGCTGCCAAATCGAAGGCCTTCGCCCGTTCCAGGTACGAGCAAGCCCAGCAGGCCTACCAGCAGCGCGACTTCGTGACGGCGCGCAAGTTTATTGATGAAGCGGATACGGCCGATCCGAACCAACCGTCCATTCTCAATTTGCGCGGTGAAGTTTTGGCGGAGGAACAGGAATTCGATCTCGCGGAAGCGGCCTTTAAGAAGGCCATCAAGCTGGATCCGAAATTCCGCGAAGCGCAGTACAACCTGGCGCTGGTTCCGTTCAAGAAAAAGGATTACGCCAAGGCGCGGGAACGTTTCGAAGAGCTCTTTGGTCAGACTCCCGGGGGCGACAAAAATCAGGCGGCCCAGCTGATCAAGTTCAAGATTTTCATGACCCTGCTGCTCGAAGGCAAGGAGAGCCGCGCGCAGAAGATGATGGAGCAGTTCCAATTCACGGGTGACACCCCGGCGCTCTATTACGCGCAATCGGCCTGGGAGTTTAAGCATAATAATCCGGAGAAGGCGACGGACTGGATCGCTTCAGCCAAGAAGATTTATTCGCCGGCGCTGAATGCTGTTTTTGAGGATGCATTCTATGACCTCGGTTGGGTGCAAAGTCCGGCCATGGCTGGCTCTCCGGCGCCGGCCAGCGAAGCCGCGGCCGTCATTTCCGCCCAAACCGAAGCGAGTCCCGCGATCGAACCGAGCCCGATTCCTGGCACCACCATTGCGTCAAGCAAGCATGGCAGGGAGGCAGCGGCTTCCGCCTCGCCTGCGGTAACGATTGCCGGAATGGGAGCGACTGCGCCCCTTGCTTCTGACGCGGCTGCGCTTATCCCGTCGACTGATATTGCTTCCAGCGATGCGATAGCGGCTGGCACTCCAGTCAAACCTGAAGATATCCCGGCTCTGGCGGCACCGTCGCTTTCACCCACGGTTGAAACGCCGGTCGCAGCTGCAGTCGCATCACCGATGCCGTCGGTTGTCGCATCGGCCACCACTTCGTCGAGCGAGGAGGAAGCGCCTGCGGTGGCCCACACGCAGACGGCGAGCACGCCTGCCGCGACTCCTCCAGCCGTGGCCGCAGTTTCCGCTACTCCGGCCACCGTGCTTGCTCCCGCGCGTGTGCGCCAAGTTACGGGTCCGACGATCGGCGAAAGGCTCGGCCGATTTTTGCCTGATGGGCGAACGCTGCTTGTCGGTGCTCTGGTCCTGGCTGGAGTCAGTCTCCTGGCTTGGGTGATTGTTCCGGAAGTTCGCCGCCGGCTCGCCAATATGCCGCTCTATCGCCGTCCCATTCCCGCTGCTGGACCCGATATGGGGGTTGGTAATGGTGAGGTGTCGGCGCAAAAGATTATGTCGGGCCGATTTGTTGGAGGCCCGCGTCAGGTTTCATTGCAATTAAGGGCCTCTGAACCTTCTCTCGGCCGAACCGTGCGACCGGTTGGCAAGTCGGGGCGCTTCGGCGCTTCGCCCATGCCGGCTGCTCCCTCGGCGGCCTTCGTTCCGGCCGCTCTCGCGCCTGAGCCGGTCGTGGAACAGGTTTCGGAAGCTCAGTTGGATCTTCTCTCACCGCTGGCCGATTCCGGCTTCGAATCGTCGGTGGGACCAGTCGTGGAGCAGAGTTCGGTTTTGCCTGCCGAAGAAGTCGCGCTCCCGGATGAACTATCATTTGCGGGCGCGCCGCCCACGCCGTCCGCCTGGAACGATTTTGTTCCTGCGCCGGACGAGTCGATTGCGAACGGTCACGTCTCAGAGCCGGACTTCGAGATCGCGCCCACCGTGGAGCCGGTTGAACAAGGTCAGCCAGTCCCTTACGAGATGCCGGTTTTTGCCGAAGCGTATCCCATCGAGACGGTGCCGCAGCCTGAGGTGGAGCCCATCGCGCAGGTTGAATCCGTTCCTTACGAGATGCCGGTTTTTGCCGAACCATCTCCCATCGAGACGGTGCCGCAGCCCGAAATGGAGCCCGTCGCGCAGGCCATTCCCTACGAAATGCCTGTTTTCGCACAGGAGCCTCCGGCCGAAGTCGCCATGTCACAGCCTGAAGCGGAACCGGCCGGACAAGGTCAGCCGGTTCCTTACCAGATGCCCGTGTTTACCCACGAGCCTCCAGCGGTTGAGGCAACCATGCCCGGGATTGGCGCATTTCACCAACCCGATATATCGTTTCTTAACCCCCTAACTGCTTCAACCGAGCCCTCAGTCCTTCAAACAACCATACCCGAAACCATGCCTGAACCGATTCAAATGCAACCCGCTCCAGTTATCAGAACGCCAGCAACTGGGGGCACGCCTCAAACCGCCAGCACCCTGCACACGGCCGTGCAGCTTACCTTCTCCTTCGAGATTGCTTCGATGCAGCTGACGCCAACCTTCAAAATGGGTGCGTTGCAGCTGCGTCCCACTTCGAAAATCGTCACGATGCGACTGGCACCGTCCCAGCAGCCACAGCCTGCCATGAACTTGCAGGTGACATTCGAGATCACCAGGATTCAACCGTCCAGCGGCGGACTCGGCACGGTTCGGCTGGCTCCTTCCCAACAGCAGAGACCGACCGTGGTGGGTTCTCCTTCGTTCACCGTCGGCGGCTTGCAGCTCGTTTCGAACTATGAGGCGGCGCCGGTGCAACTCACGCCTTCACAGCAGGCATCTGTGATGGTGACGGGAGCATTCCAAATCGCCACCGTGGAGTTTTCACCTTCCTTCGAAATCGCTTCAATTGTTCTCAACTCGACCGCCAAACAGGTTGCCGTGGCCTTGCCTGGAGCAGGCAGCGTGGAGGGCGCGCCGATGTTCGAGATCGCGAATCTGCAGCTCGGAGCGAGCGGAGAAATTGGGATGATGCAGCTCAACCTGCTGGGTCAGGGGCCGCGGCGATAAGTTGCGCCCGCTGCGAGCGGGACCATTTTCTTACCGATGCGGGCGCGCCGACTTGCGGCTAATTGCGCCTGCCGAAGTGGCTGCGGTTTAGAGATCGCAGCGCTTGCGGGAGGAATTCGCCATTGCGCCGAATGAGTTGACCGTCGAAGTAAATGTCGCCGCCGCCATAATCCGGCCGTTGAATGTTAACCATGTCCCAGTGGACCTGGCTTCGATTTCCGTTGTCGGCCTCTTCATACGCCTGTCCCGGCGTGAAATGGAATGACCCGGCGATCTTTTCGTCGAACAGGATGTCGCGCATCGGATGCAGGACCCGTAGGGATTGAAGCCGAGCGAAAACTCGCCGATGTAGCGTGCGCCCGGCATCGGAATCGAGAATCTTGTTCAGTTTGCCGGTTTGATTGCTCGTCGCTTCGACGACTTTGCCTTGCCGAAATTCGAGCCGAATTCCGTCGAAGCGGTGCCCTGGTAAATGGACGGTGCGTTAAACGTAACGTGGCCTTCGACGACTCTCTTTGACCGGACAGATGAAAACTTCGCCGTCCGGAATGTTTCGGTCACCGCCACAAATCACCGCGCCGGAATGCCTTTGATGCTAAAACGCAGGTCTGTTCCCGGACCTTTGATTTCGACGCGGTCCGTTTTTTCCATGAGCGTCTTTAGCGCCTTCATCCCGGGTTGCAGTTTGCGGTAGTCGAGAGTGCAAACATCAAAATAGAAATCTTCGAATGCTTCCGTGCTCATGCCGGCGAGCTGGGCCATGGAAGGCGTCGGCCAGCGCAGTACAACCCATTTGGTCTTCTTCACTCGTATGGTCGGTTACCGGACGCATCTTTTTGCCTAACAACTTCAACCGGTCAGCCGGCACATCAGACATCTCCGTGATGTTGTCGCTGCCGCGCAGCGCGATATAGGCGTGCATTTTCTTCATGCGCGCCAGCTCATGCGTGGCCATGAGGTTGAGCTGGCGCTCGGTCGCCTCCAGGGCCATTGCCCGGCTGACTGGACCGTGCTGAATTTGAACAAACGGAATTCCACGGGCTCGCCGGACCGACCGGACCAACGCGATGGTCATCTCGTTCGGTAACGTCAAACGCCTCAATCAAGACGTTTTCGTTGGGCTTTAGACGAGTCGAATACTCCACCAGCAATCGCGCGAGCTTGTCGAAACGCGGATCGTGCATAGAGCGTTATGATTCCATTACCTGCGCCGGATGCAACCGGCTCCCATTGGGCAAGTCGAATCAAGGCATCTTCACGAGCCGGGCGGCGTAGGCCCCGTCAAAGCCCTCCCGAAAGGGAAGGCAGCGTTCCGTCGCATTCAGTTTCAAGCTCGGCCAGTCGGCCAGCAGGCATTCGACGACTCTCTCGTTTTCTTCCGGCTCGAGACTGCAGGTGCTGTAAACAAGAGTGCCTTCTGCCTGGAGCAGGGGAACCAGAGTGCGAAGAATGGCTAATTGCTGCCTTTGCATCCTCCGGAATTCTTCGGATCGCAGACGCCATCGAACATCCACCCTCCGGCGCATGACCCCGGTGTTGGTGCACGGAGCGTCCACCAGGATCCGATCGAACAAGCGATTCGGATCGAGCTCGGGTGGCAAGTGACCGCTTAACCAGTCGTGGCAAACACCGGCCGCGATTTCGACGCCGAGGCGGGCGAGATTTCCTTCCAGGATTTCGAGACGTTTTGAATCGCGATCGCAAGCGACGATTGTTCCATGGTTTTCCATCATGGCTCCCAGTAAACTTGTCTTGCCGCCGGGTGCAGCACAGGCATCGAGAATTCTCTCGCCCGGTTGCGGACAGAGAAGCCGGCAGGCCACAGCCGTGCTCGGGTCCTGGATGTAGCAATGACCACGCTCCAGAGCTTCGCTTGGGAAACGCGTGGGGAATATGACAAAACCAGCGGCACCGGAAACAGCCTCCGCGTCGGGATACAATCGCTCGAATTCCTCCTGAGTGATCTTCAGCCGGTTGATTCGGGCGTAAACCGGCGGCGGTTGATTATTCCAGAGGCATAATCTGGCCGTGGCCTCGGCGCCAAAAGCATTCTGCCAGCGGTCGATCAGGAAGTCGGGATGAGAGGTTCGAGTGGAAAGGGGTTGATCGTTGACCACAGACTGCAGTTCGTTCCTTCTTCGCGCAGCCGATCGCAACATGGCGTTGACGAATCCACGGGTCTTGGCCGGCGCGAGTTCCACCGATTCGTAGACCGCCGCATGTTCCGGTACTTCGAGCAGGAAAAGCTGATACAGGCCAAGTCGCAGAATGTCGCGGAGATTAATGTCCAGGTGCGAGCTCCGCAGTTGCTGGATCCAAAAATCCAGGAGAGTGAGATTCCGCAATACTCCGTAAAATAGTTCCAAAGCGAAGGCGCGATCGATGACGCTCAACTGGCCCGTCACCAGAGCCGAGGCGATGACCGAATCCGCAAGTCGTTTTTGTCTTCGCCAGGTTCGCAGAGCGGTCAGGGCGGACCGGCGAGAGGAAAGTTGCGCCACGGTGGACGACGCTTAGCGGGGCGCCGTGGTCGCGCGTCCGATGGAATGGTAGCGAAAGCCAAGCTGAGCCATCGTCTCGGGATCAAACAGATTGCGTCCGTCAAAGACGATCGGGGTCGTCATCTTTTCTTTCACCACGGCGAGATCGACATTGGCAAACTCGCTCCATTCCGTGGCGATGACCAGGGCTTCCGCGCCCTCCACTGCTTCCATGCGCGGACGAGACCAGTTGAGCCTTGGCGATCGACTTTACTTCGCGCGCTTTATCCATCCCTTTGGGATCGTAGGCCGTGACGTGCGCGCCCTCGTTCAGCATGTCCGCGACAAGATCGATCGCCACGGACGACCGGATATCGTCCGTGTCGGGTTTGAAGGTGAGACCCCACACTGCGATTTTCTTTTCTCGCAGCACCCAGAGAGTATCGCGGATCACCTTGAGAAAGCGTTCCTTTTGCGACGCGTTGATTCGCTGGACTTCCTTGAGCAGATTGAATGGGACACCGAGCTGCTCGCTAATCGTGATAAACGCGGCGATGTCTTTCGGGAAACACGAACCGCCGTAGCCGATTCCGGCGTGGAGAAAACTGCGTCCGATCCGGCGATCCATTCCGATTCCGTCGGCGACTTTTTCCACGTCGGCTCCGCTGGCCTCACAAATCGCGGAGATGGCGTTGATATAGGAGATCTTGAGCGCGAGGAATGAATTAGCGGCGTGCTTGATCAGTTCGGCGCTGTTGATATCGGTGACCAGGATCGGCGCCATGAACGGTTCGTAAACTTTTTTCATCAGATCGATGGCCTGTTCGCTCTGCGCGCCGATCACAATGCGATCCGGCTGCATCAGGTCAGCGACGGCGCAGCCTTCGCGCAGGAATTCCGGATTGCTGACCACGTCGAAATCGGCGCCGTGCCGATTGTAGCGCTTGATCGATTCGGCGACCTTTTCGCCGGTTTTCACCGGCACGGTGCTTTTGTCCACGATCACTCGATAACTCGGTGAGGACGTCGGCGATCTCGCGCGCTACTTTTTCGATATAACTGAGATCGACATCTCCGCTCGGCTGCTGCGGCGTCGGCACGGCGATGAAACACGATTTGTGAGTTATCGACGCCTTCCTTAATGCTGCCGGTAAAGCGCAGGCGATGCGCCGAGACATTGCGATGAATGACTTCTTCGAGGCCCGGTTCGTAGATCGGGACCCTGTCCGGCCTGGAGCGCTTCAACCTTGCGCGCGTCGTTATCGACGCAAATGACGTTGTGGCCGACGTCGGCAAAGCAGGCGCCGGTAACTAATCCGACGTATCCGGAACCAATGATCGAGAGATCCATAATAGAGCTAGCGAAGCGCGCGTTTCAGCTGCGCGGCCCCAACCAACGCAGAGGCATGCGCGAGATTGCAACTGAGCAGGCCGGGTGCCGCTCATTGACCACCGCCGCCGCCCGGATCGAAGTTGAAGTCAAAACCAATCTTCGGAAATGCCTTTAGCGTAAATGTGAGCAGCACGCCGTATTCTTTGACGCCGCCGTTATCGCGTATGACGGCCCCGAACGAGGCCACCCAGCTGGTCAGATCGCGGTAAACCGAGTAGCGCTGATTCTCGAGACTGTTGGTAGTCGCCTCGTATTGCTCCTGTAGCCCCACGCCCCAGTTGTCGTTCACTCGATAATATCCGCCGACCACGAACAGGCTGCTGTTTTGGAAATAAGGGTCTGAATTAAGGTAGCGATGCCCCACACTAAGCTGAAGATTTGCGATCGGCTGAAACACGAGTTGGTGTTTATTTCGGTGAAACCCCTGTCAAAGGCCGGGACCTGCGCGCTATACCGATGAGCGACGCCCACGGCAGGGGCGTGAAGCGCAGCTTGTTGAACAGGTTGGAGTAGGGCGTCCGGTCGTAGGGATTGTCAAAGTTGACGTCGACATATGTCTCCAAATCCAGCCAGCTGACGGTCTGGTCGTCGCGTCGCGTTTGCAGCCGGTTCCGCACGCCCAATCTCCAGACCGTCCAGTGATCGATCGAGTCGATGGTCGTAAATTCAGGAAAGTCGATCGGACGCAACTGGGTTGACGGCTCGTAGCGATCGAACTGCAGGATTTCTTCCGGGTTCACGCCGGGTTGTTCACCCAGGAAAAATCTGTGAACGGCTGAATAACGTGACGAAGGCCGTCGAGTCCCCAGGCGCGGCTCTGTACGTCCTCCCATTCGCGCGAAAACTTGAACGACGCTTCGACCCCGGCGTTGATCACAGTGCGCCAGGTGTCTCCGCCATATTTGAGTGGCATGTCACTCGTCGGATCGGGCAGCAGGAAATCTGGAATGAGAGGGTTACCGCTCGGCATGAACGTTACGTTCGAGAGATCGCGCGTGTTGCTGTAATACGTTTCACGGAAACCGACTCTCGGCACAACCGAGAGCCATCCGAAATAAGTGTTCGGGTAGAGAAGCTGATGAAAGGTGTCGAACCGGACCGCTCTGTAATCCTGGAAACCGGAGCCTTCCGGGAACTGCAGTTCCAGATTAGCGATACTGGTTTCCCCTTCGTAGAAAATCGGGCTGCCGAAAACGGGTTGACGTTCAATGTCGAGCGCCACTTCAGGCAGCCGCTCGGTCGTCTCGAAAAAATCGTTGGCTTGGAAACGGGTCGTCGCAGTCAGTGTGTAAAGCGGGCTGGTCTTGGCCACCGAAACCACGTTGTCAGGCACAGGA
Organism: uncultured Verrucomicrobiae bacterium; assembly: GCA_963788855.1. Lineage (GTDB taxonomy): Bacteria > Verrucomicrobiota > Verrucomicrobiia > Chthoniobacterales > UBA10450 > CAWBIE01. Next base: position 288,429 of record CAWBIE010000001.1, read on the forward strand.
TCGATGCGGAACTCCGCCTGATAAAAATCCTGCATGACATATTGATCACTCATCTTCGTCACGTTAACGATCCCATAAATGTCGTCCGTGAAATTCGTTTGATCCTGTAAACTGACGCGATAGCGGCCGGTCGGCACCTGCCCTCTCGGCACGTCGGTTCGATTAAGATTAGGATTCTGATCCTGCAGGTAATAGGTCTTGAGCTTGGCCCAACTGCTGTCGTCCTTGCCGTAATCGATGCTTCCATCGAAACCAATGGCCGCGCCGCGCCGCGTCCGGTAATCGAGGCGCAGTCGCCCCTCGATCTTGTCCGTGATCGGGAAATTAATCTGGGTCAGAAGAGCCTCGCCCCACGAACTCAGGTAGGCCGGTGAAATCGAGAAACTGAAGGCATCGTCGAGTGATTGATAAACATAGGGCCACCACAAAATCGGAACGCTGCCTACGTAAAAAGTAACATTTTGAAAAACAACGTAGTCCTTTTCATAGACCCGAATTGTATGGGCGTGGATATGAAAGCTCGGATCCGGCGAATCGTGGGTCGTGAAATCGCCGTTCTCGATCCGGTAGCCATTGTTCGAAATCGACGTCACGTTGGTGCCCGCGATCAGGTACGGGTTGTAATCGCTGCGCATGGTCTCCGCGGTTATCTCTTTGGTCTCCGTGTTGTAAGTGGCGTGCTCGGCCACATAGATGCTGGTGTCCTTATAGATTCGGACATGACCCGTTAGCGCAATGTCGTGAGTCCGGGGATTGTATTGGGAATAGTCAGCGTAAAGATCGGTATCGCCAATATGGATGGCCACGTTGTCCCGGGCCGTGGCCAGGCCGTTCTCATAGGTCGTCTCGCCTGTCGAGGTGATTTCAACCGGCTGATTTTTCGGGGCATCGATGGCGCCACCGACCAAACCGGCCGTCAGCAACAGGGTGGCGAGGAGCAAAGCCGGCTTTCCCATGGCGGACGCCGAAGGTACCGTAGCAGTGGTCGCTTGCAAAGAGTAAAACCGCGACGCCGAGGCGATTAGGGCCGGAAAGGAAAGCCAGACGGCCAAGGAATCGCGCACCATGACGATTACGACGCTAAAGCGATAATCGCAAACCCGCGATCTGCTGATTAAGTCCACAACCCAGGACTACGGCGGAGCGAGCGGCGTGCCCCCTGGCCGGAGACGTGCGAGTCTGCCGCGCCGCCTCCGCAGTGGCATGTAACACGGGAGGCAGTTGGCCCGTTCGCAAGGCCATGACTGCGACAATGGTTTGCCACAGGCCGCTGGCTCCCACGCTTTCCCCGAGCGCAGGCTTTGGCGTATAGCTGAAACTGTCGGGCAGAACTTGTGAGACGGCCTCGGCTTCCGCCGCGTCAATGAAAGTGCCATTGGCGCTTCCGATCACGATCGCGCCGGCGGGCGCATCGAGATTTCGAAGCAGCTGTTGCAACGCTTTCGCCGCTTGTCGCCTGTGCGAATAGGAGGTGCCGCTATTCGTCGCCTCGATCTTGATCGGCCCGTCTCGAGCAAGCACGACTGCTCCGGCACCTTCGCTTAAAATTGTGCCCTTGGCAGGCTGACGGAAGGGCTCAATCGGAGGCTCCGATCGAATCAACCGCCACTTGGCGTAGGCGTCGCAGAGCAGCCAGTCGGTTTCTTCCGCTCCGACGACGAGGCAGTAATCAAAGGTGTCGTTAGCCATCAGATCCTCCGCCATGCGGATGGCGAGCAGACCGACGGCGCCGTCTCCCACCAGCGTGTAGCTGGTGCCGGTCAGGCCGAGGATTGCGGCGAGGTGACTGGCGGGTGCGTTGAAAACCGTCTCTGGAAAAAGGAGAGGACTGGCCGCATTTGCCCCGGAAGCGACGATGTCGTGATAAAAGCGTTTTGTGTAAATCACGCCGCCGTTGGCGACGGCGAAGATCAAGCGCGATCCGCGCGGTGCCAGCAACCTCCCTTGTCAGCCCCGCGTCTTTCAAGGCCGCCATGCCAGCGGCGGCCGCGAAACGCGAGATGGCGCTCGCGCGACGCAGTCGGGGGTGCGCCGGAAGATCTTTCATGACCGCAGCAGGAACGCGGAAGACGGGATAGGATTTCTGAGAGACGGGATCGGAGATTGTTTCGGCCGTCGCCTCTTCTCCTCGAAGCAAGCGCTCCCAAACTTCCATCACCTCGCTCCCAAGAGGGGTGACCCAGCCCATCCCGGCGATGGACAAGCTCATGCGCGGAGGTTTTCGGATCACGATGGATGCGTTCGTCCCTCCGAAGCCGAATGAGTTTGAAAGTGCGGTCGTAACGCCGGCTGAACGTGGCTCGTTCGCAACGATATCAAGATCGATCTCTTCATCCGGGCTGCGAAAGTTCATGTTCGCGGGGAAGAACTGATGCTGGAGCGCGAGAAGACAGACGATCGCTTCAATGGCGCCCGCCGCGCCTAACGAGTGTCCCATCATCGCCTTGGTTGAGCTTACGGCCACCCGGTTCCGAATAGTTCGGCGATCGCTTTTCCCTCGGCCGCGTCATTGAAGGCCGTGGCCGTGCCGTGCGCGTTAATGTAATCGATCGCTGCGGGTCCGATGTTCGGCGCTCTCGAGCGCCTGCTCCATGGCCTGGCGCGGGCCGATACCGGATGGATCCGGTTGGGTCAGGTGATAATTGTCGGTGGAAATTCCGTAGCCGATTATCTCGGCCAGGATTTCCGCGCCGCGACGGCGCGCTGATTCCATTTCTTCCAGCGCCAGGACGGCCGCGCCTTCGCCGAGCACCATTCCGTTCGATCCCGATCGAACGGACGGCATTTTTCCGGCGTCGAAGCCTGCAGCGAATCGAAGCCGACAAAGACAAGCTCGGAAATGGCATCGTAGCCGCCGGTCAGGACACGTTCGTAGCGGCCGGAGCGAATGCATGCAAAGGCGTGGCCGATGGCGTTTGTGCCCGAAGCGCAGGCGTTGGCGATGACCTGGCAAGGGGCGGAAATTGAAGGCTTCCAGGGCATCGACGACCGGTTTTTGCGGCGGATAATTGGCGATCCAGGCCGGGACCTGTCGCAGGGTCGTCATGCCGGGACAGCGCCCGGTAATATTCTTCGCCAAACGACATTCCGCCACTGGTCGTCCCAATGACCGTAAGTCTCTGGCCGGAACTCGCGGATCCTGGGTCGAGCGCTTCCCACAGCGCCGCGATCATCATGTGCGAGACCCGATGCAGCCGTCGTGCCGCGTCGACCGTTGACCGCGCTGGCCTCGGCGAGAGGGTCGATCGTTCACCTGGCCGGCGGTCTTGCATCGGCATTGCTCGACCGAGAACCGAGTCACCGGCGTGACGCAATCCCGGCGGCTCGCGCAGCGAGTCGAGGGTCTCGGGCAAGCCGAAGCCGAGGGGGCTGACGACTCCGGCGGCCACGACGGCGACCCGTCTATTTGTTACGTTTGAGCGTTAAATGTCACCGATTGGCGGCCTCATTGCGTCTCTCGATTCCTGTTGCTTTCTCATTTGAAGCACTCTTACTAATGGCTCAAACGGAAACGGAAGCTCGGTAGTTGGTGGATTGTCAGTTGAGTTTATTCAGCGGCGATTTGAAATCCGATAAGCGGGAACAGTGACCTGGCGGCGTTTTCCAGAATAAACTCAATGGGAACTAAATTATACGTAGGCAATCTTTCCTTCAACACGACGGAAAACGAACTGCAGGAACTTTTCTCACAGGCTGGACGCCGTCCAGGAAGTCACGCTCATGCAGGACAAATTCACCGGCAAGTCGCGCGGCTTCGCCTTTGTCACCATGGGCTCTGAGGCAGGATGCTCAAAATGCCATCACCAAGTTCAACGGCCAGACCGTCGAAGGCCGGCCGTTGACCGTGAACGAAGCTCGTCCGCGCGAAGCCCGGCCGCCTGGTGGCGGCGGTGGCGGTGGCGGCTACGGTGGCGGCGGCGGTGGCGGCGGTATGGCGGCGGCGGCGGTGGCGGTGGCGGCGGTGGTGGCCGGCGCGACGGCGGCGGCGGTGGCCGACGAGGCCATTAATCTTTCTCGAAAAGCGGTCGCTTCAGCGGCCGCTTTTTTGTTTGCCGGAATCGCTGCCAGCCAGGCGGCGAAAACGTTTCGACGCGTGAGAAGAGTCGTGGCGACGGGCGCGACCTTGGAATCGGAAATCTGGGCAGGGCTGGATTCGAACCAGCGAAGGCGTAAGCCAGCAGATTTACAGTCTGCCCCGTTTGGCCACTTCGGAACCTACCCTCGGTGCGAGCGTTGATATAGGCTCGCGCCGTCCGGGTCGCAAGTACTTTGGCCGCTTACCCGCAGGTCTTCGCATTGGAATCGTCGAGCCTTTGCGTCTCGAAGTCTAGACTTGTGCCAAGCCTGTTATGAGGTTCGATTTCAACACCGACAAAGCTTCGACGCGATCAGCGAATTGGCGACTCACCACGTACGATTGCGCGTCTCGCGTGATCTCCGGATAGATCGGAAGGGCAGCGTCTCGCCGCGGCCTGTTCGGTCTCGGGAAGATCGCCTCTCTTGTAACCCAGATAGGCGAAGCATTCCTGCTCGTGCAGTCCGAGCGGGTAATAAATCGCCGTCCCAATCTCGCGCTTGGTCAGATGGCTCGCGCAGTTCATCGCGTCGTGGCGTTCGAATGACGTATTGATGGTAGATGTGATGATTTGTCAGACCGCGATCGCGATAGGGTTCCGCGGGAAGCGTCACCGCAGCGGTCAAACCGGCACGGGCGAATTCTGCGCCGTAAAAATCGGCACGCGCTGCGGCGCGCCGCCGACCAGCCCGATCAAGTGGGGCAGTTTCACGTCGAGAATCGCCGCCTGCATTTCGTCGAGCCGGAAATTCCCGCCGATGAAATGATGGTAATAGCGCGGCTCCATTCCGTGTTCGCGCAGGATGCGGAGCTCGCTGCGCCAGATCTTCCTCACGGCAAGTAATCAATCCCGCGTCACCGGCCGCGCCCAAGATTCTTCGACGGATAAAAACTGAAGCAGCCGCATGTCACCCATCGTTCCGGCCTGCTGCGGGCCAGGAAGCAAATGGATATTCAGCGCCAATGGCCTGGGCCGCATCTTCGATGACATCGAGCTCATACTTTCGAGCAAGGCCGCGGATCGCATTCATTTCGCAGCACAATCCAAAGAGATGGACGGGAAGAATGGCGCGCACCGCCGCGCCCGTCGCTCGCGTAAAGAGTGCGCCCTTGCGTCGCTCGCATTCTTGCTCGAGAAAATTTGCGAGCGCCGCCGGCGAAAGATTGAAGGTAATCGGATCGATATCGACGAAGAGCGGCCTGGCGCCCACCCGGGCGATGCAGCCGGCCGTGGCAAAAAAACTGTAGGCTGTCGTGACGACGGCGTCACCGGGACCGATGCCCAGGGCCATCAGAACGGCGAGCAGCGCGTCGGTGCCGGACGAGACTCCGATGGCATGCGGCCGCCCGCTGAAGCGGCGGATCGAGTTTCTCGAATTTCTCGACGTTCGGGCCGAGAATGAAGCGCTGACTGGCCAGGACCTCGTCGATGCGCTTCCGAATTGGCTCCGCCAGCTGTTCGATATTGTTCGCGAGAGATCGAGCAGCGGCACGCGCATGCGCGAAAAGCATGGCAGGTTCATGGGTTGGTTCAACGTGAACTTTCCGCCCGGACGCCGGCGTTGACCGCGCAGCTCCGATAAGTTACTCTGCGGGCATGGCGTTGTTTCGTGCCTTGTTCTGGTTCGCCTTTTTTCTCTTTTTTACCTTCAGCTTCATCGTATTCTTTGAATACGGGGCACATGATTTCGTACCCGGATTTCAAAAGGAATTTGAGCGGGTAAAGTCGTTTGTCATGAGCCAGGCAGGCAAGCCGCAACCTTCTCTACGCCGCGCCTGCCAGGTAATACTCGAGCTTCAGCCTAACTGGCGAACTCCAGCTCGACAGAATTCTCGATATATCCGGCCCGGGCGGCGTCGCCCAGGAATCGCCGGATGGCGGCTCGCCCGTTCTCGCCGTAATCGCGAGTGAAGTCATTTACGTACATGCCGATAAACTTGCCGGCCAGCTCCGCGTCCATGTCGCGCGCATAGGGCATGGAGTGCTGAACGGCCGGCTCGCGATGCGCCAGGGCATAGTCGACGCTTTCGCGCAGAATCTGAATAAGATCGCGTTGCACGGCGCGCGGAATGTCTTTGCGAATCACATTGCCGCCGAGCGGGAGCGGCAATCCGGTCTCGCTTTTCCACCATTCGCCCAGATCGAGGACTTTCTCGAATCCCGAGGCTGCGTAGGTGAGCTGACCTTCATGAATGATCAGGCCGGCCTCGGCGCGGCCACTTTTCATCGCCTCGAAGATATGATCGAACGGAACGACGATGTGCTTGAATTCGCCGAGGTAAAGTTGCAGAGCCAGAAAGGCGCTCGTCATTCGGCCGGGCACGGCGATGGTCTTGTCACCCAGGAATCGCGCGCCGATTTGCGAGGCTCTGATTTTTCCTTCGCGGATGGACGTCTCTTGACCACCATCGGTCCATAGCCGTCCCCCATGCTCGCGCCGCAGGGCAGCAGGGCGTACTTGTCGTGCGACATAAGCGTAGGCGTGGATTGAGATGGCGGAGATATGCAACTCGCCGCGGGTCGCTCGCTCGTTCAGGGTCTGAATGTCCTCCAGGCGATGCTCGAAGCGATAGCCGCGCAGATCGATCTTGTTCTCCGCCATCGCATAGAACATGAATGCGTCGTCCGGATCCGGTGAATGTCCGAGTGTGAAAACGCCTTGGTCTGCCGGCATGTGCGCACGCTATCCGCGCCAGCGTGGAACGCGCAACAGCCCCGCGCATTCGATCGCCTGCGTTGCTGTTTGCCTTGCGGCATCTGTTCCGATAGCCTTGGCGGCATGGCAAAGTCCGCTCTCGGAAAAGGATCTAGGCGCTCTCATCAGCGCGCGCCCCGCCGTCCCAACCAGATTTCGAGCCGGGCGAAAAGATTCATCGCCTTGATCTGAACAATATCACTCCCAGTCCGCTGCAGCCGCGCAAGGAATTTGCCCCGGAAGCTTTGCAGGAGCTGGTCGATTCCATTCGGCAGCACGGGATCATTCAGCCCCTCATCGTGCGGCCAGTGGCCGGCAAACATGAACTGGTGGCCGGCGAGCGGCGCTGGCGAGCTGCGCAGGCCGTTGGACTCACGCAGGTGCCGGTCATTATTCGCACGGCCAACGATCTCGAAGTGCTGGAAGCTCTCGCTGGTCGAAAATCTGCAGCGGGCCGATCTGAACCCGATCGAAGAGGCCCAGGGATACGCGCGGCTGGCGGGAGAATTTGGAATGCGTCAGGAAGATATCGCGGAGAAAGTCGGACGCAGTCGCGCCTCCGTGGCCAATGCCGATGCGCTTGCTCGATTTGCATCCTCAGATCCAAATCTGGCTGACCCAGGATCTGCTTTCGGTCGGTCATGCCAAAGTCCTGCTCGGCCTGAAGGAACCGCACGATCAATTGGCCGTCGCCGAAACCATTTTACGGCGCGGTGCGAGCGTCCGGGCTGCCGAACAACTTGTCGCGCAGCAACTCGGCCCGGCGCGTCCCGCTCGCCCGAAGCGGTCGAGGGCTTCGCCCGTCAGCGCGGCCGGAATGGCTGAATTACAGGATCGATTACAAAAGCACCTGGGCACGCGCGTGATTGTTCATCACGGAGAAAAGCGAGGTCGCATCGAAATCGAGTATTACGGGAACGACGATTTGCAGCGCATTATTGCTTTGCTTGGATTAACGAACGAAAGCTGATCTGCCCATCAGGTGATGCAGATCCGGCTTACCTTCCGCAGACGAGAGCGACCCTTGTTCTGGGCGTGGTGCATTTTTCTGCTTGTCCTTCCGGCGAGTCTCGCGCCGGCCGCTTCCTCCGGTAAACTTTGGGAAGAGTTTTCCGGAGAAAAGGCGCTGGAGCATGTTCAGCGGCTCGTCGAGATGGGCCCGCGTCCTCCCGCCTCCGACGCGATTGAGCGCTCGCGGATTTACATTGAGAAGCAATTGCAGGCGTGGGGCTGGGAGGTGACCCGGCAATCGTTTACCGACGATACTCCACGCGGCAAGATTGATTTTGTGAATCTAATCGCAAGGTTCCAGGGCGGTGGAAAGGAGGCAAGTCCGGAGCCGTTGTTTCTGTTATGCTCGCACTACGATACAAAATCCTTCGACACGATTCGATTTGTGGGAGCGGATGATGGCGGTTCCAGTACAGGTTTACTCCTGGAATTAGGGCGAGTGCTGGCCGGGCATCCCGCTCTGGCCCGTAAGGTTCAGCTCGTTTTCTTCGATGGCGAGGAGGCCTACGAGAATTTTTCCGAAACGGACGGTTTGTATGGCAGTCGTTACTTCGCGAAACAACTCGCCCAAGACAAGGGAGTGAAACAGTTTCGCGGCGGGATTTTATTCGACATGGTGGGGGACCGGTCGCTCGATATTACCCTGCCGCCCGATTCACCCTCGCAAATGGCGCACGACATTTTTGCGGCGGCGGAGAGCCTGAAGTTGAGAGATCATTTTACCTACTTCGATCGGCAGATCCTGGATGATCACACGCCGCTCAACACGGTGGGTATCCCGACAATCGATTTGATCGATTTCGATTTTCCCTGGTGGCATACGGCCGGAGATACGATCGACAAACTGAGCGCCGAAAGTTTGCAGACGGTCGGCAGCGTGGCCGCATACTATCTCGCTGAAACGGCGCTCAAGTGATCGCAACCCTTAGACGGGCTGGAATCTTCGCCGCCGCCTGCCTGAGCGGCGTTGTCGCCGCCCACCTGGTTTGCGCATCTCCGTTCTGCCGAGATACGATCGGCCGCTGGTTTGGACGCGGAACATTAATGGCTCTGGTTGGCGGCTCCGGAATCTACCAATCCGACATCGATCGCGTCGCTCGAGAATTGCGGGAGAGGGGTGAAGACTTTAGCGCAGGATCGATTCTGCCCCGGCTAATTGCCAACGCCAGATTGGGGAGCCTGGCGCGGCGAGGGCGAGTTTCTCCTCAGGAAGCGAATATCCAGGTCCCGCCGCAGGCTTGGAACTCGATGTGGCGGGCCGGATGGCCGGCCTGGTCCCTGGGCCGCGACCTTGTGCAAAATGTCCGTGCTCGATCGTGGATAGAACGAAGGATTGCGGATTCGCTCCAAATCAGGGAGGAAGATTGTCACGCCTATTACAAGGCGCATTCTGGAGTTTATGTGCAACCGCTGCGGCTTCGGGCGAGTCACATTTTTTTTGCCGCTCCACCCGATGTTGCCCCGGAAGTAGTCGAAGCGAAGCGAACCGCCGCTCAGGCTGTCTCCGACCGTCTCACTCGCGGCGAAAGATTCGCTGATCTTGTTGTTCTCTCGGAGGACGAGGCCAGCAAGAAACACGGGGGTGACCTTGATTTTTTCTCCCAATCGCGCATGCCGCCGGACTTCTGGGCGGCATTACGGGATCTGCATGTCGGGGAGACTAGTGGCGTGATTCGCACCCGTCTTGGATTCCATATCGTCCAACTGACCGGTTCGCTCCCCCCGCGGCCGATGACTTTTGACGATGCGCAGCCCGAGATCATGCTGAAGCTCCAGAATCAGGAGCGTGCCGTCGTGGTGCGAAAGTTGGCTGCGACCCTGTCGGAGAGACCGGAGTTCATGCGAAACGAATCGCGAGATTGACAGTTTTTGTAAACTTCAAGATTGCGCGAGGGCGCATTTGACCGCAGGCTAATTGCCCGCTGCATCGCTTTTCGGCGGTGCGGCAAACTTCACATGTCCAGTCGAACGCGAAAGAATGTTGGAATCATCGGTCTCGGGATAATTGGGAGCCGGGTCGGTGAAGTGTTGCGTCGAAAAGGCTTTCACGTTTTCGTGTGGAATCGCACTCCGCGCCCCGTGCCGAACTTTGTGGGAGCGCCCGCCGAACTCGCGGAGATGTGCGATTTTCTGCAAGTTTTTGTCTCCGACGATGAGGCCCTTCTTTTTGTCCTGAAGCAACTTAGTCCCAGCCTTGCTCCGCGCCACATCTTGCTGGCGCACTCGACTGTGGCGCCCCATACCATTACGGCTGCCGCGGAGATTGTGGAGCGCCGGGGAGCGCGATTTGTCGAAGCTCCATTCACCGGCAGCAAGGAGGCGGCTGCCAAGGGAGAGCTGGTTTATTATCTGGGCGGCGAAGAAACGGCAGTACGGGAAGCGCGTCCTGTTCTCGAAGCAACTGCGAAGCAAATCATGGTGGTTGGTCAGATCGGCCAGGCCACTGCCATTAAGCTGGCTACCAACATGGTGACAGCGGCCACCGTGCAGGCGGCGGCCGAAGCCATGGCGCTTGTTCAGGCTGCCGGATTGCCTGTCGAGAAATTTGTCGCGGCCATGCAAGGAAATGCCAGCCATTCCACCACCCTATCGATGAAGTTGCCCAAGATGGTGGAGGGGAATTTCGAACCGCACTTTTCGGTCAAGCATATGTTGAAGGACATGCAGATCGCCAATCGGTTGGGTTTGTCCCATCATCTGGAACTTGGCGTTAGTGCCGCGGCCCGCGACCGTCTCCTGGAACAAATGCAGCGCGGGCACGGCGATGACGACTACAGCTCTGTGATTCGAAAATATTTTATGGAGGTCCGTTCGGCCGCCGGGGAAGAACACGGGTTGGAGCTGTTTGAAGCTCGTGTCCCGGTGCCAGCTCCAGCGCCACCTCCGGCCGCAGTTCCAATCCCAGCCCCAGCTCCGGCTCCATTCCCGAGCTTCGATCCGGCTCCGGTCTCGAGCTTCGATCCGGCTCCTCTTCCTCCTCCTCCGGCGCAAGTTTCTATTCTCGAGCCGGCCGAGGCGGCCGAACCGGTCGCTGCGGTCGAGCCGGTCGCTCCGGTCGAAGTGATTCCCGAGTCGATCACCATCGAAACCAGTGAGATTTCCCAGGTTGTTCCGGCAGATGCCGTGGAGGAGCCCATACCTGTGATTTTTCCACAGCAGGTGATGGCCGAACCTTTTGTTCCAGGAGAAGTTCAAACCCCGCCAGCGCCGCAGACCAACGAAGAAATTGAGGTCACAGAGCCGCAACCGCAACCGGAACCGGAGTCTCCGTTTCCCGAGGATCTTCTCGAAGAAGAGCCTGAGCCACCGCGCGGCTTCCTTAGTCGATTGCTGCGGCGCGAAACGGATCTTTAATTTGCCTCTCTGGCTCCGGGGATGACGTCGGCGACGGAGCGGCCAGCCGCCATGTTTTTCGATTTGTCGGCCCGGACAAAACTGCGCATTTCGGGGAGCGATCGGCTGCGCTTTTTGAACGGTCAAATGACCAACGATGCCGGTAAAGCGACCTCTTCCGCGGCGATTTGCGCCTGTATTTTGAGTGTGAAAGGCAGGATAGATGGGCACGTTTTTCTGTCAGCCGGATCCGCCTGCTTTTTCGTCGATTCCGATCCCGAGCTCCGCGAAAAACTGCAGGCCAGGCTCGAGCGCTACCTCATCGCAGACGATGTTCAGATCGAAGATCTGGGCGGCAGTCACTCTATCTTTCACGTCCTTGATTCGATTGCGCCGGTTGTGCCGGAATATTGCCGGGTCGTCTCGGCCAATCGTCTGGGCGAACAAGGCTGGGATGTCTGGGTCGAAGGATCGAAGCGTGAGGCAGTCTTTCAACAATTATCGGCCGCTCACTCCTTTGAGGATGACGCTCGCCTGGAGTTGATGCGCATCGAGCGAGGCATCCCGCGGTGGGGTCGCGAATTAACCCAGGAAATCAATCCCGTGGAGGCGAATCTGGAACAAAGCTGCATCGATTACAACAAGGGTTGCTACATCGGGCAGGAAGTCATCTCGCGCATGAAGATGTCTGGTCAGCGGAACAAAAAGCTTTCCGGATTCATTTCGCTGGATGATGCGCCGCTTGAAGCCGGCATGAAACTCTCCGCCGTGGCCGAGGAAAGGAAAGAAATCGGATGGATCACGAGCGCAATCTGGAGCAAGCGGCTGGGCAAGGAAATTGCCCTTGGCTTCATGAAACGGCCTTTCTATCCGGTTGCCTTCAAGTTTCATGTCTTTAGTCCCGATGACGCGGTTTCCGCCCGGACCGGACGAGCCGAAGTGGCCGATCTTCCCTTCCCGGGCGCGGCCGGCGGAATCAACTGATCCCTGGCCGGGCAGCGGCCTATGGCCTGCGATTGCAAGGGGAGCCCGGCGAAGGGCGTCTTTGATCCAACCTTCCAGAAGCGTGTGGTTTAGATCGATCCGTAGTTCCCTTTCTTGCGTAAATTTTAGTATTGCAGTTCTAAACGGGGGCGCGTATAAACTGCGCTGATTCCCGAACGCCATGAACCAAAAAATGCTTGCCGAGATTGGCCGGACCCAGCGGCTGGAGATTTTGAATTCGCTCAAGCGATCGAAAGGCATGTCGGTGAACGAACTCGTCCGAAAAATGAAGATGAGCTACATGGGGATCAAGCAACATTGCCTGACCTTGCAGCGGGATGGCTACCTTGATACCTGGCGGCGGCCGCAGAGAATGGGCCGCCCGGAAATGGTCTATCGGTTGACCCGCCGGACCCACGACTTGTTTCAGACCGACAGCAATCAGTTCACCCTGGAGCTGCTCAGGTCCGCCCATGAGACTTACGGCCCGAATGCCCCGGAAAAGCTTCTCTATAACCTGTTTGAGCGAAAGACGGCCGCGCAAAAATCCAAGGTGAGGGGAGAGACCGTGATGGACCGGGCAAAATGGCTTTGCCGGGTGCGCGATCACGAGGGCTACATGTCGCAACTCCTCATCGGCGAAAAGGAGACCGGATCGCAAATCCTGGAGTGTCATTCGCCCATTTTGAATTTAGTGGATCGCTACCCCATCGTTGGGCGTTTGGAGCAGGACATGTTCGAAGCTATCCTGGGAACCAGCGTTCGCCGCGAAGAGACTCGTAACTCGGGCCTCTACGAGTGCGCCTTTTACTTCGCCCTCTAGTTTCGCACTGCTCGCCCGCGGGCTGAGATTTCCCTTTCCCCGGAGGAGAATATCGGTTGATTCATGGCCCATGCTTCGGGCCTTTCCCGCCGTCGTAATCGAGAATCTGCAGCCGCTGATCAACGGTGGCCGCTACCCGGTGAAGCGGGTCGTGGGGGAGGATCTCGTGGTTGAGGCGGACGTGTTCAAGGATGGCCATGACGTGGTCGCCGCAAGTTTGAAGTGGCGGGCGATCGGCGCCAGCCACTGGCATGAAACGGCCATGATGCTGGTCGAGAATGATCGGTGGCGAGGCGTCTGCACGCTCTATGAAGACGCGGTCCACGAATACACCGTGGAAGCCTGGGTCGACACGTTTCGCGGCTGGCAACATGAGTTCAACACAAAGTTTGCGGCCGGAATCGCCGATCTGGCCAGCGAGGCCCTGGAAGGCGCCGCTCTGCTGGAGGCGGCTGCGGCTCGCGCGCAGGACCGGCACGACGCCGCGCGGCTACTGGAGTTTTCCAAGAGCTTGCGCACGAGCGAGAACGCCCGGGTCGACGAAATCGCCCAGTCCGGGGAACTCGAAGTCCTGATGGCGACCTATCCCGACCGATCCACTGCCACGCAATATGCTCCTGCCCCTCGGGTGACGGTGGATCGAACCGCCGCTCGGACCGCCGGTTGGTATGAATTTTTTCCGCGCTCAGCCGAGGGCCTTCCTCATCGCGGGTCCACTTTGCGCGAGGGGCTGTCGCGGATTGAGGACGCCAGGGCCATGGGCTTCGATGTGATTTACTTTCCGCCGATTCACCCGATCGGGCGGACCAATCGCAAGGGGCGAAACAATTCGTTAACGAGCGAGACGGGCGACCCGGGTGTGCCCTACGCCATTGGGAGTGAGGCAGGCGGACACAAGGCCATTGATCCGGCTCTTGGAACTCTGGCGGATTTCGACTGGCTGCAAAAACAAGTGCGGCAACGCGGGATGGAAATCGCTCTCGATTTCGCTCTGAACTGTTCGCCCGATCATCCCTATGTGCGCCAGCACCCGGAATGGTTTTATCGGCGCCCGGACGGTTCGATTAAGTTTGCCGAAAATCCTCCCAAAAAATACGAGGACATTTATCCGCTAAATTTCCGATGCGAGGATTGGCGCGAACTTTGGAAGGAAATGAAGAGCATCATTCTCTTCTGGGCGAGCCACGGCGTGCGCATCTTCCGGGTCGATAATCCGCACACCAAGCCGCTGCCATTTTGGGAGTATCTGATTTTAGGCGTGCGGGCCGAGTATCCGGACGTGCTCTTTCTGGCCGAAGCGTTCACCAAACCAAAAATGATGAGAGTCCTGGCCAAGGCGGGTTTTACTCAGAGTTATACCTACTTTACCTGGCGCAATTCCAAGCAGGAACTGACTGAGTACTTCACGGAGCTGACCCAAACAAGTATGCGCGAATATTATCGCGGCAATCTTTGGCCAAACACGCCGGATATTCTGCCTTTTGTCTTACAAACAGGGGGCCGGCCGGCCTTCATGATTCGTGCTGTGCTCGCGGCCACGTTGTCGAGCCTCTACGGCATTTATAGCGGATTTGAATTGTGCGAAAACGCCGCCTTGCCCGGACGAGAGGAATATCTGGACTCCGAGAAGTATCAGTTCAAAGGACGCGATTGGAATGCCCCGGGAAATATTAAGGATTGGATCACGCGATTGAATCGCATTCGGCGGGAGAACCGCGCTCTGCAGCTCTACGACAATCTCCGTTTCTACCACGCGGAGAACGACGCCATTCTCTTTTATGGAAAGATGACGCCAGCGCGAGACAACATCATTCTGGTGGTTGTGAATCTCGATCCCCATCGCAGGCATAATTCCTACATCGACGTTCCGGTAGACCAGTTTGGCTCCATGGAGGGAGATATTTACCAGGTGCACGATCTCCTGAGTGATGCGCGCTACATCTGGTACGGCCGGCGAAACTACGTCGAGTTGGATCCGGAGATTCAGCCCGCCCACATCTTCCGCGTCCGGCGTCGCGGTGCTCACGACCAGTTTGTTTAGCAACTTACCGGACGGATCGCCGGTTTAGTCTCTGGCGGCATATTTGCATCCCGGGCCGGGGCATCTATCATTAAGAACCTTTCAGCATGAAAATTTTGTTGCTGCCACTTGCCGCGCTGGCAAGTGTTCCTTCCCTCCTCGCCCAGGCAGTTCCCTCCTCGCCCGATCTCCCTCATGCCGGCACGAAGAGCGTTTTGGACGCCATTCTGACGGCTGGTCCGGTCATGTTTGCGCTGCTCGCCCTCTCCGTCTTTTCCGTCATGCTGGTGGTTGTTTATTTGATGACGATTCGGCGCGGGGCCGTCGTTTCGAGCGGTTATATGGCGACTGCCGATGCGCTTTTGCGCAAACGCGATTATCTCGGACTGCTCGCGGTTTCGAACCGGCACGGTGAAGCCATCGCCCGGGTTGTGCAAAAGGTGCTCGACTTCACGACCAAGAATCCGAGCGCGGACTTCGAGCAGGTGCGGGAGATCGCCGAGACCGAAGGCACGCGGGTGGCCGCCAGTCTAAACAATCGGGTGACCTATCTCGCCGACATTGGCATGATCGCCCCGATGCTTGGATTGCTTGGCACGGTCATCGGAATCATCCGATCCTTTGGGGCCCTCGGTGCCGATTTGGGCACGGCGCGTTACGTGATGCTTTCCAAAGGCATCAGCGAGGCTCTGGTCAACACCTGTGCCGGACTCGCCATTGGCATTCCCGCCATGATGTTCTACGCCTTTTTCCGCGGTCGCGTGCAAAACATAATTTCCGATCTGGAATCGGCCTGCACTCATGTTCTGGCTCTGCTCTCCGTGCAATACGACAAACGGAGCGAACAACGCATGCCCGTGTTGCTGGAGGATGAATTGTAGAGCCAAGCGACGTGTCCCGGGATTGAGCCTCAGGTTTTTTTTCGCATATGAATTTTCGTAGTCGCGCAGCTCTACACCATCCGGGGATTCAGCTTGCGCCATTAGTCGATGTTTTGCTCCTGCTCCTCATTTTTTTTCTCATGACGTGGAACGCGGCGCGCAACGAAAACGAGCTCGACGTCAAGGTGCCGAAAGCTTCGGCTGCCAAGGAGAAGAGCGCGCCGATCGGCGACGTGGTGGTCAATGTAAAGGCCGATGGCAATGTCGTCGTCAATCGGCGCACTTTGAGCGCAGCCGACTTGACCGATTTGTTAAAGGGACTGGTGCAGCTAAACGCCGAACAGGCCGTCGTCATCCGGGGCGACGAGGCCGGAGCTTACAAGAATATTGTCGAGGTGCTGAATATTTGCAGCCAGGCCGGCGTGACTAACGTCGCCTTCGCGACGGCAAAATGAAAGCAGCGCTCGGCGCTGGCGTTCTTTGGGGCTTGTTAGGGCTTGCTCTGGGCGCGGAGAGTGTTATCGCTCAGGCCCAGGCGCCAGTGCGGCGGGCCCAGCCGGTTAATGAAGCTCCGGTAGCGCGGGCCCTGCCCGTTGAGCCCTCCTCTCCGAACGTCGTGTCGCCGGGCCCAGCCGCCTCTCCGGAGTCATCGCCGGAGGAAACAGCTCCACCGGCGCAACGCCAGCTCGAATACGCCGACGCCCTTTTTGGACGCAAGCTTTACGACCTGGCCATTCCCGAATTCGAAAAATATCTGGATCAATATCCCGATGCCGCCGGTCGGGCTAACGCGTGTTTCTTTCTTGGGGAATGCTACCGTGCCCTGAACAAACCCACGTCCGCGCGCAAGGCTTTTCAGGCCGTGCTCGATAATTACGGGGAAAGCGAGTTCGCCGGGCCCGCCGCTTACGTGTTGGCGGAAACTGCCTTCACGGAAAAGAATTTTGGCGCGGCTCTTCCCCTGTTTCACCGCGCGGCCGGCAAGTCGAAAGAAGCCGCGGTAGCCCTTTCCGCGAGATATTTCGAGGCCCGCTGTCTTGAGATGCTCGATCAGAAGGATGACGCGTGTGCCATCTATCAGCAGGTCATCGATGCGAAGAATCCGAATCCCTATCGGGAAGATTCGCGCCTGGCCGCGGCGTCGATCCTCCTCTCGCGCGGAAGGAAACTCGATGCCCTCAAACAATACGACGCTCTCTCCAATGAAGCGCAAAAGTCAGCCTTGAAGGCGGAGGCCGCGGTCCGCGGCGGGTTGCTCGCAATCGATCTTGTCCAGCCAGATAAGGGCAAGATTGATAAGGGCATGGCGGACAAGGCGACGGGGCTGTTGCAAAAGGGACGAGCTATGCCCGATGCGGGCAAATTTCGCGCCGCGGCCGAGGTCGGGCTACTGCGTTTGCAATATCTGACGGGACAGTACGCGCAACTGCTGGCCGATTACAAGAAGCAGCAGCAAAAACTGCCGGACGAAGCGCGGGCCGAGGTGATGTTGCTGGCGGCGAACGCCGAGCGACAACTTGGGCAGGCCAGGGAAGCCGATCAGATTTATGGCGAGATCATCGAGAAGTATCCGAAACGCGAGGAAGCAAAGGATGCGCAGTATCAACGCCTCATTAATATCTACAACTCGGATCCGGCCGCGGCGATCGCGGCGATCGACCAGTTCCTGGCCACCGGTCCGACGCCCGAACGCGCCGATCAAGCCAAGCTTCTGAAAGCCGAGGCGCTTTACAAACAACAAAACCACGCGGAGGCCGCCCCCATTTACGCGGAGCTTCGTGCTTCCCAGCTTTCGCCAAAATTGCGCGCGGAAGCAGCTTACAAACTGGCTTGGTGTTACGTGCAGATGAAGGACGTGCCGAAGCTGGTCGAAGCCTTCACGTTTTACGTGCAGGCGTTTCCCGATACGCCGCAGGCGCCGGCCGCTCTGGCGCAGCGCGCCATCGCCTATCAGCAGGAGAAAAACTACGAGGTCGCTCTGGCCGACTTGAATACCATTCTGAACAGGTATCCGCTGGCGCGGGAGCGCGAGGCGGCCCTCCAGCAAAAGGCGCTTATTCTCGGTCAGGAGGGCAACTCCAAGGGAATGAGCGACACCTTCCGCCAACTGCTCAAGGAATTTCCCAAGAGCACAGTGGCCGGCCAGGCCCAGTATTATATCGGCAAGGCCGCGTTCGAGGCAAAGGATTACAAGACCGCGATCACGGCGCTCAATGCGGCCCGCCAACTCAACAAGGAGCAGTATTACGATGTGGCCACGGTTCGAATCATATCATCGTATTTTTATGTCCGGGATCGTAAGGCTCTCACCAACGAGGTGGATTCCTTCCTGGGGGCGAGCCCCAATGCTGCCGTGCCGGCCGATATTCTGGAGTGGCTCGGGATCGAAAATTATAAGGAAAAGAATTATCCGGCCGCCGAGAAATACCTGACCGCTCTCGGAAAGATCGACAATCCGGTCAACGTAAAATCGGATTTTTGGTTTTATCTCGGTGACACCGAATCGCGTTTGAAGAATTTTGAGGGAGCCGAAAATGCCTACGGCCGGTATCTGCAAACGGCCACCGATCCGGCCGGCAAAGCCAAGGTCCTGCTCGCGCTCGGCGCTGCCAAGATAGGAGCGCATAAAGCCGACGATGCGCAAAAGATCGCGGAAGAAATCATGGTGCTCCAGCCGGAGGGACAGGTGAACGCGGAAGCGCGTTTGCTGGCCGGCGATGTGCAGGTGGAGCGCGGAAACTTCGATGACGCGGGCAAGGCCTTCATGGGCGTAGCTTTGCTTTACGACGATCCCGCGATCACCCCGCGCGCATTGCAGAAGGCGGCGGCGGCCTATCAACGCGCAGGCAAGACCGACGAAGCAGAGCGGGCCGCAAGGCAGTTACACGACAAATATCCGAATTACGCGGGCGGGTAGGTGGATCAGGCGCTATTCGAGCCCGATGGCCAGGGTTTCGATCGGGAGCGGCGCCAGAAATGTCTTCGCATCCGCAATCTCTAAAACGGGTCGCGCCAGATGAGCCGCCAACAAACTCATGTCTGGAGTCCGGCCAAGACCGCCTTGCGCGATAATTTCACATTGCGCCAATTGCTCGATGACGCGCGAAACTTTTTCGGTCGGATTGCGACGATCGGTGAATTGAATGGTGCATATCCCCGGTCCGGTTTCTTCCACATAAGGACTTAAGGTAAAGGCGGAATGCAGAACGATCTCCTGGGTGGATTTTTCCTGGACAGGTGAACGCGTTTTTATCAACAGACTCAGGCATCGGGCCAGGCCCTGGCTCGGTGTCATTCCTTTACGGACCCCGGCCGCTTCGGCGTTGGGGTTGAGTTGGATCAGGAGCGGCTTTTTCTCTTTTTCATCAATTAATCCGACTGGAGCGGTGGGCCAGGGTGCCTGGTGCCGCAAGGCCGCTTGCAAATAAAAATTCGGCACATAGATCGTTGCGAACATCAGCCCGTCTTTTCATTTGCCATCACGCGCTGTCCAAAATGCGATCGTTGCACACGAATTCGCAGCTGCGACCAGGCATTTTCCTGCGTGCAAGTCTCCAAACTCCACGCGTTTTCCAGGACGAGCTTTATTTGTGCGCTCGCCACCATGCTGCGGCGGGACATGATCAACAAGGCGGTGGAGGTGGGTTCCACCAACCGCTGCAAACGGTACCAGCTGCTTGAAGGAATCTTGCGCAATTCATTCGCCGAATTCAGAACCAGATCGACAATGACCAATGGGAAATTGCCATCGCGCAGGAGCAGATCGGCGGCTTTGACTGCTTCCATCGCTTGATGACACCTCGCCCAAAGCAGATGGCGCAAACAGGAGTTACCCAATGGTTGCGGATCGAATGAGTCCCGGCCATCGATCAAAGCGAGAAAATAGCGGCCATGCCGGGCGGTCTGGAGGAGAGCTGCAATCAATGAGGCACTTCCTGCGCTGAGTTGTGGACTAATCAGCTCAGTGATTGCGCCTTTCGGGAGTCCACCCTCGAGCAGTGGATCGATCACTGATAAACCGGTCGGTAAACGAGCTGCGGGCGCGAAATGCTGATGCGGGAAACGCTCGGCCAGAAGATTCCGCAGATCGACAATTTTGCCGCTCGTCGCCATTCCCCAAGAATGACACAAAGCGAGATATGTTCAAATGAACATTATTCGCCATTCAGGAGATCAGTGATCTCCTCCAAAAATAAATGGGACCCGAAACCAGTGAGAAAAGAGTCACGGACGACCTGAATTGCGCCAGACACAGCAGCCTTCTCTCAAAGGCTCACTCCCGATTTTTTTGCGCTCTATTCTGTCGAAGCTTCCTGGTCTTCCGGCCAGTCATCGGTAGTCGATTTCCAAGTCTTGTCCGGATTATATCGATCCATGGTCTCAAACACCTTCAGGGTATCCGGTCCAAGGTCCTTTTCGTAAACGGCTCCGCTCGGTCCGACGATGAACGTTTTCACTCCGGTAACCCGGTATTGAGCGGGCGCGGCGGCAAGAGCGAAGCCGCCGATCATGGCTCCCTCCACCACGAAATCCATTTCGCCTTTTGGCGCGGCGGGACCTTGCCCCTTAAGCACCTTGAAATAGTAGCCATGAAATGGCTCGCTTTTCTTCGAATAGCCTTGTTCCAGCGCTCGCGCGATATTTTCTCCGACCGGACCTCCCCACGTGCCGTCGGGTTTCTGCCAGGCCAGACCATCCTGTTTGCCGGGCGTGCTGATGACCCGCTGAGCGTACTGATTCACCTTGGAATCATCATGCTTTTCCTGCGCGTATTCCTCCTGCGCTTCCACAAACCCGCGACAGATTGCGATTGCGTCCAGTTCGTTAGTCCCAATCCGGCGATTCAGGATCTCCTGGCGGCCCGCCTTCATGTCGAATACCCATTTACCCTTCTGCTTTACGAGTGGAATCGGAAGGGGATAATCATCGTTACCGACGGTCAGGATGACACGGTTAGGATTTTTCGGATCTGTCCCGATAGTGCTTTTTTCTTTGGCCTTGGCCGCAAATGCGATGGCCCTGGTCTTGTCAGCCACTGGATCTTGCGAGCTGATGACATCGTTGCTGTCCGGGCCCAGAATTTCGGTCAGGGCCACAACGTCAAATGACTCAGCTGCTTGAGCCAGGCTATCGGCTGCCTCTTTCGGCGTGTCGAATTGCTTTTGTTTCGAATCCGAAACTGTAGCGGCATCTGTTTTGGCCTGCGGCGCCGCTGTTAAGCCGGCGCAGAGAAAACTCGAAGCCGCCAGCACAGACACAAAGAACGGAAGTTTTAATGAGTTCATAATTTTTGGTCTCAATGTTTTTTGTTCGTTCACCGCCTTTTACCGCCGCCGCCGCCGCCACCTCCCCGGCCACCACCGCCACCGCCACCGCCACGGCCACCACCGCCGCCGCCATGGCCACCGCCGCCTTTACCGCCGCCGCCCATGCTGCTGCCACCGCGACTGCTGGCCGCTTTGGCCGAAGAACCGCTGCCACCGCTGAAGGCACTTCCGCCGCCGCCGCCCTTTGAAGGCTGATGACCGCCGACACTATTGCCTCCACCACCGCTCGGCTTTCCTGCGCCGCCGGGTTTTCCTGCACCACCAGCACCGCCGGGCTTTCCTGCACCACCCGCACCGCCGGGTTTTCCTGCACCACCCGCACCGCCGGGTTTTCCTGCACCGCCGGCACCGCCGGGTTTTCCTGCACCGCCAGCGCCGCCGGGACCGCCGGGTTTTCCAGCGCCCCCAACGCCACCAGCGCCGCCGGGACCGCCGGGCTTTCCAGCGCCCCCAACGCCACCAGCACCGCCGGGTTTTCCTGCACCACCAGCACCGGGCTCGCCTCTGGCTTTCCCACCGTATTTGTTAGCGGTTTGCTTATTTCCATAGGGCGCATTTCCGCGATGCTCCGGGTTATGCTGCCAGTTTTTGTTGTTCGGGTTATAGTTCTTGTTGTTCTTAACGTACTTGTTGTTGTAATTGACGGTTACATCATTGTTGCCCCAGCCGCAGCCGTAGCCCCATCCGCCACCCCACGCTGCGCCGAGGGCTAGTCCCGTCCCGAATGCCAACCCCGCGCCGGCCACGTATCCCGGGTAAGTGACGGGTGGATACGGATAAGCAGGAGGACCGTAAACAACCGCGGGGTCGTACGTTGGCACATAAACCGTGTTTGGATCAGCGGGTTGAATCACGATCGCTTGCTGACCTCCCGCCACCGTTTCTGTTTCAACTTTCTGCTGCGAGGTCGTTTGTAACGTGCCGGTGCCCTGAGCCTTCGCCCGCATGCGCTGGACGGCGGCCATTACGTCAGCCTGCTGATCGAGAAAAGCGTTCCCGAGATCCGACGTCCACTGAATGTTGCCTGCGAGCGTTTCCACGACCTCCGGGAACGCGGCCAAACCCTGGATGCTCGCGTCCCATGGCTGCTTGGCCACGGCATCGGCGCGTGCCTGGTCTTTCAGACTGGCGTTTTTTCCCATCCACTGCTGGAGCTGCATGAGTTCAACCGGATACGTGGAAGCAACCAGCGTTTGGCTTAAGAGCGGATCAGGATAAAGCGCGATCGGCGCCACGAGCGAGTCCAGTTCGGCCTCGGGAATTTTTGCCTCTGGCGCTGCGCCTGTATCGGTGGTCGCTGCAGCCGCCTGCTCCGCTGGGGGAGTTTGCGCCAGCGTCTCTCGCGAGGCCGCCAGGACCAGAGTAAGGCATGCGATGGTGGCTACGACACCAGCTAACTTGTTAGGGGATCGTAATCTGGAAGACGGTGAATTCATATGGTAGCCTTTCATGGGATCCGGGTCCCGTTGGGGTTTGCGGGTAGCTTGTTACAGGACCCACCTAAATGGAAATAGGACCTAAGTCGTATGTGATCGAGGGACCGAAAACGTAGTGATGTGCCGCCCACAGGCGCGCGTCGGCTTACGGTTTGCGAAGCAGCCCTTGCGCTTCTTGCCCAGCCAAAGGGACGCGCTTTCACGGGAGCGGTCTAGCGAGAACAAGCCCGCTGCCGCCGGCAACCGAAAAAAATCAAGAATTGCGCTTTCGCCGCTGAGCGGCCGGTTGTTTGCGGATTAGCGAGATCATCACTCCCTGGATGCGAAGCTCTCGCGCCGGAGTCAGATTCGGGTAACGCGGGTTCTCCGCCCTTAAATACGGTCGCCCATGCTCCACCACATATCGTTTCAAAGTCGTTTCTCCATCGATCAAGGCTGCCACGATGTCGCCATTTTGTGCATCCTTGCGATCTTCCAGGATCACGATATCGCCATCGACAATGTGCGCGTCGATCATTGAATCGCCGCGCACACGGAGGGCAAAAGTCCGGCCATTCTTCGACGCATTGACCGAGTGCGCGTCAAGCGCCACATGTCCGTCGGCCGTTTGCTCGCTCCAGGTGGCCATGCCGGCCGGAATCTCGCCATAAATCGGAATATCCGTAATGCGGACTCTTTGCACGGGCGTGATGAGCGCGCGCGCCTTGCGTGCGTGCCGGTCGAGAAACCCTTTGCGCTCCAGAGTCGCGATATATTGCATGACGGATGTCTGACTCGCGAAACCGAAATGGCTTTGAATCTCGCGTGTGCTCGGCGTGATGCCCTTTTCCCGCTGCTCGTTCTGGATGAAATCGAGAATGCTCTTCTGGCGGTCGGTCAGCATGCCTTTATCATCACGTGATTTCGCGTTCACGCAAGTTCAAATGAACATGATGGCGCGCGCCGGTGAGTCCGCGCAACGGCAAGCGGTGCGCTTGCCCTACAACGGCTGCAGAATCGCGGATGTGATAGGCGTTGTAGGGCGGGCGCTCCGCCTGCCGTTTCCAATCTCGGATGTCCAACGGGCTATGTGATTTCTGTCATGTTGCGCGGAATAGTTTACCTGCCGCGGCGGGAGATCTCTCTCATCGTCGCGAGCGAAGCGAGGGAAGAATGAGAACGGTAAGAGATTCCTCCACTGCGGTCGGAATGACAGGAAAGACTGGAGCGTTGTTAAAATGTTCGGCAAGCGATGCGCTTGCCCTACAACGGCTGCGGGATCGCGGGCAAGATGGGCGTTGTAGGGCGGGCGCTCCGCCTGCCATTTCCAATCTAAATCGTTAGGCCGACAATTGAAACCGTCGCTCTTCCAATTGTTTGATCCAGCGCGTCAGGTAAGTGAATCGTCGATATAACTCGCCCAGTCTTGTCGCTACCCTGGCCGGCGCGGTCGCCCATGGATCATTGAGCGAGCGCAATTCCTGCAAGCCATCGTCCTGTAACCGTTTTAGTTTATCCAGGAGGATCTGGGTTTGCTGTTGCTTGCTTAAGAGATCCGATTGCAGGAGCGATCGCGCCAAAGCATTGTGCGCCCGGCTCAAGTGCTCGAGCAGACGATCCGTCGCAGCGATCAGGGTTCCGATCTCTGAGAAAAGCTCGATCATTTCCTTGGGAACAAAATCGCCCCCGCTCGACGCGAATCCCTGCAGGTGCAAGAGGTGCTGTAGCCGCAATTTCGGGTCGCTGAGAACTCGATAAGCTTCGTTAACCGTCGCGAAATCCAGAGACGCCTGGCCCGGGCCACGGCGGTCCGGATGCGAAGCCAGCGTCACTTGTTGATACTTTTCCTTCAGCGTTCCCGCATCGAGCCAGGGACGGCGCGGTTGTTGAAGGAGAGCGAAGTAATCAGTCATGCGGCGAAACTCTCGCCACACGAGCAATGGGCCACCGCGTTTGGATTCGTTACCTTGAACCCGCCTTTTTGCAGGTCGTCACTGTAATCAAGCAAGGAACCGCTCACGAAAAGCGCGCTCTTGGGATCGACCACCACCCGGACATTCGAGGTCGGCACCAGAATGTCGCGATTGGCCGGTCCGTCCACCAAATCCATTTTATATTGCAATCCCGAGCAACCGCCGCCGATGACAGCAACGCGCAATGCTCCATTCGGTCGCCCTTGCTTTTCCAGGAGCGCGGTCAATTTGCGCGAGGCGTTGTCGGTCACCTTGATTAAGCGCTCGTTGCCGATCTTATAATTAATCGCCTCGGCCGATATGGGTGGTGCAGTTTCCACGACGGAGTCCTGACTAGCAGCTTCCATACTTCATGTTTGCAGCCATGCGATCTCAGGCCGCTGGTACAAAGCCGATTGGCTCGAAGGCGGTCTCCAGGTGTTCGTGCGCAATGGTTGCGATCTCCGACAAAGTGGACACGTGCTGAAATTTCTCCCGCAGCATCCTGCTGCCCGGAAAACCCTTCGAATAAGCCATGAGGCGTGCGCGCATCGATCGAATGGCGGGATCTTCCGCGCCCCACTCTTGCACGGCCAGCTCGCAGTGGCGCAGGATGAGGTTCCATTTCTCTCGCTGCGGGGGCGGCGGCACAATCTCGCCAGTCTCCAGGTAGCGTTTCGTTTGTTCAAAGATCCAGGGGGCGCTCATGGCGGCCCGACCAATCATGGCTCCGGCAATTCCGGTTTCGATCCTTCGCTTCTTGATGTCAGCTGGGCTGGTCAGATCGCCATTTCCAATCACGGGTACCGAAACGGTCGCGGCCACCTCGGCGATGACGTTCCAGTCCGCGGTGCCGGAATATCCCTGGGCCCGCGTGCGGCCGTGGACAGTGATGGCAGCGACACCCTGGTCCACCAGAATTCTCGCTACGCCCGCGGCGTTGATCGAATCGGCATCCCAGCCGATGCGGATTTTGGCCGTGACTGGGAGCGGCGTGACCGCGCGCACCACTGCAGTGGCCACGTTGGACAAGGTCGGACAATCTTTGAGCAGAGCGGAGCCGCCATTTTTGGCGACGACCTTGTTGACTGGGCAACCAAAGTTCAGATCAATAAAATCGGGCCGAACCCATTCGACTACGTGCCGGGCGGCTTCGGCCAGGTGCGCGGCGTTCCCGCCGAACAGCTGCACTCCAATCGGTCGCTCAATCTCATCGAAATCGAGATACTCGCGCGTCCGCTCGTTCCGGCGAAAAATGCCCTCAGCCGAAACAAACTCGGTCGTCAGCACGTCTGCGCCCCGCTCCTTGCAAAGTTGCCGGAAAATTTTGTCGGACACTCCCGCCATGGGCGCGAGATAAAGTGGAAATCCGTGGAGAAACCACGGGAGAGCGGCGTTCATCATTGCATTCTCTCACAAAACCCTTGGCTTTGCAGGTGGATCGAGCAGTCCCTTGCTCGATGTTAAAATTGGGCGGCGCAGCCCCGAAAGCTTTCGGGGCCGATCCACCTAATGAAAGCTACTGCGCTGCGCGCAGGAGATTGGCTACTTCGTTCTGGACACTCTCGATTTCGTCCAGGCGCAACTTGGGATCGGAAACAATAAACACGTCGCCCGTGGCCGCGTGTTCATAGACCAGCACCCGGCCGTCCTTTACCTCTTCGCTTTTGACCTGCTTCAAGACTCGTTTGCGCTCCAGCATGACGGCGAGCACATAACATGCATTGGCCGGAGCGTTCTTCGCCGCGACCAGGCGCCGAAAAAGTTGTTCGGCCGTTTCTTTGCCCAAGGTCTCGGGCGGCGCCTCGGGGGCCGGTTCGTAGCGCGCCTTCCAGAAGGAAAAAGGTCGAATGTTTTCGTTTCGACTGGCCCAGGCCTCCTCGCTCAGATCTTCGCGGCGAAACTCATCGGCCTCGCGGAAGAGCAGGGTGTAAAAATATTCCCCGGCCACGAACGGACGCTGGGTGGCTGTGCACGCGTCGGAACGGTGCTTGATTGCCCATTCATTGGCCAGCGGGTTCATCTGGCCAGGATACGGCGTCTTCGCAGCAAACTAAAGCCGAGCCCCTCGCGGTTGGTGGCTCTTAAATAGAGAAGATGCATGCCGATGATTGCGAACACGAGATTCGGGGTCCAGGCCGCCATGTAGGCGGAGATGCGGGATCCTTCGCCCAGAGCCAGGAAAAGATGAGTCAGGAAATTCATTGTGAAAACCAGGATAATGGAGGCGGCTACACTCGAAAGAACGCCCCGGCGGGAGAATCCAATGCCCAGGGGCGCGGCGATGAAGACCACGACCAGACAGGTCCACGGCAGGGCCAGGCGGTATTGCAGGTGGGTCTTGAAGGGGGCGAGCAAGGTCGACGGAAAGTCCGCGTTATATTTTAGATAATCACGCAATTCGGAAACGCTCAGATATTCGGCGCGCACATTCGCGCTGCTTAGGCGAAAGGGCGTTTCCGTCCAATGACTGATGGTGAGAGTGGGTTGAGTTTCTTCGTTGGTGATATTCCCTTTTTCGTCGTAGTGCACAACCTTGACCGTCTCCAAATCCCACGTCTTCGTGGCCGGCTGGAAAGTTGCCTTGGTCGCCAGATAATTCGTGATGATATTGTCGTTCGCGTCCTGCTGAAGAATTTGCACGTTGTTGAAAACGTTCTGGCCGCGACGGAAATTTTGAATGAACCAGGTTCGAGAGTCGGTCCGGTTCCGGAAAATCTGCCCCTCAATCTGTGTGACCTTGCGCGTCTTTTGTTCGCTTTCCAAAAATGTCTTGCGCGCCAGATCGGCGTGCGGGGCCAGGGCGAAATTGAGAGCCGAGCTTCCTAGCACGGTCAGGAGCCCGATCACGATTAACGGGAGCAAGACACGCGGGACGCTCACCCCCGCGGTCAACATGGAGACAATTTCGTTGGCCCGCGACATTCGTCCCAGGGAAAAAAGAAGGGCCAGCAAGAGCGAGACGGGCAAAAGGATGACCAGGATCTGGGGCACCTGGGTCAGGTAATATTGCGCGACCCGGGTGAATCCGAGGTGTTCGTCGATGAAGGTCGAAATATTGTCGCTGACGTCGAAAATCAGCCAGATGGAGATGAAGCCGATGATGCAATAGACGTATGCTTGCGAGAAGTTCCGGATAACGTAGCGATCGAGCAGCTTCACAATGGGAGAGTGGACGGGTTTGAAGAGGCTCAGCTTAGCGTAACCCGGGACGTTCTGCATCTCGCTGGAGCTTGGTGCTTCATTGGAGGTTGGTCGGTGGAATTTGGAGGTTTAGCGGTGAGTTTACTCGCGGGAGTCGTGTCTCTCGCGTAACCTCCTTTCCTGCCATGATTGCTCTCAAAGACTCCCTGGAAACCGAGTTTGTCGAGAGGGTCAGGACGATTTTTTCGGAGACCGGCCTGCTTTCGACATCGAAAAACTTCGAGTTTCGTCCCCAGCAACAGGAGATGGCGGTGGCGGTCGCCCGGGCCCTCCAAGAGGAGCGACACCTCGTGGTGGAGGCAGGCACTGGCGTTGGGAAATCGCTCGCCTATCTCGTGCCCGCGATTCTTTTTGCCCTGGAGCAGAAAAAGAAAGCCGTTGTTTCCACTCAAACAATCAATCTTCAGGAACAACTCCTTGATAAAGATATTCCGATTCTGCAGAAGATTTTGCCGGTCGGATTCGAAGCCGCCCTGATGAAGGGCCGACAAAATTATCTGTGTCCACGACGTTTGGAACGCGCGCTTCAGCAGTCCAAGGAACTCTTCACCACCGGCGAGCAGGAGGAACTGCAACAAATCGAGGAGTGGTCGCACACGACGCGAGACGGATCGTTAAGCGATTTGAAATTCGAGCCCGATCCGAAAATTTGGGTCCAGGTTTGCAGCGAAGCGCACATTTGCACAGCCAAGACATGTGGCCAGCGAACGAATTGCTTCTATCAACAAGCGCGCAAGCGCCTGCTTTCCTCGGATGTGATTGTCCTCAACCACACCTTGCTCTTTAAGTTGTTGGGGAGTCCGGAGGAGCAGGAAGGACGGGAGAGCGGATTTCTCTTTCCTAACGACTTCATCATCTTCGACGAGGCCCACACCATCGAACAGGTCGCCTCGCGCCAAATCGGGCTCGGGGTTTCGCAATATGGACTGAAGTCGACCATTCAGCGCCTCTACAACGCGCGCACCCGCAAAGGTCTGTTCACGCTCACCCGCGACGCGCCCGGAGTCGTTCTGGCGGGCGAACTGGTGGATGAAGTCGATCGCTTCTTTCGGCAGATCGAGGAGCGGTGCGATTTTGGCAAAGGTCGCGAATTCCGAGTGCGCGCGAGCGAGTTTGTTTCCGATACGATCACGGCCCGGTTGCTCGCACTACAGGGGCGAATCACAGAGGTCGCCCGAAAAACGGATGACGAATTTCTCAAGGGAGAGCTGCAGGAGCTGGCCCGCCGCATTCACGAGACCCGTGAGGAGATTAAAAAATTTCTGGAACAGAGCGCCAGCCAGTCTGTCTACTGGGTGGAGCAGACTGGGAAGACCGCGCGGTTTCTCTCACTCAACGCCGCCCCGGTGGATATGGCGCCGGAGCTTCGACGCATGCTTTTTCGCGACTCCTGCTCCTGTGTTATGACGAGCGCGACGCTGGCAGTCGGGCGCGCCGATCTTGCTTATTTTCGCCGACGCGTCGGAGCGGACGATGCTGAGCCTTTGCGACTGGGCAGCCCGTTCGATTTTCCCAAACAGATGAAAGTTTTCATCGTGAAGAAAATGCCGGATCCGCGCGGCGCCCTCTACGAAGAAGCGCTCGCCGAATGGATTTCACATTTCGTCACCGAGACGGATGGTCGCGCCTTTGTTCTCTTCACCAGTTATCGCGGCATGCAGCAGATCGCCGCCCGGTTGCAGCCGTTCTTTCTCAAGAACAAGATGAATCTTCTCGTGCAAGGCTCGGGCGCGCCGCGCGGACGGTTGCTCGAGCAATTCAAGGCCACGCCTCGCAGCGTGCTCTTTGGCACGGATAGTTTTTGGATGGGGGTCGATGTTCCTGGCGAAGCGCTTTCCAACGTCATTATTACACGCCTGCCCTTTGCGGTGCCGGATCACCCGCTCATCGAAGCGAAATTGGAATTGATCGAAGAGCGCGGAGGGGATCCGTTCACGGAATATTCGTTGCCGGAAGCCATCCTGAAACTACGGCAAGGGGTCGGGCGATTGATCCGGACGAAGGGGGATCGCGGAATTATCGTCATTCTCGACAACCGGATCGTGACGAAACCTTACGGGCGCTCGTTTCTGGAGGCGCTGCCCAAATGTCCGGTAAAAATTATCTAAATGCCCAGGGAAATAAGTTCACTTGAACATATATTAGTTTATCGTTAAAATTGATGCCGTGAAGGGGTCGAGTCTTTTGATTTTGACGGGGGTCGGGGCGCTGAGCATTGGCTTCGCGATTGGTCGTTATACCGTTTCAGTTCCCTCGGTCAATTCTCATGCCGTAGCGATTCCGGCAGCATTCCCGTCCCCGGTCAAATCCATCGGGCCATCGAAGATCCGTCCGTCGGCCAACGCTGCCGAGGAAAAGCCGGCTCCCTCCGCTGCGGCGGATGAAAACATTGTCGCCGGCCTTCAAGCCGCCTTGGCCCGTCCTGGTAATCGTCACAGTTACGCGGCTTTTTCGAAATTGATGGAATCGGTCGACCGGAAAAATATTCAGGACGCGATGGGCTTCGCGCAAAATCTGCCCAAAGACGACAAGAGCGCGATGTTGCTCTCTCTCCTGGTTGGGCGATGGGCGGAGTTCGACCCGCAAGGGGCCATTGCTTATGCCCAAAAAACATCGGTTGGGCCTTCGCGAAACACCATGCTGGCAAGCGCCATCAGTGGCTGGGCGGAGCATGATTTGGCCGCTGCCTCGGCTTGGACACAGCAGCTGCCGGCGGGGCCGACGCGCGATCAGGCACTGCACGCCGTGATTTCTTCCATGGCCGAAAACGATCCGCAGTCGGCCATCGCTTTTGTCCAGAACCTGCCACCCGGCCGGAATCGTCAGAATTTTTACTGGCCCATCTTCACTCGATGGAGTGCGACCGATCCTCTGGCGGCGGCCGCGGCGGCGGGACAACTTCCGGTTGGAGCGACGCGCGAGAATGCCTTGCAGGCGGTGGGTTCGAGCTGGGCCAACCAGGACCCTGAAGCAGCCTTTGCCTGGGCCAACAATTTGCCGTCGAGCCAGGCTCGCAGCAATGCTCTGCAGAATATTCTCGTGAGTTGGGTGGGGAAAGATCCGGACAAAGCAGCCTCGATTGCGCTGACCTTGCCGGCTGGAGCCGCGCGCGACCAATCCATCATGAACATTGCGCAGCGCTGGGCGCAGACCGACGCCCATGCGGCCCTCGTCTGGACGCAGAATTTACCAGCGGGCGAAGCCCAGACCCGTGCCTTGCGTTCTGTGCTTGTGGCCTGGGTGCAATCCGAACCCACCGCGGCCGGGGAATACGTCGCGAAGATGCCGGCGGGCAAAGCGCAGGAAGATGCGACCGTCGCGATTGCCCTGCAATTAGCGAGCAGCGACGTGCCCACCGCTTTGAGCTGGGCCCAGAAACTTCCGTCGGGCACGATCCGCCAGAACGCTCTCACCAATATTATCTCGCAGTGGGGCGAAGCCGATCCGCAAGCGGCGGCTGCTTTCGCTTTGCAATCGACGGATAAGGAGGGACGAAAAGTTTTGCTGGAAAACGTTTCCCGCCAATGGGCGCATGTTGATCCGACCGCGGCCGTGGCGTGGGCTGAAAATTTATCCGACTCGAGTGCCCGGGAGGCGGTCTTGCCGAATGTGATCGCCGCGGTGGCTGAATCCGATCCGCGTCAGGCTACTTTGCTGGTCACGCGATTATCTCCCGGCGACGCGCAGGCCAACGCCGCCAGCATGGTCGCTTCGCAATGGGCCAGTTCGGATCCGCAAGCGGCCAGCAAATGGGCGACATCGTTCCCGGAAAACACGACCCGGCAACGGGCTTGTGAAAGCCTGATCAATCGCTGGGCGCAAACCGATTCCTACGCTGCCGCAACCTGGCTGGGGAGCTTGTCGCAAGGACCTTCGCGGGACCTCGCGGTCGGCGCTTTTGCCCGGCAGATCGCGGCTTCCGATCCGTCAACAGCTGCACAATGGGCTCAGACCATAGGCAACGAAGATTCACGCAATAGTCAGATCGAATCCATTATTGAGAATTGGCTCACCGCCGATCCGAACGGGGCGGCAGTCTGGGTCACAGGCTCTTCTTTGTCGCCCGAGATGAAGGCGAAACTCGTGCCCTCACAAAGATGAAACGATTATGCGGACGCGAAAGAAATCCAGAAAGGCAGACGAATCCGCCGCCCGCCTTCGTCGTATCATCGCAATTTTGCATAAGTGGGGCATTCACACCCTGGGCGACTTCGCGAGACTGGATAAGGAAAAGATCACCGCCCGACTCGGGCCTGAGGTAATTCCTCTCTGGGAGCGCGCGAACGGTCAATCGACCCGCCTCCTGAAATGGATTCAGCCTCCCGAATCGTTTGCCGAGAGTTTCGAATTCGAAAGTGAAGTCGAAACCATCGAGCCGTTGCTCTTTATCCTGCGCCGTTTTTTAGAGCACCTCGCCCGGCGCTTGCACGCGGTTTATCTCGTCGCCGGCAAATTGACGCTGCGTCTGAGTTTTACGAATAAACGGTCCTACCAATATTGTTTCAAAATCCCGCAGCCGACCAACAATGTCGATCTTCTCTTTCGGATGCTGCACGCCCATCTGGAAGATTTTACGTCGGAGTATCCGATGGTGGCGGTTTTTTTGGAAGCGGAGCCGGCCCCTTCAGCCCACCAGCAATTTGGTTTGTTCGAAACGGCTTTGCGCGATCCCAACCAGCTTTTTGAAACGCTCGCGCGTTTAACCGGCTTGTTTGGGGCGGAGCGGGTGGGAACGCCGGTCCTGGAAGAAACACATCGTCCCGATGCTTTTCGAATGGAACCATTTTCCTGGCAGGTGGGGATGATTGATCTCGATGGCCCGGAAGGGAAGGAGCCGGGGCCCGGTCTTGCCTTGCGGCAATTTCGTCCCGAGATATCCGCCTCGGTTTTGCTCGACGAAAATAATAGACCTGTTCATCTTCGCAGCGGAGAAATCGCCGGGCCAGTTCGCGCGCAAGGCCCATACGTAGCGTCCGGAAATTGGTGGGACGACCAAAGGTGGAGCCGAAAAGAATGGGACCTTCACCTTTGTCCTGGCGCAGTTTTTCGTTGTCACGAGAACCCCGACGGCTGGCAGGCGGACGGCATTTACGACTGATGATTGTGGCGCTTCCTCTATGCCTTATGTCGAATTGCATGCCTGCAGCGCTTTTAGTTTCTTGCGTGGCGGTTCTTTCCCCGAACAGTTAGCTCTCACCGCGGCCGAGCTGGAAATACCGGCGCTCGCCTTGCTCGATCGCGACGGAGTTTACGGCGCGCAACGATTTTCGGTGGCGGCCCGTGAACACGGGGTTCGTCCCATTATTGGTTGCGAACTCACCATGGAAGACGGAGCGGTTCTGCCTGTGCTGGTCGAGAGCCGCGCCGGTTACAACAATCTATGTGAGCTCTTGACGCAGGCCCATTTGCGTAGTGAAAAGGGACAGTGCGCGGTAGAATGGAGTGAACTTCCCCAATTTGCTGAAGGTCTGGTCGCACTTTTGGGGAATGCGTCTCTTTTTCGAAGCGATCCGGGGAGTGCGCGCGTCTCGCGTGCGGGCGACGACGTCTCGTCGTCGCGAACTTTGCAAAGTCCGTTTCGGCGAGACGCCGAAACCAGCACCCGAGACGCGTGCGCTCCCCGGAGTATTCCCGATCGCGCGCAGTCTCTCATCGATATCTTTGGTCGAGAAAATGTTTTCGTAGAGATTCAGCGGCACTTCGTTCGCGGGGAAGAACGTGTTAACGAGCAGCTCATCAATCTCGCTCGCCATTATCGATTGCCGCTCCTTGCCACCAATGGAGTGCATTACGCAAAAGCTCACGGCCGTCAGGTGGTCGATGTTTTTACCTGTATTCGCGAGCACACTCATCTCGACGCCGCGGGCAAACGGCTAACCCTGAACGCCGAGCGGCACCTGAAAAGCGATGCCGAAATGCGTGCTCTCTTTCGCGATCTACCTGTGGCGATTGAGAATACTGGACGTTTGGCGGAGCGACTCGAGTTCTCTCTTCAGGATATTGGCTATGAATTTCCGTCATTTGCGGTGCCGGACGGTCACAACATGGATTCCTTCCTGCGCACGATTGTTCTCTTTGGAGCGCAGCAGCGTTATGCCGCGATTAGCACAGCGGTAAAGCAGAAGCTGGAAGAGGAACTCGCGCTCATCATCAAACTGAAGTTCCCCGGCTATTTTTTGATTGTCTGGGACATCGTGAATTTCTGCCGAGAACACAACATCATGGTGCAGGGGCGAGGCAGCGCCGCCAACAGTGCGGTTTGTTATTGTCTCGGGATTACCCCGGTCGATCCGGTGAGCAATCATCTCGTTTTCGAGCGCTTTCTCAGTGAAGGCCGGAAAGGATGGCCCGATATCGATCTCGATCTTCCCAGCGGCGATCGGCGGGAAAGCGTTATTCAGGAGATTTATCGGCGCTACGGAAAACATGGCGCCGCCATGACCGCAAACGTGATTACTTACCGGGGCCGGAGCGCGGCCCGCGAAATTGGGAAAGCTTTAAATTTTTCGCCCGGCATTCTCGATCGCTTCTCGCGTTTGTTCGCGCACGGCGATTTTCCGCACACCCTCGATCTGCAATCGCAAATCGAGCAGGCCGGTTTGCCCAAAGCACATCCGCGCATGCCGGCGTTTGTGAATCTGTATCAGGCGATTTACGGCTTGCCGCGTCATCTCGGTCAGCATTCCGGGGGCATGATTATCTGCCGCGACAGACTCAGCTCCTTTGTGCCGCTCGAGAATGCCTCCATGTCGGGGCGGGTGGTGGCGCAATGGGACAAGGATGATTGCGAAGATCTCGGCATCGTTAAAGTCGACCTGCTCGGTCTTGGCATGATGTCCGTCATGCAGGATGCCCTCGAGCTTTGTCGGGAACGGGGGCGTCCTCTCGATCTCGCGCATATTCCCAAGGACGATGTCGCCACCTTCGAGATCATGCAGAAGGCCGATACCATCGGAGTTTTTCAAATTGAGAGCCGCGCGCAAATGGCCACCTTGCCGCGGATGAAACCCGAATGTTTTTATGACGTCGTCATCGAGGTGGCGATTATCCGACCCGGCCCGATTCAAGGCGACATGGTTCATCCCTACCTGGCGCGGCGGGCCCGTCGCGAAGAAATCACCTATTTCGATCCGAGGCTTGAGCCAGTTCTGAAACGAACGCTCGGGGTACCCTTATTTCAGGAGCAGATGCTCAAGATTGCGATGGTCATGGCGGATTTTTCCGGAGACGAAGCGGAGGAATTGCGGCGCGCGCTCAGCTTTCATCGTTCGGAAGAACGGATGAACAAAGTCAGCGTGAAACTTCGGGCCGCCATGATGCGAAAAAATATTGCCCCTCTCGTGATCGACAAGATCATTCAGGCGATCGCGTCCTTTGCGCTTTACGGGTTCCCCGAGTCTCATGCCATTAGCTTTGCCATCCTGGCCTACGGCAGCGCCTACCTGAAAGTCCATCGCGCATCGGAGTTTTACGCCAGCCTGCTCAATAATCAGCCCATGGGTTTTTACACCGCGGCGACGATCGTGAAAGACGCGCACCGCCACGGCGTAAAAATGAAGCCGGTATGCGTCGCGGAATCGCACTGGCGCTGCTCGGTCGTGAGCGATGACACGGTACGGTTGGGGTTCTGCGTGGTAAACGGCCTGCGGGAGGAGCATGCACAGGAGATCGTGCAACAGAGACAGGAGCGGCCATTCGATTCGATCGACGAGTTCAGACGACGCGTTCCGCTTTCGCAGGAAGAACTTCGGACCTTGGCGGAGCTCGGAGCGCTTAATTGTTTTTCCAATCACCGCCGGGCCGCCATGTGGAATGTAGAAGAGACTGTTTACGATGATTTGCTCGCAACCAAACGATGTCATCCTGAGGTCGCGGAGACGACCGAAGGACCTCGCCAACGGAGCTTGGATCACACTGGGCAGCGGGACGGTTCCAGGACCTTATGCGAGGTCCTTCACTCCGTTCAGGATGACAGGAAAGAAGAATCGCCGCTTCCATCCATGACTTTGCCGGAGCGTGTGCAAGCGGATTACGAGACGATGAATCTGACCACTGGTCCGCATCCGATGAAATTATTGCGCGCGGGTTTGCCCAATGTGTGGCGAGCGGCCGATCTTAAGGATGCGCGGCACGGCACTACGGTTCAGATCGCTGGCAATGTGATTTGCCGGCAAAGACCGGGCACAGCCAAGGGATTTGTCTTCATCAGCCTGGAAGATGAGACGGGCGTTTCCAATGCCATCGTTCATCCGGACTTGTTCGAACGTTTTCGTCTCGTCATCACGGAAGAATCGTTTCTCCTCATCGAAGGCGAAGTGCAGAACTCGGAAAACGTGGTCTTAATCAAAACACGAGATCTCAAACCACTTTCTCACGAACAACTCGCCGGTTCCGCGTCGCACGATTTTCACTAGGACAGGGATGCATTTATTTATTGGCAGGCCCGTCCAGGTAGGGGCGCATCTCCGAGGCGCCCGCCTTTAGCCGTTTCGCTCTGTCCAGACGCCGCAGAAGCGGCAACACGGCGACAGAGCGCCGTGGCTACAGTGCCAGCGCGTAAATGAATCACCAAATGATCTACTTTGTCCCAGTCTGTAGTCGCCTCGCTCTGTCGAGGCGCCGCAGAGTAGCGGCAACACGGCGACAGAGCGCCGTGGCTACAAGTTCTGCATCACGGAGGTTGGTCGCGGGGCAGCCAGACGTTACTGGGCGGTCGGCTGAATCGTGTATTCCCCTTTCGAGTCATATTGAATGCGGAGAGTCGTAGGTCGATCGGCGCGCACAACGATAGAAGCTTCCGCAAAACCTCCTCCACAGCTACCGTTGGGAGTGGAACTGATGATATGATCCCCGAGGGTCAGATAAACCGAAAGTTTTTCTTCAATGGCCAAATCAGCGATCGGCCGGCCATCGACTATGACATGTGACGAGCAAGCCGCGCCGCTGCGGCCAGCATCTCTTTTGATAATCACCAGGTAGGTTCCGGGCCGTTGGGTTGCGTAATCAGAGGCGAGTATTCGATCCGGTGAAACCGGTCGCGCTTCGCTCGTGTCGACGGGAGTCGTAGCACAGGCCGTGAGCGCAACTGCGGCCACGATTGAGATAAGCACGATATTTATAGGCATGGCATTAGACGTCTAACGAGAATAAGATCAGCTACGAGGGCGTAACTGCGCCGCGAATCGAACTAATGTAGTCATCGAAGGCCTGAGTTCCGTGCCGGTCTGGTGGTACTGATCAATGGCAGCCGCAATCCGATCCGACAGGAACCAACCGAGGGCCCGCGGAAGGCGCCGGTGACTTTTATTCCGAAGCCGCCCGAGATCACGCGCCGAACGGGTTCGCCGGTTTTGGGATCTTTGCGCAGAGGTTTGTCCTTCATGCTTTGCTTGATCTCGAAGCGCCGCACCGGCTTCTTCGGATTGGTGGTTTCGTAAACGTAGGTTGGCATATTATTCTCCAGTGTGACGTCGGGCCGGGTCTTTCGGTTCGGCCGCTTTTTGTACGGCCTTATCATCCGACTCCATCCATTCCGTGTGAAAAACACCCGGCCGATCGATCCGTTCGTAGGTGTGGGCGCCGAAGAAATCACGTTGCGCTTGCAAGAGATTAGCGGGCAGTCGCGCCTGGCGATAGCTGTCGAAATAGGCGAGCGAGGCGCCAAAGGCCGGAACGGCGACTCCGTAATGGACCGCGGTGGAAACGGCGACGCGCCAGTTGTCCTGGGTTTGCGCGATGATTTCGGTGAAATAGGAGTCGAGCAGAAGATTATGCAGGGCGGGATCGCGCTGATAAGCGTCGACGATCCGATTTAAAAAGATCGCGCGGATAATGCATCCACCTCGCCAGATTGTCGCGATGTCGCCGAAGTTCAGATTCCATTTGTATTCGACGCTGGCCGCACCGAGCAGCTCCATTCCTTGCGCATAAGAAACGATCTTCGAAGCGTAAAGCGCGTTGCGCACGGCATCGATCAGTTGCGCGCGATCGCCGCGGAACGTCTCTGGTTTCGGGTGAGGAAGAATTTTCGAGGCCGCGACACGCTCCTCCTTACGCGACGAAATCACGCGCTCTTCCACGGCCGCGTTGATTGTCGAAATTACGACCGATTGTTTGATGGCGGACTGCAAGGTCCACATGCCGGTTCCTTTCTGGCCGGCTTTATCGAGGATCATGTCGACCAATGGTTTGCCCGTCTCGGGATCGATTTTGCGAAAGATCTGCGACGTAATTTCGATCAGGTAACTGTTTAATTCGCCCGCATTCCAGTCGGCGAAAGTCCGGGCCAACTGGGGCGCGTCCATGGCCAGAACATCCTTGAGAATGGCATAGGCCTCGCAAATCAACTGCATGTCGCCGTACTCGATGCCGTTGTGCACCATCTTGACATAATGTCCGGCGCCGTCTGGTCCCATGTAGCGACAGCACGGCTCGCCGTCCACCTGCGCGGCAATTTTCCGAAGAATGGGCGCTACAATTTCGTAGGAAGCGCGCGAGCCACCCGGCATGAGAGAAGGTCCTTTGAGCGCGCCTTCTTCGCCGCCGGACACGCCGCAGCCGATAAAATGAATGCCGCGCTTCTCCAACTCTTTGCAACGCCGTTGCGTGTCGGTAAAAAGCGAATTACCGCCATCGATGATGACGTCGCCCTTCGCGAGCAGCGGTACGAGTTCGCCGATAACGGCATCGACCGGTGGGCCTGCCTTCACCATCATCATGGCTTTGCGCGGACTCTTGAGCGCTCCAACGAAGTCCTCGATGGTCAGGGCGGGATGGATGTTCTTCCCCTGGCCGCGTTCCTTCGCGAATTTCTCGGTGACTTCGGTCGTGCGATTAAAGACCGCGACGGAAAAGCCTTTCGATTCCATATTGAGGGCGAGATTTTCACCCATCACGGCCAGACCGATGATTCCAATATCACATTGCTTCGTGCTCACTTTGCGTATCTCCTTCTTTCGGGCCGCGACTGCGGCAACCTCAATGTAGCGAGCACTTGGAACGCATGGCAAATCCCGTTTGTGAAGTTTTGTTGACCGAGGAGGAATTGGAACCCGCCGGGGACGTGGCTGCCTCGGTGGGCGCGGTCCTCGATTTTTTGGGCGTCGTCCGCCTCGAGGAAGGGGCGGATGAGATTCACGGGCTTGATTACGAGGCGCATCCGGTCATGGCGGAGCATCAACTGCGAGAAATCGGTCATGAGGCTCTCGAGCGGTTCAGATTGAACCGGATCCTCATCCGCCATCGCGTTGGATTCGTTCCGGTGGGAAAGGCCTCCTTATTCGTGCGGCTCGCGGCGCCGCATCGGGCTGAGACATTTCGGGCCATGGAGTGGGTGGTGAACGAATTGAAGAAGAGGGTTCCCATTTGGAAGCATCCGAGATTCAAGCTCAGCCGATCGCGAGAGAGGGCCGCGGAGATGGAGACTATTTCGCGCCGATGAACTGGGCTAATCGATTAACTCTGAGCCGGCTCGCGCTCACCGTTCTTTTCGTGGTGGCTCTGAATTCTTCCTGGCATTACGCCAGGACAACCGCACTGCTGCTCTTTCTTACCGCGGGAATCACAGACTTCGTCGACGGCGAAGTGGCGCGCCGCTTCGGGATCGTCACGAATTTTGGAAAACTGATGGATCCGTTGGTGGACAAAATCATGATGGCGGCGGCGTTTATTTCCCTGGTGCCGCTAAAGGCAGTGCCGGCGTGGGCCGCGACTACGGTGGTGGCGCGCGATTTTCTGATCACGGGTCTTCGTCTCATGGCGGCAGCCAAGGGCCGAGTTCTGCCGGCCGAACAGCTCGGGAAGCAAAAGACGTCGTGGCAAATCATTACCGTGATTTTTTTTCTAGCTCTTCTATCCGCCCAGGAATTGCGATACATGGATGAAACGTCGATCTCGTGGCTGCGAGCCTGGGGCGAGGCCGGCCCGGTTTTGGTTTGGATCACGGTTGCATTAACCGTTTATTCCGGTCTCGGATTTACCTGGCGCAATCGCGATCTGATCGCGCCGGACCAGTGAGGAATCGGTTAGGCGGCGGAGCCGCCCATGATTAGAATCGCCCCGGCCACGGCGGGTAAACTGTGGAGCGGCCGATCCACCCTGGCTAGAAAAATGTCTGAGGCACTTCCACCCGGTCCCCGGGGCGAAGCTTGACGTCGAGCGACGCGTCGCGTCGGAACTGCCGGACGTCGTAAACCTTGACGTCGTTGCCGCGCAAGAGTCGAACGCGCTTTTGATCGGCGAAGTCATTGAATCCTCCGGCCGCGCTAATCGCCGCGAGCAGCGTCATATCCTCAGTGAACGGGACACGCATCGGAGTTCGGACGGAGCCTCCCACGTTTACGAATCGCGTCATCGGCTGCATGAGGATGGTGATGTTCGGATTCGTGAAGATCTTGTTGGCCCGATAGGCTTCTTCAATCGAGCGGGAGAGTTGAGCGGGGGTGAGTCCTTCCGCCTTTATCTTGTTAATGTAGGGCAGGCTGACAAAACCGGTGGCGTCGACCGTATAGGTATTATTGACCTGCACCTGCTCCTCATTCGGGATG
Source organism: uncultured Verrucomicrobiae bacterium (assembly GCA_963788855.1). GTDB lineage: Bacteria > Verrucomicrobiota > Verrucomicrobiia > Chthoniobacterales > UBA10450 > CAWBIE01. The sequence goes on from CAWBIE010000001.1 coordinate 328,695, forward strand.
CCCCCAATCTTCAATTCCACGGGATCACCGACCCGCAGAGTAGCCTGGCCAAAAGCCGCGGCGGCGAGGGCAAAGAAAAAAGTAAAAGTAACGAGCGCCCGAAGCATCAATACTCGTCTTCGGGTTCGGCGTGGCCGTTGCGAGCCCGGTGCGCGGCTGCCTTTGGTCGCCCGCCGCGGCGCGCGTCCTTTTCGGGGGTTTGGTAGTAGCCGTAGTAATTCGTGTAGTAGTAATAGTTCTGGTCGTGCTTGAGATCGACATTGTTGAGCACAACTCCGAGGACGGTGCCGCCGACGCCGAGGATGGCCTGTTTGACCCGGCTGAGCATGGTCCGGGGGAAACGGCGATGCTGCACCACGATGATGGTCTGGTCGACTTCACTGGCAATAACCGAAGCGTCACTCACGCCTAGCATCGGCGGCGAATCGAAGAAGATAATATCGTAATGCAATTTTAGCTCCGCAATCATGTCGGACATGCGCTGCGAATTGAGGATGCCGACTGCATCGGAAGGGAGAGCGCCGCTTGGCAAAAGGACAAGGTTTTCCACTTTGGTGGGAACAATCACATCGCTGAGCGGCAGCTCGGTGGTGAGATAATTGGTTAGTCCCTCGTTGTTGCTCAGGCCAAACAGTTCGTGCTGGACGGGGCGGCGCAGGTCGGCGTCCACAATCAGAGTAGAATAACCGCCCTGTGCGCAAATGAACGCGAGATTGGCCAGGGTCGTCGACTTGCCTTCACCGGGCCCGCCGCTCACGAACGAGATCGTATTGGCCTGCGGACTCTTGCGATTAAACTCAATGTTGGTGCGCAGGATCCGGTAGGCCTCTGCGTCGGGCGAATCGCCGCGCTCCGTGTGCAACATCCGGATTCCCCTGGGAATAATGGCCAGAACCGGCACGCCGAGAAGGCTCTCGACATCCTCCATCGTTTTCACGCTGGTATCGAGGTACTCGATGAAGAAGGCGAGCCCGATCCCCAGGACCAGGCCGACCAGGGCACCGAGCGCGAGATTAAGGGCCACGCGCGGCCGCGCCGGAAAACTGGCCGGTTCGGCAACTTGCTTGACGCTGACTGCGACACGCGGCATGGCCAATTCCATGGTTTGCGATTGTGCGCGCTGGCGAACGCCATCGAACAAGAGCTTTTCTTTGATGTAGGCGTTCTTTGCTCTTGTGTAGGTCGCGCTCAGATTCTTGCTGGCGAGTTGCTTCGCGTTGATGACATCCAATCGCTTGGTCAGTTGATCCCGGGTCGCTTGCGCCGTTTTGAGGTTCTTCTCCAGCGCTCCGCGGATGCTGCTGACCTGTTCTTCGAGTTGTTTTGTATAAACCTCCATGGTGGCACGCAGAGCCTTCACTTTGGGATGGTTTTCGCCGAGCCCGGAATTGAGCTGCAGAGCAACCTGCGCGACCGCTTCCTGATAGTTAGGCAGGATTTTCTGGATGGTTGGATCTTGAATATCGAGCGTCGATAACATCCTCATGAGATCGTCACCTTTCAGCTTCTCGATCTGCTCCAGCTTGGAGGAGAGCGCTGCGATCTTTGCCTCGGCGTCGTTCACTTCGCCTTCCTGCTTAACGACAATGGTGTTAACCGGCGCCTGCGTGTCCTCTGTGCCTTCCGGGTTCAGGTCGACGATGCCTTCTTCGTCCCGAATGCGAGCGACTTCGGAGGCGGCTTCGTCCACTTTCTTCTGCTGTTTCGTGACCTCTTCAGTCATGGTGGCGACTGCGCGATTGAGGATATCTTTTTCCTCCTCCACCCGTACGTCCTGGTAGACGGCCACAATTTTGTTCGCGATGTCCGCCGCTTCCTGCGAATTGGTGTCGTAAACGCTGATCTGCAGGAGATCGGTGTTGCGCACTTCGTCCACGTCCAGCTTGCGGCGCAGCATGGCGTACGCTTGTTCACGCGTCGGGCGGAGCCCATCCCGGGTCCACTTATCCTGCAGCTTTAGCTCCTCGATGACCGGATAAAGAATCCCGGTGCGCTGGATCACTTGAAAGACAGTCGGCGCCAGCTGCGGGTCGTGGATAGGAATGTTGGGATCGCCCGTGCCGAAGATCCGCGGATTTTCGGCGGTCGATCGGACCTCGATGAAAACGGAGGAGAGAAATTCGCGGGGCTGAAAATAGGTGACGACGGCGGCCGTGATCAGGACGAGCAGAAAAGCCAGAAGAATCAGCACCCAATGGACGCGGATGACCCGCCAATAATCCAGAAAGTGGAGCTTAACTTCGTCGGTTTGTGCCATGCCTTAACCCTCTAGCAAGAGCCGCACAACCTAGCGAAAATTCGCTCCGAGTAAACCGGCGCAGGCCGTTTTCTAGAAGATGAAATTCAAGCCGCCCCAAAAGCGGTTTCGCGTATATCCCTGCAGAGGAATGTCCGACCAGAGGTCGGTATAATTGTAGCCGACCTGGATCCCAAGGTAGCGGGTGATGGCGTAGCGCAAGGTGATTGCCAGATCGATGTCCTCCTGCGTGGAGCCGTTGGTGACGGCACCCGGAACAAAGCTGTTCTGGAAATCGTCGTGCTCGTAATATACACCAAGCGTGCCAGTTATACGGGGTGTAAAGTTGTGGGTGGCAGTCAACCCCGTCCGGAATGTCTGCATGCTCTGGCTGAAATTCTGGTCCGGCTCCTGGATCCCGTAGTTGGCATTCCACGAGATCGCGGTCTGCTTGCCGACCGCATAGTTTACGGTCCCCTCAAAATAGGGCGAGGTTTCATCACCTCCCGTTTCATTGTCCCGGAACTGAGCGCCGCCGCGGAAGGAAGCGGTCAGCCGGGGTGAAAAGTTGTGATCGAATCCGCCGAGGATGTAGTTGGTGACGGAATTGTTGGGAACATACTCGTAATTGACCCACTGAATTCGGTATTCAGCCACCAGAGTGGTCGTGGGCCAGAGCAGGAAACGGAACTCGTTGCCTATGGTATTTTCGATACGATCCTGGAAAAAACCGGCCGCTTGATCATCGTAGTTGAGCGCTCCAAAGGTGTAGCTGGTGGCGGTCGAAAAACGTGGCGTCCAAAGATACGCGGCCGTGAACTTGTCGTTGGTGTAGAAATAATTGCCCGCCCGGTGATTTAAGCCCGCCGCGATGGAGAAATCTGGTTCGGTCTGGTAACTGATGTAAGCGAGCGCGCTTAAGGTTAGCCGGGGAGAAACCTTATGGGTAACGGCGAGGTTTAGATAAATATTGATATCATAATCATTATTAATCCCGCCAAGGGTTTGCGGATGGTCCCAGTAATAGGTGAAGCCGGCGCCTGCCCCGAGGGTGATCTGTGTGCGCGGACTTCCAAAAGCATAGGTGAGACCCGCGTTCACATTGGTAAACGGGGATCCTTGCTGGTTGACGCTGGTGGTATTGACGTTGTCGTCGTAGCCTCCCTGAACGCTGACGGAGAGTTTGACGGGCATGTTAGAGAAGTTTCCAGTACCGAGGTCGACGATCGGTCCCTCCTTGGAGCCGACCGAGCCGCTCGAAACCGCATCCTGCCCCTTCACAAAATGGGGGGCAAGGCACACCAAAGCCGTCGCTAGGATCAAAAGCGCGTCCCTGGGACCCTTCGAATTTCTCATGTTTCGTGACTTCGCAGGCTCCGTGCCATCGGAGTCCGGCGTAATTGGTAGGGATCGAGAGTAGAAGACAGGGGCAAATCGGGCAATGCTTTTTTTGCGTTCCTCGTAATAGCTGCGTTTTCTGGGTGTTAGCATTGGGGAGACCTAGGGGGGCGTCTTGGCTGGGGGCTCAGGCCCGGCGGCGGCCCCGTCTGACCGCCAGCTTTCGAGGTGGGCCTGATAGTATCCCTGGTTCGCCTGGGATCTCGGATCGAAGGCCAAGGCCTCATGGTACATCCATTCCGCCTCGGGAAATCGCTTCAAGCCGTCAAGAGCGAAGGCCAGTTCCAGGGTATAGGTTTCGTCAAGCGGCGCGATTTCGCGCGCCTGGGCGAAGGCGGGTAATGCGCCGCGATAGAACGACGCTCGCGCGACATCCGTCTGTTGGCGATCTCCCGCGAGAATACGCGATTTGCCCAGATAATAGTGCAGGTCGGGATTTCCGCTGTCGAAGGCGAGACCTTTGAGGGCCGCTCCCATACCGGCAAGCGGGCGGTTGTCGCGCAGGGCAGTGCGTGCCTCTTCGGAGTAGTACTCGCCCGGCGCGAGCCGCCAGGTTTGCCAGCCCAGAATCAGGGCCAGGACAAGCAACAGGCAACGCCCAATGATCAAGCCGTTTGACCGGGCGGTTACAGCGCGTTGATCCACTCCATTGTTTGCGAGAATCCCGAAGACAAACGCCATGAGGAGGACATTGGCGGGGATGTGCAGATTGAAATCGAAGAAGGAGTGGACGGTGTAGGCGGCAAGCGCGCCGAGGGCTCCCAGGTTTAGCGCCATCGCATTGCTTGGCAGCTGGTGCGACACCGCAATTCGTCTCGGGCCGAGCCGCCGTGCCGTGATCCATCCACGGCGCAGGTGGAGAAGAAAGAACGGGAGAAACGCGGCGACTCCGACCATTCCATATTCGCTCAGCAACTGCAGGTAATCGTTATGAACGTAGACCGGATCGGACTGCACCAGGTCGGTACCGAAAGTGCCGGCCGTAAAACAGGTAGGTGCGGCTCCCCGTTCCGATTAACGGGCTCAATTTCCATTGATCCAGGGCAGCCTGCCAGTATTCCAACCGAATGTTCTTGTTATCCGCAACGCTTCGCGTCCGATCCGTTAGATAATCACTCTCGTGAATCAATGAAAAAATCGCGGTGAACGCAATGATGGCCAGGCAAAATCCGGCGAGACCAATTCGGCGTTGCAAGCTCGATCCAGCGGCGCTCAAAATCCGCGCGCTGAGGACAACGAAGACCAGTAAGCTAGCCAGCGTGCTGAGATAGCCGCCGCGGCTCCCGGTTAAAATCACGCCGGCGTAACACATGGCCGTGGCGTAGCCGATGAGAAGCTTCGACCACGCCGGCCACCGGCTCCAGATTGTGATGCTGAGGCCAAAGACGCCGAGGACTTCGAGCAGTCCTGCCAGATGATTGGGGCAAACGTAGAGTCCGCTTGCCCGCCGGCCATAATCGAAACGCTGCAGGAACGGTATGAGCATGAAATTGTCGCCGTTGCGGAACTGGATTGCGCCGACCAGAACATGAACCAGCGCCGCCGCCAGCAAACAGGCCAGAATCGACAGCCGGGTCCGGGCGTCGGTCAAGACGCAGCTGGTGACAAGATAAACGATCAGACCAGCCAGGATCGGGTAGATGTCAAAGCGCGCCAGGTATGGAACGGGCGAAAGAAAAGCCCGGCCTAACAAGTAGCCAAAGAAAATGATTGTGCTCCAAGAAGCAGGCCTGGTCCGGCGTCGGTTTGCTGACCCGGATCAGAGCCACCGCGATGACGCCGATGGCGGCGAGAAGGCCGTAAGCAGGCAGCGCGAAAAGTATCCGCGTGCCACCGATTAACGCCTGGATCGACAGGAGAGCTGCGATCAGCAGGATGGCCAGCAGGATCGTGACTCCCCGCGCGACCGGAGAAGCTTGTTTTTCAATTTGTGCGATCATCGACGACGCCTGGAGCGGCGAGACAGAGCGAGAAGATACAACAATGAGCCGTCCGCGTTCCAGGGTCAGTCTGGAAACGGCAGGGCCGCCGCGCTTGATCCGGCCGCGGCAGATCGGAGGAGGATCGTCCCTCTATTTGTTGGTCGAAGGTGTGGCCTCGCAGGCACCGGCCGTATCACCCGGATGGTTCTTGAGATATTTATCCAGGCTCGAGCACTCGACCTGGATCGTCTTGTTGTTGTGACAAACCGTACAGGTGCCTGTGGTATTTATGCCTGGTCCGCCTGACGAGAAAAACGGCGGATTGATGTTGCTAGGCGGATTAGCGAAACCTTCAGGGCCTTCCCCGGGAATGTCCGTGCACCCGGGGGCTGCGCCGACCACGAGTTCGGTCAGGGCCTGTGCCTGATCGCCATCAGCGGCGATTCCTTCCCGAAGAATCGAGCGCACGATGCCGCAATCAGGTCCCGCCTTGTCCTCGGAAATGCAATGAACGGCTGTGCCAACGATCTCGGGGGTCAAGTCCTTCCGGGCTCCCGCCGCCGTCCTAACGATGAGAGGCGCATCCTTCCTATCCCTACTGACTGTCTTGCAAACGGCGGAAAGCACGGCCGCTTTAGGCGCGTTGCCCAGAGTCATATTCCTTGGCAGATTCGCCTGCAGCATTTCGACCGGGGTGATCGTGACGGCCATCGCCATGGGGAGCGACGCCATCCAGAAGACCGCGCCAAGCGCGACGCCAACCAGGAAAACCAGTGCTGTTCGGAGAGCAGATGCCGTCAACCCCTCGCCGTATGTTACCGCGCGCAATTTTTTCATAAATCCCTCTGATGGAACCTTCCTTTTTAATATTCTCCAGAACGGTTGGTCAATAGAATTCGGTGATCGCAGAGATAAGCGGGCAACGGGAATCGAACCCGCATGGCCAGCTTGGAAGGCTGGAACTTTACCATTAAGCTATGCCCGCGCCGCTCGGGACAATCTTGCCTTACAGACGGAGCCTGCCAAGGCGTTTTTATGCCGCCGCGATTCGGTCCGAAGGGCTCGACGCTGCGCGTGGGCATCCGAGCATGAAGTCCCTGGGCGCTTGCTATTTCGGAGCCGGGGTCTAGCTAGTAATTGATGAAAAGCGCTCGCTTGTCGGTCGTAATCTGCCTGTCTTTACTGGTCAGCGCCCGGGCTGATCTCACCATCGTCCAGAAAGTGGAGGGAATCGCAGCCGCGCCCGGCGGCGAGATCACGATCAAGATCAAAGGCGACAAGGCCCGCATCGATGCTACTCCGCAGATCAGCACAATTATCGACGGCCAGACCGGTGAGATGATCACCTTGATGAAGGAACAAAAGATGGTGGTGCGAATTTCGGCCGAGAAGATGAAGGCCGCGGCCGACATGATCAACAAGTTCACGGCCAAGAAGGCGGCTCCGGGGGCGACGACGCCCAAGCCGACCGGCAAGAAGCAGACGATCAACGGCTACGAGGCCGAGGAGTATGTCTCCGAAACGCCAACATTTAAGGCGACCTATTGGATCGCACCCAGTTTCCCAAACGGCGCCGCCATTCTCAAACAGCTGCAGGCCATTAAATCCGAGATTTGGAATTCTACGAATACGAGCATGCCGGACTACCACGACTTTCCGGGTCTACCGATCAAGACAGTGGTGATGATGGGACCGAAAGAAATCACCACGACCCTGGTCTCGGTGAAAATGGATCCCTTGAGCGATGAAGATTTTGCCGTGCCCCAGGATTTTCAGGAAATGAAAATGCCGGACCTGGGCTCCATGCTGCAGCAACACGCGAAGGAGCCGGCGACCAGCGCGTCGGCCCATCCATAGGATCGCGCTGTTGTCGCTTGCATCCAACATTATTGCTGGCTTCGAATTCTCCGCGGCGACGCGAGTTGCTCGCGCAGGCCCAAATCGAATGCCAGACGATATCGCCGCGGGTGTCCGAACGGTTTGATGTCAACCTTAGCCTGCGCGAGCTGACCGGGTGGAACGCGTCTGCGCAAGGGATTGGCGGTGGGGCGCCGGCATCCAGACCGGATTGTACTCGCGGCGGATACCCTGGTCGCGATTGCCGGGGACCGTGCTTGGGAAACCGCGCGATATGCCTGATGCCGCCGGAATGCTGCGGTCTCTCAGCGGCCAGACACACGACGTTTGCTCCGCGGTATTTGTCTGTCACCTGGCCCGGGGCCGGGCTAGCACTTTCCACGAACTGTCACGGGTTCGATTTCGTCGCTTGAACGAGGAACAGATCGAGCGTTACCTGGCGAGGATAAATCCGCTCGACAAAGCGGGGGCCTACGCCGCGCAGGGCGATGGCGCCGAGATCATCGAAAAAATCGAAGGGTCCTACACGAACGTGGTGGGTCTGCCCATGGAGAAGACGCTGACTCTGCTGGCCACCTTTGGCATCAAGCCAGTGCCCGCCTAACGAGTCTCAATGAGCTCGCTCGGTCGCTGGACGGGGGGCGCGTGCTTTTCGCGCTTTAGCACGCGATACAGGAACCAGACGATGAAGCAGTTGGCCAGGAGAATGAGGAGAGCCGCTACGCCGGGGTGATGCCAAAGATGGTGCGCCTCGACGGGAATCAGGGCCGAGGTTGCGAAAATCATGAGCAATTCAGCCCAGCGCTTTTGGAAATACACGCCGAGCCCTTCGGTAAAGAGAACGCCGCAGTAAAACAGGGCCAGAAATCCGGTGGCCTGCAATTGCCCCCCAGCCAGGACGTCCTGCAACTTATTGAGAAGAAAAATCACGGTCCTGCTGTGCCCGAGCAGAATCTCGGCGTCCGCCCAATCGGAGATTTTGTCCATCCAGGTATCGCGCGCGTTTAGGAAAAGTAGGGAGCCGCCCAGTCCCAGGAGGAGGAGCCCTTTCGCCATTTTGAAGACGGCGATGATCTTAAGATAACGGACGCGCTGCCGGGGCTGCAGAATCGCGGGAACGTGTTCGGGATCTTTCATCACTTGGCGACTCCTGCCATGCTAGGACTCCGTGAGCACGGGCTGGTCCCGGCAGCAGATTTCCAGTTTGTTCCCTTCGGGGTCTTCGAAAAACAGAGCATAATATCCAGGGCTGTAACCGGCGCAGATTTCCGGCCCTTCCAAATTTAGTCCGCCCGCGGCACGCACGATTTCTGCAAACCGGTCAACTTCTTCCCGTGTCTCTGCCCAGAAGGCAATTCGCGTGCCGTTCGCTTGATGATGTGGATCTGCGGTGAAGCCAAAGAACTCCGACGGCTTATCGCGACCGACCGCGTAAAACGTTCCCCAATCGGGATCGGAACGATCGCAGGTGAAACCGAGAGCCGGCAGGATCTTGCTGTAAAACGCCCGGGCCCGGGGCAGGTCCTTCACTCGCAGATCAATGTGATCAAGATGTCGCGCTTTCATTTTGTCTTCGGCTTTCGATTTTCGCGGCGCACCATCAATTTTAGTCCCGACCACGTTTCATCGACCGCACACACTTTCGTATCCACAAATCCAAGTGGCAAGGCGACGTCGCGAATTACGCTCTCCGTTACATCGGTCGCGACGCCGGAAGATTTCTTCGGCCACGAAATCCAAAGGATTCCCGTGTCGGCCACGTTGGCGCGCAAACGAGTCACCTGTTTTTGAAGTTCCGCTCGCTTGGTCGCAAATAAGTGTACAAAGTCGCAGTCGCGCTTGCATTGGGCGGAGAAGCGGACGCCCTCGGGAAGCTGGCCGAGCAGCTTCCGGTAACCAGACGGCGGATCAAGAACTACGATGTGAGCGTCAGTCTTGATTCCGAGTTTCTTGATTAACGGAGTGCCCGAGTATCCAGCCATGCGAAGCTTCCCTTTGGTCGCGGAACTGCTTTTGTGCGATATGCCTTGATGCAAGATGCCCGGGAAGCGCCATGGCGCCAGTTTTTCAATGACTTGCGCCGGAGATTGAAATTGGCTTCTCTAGGCGGGAACTTGTTCGCGCCAGCAAACATCGATAAGCGACTCGGGGCGGTGGTTCTGCTCGTCTTGTACATTTGCGTCGCCGGATGCCAGCGGCAGAGCAATGCCGTTTCCGGCACGATTGAGGTGGACGAAGTGCATGTCGGTCCGCGCAGCGGCGGGCGGGTCGAAAAGATATTCGCCCAGGAGGGCGACAAGTTGCAGGCCGGCCAGCCGATCGTGCAACTGGAAGCGTTTGAACTGAACGCCCGGCGCCAACTGGCCGCGGCGCAGATCGAAACCGCGATTCATGATGCCGATGCCCAGGCCGCCCAACTCGAGTTCTTGCGGGCCGACGCCGTTCGCCAGCAGGACCTGCTCAAGAGGAAAGACGGTTTCGCCAAGTGACGCGGAGCGCGCGGAAAGCGCGGCCAATGCGCAGGAGAAAAATGTGGAAGCTGCGCAAATGCGCATCGTTCAGGCGCGGGCGCAGCTTGGCGGACATCGATGCGCAACTAGCGCGAGATGCAGGTGTTGGCGCCGACTGATTCCGTTCTCGAAGTGTTGAGCGTTAAAGTCGGCGACGTGCTTCCGCCGAACCGCGAAGTCGCCACGCTGCTTATTGCCCCAGCACCTTTGGGTGCGCGTTTTTGTTCCGGAACCCTGGCTTGGATTAATCAAGGTGGGTGATCCGGTACAAGTGCGAGTCGATTCATTTCCAGGCAAGGATTTTCCCGGCACGGTCGAGCAGATTAATCGCCAGGCCGAGTTTACGCCGCGCAATGTCCAGACCGTGGAGGATCGAATTCGGCAGGTTTTCGGGGTGAAGATTCGTCTGCCCAATGGCGACGAACACCTGCGGGCCGGCATGGCCGCCGATGTTTATTTTCCGAATGTGAAATGAATGCTACCGAGGAACGGCGATCAGAACCCGGAGTATGATGAAAACGTTGGTCGGTTCCGAAAGTCGATCCTCGCATTCGCCGGAACATGAGGTCTTTCGACGGCGTTCATGCGTGCGCTTCGATCAAGCCGTGCCATGACTGGTTGATGATCGAGTGCGAGGGACTGACGAAACGCTTCGGCACATTTCACCGCCGTCGATCACGTTTCAGTTTTTCTGTGGGCAAAGGTTCGATCTTTGGATTCCTCGGGCCGAACGGCTCCGGCAAGTCCACCGTCATTCGCATGCTCTGCGGCATTCTCGAGCCGACGCGAAGGGACGGCGCGGATCGGCGGACACGACGTGGTGCGCGAAACGCGAAGCGATCAAGGAAATGATCGGTTACATGTCGCAGAAGTTTTCGCTCTACGACGAACTGACGGTCGAACGAGAATCTGACTTTCTCCGGCAAACTTTACGGGCTGCGCGGACGATCAACTAAAGCAGCGCCGCGACGAATTGATCGCGCTCACGCATCTCGAGCCTTACCTCGATCGGCGCGCCGCCCTGCTCTCGGGCGGCTGGCGTCAGCGCCTGGCGATGGCTTGTTCGCTCATGCACAAGCCGACCGTCCTCTTTCTCGACGAACCGACCGCGGGCATCGATCCGGTCGCGCGCCGCGAGCTGTGGGATTTGCTTTTCGAATTCGCGGGCGCAGGGGATGACGCTCTTCGTCACGACCCATTACATGGACGAAGCGGAGCGCTGTTCGCATGTCGGCTACATTTACATGTCGAAACTGATCGTGTGCGGCGAGCCGGATGATTTGAAACAAATGCCCGAGGTCAATCCGCCGGACACGCGCCGGCTGGATGTCACTTGCGATCATGTCACGATCGCGCTGCAGAGCGATGCGCGAGTTGCGCGGCGTGCGCAGCGCCACGGTCTTCGGGCAATCGATGCACCTGTTTGGTGGACGAGATCGATCTCGCGTGATCCGAGATCGAACGCGAAACTGCGCGGGGTCGGAATCGCGCAACCGGAGATTCACGAGATTGGACCGTCGCTCGAGGATGTTTTCGTTTCACTCCGCGAAGCACGCCGGAAGATCATGCGGGCGCAGGAGACAGAGCGAGCAGCTCGAATGGAGTATGAGAACAGGATCAGAAGTCAACGGAGATGCGTACACGATGAAACGCGCACCCTTCCGCGGCCTCAGCGCCATTCTGTTCAAGGAATTCATCATCGTCCTGCGCGATCCGATGACGCTCTTTCTTCATGTTTTTTCCGCCGCTCATCGAGATGATCGCGTTCGGTTACGCGCTCGACACCGATGTGAAGCACATGGCGATGGTCGATCCTGAACGAGGATCGCACGGTGGAGAGCCGCCAGTTCATCGATCGTTTCGTCAACACGGAGACGTTTCGGGTTGTCGGCGAAGTGGCCAGACGTCGACGCAGCTGGCGAGCGAGATTCGCAAAGGCCACGCTTATGTGGGGCTGCAGATTCCGCCGCACTTCACCCGCGACCTGCGCGCCGGGCATCCCGCGCAGGTGCAGGTGTTGATCGACGGCTCGAATTCCACCATCGCGCTGCAAGCGCTCAACACCGCGCTCGCGGATCGCGCTGACGCAATCCATGGAGATCGCTGATGCGCGAGAGCGGCCGGCGCGACGGTGCCGATCGAGGTCCGGCCGCAGATGCTCTACAACCCGACGATGCGCAGCCCGAACTTTTTCGTGCCGGGCGTGATCGGCGTCGTCCTGCAGATCGGGACCACCTTTGCCACGGCCATGGCCGTGGTGCGCGAGCGGGAGCGCGGGACGCTCGAGCAATTGCTCGTTAGTCCGCTGAGCCGCTGGGGACTGATGCTCGGCAAGCTCATTCCCTATCTTTGCATCGGAATGACCATGGCGATCGCTCCTCTTTGCGATCATGCGCTTCGTCTTCTCGGTGCCGATCGCCGGCAGCGTCGTCGCGATGATGTTCTCGACGCTCGTTTACGTCTTCGCGCTGCTCAGCCTCGGTCTGCTGGTCGCGACCAAGGCCGAGAACCAGATGCAGGCGCTGCAGATGTCGATGACCTTCATCATGCCGAGCGTGTTCTTCTCCGGTTTCATTTTCCCGCGCGAAACGATGCCGTGGATTTTTTACGCGATCGGCGCTGTCCTTCCGACGACCTATTTCATCGAGCTCATGCGCGCCATCATTCTGCGCGGCGCGCATTTTTCGAGTACTGGCCGCAGCTCGTCATCATGATTGTCATGGCGGTCGTGCTCTTCTGCGTTTGCGCGCTGCGGTTCCGGAAGAAGATTGGCTAGCTACGTCTGCCGGATAAATTACGACGTGCTGCGGCGAGCGTTGATTTTTATTTTGTGCTTTGTCGCAACGCTTGCTGCGATTTGGCTTATCGGGTGGTGGTTCATGATTAGAATGCCTGGAAAAATTGTTTCGACCGCGGCAGTGTTGTCGCCGGAAGACGGAATCTTGCGGGCGGAGCTCGTGGCTGATGTGCAGAAACTGGCCGGTGATATCGGCGAGCGAAACATTCCGCATTATCCGGCGCTGCAGGCCGCGGCCGAGTTCATCGAGAAATCTTTGGCCGATGCCGGATTGCAACCGCGTCGGGACAGCTACGACGTGCGTGGCCGGACTTGTCACAACATCGAAGCCGAAATCCGCGGCAACTCTTCGCAAATTGTGGTGGTGGGCGCGCATTATGATTCCGTTTTCGGCGCCCCGGGCGCGAACGACAATGGCAGTGGAGTGGCGGCCCTGCTGGCGCTCGCCCGCCGGTTCGCGCAAAAAACCGGGGGCCCAGACGTTGCGCTTCGTTGCTTTCGTCAACGAAGAGCCGCCCTATTTTCAAACCCCCGAGATGGGAAGTTTCGTTTATGCCAGCCGCTGCAAGGCTCGCGGCGATCAAATTTCCGCCATGATCAGCCTCGAAACGATCGGCTATTTTTCTGATGCGCCCGCGTTCGCAGACCTATCCATCGCCCGGCCTCGGGGCTTTTTATCCGAACACCGGGAACTTTATCGGCTTTGTCGGAAACTTCGGTTCCCGGGCGCTGGTGCGACGGGCTTTCCGGGCTTTTCGCGACGCCGGAACACTCCCGTCCGAAGGAGGCGCGGTCCCTTCATTTATTCCCGGCGTGGGTTGGTCGGATCAATGGTCATTCTGGCAGCACGGTTACCCGGGAATCATGATTACGGACACGGCGCCGTTTCGTTATCCGCATTATCACGCTGCCACCGACACGCCGGACAAACTCGATTACGATCGCTTCACGCTCGTGGTTAGCGGAATGGCAAAAGTGATCGAGGAGCTCACGGGATCGCGGAATTGATGTGATGGGCGGGTCAGTGGTCTAGAAGGAAACGCCGGACCAGGAGCGACCAGGCCAGCACGGTGACGAGCAGATACCAGGCGAAGAAACGATCGTAACTGCGCCGGCGCACGACCAGGGCAACGCCCGCGAGAACCGCGTAATGGAGAACGAAGGGGAGATACCAAATCGGTCGAAAAATATCGCCGTGAATAGCCGTCTGCGCGATGTCGAGCGCGCACATGGCGATAAAGGTCGAGTAATAACCCGTGCGGTTGCGTTGAAAACGCTCGCGATGCTCCTCCGCTTCGGACAAATCAGGCGGGTAGAGGAAAACCGTCAGCATGTAGCATGAGATCGTCCAAACGTTCAGGACCAGAAATTTGTCGAAACTCCAATGGGTTTCGGAATTCCAGGAAAAGATGACCCACCAGTTCAAAACCAGGATAAGCAGGGTTGCGGCCGTCAGGACGATGTGGACCTCGTCGATCGGATTTTCTTTGCGCCGATAAAAAGCGCGGCCGGCGCCGGCCAGCAGGTTGGTTACGCCGAGGCCGATGACGATCGACATCAGGATCGAGATAAACTCGAAGCTGCTCATCTGGTTTTGCATAACCAGTTGAGCCTAACGTGGACGAAACCCGGAAATCGAGAGGCAATTGTCCCGGCCGGGTTTAGCGAGACGTTGACCCGGGATTTGGTTTAGTCGTTCTCGTCTTTGAGAATGGAACGAAGCTTTTCGCGCAACTCGGGTGAGTTTGGATGTCCGTGGGCGGAAGCGGCATGTTGGGTGCCTGCGTCGAGCACTTCCTCTTCCGTACCTGAGATCTTGAGCGTGCAATTTTTCTCGCTCGGATAATTGCGGCAATCGAGTGATTTTCTTGAACTGGCCATAACAAACCTCCTCTTGAATTTTTGGATCTATTTCAGGGCTGCATTAATATTTCCGATAAGCTTTTTCCACTGGCTGCGCTCTTCCTCCGAAAGATCAGAAGCCTTGTGGTCCCGAGTCCACCGCAGGAACGCCTTGGCCAGGCGATATTTTGAAAAATCGCTCACCTCGGCGGCAAAGACGTCGAGGATCGGCCGTTCGGGTTGGGCGGCGGCGGCCGTGGTCACGTCCCATTTGAGGGAGCTGCTCCGGCCCACGTGGATCAGAGTTTCTCTGAGCAGATCTTCCACCCGTGGCGATCTGACCGGCCCGTGGTAGGCATCCTTGGTTCGCAGGATCGCCTTATTTCCAAGCGCCCGGACCAGGGCATCTTGTTTGGTTGCCTGAGCGCTGGCGGAATCCAAATCCAAAAGCGCCACCACCCTGAGTTTCCGGGCGTGAAGGATGGTCGCGTAGTAAACGACCTTGGCCATTGCACTCGCGGGGATCAGGGCGATTTTCTCGCTCAGATCGATGACATTTCCTTCCCGGAGAAGCTGAGCCACGGCATCGACGTACCAATAATCAGTTAGGCCTTCGAGAAGCAGATTGCGCGACTGCAGGAAGAGGCTCTGGGCCAGATCGTAACCGAGCGCCTCCTGCAGGGGAAGCAGCGCGACCGGATCTTCCGCTGTGATATTGGTATGGACTTTCGTGCCGACCGTCCGATCGGTCATTTCGACGACGCGGACGAGATGAAGTTCATCCGGTCCGACCATGAACGGCGAGTGCGTGGTGTAGAGCGTCTGATTCGATTGTGCCAGGCGCGAGATCGTGGTGCGAAACTCCTGCTGCTTTAGGCCGTGCAGGCTCAAACCCGGCTCATCGAGCAAGAGGATCGCATTCTTATGCCGGCCCGCGGCCTCTGCGAAAAACACGATAAAGAACGAAACCAGCCACTGAAATCCTTCCGAGCGCTGATCGAGCTCTATTTCGACACCAAGATCGTCCTCGACCACAACTTTCAAATGCTGGCCGTCGGCGATGATGCGCAACCGTTCCGCTTCCGCTCGTTTGGCGTCGGGCTTCCAAACCGCCCGAAGTTCGTCGCTCAGCCGAACGCTGGCTGCGCTTAGCTGATAGGATCTTCGATCGAGCTGGTCGCGATATTTCTGCAGGCCTTCGATGTTGCCGGGATCGGGTTCCTGAACCTTTCCGAGATCGGAAAGTTCTCGCGCGCTGAAACCCAGCAGCCGAAGAAGGCACAGATTCCCGTAGTCGTGGGAATCATTATCAACGAGATCGCTTTCCAGGCGCTGCGCCAGATGCTCCAGATGGATGATCGGGCGAACCCGGAAATAGTCCTTGAAGCGAATAAACAGAGGGAGACGCAGATGCAGAGCCCGCAGCGCATTGTCCCGGCGGTCGGCCAGGTTGATCGCGGACATGAGGTAATTATAGCGTTTCTTCTCGGCCTCATTGCTTTCCTCAATCAAAGGGAAAACCTCCTCGAGCCAAACTTTCAACTCGAGCGCCCGGTTGCCTTTCACCTCCTCCATGTCGGCCCATCGCTCGGTCATGGAGGCGAGGATCGCGCTGGGCACCGGCGCGAGACTTTCGGGACGAAACGGGACCCGCGCGTCAACGTGAGCGCACAATTTTAAGAGTTCCTTTTTGAGATCCCCATACAGTGTGCGGGGAGGGCCTCCGCTCAAGGCGTGCCACGAGCTGTTGTCGCCTCTACGACCATACACGTAATCACATTCCCTGAATTCCGCGGGGATCGCCTCGGCGTCCTCCGGTTGAAGAGAAAAATACGCCTCCACGATGGTGGTATCTTCCAGACGAACCCGGCCACTGGCGATGTCATTGAATTCGGACCGAGGGTAATCGCGCAGCGCGTCAAAGGGAATGGCTCCTCCCGGTGGATTAATTCGCTGCAGCGCTTCGAGCAGGGCCGTTTTTCCTGCCTCGTTCGGTCCGACCAGGATGGTTTTGCCTTCTTCGACGTCAAAAAAACCGCTATCGCGAATGCTTCGATATTTTCGAACTCGTGCCTTCTTGAGACGCATGTTGGTTGGATTGGCTGGAAAAGAAATAACGGCCAGGCGGTGAGGCGATGGCTTAACTCTTTTTCAGATCAGCCAGGTCCTTCAGCACTTGATCGCTGTGCTCGGCGGGCTTTACGCCCGTATAAACCTTCGCGATTTCGCCCTTGGGATTGATGATGAAAGTATTTCGCGCCGCCATTTTGGCGCCCTGATACTCCATAGTGGAGCCGTACTGCGATGCGACTTTTCCATCCGGATCGGCGAGCAGCTTAAAGGTCAATCCTTCCTTCGCGCAAAAATCCTTGTGCGATTGCGCGCTGTCGACGCTCACACCCAGAATCACCACGCCCGCCTGGTCGTATTTGGCCGAATCCCGCTGGAAGTTCTTCGCTTCCAGGGTACAGCCGCCCGTAAAATCTTTCGGATAAAAGTAAAGCACGACCCATTTTCCGCGGTAATCCTTCAAGCTGACTTGTGAACCGTCGCCGGTGGTGAGGCTGAAATCCGGCGCGGCTGAACCGGCGGCTGGTGGCGTGGCTGTCTCAGCCGCGAGCATCGACAAAACAAATGCACTGCCAGCGATCAACGTCGCAAAAACAAAAATCCTTTTCATAGTGCGAGAATAGGCAGTGGCGCTGAGAAAGCGATGATATTGTTGATCTCAAGCACGGTGAAAATACCGCCGGACTTGCGCTTCGTGATAGGCTTGGGTGGCAGGCCCTCTTATGTCTCCAACGTTCACCGCAGGCAGCCACGGCATAAAACCATTCCGTCTTATCCTCGGGGTGATCGGCGCTGTCGGGACGGCGGTATTCTTTTTTGTGCTCCTCTTCGGGTTTGTTTCCATCCCGGCCAACTCAGTCGGCGTGAAGACGCGCTTTGGTGCCTATGAAGAGATCGTGAATCCGGGCCTGGCTTACGCGATTCCTTATGTGGACCAGATCCTGATCGTTCCGACGCAGCGCTTGCTCAAGCTGGAGTTTGGATTCTCGACCCCGGGCGCCACCAACGCATACCAGGGCGATGAACAACCCGAGGATGCGGAAACCATGATCACCGGCGATTTGAACACGGCGCTCGTGCCGTGGGTCGTTCAGTATCGCATCACCGATCCGCGGCTTTATTTGTTTGGTGCGCGCGAGCCGGAGCAAACGCTGCGAGATCTTTCCGAAAGCGCGATGCGCGAAGTGATCGGCGATCGCACGGTTGACGAAGTGCTAACCATCGGCCGGCACGATATCGAGACCTCAACGTTGAAACGGCTGGCCGAGCTTTGTTCGCAGTACGAATTGGGAATTCAGATCCAGCAGGTGCAACTGGCCACGGTCCGCCCGCCTCCGGCCGTGCAAGCCGCCTTCAATGAGGTCAATCAGGCGCAGCAGGAAAAGCAAACCGCCATCAACCAGGCCTGGGCTGTTTACAACGATGCGGTCCCCAATGCGCGCGGACAGGCCAAGGAACGCGAAAAACAGGCTGAGGCCTATGCTTTTCATCGCGTCAATGAAGCCAAGGGTGACGCGGAAAAGTTCTCCCTGCTCGTGGCCGAATATCGTAAAGCACCGGACGTCACGCGGCGCCGCCTTTACCTCGAGGCCATGCAGGCCCTTTTGCCAACTCTGCAGAAGAAAATCATCGTGGACGACAGCTTGAAAGGCATTTTGCAGACTCTACCGCTCGTCACGCCCGAACCGGAGAAATCCCAGCGATGAACGTGATCACGCCCGGTTCGTCAGCGATCCCGCTTCCACTCCGGTTCCTGCAAAGCCGCGGGATGGTGCTGCTCGGCGTTTTCTTTATTTTGACCGCTTTCAAATGGGGAACGTTTCTCTTCACGGTCCATCAATATGAAACCGTGGTCATCACGCGCTTCGGCAAAGCCGTTCGCACCGACACGAGTCCGGGCTTGAAGATGAAACTCCCGCTCCTCGATGTCGTGCACCGTTTCGATAAACGAATCCTCTCCTGGGATGGACCGCCGACCGAGTGTCCCACCAAAGACAAGCTATACCTGATTGTCGATTGCTTTGCGCGCTGGAGGATCAACGATCCCCTTCTTTATTATAACCGGCTCAACGATGAACGGAGTGCGCTCTCGCGCCTGGACGACATCCTGGGCAGCGAAACGCGCACCGCCGTCGCCACTCACGATCTGGTGGAGATCGTTC
The DNA here is from genome assembly GCA_963788855.1 of uncultured Verrucomicrobiae bacterium. GTDB lineage: Bacteria > Verrucomicrobiota > Verrucomicrobiia > Chthoniobacterales > UBA10450 > CAWBIE01. The sequence goes on from CAWBIE010000001.1 coordinate 347,489, forward strand.
GTGTGACCAAAGGGCGCAAGCCTGTGCGCGATGAAGAATTGGAGAAGAGCGGCACGCTTTTGCCGAGCAACATTCCCGACATCGAACTTGGTCGCGGAGAAATCGAAAAACAAATCACGGAGCGCGCCCGGCAAAAGATTGCGGATTTCGGGATCGAACTCCTGGACGAGCGGTTTAAGCGCACCAAATACAATCCGACGGTCGCGGAAAAGATCATCGAACGAATGTCGAGCGAGCGTCATCAAATCGCGGCCAAGTTTCGTTCCGAAGGCCGGGGCGAAGCGGCCAACATCAACGGGCAGAAGGAGAGCGATGTCGCGTCCATCACCTCCATCGCCACCAAAAACGCGCTCGAGATCGAGGGCAAAGCCGATGCCGAGGCCGCGGCTATTTATGCGGCAGCCTATAACACGCCGGATGCCCAGGAATTGTATTCGTTTCTGCGCAGCCTTGAGGTCATGCGCGTTGGGTTCGAGCACGACACTACCGCTGTGTTCTCGACTAATAGCGATTTGGGCCGGTTGTTAAAGTCGATGGCGGGAACCGTCGCGCCCAAGCCGGCAGGGCAGTAGAGCGGCGCTTCCCTAACCACCGGTCGCGAAAGTCGAAAGATCCACGTTAGTGCGGATCGGTCACGCGTCCGATGAAGAGACAGGCGCCGCTTGGGATGTGCTGAATCGCAAAAAGGAAGGGCCGATCGACTTTCACCGTGATCGGTTCAGGGCGATGCATCGCGGAAGAACGCGCCATCATGGCGACAGCCGTGGCGGCGGCGGCTTCGGTTCCTTTTTCATCCACCGCGATGAATGTCTTGTGAAAGACTTCCGAGATGTAGAGGTACTCGTTGCCCTGGCGCGGCGCGATCTTGTCAAAATTGGCGCTGCCCCGCGGTTGATCGAAGGCGGACTTCATGCCGAGCGCCTGCAGCGTTTGGCCCAGAGGAATCGTGGGCGGCTCAAGTTTGAATTTTGGAAGATAAAGATCGAGGTCGTGTGGGTCGAGCCTGGCACATTGCCCGAGCGTTTCGGCTGTAAGTTTTGATTCAAGCGCCTTCAGTCCTTTCACTTCGTCGGGCAGCAGAACCAGGAATTGCAGTTCGCCGCCGGTGTACGGCAGGGCGACGGCGGTGAATCCGTCGCGTTTGGCGTAGCCGAATTCGTGGTGATGATGCATGGTCGGCACATCGACCGGCGCGCCGCCTCGCACATTAAACGGCCCCGGCCCGGTCGCCCCGGTCGAGAATTCGGAAGCCCATGGCGCTTTGAGATAAATGGCGTTCGCCAGCACGAGCCGGGTGGTGTCGTTAAGACCATCCGGCGGAATCAAGTCTCTAATCCGGTCGCGCGTTTGTTCGGCTACCCATTTGTTGATGTACTGGCGCGCCGCGTCCGCGTTCTTTTGGAAATCGAGCGGCTCGAAGGGCGCCGCGTAATATTTTGCGATCAAGGCCCGAAACGAATCGTGAAAAGCGTAGCCGCTTTGGGGAAAGAGACGATTGGCAATAGCTAGCGCGATTGGCTCACTCGGTCCGCCAAATTTCTTGGAGCGTTCTGCGACGGCGATGGTGTTCTTCGCCATCTCCTCCAGGGCCTGCTGGAGCGAGGCGAACGAAGCCGGCACAGCATCGTCGTCGCTCGGATAGTGCAGCACCCGCGCCATCTCGGTCCGGGTGCCACCGTCGGCGCCGGCGTAGGTCATGGAGAGAGCAACTTGAATCGAGTAAGGCGAAAGGCAGAGAGAATCGTCGCCGGTGGCGAGCCGCCGCTGCAAATCGACTCCCAGTTGATTCGTGGCCGTGGCGGCGAGGTCGACCTCCGCGGCGCACAAGGATGAAGTTGCCGCAATTGTGAACAGGACGAGCGATAGATTTTTCAGCCGCATATTGCTTGAGTAATTGTAAGGCGGCCATTCTCCGCGCCAATCAAAAAGGGCGGCGGCCGGAATGGCGCCCCTACAATTCTTGCAGCGGGGATTGAACTGGATTACAAACATTCCTCGCGCGCGGGTCGGTAGCTCAATGGTAGAGCAGCGCCCTTTTAAGGCGTTGGTTGCGAGTTCGAGTCTCGCCCGACCCAACTCTATCGTGGCTTGGGTTTACATTCCTCGCGGATCGATCTTCGCCGCAAGGCCCAGTCGGGGGAGCACGCCCGTCTCGGGCGTTGGCGAAGCCGTCACGGGTTCGCAGACTTTTCTTAGAAGATCGTTTTGGCGAAACGCCAAAACCAGCGCCCGAGGACGGGCGCGCTCTCCGGCGGTCAGCCTCTTTCGCCAAGGCTACGGCGTGGATCCCTCGGCGGTCAGAGACCGCCGCTACAGATCAGGTAGGGGCGGTTCACTGAACCGCCTGCGGGCGATTGAGGTCAATCGCCCCTACCTTCAACAAATCGCGCAGGGAATTTTTGGGGCGTTCTAATTGAAATACCGCCAGGCCCGCCGCGGCGGCGGCTTTCCAGTCGCGCTCGGGATCGTCGCCAGCGTGCAGCACTTGATCCTGTCCGAGGCCAGTGAACTTCAGCGCGCGTCGAAAGATTTCCGGGTCGGGTTTATCCACGCCAAGTTCACTGGAAACAAAAACATGAGTAAAAAATTGCGAGATAGCGAGGTGCTCGAGGATCACGCGCAGACGGCCGTCAAAATTTGAAACGATGCCGAGCGCGAAGCGCGGGCGAAGTTCATCCAGAACATCAGCGACCTCCGGATACAATTCCCAGACGCCGGCTTCCGCGAAATGTTCGTAGGCGATTTCGAAAAAATTGTCGCGATCGAGTTCGTGCAGCGACGGCGCAGTTTGATCGAGGACCAAGTCGACCAGCTGACGCCACCAGCCTTTGTCGTCGTCTTCGCGCGGGCCCGCCATGGCGGGGCGAACTGGCATCTGTTTCCAAGCCGCGTGAAAAGCGCGGTCGAGCCCCACCGGATCAAGACTTAATCCGATCTCGCGGCCGACCAATGCATAATGGTCCCCTACGGTCCCGGTCAGGTGGAACAGCGTGCCCACCGCATCGAAGAAGACTGCTTTGATCACAAGTTGAATGGTATCTCGCAACATCGAACGGCGTCGGCCTTGTTCAAACGGCGGCCATGACGTTTATTGGTCGCATGCTGCCCGTCGAACATGACGATCCGATCAATGCCAGGATCCTCGCGATCTCGGAGGACAAGATTGAGGGCTTCGTGCGCGAGCCCTTCGAAGAAATTGCGCGACGTTCGTCCGTCGAGGTCGAGGTGGTGATGGCGCGGATCGCGGCCATGTTGCGAGCAGGAACGATTCGTCGAGTCCGTCAGACTTTACTGGCTACGAATCTGGCGGACGGCGCGTTGGTTGCGTGGAAGGTACAACCCGAGAGAATCGAGGCCGCCTTCGACTGGATGTTTCAAAAAGATCCATTTTCCGGCCACGTCGTTTTGCGTTCCACCGACACGGTCACAGCGGGATCCGATTACAAGCTCTGGACGACGGTGAAGGTGCCCCATGGCCAGTCGTTGCAGACACATTGCGAATTGCTGTCGCAGAAGGTCGGGGCCGAACATTTTCGGCTCATGCCGGCGAAAGGAATCTTCACGCTTGGGGTGGGACATGTGCGGCGCAAAACGATTGAGCCGGGAAGCAAAGCGAACGAGCCGGCGACAATGGCGCCTGTTCATGTGGCCAATCTGACCGAGCGCGAATGGAATATTTTGCTGGCGTTAAAGCGCGAATTCAGTCCCGAAGAAATCCGGACAGCGCCCTGGGCCGCGCGCGCCACCGAAGCGGGTGTAGCGCTCGATGAGTTTTGTGCGGTGGCTGAGGCATTGAACGGCCGGAAAGTGATCGGGCGATTTTCCACTTTTCTGGAACACGTCAAGCCATCAGCGGGTGGCGTTCGCGTGACCCGCTTCAACGCGTTATTTCATTGGGCAGTTCCGGCAGGGCGGGAAAAGGAAGCCGGCGGCGAAGTGGGGCGACATCACATTCTCACGCACTGTTACTGGCGCGAGGCGGGTCCGGAGTTCAAAAATGTAAACATCATGGCCGTGGCCCACGGCACGGATAAGGCAGTGTTACTCGAACATAAGGCGGCCATCGATCGGCACCTGCAAGCAGTTGGAATTCCAGTTTCCTACACCAACGTTTTCTGGGGAGGACGCAGCGAAATCAAGCCGTCGGAAATTTCGCCGCAGATTTATCGGGACTGGCTACGCGACGTCAGATCATAATGCGTCATTCAACGGGCGGCTACTGCGAGCCATGAAAACTCTTGTCGAAAAATTGGCAGCGGGCACTGATCTCAGTGGCGGGGACATTGCCATGGCCGTGACCATGCTGCTTTCCGAGCAAGTGGAGGACGAGGCGAAAGCGGAATTTCTCACCGCCCTGCACAAGAAAGGGGAGAGCGCGGAAGAGATTGCCGGCTTTGTCGAATTGCTGATGGAACGGGCGGTGGATCCGATGATCAATGCGGCGGAACTGGCCGGCCCGATGATCGATGTCTGTGGCACGGGCGGGGACGGCCTTAATTTTTTCAACGTCTCCACCACGATCATGTTCATTCTGGCGGCTGGGGGGGCCGTGGTGGTGAAGCATGGTAATCGCAGTGTGACTTCGGTCTGCGGAAGCGCTGATGTGCTCGAAGAGTTGCGCGTCCCGCTGCATGTTACTCCCGAGCAATTACAGCAGTCCCTCGAGCGGCACGGGCTCGGATTCATTTTTGCGCGGCAATATCATCCGGCCTTTCGGGCCATCGCCAAGATGCGTGAGGGGCTGGCCAGAGAGAATTCGCGCACCATCTTTAATCTCCTGGGACCACTTTTGAATCCGGTCCGCCCGCCGCGTCAGCTAATCGGCGTTTATGGACCGCGCCTGACCGCGGTCTTCGTCGAAGTTCTGCGCCGCCTCGGTCGCGAACGCGCCTGGGTCGTGCACGGCCTGGCTGAGGACACCGACGGAATGGATGACGTCTCCATCTGTGGAGCCACCGTCATTGACGAACTCAACCGCGATAAGACCAGCTCCTTTGTTCTCGATACGCAGTGGCTTGGACTGAGTCGTTGCTCGGTCGAAGAATTGCGCGGCGGGGACGCGAAGGAAAATGCCGCCATCCTGGAGGGGGTTCTTTCCGGGGAAATCAAGGGGCCGAAACGGGAGATGGCGGTGGCGAATGCGGCAGCCGGGTTCGTCGTGGCCGAACTTTCTCGCGACATGAACGAAGGGATTGCTCTGGCGCGCGAGCAGATCGATAGCGGCCGCGCCCTGGCCAAGCTGCGCGCGTTGCAAAGTCAGGATCTGACGACTGCCGGGTAAGATCGGTCCAGGCTTCGCAAAGTAGCGACCGCGAATTTCTGGCGATCAATCGACCGGCCTGACGCCAGGGCGAGTGAGATTGCGCGCGAGCGCAACTCTTCAGGAAAATCCCGGGTATTTTGATTCACGTTGATGCCGATGCCGACAATAGCCAGATGCGGGGCGCGTTCCTGCGCGCGCATCTCGACCAGAACACCCGCGACTTTTCGGCCACTCACGTAAACGTCGTTAGGCGGCTTTACCGTTGCTTCGATCGAAAGTTCGCTCCTGATGGTAACGGCCACCGTCTCCGCCGCCCAGGTCGTTAGGCGAGCCGACGCCGCGACTTCAATCTTCGGATACAACAGGATGGAAAACCAGAGTCCCTGACAGGCGGCGGATTCCCATCGGTTGCCACGCTGTCCGCGTCCGGCGTGCTGATGTTCCGCGAAGACGACGAGACCTTCCGGCGGGTTGCCCGCACACAGGTCCAGGATCGAATCGTTGGTCGAGGTCGTTTCCTCGAGCACGACAATCTGGCGCCCGATCAGAGCGCCGGCCAGCTCCGTCTGTATTTCGTCGGCTTGAAGCCGCGCGGGCGGATCAAGCGCCGCCATGCGTCATTTCCAGAGAAAAATCGATGCCCCGCGCCGAGTGCGTCAGCGCGCCGACCGATATGAAATCGACGCCGGTAGCGGCAATGCGGCGGATGTTTTTGAGTGTAATTCCACCGCTCGCTTCGAACTTGATCTTGCCTTTGCGAAGCGCGACCGCTTCGCGCATTTGCGTAGGCGGCATGTTGTCGAGCAGAATGACATCCACTTCCTCCAACTCCATGAAGGCGCGAACCTGATTGAGATGATCGGCCTCCAATTCGATGAGCACATTCGGTCGCTCCTTCCGAATTTTCCGGATGCGTTCCGCGAATTCGGAAAAGCCCGCGCTCATGGCCAGGTGATTGTCTTTCACGAGAACCATGTCGTACAGGCCGAAGCGATGATTGGCGCCGCCACCGGCCACGACCGCCGCCTTTTCCAATTGCCGCAGCCCGGGGGTCGTTTTTCGCGTATCCAGGATCTTGACATGCTCGTTCGCGGCGGCCTCGACAAATTGCCGGGTGAGAGTGGCAATTCCGCTCAAGCGCTGCAGAAAATTCAGCGCGACCCGCTCCGCTTTCAGAATGGACCGCGCCAGGCCGTGGATCTCGATAACCGTTTCGCCGGCCGCAACCTGAACGCCGTCGGGACGGACGATCGTGGCGCGGGTCGATGAATCGACCTGCCGGAAAACCTCGGCCACGGTGTCGGTGCCGGCGATGATGGCGGTTTCGCGGGCAATGATTCGGGCCGCGGAGCGCAAGGTTGGCGGCACAAAAGAATCGGTGGTGATGTCTCCTTCGCCGATGTCTTCCTGGAGCGCGAAGGCGATTGGATCAAGCTTGGCGCGCATCATGACACCGAATTCTCCGATTGGTAAACGCACCTGCCGCGGACGTAAGTGGCGCGGGTGGCATGGGGTCCACCGCGATAAATGCAAAGCGCAACCACGTCCTCGGGTGAAAGCTCCTCCATGGCCCGGCCTTGATTGCGATAAGGCGCGACTGCGGCAAGATCGACCAGTAGTAAGTCGGCTTCTTTGCCGGGATCGAGTGTCCCGATCGTTTTGGCTTTGCCGAGCGCGCGAGCGCCGCCCTGAGTCCCCAAATAGAATGCTTCACTCGGCCGCAGGGATCGAAGATTTGGTTCGTAAGCACCGCGAGCTTTTTGCACATCAATCGCGGCACGCATTACCTGCCACATATTCAGCTCCGGTCCCGCGGCCACATCTGAGCCGAGGCCCACCGGGATGCCGGCCTTCAAAAGCTGGTCGAGTTTAATTAATCCGCTGCCGAGGAAGAGATTTGAGCTGGGACAATGGGCGACGTTGGCCTGAGTGGTGGCGATGGCGGCGATCTCGCGCGGACTGAGATGGATGCAGTGCCCGAGCATGGTTTTGGGCGTCAGCAGTCCGCATTTCTCGTAAACGTGGGTGTAGTCGCGCGCGCCCATGAAAAGGTGATGCACTTTCTCGATCTCCTCCCGATTTTCGGCCAGATGAGTCTGCAGATAGGCATCGAAACGCGTAGCCATGTCGGCCGCGCTGCGCATCAATTTCTCCGAGCAAGTGACCGCAAACCGGGGACTGAACGCGTACTCGAGGCGGCCCTCCTCCGCCCGATGCCACTTTCGGCAAAGCCGCTCGCTCTCGAGCAGCGACACCGACAATATCTTCTTGGGCTGCATCTGCCCGTAAGAGCCGAGGTCCATCATCATTTTGCCCAGGATCACACGCAGGCCGCTGTCTCTGGCTGCCTCGAAGCCGATTTCGCAGCTGTCTTCGTAAACCGCCGCGTAAACCATGGCCGTGGTCGTGCCGTGACGCGCGAGTTCGGCGAAAAACTGAGGCGCTTCGGCGCGCGCTTTCGGTCCGGTAAATTCCCTTTCCACCGGGAAAATATGCTGACGCAACCAGGGAAGCAGCTCACTTTCGCCTCGCGCCACGGCGGAGTATTGGGGCAGATGCGTGTGGCAATCGATTAGACCCGGGAAAATCGCGACCGCGCCGCGATCCACCCATTGAATCGCCTTTGGCCTCTGGACGCGTCGAAGATCGTCGTACTCGCCGACTTCCGAAATTCGGCCATTTTCGACGACGATCGCGCCGCGTCGACAGCCACGAAGGGTGCCGAATTCCGGCGCATCGATCAGGAAACCCCGTATTCCAAGCACGTTATCGGCGTTTTCCATGGGCGCCGCCTATGAAAACTTAGAGAAGGGGGGCTGGCAACCTCGCATTAGCGGCGCGGGCAAAAAAAAGATCCGGGCAGCGCACGCGAGGAGAAACAACAAATACGAAAAGCGTGCCACCGCCCGAATCGCCTTAACCTGCCTAATTCGACAGCGCGCGGGGTCCGACGTTCGAATTATTTACGAAAATTGTGATTTGGCTCGCGACGCCCCCCTGGGGCCCTCTGGCTGGGGGGCCATTCCTGGCCCCGAGGGCTCTAAAGTTTGAGCTCGGATTGCCGGGGTCGGGCCATTTTTGCCGCTTCGGCCCGGACTTCCTCCAGGAGGGACTTGAACTCGCACTTTTCCAGGGCGGCGATGAGGGCTGGGTAATCAGGCTTTATGCTTAGGTCGTTAATGGCCAGGGGAAGGGCCATCTGATGGAGCGCCACCATTTTCCGGTTCTGCAGAATCTGGTCGCGCGCGGCTCGCAGTTTCTCGCGGGTCCGCTCACTTTTGATCTGGTCGAGATTATCCAGAAGCCGGTCGAGGCCTCCGTGTTCCCGGATGATGGCGGCGGCGGTCTTGCGGCCAATGCCCGCGCCCGGGATGTTATCAACGGAGTCGCCCGCGATGGCCAGGACGTCGCCGATCAACCTTGGGGGAACATCCCACTTGGCGGTGACCTCGGTCTCGCCCAAAAGGGCAAAGCCGTCCTTGGGAGAGGCGAGTTCGGCTTTGGCGGTGGTGTAAACGGTCACCTTCGGGCCGACCAGTTGGAAAAGGTCTTTGTCGTTGGTGGCGAGGATTACCTCAATCCCGCGTTTGCCCGCCTCCACCGCGTAGCAACCCATGAGATCGTCAGCTTCGGTGTTGGGAAGAGAAATGTTCTTAAAGCCGAGCAGGGGGGTGAGCTTTTGAATGTAATCGAGCTGCGGAACCATCGGCTTCGGCATTTCCTTACGCGTCTCTTTATAAGCGGGCTGCAATTCCATGCGATGCTGCGGCAAACCTTCGTCCCAAAACACCGCGCCCAGATCCGGCTGCAAATGTTTCACCATCAAACGGAGCGTCTTGGTGAAACCGAAAATCGCGTTGGTCGGTTCGCCCCGCGAGTTGGATAGATCCCGGATCGCGAAGAACGAGCGATAAACATAGTAATGGCCGTCGACCAGGAGCAACTTCATCGGGAGAGAGGATTAGCTGGATTATCGGGATTTAAAAGGGAACGTCCACGAGTCGTTTCGACCGGAAGCGGCCCGCGACGGGCCGGCCTTTCCATTTTTGTCGGGCGCGATTAGATGAACAAAATGTCGGAAGAATGGATAGTGCGTGTGGCCGGCAAGGAGTACGGGCCGGTCGATTTGGCGACGTTGCGCGAATGGAAGGAGGACGGCCGGGTGCTCCCGGTCAATGAAGCGCGCGACGCAGATGCCGAAATCTGGGTAACTGCCCGGGAGATTCCGGGATTGTTCGAAGCCGAGGCGGCGTCGCCTCCACCCGCGGAGTTAAAAGTGCCCGGGCCTTCCGGTTTCATCCAGATCTGTCTTGAGACACTACGTGTTTATCTGACCGGATGGTTTCAATTTCTGGGGCTCACGCTGCTCGTCGTTGTGCCTTCGATTTGTGCGCAACTCACGGGTGCGTTCCTGGACGAATCTCAAAACGTTGACCTCGATGTCCGGAGTCTGCTCGCGGCGGGATTCGCATTTTGCATGTTGCTCCTGGGATCGCCGCCTGGCCCATTTATCTCACCGGTATCCAGATTCTGACCGCAGAACTGACGGCTCGCCGGAACCCGGGCTTCTTTTGGGTTGCTCAATCACGCCATGAAATTTTGGCCGCGCATGGCCGTTTGCTGCGTTTTCGTCTACGGCGCGTTCTTTTTTTGGACGGTGCTGCCTCTGGGCGTCGTTTCTCATGATCGTGTTGGACGGACCTTCTCTCGTTTCGCTGTTTCTCGCCTTGGTGGTGCGTGCTTCAGGTCTGGATTATTGGGCGGTTCTTCGTGAATTATCTGTTCTGGCAGCAGTGCGCCGTGCTGGATGGCTCGGACGTGGGGGCGACCTTGCTCGAAAGCAAACGCCTGGCCCGGAGCGGCGGGCGACCTCCCTGGTTCAAAAGGCCGCTCTGGCGCGGCGTATTTATTTCCTCAATGTGGTGCGCCTTCGCTCTTGCTTTGGCTTTGCCAACGGCATTGCCGGCCATGCGGGAATATTTTCATATCATCTCCACAGCTCAGGATCCGCAGGCTCTGGCTCAGACGCTCTCGGCCCTGCCCAAGACTCATGGCTTCAACGCCGTGAGCTTCGCCCTCGGTCTCATCCAAGCGGGGTTGCGACCACTGCTCGGCATCGCTTTTGTCCTGATTTACTTCGACGCGCGCGCCCGCTTGCCGGACGAAAAGGGCGCTGACGCTGGGAGATCGTAAAGCCGGGAAGGCGCTCAAATTCGACTCCTCACCTTTATCCTCTCCTCGAACGACGGAGGAGAGGAAAGGGAAAAGCGCCCTGGGTTGACCAAAACGCGCGCGGGCTAGCAACGGATCCGCAGCCGGCCGGGGAGCGCGCCCGTCTCGGGCGTGGGCGCAGCCGTCCCGGGTTCGCGAACTTTTTTTCTGAAAGATTATTTTGGCGGGACGCCAAAACCAGCGCCCGAGACGGGCGCGCTCCCCGGATGCCGCGGACCGCACTCTGCGGGGCGCGCGGGGGCATCGGAAGGAAGCCAGCTCTTTCTCATAATCCTGATCGGAGTTGATCGGCCGAAGGCAAGCTCAGACGATCATGATCATGATTAGGAGCATGATCATGAAGAAGGTGGGTGCTTAATTAAGAGTCAGATACGGCAGCAGACCGTGCCGTCCTCCCTCGCGACCGAAGCCGCTTTCTTTATAACCGCCGAACGGGCTCGTTGGATCGAACTTATTATAGGTGTTCGCCCACACCACCCCGGCGCGCAGTTTGCTGACGATCTTGAAAATCTTGCTGCCTTTGTCGGTCCAGACCCCGGCGCTTAGCCCATAAGGCGTGTTGTTGGCGCGCTCGATCGCCTCTTCCGGCGTGCGGAAAGTCATGACGCTAAGGACCGGTCCGAAAATTTCCTCCTGTGCGATTCGATGTGAGGCCGTGACGCCGGTGAAGAAGCTCGGCGGATACCAATACCCTTTGGCGGGCAGGCGCAGCCGCGGTTGCACGAGCTCCGCACCCTGGCGCAAGCCGCTGTCGACCAACTCGCAAATCTTGTCGAGCTGCATCTTCGAGTTGATCGCGCCGATGTCGGTGTTCTTGTCCAACGGATCGCCGACGCGCAAAGTGGAAATGCGGTCGCGCAATTTACGAATCACGGCCGGGAAAATTCCCTCTTGCACGAACAGACGCGATCCGGCGCAACAGACGTGACCCTGGTTAAAATAGATCCCCGCGATAATGCCCTCGACCGCCTGATCGATGGACGCATCTTCAAAGATGATGTTGGCGGCCTTTCCACCAAGCTCGAGCGTCAGTTTTTTCTTTGTGCCGGCGACAGCCTGGGTCAGCAGTTTGCCGACCGAGGTCGAACCGGTAAAAGCGATCTTGTCGATGTCGGGATGATCGACGAGCGCTTTGCCCGTTTCGCCGGCGCCGGTCACGATGTTGACGGTCCCGTCGGGCAATTCGGCTTGTTGAAAGATCTCGGCCAGATGCATTGCCGTGATGCTGGTGGTTTCAGCCGGCTTCAGGACGCAGGTATTTCCGCAGGCGAGAGCGGGGGCGAGTTTCCACGCCGCCATGAGCAGCGGAAAATTCCACGGGATAATCTGACCGGCCACGCCTAGCGGTCGGGCGGTGCGGCCGGGAAAGGCGTATTCCAATTTGTCCGCCCAGCCCGCGTAATAGAAGAAATGGGCTGCCACCAGGGGCAGGTCGACATCGCGTGATTCCTTAATCGTTTTGCCGCCGTCCATCGATTCGAGCACGGCGAGTTCCCTCGATTTTTCCTGAATCAAACGGGCGATCCGGTAGAGATACTTGGCCCGTTCCCGGCCAGCCATTTTCCCCCAGACCTTGGTGTGGGCGCGACGGGCCGCCTTCACGGCAAGATCGACGTCGGACGCATTCGCTTCCGCAATCTCGGCCAGTTTTTCCTCGGTCGCGGGATTGATGGAATCAAAGTACTTGCTGGAACGCGGGGCCACGAATTTGCCGTTAATGAACAACTGATAACGGGGACGGATCTTGATGTAATTGTTCGCCTCCGGCGCAGGCGCGTAGGCCCATTTCTCGCTGAAATTCAGACGACGCTCGTTGCGGGGGAGCGCAACGCGCCGGTCCTCCGCCGGACTATTCTGGCGAACAATGACCGCAGCGGCGGTCGGTCGGGAATTCTTTCGCGGCATGGTTGGACCATGTTTAAACGCGGTCCGCATCCGCCGCACGCAAAAAAGCTGAAATTGCTCTGCCAAACCATTGGTTCCGGCATGAATTTAGCGGTAAAAAAAGGTTCCTCGCTTTTCCGCAAACGACGGATACTCTATGCGTCGCCTTTCCGGCCAAACACGCTCTATGAACAGCCTTTTTTCCCGCCCCGCGGATGGGTTCCGCGGGAAGTCATCCTTCTTTGCCATTTGCCTTCTCAGCCTCGCGGTGGCGGGCCGGCTCGCGGCAAGTTCCGATATCCCCGCGAATCTTGACGGCGGGCTGCGAGCGGTCATGAGGGAGGCGCAAACGAATCGGGGCCTGGCGGCCGCGAAAAGCGCTCCCAACCAGCGCCACGGGATCGAGCGTCTGGCGGTTCGCGACCAGCAAAGCCGGGTCATGGTCACAGTTCATCTTGATGGCAAAGCGTCCTTGTCGGCCGTGCGCAGCCAACTGAGTGACGCGGGCGCGAACGTCACGGCGGTCGACGCTTCCTATCGCAACGGCGTGATTTCCGCCTTTATTCCGGCCAACCGCCTGGCCGATTTGGCCCATTCGACCGGGGTTCTCTCCATGTCGCTCGGCCGCCGCCCCATTCGGAATGCCGGCCTAACGACTTCGGGAGGAGCTCTCGAGATGCGAACTAATGTGCTCAACGGGCAGGGTCTCGTGGGCACCGGCATCACGGTTGGCGTTCTTTCGGACAGTTACGATGCCGCCACTAGCGATCTGGACGGCAATCCGCTCTCGGATCACGCGGCCGAGGACGTGGCCAGCGACGATCTTCCCGGGACAACCAATCCCAACGGCAATACCGACCCGGTGAATGTGCTGGAGGAACTGGCCCCGGCCGACGGCCCCGGCTTTGATGAGGGTCGGGCCATGTTGCAAATCATTCACGATATCGCTCCGAAGGCGAAGCTCGCGTTCGCGACCGCGTTCACCAGCGACGTGGATTTCGCAAACAACATTCGCAACCTGCGCACCATCGCAAATTGCGATGTGATTGTGGACGATGTCTTCTACACGCAGGAGCCGTTTTTCTCCGATGGCATCCTGGCGCAGGCGGTCGATGACGTTGTCTTTAGCGACGTTCTGGCCGGCCATAAGTGCTCCTATTTTTCGGCGGCCGGCAATCAACAGGGCGGCGGATGGGTCTCCACCTTCAATCCTGTGAGCGATGCAGCGGCACGCGTGGGCTTGCCCGGCCAAAATGTCGATCTGAGTGCGGTTTCGTCGACCCTGACTTCGGGTGGGTTCCATAACTTTAATCCCAATCCTGCGGGCCCTGCCGATATTTCGCAGACCTTCAGAATTCCGGGCAAACCTCGGTGGAAGTCGATTTTCAGTGGAACGATCCGTTCGATCAGGTGGCGGGCGTAACGACCGACTACAACGTTCTGATCTTCGACGCAGCCGGCAATTTGGTGACCGAGTCCACGACCGCGCTGCAGGTCTCGCCGGAGGGCACGAGCGATAACTTCGCCACCCAGGAACCGATTGAAGATATTACGGTGATGAACACGACAGATGACGACACCACCTTCCAGGTTGTCATCAGCCGGGCGGGCACCTCTCCGGCCATACCGGTGGCGAGCAAGATCCGTTATCTCGCGATCGACGACCAGGGCAGTGGCGTTGGTGCGGACGAATATTATCAACCCTCCGCGCCGGCGACTTTCGGACACAGCTGCGCAAAGGGCGCCATCGGAACGGCCGCCTATGTGTATGACGACGACCCGTCAAATCCGCCGGGCCCGCCGTTTACACCGTTCATCGAAGATTTCACATCGCAGGGTCCCGCTACGATCGAATTCGATGCCACCGGGACGCGCCTGGCGCAAACGGAGATCCGTCAAAAACCGGAGATCGCGGGCCCGGACGGCGGCAATACGACATTCTTTGGCGACGACTACGAAGGTGACGGATGGCCGAATTTCTTTGGGACGAGTGCCGCCGCGCCGCACGCTGCGGGTGTAGCGGCGCTGCTTTTGCAAAAGGCGGGTGGAGTGGGTTCGCTCACGCAGCAGCAGATCCGAACCGCTCTACAAAATAGCGTGCTGGGCTTGCACGACGTCGATCCGTTCTTTTGCGAGGGCACCGCCACGACGCGGTCGGCCGGAAGAAAGCACAAGAAGCTCTCTTCCAAGGGGGGATCGTCGGTCACAATCACGGCGGCTGGCAATACCAGCAATGCTTCGTCGACCGATCCAAACTTCTTTACCATAACGTTCCACCCCGAAAAAATAAACGACTCTCTGTTGCAGGTGACGATCAATCTCCTCAATGCCGGGCTGGACTTCGACAGCACGACCGAAACCGGATTTCCCATCACCTTTGGTAACTTGAAAGGCATCAGCCCGAGCGCGATCACGACCGATGTGCCGACCGAAAATTCGGCGATCAACTCCGTGACGCTCTTCTTCCGCCCGGGCTCATTCAACGCCCAGACCTCAGTCTCTTTTGGCATTGATCGTGATTATATTGGGGATGGGGGAGGCAATAGCGCCGATGAGTTGGAGGGCGGTACGATTACCGCCCGGACTTCGAAGGGCAGGAGCAGCTGGGTTGGATTGGTCGGAACATTCTCGAACGAGATGGGCACCGGCTATTCGATTGCTGACGGCTTCGGACTAATCGACGCGGTCAAGGCGGCCGGAGGTTCGATCACGCCCGTGCCGGTCAATCACCCATAATTGGTTCGGAGCAGTGCGGCTCGCTGCCAAAGGGTGAACCGCGCTAGGGCAGCGAAAAATAATCGGAGCCCTGATAATTCCCGTCGATCCCCTTGACGATCTGCATCAGGACATCGTTGACCAGAGTGCTGGCGCCAAACCGGAAAAGATCGTTGCTCAGCCAATTATCGCCCAGCGTCTCCTTGACCATGACCAGATAGGCGAGGGCCTGCTTGGCGTTGCGAATTCCGCCGGCCGGCTTCATGCCAATGCGAATCCCCGTTTCGTAAAAGTAATCGCGAATCGCTTCCAGCATGACCAATGTCACCGGCATCGTCGCGGCGGGTGAGATTTTTCCGGTCGACGTCTTGATGAAATCGGCGCCGGCGCGCATCGCGATATCACTGGCTGTGCGCACGTTGTCGTAAGTTTGCAATTCGCCGGTCTCGAGAATGACCTTCAAATGGGCCGGGCCGCACGCCTCCTTGGTCGCAGAAATCTCTTCAAATATCCGATTGTGATCACCGGCCAAAAACACGCCGCGATTAATCACCATGTCGATCTCGTCTGCGCCGTCGCGCGCGGCACTTCGGACTTCCTCGAGTTTCAATTTCAAGGGCATTAATCCGGTCGGAAACGCGGTCGCCACGGACGCGACTTTGACCCCGGAGTCGCCCAGAAATTTCTTCGCTACCCGCACGAGGGTCGGATAAACACAAACGGCCGCGCAAGGGGGCACCTGGTAGCGCGGATCAAGGGGCTGCATCGCTTTGCGGCAGAGAAAAGCGATTTTTCCCGGCGTGTCCTTCCCTTCCAGCGTGGTCAGATCCATCATCGAAACAGCGAGCTTGAGGCCGGCGAGCTTGGCCGAGGTCTTGATGCTGCGCTTGGTGAAGGCGGTGGCGCGCTCTTCGACCATAACTTGATCGATCGTGGGGAGGCGCCGTTCCGAACGGGCGACCGGATGCGAATCAGAGGATCGGGCGAGCGTTTTCACATCGAATGAAGGAGAGATCTTCGTGAACACGCCGCGAGCGTTAAAATTTCCACGATCTCAACTACCAAAGTGCGGGAGGGAAATCAACCACCTGGGCCCCGGGCAGCGTGCCATTCCGTTCGAGCTTCGGCAATGAGCGGCGCCAGGTTTGCGAAATAGCGCAGGACATAAAACAAATAGCCGGTAAAGCCGGCCAGCTGCGCCGCAATCAACCAGATGTGGCCGTCCCGGGCGACAAACCGTTCGGGCCGGATGTAAATGGCGGTGGCGCATCCAAGATTCAGCAGAAAGACTGCGGGCAGCAGGACTCCGATATTGCGCCACTGATCGCGCGTGACCATCGCACACAAACGGCTGTTAGCGGGGCCCGCGCCGTCGCGGATCCGCGCCCGGATCAAGCGCAGATCATAAACGAACAGCATCCAGCCAACCCCCGAAAAGAGTGTGGCCAAGAGGAACCATTCAAGTGGTTTGGCCAGGCGGGTAAAAAGGAGCGCTTCCACCAGCGCACAAGTGATGTAAAGAAAGTTGTGTCCGAACTCGAGCGGCCACCTGACTACCGTGATGATGTGGAGGACCGAGCGCGACCAGAAGACAAAGATCACGAGCAGACCGGCGAGGACATAAGGCCAGAAGACAATTTGCCCGGTGGACATCAGGCCGCGGGCGCCTTCGATCAGAAAATAAAGCGCTACGCCCTGGATGATGCTGACCAGGGTCAGTTCGATTCCGACAATCATGGAATCGAGCTCCGCGCGGGCCGACCAGGTTTTCACAGGATCTATTATATAGCAGTCAATTTCGTGCCTGGAGGGATTCGAACCCCCAGCCGTCTGATCCGAAGTCAGAAGCTCTATCCAGTTGAGCTACAGGCACTGGTGAAGGTGATTTGGTGATTGGCGATCGAGGCCAGGTGCGCAAGACTACGGCCATTCATTTTTCACCTCTTAGGCATAAATTTTTGGGTGGCCGACGGGACTCGAACCCGCAACAACCAGAACCACAATCTGGAGCTCTACCATTGAGCTACGGCCACCATCGAGGTTGTAGATTTTAGGTTCAGAGGGCAGGATTGCAAAGGCAAAGCACATCGACAAATGGCACGCTCTCCGCTTATTTCTGCAAATCTAGTGGAAGCCAGGATTGCAACTGGGCGGCGGTGGTCTATTCTACCGGCCCGCTCGCGCATGAAGAAAATCGGTTTGATTCTGTTGGCCGGTTTCCTTGCTTTCTCTCCGTCGGCCCGGATTTGCGGCGCAGTCCGACGACCCGAGCGAGCTTTTCCTGAAAGCTTACATGACCTCTCAGCAGGGTGAGAAGCTCGAACACGAGAATCAGTTCAAAGCGGCTTTGGCCAAATATCGATTTGCCGGCAGCCTGCTGGAGGAGTTGCGCAAGAAACAACCCGATTGGCAACCGGCTATCGTCGACTACCGCAGCCGCAAGGTCAGCGAGAATATCTTACGCGTGCAGGACAAGGCGGACACCCAATCCGATCTGGCCGCCGGTCAAACACCGCTTCCTGGTTCGGCCCCCGTGCTTCCGGAACAGTCTGGCTCGGTTGAACCAAACGTCGACATCATCGCGCCGCCCGCGAAGGAAGCTCCAACCGTCGAAGCGCCGGCCGCCCGGGCGCCCGTTCCGGTCGTGCAGGCGACGCCGGAATCGACCCCGAATGACGCTGCCATTCGCACGGCGACGAAGAAGCTACAAGGCAAAGTCGATCAACTGCAGACGGAGCTCGAGAAATCGCGCAAACAATTTACCGCGGCGGAGAAAGAAAAGGAATCGCTGAACGGCCGGCTGCAGGAGACAAATTCCAAACTCGAGAAAGCGGCTGGCGAACTGCAAAAATCGAAGGATGCGGAGAAAAAGATTCGCGATCAGCTGACCGACGCGCAGGCGTCGCTCAAGAAAGTTCAGGGTACTCCGGGTGGGGATGGGAAAGCGACGGAGGCCCTGCGCGCCGAGATCGCGCAGTTGAAGAAGGCGCTCACCAATGTCGAGCAGGGACGCAACGCGGCTGAGAAGGAACGGGATGAGGCCAATGCGAAAGCGGAGGCCGCCGAAAAACAGATTGTGGCCGCGACCAAGGAACGGGATGAGGCAAGGGCCAAAGCGGCCGAGACGGACAAGCAGGTCGCGGGCGTGACCAAAGAACGTGACGACGCGATTACGCAGTTAAAAGGGATGAAAGATGCGGAGCAGCGAGTACAGGCGCTGGTCACGGAAAATACGGATTTGAAACAGAAGCTCGCCGACACCGAGAAGAGCATGCGCGAACTGAGTGCGGATAAGCCGAACAAGGAAAAAGAGCTCGCGGAAGTGAGACAGCAAATCGAGCAACTCCAGCAGCAGCTCGCGGCCAGCCAGAAACAAAATCAAGAATACGAAGGAAAGGTCGCCGATCTTCGCTCGCAGTTGGAGGAGGCGAGCGCACAGCTCGAAAAAGCGAAAGTGACGGGAGTCAACGCCGAAGAGACCACCCGGCTGGTTAAGGAGAACACGATCTTGCGCAACATCGTTGTGCGCGAGCGGAGGAGGAGGCGCGTCGCGATCAGGCCAAGAAATTGATGCTGACCGAGTTCCAGAAACTGAGAATCAAATCCGACACCTTGAATGAGCAGATCGAGCTCCTGGCGCAGCCGATCACGAAATTGAGCGACGAAGAACTCGCCTTGCTCCGCCAGCCAATCGTCGCCATCTCCGATACCAATCCTTCCGCCCTGAAAGCAAGTTTCACCTTCGCCAAAAAAGCGACGACCAACTCCCTGAAAATCGCTGGCCCGGATGGGAGCGAGAAGCCGCAGGGCGAGACTGAGACGGCCACGGTGGGCCCGGGTTCGGCGAGCGCCGACGACACTTTCAAGCCGCGCGTGCCGGATGATCTGGTCCCTCTCGCCCGGGAGGCCAAGGAAAATTTCGACAAAGGCAAGTATCGCACAGCCGAAAAGGTCTATCAGGAGATTCTGACCAAGAGTCCGAACAACCTCTATTCACTCTCCAATCTGGGAGTCGTCTATTTTCGGACCGGCAAGTTCAAAGCGGCGGAATTGACTCTGAAAAAGGCCGCGGCTCTTGCTCCGAAAGACGAATTTTCGCACACCACGCTCGGCATTGTTTATTATCGACAATCCAAGTTCGATGACGCGCTCACCGAGTTGACCAAGGCGCTGGCCATTAATCCGAAGAGCGCGACGGCGCACAATTATCTGGGCATCACTGCGAGTCAGAAGGGCTGGCAGGAAGCGGCCGAAAAGGAAATGCTCGAGGCGATCGCGAATAATCCGGATTACGCCGACGCGCATTTCAATCTCGCGGTGATTTACGCCACCGCGACGCCGCCCTCCAGGGAATTGGCCCGAAAGCATTACGCGCGGGCGACCTCCCTCGGCGCCGATTCCGATCCGACGCTCGAGAAATTGTTGCACTAAGCAGACGGCCCGCGCATCAGTCAGCGTCGGTCAAACCATTCCTCACCGCGAATTGGCGCTACCTGGCGATGCTCAACTTCGTGGTCGATCCCAAGGTTCTCGCTCCGTTTCTTCCGGTTGGGACCGAGCTGGATTTTTTCGAGGGCAAAACTTTCTCAGCGTCGTTGGCTTCCTTTTTCTCGACACGCGTGTTCTTGGCTTGCCGATTCCTTTGCATCGCGATTTCGAGGAAGTGAATCTCCGGTTCTACGTCGAAACAAATCCGCTGACGGCTGGAGGCGCGGAGTCGTCTTCGTGCGCGAGCTCGTTCCGCGCCGCGCCATCGCGACGGTCGCCCGGGTTTTTTACGGCGAACCATATTCCGCGATGCCGATGCGACATTCGATCATCGAAGACGGAACCGTCGTCTCGGTGGATTACGAGTGGCGACGCGGAAGGAAATGGGAATCGCTTGCCATGACGGCGACGGGTCGAGCCGCAAGAACGTGCGGGCGGGTTCGCAGGAGGAATTTATCACCGAACATTACTGGGGTTACACAGCCGGCAAGCGGACGAGCGAGTACCGGGTCGAACATCCGCGCTGGAGAATTTGGCCCGCACAAAGCGCCCGGCTCGAGGCCGACCTCGCGGTCACTTTACGGGGAGCAGTTCGTCGCCCGCGCTTTCCGCGCTCACCGGCTTCCGCGTTCATCGCCGAAGGCTCGCACGTTCAGGTCTGGCGAAGAATCGACGATCCAGTTCTGGTCGAGGCGGTCGCAGCGGAAAAACGCTGACTTGTAGCGGCGGTCTCTGACCGTCGTTGCGCAGCTATCTCGCCAGTAACTGCCGCAGCACGAACGGCAGAATACCGCCGTGCCGGTAGTAATCGATCTCGATCGGGGTATCGATTCGCAGGTTCACGGGCACGGTTCGCGACTCTCCGTCCTTGCCTCTGATTTCGAGCGTGACTGGTTGGCCGGGTTGAATGGAGTCCGACAAACCGGTGACGGAGAAAACCTCCGATCCATCCAGGCCGAGTGATTGGGCGTTTGTGCCATCGACGAATTGCAACGGCAACACGCCCATGCCGACGAGATTCGACCGATGAATGCGCTCAAAGCTCGCCGCCACCACCGCCTTCACGCCTAACAAGCGCGTTCCTTTGGCCGCCCAATCACGACTCGATCCGGTGCCATATTCGTGACCAGCCAGAATGATCAGCGGAACGCCATCCGCCTGATATTTCATCGCCGCATCGAAAATCGACATCTGCTCTCCCGCGTTCTGTGCTTCGGTTCGTCCAAAATACTTCGTCACGCCGCCTTCCGTTCCCGGCACCATCAGGTTCTTGATCCGCACATTCGCGAACGTTCCGCGAGTCATGACCAGATCGTTGCCGCGCCGGCTCCCGTAGCTGTTGAAATCCTGCGGGTTGAATTCCGCGCGACATCAAATATTGACCCGGCCGGCGAGGCGGGCTTTGATCGCGCCGGCCGGCGAAATGTGATCGGTCGTGACCGAATCGCCGAAAATCCCGAGGGCGCGGCGCCTGCGGATTTCCTCGATCGTGCCCGGGCGTCATCGAGAAATCTTTGAAGAACGGCGGCTCGTGAATGTAATCGCTCTTCTCGTCCCATTGATAAACTTCGCCCGTGCTCGACGGGATCTCGTTCCATTTCGGATTTTGACCGGCGAAGTCGCGGTAAAGTTTGCGGAAAACTTCCGGCGTAAGCGCGGATTGCATCGCGTCGCGAATTTCCTGCAGGCTCGGCCAGAGATCGCGCAGAAAAGTGTCTTCCCGTCTTTGTCCTTTCCCGATCGGTTCGCTGCGAGAGATCGAGATCGACTCGGCCGGCCAGAGCAAACGCGACCACCAGCGGCGGCGACATCAGGAAATTTGCTTTGATGTTTTGGTGCACGCGCGCTTCGAAATTTCGATTTCCGGAAAGGACCGACGCCGCGACCAGGTCGAATTCGCTGATCGCCTTTTCGATCTTCGGATGGAGCGGTCCGGAATTTCCGATGCAGGTCGTGCAGCCGTAGCCGACGATGTTGAACCCGAGTTGATCGAGATATGTTCTGCAGTCCGGTCTTTGCCGAGATAATCGGACACGACGCGCGAACCCGGCGCGAGCGAGGTCTTGACTGCCGGATCGACTCGCAGTCCGCGCTCGACCGCTTTCTTCGCCAGCAAACCGGCGGCCAGCATCACGCTCGGGTTGCTCGTGTTCGTGCAACTGGTGATCGCCGCGATCAAGACGCTGCCGTGGCCGATCCGGCTCTGCGCCGTGATGAAATGGATCGGCCGTCTGACTCTTCAATTCCTTAGCGGAATCCGGCGTCGGCCGGTTCGTGACCATTTCGACCTTGTTGTGCTCTTCGCCTGGCTCGATCCCTGGTCGTGGCTCCTCTGTCGGTCGAGACCATGTCGTCCGTCGCGTCGGCGGCGTGCCGTTCAGGTTGACGAGATGCTGTTCGCCGAGATCGCCATTTCTCTTGCCGTAGCCGCCATCGTTGACCGGTTTTTCGAGCAACGAGCGAAAGGTTTCGCCGAGCTCCGGCAGATTGATCCGATCCTGCGGCCGTTTCGGTCCGGCGACGCTCGGCTGCACCACGCTAAGATCAAGTTCGAGATCGACGCTGTAATCGATGTCGCCTTTGCGCGGCATGCCGAACATTTTTTGCGCGCGAAAATAATTTTCGAACGCGGCGCATTGTTCTTCGGTGCGCCCGGTGGCGCGCAGATAATTGACCGATTCGACGTCGACCGGGAAATAGCCCATGGTCGCGCCGTATTCCGGGCGACATGTTGCCGATGGTCGCGCGATCGGGCACGGGCAGGGAAGCGGCGCCTTCGCCATAAAACTCAACGAATTTGCCGACCACCTTGTTGCGCGCGCAGCATTTGCGTGATGTGCAACACGAGATCGGTCGCGGTCACGCCCTCGCGCAATCGTCCGGTCAAATGCACGCCCACGACTTCCGGCGTTAGAAAATAGACCGGCTGACCCAGCATGCCGGCTTCCGCCTCGATTCCGCCGACGCCCCAGCCGACGACGCCGAGCCCGTTGATCATGGTCGTGTGCGAATCGGTCCCGACCAGCGTGTCGGGGTAGAAAAGTTCCGACGTCTGACCTCCGACCTCCGACCTCCGACTAAGAACGCCTTTGGCGAGGTATTCGAGATTGACCTGGTGCACGATGCCGATCCCGGGCGGGATCAGTCCGAACGTCTTGAACGCTTGCTGGCCCCACTTCAGAAACTGGTAGCGCTCGCGGTTGCGTTTGAACTCCATCTCCAGATTCAGTCGCAACGCGTCGGCCGAGCCGAAGAAATCGACCTGCACGGAGTGATCGACCACCAGATCGACCGGCACGAGCGGTTCGATGATCTTTGGATCGCCGCCGAGCCGCTTCACGGCGCTGCGCATGGCCGCAAGATCGACCACCAGCGGAACGCCGGTAAAATCCTGCAGGACGATCCGCGCGACCACGAACGGGATTTCTTCGTTGGCCGGTTGTTTCGCGTTCCAGTTGGCCAGCGTTTCGACGTCTTTGCGGCGGACTTTCTTGCCGTCGCAGTTCCGCAGGACCGATTCGAGCACGATGCGAATGCTGACGGGCAGGCGCGAGATGTTAGCCGAGACCATGTTCCTCGAGCGCCGGCAACGAATGCAAGAATCCTTCGCGGCCCTTGCCGGCGTCGAATTTTTGCAGGGTCTTAAATTCGTTCATCATTCAATTCCTGTCATTCCGAGCGGCGTCGAGTTCCCATTTTTTTAGATAACGATAAGAGATGTCTCGGCGTTGCTCGACATGACAAGACTTACTTTAGCTCCGCCAGTTTCGCTTTGATTTTCTCGAAATTTGGCAAGGCGCGGGCGTCGTCGTCGCATTCGGCGTATTGGATGACGCCGTCGCGATCGATGATGAAGACGGCGCGCTTCGGGACTCCGCCCATACCAAGATTCATCTGTGGCAGAAACGAGTCGTAAGCCACGTCGTAAGCTTTCGCGACCTTGTGCTCGTAATCGCTGAGCAAGGCCACGGTGATTTTCTCCTTTTGGGCCCACGCTTCCTGCGCGAATGGATTGTCGCCGCTGATGCCGTAAACAGCCGCGTTCAGCGTCCCGTAAGCGCCGAGATCCATGCTCACGCCGCACATTTCCGTGGTGCAAGTGCCGGTAAACGCCATCGGGAAAAACAGAAGGAGCGTATTCTTCTTCCCGAAGTTGTCGCTCAATTTGATCTGCTTCGGGCCGTCAGCAGTTTTGGTAGGCAGGGTAAAATCTGGTGCTTTGGTTCCGGCGGTGAGTGGCATGGTAGGATATGGTTCAGTTAGAGAAGGAGTCCAAGTATAAGGTCGGCATTTAAACGGTCAAAAATTTTGGCATCGATCGCCGCCTCCGAATCGGACGCCAATTAGCGACGCGCACGCAACAAGATCAATGGAACTCTTCTGGTGGCTTATTACAATCGTGCTCTTCGCGGTCGGGTTGATTGGGACAGTGCTTCCGATTTTTCCCGGCACGACGGTGATTCTGGCGGGAGCCGTCATGCACCGCGTTATGCTGGGCGCGGACAAGAGCATCGGCTGGCGCGCCCTCACTATTCTTGTGCTTCTCACCATCGCCTCGTACCTCCTCGATTTTCTAAGCGGCTATTTCGGGGCTAAACATTTTGGGGCCACCAAGTGGGGAACGTTCGGAGCGGTAGTTGGGGCGCTCATCGGTCTGTTCTTTGGAATCATTGGATTGTTTGCCGGTCCAGTCATCGGTGCGATCACGGGTGAATTTATCGCCGGAAAAAGGATGATTGCGGCCGGGCGCGCGGGCTGGGGCACGTTGCTCGGGAATCTTGCTGGAATGATTGGTAAGCTGATGATCGCGCTCGGGATGATCGCGATTTTCCTTATCTCGGCACCGCCACCGGCATAAAAGCATTGCTCCGCCTCAACTCTCCGCGTCAACTTTGCAATACGAAGTATTCCGGATGAAAGAACCATTCAGTTCAGAAAACGATCTGCAATCGATCCATGGTTTGATGGAGCGGGCTACGGTCTATCGCGCGATCTCCGCGCGGAGCGCCCTTTTGGCCGGGCTCTTGTCGACTCTCGCGGCTGGTGCTGTCTACTACAACAACGAGGTCAAACTCGCGATTGGCCGCGCCGTCGGTCCGCGAGAATTCGCCACTCTCTGGATCGTGGTTCTCGTTCTCGTCGTCCTGTTCACCGTTTTCCTGGTGCGGCGCGAAGCCAAAAACAGCAGGCGCCCATTAACCTCCTGGGGAATGAAGTTCGCCCTGCGCGCGATCGCTCCCAATTTGCTCATCCCGGCGGCCTTTACGCTTTGGTTTTTCGAGACGGGCTACCTCGGCGCCCAGGAGCTGCAACTGGTGGTCGTGTGGGTCGCCTTTTACGGGCTGGCCCTGCTCTCGACCGCTTTCTTTGCTCCGCGCTCGCTGGCGATTTTAGGGTGGGCGTTCCTCCTCACCAGTTTGAGCGTTCCGGTGCTAATGGATGTGATCGACAATCTGACCGACGATGTGCCGGACACAGTCATGGGAGTAACGTTCGGTTTGTATCATCTCATTTATGCGATTGCGATCTGGCCGCGTAAAAAAGAAGACGGAAAATTAAGCCGCGGATGACGCGGATTAATCGGATGGGTTTCCACCTTTGTCATGTCGAGCGAAGTCGAGACATCTCTTACCAACTTCCAGATTCCCTCTGCACTCGCGGAATCCGCCGCTGAACTCCGGGTTTCGCGATTTTGTTATTGTGTTAGATTCCCGGCGATGGCAGGCGATCGCTGGTGAGCCGGAAGGCTTGCTGGAGGAAAGTCCGAACACCATACGGCAGCATGCCGCGTAAAATACGCGGGCGCCGCGGTTGCAAGACTGCGGTGACGGAAAGTGTCACAGAAAACACACCGCCGGTTCTTTGGCAACGAAGGTGCAGGCAAGGGTGAAAAGGCGAGGTAAGAGCTCACCGCTCGCGAAGTAATTCGCGAGGCACGAAAAACCCCATGCGGTGCAAGACAAAACAGAGGGAGGGCAGCCGGTCCGTTTACTCCTCGGGTATCGTCGCATCATGATGGGCTGTAGCGGCGGTCTCTGACCGCCGATCATGGTTCATCGGGCGTCCGCGCGATCCGGCGGATGAGATAAATGATCGTCCGGTCTGAGCAATCAGGCTGACAGAATTCGGCTTATCGCCATCAAAATGAAGGGCGTTTTCGGAAACGAAGGCGCCCTTCTCCTTTATAAGCAGTCATCGAGACAGGCGAGCAGATGCGAAACCGTCTCCTCTGTTTCGTCGCCCATGTTGGAGAGGCGGAAAGTTTGGCCTTTGATTTTGCCGTAACCGGGATCGATGACGAGGTGATGTTTTTCGCGTAGATCGCGCGCCAGCTTTGGAACATCGATCTGGCGGTTGTTCTTTACGCAGGTCAGCGTTTTGGAGCGGTAACCGTCCTCGGCGAAGAAATCGAAGCCGGTCCGTCGCACCCAGTCGTGCACGAGCGCATTAGTCTGCGCGTGGCGAGCAAAGCGGGCGTCGAGTCCTTCTTCAAAAATTTCGTCCAGCTTGGATCGCAAGGCCTGAATGTGTCCGATGCTGGGTGTGCTCGGCGTCATCCCTTCGGCCTGCTGTTTTTTGAACTCGAGAAAATCAAAATAAAAGCCGCGGTTTGGATTCTTTTCCGCGCGGGCGAAGGCTTTTTCGGAAACGGAGAAAAGGGAAAATCCCGGTGGGAGAGCGAGAGCCTTCTGGGCGCCGGTCAACATGACGTCGATGCCCAGAGCATCCATCTCGATCTTGACCGCGGAGAAAGACGAGACGGTGTCCACGATGAGCGCGACGTCGGGATATTTGGCAAGGACGCAGCAGATCTCCGGGAGCGGATTCATCACGCCCGTGGAGGTTTCATTGTGAATCAGAGTGACTGTATCAAACTTGCCGGTCGCCAGTTGCCTATCGATCGCATGATGATCGATGTGTTTACCCCACTCAGCTTGCAGAGGCTCGGCCTTGAGTCCGCAGCGCTCGGCCACCTCGAACCATTTGTCGGAAAACGCGCCGCACATGCAATTGAGCACACCGCGTTGCACGAGATTGCGGAGCGACGCTTCCATCACGCCCCAGGCCGATGAAGTTGAAAGAAAAACGGGTTGCCTGGTGCCGAACAGGGCTTGCAGCCTGGGTTGGATGGCGCGGTAAAGATTTCTAAAATCTTCGCCGCGATGCCCGATCATGGGCTGGGCAAAGGCGGCCAGGGTTTTGGGCGAGACCTCGACGGGCCCGGGGATGAAAAGCTTGTCGTGTCGAAGCATCTGACCAGAAGGTCCAACAGCCCGCTCTGAGCGCAAGCCGATTGGGCGAAGATATCGGCTTTCTCGCGCTTGCGCGGAAAACTTTCGCATGGCATAAGACCACGCTCGCGCGGGTCTAATTTCGTGCGTTCCCATCCATGCCAACCACGCAACCTGTTTCCCGAGATCCCGCGCTCGAAGCGCATGCCCTGTGGTACAATTTTCGACGCGAGATCGCAGCGGCGATCGTGCTGGCCATCCTGGCCATCATTGCCTGGGGAGGCTACAAGCTTTATTCGGATCGGCGCGAGGGTGACGCAGCCACCATGCTGGCCACGGCCAGGAATGCTCAGGATTACGAGCAGGTCATCGCCCGATACCCGGGTACGTCGGCGGGCGCCTCGGCGTGTCTTTTATTAGCCGAAGCGCAGCGCAAGGATCGCAAGTTTGTGGAATCGAATGCGACCTTGCAGGCGTTTATCGATAAGAACCCGACGCATGAACTGGTGAGCACGGCGGAGATGGGGGTTGCGGTCAATCTCGAGGCCATGGGCAAGACGGATGAAGCTTTGTCCGGCTATCAACGGGTCGCCGCGAAATATCCGGACAGTTTTAGCGCGCCCCTGGCCTTGATTTCGCAGGTCCCGCTGCTGAAGGCAAAGAAGCAGGATGACGCGGCTCGCCGGGTTTGTGAAACGATTATCAACCAATACGGCAGGAGTTTCTGGGCGATGCAGGCAATGCAGGAATTGCGTTCGCTGAAACCAAGCGGCCTGCCGCAAGGGCCCGGAACGCTTCCGGTGCGGCCAGGCGGCCCGCCGGCCGGCCCGCAACCTCCGATGATGCTGCAGCGTCCACCCATCCCGGCGGCGACTCCGCCTAAACCAAAGTAGCCGGCAGGATAATTGCCCGGTCGGTGGCGAGCGGCGTGCTGCGCACAGGATCGATCGGGCTTGCACGTTGCTTCGATCACTATGCAACGCGATCGTGAATTTTCGGCGAAATTCTGGCGCAGCGAATGGGCCGGGCTTAGCTTGCTCATGGCTGTGGTTCTGCTTTCGCGGATTCCATTTTTAAGCGCAGGATACGGCACCCAGATGGATGGGTGGAGGGTGGCGAACACGGCCCGCCAACTCGCCGAGACCGGGACTTATGAAGTCTCCCGTTTCCCGGGCTTCCCGGTGCACGAAATCGCGTGCTCGCTTTTTTGGAAGGGCGGACCAAGTGCGCTAAACGGAGCTTCGGCCATTTTCGGGGCGGTTGCGGTGGGCCTGCTTGCCCTGATCGCCCGCCGCATGGGCTGCAAGGATTGTCTGCTCGCGGGTCTGGCCCTGGCTTTCGCGCCGGTGTTTTACATCAACTGTGTGTCGGCCAAGGATTATACTTGGGGACTCGCGTTCACGCTGGCGAGCCTCTACCTGATTATTAAGAACCGTCCGCTGACGGCCGGGATATGTCTCGGTTTCGCGATAGGCTGCCGTCTCACCGCTGCTGTCGCGATCCTGCCGCTTTCGATCATCCTCGCCGGGGACACGGCAAAAAACCGCGTACGCCAATTTCTCGTCTTCGGCGTCGCGTTTGCGGTTACGACGATCGTTGTCTTTCTGCCCGTGATCGCGAAGTACGGCGCGGGATTTCTCACCACCTACATTCACGCCTACCCGGATTGGCGGACGCTCCTTGGCCGGGCCAGTCTGGAAGTGTGGGGCGCCACGGGTCTGGCGGGCATTTGCCTGGCAGTGGCCGGGGCGTTTTGGAAAATCAAGCACCCGAAAAGCGCGCCATCGTTTACCTGCCCGCCTTACCATGTGAACGGCTGGATCGCAGCCGTGGTGGTTTACACGGTCGTATTTTTCAGCCACCCCGATCTGGCGGGTTATTTGATCCCGCTTATCCCGTTTGTCATTCTGCTGCTGGCCCGGTTCACCCCGCGTCGCACATTCCAGATCTTCTGTCTTCTCGCGATGATGGGTTCTTTCATCACGATTGATCGTCATGGTCTGACGGCCGGTCCCATTGTCCAGGATCATCGCGAACGCCTCACCACCGCGGAGAGCATCAGGAACTTCCTTTCCTTTACCAAACAGATGCCCGGCAAGAATGCTTTTGTGGTCGGCGGCTGGGAGCCTGAGATCAAGAATATCTTTCCCGCCTCGGAGCATCCCGATCAAGACTACTTTTATCTCCTGACCGCGCCGGAGGTGATCCAATTCATCAAATCCGGCACACCCGTGTATTATAACTCACCTGCGATCAGGGAGTTTAATTACAGGGTCAACGGGATCGACCTGGCGAAATACGGCGCCCGGGATCTCCATGCCATTTACGACAAGCAGCTGAGATCTGAAAAGGGATCCGCTCCGAAGTAAGGAGCGCCATCAGGGCGATTTGTTGCAGTCTCCGAGATCCGGAAAATTATCGCTTCGAGAACTGGAAGCGCTTGCGCGCGCCGGGTTGCCCGGATTTCTTCCGTTCCTTCATGCGAGGATCGCGACGAAGCAATCCGTCAGCCTTCAATGTGGCACGCAAATTTGCATCGGCTTGGAGGAGCGCGCGCGCAATCGCCAGCCGCGCTGCCCCGGCCTGGCCTGTCATGCCACCGCCCGTCGTGTTGATAGACATGTCGTAAACGTTCACCGCCTTGGCAGCCTGCAGAGGTTGCAGCACTGTGTTTTGCAGCGGGGCCGTCGGAAAATAATCTTCGAAGCTACGGCCATTGATATCGATCTTGCCGCTCCCGGCCGTCATGCGGATCCGTGCGACGGAGGTCTTGCGCCGTCCCGTAGCGATAAATTCTTCAGTTTGAGCCATAAAAGTCGAAGATCGTCTAACTGAAGGTGACCGGTTGAGGTTGCTGTGCCTTGTGCGGGTGGGCTTCGCCGCGATAAACCTTCAATTTTCGATAGACCGCCCGTCCGAGATTGTTGTGTGGAATCATTCCGCGCACCGCGCGCTCGATCAGCAATTCCGGGTGTCGTGTCCGCCGCGAACGAGCGGTTTCTGTTTTGTGTCCACCGACAAACCCCGAGAAACTCATGTAAGTCTTAAGCTCCTCCTTCTTGCCAGTCAGGCGGACTTTTTCCGCGTTGATGACGACAACGAAATCTCCCGTATCGACGTGAGGCGTGAAGATTGGTTTTGCTTTTCCTCGTAACAGGTTGGCAGCTCGCACGGCGACCTGGCCGAGCACCTGGTTTTTGGCGTCAATCAGCCACCACTTGCGTGGAACTTCGTTGGCTTTGGCGGAAAAGGTCTTCATCACGGGGTGAAAAGGGCCCGAAAACTAAGGGAGCGGGGAGCGGGTGTCAAATCCGGGTCGGGCACCCCGGAGGAAAGCGAAGAACCGTTCTGGCTGCGCCTTTAGGAATCGTGCAGGCGCGATTCCGGAATCTTGCTCAGAATCGGTTGAATCGACGGATCTGCTTTCAACATCGACGACCGCATGGCGTCGCGAAATTCCTTATGCGCCACCCTCATTTTAGCATGCGCCGATTGCACGGCCGGATCTTGCATTGCTTTGTCGTGGGCAGCCTTTAACTGCTGACGCTCGGCCGGAGAGAGATTGGCGAAGCGCTGTTGCCGGCGAGGAATTCCGTTCCGGCCGGGTTCATCGGCATTCTGGCCGATGGCGAGAGGTGCGAGCTCCATCACGGCCAGCATCGAGATCGCTGCGAGGATCATTGTTTTCATTTCCTGAAGAAACCCGTGCGTCCCAGAGTTGCGGCTCCAATCGCGGGCATCCGCTGGAACAGGCGTCCCCCGGAGCGGAGAATTTATTGGGCGCTGGCATTTTTGCGGGTTGAGCTTAATGGTTGCGCGTTTCCAAAATGGCAAATCCCACCAACACTCCTGCGAAAACTGCGATTTCACCCCGGCGCGAGGAAGATTTTCCCGAATGGTACCAGCAGGTCATCCGGGCGGCCGAGCTGGCTGAATCCTCGGAGGTCCGGGGCTGCATGGTCATCCGGCCGTGGGGCTTTGGCATTTGGGAGAATATGCAGCGTCAGCTCGACGCAATGTTTCGCGCGACCGGGCATCGGAATGCCTATTTTCCTCTGTTCATTCCGCTGAGTTATTTCGCGAAGGAAGCGGAGCACGTCGAAGGATTCGCCAAGGAGTGTGCCGTGGTTACCCATACACGGCTGGAAGTGGGTAGCGACGGGAAAATGAAGCCGGCGAGCCCACTCTCTGAGCCGCTGGTGGTTAGGCCGACGTCGGAAACGATTATCGGAGCTTCCTATGCGAAGTGGGTGCAATCATACCGTGATCTTCCCATTCTGATCAATCAATGGGCCAACGTCGTGCGCTGGGAAATGCGTCCGCGTTTATTTTTGCGCACCACAGAATTTCTGTGGCAGGAGGGCCACACCGTTCATGAAACCGAGGCGGAAGCTCGCGCCGAGACCGAACAGATGCTCGATGTTTACGAGACTTTCGTGCGCGATCACCTGGCCATCCCGGTTTTCAGCGGGGAGAAATCGGAGAGCGAACGCTTTCCGGGCGCAGTGCAGACCCTGGCCATTGAAGCGATGGTGCAGGACTGTAAAGCCATTCAGGCCGGCACCTCGCATTTTCTCGGGCAAAACTTCGCGCGTGCCAGCGGTATTCAATTTCAGAATCGCGAAGGAAAGCAGGAGTTTGGCTGGACGACGAGTTGGGGCATGAGCACACGGATGGTGGGAACGGTGGTCATGGCGCATGGCGATGACGACGGGCTTGTGCTCCCGCCACGAATTGCCCCGACCCAGGTTATCATTTTGCCGATTACGCCGAAGGAGGAGACGCGCGCGAAAGTGTTGGAAACCTGCGACAAACTTGCGCAGCAACTGCGCGCCGCGCGCTATGCCGATGCGCCGATTGAAGTCGAGGTTGACCGCCGCGACCTGGGGGGCGGCATAAAGAACTGGGAATGGATTAAGAAAGGCGTTCCGCTGCGCGTGGAGATCGGCCCACGGGATCTCGAAAAGGGGTCCGTGGCGGTGAGCCGGCGCGACCAGCCGATCAAAGAGAAACAGTTCATGTCGCTCGAAGAATTTGGAACACGCGTTCCGGAACTGCTTCTCTCGATCCAGAAAGGTTTGTACGATCGGGCCAAGCAATTCCAGGAAGCGCATACACGGCCGATCGATTCGAAGGAACAATTCTACGAGTTTTTCACGCCCAAGAACCCGGCCAAGCCGGAGATCCATGGCGGCTTCGCCCTGGCTCACTGGAACGGCTCGCGCGCAGTTGAGGAACAAATCAAAAACGACTTGAAGGTGACGATCCGCTGCATTCCGCGCGACCTTTCGGTTGAGTCAGGCCGGTGTATCCTTACTGGTGAACCAAGTCCGCGCCGGGTTATTTGGGCAAAATCGTACTGAGTTCGATCAGTCCATGGGGCTATTGACGCAGGGGTGCGCGCTCGTTTAATTCCGCACTGCCGATGGAATTGAAGCTTTATAGCCGCGATCTGTGCTCATGGTGCGTGGACGCGAAGGATTACTTAACGCGGCGCGGTTTTAAGTTTACGGAGATCGACGTAGGTGAGGATCGCGAGGCTTACCTGGAGATGAAGGAACTCTCGGACCAGACCCTTGTGCCGACGTTTGTAGCGGGGGACAACGTCCTGGCCAATTTCGACACCGATCAGCTCGAGAGATTTTTGAACGAGCACGGAATCGAGCCGTAATGTTATTTGGATTCTTTTTAACCCTTGGCGTGGCGGTGCTCAGCGTCGCTTTGCGCAGTTTTCAAAGTTCGTTCGCGCAAAAGGCGGGGGCGCTCGGCATCCTGCTCG
This sequence comes from uncultured Verrucomicrobiae bacterium, assembly GCA_963788855.1. GTDB lineage: Bacteria > Verrucomicrobiota > Verrucomicrobiia > Chthoniobacterales > UBA10450 > CAWBIE01. The sequence continues at coordinate 380,082 of CAWBIE010000001.1, forward strand.
CCTCCTTTCTGCTGGTCTATTTCGTGACCGACAGCCTGGTCCTTGGCTTTGTCGGGGCCATCAGCTGGCTTTTCCTGCCGTGGATCGAGATTTTGACCCGGATCCGCGCCTTGCGCCTGCCCAAGGAGAAGCAGCTGCGGCCGAAGAGCGCACCGTCGACAGACGTTTTTCCGACGCTCCTCGATATCACGCACGAGATCGAAAACGCTGGATTCGTGCACGTCAACGACGCGGGTTGGGATTGGGAGGATTACCGCCAGTTCTTTCGCCTGTTCTATAAGGACGAGGATCGATCCCAGGCCACAATTTGTTTAAATGAACAGCACGATCTGTCCTTTTATTATCTGCGGATCTCATCCCGGGCGAAGAGCGGAACGATCTGGACGACCTGGAATTATCCGCTCTCTTACGGGCTGAAGTTGACTCCGCAGTTTCGGATCAATCGCCAGCGGCCTGATCAATCGTTCTGGCAGCTCTACCAAAGCCATCGCGAATTTCTTCGTCATAACCGGGTGGAGACCGATGCGATTGACGCCATGGACGAAGAGCGCATTCAATCGGAAATCGAGCACGATCTGCGGGACCAGATTGCGCATAACATCGAGAAGGGCGTCCTGAAGCCCACCGGCAGTGGCGACGTAAAATATTCCTGGCGGGGAATGTTTTATCTCTGGCTGCAGTTCCTGCTCGATCTGGTACGACTTTAAGGCGGGCGTCGGGCTCAGACCTTCATGATCTCGGCTTCCTTGCGCTCGAGATGATCATCCACCGATTTTACGAAGCGATCGGTTAGCTTTTGAACTTCGCTCTCCAGATCGTGCAAGCCATCTTCGGTTAACTCGCCGCCGGCCTTGAGTTTTTTCGCGTCGTCCATGGCAGTCCGGCGATTATTGCGGACGCGCACACGCGCCTCCTCGGCCATCTTGCTTAACGATCGGACCAGATCCTTGCGCCGCTCTTCCGAAAGCTCCGGAATGGGCAATCGAATAATCTTTCCATCCACCGCCGGGTTAATTCCGATTTTCGATTCTTTCAAAGCTCGCTCGATGTCCGGCACGGTGCCGGCATCGAAAGGTTGCACCACGAGCAACCGTGGTTCGGGCGTCGTGATCAAAGCCAGTTGCTTTAGCTTCATGGTCGAGCCGTAGGCCTGCACGTCCACATTCTCGACCAGGGTCGGTGATGCTTTGCCGGTGCGCACCGCGGCAAATTCATGCACCATGTAATCCACGCTTTTTTCCATGGCCATCTCGGCTTCGAGGATAACGTCGTCTCTGCTCATGGAATGAATTTCACTTTGCCTCCGCCTCGCCGCAAACGAGCGTTCCCACTTTGCGGCCGAGGACGGCGTCGCGAATGTTGCTCGGCTTGTTCATATCAAGGACGATGATCGGAATTTTGTTGTCCATGCAAAGACTGAAAGCAGTCGAATCCATGACCTGCAACCGCTTGGTCAGCGCCTCGGTGTAACTGACGCGTTCATAACGTTGAGCGTTTGCGTCTGTCTTGGGGTCCCGATCGTAAACTCCATCCACTTTTGTTGCCTTCACAATTACGTCCGCTCGAATTTCGCTCCCGCGCAGGGCGGCGGTCGTGTCCGTTGAAAAATAGGGATTGCCGGTGCCTGCAACAAAAATGACAACGCGACCAACTTCCAGATGGCGAATCGCGCGTCCGAGGATGAATGGTTCGGCCACATTCTGCATCTCGATGGCGGTCTGCACGCGAGTTTGCACGCCGACCTGCTCGAGGGCGCTTTGCAAGGCCATGCCGTTGATCACCGTGGCCAGCATCCCCATGTAATCGGCGGTTGTTCGATCCATGCCCCGGCCCGCCGCGGTCAGCCCACGCCAGATGTTGCCGCCTCCGATGACCACTGCGATTTGCACTCCGAGGTCGTGCACTTCTTTGATGCGCTCTGCGATGGCGCGAACGACCGGCGGCGAAATATTGTCGCGTCCGCCGCTTTCGCGCATGGCTTCGCCGCTCAACTTGAGCACAATGCGTTTGTAGGCAGGTGCTTCAGTCTTCATGCGCGAGTGAGATGAAACAAGAGGCGACCCGTTTTGGGAAGCAAATTGAGTCGCCGGCGGATTCCGGTCTCGAATTATCGGCCCAACCCCGGGGCCAGGTGGTGACCTCGCACGAATTCAGTCGCCGACATGCGCCGCTTTCCTTCCAGCTGGACTTCTTGCAGGGAAAGAGCCTGGCTGCCTGCGGCGATGACGAGCCCGCCATCGTCAGTCTGAATCATTTCACCCGGCGCGCCGGCCCGATTGACCGTTATGGCGGAGTAGATTTTCAAATTCCGGGGCTTTCCCGACTGCACTGTGACGGTGGTAAACGCGCCCGGCCACGGATTCCACGCCCGGATCTTGCGCTCGATAACTTCCGCCGGTTCCGACCAATCGATTCGGCCCGCCTGGCGATCCAGTTTGGGCGCGTAAGTGGCGTGCGCGTTATCTTGCGCAATGCGGGGCGAGCTTCCGGCAGAGAGAAGTTTCAAGGAGTCGAGCAGCGCCTCGGGTGCAATTTCACCCAGGCGGTCATGCAGCGAACCGCCGGTGTCATTCGGCCGGATGTCGATTGTTTTTTGTAACAAGATATCCCCGGTATCGAGGCCCTCCGCCATGTACATAACTGTGATGCCGGTGGCGCGATCGCCCGCCGCAATCGCGGCTTGAATCGGCGCGGCGCCTCGCCAGCGCGGCAGCAACGAAGCGTGCAAGTTCAGACAAGCGAGGCGCGGAATCTCCAGGAGAGCGCGCGGCAGGATCTGTCCGTAGGCCATGACCACGATGGCGTCGGGCGCAAATTGGCGAATCTGTTCGATCGAGTCGGTGTCCTTGATGCTTGCCGGTTGCAGAATCGGCACGGCGCTGCCGGTGAGCGCGTCCTTGATCGCTGGCGGCTGCATTTTCTGGGTGCGACCGGCAGGCTTGTCGGGTTGGGTCACGACAGCGACCAATTGATGTGCCGGGGAGGCTAGCAGAGCCCGCAATGTCGGCCTGCCGATCTCACCCGTGCCGATGAAAACAACGCGCATCGCGCGCTAATGAAGCCGCGACTTTAGAGGGATGGGGACTCGTCGCGGGCGCCGCGGGGCCCTGCGTTGAGCAGCGACTCTTTCGCCGGCCGTGACTTCGCGTTGTCCCACGGAAGAGCCGCAGCCCGTGCAAAGGTAGTCGAAAATTTCCTTATCAGGCAGGACTAGCAGGAGCCGCTCCCGCACCGGCATGGCAGCTTTGCACTTCTCGCAATAGAGGCTGGAGGCGGTAAAATTTTCAAACTGTTGCTGGCTCATGCTGCCCATCCACCGCGTTCACGCTGGCGAGGATGTCGAACAAAACTTTCGACGGCGGCTGGGTCGCGTCAACCACAGTCACGCGATCTTTTGAATAATAGTTTAAGACCGGCTTCGACTCTTCGTCGTAAGTGTCGAGCCGGCGTTGGATGACCTGTTCGTTGGCGTCGTCGAGCCGGTTGTCCTTCAAGGCGCGTTTCTTCAAGCGCGTAAACAAGGTCTCGCGGTTCGGGCAGGAGAGGTGGAACACTTTTTCAACGTCGAGCATTTCCTCCATGATCCTGGCCTGATTAACGTTGCGCGGGATTCCATCGAGCACGAGAAAGTCGATGTCGGGCTTGAATTTGTGCGCGTCGACCGCCGCGGCGATGGCCTCTTTCCAGAGTTCGACCGTGATCTCGTCAGGGACTAACTGGCCTTTGCTGGAATATTCCAGAAACGCCTTGCCCACTTTCGAGCGCGTGTCCATCGACCGGAAAACGTCGCCGCAGGGGCAATGATAAAAACGCGGGATACTGCCGAGCGTTTTGCCCTGTGTGCCCTTGCCACTGCCGGGGGCGCCGAAAAGAATAAACGTCTTGTACTTCATGGGCGAAATTGGTTATACCGCAAAGGCTGTCGCATTCACAACCGCTGATATCGGTCTTTGCCTGAGGGAAGGTCGCGGGAAAGCCCTTACTTCTCGGCGGTCACGGGGTCGACATTCACTCTTCGACCGGCCCGATCGAAGCGGACGTTGCCGTCGATCAGAGCAAAAATCGTGTAATCGCGTCCGAGGCCGACGTTCTTGCCGGGCATGAACTTCGTCCCGCGCTGGCGAATGATGATATTTCCCGCGACCACCATCTCGCTGCCAAATCTTTTTACGCCCAGTCGCTTGCTGACGCTGTCGCGGCCGTTCTTAACGCTGCCTTGTCCTTTTTTATGAGCCATGGGGAGATAAAGAGCTGACGGTTAGAGTTCGCAGGAAACGGCTATTCAGAGGATTTCTTGGTGCTGGCGGCTTTTTTCGCGCCCACGCTGATGGTCTTGATCTTGACGCGGGTGAGTTTGCGCCGGTGGCCAACTGTCCGGTGATAACCTTTGCGCCGCCTGAACTTGAAGGCGATGACCTTCTTGTCTTTGCGCTGTTCCACGACCTCGCCGGTTACCTTGGCACCGGAGATCAAGGGGTCGCCGTGGGTAAGCTTGTCACCATCGGCATACATCAAAACGTCGCCGAACGTCGCTACCTTGCCGGCCGCGACATCCAGAAGATCGACATCGATGGTGTCGCCTTCTGCGACCCGGTACTGCCGTCCACCTGTTTTGATAATTGCGTAAGCCATAAAAGAAGAGGGATGCTTCTGGGGAAAAAGCCGCGCAAAATCACACAGATGAAGCGCTTTTACAAGCGGAATATGCAGGGACGGACGCTTTCCATCGCGCCTTTATTCTGCTTGTAGCCACGGCGCTCTGTCGCCGTGTTCGTTTCGAAGGAACGCCCCGACCCGCCTTCGATCCGCTACTCCGAAAGTCTTCGCGAGCAGGCGGCGTGGCAGGCAAAGCGAGGCGGCTACGGGCTGGGACAAAATAGCTGGCTTTGGGATTCGTTTACACACTTGCGGTGTAGCCACGGCGCTCTGTCGCCGTGTTGTCATGCCTCTGCGGCGCCTCGACAGAGCGAGGCGGCTACAGTGGGGAGACCAGGAGCACAATCTCACCTTTGGCGGGGTGTGCCGTGTAGTGGGCCAGCAATTCCCCGGCGAGCCCGTGACGGAATTCTTCGAATTTCTTGGTCAGTTCCCGCGCAACGCAGAGTTGTCTCTCGGGCATGATTTCGGCGCAGGCGGCCAGCGTTTTCAGAATGCGATGGGGCGATTCAAAAAAGACCGAGGTTTCGGCGCGCTCGGCCGCGCCGCGCAGCTCGCGTTCGCGTTGACCACTTTTCACCGGCAGAAACCCGCCGAAGAAGAATTTCCCGGTTGAAAATCCGGAACCGACCAGGGCCGTTGGGATCGAGGAAGGGCCGGGAATGATTGTGAAAGGCAAATCCCGTTCGATGCAGGCGCGAATGAGACGGGCGCCGGGATCGGCCACGCCGGGAGTTCCGGCATCGGTGATCAGCGCGATATTGGCACCCGCCGTAATGCGCTCAATGAGTTGCGCGGTGCGCATGGCTTCATTGTGCTCGTGGTAGCTGATGAAGGGCTTGCTGATCTGGTAGTGCTTCAGCAGGATTCCGGAGTGGCGCGTGTCTTCCGCGGCGATGAGGTCGGCGTTCTTTAGAACCTCAAGCGCGCGCAGGGAAATGTCGCCGAGATTGCCGATCGGCGTGGCGACCACATAAAGCATGGAGACATCATGGAATACGAATTGCCTCGAGGCCAGCGAGCGTCCAAAATTTCGGCGCCGGGTCCGAGACGGCCATTATCCGGACGTGCGTATTGGCGGGAATGATCTAAGCTGTGCCGGGAGCTAATGAAACCGACAGGTCCAGGCGATTCCGGGGCACGGCGGGGATTTCCGCGAACGGATTATTGTTTTCAATCCGGACTGGATGGGTGGCATGGCTTCTTCTCGCCCAACGGCGGGGAGGGTTCGCGCTTTCACAATTTCCGCAAGCTCAACCACCAGCTTCTCGCCCAGGCGGCTCGTGAGCACGTGACCGAGATGATTGTGTTCAGCCTGATCGTGGGAGCGTCGGCCTGGTTAGTTATCTATATGGTGGTAACGGTGGTGACCTTGCTCAGCAAAGGCCACCCTTAGCGGCGCAGGCCCGGCGGAAGAAATTCGTCTCGATAGAGCGGCGTCTGGTCGGGCGCGAAACCATGGCGCATGATATTTTCGGTGACGACGCGTGGGACCATGAAATTGAGAAGGTAATCGCCACTCCCGGCTTTCGTGCCGCCGCCGCTCATCTTGAAGCCTCCAAAAGGATGGCGACCGACGACCGCACCGGTGCAGGAGCGGTTGATGTAAACATTGCCGGCGACGAGTTCGGCTTTGGCGCGTTCGATGTTGGCCGGACTGCGCGAGAAAAAGCCGGCGGTGAGCGCGAACTCGGTCCCGTTCGCGATTGCAATGGCCTCGTCGAGATCACGCGCGCGCAGCACGCTCAGGACTGGTCCGAAAATTTCTTCACGGGCAATGCGCATCTCCGGCGTGACATTGGTGAAGATGGTCGGGGGAATAAAGTAACCCTGGTCGGGCACATCTCCTTTTTGATAAGCGAGCATGGCTTCGCCTTTTCCTATCTCGATGTACTCCTTGATTCGCGTGTAGGAAGTTTTGTCGATCACCGGACCGACGGTAATGCCGGGTTCTATGGGATTGCCCATGCGCAGGCTGGCGACGGCCGAAAGCAACCGGTCCATGACGCGGCCGTAATTCTCTTCAAGGACGATGAGCCGCGACAGGGCGGAACACTTTTGGCCCTGATAACCAAAGGCCGAGTAAACGGAGTCGACGATGGCTTCGTCGAGATCGGCGTCTGAGTCGATGATGACGGCATTCTTTCCGCCCATCTCGCAAACGACCCGTTTGAGCTCTCGCTGTCCCGGCCGGGTTCGGCCGGCGGACTCCCAAATTCTCAGTCCGACCTCGCGCGATCCGGTAAAGGCAATGACATCGATATCCTTGTGATCGACCAGATGCGCGCCCATGACGGAGCCTTTGCCCGGGAGAAAATTGAGCACGCCGTCGGGCACACCGGCTTGCTCGAAAATCTCCATCAACATGGCGCCGGCCACGGCCGACTGTTCCGCCGGCTTCATGATCACGGTATTGCCGGTCACGAGGGCGGCGGAAGCCATGCCGCAGAAAATTGCCATGGGGAAATTCCAGGGCGCGATGACGAGGGCCACCCCGCGCGGCCAATAATGCTGATAGCTTTCCTCGCCGAGCACGTGTTGGGTCAGGTGAGGGCGCCCGCGCAATCTCATTTCCCGGGCGTAATAAAGGCAGAAGTCGATCGCCTCGCGGAGATCTCCGTCCGCTTCGGCCCATGCCTTCCCGACTTCGAAGACCTCCAGCGCGCAAAGTTCGTAGCGGCGTTGGTCCATGATGGCGGCGACGCGGTCGAGCAACCGGGCGCGTTCTTCGAAGGGAGTAAAACTCCAGCGATGAAAAGCCTCGCGCGCGGCGTTAACGGCGCGCTCCGCTTCTGGAATTCCGGCTTCGGCGACGTGACCGACGACTTCGTCGGGAACGCTCGGATTAATTGAAGCAATGGTCTTATCGGTCCAGACCTTTTCTCCGTCGATAACGAGTGGGTATTTCTTTCCGAGCCTTGCCTTCACTTCGGCGAGAGCAGCCCGCATTTTGTCCTGCGACTCCCGATGGACGAAGTTGACGAGCGGAGCATTTTCGTAAGTGTCGCCGACTGGAGTTTCGCGAGGAGCACCGTTGCCTCGATGTTCTCCCCCGAAGGGAACAAGAGAACGCTCCAGCGGTTCTGCTCCATTCTTGCTGATGAGCTCGAGCGGATCGCGCAGCAGAGCTTCCTCGGAAACGTTGTCCGAAAATTTGGCGCGCAGAAAACCTTCGTTCGAAGTGTTTTCGAGAAGGCGGCGAACGAGATAAGACATTCCCGGCAGGAGCTCACCCACCGGGCAGTACTCACGGACCCGGTAACCCATTTCGACCAGGGCGCGTTTGATCGGGTTGGCCATCCCGAAGAGCAGTTGAAATTCGAAACGGCTGCGATCGATGCCAAGCTCATCTGCCAGCGCCTGGGCGTGTGCGATGCTGCGTACGTTGTGCGAACCAAAAGCCGCCGTCACGATCGATTCATTTTCGAGCAAGATACGGGTGAGAGCCTCGAAATTCGCATCGCTGCCGGGCTTCTCCATGAAGACGGGAATGTTCCAGCCATTTTGCCTGGCCTTGATCCTTTCGTAATCCCAATACGCGCCTTTAACCAGGCGTACGGTGAAGCGGGTGCCGCGGGCACGGCCCCATTCGATCAGGTCCCAAAGATCCTGTTCGGCATCCCGCAAATACGCCTGAATCACGATGCCGGCATGCGGCCAGTCCAGGAATTCCGGCTCCTGAAACAAAGTCTTGAAGAGGTCCAGCGTGGCATTCTTATGCGCGTAGCTTTCCATGTCGAAATTGACGAATGCGCCGAGCTCACGCGCGCGCCGTAAAAGAGGGCGAAGCTTGGGTGCCAGGTGGCCGATGGCCGCTCGCGGGTCAGCCGGATTCATCTGGGAATAAAGCGCGGAGATTTTGACGGAGAGGTTTACGACCGGAAACAACTCGGAATTTTCGTCGAGCGAGTCGACCCATCCCCCGGTGTCGCGGGCCAGCACCTCGAGAAGATCAAAGCAGCGGGCCGAGTATTCGGTCGCCTCTTTTTCGCTGACGACTGCTTCGCCCAACAAATCCACGGTAAATCCAATGCCCTGCCGGTGCCGCCTGCGCAGCATCTTCATCACGTCATGCGGGTTTTTTCCGGCAATGAACTGCCGCGCCATGCCCGAGACATTCCAGCGCAGAACCTGTCCGCTGAGCCAGGGTGCGATCTTGGCCAGACGCACCCCGGTTTGTACGACGGGAGTAAAGCCGTTGCGCATGTCCGCGAAATATTCATCGAGGTGTCGCACGATTTCGCCTCCGCGCCGCAGAGACGCGAGCACATCAACGAACCGGAACATCTGCACTTTGAAATGCTCGTCGCGCATGGAGAGCGCCATCATGCGCTGATAGAATCCGGCCTTGCTGAAGAGCGACTCTGGATGTCGATCAACCAGCTCGAAAATGCGTTGGCCGCGACTTTCGACCTCGGCCTGGAGAGAACTCATACACGGAAATTAACCCGCCCACCTCGGTTAGGCAAAGCCGAAGGAACCGGCCTTCTTCCGGAGACGCGATTCGAGTTTGCTCGCGATGCGGAAGTCGATTAGCAAGACCGGGATGAAATCACGCCCGGCGCGATACGATTTTGCGAGCGACAACACGGCCGCGATTTGCCCGGAAGCGTGGGCCGCCCTGCAACAGGCCAATGCCGGCACGGCCGCCTCCTACGGGAGCGATGAGTGGACGGAGAAGGCTTGTGACCGGGTGCGCGAGGTTTTCGAGACAGAGTGCGACGTTTTCCTGGTCTTTAACGGCACCGCCGCCAATGCCCTGGCCCTCGCGCAGCTATGCCAGCCGTTTCACAGTGTCATTTGTTACGAGCGCGCGCACATTCAAACCGACGAATGCGGGGCGCCGGAATTCTTTACGCATGGCTCCAAGTTGCTGACGATCGGCGGCGCGGACGGGAAGATCGATCTCGCTGAGGCGGAACTCGTGATCGAGCGATATTTCGATCTGCATTCGCATAAACCCCGGGTGATCAGCCTTACGCAATCGACCGAGTTTGGAACCGTTTATACTCCGGAGGAAATCGCCCGCGTCGCAGAATTTGCGCGCCGCCGCAAAATATTGCTGCACATGGATGGCGCCCGGTTCGCCAATGCCGTGGCCTCTCTGGCTTGCGCGCCGAAGAATATTACCTGGGAACTCGGGGTCGACGTTCTCTGTTTCGGCGGCACAAAAAACGGCGTGGGCGCCGGGGAATTAGTCGTCTTTTTTCGGAGAGATCTGGCTTCGGAATTTGAGTACCGCGCCAAGCAAGCGGGGCAGCTTGCCTCGAAGACCCGGTTTCTGGCGGCGTCCTGGAATGCGCTGCTGCAAGAAGATGTTTGGTTGCGCAACGCGCGGCATGCCAATGCGGCGGCGGCCCGGCTGGCCGAACGCCTGCAGAAGGAACTGAACATTGAGGTCGTTTTTCCGGTGCAGGCGAACGCGATTTTTGCCCGGTTGCCGGACCCGCTGGCGGAGGGCCTGCGCACCAAGGGATGGTACTTTCAGAAGTTCCTCGAGCCCAACATCTACCGCTTGATGTGCGCCTGGTCGACCACGGACCAGGCCATCGATGAATTAGTCGGCGATTTGGCGGCGTTGTCGCGCTCTTAAGAACGGTTCGAGGCATCCATTGCCACCCAATCAGCCGTAACCAGTTGCGAGCCATCCGGGCAATTCGTGAGTTATGCGTTCTTCCAGAAGCAGGCTACCTGAGATTTCCCGATATTTGTGTCTTTTCGCAGGATATGCGCACGGCAGCTGCTTTCTAGTAATTATATGAACGCTCCAGGACGTCTGCTGGGCCGCCTCAGCACCGCGGCCGCCAGTCTCGGCCTTGTCATAACCGCTTTTTCTCCCCGCAATACTGACGCCTACGTTCTGGAGGGCCCCAGCTGGCCGAGTGATGCGACGGTCACATTCCAGATGGGCCTTGGCAGCGCGGGACGCACTCTGCTTGACGGCAATACGTCGTGGGATGTCGCGGCGACGCCTTGCCCCGATTCCTGGGACCAGGTCATGCAGCACCTGGTTTTTACCTCTGTACTGAATCCGAGCGCGCCGATTAGTTCGGGTGATCATGTCAATTCAATCGTCTTCTCGAGCACAGTTTTCGGGCAATCGTTCGGAGGCAGCACACTTGCGGTGACCTACTACCGTTATTCGGGCAACACCTTCAGCGAGGCCGATGTGCTTTTTAACAACCATCAGAGCTTCGACTCGTACCGCGGACCGCTCCGATTCGGCGGGAACGGGGTTTCCATCGCGGACATCCGGCGTGTTTTGATCCACGAATTGGGACACGCGCTGGGTCTGGATCATCCGGATCAGCACGGGCAACACGTGGTGGCCATCATGAATTCGGTAATCAGCGACGTCGAGGTTCCGGCGACCGACGACATCAACGGAGCGCAAGCGCTTTACGGCGCGCCGCAAACCACCCCGACTCCAACCCCAAGCCCGACTCCTACCCCAAGCCCGACTCCTACCCCAACAGCGACGCCGACGACCGACCGCGACGCCATCGCCATCGCCAACGCCAACGCCCACGGTGACCCCGACGCCGACGCCAAGTCCGACGGCTTCTCCGGTGCAGTTGCCGATGATGAGTGTCTCGGCGGCGCCCACCACGGTGGGAACTGGACAGGCGGCAACCTACACGGTGACAACTTCAATCGTGAATGCCGGATCTGCGATGACGATCAGTTATGCGATGGGCGGCAAGGCAAAGTCAGGAAAACAGTATATCGTCAGTCCGCCGGGCCAGGTGACAATTCCAGCCGGGGCTACTTCCGCCAACGTCACGCTGACGGTGACCAAGGGTGCCAAAAAGGGAAAGACGGCCATCATGACTCTTAAATCCGGATCAGGTTATGGCGTTGCCTCTCCCAGCACGGCGTCGGTAAACATCATCAAATAGACGCAATTCGAAGCTCCCATGAAAAGAACTACCTATCTCCTCGCCGCGGCCGGTCTGGCGGTCGCAATGCGCAGTGCGCCGGCTACCACCGTGATTCCACCCACTTTCGATCAATTGGTCAGCCAGGCGGAAGTCATTTTTCAAGGCACGGTTACGGACGTTCGCTCACAATGGGTTGGTGAGGGAGCGCAGCGAAATATTGTCAGCTACATCACTTTCAAGATTGAAGATTCGCTGAAAGGCAATCCCGGCCAGTCCTACACCATTCGCATGCTCGGCGGGACGGTTGACGGTGAGACTTTGGGTGTGAGCGATGCGCCTAAATTCAAGGTTGGCGATGACGACATCCTTTTCGTTGAAAACAACGGCACGCAATTTATTCCGCTGGTTGGAATCATGTACGGCCGGTTTCACGTGCTGCGCGATCAGTCGGGGGTGGAAATGGTGACCAGCAACGAGGGAGGTCCGGTCAAAAATGTGGCTCGGCTCGGGCGGGCATCGGAGGCGGCGCCCTCTGCTTCAACCGAAGCGAATTTGACGGCGGCGGAATTCAAAGCCGCGATTAGAGGCAAGCTTCACGCCGCGCAATAGGCGGTTCCCGCGGCTAGGGATCCTGGGCTTGCTTAGTCTGGGCGCGAGATTGTTCGGTAACGTCCTTGGCGCGATCGAGCGATCGCTTCATCCAATTATATTCGGAGGCCTGGCCGCGCGGCGCTGGCGTCAGCTGCGCTGGTTGCGAGGTAGTCACGGCCGGCTTGGTTGGAACCGCTGGCGGCGCCTCACTATGTTTTTGTCGATAATATAGGAAACCGAGACCGATGGCGATGAGGACGACGAGGAAAGCGCGCATAAACTTCTTCGCAGCAGCCGGCGAGCCATATTCGCGCCGCCGCGGGGATTGCTGCCAGCCTCGGGCCGGTGTTAATTAGATCGATGAAGGCTGCGCAGCCGCTCCGGTTAGGCGCTCTCGCTCTGTTTTCACTCCTGCTGGTGGACGGCGCGGGTGCCCAGGTTTACGAGGGCCATCAACTCGTTAAGGCCGAACTCATCGCGGACGTGAGCGCGGTCGTGCCGGGCAAACCTTTTACCGCGGGACTGCTTCTGCACATGGCGCCGGGCTGGCACACTTACTGGCAATTCTCGGGTGATGCCGGCATTCCCATCGAGTTGAAGTGGAAATTGCCCGCGGGCTGGAAAACGGGCGCTCTGCAGTGGCCGATTCCGATGAAATTCAACGACCCCGGCGATATCCAGACATACGGGTACCACGATGAAGTGCTTCTCATGCAGGAGATCACGCCGCCCTCGTCTCTGCGCGAGACGAGCATGAAACTGACGGCCGATGCGAATTGGCTGGTATGTGAAAAAATCTGCATTCCGGGAAGTGCGGGCGTGCAAATGGAACTTCCCGTATCGACAAGCAACGGGGCGGCGAACGCGCAAGTGTTTGATCGATACCGGCAGCTGCTGCCTAAAATCTGGCCCGGCGCCGAGATTGCATCAACGAAATGGACCCGCGCTGGATCGGATTTACATCTCGAGGTCAGAAGTGCGGACCTCGCGAAACATGCGCCGGTGGATTTCTATCCTTTGCCGGAAGCGAATGTAGTCGTGGGCCACCCTGGCATCGAATCGCAAACGGCCGACCAGGTAATTTTTCGCGTTCCATTGGAATCGGCGGACCAGAGCGTTTCATCGCTCAATGGTCTGGTCGTGTTCGGCCAACCGGAGGGCACCGATCGCGGAGCCTGGACCATCACGGCAGCGCAGACTGTTTCAACATCGTCGTCGTCTGCGGCCGCGCCGGCCTCGACTCGATTGGTCGCTTTTCAGCTTTTTCTGGGATTCATCGGCGGACTGATTTTGAATCTGATGCCATGCGTGCTGCCGGTGATCTCGCTCAAAATCTTTGGCTTTGTTCAGCAAGCCGGACAAAGCCGGCAGAAGATTCTGCGAAGCGGTCTGGCCTTCGCGGCTGGCATTTTCGCCTGGTTCGTGGCGCTGGCTTTATTTCTCATCGCCTTCAAAGCAGCCGGCCGCCAGATCACGTGGGCTGCCCAGTTCACGAACCCCTACTTCGTCCTGGCCTTGAGTGTGGTGGTTCTCGTCTTTGCCTTGAACCTTTTTGGCGTGTTTGAGATTTCGCTGCCGCAAAGCGCGACCCGCGGGTTGCTTGGCGCCAGTAACGCCGAAGGCGATGCCGGCTCGTTTTTCCAGGGCGTTTTCGCGACCGTCCTGGCGACACCGTGCACGGCTCCGTTCCTGGGCACGGCGGTCGGGTTTGCCCTTACCCAATCGGCCTTTGTGATTCTGGCGATGTTCCTGGCCGTGGCGGCGGGAATGAGTGCGCCTTACCTCCTGCTCTGCGCGCAGCCCGCCTGGCTGCGTTTTCTACCCAAACCGGGTCCGTGGATGTTGCGGGTGAAACAGTTCATGGGCTTTCTGCTCTTGGCGACGTTGCTGTTTCTGCTCTACGTCCTTGGCGCGCAACGTGGTCTCGAAGCCGCCATCTGGGCGTCCTGTTTTCTGCTCATCGTGAGCGTGGTTTGCTGGATGAAAGGCGCGTTCATTACGCCGGCCGCTTCGAGTCGATCGCGGGCTCTTGCTGTGGTAGTGATGCTACTGCTGCTTGGCACGAGCGGTTTATATTTTGTGGGAGGGAAATTTCGCGCGGCCAGACTCGCCGCGGCACAACCCGGCGAGACAGGTGGCTGGGAGCCATTCACGCCCGCACGATTACAGGAGGAACTGAATCAGGGCCACGTCGTGTTCGTCGATTTTACGGCCGCGTGGTGCATCACCTGCAAGTTTAACGAAGCGAGCGTGCTTGAAAGCGAAGCGGTGCGTGAATCGTTTCAACGTCACGGCGTGACCAAGCTCAGGGCCGACTGGACGAACGGCGATCCGGCGATTACAAAATTATTGCAACAATTCGGCCGGCCAGGTGTCCCATTATATGTGCTCTATCCGGGTGGGCGGAAAGAACCGGTTGTCTTTCCAGAGCTCCTGACCAAGGGCATTCTACTCGATAAACTCGAAACCATCTCAAACACGGTCGCTTCTCAGTAACCATGAAAACACCAACGTCTCTTCTTATTGTCATTAGTTCATTTCTGACTACCACGCTTCTGGCCATCGATTCGCCGACCGTGGGCAGCCCCGCCCCGGATTTCTCGCTGACCGACGCGAAAGGCCAAACGCAGTCGCTTGCGCAGTACAAGGGCAAATATGTCGTGCTCGAGTGGTTTAATCCGCAGTGCCCGTTTGTGAAAAAACATTACGGCAGCGACAACATGCAGAAGCTGCAGGAGGAATATACAAGCAAGGGAGTGATCTGGCTGAGCATCGATTCCTCTGCGCCGGGGACGCAGGGGAATCTGACACCGGAGCAGGCTGAGAAAGTCATGAGCTCGTGGAAGACGCATCAGACTGCGTTTCTGCTCGATCCCGACGGCAAAGCGGGACGTGCCTACGGGGCCAAGAACACGCCCCAGATGTTTGTTATCAATCCCGAAGGCAAAGTGATTTATGAGGGTGCGATAGACAGCAAAGCGACCCCGAATCCGGCGGACATCCCGACCTCGACCAACTACGTGAAGGTCGCGCTGGACGAATCGCTCGGCGGCAAGCCGGTCACGATCTCGAACACGAAGCCCTACGGCTGCTCGGTGAAATACAATTGATGGCAGGGACGGCGCGCTGCGCCGTCCGCCAAAGACTGTAGAGGCCGCCGTCCCCGGCGGCACCTCCGGGCGTACCGCAGCCGCAGCCGCCGGGGACGGCGGCCTCTACAAGTTTTGTTTGCATCTGCGGTTAACGCGGAAGACGTCTGGCCGAGAGCCGTGACCCGATCCGCAAGATCGGCATTGGGGTGAGGCGGACCAGGAACATCGCGATTTTCATCAGGAGACCGGGGATGACCAGCGGTCGATCGCGTTCGATGGCAGTCAGTCCGACTCGTGCGACTTCTTCGGCCGGGACATGAGCGATTTCGGCACCTGAATGAAGCGGTTCCTCGCCCTGCCGTTTCGCAACCTGGGTGAACTCGGTGTGGACCGGGCCGGGGCAGAGCGCGCAAACGCTCACGCCGGTGCCACGCAACTCGGCGCGCAAGCCCTCCGAAAAACTCGTGACGTAGGCCTTGCTCGCCGCGTAGACGGAAAACTCCGCAATGGGTAGGAAGCCGGCCGATGAACTCACATTCAAGATTCCTCCGCGTTTTTTCCGGATCATGGCCGGCAACAATCGGCGCGTCAGGACTGTTAACGCGAGCATGTTGACCAGAATGATTAGTTCAATCCGCTCGGGGTCGCTCGTCGCGAAGGAGCCGAGATCGCCCAGGCCGGCATTGTTAATCAAGAGGTCGATCTCGATCTTCTGCTGCTCGAGCCACCGCAGGAGTTCTTCAACTTGTGGCCGCTCCGCCAGATCGACGACCCGAACCTGAACCTCCAGGTTCGGATGCTGTCCCAGCAATTCCGCGCGCAATTCCTCCAACTGTTCGCGGCGGCGCGCGACCAGTACAATCGATCGAGCGCGTCCCGCCAGTTGGCGCGCGAACTCGCGGCCAATTCCGGCAGAGGCCCCGGTCACTAATGCGCTGCAACCTTCGAGGTTCATCGCGTGCCCTGCAATTTGGTCAGCTCGGACTTTGTCAGCGGGCGCCAGTGCCCGCGCGGAAGATCTCCCAAACGCAAATCTGCAATCCGGGTTCGAACGAGATGTTTCACCTTGTAGCCGATGGCCTCGAACATTCGTCGAATCTGCCGATTGAGTCCCTGGCGCAAGACGACGCGCAATCGAGTGGGCGCGATCTGATGCAGCCGCGCCAGCTGGGCCCGTTGTCCATCAAGGAATATTCCGCGAATCAATTTCATCTTGAGCGACGGATCCCACGGCCGGTCCAGAGTCACTTCATACTCCTTTTCGACTTTGTAACGAGGATGGGTCAACCGCTGCGCAAGGTCGCCATCATTGGTCAGGAGTAACAGGCCCTCGGTCTGGGCATCGAGCCGCCCCACATTGAACAGTCGCGAAAGCTTGGCCGGCAGGAGATCAAAAATCGTATCGTGCACGTTCGGATCGCGCCGGGTGGAAACGAACCCCGCTGGTTTGTGCAGGACGATCGTTCGCGGCAGATCGACGCGCACCAGCCGGCCGTCTACTTTAACATAATCGTCCGCGCCGGGTTGGGCGCTGAAGTTCGTGCAAATTTTTCCGTTGATGGTGACGCGACCGGCCGTGATGAGCTCGTCACAATGCCGTCGCGAACCAAGCCCGGCGGCGGCCAGGAAACGGTTCAGCCGCATGGGCTTTTTCTACGCGTCCGGCTTGGTCTTGGGCAGCCCGACGACTTTGGTGCCGTCCTTCCACTGACCGCGCTTCTTGAGTAATTCGACGCGCTCGAAACGTTTCAAGACGTTACGCTTGGCGGCAATGGTGCTCGCCCCTTTTAAGCTGCGATGTTGCGACATAAGTCTGGTCCTTCCCGAAAATGGAGCGCCATCTTACGCTGGGGCTGCGACTTTTCAACCCCGGACCGGCCACGTCTAAAGTTCGTTACTTAAGACCACGTAGCTGCCGCAAGTGGTGACCTGGTGGTAGATGTGGAAACGGTCGATCAATGATTTCTGCCAGTAACCGGCACGCCCTTGATCGACGATCAGGTAAACGCGCTCGGGATCGCCCCACGCCTGCAAGACCCTGTCTTCATCCACAAACGTGTCGCGGGGAGGCTGGCCTATCGGCACCTCTTTCCTGGGATTCTGATTAACGAAGGAAAACTTCCGGTTCATATAAAAAACGAGACTGCTGGCATCCTCGGGCGGCCCTTCAAAAACAACATGATCGTCTTCGGTGAGCCTGCCGTTTAGAAACCGAGCGGCTTCCGCCAGGGAAAAATAGGGCGACATTTGGGCGACACCTTCAATCATGCATAGGCCGACCGGAATCATGGCGAGGGCGACCGCGAGGCAGGCCAGTTTCTCGCGATTGGTGAAGAGAAAATAAATCGCGACCAGTGAAAGAATAATTAATGAGATGGCTGTGATCGCGCTGAGGGGGCGAAACGTGAGCCAGATCGAAGCCGGCATCGCTCGCACCGCGCGCCATGCCGTCCAGCGCGCGTCCATGTTGCCCCATTCGCCACTGCCTTGGCCGGCCCAGAATGGCAGAGCCCACGCGGCCGCGCCGAGAGCCAGCCCGACGACGGTAATTCCACTCACACCGAGAGCCCGCAGTTTTTTGGGCGCTCGCTCCCAGGTGGTAGCGGCCCAGAGCGCGAAGGCGCTCCACATGCTCATCGAGTAATAATCCTGGCGTTGCCCGATTAAGAGCAACGGCAGGAGAACGATTCCCATCCATGACAAGGGCAGAGCGTCAGGCAACTCAATCTCGCGCGGACGGAAAACGCGGCGCCACGCGAGAATTGTCGCGGGCAGCAACGCGATCGACCACGGGAACCACCAGGCCAGGTGCATGGCCAGAAACTCCAGCCGCGACGTGCCCGCAAAATCGTGCGTGGCATCGGACAGGCCAACCATGTGTCCCACCCAGTCCGAGCTGATCAAATGCCGCAGGTATCCCGGGTAATGTAATTCGGCCCAAATGTACCAGGGCGCGACCATGACGAGAAAAAGCAGGAGATAATACCAGCGCAGAAGGGCGCGAAACCGGATGCGCGCTTCCCGGTAAAATAACGCCAGGACGAGAAAGATCGCCGTGGGCAGGAGCAGTCCATGCAGACTTTTCACCAGGCAGGCGAGCGCAGCGCAGATCCAGAAACCCAGAAACCAAATCGACCGGTAACGCCGTCGCTGATAACCGCAGACACCACAAAAAATGGAGCCCGTAATCAGGGCCGTGAATACCGGCTCCGGCATAACGATTCGTCCGAGCAGGAACGTTCCGGACAAAGACAGGTAAATGAGTCCGGCGAGAAAACCGTGCCAGTAATCGCGCAATCGTTCGCCGATAAGAAACGTCAGCGCGACGGTTGCGACCGTGGCCATCGCCCCGGGAAGGCGGGCCGCCGTCGCACTGATCCCGACGATCTTGAACGAGGCGACGATGAGCCAGTAAAGCAACGGCGGCTTTTGCAGACGCGGAATGCCGTCGTTGGTCGGCAGTAAATAATTGTGCGACGCAATCATCTCGCGCGCGGCCCCCGCATATTGGCCGTCCGTTTCGCTGTAAAGATCGCCCCAGCTGGCGGTCGCTCCGTGCAGGAGCGCAGCGAGCGTAATCAGAAACACCAGGAGAGCATGACGCGTCGGAGGCGGCGCGATGGCGGGTGGATCAATAAACGTTTCGTCGATCCGAAGTGTGCGAACACCGGCCACCATATTCTTCAGTTCCCCTGGCCGGGAGCGCCGGTCGTGGCGGAATTGGAATTGTCGCGGTATCTGCCCCAATCATCCGGCAGGCGCAGCACTTTTCCGCCCGGCATTTCAACGATTGCCATCATCTGACGGCATTCCACGATCACCGTATCGTCCTGGGGCCGCATGATTCGGAAACCGCACCAGAAACGAACGCGCTCGAGCCGGTCAAGCCAGCCTTCCACGACCAGCCGGTCGCCCAGTTTCGCGCCGCGCCGGTAATCGATCTCCGTCCGGACGACCACGGGGTACCTTTGCGTTTCGGTCATGGTCGCGAGCGGGAGCCCAAGCTTTTCGGCCAGGAGCGTGCGGGCGATCTCGACGAACCGCAGATAAGCGATGTTGTGCACGACGCCGCCGCAATCTGTGTCGAAGAACATTACTTGTAATTCGGTGCGCACTCTTGGCGCGGGAATTGAACTCACGCTAGCATCATTCCGAAAGCATTTTCGAAATCAACGGCAATCGGTTGGGGCGTGGTGAGTTGGTTTGATTGATTCGGCGTTCACTGTAGCCACGGCGCTCTGTCGCCGTGTCCTGTGGCAACGCCCCGTCACTGTAGCCACGGCG
Source organism: uncultured Verrucomicrobiae bacterium (assembly GCA_963788855.1). Classification (GTDB taxonomy): domain Bacteria; phylum Verrucomicrobiota; class Verrucomicrobiia; order Chthoniobacterales; family UBA10450; genus CAWBIE01. The sequence continues at coordinate 399,586 of CAWBIE010000001.1, forward strand.
CTCTGTCGCCGTGCGCGTTCCCAACGCCCCGACAGAGCGGGGCGGCTACATAGCTACCTGGTTTTCGCCGGTTTAGAAACCGCCACCCCCTGGCCGTTGGTTTCACCCAAGATGCTCTGCACCGCGCTGACAACTTCGGCCACGCCGACCGCTTTCATGCACCGAAAATCGATTGGGCATTCCCGCAGAAAACAGGGGCTGCATTCGACATGATGGCGCAAAATGATGTGGCCGTTGCCCAGCGGCCCGGTCAATAGCGGCTCGGTCGAACCGAAAATGGCGACCGTCGGCAAACCAAGAAGAGAAGCGAGGTGCATGGTGCCCGTATCGTTGGTCAGGAGTAAATGGCACGAGCGCAATTCATCAATCAGTTGCGCGAGAGTGGTTTGACCAATGCGGTTGACGCATCGCTCGCCCAGCGAAGTGTAGATCTCCTCTCCTGCAGCCGCGTCGTTGCTGGTCCCAAACAGGATCCATTCGACCGGCCGTGCCGCCGCAATCGCGGCCGCTACCGCGCCAAAACGTTCCGCGGGCCATCGTTTGGCGGGCCCATACTCGGCGCCGGGACAAAGGGCAATTCTGGCTTGGATCCGCTCGAGATCCGGGGAAGCGGCGCGGGCCTCGATTTCCTTCCCCGGCAATTGCGCGCCAAGTTCGCGGGCAATTCGGAGATAGTGCTGCGCTTGATGTTCGATGCGACCGCTTTTCCTTCGGTTGCGCACAATCTGGTTGAGCAGCCACGCTCGGCCATGACCGCGATAGCCGACTCGTCGCGGCACGCCGGCCAGCCAGACTTCGAAAGCGACACGCAGCGAATTTGGGAAAAGCACTGCCGCGTCGAAGGGCTGCGCCCGCCGAAACAATCGCACTGCGGGAAGGAGCGACTTGCCGGGCAGCTCGATGATTTCGTCAACTTCCGGAATCAGTTTCCATATCGCCGCCAGGCTGGCCGGCGCAGCCACGGTCACGTGCGCGTCGGGGCGGCCTCCTTTGATGGCGCGCACGGCCGGGGCGCTCATGACTGAATCACCGAGCCAATTGCTCGCCCGAATCAGGATGCGAAATGGTTTTAATTGCTGAGCGGAAATCCCGGGCGGCAGATAGACGCCGCGCTTGTATCGGCTCAAAAGAAAGTTGGGCCGGGGAGTCTTCCACCGATTGTGAACCCAAAACCAGTCTTCCGGCGCGGATCGAATTTGTTCCGCGATGACCTCGTTGGCCTTCGCCGTGAGCGATTCGACCGAGCCGGTCTTCGTCTCGAGCGATGGACCCACCACAATCCGCCAGCGGGCCAGACCGCTGGTGTAAAAGGCGATGCCGATCAGTGCGGCATCTGTCCGTTTGGCGAGCAAGGCGGGCAACGGTGAGGTCGAAGCGAGTTTGTCAAAAAACGGAACCCAAAGACCGTGGTCGCCGGCATGCTGGTCGCTTAAAATCCCGATGGCGCCGCCGCCCCGCAAGAGCTCCATGGCTTTGCGAAAGCCTTCCTTGCGATCGAACATTTCGACGCCGGCGCGCGCGCGCGCCCGACGCACATGCTCGTCGATCCAACGGTTTCCGAGCCGCTGATAAATCGTGCTGTTTCTGACGTAACCGATGAATTTGGGAAGCACTTGCGCACAGAGTTCCCAGTTGCCGAGGTGACTCAGGAGAAGTACGACTGGTCGTCCGGCCCGAAGGTGGCGATGGACGAGGTCGAGATTTTCAATGACGACGCGTCGCTCGATCTGCGCGACGGGCATGGCCGCGATCTTTACGCTGCTGAGTAAATTGGCGCCCAACTGCTGAAAATGCCGTCGCACCAGCTGCCGTAACTCCGCAGGCGACTTCTCGGCGGAGAAGGCAATGGTCGCGTTACGCATGGCGAGGTTCCGATAGTGCGGCAGAATGAGCCAGGCACAAAAACCGGCAAACTGGCCGATGCGGAAGAGCAGGGGCAGGGGCAGGGCCGCGAGCAGGGCGGTCCCGGCACGATACAGGACGTAGAAAAACAAATCGCGCATCAGGAGGAGCGGACCAGGCTACCTAATTGTGGGGGCAGCGTAAATTTTCCTGCGCTCTGCTTCAATTAATATAATGTGCAGCTTGGAATCTGCTTTGGACATGGCTAATCCTGCGTGCTCCAATCGTTAGGCCGATGAATGTTTGCTAACCAGATGAAGAACCGTAACAACAATTTGTGGCAGGGCCTGGATGACCGCATCCAAAAGTCGCTTACGACCCGTGACTATAAGGCGGGTTCCCTGAGCGAGCGACTTTCGCGCACCGGGCTGGAGGCCGGGGAACTGGCGCGAGCGGATCGAAGCGGTCGCGAACTGAGGGCGGCCTGGATCCCCGGGGTTGAGATTTTCCCGAGGACGATCCATTCCCAGCGGCACCGGGGTGTGTTTGGCGAATTCGCGCGTCGTGATGAAGGCATACTCGCGCAAATCGGCCTTTGGCCGGCGCAATGGGCCACCGCGCGAATGTTCGCTCATTCGGCCAAGGGATTTCACGTCCATCCCCCCAATATTCCGGAAAAACAAAAAGCGGCGGCCTGGCTGAAAAAGCTGTTCCTGGACGAGCCCCGTAATTACGCCGCTCGCGCCTTACGATCGCGAGCAATGGGATGTCATATTTTTTGTGCAAGGCATCGCGGAGATGATCCTGCATGATGTGCGCGCCGGTTTGCCGCGCCGGACCATGCGTTTCTTCGTCGATGGCGATAACCACCGCAGCAACAACAACGTCGGAATCGTCATTCCGCCAGGCGTGGCCCACGCCATCCGGGCGGAAGGTTCGGAAGACGTGATCATGGTTTATGGCACGAGCACGTCCTTTCGCCCGGAATTTGAGGGCCGGATTGCGAGCGAGGTCGAAACCGCCTCCCTGCCGGCGTCGTGGGAAAAGTTTTTGGGTCTGTAGCGGCGGTCTATGACCGCCGAAGAAACCACGGCCGGGAGTAGCGACGGCGGTCAGAGACCGCCGCTACAATTATGAAGCGGCAATTCGATCCGGCTGAGCTCGAGTTGATGGATCGACCGCAGCCGGTCTCGGCCGAGCTGGCGCGCGACCTGCACAATCTGCGGCAGCTAAATCGTTTTTTCGGCAGTTATCGCCTGGTGCTTGGTTTCCTGCGCCGTTGGATCAAACGGGGAGATCATGTTCATCTGGTCGATCTGGCCACTGGCTCGGGCGATATTCCGCGCCTGGTTATCGATTATGCGCGAAAAATCGGGGCGACCGTGAGAATCGACGCGATCGATCAGCAATCGGCTACCCTCGAGATCGCAAGAACCTTGAGTATTGGCTACCCGGAAATCTCTTTCCACCAGAACAACGTTCTCGAATGGCAGCCGGCGGAGCGTTCCGATGTCGTGCTCTGCTCGCTCGCTCTCCATCACTTCAGCGAGGAGGATGCGGTGCGGTTGCTGCAACGGTGTCGCGAACTGTCACGAAGATTTATTCTGGTCAGCGATCTGCGCCGCGGTTTTCTTGCCACCGCGGGCGTGTTTCTTCTGACTGCGACTGTTTTTCGGGAACCGATGACGCGCTATGATGGAAGAATGTCGGCGGCCCGCGCTTTTTCCTTCCGCGAATTGGACGACCTCGCGCGGCGAGCCGGTTACCGGAACTTCGGCCACGCCAGATTCAAATTCGCGCGCCAGGCCATTTGGGTGGAAAAGATCGACAGTTAAAGCACCCATGAAGCTCTTGACCACGGTCGTTAGTGCGCGGGCCGAACCTCGCCGGGCCCGCCGCATTCTGGTTCCGACCATGGGCGCGCTTCACCAGGGCCATCTGGAGTTGATCCGAATCGCGAGAGATCGAGCGGGAGCGGACGGCGAGGTTGTGGTCAGCATCTTCGTGAATCCTTTGCAGTTTGAGCCGGGATCGGATTTCGAGCGCTACCCGAAGGTCGAAAAAGGCGACGAAGAATTGTGTCGTAAGGCCGGGGTCGATTTGTTATTCCGGCCGGGAACGGGTGAGATGTATGCCGAGGATCGCTCCGTTTTTGTGGAGGAGACTTCGCTTTCGGACACGCTTTGTGGACGATCGCGGCCCGGACATTTTCGCGGCGTTTGCACGGTCGTGGCGAAGCTCTTCAACATTCTGTCGCCCGACGCGGCCGTTTTTGGCGAAAAGGATTTCCAGCAACTCGCCATCATCCGCCGAATGGTTCGGGATTTGAATTTCAAAATCGAAATTGTCGGAGCGCCGACCGTGCGCGAACAGGACGGCCTCGCCTGCAGTTCTCGCAATCGCTATCTGAATCAGGAGGAGCGCAAACAGGCGCCCATTCTGCGGGCCGCGCTGCTGCAAGCGTCCGAGCTGGTTAGCGCGGGCGAGACGTCGGGAACGCGAGTTGTGGCGAGCGTGCGAGAACAGATCGCAGGCGCGCCGCTTGCCCGGATTGATTATATTGATCTGGTCGACGCCGAAAACCTGCAGCCCCGCCAGGTTATCCAACTCAATTCACTGCTCGCGCTCGCCGTTTTCTTCGGGCAGACTCGCTTGATCGATAATATCCGGCTTCCATGAAGGAATACGATTTCGTCGTGATCGGCAGCGGCATCGCCGGCTTGAGTTTTGCCTTGAAAGCGGCCCGGCACGGATCGGTCGCGGTGGTTACGAAACGCAAGGGTGCGGATTCCAACACGGCGTGGGCGCAAGGCGGAATTGCCTGCGTGACGAGCGATGAAGATTCGTTCGAGCTTCATGTGCGCGACACGCTCGAGGCGGGCGCAGGGCTTTGCGACGAGGCGGTCGTGCGCACGATCGTGACGGAGGGCCCGGCGCGGATTCGAGAGCTGGTGGAAGTTGGGCTGCATTTCGACGAGCGCGAGGTCTCCGGTCATCGCGAGCTCGATCTGGGCCGGGAAGGTGGCCATTCGAAGCGACGCGTTCTGCACGTCCAGGATGTGACCGGCAAGGAGATCGAAGAACACCTTGCTGCGCGAGCTCGGCCGGCATCCGCAGGTCGACCTTTTGGAGAATCACATGGCGGTGGATTTGATCACGGCCGGCAAGCTCGGCTTCGCCACTGAAGATCGTTGCCTCGGCGTTTACGTTCTCGACGAGAAGATCAGGCGACGTCGAAACGATCCGATCCGACCGGATCGTTCTGGCGACCGGCGGTTGCGGAAAGGTTTATCTCTATACGACCAATCCGGACATCGCGACCGGCGACGGCGTGGCCATGGCCTGGCGGGCCGGTGCGGTCATTGCCAACATGGAGTTCATCCAGTTTCATCCGACCTGTCTGTTTCATCCCAAGGCAAAATCATTTCTCATTTCGGAAGCGGTGCGCGGTGAAGGCGGAATTTTGCGCAACAGTCGCGGCGAAGATTTTATGAAAGACTACGATCCGCGCGGCTCGCTTGCGCCGCGCGACATCGTGGCGCGCGCGATCGACGCCGAGATCAAACGTTCCGGCGCCAACTGTGTTTTTCTGGATATCACACACCAGCCGCCGGAGTTTTTGCAGGAACGGTTTCCGCACATTTACGAAACGTGCCTGCGATTTGGGATCGACATGTCGAAGCAGCCGATTCCGGTGGTGCCGGCGGCGCATTATCAATGCGGCGGCGTCAAGACGGATGTGAATGGGGCGACCAGTTTGCCCGGGATTGTACGCGATCGGCGAGGTGGCCTGCACTGGACTGCACGGGGCCAATCGCCTGGCCAGCAATTCGCTGCTGGAAGGGTTGGTCGTGGCCCATCGCGCGGTGGAGGCATCGCTGCGCGCCCAGCCTGCTTCGCATCCGGCGCGCAAGATCGCATTGCCCGAATGGGAATCGGGCGATGTCCAGAACGTGGATGAACTCGTTGTGATTTATCACAACTGGGATGAGATCCGACGGCTGATGTGGGATTACGTCGGGATCGTGCGCACGGACAAACGGTTGCAGCGGGCCAGCGCGCGGTTGCGCAATCTGCAGCGGGAGATTCGGGAGTTTTACTGGAATTTCAAGGTCTCGGTCGATCTGCTGGAGTTGCGCAATCTGGCCACAGTGGCGGCCCTGATCGTCGATTCGGCCTTGAGCCGGAAGGAGAGCCGCGGGCTGCATTTTACGCTCGATTATCCGGGGACAAAGGACGCGTCATTCCGGCATGAGACCTTGCTGAGCCGGATTTGACGCTGGAATAGATACTGCTTCTAGGATTCATAACCGCCGATGGTTCTGGTTTTTCCACAAGGAAAAGGCCTTGCCTGGAGGCAAAATCTCGGATACAAACAGTGCGGCAAATGGCCATGAGACGGATTTTTATGCTTTTTTTGGCCCTCGCTTCGGCAGGGATAGGCGCCTACGCCGCGGACCAATCCGGGTCCCCCTACGAGAGCAGCAGCCGATTTTGCCAAGTATGCAATGAAGCTGCGCGAGCAGGCTCTGCTTAAGGTGGAGCCGCAGGTCTTCGTCCCGACCACTTCCCGCCCGGCGACCGCCGCGTTATCCCTGGAAGACGAATATCGTGACGACGGTGTTCTGGATTGGCGAACAAGCGGGCGGCAACAACCCGGTGCCGAATTTCAAGAGCTCCTGGGATGCGAACTGGGAGACCAACTACGGCGGCTTCGACACGCCCGAAGCGGGATCGCGCCGTAACTACATTCCGGTCTCTTTTGTTCCGCGGCAAAATCCATTTTATTTCGCGCTGCCGTATAACGACGTCACCCACGGGCAATTCAAGCCGGAGGCGCCGCTCGTGATTCCCTGGTTTAAACAGTCTTACACCGAACCTGGCAAATCGGTTTGCCAGCACCGCTGGCTGGCGATTCGCAAGGGCAATCGCACTTGTTACGCGCAGTGGGAAGATTGCGGCCCATTTCGCACCGATCATTACCAATACGTGTTTCAAAATGAGAAGCCGAAGCCAAACTTGAATCACGGCGCGGGTCTGGATGTTTCGCCGGCGGTTCGCGATTATCTCGGACTGCAACCCACCGACGTGACCGACTGGCAATTTGTGGAAGTGCGCGATGTGCCGCCGGGTCCGTGGCGCACCTACGGCGACAACAACAATTTCGTCATCGCCAGGCGCCAGGTGGAACAGAAACTGGCCGATCGGTCGCAGAATGCGAAGAAGTAGTGTAGTCGTCTTCCTCTGGGCGACGTGTTAGCTATCGCCCGCTCGCCGCCGCGTCGGGATTCCTGGCCGGGGCGGCCATCATCTCAGCCAGCCAGCGGTCGCCGCGCGCGACGATTTCCTGGAAGCGCGGGTCGTTCCGCAACGGATCGAATATCGGATTTTGCTTCATGTCCGCAAAGCGGTCGGCCAGCGGTCCCGCTTGCGGTCAACGAGACGATCGAAACTCGCAATCGCCTCGTCGTTGCGACCGAGCAGCACACAGGTCTCGGCCTCAGCATACTCCAGGCGTCCGAGCTCACGCGCGATCTCGAGATGACGCGTAGCCTCGGCTTTGTCGCCGAGACGTGCCAGAATTCGCGAGCGAAAATACATCAACCTGCTGTCGCGCGGAGTCTGGGCGAGACGTTCGTCGAGCGCCTTCAAGGCCGCACGGAATTCCACCTCGGCAGCGCGGGGCTTGCCGGCCAACAGCAATGCGTTGCCGGCCAAATGACCACGGATGTTGAAAAACCGCCCTTCCTCGAGGATGTCACGGGGGATGCCGGCCAGGATAGCGAGCGCTTGCTCGGGTTCTCGCGAATAGAGTTGAATATTGTAGGCGATGGACGCGACCCGGTCTTCACGGAGGATGGGCGCGGGCACCTGTCGCAGAAAATCGCGCGCTGCCCCGAGCTCACCGATGGTGAAGAGCGCCAGCAATTTCAAGTGGTAGGCTTCGGCTGTGGGTTGGATGGCCAGCGACCGGTTTACCAGGTCGAGCAACTCCGGCAGCTGATTGAGTCCCCAATGCACCCACGCCATTTGCACGAGAGCCGACGCATCGCCGCCGGGCAGCGCATTGGCCCGCGCCAGCCAGCGGCCCGCCTCCACCACATCCTGCCCCTGGTCTTCCTCGACGCTGATCAACATGCGGAGGATCCGCCGGTCATGCGGAGCCTGCTCAAGGAGGCGCACCAGCCGTGCCTTGGCCGCGACGGGATTGTTATCGTTCCACAACTCATAGTCAGCCATGGCGAGCCCTGACTCCACCGACTGGGGCGCGAGCCGGATATCGCGTTCCACCTGACTGCGCGCGGCCGCCTTCTGCCGGTCAGCACGCTCGTTGTATTCCCAGATCAGAACGATGTTGGCGCGGGCCATGGTCGCCCAAATCTCACCGTACATCGGGGCTGAGCGCCGAGCGCGTTCGCATAAGTCGTAGGCCGTCTGGAAGTTTTCACGCACCGCCAGCGGATCGTCGTCAATCAGCGCCCGCGCTTGCTGCGCGAGTTCCTGCGCTTCGGTCGCTTTGGTTTCTCTGTATTCGTTAGGCCAGTCGGTGCGGATTCGACGTCTCGGCGTGAGCACGAATTTATCGAAGGCGAAGTAGGCGAGCGCCAGCACCAGCACGACGATGATCGTGCGATCCATGCGCCGGGCGGTTTGCGGCGCGACGGTATGGCCCTGGGCGAGTTCCTCTTCGCGCTTCAGGCCTTCCGGCGTCAGCTCGAACACCCAGCTGAATATGAGAGTCGGGACGAAACCGAGTGCGAGCAGGGCGATGATCGCCCGCAATACGCAGCCCGGCACATCGAACATCGGCAGCACCGTTCCCGCCACCTGCACCAGCAGCCAGGCGCCGACCAGGTACAGCCCGGCCATGCGGATAACGTTGCGGCGTTTCAGTTCAGCGAAGAAGCCCATGGTCGTTAGGCTGGATCCGTGCGCGGCGAGCCAGCCATGTGGGTAAACATGATGGCGACGAGCTTGCGTTGCTCGATGCTGCCGCTCATTCGAATTTCGTCATTCGGCATCGGAGCGCAGCGACGCCTCATCTCAATTGATCGTCGGCCAGGCCCACTTTGTGCAGGAAGGTATTCCAGCGCGGGTCGTCGTGCAGATTCACGAGGAGCGGGTCCTTCCGCATGCTGGCGAGGCCCGAATCGCGTTGCCGCCGTGCGCGCTCGAGCCACTCGAACGCTTGATCCTTCTCCCCGCGACAGGCGTAGACTTCGGCGACCTGGTAGGCTGCCGTTTCCGCGAAGCCCTCCTTCAACCGGGCGAGCGCGGCGTCTGATTCCGGGATTCGTTTCTGGCCCCAGCGGGCGACTGACACGACCACGAGCTTGGCCCATTCGGCCGCCTCGTCTTGCGAAGCCGCCGCGGCCTCGTCAAACTTGCCTTTTACGAGGAAAGCGAGGCCGAGACCGGCATGGGCCCACGGCATCGCCGGATTCAGCTCCATGACCCGCGGGTATTCCGCCTGCGCTTCGGCAAACTGTCCCGTCGCCGCCAGGTTAAAGGCGAGAAACGATCGGGCCTGCGGGTTAACGGGGTCCAACGCAACGGCCTGGCGATACCGCGCAATGCCTGTTTCTATGTCTCCTTCGGTTATCGCAAGGTTGCCGGCTGCGATGAGCAGAGCCGGGTTGGCTGGCGCCAGCGCCAAAGCGGTCCGAAGGGTCTCGGCCGCCCCATTCCAGTCATAATCGAATATCTGGATTTCCACGCGGGCGAGCAACGCTTCCGGCAATTTAGGCTCAAGGGACAAAGCCCGTTCCGTCGCTTCTCGCGCACTGGCCAGGTGGGTATCAAAACCGGTCAGTCCCCCCTCGGTTGAAAACTCGCAATGCCACACATGCGTCTGGGCCAGGCCTGCCCAGGCGAGCGCGAAGTTGGGGTCGAGTTCGACCGCCCGTTGATAGGCAGCCATTGCCTCGCCCATGCTTTTTTCCGAATGTCGATCGCTATAAAACCGGCCTTGCAGATATTGCTGGTGGGCTTCCACGTTCTTGGTCCCGCCCTTTTCCGCCGCCTGCACCTGCGCTTGAATTGCCGCTTTGGCCGCCGGATCCGCCGCGCCACCCGTGAGCTGGCCCTGCAACTGTCCCACGATCGTTTGGGCGAGCTCGGTCTGCACCGCGAACACGTCCTTCAAATCGCGCGTGTAATTTTCCGACCAGAGCTGCTCGCCCGTGTCGGTGCGGGTGAGCCGGGCCGCGATGCGCACGCTGTCGCCCGCCTTGCGCACGCTTCCATCGACCAGATGCGCCACGCCTAACTTCTGCCCGATCTCCTGGGCCGTCGCATTCTTGCCTTTGAATGAAAATGCCGAGGTCCGCGCGGCCACGTGCAACCCGGGAATTTTTTGCAACACGGTCAGCAGTTCCTCACTGATGCCGTCGGAAAAATATTCGCTGCCCTTTTCGTCGCTGAGGTTGTCGAACGCCATCACGGCGACGGACTTCTGATCGGGTGCACTCGCGGGAGCGGCGGGGAGCACGATGGCTGGCGCGCCCGCCGTCGGCTGGTGACCCGGGCCCGAGCGATGCATGAACCACCAGGCGAAAGGCAATCCGATCGCCACGACGGCTGCGGCCAAAATCAGGAGCGGCGATTTCTTTGAATCCCGATGTTACGCCGACGTCTGCGGCTGTCGCTCCCGCCGTCCACGGCAACACGATCCGGAACAGGTCCATCGGCAGTTTGATGTTCTTCAACTCCGCCGGAGTAAATTTTACGAATCTGGCCTCGAGCGCGTTGCGAATTTGACGCTCCACATCCATCGAGACACAAATCCCGCCCGCGCCGGCCAGCGGCTCAATCCGAGAGGCGATGTTCACTCCGTCGCCATAGACATCGCCTTCGCGGTGGACCACGTCGCCAATGTGAATCCCGATCTTGAGTTCAATCCGCCGGTCGGGCGTGACGTCATGATTGCGCTTGGCCAGGGTGCGCTGGATTTCGATGGCGCATTGCGCCGCTTCCAACGCGCTGGGCAATTCCACAAGGAAGGCGTCCCCGATGGTTTTGATTTCCACGCCGTGAAAGTGGGGAAAGATTTCCCGCAAGAGGCGGCGATGCTCTTCCAGCAACTCGAGGGCGAGTTGATCGTCGCGCTGGGCCAGGGCGCTGTAGCCCACCATGTCGGTGAACATGATGGCAGCCAGTTTGCGTTGCTCGGTCTCGGACATCAGTAGGTTTCAGTGAATCAATCTTGAATGAAGGTCGGGAATCATTCGATCATCAAGCGTTCACTTGTTGTTTGAATCCGGCGAGAGCGATTCAAGCAAGACGTAATTTTAGCGCATCGAAGTTGCGCTGCAGTTCTTCGGTGCGCTCCAACAAGGGCTCATACTGCCGGCGTTGCGCGATGCAAAAGGCCTGCAGCGGGTGAAAAGCGGTCGCCACTTCGGCGTAGAACAGCTCAATCGCGCGGGTCAATTGCTCCTCGATGGCCCGCACCAGCTCCGCGCACTTTATTTCCATCTGTGCTCCGTAGGCATGCAGAATTTTCCGGCGTTGACTGAGGGCCACGACGGTTCCGACGATAGCCGCGGAGGCCGCCAGAATCCCGGTCACGTCGGCGATGGCGGCGCTGCTCAGGGCCGCGATCACCGCGACGACTCCACCGGCCGCGGCCAGTCCGGCAGGCACGCGCAAACGCTCGGAAGTTTCCTGAAAAAGCTGGGCGAGTTGCTCTTCCACGGTTCGGCCGGAAGCACGCTCGACCAGAGCCAGGTGCACAGATTGTAGAATCTCGCGGCGCTGGCGAGCGAAGTCCGGAATGGTCTTGGGAATCTGACTTCTGAGATCCTTTTCCAGCAGAGTCTGCAGCATGTCGTTCAATTGCGGCCAGAGCCCGCGCAGATCCGTCTCGAGTGCCTGTACGGCCTGTTCTACCTGAGGTTCGACCGTTTGGCGCAGTTTCATTTCCATCTGCATTTGAAAATCCCGCTGCCAGCGCGTGCGGTTCCAGATGATTTGCCAGGTCTGCCAAAACGACAGTTTTTCCTGCAGTAATTTTGAGCCTTCCGCGGTGCAATCGCGACAAGCCTTTTCAACGCCTCGGGCCAGACCGGCGACATGCCTTAGCGACTGCTCCTTGCGCGCCTGCAGGAAAAGTTCCACGCGCGTAATTCGCTCCTCGTCGCGTGCCGTGATCTCGATCGACTCGCGGATTTCACCCGTGATCGCATCCAGCATGAGACGCGCGGTTTGCGTAGCCGAGCGTAGTTTATGGGTGCGCGCGGCCGACTCGCGCACCACCAGGTCGATCTGGTCCTGCAACGGTTCGAACCGGCTTTCGGCCCAGAGCCGTTCCTTATCCAGCCCGGTTGTGCAGGAGAGCAGCGCCTTGCGCGCGGAAACGGCGAAGATCGGCGGAGCAAATCCAAGTTTCTGGATCGCGTTATCCTGCAGATGCCGTTGAATCACCTCGATCTCCGCCGGCTCCCGCAGATCCGCCTGCTGCAAAACGAAGACGATATTTTTCAGCCATTTCTTTTGCACGAATTTCAAGAAATCCCAGGCCGACTGCGTCCAGGGATTGACCACCGAGAAAACGAAAAGAATCAAATCCGCGCGCGGAACAAAATTTTCGGTGATCGTTTGGTGCTCCGCCACGATCGTGTTTGTTCCAGGCGTATCGACGACGTTGAAGTCGTTCAGAAAAGCAATCGGCAGGTAGCGCTCCACCAGTTTGGGTGAAACATCGATTTGTTTCTCCTCCGCTCCGTAACGAAAGATGCAAATCTTGTCGGTCGCGGGCAGGACATCGACCTTGGCAAACTCCTGACCGAACAAGGCATTCAGAAGAGACGATTTTCCGGATTTCACTTCACCGACCACGACGAACAGCAACGGTTCGCGAATGTCGGTCAATAATCCGTGGACCGTTTCCAGGGTGACGGCCGGACGCCGCAGATCCGAGCCAAGTTTGAGCAGGCTGGCCAGAGCAGATTCGAGGTCGCTCCGAAGCTGCAGATATTGATCGGCAACCATGCCGCGTAATCAACCGCCCGGCGATGCCGCCGGCGCCGGTTGGAGTCGGCCCGGGTTATCCGGCGGAGGCGGAGACGGCGAACCCGCGCGGGAGTTGGCTCCCTTCGCCGGACTGGAAGAGGTGCTCGTGGCCGAAGCACGTGGGCGGGGAGTTGGGCTCGGCTTGGGCGGTTCTGGGGTCGCTAATCCGATCAACTCCGAGACCGTAACGAACTTGAAGTGTTTCGCCTCGAGTTGGGCAATGGTCGCGGGCATCGCTTCGATCGTGCCCGGATGGATGTCGTGCGACAGGACAATGGATCCGGGGCGGGTCTCTTTCACAATCCGGTTGCACACAATCGTCGGCCCGGGCCGCTTCCAGTCCAATGGATCGACATCCCATAAAATAATGTCGTAGCCGAACTCATCGTGAATCCAACGCTTCTGCCTCGCCGTAATCGATCCGTAGGGCGGCCGGAATAAGGTTGGACTCTTGCCCAGCATACTCTTGAGGAGGTCATCCGTCCGGCGCAACTGGGAGCGGACGCCGTCGTCCGACATTTTCCCAAGGTTCGGATGCGACCAACTGTGATTGCCGATTTCGTGGCCTTCGCGCGCGGCTCTCTGCAAGACGTCGGGGTTCTGCGTGACGCATTCCCCGAGAACGAAAAAGGTCGCCTTGATATGGTGTTCGGCGAGGAGATCTAAAAGCTTCGGGGTGAGAACGGCGTTGGGTCCATCGTCAAAAGTCAGCGCGATGTAGGGCTCGTCGACATGCACGGAGCTAAACGTGATGGGTGGCTCTGGAGCAGGCGCGGGCCTGTTGTGATCGGTTGCCCCCGCCGGAGCGGTGTTCTCGCCCCGCGCGGCCGATCCGGAAATCGCGACAATGCAAAAAAGCAGAAGTAGGCGCGAAACGAGCATGGGCAGAGCCTGTTTATCTAGCAGAGGCAAATCGTTGCGCAAGGTGGGCAGTCTTCAACTCCCTCGGCTACCGGCATCATCGCACTCTGCCTGTGGCAGTCATCTTGCTGCGTTAAGAGGGACAAGTCAGCCGGAGCCTCGGGTCCGGTCTGGCAGTTTGGACCGGCCGTCGAACCCTCGGCAGCCGTTCATTATTTGGATAATGAAGATATTACTGGTCGAAGATGATCCGGAAAGTCGCCACAGCCTGCAACGCTTGATTGAGCGTCGCGGGCACGAGGTGCACGGTGTGGGCAGCGCCGAGGAAGCGAAACGCGCTCTCGATCAGCAGGCCTTCCCGTTCTTGATTCTGGATTGGATGCTGCCGGGAAAAAGCGGCGTCGAACTGTGCCGCGAGTTGCGCGCCGAACCATCGGGCGACGACATGTTTATCCTTTTGGTCACGGCGCGTGGCGATACCGAGGACTTGGAACAGGCCCTGGCCGCAGGGGCCAATGATTATCTCACCAAACCGCTTGATCTGGCTTTGCTCAATGTGCGCATTTCCGTGGCGGAACGCCAAATTCGGGACCTGACCGAGCGTAATCAGGTCCGGGCCGCTCTCCAGGATTCCGCGCGCGCTCTCCGCAATATTCTTGAGAACACGACGGACGGTTTCTATGCCGTCGATCAGGAATGGAAATTCACCTACCTCAATCCTGAAGCGGAGAGATTGCTGGGTCGCAAACGGGCCGATCTCATCGGCAAGGAACTCTGGTCGCAGTTCCCGGAACTAAGCAATTCTCCCTACGAGCAGAATTATCGCCGGGTTCTGCAAGAGCAGATCGCGCTGGAGTTTGAGGCCAGCGATGTCACCGGAAAGATCTGGTTCGAAATGCGCGCTTATCCGAGCGGCAGCGGCGTCTCCGTCTTTTTCCGCGATGTCACGGAGCGTAAACGCACCGAAGAAGAACGACTTACCACCAGCAAACTTGAATCGCTGGGCACGCTTGCTGGCGGGATCGCCCACGATCTGAACAACATTCTGACCGTCATTTCCGGAAACATCGGCCTCGCGCAGATCGAAGCGCCGAGCGAATCGGGCAGCTTGCTCTCTTTTCTTTCCAAGGCCGGTCAGGCGGCCCAGCACGCGGCCCATCTCTCCAGCCAGTTATTGACGTTTTCCAAGGGCGGCGCTCCCCTCAAACGGGTTACTTCCATTTCCCAGTTGCTCGCTCAGGCCGCTGAGTTTTCTCTCTACGGTTCGAATTTACGCGCTGATATTGATTTGCCCGCCGACATGTGGAAAGCCGAGGTCGATACGGGACAGATTGAGCAAGTCGTCAACGCCCTGGTCATTAATGCCCGCGAAGCGATGCCCGAAGGCGGCACGGTTCGAATTTCGGCCCGGAATGTGACTTTGGAAAAGAAGCCCGGCGGACTGCTCCCGGCCGGGCGCTACATTAAAGTCACGGTCGCGGATCGCGGTTCCGGAGTTTCGGAGAATATCGCCACGAAAATCTTCGATCCATATTTTACAACCAAACCGACGGGCAGTGGTCTGGGGTTGGCGATCAGTTACTCGGTCGTGAAGCGCCACGGCGGTCTGCTGCATCTCGAAAACTCTTCGGCCGAGGGCTCCACCTTTGCCTTCTATCTGCCGGCCACCGATGCCCAGAGCGCCCCACCGGAACCGGTCGTCGTCGAACGGAGCTTTCATTTTAATAATCAGCGTATTTTGGTCATGGACGACGAAGCGGCCATTCGCGATCTCACATCTCAGCTTCTGGCCACGTTGGGCTACGAAGCGACTGCCGTCCCCGACGGATTGGAAGCGGTCAGAATTTATGAACGCGCTCTGCGTCGCGGAGAGAATTTTCAGGCCGTGATTCTCGACGCCACTATTCGTGGCGGCATGGGAGGGCTCGCGACCATCGAACGGCTGCGCAACCTGGATCCGCAGGTCACAGCCATCATCTGCAGCGGCTATTGCGATGAAGCCGCGCTTTCGGAATTTCTCGCCTACGGTTTTCGCAGCGCGTTACCAAAACCGTTTAGCCGGCGCGAACTTTCCGACGCCCTGCAACAGGCGTTGCAATCCGCCAGGATGAACTAGATCGGGGGGCAACCGAGCCGCGGCCCCCGGACGCTAGCCTTTTCGAATCTTCTCCAGTTCGGCGATAAAGGCCGCCGGTCCGCCTTCCATATATCCCAGTTCGCCGACCTTCTGTCCCGCACCGTTCAAGACGACCACCGTGGGGAAGCCCTGCACGCGATATTGGTCGGCGAGCTGTTCATTTTGTTTCTTCATCGATTCGCTCTGGACCTTGCGGCGCGGGAAGTCGATTTCGAGCAACACCAGATTCTTTTTCGCGTATTCCTGGAATTCCGGTTTCGAAAATACCTCGCGGTCAAGCCGGATACACCAGCCGCACCAATCCGAGCCGGTGAAATCCACCAGCAGCAGCTTGTTGCTGGCCTTGGCCTGTTCTTGCGCCTTTTTGAAGTCCGTTTGCCAACTGGAGTCGCCCTTCAGCACGGCTGAGGCTGCCAGGGTGAAAACGACCGCGATCAGAAAGGGGCGTAAATTGTTCACAGAATGAATTTCGGTCCAAGCTGGTTTCGGCGCAAGCCCGGATGATTCAGACCCCCGCTGGGCGGCTTGTACAAAGGAAGCCCGGCGCGGGGAAGCGCCGGGCCCAAAAGCGATTTGCGTTTTTAGCTGCTACTTAATATGTCCCGAGACGAGTTTAGTCATCTCGAACATGCTGACCTGGCTCTTGCCGTTGAATACCGGCCTGAGCGCGTCGTCCGCGTTAATCATCGTTCTCTTTTTCTTATCCTGGCAACCGTGCTTCTTGATGTATTCCCAGAGTTTCTTGGTTAGTTCCGACCGAGGGAGGGGTTTCGAACCGACGATCGCGGAAAGTTTTTCGTCGGGTTGGACCGGTCTCATGAAGGCGGCGTTCGGCTTGCGTTTGGAAGGAGTCTTGGTTTTCGGCATACAGGCTGATTAATGCTTCAGTCGAAGCAGGGCAATACTAAATTTAACGAAAGAAAACTTTTTTTTAGCGGGTCCGCCGGACCGCCACCGCCGTCAAATCGTCGGGCAACGGCGTACGACCGTCTTTTGGCATCACTTGATCCAGAATGCGAGCCAGGATTTCCTCAGCCGTGGAGGCTGACGGATCCACCATTTTTGCCAGCAAGTTGGGAGTCAACCGCGACTTCTTTCCGTTCGCCCCTCCGAGGAGGCCGTCGGTGTAGAGAAGGAAGGCGTCGCCGATTGCGAGATCGACCACCGCCTCCCGGAACTCGGGCTGCTCGATCAAGCCGATGGGTGGCGCGCACGAAGGAATCAGTTCTGTTCCTCCCCGGCGACGCAAGACCAGGAGCGGCGGATGTCCCGCCCCCACTACGGTGGCTTGTCCCGACCCGGGTTGCAGGGCCACGCACATCGCGGTCATGAACGATCGCGCGGCAAAGATGCTGCGGAAATCGTTGTTCACGGCGTGCATGATGGCGGCGGGCGAATCCTGCTCGGCCGTCCCATGATGGAAGAGCAACTTTGTTAAAGTAGTGAGAAGCGCGGCCGCGGCCCCGTGTCCGGTCGCATCGGCCATCCAGAACAGCAGCCGCCCGTCTTTCATGCGTAGCCATCCGTAAATATCGCCTCCGACTTCGATGACGGGTCGAAAGCGGGCGGCAATATCCCATCCGTCAATTTGCAACGGCTTTTGTGGAATGAGCGATTGCTGGGTCAACCGGGCCGCCGCCAGATCGCGCTCCAGGTCGCGGTGCCAGGCTTCCAGTTTCTCGTTCTGCTGCTGGAGCTGCAGGCGCAGCGAACGCAGCCGGAGTTGCGTCTCAATTCTCGCCCGCAGGACCGCCACGTTAATTGGTTTGGTCACGAAATCGTTCGCTCCCGCTTCCAGACAAAGCACTTCGCTCTCTTCACTTCCATGACCTGTCAGCATGACAGCCGGGAGCTGGGCGATCTCGGGATTGGGATCGGCGCGCAGGCGTTTGAGCAGATCAGCCCCATTGAGGCCAGGCATCTCGAGGTCGAGCAAAATGAGAGAGGGTTGCCCTTCCTGCACCCGCGCCAGCGCATCGGTCCCGTTCTCCGCCTCCTGACAGGCATAGCCCATCCCGGAAAGCGCCCGGAGGAGGATGCGACGGCTCAAAGCGTCGTCATCCACCACCAGAATCGTCTCTCCGGATTGTTTTTGCACTTTGTTCAGAGTTGGGATTGAGGCCTCCGCTCTATCGTATGGTCCGGGAGGTTTGCAAAACTCATCGCGTTTTCGTTGTCCAATTGATACTGCTCGTTTCGATGCAGGAACCTTTTATGAGCACCACTGCCTTCGGATTTGATGGCTATCGCATCTCGCGGCATCTGGGGATTGTCCGCGGTATTATCGTTCGTTCGCGCAGTATTGTCGGGAACATTGGGGCCGCTTTGCAAACGATCGTCGGCGGTAACATTAGCATCTATACCAATCTTTGTGAGCGCGCGCGCCAGGACGCTTTTAACGAGCTTTGTCAGCATGCCGTCGCGCTCGGCGCGAACGCCGTCATCGGGTTGCGCTATGACGCCACCGAAATCGCCCAGGGCGTAACCGAGGTTTTGTGTTACGGCACCGCCGTGGTCGTGGAAAAAACGGCGGATAACGCACGATGAGATGTGAAGAACACCGGTTTTTGCCCGCGCATTTAAGCGTTGGCAAAGAATGAGAAGACAGATACCTTCCGGGGAACCGACTCTTATGAAATTCTCTCTGTCGTTAGTATTTCTTACCGCCTTTGCGATTTCATCGTGTGATACCGTCGACGAACCGCCGCCAACCCATACCAAGCATCACCCGGCGAAAGCGCCTGATACGACGCAGCAATACCCGCCTCAGCAGCAACCGTTTAATCCTAACGGGCCGGCCCAGCCGGAAAACGCCGGTCAACCTGAGTCGCCCAATACTCCTACTAGTGCGCCCAATGCCGCTCCTCAGCCGGCCGCCCCAACCAAAGTGGCCAAAGGCGATTTTCCCTACGGCATTCCCGTGCCGAATAAACCGCATCTCGTCGAGAGCCCGTTCTCTCCCGGCAAGTACGTCGATGTGGAGGGTTTCGCTCCCGGAACCGAGGTTAAAGATCCCTACACCGGAAAGATTTTCCTGGTCCCTTAGCCGACCTGAACGCGCGTGCGGCGCGGGCTGACGGTGAACCGATCGAAGCGCGATCGAAGGCGCGGCGTCAATCGAGGAAGGCTGGACAACCGGACCGCATATTGCATGCTGGTGTGCCGTAGCGCTCGCTACGTTTAAGATCTTTTCATTGCTTCCATGGAACTTCGAATCAAGAGAGCCCCCCGAATGGAAACGGAAATTACCGTTCCTGGCGACAAGAGCATTTCGCATCGCGCCGCCATTATCAGCGCGCTCTCCAATGGCGTCTGCACGTTGCGCGGTTTTCTTCCGAGTGACGACTGCATGCACACGGTCAACGCTCTGCGCGCGCTCGGAATTCAGATCGAACAACCCGAGCCTGACGAATTGGTCGTCCACGGAAAGAAGCGTGTTCTCAATCCGCCGGCCGGCGAGATCGATTGCGGAAATTCCGGGACGACCATGAGACTGATGGCGGGGTTGCTCGCCGGACAAACATTCGAGAGCCGATTGATCGGGGGCGCTTCTCTTTCGCGTCGTCCCATGGATCGGGTCATTGCCCCGCTGCGCAAGATGGGCGCCAACATCGTGGCCGAGGGGGCTGAACATACTCCCCCCATCCGCATTCACGGAGGTTCGTTGCGTGGAATCAAATACGCCTCGCCCATCGCCAGCGCCCAGGTGAAAAGCGCCGTGCTCCTGGCTGGTCTCTTCGCCAAGGGCAAGACCACCGTGGAGGAGCCGAGCGCCAGC
The DNA here is from genome assembly GCA_963788855.1 of uncultured Verrucomicrobiae bacterium. Taxonomy (GTDB): domain Bacteria; phylum Verrucomicrobiota; class Verrucomicrobiia; order Chthoniobacterales; family UBA10450; genus CAWBIE01. The sequence goes on from CAWBIE010000001.1 coordinate 419,217, forward strand.
CGCAATCACACCGAGCTCATATTTAATTACTTTCTCGTCCGCACGGCCATGAGCGAGAGCGGCGCGATCAGTGTTTTTGGCGATCAAATGCCCGAATCGCGCGACTTCACCATTCCGGGTGATCTGTCGTCGGCCGCATTTTGGCTGGCCGCGGCCGCGGCTCAACCGGGCGGTCACTTGCTCGTGCGCGATGTCGGTTTGAACCCGACGCGCACGGCCTTGCTTGGCGTTCTCGTCCGGATGGGCGCCCAGGTTCGTGAGGCGGTCGAGGATGTCGATCAAGTCGAACCGCGCGGAATTGTCGAAGTCACCGGCGCGCCTCTCAAAGGCACCGTCATTCAGGGAAAAGAAGTGCCCCAGCTGATTGATGAGTTGCCCATCCTTGCGGTGGTCGGCGCTTTGGCCAGCGGCGCGACCATTATTCGTCATGCCCAGGAATTACGGGTCAAGGAAACGGATCGCATCGCCGCCATCGCCCATAATCTCCGCATCATGGGTGCGCAGGTCATCGAAATGAACGACGGCCTCGAAATTCACGGCCCCGCCCCGCTGCGCGGTGCTCGCGTCGCCAGTTTCGGCGATCATCGCATCGCCATGGCCTTTGCCGTGGCCGGTCTTTTCGCGGAAGGGGAGACCATCGTTCAGGATGTGGATTGTATCCGGGAATCGTATCCGGGTTTTGAGACTGCCCTGGAAGAATTCATGAATCCCAAGCGGATGCGAACGAGCACTCCCGTGATCGGGTCCCTGTCTGCGGGGCGTCTCGAGGAGTGATTCTGTGAGTGCGGCTTAGCTTGGCCTGTTCGTCATGGCATCGGAACACCATCCTGTCATTGCCATTGACGGTCCGGCCGCCTCCGGCAAAAGCAGCGTAGCGCGGGAACTGGCGCGCCGGCTTGGCTTTGTTTATGTCAATTCCGGCGCCATGTATCGAGCCGTCACCTGGTATGTTCTGGAGCACGGCATTCGTCCCGACGAGAGCGAGCGCATCGTTACACTCGTGCGGGCTGCCCCGCTTCGTTGTGAACTCGTTAATCATCGGTCGCGCATCTTCATCGGCGACGTTGATCCGGGCCCTTATCTGCGCGAAGACCGCGTGAACGACAATGTTTCACAAGTCAGCACCGTGCCGGAAGTTCGCAAAATTCTGGTCGAAAAAATGCGCCATTACGCGCGCGATCATGATCTGGTCATGGAAGGCCGCGACATCGGATCGGTCGTTTTCCCGGAGTCGCCCTACAAATTTTACATTGATGCCTCCCCGGAAGTGCGGTTGCGTCGCCGCGTCGCCGAGGGTCAGCGCGACGAAATTGCGGCGCGCGACCGGGCCGATTCTTCGCGCCGGGCTTCGCCCCTCATTATCGCCGAGGACGCGCTCGTCATCGACAGCTCCAATCTCACCATCGATGGCGTGGTCGGCGAAATTATCGGCCGTTTGAAAATCACCGGCCTGAAGATTCCGGGCGAGTGATCAACTTCAAACCGTCCGCTGCCTCTCACGCCTTTACTCCATTGCTCCATCACTCCATTCCTCTAGCCTTTCGGCGTCCACTCCTTCCGCCGTGAATCCTTACTACTGGCTCGGTTACACTTTTTCGCGACTGCTCGCCCAGCTCTTCTTCCGTTTTCGAATTGTTCACCGCGAGCGCATGATCCAGACCGGCCCCGTTATTCTGGCCATGAATCATCAGAGTTATTTTGATCCTCCCCTGGCCGGCAATGCCTGCGACCGCGCCATTTATTTTTTGGCGCGCCGTTCTTTGCTCCAGGTGCCGGTGCTCGGCTGGCTCTTGCCCAAACTCAATGTCATTCCCGTGAACCAGGAGGGGATCGATCGCAGCGCGCTCAAGGCCTTGATCCAGGTCATCCGGGCCGGAAACGGCGCCCTCGTTTTTCCCGAGGGCTCGCGCACTTTTGATGGCGCTCTCCAACCCGGCTTGCCCGGGATCGGTTTGGTCATCGCCAAGACGCAGGCGCCGGTCGTGCCCATGCGAATTTTCGGTGCGCACGAAGCCTTACCCCGCGGGCGCGGCCGCCCGCGCTTCCGTCCCATCACCATCGTAGTGGGTGAACCGATCCACTTTAGCGCGGCCGATCTCGCCGGTGGTGGAAAAGATGCCTACGCCCGCCTCAGTCAGCATGTCATGGACGAGATCGCCGCCATTCAACTGGAATAACGCGTGGTGAGCGGGTCGGATTTGCGCTCCTCGAATCGACGCCGATAATTCCGCTGTGAAATTACCCGAGTCTCCGGGAAATTCGGAACCGTCCGTGGTTCCAAAGTCGGTCCTGATCACGATGGCCGTGATCGCTCTGGGCCTGGCTCTGGTCTCCGTTTATGCCAACGTGCAATATTGGCGGCGTGATAAGATCGAGACCGTCATCGTCACTCCGGCCGCCTCCCCGGCCGCCACTCCGTAGAGTCGGTCGCCTCCTCCTCGCGCCCGGCTTATTGACAGTGTGCCGGCAAACCAGTTTGTTAACGCGATGAAGGTCACCGTTCCCTTGCTTGTTGTGGTCTTTCTCGTGAGCGGTTTGAGAGCTGCCACCGAACAGCCGAAGATCCTAACGACGGTTTCGGCACTGCCCGTGGCCCTGGATCCGAACTTTCAGTTTCGCAAGACCAAGCTGTTCCTGATGCCCGAGCAGGAGCCCAATGCGCCCAAGGAGAAAGTTGATAAGAACGGAGAAACGAATTCAAACGCCTCCGCCGCCAAGTCGACCGCCGTGGTCCAGGAGGCGTCCATCACTTTCGAGCGACAATACCGGCTCTACGGCGCCGTCACCAAACTGGATCAGCATCAGCGCTTCGGAAATTACTTCGACTTCTATTGGCGCAGCAAACGCCCGGCAGATTTGATCGCCCGGCTCGAGTACCGCCAGGAGAAGCTGCACCATTTGACGATGGCACAGGAGATTCCGTATTCCAATCTTCGCGCCGGCAATCACAAGACCGAATTCAGTGTCATCGGAGATGATTATTTCGACGGAGGTCGCGTCATCGGCTGGCGTTGCGTGTTGATCGAGAACGGCAGGATTGTGGCCGAGAATCGATCGTTCCTGTGGGAATGATCCGCCGCCCGGCCGATAGGCGGAGTACGTTGGGGCCATCGGACCAAACCCTACCCGTTTGACAGTCGACCAATCGGCCCTGTATTCTATATAACGAAGCTGTGCAGTCGTCGATTCAAGTAGGGGTAAACGGTTCTGCTGTTTGGGTGAGAGTGGAAGGAAGAGGGAGTTTCCTGAACAGCGGCAACCTGAAAGAGTTCGCCCAGGAGATGGTCAACCGCGGATACCGCGAATTCGTTATCGATCTGGAAAACTGCGCCATGATGGATTCCACCTTTATGGGCACCATGGCCGGCGTTGCCTTGCGCTTAAAGGAACTCGGTCAGGGCCATCTTTACGTCGTGCATTGTGGCCATCGCAGCCACGATTTGCTCTCAGGCCTGGGACTCGACCAGATCTTTAGTATCCATTCCAATGGATCGACTGCGCCGCAGTGTGAATCGCTCGGTCATCCGCCCGAAAAGGGTTCCGCGGAAGTCGCGAAGAAGGAACAGGCGCAAACCATGTTGGAAGCGCATGAAGCGCTTTGTCAGGCCGCGCCGGAAAATTTCCTGCGGTTCAAGGACGTCCTCGATTATCTAAAACAAGACCTGCGACAAGAGACCACCACGAAGTAAGCTGGCCCGTTCTCCATGTGGCCAATTGTTCTTCTCGCGCTGCTGCTCGCGTCTCTCGCCGGTTGGTTTCTCACCGAATCGCGTCCAGCTTCGCCGCATTCACGCGCTCGAGCGATCGAACGAAGAAATTCAGGTCGAAGAAACGCTGGTCTTCGATTTTCTCCACGGACTCGGAGAAGCCTTCCGGGAAACAATTCGACCTAACGATCTCCATCGTTTGATCGTCGAGGGAGCGACCCGCATTCTCGATGCTCATGGCGGCGCGCTTTATCTGGCCGACCGCACCGGCACGAAACTGGTCCCGGCTTTTATTTCCAAGGGTTGTCCGCCGCTGATCGACGTCCCGCCCCATATTCTGCAACAGGCCGCCGCCGCTCCTGTCGCCCTCGAGAGTTATCTTCGGCTGCACAGCATTATCGCCGGCGACGGTTTGTTCGGGCGAGTCTGGCAGGGCGGCCAGCCTGTCTGCCTGAGCGAGTTCTCGGAAGCGCCCGAGCTCGCGAAATTGCGCGATACCTCCTTCGCCACAGCCTCGATCATGATCGCTCCCTTGCTTTACGGCAGACAGAACCTGGGCCTGCTCGCGTTGGGCAACGGGCCGATGGGCGCGCCCTTTGCCCAGAGTGATTTCGTCGTTTTCAAATCGATTTCCGAGCAATCCGCCTTCGCGCTCTACAACGCCATCATTTATTCGGAAGCTAACGAGAAGAAGCGCCTCGATCACGATTTGGAAATCGCGCGCGATATCCAGCGCATCCTGCTTCCGGCCGAATCTCCCGCCGTCAGCGGTTTTGAGATCAGCGGCATTAACGTTCCAGCCCGGCAGGTCAGCGGCGATTATTTCGATTATATCAAGGTCGACGAAGAACGCCTCGGCGTGGCCATCGCCGATGTTTCCGGCAAAGGCGTGCCCGCTTCGCTCATCATGGCGATCTGTCGCAGCGTTTTGCGCAGCCAGGCCGCGCACAACCCTTCGCCCTCCGATGTCTTGAGAAAGGTCAATCGGCAGCTCTATCCCGATATCAAAGAGGACATGTTTATCAGCATGGCCTACCTCATCCTTGATCACGTGCATGCTCGCATCACCCTCTCGCGCGCGGGCCACGACGCTCCACTACTCTACAAGCGCGCCACCCAAACCGTGACCCCGATCAAGCCGCCCGGCATGGTCCTCGGAATTGACAGTGGCAGCGTGTTCGATAGGATAACGGGCGACTTCAATGTCCCTCTCGAGCGCGATGATTGCCTCGTGCTTTACACCGACGGGGTGACGGAAGCGCTCGATGGCGAGGGTTATGAATTCGGCATCGATCGCATGATCCAATCGGTCCGCGCCAGTGCTATGAAAGGCGCCTCGGCCATTGTCACGCGAGTGATCGACGACGTGCGTAGCTTCGTCGGTTCCCAGAGACAGAACGATGACATCACCATGATCGCCATCCGCAAAACATGAAGAAAATTCCCTCAACCGAAGAAAACAAAACGAGACGGACGCCGCCCCCCGAAAGCGAAGGGGATGATCCGTTGGCCGGCTTGCAGGCCGATCTCGATCGGTTTCGCGATCTGGCGGCCCGCAGTCAGGCTGACTTCGAAAATTACAAGAAACGCGGTGCCCGCGAAAAGGAGGACGCCATTAAGTATGCCAACGGTTCGCTGCTCGAGCGACTTCTCCCGATCGTCGACAATTTCGAATTGGGACTCGCCGCCGCCCGTGGTGAAGGCGAATCGTCGCCCATTTTCTCCGGCATGAGTCTGGTCCTCAAGCAACTGAACGATTTTCTTGTCGAAAGCGGTTTGCAGCCAATCGACGCGGTCGGAACGAAGTTCGATCCCAATCTTCACGAGGCGATCGCGCACGAACCGAGCGCAGAAGTTCCCGAAGGCGTAGTCGTCCGCCAAACCCGCCGCGGCTATCGCTTCCGTGATCGCCTGCTGCGGCCCTCCAGCGTGGTCGTCTCCAGTGGGACGGCCAGGTAACAGAGGCCAGATATCAGAGGTCAAAGGTCAGAGGTCAGCATGCCACGCCGTAGCCTTGGCGAAGGCGGGAGATCAGATTCTTCCGTCCCGTGATCGATCGCCCTTCTCCTCCCATTCCTGCTCATGCTCCTGCTCCTGATCGCTTGCCGCGCCGCCTGCTCGCGAACGCTTTCGGTAGTAGCCTTGCGCGAAGGCGGATAATCGCCCTTCTTGGCCCCGAGGTTGCTTGATTCCAGTCACCATCCATCCATCACTCATGATTCTCTGAAAATTCCGCAATCTGTAGCAACCGGCCTGCGGCCGGTTTACACGGCGCGCAGCGCCGTGGCTACATCAAGAGAGCGAGTAGAAGGAACAAAACTTTCTGCTAAGTAAGAAACGCCAATGCCCACCACCAAACGCGATTACTACGAAGTCCTCTCCGTGCAACGCACCGCCACGGAGGAAGAGGTCAAGCGCGCCTATCGCAAGCTCGCAGTCAAGTATCACCCCGACAAAAATCCGGACGATCCGCATACCGAGGAGAAATTTAAAGAGCTCGGCGAAGCCTATGACGTTCTGATCGACCCGGAAAAGCGCGCGGCCTACGACCGGTTTGGACATGCCGCTTTCGCGCAGGGTGGCGCCGGCTTCGGTCGCGGCGGATTCCACGATCCCTTTGACATCTTTCGGGAGGTATTCAGCGGGGGCGGTGGAATTTTCGAGACCTTTTTCGGGGGCGGCGGTGCCGGCGAAGATCGGCAACGCGGTTCCGATCTGCGCTACGACTTGCAAATCACCCTCGAGGAGGCGGCCTTTGGCGTGGATAAGGAGATCGAGGTGCGCAAGCTAGACGCCTGTGGGCATTGCCAGGGAACCGGATCTGAGGCTGGCTCGCGTACGGTCAACTGTCCCACCTGCGGGGGCCGCGGCCAGGTCATCAGTTCACGCGGTTTTTTCCAGGTCTCGCAAACGTGTTCGCGTTGTCGCGGGGTCGGCCAGGTCGTCGACAAGCCCTGCCGTGAATGCGAAGGCGAGGGGCGTGTGGAAAAGGCTGGCCGAATCAAATTGAAAATTCCCGCCGGCATCGCCGACGGCGCGAGGCTTCGTTCCTCCAACAACGGCGAGGCCGGAATCCGGAGCGGACCGCCCGGAGATCTCTACGTCGTCATTCATATAAAAGAGCACAAGGTCTTTCAGCGCGACGAAGACAATCTTTACTGCGAAGTGCCAATTTCGTTTTCTGTCGCCGCGCTCGGAGGAGAGATCCCGGTCCCGACGCTGGAAGGCAAAGCGCAGGTCAAGGTTTCGGCTGGCACGCAAAGCGGGCAGATGTTCAAGCTTCGCGGCAAAGGCATCACGAACGTCAACGGCCGGGAACGCGGGGATTTGATCGCCCGCGTCATCGTCGAAGTCCCGACCCGCCTGAACGGCCAGCAACGCCAGAAACTCGAGGAATTTGCCAACTTATGCGGCGAAGAAAACACCCCCATGCGCAAAAGCTTCATCGACCGCGCCAAGGAATTCTTCAGATAAAGAGCACGATACTGGATGCTGGATGCTGGATACTGGATGCTGGATACTGGATGCTGGATGCTTGGAGCTTTGCCTTGCTCCTGTAGCCGCGGCGCTCTCTGTTGCCGCGTCCCCGCATCCGCGTAATCCGCGGTGAAAAAATATCCGAACCGTGAAGCCTAACTACACGCCAGGCGGTGGATTCTGAATGCGCCGACTTCTGATCATAATCCCTCCGCCCCTGTAGCGGCGGTCTCGCGACCGCCGAAGCGGCCAGTCGCTGTGCGACGTGTGTTTTCATGTTCCCGTAATTTTTCATCTGCGTAATCCGCGGTTAAATTCGCCGCCCAGATCTTTACTTAACCGCGGATAACGCGGATGGACCCGGCTAAAAATCGCAAAATGTGTAGCCACGTCGCTGTGCGACGTGTTTCATGTTCCTCTGACTTTCATTCGCGTAATTAGCGTAATTCGCGGTTAGATTCTTTTGTAGCCACGTCGCTATGCGACGTGTTTCATGTTTTTCCATCATGAGCGACGAAACCATTCCGCCCTTGCCCACCAGCCCAGCGACCCCACCGCCTCCGCCCGCGATTCCGCAACCTCTCGGGCCCAACGCGCCCATTGCCATCTGGAGTCTCGTCCTCGGAATCCTTTCCTTCTTTTTCTGCGGATTCTTCACCGCCATTCCGGCGATCATTTGCGGACACATCGGCCGATCGACCATTCGAAAATCCGGCGGCGCGCTCGGCGGTAGCGGGATGGCCACCGCTGGTCTCATCCTCGGCTACGTTGCGCTCGTCTTCTATCTTCTCCTCATCCCGGCCTTCATCATTCCGATGGTCGTGAAAGAACGGGCGATGGCGCGTGAGCGCGCGAAGGAAACCCGGGAAATGGTGGCCACGGAAGGCAACGCGCGGGTCACCGTGCCGGGCGATTGGACCGTGCTTGAGCTCAACAAAAAGGCGTCACTGCAGGTTGGTAATCGCGCAAAAGAGCAGTACTTGCTCGTGCTCTCGGAGGATAAATCCGATTTGGAAGGCATGACTTTGCAGAAACACCATCAGCTCACCCGCGATTCCATGCTCAAGAAAATGACCAATGCTTCAGCGACTGATCCGGTCGCTCTCACCATCGACGGCAAACCGGCTTGGCAGGACGAATTGAGCGGCACGGAGGACGGAACAAACCTTGTCTTTCTTCATACCACCGTGGATGACGGCGGGCATTTTCATCAAATTCTCAGCTGGACCCTGAAGTCGCGCTGGCCCCAGAACAACGCCCAACTCCGCCAGGTCACGGGAACTTTCCGCACGGAAAAATGAGTCGCTCCTTCAGAGCGAAGCACCAAATCGCCAACTCCGAAAGCGTTCGCGAGCGGGCATCCAAGCTCCAAAGAAACTCCAAATTCCAATATCCAAAGAACGCGCCGCCCGCTCTCTATTGGAGCTTTAGAAAAGCATGCATCGCTTTTACATCCCGCCTGAGCATTGGAATCCCGACGCGCTGAAACCAGGTGGATCGGCCGCTCCCCCGGCGCGCCGTAGCCTTGGCGAAGGAGGCGCGGGCGATGCTAAACTCCGCGGCGAAGCTGCCTCATCATTGTTTTTTAACCGCGGATAACGCGGATGGACGCGGATTAATGGATTTTTAATCGACTGCAGATTTTTCTTCTTTCTGGATCCGTGTTATCCGCGTAATCCGCGGTAAGATTCTTTCTTGTGCATCGCTTTTACATCCCGCCTGAGCATTGGAATCCCGACGCGCTGACTTGACCGGATCGGAACTGCACCATGCGCGCGACGTCTTGCGCATGCTGGTCGGCGATAAAGCGGTTTTGTTCAACGGCTGTGGCCGCGAGGTGACGGCGCAGGTCATGGATCTTGGCCGCGACGAAATCCATCTCAAAAAGCTGCATGAAACGGAGACGCCGCCCTTGCGTTGTCGCATTACCCTTGGGCAAGCCATTCCCAAGGGTAAAAACATGGATCTGATCGTGCAGAAAGCAGTCGAGATCGGCGCGGCCGAAATCGCGCCGCTTATCTCCGAGCGAACGATCGTCGATCTCGATCCGAAGGAAGCCGCTCTGAAACAGGCGAAATGGCAGCAGGTTGCCATCGAAGCGGCCAAACAATGCGGCCAGAACTGGCTGCCGCAAGTGCACGCTCCGCGAAAACTGAAAGACTTCTTCTCTTCTGTAGGGGCCGCCGTCCCCGGCGGCAATTCCAGTGTAGCAACCGGCCTGCGGCCGGTTCGCACGTCGCGCAGCGACGTGGCTACAAATTTTGATCCGCCAAAGGACGGATTCGCCGCGGCGAACCTCCAGCTCATCGGCTCGCTCCAATCAGACGCGCTGCATCTAAAAAAAATCCTGACGAATTACGCGAGCGAACACGGTGATCGCCCGGCGAGCGTCCTCATGCTCATCGGTCCGGAAGGCGATTTCACCCCGGCGGAACTTTCCCTCGCCCGAACTCACGGCTGCCAGCCAATCACGCTCGGCCCCATCATCCTGCGGGTGGAAACGGCCGCAATTTATTGCCTGAGCGTCCTTTCCTACGAATTACTTTGAGCTGCCTGCCGCGCCGTAGCCTTGGCGAAGGCGGGTCGTACGAACTCCTCTGAATCCTGATCCTGATCGTAATCCTGATCCTGATCGATACTGGATACTAGATCTGGATTCTGGATACTAGATGCCGAAATTAGCGTGACCGTGTGAGTAAAACACACCGCGGTCTCATTGGAGCTTAGTGATTGGAATTTCATTGGATGTTGGAGCTTGGAATTTGGAGCTTCGCCTGCCGCCCCTGTAGCCGCGGCGCTCTGCTTGCCGAGCCGTAGCCTTGCGCGAAGGCTGGTCGCCGCACCCATATCCGCGAAATCCGCGGTAAAAAAAAATCCCCAATCCGATCCGCGAAAGCCTAACTAAAGGCCAGGCGGCGGCGCCATTTTTACGCGCTTTCGGTTCTTTATGAAAAATTGCGAAAAAGATGAAAAAAAGGCTTGCCTTTATCGGGCCCGGCCCGGCAAACTCGACCCTTCACAAACGGACCGTTTTTAACACGCGTCCAGAGACCAAAGAGGAGTATTATGAAAGCAATTACACTTACCGCAGTCGCCATCGTTGCGGTGGCAGTTTTATTCAGCCAATCCGCTCAGGCAGCCCGAACGGACTTGGGGTAACACCGGTGACGGATTATAACGCGCGGAAGCGAATCAGGGCGGTACCGCTCCAGGAATAGGGGATGTGGGCAATTTTCAATGCGGCTGAAGTCACCCAGCCAAACCTGAGCGCCTCGCTCTCAAACGCTCGGGCTCTTCTTTATCCGGAACCGCCTCCTCGGGCTATGATCTTACGAGCACAGGTCGGCGCTACGCTGACGCTCACCGGGCAACAGCACCAGCGGTTCGAGCGGGGCCGCCAATTCCAGTGCGGCCGCACATTCGTAACGCAGATTACTTCGTGGACACAAACACCATTGACGCACCTTTGATCCTCGCGTCGGCCAACCGGTTCCACTTCACATTCTTTCAGAGCGCGTGCTGGTGGAACGCTTGATTGTAAATGGCGGAATTTCTGGCACCGGCATCAGCGTTAAGCCTCAGAGGTGGCACGGGCATCATTGAGCTAAACGGCACAATACCTTTAGCGGCGGTGCATCGATCGAGACTGCCACATCGGGTGAAACTGTGGTGTTGGGTGACGACGGCGCGCTTGGGACAGGCACGTTCACCGTCAACTGCGTCATCGACGATTTCAAGCGAGTAGCGCGCGTGACCATCGGAAATGCCGTGATGCTTGAGCGTCGGAACTGGCCACGATCGCCGGAAGCAACGCCATTACTTTTACCAATAGCGTCACTGCTGCGGGCGCGGTCAGCCGCACACTCACGGTCAACAATTCAGCTGCACTACGACGCTTCAGGCGGGAATTTTTCTGTCTGGATGCCTCGGGAACCGGACGCACGCTTGTGATTAACGGCAACTGGCAACGCGGTCGTATCAGCGGGGTGGTCGCTGACTTTAACGGCATCGGGCACGGCGGGAACTTTAAGTCACGGCGGGCAGCTGGACGCTGACGCTTGAATAATGCGAACACCTATTCTGGTGGGACCATGATGTCGGCGGAACAACTATCTCTGCGACACGACGGCGCATTCGGCAAGCCGGAAATGTGAGTATCACCGGCGCAAATGTGACGTTCACGTTGCAAGGTGTGAACAACTACATCGCCGACAGCGCGACTTTGAGCATCGGATTGACTGCACGCACTGACGACCTGGTGAATCTAAATTACACGGGCACCGACACGGTCAACGCGTTGTTCATAGACGGTGTACGCAAGCAGGCTGCTGGCCAGTGGGGCGCGATCGGCAGTGGCGCGGCGAATGAAGACCTGCGTTCACGGGAAATGGTTTTATACAGGTGCTCACTTCCGTTCCCGAGCCCACCACGACGGTTCTTCTTGGCCTCGGTCTTCTCATTGGCGTGCAACGGTTTCGCCGGAAGACGAGCTAACATCGAAATTATTCCGAAAAGCCCGTTTGGTGTTTCGCCAGACGGGCTTTTTGTTTCCAGATGGCGCGATTATCTGGCCTGATCCTTGGCGCGTTGCTCGCGCTCCTGGCCGTCGCTTACGTCTGCTACGATGCGTGGGCCTGGGATCGTGCCGCCAAGATTGTTGATGCCGGCTTCCGGCCTCTGGCTGCCGCGGAGGACGACCGAGCGACCGGGCGGAATTTATCTCGAGAACGACAGCTACTATTGGCTCAGCTACGCGAAACGGATTGGCGATGGCGAGACCATGCGAGTTCGTTATACCTACGCCGATAACGCGCCTTACGGTCGCCAGGTTCATTGGAGCCAGAGCATCTCCTGGTTACTTGTCCTTTTCGGCAAGACGCGACAATTGATCACCGGCGAAAGCTGGCCAGTGGCGTTGGAGCAGGCTTCCGTCTGGCTGAACCCATCGTTGCTTATCCTCCTCAGTTGCGGAGTGGGATGGGCGCTTTTTCGACGCGTCGGGCCAATCCCCGCCGGCCTGTTCATGGTCTATCTTGTGAGCTCGGGAGATGTCGGCTGGGTTTTTCAGCCACTGCGTCCGGGCCATCAGACCCTTCATTGCCTCTTCGGACTGCTGATGCTCGCGGGGCTCGTCTTTGGCGGCGCCGGATGGATTCGCAAAGGCGGCGATGGCGCGAGTGCAAAAACGGCCATCCCGGTTATCGGACAGCTGGAGATTCCAGATCTTCGACGTGCGAGACGCTGGTTCCTTGTCTCCGCTGTGTTTGCGGCATTGAGCCTGTGGGTCAGCGCCGTCGTCGGAGAAATGCTTCTCCTGATGCTTTTTGGCGCCGGTCTCGTGCTTGCGCTCAGCGCGCCCAAACTTCCCGCTGGCGGCGACGTGCAGATAAAGCCAGAGCTTTGGCGTCGTTGGGGCTGGATCGCGGGCGTGGGATCGTTCCTGTTTTATCTGCTCGAATACTTTCCCAACCATCTGGCTTTTCATCTCGAAGTGAACGGACCGCTCTACAGCCTCGGGGTCGTCGCCATGGGCGAGGCTCTTTGCCAGTTTCTACGTGCGCGTTACGCGGAAAAGAATCATGTCGCGGCGCCGTTCGCCAAAGGGCTGTTCTGCACGGCAATTGTTGCGCTCGTCCCGCTTCTCATATTTTTCGGTCCGCCAACCTGGCACGCACTCAGGGATCCCCAGATGCTGCGACTGCACCATTTCATTCAAGAGTTTTGTTCGCTGCCGGTGTTTGCCAAATCGAATCCCGGTGCGCTCTTCCTCACGAACCTCGGCATCCTTCCGCTGTTCGTGGTGTTGGCCATCGCCCTGACCACTTTCTCAAATCTTCGGGTCGGCGAGTGGGCGGTCATGTGGCTGTCGCTCGCTGTCACGTTGGGGACGTTAGGCCTCGGCTATATGCAAATACGCTGGTTTGGTTTGTATGCGGCCATGAATGCGTGGCTTGCCGTCGTGGCCGGCGTTTGTGCGTGGCGAATGCTGCGCCGAGCGATTGTCCGATCGAATGCAATCGATCGTCGGGTTTCTGCTCTTGGTGATTTTGCTCGTGCAGCCGATTTTATTTATGAACCGGCGTTACCGCCAGGTGAACGACATCGTCGAGCAGCGCACCGCTCCGAAAACCCTGACCAACCCCGTTCTGAATAAGCGGCTGGCTCTGGCTTTCCAAGCGGCAGAGGGACCTGGCACTCGCGTCATGGCCGAACTCGACTTTGCGCCGGCCCTGCATTATTTCGGCGAGGGAGCGTCAGTGGCCTCCTACTACTGGGAAAACCTCGACGGTCTCCACGCGGCGACAAAGTTTTTCGCAGATTCGGATGGCGCAGCCGCCCGGCAAGTCGCTCTGGAACGTGGTCTCACCCATGTCGCAGTCCACGAAGGCGATCAGCTCCAGAATTACTTCCATTTTTATGACACAGGAGAAATGGATCAGACAGCCGCCGGAAAAACCTTCGCGGCTCGCCTGATGGATGGCGCCTCGGGATTGCCGGATTGGCTCCAGACGACCCCGACGCTGCAACGTATTGGATCGCCGGTTTACACTTACTGCGGGACGCGCTTCGAAGACCGTTGGCGGCTGTATCGAATAGGAACCAGATAGCCGCCTGTTCCGACCTCCTGTAGCGGCGCTTTCCGAGCGCCGAAATCGCCAGAGGGGATTCACCGCGGATTACGCGGATGGCACGGATGGGAATTCCTGGAATCCCTTCTTCTCCATCACTCCATTTGCTTTATCCCATCTGCGTAATTCGCGTAATCCGCGGTCAGTCTCTTCTGTAGCGGCGGTCTCCGACCGCCGAAGGGCCAGAGGAAATTGACTTTGCGGGGGCAAATGCAGGGAGCAGGCGACAAAGGTTCGGCGCTCGGAGAGCGCCGCTACAGAGAAAAGCTAAGTGGGTAATCCGCGGTTAAATCCTTTTGTAGCCACGTCGCTATGCGACGTGTTTCATGTTCCTCTGATGTCAGTCGAGGAGTAATTTGAAACGTCGTGTCTTACCGAATCGGTAGGTCGAAAACCCGCGACGATCCAGCGTGAGTATTTGCTCTGTTCCGGTCTGCTCCGCCGTCCAGACCAGCGTGGCATCGGGAAAATCCATGGGAGTGTCCCGGTACTTCGACATCAGGCGCGCAGACGTGGTCAGCGCTTCAGCATGAAATACGTCGAACACCTCCGCCGCGCTCAACTCAAGAAATGAAGCAAGGCTGGCCGGCCCGTTCTCGATCTCCGACAGAAAATAAAATGCCTCGGTCAGGACGGCGCCCGTCGTGACCAGGCGCGCGTGCAACCGGCGGAATGCTTCGCGCACGGCGGCATGCTGTGGTTCGGACCGAACGAGCAACGCAACGAGCGGGCCCGTATCCAAAAGACATCGCCTCATGGGCGCCAGTTGCGGTCACGGATTTTCTTGCGCCAGGGATTCTCCGGCCCGTGGCCTGTCGGCATCTTCAGACCACCGACCAGGGGCAGGACGCGGGTAAAATCGAATCCCCGCTGAGTCTCTCCGATCAGGATTTCGCGCACGAGGGCTGACTCGCTCTTGCCTTCCGCTCGGGCGCGACGCTTCAGCGCGGCCCGTTGCGTGCTCGAAAGTCTCAAAGTGAGGGTGCTGTCCATTTCCTACATTCTGGCATATGTAAGACAAAATGCAAGACAAATGTAGAAGGACCGGCACAAAGTTAATGCGCCGGTGCGCTGGGAATTTCCGCCGCCTTTTCGTTTGCCATCAACTGCTCGATGTTGGCGCGCAGCTGAACGCTCCGGGCCGTCCAGTTGACGGCGGCTGGATTGAGCATGCTCTTGTCGCGCTCATTCATGGCTTGCGAAATGGCATCGCACACGCTGATGGCGGCCTGAAACTGAGGACGCTCGGCCAAAGTTGCCTTGCTGAAGCGACTGGAGAATGAAGTCCGCAACTGGGCCAGCTCGGCGCGCGGCATGGGAAGGTTCTGATCCAGTGGACCAAGAATCTTATCCAGATTGGTGGACATGAAACGCGAGAGATCGACCGACGGTGCCGGCGTAGGGGTGGGAGTCGGCGCGGGAGTGTATTGCTGTTTCTTGACCTTGGGTCGGGCCGCCTCGGCCGGAAGGATGAAGGCGGCGATGGCGCCGAGGCAAAGAACGGAAAGAAGCGCGAGTTTTCATTTGCACGGCTATTGAAATGGAAAACGGAAGGGTCAGGAAGGCGGAAGTCAGAAGTCAGAGGTCAGAGGTCAGAGGCAGAGAGGCAGAAGTCCCGCCTTCGCCGAGGCTTGCTCCTACGCTAAAGCTTCGGCGTCACAAGTCGGCGCGGCAAGCATCCAGCCTCCAGCATCGTCAGGATCGGAGTAAGATCAGGATCAGGATCGGGACGCGATTACGAGCACGAGCACGATTAGGATGAGGAGATCGTTACGGGATGTTTGCGTTCGGCTCTCTCAACCATCAACTCTCAACCATCAACTTTCCTAATACATGTACGGCTTGGAGAGTTGGAAGGCGTTTTGGATGAGCTCCAGGCGCGGTTTCTCGTTCTCCGGCAGTGAGCACTTCCACGACGTCGAAACGAAACGGGATCTCGGGATTGTCGAGCATGCGCAGCCAGGCCAGTGCGCCGCGTGAAATGCGCCGCTGCTGATCGGTGTGCACCGCGTCCACGGGACGGCCAAAATCTTCGCTGCCGCGCGTTTTTACTTCCACAAAGACCAGTGTTTCCTGATCTCGGCAGACCAGGTCGATCTGTCCGGCGCCACCCCATTTGGGCTTAAAATTTCGATACAGGACTTTGTATCCGTGACGTCGCAGAAAACGGGCGGCCAGTCGTTCGCCGCGCGCGCCGCGGGCGTGGACGTGCTCAGATGAAGCCGTCGAGCGCGAGAAGCGGCTGCGCCACCGGCTCGAAAGAGCGGCGATGGATTGGACAAGGTCCGAGCTCATGGAGTTTGGTCAGATGCAGTTCGGTGCAGTAGCCCTTGTGCTGGCTGAAGTAATACTCGGGAAAGCGCGCGCCGAAGTCACGCATCATCGCGTCGCGCGTGACTTTGGCGATGACGCTGGCGGCCGCGATTGAAAGACTGATGCAATCGCCCTCGACAATGGCGGTTTGGGGAAACGGGAACGGAAATACGGGCAGGCCGTCGATCAGGACGTGCTCGGGAGGGCCGGCCAGGGCCGCGACGGCGGCGCGCATCGCCTTGTGGGTGGCGCGCAGGATATTCATCCGGTCGATCTCTTCCTGATCGACCACGCCGATGGCCCAGGCGATTTCGGTGTCCTTGACCAGTTCGTCGTAGATTTTCTCGCGCAATTCGGGCGCGAGTTGTTTCGAGTCCTTCAGTTTGCGATGGCGAAATTTGTCGGGCAAGACGACTGCCGCAGCGACCACGGGACCGGCGAGGGCACCGCGGCCGGCTTCATCAATGCCGGCGACCCGGGCGATGCCGACAGCGCGCAGTTGTTTCTCGTAGCGAAAACCACAGCGGCGATACATTTCGCTGCATCTTAGCAGCGAAATGTAGAAAGCTGAAAAGCTGAAATTATTTGATTCGCTCGATCCCGCTCACTTCGGTTTCCCGATCAAAATGAAACAATCTCGCCACAGATCATCACAGATTTTCTCAGATTAGAATTCAATCTTGTAGCAACCGGCCTGTGGCCGGTTCGCACGTCGCGCAGCGACGTGGCTACAGATTGAAAAAGCTGCAAGTTCCAAGCTCCAACCTCCAGGGAATCAGCAAGCCGGCAATCTGCAAAGCGATTCGCGTCAGGGCGTGATGGATTATGTTTGAGCTTCAGTGGCTTATACGAACCAGAGGTGGATCGCGCGCTCCGCGCGCGATGTTAAGACCCAAGGGGCAGGGCCTTCACTATAGATATCGAGCGTCTTTCGACGCTCTTGTTCCGCCCGCAGATTACACAGATTTTCGCAGATTAGAATTCGCACGTCGCGCAGCGACGTGGCTACACATCAGTGGATTTATGTAGCACCGAGGTGGATCGCACGTCGCGCAGCGACGTGGCTACACATCAGTGGCTTATGTGAGCGGAGGCAGGGATTGCGCACCTTTATTCCAGCTTTTCAGCTTTCAGTATTTCAGCGTTTGGTTCGCGCTACTCGCGAACGGCCGTCGCTTCCTTGCCTTTGCGGGTCCGGAGATAATTCAGCTTGGCCCGGCGCGATTTCCCTGCCTTCTCGACTTCCACTTTTGCGATGCGGGGCGAGTGCAGAGGAAACACGCGCTCGACTCCTTCGCCGTAGGAAATGCGGCGCACGGTAAAGGTTTCGTTGAGGCCGCTGCCTTTTCGCCCGATGACAATGCCGGTAAATATCTGGATGCGTTCCTTGTCGCCTTCGACCACCCGGGTGTGAACATGCACGCTATCGCCGACCCCAAACTTCGAGGCGTCGGTCTTTTGCTGTTCCTTTTCGATTGCTGCGATGATGCGGTTCATAAAGTTGTGCTCCGGTTCGCCGAGCCGCTCCTTACCAGAGCGGGCCTGCCACGCTGCCTGTTCGCGAAACCTTTCGGAGTAGCCTTGGCGGAGGCGGGCAAATATCTTCGCTCGAGAGGGAAGAAAATCAATCGAAAGATTACTCGGAGCCGGTGAATCGCGCGCGCTCTTGGCATGCCGCCCGCTCGCGAAAGCTTTCGGAGTAGCCTTAGCGAGGCGAGCCAATCGATTTCGCCCGCGAATAACGCGAATCTCAAACAATCCCGAACGATCCAACAGGACAAAGGTGGATCGCGCGCTCCGAGCGCGATGTTAAAACAAGAGCGCCGGCGGCGCTCTAAATAAGCGGCTCTGCCGCCTTGGCTATAACATCGCGCTCGGAGCGCCCGATCCACCAGTTTGGGAGGAGCCGGGGTCTGGGGTGGAAATTAGGGCGGTGACGCAGAGGTCCTTTGCCGCTACCTCGCGGCGGCTGAGCACGATTACGAGGGCGTGGTTGATTTGTTTTTATCTGTGGAAATCCGTGTCAACTTGTGGCCCTGTCTCAATTCTCGCGCGCCCGTAGCTCAACTGGATAGAGCGTTGGCCTCCGGAGCCAAAGGTTGTGGGTTCGACCCCCGCCGGGCGCATTGTTTTGAAGAGGCTGCTGGTAAGCGGTTTTAGCTTTGGCCGAATCGCCGGATAAGACGTACGCGCGGCCGAGACCGAGGTGAACCAGCGCGCCGATCGGTTCATTCGCTACCACGCCTTTAAGGATCTTCTGAAACTCGTTGATAGCTGCGCCTCCATTGCAACTGGGTCGAATCCGCTCGAACTTGTAACGCGCATTGCCAGGAATGGCCTGACCAATGAGCGGAAATACGAGCGACGATGATGATGCAACGTGGGGCAGAATCTGCAAGGGTTGCTCTTCGCATTGCCCTTGTTTTGGCCAATGCCTGGCCGTTGCTTCCGACCGCTGCAATCGCAAAACCCGGGCCGCTGCGGGCCTCAACTGATGACGTTGCGCCGAGTGGACTCGTTGTAGTTAGAAATGTAACCAACTCGCCGCAACAGGACCGAGCACTGAACGAACAAGCGTTGAAGAATCCCTTCATCAGTGGCGTCGCGTTTCAGATCCGTTGGCGCGACATCGAGCCGGTTCAAGGAGAACCGGATTGGTCGAAGCTGGATGAACTGTTCGCTGCTGCAGAATCATCAAAGAAATGGGTGCAGCTCCTCATCTTCCCCGGCTTTTTTGCTCCGGCATGGGCCGTGGAAGGCGCAAAGACCCAACTGTTCCCGATCCAATATGGACCTGGCAAAGGCACGGGTGAGAGGCTTCCGATGCCGTGGAATCGGGTATACCTTGACCGCTGGTTCGCCTTCCTGAAACAACTGAGCGACCGGTACGGAAAGTCGCCTGCATTTAGAGTCATCGCAGCAGATGGACCGACATCGGTGTCTGCAGAGATGACCTTGCCACAGAAGCCAGAGGATCTGAAGAAGTGGCAAGATGACTCGTATACGCCGCGCAAATATATAGAGGCATGGCAGCAGGTCTTCCAGGTTTATACCGCCGACTTCCCTAATCAGTGCGTCTCTCTGTCAGTGGGGTCTGGTCTCAATATTAATGACCAGGGCAAAAGAGATCCTCGTGAGGGCAAGCGCACCAGGCAAACCATTATCGACCAGGCGGTGGGTCTCCTGGGACGCCGGTTTGTACTTCAGAACAGCGACCTCAGTGCAGGTCCGGTTCAGCACGGCGCCACCAGTTTTGTGATTGGTTATAGTGGGCGCATGATCACCGGCCTTCAAATGCGCACCTCCGCCGAACACGAAAGCGCAGATATGGGCGCTGACGGCGATCCGCCTCTCGCTTTGAGAAGATCAATCGATAAAGGGATGCGGCCAAACCAAGCCGGTGACCACATCAATTATCTGGAAATTTACGCACCGGATGTCCTGGCAGACGAGATGCAGCCAGTACCCAGTATGGAGCTTCGCTTTTCGCGCGATAACGCTTTCGCGGAGCAAGAAAGTACGCAAGTATCCGCGAGGCTTGCCCTTCACATTGCTCTTATTTTGGCTGGTGCCTTGCCGTCGGTTCCGACCGCTGCAAACGCAAAACCCGGACAGCCGCGTGCATCAACCGATGACTCTGCACCGAGCGGACTCGTTGTAGTTAGACATGTAGAAAACTCGCCGCAACAGGACCGAGCACTGAACGAACAAGCGTTGAAGAATCCCTTCATCAGTGGCGTCGGGTTTCAGATCCACTGGAGTGACATCGAGCCGGTTGAAGGGAAACCGGATTGGTCGAAGCTGGATGAACTGTTCGCTGCCGCAGAATCATCAAAGAAATGGGTACAACTCTGCATCTACCCCGGGTTTTTTGCTCCGGCCTGGGCCATGGAAGGTGTAAAGACTGAAAAGTTTTCAGTTCAATATGGTCCTGGCAAGGGCACAGTTCTGAGCCTTCCCATGCCATGGGATAGCGTGTACCTTAACCGTTGGTGCGCATTCCTGAAACAACTTAGCGACCGGTACGGAAAGTCGCCTGCTTTTGGAGTGGTTGCAGCGGATGGACCGACATCAGTTTCGGAAGAGATGACGTTGCCACGGGATCCTAGGAAGTGGCAAAATGACTCTTACACGCCGCGTAAATATGTAGGGGCATGGCAGAAGGTCTTCCAGGTTTATGCCGCCGACTTTCCCAATCAGTATGTTTCGCTGGCGGTGGGGAATGCTCTTAATATCAATGACCAGGGCAAAATCGCTCCTGGTGAGGGGGAGCGCACCCGGCAAACAATCATCGACCAGGCAATGCATCTACTGGGAGGCCGGTTCTTGCTTGAGAACCACGATCTCCATGCCGCCCCGAAGAATCAGCAACCCGCCACCAGTTTTGTGATGAGTTATAGCGGCCGTGTTATCACCGGTCTTGAAATGCGTTGCTCTGCTGAACGCGGCAGCGTAGCGATGGGCGCTGAGGGCAATCCGCCTCTCGCTTTGAGAAGATCAATCGATAAAGGGATGCGGCCAAACCAAGCCGGTCACCATATCAATTATCTGGAAATTTACGCACCGGATGTCCTGGCAGACGAGATGCAGCCAGTACCTGCAGTATGGAGCTTCGCTTTTCGCGCGATAACACTTCCGAAGACTGCTTACGCCCGTTGTCCGGACTTGAGGCTTTCCCGTTGTTCGAGCACAAGACTAAGGCAGGATGAACTGGCTCAAAAGCATGGGCGCGGTGATCGCCGGTTTTATCGTCGTCGGAGTACTGCACACGGTTACCGACATGGGGTTGGAGAAGATAGGATTGTTTCCGCCGCCCGATCAGGCGGCAACATTGAGCACGACCTGCCTTGCCTTTGCGACCCTCTATCGCAACATCTACAATATTTTTGGAGGATGGATCACGGGGCGTCTTGCCCCCAACCGGCCGGTCGGGCACGCGATCATTCTCGGCGCGCTCGGCTCAGCAGCGAATATCGCTGGCGGTATCATGATGTGGAGTCTTGGTGCCCATTGGTATCCATTCGTTCTGGCGGCACTGGCCTTGCCGGCCTGCTGGCTGGGCGGGATTTGGGCCCGGCGGACGGCGAAGCGGTCCTGGAAATGATTGCAACGCTCGACGGGGATCAGGGGATTCGATGAACGCCGGCGGCTGCGCCGCCGCGCCACTGCCCGAGACCAAGACGGCCTGGCACGGGCATGCCAGTGACTCGTTGGCTCCGAAAATTAGCCCGTTAGGCGAGTGCCTCCAGCCGGCCGCATCTCGGGCAGGCTCGCAAGATATCAAGCAAACAGCGCGCGCCCGTCGCCACCAGTAAATGGCGCGGTGCTTATTTCACCCGCGCAGAGAACGGTTTGCCACCACGAATGTTTTCTTTCGCGAAAATCCGGATCCTACTTGGGCGATGGCAAAGGGGATTGCGAGTTGCTTGCCTTGGCAAGGCGTAAGTTTTCCTCCGCCTCCGGAAAGTCGGGATGAAGACGCAAGGCTTGTTCGAATTGTGAGATCGCGCCAGAAACGTTGCCTTCGCGGAGAAAAATCTTTCCCAGGTAATTATGAGGCTGGGCGAGCTTTGGATCGAGCCGGATCGCCTCCAGATAATGCGCCTTTGCTTCCTCCAAGTCGCCTTTTGCGAAAAGCGCGCTCGCGAGATCGATCTGAGCATCAGTAAAACGAGGATCATTCTGGACAGCCTGCCGATACTGCACCATCGCTTCTTCCAGTCGCTCGTGTTTTTCCAGGAAAGCGCCATAGCTATAGCGGGCTTGCGCGGACTTTGGTTCCAGCCTGACGGCGGCTTCGCATTCCTCCGCCGCTTGCTCAGGGCGTTCGAGTTGCTCCAGAACATAGGCATAACCGGAGTGGAACTCGGCCTTATTTGGTTGAATCCGCAACGCCGTTTCAAACTGGGTCCGTGCCTCTTCCGGTTTTCCTTTGCTCAGGAGGACAGCGGCCAGATTGGCGTGAGCCATGGCGGAACCTGGATTAAAGCTTAACGCGATGGAAAATTCCCTGGCCGCGTCATCGAGGCGGCCGGTCTCCTGCAAAGCCTTGGCGTAATTGGTATGTTGGCGTTCGCCTGCGGGCAGGTCGGCGACGATCTGAGCCAAGCGTTCAAGTTGATTCCGGGGAACGCGTACCTCCCTTAGCCAGAGTGCACCAAGTGGAATGACAAAAATAGCCACCCATTTCGCGCCGTGCAGGGCCCAACTCGGGAGAAAGCCTTTTCTCGAAACATCTGCGGTGCCGCCGCCGATGCCGAGAGATTGGCGAGTGGACTTTTCGCGTTACTTTCCAAATAAATCCGTCGTAATAAAAATGGAGCAGGGCCGAAGCGGTCACCACTCCGATGAGCACGCGTTTGACTGAGTCGATCCCGACCTCCGACTTGAAATAACCCAGGGCCCCGTAGGCGAAGATCAGGCCTACATAAAGACCGATGAGCGAACCACTGCGCCGGAACACGAATCGCATGAACCCGCCGATCGAACTGTCGGTTTCAACCCGTTTACGATTATAGATCCAAACCAGCGAGAGGTACTGAATATCGTGAAAGACTTCGAACAAGGCCACGCCGACAAGAACGTTGGCCACGACCTTGTTGCAGTACCACCAAAAAGAAATGCTGGTTATGAGAAGGGCCAGCTTGACTGGATTTGGCCGCTTCCCCTGGATCCACATCCAGATAAAATTTGCCAGAAATGCGCCTGAAACGGCGAGCGCCAGAGCAAACAATGCTTGCTGGGCCGCGCTAAGTAACCCTGGCGGAATGAAAGGCCCTCCCGCGGCATAATAAGTCTCCAGGGCATCGGTCATTCGTTGGGATGAGAGAAGGACCGCGGCGGCAAACCAGATGGCGCAGGTGGCGAAGTCGATGCGACGCGTCAGGGTAGCGAAGGAGCCTACTTTCGCATCGTAGATGCGACAGAATCCGTACGTTTGCATCATGCCGTGCCAAATGCCCCAGACAAAAGCGACCAGCACAACGCCTTTGAGGTCCCACAAGAAGAACATCACGCAGATGACCACCAAAAAAATCGGTGCGAAAATGAAACGCCACTTGAAGCGTTGGAATAACGCGCGATCGCCGTAGGCGCGAATCATGCCGGGCAAGTGATGACCCATCGCGCCGAAGGCACCGACAAAAAGGTAAATGTCTTCCGCGCTCCAACGCGCCTGTGCCAGGACGAACATCGGCACAATCAGAAGCGGCGTGCAGACGTAGAGAACCAGGTCGCGCCAACTGTCCAGAATCCACAAATTAGGCTTGCGTCCGGCAGCAGGCACAACTGGGACAGTTTGCGGAGATGAGAACGCGGTCACTTGCTGCATGCTTTTGGGAATCGAGTTTTCCTTAAATCGGCGGGAAAATCAATCCCGTCCTGTTGGGACAAAAGGCGCCCTCATCGTGGGCTTGGAGGCGCGCGTTTTCCAAGTCGACTGGTGCCGTGTGGAACGCCGGAACGGGGGCACACCGTCCCTTGTCTGAACTAGGCCAGCGCCTCGAGCCGACCGAGCAGATCTTTCTTGCTCGTCATGCCGGTGATTTGATCGCGCAGCTGGCCGTTCTTGAAGAGCAGGAGCGAGGGAATCGCGCGGATGTTGTACTTGGACGACAGGCTCTGGTTCTGGTCGACATTGACCTTCGCAACCTTGACCGAGCCGGCCTTTTCCTTTGCGATTTCGTCCAGGAGCGGCGCGATCATTTTGCAGGGGCCGCACCATTCCGCCCAAAAATCTACGATGACTGGTTTATCGCTCTTGGTGACTTCGTTTTCGAAATTGGATTCGTTCAGCATCGATGGTGGCGGAATTTTCCATCAGGTAAAGTAATTCCAAATTTGAATAATCAAGGTGACCGCGGAGGCGGCGAGCAAGCCCCAACACAGCGACATGGGGATTGCGTCAATCACCGTCGCCATACTCGTTGGCGCCACGGGCAACGGGGCTGTTAACGGAGCGGACCGCGGTGCCGGCACGGACCGCGGAGCTGGTTCCGGCATGGTGATGAGGGGCTGAGTTTTTTTCATTTCCACGCTCGGCGACGGCTTGGCCGGTTGACCAGGCATGAGCGTGATGCGGGCTGTCTCCTTTTTCGGTCCCGGGGAGGATGAAGAGATCCCAAGAGCCGACGGAGGCGAGGCGGTAGCCGAAGACGGCGGAAGCGGCGTCGGCCGGAATACAGGAGGTGACGCGACCGGTTTACTGGGTGCGGGCGGCAAAGGCGATTGCGCGAGCGGCGGCCGCGGAGGAAGGGTCCCGACGGTCTCCGGCGGCCGTAGAGCCGTGCCGTTGCCGGGCGGCCGAGCCGGCATATTGATTCGTACCGTGTCGCGGCGACTGGTGCCGGTCGCCGGTGGTTGGCCTGCCGCGCGCGGCGGCAAAGTGATACGAACAGTCTCTTTTTTCGGTTCTTTTTGGTCGGCCATCAGAGGTCTCTTAGTGCAACCCAAAAATACCGGAAATTTCACAGGCTGTCACTGGTTAACTCACAGGAACCGAGAAATTCGCCCTCTTTTCCGCGTCCTCTGGGCGACGGCGCCAGCCCTTGATCTTTTAGGATTGGCATTCGCTTCGCATAGCGAAGCGGCTACAGGGGCCTGGACTGCGTGAAAGGCAGCTTAGGCCAGTAAGTCGTAGCCGCGGGCTCCCGTGATGGTCCGAGAGATAAATTCGCCGACCGGCCCCGGCTCGGACAGAATGACCCGGGCGTCGACATCGGGCGCATCGGCCTCGGTCCGCGCGATGAGCGGTTGATCGACCAGCAGTTTCAACTCGTTGCCCGATTCTTAACGCGCGCCATTTCATGCGCGATCTTCTGTTGAGCGACATCGCTCGCCGGTAACGCGCATTTTTGAGCTTGAGCGGAATCTGGTCCGGCATTTTCGCCGCGCGCGAACCTTCTTCCTGCGAGTATTTGAAGATGCCGAGGCGCTCGAAGCGCGCGCGCTCGATGAATTCGATCAATTCTTCAAATTCCGCTTCGGTTTCACCGGGAAATCCGACGATAAACGTCGTGCGCAGCGCGACGCCCGGAATGCCGGCGCGCAGTCGCCGGATCAGGTCCTCAATGTGCTCGCGCGAAGTCTCGCGCCGCATGCGTTGCAGCATCGATTCGTCGATGTGCTGAAGCGGAATGTCGATGTAACGCGCGACCTTGTCGCACTGCGGCAATGGTTTCGATCAACTCGTCGCTCCAATGCGCCGGATGCGTGTAAAGCAGGCGCACCCAGAATTCGCCGTCGATCTTTTGAATCTCGCGCAGCAGCGCCGAAAGCGTCGGTCCCTTGACGAATCAACCGGCTGGCGCGGGCCCGGCCTTGTCCGTCCACAAATCCATCCCGTAATAGGTCGTGTCCTGGCTGATCAGGTTGATTTCGCGCACGCCCTCGGCGACTAGCCCGCGCATTTCGGCAAGCACGGAAGCGGGCGAGCGGCTGCGATGCTTGCCGCGCATCTGCGGGATCACGCAAAAACTGCAGGGATGATTGCAACCCTCCGCGATTTTCAAATAGGCGGAGTGCGCCGGAGTCAGCCGAAAGCGCGGCGTGTCGTAATCGGGAATGTAAGTCGGCCGCGGCGGCGGCGAAGTCCAAGGTCGCTTTTCTCCCGGGATGCTTTTCCGCTGATGACGTTGTTCAACGATGGCTCCGAGCTCGGCGACCTGATCGAGTCCGATAAACGCGTCGACTTCGGGCAAGCGATTGTGCAGTTCGTGCGCGAATCGTTGCGACATGCAGCCGCTCACGATCAATTTTTGCCCGGGCCGCTTGTTTAGACCGCGCTGTTGATGCGCTTCCAGAATCGCTTCGATCGATTCTTCCTTGGCCGAATCGATGAAGGCACAGGTATTGACGATCAAGACATCGGCATCGTCCGCATTCGAGGTGATTTCCATGCCGCGCTGCAAAACGCTGCCCAGCATGATCTCGGCGTCGACCAGGTTCTTGGCGCAGCCGAGGCTGATCATTCCGACTTTGGCGGGCTGTGGGCTGCTCACCGGCGGTCTCTCGTGCGGACAAACCCCTGACGTGTTTCCTCTCCCCTTGGGAAGCGGGGAGGGTAGGGTGAGAAGTCGTGGCCTTTGAATTCTTGTTGTTCACTCGCGCAAATTTGGACGTGGCCGGATAACCCGCTTGCCGGGGGCCATCGCGGAAGAGATCTCTACTCGATGGTGACGTCGGTGTCGCCCTCGGCCACCAACTTTCCGTTCTTCTTGATTTGAACGGAGTCCCGGTCGAGGACCCGCACCGCGAAATGCTGGCCCTGAAATTCGACGGGACCGTCGGACGGTGAAATCCAGCGCTCGAATGCCGGAGTTAGAGTTTCGTTATCGACGACCACCTTAATGTAGGTCTTCTTGAGCGACCGAATAGCCATTTTGTTCGGTCCGACGGCGGTCGTGTTGCTCTTGACCAGATCTTCGGGGCGGACAGCCTCGGCTTTGCGGACTTCCGGCTCGGCCGCGGCCGGGGTGGTCGGCGGAGAGGCGGCGGCCACGCGGCAGCGACGGTCGGCGTCGACGTGCGCAACTTGCGATGCCGCCGGAGTCGGGACGGCGGAGACGATTTTCGGAGGCGACGCGGCGACCGGCGGTGGAACAATGGCCGAGTGAGGCGTCGATGACGGCGCAGCCGTGGATGCTTGCGCGACCGCCGCCGGTTCGCGAGGTACGATCCTCTGAAGATTCAGCAACAATCTCATGGCCGAATAACCAACCACGATCACGATGGCTGCAATCACCACCGGCATCAGAGACATCGGCTTGCCCGAGGACGATGCGGCCACCGATCTCCGTGGGACCGCCGGGGTTCGAACAGGCTTCGGTGCGGGGTTATCCTGCAGATAGGAGTAGCCGTCGACCGTAACGGCGTCGGAGCCTTCAAACGCCTCCATGTAGGGGGTTACATCGACGTCCAGAAACTTTCCGTAGATGAGAAGGAAACCCTTGGCATAAGCGAGACTTGGGAACTGCGAGAAATCGTCCGCCTCGATCTCGGCCAGACGCGACGGCCGGATCTTGGTCATGCGGGCGGCCTCGTCGAGCGTCAGCTTTCGCGCTTCCCTGCGCTTCCTGAAATTTTTTACCGAGACCTTCGATCGTCATGGCATGCTTGCCGGCTACACGGCGGCGTCAAGATCGACCAGAATCTCGCGCGGTTTCGCGCCTTCGCCGGGACCCAAAATACCGCGCTGTTCGAGAATATCAACGATGCGCGCGGCCCGGGTGTAGCCGAGGCGCAGACGGCGTTGGAGCAGGGAAGTGGAGGCCCGTTTCTCCTGCCGGATGATCTCGAGGCATTTCTCGACCAGTTCTTCGTCCTCGTCGGTCACTTCTTCCGTCCGGCGCGCGGCCGATTGCAGTTTTTCATGCATGGCGGCGTCGAAGGCGGGCGAGCTTTGAGCGGAAACGAATTCCACGAGGCGATGAATTTCCTCGTCGGTGACCAGCACACCCTGTGCGCGGATCAGTCGCGACGTGCTGGGCGGCAGATAGAGCATGTCGCCCTGGCCGAGCAGACGGTCGGCGCCGTTCTCGTCGAGAATGACGCGACTATCGATCTTGGAAGCGACTTGAAAGGCGATCCGGCTCGGAATGTTGGCCTTGATCACGCCGGTGATGACATCCGCTCGCGGTGTTTGGGTGGCGACGATGATGTGGATGCCGGCCGCGCGCGCCATCTGGGTGATGCGGGCGATGGCGCTCTCCACATCGGCCGGCGCGGTCTGCATGAGATCGGCCAGCTCGTCGATGATGACGACGATGTAGGGCATCTTGTCGGGAATCGGTGTCTCGTCGTCGCGCGGAACCTTCATTTCTGTAGAGGCCGCTGTCTCAGCGGCATTCCTGTCGCCGGGGACCCTGGCCCCTGCCGCGTCGTCATCTAGTTCCTTTTGTGTCTTTTTCGGCGGCCGCCCGTTGAAGCTGATGATGTTGCGCACGCCGGCGCGCGCGAAAATCTTGTAGCGCTTTTCCATCTCATCGATCACGCCAGCGCAACGCGAGCAGGACCTTCTTCGGATCGGTCACGACCGGGTAACGCAGATGCGGCAGGTTGCGTAGATCTGCATCTCGACGACTTTCGGGTCGATCATGATGAAGCGCAGTTCGTCCGGCGTGAAACGGAAGAGCATGCTGGCGATGATCGCGTTGATGCAGACGCTCTTGCCGCTGCCGGTGGTGCCGGCCACGAGCAGGTGCGGCATTTGGGCGAGATCGGCGATGATCGCTTTGCCGTAAACGTCCTTGCCGAGGGCGAGCGGAATTTTGGCGCGCGTCCTCGCTTCTTCCCAATCGGGCGATTGCAACAGTTCGCGCAGGGTGACCGTGACTTTGCGCGTGTTGGCCAGCTCGATGCCGACGGTGTCCTTGCCGGGAATCGGCGCGAGAATGTTGATGCGCTCGGCCCGGGTGGCGCGGGCCAGGTCGCGCTCGAGGCTGACGATTTTGTCCACGCGCACGCCTTTGGCCGGATAAACTTCGTAGCGCGTGATGGTCGGGCCTTTCGTGATGTCGCCGGCGGCGACGGCGATGCCGAATTGCGCCGAGCGTGTCGATCAAAGTTTGCTGGACTCGCTCGAGCTCGGCCGGATCAGCCGCGGTCGCGGCCTTCCTGATCATGCTCGTCCAGAAGATCCAGTCCGGGCAGGACGTAATTCTCGCGAACTCCAGGTGCGGCTGGTGAGCGTTGCGCTTGGCTTGGCCTTATCACCGTCTGCCACGCAACTCGGCCAGCGACGGTTTGCGGCGCGCGCGCACGGACTCCGAAGGCAGCGCGGTGGTGTCGACCACTTTCGGCTTGGGTCGATCGGCCAGCTCTTCCGGTGAGATGAAGGTGGCGCTTGGTTCCGACACGGGCGCGCCTTTCTTTCTTCAACTGTTTTTCAATGACGCGCCGCTGCTTGCTGAGTTCCTTTTGGCTGATCTCGAGCTGGCCTTTCAAGTCGGTGTTGCGCAGTTGGCGATGCAAACGCCATTCGTGCAGGCGAATAAATCGCATTGCGAGTCGCGGAGACGGTTTGCCTAACGAGATGAATCGGGCGCAGTCCCGTCATGAGAATCAGGCTGGTGAGATAAATCCCGAAAAGCAGAACGAACGACCCGACCTTGCCCATTGAAACGAGCAAAAGCTGTCGTCCCAGTACATAACCGATCCAGCCGCCCGGTCCCGGGATATTGAAAGCAGTCCTCCAACCGTGGAAATGACTCGTTTGCAGCTGCAAAATGCAGGCGCCCGAGGCGAGGAAGAGAAACAATCCACGGAATTCGCGCGCGTCGACGCGCAGAGCTCGGATGAAATAATTTGGCCGCCGCCGAAACCGAGGAGAATCGCGGCCAGCAAATAAGAGGCGGCGCCGATCAGAAAATAGCAAATGCTCGGCCATGATCGCGCCGAACGGCCCGATGAAATTCTGGGCCGGCCGATTGGGCGGCGAGAGATAGCTCCAAGGCACCCAGGAGGGTAGATCCTTGGGAGCGTAGGAGATCAGGGCGAGAAAGAGCAAGCGTCCCGACGAAAAGCAGAATGAGGGCGAAGACTTCGTTCCAGGCGTTGTTCTTAACCGTGCGAGCCACCGCTGCGATAGTAATCTCGCTGCCGCGCCTTTCAATCAATTGTGTAGCCGTGGCGGTTTAACTCCGAAGGCTTTCGCGAGTTGCTACAACGCAATCCGGGGAGCGCACGCGCCCTCGCGTGCTGGTTCCGGTGCCCTCGCCGGAACGTCTCTTATATATAAGAATTGCTTGAAGAGCCTTCGGCGAGGCGCCGAAGGCGGCACGCGAGGGGCGCGTGCGCTCCCCGGAGTCGGAGCCTTTGTTGGAAGGCGGATCAGCCGTTACGAAGGCGACGCTAAGAAGGAGCGCCGAGCGGCGCTCAAGTTGGAGCAGCTGCGCTGCTTAGACGTTTAGCATCGTGCTCGGAGAGCCCGATCCACCTGAGCTTGTGCGTGAACGCTTACCGCAAACTCTCTACGCTTTCGCCTTGCTTATCGGGGGAGCCGAACATTACTCTCCCTGCGTTTATGGGATTTTCTTTGCGGAAATGGGTCGCCCTTTCCGTCTATGTTTCGTTGCCTTTGATTTGCTCCTGCGACAAGCATCCTCTGGGCGAGATGCCGGAGGTGCAGAGAGAGCTCACTAATAAGATGGAGAACGGCTCCGGAGCGGGACCAGCCGTCTCCCCTGGGCAGACGCCAACGGCCAAACCGACCCCGGCGGATTTCTTCCCTGAGACGAAACCGCGCTGACCAGACGTCCGCTTATGGCCAAGTATCAATACGCAACCTCGCCGCCGAAAATCAGCACCATGCCGCCCGGCGTTCCCTACATCATCGGCAACGAAGCGGCCGAGCGGTTCTCCTATTACGGGATGAATTCGATCCTGACGATTTTCATGACGAAGTATCTGCTGGATAAGATGGGGCACCTCAGCGTGATGCCGCCCGCAGCGGCGGAAGCCTGGTATCACACCTTCGTCTCGGTGCTCTATCTCCTGCCATTGCTGGGCGCGATTTTGGCGGACGCGGTCTTTGGAAAATTCAAAGTCGTGCTCTGCGCTCTCGATCGTTTACTGCTTCGGGCATGTGGCGCTGGCCTTGATTGGTTCGCCCGTCGCCCACGCCGATCGAGCCGCGTTACCTGCTGGCCATCGGTCTAATTCTTATCGCGCCTGGGAGCCGGCGGCATTAAGCCGTGCGTTTCAACCAACGTCGGCGATCAATTCGGGGAAACGAACAAGCATCTCCTGACCCGCGTTTTTAACTGGTTTTATTTTTCGATCAACGCCGGCTCATTCATCTCCACGCTGCTGATTCCCTGGTTGCTCGAGCCTTACTCGGCCTCGGAAGCGTTCAAGGCCTCTTCACCTTCGATGGCGGCTTTTTTGGAAAGTCCACGGCTGCATAGCCCGGACATCGCTTTCGGTTTGCCTGGCGTTTTCATGATGATTGCCACGATTTTCTTTTGGGCGGGTCGCAGGAAATTCGTTCATATCCCGCCGGTCGGGATGGGTAAATATGCGGCCGAGATTTTTAATAAGGAAACGCTCAAGATTATCGGAAATGTGTTGATCCCGGTGCCGTT
This sequence comes from uncultured Verrucomicrobiae bacterium, assembly GCA_963788855.1. Classification (GTDB taxonomy): domain Bacteria; phylum Verrucomicrobiota; class Verrucomicrobiia; order Chthoniobacterales; family UBA10450; genus CAWBIE01. The sequence goes on from CAWBIE010000001.1 coordinate 450,423, forward strand.
TGTCGCGGTTTTTTGGGCGCTTTGGCAGCAGAATTTTTCTTCCTGGATTGTTCAGGCAGAGAGCATGGACCGGCATTTTTTAGGCATCAACTGGCTCTCTTCGCAAATTCAAACGGTCAATCCGATTTTCATTTTGATTATGCTGCCGCTCTTCTCCTATTGGCTCTATCCGCTGGTTGGGAAGGTCGTTACGCTGACGCCGTTGCGGAAAATCGGAGCCGGATTGTTTGTCACAGCGGGATCGTTTTTTCTGGTCGCGGTAATTCAGAAGTGGATCGATGCGGGCGCCAGGCCAAGCATCAGTTGGCAGATTTGGGCCTTCGTGATTTTGACGGCGGGCGAAACGCTCGTTTCACCGACCCATCTGGAGTTTTCCTACACGCAGGGACCGGTCAAACTCAAATCGCTCATCATGTGCACGTATCTGCTTGCTGTCTCGCTTGGAAACCAGCTGACCGCGGCGGTAAACTTCTTTATTCAGAATCCGGACGGCAGTGTGAAACTGCAGGGCGCCAGTTATTTCATGTTTTTCGTTTGGGTGATGCTGGGAACGGCGGTGTTGTTCGCGATGGTCACGCCGTTTTACAAAGGTCGAACCTATTTGCAGGACCAGTCGGAGGTGACTGGCGACGCGGAACCGGCGATCGGATTCGCGGTGCAACCGGAGGCATAATAAATCGAACAAATGAAAGCGATCACACTTATCCTTGCCCTTTTGCCAGTCCTGCCCCTGGCCACGACGCAGGCTAATCCGCAGGACGACAAGTTTCAGGTAATCGCCAAGGATTACATCGAAGGTTATCTCGCTTCGCACCCGGAAGAGGCCACGGAATTGGGCGACCATCGTTTCGACGACCAGCTGACGGATTACTCCCCCGAGACCAGTGTGCGGCTTTTGGCCAGAGACAAGCAGGTTCGCGGAGCCCTCATGCAGTTCGATGACGTGGCCAAGCTCACGGGTCCGAACCAGATCGACGTCCGCATTCTTCGAGAAAACGTCGAGAAATCAATCTTCGAACTGGAAGAGCTGAAAGTGAACGATTGGAATCCGCTGGTTTATAATCAGAGCCTGGCCAACAGCCTCTACCTGCTGGTAGCGCGCGATTTCGATTCGCCGGAAAAGCGCATCGCGAGTTTACGCGCGCGGATGCAAGGGATTCCGCACGTCATCGACCAGGCCAGGGAAAATCTGAAGCACCCGCCGCGCATCTACACCGAGACGGCGATCGAGCAGACCCAGGGCGCGATCAGTCTGGTGCGCGAAGGTCTGGCGCCGCTGCTCGATCAGGCTCCGCAGATGAAGAAAGAGCTCGCGCCCCTCCAGGATAAGACGGCCCAGGCGCTCGAGGAATACAAGCAATGGTTGCAGAAGGATTTACTTCCTCGCTCGAACGGCGATTTCCGGCTGGGAGCGGACAAGTTTCGAAAGAAACTTCGATTCGCACTCGCCTCGGACTTGTCGATGGAAGAAATCATGAAGCGCGCGCAGGCCGATTTGCAGCAGACACAAAGCGCGATCTACGAGACGGCTCTGCCGCTATATAAACAATATTTTCCGAAAGCAGATGCGGCCACGCTGGCCGACAAAAAGAAGGTCACAACTGCCGTGCTCGACAAGCTGAGTCAGCAGCATCCCGACGACAATACCATCGTCGGCTATTGCCAGAAGGTGGTGGGAGAAGCGACCGACTTTGTCAAACAACACGACCTGGTCACGGTTCCGGAAAAGCCGCTCGACGTCATTGTCATGCCCGAGTTCAAGCGTGGCACCGGCATCGCCTATTGCGATTCGCCGGGGCCGCTGGAACAAAACGGCAAGACGTTTTTCGCGGTCGAGCCGACGCCCAAGGATTGGTCGAAGTCGCGCAAGGAATCGTTTTTCCGGGAGTATAACAACTACATGATTCGCGATCTGACCGTGCACGAAGCGATGCCGGGCCATTACCTGCAGCTGGCCCACGCCAATGAATTCCAGGCCCCGACCATGGTGCGGTCGATTTTCCGGAGCGGCACTTTTATCGAAGGCTGGGCCGTTTATACCGAGCAAATGATGGCGGAAACGGGATACGGCGGACCGGAAGTGAAGATGCAGCAGCTCAAGATGAGGCTGCGGGTGATTTGCAACGCGATTCTCGATCAAAGCATTCATGCCGGCAACATGACCGAGCAGCAAGCCATGACGCTGATGATGAAGGAAGGTTTTCAGCAGGAGGGGGAAGCGGTGGCCAAATGGAAGCGCGCCCGACTAAGCTCCACGCAGCTCTCCACCTATTTCGTGGGCGTGACTGAGCATCTGGATTTGCGCGAAAGCGCCAAGGCAAAAGAAGGCGCGGCCTTCAATCTCAAGAAATACAACGACCAGGTAATCTCCTATGGGAGTCCGCCAGTGAAGTACGTTCGTGAATTGATGGGGCTGTAGGGTGCATCGCGCGTTTCTTTCGCAAAGGCGCCGAACGTGATGTCAGTCACACTGGGTGGATCGCGCGCTCCGAGCGCGATGTTACAGCCGAAAGCGGCAGAGCCGCTCATTTTGAGCGCCATCGGCGCTGTTCTTCCAACATCGCCCTCGGAGCGGCCGATCCACCTTGCTTGCAGTCGTGATCGCCACAGATTCCCTGCGCGACCACCCGCGAATGACGCGAATCAGGGGAAAAGAATCTGCGCCTTATTGTATTCGCGTTCATTCGCGTGATTCGCGGGGAACACTAGCGCGCCGCTACGCCTTTACATTTCCGCCATCAGTCGCAGATTTCGCGATGCGAAATCTGGCCACGTGGGTGCGCGAAAAAGACGAGAGATGGTTTGATCCAATCTTTGCTCGCTATCCCGCGGTGAAGATTTGGAATGCGCGCACCGCGGAAGTGCCGCTGGACGAGATGGACGCGCTTCTCCTGACCGGCGGATCGGATATCGGGCCGGAATTTTTGCGCCAGGAGGTTCCGGACCCTTCGATTCTGAGCAAGGATCTCGATCCGGCGCGCGATCGCTGGGAGTTTGCTGCGATCGAACAGGCGATGGAACGCGAGCGGCCGATCCTGGCTATTTGCAAAGGCATGCAGATCCTCAATGTCGCGTTAGGCGGTACGCTCAAGCTCGACATCGGGGGTCATAACCTTCCCGAGCAGAAGGATCACGATATTCAGACCTTGCGCACCGATCGCGCTACCAGGCATCGCTTTGAAAACGTCAACAGCTCGCATCACCAGGCGATCGATCGCGTGGCGGACGGCTGCGAGGTGGAAGCATGGTGCGCCTCCGACGATATTATTGAGCAGATGCGCCTGCGCGATTATTCCTTCGGTCTGGCCGTGCAATATCATCCGGAACGCGGACAGATTTATGATGCCCTGTTTGACGACTTTTTCGCGCGCGTATCGGACGCCGTTAAAGCGATGAAGCGTTAAAGCGATGAAGCGTCTTGTCTTTCCGCTTCAACTGTTTAACGCTTAAACGCCTCACGTCCGTCACATGACCGCCCCGCAAAACACCATCGCGATCGTTTACGATTACGATCAGACGCTCAGTCCCAGTTACATGCAGGACGAGGTCGTTTTTCCCGCCTTCGGAATCGATGGGGCAAAGTTTTGGAAGCGTTGCACCGAGCTGGTTCGGGAGAACGGCTACGACAACGAACTGGCCTACATGAAGGTGCTGCTCGATCAGCTCGGCATGGATCGTCCGACCAACGAAGAGCTGAAGAAACTGGGCGCGAAGCTCAACTTTTATAAGGGCTTGCCCGAAATGTTCGACGAGTTCGCCAATGGTCTCTTAACGGCCGAGCAAGAGGCGAACGGAATCACGGTGGAGCACTACATCATCTCGTCCGGCATGAAGGTGCTGATCGAGGGCAGCCGTCTGCAACCCTACGTTCGCGCAATTTTCGGGTGCGAGTTTGATGAAGACGAACAGGGCCGCATTACTTTTCCCAAGCGCGTCATCAGTCACACGCAGAAAACGCAATTCCTGTTTCGGATCAACAAGGGGCTGCTCGATCTGTCTCAGGATGTGAACGATCACATGGATCCCGAGATTCGACCCATCCCGTTTCCGAACATGATCTACTTAGGCGACGGTCCGACCGATGTGCCGTGTTTTACCGTGATGAAGAAAAACGGCGGTCAGGCCATCGCGGTTTACAATCCGGACGACCCGCAGCGGGCCGGTTTTCGCAAGTGTTATCAGCTATCCGCCCATGCCGATCGGGTCAAATACATCGCGCCGGCGGATTATCGGCCCAACACGCATTTGCGCATGTTGCTCGAGCAAATGGTCGAGGAAACGGCGAATCGCATCGTGGAACAGCGCAAATCCGCCATCGAGACCGGGACGGTGCGCGCGCCGAAGCACTAGGTAGGGACGCACCTCCCTTGGCACGACGTAGCCTTGGCGAAGGCGGCGGGGCGTCCGTCGAGCAGTTCTCCTTCTTCGGTAGGGGAAGCTGCTAGCTTCCCGCGGGATGAAGGCTCGTCATTTACAGAGGGAAGCTGACAGCTTCCCCTACAGCAAAGGCGAAACCCGAGACCATTCTCATTCTTGAAACGCCGCGATCCTGCCGTCGCGAACTGCTTTCACCATCGCCTTATAATCGCGCTCATTCTGGTCGGCGTAACTCATCGCGAAACTCGCAATCGCGTTATCAAACGAGTCGTTGTTGCCCATATATCCACTGATGGAGGCGGCGTCTCCCGCTTTGGCGTGGGCGCGGGCCAGCGCCCATCCACACCAGGTCCCGTAATCTCCCAGCGTGCGAGCATCGAAAATCTCGATCATGGGCTTGATCTTGATGTCGCGCAGTTGCCGGACGTAGAAGTGCCGCCCTTTCTCTTCCGTCCAGCCCAAAAACATATCGCTCGCTGCCTGCATCAATCGCTGGCCGGCCACCACTCTCTGACCGGCGTTTTCGTAAACACTTTTCCCGGCATAGGGCGCCAGGACGCTTTCGTGAGCTTCTTTGACCTGAAGAAAGAGCGGGTCATCGTCACCGGCCATCATCAGCATAATGGCGCAGCGGGTCCCGACGCTGCCCACGCCAACAACTTTGATGGCCACATCCTTGAGCTGGTAATGATCGACCAGGACCTTGAGATCATCGGTCAGGGTCTCCCGATAGCGATGAAAGGCGTCTTGAACGAGACGATGGTGCTCGACCGTGTCCCAATCGGCTTGATGAAAAATCAGAGGCGGGCTGTCCTTGATTCGGACTTTGCCATCTTTGACGCTGACCAGTTTTGGAAACTCATCGTGCGCCGCGGTGCGGGACACGGCTTTGTCGATCTGCTTCTGAATTATCTTTTTCCACTTCCGCCGCCTGACCAATTCGACCATTTCATCAATTCGCTGATACCACATTTCCAGAGCGCCCATCCCCGAATATTCGCGCATATGCTCGCGATAGCTTTGCACACAACGCCGCGTAGCCTCGCTTACATCCGCTTTCTTGAATCCGTTATGGCGCCCGGCGACGACAAAGCTGGCGGCCAGCCTTTTGACATCCCATTCCCACGGAGCCGGCAGGGTCTCGTCGAAATCATTGATATCAAAATTGATTCGTCGCTCGGGAGTTGCGAATCCCCCGAAGTTCAGCAGATGACAGTCACCGCAGGCCTGCACTCGAATTCCCGACACCGGCGTGGAGGCCAGATCTGCCGCCATGATCGCAGCCGCGCCGCGAAAAAACGTGAACGGCGATTGCATCATCCGCCCGTAACGGATCGGGATAAGTGGGGGCATGCGGTCCTTGCTGGACTGGATCAATAACTCGACCGGATCCGGGCGATCTTTCGGCGCTTTCCAGGTGACATGAACGTTCCTCGGACACTTGTCTCGCAAAGCCTTGCCCGCGGCTTTCCGTTTCTGGCGAGTCAGTGACTGGTCAGGCGACTTTCAGATCCAGGTGAGCTTTTTCCGGTGGTGCGACTCCCAATCTCCTTGTCAGCCATGTCTTGACGGTTGCCCTCGTGGTTTGATGATTCGGTTTGATCTAATCATTCCGGGGGGCATCGGTGACCAGACGTTCGAGCGGCACGCCGAGCCACTGCGCTGCTTTCTCTCGATCGTCGAATATCCGCACATTGATTGAAGAACCTTGCGTGAGCCGGGCATGGAGCCGGGCGTAATGAATGATGGCGGAATCGGTCGCGAGAATCGCTGACTTGATCGGTGGTCGGCCCGCATAGGTGAGGCGCCGATAAAGAGAAACGTGAATGACATATTTGAAGTTCAGCTCCACTTCATCCTGTTCCAACGTATCGGAAAAGTGATCAAAGGGCTCTTGCAAAGTTGCCTCCAGCTCTCCGGGCGAATGATGTTTTCTGTCGGGGAAGCTGCCAGCTTCCCTCAGCCACTGGCGAACCTTTATCCCGCGGGAAGCTGGCTCCGAAAGATTTCGCGAGCAGGCAGCTTCCCCTACAGGATTCGAGCAGTGCGTTTCTGCGTGATGACCGATTGCAGTTCCATCGCGATCTTCAGCGCTTCGCCAAAACTGTGGGTTCCCGGTTCTGGACGGCGCGATTTCTGATAGGGACGGGTGGTTGCTTCAAGTCGCGGATGTCGAACTCCGGTGGAACGTCGCCCATCAGTCTTTCGAAAAACCGGGCCGCGGTTTCGGGAAAAGGAAAACAACGCCACAGCGAGTAGGCATTGAGTCCATAGTTGAGGGCAGTGCGCGAAACTGTCGAGGAGACGGAATAGACCGCATCGAGGGTGGCGAAGTGTCGCAGGAAATAGAATTCGGCGGCTTCGCGATCGTTCTCGACCTGAAATCCCTCGAGGTCCAGTCGGCTGGCTTCATCTGTTTCAATCGGATGTGGCCGATAGATCAGAGTGGAGTTCGCATAATTTCGGCGGAGGTAGTCGAGGCAATGGTTTAGATGTTCGACGTACGATTCCGGAGCAAGATTGTGAATGAGAAGAAACGGTGTTCCGAAGAAAGATCACGCGAGTGTCGCTCGCTGTTCTGAGCTCAACGGCTGGAAGGTCGGGCAGTTCGGCCATACTCGGAAAACGTGCCGCCACCAGGCGATCGTCGGGATCAGGCGGCAATTCGCGCCCCGTGTTGCTCATGACGACGATCGAATCGTAAACTTCCTGCGGTGTTTTTTGCAGTCGGACAAGACGGACACCGTCGCCGCCCGGATTCAAACGCGGTTTGAAACTGATCGTTCGCTCCACGCCTGCCAGCGGCTCCACCACGCGATTCTGCAACCAGCCCGACGTGGTGAAGCGAAAGCGCATTCGATCCGGATGGCGCGTTAGTCCCTCATAGCCACCTTTAGAAATGCATAGAATTTTACGGACGCGGGGATGCGCCGAGACGGCCGCGTTAGCCAGCCCCATGACGCTCGCAAGGCAAAGCAAAACGTCGCTTTTCGGATTGATGGGCAATTCAGCCACGGCCGACTTGCGGCCCGCGGTTTCTCGATAAAGTCGCGGCAGGTCGACGAGGCCGCGGCAGGTTTTGACCCGCGGAAAGGCATGGACCTGTGTGAAGTAACGTGCGTAGGGCTGCCATTGGGCGCGATCCCACCATTGCGATTCGTCCCGCAGCAGATGGCAACCGCCAGGGAAAAAATCGCGTAAAGCGTGAACCGCGATCAGCGCGTTTGGCAGTCGGACAGGTCGCCCAAGAATGATCCAGAGCTTAGATTGCGCTTCCATTCCTGGCGCTTACTCCCGCGCGCTCATGGGCCCCGATAAACGCAACGCGCAGTCGGCGTTTCGTGCACAACGATTTCGCAGAGACCGCGACATTGGGGTTGTAGTTTCTTCCAAAACCACGCCGCCATGTTTTCGATGGTTGGATTTTCCAGTCCGGCGATTTCGTTCAGGTAAGAGTGATCCAGCAGGGCGAGAAGCGGTTTCATGGCCGCGCTGATTTCGGCATGATCATAGATCCAGCCGACTTTTGGATCGACCTCGCCCTCCACGGAAATCTCGATCTTAAAGCTATGCCCATGCATCTTGCGACACTTGTGGCCTTCCGGCGCGCTCGGCAAAGTCTGTGCCGCTTCAAAAGTGAAATCCTTGGTTAATCGGGCGCGCATGGAGTGGAGAATACCACTGGCCCTACGGCGTTGTCACCCCGCGCGTGGCAAGGCGTTAAACCCCGCGCTGGGTCGGCGGCCAGATGAACTTGTGCATCTGAAGCTGAAAACGAACATTGAGTTTGTCGGCCAGAATCCAATCTACGATTTCGCGGGGTTCGATTCTGCCGAAAATGGGCGAAAACAGAACGGCGTGACAACGGGTCGATAAATTGAGGCGCTGGACCTTGTCGCGAGACCATTCGTAATCTTCGCGCGACCCAATGACGAATTTCACTTCGTCGCGCGCGGTGAGATGTTCGATGTTCGACCAGAGATTGTGTTCCACCTCGCCGCTGCCGGGTGTTTTTAAATCCATGATGCGATGCACGCGCGGATCGACCGGCGAAATGTCGTGGGCGCCGCTCGTCTCGATCAGAACGGTATGGCCGGCGTCGGCCAGCATCGACATCAAGGGCAGAACATTTTTCTGAAGCAACGGCTCGCCGCCCGTGATTTCGACGAGGGGGCAACCGAGCAGCCTGACGGCTTCGACAATTTCAGTCAGCGCCTGTTTCCGGCCCTCGTAAAAGGCGTATTCGGTGTCGCAATAATTGCAGCGCAGATCGCAGAAAGTGAGACGCACGAAAACGCAGGGTTGACCGGCCCACGTGCTCTCACCCTGGATCGAGTGGTAAATTTCGTTGATGGTCAGTTTCTTTTCTGAGTCGGGCACGACTCCTCACCTTAATCTTCTCCTCGATCGAGGAGGAGAGGAAAAGCGTGGGCCCTGTTCGACGACTTGGAGTGATGAGCCTTCTTCACGACCTTTGGATACATCGGCGAAGCTCGAGTATGACTCCTTACCTTAATCCTCTCCTCGATCGCGAGGAGGAGAGGAAAAGGCAGGCCGCTCGGGTCGCGGGCTACCTTCTTCCTCGCTCATCGATCAGGAGAAGACGAAAAGCTAACCACTCGAGCCATCGGGGGACCTTCTTTCTCCCAGTTGGAAGACGGCGGAGGCTAAGCTGAGGAGGAGGGCAACGCGTTCGGGCTCCGGGAAACCGAATCGCGGACCGATCTTCTTCCTCGCCCTTTGGAAAAGGGAGAGGATGGAGGTGAGGGATTATAGGAGGTGGCTTCGACTCGTCGTCATGAGTTCCTCGGTCGAGAGCAGGGTTGTCATTACCGGAGCGCCTTCAGTAGGTTACACGGCCAGAGACGTCACCTTTTCCCGATCAATGACAAACCGCATCGACAGTTGCTTCGCGCGTTTACGCGCTGAGAAAGGCAAGGGCTTCATTCCCTACATCTGCGCGGGTGATCCGACGCTGAAGAGGACGGTCGAACTTTCGCTGGCTTTGGAGAAGGCGGGTGCCGATCTGCTGGAGCTCGGTCTTCCATTTTCCGATCCCCTGGCCGATGGGATTGTGAATCAGCTCGCGGCTCAGCGCGCGCTGGCGGCAGGTGCCACAGTTCGCGGTGTGCTCGATTGTGTCCGCGAGATTCGGAAAAGCTCAGAGATTCCGATCATTCTCTACACCTATTTAAATCCGATATTTCAATTCGGCGACTTTCATCGCGCCGCGGACAAAGCAGGAGTTGATGGACTGCTCATCCTCGATTTGCCGCCCGAGGAAGATTTGGATGCCGTAGCGGGCAAACTCTTTCATATTCGACTGATAGCGCCAACCACGCCGCGAGAGCGGATTGCAAAGATCGTGAAAGGGGCTCGGGGTTTTCTTTACTATGTTTCGCGGGAAGGCGTGACCGGCGCGCGTGAAACGGTGGCTGCTTCGTTGCCGGAGCAGATTAAGCAACTCCGCGAATTGTCGGATCTGCCCGTCGCCGTCGGATTCGGGATCTCGAGTCCGGAGCAGGCGCGCGAAGTTGCGCAACACGCGGACGCAGTCGTGGTTGGCAGTGCGATCGTGAGCCAGATTGCCGCGCGGGGTGGAGAAACTGATCTGGCAGAACGGGTTGTTGCGACAGTGAAGCCGTTGATTGACGCTGTTAGGTAGGAACAGCGTTGACCGGAGCGGTGGATCGTGCGCTCCGCGCGCGATGTTCAGGCTTTAACGGCCATACGCCGTTCATAATAGTGAGCGCCCGACGGCGCTGCCCGTTTAGCATCGCGCTCGGAGCGCGCGATCCACCTCTACCGTCCGCGCGACGTCTAAATTCCGCACTTGCTGGTCGCTTCCGCGAAACTGGAGCGGGTGCGCAAGAGCGAAGCCAGATAAGAGTCGACGGCCGGCACGCTGTTGATCCGGGACAGATTCGCAGGCGTTTGCAGACGCGAGAAAATGGCGCCCGCAATTTTGCTTCTGGGCACCTCCTTCTCGCTGTAGCCGACCCCGACGTTACTTGACCAGTAGCGGACGTATTCAACGCCGAGACGGGTTTCCCGGCCGAGGTAAATGGCGGAATGTCCATGCTCGGCGCTGCCCACCTGATGCGACCAGAATATCTTTACGAAGTCGCCCGGCTGAGCTGATTCGAAGTCATCGAAGTTGCGCCCCAGGGCAAGTTCATGAAAGAGGCGACCCGTACCTGGGCCGTTCGCGTTCCAGCGCCCCCAGATTCCTTCGCCGTCGTGCTGGTCGCGAATGATGAGTTGTTCGAGCGTAGCGACATCCAGTTGTAACCGTCCTTTCGCGCGCAGAGCTTCGATCGTTCTGATAAACACGAGGTAGGTGGCTCCGGAACAAAAGCTCGGGGTGGAAGGAATAATAAAAAACTTTCCGGACTCAAAATGGGCGGAAGATTCCAAACGGATCTTGGCGAAGTGGGAGACCGAATAACTTCCACCCCGCGGCATTCCCTTGATCTGATCGAGGACTACCCGGTTCAAATCTTCGGCCACGGACAGGCCGGCGCTGCAGGCAAGCAAAGCTGCGCAGAGTAAGGCTGGTTTTCCGGGCATAAACATGCGAACCAGTAGGCGACAAGGCCGTTGAGTCAAGCTGTGTGGTTGGCTTTGGGCCTGGAATATGTTAGACGGAACCATGCTTCGATTCACGAAGATGAATGGGGCGGGCAATGATTTTGTCATGGTCGACAATCGCGGCGGTGACGTTCGTCTGAACGCCCAACAAATCTCCCAGATCTGCGATCGGCACCGTGGGGTGGGGGCCGACGGTGTTTTGCTTCTGGAGAACGCTGCCAACGGCGCCGACTTCCGCATGCGTTACTACAATCGCGACGGCGGCGAGGCAGAGATGTGCGGCAACGGAGCGCGCTGTTTCGCGCGGTTCGCGCACAAGGTCACGGGCGCGCAAGGGGAGATTTCGTTCGAAACGCCAGCCGGGGTGATCGGCGCGGAGCTTCACGGCGAGTCGGTCACCTTGCGGATGAGCGAGCCCCAGGATCTACGACTCAATCTGACGCTTCCTGCGGTTGATGCTTACCAGAAGCTTCATTTTATCAACAGCGGCGTTCCTCATGTGGTCGTACCCGTCTCCCGGATCGATGACGTGGAAGTGCGGCGCGATGGCGCGGCGATTCGTAAGCACGAAATGTTTTCTCCGAAAGGCGCCAATGTGAATTTCCTAGAGAAGCGCGGGCCAGGAAAAATCGCGATTCGCACCTACGAGCGCGGAGTGGAGGACGAAACGCTGGCCTGTGGCACCGGAGTGGTGGCGAGCGCACTTATTTTCGCAGCCACGGAGAAAATTGAAGGGCCGATCGGGGTGACGGTGCGCGGCGGAAGCGAATTACAGGTCGGCTTCAAGCGGAAGGGCGTCGATTTTTCCGAGGTCACGTTGACCGGTCCAGCGGAATTCGTCTTCGAGGGAACGATGGAGCTGTAGGGGGTGGATGCTGGAGGTGGATCGTGCGCTCCGCGCGCGATGCTAGATTGAGCAGCGCCGTCAGGCGCTCACTATTATGAACGGCGTAGCGCCGTTCAACCTTAACATCGCGCGCGCCGCCTTCGCCAAGGCTACGGCGTGCCAAGGGAGCGCACGATCCACCATTTTTGCCGTGGGGGCGATCGCCTTTAACCGCGATTGCGGCTGAGGACGGCTGCCGCTAGACTTTCCGAAATGTTTCGCGGCACATTTACGGCGCTGGTCACTCCGTTCGAGGACAACGGGATTGATTTTGCCGCGCTCGAGAAGTTAATCGAGGCTCAGATTGCGGCCGGCATCAATGGGGTGGTCGCGGTCGGCACGACCGGCGAATCGCCGACTTTGACTCACGATGAACGCGAGAGTGTCATCCGCCGGTGTGTCGAAAATGCAAAGGGGCGTTGCACCGTGCTGGCCGGCACCGGGTCGTATTCCACACGCGACGCGATCGAAGCGACGAAGCGCGCGGAGCAGCTCGGTGTGAACGGCGCATTGATCGTCTCCCCTTATTATAACAAGCCGAGCCAGGAAGGTCTGTTTCGACACTTCAAGGCAGTGGCGGACTCGACTTCACTTCCGATCATGCTCTACAATATTCCGGGACGATGCGGGGTCGATATTGGGGCCGACACGGTCGTGCGGCTGGCCGAGGCATGTCGCAACATCGTGTCGATAAAGGAGGCCAGCGGCAGCGTCGAACGGGTCAGCGAATTGCGCGGGCGTTTGCCGGCAGAGTTTACGATTTTGAGTGGTGACGATTCTTTGACGCTGCCGTTTATGGCGGTCGGCGCCGTCGGCGTCGTCAGCGTGGCCTCAAATCTATTTCCATCGGAGATGCGGGCGCTCGTGATTGCTTGTGAGGGTGGCGATATTAGCGCGGCTCAACGACTACATTGCCGGTTGTTCCCGCTCTTGAGGAATTTGTTCATCGAACCGAATCCCGTGCCGGTTAAAACCGCGCTGGGTTGGCGCGGCGTGATGTCGGGCGAGTGCCGGTTGCCGTTGTGCGAGATGACGGAAGCGAATCAGGCGCGGTTGCGCGAAGCTCTCGAGGCTTTCGAGAAATCCAGATAATCGGGTTGGCTTTCATGACGATTTGTAGACCCCTCACCTCCCGCTTGCGCGCAGCTCCGGCGCGGCAAGCAATCCTTTCCCCTCGGAAGGGGAGAGGCGGATCTCGCACTCGCGGGGCGTTAAGCCCATGAAAATTGTGCGCGTGCTATTGGTTGGATCGGCTGGGCGCATGGGGCAAGCGATTGCTGCTCTGGCCGAACGCGAAGCAAACGTCGAGATCGTGGGACGATGCGATCTCGGCGATCAAATCGAACCCGCCATGAAAACCTGCGATGTGGCCATCGATTTCAGTCACCCTGGCGCAGTCGAGGATCTCTGTCGTGCCGCAGTTGGACACGGCCGGCCGCTCGTCATTGGCACGACCGGACATTCGGCTGGGCAGCGGGATGTAATTAAGAAAACTTCCGGATCTATTCCGATTGTCATGGCATCGAATTTCAGCGTTGGCGTGAATACGCTGTTTTGGTTAACGCGCCAAGCGGCCCAGATGCTGGGCCCAGACTTCGATCTCGAGATTGTGGAGATGCATCACCGGATGAAAAAAGATGCGCCCAGCGGAACGGCCAGGACACTGGCCGAAATCCTGAAGGAGACGCGCAAGATTGAGAAGATTCGGCACGGGCGCGAAGGGGACGTTGGTGAACGCGATCAGAGTGAGATCGGAATTCATTCGCTTCGCGGAGGTGACGTGGTCGGAGATCACACGGTTGTTTTCGCCGGACCGGGTGAGCGCCTGGAGCTGACCCATCGGGCGAGCAGCCGCGATACCTTTGCCCAGGGAGCCCTGCGCGCGGCGCGATGGGTTATTGGCCGACCCGCGGGGCTTTACTCGATGCAGGAGGTGCTTGGCCTGTCTCCGGGCAAATGAGAGCGGGCGTTGCGCTTGGTTCCAACCTGGGCGACCGACTTCAGAATCTGCGCATGGCACGAAGGGCAATTACCGGGTTGAACGGCGTTATGTCGCCAATCCTGGTGTCGGCCATTTATGAAACCGATCCGGTCGATTGTGAAAAAGGCGCCGGCAAGTTCTTGAATGCGGTCCTCGAGTTCGGCTATGAAGGCGCACCGGGCGACCTTTTGCTGGAGTTGAGGGAGATCGAAATATCCCTGGGCCGCCCCCGCGATCATGCCCGCAACGTTTCGCGCAATATCGATATCGACTTTCTCTATATGAACGGAATGGAGATCCGTGACGAAACATTGCAGTTGCCGCATCCGCGAATGCATGTGCGGGGCTTTGTTTTGCAGCCGCTCGCCGAAATTCGGCCCGAGTTAGTTTTGTCGAACCAGTCGAAATCTGTGCGAGAGTTGCTCGCATTAATCGATCAATCGGATAAAGTGAAGCGCCTAACGAACGATTGGGAGTCTGAATGAAAGACTTTCGCGAGATGAAACGACGCGGTGAAAAGATCACTGCCCTGACCGCTTACGACTACCCGACGGCGCGTGTTTTGGACGAAAGCGGGATTGATATCATTCTGGTGGGCGACTCCCTTGGGATGGTTGTGCTCGGCTACCAGGACACGACCGAGGTAACCCTGGCGGAAATCGTGCACCACACGCGCGCGGTGGCGCGGGCGGTGAAACGGGCTCTGCTCGTGGCCGATCTCCCGATTCACAGTTACGACACGCCTGAGCAGGCGGTGGCCTCGGCACGCGAGTTAGTTTCGGCCGGAGCGCAAGCCGTCAAGCTGGAGGGCGGCGCCACCCACGCGCGCCGGATCGAGGCTATTGTGCAGGCCGGAATTCCGTTCATGGCGCACATCGGGATGTTGCCGCAAAGCGTGCGCGAGGAGGGCGGCTATCGCCTGAAGGGCCGGACGCAATCGCAGGTAGAACAGCTGATTCAGGACGCTCATGCGGTTGAGAAAGCGGGCGCGTTTTCGGTGGTGCTGGAAATCGTCGCGGCTGACGCGGCCAGGCAGATCACCCAGGCCATCGGGATTCCGACCATCGGCATCGGTTCGAGCGATCAGTGCGACGGCCAGATTCTGGTAACGCACGACTTGATCGGCTTGTTCCCATGGTTCACTCCCAAATTCGTATCCCCGGCCGCCCGGGTCGCGGAGGAGATACGGCGAGCGGCCACGGAATTTATTGAACAAACGCGACGCGGCGCGTTGTCCAATCGTTCAAATATTTGACAACTGCGCGGGGCGGCGGGTTGTTTTATTAAGAGATGAGATTTTCCGAGCTGGAGGATTTTGATACCGACGGGCTGCTGTCGGAGAGCAAACAGCGCAATTGGCTGTGGTTTGGCCTGATTGTCTCCCTGGCGCTGCATCTGGCGCTCTGCGGTTATTTTTACCGAACGCGGTTTCAGTCGGTCGATCCGCTGGCGCTGCAAGCACCCCAGACGGCCACGTTCACAGTAAAGAATGTCGATCTGAATCAGCAGCTCGATAAGAACAGCATGGATGACACAAATCCGGCGGCGAAGCCCAATCCCGACGATACGACCGAGCAGTTACCTGACGAAAAGAAATCCTTCGATAAACTTTTACAGGACGTGCAGGCGAGCACGGCCATGCCGGATGACATGCGGGACGCTCTACCCGCTCAACCGAAGGTGGAGCCGAATGCGACGTCGATTATGAGTGAGATCGAGCGCACGACCGCCCAAAGTTTAGCCACCGGCCCGAACGGAACGCGCGAGCAAACGTCGCTGATCGACAGTTCGGTCTCGGGGCGACCGCAACCGGCCCTGAGCGGAACCGAGCTGGCCACGAGCACGACGATCAAAAAGCCGAACACATTCTCGAGCAAGATACCGGGGGACAGCGCCGGGCCGAACAAGGGACGAAATCCGGGGTTCAGCGATCTCGATCAGCTGCTCAAGCAACAGGGACCGCTCGGTTCGGGCACGAAGCTGCGCATGCCGGACGATCAATTGTTCGAGTATGACAGCTCGACTCTGCAGTCGAGCGCGATCTCGCAGTTGCAGAAGCTCGCTACCCTGATCCGGCGCAATCCGAAAGCGACGTTCACGGTCGAGGGATACACGGATTCGTTCGGCACGCCGGAATATAATCTCGATCTGAGTCAGCGACGCGCGGACAGCGTGAAACAATATCTGGTTGAGGCGATGGGGATCAATCCGGAGCAGGTCGAGACGCACGGTTTCGGCGCATCAAAATTCCGGACGTCGCCTAACGGATCGATTGAGGGGCAGAGCGCGAATCGGCGCGTCGAGATCGTGGTCCACACGACGGAGGGATAGTTGTAGCGGCGGTCTCTGACCGCCGAAAATGGGGAGAACGGCGGTCAGAGACCGCCGCTACAGCAGAGGGATGATGCTGTCGTCCCCTGGGAAGCTAGCAGCAGGTGGTCCCTACCAATTCTTGATCCAGCGTTGCTGGTATTGTTGGAACGTTTCGGTGGATTTCTTCGCGGCTTCACCGCAGGTAGACCACAAATCAAACGTTGGGTTGTAACCGGGATGCGTAGTATTCGCGGGATTTGCTTCCACGTCGGCTATGTATGCGGTCGAGTAGCCATAGCTGTTTCCAAATGGATCTCGAATATATGTGTTAGCTCCCGGTGGATTAGGGCTGAGCATATTTGGCCTGAATGACAGGTAATTCTTCGTGTCCTGCGCGGCGTTGGAACGTTGTGGGGTTGCCATCAGAGTCTCCCGACAGAGCGACGTAAAGATATCGACAGGCGAGTAAAAAATTCGCCGGGTTTCCGCCAGCAGGATCGACACTGGCTGCTTGGGTTGAATTGTCGGTGTCGGCCGACCGTGGATAAGTACCATTATCCGCCTTGTAACTTTCCAGCGCGGCGGAGATAGCGGCGATTTCGGCTTCGGCGCGGGAGCGGGCGCCTTTCTTTTGCACGTAACCGACAGTGGCGAGGATCAATCCGGCCAGCGCGATGATGATGGTGATGACGACGAGCAGCTCGAGGATGGTGAACGCGCCTCTGGCGCGAAATGACGAATGACCCGCCTTCGCAGGGCTACGCCGCTGCAAGCGAAATGACGAATGACCCGCCTTCGCAGGGCTACGGCGCGGCAGGCGAATGACGAATGACGAAGGAATGACGAAACCTGAAAACCGAACCATATGCGGCGCTTCTTCGTCATTCGAGCTTCGTCATTGATTCGTCATTCGGCATTCGGATTTCGTCATTCACCTCACGTTTGCTGTTGCAGGCCGGTGATGATGCTGATGAGCGGCATGAACAGGGCGATCACGATCGTTCCAACCACCACGGCCAGAAACACGATCATGACCGGTTCAAGCATGGAAGTGAGGGCGGCGACCGAGTTATCGACTTCGTCGTCATAAACATCGGCGATTTTCAAAAGCATTTCCGGCAGCTGGCCGGTTTCCTCACCGACGTCGATCATGCTGATGACCATGGGAGGGAAAGCCTTGCTGGCCTCCAACGGTTGCACGATCGATTCGCCTTCCTTCACGCTGTCGTGCACCTGAGAGATGGCCCTGGCGATGACCGTGTTGCCCGCAGTCTCGCGCGTGATGTTGAGCGCCTGCAAGATCGGAACGCCGCTGGTGACGAGCGTGCCGAGGGTTCGGGAAAATCGGGAGATGGCCGTTTTGCGCACGAGGTCTCCGAAAAGAGGCACCCGCAATTTGAAGCGATCGATGGCCAACCGGCCTCCCTTCGTTCGTTTGGCAAAACGATAAGCCGCGAAGGCCGCGATAATCAGTCCGATCAGGGCTAGATAGTGATTCTGCACGAATTTGCTCACGCCGATGACAAAGAGCGTGATCGTGGGAAGAGGTTTGTCGCCGAGCATGTCGTGAAAAATCGCTTCGAACTTCGGGACGATGAAAACGAGCAGGAACGACATGATCGCGATCGCCATGGTCATGACGATGATTGGATAAACCATCGCGCCGGTGACCTTGTTCCTGATCTTGGTCGCTTTTTCCTGAAATTCGGCCAGACGGGTGAGCACGACTTCGAGCACACCACCGAGCTCACCTGCTTTCACCATGTTGACGTAGAGATCGTTAAAAATCTGCGGATGTTGGGCGAGCCCGTCGGAAAACGTGCTGCCGCTCTGCACAGTATCGGCGAGCTTGTTGATGGTGCTGCGCAAGACCGTGTCGCGTTCCTGCTTTGCCAAAACCGTGAGACTGCGCAAGAGCGGCAGACCGGAATCGATCAGGGTCGCAAGCTGGCGCGTGAAGATCATGAGGACTTTCCCCTTGATCGTTTTGCGCTGGAAAAGCGTGATGGAAGTTTTGCTGCGTGGCCGGGCGACCCGTGCCGCCTTGGTTGCGACCGGTGAGGCTGCTCCGTCGCGTCCGCCTTTGCCCTCTTCGAATACGCTGGTCGGGAAATAGCCCGCCTGGCGCAATTGACCGATCACTTCATTGGAGGAACCGGCCTCCATGAGACCGGTCGATTCCTGTCCGCGAGCGTCGAGAGCGACATAGGTGTAACGAGGCATGTGGGAATATGGTCTACCTCAATGAAATAATAATTACCTGGCGCTGTCGAGGGTTTCGCTGGAACAATTAAGAAGGCAAAAGCTCCAAGTTCCAACCTCCAAGATCCAATGAAATTGCAATCAACCAAACTCCAATGAAGAGCGGGCGGTGCGTTTTTTGAGTATTGAAGTTTGGAGCTTCTCTGGAGCTTGGTGCTTGGATGTTGGTGCTTTCGCTTTGAAAAAGCGACGGTGGAATTTGGAGCTTCCTTTGCATTCGCAAAGGCTACGTGTATTTCAGCACTTCCTCGATCGTGGTATCGCCGGCAAAGATGCTGCGCAATCCATCCTGGCGTAGCGTGACCATGCCGAGCTCGATGGCCTTTTGTTTCAGCACAACGGTGGGGGCACGCTCGTTGATCAACTCCCGCAGGGGATCGGTGATCTTCATCAGTTCATAAATGCCTTTGCGTCCCTTGTAGCCCGTCTGGTTACAGGCATCGCAGCCTTTGCCGAAATAGAATTTCTTGTCCCCGATGTCTCGGCGTGGAATCTCGAGCTGGGCAAGCAGGGCGTCGCTCGGTTGGTAGGTTGTTCGACACTGCGGGCAGATGCTGCGCAGTAAACGCTGCCCGAGGACGGCCTCGAGGGTCGAAGAAATGAGGAAGGGTTCCACGCCCATGTCGATCAATCTGGTGACGGCTCCGGCCGCGTCGTTGGTGTGCAGAGTCGTAAAAACAAGATGTCCGGTGAGAGAGGCCTGAATCGAGATCTGGGCGGTCTCGAGATCGCGCGTTTCCCCGACCATGATCCGATCGGGATCCTGTCGCAGAAAAGCGCGCAGGATCCGGGCAAAGGTCAAGCCGATCGCCTCGTTAACCGGCACCTGGACGATGCCTTCGAGATCGTATTCGACCGGTTCTTCCGCGGTGAGAAGCTTGGAATCGATGGTGTTGATCTTGCGCAGACAGGAGTAAAGCGTGGTTGTTTTTCCGGAGCCGGTCGGGCCGGTGACAATGAAATATTCCGTTAGGCCGCTGAATGATCTCGAGGATGTAAGCATGGATGTAATCCGGCATGCCCAGCATTTCGAGATCGAGGTTGACCGTTGTTCGATCGAGCACGCGCAGGACAACGCTTTCGCCGAACTGGGTGGGCAGGGTTGAGACGCGCAGGTCGACGCTACGTCCGGCGATGTTCTTTTGAATACGTCCATCCTGGGGCAGGCGCCGTTCGGCGATGTTCATGTTGGCCATGACTTTCACGCGCGAGATAACGGGGAGCGCGAGATGGCGGGGCGGCGGCGACATTTCGTAGAGCGCGCCATCCACGCGATATCGAATCTTGAACTCGTTCTCGAAGGGCTCGAAATGAATGTCGCTCGCCCGGTCCTGGATCGCTTGATACAGGATCAAATCGACGAAGCGAATGATCGGCGTGGCGTTCGCCTCGGCCTCGACGGCGGCTGCCGTGTCATCACCGCGCAATTTGCAGCATTTCGCCGGCTTCGCCGAGCTGCTTGAGGATCTCTTCCATGCTCGCGGTTTCGGTGCCGTAATGCTGCTTGATGCGATCATCGATCTGCTCGGGCGACGCGACGACGACCTCGACGTCCTTGCCCAGAGCGAAGCGGAGATCTTCAGCGGCGCGCGGATCGAGCGGATCGGCCAGGGCCAGTCGCAGCGTGTTGCCGGATAGCGCGATCGGAAGCGCGCGATGCAGACGAGCCAGGCCGCTCGGGATTAGTTTCAGAATAACGGGCGCGATCTCCCTCTGGCTCAGGTCGACATAATCCGTCCCGAGCGCGTCAGCGATGGTTTGATAGAAACCGTGCTCATCAACGAAGCCGCTGTCGACCATGGCTTGGGCGATGGTTTTTCCATTCAGGCTGGCCTCGTTCAGAACGTCGTCGGCCTGGGAGGGCTGCAGAATGTGTTGCTCGATGAAAAGTTCAGCGACTTGTTTGTCGTTCATGTTAATTCTGGGAAAACCGCGTGTCTTGCCTGCCGGTTGCGGCGCCTTGCCGAAACGAGCTGGACAAATTTACGAGGACGAGGGCGTCCTCGCCGGCACGCGAGGCGCGTGCGCTCCCCAAACGGATTTGTTCGTCGCTATTGGCTGGTTCATTGCTTAGCTGGCATCGCTGATCGTGATCGAGATCACTTCGTCCGCCGAAGTCAGTCCGGCCAGGACCTTGCGCACGCCGTCTTCGCGCAGGGTGCGCATCCCGAGTTCGCGGGCCCGCTGGCGGAGCAGCAGGGTGGAACTGCGTTTGTTGATCATGTGGCGGACTTCGTCGTCGATGATGAAGATCTCGAAAATTCCCATGCGACCTTTGTAACCTGTTTCCCGGCATTGATCGCAGCCGACCGCTTTCATCACGCGGACATCGCCGAGCTGGCCGGGCTCGATCTGCAAAGCGCGCAGTTCGGTTTCGCTGAGTTCGCCGGGCTGTTTGCAATGCGGGCAAAGACGTCGCACGAGGCGCTGGGCCATGATGGCGCGAACCGAAGAGGCCACCAGAAAGGGCTGCACGCCGATATCGACCAGACGCGCGACGGCCGAGGGCGCGTCGTTGGTGTGGAGGGTGCTGAAGACAAGATGGCCGGTGAGACTGGCGTTGGTCGCAATGGTGGCCGTTTCCAAATCGCGGATCTCGCCAATCATGATGATGTTGGGCGCCTGCCGCAGGATAGATCGCAGCGCGGCCGGAAACGTCATGCCGATCTCCGTGTTGACCTGGACCTGGTTGATCCCATTCATTTGGTATTCGATCGGTTCCTCTACGGTGATGATTTTCCGATCAGGTTTGTTGATATAATTGAGGCATGCGTAAAGGGTGCTGGTCTTGCCCGAACCCGTCGGACCGGTGACGAGCAAAATGCCGTCGGGAAGTTTGATCAGGCGCTCGAAAGTTTCCTGATCGTCGCTCAAGAAGCCCAACTCGGGCAGTCCGAGCATGAGGCTCGACTTATCGAGCACCCGCATAACCACACTTTCGCCGTGATTGGTCGGAATGGTGGAGACGCGAAGATCGATCGGCTTCTTCCTTATTTTGACCTGAATGCGCCCGTCCTGGGGCAATCGCTTTTCCGCGATGCTCATCGAGCCGGTCATGATCTTGAGCCGGCTGATGATGGCCGACTGCAACCGTTTGGGTGGGGCCTGCATTTCCTGCAGGACACCGTCGATGCGAAACCGGACGCGGAATTTCTTATCGAGAGGTTCGAGATGAATATCGCTCGCGCCGACCCGGTGCGCTTCGACCAATAACATGGAAACCATGCGAATCACGGGGGCGTCGGCCTCGTCGCCCTCGGCAGTTTCACCGCCTTCCGCGATTTCCAGGCCAAGATCGACATCTTCACCAATGCGCGCTTGCAGGATATCGGACGCTTCATCGGCAGTGCCGTAGTATTTAATAAGAGCGTCGCGAATTTTTTCGGGGCTCGAGCAGACGAGCTCGATTTCGCGCTGCAAAAGGAAGCTCAAGCTGTCGATCGTGTTGATGTCGAGAGGATCGCTGACCGCGACGACCAGGCCGGTTTCGCCAAATGCCACTGGAACAACCTTAAAACGACGGGCGTCTTCGGCACGGATCTGTTTGATCACCTCGGGTGGAACCACCATCGAGGAAAGATCGATCCAATCCATGTGCGCCTGGGCGGCCAGGGTTCGCGACACGTCCGACTCAGAGATGACACCGTCCTTGATCAGGAGATCGACCAGGCTGTTTTTGCCGTTGAGCCCGGCGCGAGCGCGCTCGATCTGCGGCTTGGTAACAAGGCCGACGTCTTGCAGGACTCGGAGGACGTAATCTTCGTTGTGTTGCACGGGAAGTTGATCGCGGCGCGCGGCCCAAATCGTAGGAATCCTGCCGCGCGGTGTCAACGCAGGCCCGCGGGGAGCGTGGCGGAGTGTTACTCTACCGTGACGCTCTTGGCGAGATTGCGCGGCTTATCGACGTCGCGCCCGAGCTCAACGGCCAGATGATAGGCAAACAGCTGGAGCGGGATCACGGCCAGAATGGGTGTGGTGCAATCGTGGGCTGCCGGGATCTCGATAATGTCGTCGGCGATGCCTTGCAATTTTTTCCGCCCACCGCCGGTGGTTACAACGATGATGGGCCCTTTGCGGGCCTTGACCTGCTCGATATTGTTCAGATTCTTGGAAAAAATGGCGTCGTCCGGTGCGATGAAGACAGAGGGAAGATCGGGGCGAACCAGGGCGATGATCCCATGTTTCAATTCGGCGCTGGGGTGACCTTCGGCAAAGAGATAGGTGATCTCCTTCATTTTGAGGGCGGCCTCGAGAGCAATCGGAAAATTGAACTGCCGTCCGAAGAAGAGCACGCCGTTCACGGCGGCATATTTTCTGGCCAGGTCCTTGATCTGAGCGCTCAGCTTCAGCACTTCTTCGATCTGCAAAGGCAAAGCCTCGAGCGCTTCGATCATGCGGCTTCCTTCGGCGCTGGAAAGATGGCGCATGCGGCCGAGGAGCAGTCCGATGAGCGAAAGGATAACGAGTTGCGAGGTAAACGATTTGGTGGCGGCCACTCCGATTTCCGGGCCGGCATGCATGTAAACTCCACCGTCGTTTTCTCGCGCGATCGTGCTCGCGACATTGTTACAAATACCGAGGGTCCGATAACCTTTGCGTCGGCTCTCCCGCATCGCTCCCAGGGTGTCGGCGGTCTCGCCACTCTGGCTGATGGCGAAGACGAGCGTGTCCGGGGTCATGGGCGTGTTGCGATGCCGAAACTCGCTGGCGTACTCGACCTCGGTGGGAATATTGGCGAGTTGCTCGATCAAATATTCGCCCACCATGGCGGCATGGAGAGCCGTGCCGCAGCCGGTCAGGACGATGCGACCGACCTCCCGGAGCTGGGCCGCAGTCATGTTTAGGCCGCCAAGTTTCGCGGTACATTCCTCGAGACTGAGCCGTCCGCGCATGGCGTCGCGCACGGAATCAGCCTGCTCAAAGATTTCCTTGAGCATGAAGTGCGGGTAATCGCCCTTTTGTATCTCGTCGGCGGAGAAATCGACTTTGCTGACCTGGTAGTTGCCGCTCTCGCCCGCGAGCGAGCTAATTTCGAATTTGTCGCGCTCGAGGGCGACGATATCGAAGTCGTTCAGATAAACAGCGTCGCGCGTGTGCGCGACGATGGCACTGACATCGCTCGCCAGAAAATTCTCATCCTTGCCCACGCCGAGCACGAGAGGGCTACCGCGCCGGGCGCCTACGATAAAGTCCGGGATGTCGGCGTGGATAAGAGCAATGCCGTAGGTTCCGATGACCTGTTTAAGGGCGGCGCGGGTGGCGTTGACCAGGCGGGCCTTGGAATCCTTGCCGTCGAGTTGCTGATAGATGCTGCCGATCAGGTGAGCCAGAACCTCTGTGTCCGTCTCGGTCGAAAATTTGTGATCGCCGTCGCGAAGAAGCTGCTCCTTGAGGGCCTGGTAATTCTCGATCACGCCATTATGGACGAGCGCGATCTTGCCGGAGGCATCGAAATGCGGGTGGGCATTTTCGTCATTAACCTTGCCATGGGTCGCCCATCTCGTGTGACTGATGCCAAATGAACCGGCGAGCGGTTTTTCCGACATCAGGGTGCTGAGGGCGGCGATGCGTCCGGCGCACTTGCGGGTCTCGACGTGATGATCGTTGACGATGGCCACGCCGGCCGAATCGTAGCCGCGATACTCAAGGCGTCGCAAACCATCCAGAAGAATGGGTGCTGCTTCCGAGCGTCCGACGTAACCGACAATTCCGCACATGGCTGGGGATAAAGGGAGGGTGATATTAACGTCTCTGCGAGGTTGTAGCAACCGGCCTGGCAGGCGGCCCAGCTGCAAGCCGGCGAAAGCGCGCAAAAAGGTTGCTCCAAGGTGCCAAGCCTGAGTTATTGGACCCGTGGCCAAGCCAGAACCCTCAGGGCGGGAAGCGGAGACGGTCGAGCCGTTTTCCGCCGGAAACACGCCCGTGCTTCCGCCGGGCACAACCCAGCGGACCCTGACCATCGTCATGGGAGGCGGAGCCGGGACGCGGTTATTTCCCCTAACGAAAGATCGGGCCAAGCCGGCCGTCCCGCTCGGCGGAAAGTATCGGCTGGTCGATATTCCAATCAGTAACTGCCTGAATTCCGGGCTGCGCTCGATTTACCTTCTGACCCAGTTCAACAGCATGTCGCTGCATCGACATATTCAGGCGAGCTACAAGTTCGATAACTTCTCCCGCAGCTTTGTCGAGATCCTGGCCGCGCAACAAACGCCCGAAGGATCGCAATGGTACCAGGGGACGGCCGACGCCGTTCGGCAGAACATGCGCTATTTCCTCGAGCGGCCCTACGATTACTACCTGATCCTGAGCGGCGATCAGCTTTACCGCATGGACTTTCGCGCGCTTCTCCATCAGCACATCCGCGCGGGCGCCGAGATCACGATGGCGACCAAACCGGTGGCACGACATCAGGTTTCCGAGTTTGGAATCATGCAAAGCGGAGTGGACCGGCGGATCACTCACTTCGTCGAGAAACCGAAGGATGAAGCCGTCCTGCAGGAACTGAAGATCAATCGGGAATTGCTGGCGGCGATCGGCTGCAACGAGTCCGATGAATTGTATCAGGCCTCCATGGGCATCTACATTTTTAACCGCGAGGTGCTGGTGGAGTGCCTCAATAATAATCTGGCCGACTTCGGCAAACATGTCATTCCGCAATCGATCAAGGGCCGGCATGTAAGCGCTTACATTTTCAAAGGCTACTGGGAGGATATCGGGACAATCCGAGCCTTCTATGAAGCGAATCTCGATCTCACGGACCTGGTTCCGGAATACAGTTTCTTCGACTCAGCCGCCCCAATTTATACGCATCCGCGCTTTCTCCCGGGCAGCAAAGTAAACGGCGCGACCCTCCGCCAGGCGATTATTTCCGATGGCTGCATCATTTCTGACGCGCATCTCGAGCGGTGCGTCATCGGCATTCGCAGCATTATCCAAACCGGCGCGACCGTGCGAAACAGCATCATTATGGGCGCGGATTATTTCGAGCAACTCCACGATATCGATCCAAGTATTCCGCGAATCGGGATTGGCCGAAATTGCGTGATCGATCGCGCGATTATCGACAAGAACGCGCGGATCGCCGACGGGGTCGTCATCACTCCAGAAGGCAAACCAACAGATTTCGACGGCGATAACTACTTTATCCGGGACGGCATCGTGGTTGTTCCAAAGAACGCCGTTATTCCCCCTGGCTTCTGGATCTGACGAGTGGCCGCCAGATGGGGCGCCCTAGCGTCGATCGGTGATCCCGCCCATTTGTCCCGAGGTTTCCCACGGCTCCTGCTTGTTCCAGGGCATGACCCCTTCCTGCTTGGAGGTCGGATCGCTGACCAGGGGCGGTTTCTCGGCTGCGCACGAGACAACCATGGCCGTTAGAACGAGGAGGAGGAAGCTCGAGACACTCCTTCGAAGTTTAGGAATTGGATCCTGCATACACCACAATATCTCCCGGTTGGACCTGGACACCTCGCTCCAGGCTACTGGTTATGATATCGCCGATGGCAGTAGAAGGTTCAACTGAAGAGACGCGGATTTTTCCGATCAGCGTGCCATCCCGCAGCACGAGCATTTCCGCATTTGGTTCCACCCCTTGGCGACCGCCCAGATTCAGAACGACAAAGTTATAGGCTTGGTTGACGGCCAGGATCGTTCCGCGCACGCCGGCCCTGACGGGACCGGCCTCACGCCGCCGTCTCTGAGTATCCTCCAGTTGAGTCGAGCGTTCCTGAACTCCGTGCATTCTATCCGATAAGAACGCATTTTCTCGCTCGGCGCTTTCCAGTTGACGTCGCGTCTCGTCGAGTTGGGCCTGCAATTCCGCGGGCGACGCGGCGCCCGGATTATCCCCCGGTTTGGCGACCGTTTCCTCGGCTTTTCTTTGCAGCGACGCGATCTCGGCCTGGTTGGTCTGCAGTTTCGTTTGCAGATCCGCTTTTTCGGTTTGCAACTGGGCTAGATCGGCTTCCACCTTGGCTGCCTGGACTTCCGCTTCCTGGGCCTTGACGGTCGCGGCCACGGCGGTTGCTTCTCGTTCTTTCAGCGCTTTTTTTTCGGCCAGGGCCCGCTGTTCCACCGCTTCGCGGGTCGCGGTCGCCTCGGCCACGTTCAGCCGTAGCGCCTTTACTTTTTGACCGTTGAGCAGGCCAAAAACAGCCGCCGCCAGCAGGAGCAGGACGGACAAACCAATGACGTTCTTAGAGGTGGCGGCATCTGTCATGGACGTTGGAACCTGCATGCGCTGTGCGTTGTACACGGTAATTGCTTGAGATTGCAATCTGATTTGCGGTCCGTTTAGTCGGGCGGACGCTTTTGGCATCGGGAATTGCCGTTGCGTGTCTGACGGTTCCAACCTATAGAACTCTGCCATGGGACAGCAACTTCGGGTTAGATCCAAGCGCAAGCGGCGCTTGGCATATCTTCAACGCAAGAAAGCCTCACTGCGCACTACGCGCCGGGAAGCGCCGAAAGCGAAAGCGAAAAAGCAACAAGCAGTCGCGGCCGGGTAACGCGCCCGGGCGAGCGCGGTCAGCGCGCGGTAAGTCGGGGGAAAACTGATGCGACGGCGCAGACGTTACCTGATCGTAGACGGGCACAGCGTTATCTTTTCCTGGCCCGAACTGCGCAAACTACACGACCGAAGGGGTTCGCTGGCGCGTGAGAAACTGACAAGATTGCTACGCGACTATCAGGATTGGACGGGGTTTCACACCGTGGTTGTGTTCGATGGCAAAGGAACCCGGGTCAGTGCGACCTCGGATCCGCATGATATTCAAGTCTTCTATTCGCGGGCGGGGCAAACAGCAGATGCAATCATCGAGCGCCTCGCCAGCAAGTATGCCGGGCGGTTCGACATCGTCGTGGCAACGTCGGATAATCTGGAGCAACAAACGGCGAGCGCCTGCGGGGCGGAGTGCGTTTCGCCGGAAACACTCCGCGCCATGGTGGAAGAGGCGCGCTCCCGTCCGCTGCCTTGATCCGAACAAGACAAAGGTCGCCGGATTGGCTGGGAGTGACTGTAGAGTCCGCTGTCCTCAGCGGATATAACTACAACGCCGCCGGGGACGGCGGCCACTACAGAAATAACGGATCAAGCCGCGCCGAGCAAGGCCGGTTCCAGTGGACTCGGGTCGCGCCGGCGGCGGGCTCGTTGCTGGCAGGTTGTGAGGATGCGTGCCAGGACTGAGTAAAGCTGTTCGATCGGCAGGTTCTTGCTGACGTAGCCATTGGCCCCGGCCCGGAGGGCGGCGTGCATTTGCTCTTCGTTGTAACCCATGCCGGTAAAAACGATGATGGGAAGAGCAGGGCAAATTTCCCGAATGAACCAGATGAGCGAGATGCCATCGATTTTCGGCATTTTGAGATCAACGATGACAACGTCACAGTCGTGGTGTGCGAGCCATGTGGCGGTTTGAAATCCTTCGTTGAGCGACTCGCAGGTGTGTCCTTTTTGGCGGAGATAAGTCACGAGAAAACGAGTGATGCCGGGATCATCATCGATGATGAGGAACTGGGAAGACTCGCGAGCGTGGAAAGACATTTTCGTGGCTTATAATTACCATATTATCCATAAGCACTTCCCTTGCCATTGCTTCAAATCGACGGTTCCTCACCACCGGGTCCGGCTTCTATCGCGGCCACCACACGCGCGCGGGAGGACTTCCTAATTTCGACTACAAACCCAGCTTCTTTTCGATCGCCTTAACCCGTTCGATCAGTTTTCCCGCCCGATGAAGCCAGGCGATGTGCAGTTTTGCTTCGGCCAAAGGCACCGCCGGCGATTGCAGCCAGGTTCCTCCGGAGAGGCTTTTGCCCACGCCGCTTTGGGCGCCGATGGTGGTGCGATCGCCGATCTCGACATGGCCGACAAACCCCGCCTGTCCCGCAATCAGAACATACCTTCCGATCCGAACACTTCCCGCAATCCCGACCTGAGCGGCGATGGCCGTATGTTCGCCGACCACGACATTGTGAGCGATTTGGACAAGATTATCGATCTTGACCCCTCGCTGAATCCAGGTGCGCCCAAAACGGGCGCGATCGATGGTCGTATTGGCGCCGATATCGACGTCGTCGTCGATCTGGACGATGCCCAGCTGCGGAACCTTGGTGAAACGGCCATCGACCATCTCAAAACCGAAGCCGTCGGCCCCAATGACAGCGCCGCTGTGAATGACTACCCTTGAGCCGATGATTATTCGTTCCCTGATTGTCACGTTCGGGTAGATCATGGTGTGCGCGCCGATGACGCATTCCGGCCCGATGTAAGTGCCAGCGCCGATCACTGTCCCGGGTCCGATGGTTGTCCCGGACTCGATCACGGCATACGGCTGAATGGAGACGCTGGGGTCGAGGCGGGCGGTTTCATGGACAAGCGCGGTCGGATGAACTCCGGGCGCGAACGTGATGGGTTTGGGGGCCAGCTTCAGGGCCACTTGTTCAAACGCTTTGGCAGGACTTGCCACCCGGATTTGGGCGGCCGCGATCTCCTCCGAGAAATCGAGCGGGACAAAGATGGCGGAGGCGCGCGTTTTGCGGAGGAGAAGAGTGTACCGCGGATCGGAGAAGAATGAGACCTCACCGGGGACCGCCTCGATCAGGGAAGCTGCGCCGGTCACGACTTGCTTGGGATCTCCGGACAGTTTCCCGCCAGACAGAGTGGCGAGTTCTTGCAGGGTGAAAGCCACGCGAGAAAAAAAGGAACTTCTGGAGAAGTCGGACCGGTTCAGGCTTTCAAGCTCGCGCGGATCGCATCCAGCTGGCCGGCTGAACCCAGCTTTTCGTTCTTGTGCGCGATGAAGTTCGCGTACTCCTGCATAAAAATTTTTCCGGGCGCGCGGAAGTCGAATTCCTCGGGATGATCGCGGAAGTATTCCCGATGAACCCGCGTCCAGACGAGCCGGCCATCGGTGTCGATGTTGACTTTGGTGACGCCCAGTTTGGCGGCCGGCAGATATTCCTCTTCGTTTACGCCGCGGGCTGAAGGATCGAGTTTGCCACCGGCGGCGTTAATCCGCCGCACTTCTTCGGCCGGAACACTGGAGCTGCCGTGCATCACGATCGGCATCCCCGGAATCAACTTCTTGATTTCCTCGATGACATCGAAGTGGAGGCTTTGCTGGCCCTTGAATTTGTAGGCGCCGTGACTGGTGCCGATGGCGGCCGCCAGCGAATCGCAGCCGGTCCGCTTCACAAACTCGACCGCTTCCTGGGGATTGGTGAGAGAGGCGTGGCCTTCGTCCACCTTGATGTCTTCTTCGACGCCGCCGAGCTGTCCGAGTTCGGCTTCGACGCTGATGCCTTTGACGTGGGCGCGATCGACCACGCGTTTGGTGATGGCGATGTTCTCCTCGAAACGGCTCGTGGCTGGCGTCGATCATGACCGAGCTGTAAAAGCCGGAATCGATGCAATCGTAGCAAGTTTCCTCGTCGCCGTGGTCGAGGTGCACGGCAAAGATGGCTTCCGGAAAAATTTCCTCGGCTGTGCGGATCATGGCTTCGAGCATGCGCTTGTCGGCGTATTTTCGCGCGCCTTTGGACAATTGAATAATGAACGGTGCGCTGACTTTGCACGTTGCCGCGGAACAGTCCGAGGATCTGTTCCATGTTGTTAATGTTATAGGCGCCGACCGCAAACTTGCCGTAGGCGACTTTGTATAGTTGAGCGGTGGTGACGATCATAGACGGATTGCTGGGATTGGAATGGTGATCTTAAGCGCGGCCAGCTTAAGTCCGAAATGCTACAATCCGAAATCTGAAATTTGGCTAGCGCCCGTTTTCGCTGGCCGGCAGCGTCACGCTGACGAGTGTGCCATGTGAGCTGGAATCGATATCGACGCGGCCATTGTGATCGAAGACGGTCCGCTTGACGATGGGGAGGCCAAGTCCCATGCCGCGCGGTTTGGTCGTGCAGAAGGGCGAGAACACTTTCTCTTTTAGCTCGGGCGAGATGCCGGTTCCGTTGTCCTGGATAGTGACGACCACGCCGCGAGCCTGCTCGCCCTCCCGGATCGGTTTGGCCGATAGAGTGATGCGCGGCCGGTCCTGTTCAGCCAGTGCTTCCGCCGCGTTGGCCACGAGATGGGCGAACGCTTCGGCCAGCGCGGTTTCATCGCCCATCACCTTGGGCAAATTCTTGGCCAGAGAGGTCTCGATGGTGACGTCCCCGTTGACCCCGAATCGGTCTCGCGCGAGTTCCAGAGCCTTCTTGACCGGCGTCCGGACATCGATTGGTCTGAAATCCAGCTCCGGGGGATGCGCGAAATTATTAATCTCGGTGATGATCCGGTCGAGACGATCGACCTCCTTGACCACAATCTGGTTGAACTCTTCGCGAAACTCCGCGTCGTCGAATCTTTCGGGGAGCAGTTGCGCAAACGTCTTGATGGCGACGAGCGGGTTACGAATCTCGTGCGACATGCTGGCCGCGAGGTCGGTCCAGAAGACGGCGCGATCGACCAGGTCCTGCTTCTGCCTGACATTTTCCTCGTCGGTGAGGTCGGTCACGACGGCCACGGCGCCAAGCTGGGTCTGGTGGTCGGCTAATCGCCGCGTTTCCACGGCAAGTGAGCGGCGCGTCTTGTGGTCGATCCACTGCCGAGGCGGGAGATTCGTCTTGGTCTCGAGCGTTTCGCGAAGAAAACCGGCCAGAGGCGTGCCGAGAGCTTCCACGCTCTTGCCCAGAACTTTGTCGCCAGGTTGTCCCAGGATTCGTTCGGCCGTGGGGTTGAACCAACGAACAATTCCGCTGTCGTCCGTGGCTACGATTCCCGGCGGAATTGATTTGAGGAGTGTCTCGGCCAGAGTTTTTTGCAGCGTAACTTCTTCGTAGAGCAGAGCGTTTTCGAGCACGGTGGAAACGTGCTCCGCCAAAATCATCAAGCCCTCGAGGTCGCGATTATCGAAACGCATTCCGGTGAGTCGATGTCCGAAAAAGAGCCACCCGATGATCTCGCCACGAGCATAGAGCGGCACGATTACTTCCGCGCCGAAAGTGTCGAGAGCGCGGCGTAGAATGGAGCGCTGCGCGCGGTCGGTAGTTTGCGCGAGATTCTCCCGGCTGATCAAATGAGCATGCAACTCAAACCAGCGGACCAGCGGA
The DNA here is from genome assembly GCA_963788855.1 of uncultured Verrucomicrobiae bacterium. Lineage (GTDB taxonomy): Bacteria > Verrucomicrobiota > Verrucomicrobiia > Chthoniobacterales > UBA10450 > CAWBIE01. The sequence goes on from CAWBIE010000001.1 coordinate 481,932, forward strand.
TCGCGTTCGCTCAGTTCGACCTCATGGGTTTCGGGCAGACAGCGCAGGCCGGCGCGCAGCCGGTAATGTTCGCCCTGCCGAATCTTCGAGAAAATGCCGAGGCGGGTTACGCCGGCCGCATCGGCCACGCTTTCGGCCAAACTGGCCAGGAGGGCATCGACGCTCTCGAAACGGCGAAAAACGCGTGGGAAGCGCAGCATGGGCAATGAAGGCGCACTGGAATGTCCGGGAGCAGACTCCGGGCGGCGTGATGCCTCGGCTACGGGGACCGGGACAGACTCTTCGCGCAGGTCGCGGTTCTCTTCCAGCACTCTGAGATGATCGAAAGCGCGGCCGACGAGCGCCTGAAAATGACGACGATCAAGTTGAAGATCTTCCGCGGCGTAGATGCTGGATTGCTCGGCGTCACGCAGGGGTTCGGAGCGCCCGGTTCCAAGGGCGATGATTAAGACCCCGGGCCATTCCCTTTGCACCTGATCGAGGAGATCCCGACCTTCCGGCGCGCGCAAATCCACCAAAAGCACGGAGGGTCCAGACTGCTGCAGGACGAAACTCAGGCGGTTGGGATCCTGCACGTGCCGCACATCGGCGAGGGTGCGGACAAAAGCTTTCACCCGCCGCGCGAGATCAGGATCCTGAGTGTATAAGACGCAGACCGGGGTTGCCATCATGCGGCAGCCACCTCTCGGTCGAAGCGGACGAGCGGCAGCAGAATGTGAAAGGAAGTGCCCTTTTTCAGTTCGCTTTCGACTTCAATCTGACCGCCGTGCTCCTGGATGATCCCATGGACCACCGACAGGCCCAATCCCGTACCGAAATCCTTTGTTGTAAAGAACGGATCGAAGACATGGGCGAGATCCTCTCCGCGAATCCCTTCGCCGCTGTCGCGAATGGTGACGCGCAGAACTTCATGGGCCAGGCCGTTCGCCTGTCCCACGGGCGAGATCCATTCCGCATCGTTCCTGATCTCGGTGCTGATGCCCAGCTCGCCGCCATTTTTCATCGCGTCCATGGCGTTGATAAAGAAGTTAAGGAAGACCTGCTCCAGCTGATCCGCATCGGCCCGGATTGTATCAACATTTGCCTGCCAGGAACGAGTTAATTTGATATCCTTCTGGTACAAGCGGTGCCCGACGAGAAGGAGCGACTTCTCCAGGATCTCGTGGACGTGCATCGGTCGCAGGTGTGGTTTGGCCGGCCGCGCGAAGCGCAGCAACTGATTAACGAGCGAATCGATGCGGTCGATTTCGTGCCCGATCAGGTTTGAAAACGTTTCGCGAAAATCCGAGTCGTGATAACGCTCGGGCAGTAATTGGGCAAAGGTCTTGATCGAGACGAGCGGGTTCTTGATCTCGTGTGCCATGCCGGCCGAAAGCGTGCCGAGGCTGGCCAGCCGATCGCTTCGCCGGATCTGTAGCTCAAGGCGTTTGAGCGCCGTAATGTCGGTCAGCACCATTAATGCGCCGAGGGCCTTTCCATCCTGACCATGAAAGACTGAGGTGCTGGCCCGGACAGCCACGCCTTCGGCCGCGCCTTCCAGGGAGAGCTCGCTGTTTTCCTGGCCCTTCCCGGTCCGCAACGTTTCGTGTAAGGCGTCTCGCAGCGGTGCGGGAAGCCAGTCCACCGGTTGGTCGAGAACCTCCTGGGATTTGAGCTCGGTGATTTGTCCGGCTTCATTGTTAAAAACGGTGACCCGTCCGTCTATGCCGGCCGCAATCACGCCGGTCGTGAGATTTTGCAGGAGCGTTTCGTTATAAATCTTGGCATTTTGCACTTCGGTGAAGAGTTGTGCGTTATCGATGGCGACGGCGAGCTGCCCGCAAAGCACCTGCAGCGCATTTTGCTCAGCGCCACCGTAAATGCGTCCCGACGTTCTCGGACCCAGGAGCATGATGCCGGCGAGATGTTCGCGCGCAAAGATGCCGACGGCGACGGCGACATCGAGTTCGCGCATTCTTCTCGCCACGCGAACGACTTCGGCGGTCGGTCGAATTCTCTGCAGTTCATCCAGCACGACGGGTTCGCGGTGTGTCTTCAGGTAGACGGCGATGGGATCCTGCGGATCCAGGCGACGATCCTGCATCGGTTGCTTGGATCGAGAAACGGCGAAGCTCGTCGTGTAAGCGTCGCGGCCATGCAAAAGGATTAAGACGCGCTCGGCCCCCACCGCATCCGCGATGGTCCCGGCGAAACGTTGCAGCAAGTCGGGGAGGGTTGCTACGGAAGACAGGATCTCTGCCGCCTTGCTCACGGTGGCCCGGAAATCGAGATGCTGTGAGCTAATAAAGAGACGTTCGGCCAGACGTCGCGAGACGCCGCGGGCCGGCGCCATGGCGAACGCGATTACCACGCCGGCGGCGATGTGCGCAATGGAGCGAGCGGCATGGACCTGGGCCGACACGAGAACCGTCTCCACGAGCCACCACGCGAAGACGTAGAGCGCGAGGAGATAAAGGGTCAGGAGGGTGTAGGAAATCAGGCGGCGCAGGAAAAGCCCGACCTCCATGATCTTGCGGGTGGCGACTCCGTAGCCAACCACGGAACTAAATAGAAGCACGCGAAAGGGCGCGAACCATTGCAATTGGGATGGTTGGAGGAAGGCCCCTAAAAGAAGGGCCAGCGGTACCGACAAGACGAGGGCAGCGATCCCTCCGATGAGAACGAACCCCAGTTCAGCTCGCTCTCCGCCAGACGTTTGCCGCAGGTCCCGCCAGGTGCTGATCATCAGAAAGGTGATCGCCCCGAAGAAATAGATCGCATACAAATAGATGCCCGGACCGTAAACCGGCACGGGAGCCGACGGAGTGGCGCCATGGACAAGATGCGCTCCCTGCAGAAATAATCGTGTCTGACAAAGAACGAGGACACCCGCTGTCGCGACAAGCCAGATCCGTGAATGCCGAAGAAGGTCCCGCCAGTTCTTCCGGCTTTCGCGGATGGCCAGGCGGAGAAGATTTAAGCCGGTGATGATGAGTGCTCCGGTAGACCACGCCGCCCGAATCGAGAAAGCCGCGGCCAATTCACTGGTCGCGCTAAATGCGTAATACAGGCTGGCCAGGTACGCCCAGATGGCCAGGGTCAGAAGGAGAAAACACTGATTCGATTTTCGTCTCGGATTGGCTTGGAACACGGCCACACCCAGGCCGACCTGGATAACGAGCGCGGCGAAAATCGGAAGCGTTGCGCTGTTCATCGATATCCGTTAGTCCGATTGACTACCAGCGTGCTGGCGCTCCCGCCGATTCCGCGAACGTTTATCAGGATCCAGTTTATTTTGCCTTTCCGGGCCCGGTTCGGGACGAAGTCCAGATCGCATTCAGGGTCTTCGAATTCGTAATTGGCCGTCGGCGGAATGACCTGGTCGCGCATGCTCAAAGCACAGGCGGCGACCTGAAAAGGACCGGCGGCGGCCAGCGGATTTCCCGTGACTCCTTTGATCGAACTGACAGGGACGGAGTAGGCGTGCTCGCGAAAGACTTTCTTGATGACATCGACTTCGGCTGCGTCGAGGACCGGATGCCCCGGTCCATAAGCCGAAATATAATCGATCCCGGGCGGAGTGCGGCCGGCATTGGCCAGAGCCAGCTTCATCGAGTCCTCCAGCCCCGAGCCGGGTTTGGCGTGGTCGAGATCACGTTGCTTGCCATATCCACAAATCTCGAGATACGCGTGCACCCCCCGGGCTTCGGCACGCTCAAGATTCTCCAGCACAAAAACACCGGCCCCTTCCGAAATGACGCCCGAGTCGCGCTGAAGATCGAAGGGCCGGCTCGCCTTATCGGGTTCTCCGTTGCGGTATGAACTCAATCCGCTGGCGATGAAACTCGACATGGTGAGGGGCGTAATGGGGGCGTCCGCGCCGCCGGCAATCGCGATGTCGGCCTCGCCCGCACGGATCAGCGCGGCCGCATCGGCCACCGCATCCAAGCCGGATGGGCACGCCGACGAAACGGTTGCGGCGTGGGCTGATGCGCCGATGCGATCAGCGATGGTGTTGGCGGCTGCCTGCGGAATGGAGGCGGCGGAGGAGGTCACGGGCGCGCGATTTGGTCCGTTACTCTGCAGCGCGAAATAGACGCTCTCGATCACGTCGATGGCGCTCGTGCTCACGCCGATCACGACGGGGGTGGGGCTGGGCAACTCCAGATTATCGGGATCGAGGCCCGCATCTCTTAATGCCATCATAGCGGCGGCATAGGCGAGCTGGGTATGCCGCGCCATGCGTTTCGGCTTCCACTCCGGCTCGATGTAGTCGAGCGGGTCGAAGTTTTTGACCTCACCGGCGATCCGGCTTTTGAACTGGGTGGCATCGAAAAGGGTGATCGGTCCGATGCCGCTGCGACCCGCCAGGAGCGACTCCCAAAACGCTTCCAGGCCGATGCCATTAGGAGCAAGCACCCCGATACCGGTAATGACAACCCGATTACGTTTGCTCATCTCGACTCCGTTTCTAGGAGCAACGAGACAACCCGGGTAGGCCGCTGATTCGGGTCCCGAATCTGAGGAAAACTGAGAACGGCGAAATCCTTACGTAGCTGCGCAACCACTAGTCGATCACGCCGCATTCTAAGCACTACATTAAATTCAGTCATTATATTTTTCTGGCCAATTTCCTGGCACTTGTTCACCGGATCGGGAACTTATTCACAAGTTGCATGTTGCGCGCCAACTAAAATGGTTTCAATATGCCCGCCAATGCTTATGGCTTCTCTGACGATTGTCCACCTGTGTTCGTGTGCGGCACGCAGTTAGCTGCTATGGCGCCTGAATTCAGCATGACCGCCTCGCCTGACCTGCCACAAATCCTTGTCATCGACGATGAAATGGGTCCGCGCGAGAGCCTGCGGATGCTGCTCAAGCCCGAATACAACGTTCAGACGGCCGATTGTGTAGAGGCCGGAATCAAGCTGCTGAAGGAAAGGCAGCCCGACACCATCGTCATGGATATCCGCATGCCGGGCATGACCGGCATCGATGGCCTCCGTAAGATTCGCGAAATCGACCCCCACCTGTCGGTCATCATGTTGACCGGTTTCGGGGCTCTTGAGACGGCCAAGGAGGCGCTGCGGTTGGGTGCCAGTGATTATATTAGTAAGCCTTTTGACGCCGGCGAAATGCGGGAGGTTATCGGACGGAATGTAAAACGCACCCGGGTGCAGCGGGCGAGCGAGAGCGCCGCAGCCGAGATTAAGGAATTAAATAGTCGGCTACTGAAAGAACTCGCGCAAAAGGAGAGACTCGCCTCGCTCGGGCAGGCTTCGGCCGAGTTTGTGCACGATTTGGGAAATCCGCTCACCATCGTCTGGGGTTATGTGCAGCTTCTGGCCCGCAAATTGGAGAAAACCGAAAACGGGGGAACGACTGAAAACACGGCCTCAATCAATGAGCTGCACATTATCGAACAGAACGTGAAGATGTGCCGCGACCTCCTGACCATGTGGCAGAGTTACGGGAGCGTCGAAGCGTCGCCGCATAAGCCGATCTCGATGTCCGGCATCCTTCGTGAAGTCATCAAGGGCGTCGGGGCGATGGCCGCGCAGAATGGAGTCGACCTGAAGACCACAATTTCGGACGGCGACAGCACGCTCATTGGCGACGCCGTTCAAATCAGCCGCGCCGTTCAGAATGTTATCCTGAATGCAGTGCAGGCCTCGGCCGAGAAGAAGGGCTCGGTTCTGGTTGATTGCACGCAGAAAGATTTCTATGTCGACATTCGCGTGGAAGACAATGGTCCCGGAATCACTCCGGCGCAGATGACAAAAATTTTCGATCCATATTTCACCACCAAACAGGGAAAGAGTGGGACCGGGCTTGGTCTTTACATCACCAAGAAAGTGGTGGAGGACCATAACGGCTCGATCAAAGTCGACAGCACGCCGGACGTGGGCACGACCTTCACGATCCGCCTGCCGCTTCTCAATAACTGATCGCGCGGGTCTCCGGTTTAACTTGTCACCGGAGCGTCGTTTGGTTTTGGTGAGCGCGTGGCCGCCGCATACCGCATCGCCCCCGTTTTCGCAATTCGAATGGCGGGCGTACCATTCGATGTCATCGAACAACTCTCGACCCCGGAGACGTGCCGTGCGGCGCGGGAGATTATCGCCCGGCGCCCGGAGGACATCCCCGCGAACCCAACCTCTGGCCGATTTTCCGCGGGTGATGAAGAAGTAGGTAAATTACTGGACGGTGAACTCACTGGTGCCCGTCGCCTCCTTTTGGATTCGGCCGCGAGGCTTTTGCCGGAATACCTTGTCTTCGCCTCCAGCGAAGCCGCAAATCTAGGTCACGCGTTTCGCTTTCCCCAAGGTGAATTGCTGCCGGCCCGGAATAATCGCAGTCGCGGGCGTGAGCAGCATTTACTCCTCTATTTGCAGCGGATTTGCACCAAGAACGACACGTTCAGCGAATTCGGACCGACGTCTTGGGGCCGGGCCGATGGCGGGATTTCCGGGATAAACTTTGAGCCCAGGGCCGGCTTCGCTTCGCGTGACGCTTTTCTCGAGCGATGGACCGCGCACGCTGTGGCCGCCGCCATGAACGCCGATCCCGACATCTTGCCGGAGCTTATGCCGCGCTTGAATCCCAACGGTCGGATCGAGGATCAGTCGTTTATTTTGACCGACACGGGTGAGAAGACTCCTCTCAGTCCTGAAGATCTTGAGATCGTCGAGCAATTCGATGGAAAGACGCCTGTTCACGCTTTGGGCGCTTCCGCTGAATCGGTCCGCCGTCTGATGGAGAGGAACATCGTTCGTGCCGCCATTGAGGTGCCCGCACTCGAGGCACACGCTTTTCAGACATTATGCGATGATGTGCAGAAGTGGCGGGCAGGCGCCACGCGCGAAAAGTGGTTGGCGATCCTGCAACCAATCGCGGCGCTCGCGCCCAAATTTGCCGCGGCCAGGGAAACGCTGGATCGGAAGCAAATCCTGGATGATGCGCGTTCGCGTCTGCAAGCGATCGGTGCGGCCCGTGAATCGGGTGACCGCTCTTTGTACTCAGCTGTGAATCCTATCGGCGAAGAGAGTTTTCGCGAGACCAACTTTCGCATTGGTGAAAACCTGCTCGACGAAGTCGCGGTTGAAGCCGCGCCCTGGATTGATCTGTGGCGCGATTCTTATGCTTTCGTCGCCAATCGCGTGGCCGCCGGTCTCCGACAGGTTTTTGAGAAGTCCGCCCCAAAGCAGGGTTCGCTCCCGCTGCCGGCCTTTCTTCGAGCTTGCGAAGGGGCCAGGCTGCCGCTGACCGGCCCAGGTTTGGTGGCACTTTCCACGGTGGCCTTTCAAGAGGTGAAATCCGCCTTTCGCGAAAGACTGCGTCCGCACGCCGATGAGGAAGAATACGAGCTGACGGCCGATGATTGTCGGGTGGTGCGAGAAAAATTCGACTACGCAAAGTTTGATGAATACACCTATCCGTCGGGCGATCTCCAGATATCGGCGGGATCGGCCGAGGCGGTCGAGCGCGGCGATTATCAATGGATCCTGGCGGAGTTGCATCCGCCGGTCGCACTCCTTCATCACTGCATGTATTGGAGCTGTCCGGACAAAGCCACGCTCAACGACGCCTTTGCTGCAAGCGCGGTGGGCAAACCAAATTTTCACTTTGGTTTTTTTGCCGCCGATTTCACGGCCCATACCACGGTTCGACTTTTCGATGCCATTCCGCAGCTCTCAAATTTTGTCGCACCACAGCGGGACAATCCAGAATGGCGCACAGTTCGCCCCGCCGACGCGGAAGTTTATGTCGAAGAGGGCGGCGACGTTTGCGTCCGGAACTCGGGATCGCACGAACATCTGGGCTCTTTTGCCCGAGCCTGGGTCATTCCCCTTGGTTTCCATCCCTTTCAATTCGCAATCTCGCCGCACACTCCCCGGCTGCGATGCGGACGAGTGATTGTCCAGCGCCGCAGTTGGTCCGTTAGCCTCGATGAAATGCCGGCCGGCAATTACACTGGCATCTCACGCGGCCTGGTCATGGCCGTGGAACGTCTGCGGGAAGAGAAAAAGTGGCCGCGTTACATTTATATTCGTCCGACCGAACAAGCTCTGCGCCGTAGCGGCGCGGAAGGTCGTGACAAGGATACGAAGCCCGTATTTATCGATTTGGAGAGTTATCTTTTCCTCGAAATCTTTCACCGCTGGCTGACCAAGGCGGGTGAGTTGGAGATTACCGAAATGCTTCCCGATCCCGATCACCTGCTCTGGCGTGAGCCCGATGGTCGCCGGACCTTCGAACTGCGGACACTGATTCTTCCGCGCTCATGAAGATCATCGCGATCGCCAATCAGAAGGGCGGCGTCGGCAAAACCACGACGGCCGTCAATCTCGGATGCGCGCTGGCCGAACAGGGGCAGCGTGTCCTGCTGGTTGATCTCGATCCGCAGGGGAACGCGACCAGCGCGCTCGGGATGCAGGACCTGGAGGGGGAAAGTCTCTACGATTCGCTGGTCGGAGATGAATCAATCGTGGATCGAATTTTCCCGACCCGGCTCAATGGCCTCTTTCTCGTGCCAGCCGATCTGGATCTGGCTGGCGCGGAAATCCAAATCGCCCGCATGAGCGATCACCTCACGCGCTTATCGAAAACCCTCGCCATCCTGCGTTCCGATCAGACTTTCGATTTTGTTTTGATCGACTGCCCGCCTTCGCTCGGAATCCTGATGACCAATGCCCTGGCCGCTGCCGATGAAATCCTGACTCCGATTCAATGTGAATACTTCGCCCTGGAAGGCCTGGTCAAGATTGTGCGCGTGGTGGAGCAAGTTCGCGGCTCGGGCGCGAATGATCGGGTCGAAATCGCCGGCATTATCATGACCATGTTCGACGGCCGTACCAATCTGAGTGCGCAGGTTGTGGCCGAAGTTCGGGAGCACTTCGCAGAGCGCGTCTACGAAACGGTTATTCCGCGCACCGTGCGTTTGAGCGAAGCGCCGAGTTTTGGCAAGTCGATCATGGAGTATGACCCGGCCGGAACCGGGACGCGCGCTTATCGGGCCCTGGCTCGGGAGTTTCTCAAGAAACATCCTTCGTCTCCCACGCCGGGGAGTTGATCGGAACTTAGTGGGAAATCTACGGGGTGGCGGTAGCCGCGGGTGAGCTACTTGCCGGAGAGCCGGCTTTCTTTGCCGCGCGCTTTGCTCTCTGCGCTTCGCGGGCGGCTTTCTCGGCGTCAGTCAATGGACCAAGCTTCACGGTTTTGGCTTCGAGCGAGCCATCGCCATTTTTCCAGTAGGAGCCGCGAACCTCCTCATTGGCGGTGACGTCTTTCATCGTGGCCGGAGCACCTGCTTTGGTCAGCACAGATTTGTCCGTAATCTTAAAAGTCCGGGACGCTTCCTTTCCGGAGATGGTGAACGTCTTTGCTCTGGCATCAACGGCCGAGATCATTCCGCGAAACGGAGTCGCGCGGTCTGCCTTGGCCGCGGCACTTGCCGACCCGGCTGGGGCGGCGGACGCAGACGGTGTTTTTCCTAAAACAGTTTGCGGCGCCGCAAATGCGGCCGCCAGGCAGGTAACTAGAATAAGTGGGGCGAGGTATTTCATAATGTTTAGTTTCTTGATGTCATCGAGGTCGCCATGGACCCCGATGGATGGACGAGGCGAGGCGCATTTTTCTTCAGCCGGTCTAGCCAGTTCGGTCGCGGAAGGCAATCGCCAAGTTCGGGGGGACGGCCGGAATCAGTCTGGACTGGCAGGCCAGTTCGCAGGTCGCTGCGGGGATGTGGCAAGGTAAAAAATGTCCGCCTTCGGTCGCCGCGGCGACCTACGGCGCGACAGCCCCGAAAGCTTTCGGGGCTGGAGGTAAGGGGATTCGAACCCCTGACCTTCTCATTGCGAACGAGACGCTCTACCAACTGAGCTATACCCCCAAATTGCGAGGGAAAAGTATGGAGGCGAGAGAGAATTCAGCAAGTGAAAAGGGACGTGCTCAAGCGGGCCGACGGCCGGCGCGTCGGAAAAATTTTTCAAAAATAATCCTCTTTACTATGGGCAAAGAGCGCCGACGGTGCGGCGCGCCAAATCAGTCGGGCGACTTTTGAATGAAAGTCCGTCCCCTGGGCATCCGAACGCCGTCGCGTTCGCGATAAGGGAAGAGCACTGATGGTCACAAATTTTTTGTCGATGTTCTCTATTAAAGAAGGCAATGAGCTGGTGAAATTGGAACGAACAGATGTCCCGGAAGCGATGGGAATTTGTCTCATTGATTTCAACATTGGTCATCTGATAAACATGTACGCGCCGCCTTTGTTCAGCGGAGTATGCTTCGCGGAATTGGGACCATTTGGAAGGGGCGCAGGCAACGCCTAACTAGTCGATGGATAGTATTCTTTACGGTTTTCGATCAACTGTGGTCCTCGGTGGAGTTTTGCTCGTGATCGTTTGCTCGATCCCGCAGCTCAGGGCCGCTCAAAGCATCACTCTGGCCTGGGATCCTGATCCGGCTCCCAACCTTGCCGGGTACAACCTTTACAGCGGAACCACGAGTGGCGTCTATACGCAGGAAATACAGATTGGAAACGCCACCACTGCCGTCGTGTCTAACCTGGTTGCCGGAACGACATATTTTTTTGCGGTGACTGCTTACAACACCGCTGGTCTCGAGAGCGCGCCGTCCAACCAGATTTCTTATTCGGTTCCATCTTCGGGCCCAACCCCAACGCCCACGCCCGTCCCGACTCCGACCCCAATTCCGGGTTCGTTTGCGCTCGACGGCAACGCCGATTATCCGGGCTACCTTCAGTACGGCAATGGGATGTTCATTTATGCGGCCATACGCGGCCAAATTCTTTATGTCGCGACCTGGTCGCCGGGGAGCAGCGGCGGTCCGAACGATCACTTCATTTTCGTGACTGACCAACTGCTGTCCAGCGCATCTGTTCCCGCACCCTGGGCGAAGGCTGGAAACGTGGCCATGGCTGCGAATAAGCCATTCGTCGGAGCCGAGGGCACGAACGCGTATTGTGGCTGGTTCAACGCGCCCGCCACCGCGCAGGCGACCAAGTCTTCTAGCAGCAGCGGTCTGCTGGAAGGAACCATCGATTTGGGCGCGACCTTCGGGTCGATTCCGCAAACCATTTACGTTGCGGCGGCCGCCTACCAAACAGCGAATGGCGGCGTGCTGGCAGCGCAGGGTCCGGCTGGGAACGGGGACGGCAACATTGACCCAAACGAGTTCATGCCGCTTTCTGTTGCGGCGATTACCGATCTGGATGGAGACGGCATATACGATCGCCTTGAACCGACCTCGGGGTTTGTGGTTAATCACATGACGCGAGCCAACGGAGTCACAACCGTCAGTTGGAATTCCGTTCCCGGCGCAACGTATCAGGTTGAGAGTTGCAGCCAGCTGGGAGCAACCTGGGTTCCGCTGAGCAACCAAATGACCGCCGCAACCGGACAGCTAACCCTCGTCTTTAATGACGCGACAAACCAGCCGGTGCGTTATTATCGGGTGCGCCTGATCAATGTAATTCCCAGCGGCCCCGGATGAACAGTGGCCTCAGGCCATGCATGGTTGCCTGCCGGCACCTCATAGATCACACGTTGTAAAAGCCTCAAAAGCGCGCGAAAAGAGATCCACCGAGATTGACGTTTTTCTCGTTACGCCTCTCCTGCGCACTTTCGCATCCAACGAAAGGCCGCGATTATTCCGGCCAGGCCGATGGCGAGCAAGATGGCAGTGTCGCCGCCCTCCGGAACAAGATTCCTGGGCACGCCGGGACCTACCCCAAACGGTCCGCTGTCACCATAGGAGTACAAGCGAAATTCACCGCCGGTTATTTCAAGCGAAGGATTAAACGGCAAGAGCAGATTCAAATGCACGCCGTAGTCATCCACTGGCGTGTTCACCGCCGGGAGCGGGAATAAACCGACCGCCATCGATCCATTCGATGACGACGCGCTGCCCAAATCCTGTATTGGGTGAAGAGGGTCGCCATTTTGGTCCGTCAAATATCCTGTTCCATCCAGATACCCAACCAGCCCCGTACCATTGGTCTGCAGCGTTACCAATACCTCATACGACGTGGTGACGCTGAAAAGGCGGGCAAACTCCGAGTTGGCGAAGGAAAAATCCAGCGACAAAGTTTGACCGTCTAACGATGTTCCGTCCAGGTTACCGAAGAGCGCGGTTGTGTCGTTGGTGAGTCGGCCGGACCCTCCGAGATCGACTTGAATTAGGGTCGCACGGGCCGTGGCCACTGCTAATAGCGCGGCAACCACCGCAACCCGAGTTCGCATCACTAAGTTTTATTATCGCCCAGCCAGGGCTCTTTCGTCAAGTGGGGCGAGATTGATGAATTCGTTCCCGTTCCCCGGGTGGGTGCAGTCCGTCCCTTTTTGGCTCGACTTCCAGTGAATCGTTGGCGTTGGATGTTTGGTATGAAGAAATTCAATTACGTCAGCCTTAGCCTGCTCACCGTTGCGCTTGTTTGCGCGACCCTGGCAGGATGCGATACGACCGGCACAGCGGCCTCCGCGCCCGCTCCGAACCCAAATGGCGGTCGTTTGGTTATCAATCGGGCCGCCAACCTGGGAACCGATCTGACTCTCTATGTGTCGATCGATGGAAAGCAGGCCGGTCAGGTTCCGGAAGGTCAAAGCTACAATGGTTCCCTGTCACCGGGAGCGCACGTCATATCCTGTATTGTGCAACCGAATCGTCAGGGTCTGAACCCAGTGCAGAAACATGTGACGGTAGCGAAGGGGCAGACCTTTAGTTACACCGCGATGTGGAGAGGGGAGAAATTGGTCTTGATGTAAGACCTGCAGTGCCAGTGCTGGCGGTCGAGTTGACCGTGTCGCATCTCAAATTGCAGTCGGGACGGCCGTAGCGGTTGCGGACATCGCTTCGCGCCGCTCGCGGCGTCCTCGGAGCAACGGGGACTATCGCTTTTGGAATTCATCCAAAGCGGCGCCCAGGCGTTCCAGGCCGCCACGAAGGTTGGCTGTGTCGCTTCCGATCCCGATGCGAAAATGGCGCGGCATCTCAAAGAATTTCCCCGGAACAACCGTCGTTTCGTACTTGTCCCTCAACAGTTCGAAGAAAGCGTCGGGATCGCCGCGCTCGAGCCTTGGAAAAGCGACCGTGCCTTCCGACGGACGGAAACATGTCAGATCGCTTCGCGAATCGAGAAAGGCGGTCAACAGCGCGCGGTTGACGGTCAGCAGCGCCCGGGCCCGTTCACGAAATCGTTCCAGATGATCAAGGGCCATCACGGACATTCGTTCGGCGGGGTGCGCGGCGTCCGATCCGAACAGATCGTTTAGCAGCCACATGCGCCGAGCCAGGTCTGGTGATGCGAGCACCCAACCGCAACGCAGTCCGCTCAAGCCGTAGACCTTGGTCAGGCTATTCGTGACGATGAAGGGATTGGCATCCGTGGAGGCGAGTGTCTGTCCGATGGGAAAGGAAAACGGTGCGCCGTCCCCGACCATTTCCAGATAAACTTCGTCCACCAGCACGTGGACGCCGGCGTGCCGTGCCATTTCGCCGATGGCGTGAAGCGTTTCGGCTGGGATCAGCGCGCCGCTCGGGTTGTTCAGATTACTCAGAACAATCAGACGCGTTTGAGGAGTCAGGGCGCTGGCAATTTCCCCCGGTTCGATTGCGAATCCCGTTTCGAATTTCCTCTGGATTCGTTTGACGCGCGCCCCCAGGTAATTTGCGGCGTCCACAAGCAATCCGTAGGCCGGTTGCTCGATCAATATTTCATCCCCGGGATTGAGCGCCGCCGCCATGGCCAGGTGATTCGCCATCGAGGTGCCGGTGGCGGCGACGATGCATTCCTCGGGCGCCCCGGTATGGCGGGCCAGCCGGTCCTGCAGCGGTTTGTAACCGTACCCGCCTGGGCCGGTAATTTCGAGTTCCTGCAGAGGTAGCGGAAATTCTGCGATCGGCACGCTCGTTAGGCCGCTGGTGGCCAGACTGAAACGCGCCTGGGAACGGGTCTTTGACCATTCCATGTAATCTGACCGTTTCGATCGTTCCAAGTCGCTCATGCTGCGATTTTCTTTCTGTTTTTCGCCTGCCACAGACAGTAAGCCGGCAGACCTGCGATGGCGATGCCGAGGCCGATGAACGATCGCTTCGGATCGCGCACAAACGTGCTGGCGACAACAATCCACTCCGCCGCGATGAAGAGCAGGGTCGTCCAGGGATGCCCCGGCACGCGATAAACAGGGCTGTCGGCACCCTGAGCCGTGGCGCGTCGGCGCATGACAAACAGGCAGACCGCTGTCAGTCCAAAAAAGAGACAGTCCATCGCCACCACATAGTTCACGACCTGTGCGTAGGTTCCGGTAAGCGCAATGGCAATGGCCCAGATGCCCTGCAAGGCAATGGCGAAAACTGGAACGTGCGTTCGCGGATCGATCCATGCCACACTCCGGAAAAAGATCCGGTCCCGGGCCATGGCGAAGTAGACGCGCGGAGCGGTCAACATCGATTGCGCCAAAAAGCCGAATGCAGAAAACGCAATTCCCGCGGCAATGAAACGGGCGCCGTTCGGTCCTACCAGGGTGCGCATGACGGAGGAGGCCGGCGTGGTCGATTCGGCCAATCCCGTCGGACCGAGCACGCGCACGTAAACGAGATTCACCGAGGTGTAGACGACGATCACAGCGAGCACGCCGAGAATCAGGGCGCGCGGCAGAGTTCTGCGCGCGTCGCGCACTTCGCCGCCCAGGAAACTCGACGTGTGCCATCCGCCATAAGCAAACAGCACCGGTGTCATGGCGGAGGCGAAGGCAATCGCAAGGCTCATCGATGCGGGCTGATCCATGATGGGCTGCCAAGGAATCGGTGGGGTTGCGCGCAGAACGCTTAACGCTTCAAGCACGCCAATGGCCGCGATTGCTGTCAGGGTCATGGTTGATTGCAGGCGACTGCCCGCCCGAACGCCCAGGCAGTTGATCGCGGTGAGCAACGCCAAAACCGCGGCGGCGACTAGCGAATCGTTGATCGGCCATTGCGTCAGCTCGAGAAAATAACGCGCGAACGTGACGGCTACCGCGGCCATGCCGCCCGTCTGGATGACAAGGAGCAACACCCAGCCGTAGGTGAACGCAACCGCGGGGTGCAGCGCGTCGCGCAGGTAGGCATATTGTCCGCCGACCACTGGCGATCGCGCGGCCAGTTCCGCGTAAATGAATCCGCCCGCCAGCGCGATCAACCCTCCAGTGACCCAGGCGCCCAGGATCAGGGCCGGCGTATGCACGCGTTCTGCCACCAGGTACGGATTGATAAAAATTCCGGCGCCGATGATCCCGCCCATCACAGCCATGGTGGTACCGAACAGTCCGAGCCTTTGCGCCAGCCCGCCGCCTGGGCTGAATGGTTCGCCGGAATTTTCGGTGGGCGTCATGCAAAGCGGCCGCATCCATACCAGAAATGCGTACCCTCCTTCGGGCAAGACCGAGCTGGTGGCGGCAGCCGGTCCCGGCAATTTCATCCAGGCGTTTACAAATCCGAAATCTGGACGAGTGTAGCCGACCGTTAAGCCGTTGGGCGTCTTCTGACGAGCAACCAATAACCTTTATCGCCGGGTTTCGGCGCCCAACCAAAGTCTGCCAAATGTTAAACCGTACGGCTCGTCGTCGTTTCCCTTTCGAACGCGTTAACTGGACCACCAGTTCGTTCCTCATTGGAACTCTCGCTCTGGCCCTCACGGCCGTGCCAGCCTATCTCTGGTACTTTGGGCTGGATTGGTTTCAGATCGTCCTCTTCGTCGCCATGTTCTTCGCAGCCGGCTTTAGCATCAGCCTGGGTTACCATCGCCTTTTCTCGCATATCGCCTTTCAAAGTAAGTGGCCGGTGCGCCTCTTTACGCTGATTTTCGGCGCCGCCGCCTTCGAGAACTCCGTTCTGATGTGGGCGAGCGAACATCGGCGCCATCATAAGAGTGTCGATCACGATGAGGACCCATACTGCATCTCCAAGGGTTTTTTCCACGCCCACATCGGGTGGCTGCTTTTCAAGCTCAATGTTCCGCCTCCCTACGACAACGTGCCCGATTTGCTGAGGGATAAACTGGTGCGCTGGCAGGATCGACATATTCACACCATCGCTGTAGTAGTCGCTTTTGTTGTTCCTGCTCTGCTCGGCGCCATGTGGGACGGCTGGCGCGGAGCGCTCGGCGCCTTCCTCATCGCCGGGGTTGCTCGCGTGGTGGCGTTGCAGCATTGCACATTCCTGATCAACAGCGCCTGTCACGTCTTCGGGTCCCAGCCGTATTCGACCAAATGCAGCGCGCGCGACTCCTGGTTCCTCGCTTTGTTTACCTTCGGCGAGGGTTATCACAACTATCATCACGAATTTCAACACGACTACCGCAATGGTCCCAAGCCGTGGAATTTCGATCCGACAAAATGGATCATCTGGACTTTGTCCAAGCTCGGTCTGACCGGAAATCTCCGGCGGGTCCCGAACGAAAAAATTCGATTGGCTCAGCAATTAAATGCGTCCCAAAACCGGACGCATGACGTGAGCAAGGCCGCGACTTCGTTTGCTTCGGTGAGCAGCGCCGAGCCGTCCTAAAGAGTGGTGACCGGGGCCTGCCCGAGGTGCCCTCAAAAATCTGAATCTGCCGGGCGCCTCTCGCGCATCTTATTGGAACCTATGATTGGAGATCTTCGCTTCGCTTTTCGGCAGCTTGTTAAATCGCCCGGCTTCACCCTGGCAGCCGTCCTCGTTCTGGGCCTCGGAATTGGTGCCAACACGGCGGTCTTTAGTCTCGTCAACACGATGCTCTTTGCCCCTCCCGGCTACGCGCGCCCGCATGAGCTCGTCCAGGTGTTCTCTCAGGATCTTAAGAATCCCAAGACGTTCCGCGCTTTCTCCTATCCCACCTACGCGGACATTCGCGACCAGAACTCCGTCTTCTCCGGACTGGCCGCCTACAACGTGGCCATGGTCGGAATTGGTGAGAAGGGAAATACGCGCCGCACCTTTGCCTCGATCGTGACGGCGAATTACTTTTCGGTCCTGGGCGTTTCGCCCGTCGAGGGAAGAGTATTCACGTCTGAAGAGGAGGCGCCCGGGCGCGCCGCGGCCGTCGCGGTGGTCAGTCACGGCTACTGGGTGAAACATCGGCCGGAAGGCCCCGTGCTCGGCTCCTCGATTCAAATAAACGGCCGGCCATTTACGATTGTGGGAGTTCTCCCGTCAACGTTCACCGGCACACTGGCGGTCTTGTCGCCGGAAGTGTGGGTTCCACTGAGTGCTTACGAGGCGCTCGCGAACAACTTTGGTAGCGACAAGTTTGAACCCCTATCCAATCGCACTGGCAAGCATTTGCTGCTCATCGGGCGTTTGCAGCCCGGTCTCAGCGCCGCGGCCGCGGAGCCCGCGCTCAAGACTCTCGCTGGAAATCTCGAGAAAACCTTTCCCGTCGAGCAAAAAGACCAGACGTTTATGACCGCGCCGCTTTCGCGTTTCTCCATCAGTGACGACCCGCCGGACGACAGCAACGTGGCCGCGATGGGTCCGCTTCTCATGGGGATGGCGGCGGTGGTGCTGCTTGTCGCCTGTCTCAATCTTGCCAACATGTTGCTCGCGCGCGGCACGGCGCGCCGAAAAGAAATTGCGATTCGTCAGGCTTTGGGTGGGAGCCGGTGGCGGATCGTGCGGCAGCTTTTGACGGAAGGATTCTTGCTCTCGCTCGCTGGCGGAACGGTGGGCCTGGTGCTCGGCGTCTGGTGTTCGGGACTCCTTGGGCGCTCACTCAGCGGGTTCATGCCGTTGGAGGTCGTTTGGAATGCCGGGCCCAGTTTTCCGGTTATGGCCGTGACCTTCGGTTTTTGTCTGCTCGGAACGGTCGCATTTGCGCTCGGACCGGCCTTGAAACTTTCGCGCAGCGCGGTCGTGGCGGATTTGAAGGAACACGCTGGCGAGGATGTGGTGCGCCGCCGTTGGCGTTTTCTGCCGCGCAACCCCCTGGTCGTGGCGCAAATTGCATTTTCTCTCGCTCTGCTCACGGCGGCCGCTTTGTTCCTGCGTGGCGCGAACAAGGCCGCGGCGCTCGATACGGGTCTGCATGCCCAAAATGATTTGCTCGTGGAGATCGACGCCAGTCTGGCTGGCGCGAATGAACAGCAAGCGCGACAGCTCTATCGCACCTTGAACGATCGGTTGGCCGCCCTTCCCGGCGTCCAACACGTCAGCATTTCTGCGACGGCGCCTTTCGGAATGCTTACGTTAGGCCGAGCCATTCAACGTGGGGGCATGCACATCGCACCCGATGCCAAGCCGGCTAGCGCGGCCGAAGGCCTCGCTTATGGTTCGCGCTTCTACAGCATCGGTGCGGACTATTTTACCACCGTCGGGCTACCAATTCTGCGCGGCCGTGCCTTTACCGCGAACGAAGCAACTCAGCCGGATGCTCCGGCAGTCGCGATTATTGACGAGGCCCTCGCCAAAAAACTCTGGCCTGAGGGCGATGCGCTGGGCCAGCAAATTCAGCTGGCCACGGACAATGCGCCGCGGGCCAAAAGCGATGGAGCCGACAACATGGGGATTAATCAGGGCGGAAAGGGCAATATCAAACCAGGCGACCCGATTGAGATCGTAGGAATCGTGCCGTCGACGCGAGGCGCGTTGTTTGAGAAAGGTACCGCGCGGCTCAATTTACGTTCCTTTTGCGCGCGGATTCCAGAGCGGCGTCTACTTTTTCGTGCAGTGTGCTTCGTTGTCAAAAACGGACACCGCGGGCATGGCCGACGTGGTTCGGCGGGCGGTGCGCGATGTTGATCCCACGTTGCCCGTCCTGTCGCTCAAGACCTTTCCACAGCACGTCGATTCGAACATGCAACTCTGGATCGTGCGCGCGGGCGCCACTCTGTTCTCCGTTTTCGGCGGTCTGGCCCTCCTGCTCGCCATCGTCGGCGTTTATGGCGTCAAAGCCTACTCGGTGGCGCGCCGCACGCGTGAGATCGGAATTCGCATGGCCCTGGGCGCCCGCCCCGACACCGTGCAATGGATGATTGTTCGCGAAGGATCTTTTATGCTGGCAGGCGGAGTTGTGATCGGATTATTGCTCGCGGTCGCGACCAGCAAGCTGCTCTCCGGCATGTTGTATCAGGTGGGTGCGCTCGATCCGGTGGCGTTTTCGACAGCCCCGCTCCTCCTGGGCGCGGCAACATTGATCGCCACCTGGTTGCCAGCCCGACGCGCCACCCGCATTACTCCGATGGCGGCTCTGCGGACCGAATAGCAGGAAGCGGCAGTCCCACAGGCCAGGTGGATCGCGAGCTCCGTCGCGCGATGCTTCAGATGGCAGCAGCAACGCTGCTCATTAATTGAGCGCCTACAATCTGACATCGCCCGCGGAGCGGCCGATCCACCTAGCCCAGCGCGCCGAAGGCGAGCCCGAGTCCGTAGGTCACTACTGCCTCGATGACGCCGACGACCGTCATTTCCAATCCCGACGCCCACCAGGAACGAATGGTGATGACCGATTTGAGCGCGCCGACGGCAAAGTGCGCAAGAATGCTGATCCCGAAAGCGGCTACGACTGCGGATATGCCGCTCATGAAGAAGAACGGAATGATCGGAATGAACGCGCCAATCGCGGTGGAAAGCGCAGCCGAGCAGGAAGATTTCCATGGGCTCCGGAAGTGTTGTTGCGGAGAGTCCGAGTTCGCTTTGGGCCATGGCTTGCACCATTTGCTCGGGTTGTTCCGCGAGTCGCTCCGCCATGCGCTGCGCTTCTTCTGCATTGAATCCCTGCAATTGGTAGAAGAGCGCCATCTCTTCGATTTCTTCCTCCGGATTTTCCTCGACCTCCGCTTTCTCGCGCGCGATTTCGGCTTCGTAAACCTCGCGCTTCGCTCTTGACCGCGAGGTAGGCGCCCGCGCCCATCGAGAGTGAGGACGCGATCATTCCGGCCAGTCCGGAAATCAGAACGATATGCTGCTGATTGTTGGTCGCACCCGCCACGCCGGAGACGATTCCGAAGACCGCGCCGAGCCCGTCGTTCACTCCATAAATTGCATCCGCCACCCAACTGCCGCCGCGCCCGTGCCAGCGCTCGCGCTGCAAGATCGTGTCGAGAACGCTTTTCGCGGTGGGTGGTGCTCGCCATTGCGTTCAAGGCGCGAGCATGTGCTTTTTCTTCCAACGCGCTCGTGCGCAGGAATTCCTGCACGTCCTGCTCGTTGGCCAGGGCGCTTTCGCGTTGCGCGCTAAACTCCCGCTCGTGCTTTTCTTCGGCCGCTTCCATGCGACGAATGGCAATGTCAGTGCCCAGCGAGCGGGTGAAGCGGCGCTTGAAGCGCGTCCATATCGTGTCGCTGAGTTGCGGGATCGGCTCTCCCATGTCGCGCAACTTTTGCTCCCAACGCGCGGCGTGCCGTTCTTCCGCCTCGGCCATCCGCAGCAAAATGGCTTTTCGCTTCTCGTCCTGTTCGCGCTCGGCCAGATCACGATAAACCCGCGCCGTCTCCGCTTCGGCGCGCCAATTGCGCTTGATCACTTCAACCGTTTCCCGGCGGCCTTTGGAATCGTTGGGTGGGTTGTTCATCTGGCGCAATCGATTGACTCTATGACGGCGGTTACCGGTTGCGCGATTTTTCGCTGAAATTGCTGCGCGGTGATGATCGTCGCCACCGAGCCTACAATTAATCCTGCAGCGAGGACTGTGCGCAAAGTCAAAATCTCTCCCGCCAACGCCGTACCTAGCGAGACGGCCACGATCGGATTCACATACGCATACGTCGCGACCTTGGCGGGGTCGCAATGGCGCAAGAGAAAGAAATAAGCCGTGTAGCCGACGAGCGCCCCTACCAGGACGAGGTAAACAAACGCGGCGATCGATAACGATGTCACGTTGCGCGGATTGAAACCGTGGTGCTCGCCCATGGCCAGGCCCACCAGCATAAGCAGGACGCCGCCGCAGATCATTTGCTGGCCGGCCGCCAGGATGATGGACGTCGAATGCACAGCGGTGCGCGAGTACAGGGATCCAGCCGACCAAAGGAGCGATCCGACCAGGAGGATAGTCATACCCAGAGCCAGATGAGCGTTTCGCGATGGCTCCGTAAAGGCCGGTCCCACCAGCATTCCGACCCCCACAAAACCGCCAAGTAGACCGAGCCAGACGATCGCACCAGGTCGTGGCGTGGCCCCGGTCATCCAGCTAAGTAGCGCGATGTAGATCGGAACGGTGGCGACCAGCACTGCGGCCAGTCCTGTTGGTACCCATTTTTCCGAGATCGTCACACCACCGTTACCAAACAGGAGCAAACAGGCGCCGACAATCAGGGCGCCTTTCCAGGTTACCGACTCAGGGTTGGGGGCGCCTCGGAAACGGGCAATTGCATACATGATGATCCCGGCAATGAAAAACCGGGAGCCCGCCATCAGGAACGGCGGAATGGATTGGATAGCGAAAAAAATCCCCAGAAAGGTCGAGCCCCAAATCAAATAAACGGCGGCAAATGCGAGAATGATCGAAATGCGTTTCGGTGCCGGCATGATGGACTACATTGTTCCATTGGTTTGGTGCGGTAACCACCGGCTTCTTGCCGGGATGGATTGGTCTGGAAATTTACCCGCCCCGAAGGTGGATCGGCCTCTCCGAGGGCGATGATAAGAGTGGCCCCGAAGGAATCGGGGCAAATGTTTTCAACAACGCGCTCGGAGATCGCGTTCCACCTGAAGCAGCGCGATTAACCGGCGTGCTACAATTCGATCACCTGCGCCGAGCGGATGTCTTCGCTGGCACGAATATTGGCCAGCAATTCGGGCGTGGGCGGAGTGTCGAGATTGAGGACCGTCAAAGCGGTTCCACCAGCCTGATTGCGGCTGAGCGACATGGTCGCAATGTTGACGCCGTGATCACCCAGGAGCGTCCCGATTCGTCCGACCATTCCGGGACGGTCGGTATTTTCCAGGATGAGAATAACGCCGTGCGGGCGCGCTTCGACCGGCCGGCTGTTGACGCTGACAATGCGCGGAGTCGCGCCGAAAAATGCGCCGCCGACTGAGACGGTGCGGCCTTCGGCGGCGGCAGCGATCTCCAGCAGATCGGTGTAATCGCCAACGGCGCTTAAACGGGTCTCGGTGATCTTCAATCCGAGACTTTCGGCCAGCGCGGGAGCATTGACCTCGTTCACTTCGCGTCCGCCGGCGGTTTGCAGAAAACCCTTCAGAACGGCGCGCGTGATTGCGGTCGTGTCCACTTCGTTGACTTTTCCACTGTAATTGATGTTGAGCGTCTCAACACGCCGGGGCGCGACCTGGGAAAGGAATCGGCCGAGCTTTTCACCGAAGCGCAAGTGTGGCCCGATGATGGCCAGGGTCTTGGCGTCGAGGTTAGGCATATTGATCGCGTTGCGAATTGTTCCCTCGAGAAGGGCGGCCCGAACCGATTGCGCGATTTCGATGCCGACGCTTTCCTGAGCTTCCGCCGTCGATGCGCCGAGGTGCGGAGTGAGAACAAGATTCGGTGCTGCGCGCAAAGGTGAATCCTGAGGGAGGGGCTCCTCCTCGAAAACATCGAGGGCGGCCGCGGCGATGTGACCGGATTGCAGCGCGTCAGCCAGGGCGATTTCATCGATCAATCCGCCACGGGCGCAATTGATCATGCGAACCCCGCGTTTGGTTTTTTGCAATCGAGTGGCGTCGAGAAGATGCCGCGTCTCGTTCGTTAGCGGAGTATGCAGCGAAATGAAATCGGCGCCGGCCAGGAGATCGTCGAGTTCATCGACGAGCTCAACTTGCAGGCTGCGCGCCCGGGTCGCCGATAAATAGGGGTCGTAAGCCACCACCCGCATACCGAAGGCGATGGCGCGGCGGCTCAACTCGCTGCCGATTCGGCCCATCCCGATGACGCCAAGCGTCTTATTATAGAGCTCGACCCCCTCGAAACTCTTGCGATTCCAACTCCCGCCGCGGACGCTGGCATCGGCCTGCGGAATTTTTCGGGCCACGGAGAGCAAGAGCGAGAAGGCGTGTTCGGCGGTCGAAACGGTGTTTCCGCCCGGAGCGTTGAGCACCACGATGCCGCGCCGGGTTGCCGTCTCGACATCGACGTTGTCCACGCCAACTCCGGCCCGGCCGACCACGCGCAAACGCGTTCCAGCATGCAAAACCCCGGCCGTAATCTTTGTTTCGCTCCGCACGACGACGGCGCTGTAATCAGAAATGAGTTCCACCAGATCGGCTTCGCTCAAGCCCGTCTTCACGACAACTTCAACCGCCGGATCCCGCGCCAATTCCTCGATTCCGCGGGGCGAAATGGAATCAGCAATTAGTACTCTGGGCGTGGTCACGGTAGTTTTTGGGCTTTAAGAGTTAAGTTTTAAGAACGTCGGCCCTAGCCGAAGATCAGAAGCTGAATCGAATCGGGCAGCTGTTGCGCAACGTTCGTGGCCACGCTCCCCCGAAGCAATTTCGCCATGGCGTTGCGCTGGGTCGCTCCAATAATAAGAAAATCGACCCCGAGTGTGGCGGAAAGATCGAGAATGGTCGAGGCCGTATCCTCGCTCACGGCATAGACCGGCATGACCGATATATTGCGCTCCGCCCCGAGTTTTATCATCAATGACATGATGGCGTTCGCTTCGGAGTCGTCCTGCCATCTCGGTCGCCCTCGCACGGTCGGACCGCCGGTATAATAGACGGCGATTTCTTTCACAAAAAGCACGCAAAGGGTGGCGTTGCGCAGCTGCGCTTCGTCGAGGGCAAAGGCGAGCACGGGCGTGATCCCGCGCGCTGCGACCATAATCTTTTGACCTTCGCCGATGCGGGGCTGCATGCTGGAATGCAACTCGGGCGTAACCATTGCAGCCACCTGGCGTGAAACCGTTATGGTGGTTAGTCCCGATCGCTTCTGCGTGTAGGCTCGCAGTCCCAAACCTCCACCGACCACGCAGACGACGAAGAAGAGCGCGTCGTGTTTCGTGTGCGCGAGAGTAAGCTCAACCAGGCACAAAACGGCAAACGTGATCCCAAACAAGATACGGTCGTGAAGCTTGACGGGGAGCGCCCGATTGAAGCAGCACGAGCCGATATTCACGGCAATGGCGCCGACTACACCGATGGCATACAAGGCCGGCCAGGGCGGTAAAGTTGGCCGTCGCAATCAGGACGACGATGGGCAACCCCACCGCGATTAAAAGCGGGGTCATGGGGACGCCGTGGCGATTCAGATGGGTGAATTGCTCCGGCATCTCGCGATCGCGGGCCACCATGTAAAGAAGGCCAATCATGGCGACGATGGCCGTGTTGGCCGCGCTCAGGAGCAGCAGAAAGAAGACGATGCCGACAATCCAGCCGAAGGCATGACCGAAGACGGGACCAAAGCTAACTGTCCCAAAATATTCGGCGATGAAACGCAGCATATCTTCACTGCGAAGACTAAGCGCTTCGCGCACAGTGTGAGTCGCACCGGCGACCTGCACAGAGTGATTGGGATTCATGGAAAGCATGGCCCAGCCAAGCAGCGCCGTGCCCATGACGACTTCGACCGCGACCGGCCAGATCGCTTTCCTGGCTTCACAGCCCACGCATGGCTCCTCAGTCGTTGTCCCATGATCGAGCCTCATGACGCCGGTTAGGTTCGCGATCGCTTCCACCCCGCTGAGGGCGAGGATGACTCCTACGAACTGGACCCAGAGCTGGGATAAACTTTCGTGCGGTTTTTCCAGATACTGGGTGGTCAGGTGCGGCGCACTCAGCGCGATCAGGACGATGACGACCACGACGGTTGGAACGGAGAGGGCGACCGCGAGACTGCCGCTGTGCTTGGGCCCGAAAAAATTGATGCAGCCCATCACCAGCAACACTCCGACCGTCGAAAGAACGATGTGTTCCTTGAAAAGAGGGATATTAAAATAGCTCAGAGCCGACCAGCCACTCAGGGCCGCGGTCACGGTCAGATCGGCCACAAGCAAAAGCGCTCCAAGGACCGCCAGTAACCTGGACTGTGACCGGGCGGCCGAATAGACTCCTCCGCCATCGGGAAAGTAAAAGCAGATGACAGCGTAATTGAGGCCCACTAAACCGGTCAGGACGCAGACCGCCAAAATGATTGGCAATGACGAAAAGCCAGCGGCGACAAAGGCGAGGCCTATGACATAAGCCTTGCTCGTGCCCCAATCGCCGTAGAGCAGCGCGGCGGCACGCTTCCAATCAACATTACGCGGCCTGTGGACGGCGGGGGCTCCTCGAAACAATATCGGCCATCGCTACGCAGTGTGACTTTTCATTGTCCGGCTATTTTCTGGCAAGTCTTTGATTGGGCAGAGGGATAGGATAGTCGGTCCCGAGCGCTTTCGGGGTGCGGAAAAGCTCTCCAGTCTTCATGCAAGCGGGCGTGCTTGCAAATGCGCTGCCACTTCTATTTCAGCCAGTCTGGGGAAACATATCGAGCGGCGTGACCGATTCGATGATGAATCTTTGCACGAATTGATTGAGATCCCGGGCCAGGGTGGGGGGATTGCACGAGACATAGATTAGCGTGTCGGGGGCGGCACCGACGATCAGCATCTCGAGATGTTGGCAGTTAACCCGGAAGCCGGGGGATCGACGATCACGACTGTTTTGTGACCGTCACCTTGTCCCAGGGTGCGAGTTAGTTCAGCTTCCAGGTCGCCCGCGATGTAGACTTCCGTTGCGGTCGCATTCCCTCCGGCAGCTTCGATAGCGAATCTATCCCAATCGATTCCGATGACGCGTTCGAATTTCTCGAGCAGGAATTTGGCGAAGAATCCGCCGCCGCAATAAGCATCGATCAGCATGAGTTGGCCGGGCGAGATCGTTGACACGACTTCACGCAAGGCTTCCGCCACGGCATCGTTGGCTTGGGCAAAGACCCGTGGCCGGAAAAAGGTCGCGCCGTAAGAATGACCGTCGCCGGGGCGAGATGCGCGGAGTTCCGTCAGGGCGCGATTGACTTCGTCCATGGCGATGGAACAGCGCTCCAGATCGATCAAACGATGTGGGTCGCGCCCAAAGAATCCGACGACGTCCTCCTGCAGCATGAACGGTGAATCGATTCCGATAGCCGTAGGGCAGCGGGGAAGGAACAATGGGGCGAAGGGGGATGTCTTGCAGTTTTCCTATCCTCTGCAGGACGTCACGCACTTGCCGCCATTTAATGGCCAGCTGGTGTTCGTAGTCCATGTGCTGATAGCGGCAGCCTCCGCAGCGGCCGGTAAGGGCATCCGGAGATACGCGATGGGGCGACGGCTCTCGAATCTCGATTACTTCCGCCTCGGCGAACTTCTTCTTTTGGTGGACGATTTCAGCCAACACTCTTTCGCCATCGATCGTGTACGGGATAAAGACGGCCTTGCCGCCCTTTCGCGCGACGCCTTTTCCGCCAAAGCGACGTCTTCGATGGTTAACTCCTCCGCGTCCACTTCCGAATTATGGCGGCGCAGAAGCGACTTCGCCGACGCTTAATTTTTGTTGAACGACAGGGCGTCGAGTTTGGCGGTGATGTCGGCCAGAGCGCCAGAAATAACTTCAAAGATTCCGCCTCAAACCGAGCCGGAAGCGACTATCTCAATAATCGCGAACGTAGGGGTACTTCGATTCGTTACCGAGTTCAGGCGGGAACTCGGCATAACCGGCGTGAATCCACGGAATATTGCTCGGCAAGATCGGGTAATAACTGTCGTGCCAGGATGGAAAGGGAAATGACAATATCTCGATCAGTCCGGCAAAATGACGTTGCACGGTCCGGCCGACGCCGCGGACGACTCCGTATCCCGCCGCGGTGGAGTTACCCTCCTGTGTGTTGACGGTTCCGACCGTGACGAAAAGCTCAGCGGGTGCGAACAAGAAATTCGATATTCCGCGACCGAGCTTACGAGTCGGGCCATAATCGTTCGAGGGCGGATCCTGAATATCGGCCACGGCAGCGCGGACCAGTCCGAGTACAAGACGCGAGCACGAGGAGTTTTTTCATGATGCGCTCTTCTTACTAAAGAATCGGTAGGCCGGGAAGCAATACTTATTTTGGCGTTTTTACGCCATTCCGGCGACGCGTTGCGACCATGGAAACACCAATTGTGACCCCGAGGACCAGCAAAATGACGACGAGGGAGAGCCAGGTCGGTAATGAAAAATAATCCGCCACGATCATTTTGAGACCGACGAAGGCGAGGATGACGGCGATGCCGGTTTTCAGGTAGATGAAGCGATCGATCAAATTGGCGACCAGAAAATAAAGGGAACGCAAGCCGAGGATGGCGCAGATGTTGGAAGTATAAATGATGAATGGATCGCGGGTGATGGCGAAGACAGCGGGAATGGAATCGACCGCGAAGATCAGATCCATGACGTCGATGACGATCAGAGACGAGAGCGAGCGGAGTGAGCATCCAATGGTCGGCGACTCGTAGCGGTAAAATCTTCGCCGTGGAAATCGTCGGTGACGCGGACGCTCTTTCGGCACAGGCGCATGACAAAAGTGTCTCCGAAATTCTGCTCATCTGTGCTTTCCGAAAAACATTCGAACAGCCGTGATGAGCAGAAAGACACCAAAGAGGTAAAGAATGAAATTAAAGCGCTGGACCAGAGCGACGCCGAGCCAGATGACGAGCCCCCGCATGACCAGAGCGCCGAGAATTCCCCAGACCAGAACTCGATGTTGGGCGCGGGGCGGAACCTGAAAGTAGGTGAAGATAAGAACGAAAACGAAGATGTTATCTACGCTGAGGGAATATTCGATGAGATAGCCGGTCAAAAAATCGAGGCGCTTTATCCGGCCCGCGCAGTTTCCAAACGAGCAGGTTGAACATCGAGGGAAAGCACGATCCAGATGGCGCTGCGGCGCGCCGCGGCCTGCAGACTCAATTCCCGGTCGCGCCGCTTGAAACTGACGAGATCGACAATTAGCGCGAGGAAGACGCCGATGTGAAAGGCGATCCAGAACCAAATGCTCGTTCTCACGGGGCGCTACCGTTTCATGGCGCGGCCCGAACCGCAATCGTAAACGCCGCCTTCCAAGACTTTTCTCTCGCGAACAGGATGGTTCGTCGTAGTTTGTCCGCTCGAAATGGATGCCGAATTGGGAAAACTCGTCGAATCCGGAAAGCTAACCTCGAGGGCCGCGGAGAAACTTGAGCAGCTGGTTCCAGGCGCGTTTTGCCTGCACAAAAGCTGGGGTTTTGGCCGAATTGCCGAGTGGAATCTGCTTCTCAACCAGATCACAATTGATTTCCCGGGAAAGAAGGCGCACCCCATGCAGCTGCAGTATGCGGCCGAAAATCTGACCGTCATTCCGCCCGAACATTTTCTCGCACGCAAGGCGACAGACCTTGCCTCGGTCAAGAAATTGGCCAAAGACGATCCGGCGGCCCTCGTCCGTAACATTCTGGAGAGCCTGGGTGGCGCGGGCACGGTGCAGCAGATCGGTGAGTGGATGATCGGCGATGTTTTTGATGAGGCGGGCTGGAAGCGCTGGTGGGAATCGACCAAGAAGGTCCTCAAGAAGGAGGGGCACTTCTCGGTGCCGGCAAAGAAAAACGAGCCCATCCGTCTGCGCACCAGTCCCGTTTCGTATGCGGATGAACTCGTCGCGGTCTTTAATCAGGCGCGCCAGCCCAAGGAACAGGCGGCGGCCCTCGACCAGATTGTCAAACTCCACGATCAGTTCCAGGATCCGGAGAAGCAGTTGCAGCCGATCGTCATCGCCATCGAACAGACCGCGATGCGCAATCAGAAACTGCATCCCGCACTTTCCTTCGAACTAATCCTGGGACGCGACGACTTGCTCGAACGGGTTCCGAAGCTGCACACCACCATCGTCGGACTTACGCTTGCGAAACTCATCGGCGAGGAGGAACCCCGGCTTGTGTCCATCCTGCCCAAACTTCCGTCGGCCAAGGAAAAGCGTGTCATACAGGCGCTGCCTTTGGCCCTGGGCGAACGCTGGAGTCAGGTGGCGCTGCGATTGATGCATGGAAATCATCCCAGGTTGGTCGGGCAAATTGCCAGGGTATTTGCCGAGGCGGGTCAGAGGACTGAGCTGCGCGAAGCGTTTGATCGAAGCATTCGCGAACATTCCGCGACCAGCGAGATGTTGATCTGGCTGTGCAAGGAGCGGGAAGGCGAGTGGGACGATCTGATTACGCCGGAATTGCTCGCAGCCATCTTGTCAGCGGTGGAGCGGGATCAGCACCGGGAAACGACTCGCGGCAGCAGATTGCGCGATCTTTTGGTCGAAGATCGCCAGTTGGTTGCGGATATGTTTTCCAAGTCCGAGATCGGAGTGGCGCGGGATGCCATGCGGCGGTTGATGCTCACGCCCGTGCTGGATGAACTGACCAAACGATCTCTCCTGGCGCGGCTGGTTAAACTTTATCCGGGACTGGAGAGCATGATTACGGGCGGCCAGGTCGAAGAGCGGAGCGCACCGCTGGTTGTGTCCTGGAGCAGTTTGGAAAAGCGCCGCGCGGAGTACGAAGAGCTGGTGAACAAGAAGCTGCCGGAGAACAGCAAGGAGATTGGGGTCGCGCGCTCTTACGGCGATCTGCGCGAAAATTTCGAGTTCAAAGCAGCGAAACAAATGCAGGCCGTGCTCATGCGGCGCAAGACCGAGCTCGAATCCATGTTGCACCGTGCTCGCGGAACTTCCTTCGAAAATCCGGACACGTCCCGCGTTTCCATCGGCACGATCGTGCACTTGCGCGATCAGGAATCGGGCAAGGAGGAATCCTATACGGTTCTCGGCGCGTGGGATGGCGACCCCGAGCGCCAGATCATTTCCTATCAGACGGCTATCGGGCAGGCGCTGCTCAGCCACAAAGTGGGAGAGGTCGTAAAGGTCGGCGCGGAACCGGCCAGTGGGAGCTACGTCATTGTCTCGATCGAGCCGGCACCGATAGACGTTCCCGCGGCCAATCCCGATTTGGTGGAATCCGCTGCGTCGGTCGAGTAATCCGGCATCAATTGCAGGGGCGGCTCGTCTTCACGTTTCCTGCCTCGGAGCGTGAGCAAGATCCAGATTAGGACCATCACGAGGAGCGTGATTAACGCGACCACCAGCATTCGCTTGTAATTGAGCCTGCGAAAGATCTTCTTGGCGACTACACTGCACGCTCCAAAAATCAGGGCCGCTGCCAGGACAAGGTAGAGTGTGCCCAGGTCCACGGTCGCGCCGGTTCAGAGTAATTTCAGGATGGCCGCCAGCGTCCAGACGACGAAAATAAGGATCACGACCGCGGCGATGACCAAAACCGTTCGCAGGAGGGCGGGCATTTCTCGCTGTCGACGAGCAACTTCCAGAAACCCGACTGCACTGAGGCCGCCGAGAAATAAGAAAACGATTGGTAACATATCGCGTGGATCTTGGTTTCCTCTTGCGCAAACGGCAAGCGTTTACCGATGATGGCAAATCATGCACACACGAATCAATCATGCCGCCGTCTGGGTTCTAGTCGTTCTGCATCAGTTCATCGGCTATGGGTGGTACGCCATCTTTGGCGACATGTGGCTGAATTATCACGCCCGCACCATGACGGACATTGAGCGAACACACGACGTTAAGGCCTACGTGACCGCAATTGCCGCGTCGGTCGTCGTCAATTATGCGCTGGCCTGGCTGATCTCGAGATTGCATGCCACTCGAGCTGTGGCGGGCGTGAAGATCGGCGTTCTCTGCTGGTTCTCATTTCTTTTTGTTGAATACGCGACGATCGCTGTGTTTTCTGCCTTCGAGACAAACCCCTGGCCATTGATTCTCATCAACATGGGTCGGCCGCTGGTTGCATTTGCCCTCAGCGGTTTGATTCTGGCGGTCTGGCGGCGCCCGACCGCGTCTGGACACTAACCTATCTTGGAAGAAGACGTCCGCCTCTCTATGAACGACCCCATCCTGATTGCGCGAGCTGAGGATCCGATCTATCTGCTGCCGAAGCTGGCCAACCGGCATGGGTTGATCGCCGGCGCAACGGGCACGGGAAAGACAGTGACCCTGCAAACATTGGCCGAAAATTTCAGCGCGCGCGGTGTACCTGTTTTCATGGCCGACGTGAAGGGTGACCTGGCCGGGCTCAGCCAGGCCGGGGGTAACAATGAAAAGATTGTGGCGCGGGCCAAAGAGCTGGGGATTTCGGATTTTAAGGGTGAAGCCTGTCCGGTGGTTTTCTGGGATGTATTCGGCGAAAATGGACATCCCGTTCGCGCGACGATCTCCGAGATGGGACCGCTGCTGCTCGGACGCCTGCTGGAGTTGAACGACACGCAGGAAGGCGTGCTCAACATGGCCTTCAAGATCGCCGATGAAAATGGATTACTCCTGCTGGACCTCAAGGATCTGAGGTCGATGCTGCAATACCTGGCGGACAACGCCGATCAGTTTAAGACGCAATACGGCAATGTTTCGGCGGCCAGTGCGGGTGCCATTCAGCGTAACCTGCTGGCGCTCGAGTCCCAGGGTGCCGATAAATTTTTTGGGGAACCCGCGCTCAATCTCGAGGATTTAATCCAGACGCAGAATGGACGCGGCGTGGTCAACATCCTCGCCGCGGAGAAATTAATGCAGCAGTCGCCCAAAGTTTACGCGACCTTCCTGCTCTGGCTGCTTTCGGAACTGTTCGAAAATCTGCCCGAGATTGGGGATCCGGATAAACCGAAGCTCGTTTTTTTCTTCGACGAGGCGCACCTCCTTTTTGCCGACATCCAACCGGCGGTGCAACAGAAGGTGGAGCAGATGGTTAGGCTCATCCGGTCCAAGGGCGTGGGCGTTTACTTTGTCAGCCAGAATCCACTCGATCTTCCGGATGTGGTGCTCGGGCAGCTTGGCAATCGCGTGCAACATGCCTTGCGTGCGTTCACTCCGCGCGACCAAAAGGCCGTGACGGCGGCCGCGCAGACGTTTCGGCAGAACCCGAAACTGGACACGGTCAAGGTGCTGCAGGAACTGGGGGTGGGCGAAGCACTTGTTTCCATGCTCGATGAGGACGGTTCCCCCTGTGTGGTGCAGCGGGCCAAGATTGTTCCGCCGCGCAGTCAGGTCGGCGCGATCACGCCTGAACAGCGTCAGGCGATCATCAAGAGCTCCGTTCTCTTTGGACATTATGAAAACGCGGTCGATCGCGAATCGGCTTACGAAAAATTGCAGGCCAGGGCGGGGCAAAAGATCGGCCCGGCCGGCGCGCAGCCTGCAGCGCCAGGGGCGGCGCCTCCAGCAGGGTCCGAGCCTTCCGTTTTTGGTTCCGTCCTGGAAAAAGCCGCCTCTGTGTTTCAGCCGACGATCGGTCCGCGTGGCGCGGTTCACGATTCGGTCGCGACTTCTGTCGTCAAGAGCGTGATGCGTTCCGCCGGAACGCAAGCCGGCCGGGAAATCATGCGCGGTGTGCTTGGCGGAATTCTCGGTGGCAGCTCTCGGAGGCGCTGAAGGTGGATCGCGATTTCCGAGCGCGATGCCAAGTCACACAGCGCCCTTGGCGCTCAAAATGAGCGGCAGGTGCCGCCTGGTTTTACCATCGCGCTCGGAGAGCCCGATCCACCTTAGCCGCGTCGCGGGCGACAACCGAATCCAATAAACAGGCGGTTGGCCCAAGCGCCTCTACAACTCCCCGGAAAAAACGCCGGGCGCGCCAAACGCGCCCGGCAATTTCAATCCTGTTCGCTATTATTTCTTGGCCGGGCTTTCTTTCTTCTCTGCTTTGCCCGCTTTCGCTTCGACCTCGGTCGCCGTCATCGTGTAAGTGATGTGGACCTTGTCGCCCACCTTCACGTCCCCGGTGACTTTGGTCGAGGAATCGCGATTGACCTCCCATCGGTCTTTGCCTTTTTGCACCGCGATCATCGAATCAGTAACTTCGAGGACCGGTCCGGTAACCTCATAGGTTTTCGCTCCCGCGGCGAAGGCTGCTGCGCTGCTGAGCGCGAGACTCGCTGCGACTAACAAACTCAGTGCTGATTTTTTCATAGTGATCGATTAGACTGCTTCCAAGGCGCCGTATTCAAGATTTTTGCGCGTCAGCAGGCGGCGGCTCGGGACAGCCCGCGGGCGTAGACAATCGTCCTGGCGGGTGCGGGATCGCACCCGCCGAGGAGCAACATCAATTAATGCCGGTAGGGTTATTTCTCCGCGGCCGAGGGGCTGGGAACAGAATCCGGAGCCTCCTTTTTCTGCGCATCCGGTGCGTTGTAGGAGATCGTTACGACCGAGCCGGGTTTCAAATCACCAGTCACTTTTGTGGCAGGCACCCGTTTAATGGTCCAAACGTCCGTGCCACTCTGCACCGTGATACTGTCCTTGCTCAGCGCGAGAACTTTTCCTGTCATCTGCGCGGTCTGCCCGAATACCGTGCCGCTAAGCGCGAGGCTGATTACAGCAATTAAATTGAGCATTGATTTGATTTTCATACGCGCATTGAACGCCTCCTGAGGCACGGGGCGCAAGCTTATTGCCCAACGGAGGCTTGGTAACCCCGCAGTTAA
Source organism: uncultured Verrucomicrobiae bacterium (assembly GCA_963788855.1). Lineage (GTDB taxonomy): Bacteria > Verrucomicrobiota > Verrucomicrobiia > Chthoniobacterales > UBA10450 > CAWBIE01. Next base: position 515,338 of record CAWBIE010000001.1, read on the forward strand.
TCGGCCAAATTCACTCCGACTGCGGAACACTCATCGTCCTCAACCCGACACGGGCGAGATATTCGTCGGCTTGCAGAAGATCGTCCCCGGCGCGTTGCACGATCTTAAGCAGGTTGTCCATGGAAGAAACTTCCTCCAATTGCTCAGTCAGGAACCACTGCAGGAAATTGAGCGTAATATAATCATTCTCCATGCGCGCCAGTCCAACGAGGGCGTTGATTTGTTCCGTGACCTTCACTTCCTGTTCGAGCGAAAGCTTGATCGCCTTCTCGGGCGTCTTGAACTTGGCTTGCGGCGCTTCCACGGCGGGGATGGCGACGCGTCCGCCGGCATCGACCACATATTTAATGAAGCGCAGAGCGTGGCCCTTCTCCTCTTCGGCTTGTTTAAAAAAATGAGCCGACAATTGCGGGAGCGCCTCGGTCGCGAAATGCGCGCCGATGGCGTAGTACTGCAAGGAGGCGCTGAATTCGTATCCAATCTGCTCGTTGATGGCGTCGATGACTTTCTGACTGCTTAACATAACAAAACCCTAGCGCGGATTACGCGGATTAAAACGGGTGAATTTTGGGTCTTGCTTGCCACGCCGTAGCCTTGGCGAAGGCGGGTTCGTTGATGGCGTCGATGACTTTCTGGCTGGTAAGCATAGGGACCTTTCAATTGAGGTTCTCTCTCTTAGCCCAGCAAGACGCCCTGCTCAATTCCGAACTCGAGGGCCGCATATAAAATAAAACACCCGCTCCTGGTTTCCCGGGAGCGGGTGTTTTGTTCTGGCGACGTCCTATTGACTCGTTCGCGCCCGCTCACTCGCCCGCTACCCTCGCGGGCACGACCGTCTATGTCCGCCGAATCCCATCGGCTCCATTGACTCGCTCACTCCCGTGCGCTCGGCCTCCGGCTCGCCGATCTATCTCGCTTGATTCCCATTTCGTTCGATTCTCTGCTCGAGTAGGCGCGCAAAAGCAAAAACCCCGCTGAGATAAACCCAGCGGGGTTTTTGTTCTGGCGACGTCCTACTCTCGCACAACCTATCGTCGCACTACCATCGGGGCTGCAGCGTTTCACTGCCGTGTTCGGAATGGGAACGGGTGGTGCCACTGCGCTATGATCACCAGAGGTCCGAGCCGGACTGGCATTTCGCTGCTTTCGCAGCGACGCAAGCGCGAGGCGGCATCTCTGGAGACTACGGGCGATTGAGGTCAATCGCTCCTACCTAAAAGAACATTTCAAAGAACTCTCAACATTCAGCTCTCAAAGATCTGCTGATTCTCTGACATCTACATACAGGAAGGGTAAGCCCAACGCATAAGGCTTCGTTTTATTTAGAGATCATTCATTCTCCATTTGCTGCTGTCCCGCTTGAGCGGGACAACAGGGTAATGGAAAAGTAAATGATCAAGCCGAACGGGTTATTAGTATTACTTAGCTGAACGTATTACTACGCTTACACCAGTAACCTATCAACGTGGTGGTCTACCACGACCCTTCAGGGAGATCTCATCTTGGGATAGGCTTGGCGCTTAGATGCTTTCAGCGCTTATCCTTTCCGAACATAGCTACCCAGCACTGCCGTTGACACGACAACTGGAACACCAGCGGTTCGTCAGACCCGGTCCTCTCGTACTAAGGTCTGAACCCCTCAAATCTCCTGCGCCCACAGTGGATAAGGACCGAACTGTCTCGCGACGTTCTGAACCCAGCTCGCGTACCACTTTAACCGGCGAACAGCCGGACCCTTGGGACCTTCTCCAGCCCCAGGATGTGATGAGCCGACATCGAGGTGCCAAACCCTGCCGTCGATATGAGCTCTTGGGCAGGATCAGCCTGTTATCCCTAGCGTACCTTTTGTCCGTTGAGCGATGGCAATTCCACATTCAACCACCGGATCACTTGGACCTACTTTCGTATCTGTTCGACATGTGTGTCTCACAGTTAAGCTGGCTTATATCCATATACTCGACACCTGATTGCCAACCAGGTTGAGCCAACCTTCGTACTCCTCCGTTACTCTTTGGGAGGATACCGCCCCAGTAAAACTAGCCGGCTGCCAGTGTCCCCCGACCGGATGACGGTCGGGGTTAGTTATTCCAGTACCAAAGGGTGGTGTTTCATTGGTGGCTCAGCTCGCCCCAAAAGGCGAACTTCAAAGCCTCCCACTTACGCTAAGCATTGAAACCGAAACAACAGTAACAGCGTGTAGTAAAGGTGCATAGGGTCTTTCCGTCCTACTGCGGGTAGGCGGCATCTTCACCGCCACTACAACTTCGCTGAGCTCCTCGTTGAGACAGCGGTCAACTCGTTACACGATTCGTGCAGGTCGGAACTTACCCGACAAGGAATTTCGCTACCTTAGGACCGTTATAGTTACGGCCGACATTCACGGGGACTTCGGCTCGTAGCTTCGCGCTTGCGGGCTAACCACTTACCATAATCTTTCCGCATTGGTCACGTGTCACACCCTATACGTCGTCTTAACGACTTGGCAGAGTGCTGTGTTTTTGTTAAACAGTCGGTTGACCCATTTCACTGCGACCCGCACCTTTTTGAGCTGTGCTCAAAAAGGTGAAGTTCCCAACATCCAAGCTCCAAAGAAGCTCGAATACCACATTTGCGTGCGGCATTTGGAATGGTGCTTGGGATTTGGAATTTCGCCTTTTTGCTCAGCGCAAAAAGTGCGGGCACCCCTTCTTCCGAAGTTACGGGGCTAGATTGCCGAGTTCCTTAACGAGGTTTCACTCACGCGCCTGGGTATACTCTACCCACCCACCTGTGTCGGATTACGGTACGGGCAACCGTGGGAACATTTAGTCGCTTTTCTTGACACAAGTTTTAACAGATCCGCTTCAGCCGAGGCCTCCACGTCCTTGCCCTTGCGGGCAGACCGTCACTTTCAATCGGCGGCCTGTCTCCACTCATGTGTCACAACTAAACTTAACCACAGCCGGTGCAGGAATATTGAACCTGCTGTCCATCGTCTACGCCCTTCGGCCTCGACTTAGGTCCCGACTAACCCTGGGAGGACGAACCTTCCCCAGGAAACCTTGGGTTTACGGCGGCCAGGAATTTAACCTGGCTTATCGCTACTCATGTCTGCATTCTCACTTCTTAACGCTCCACAGTCGGTTCCCCTTCTGCTTCGATGCATTAAGAACGCTCCCCTACCAATCCGTCTGGTCGAAACCAAACGTCTTCCAGAGCTTCGGTATACCGCTTATCGCCAATCATTATCGGCGCGAGATCGCTCGATGAGTCAGCTATTACGCACTGTTTAAATGATGGCTGCCTCTAAGCCAACATCCTCACTGTCTAAGCAACCTCACATCCTTTCCACTGAACGGTATTTGGGCACCTTAGCTGCTGGTCTGGCATGTTTGCCTCTCGCGCGTGAAGCTTATCCCTCACGCACTGACTCCCGTGTTACACCCTGCGGCATTCGGAGTTTGATTGAGTTCGGTACCCTGGTATGGGCCCTAGTTCATCCAGTGCTCTACCTCCGCAGGTCAGCACACGAGGCTAGCCCTCAAGCTATTTCGGGGAGAACCAGCTATCACCGGGTTTGATTAGTCTTTCGCTCCTACCCACAAGTCATCCCAGAAGTTTTCAACCTTCACGGGTTCGGTCCTTCAGTTGCGGTTAAGCAACCTTCAACCTGCTCATGGGTAGATCACCTCGGCTTCGGGTCTACTACCAGCGACTATGTTCGCCCATTTCGGACTCGCTTTCGCTTCGCCTCCATCGCAGAACGCCTTAGGCTCGCCACTGACAGTAACTCGCAGACTCATTAAGCAAAAGGCACGCCATCACCGCTTGCGCCGGCTTTGACACCTTGTAAGCACATCATTTCAGGTACTATTTCACTCCGCTCACAGCGGTTCTTTTCACCTTTCCCTCGCGGTACTTGTTCACTATCGGTCGCCAATTAGTATTTAGACTTACGCCGTGGTCGGCGTGGATTCATACGAAGTTTCACGTGCATCGTATTACTCAGGAAATCCCTAGGCGTGCTCCAGTTTTCGGTTACGGGCCTTTCACCCTCTATGGCGCAGCTTTCCAGAAGCTTCACCTAACCTTTGCACTACCACGTCGGGCTCCTACAACCCCGCTCAATAAATTGAACGGTTTGGTCTCTTCCGCTTTCGCTCGCCACTACTGACGGAATCTCTTTCGCTTTCTTTTCCTCCGGTTACTGAGATGTTTCACTTCACCGGGTGTCGCGATGTTCGTGCTATGGATTCACACGAACTCGAGCAGGTGTTACCCCACTCAGGTTATCCCATTCGGAAATCTCACGGGTCAAAGCGTGTTTGCCGCTCTCCGTAGCTTATCGCAGCTTACCACGTCCTTCATCGCCTATTGGCACCAAGGCATCCATGATGCGCTCTTTGTAGCTTGATCAATCTGTTCCGGTCCCTTGCGGGACCAGAGATTCTTTATGATAACTGAAACTCTCTGGCTGAAGATCTTAACCTCCAGCCGCTTATATTTCAGACTCAGCTCTTAAAGTTGTACTTACTTACTACCCTGTATGTAGATGTCAAAGAACCAGCGCCTCCGCACATTTTGGACAAAAAAAACTCAACTCTGCCTCCGATCTCGAGTCCGCCTTTCAGCGCCCTCAAACCGGGACAAAATTGAGCCAATTTGCAGTCCCAAATGTACGTAGAACACACTCTCGGTTAAGAGGAGTCCCGCGTTCAGCGGGATCAAAAACATAGCGGGCTTCATACCACCGTCAAGGGGCGAAAAGGCGGTTTTTTCAAAAAAATTCGCCTTCAAATGAAACGGATCCACAAAACTGCGCGAAAAAACACCGGGCGAACTGTAGCGGCGGTCTGCGACCGCCGGATTTCGCAATTTACGACGGTCATAGACCGCCGCTACAGCAACTCCAACTTTTGGTCACGTTCTCGAAATTGGATATTCTTTGGTGCTTGCCGTTCGACAGGCTCAGGCCCTGAGCAAAGCCGAAGGGGATGTTGGGATCCATTCGACCCCGCTCAGCACAAGTTTTGGAGTTTTAGCGAAGCGATTCGGTTTTCGGCATCACGCCGATCTTTTGCGCGAAGGCGATGAAGCGCGGGTCGTCCTTGTAGGCGAGCAGGAAAGGATCGTTAAGCATCTCGGTCACACCGGTGTCGTGCGTCGTCCAGGCGTGCTCCAGCCACTCGAACATCTTCTCCGGCTCCTTGCGCAGGGCATAGACCGTGGCGATCTGGCTGCCGGCGTCGTCGGCGTCTTCGTCGATCAGTTTTTTCAGCGGCCGCGTCGGCCTCGGCTCGGTCGCCGTTGGCAAAGCTGGGCCAGCGCCAGTGCATAGGTGCGCCAGAACGGATCGGTTTCCTGTTTCGCCAATTCCACCGCGGCGCCGGGTTTGCCGCGCAGAATCTGAATTATCGCCAGTTGCGTGTAGTTCTGGGCGGACTGCGGCTGCAGCTCGATGGCCTTGCGCAGCGCCGCCTCGGCCTCGTCGTAGCGGCCGAGCGCGGTGAGATCGACCGCGAGGTTGAGCTGGGACTCCGCTGCGTAACGGATCGAGCGCAATCGCCCGCTGCTCGAGCGCGACGGCTTCGTCGAGCCGGCCAAGGTTGGCCAACAGTGATGGCGAGATTCGCCAGTCGCGCCCGGATTCTGCGGCGCGAGCTCGACGGCGCGGCGGAATTCCGCTTCGGCGCCGCGCGAAATTGAAATCGAAATTCTGCAGGACCACGCCTTGTGCCGAATGCGCACTCGGCGAGGTTCGGATCCAGATCGAGCGCGCTCTCGCGCCGCGGCGCGGGCTTTTGCGATCGCCTCTTGTCCTTCTTTCGTCGCAATGCCGGCGTAGTTGTCGGCCAGAGTCATCCGCCGCGAGCGACAGCTTCGCATAGGCGAGCGCGTAACGCGGGTCGAGCCGGATCGCCTCCTCGTAGTAGCCGATCGCTTTGCGGATAGTCGTCGGCGGTGCGGCGATTGACGTAGAAATTTCCCTGCAAGAGCGCGTTGTAGGCCTCGACATTCTGGTTCGAGGGCGTGGCCGCGGTGGCCAACTGCGCGGTCTGCCCGTTGTTGCCCGAGCAGCGCGACCTTGCAGTTGCTTCGCCACCGCGCCGGCAATCTCCGATTGCACCGCGAAGATGTCCTTCAGTTCCCGGTCGTAGGTTTCCGACCAGACATTGGCGCCGTCGCCGGATTTGATCAGCGCCACCGCGATCCGCACCCGATCGGCTGACTTACGCACGCTGCCTTCGAGCAGATAATAGACGCCGAGCTTTTCGCCGATCGTCTTGCTGTCGTCCGTCTTGCCTTTGAACTGAAACGAGGAGGTGCGTCCGATGACCTTGAGGTCGCTGCAGACGCGAGAGCGACGAGATGAATTCTTCCGACATGCCGTCGGAGAAATACTCGTTAGCCGGGTCGCCGGTGGAATTGACCATCGGCAGCACCGCGATCGCTTTTCTCGGGAATGGCGGCGGCCTTCGTCGCCGGTCGATGAGCGATAAAGTAAAATCCGGCCCGGCGGCGAGCAGATCGCGACGAGCACGAGCGCGGCGATCCGATCCGATCATGCTGCGCCGCGCCGGCTTTTGCCGCTTTCGCTGCTGCTGAAATTTCTGCGGCAACGCGGGGTTGCCAAGCGGTTCGGCGTAGAGATTGACCAAATGAAGTCGAACGCCGTGCTTGACCTCGCATTCGCCGAGGTCGCGCAGACGCGACGCCCATTGCCGGTATTGCATCAGATCATCCGCCACGTGCTGGGAGAGGAGAATGTGCCCGGCGTCGCCGCAATCCATCACCCGTTGCGCCATGTTGATGCCGGCCCCGGCGATGTTGGCTGCGCCCGCTCACATCGGTCACTTCGCTCACCGGTCCGCTGTGAATGCCCATGCGCACCGGGATTTCCGGATGCGTCTGGAGCGCCTCGCGCAATCTCGAGCGCGCACCGCGCCGGTTCTTCCGCGCTGTGGCGAAAGACCAGCGCCATTCCGTCGCCGGTCGGCAGCCTGACGAGTTGCTCGTCGGTCGACTCGCGCACCTGCGCCGTCGCGAGCACGATCTCAGTGAGCTGGTGCAACCGCTCCTTCTGCTCCTCGATCAAGAGCTTGGAGTAACCGACGATGTCGATGAACAGGACGTGTCCAATCTCGAACTTCGAATCGATCGGTTCGCCAGCCTGCGCACTCATAGTTTGGCGGCGGTTTTCGGTATCACCCCGACACCGACGATGTCGATGAACAGAACATGCCCGATCTCCAGGTGCAGATTGTCGTCAGATTCCGGCACCCGCTTTATCTACCGGACGCGGTCCTATGCGGCGATATTTTTCTGAGGAGACTTTCTAACCGCGAATGAACACCAATAAACGCGAATAGGGTGGGGATCTACAAAGAGAGATTTTACAGAAGACAGCAAAGGTAACGAAGATTGGCGAGTCTGCGACCGGACTGGCACATTGGGATTTGGTGCTTACGTTGTTGCGATGCAACAACGTCCCGATGGTCGCGCCCCGGATCAGATTCGGTCGGTCATTTTGAACTGAATATCGCGCCGCATGCGAGCGGTTCGGTTCTGGTTTCGATGGGTAATACGCGTGTGATCTGTGGCGTGATGATCGAGGAAATCGTGCCACGCTGGATGAAAGAGCAAGGCGTGAGCGGTGGCTGGCTCACCGCTGAGTATTCGATGCTGCCGTACTCGACCACGACGCGAAAGGCGCGCGACATCTCAAAGGGACGGCTTGACGGGCGAAGCACGGAAATTCAAAGATTGATCGGACGATCTCTCCGCGCCGTTGTCGATCTGGAAAAGCTCGGGCCGCGCACCATCTGGGTCGATTGCGACGTCCTTCAGGCGGATGGGGGGACGCGAACCGCGGCGATCACCGGAGCGAGTCTGGCGGTGGCCATTGCCTGTCGAAAGTTAGCGACGGAAAAAAAAGTGGAGGCGCCGCCCATCAAGAAATTCGTTGCGGCAGTGAGCGCCGGCGTTCTCGATGGGAACGCGATTGTTGATCTGAACTACGAAGAAGACAAAGCGGTCACGGTCGATTTCAACCTGGTGGCAACCGAGGACGGAGAATTCGTCGAGGTCCAGGGATCGGGTGAAGAATCGACATTTTCGCAGGAGCAACTGGATAAAATGTTGTCGCTCGGTCGCAAAGGAATCGCCGATCTGATTACGGCGCAGCGGGCCGTGATCGCGCGCTTGATGGTCTCGCCGGCGGCTTAGAGATGTTCGCTGCTGTAGCCACGACGCGTTGCCTGCCCGCCGTGGCGGGTCGCCGTGTCGACGTGAAGCATTTTCGCCTCGACCCGCCTTCGCGCGGCTACTCCGAAAGTCTTCGCGCAGGCGGCGTGGCAGGCAGAGCGGGGCGGCTACACTGCCTAACGAATCACCATGCCGGCGTGGTTCGTCTCGGCCATGGACGAGGCGGAGTTGAGTTCGGGAAGGGCCGCGACCAGCGAGGTGTTGACAATGATCACTTCCGCTCCGAAGCCGACTGAATTGTAAAGGTTGATAATATCGGCGGAGCGCATCCGGATGCATCCGTAACTGGCCGGGCGCCCGATGTTTCGTTCCTCGGGCGTGCCGTGAATGTAGATGTCGCGGGCAAAGGCGTTCGCGTTCTGCCCCTCCAAACCTCTGAGCCAGATGATGCGGGTTACAATCGGATCGCGACCCGGCGAATTGACTCCGACGATTTCTCCTGTCCTTCGTCGATCTTTGAAGACGGTGCCAGGCGCGGCGCCGTCGCCAATTTTATTCGCGATCTCCAGTTTTCCCAGCGGGGTGCGATAACTTCCTCGCGAGTCGCCGAGGCCAAACTTGGAGGTGGAGACCGGATATGTCGCAACCAGGTTTCCTTTATCAAGCAGCACCAGTTTTTGCTCGCGTGCGCTCACTACAATCTTGTGTTCGGTGTCTTTCGTGGCGCAGGAAGAAAGGAAGAGTGCCAGGGCGAAAACGGCAAGCAAGCCGAGGTGGATCGGCCGCTCCGCGGGCGATGTTAAGCGCCATTTGAGCGCTTTGCGCTTATTCTTTGGCATCGAGCGCGGAGCGCTCGATCCACCCAGGGCGAGAAGAACAAGGCGGCTTCCCGGGTGGATCGTGCTCTCCGAGCGCGATGGTAGAGCGGTCGCGGCAGGGCCGCGCAAAATGAGCGGCAGGCGCTCTTCTTTTAGCATCGCCCGCGGAGCGGCCGATCCACCTGGATGTTCGGATATCATTTGTTTCATCGTTTAAACCGGAAGAATGATTCCGCAGTTGCGGTGGTCGCGCGACCAATTTCTTCAAGCGAAACCCCGCGGGCGGCGGCGATCGTCTCCGCGACGATGCGGGTATGTGCTGGCTCGCATCGCTGTCCTCGAAATGGCACGGGCGCCAGATACGGGCAATCGGTTTCGACCATGAATTTGTCGAGCGGGATCTGGGTGCGACGGCCCGAACAGTGGCGCCGTTCTTAAAGGTTACGATTCCGGTGAAGGAGACGAGGTGCCCGAGCGCGCAGACTTCGTGGGCCTGTTCGAGCGACCCGCCAAAGCAATGAAAAACTCCCCGCACCCGGCCGGCATACGGTCGCATTAGCTCGACCGTGTCGTCCCAGGCGTCCCGTTGGTGAATGACCACATTAAGCCCGAGCTCAACCGCGAGGTCGAGTTGCTGTTGGAACAGACTGGCTTGTTTTGATTTGTAGGCGCCGTCTTCGATCTGTGCTTCGATTTGTTCCTCGGTTTCGGCTTGTAAGGCCCGCGAGAAGAGCTGCACTTTCTTTTCTTTGCCGGTGACGAGGCTCGGCAGTCGGTGGTAATCGAGACCGGTCTCGCCAAGGGCAACGACCCGCGGATTTCGAGCCAGCTCACGTAGCGGTGTGGTCACGTCCTCCTCTGCGTTCTCGGCGTAACTTGGATGTACTCCGATGACCGCAAAGACGTTGGCGTGCTTTTCGGCGATTTCGATCGCGCGCCGGCTGCTTTCGACGGAAGTGCCAATCGTAATGATCCGCGTCACGCCGGCTTCATTCGCCCGCCGCAAGACCTCATCAAAGTCGGGAGCAAAGTCCGGATAATCGAGGTGCGCGTGGGTTTCTATTAGCATTTGGTCATTCCGAGCGAAGTCGCATGCCGCGCCGTAACTTTAAGGCGAAGGCGGGAGGAATCTTTCATCATTTCCGTCAAAGGGATAATAGTAAGAGATGTCTCCCGCCGCGGCGGGTAAACTGTTCCTTCGCTCGACATGACAAACGATCGAGGTGCGCGTGGGTTTCGATGAGCATTGCTAAGTTTATCGAGACCGTTCGTTCAGCTGGGCGACAAGCCGCTCGTAGCGGGGATGATTTCGCAGCTTATCCAGGTCAGAATCGTTTTGTATCCAGTCCTTCCAGAAGGGTCGGCCATGTGCAATAACCCGCTCCAGCAAGTCAAAAGCCGGTTCGGGTTCTCCCAGGTGACTGTAAACGCACGCAATGTTGTAGAGCGTGATCGGGTCCTCATTTTCGATGGCCTGAGCTCGCGTCGTCCAATCTTTCGCCCGCTCCTTTTCTCCCAACTCCAGGAGCGCCAAAGCGCCCGCCACCGCGGGGCGAGGATCTTCCGGATTCGAGACCAACTCACGTTCGGCAAGCTCGACAGTCTTGCGGGCCGCCGCTTTGCAGTCGCTCTCGCGTCCGAGTGAACGGAGCATGTGAATCGCCAAAGCCGGAGGCTTGTAGTCGGCAGGATTGATTTCCGCTGCGCGCTGCAGGAACTCGACCGCGCGTTCAATTTTCCCCTGCATGAAGGTAGGTCGAGCGGCAAGGAAGTGAACCTCAAAAGAGTTCGGGTCCAGCTTCATTCCCTTCTCGAATTCGACATTCGCTTCTTCGAAGCGCCGAGCGGCAGCGAGCGCGACGCCCCGAGCAGTGTGTGCTATCGCCAAGTCGCTTTCCAGCGCCAGGGCCTTGTCCGCCATCTCGAGAATTCCCTCGACCGAGAGATCTTCCTGGTAGGCCATGAAAAGGAAGCCATCGCAGACAGCAATTCCGGCATAGGCCCGGCTGTAATGTGGATCTAACTCGAGAGCTTTCGTAAACATTCGCCGCGCCAGCTCGTAGTAACGTTTGGAATGGCGGTAGAGAAAATCGCGGCCGCGCAGGTAATAGTTGTAGGCCTCGACACTAGCGGTCGGAGCATGCTCGATCGATTTTTTTTCCTCTGGCAGGAGCTTCACTTTGAGCTGCTCCACGATCGCGTGCGTGATCTCGTCTTGAATGGCGAAGATGTCAGTCAGATCGCGATCGAAGCGGTCCGCCCAAACGTGCCTGCCGTCGTTGCAGCTTACGAGCTGGCCGCTTACTCGCACGCGTGTTCCTGCTTTGCGCACACTACCTTCCACCACGAATCCGACGCCTAGTTCGCGCCCGACCTGTTGTACCTTTAATGGTTTTCCCTTGTAGCTGAATGCGCTGTGTCGCGCGACAACGCTTAATCCGGAGACTTTGGACAGGTCAGTGATGATGTCTTCCGTGATGCCGTCGCTGAAATATTCCTGCTCCGGATCGCCGCTCATGTTCGTGAACGGCAAAACCGCGACTGATGGTCGCTCGTCCTTCATCGAAGTTGTGCCCTTAAGCTCTGGTTCCTCCAGCAAAACATTATAAACCCGAATCGGTTTTTCGATGTTCTTTAGTTCTTGCTCGCCGCGATCTTCGAACGTCAACTCGAGACGATTACCGACCTGATCACGAACTGATTGTGAGACAGTAATGCCACCCGGCTCGGCGATGCCCTCAAGGCGCACGGCCACATTCACGCCATCTCCATAGATGTCATCGCCGTCCACAATCACGTCGCCAAGGTTTATTCCGACGCGAAACTCGATGCGACGATCTGGCGGCCTGCTCGCGTTTCGTTCCTGCAGACCGCGTTGCAGCTCTGCAGCACACGCCACCGCATTTACCACACTTGAGAATTCCACAAGGATGCCGTCGCCCGTCAGTTTGACGATGCGCCCCTGATGTTCAGCGACTTTGCCGTCGATGAATTCAACCCGAATGGCTTTGAGTGCCGCGAGCGTGCCAGCCTCATCGGCACCCATCAGCCGACTGTATCCGACCACGTCGGCGGCAAGAATGGCAGTTAGGCGGCGTTCCATGGCGGAGTCAGAGACAGATCGTTGAGAGTTGAGATTTCAAGGGCAGGGAGGTTGCCTTGTTCCCTCTATCAACTCTCAAACACGAACTATCAACTGCTCGCCTACCACTCAATCACCGTGCTCGCCCAGGTCGGTTCGTCGCGGAAGACAACCATCAAAACGTAATTGACAGCGCCATCCCCGAAGAGCACGCAAGTGTTGCGATCAGTCCAGTTGGTGATGGAAGTCAATTTCTCCGCCAATTCGCGCATCGTCGAAGCCGTTCGCGGAGTCCGGATAATCGAGGTGCGCGCGAGTTTCGATCAGCATTTGTCTTTTTCGAGGCGATCGAACAATTGCTGAAAGCGCGGATGGTTTCGCAGCAGTTCGAGATCAGAATCGTGCTTTGCCCAGTTGCGACCTCCCTGGCCCATTCTCGGCAGAGTTCGCTCCAACAGATCGAGAGCGGCTTCATTGTCGCCGAGCTGTGCGTAAGTGCATGCCGCGTTGTATTGAGTATTCGTGTCGTCAGGATCGATAGCTAGCGAGCGGGCAAGCCATTCTCGCGCGCGGTCGAGTTCCCCCAGGCGAACGAGCACCCCGGCGCCTAGTTGAGCCGGCCTGGAGTCTTCCGGGTGCGCGGCCAACTCACGCTCGGCCAGCTCAATGCCGCGTCGCGCGCTCTCTTCGCCTTCCTGCTCACGTCCCAGCGACAGGTAAATTTGGGACAACAGACAGGCGCATTGGTAATCATTAGGCTTGATCTCTGCCGCGCGTCTGTAGAGGCCGGCGGCCCGGTCGATCTTACCCTGCTGGACGCTCAATCGAGCGTAGAAGAAAGCCGCTTCAAATGAATCTGGATTAAGCGCTATGGCCTTTTCGAACTCCGCCTGCGCTTCGTCGATTCGCTGCGCAGCGGACAGGGCTATCGCTCGTGAGGAGTGTGCTTCAGCAAGGTTGTTGTCCAACTCCAGCGCCTTGGCGCTCGTGGCCAGGATGCCATCGATCGGCAGATCGACCTGGTAAATCATGTGCAGATGTGAATCGCAGTCGGCCACACCCGCGTAAGCGCGAGCGTATTCGTGGATCGAGTTCCACGGCGCGTGCGAACATCCGGCGCGCTATTTGCAAATTGTTTTTCGACAAGCGGTGCACAAACTCACGGCCGCGCAGGTAGTACGTGTAAGCTTCGATGTTCTCGGTCGGTATCTGCTCGATCGATTTCTTCTCCCGCGGCAATAGTTTCACTTTCAATTGGTCCACGATCGCGTGAGTGATCTCGTCCTGGATGGCGAAGATGTCGGTCAGATCGCGATCGAAGCGCTCCGCCCAAACGATGCCGGCCGTCGTTGCAGCTGACCAGCTGGCCAGTGACGCGCACGCGTGTTCCCGCCTTGCGAACACTACCTTCCACCACGAAAGCGACCGCGAGCTCACGCCCGACTTGTTGCACATTTAATGTTTTCCCTTTGTAGCTGAATGCGCTGTGCCGTGCGATCACGCTCAATCCCGACACCTTGGACAAGTCAGTGATGATGTCCTCGGTGATTCCATCACTGAAATATTCCTGCTCCGGATCACCGCTCATATTCGTGAACGGCAAGACGGCGATCGAGGGTCGCTTTTCTTCGGCCGCAGTCAGGCGCGTTGTCTCTGGCTCCAATACGACATTGTAGACCCGAGTCGGCTTGTCGATGTTCTTGAGCTGTTGTTCGCCCCGGTCTTCGAAATTCAGATCGAGGCGATTGCCCACGTGATCGCGAACCGAGCCTGAGACTGCGATGCCGCCGCGCTCAGCGATGCCCTCGATCCGCACAGCCAAATTGACGCCGTCGCCGTAGAGGTCATCGTCTTCGACAATGACGTCGCCAAGATTGATCCCGATGCGGAATTCAATGCAATTGTCCGGTTTTACTTCTAAATTGCGACTGCGCATCGCGCGTTGAATTTCCACGGCGCAGGCGACGGCGTTCACGACGCTGGAAAATTCCACCAACATCCCGTCTCCCGTTACCTTGACGATGCGGCCGTGATGGTCGGCGATCTTTTTGTCGATCAAATCAGCGCGCAAACTCTTGAGCGCGGCGAGTGTGCCCGCTTCATCGGCGCCCATCTGCCGGCTGTAACCAACCATGTCGGCAGCGAGAACGGCGGAGAGGCGGCGCTGATTCACCATTCGATGATTGTGCTCGCCCAGGTAAGTCCGCCACCGAACACCACCATCAGAACAAAATCGCCTGCCTTGATCCGCCCGGTCCGGTTCGCTTCGTCCAGGGCAATGGCCACGGCGGCGGCCGACGTGTTTCCGTATTTGTCGAGATTAACATAAAACTTCTCGAGCGGAATACCGAGACGGTCGGCGATTCCCTCGATGATTCTCAGATTGGCCTGGTGCGGGATGACACAAGCGATGTCTTCGATCGACAAGCCCGATTGCTGCAGTGCCTTTTGCGCGGCGCTGAGCATGGCGGTGACCGCTTGTTTGTAAACTTCCTTCCCGCTCATATGAATGGTGTTGAGATTGCGGCCGACGTTCTCCGCCGTGATCGGGCAGCGCGAGCCACCACCCGGCATGAACAAAATATCTGTGAATTGTCCGTCGCTCCCGATGGAGGTGCTGATCACGCCGTGAGCGCCGCCGCGGTGCCGCAGAATGGCTGCGCCCGCGCCATCCCCGAACAGCACGCAAGTGTTGCGATCCGTCCAGTTGGTGATGGAAGTCAATTTCTCCGCGCCAATGACCAGGACGGTATCGTGGGTATGCGACATGATGAATTGTTGCGCAATCTCCACCCCGAAAAGAAATCCAGCGCAAGCGGCCGAGATATCCAGGCAGGCGGCGTTAGTCGCGCCGATTTTCTTCTGCACAAAACAAGCCGTCGCCGGAAAGAGCATGTCGGGGGTGGCGGTGGCGACGAGAATCAGATCGATCTCGATGGCTGAAATCCCGGCCTGTTCGATGGCCTTGAGCGCGGCTTTCGCCGCCATGTCGCTCGTATTTTCGTCCTTGGCCGCGATGCGCCGCTCTTTAATTCCGGTCCGCGTGGTAATCCATTCGTCCGACGTGTCGACAATGCGCGACAGGTCGTCGTTGGTCAGAATCTTCTCCGGCACGTAACTTCCGGTGCCGATGATCGAGACGGTGCGCGATGTTTTAGCGGAGCGCGGGCTCGAGCGAGGCTGTCGTTTCATTATAACGGCGAACTTCCTCGATGATATGCGGGTTCACCTGTTGTTCAATCGATTCAGCGGCGACCCGAAGAGCGTTCTTAACGGCCAGCGGGGTGCTGGCGCCGTGCGCGATAATGCAGATACCGTTTACTCCGAGAAGCGGGCTCCCGCCGACATCCTCCCAATTCGTCTTCCTATGAATGGCCTTGAATGCGCCCTTGGCCATGGACGCCCCCATCATGCGGACGGGACTCTTTTTCAGTTCGTGCTTCAGCCAGGTAAAGATGGCGTGCGCGATCGCTTCACACGTTTTCAGGACCACGTTGCCGACGAAGCCGTCGCACAAGACCACCTCGCAGGGGTTTTCGAAAAGATCGTGACCCTCGATATTGCCGCGGAAATTCAAGGAACTTTCCTTGAGCAATTTGAAAACTTCCTTGGTTAAGCCGGTCCCTTTTACATCTTCGTCGCCGATCGACATCAATCCCACGGTTGGGTTTTTGTACCCGAGCACGTGGCGCGAGTAAACGGTGCCCATGATTCCGTACTGTACCAGATGCATGGGGCGAGCATCGATATTCGCGCCCGCGTCGATCAAGACGAAGACATTGGTCTCGGTCGGAACCAGAGAGGCGATGCCGGGTCGCTCGACGCCGGGCAACATGCGGAGCTTGATGGCGGTCGCCGCTACCGCCGCGCCGGTGTGTCCCGCGCTCACGATGGCATTGGCCCGACCGTGTTTCACAAGGTCGACGGCGCGACTGACGGAAGAATCTTTCTTGCGGCGCACCGATTCCACGGCGCCGTCGCTCATCGCTACCACCTGCGAGGCGTGGACGATTTCGATCCGGCCGTCCGCGCACCCGTGTTTCGTCAGTTCCGACTCGATCCTGGCGGTATCGCCCACCAGGAAAAGCTTGCTGATGTGCGGATAAGCGCGCAGCGCCATCACGGCGCCAGCTACCAGGTTCGGCGGGCCAAAATCGCCGCCCATCGCGTCCAAGGCGATCTTCACAGGGGGAACTTGCGAATTCTGGTCAGGAATTGCAAAGCGAAAATCAAATTGTAGAGGCCGCCGTCCCCGGCGGCAGACGCGGAAACTGATTCCTTGCCTCGGGAAATGCCGCTGAGACAGCGGTCAGCGCATGCTGCGCGGGGTGGATCGAGCAGTCCCTTGCTCGATGCTAAGTGGCGGCGAAGCCGCACTATTTTACCATCGCCCGGCGGAGCGGCCGATCCACCTCGCCGCATTGAGACGCTCGACTCGGTCTACTTGCCGCTGATGCTGAGCACCTGGCGGCCCTTGTAATAGCCGCAGGACGAACAGGCGATATGCGGAGGAACCGTGCTGCCGCATTGCGGGCACTTCGTCAGCTGCGCCGCATGCCAGCGATTGGCCGCCTTGCGCGTGCGCAACCGCATCTTTGAAGTCTTGCGTTTAGGAACTCCCATACGAGCGGCTTACCAAAGCAGGAAATACCAAAAAGACAAATCCTGTAGCGGTGGTCTGTGACCGCCGCCGATCGAACGTGGCGCGTGAGCATTCGGCGGTCGCAGACCGTCGCCACAGCTTCAACGCTTCAACTTCAACTTGTCGAGAGGGCTCCAATCCGGTTTCCGCTGATCAGGCTGCTCGCTCTTCTCCGCGCCCGGACGCGGTGCGTTGCATTTTCGGCCCCCGTCCCGATCGCAATGCGGATGGGCCGGCAGGTTCAGCAGAATATCCTCGCGAATGAGCGGGGTGAGATCGACCGTTTCCGGCCCGTGAATCTCGGTGTGGAGAGCGAAGGCCGGCACCTTGATGTCGTAGCGAAATTCTTCCAGGCAGGAAACGCAGCGGAGTTCCACTGGCTGCTCGAGCGAACCGTTAGCCCAGAGGGCCCCGTCGGAGATGCCCAGTTCGAGATTGTAACGAAGCGGGCCGGCGCAGCGGATATCGTCGGTCTCGATTTCCTTGATCGGACAATTCTCCTCGCCCTCCAGATGCAAACCTTCGCGCGGGATTTGTTTAAGGTGGACCTTCATTCGCGAAAGCTTTTGGAGTTCATTTCGCAAATTTTTGACGCAACGCCTGGGCCACGCCGGCCGGCACGAATTTCGATACGTCGCCGCCGAGGCGGGCGATTTCCTTGACCAGGCGTGAGCTCAAATAGGTGTATTCCTCCTTGGGCATGAGAAAGATCGTTTCCACCGTGCCTTGCAGTTTCCGATTCATGAGGGCCATCTGGAATTCAAATTCGAAATCGGAAACGGCGCGCAGGCCCCGGATCACAGCGGTGGCTTTCTCGGCCACCGCAAAATCGACGAGCAAGCCGTCGAATTGGCCAATCCGCAAAGTGGCGTGCTGGCCAATGGTGGAGCGAAGAATTTGCAGCCGCTCTTGCAGGGTGAAGAGTGGTTCTTTCTCCACGTTGTGGGCGACAGCCACGATCACTTCGTCGAACAATTTGGCTGCGCGCTCGATCACATCAAGGTGCCCGTTGGTGATTGGATCAAAGCTGCCGGGATAGATCGCTCGTCTCATAAGGCCACGCTCCAGGCGCAAGTTTCAACGCTCAAGGGCGAACATCAAGGCAGAGAATTCGTCCCATCCGAGTTGCCGACCCGCCGCGATGCGGGGAAGGTGATTCCCTCTTTTGATGTCAACTCCATCGTCTTATCAGACAATTGCCGTGGCCAGCACGTTCTCGCCTCGTTTCCGGCAGGTCCTCTCGGAGGCAAAGCGAATCAGGGACCGGTTCTCCTCCGAGTTGCGCCTCATATATGTCGGCGAGCGTACCGACCAAACCACAGCCAAGTTTCACGACGTTCTCGCTCAACTAGCCCTGCCGATAGAAACCACCATCCATTATGAGCAAGGCGATCCCGCCGGCGGCATTCTGCACGCTCTGGCCGACAACAACATCGATCTGATCGTGGCCGGAGCTCTCGAGAAGGAAGTCGTTTTTCATCCTTTTCTCGGCAACGTGGCTCGCCGCCTCGTTCGAGATGCCAGGTGTTCGGTCATGCTTTTTACCCGGCCCGAGATCGAACCAAAGCCGTTGCATCGAATCGTGTTTGTGGCGGACGAATCTTATTCGGACCACGCCCGCGATGCTTTACAGAGGACGTTTCAGCTGGCCGCGGCGGAATCGTGCCAGCGCCTCTACGTCATCCGTATTTTCACCAGGTTCGACGAAGCGAGGGCGTCCTTGCACACGGATTTGGCCGGCGAGGAAAAGCCGCGCACGCGCGATGAAGAAGAGGCCGCCCTGGAAAGCTTCGTTCTTTCGGCGGGCTCAACCGACGTTCCGATTGAAACACGCTGCATTCGTGGGAATACCGGGTTTGCCGCCTCCGATTTCGTGCAATCGGTCGATGCAAATCTTCTCGTGGTCGCTGCGCCGGCGCCTTCGGACGAAGACCCATCCCTGCCGCCTAACATTGCCTGGATCAATGACGTCATTCCCTGCAATTTGTGGGTGATCCGCTGAGGAGCTCCGCGGGTTTGGCTGGCGCAAATGAAGGCTGAGCCTGCGTTTCATCCGTACGGGGCGGCCCATCTCGCCGTTATTTTTCTAACCATTGCCCTGCCGTTTATTCTGGCGGCCCTGGTTCGGCGCACGAACCGGATTGAGCGTGCTGTGACCGTTTCGTTGTCGGCGATTCTGATTCTGAATTACGCGGTTTATTTGGTTTTCTGCCTGCGGTCCGGGTCGCTGGATTGGCGGCAGGCCCTGCCGATGCAGCTCTGCGATTGGGGACTGGTGGTGGTGATCGTCGCCATGTTGTCTGGAAGACAGCGATGGTTTGAGGTCGCCTATTTCTGGGGTTTGGGTGGAACCCTGCAGGCTTTGTTGACGCCCAATTTGCGCTTTGGATTTCCTGATCTTCGTTTTTTCAGTTTTTTCGTGTCCCACGGCGGTATCATCGTGGGCGTCATCTTTCTGATGCTGGTGCACCGCTACCGTCCCTACCCGATGTCGTTCGTGCGAGCCTTTGCCTGGAGCGAATTCTACTTCGTAACCACGCTCCTGGCCGACAAACTGACGGGCGACAATTACGGCTTTCTTTTGCACAAACCGGAGGCGTTCTCGATTCTGAGTTTTCTATCCGATTGGCGGCCGCTCTATTTGCTCCAGCTCCACGGGGTCGCGTTGCTTTTCTTTGCCATCCTCTATCTTCCTTTTGCCATTTACGATCTGGTGCGACGGTTCGATTCTGCGGACGCGGTCCCAGGCTCTCGCTAAAAATAATGCGACGCTCCGAGACCGCCGCTACACTGCCACCATCGTGAAAACGAAACCTCTTCGCGTCCGCGGCGTCACTATTGGCGGAAAGCGCCCCGCGTTCATTCTCGGGCCGTGCGTCATCGAGTCGGAAAAATTCGTCCGGCGCATGGCGAAAACGATTGCGAAGATCTGCGAGGATGAAGAGGTCGATTTCGTGTTCAAAGCGTCTTACGACAAGGCGAATCGCACCTCGGTGCGATCCTTTCGCGGAATCGACGTGACCGAAGGGTGCGAGATCCTGGCGAGCATCGGCACCGAGTTGAAAATCCCGGTGACGACCGACGTTCATTCGCCTCGAGAAGCCGAAATCGCGGGGACCGGGATCGATATGCTGCAGATTCCGGCGTTCCTTTGCCGGCAAACCGATTTGTTGCGCGCCGCCGCGCAAACCGGCCGGGCGGTCAACGTGAAAAAAGGTCAGTTTCTCGCGCCCTGGGATGTCAAAAATATTGCGGATAAGCTGATCGCTTTTGGAAACGACCAGTTTTGTTTCACCGAACGCGGCACCACCTTTGGCTACAACAATCTCGTAGCCGACATGCGCTCGCTTTTTTGGATTCGCCAGGCCGGCTATCGGGTAATCTTTGATGCGACCCACGCCGTGCAGCGGCCTGGCGGGGCTGGTCATGCCACCTCGGGTGACGGCGATCTCGCCCCCGTTCTGGCGCGGGCGGCCGTGGCGGTGGGCTGTGATGGCATCTTCATGGAGGTGCACGACGATCCGGCGCGCGCCTTGTCGGACGGCGCGAATCAGATTCCGCTAAAGAATTTGCCGAAGCATCTGCGCATGTTAAAAGCAATCCATGCTGCCGTTTCGTAGCCGGCGCGCTGGCCGCAGGAGCGGGCTCGCTTTTTTTCTGTCCGTCCTCTGGGTGGTCTTCGCCTTGGTGGAACCGGCGTCCGCCCAAAAGGCCAAGGGAAAGAAAGGCGGAAAGAAGCGGGAATCGGCCACCCCCACTGCGAGCGCATCAGCGGGTGAGCAGCAGAGTTTGACCAACATCCCGCTTCCCATTGGCCACGAAGCCAAAGGTCTTGTTCTGCCAGACTTCGATTTGGACGGTCACCTGCGTGGCAAGTTCGTGGCGGGCAGCGCGCGCCGGCTCGATGAGGAAAACGTGGCTTTCAAGGATCTCAAGATCACGACGTTTACGCCTGAGAATCAGAACGATTTGCAGATCGATATGCATACCTCCATTTTTAATCTGAAAACCCACGTTCTCAGCTCGAAGGAGCGTGGCACCGTGGTGCGAGCCGATTTTAATATCGTGGGCGACACGCTCGAGTTCGACACCGACCAACGAACCGGGAAAATGATCGGCCACGTCAGGATGGTGATCACGGACAAGTCCCAGCTCATGAAAAAAACGCCGGAATGAGAAGTCTGGTGATGGCACTCATCGTGTTGGCCGGGATGATGGGGACCGGTGTTCTGGCGCAAACCGCCAGTCCGCCGCCATCGCCATCTCCGGAAAAGAAGCAGGCGGCCAAGCCCGCCGCGCAAAAGGCGGCGACAGCTTCTCCGGCGCAGTCGCCCTCTTCGAAAAAAGGACCGAAGGAATCGTCATCACCGGGCAAGAAACCGGGGGAAAAGTCCGCCGCGCAAAAAGACGCCAAATCAACCCCTGCCAACAAATTCCTGGGAGACTCGAACTCAAACGAACCGACCACGACTGAGATTCTGGCCGATGAAGCGTTCTTTGATTCCAACAAAAGCATGGGAATCTTTAGCGGACATGTAAAAGTGACGGATCCGCGTTTTAATCTTCAATCGGACAAACTGACCGTGTTCATTTCCAAAGGCGAAAATCAGGGATTGGAGAAAGCGGTGGCGGAAGGGAATGTGGGCGTCGTCCGCGACCGGCCTGATCCGAATGGTGGACCGCCCACCCACGCGGTCGGCCGGTCCGAGATGGCTACCTACGTGGCGGCGACGGGTGATGTTGAACTAAAAGGAGACCCTCGCGTGCAACAGGGCGAGAACACCCACGTCGCGACCAGTCCGGACACGGTCATGGTCATCAATCAGGACGGACAGTTAACCACGCATGGCCCGAGCCGGACCGATATTCGGCAGCAGCCGAAGGACGAAAAGGATGACGGTAAGACTGGAGCAACGCCCGCGGGCAAAAGTGGTGATGGCAAAGCCGGAACGAAACCCGCGGGTAAGAGCGGCGATACCAAGGCCCCGGTAAAAACAGAGAAGCCAAAAGTTTCCCCTACGCCCAAACCATGATCAGCCAGTCAGCACCGGCGGCCAAATCGGCCGTGGCAGCCCCGCCCCCGTCGAAACCTGGTTTCGTTCTGTCCACCGACCAGTTGGTGAAGATTTACGGCGGACGAGCGGTCGTGAACGGGGTTGATTTGACCGTATCCGAGGGGGAGATCGTTGGATTGCTCGGTCCCAACGGCGCAGGCAAGACCACCAGTTTTTACATGATTGTCGGACTCGTTAGGCCGAATAGCGGGCGTGGTTAATTTTTCCGGCACGGACGTGACCGATTTTCCGATGTATAAACGCGCCCGTCTTGGGATGGGTTATCTGCCCCAGGAAGAATCGATCTTTCGCAAAATGACGGTGGAGCAGAACATCCTCGCCATTCTGGAAACGCTGTCCATGAGCAAAGCCGAGCGGAAAAATCGCTGTGAGCAGCTGCTGCATCAGTTCGGCATTGAGCGGATCGCAAAAAATCAGGCGCTCACCCTGAGCGGCGGCGAGAAACGGAGATTAACGATCGCGCGCTCGCTCGTGACGAAGCCGAAACTGCTCATGCTCGATGAGCCGTTCAGCGGCGTCGACCCCATCGCGGTTTATGATGTGCAGCAGATCATCGTCAACCTGCGAAAATCGGGACTGGCCATCATGATCACCGACCACAACGTGCGCGAAACTTTGTCGATCGTGGACCGCGCCTATTTGATTTTCGAAGGGCGCGTCGAAAGCGAGGGGACCAAGGACTTCCTCATCAACGACCCGATCAGCCGCCAGCTATATCTGGGCGAGCGCTTCAGGATGTAAGGACAATGACGAAATCCGAATGAGCGAATGACGAAAAGAGAAGCGGCAGGCGGAGCGCCCGCCCTACAACCGCAATTCACGCGGCGGGGTGCTTTCATTGTAGGGCAAGCGCATCGCTTGCCGGGCCTGCGCAAAAGAATGGCAGGCGGAGCGCCCGCCCTACAACAGCCAGGTCTCGCTGTTCGTCCGCCACGCCCACAATTGTAGGGCAAGCGCATCGCTTGCCGTTTCAACTACAAGGGATCCTGATCCTCGAATCCGATTCGATACGGCCAATGCTGCCAATCTTCTACCAGGCCCGCTCGGACTGGGTTGTTCTGTAAGTACAACCATTTGGCGTGGAGTGATTCGCCCGAGCGCAATAAGCGATCAAACGAACCCGGTTGCCATTTCCAATCGGCTTGAAGGTCCTTTCGCATCCATCTTTTTAAGGCCGCTGAAAAATTACCGACCTTCGCGGCGCGATCGTGTCTCGGTGTTGTGATGAGATGGAGATGATCCGGCATCAAAATCGCAGCGAGTAGTCTCCACTCCCGTAATCTTGCCGCCGCAATCTGGAGAGCCCGAAGGGCCTTTTCGTTTGCCAGGACCGGCCTGCGTTCGGCTACGCACACGGTAACAAAATAGATCACGCTCTGTTCCCATCGCAGCCAAACGGGAATTCGTGGCGGATGTCCCATGCGCAAAAGAATGGCAGGCGGAGCGCCCGCCCTACAACCGCAATTCATGCCGCGGGGTGCTTTCATTGTAGGGCAAGCGCATCGCTTGCCGGGCCCGTGCAAAAGGATCGCAGGCGGAGCGCCCGCCCTACAACCGCAATTCGCGCTGCGCGGGTGCTTTCATTGTCGGGCAAGCGCATCGCTTGCCGTTCCGACTTTGTCATTCCTTCGGCATTCGCTCATTCGTGCTTCGTCATTTCATTGGTCTCTCCCATCGCCAGACCAGATTGTTTTCCTGATCGACGACTTCAGCTGTCTTTTGGAAGTCGCATTTTTCGAGAATACGCGTGGAGGCGTTTGTCTCTCGAAGAGTGTGAGCGCGGACAGTCGTGACGCGCCCGCTTTCCCCGGCAAAATCGACCAGCGCTCCGGCCGCTTCCGTGGCATAGCCCTGGCCTTCATAGTCCGCAGCGGTGCTATAGCCGATTTCCACCGTGCCGTTGGAATCCGGCGGAGCTGTGAATCCGCACAATCCGATGGTTCGGTTTTCGGCCGTTAATACGATAGCGAATCCAAGCTTCCATGGATCGGGGGCATCGCTGTCATGAAGCTGAACGAAAAAATCAGGTGAGGCCGCGAGCAGAAATTCGCGGATGCCCCGTGCGGCCCGCCGTCCCGTGACCTTCTCGTATTCGTCCAACCCCTGGAGGAGCGCCCGGAGTTCATCCGGGTGATGAGGCAGAAGCGTGAGACGGGGGGTTTTCACCTGGCTCAGGGCGGGGCGGAAGGACATCGAATGCCCTACCGCCTTTTATCTTCGTTGTGAATTGGAATTTGCCGCCACCCGCATTACAAGTTAGGCGCCCATGGCACCTCGAGCAGCAACCCAGACAATCAGTTCCGGCAGCGACCAACGCAAGAGCGTTCCGGTCGTGACGGTGGAGGGCTTTTATAACTCGCACGCTGAAAAGCTGCAGATGAAGCTGGAGGGACCACCGGTCGGTTTCCCGCGCAAGATTCGCGAGCCAACCATCAATCGGCCCGGCCTTGCCCTGGCCGGGTTCTACAGCTATTTCGCGGAGAAGCGTGTCCAGGTGCTGGGGGCGGCCGAGAACACTTACTTGAAAAGTCTGTCGACCAGACTGCAGGTCGAAAGATTCCGCGGACTTTGCGAGCGAAAAATTCCCTGCGTTGTGGTCTCACGCGGCGCGCACCTGGATCGCGCTCTCATGGAAGTCGCCGAAGAACAAAAGATCGCGGTCTTTCGGACGCCCATGATTACGATGAAGTTTATCAACGCCGCGACCATCGCGCTGGAGGTCGACTTTTCCCCGACCGTGACCGAGTTCGGAAGCATGGTCGACATTCTCGGTGTGGGCGTTCTGATCCGCGGGGCCAGCGGGATCGGCAAGAGCGAGTGCGTGCTCGGCCTGATCGAACGCGGCTACAGTCTGGTGGCCGACGACGTCACGCGTATCACCTCGCTGGAGGGGCGGGAATTGATTGCGACGGCACCGGAACTGACGCGCAATCACATGGAGGTGCGCGGAATCGGCATCATTAATGTTCCGAGCATTTTTGGAATTGGCAGCATTCGAGTCGAAAAGCGCCTCGACATGGTGGTCACGATGCAGGATTGGGAGGAATTAGAGGAAGTCGATCGCATCGGACTCGACCAGGAGTACTACGAGATCCTCAACCTCAAGGTGCCGCACGTCACGATTCCGGTGCGACAGGGGCGCGACATTGCGCGGCTGGTGGAAGTGGCGGCGATGGATCAGAAGCTCAAGGAGGGCGGGCGGAATAGCGCCGTCGAATTTAACGCGAAGTTGCTCAATTTAATGGAGCCTAAAGACAACTAATGGGATTGCTGAACAGAAAATCCGGGGCGGCCGCGCGCGGGCAAAAGGTGGAGAAGGACATCTCGATCGTGAATCGACTCGGGCTCCATGCCCGGCCTGCCGCCATGTTTGTCCGGATTGCCAGCCGTTACCGCTGCGAGATCTGGGTCGCGAAAGAGGGCGAAGAGGTTAATGGCAAGAGCATTATGGGTTTAATGATGCTGGCGGCCGGACAGGGGTCGATTTTGCGCATCCGTTGCGAAGGTCCGGACGCGGGCGAGGCGATTCAGGAATTGGAGGAGTTGATCAAGGCGCGCTTTAGCGAAGATTGACTTCGAAAGCATTCGCGAGTTGACATCTCCGTTAGTCTCGCAATTGGATGAGCGGCGATAGGGCACAGCAGGAAATTCGGTTTCACGGTGCGGGAGTCTCTCCCGGAATCGCGCGCGGGGTCGCTTATGTCATGCGCGACGACGAGATTACGCGGTTTAGTATCAAGCCCTCGCAAATCCCGAGCGAGATTGGGCGTTTCGAGGCTGCGCTCATTCAGACGCGCATGCAAATCCTCGAGATGCAGCAAACCATCGCCGAGTCCATCGGTGCGAAGGACGCCGCCATTTTTGATGCGCACCTCCTTGTGGTAGAGGATCGTACGCTGATTGATGAAGTGCTGCGCAAACTCGAACATGACCTTTGCAACGTGGAATGGGTCTTTCAGGAGGTGGCGACGCATTACGCGGAAACTCTGAGCAAGATCGACGATCCGTATCTGCGCGAGCGCGCGCTCGACATCGAAGACGTGACCAAGCGCGTCGTGCGAAATCTGCAAGGCAAAGCGCCCAAACCGACGGTCGCGATGGCCGAACCCCACATTTTGGTGGCGCATAATCTTACCCCCTCCGATACGGCCATGCTGAACAAGGAGCTAGTGCTCGGAATCGTAATCGATCTGGGCAGTCACACGTCGCACACCGCGATCATAACACGCTCACTCGGGATTCCATCAATTGTTGGTTTGCACGACGTGACCGAAAGATTGGAAATGGGGCAGCCGCTCTTGATCGATGGCACCAACGGCCTGCTCATTGTTCATCCCACGCCGGAAACCCTCGCCGAATACGGCAAGATCGAGTTGCGCAGAGAAAAGGTCGCTTCGCAGCTGAAGGCCCTCCGGGAGACGAAGTCGACCACGCGCGATGGGCGCCACGTCGTTCTATCCGCCAATATCGAGCTTCCCAGCGACGTCGAGGCCGTGACCGCCAACGGCGCCGAAGGGATCGGTCTTTATCGCACTGAATTTCTTTACCTGAACCGCGACACTCTGCCGGGCGAGGATGAACAATACGAAATCTATCGAAAAGTGGCCGAGCGCGTCGCGCCCGATCCGTTAATTATTAGAACATTCGACCTTGGCGGGGACAAGGTGGCCTCGGGCGCGGTGGCCGACGTGAGTGATGAGATGAATCCCTTTCTGGGCTGCCGGGCGATTCGTTTTTGCCTCGAAAATATCGATATTTTTAAGACGCAACTGCGCGCCATTCTGCGCGCCAGCGCGGTGGGTAATGTAAAGGTTATGTTCCCCATGATCTCGGGTTTGAAGGAACTTCGGGACTCAGTTGCGGTCTTGCAGGAATGCGCCGGTGAACTCACCAGGGAAGGTCAGACTTTCGGCCACAAGACCGAAGTCGGGGCCATGATCGAGATACCGAGCGCGGCCATTACCGCCGACACTCTGGCCCGCGAAGTTGATTTTTTGAGCATCGGAACAAACGATCTCATCCAATATACGATCGCGGTTGATCGGGTGAACGAGAAGATTGCAGCCCTTTATCAACCGACCCATCCGGCGGTTTTGCGGCTGCTCAAAATGATCGCGGATGCGGCCCACGGCAACGATATCTGGGTCGGAGTGTGTGGAGAAATGGCCGGCGACATTGCCCTCATTCCTCTGCTCCTGGGCCTGGGCATGGATGAATTAAGCGTCGGCGCCTCGCTCGTGCCGCGGGTGAAACGCGCGGTGCAGAGCCTTGAAATACCGGAGTGCCGGCAACTGGTGGATGACGCGCTCAAGATGCAGACGCCGTCGGAAATTCTGGACCGTTGTCTGGATCTGGCCGGCCGGCGCTACGGGGATCTTTTGGGATAAGTGTAGCTACGTCGCTGCGCGACATGTAACCGCCGCATGTGTAGCCACGTCGCTGTGCGACGTGTAACCGGCCACAGGCCGGTTGCTACAAAGCTATATCCGCGTGCGCTGCCAAATGTTTGGGCGTTGGGTCACTCTTCCTCGGTCGACTCTGCTTCCGGATCCGGCTTCAGTCCTTCTTCTTCCATTTTGCGGAGGACGTCGCTCATGTCATCGACTTCGTCCCAGACCTCCTGGCTGACGTAAATGGGCGCTTTCTGTTGTGTGGCCATGGCGATGCAATCGCTCGGCCGCCCATCGAGTTCGATAATCTTCTTCTGCTGTAATTCGTTCTCCGCGCGGATAATCATGCGCGCGTAATAAGTGGCGTTCTTTAGATCGTTGATAATCACGCGCTCGACCTTGGCCCCGAGCGCCGTCATCAGATGGGCAATCAGGTCGTGGGTCAGGGGGCGCTCCTTGCCGACCTCGCGCATGAACATGGTGATCGCGCTTCCCACCGTTTGATCGACATAGATGATAAACACCTTGTCGTTGTTTCCCAAAAAGACGGCGCACCCTCCGCTCGTCGGCAAAACCGCGCGCACCTGCACCTCGATCACCGTCTTGTTCATCGGCGCAACGCTAACCATGCAGAGAGGAAAAACAAGGATACCCTCGTCGCCTTCGCTGTTGGGAGCGCCCGCCT
The DNA here is from genome assembly GCA_963788855.1 of uncultured Verrucomicrobiae bacterium. GTDB lineage: Bacteria > Verrucomicrobiota > Verrucomicrobiia > Chthoniobacterales > UBA10450 > CAWBIE01. The sequence goes on from CAWBIE010000001.1 coordinate 543,214, forward strand.
GGCAGTGCCCCTGGCCGAACTGCTAAACGGCAAGGTCATCACCTTGTCAGGCGGCGACCGGCCCCGACCCCAACGTTATTCACAGTGGCACGCGAAACTTTCTTGGAAAGCCGCTTGCATGTTGCCTCTGCTGATTGATCATGCGCTCTGCGGTTCATCGCGGCCCGATTAAGTGAAGTGAAATGAAAAACGAGTGGGACGTTGAGTCCGCCATCGCCACTTACAATGTGGATGGATGGGGCGGCGGATATTTCACGGTCAATCCGACCGGCAACGTAGCGGTGCGGCCGTTGCAGGAAGGCGGCGGATCGATCGACATTCTCGAGGTCGTGAACGAAGCGCGCAACCGCGGCCTTGGTTTTCCTCTCGTTATCCGTTTCCAGGATTTGCTCCGTCATCGGGTCGAATCGGTTAACCGCGCTTTCCAGACGGCGATCGGCGAATTTAACTACCGCGGCGCTTATCGCGGTGTCTTTCCCATTAAAGTGAATCAGCTCCGCGAAGTCATCGAGGAGATTGTCGATTCCGGACAGCAATTTCACTTTGGCCTCGAAGCGGGCAGCAAACCGGAACTGGTCGCCGCTCTCGCCATGCACAAGGACCCGGAGAGCCTGATTATTTGCAACGGCTACAAGGATCCGGCTTTCATTCGCATCGCGCTCCTCGGTTGCAAGCTCGGCAAATCGGTCGTGATCGTGGCCGAGAAACTCGAGGAGCTGGAGCAAACGATTCGCGCTTCCAAGGAAGTGGGCGTCGAACCGCACATTGGAATTCGGGTGCGCTTGCACAGCAAAGGTTCCGGGAAGTGGACGACCAGCGGCGGTGAGAACGCCAAGTTCGGTCTCGACACCACGAACCTGGTCGCGGCGAGCGAGATGTTGAAAGCCGCGGGCCTCGCGCATTGCCTCAAGCTTGTTCATTTTCATGTCGGCTCGCAGGTGCCGGACATCTCAACCATCAAACGCGCGGTGCGCGAGGCCGCCCGCTATTACGCCAAGCTCGCCAAGCTCGGTCATGAGCTCGGTTATCTCGACGTGGGCGGCGGACTGGGCGTGGATTACGACGGATCGCGCAGCGATTTCGATAGCTCCACTAACTATTCACTGCAGGAATACGCCAACGACGTCGTTTGGAATATCTGCCGACGTTTGCGATTCCGAAGGTGTCCCGCATCCCGCCATCGTAAGCGAAGGCGGGCGCGCCATCGTGGCGCATCATTCCGTGCTCGTGGTGGAGGCGTTTAGTTCCATCGAAAAAACCGCGCCCAAGCTCAAGGTCGAGGCGACAGAGAAGGATCACAAACTCGTGGGCGAGATTCTGGACGTAAAGCAGCGACTAAAACGCGGCAACCGCCTGGAGAGCTTGCACGATATCCGCGAGATCAAGGAGGACTCGCAGCAAACCTTTGATCTCGGCCTGCTCGATCTCGAATCAAAGGCCAAGATCGACACCGTCTATTGGCAGCTGGCCCAGCAAATCGTCAACATGCATCGCGGATTGCGCTACGTGCCGGACGAAGTCAAGCAGCTCGAGATATCGCTCGCCGATCAATACATCTGCAATTTCTCTGTCTTCCAATCGCTGCTCGATCATTGGGCGCTTGGCCAATTATTCCCGATCATGCCGATCCATCGCCTCACCACCGCGCCGGATCGTAACGGCGTGATCGTGGACATTACCTGCGATTCGGACGGCAAGGTCTCGAAATTCACGGACCTGCAGGACGTGCGCGAGACGCTTCCGCTCCACCGGATCACGCCGGGCGAAAGCTACTATCTGGGTGTCTTCATGGTCGGCGCCTATCAGGACATCATGGGTGACCTGCACAACTTGTTTGGCCGCGTGACTGAGGTGCATGTGTTTCTTGATGAAGATGAGGAGTCGGGTTGGTACATCGAGGAAGTCATCGAAGGCAGCACCATTGGCGAAGTGCTGGCCATGACCCAATGGGACAAGGTCGAGTTGATGAGATTGCTCAAAACCCAGGTCGACGCCGCTATTAAGACGGATCGTCTCAAGCCTAACGACGCCATGAAACTCTTGTCCGACTACGAGCGGCTCCTCCAGGAATACACCTATCTCTCGCTCAACGGCACCAAACCAGCGCCGCAACCTGGCAATTGGTTGCCCCTGAGTTAGGGCCCGGTGATATTCAATCGGATGAAGCGTTGGCTGACTCCGTCCATGGCCGCGCCGTCGCGCACCACCACGGTTTGCGTCACGCCGTCGGGATTATTGGTTGTGCTTACTGTCACGGTGTTGTCTGAACCGGAGAGCCATGCCACTAAATCGCTCGAAACCTCCACGGTGTACGTGAGATCGCTCGCATTGATTGGCCTGGTGTAGGTGAGCGTCAGATAACTGCTCTGGCCAACCACAATGGTGCCAGGTTTTGGCAGACCGCTGGCATCCGGCACGTTCGGATCGAGGGCCAGTGCATATTCCATTGCGTTGCTTATCCCATCTTGATCGGGGTCAGCGTTGTTGTCGCTGATGGACGGATCGCTCAACTCCTGCGCTGTGAAATTCTGTTCCCGCCAGGCGTCGTATGGTGTCAGGAACAGGTAATCTGCCACCACCGGGAGATGATCGCTGGCTGTGACCAGGGCGGCACGAGCGGATAAGGCCGCGATCGGTCCGACCAGATTATTGAGCGAGGTGTTCGATGAGGAATTAACGCTCCCGCCTATCGAAGTCGTTCCATTGTTGCCGAAGGCCCGGAAGGAGCCGGCCACGTAATGGAGGCCCGCTACCGGAGCGGTGCTCGCGACGTTGGCTGTCATGAATTGGATATCGTCGCGATATCTCAGATCGGTTGATGATTCCGACATGAGAATTCGCGGAGTCGGTGTGCTCCAAACAACCGGGTCGATGCCCTGGCCGGGTCCCGATCCGGTCAACGTTCCGTAGGCCGCCTCCGTCGGGCCGCTCATGTTGAAATCACCCACATAAAGAATGCTGGCCCACGATGGCAAAGTGGCCGCGTCCTGCCGGATCAGGAGCGCCTCGTTGTTGCGATCGGTTTCATTGACCGATTCGTCACCGCTCGAGCTGGACTTCATGTGACTGACATAGATGAAAAATATGTCATCAGCGGTCCCGCCTACGGGCTGGAATTCGTAACGCACCACCTGGCGGTTCACGCCGTTCTTGTTAGGCGTCCCCGGCACACCCACGGCCGCCGCCCCATTTTGCAGCACCAGCTGAACCGTTGTCGTATTGTAAAGTAAGGCGTTGGGGCCGTTTCCGACCGCCGCGTTCCCATGCTGGGTTCCCTGATACGCGACCAAGGCATAGGCGTCGGTGCCATAATAATCATTCAACGCCGCGACGATCGGTGCGACCGTCGTGCTGTTGCTGGTTGTCTCCTGCAACGCCAGGATGTCCAGCGGTTGCAAAACGCCGTTCATGTTTTGTTCGCCAATCGCTTCCAGGACCGTGTCCAGGCCGGGCCGGGGAGTTGTTACGCCGTCGACGTCCGCTTGAATATTGTAAGACACAATGCGCAAGGCGGCGGCGGACGCGCTGCTCGCGCTCATGATGGAGAGCGCCAGCAGCGTAACTAAAGCATATCGTTGCCCGAGCGGTGTCATTGGGGTTTCGCGGAACCTGGGGGAGATCTGAAACGTTACCGCCGCCCTTATACCATTTTGTGCGCGCTAAGGCGATGCCCTTCGCCGATTTTTCCCGGGAATCTTTGTCGGACGCGGCCCAGCTTTTACTTGTCCGCCTTGGATCGTCGGGCAAACTCTGGCATGCCTTCGCCAACCAGGATCAAGGATGCTTTGCAGAGCCCGGCGGCCCTGCCCGCCATTCTTGTGCAAGGTTGGGTGCGGACCCGGCGCGACTCGAAGACTTTTTCATTTATTGAACTGAACGACGGGTCCTCGCTGCGCAACCTTCAGGTCATCGCGAAGGACACTCTGCCCAATTATGCGGACGTCCAGCGTCTCACGACCGGCGCTTCTATCATAGTCCGCGGCGAACTCGTCGCCTCGCAGGGCAAGGGGCAAAGCTGGGAAGTGGTGGCTGAGAGCATCGAGATCATTGGCGGCGCGGACGACACTTATCCTCTGCAGAAAAAGGGACACACTCCGGAGTTCCTGCGCGAGATCGCGCACCTGCGTCCGCGCTCGAATCTTTTCGGCTGTGTCTTTCGCGTGCGCAGCCGGCTCGCCTTTGCCATTCACCAGTTCTTTCAAGAGCGTGGCTTTGTTTATGTGCACACACCCATTATCACGGGAAGCGATTGCGAAGGGGCGGGGGAATTGTTTCGCGTCACCACCATCGATGCAAAGGACCCGCCGCATGGAGCCGATGGAAATATCGATTACGCGAAGGATTTCTTCGCGCGGCAAACGTATTTGACCGTCAGCGGCCAGCTCGAGGCGGAAGCGTTCGCTTGCGCCTTGTCCAAGGTTTACACGTTTGGTCCGACTTTTCGGGCCGAGAATTCGAATACTTCGCGTCATGCCAACGAGTTTTGGATGATCGAACCGGAAGTGGCGTTTTGCGACTTGAACGGGGACATGGATCTGGCGGAAGAAATCGTGAAATACCTGGTCCGGGATATCCGCTCGAACTGCGCCGACGATCTCGAGTTGTTCGCGAAGTTCGTCGATAAGGAATTAGTCGCCCGACTCGAATTTGTACTGGAACGGCCTTTTCAGCGCATCGCTTACACCGACGCGATTGATCTTCTGGCCAGGGCTGGCGAAAAATTCGAATTCCCGGTCGCTTACGGATTGAATCTGCAATCGGAGCACGAGCGCTGGTTGACCGAGAAACATTTCAAAAGCCCGGTCACGGTTTTTAATTTCCCGAAAGAAATCAAGCCGTTCTACATGCGCCTGAACGACGACGACAAAACGGTGACCGCGATGGATTTGCTCGTGCCCGGGATCGGAGAAATCGTCGGCGGCAGCCAGCGCGAAGAACGGCTCGACGTGCTGGAAGCGAACATGCGCCGGCACAAAATGGATCCGGCAGACTATAAGTGGTATCTCGACCTCCGGCGCTACGGCACGGTGCCGCACTCCGGCTTTGGTCTGGGCTTCGAGCGGATGCTCATGTTCGTTACCGGTGTGTCGAATATTCGGGATGTGATTCCGTTCGCGCGCACGCCCGGCAGCGCCGAGTTTTAGCTCCCTTCAGGCGCGGTTGATGGTTGAGAGTTGATGGACGGATGTCGGCGCAACGCCTCCGATAGCGTGGCGCGCCGCCGGCTCTCACAATCTGGTTCTTCTCTCAATTAAACGTTGGACGTTGGGCGTTGAGCGTTTGCTTCATCCGCATAGCCGAGTCTCGCTTTCTTTGCCTACGGCTCCTAGATTCAGGCCATGGTGGCGGGCGCTGAATCACATCCCAAAGTAGAGATCGCTCATGTCCTGACCATGGATGTGGTGGAGTATTCAACTCTGCTCATCACAGAACAGAGCCGGGTCATGGCTGATCTGACGCGCATCGTGAAGGATACGGCCAGATTTCGTCGGGCTGAGGTCGAGGGGAAACTCGTTCGCCTTCCTACCGGCGACGGGATGGCGCTCGTCTTTTTCCACGATCCGGAGGGGCCAATCGAATGTGCCATGGAGATCACGGCCGCAATGAAAAGTCATCCCGAGATCAGGTTGCGCATGGGAATTCACAGCGGGCCGGTCAATGAGGTTATCGATGTCAACGAGCGCACCAACGTCGCGGGCGCCGGCATCGACGTGGCGCAGCGAGTGATGGATTGCGGCGATGCCGGTCACATTTTGTTGTCGAAACGCGTGGCCGACGATCTGGCGCCCTATCCGAGATGGAACCCCCACCTGCACGATCTGGGCGAATGCGAGGTGAAACACGGGCGCAAAGTTTCCCTGGTTAATTTTTACACTGGCAGCGTCGGCAACCCGAAGCCTCCGGGAAAGTTTCAAGCTCCAGGAGGAAAACAGCCGGCCAGTGAAGCTCGCATTTCACGCAAATCGATTGCCGTCCTGCCGTTTGAAAACCTCAGCGCAGACAAAGCCAACGACTATTTCGCCGCCGGGATTCAGGAGGAGATCCTTGCCCGGCTGTCCAAAATCGGTGATCTCAAAGTTATCTCGCGCACGTCGACGCTGTGCTTCAAAAGCTCGCCTGATAATCTCCCGCAGATCGCGAAGCAGCTCGGCGTGGCAAACATCCTCGAAGGCAGCGTGCAAAAATCGGCCGATCGAGTCCGTGTCAATGTTCAACTCATTAATGCCGCGACCGACATGCATCTTTGGGCCGACCGGTACGATCGCGAGGTCACCGACATCTTCGCGGTCGAAACCGAGATCGCGACAAAGATTGCCGACACGCTGCAGGCGAAACTTACCGGTGACGAACAGAAAGCAATTGCCGCCCGTCCGACGGAAAATAGCGAGGCCCATCAGGCTTACTTAAAGGGGAAGTATTACTGGTACAAATATCCTGGGGTAGGGTACGAGAAGAGCCGCGACTATTTTCAGCAGGCGGTCGATATCGATCCGAGCTACTCGCTTGGTCATTCAGGCCTGTCCTACTACTACGGTTTTGCCGCCGCCATCGGCCTGGCGTCTCCCAACGAAAACTGGCCGAAAGCGGAGGAAGAGGCGAACAAAGCGTTGGAGTTAGACGATACCCAGGCGGACAATAATAACGCCTTGGCTGCGGTTAATCTCTACTATAACCGAGACTGGCCTGTCGCCGAACGTTACTTCCGCCGTGGCGTTGGCCTGAATCCAAATTCCGCGGAAATCCGTCATCACTACGCTACCTGTTTGGTTTTGTTCGGGCGCAACGAAGAGGCTGTGACCGGAATGGAGCGCGCCGCCGAGCTCGATCCCCTTGCGCCACGCAACAACCTCGACCGGGCAAAGATCTTTTTCTTTATTCATCAACACGACCGCGCGATCGACCAATTCCGCAAAACGCTTGAGCTCTACCCGGACCTCGCGGCGGCGCATGAATGGCTCGGTTACGTTTACGAGAAGAAGGGAATGCAAAAGGAAGCCATCGCCGAATGGGGCAAGGCGCTAAATTTGAGCGGCCAAGGCGAGGATGCATTAATTCTTGAACAGGCTTACGCGGTGGTGGACTTCGAGGCGGCTGTCCGCGCCCTCGCACAAAAGAGAATCGAACGATTGAATGCAAGAAAGGAGCATGGTGAGTACGTTTCGGCGGCCGACTATGCAGTGGCCTATGTGCGGCTGGGCGACAAAGAACAGGCTTTCGCCTGGCTCGCAAAGGCGGTTGAGGAACGGAATCGGCTGGCGCTTGAAATTCGAGTCAATCCGCTGCTCGACGATCTGAGGAGCGATCCGCGTTTCGAAAAGCTTGCCAAGCAAATCATGCCCGATAAGTCGGGCTAGTTTTTCTCTCTCCCGATGGCGGATGGTGAGAAAAAGGCCTGGCTGAATCTGCTCGCAATCCCCGCCCTGCCTGCTAAGGAAAGCGGGCTTCCGTCATGCTCTTCAACTCGCTGACATTCGTTGCCTTTTTCACGGTCGTCGTGATCGCGTACTGGAGCATCCGTTCATGGAATGCGCGCAAGAATTTGCTGGTTGTCGCTAGCTACATGTTTTACGGCGCGTGGAATCCGCCATTTGCGGCGTTGCTCTTTTCCACCACGGCGATGGATTTCTGGCTCGGGCGCAGAATTGCCGCGGCCAGAGGACGCCATTCACGGCGGGTGTGGCTGGTCGCCAGTGTCTGTATGAATCTGAGCATGCTTGGGTTCTTCAAGTACGGGAACTTTCTGCTCGAGAATTTCCAGTGGCTCATGGCGCGCATCGGAATTGTTTATCACCCCCCGCATCTCGACATCCTGCTACCGGTCGGCATCTCCTTTTACACTTTCCATTCACTTTCCTACACCCTGGACATTTATCGGGGAGTGTTGCAGCCCACCAAGTCGTTGCGCGATTTCGTCCTGGCCGTCTCCTTTTTCCCCCAGCTCGTGGCCGGACCAATTGTGCGCGCCGGCGATTTCCTTCCCCAACTTGTCAAGCCGCCTAGCCTGCGCGCGGGCCAGTTTTTCTGGGGATTATTGCTCATGACCCTGGGCCTGTTCGAAAAAATCGTGCTCGCCGACACGCTTCTTTCCGGTTCGGCCGATCGCATCTTTGGTTACGCTGGTCCACTCGTTGCGCTCGATTCCTGGATGGGGGTTTTGGCCTTCGCCGGTCAGATTTTTTTCGATTTCGCGGGTTACTCGGCCTGCGCCATTGGCACCGCCTTGTGCCTCGGTTTCCACCTGAAGGATAATTTCAGATTCCCGTATGCGGCCATCGGATTCTCGGATTTTTGGCGGCGCTGGCACATTTCGCTTTCCACCTTCCTGCGCGACTACCTTTACATTCCGCTGGGGGGCAACCAGGTCCATCCCAGTCGTGCTGCCATTAATTTGGTCATCGTCATGTTTCTCGGCGGGCTCTGGCACGGCGCGGCCTGGACTTTCGTGGTGTGGGGTCTACTGCACGGTTCCTATCTCGTAATCGAACGGGTCATTCGCGTTTTCTTCGAGCACAAACCGTGGGCCAACCATGCGGCCGTGAAGTTTTTGGCCGGTCTTGCCACCTACACCGCGGTTTGCATCGCCTGGGTATTTTTTCGCGCGTCCGACTTCACCATCGCTGCGCGCATGCTACGCGGCATGTTCGGCGGACATGCGCATGGCGATGCGATTCTTTCGACGCGCGAAATATTGCAGATCGGAATCGTCACATTCTTCATGATGCTGGCGCACTGGTCGCTACGTAACAGCAACATCGAAACGGCGGTGACGCGCTTGCCGCGCTGGATCGTTACCACCGTATGGGCGGTCATGGCTGGCGCCATCATTCTCACTCAAGGGAGCAGCAATGCCTTCATCTATTTCCAATTTTAAACGCAAGCTTCGACTGCCGCGTTTATTCTTCGCCAAGCCGTCCGAGATAGTTCCTCGCGATTGGGATCGACCGATCCCGGCTCTGCCGTGGCGCGGGATGACGACCGCTGTCGTGTTGATCGTCCTCGCGGCGGCCGTGGCTTGGGAAATCTACTGCCGCTCGCTCGGCTACGCCCCAATGCTAAACGACAATGAGGATCTCTGGGCCCAAATCCGAAGAAGCGTGAAGCCGAATTCGATTGTCATTATTGGAGATTCTCGCGGTTGGTTCGACCTCGATCTTGACGAACTCGAGAAAGGTCTGGGCCAAAGGCCGGTGCAACTCGCAGCCGGGGGCAGTTGCGGCTATCCCGTGCTGGCGGATCTGGTTAACGACGAACGATTTCACGGAACAATCATCTGCAGTATCGTCCCGCGCATATTCTTCGCGCCGCCCGGCACACCGCCGATGATGCACGCCGAAAAAGTCGTTCGCCGCTATCACACCCAGACCTGGGCTCAACGTGCCAGTGAGTATCTCGCCATGCCTCTGGAAGAACATGTCGCCTTCCTCAAACAGGAGGAACTCACGCTGGAGGATCTAATTAAACGATTGCCTATTCCAAATCGACCCGGCGCACTCGTCCCGCCCGAAGGTCCACCCTATTTCCAGACAATCGATCGGGAGCGTCGCGTTCGCATGATCGAACGATGCGCGCAACCGGGAGAATTGCAGAGCAGAGTTCAGCAAACCTGGTTGCGGCTCTTCACGCCGCCACCGCCTCCAACCTACATACCACCGGAGGCCTTCATGGCGAAAATGAAGGAGGCGACAGAGGCCCGCTTTCGCGATACCATGGCGGCGGTAGCGAAGCTCCGCGCCCGAGGCGGCAAAATCGTCTTTGTTCGCCTCCCATGCAGTGGTGACCTCAAAGCTCTCGAGGATCGAATCTCGCCGCGCGCTCAGACTTGGGAACCGCTCTTGCAGAGAACCGGAGTCCCCGGCATTTACTTCGAGGATTTTCCGGAGCTGGCGAGCTTTCACTGTCCCGAGTGGTCGCATCTTTCGGCGGGCGATTCTGTCGAATTCAGCAAACGTCTTGTCCCGCACCTTCGCACGGCGCTTGGGATGTAGGTCCGTCGTAGTCTACGAGGTCCGGCGCAGGGGAAGCCGGTGTCCATAAGTGAGACTGCGCCACAGCCATTCAAAAGGTCCGAAGTTAAATCGAGCCAGCCACCAATGACTCAGCACGATCTGGGCGGTAAAGATGGCGGCCCCGGCCATAAGAAGGCCGATCAAACCGAAGCGCGGACCGATCCCCAGTCCGACACCGTAAAACAACGCGATCCCGAGCACGGTCTGGGCGAGATAATTGGTCAGCGCCATTCTTCCGACCGGCGCGAGCAGTTGCATCCATCGGCGCCATCCTGGTCGTTGAAACAAGAGTGCGAAAATTCCTACGTAAGCCAATCCCAGTGAAAGCGAGGCGGCGCTTCGTGCCATGCGGATCACGGCCCGCGCTTGATCGGTGCGCCACCATTCCAGGGTTGATCCGAAAATATTGTGGTCCTTGAACAAAATGAAAGTCGTTAGGGCAGCGCCCAGCGGCAGGGTCGCGATCGTCAAGCGCTGCCAGAAACGGGAATGTTTTTGCGGATCATAAAGCGCGCCGGTCCGGCCGAGCGCTGCGCCGATCATTAACCGGCCGAGGACATAGAGCGGCAGGCCCCACGCGCTGATCCTCGACCACACGTCATAGTCGAAGTTGCCCTTGAGCATCGCAGCCAGGCTCTTGCTGCTAAATGCCGCCAGAGCCCACGCGGACGCCTGGTCTGCGGAAGCGATGCCCGGGAGTAATTGGACCATCAACGGTCGCAGCAGTGGAGAGAGGAACACGGCCACAAAGACACCGAGCGCGGCGAGGGTGCGGGTCTTGAGTCGCCCCAACGGCACGAGTAACAGACCCATCGTGGCATAAAGGCGGAGAATGTCGCCCCACCAAAACAGATAGGCGTGCCCAAGTCCGATGATGAGAAGGATGAGCAAACGTCGGATGTAACGCCGCATATCTCCGGCGCCGTCAGCGCGCTGCATCTGCAAGGCAAAACCAACTCCGAACAACAGCGTGAAAAGAGTGAATGATTTACCGTCGACGAATCCGTTCATCAACCAGTCCAGCCAGCGATCCCAGCGGGCGCTCGGCAAGGCCGCTTTCACGTTCTCGGGCAGAAGGTCAAACAGGGTAAAACTGCGCAGGTTTACCAGCACAACGCCGAGCAGGGCAAAACCGCGCAGTGCGTCGAGCAGGACGAAGCGTTCGCTAGCAGTTGTCGGGGTGGACGGGCGCAGCGTGGATGCGGGCGATGCCGTCAGTGAATCATGCTGCGGCATCCTTTGACGTTGCAAATGAGCGGGATGACGAGGGCGTGCCTGCTCAATGGCCGCGCCGCCTTCGCGCGCTTTTAATATCCCCGATCAACCGGCGATGTTGTTCCGGTGCGAAGCGCTTCAAAAAAAAAGCGGCGAGAGGGTTTAGATGAAGTAACGCGGGTTTTCTAACGAGCTTGCAACCCCTCGCAAGGTAGAAATCATTTACACCCGTTGCGGCAGAGTATTTATAGTTCCCGATAAATATCTGCTTGATGGCCGGGCAACCGGCCACGGCTTCACGCATTGTATGAAGCATAAAACCCGTCACATGCTTTTTTAGAGATTCTGTTTCGCAAAAAAATGTTGAATAGACCATGGTCTCTTCAACCAGATGCCAGATGCCAACTGCGCCCAGCTCGCGATTCTTTTTATATGCACCAAGCACAATTATCTTCGGGTTCTGAAAAAGTGATTCCGCCCATTTTGAGAAATTGTCTTCATATCGCCGCTCAGATTTGTATTCGTATTTTGTTCTTTCGTAAAAAGACCGGTAAACACCATATGCCTGCACTTTGAATTCATTGACATCAGCTACCAAGGAAACCGTGAATTCGTCCGCGGCGCGTTTAATTTCTCTTCGCTCATGTCGATCCAGATCGCCCAGAGAATACGATGTTGGATTTTCAAATATTAAGAAATTCAGGAAAGAATTCGTCCGCATGTGAGTTGGCACAGCGTGTTGAAATCCGCCGAAAAAAGCCATGAAGGGGCCGCCAACCGATTGTGGCGGATATTCTTGATACGGCAGGAGCGGCCTATAAAAGAGCGCGCGAACCCGCCGCCAGAAGATGCCGTTTGCCGGGATAACCCGCGCGTCGAAAGAGCGCTGAAAACCGGCGAATTCTTCGACGGTCATTCTTTGCCAGGGAATCGTCACTCGATTGCAACCATTTCGTCAAAAGCAAGGGCCGAAGTCATCTGGTTGTGATCTAATTTGCCTCGCCACATGCCTTTGGTTCCGCCTGCTTTAGGCCTTGGAGCGAACAAAATTCTGATGTCCTGCGCATGAGTTTGCAAGCGCAACACAAAATATACTTCTGATCTCCTCTTCGCCCGATCTAGCTTCGGGAGATTTTGCTGAGAAATGGGTGGGCTAATTTCAGAAAAATGGGCGAATCAAGCCAGTGGCCAAAGCCGTATCGGAAAAACATCCGCCACACTGGATTGAACACGTAATAGTAGGTGCCTGGAAGTAATATGCTCTCTCCTCCGAAGCCCAGCTTGAATGAAGTGACGGTCTTGAAGCTATGTCCATCCGCGTCGCCGCTGGCCAGGCGTTTCGCTTCATCTGGATCGATATCAACAAAATCGAACAAATGAAATTTGTTCTGACGTGCCCACAGAATCATTTGCCACCAGAGAGCCTCGTTCGGCTTGAGATTTCCGTGCCGGCCGGACCACCCCACCTTCCAAACGCGAAACCAATCGCCGAAGGTGAAGGCAAGCGCGGCCGAAACAGGCTCTTGACCGTGCATGGCAAAAAACAACCTTATCCAACCTTTTGGTCGGAAACGCTGCCACAGTTGGACAAGGAATTCCACTCCGGCAGGGTTGGGAGTGGTGTTTCGCCTTTTGCAAAGCGCTAACATTAGCCTGTGGAATTCCACCAAGCCCTCCCCGGTTTGCTCAACCACGCTGATCCCTTTTTTGAGGGCATGACGAACATTCCGGCGCGTGCTGCGACGCATGGCAGAGAAGATTTGCTCCGGCTCAAAGGACAGATTGATCACCGCTGTGGCTTGCAAAAAATGCGGGGGAAATCGGGCTGGTTTGTGTTGAAAGCCAGCGGCCTCAAAACCGGGCGTCAAATAATGGCCGCCATATGGAAGGCCGATAACTATGAAACGGGCACCCATGAGCCGGGCCTGCTGCTTCAATCCTTCAATCACGGCATCCTCCAAAATGGGATCGTGGGTTCTGAGGCACGGTCCGTAAGTGATATAGGTCAATTTGCCAAACCGCCCCAGGGACCGGGTCTGCATCTGAGTTCCCGCCACGACCTTTCCGTTTTCACGAATGAGGATCCTTCGTACCTCCCAGCCGTATTGCGCCCGCACTTGCCCCCATAGAGACGTCTGCTCATGATGTCCGTCCGGTAGCGACTCCACGAACTCATCCCAAGCGTCATCTTGTCTTTGATCCTGACATTCGATGAACAGTGGGCGATCGACGCTATTCACAAATTGGTTGTCGAGCACGGGAGGCATTTAAGAATACTTGGAAGAAAATGCAGGCCGGTCCGCGCAATTTGGAAACTGCGGAGGACTCCCGGTTGTGCTCAGTGAATCATGCTGCGACATCCCTGGACGTTGCAAGTGAGCAGGATAACGAGGACGACATACCACAGAATGGTCGAGCGCCGGGTCCGGGAACGGAAATAGAAAAAGGCGTGCACAATGTAAATGAGCGCGCCTCCGATCAGCGCGCCCCATCCGCTGTGCTGCATCTCTGCGGGAAAGACAAAGGCATAAAGACCGAGGAGGAACATCCAGGCCAGAGACCAAAACCCAAAGCTGGGATCTGTCGCGACGAGCGCGAGAAACCATGTCGCGACGTAGGAGATAACTTTGGACCGAAGACTGAACGGGTTCTTCGCTTCGCCACTCATGCGTGATCAGGCTAACGAGAACAAGCTGCCGAGCCCAGCTTTATTCGGGTGATCCACATTCGATTTACGGGCAAGGCGCGATTTTGTCGTAGATTGCGGAGTGATTCGAATCGTAATCGCGGGGGGTGGTGCTGCGGGATTTTTTGCCGGGATCGCGGCCGCGCGAGCCAACCCTGAGTGCGAGATCTGGCTTTTCGAGAGTAGTTCGCAATTCCTTTCCAAAGTCCGCATTTCCGGCGGGGGCCGCTGCAATGTGACCCACGCCTTGTTTGATCCGCGAACCTTCACCGCTTATTACCCGCGCGGAGAACGCCAGTTGATTTCGCCATTTCACCGATTTTCCTCGAGCGACACGGTGACCTGGTTTAAATCGCGGGGCGTTGCTCTCAAACGGGAAGAGGACGGACGGATGTTTCCCGTGACGGATTCGTCGGAGACGGTTGTCGACTGCCTGGTCGCGGAAGCGAAGGCCACAGGGGTGCGGCTTTTCACCCGCAAAGGCGTGGAAAGCGCGCGTGTTGCACCGAAAGGCGGATTTGAATTGAAGCTGAGCGACGGGAGTTCCGTGGCCTGCGATCGATTGCTTTTGGCGACGGGTGGCGCTCGCAGCGCCAGCGGGGCCAGGATTGCGCGCTCGTTAGGCCACACCATTGAACCACCGGTGCCGTCGCTTTTCTCGCTGCACGTTCCGTCGTCCTGGCTGCGAGCGTTGCCAGGAATATCGGTCAGCGAGGTGGAAGTGTCGGTCGGAAAATTGCGCGAACGAGGACCATTGCTGGTCACGCACAACGGAGTGAGCGGTCCCGCCATTCTGCGGTTTTCGGCGTGGGGCGCGCGCACTTTGCACGAGATGGGTTATCATTTCGCGCTGCATGTGAATTGGACTCCGGATATGGATGACAATGCGCTTCGGACTGAGTTTCAATCGCGCAGAAAGACACAGTCGAAACGGCGAGTCATGAAATCGCCCGTCGAATCTTTGCCAGCCCGGCTTTGGGAGAAGCTGGTTACAAACGCCGGGATTTCGCCTGAGACGATTTGGACTTCGCTCCCACGCGCGGGCGCCACGGCGCTGATTCGACAGCTCCGTCACACGGAGTTGCCGGTCACGGGGAAGTCGTTAAACAAGGATGAGTTTGTGACTTGTGGCGGGGTTTGTCTGCGCGAGATCGATTTCAAAACCATGCAAAGCCGGGTGACACCTCATCTTTATTTTGCCGGCGAACTACTCGACATCGACGGCATTACCGGCGGTTTCAATTTTCAAGCGGCCTGGACGACCGGGTGGATCGCCGGCCACGCCATGGCCGCATCAGCCTCGACGAAATGAACCGAAGAACTGTTCAAAAAATGCCGGATGCAGTGGCGGCCGTGCGTCAGATTTATGCGGATCTGGCGCAGCGCCCGTTCGAACGCAACTGCGTGCGCCGAACCGAGTGTTGTCATTTCAAACTGACGGGCCTGACTCCTTATCTGACGAAAGGCGAAGCCATCGTCGCGGCCAGGGCTTTGCGCGCCACGGGACGCAAAGTGTTGCCCGGGAATCCCACCGGGGCGTGTCCGATCCTCGATTCCGCGACGGGGAATTGCCTGATCTACAATGATCGTCCGTTCGGCTGTCGAACGCATTTTTGCGCGGCGGCGGGTGGACCATTGGCGCGCCGCGAAGTCGTGGACCTGATCCGTCGTCTCGAGCAGGTCGACCTGGAACTGAATGGAAAGGGCCCGCGCCCTTTGCCAAAGGCCGTGGCGGAAGCGCTCGAGGAATTGAGCTAGATTGTTAACCGATGCCTATGAAGACACCATGCAGCGATTACAAAGAAACACAGGGCCTCATTTATTTTGCCAGGATGCTGGACAAGATTCGACTCAACGCCAGCGGCGAGCTCGAGCCGGGTTACTTTCTTGGAGTGGCCGATGGGACACACTTTGATGCTCGTTGCATAAAATTTCTCGGAATTGATTACGATGAATTGGTCCGTCGAACCCTGGAAGGTGGCTCGGACGAAGAAATTCTGGAGTGGTGCTTCAACCATTGCCGAAGACCCACCGCGGAGGAAATCGTCGTCTGGAATCAATTCATCACAAAACGTGGCTGGCGGGACGAAAGCAGCGAGGAACTGCAAGCGACGAAAGAGGAGCTCGGCTGGGGATCGCGCGACGATATTCAAACATGGGTTGACCTGCACGACGCCGACGAAGGGCGGGTGCCGAGGGCTGCCTAACGGAATGCTGTTTGAGCCTGGCGCGTTTCCCGGAAACGGCGCGGAATAATCCCACTTCCGGGAATGCGGACGCACTAGAATGTGGACCGGCGTCTGCGTAAGCGATTGCCACCGAATTGTTTGAGACTTTGACCGAGCCGCGGCATGCCCCATGCAAATGGCTGCAATCGAAAATGCGATTCATCTTCATATTATTGTGTGCGTCTGCGTTGCTTTGCCGGGCCGACGACAACCTAACCGGACGATGGGAAGGATCGGTCCAGATCCCGGATCGCGAATTGAAGCTGGTGGTGGATCTCGCGCAGGCTAACGGCGGGTGGATCGGCTCTTTGATTGTTCCGGGATTGGGTTTGAGCGGAGCGCCGCTGACCAACATCACGGCGGGAAATTCCGACGCGTCTTTTACGATCAAGACCGCGCGGGGTTTGGAAGCAAACTTCAAAGGGCATCTGGTCGCAGACCTGACTTTAACCGGTACTTTCATGCAAGCGGGGAATACCGCGCCGTTTTCTTTGAAAAGGATGGGGCCGCCACAAGTGGAATTGCCGCCGCGTAGCACCGCGGTCGCCAAACAATTAGAGGGCGAATGGAACGGGCAATACGAACTCTTTGGTTATCCGAGGAAAGTCTCGATGAAGTTGGCCAATCACGGCGCCGATTCGGCCACAGCCGAGTTGGTGGTGGTCGGTAAAAAAGTAAATAATCTGCCGATCGATTTCATAACGCAGGAGGGCGAGCTGCTAACGATCGAGTCGCACGCGACGGGGATTGGATACGAGGGCCGTTTCAATGAGGCGGCTGGCGAGATCAAAGGAACATTTTTTCAGGGGCCGATGGAAATCCCACTCGTCTTGCGGCGCGCGAAATGAAGAAACACTTAATAAAATTCCGTTCTTCTGTAGTGGCGCTCTGTGAGCGCCGGGCTCGTGTTATTTCGGCGGTCGCAGACCGCCGTTACAGTTTTTGTCACTGCGCTTTCGTGGTTGTCCTGGCGAATTTATCTCTCGCGGGCGTTTCTCAGGCCCAGTCAATGTTTCGGGGCGACGCGACGCACTCGGGTTCGTACGCTGGTCCGGCGCCGCGCCAGTTTCACCGTGTGAAATGGAAGTTTCCGACTGGGAGTCGGATCGTTTCTTCACCGGTCATCCAGGGCAAGACTCTCTATTTCGGCAGTGATGACGGAAATGTTTACGCGGTCGATGCGGAGACCGGGCGCCAGATTTGGAAGCGGGCGACGAAAGGTCCGGTTTGTTCGAGCCCAGCAGTGGCCGAGGGAGCCGTTTACATCACGAGCTACGACGGGAGGTTATATGCGCTCAACGCGGAGACCGGGGCCGTGAAATGGAAGTTTGCCACCGGGGGCGAAAGGCGTTTCGAAGCAAAAGGGATTGACGGTATGCAGCCAAAAAGTCAGACAATTGCGGACCCGTTTGATGTCTTCCTCTCGAGCCCGGTCGTGGCGCAGGGCGCAGTCTATTTCGGATGCGGTGACGGGAATCTTTATGCAGTCGATACCGCTACAGGCGAGGAGCGCTGGAAATTCAAGACTGGCGACGTCGTCCATTCTTCGCCGGCATTCGCGAACGGCGTTTTGTTTTTCGGAAGCTGGGACAGTTATTTTTATGCGGTAGATGCGGCCACCGGAAAGGAGAAGTGGAAATTTCACGGAGGAGAAGATCCCCTCATTCACAATCAGGTTGGATTTCAGTCGTCGCCGGCGGTGGCGGACGGCGTGGTTTATACGGGTTGCCGCGATTCGAATTTGTATGCGCTCGACGCCGCCACCGGGAAAGAGAAATGGCGCTTCTTCAATGAACTGAGCTGGGTGATCACGTCGCCCGCCGTCACGCAGGGCAAAGTCTTTTTCGCCACCTCGGATTCCGCTCTCTATCACGTGGTCGATGCCGCCACCGGCAAGCCGGTCCTTAAACAGCAAGCCAAAGCCTATATGTTCTCTTCGCCCACCGTCGGGACCGACGTCGTCTTTATTGGCGTTCTCAACGGAACGCTCGAGGCGCGCGACACAAAGACCGGAGAACTGCTTTGGGATTTTCAAACTGAAACTTCCAAGCAAAACAAAGGATGGGTGCTGATGGCGGATCGAAAGCTGAACGGACCGATGATTGAAAGTTCTGAGTGGCGCGAGGCGCCCATCGTCGGGACGGATCGACAGTTCTCCATCGGTGCGATTTTCTCGTCACCTCTGGTGGCCAACGGCGTGGTCTATTTCGGCAGCACGGACGGTTTTCTCTACGCGCTCGAATAATCGGCGGACGGAGTAGGCGGAGATTAGGCGGGAGTCTTCGCCTCTTGAATTCTCTGTTTTTGTTTTGCTTTCTTCTCTTGCTGGCTCCCAGATTCTGACTGTGACGGATGAGACCAACACAGACAACAAGATGGAGATCGCCCATGTGCTTATCATGGATCTGGTCGGCTACTCGACTCTTCTCCTGGATGAACAAAAGCGGGTTCTGGGCGAACTGAAGTTCGCATCGTCCGCGACGGCGTTCGATTTCGTGTCGCTGAAGCGGCGTAGTTCTCCGCCTGCCGACCGGGGACGGCATGGCGCTGGTATTCTTCGATAGTCCGGAAGCGCCGCTGGAATGCGCCATGGAGATCAACGCGGCGCTCAAAAGTCATCCGGATATTCGATTACGGATGGGGATTCACAGCGGTCCAATTAGTCAGGTTCGCGATGTGAACGATCAAGCCAACGTCTCTGGCTCGGGCATCGACCTCGCTCAGCGGGTGAGCGATTGCGGCGATGCCGGCCACATTCTGCTCTCAAAGCGCGTGGCTTACGATCTGGCGCCCTCTCCTCGATGGAACGCCCATCTTTACGAGCTCGGGGACTGCGAGGTAAAACACGGGCAGAAGATTTCATTGGTCAACTTCCATACCGACAAGGTCGGCAATCCGGACCTGCCCACCAAGATCAAGCGGGCGAGAGAAGAAGCGTCGGCAGAAGCACGGCGCCGGGCGCGACGTCGGCCCATCGTTGCCGCAATCGGTCTGATCGGTCTCACGGCGGTCGGGGCCGCGGCCTTTCTGTTGATGCGGCATTTCAACGGGGTTCCGCTGCCACCGGCCGCGGACCGCGCCGGAGAAAAGCATCGCGGTGTTGCCATTCGTGGACTTAAGCCAGGCGAAGGATCAGGAATATTTCTGCGATGGCATCAGCGAAGAAATTCTCGATGCCCTTGCCAAGGTCGAAGGTTTGCGCGTGGTGGCGCGGACTTCCTCGTTTTCATTCAAGGACAAGAGCGCCGACACCGAAGAAATCGCGCGGAAGCTCAACGTTTCGACGGTTCTGGAGGGCAGCCTGCGCCGGGAGGGGAATAAAATCCGAATCACCGCCCAGCTCATTAATGGCCGGGATGGTTTCCACCTTTGGTCGGAGACCTTCGAGCGCGAGTTGCAGGGTGTCTTTGCTGTGCAAGACGAGATCACGCACAAGATTGTCGATGCTTTGAGGATCAAACTGGCGGTGGCGCCGCCTGCGCGTCCGCCGCAAGACACCGAAGCGTACGACCTTTATCTGCAAGGTCTTTTCTTTTCGAACAAGAGCAGCGAGAAGGATTTGCGCAAAAGCCTCGATTTCTTTCAACGCGCTCTTGATAAAGACCCGACTTTGGGGCGCGCCTGGACCGGAATCGCGAAAGCCTGGTTTTGGCTCGCCGATGCTTATGTCAAACCGCTCGACGCCTATCCGCGTGCCCAGGCCGCGGCGACCAAGGCTCTGGCCCTCGACGAGCGCGACGCGGAAGCGCACGCCTACCTTGCGGAAACGAAACGCATCCTGGCTTGGGATTTGAAAGGCGAGGAAGTGGAATTGAAGCGAGCTCTCGAGATTGATCCCAATTCTGCCGTGGCACATTTGTTCATGTCCTGGTGCCAGCGATTCGTCCACGGCCCCGGAGAAGGAGTTCCAGACCTGCAGGCAGCGGTGCGGCTCGATCCGCTCTCGCCGATCATCGGCAACTGGGAAGTGGACGCCTATGTGAAGATGAGTCGACTCGATGAGGCGCTCGCCGCGGCCAAGCGAACGATGGAGATCGATCCAAACTACGTTTACTTCGAACCGGACCTCGCCCTGGTCTATCGCGAGCAGGGGAAATTGGCAGAAGCTTTGGAAATTTATTTAAGAGTCGAGAATGCAACCCATCAACCGACGGCGGGTCTGGCTATTACTTATGCGCGGCTGGGAAAGAAAGACGAGGCGAGAAAGATTCTCGCGGAGTTAATCGAAATAGCGAACACGGGATACTTTCCCGGGGACCAGATCGCATCCGTTTACGTCGCGCTCGGCGAGAACGACGAAGCGTTCCGCTGGCTGGACCGCGCCATCACAGAGCATTCCGCTCCGATACATTCGATCGGTTTTTCGCCGGAGTTTCGCGCGTTGCACTCCGATCCGCGCTTCCCCGATCTGCTCCGGCGCATCGGCCTCGATCCGGCAAAGTTCATCGAGAAAAAGAAATGACCCGGAAGACACGGAAGATTTGACAGAGCGACGGTCTGGCTTTGAAAGCATGAAAACAAATCTCAATCGCGCGTGGGCATTGTTATTCGCGCGCCTCGTGCTCGGATTGATTTTCTTCATGGCCGGCGTCATGAAAGTGTTTCAGCTCGGCCCGCTCGAACACGCGCGGAAATATTTTTTGCCATTCTCCGATACGTTCCTGCCTGTCTGGTCACTCTGGATTGTTGGAGTGACTATTCCTGTGATAGAACTTCTCGCCGGAGCCCTCCTCATCCTCGGCCTGCGCACGCGGGATGCCTTGGTCGCTCTCGGCGTCGTCCTGGTCATTGTCACCTTCGGCCACCTGTTGCACGATGCGCTTTACGATTTCAGCGGTCACGTGATTCCGCGCCTTGCCCTGCTGCTGTTTATTCTTTGGTGTCCGCGCGAGGACGACAGGCTCTCCCTCGATTATCTTCTGGCCGGTCGAAAGAACGGGGCAGGAATGGGAAGCTGACAGCTTCCCCTACAGTCGGGTCCCGAATTGAAGAAGCGAGGGCGGCTTGAGCTCTCCGTCTACTTCTTTTTTGGTTCTTTCTTCGGCTTCTCGGGCTTCTCTGCCTTCTTCGACTCGCCGGGGCGATACTCTTCCTGCTCGGCGGCGGCGAACGCCTTCTCGAGGCCGACCATGTCTTCGCCGGGGCGAAGCGTGTCGAACGCTTCGGCTTCTTTGCGCAGTTCTTCTTCGGAGTAGTTCGCGGCCTTGATCGAGAGACCGATGCGGCGCTCGGCCTTGTCCACCTTGATGACGCGGGCTTCGACTTCCTGGCCGACCTTGAGCACGTCCTTGACCTTGTCGACGTGATCTTCGCTGATCTGCGAGATGTGGACGAGGCCGTCGATGTCGTCGTCCAGTTGCACGAACGCGCCGAAGCTGGCGAGCTTGGTGACCTTGCCCTTGACCAGGTCGCCGATCTTGTACTTCTGATCGATGTCCTTCCACGGATCGTCGTCGAGCTGTTTGATGCCGAGGCTGATGCGCTGGTTCGTCTTGTCGATGTCGATGACGACGGCTTCGACTTCGTCGCCCTTCTTAAGGACTTCGCTCGGGTGATTGATCTTGCGGGTCCAGCTCATGTCGGAGACGTGGATCATGCCGTCGATGCCTTCTTCGAGTTCCACGAACGCGCCGTAGGCGGTCATGTTGCGGACCTTGCCCTTGACCTGGCTGCCGATGGTGAAGTTGTGCTCGATCTCGTCCCACGGATTCGGTTCGAGCTGGCGCACGCCGAGGGAGATCTTCTGCTCTTCCTTGTTCACGCCGAGCACGACGGCTTCGACTTCCTGGCCGACGGTCAGCACGTCGGACGGGCGCATGATGCGCTTGGTCCAGGAGAGTTCGGAGACGTGGATGAGGCCTTCGACGCCTTCCTCGATTTCCACGAACGCGCCGTAGGGCACGAGGTTCGTGATCTTGCCTTTGACCTTCTGCCCGACCGGGAAACGCTCTTCGATCTCGTCCCACGGATTCTTCTGGGTCTGCTTGAGGCCGAGCGAGACGCGCTCCTTCTCCTTGTTGATGTCGAGCACGACCACTTCGAGCTGCTGGCCGACCTTGAGCAGCTCGCTCGGATGTCCGAGGCGGCCCCAGGTCATGTCGGTGATGTGGAGCAGGCCGTCCATGCCGTCGAGGTCGATGAACGCGCCGAAGTCGGTGAGGTTCTTGACCGTGCCTTGCACGCGGTCGCCGACTCTTGACGCCTTCCAGGAATTTCTGGCGCTTCTCGCTGCGCTCCTGCTCGATGAGTTCGCGCCGGCTGAGGACCACGTTCTTGCGGTCGTCGTTGATCTTGACGATCTTGAAATCGTAGGTGTTGCCGACGAACTGCTGCAGATCTTTCGGCGGGACGATGTCGATCTGCGAGGCGGGCAGAAACGCCTCGACGCCGATGTTGACCATGAGGCCGCCTTTGACGACGGACTTCACCTTGCCTTTGATCAGGCCGTCGCCCTGGAAGACGTTGACGATCTTGTTCCAGTTCTGGCGGTAGGCGGCCTTTTCCTTCGAGAGGATGACCATGCCCTCGTCGTTTTCGAGGCGCTCGAGGAGCACTTCGACTTCGTCGCCGACTTCCAGGGATGTCGATGTCATCAAACTCCTGCGAGCGAAATGACGCCTTCGGATTTGTAGCCGATGTCGACCAGCACTTCGCGCGGGCGAATTTCGAGAATCCGTCCTTTGACGATGCTGCCTTCGCGGAACTCCGGCATCGGTTTCGACATCAAATCCTGCATTTGTAACATAATTTAAATAGGCCTCCTTGGGGCACACTGTAACGGCGGTCTGTGACCGCCGACCTTTCGCGCTGAACGACTGCGTCAGCAGCGGAAATGGGACGCCACAGTAGGCGTTTTCGCCGGCAAGGTCAACCCTGAGAAAGAACTGCTCTGGCAGCATAATTCGGCTGCTTTTTACAGCCGCTTACAGATGGGAACATGGACGCACGTCTCCAACGCCCGAAGTAGGCATGTCAAGAGTGAGGACCGACCCCGTTGGCCCTTGTGAGGTATTCATTCAGGTAGGGACGCATTTCCAAGGCGTCCATTAGAAGACCCCTTCGGAGCCAGTCGTCAGTTTGTTCGGCGGTCGGAGACCGCCGCTACGGTGACGCGAGCGCTCCGTCCAGACCGGGTTGGACGTCGAGCGCCGGACACTGCATATTTCATCAGAAACTCAGTAATCGATGAAAATCCTGTCCTCGATCTTGCTCGCGCTTTTCACGGCCGTTTCGCTTCGGGCCGAGCCCGGCCCGGACGAGCAGAAGCTCGTCGAAGCGCTCAAGTCAACGGACCTGAACGTGGTTCATCTTTGGGCGCCGTGGTGTTCAAATTGTCAGGCGGAGCTGAAAAGCGGCGGCTGGTTAAAGATGGTGAAGGATAATCCACAGGTGAAATTTTATTTCGTATCGATGTGGAACAACGGCGAAGACGGCCGGGCCATGCTCAAGAAATTTGAAATCGGCGATCAGCCGAATGTCACCATTCTGGCCGATCCGGGGCCGCGCACGGGTAACAAGATCAAACAATTTTGCGGCCTTCCTCTCTCATGGATTCCCACAACCTGGATCTTCAAAGGAGGAGACCTCCGTTATGCGCTCAATTACGGCGAGGTTCGTTTTCCAATGCTCCAACAATTTCTTGAGGACAGTCAGTCAGAGTGGTCGCACAAAAGCAGCGGCGCCGATTGATACTCATGCGATACTTAAAGGCAGTATTGGTTACAATTTTCTCCACAACGACAGGGGTTCGATCGATGATCCGGGCCGGCTCGTGAGTTTGCACACGCCATGATCGAAGTCTCTCCCACACCAACGGCGGTTTCCAGGAAACCGCCGGCGATTCTTTCACTGATCGGCGAAACGCCGCTGGTTGAGATCACGCGGATGGATACCGGTCCGTGTCAGCTATTTGTAAAACTCGAGAATCAAAATCCAACCGGCTCAATCAAGGATCGGGTCGCACTGGCCATGATCGAAGCGGCCGAGCTCGATGGAAAACTGCGACCGGGAGGGACGGTGATCGAAGCCACGGCCGGCAACACCGGCCTGGGACTGGCTCTGGTTGCCGGCGCGAAGGGTTATCGCGTTCTTCTCGTTATTCCCGACAAGATGTCGCAGGAAAAAATTTACCATGTCCGCGCTCTCGGGGCCGAGGTGCGGATTGTTCGCTCGGACGTGACTCGCGGTCACCCCGAATATTATCAGGACGTAGCCGCACGCCTCGCGCAGGAGATTCCCGGCGCATTTTATGTGAATCAATTCGGCAACCCGGCCAACCCGACGGCCCATGAGCGCAGCACCGGTCCTGAAATTTGGGAACAAATGCGGCACGACGTCGATGCCATCGTTTGCGGGGTCGGTTCGGGCGGGACGTTAACCGGGCTGGGCCGGTTCTTTTCGCGCGTCAAGCCGCGCCGCGGCATTGAGATGATTCTGGCCGATCCGACCGGCTCGATACTTTACGAATACGTGAAGACGGGCGAACTCGTTCCCTCGGGCAGCTGGGCGGTCGAGGGGATCGGCGAGGATTTCGTTCCCGAAATCGCGGACATGTCGTACGTGACCGAGGCCTATGAGATTGACGACGAGGAAAGCTTTGCCACTGCGCGGGAACTGTTGCGCCAGGAGGGCATTCTCGGCGGGTCGTCCACCGGGACGCTGGTGGCGGCGGCGCTGCGTTATTGCCGTCAGCAAACCACGCGCAAGCGCGTGGTCACGTTCGTGGCCGACAGCGGCAATAAATATCTCTCCAAAATGTATAACGACTTTTGGATGGCGGAGCAGGGATTCATTCATCGTCCGCCCAAGGGCGATTTGAATGATTTGATTTCGCATCGCTATGAAGCCGGCGAAGTCATCTCGGTGGGCCCGACCGATACCTTGCTCACCGCCTTCAAGCGCATGCGCGCGGCCGATGTTTCGCAGGTTCCGGTGGTGGACGAGACTGGGAAACCGGTGGGAATTCTCGATGAATCAGATGTGCTCGTGAAGGTGCATCGCGATCCGACCCACTTTAACGACGTGGTCAAGAACGCGATGACCGATCGGCTCGAAACGCTGCCGCCGGCCGCCAAAATCAGCGACCTGCTGCAGGTGTTCGCACGTGGCCGTGTGGCCATCGTGATGGATGAGGACAAATTCCTCGGCCTGATCACGCGAACCGACCTGCTTTCTTATCTGCGGCTCCATATGCCGAAATCAGCGGTGCCGGTGAGCCGCGAATATAATTAAGATTGGTCCTGGCATCGGGCTCGGCATGGGACGAGTCCGTCCCGCTTGGCGGGCAAAGGACTGCTCGATCCGCCAACCTAATCCGTGAAATCCGCGCCATCCGCGGCTAAATTGCAAAACCACATGAAGAGACAACACGAATTCGCCACTCGCGCGATCCATGCCGGACAGGAACCCGACCCGTCGACCGGCGCGATCATGACGCCGATTTACGCCACCTCGACCTATGTGCAGGAGAGTCCGGGCAAGCATAAAGGCTACGATTACGCGCGCTCCATCAATCCCACGCGCCTGGCTTACGAACGCTGCATTGCCGATTTGGAGGGAGGCACGCGCGGCTGGGCCTTTGCTTCCGGTCTCGCCGCCATGGCCACGGCGCTGGAAGTTATGGAGAGCGGTTCTCACGTTGTGGTCAGCGACGATCTTTACGGCGGCACCTTCCGATTGTTCGAACGGGTCCGGCGGCGTTCCGCCAATCTCGATTTTACCTTCGTCGATCTAACGGACGCGACGGTTCTGGAGCGTCATATTAAGAAGAATACCCGCATGGTCTGGATCGAGACGCCGAGCAATCCGTTGCTCAAGTTGATCGATCTCGAAGCCGTCGCCAGGATTGCGCGCGAAAGGAAACTGATCTCCGTTTCGGACAACACCTTTGCCAGTCCGTGGATTCAACGTCCCATCGAATCCGGCTTCGATATGGTTGTTCATTCGGCCACCAAATACCTGGGCGGACATTCCGACATGGTGGGCGGCATCATTGTGGTGGGGGAGAACAAGGAGCTGGCTGATCAAATTGCCTTCCTGCAAAACTCGGTCGGCGCGATCGCGGGGCCGTTCGACAGCTTCCTGGCCATGCGCAGCCTGAAGACTCTGGCTCTGCGCATGGAACGGCATTGCGCCAACGCGCTCGAAATTGCGCGCTGGCTGGAAGAGCAGCCTGGTGTGAAATCCGTTAGCTATCCCGGACTCAAGTCGCACCCCCAACATGATCTTGCCCGGACCCAAATGCGCGGCTTCGGCGGCATGGTCACGATCGTATTGAAAACGGATCTTGCCGGGACGCGGCGCTTTCTCGAGAACACGCACCTTTTTGCTTTGGCTGAGAGCCTGGGTGGTGTGGAAAGCCTGATCAATCATCCTGCGCTCATGACCCATGCCTCCGTTCCGAAAGAGCAGCGCGAAGCTCTCGGCGTTACCGATTCGCTCGTTAGGCTTTCTGTCGGGGTCGAAGATGTGCGCGATTTGATCGACGATCTGCAGTTCGCCTTCGAGGCGATTTAGGTGGATCGTGCGCTCCGTCGCGCGATGTTGAACAAATGCGGCTGCGCCGCCAAAATAGCATCGAGCTCGGAGCGCTCGATCCGCCTCGCGCTTTGCCTCGGTTCGACTAAGATCCTCAATTAATGGGCAGCACCTTCGGTCACCTTTTTCGGATCACGACGTTTGGCGAATCGCACGGCGGCGGCATCGGCGTGGTCATCGACGGTTGTCCGCCGCGGATTGAAATCAGTGTGACCGAAATTCAAAAAGAGCTGGACCGGCGCCGGCCGGGTCAAAGCAGAATTACGACGCAACGCAGGGAGGAGGATCGGTGCGAGATTTTATCGGGAATTTTCGAAGGAAAAACAATCGGCACTCCCATCTCCATTCTGGTTCGCAACCAGGATGCGCGACCCGGGGATTATGCCGAAGTGGCGAAAGCGTTTCGGCCGTCCCACGCCGACTTCACCTACCAGGCCAAGTATGGAATTCGAAACTGGCAGGGCGGGGGCCGTGCTTCGGCTCGGGAAACCATCGGCCGGGTGGCCGCCGGTGTGATTGCCAGCAAGGTCTTGCGCGCTTTGTTCGCAAAGATTGAAATCGTTGCCTACGTCAGACAGGTTCACGATATCGTGGCCAGGATTGATCCTTCCAAAGTAAAACGAGAAATGGTCGAAGCCAATATCGTGCGGTGTCCGGAGGAAGGCGCAGCCAAAAAAATGATTGCACGGATCGAACAGGTGCGGGCGGAAGGCGATTCGTTAGGCGGAGTGATCGAGTGCGTGGTGCGCGGCGCGCCGGCCGGCCTGGGCGAGCCGGTCTTTGATAAACTCGAAGCCGAGCTGGCCAGGGCCATGCTCAGTTTGCCCGCCACCAAGGGTTTTGAAATCGGTTCCGGCTTTTCCTCCACCAGGATGCGGGGCTCGGAGCATAACGACCCGTTTGCCATGGATGGAAAGAGGGTTCGAACCTCGACCAACAATTCCGGAGGCGTCCAGGGTGGGATCAGTAATGGCGAAGATATTTATTTTCGCGTGGCGTTTAAGCCCACCGCTACCATTGCGCGTGAACAAGAGACGGTCACGGCCACGGGCAAGAAGACGAAAATCGCCGGGCGCGGACGTCACGACCCCTGTGTTCTGCCGCGGGCCGTTCCCATGGTCGAGGCCATGACGGCGCTGGTGCTTTGCGACCAGGCTTTGCGGCAACGAGCGATTGCAGCGGAGAAAAAGTGAATTTGGAAGGTGCGCGGAGGCCGGGGCCCGCCTGAGCAATCAGAGATAGCCATGACTTCAGGATCCCTTTGGTGGCAACTCGTCTTCGTCTCCTTTGCCTGTGTTCTGATCCTGTTCGAAGTCTTGCGCGGCTGGCGGCGCGGACTGGCGCGGCAGCTTGCCCGACTCGGCGCGCTGATTGCGGGGTATTTTACGGCTTATTTTGGCGGCAACCTTGTCGTGCCGCTGCTGCGGCCGTTCTTGAAAATGCCAGACGCCGTGTTGTCGATTCTGGCCGGAGGAGTGCTCTTCATTCTAATCTACGCGATCGTCAACGGGCTCGGCATCGTCTTGTTTAGACGCACCGGTCAGCATGAAGCCGCCCCGGTTCGATTGCTCTACGGCCTGAGCGGGGCTGTGCTCGGACTATTCTTCGGCGCGCTTCTCGTATGGATCCTGGTGGTGGGCGTGAGATCGTTGGGCGCGGTCGCCGACGCGCAGGTGCACGCGCCGGCGCCCGGGCAAATCAACGCCGTGCCGGGAGGCACGCTACGCGCCATTGATGCTCGGCGCCGTTCTTTAAGCGAAGGATCCGAGCCTGTCGTGACCACCCTGGCACGACTAAAGAATTCGCTCGAGCTGGGCGCGGTCGGCGATGCCGTCAGAAAGGCGGATATCGTTCCGGCGAAGGTTTACGCTGTGCTTGGTCAGACCGGTAAAGTGGTCTCCGATCCGGCGGCCATGCAAAGACTTCTCCACTATCCTGGCGCTCAGGGATTAAGTCAGAATCCAAAAATTGTTGCGCTTCTGAATGACTCTGAGATTTCCGACATGATCGCGCAAGGGCGCCTGATCGACCTGTTGGAGAATCAAAAAATTCGCGATGTCCTCAACGATCCGGCTCTGTTCGAGCAGATTAAGAAGTTTGATCTACCAGCTGCGCTTGATTACGCGCTGAAGAAAGAATGATTCGCACAAAGGACACAAAGGTCACCCTCCAGAGATGACAAAGAAGTCTTTCCTAACGACCGTTGTGACCTTGGTGGACTTTGTGTGAACCATCTGAACAGATGAAATACATTCCGGCCATCGGTCTCGAAGTGCACGTGCAGCTGAAGACACGTTCGAAGATGTTCTGTGCCTGTCCGGTGGAGGTGGGAGCCGAACCGAACACGCACACCTGTCCGACCTGTCTCGGTTTACCGGGCGGATTGCCGGTCATGAATCGCGAGGCCGTGAGCATGACCGTACTCACGGGACTCATGCTCGACTGCGACATTGCTCCGAGCTCCAAATTCGACCGCAAGAATTACTTTTATCCGGACATGCCGAAGAATTATCAGATTTCGCAATACGATATGCCGCTCTGCACCAGGGGAAGCGTGTCGTTGCACGACCTGGCTTATCCGAAGGACGCGCAGAAAAGCATCGCGACCCCGGGCAAGGAAATTCATCTCGTGCGCATTCATCTCGAGGAAGATGTGGCCAAGAGCTTTCACTTTGAGACGAGCACGGGTATTGATTTTAATCGGGCTGGCACGCCTTTGATGGAGATCGTGACGGAGCCCGAGATGAGTTCGCCGGAAGAGGCGTTCGCCTTTCTGGCCGCGCTCAAACAGATCCTGATCTACGGTGGAGTAAGCGATGCCGATATGGAGAAGGGACAATTGCGGTGCGATTGCAACGTTTCGCTCAGGCCGGAAGCGCAGGCCGACCTGGGGGTAAAGATCGAAATCAAGAACCTGAATTCAATCAGCGGGGTGCGGCGGGCGCTCGCTTTCGAATTAAAGCGACAGGCCGATGCGCTGGCCCGGGGCGAAAAGCTGGAGCAGGAAACGCGTGGCTGGGACGACGACGCCGGAGAGACATTTGTGATGCGCACAAAAGAATCGGCCCACGATTATCGTTATTTTCCCGATCCCGATCTTGTGCC
Organism: uncultured Verrucomicrobiae bacterium; assembly: GCA_963788855.1. Classification (GTDB taxonomy): domain Bacteria; phylum Verrucomicrobiota; class Verrucomicrobiia; order Chthoniobacterales; family UBA10450; genus CAWBIE01. The sequence continues at coordinate 572,991 of CAWBIE010000001.1, forward strand.
GGTAACAAGCGAGGCGTTGCTGGAAGCGGCGCGGCGACGGATGCCGGAATTGCCGAAGGCGAAACGAGCTCGCTTCGTCGAGCAATACCAGGTGAGCGACTACGATGCCGGCGTTCTGGCCGACGATCTCGAGCTGGCGCGCTACTTCGAGGCAGTTGCGAAAGGCGTGAAAAAGGCCAAGCCCATCGCGAACTGGATTCTGAATGATCTGCTGAGCGGCTTGAGCAGTTCCGGCAAGACGATCGCGGACTGTCCGATCCGACCGGAAGCGTTGAACGAATTGATCGGATTAATCGAGCAGGGAAAAATTAGCAGCTCACAAGGTAAAGACGTTCTCGCGGAAATGTTGGCCAGCGGTAAAGGCGCGTCCGCCGTGGTGCGGGAGAAGGCGATCGAGCAGTTGAGCGACTCGAAGGCGATCGAGGCGTTGTGCGATCAAGTCATCGCGGCGAATCCGAAACCGGCGGCAGATTTCAGATCGGGTCAGGCCGCGGCCCTGAATTATTTCAAGGGACAAGTGATGAAGTTATCGAGCGGCCGGGCGAATCCACAGGTGGTGGGTGAGATCCTGGAACGAAAATTGAAGGGGTAGGGTCGCCGCGCCGCTCGTGCAAAAATTGTAGGGCAACCGCTCCGGTTGCCTTTTTTAAAGTGGCAGGCGGAGCGCCCGCCCTACAACGTGTAAGCGGATTCAGCGTGAAAATTCTGACGGCATCGCCCGCTTCGGTTGCCTTTTTTGAATGGCAGGAGGAGCGCCTGGTCCACAATGCGTGACCGGATTCAGAGTGAAAATCCTGATTGCACGCTTGTCATGTCGAGCGGAGTAGAGGCATCTCTTATCGTTGTCGACGTGATTCGCCATCGGATTAGCTCGGAATGACAATTTTAATCGCACCCGACAAATTCAAGGGAGTTCAAAGCGCGCGCGAAGTGGCGGAGAACATCGCCGCCGGTTTCCGGGAGGTCGCGCCGAACGCAAATATTGAGCTGGCCCCGATGGCTGACGGAGGTGAAGGAACCGCCGAAGTGATTTGCGATGCGCTGAACGGATCCTGGCATCGCTGCGGATCCCATGACGCGCTCGGTCGTGTCATCGAGGCACGTTACGCCTCGGTCGGCGAAGGCGGCGGCATCGCCATTATCGAGATGAGTGAAGCCGCTGGAATGGCGCGCCTGGGGACAGGGAGATGCGATATTGATGCAGCCAGCACATTTGGAGTTGGTGAAATGATTCTCGATGCGGCCAAACGCGGTCCCGGCGAGATCATTGTGGGGCTCGGTGGCAGTGCGACGAATGACGGTGGGTTCGGGATGGCGCGGGCCCTGGGCTTCCGGTTTTTTGACGCGAACGATCGGGAATTGACTGGCCGAGTGAGTGAACTGCAACGCCTCTCGCGGATCGACCGACCAAAGAATATTTTGCCTGGCGTCATCGCGGCGGCCGACGTGTGGAATCCGTTGCTGGGAAAAAATGGGGCGACGCGCGTCTTCGGTCCACAGAAAGGCGCGACGCCGGATCAAGTGGAGACCCTGGAGGGCGCGCTGACCAGACTTTCACAGGTTGTCGCTCGAGATCTGGGCGTCGATTTTTGCGAAAGTCCGGGGGCAGGCGCCGCAGGTGGGCTCGGCTTCGGTCTGATGAGCTTTTGCGGCGCGAAGATGCGACCGGGATTCGAAGTCGTGGCGGAGGCTGTCGGATTGGAAACGAGGATGAAAAACGCGGACGTGGTCATCACGGGTGAGGGGAGCTTGGATTCGCAAACGCTCCAGGGAAAAGCGCCGGCCGAAGTCGCCAGGATGGCGCGGAGACTGGGAAAACGCGTTTTCGCGATTGTGGGCCGGGCTGATGAGAATCGACAGTTGCGTGATCTATTTGACGGCGTTTACAGCGTCGCGGATCCGGAAGCGAGCGATGCGGAAAACATCATGCGGGCGTCACAGCTGTTGCGCGAAGGCGCGCGCGAGCTAGCGCGCACCTTGCTGTAGCGGCGGTCTCCCTGGCACGCCGTAGCCTTGGCGAAGGCCGGCCGACCGCCGAAATCATGCGACGCTCACAGGGCATGGCTACAGATTGCGCGCACCTTGTTGTAGCGGCGGTCTCCGACCGCCGTTCTTCCAATTTTCGGCGGTCAGAGACCGCCGCTACAGCTTGTGGCTTGCGTACAGTTCGCGGAAACGTTTGGCCGTTTCGACGTAGCTCTGCGCCCATCTTGCGATGTCTTGCTGTTCGTCGATCGTCAGCTGTCGTTTGATCTTTGCGGGCGATCCGAGCACGAGTGAGCCGGGTGGGATTTTCGTTCCGAGTGTGACAAGGGCGTTCGCACCGATGATCGAGCGTGCGCCGATTTCAGCACCATCGAGCACGATCGCGCCCATGCCGACAAGGACCTCGTTGTCGATCTGGCAGGCGTGCACGATGGCGCTGTGGCCAATGGTTACGAGCTCACCCAGAATGGTGGAATGCGGGGTATCAATATGAACGACGGCGTTATCCTGAATATTCGAGCGCGGTCCAATGACGATGCGGTTGAGGTCGCCGCGCACCACGGCTCCGTACCAGACGCTGGACTCTTCTTCCAACGTGACGTCACCGATGACCGTCGCACCGGGAACAACCCACGCGCTCGAATGGATGCGCGGGCCCCGGGCAAGCCGGGCGGCCATGCCGGCATGGCCTGCGGGCAGGGTATCCGGTTGAACATTCATCGACCTCGAACGTCGAACGCTCCATGCCGAACGTCCAATTCAGAATCAAGCCCGCCCACTACCCGTGGGTGGTTCGGCTGGCCATGCGCGGCCCCGGCTCGACAATGTTTTCTCCTTTTCGCGCCGAACGTTTATAGTCGCCTGCGATGCAGGACCTCCCTCCGCACACAGTTACGTCATTTGTTTTCTCCGACCCGGCGGGCAAACGCTGGCCGCGATTGCGCCTTGTTCTGCTCATTCTCGGCGTGCTCTTCTTTTTCGGGACCGTGCTGTTCGTGCAGACCTTGTTCGTTTCGCCACAGATGCGGGTGCCGGTTTCGCTCCGTCAGTTGAAGGGGCAGCTGAAGGCGTTTCAAAAACAGAATCCGGCGACGCAAATTCCTCCCAGTTCATTGCTCTGGCAGAAATTTGGAGCGGCCCGGCAGGCGGCCAAAAAACCGGGCGGACCGAGTCCGTCGCCGGCAACGAAAGCGCGCAAGCAATCGCAACGAAGTGCGCCTGGCCTTTTACACGAACGGAGATCCCTACAGTTTCTCTTCCCTTGAGCAACACGCGGCCCAGATCACCCACGTTTGTCCTGAATGGATGGCGGTGATCAATGGGATGGGCGAGTTGCAGATCGATGCCGATAGCCGGTTGCCCAAACTGGCGGCCGCCAAAGGCATCGCCTTGATGCCTCTCCTGACTAATCTGCTGGGCGATACATGGCAACCGGAAGCGATCGAGAATCTCGCGCACGGTCCGGCTGATCGACAAGACCGCTTCATCGCCAACGTGCTCGCGGTGTTGCGCAATGCCAGAGCCAGCGGCGTGGTGGTCGATTGGGAGCAGATCGATCCTGCTTACAAGAGCGATATTACGGCCTTCATCGACAAATTTACGGCCGCCCTGCACAACGACCACAAGGAGCTCTGGCTGTGCGTTCAGCCCGGTCAGGAGCTGGATTACATGGATTTCGACGATCTGAGCGAGCACGTGGACCGTTTCGTCGCGCTCTTATTCGACGAGACCTCAGATATTGATGCTCCAGGCCCGCTGGGATCGCGTTCATGGTTTGAAGGGTGGCTGCATGTCCTGCTGGAAGACGCCGATCCCAACCAGTGGATCATTGCCCTCGGCAGCTACGGCTACGACTGGACCGACGGAGAAAAGAAGGCGGAGCAAATTAGTTTCCCCGAGGCGATGAGCCGGGCCAGCAGTTCGGGGATCGAGTCGGTGACCATCGGTGCGCCCGATTACAATCCCTTCTTCTATTATGAGGACGCAAACAAGGTCCACACCGTCTGGTATCTCGACGTCGTCACTTTCCTGAATCAATTGCGCGAGGTGCGCGACGAAAAGGCCGGGGGATTTGCGCTTTATCGATTAGGGACGGAGGACACCGCCATTTGGGACGCGCTCAACGTCCCGCGCGATTTCAAGACGGACAAACCGACCCGCGACGCCCTGGAGGTTTTGAAGAGCACCGACACAATCACCGACCTTGGCGAAGGGGAGGTTGTGACCGTCGATGAAACCCGCTCGGACGGAATGCGCCAGCTGGCGGTCGATTCCGATAACTATCTCACCGCGAAATATGTAAAATTTCCGGAATTTCCAACGCTATATCATCAGGGCGTCGGCGGTGAACATCAGGTCGCCATCACTTTCGATGACGGTCCCGATCCTGAATGGACTCCCAAGATTTTGGATATTTTAAAGGCGGCCAACGTGAAAGCGGCATTTTTCCTGGTTGGCGCAAATGCCGAGCATTATCCCGGGCTCGTGCGTCGCATCGTCGAAGAAGGCCACGAGATTGGAAATCACACCTATTATCACCCGAACCTCGCGCTCTGCGGGCCGGAGCATATCCGTCTCGAATTAAACGCGACGCAGCTTCTGATTGAGACAATCACCGGGCGTTCCACCACCCTTTTTCGGCCGCCCTACGCGGCGGATACGAGTCCTTCTCAGCTGAGCGAGCTCATTCCGCTGCAGATTGCAGAGGATCTCGATTACCTGGTCGTTCTGGAGAACATCGATCCCCAGGATTGGGCCAAGCCGGGCGCCGACATCATCCTGCAGCGGATCAAACAGCAGCGACGCGACGGCAGCATTATTCTTTTGCACGATGCGGGGGGCGATCGCTCGCAAACGGTGGAGGCGCTGCCGCACATCCTGGATTGGTTGCACACGCGGGGTGACACGGTGGTCTCGTTGAGCACGCTTCTCGGGATTACGCGCGACGACGTCATGCCGCCTTTGCCGCAAACTAATCAATCGCTCACGCGCCTCGTCAGCAGCACCGGTTTCCTTATTTTTCACGGCATCGAAGAATTTCTCTGGGCATTCATGATTGTAGCGACGGGGCTCGTGGTCGTTCGTACCCTGGTCGTGATCTGGCTAGCCTACCGTTTCCGGCGTCGCAGGCCGACCGAATTTGCGCAACCGGTCAGCGTGGTGATCGCGGCGTTTAACGAGGGGAAGGTGATCGCGGGGACGTTGGAATCGGTTCTTCGCACCGACTATCGGGGCGAGCTCGAAGTGATCGTCGTTGACGATGGCTCCAAGGATGCCACGGCCGCGGAAGTGGAGCGCATTGCCAATCTTGATTCGCGCGTCCGTTTGTTGCGACAGGAGAATCGTGGCAAAGCTCGCGCTCTGCAACGCGGTCTCGCGGCGATGCGGCATGGCATCGCTCTTTTCCTCGATGGGGACACGCGCTGTCAGCCGGACACGATCCCGCGCTTGCTGGAACCGTTTGCCGATCCGTCCATCGGAGCAGTGTCCGGTCATGCGAAGGTTGGAAATCTGCGCACCTTCATCGCGCGTTGCCAGGCCCTGGAATATACCTGCGGCTTTAATCTCGACCGGCGCGCCTACGATCGATGGAATTGCATCACGGTCGTGCCCGGTGCGATCAGCGCGGTTCGGAAAGAGGCAATCGATCAGGCGGGCGGCTTAAGTTTGGAAACCCTGGCCGAGGACACCGATCTCACCCTCTCCCTGCATAAACATGGGCAGAAAATTGTTTATGTGCCGGGCGCGATCGCCTGGACGGAGGCTCCGGAAAGCGTGGGCACGCTGGCGCGGCAACGGTTTCGTTGGGCCTACGGCACTTTGCAATGTCTTTGGAAGCATCGCGACATGGTCTTTAACTGGAACTATCGCGCCCTGGGCTGGTTCAGTTTGCCGAGCGTTTGGTTTTTTCAGATCATTCTCGTGGCCATCACCCCCATGGTGGATTTGTTTCTGCTTGTCTCCCTTCCTTTCGGAGCCTGGCGCGCCCTCATGCCTTTCGTGATCACTTTCCTGGCCATGGACGTCATTCTCGCGACCCTCGCCTGTATTCTCGAACGCGAACCCCTGACGCGCGCCTGGCGCATTCTGCCGATGCGTTTGATCTATCGTCCGATGCTCAGTTATTGCATTTGGAAAGCAGTGCTTCGCGCGATCAAAGGCGCCTTGGTCAGCTGGGGAAAACTCGAGCGCACCGCGTCCGTTCCGGTGCGAGCGTGAGAGGGATGTCGAAGCACGAATGGCGAATGACGAAAGAATGACGAAACCGGATGTTCGTCATTTGGACTTTTGGAATTCGTTCGTCATTCGTCATTCCGCATTCGTCATTTTCATCTTGCTTTGCGGCGGATTGGTTGCGTGCAAAAAATCGGCCCCATCAAGTCTCGATCCGAACGCTCCCGTCGAAGTCGTTACGCCAGGTCGTGGAGCCTACACCGGCGCATTCATCGATTTCGGTGATGCCGAGGACGCTCTTTCCCTCGATGTCATCGAGGAATTCGAAACGATGGTCGGCAAGCATCAGGCGATCATCGCCTCGTCAAGCTATTGGGGAGAGCAGGACTTCCCGACCGAAAACCTGAACGTTATCTGGCGCCACGGCTCGTTGCCGCTGATCTTTTGGTCGCCCTGGGATCGGCCTTACGAGCAGAATAAGGGACCCGATCGTTTCGGTCTCGACGCCATCATTGCCGGAACCTGGGACAGCTATATCGATCAGATGGGCCGATGCAGCGCAGGGCCTTCGGTAAGCCCATGATCGTCGTCTTCGCCAACGAGATGAACGGCGATTGGTTTCCGTGGTCGGGCATTTTTTACGGAGGCGGCCAGCGTGATCCCGGCCAGAACAATGGGAAAGGGCCGGAGAAGTTTCGGACGGCCTATCGCTACGTGGTCGACCGCGTTCGCGCGCGCGGGGCAACGAACATCAAATGGATGTTTCACACCAACAATTACTCATATCCCTACGACACCTGGAATCTGGCGGCCGCCTATTATCCGGGCTCGGACTACGTCGATTGGCTTGGCCTGAGCGTTTACGGCAAGCAGTACAAAGACGAGCCCTGGGCCAACGTTTTTTCCCTGATCGACTGGCCCTACAAGGAAATCTGCGGACTCGATCCGAACAAGCCGGTCATGATCGCGGAGTGGGGCGACCGGAGAATTCCCGCATGCCGGCAACAAAGGCGAGTGGATCAAGGAAGGTCTCGATCTTTTTCGCACGCGCTATCCGCGGATCAAGGCGGCCGTCTACTGGCACGAGCGCTGGCAAAACCTCGACCAATCTTACAGCAATCTGCGCGTCAATTCGTCGGTCGAGTCATTGAACGCTTATCGCCAGGGCGTCGCGAACCCGGATTGGTTGGGCGACCTGATTCTGCGGCCGCTGCCGGCGAAACCGAAGCAGTGATGAGTTTTCCACTGCCTGGCCGGGGTGCCGGGCAGGTGGATCGAGCGCTCCGCCGCTCGATGTTAGATGCACAGCGCCAGGGCCGCTCAAGATAATGCGATTTGAGCAGCCTTGCTGCTTTGGTTTAGCATCGCGCGCGGAGCGCCCGATCCACCGGTAATGCCGATGCTGCGGGACGCCGAATCGGCGGCCGCGGGCCGTCCCACTCGCAGGCGTCGAAGCGAAGATCGTCGAAAAAGAATTCCGCGATTTTAGACAAAATCCCCGTTTGGCGGCGTCTTGATTATGAAAGACCGTGAAGAGGTCATGGACAATGTCGCCACTCATGAAAATTGGACATCGTGTTTCTCGGAACTCGCCCCGGGGCTGGTCCTCTTTGCCCGGCAATGGGTGCGGTCAGGGGCCGATGCCGAGGATATTGTTCAGGAAGCCTTTGTTCGCTTCTGGCGCCAAAACCGGAACGTGGCCAATCGCGGTCTGCTCTACGCCACCGTCCGCTCGGTGGCCCTGGATCTTATCCGCCGCGATAGCCGCCGCGCCCGGCGCGAAGCCGAGGCCTACTCCGATGCTGACCAATCGGTCGAGCCGCAGTTTGAAACAGACGATGAGGCGCAGCGTCTCCTCGCCGGCGCGCTCAACCGTTTGCCCCATGAACAGCGCGAGGTCCTGGTCATGAAAATTTGGAATGATTTAACTTTCGCCGAAATCGGCCAAGGCCTGGGCATCTCGCAGAACACCGCCGCCTCGCGCTATCGCTATGCGCTGGCGGCCTTAAAAAAAGATTTGCTGCCGCAATGAACGATTTCTCGGAGACCGAAAACGAATTGCGCAGGCTGCGACCGGTGCAGCCCTCCGCAGAGCTGCTTGAACGGGTCCGGCGAGAGCTCGCCGATTCCGACGCCGGCAATGATTTTGGCGGAAAAATCGTTCGACCGGATCGTTTTCGAGTTGGCTGGATTGCGATGGGACTTGGCCTGGCCGCGGCCGCTGTTCTTCTCGTGCTCGCCCGCATCGATTCTCGCACGACACCACCAACCGCCGGCGGCCTTGCCTCAACAACACCCGTTCCGGTGCCGGCGGCCCAACTCGCCTCGACCCAGTTTATTCCGGCGGGGGCGACGCGAGTTGTTTACCACACGCAGGACGAAGGTCTGATTTTTCCCAGCGGTTCCACGCAACCCGTTCGTCGTGTTCGCTCGCGCACACGCGAGACCCTGCAGTGGCATAACCCGGCCACCGGGGCTTCCCTTCTTGTCTCTTATCCCAGCGAAGAAATACAGCTTATCCCCGTCGCGGGTCACTAAATCAGTAGCCCATCCAATTCAGACCGTACACCAAACCCAAATATGAAAACCAAATCAATCGTCATCATCTCAGCCGCCGCGTTCCTGTGTGCCGCCACCGGATTCGCGCAAACGCCGCCCGCGCCGCCGCCTCCTCCGGGCACGCCGCCTCCCATGCCCGATCGGCATGGACATGATCAGATGCCCAAGGTGCCGGTCACGTTTCTTGGCATCGAAACATCCTCCGTGCCCAGAGTTGTAAGCGAACAACTTGGCCTGACCAAAGGCTTCGGCCTGGTCGTCGACTACGTGGTGCCGGACAGTCCCGCTGCCGCCGCCGGCGTACAGCAGAATGACATTCTAAAACTGCTGAACGACCAGATTCTGACCGAGCCGGATCAGCTCTCCAAACTCATTCGCAGCTATTCCGAGGGAACAACCATCACGCTGACCGTGCTTCGTAAAGGTCAGGAACAAAAACTCACCGTGAAACTGGCAAAGAAAGACGTCCCGCAGGGCCGTGAGTTCGGACCGGGTCGTCGTGGCCACGATTTTAATTTCGGCGGCATGGATTTCGGAGACATGGGCGATCAACTCAGCGATTTAAAAGACAAAATCGGCGACCAGAACCAGGGCATGATTCACGATGCCGTCATGAAGGCCCAGGCCGAAGCGCAACGGGTCCGGGACGAAGCCCAACGTGTTCGTGACAGAATGCAGCGGGTTCGGGACGAGGCGCAACGCACCCGCGACGAGGCGCAGCGTGAAAGAGAGCGGGCGCGGGACGAGGCCCGCGCGGCACAGGGACAGATCAAAGTAAAGCGGACGGACGACGGTGGATTGACCACGACGAATATCGACGTCAGGAAAGCGCAGATCGTTTTTTCCGATGACAAAGGGGAACTGCGCATCGAAACGACGGACGGAAAGAGAATGCTGACAGCGAAGGATCCGCAGGGCCGGCTCTTGTTTAGCGGTCCGGTCGAGACCAAGGAGGATCTCGACAAGGTTCCGGCGGAGATACGGGATCGCTACCAGAAGCTGCAACAAAAGGATCTGCCCTCCGTTACCGCTTCAGAAGACAGCGATGACGCGGATGATGCCGACGACATGGACGACAACGACAACGACGACGAGGACAGCGACGCGCCTTCCGTTGAGCAAGTTTCGGCGCAGACCTTTCCCCATAGTATCTGGACGTTTCAAACCGTCCTCGTTTGAGAGCAGAACGGGGGTTCCGATTCTCCCTGTAGCCGCGTCGCTCTGTCGACGCGTCTTTACGTCTGCGCCGTGGGCCCGACGCCGCGAAGTTTATTTCTTCACCATCCCGAGCGGCAGCACAACCCTGCCGGATAACTCGTTCAGCACCTGCGCGAGCCCTGTGTAAATCGCGGCGAAGCCGCACACAATTCCTTCGTAGCCGGTGGCCTGCTTGAACCCGGCACTTGCTCCGGTGAAATCGCCGAAGGCCAGCAGGAAGAATAGAATCGTCAACGTCCCGAAAACGAATTGCAGGGCGCGGTTGAGGCGGAACGTGCCGAGAAACATGACGCCGGTGAACAGTCCCCAAAGGGCGAGATAGGCGGCCATGGCCGTTTCACTGGCCGGTGCGGCCCATCCCAGTTTTGGCAGAATCAGCAGCGTCACCAACGATAGCCAGAAAAAGCCGTAGGAAATGAAGGCCGTGGCGGCAAACGTATTATTTTTTCTCCATTCCATGGCGCCGGCCATGATCTGGGCGAGACCGCCGTAGCAGATTCCCATTGCCAGGATCATGCTGTTGAGTTCGTAGTAGCCGGCATTGTGCAGGTTGAGTAACACGGTGGTCATGCCAAAGCCCAGCAACCCCAGTGGAGCCGGATTCGCCGTCGTATCCTTGAGTTGAGTGATGGATTCGTTCATAACAATTGAATCTGTCTATCGAACAGCGCTGATAATGAACAGCCTTTCTCGCGTTTTGATCACCGCATGACGTCTGGAGCAAACCCATGAAGAAGATCTTTTTGCTCACAATCGCGGCGTTCGTGTCGATCGCTGCCGGCCTGGTGGCTGCGACTCCTTCGGCCCGAGCAGGTGGCGGCCGAATCGAAACGTGCCAACGAATTTTTCGATAAGTGTTACGACGAACGCGGAGTCTGACTGCATCGATTCTATCAATCGTTACATCGTTCTCCCGAGTCAGGCGACGGCTTATAAAATCGGATGTTGAAAATTCTTGAGCTGCGGGAGAAAGCGAAGAAGCAACTGGGCGACAAGTTTGATATCAGGCAGTTCCATGAAGTCGTGCTGACCAATGGAGCCATTCCGCTCGATGTTTTGGAGGAATTAGTCGATCGCTGGATTAAATCCAAACAGGGCGGGTGATAGTCTCGAAATGAACCAGGACACCGAACATCTGCGGCTGCTTTCTATCTTTCATTACGTCGTCGCGGGCGCCGGGGCGTTCCTTTCCTTTTTTCCGCTTCTCTACACCGTTCTGGGAATTGTCTTTGTCGTTCTCTCGCGCCATCCCTCGCACGATCTTTCGCAAACACCGCCGCCCGCCGCCTTGGGATGGATCTTCGTCGGGCTTGGGGTGTTCCTTTGCCTGCTGGGACTTATCTTTTCTCTTTTTATTTTTCTGGCTGGTCGCGCTTTGGGGAACCGCCAGCACTACAACTTCGTTTTCGTGGTGGCCTGTGTGGAATGTCTCTTCGTTCCATTTGGCACGGTCCTGGGCGTGTTTACGCTGATTGTGCTTTCACGCCCATCGGCCAAGGCGCTGTTTCTCGCGTCACCTCCGGTCGAGGCAGCCGCAAACTAAAAGCGCGCGACCGCCAGGGCGATCGCGCGCTTTAGAAATTCCTTTCGGTGAGAGTTATCGGCTTCCTCCGCCACTGGTATTCGAACCACCACTCCCGCCAGGACCGCCCTGCATGCCCTTGATGGCACCGCCAGATGCTCTGGTCAGGTTATTCATCGACGGACCTGCTTGCGCGGTCGTGTCGTCTACTTCAACCCAACGCCCACCGAGGTTGCTCCCAGTCTCCGGCGGCATCCACACCATGTGTTTCGCTTTCTTGGTTACCGCCGGGCCCGCTGTCGCTGCACCGGTCTGCTTCTTCAGATTAAAGGTCACGCCGATGGCAGCATCCATCTTTGTCCTGACATCTTGCGCTGAAGTAGAGGCCAATCCGTTGGCGCTAACCCGCAAGTTATACGCCCCCACCTCAAGATATTGAAAATTAAAGCGGCCGTCCCGATCGGTCCGCATGGTGTTGCTCCATGCCTTGCCGCCCTTACGCTCGATGGTTACCTCTGCTCCTTTGACCGGCCTGCCGTCCGGACCTTTGACGTCACCGTGTATGGCGGTCGGCGCGGCTAACGCGCTTCCAGTCAATAGAGTTAACCCCAGCAAAGCAGAACCCATTTTGCGTGAAAGAATAGACATAAGCGCGAATGATAGCCTGCTCGGTGAAACCCTGCAAGCCCGCCAGACGTAAATCTACGTTCCTACGGCCGAAATTTTGGGAGTTATCCGGGATGTCCGCTCGCTCGGTGCAGCTTACATTCCGTTAGAATTCGCGCCCGCATTGCTCTGCCATACCCTGATCTGGGCATTTGGCTGCCACTTCATGCGCTCACTCATGCCGGTGGACATCGGTTCGCGCTCGTCACTCACTTGTAGCCACTGGCCGGCGATTTGGCTGCCCGTCGACGATGGCACCCAGACGAAATGTTTTCCCGCAGACATCAGTCTTACGCCCGCCGATTGTAGAGAGAAATTCAGCTCAGTTGGATTCCCCTCGAAGATCGCGGCGTTGTTGATGCACGCCTTGACCACACCATTCACTACGAGAGTCACCCGGTATTTGTTCGCCGGTACCGTGGCGGAGGCGTAATGTCCATTGGCACCAGTTCGCGCCACCTTCAACACGCTACCTGTGTCGACGGTTGCGATTCGAATCTCAGCTCCCGCGAGGGCGTGCCCGTTTGGACCCGTCACCGTTCCCACGAGCGATGTGGCCTCGAGGCCGCGAGTAACAAAAAGAGTTGCAAAAACGACAGCGATGATACGGAGGGAAGTATTCATGTCACTAAAGTAGTATTTAGCGGAAAATTAGCAAGATTTGTCTGCGGCGCGTGCCGTCCGGAAGCTCCAACTCCGAAAGCGTTCGCGAGCAAGCATCCAGAGAACCTCCAAACATCAACCCATGAACCAGACCAAACGGGCAGCAAACTCGTGTTTGGAGCTTAAGGGATTGAGTTTCTTTGGAGTTTGGATGTTGGGATTTGGAGCTTCGCTGTTGCCGCCGGGTGAACCCTTTGCCAGCATGACGTGATGAAACAGTTTCTTTTCTGCTGCCTTTTTCCGGTGTTGCTGACAGCTCAGACCGCGCGGCTGACCGAACAGTTGGAAAAAACGGTTCTATATGACGACATCGCCCTTTCTCCCGACGGTGGGCATGTCGCCTGGGTGCAATCAACCGCCGCGACCACATCGAAGTATGCGTATGTTGGCGGGACATCGGAAGGTGTACCGGCCGCGATGGTTAATCTCAGTGGCGCAGGTGGGAGAGTTGATTCGGATCCTGCCTGGTCACCCGATTCCAAAACGCTCGCCTTTTTTTCGACCGCGGGCGACAAGGATCAAGCTCAACTCTGGACGGTAAAGGCCGATGGTTCCAGCCCGCAACAACATACCCATCTCAAGGGATATGCGGCCCGTCCGCGTTGGTCGCACGATGGCAGGCAGATTGCCTTCCTCTATATAGAAGACGCGGTCGGGGGCGGGCCATTGATGGCAGCGCCGACTACGACCGGCGTGATCGACACTGCCATTCACAACCAGCGAATTGCTATTCTCGATACCGCCACCGACACGTTGCGCCAGGTTTCGCCGGCGAATCTCCACATTTACGATTACGATTGGTCGCCCGACGACAAAACCTTTGTAACGACCGCTGCTCCGGGGCCGGGGGACAACAATTGGTGGATCGCCCAGATCTACACCATCGACATCGCGAAGGGTGACGCCACATCCATCTACAAACCCTCTCTCCAGGTGGCGATTCCACGCTGGTCACCCGATGGAAAGTCCGTCGCCTTCATTGAGGGCTTGATGAGCGATGAGGGATTTCATGGTGGCGATTTGTTTACGATTTCAGCCAAGGGTCGCGACCTGTTGAATCGCACTCCGGGACACAAAGGCTCGGTCAGTTCGCTCTTCTGGCAGCTGCCGGATCGAATTCTTTTGACCGAAACGGTCGGAGGCGGAAGCGCGATCTCCGAATTAACGCTGGCCAACAACTCCCTGCAGACGATCTGGAAAGGGGCTGAAAGCATGTATGCCTTTGGCAATTTTCCCAATCTTGCTGTTTCGCGGGATGGCAAATTCGCGGCCGCGGTGCGCAGCAGCTTTGAACAGGCGCCCGAAGTCTGGGCGGGGCCGATTGGCAGCTGGCATAGGCTGACCAACAACAACGCCGCTCAATCGCCGATCTGGGGCAAGGCCCAGAATCTGGAATGGACTAACGAAGGGCGAAACATTCAGGGATGGCTTCTCCCGCCCAGACAAGTGGAGCCGGGCAAGCGATATCCCATGATCGTCCTTATCCACGGCGGACCTTCCAGCGCGGCGACGCCAGAGTGGCCGGCGGAGTTTGGGCGGACGCTCGTCGCTGCCCTCGCTTCGCAAGGTTATTATGTACTGATGCCCAATCCGCGCGGAAGCTATGGCCAGGGGGAGGATTTTACGCGCGCGAACGTGAAAGATTTCGGCGCAGGCGATCTGCGAGACGTCCTTGCCGGAATCGACGCGGCCGTCGCCCATTATCCGGTCGACTCTGCCCGTCTGGGCGTGACTGGATGGAGCTATGGCGGCTACATGACCATGTGGACGGTGACGCAGACAAACCGTTTCCGTGCCGCCGTGGCCGGAGCGGGCATTGCCGATTGGCAGAGTTATTATGGCGAGAACCTCATTGATCAGTGGATGATTCCGTTTTTCGGCTCATCGGTTTATGACGATCCCGCGGTTTACGAGAAGAGTTCTCCCATGCACTTTATCAAGAACGTGAAGACTCCGACCCTGGTCTTGGTCGGTGAACATGATGCGGAGTGTCCAGCTCCGCAGTCCTACGAGTTTTGGCACGCGTTGCGAACGCTGGGCGTGCCGACGCAGCTCGTGGTCTATGCCGGCGAAGGGCACTTTTTTATGAAACCGGAAAACCGGGTCGACAAACAGGACCGCACGGTCGCGTGGTTCGACAAGTATTTGAAGTGATTCGGCTCAAAACGTCAGAAGCCGTGAGTTAATTTCGGCTGTCGAAAAGACGCCGCGATGGGCGGCAATCACATGATGTGTAGCCACGTCGCTGTGCGACGTGCAACCGGCCACAGGCCGGTTGCTACAGGCTGTGCCCGCTCCGAACGCGACAAGTTGATTCTGCAGCGCGCACCGGCGTGTAGTCACGGTTATTCCAAGATTTTGTCATCGCGTATCTGTATGCCCGAGCCTGTTTTTTGAGCAATATTGGGTACAAATGTTCCAATGCGCTGAAAAACTCCCCGCTTAGCCTGCCCGAAGCCGAATGCATGAGTAAAAGAGTATTCATTCTTGCGGCCATGTCACTACTCTGGTGTTCGCCGATGTCCCTGGCCGGACCGCCGTTTGTCACGGATGACCCGGAGCCGGTCGAATATCAGCATTGGGAATTTTACGTCGCCTCGCAACACACTGAAACCGGCGGCGGCTGGTCGGGAACCGCGCCGCACGTGGAGTTGAATTACGGCGTCGTTCCCAACGTGCAGCTTCATCTTATCGCGCCGCTCGCCTACGATGCGCCTTCTGGCGGGAGCGCACACTACGGCTACGGCGATACCGAACTTGGCGTGAAATTCCGCTTTATTCAGGAGACGGAACATTCGCCGCAGGTTGGAATTTTCCCGTTGCTGGAAGTTCCCACCGGCAGCGAGCATGACGGGCTGGGCAGCGGCCATGTGCAGGCATTCCTGCCGCTATGGCTGCAAAAAAGCTTTGGCGGCTGGACGATTTATGGCGGCGGCGGTTACGGCATCAATCCCGGTGCGGGCAATGAAAACTGGGGCTTCGGTGGCGCGGTCCTGCAACGTCAGGTCGCGAAAAATATTTTGCTCGGCGCAGAAGTTTATCATCGCACCACAATGGAAAACGGCGGCCACGGCGACACCGCGTTCAACGTCGGAACGGTTATTGATTTCACAGAACATCAACATTTGCTTTTTTCCGCCGGACGTTCCATGGACGGGCCAACGAGATTTCAGGCATACATTGCCTACCAATTGACCTTCGGTTCGGGCAAATAAGCCGTTCCCACGGCCTAAGTTGATGCGGCGAAAACCTACAGTGGAGTCCTCGTAGTTCGCAAAGTCAAAGTTGCTGCCGTTCGACGAGCGCAGGTAGGACTCGCCTCGGATGATTTGATTCGCCATGGCTTGCTGCCAAGTAAGTGGTAATCTTGCCCCACTATTTTCACGATCGTATTTTCTGAGCGCACATGGAACGCCGCCTGACCGCCATCCTCGCCGCCGACGTGGTCGGCTACAGCCGCCTCATGGGTGCGAACGAGACCGCCACGCTCGCCGCACTGCAGGCAATTCAAGCGGAGTTGATCGACGGCAAGATCGCCGAGCACCAGGGACGCACCGTCAAGCTCACGGGCGACGGCATGCTGGTGGAGTTTCCCAGCGTGGTGAACGCGGTGGCCTGCGCCGCCGAGGTCCAGCGCGGGATGCGTGATCGCAACGCCGGCGTGCCGCAGGACCGCCGCGTCGAATTCCGCATCGGCGTCAATCTGGGCGACGTCATTGTCGAAGGCGAAGACATCTTTGGCGACGGTGTCAATGTCGCGGCGCGCTTGGAAAGTATTGCGCAGCCCGGGGGGATCACGATCTCCGGTTCGGTGCGCGATCATGTTGGCAACCGCCTGGACCTTGCTTTCGAGGATATGGGTGAGCAGACCCTCAAAAACATCGACAGGCCGGTTCGCGTTTACAGCGTTGCTCTAGGCCGTCCAACCGGTCGCGATACCGAGGATGTCGCGCCCGCGCCGCAGGAACAACCGGAGAAGGAAAGGCCGTCAATCGCCGTGCTGCCGTTTAACAATATGAGCGGCGATCCGGAACAGGAATATTTCTAGCGATGGCATCACCGAGGACATCATCACCGATCTGTCGAACGTGTCCGGGCTCTTCGTTGTCGCCCGCAACACCGCGTTTACCTATAAAGGCAAACCGGTAAAGGTGCAGCAAGTAGGTCGGGAGCTTGGGGTTGCTTTTATCCTGGAAGGAAGCGTGCGAAAGGCCGGTGCGCGCGTGCGCGTCACTGGACAACTCATCTCAAGCAAGGACGGGGGGCACGTTTGGGCCAAGCGCTATGACCGTGACCTGACCGACATCTTCGCCATCCAGGACGAAATCACCCACGCCATCGTGGAGCAGTTGAAGGTCAAGCTGCTACCGCAAGAGAAAAAGTCTATCGGACAGACACCGACGGATAATGTCGAAGCTTATACTTATTATCTTAGAGGTCGGCAGTTCATGCAACGGCACTCGAAGTCTAACTATCAATTGGCGCGGCGCATGTTCGCCAAGGCGGTAGAGTTGGACCCGCTCTATGCCCGCGCTTACGCAGGCATCGCCGATTGCGATTCTTTTTTATTCCTGCACTACTATTTGGATGTTGGGATCGACAGCATTCTGGCCACCAGCGCGAAAGCGCTGGCTCTCGAGGACGGGCTTGCCGAAGCGCATGCCTCCCAAGGTCTCGCGCTCTCACTCGGGCAACGATATGAGGAAGCGGCCGCGGAATTCGAACAGGCAATCGCGCTCGGTCCCAATTCCTTCGAGGGGCATTATTTCTACGCCCGTGCCTGCGTCGGCCAGGGAAAGCTCGAGCGGGCAGCCGCTCTTTTCGCGCGTGCGGCAGAAATCAAGCCGGACGACTATCAATCCTTGTGCCTGTTGATTCAGATCTATCGGACGCTTGGCCGCAACGCGGATGGACAGGCAGCCGCACGAAAAGGCATTGAACGGGCACAGAGTGAACTCGCCCTTCACCCTGAAAATCAGAGGGCGGCGTACATGGGCGCCAATGCTCTCGCTGCCATTGGCGAGACGGACCGTGCCAGGGAATGGGTATCCAGAGCGTTGGCGATCGATCCTGACGACGTTCTTACTCAATATAACGCCGTGTGTGTCTACTCCCTACTAGGCGACATAGAGGCAGCTTTCGATTTGCTGGAACGCTTACTCCCGCACGCCGGTCACGAGCTTAAGGCGGGGTGGATCAAACACGATTCCGACCTGGACCCCCTCCGAAGCCATCCACGCTATCAGAAAGTACTAGAACTGATCGGGTAACAAGAGGGAGCTACGGATTGGGGCTGCCGGCGGGGCTCGAATCCACACGAATCGACACTAATGTCGAGTACGCGTATTTACTCTTCCGGCAAAGCGCAAACAGTTTGCGGCGCTGGGTCGGGAAAGAGTTGAACAGCCGCCTTCGCCTTTGGGCTACGGCGTGCCAAGGGAGGTCGCAGAGAAAGCAGAGATTCTTCAGAAATTCACCTCCGTTTCCTCCGCGTGCTCCTGTTGAATTTGGAAATCATTTTGCCGGCGGAGGGGCTCGAACCCACACACTGTTGCGAGTCACTGGATTTTGAGTCCAGCGCGTCTGCCAGTTCCGCCACGCCGGCGGCGGGAAGGGTGAAATTACGGAGATGCGGCGGAAGCTCAAGCGCTTCCGACAAGATCGAGGGGCTGTAAGCTTCGGGGCGGTCCGAGAATTTCGCGCAAAATGATGGCGTTGCGCAGCCCGTCCGGCGAGGCGAGCAGCGCGGCCAGATCGGTCTTTGCTCCGACAACGCTGGTCGCTGGCTGCGTGCTCAAAGCGTAGGCCTGGGCTGCGGTTTGGACAGCCGGCGGTTCCGTGGATTGGCCGGCCGCTGAACTTCGGGCGTTGTGTGGCGTCTTCAGCTCGTTAGGTAGTTCGGTCATTTGCTGAGGCAGTGTGACCCGGCGCGGCGGCGGAGGCGGCGGTACTGTCGTCAGCGACGGAATCGGATTGAGGATGTTCCGTCTTCGCCGCTCGCGGGCTGCGACTTCAATTTGCCGGCGTTGAAATTCCGTCAGGGAAGGCGCCGATTCCCGCGGTGTGACTTTCGGTGGCGGCATCGCTGTCGGCGGTTGACCGAGTGCCTCCAGGAATTTGCGAACCTGCTCCTCATTCGATTGAGGCCTGGCTCGAGGGATTGGCGGCGGCGCTGAAGACGTTGGCGCCGAATCCTCGGGTCCCTGGCTCGCGCCGCCGGCTTTGCTCGCGAGGAAGCGCGTCAAAAGTGCGATGCCGACGAAAAGGAGAAAAAGGAGACTATCGACATGGGCAGCGAGCATGGTGAAAAAGTTAGAGCGTTGCCACCTTCGCCGAGGCTACGGCGTGCCAAGGAAGAGTTGAAGCGGTTCTACCAATCATCTTCTAGGTTCCGTCGCCGCGCGGTTTGTCGGTTCCCGCGATGGACTCGCGCATCGAGGTATCGGCCTGCACATTTTTCATCCGGTAATAATCCATGATCCCGAGGTGGCCGGACCGAAACGCTTCGGCCATGGCCTGCGGCACCTGTGCCTCGGCTTCGACAACTTTGGCCCGCATCTCCTGCGTTCTGGCGCGCATTTCCTGCTCGACCGCGACGGCGGCCGCGCGCCGCACCTCCGCCTTGGCCTGGGCAATGCGCTTGTCTGCGTCGGCCTGTTCGCTTTGCAGCTTGGCGCCGATATTGTCGCCCACGTCGACGTCGGCAATGTCGATCGACAGAATTTCAAATGCTGTATTGCTATCGAGACCCTTCGCCAGCACCGCCTTTGAAATTCGATCCGGGTTTTCCAGGACGTCCTTGTAGGAATCGGCGGAACCGATTGCGCTGACGATGCCTTCGCCCACGCGCGCGATGATGGTTTCCTCGGTGGCGCCGCCGACGAAACGATCCAGATGCGAGCGCACGGTCACGCGCGCTTTGACTTTCGCGCCGATCCCGTCCTTGGCCACGCCATCAATCGTCGTCCGGCCCATCGACGGGTTGGGCACGTCGATGACTTTCGGGTTGATGCTGGTCCGGACCGCTTCCAGAACCGTCTTGCCAGTTCCCTTGGTGGCCAGATCGATGGCGCAGGCACGGTTGAAATCGAGCGAAATGCCGGCCTTGTCCGCCGCGATCAAAGCCAGAATAACCTGACTGACATCGCCGCCCGCCAGATAATGGGCCTCGAGCGGATCGCTTGGAATATCGATACCCGCTTTCACGGCCGTGATGCGATTGTCGACGATGAGTCCGACCGGCACCTTCCGTAAACTCATGCCCACCATTTTCCCGATGCTCACGGGCGCGTTGGCGACCTTGGCCCGGAGCCAGGTGGTGAAGAATTTGAAAAAAACAATGCAGACGATGAAGGCGAGGACCGCAATGACACCGAAGCCGGCGAGAGGGAGTGCTTCCATGTTGGGAAGTTAGCGGAGCATGATCGGCGCGAAAAGTTTAATTCGGAGGAGGCTGAACGAGGATTAGGCTCTTGGTGGATCGAGCGCTCCGCGCTCGATGTCAGGCGGGCGGCCTTGCCGCATTAATTTTAGCATCGCGCGCGGAGCGCACGATCCACCCGCTTCGCATGATTGTGGGTTGATTCACGCGCCTTCCTGGGGGCAAAGGCTTTCGCAATTTCTCCGCACCTTTTAATTGCAATTGCAGCGAGACGGAATACGCATTGCGCGTTGTGACCACAAAGAACGTGACTCGTGTCGCAGTGATTGGCGCTTCCGGTTATACTGGGGAAGAACTGGTGCGCCTGTTGCTCGGACATCCGCAGGCTGACCTGGTGGCAGTTACTTCCCGGCAGTTTTCCGGTCAAACTCTGGCCCAGGTTTTTCCCCGCTTCGCGCATTCCGAAAAGGCCAATGCGCTCAAATTCAGCGAACTGGATGCCGGAGCACTCGCCAACACAGCCGAGGTCGTCTTTTTGGCGCTGCCGCATGGCGTTGCCGCCGAAACGGCCAAAGCGCTGCTCGGTCTTGGCGCGCGGGTTATTGATCTCAGTGCCGATTTTCGCATTCGGGATCCGCAGGTTTACAAGGAGTTCTACGCCGCGGATCATCCACGGCCGGAGCTCCTCAGCGAGGCGGTTTACGGATTGCCGGAAATTCATCGCGATGAAATTCGCAAAGCCAGGCTGGTGGCGTGTCCCGGTTGTTATCCGACCAGTATTCTCATCCCTCTCCGTCCGCTCATTCGGCGGAAGGCGATCGATCGCCGCCGGATCCTGGTGACAAGTTTGAGCGGGGTCTCTGGCGCTGGGCGGAAAGTGGAATCCGATTACCTCTTCGTTGAATGCAACGAGAGCCTGCGTCCTTACGGTGTGCCCAAACATCGGCATCTCGCCGAGATCGAACAGGAATTGTCGATCCTCGCCGGCCAGAGCGTCGTTATTCAGTTCACGCCTCATCTGGTTCCGGTAAATCGCGGAATTGTGACAACGATTTACGTTGAGTTTGGCGAAGGCGTGGTGGCGGTCGATCCGGCAGTGCTTTTTAGTGGTGCCTACGGGCAGGAGCCGTTTGTCCGCTTGCTCGGCGACGACCGCCTGCCGGACACCAAGAACGTGGTCGGGACGAATTTCATCGACATCGCGTGGAGGACCGACCAGCGCACCAAACGGCTCATCGTCATGAGCGCGATCGACAACCTCGTCAAAGGCGCGAGCGGCCAGGCGGTGCAATGTTTCAATCTCATGCGCGGATATCCTGAGACCGCGGGGCTACTGTGAGCGCGGGTCACGAGACTCGGGGAGCACGCCCGTCTCGGGCGTTGGTTTCGGCGTCTTGCCGGAACGGACTTTTGGAGAATGCGAATGCGAGACGCTTTCGCCAACGCCCGGGACGGGCGTGCTCCCCGGAAAGATGCTGACGCGCTCATCGGATATTTAGCGAGAGATGTTCAAGACAATTCCCGGCTCAATTTGTGCGCCGCTCGGCTTTCAAGCGGGCGCGGTCTTTTGCGACATCAAAAGGCTTGGCACCGGCAAAGGTTCGGAGAAAGGAAAAAAACGCGATCTTGCGCTGATCGTTTCGGCCGTTCCGGCGGCCGTCGCTGGAATGTTCACCACGAATCAGGTTTGCGCTGCGCCAGTGAAGCTGAGCGCAAAGCACGCGGCCAGAAAGCTTGCCCGGGCAGTTGTCGTGAATTCTGGAAACGCCAATGCCTGCACTGGCCGGCAGGGAATGAAGGACGCCGTCGCCATGGTGCGCCTGACTGCAGAAACTGTAGCGGCGGTCTCTGACCGCCGGGGTTTTGGAATTTCGGCGGTCAGAGACCGCCGCTACAAAATCAAGGCTGAGGACGTGCTTGTTTGTTCGACCGGGCGAATTGGTGTGCCCATGCCGATGAAGAACGTGGCGCGCGGCATCCGCGATTGCGCGCCTCTTATCACTCGGTCAGCGAAAAATGCGCGCGACGTTGCCGAAGCCATTATGACCAGCGACACGCGCCGGAAGGAGATTGCGGTCGAATTCAAAATGGGAAAATCGAGAGTCCGGATCGGCGGGATTTGCAAGGGCGCGGGCATGATTCAGCCAGGCATGAGTGCAGCAACCGGCCTGCGGCCGGTTCACACGGCGCGCAGCGCTGTGGCTGCAAAACATGCAACCATGCTTGCGTTCGTTACGACGGACGTGTCGATCGATGGCGGACTTCTAAAGCAGGCGCTCCAGATCGCCGTCGCCCAGAGCTTCAATCGCATCACGGTCGACGGCGATATGAGTACAAACGACTCGGTTATCGCGTTGGCCAACGGATTGGCCGGCAACGAAAAAATCAAAAATCAAAAATCAAAATTCGAAATTTTCCAGCGGGCTCTCAATTTCGTCACTCTCGAGCTGGCGAAAATGATCGTGCGCGACGGCGAAGGTGTCTCGCGTTTTGTCACGGTGAGAGTCCGCGGCGCGCGCAACGGGCGCGACGCTGAAGCGGCAGCGCGGGCGGTCGCGAATAGTTCGCTCGTTAGAACGAGCTGGTGTGGAGGCGATCCGAACTGGGGCCGCGTTCTTTGCGCGGTCGGATACTCCGGTGCCAAAATGGACGAATCGATGACCGATGTCGGCTACAGCCGGGCAGGGGCGCGGCGGATTCTCTATGGTTTTCGTCGAGGCGTTCCAACTAATGTGCCTTTCCGGAAGCTCGCAGCCATCACCTCGGCGCCCGAATTTGATGTGCATGTCGACCTTCGTTCGGGGCGCGGCGAGTTTGTGCTTTACGCAAGCGATCTCACGGAAGATTACGTGACTTTCAACAAGGGAGACGTGAGCGACCCGACGAGTTTGGGAGGATAAAGCGCGATGCATCATTTTCGCACAACGGCCACGACGGTCACAAAGGATCACCATGCCTCGTTTTATTCTTTGCGTTCCTTTGCGGCCGTTGTGCGATGAATTTATTCGACTGAGACGTATGAACTTCGAGCTGAGGCCAAGCCTTCGATATGCCGTATGCTGCTGTAGCCGCCTCGCTCTGTCGAGGCGCTGGGGAAACGCGGCGACAGAGCGCCGCGGCTACAACTGCGCGCGCGCGAGTCACATTTGGGAGCTCTGCTCGGTAACCTGAACATGGACGAAATTATTTCCAAAGCCGCCACTTTGCTGGAGGCGCTGCCTTACATTCAACGTTTTCGCAGCCAGATCTTTGTCGTGAAGTACGGAGGCAGCTTTATGGATTCGCCCGATCCGGAGGTGAGGCATCGGGTGGCGCGCGACGTCGTCTTTTTGGAAGCCGTCGGGATTAATCCGGTAGTAGTCCACGGGGGTGGCAAAGCGATCACCCGTGCGCTCGAAGCCGCCGGAATGGAGGCGAAGTTTGTGCAAGGCCAGCGGGTAACCGATGCCGCGACCGTAGAAATTGTGGACCGGGTATTGTCTCGCGAGATCAATCCGGAAATTGTGAAAGCCATACAGGATTTTGGCGGGAAAGCGCGTGGCTTCGCCGGCACCGACATTTTTCGTTGCCGAAAATTCTCGCAGAGCGATGAGAAAGGAACTGGGCCTGACCTTGGATTTGTGGGTGAAGTTTGTGAAGTGGACGTCGAATCCCTGCGCGAATGCATTCGACGGAGCATCACGCCCGTGATCAGTCCCACCGCTCGCGGCGATGACGGCAGAATTTATAATTGCAACGCAGATATCGCGGCGGCCAGGACCGCCATTGCCCTGAAGGCGCGACGACTCGTCTTCATGAGCGACGTTCCAGGTTTGTTACGCGCGCCGGGAGATGGCGCCACTCTCATGAGTCACTTGCGCGCGCAGGAGGTTCCAGATCTGAAAAATTCCGGAGTAATCGATCACGGCATGATTCCCAAGGTGGACAGCGCGGTAGCGGCGATCGAGAGCGGCGTGGAGAAAGTGCAGTTCGTTGACGGAAGAATTCCGCATTCCGTTCTGCTTGAGATCTTCACCGACGCCGGTGTGGGCACGGAGGTGGTGCTGTGAGGACTGGGGAAAACGTCCAACGCTCAACGTCCAACGCTGAACGTCCAAGTCAGAAGGGGATTCGCGACACGTTCGAAAAATTCGTGGTGCCGTCATACGCGCGTTTCGATATCGTGCTTCAGCGGGGAGAGGGGAGCTACGTTTGGGACGCGGACGGCAGGCGTTATCTCGACTTTGGTGGAGGCATCGCGGTTTGCTCGCTCGGCCACGGCCATCCTGAGATCACGGAAGCACTCACCCAACAGGCGGGTACCCTCATTCACATCTCCAATCTATATTATAATGAGTTGCAGGGACGCCTCGCAGAACGACTGGTCGAGCTGATCGGGCCGGGGCGCTGTTTTTTTTGCAACAGCGGCGCGGAGGCAAACGAAGGCCTGTTCAAACTGGCGCGCAAGTTCGGGCATGGTGACGGTCGCTACGAGATCATTACGGCTCGTGAATCCTTCCACGGACGCACCCTGGCTGGGATCGCCGCCACCGGTCAGGAGAAGGTAAAAAAGGGATTCGAGCCGATGGTTGGGGGATTCACGCACGTGCCGTTCAACGATCTCGATGCCGCGCGACACGCGCTGACTCCTCAAACCGCCGCCATCCTGATCGAACCGATTCAGGGCGAAAGCGGAGTGACGATTGCCACCCCGGAGTATCTCACCGGCTTGCGACGTCTTTGCGACGAGCGCAATTTGCTCCTGCTCTTCGATGAAGTTCAGGCCGGACATTTTCGGACCGGAAAATTTCAAAGCTGGCAGCGCATCCTCGAGGATCGAGATGCGGGCTTGCTACCGGATGGCGTGGCCATGGCAAAATCACTCGGGGGCGGATTTCCGATCGGTGCCTTTTGGGTGCGCGAAAAGTACGCCGATTTGCTCTCGGCCGGCACCCACGCGACCACTTTCGGCGGCACACCCCTCGGCTGCGCGGTTGCCCTAAAGGTTCTGGACGTGATCGAACGCGATAACCTGGCGCGAAATGCGCGCGAGCGCGGCGATTTTCTTCTCTGGGAGTTGCGATCGCTGCAGACCAGGTTTCCGCAAATCATCCGCGAGGTGCGCGGCTTTGGGCTGATGATCGGGATCGAATTTTCTGCGTCGGCTTTTCGCGCGGAAGAAAAATCGCCGGCCATTCAGGTGGTCAACCGGCTCCACGAGAAAAATCTGCTCACGGTTCCCGCGGCGACGGCTGTCGTGCGTCTCCTGCCCGCATTAAATCTTAGCCAACGCGAGGCGGAGGAAGGCTTGGCTGCGATCGGTGCGGTCGTTGAAGCGTTGCAGGGTTAAAGCGATGAAGCGACCGGGCCTCGAATGTTTCCTTGGATTTTCCGCTTCAACTCTTTAACGCTTCCTTGGCACGCCGTAGGTTGCCGCGGCGACCGAAGGCGGCGACTCTTCAACGCGCCATGAAACATTTGCTCAGCATCGAGAGCCTCGAGCCGGACAGGATCGAAAAGATTCTTCGCTCCACCGGGGATTACAAAAAGAATCGCGGGACGAAATCCGCTAAGCCGCTGGCCGGTCAGACCTGGGCGCTGATCTTCTCCAAGCCATCCACGCGCACGCGCGTCTCGTTCGAAGTCGGCATTCGCGAGCTCGGCGGCGAATCCATTTATCTAAACGCCTCGGACGCGCAGTTGGGCCGGGGCGAACTCATCAAGGATACGGCCCGCGTGCTCGGGCGCATGATACATGGCGCGGTCATTCGCACCTTCGCGCAAGGCGATATCGAGGAGTTCGCCGAATTTTCCGGCGTGCCGACCGTCAACGCGTTGACGGATGACGAGCATCCCTGCCAGATTCTGGGCGATATTTTTACGATCGCCGAGAAGCGCGAAAGCATAGCTGATAAGGTCGTGACGTTTGTGGGAGACGGCGCTTCCAATACAGCGCAGTCCTGGCTCTTTGCTGCGAACAAACTTGGTTTCGAATTGCGCATCGCCTCACCCAAACGCTATCAACCCAAAGCCAAAATGCTCAAACGCGCCGGCGGACGGGTTGTTTGCACTGACGATTTACAGGCCGCGGCGCGCGATGCGGATGTGCTTTACACCGATATCTGGGTCTCGATGGGCAAGGAAGGGGAAGAAGCGCGCCGGGAAGCGGATCTCGGGCCCTACTGGATTAACGAGCCGCTCGTGAAATTGGCCAAACCGGACGCGCTGGTGATGCACTGTTTACCTGCGCATCGCGGGCAGGAGATCGACGAAAAAACCTTCGAAGCGCATGCCCAAACCATCTTCGATCAGGCCGAAAACCGGCTGCACGTCCAGAAGGCGATTTTGGCAGAGGTCGTGCAGGGGGAAGGCAGGAAGGGGTAGTGGAGTGCTGGAGTGATGGAGTGATGACAGAGGGAGACGACCGCCGACCTCCCTGAGAGCTTTTGCCATTACTCCACGACTCCATCACTCCATTGCTGTAAATTGTTCTCTATGTGTGGCTTACGTCCGAACAGCCCTCCCAAGATATGGCCCAGGATGAAATAATTGGCGGGGGTGAGATTTTGTAATTGACACTTTATTGGAAATCTGAAAAATCGGGGAGACTCGTAACTGGGAAAACAAGGAGCACTATTATGATCAGGAAAATTGTCTTCGGACTTTTATTGGTAGGCCTAACGGCCGTAACTCAAAACGCGCAGGCCGGACATAAAAATAAAACCAAGGTTTCAAAGTGGTTGTCTCGCCATGGGGGGAGCGTTACGCCGCTCGATGCTTTATCGTTTGTCGGCGATGGCTACGTCATCCTGGATATTGCCGGTGCTGGGGATGCCTTTTACAACGTGAATAACTCCAACGATACGACCAATCCGATGTTTGACACGGACAACACCTCGCCATTGGCGTTCTCGCAAACGTTCACGATCAACCAGGGTGACAGTATTCTATTGGGCGGCGAGTTACAGACCTTCCCGGGCGTGACCAACCCAGGCACGACTGCCTTCCTTGGATATGCGGTCACCGATCTCACCGAAACGGGTTCGTTTACGGAACTCAACCTTCCGTTCAACACCAACGTTGGCAACAACGACAAGTGGCAGCAACTGGCCAGCACAGCCGGCGCGGTGGAGATTGGCAGCAGCCTAGCCCCAGGCACGTATCTCCTTGCGGTTTACCAACACGGCGCTAACGGGGGGGTTGACACGTTTACTAACGAAGGGGGAACCGGAGGGAATAATTGGGAAGCACAGATCGTCGTAGTCCCCGAGCCAGCAACTATTCTGCTCGTTGGTCCGACGCTGTTGGCCGGGTTGTTCTATATTCGCCGCCGGCGCGCATAATATTTTCCCTAGCACTTGCTGACCAAAAAGCCCCTCCCTGCGAGGGGCTTTTTTGTTTGAGGAGCCGCTGAAGGCGAACCAGCGCGCTGTAGCCACGGCGCTCTGTCGCCGTGCTGCTTCTTCGCCGCCCCGACGCCCGGACTGCGCATCAGCTCTGGGAGCGCCCCGACAGAGCGGGGCGGCTACAAGGGCTTTCGATGAGAGGCGGTCGAAGAGGCGCGCCTCCGTCGGATTCTCCCAGGCAAGACAGGCCTTTTAAGGCCGAAAAACGCCTTATGGGAGGTCGCTAATTTTATTGACTTTTTTGGCGCGATTGTCACAATCGGCGGCTGGAAAAACTAGACCCCCATCGATCCCCTTATGATTAAGAAATTTGCTTTGGCAGCCGCGCTTGCTTTCTATCTGGTCAGCGCTTCATCCGCATTGCCGGTTTCGGCATCAATCGGGTCTGGCGTTGAGCTGAACATAAATGGTTCGCTCACTCTTTACTCGCTAGACACGGATGGAGGCACGAACACTTTGACGCCAGTTAGTTCGATCCGGCTACACTCAATCAGACTGCATGGTCGCACGGCACTGAAGCCACACGGTTCGTAATCTTGGGACATTCGACTCCAACGCTTGGTCGAGACTCTTTGTCGTTAAAGGCGGCCGGAGCTCACGTTTACCAGAATAGCGGTGACAATGTGAGCGCGGTGAGCCTGAATTATAGGATTATCAGCGGAAGTCCTCTCTGGCAGTTCTGCACGCTTTCAGTTTCGTTTAACCAGGATCACGAAGCGGGAATGGCAACGGAGATCATGCGCTAGACGACAGAGACGCAAAACGTATCTCGCTTACCGGGCTCGCCCGCGGCACTTACTCTTTCGGAATTTTACGGAAGCGGCAACCATCTACTGCTCGGGGATCGATATTTCGATAACCAACGGCGGTGCGAATTATATCGCCAGCGTTCACGGTAGTTCCGGAGACTTCGCCACGCATCTTCTTTGTCGTGCCAGCGCTGTTGGGCATCTTTTTCCTCCGCCGCCGCCGGACCGCGTAACGGCGATCAATTTCTTCTGCTCAAGCCCCTCGAAAATCGAGGGGCTTTTTGCTTGAGACCGCGCGATGGGCCTTGGTCGCTTGCCGGCTTGAATTCGGGAGTCGCGCGGCGCTCCTGTCGGGCATTATCTGACGGGGCAAAAAAGCGTGAATTTTCTCGCGCTTTTCCTGCCAGATACGCTACACTTTCCATTGATATCGTCCGCTTGTTAAAGCTCTGGGCGAGTCGATCTTAACTCGCCCCGGAATGAAGCAATTTTGGATTCGTGTGATCGCCTTTTCGGCGCTGGCGTTCTCAATCACCAGCCCGAGGCCGCTTCGAGCCGAAGCGATGATCCAGTATTTCAATACGAGCTGGGACGAGATCGCGATGAAGATGCCGGAGTTGGCCGAGGCCGGTTACGATTCGATCTGGATTCCACCGCCTACCAAAGCCGGTGGCGGTCTGTCCGTCGGCTACGATCTTTTCGATCCCTTTGATCTCGGCAGCAAAGATCAGCGCGGGTCCGTCAGCACGCGATACGGCACGCAAGCCGATCTCATCAACCTGATCACGATCGCGCACCGTTTCGGTATGCGTGTCTATCTCGATAACGTGATGAATCATCGCGGCTTCGATATCCCCGGTTACAACGCGAGCACTCCGATCGATATCTATCCCGGACTGTTGCCGGAGGATTTTCACCTCCAACTGACGCAGGACGGTTTTTATCGAAACTGGCCCGGAATTTCCGATTATTCCGACCAATGGCAGGTCTGGAATCTGAGCACGTCGAACCTGGCCGATGTGGCCCAGGAGCCGGGCACAACCAATAATAACTTCGGACTGAGCGAAGGGTCGACCTTTCCGAAAATCTCGTTTGTCCGCAATCCGAACAATCCGGAGTACTATTGCTTTGACGCCAACGGAAATTACGTCGGCTTCGGCGGGTTACTGAATCTGGCGCCGAATCCTCTGCCCGCCGGATTCGCCAGCGCGCACGACTGGGCCGTAAATTATATTGCGATCAATCCGAGCGCCTACAGCGAGTATGTGCAGGATTATTTGAATCGTAACGCCCGCTGGTTGATCGATCAGACGAAGGCGGACGGTCTGCGCCTGGATGCCGTCAAACACGTGCGCTATGATTTTTTTGGCGCCACTTACGGATCGGACAAGGATTTCAGCGACTACGGTTATCTCGGCCAGGCGCAGCGCCAGTTCAATCTGACGCGCGGCTTCAACGATCCGAAGTTTAATGTGCCGGGCGGCAGCACCACCCAATCGGATCTCCGGGAGACCGTTTTTAACACGGAACAGCCGCGCCACAATCTGATGTTCTTCGGCGAGCATCTCGGCGGCACGGCCCAACAACCGTACATCGACGGGGGCTCGCGTCTGTTGGACAACAATCTGCAGGGAAATTTGATCAACGACCTGCCGACCGGGCCGTTAAACGGCCTTGATCAGCCGGGCGGCGGCGGTCTTCCCGGGGGCCCGGGCATCTCCGTTGGTTACGCGCAAAGCGCCGACAACGGTTACATGCCGAAGATTCAATTGGCGCATGCTTTTTTACTTTCGCGCGCGGGGCTATCCCTGGTCTACACGGATGGAAATCATCACGCCGGCGTGCTCGGTCAGATCAGCAAGGCTTTCCCGGCGAACGCGAACACGAATTATTTGGGGCAATATCAGGACGGGCGCATCCCGAACATGCTCTACATCCACAATCAATTTGCGCGCGGAAATCAGATTCCGAAGTGGAGCGACGGTTCGTTCGTTGCCTATGAGCGCCAGGACAAGCGTGACAACTCGATGATGACCGACGCCGACGGGACGACCTTGCTGTTTATGATGAATGGCAACAGCTCGACCGGACAATCGCGCGGGGTCACCACCACCTTCCCGGCAGGCGCATATCTCTGGCAATACGCTTCCGGGCCGGCCGATGGCGGCGACAGCATGGCTGGTTTTTATTACACTGTTCCCGGCAATCAGGTGGTCGGCGATCTCATCGTTCCGAAAGGCGGATACTTTGCATTCTCCTGGCGCAACCCGGAAGAGTCGGACCTTTGGTCGCTGGCGGGCGGTAAGCCGGTCACGATTCTGCAGGGGGGCCAACCGGCTTCGACATTTACTTATTTGCGGAAGGATGGCCCGGACGGTGATCCGAATTTCAATCCTTACAACGTGGCTGGCACAGTGGCTGGCAGCTATTCCTATCCTTACACGGTTCCGCGCATTACCAATGGCTCGAATCTCTCTTTCATCGCGCGTGCCGACGGCTCGGCCGAAAACATACTGATGGAATTGGATGGGGGCGTCGATTTGAACGGGAATGCGCCGGCCAACAACGCCGATCCCATCGGCAAACGCGACCATCCGCCGGGGCTCTCTAACGACGTGTTTCTCGGTTACGAGCAGCCGACATTTGTCGAGCGCGAATACCCGGAAAAATTCGCAGCCAAGAACAGCGCAAACGACACGATTGGATCGGTCGGGGCGGACACATACGACACCAGCACCGTTCCCGTGACCGATGTCAGTTCGAATGGGAATGGCAACGCCAGTTTCGATACGCAGGGCGGAACGGTGGCGTCGTTCGTGTTTCATGATCCGGCTGCGCAGGTAGAGGCCCCTTCGAGCGGCGGCACACTCAGTCCGCTCCCTTCGACGCAATTTGAGGACACGGGAACCGAATTGCATTTCTGGGGGAAAACAAATCCCGTCGGCGGCGGATTCCGCATGTTCGTTTATTACACGACCGATGGGTCGAATCCGGAAGGCGCCGGCGGAGTCGGCCTCGGCACAACGCTGGTGAGCGAAATGCATTATTCGCACAATGGCGCATCGGACGGCAACAACTGGTGGTACGGAGCTGTCATCCCCAAGCCGGTCAATCCAATCAAGTACAAGATCTCGATCTATCGATCGAGCAGTGGCGGTGTCCCGGTGGCCAGCGTTTTCCCGGGCGGAGCGTCGCAGGTCGCGCAGAAGAAAAAGATGATGACGACCTTTCAGGTCAACAATTTCAACGCGACCACGGCGATTGTTTTTCCGCACAACGATTACGGTGTGACCCAGACGGGCTTGAGCGAGGGCTTCCACGTCCTCCGGGTACGCTCGTTTTTGAAGCGGGACGGCACCAGCGTCGGCAACGGGTTGCGTTCGTCCATTTACAACACCTTTACGCAGGCCTTCTACTATGACGCGCAGCCGCCGCAGGGTGAGATCGATTTTCCGCAGCATGACGGAGACGGCGTGGGCGGCCAGCAGGTACGGAGTGGTTGTGCGCACCGACCCGAGCGTGACCGAGGTTTGGTACAAGATCGTCGACAGCGATCCCAACAATGACGATGCGACGACTCTGGTGGCGAATGGCAACGGCGCATGGGTGCTGGCGACGCAACTAACCGCAAATCCCGCCGTCGTGAGTTCCTATCCCAACGAATGGCGGTTCAATTACGTCAATATTCCAGCGTCCGGGACCGGTCAGATTTATGTGCGGCTTCGCGAGTTGAGCTCGGCCGATTCAACCCAGTTTACGGCCACGCCCAGCGCGGCGGACGATCAGGCGAAGCATTACACCACGCTGACTCGAAACGTGAACACGAACGGGCCGCTCATCAGGATGTTCGTCGCTTTCCCGCCGAGCGACGGTCAGGTCGTGGACAGCAGTTACGTGATGAAGGCGTGGTTCAGCAAATCGCTGGGCGACGGCATCAGCACGGCAGATCTGATCAAACGATTCGTCATTACCATTTCAAGCAGCGAGTCCGGTTCGGCGGAAAATCCGGTCGTGCAAGGCCAGGCCGGCTATTCCATCAATTACAATGTCGATGGGCCGAACGGACAATATGACGAACTCGCTTATCAGTTGCCGAATCTTTACAACGGCGCGCCCGATTTTCTGCACACCATCACGGTGACCTACACGCAGACCGGCGCCGAGACCCTGGTGGCGACCCGCCTGGTCAAGGCCAAACCGGTCGTGGTGGTGCAGGACAATATTCTCACACCGCCAGAGTTTGATGCCGACGGCAATGTTTACCAAATCATCCTCCCCGATCTGGCCAACCCGACGGCGGCGCAGCGGACGGTTCCAATCACCGTGCAAACCGATTCCAGCGCAACCAGCGTGGCCATTAGTTTCACGCAAGGCAACGTTTCGCCGGCGAATATCACGCTCATCGGCACCTCGACCAACGGGAGCAACACGCTCTGGAACTTCAACTGGACGAACGTGCAAACGGGCAACTACCAGTTTACCTCTACCGTCACGACACCGAATGGTGGTGCCACGGCCAACCGCGATGCGCACGTCGTCTTCCGGCAAATCGTAACGACGGTAAAGGGAGATAGCGATGACGACGGACTAAGCGATGTCATTGAGGCGTCGCCGACGCCG
Source organism: uncultured Verrucomicrobiae bacterium (assembly GCA_963788855.1). Taxonomy (GTDB): domain Bacteria; phylum Verrucomicrobiota; class Verrucomicrobiia; order Chthoniobacterales; family UBA10450; genus CAWBIE01. Next base: position 605,913 of record CAWBIE010000001.1, read on the forward strand.
TTGCCGACGCGCAGTTCGGACACCTGGACGAATGATGAAGTCCATCTTTGGAAGATCTCCGGACTGACCGACCCGACGAGTCCGGACACGGATAACGATGGATTGTCGGACGGACTCGAACTCGGTTGGGGCTCAGCGGTTGGCGATACCAACGCAAGCACCGACACGAATGGCGATGGCGTCCCGAATTTCCAGCCCGATCTCGACCCGCCGATTTACAACACCACCGACAATGGCAGTCGCACCGGCGGGATACGATTACTTTGATCCCTGGCCGTATAACTATAACAACTCGCGCACGGATCAGATCGCAGGCTCGGTGACCGATCCGAACAAAGCGGACACCGATAACGATGCGATCAGCGATGGGGCGGAGGATCTCACCTTTGCGCCGCGCAAGGACGGCAACGGCAATCCTATTTTGGATGCCAACGGGCATGCTACCTACCGGAAGATTCACAACGGACGGGTCGACATTCTGCCAAACGGCGTGGAAGGCGAAACCGTCATCGCGCATCCGCCGACCGTTTACAACACGTCGAACGTCGACCGGACGAAGGTTCTGGCCAAGTCGCCCAATGCCCTTTGGCTGGAAACCGATCCAAACAGTGCCGATAGCGACGGCGGACGGCGCGAGTGACGGCCAGGAGGACGTGAATCACAACGGCATTGTCGATCTGGCGATCGTCGATCGCAATCAGACGGATGCGCAGGGAAACTTTGTCGTTCTCGCGACGTTGAGCGATCCGTTGCAGTTCGTGACGGCTCAGGGGTCAGCTCAAGGAGCGCAGCCGGTGACATTTTATTACTCGGATTTCTGCTATACCTACACCGAGCCAACGGACGGCAAGACCTATGTCTCCACCGGCTTGAGCAAGGCCAAACTGAACGCGGTCTTTCGGCCTAACGGTCAGCCGCGGGCTGACGGGCTCGACGTCATCTGGTTGGAAACCGATCCACGGCGTTATAGCACGACCGGCGATGGCTTGCCCGACGGCTGGAAGATTCAATATGGGCTCGATCCCTTCGACGACGGCGTGCCCGGCCATTACAATCTTCGTACCGGCAAGGTGATCACCAATACCGACAATGGTCCGAATGGCGATCCGGATGGAGATGGCGTAACGAATTTGCAGGAATTCATCAACGGAACCGATCCAAAGACCGCGAACAACGCGCAACCGCCACCGCCGGGAGCCATCACGATTGGCCCGGGCACGACCACGACTGTGGGCGCGGTCGTGAACAATCATGAGTTCACCGATTGGACGGCGGCCGATTTGATTGCGCTCGATCCCTACGATGGCGACGGCTCCAACTTCAATCAGGCAGATATTTATCACGGCTACGATGGTTTCGATTCTTCACGTGACATGGTGGCCTTCTACGCGCACGACGGGGGCGATCCGAGCGCGGTCAATCCGAACACTGGCCAGCAAGGCGACGGGAAATTCTACTTCCGCGTCGATATGGAGGATCTGCAGGCCTACGCCGAGCAGGGAAACCTCGATATCTATGTCGTGATCAATTTCGGAAATCCGGGCACGGGCGAATACAACCTGCCGGACCAGGTCGACACCGGCACGACCATGAAATGGCAGGCGGTGGTTGCCTGTTATCAGTCCAATGTCGGCACGGTCTATCTTTGGAACAAGAATTCAGCGACCCATTCCACGGCCATCGGACAGGATCTTTCGCAATTTGGCGTGACCGCGCGCACGCAAAGCACGGCGAACGGTTTCCTGAAAGCATATTACAACTCGGACATCGATGCGGTCGAGTTCTCGATCAGCCGGCAGGCCTTGCTGGACGCGGGTTGGGATGGGGCGGACGCCAGCCGGTTGATCTATCAGGTCTTTACCACGAGGGATGGCACGCAGGATAGTCCGCAGGGCGCCGGTGACATTGGCGGGCGCTCAGACATTCGCGATTCGATTCGCAATGACTGGATTGCGTCGGACTACTATCTCGATCAGCAAAACATCAACGGCGCCAACAGCGTGTTGCGCTCGTGGATCGGTTTGCGCGCTGACAACGACAACGGCAAACGCGTGAAGGTTGTGTCCGCTCGTTCATGGCAACCAGGCCATTCAACCGGGAAGCGTTACGCAAAGCATGATTAATAACACGCTGGGCGCCGGCTACTATCGGCCTCTCGATGCGCATCAGGCGTACAACGTTCCGTTGACCATGCACATCACGCCGACGCTGGCCTCGGCCATTCAATGGGCCAAAGCCGATCCGAACTCGCTCCATCCCTATCGCGATGGTCCCGCCTTGAACGCGCGCATTGCATCAATGATCCAGGCGGGCACGATCGATCTGCTGGGCACCACGTTCTCTGATCACATGCTCGATTACTTCCCGGACGCCTACAACACCGACAACGTGGGCCTGGCCAATGATTTTCTGAGCAAGATTTACGGAGCGGCCCCGTCGAGCAAGGTCCTCTGGACGCCGGAACGCGTCTCCGATTCCGGAGTTCTGCAGAAAGTCACCGACCTGGGATTCAACTACACTTTCGTCGATCAGATGCGGCACATCTTTAAATGGTTTGGCCGCAGTTCCGCCCTGGGCGATGACGGTTACCGAATCAACCAGATCAATAACACGAAGGCGTTCATTATTAACGATACGGCGAGCACCTATCTGCTCCAGAACAGCGACAACGGCTTGCCCGATTCTGATGCGACAGCTGTTGAATCGCAAGGCGCGCGATGGGCAGCAGGACCAGGTCGTCACTTTCGTCAATCAGTGGGAGGATTTTGCGACCAAGGCGAACGCGGATGCGTACGACAAGAACATTCGCTGGCTGGCCAGCCATCCGTGGATCCAGATCGTTACGCCGGACCAGATTGCGTCCAATCAAATCGATACTTCCGTGCCTCCGACCGGAGCCGGCACGCAATGGGGCACGGTTAATCGCGGGACCGGACTCTCTCTTCCCAACGTGGCCAAGGACTTCATCGATCACGCCGACGAAGAAAATTACGATCATTGGTACTTGGGATCGTCCTTCGAAGAAAGTCTGAGCGACAAGGCCTTCAATATTCGCACCGGTGTTCCCGTGCCGACGACCTACGGCTGGCTCGGCACGAGCTGGCATCGTGAATGTCAGCGTGGCAGTCCGTTAATGGGATACGTTTCCGGCCCCGACCAATAGCGGTCTGCTCTCGCTCGCCCGCGCCACCTTGCACGCATCCGAATTCGAGACGGCGTTCCACAACCAGACGGCCAATGATCTGAGCAAGTTCAGCACGGGCGCCTACATCTATCCGGACACCGGACTTCCAGTCGCTCGCCGGATTTTCCAAAATTCGCGCAATCGCAAACACGCGAGGCGGCAATTTATGCGCGAGTGAACACCTGGGCGCAGGCGGCCAGCAACGGAACTTACAATGGCGGCGTGATTGCCGAACAATCCGACGTCGATCTTGATGGCGAGAGCGAATACCTCATTTACAACGACCGCTTGTTCGCGCTCTTCGAGCGCGATCGGCGGACGCATGACTGGCGCCTGGTTGCGCGACATCGATACGGCTATGTTTCGCAGGTCGCAGGAAATTTCGCCAGTTACTCTGGCTCGGAAACGGAGGATGAAGGTGCCGGCAACTTCAGCAACGGCGCGGTCAACGCGTTTCGCACGTCGGGATTCAAGGATTGGTTCGTCAAGACGGACAATCGCGGCGAACGGCACTTTCGGTTACGTGAACGACTTCTACACCGTCACGCCGGCGCCTCGGGCATCGGCTGGAAGTTCACGAGCTCCAGACGGCAAGATCGCCAAGACGATCTCACTTGGCCCCGGGAAAGAGCGCGCTGCAGGCGAGCTACACGACGACTGGCATGGTTCAGCTCTTCGTGCGCTTCGGGCTGTCGCCCGATCTGCTCGATCTTTTTACGGCCGGACAGTCGCATCTCGGAAGCCTGATCAACAGTGCTCCTGAGGTCGATCTGTTCAACACCAGCTCCGAGCCGGACGGTTCGCGCCTATTTGAAATTCGGTGGAACCGGTTCTCCGGGCGCCTCATTTAATGCCACGGCCAACGACTCGGACGCAAATGTTCTCGATACGGTCGCGATGCGGAATCAGGCCCAAACACAGCAGGTCGAGCTGCAGGGCAGCGGCAGATGAACTTCGCACTCGGATTTGAGACCGGCGCCGCAATTACCTACGACAGCGATGGCGACGGTATTCCGGATTGGTGGACCCAGCAGTATTTCGGTCACGCAACCGGTCAGGCCGGCGATCTCTCGCGCGCGGGCGACGATCCCGACCACGATGGATTGACCAATCTGCAGAAATACATTCTCGGAACGAATCCCAGATGTGCCGGATGCCGCGCTTAGATCAGCTTGACGATTACGCGGACTTCGCCTTCTACCGTCGACGCTGACCTTTCCCACGATTCACGATCGCATTTATCAAATCTCCTATGCGAGCAGCGTGAACGGGACCCTGGATGCCGGCCGGCAGGCCATCGCTGGCACGGCCTCGAACATCACTTATACCGACAACGGCAACGGACACCGGGTCGCCGCCCACGGTCGGTCAGCAGCGCTTTTACAAACTGACAGTCGTCGCTACCGCCTTAATCGCGCACCAACATTTTTCTCATGTTTAAGACTGATTCTTCCATCTCGCATCTCGATTGGCCTTGGCGCGATGGCTTGCGCACGTTACGGCCCTGGGCGACGCCGGCCAATGTCTGGCATATCCCGGATAACAGCACCGATCTCAATGGGTACCACATGCGGAGTCCCTGGTTCGAGATCAGTAACGATCCCGCCAGCCCGACGACGGTCACGATTTACGAAGGGATCTATAAAGGCGCGGGCGCCAATCAGACCCGGCGGCACCCTTTTTTACAAGGGCAATCTCAGGGGACCTGGAGCACAGCGCCTCTGGCGTTTTCTGTCGAAACACCGGAACTAACCAGTATTGGAAGGCCGAATTCAGCACGGCCGGAATCGTTCGGACCTGAACGATGCCGATTCAGTATTATATCTATGTCACAACGGACGGCTCGGGGGGATATAACAACACCTATCATTATACGCCCCGCCGGGATGGCGATCATGGCGGTACGCAACCATCGAAGCAGCATTACCGGCAGTGCGCAGGAAACGGCGGCAGGTCGGCTCCGTTCACCATTCGTGATCGGCCGCCTGGATCTTTCATGCCGACAATCGGGTAAGTCAGCGGCACGACCGTCCAGTTCTGGGCCAAGGTGGGTTATGTCGGCGATCGCCGACAACGACCACACGGTGGGCCAACAACGGCGCTATCTATTACACGACGGACGGAACCGACTCCGACACCCGGCGCGACTCCCGGGACCTCGGGGAGCGCCTCGACTCAGCTGCACCAGTTTCAGTTACGATCATCCTGAAAATAATACGCAAAATGGTGGCGGCCAGAGTATTGCCGGGACAGCCATGTGGTGGGTGACGACCGTCCCGGCTCTGCTCAGCACGCCTATCGGGACGACCATCAAATACAAGGTCGGCTTTTGGAATCCGTCGAACAACGAGCAGAAGTTCGGCGACTACAACGCGGGCGACGGCGACGCGTACCTCGGCCATATCTTTTCGTTTACCAACGGTACCGTTGGCGATCCAGTCCTGACCATCACCAGCGCGGGCAACGGCACCCTTAACGCGAATTACACGACCAGCCACGTTTTCGTGGATGAGATTGCCGGAGACAGCCTGCCCATGGTTATTTCGTTTTCGCCCAACGCGGCCAACGTGGATCCGACCACGGTGCAGGTTTTTACAAACTTGAACCGGCGTGACTACGCGACTCTTCCGTGGACCGATTCGTTCGGCGTCGCCACCGAGGAGGGAATCAATCCTCCCAGCGGCGACGTCGTCGGAGCGAACGACAGTCACTATTATAAGGCCTACGCGATGAGCACGTCGGACAACCTGACGTATTCGTTGACCTTGAATGCCCAAAAGACGGGGGCTTATCGTCTGACCGCGCGCTACAAGACGATCGATCCAAATACGCATGTCCAAAGCGGATGGATTTATTACACGAGCAGCGGCCGCCGCGATCACGCCATTGTCGTTTCTCCGAGCCAATCTCGCTCGCTGCAACTCTACGAGATCAACGCGCTGAACATCAACGCGGTCGGCGATCAGCCGAATCAACGCGGCACGTTCAACGATTTGATCCCCGGCGGGGGAAAATCCACGCGGGCCAGCAGCGCGCCGGTCGCCGATCTTAACTACATCAAGAACCTGGGCTGCAACTGGCTTTGGTTCCAGCCGATCCATCCGAATGGAATTGATGGACGGGAAGATTTTCCGAATTCCAGCACGCCTTACAACGTTGGCAGTCCTTACTCGGTGAAGAATTTCTTCGAGGTCATGCCTCTGATGTCGCCCGATTCGGCCAACTTTACTGGCGGGAACGATCCGAATGGCAATGACACCGCGGCCGGTCGAGCCCAGGCGCGCACGAGCTTTCACGATTTTGTCGTGGCGGCCGATACGGCCTCCCTCGGCGTGATGCTCGATGCGCCGTTCAATCATTCCTCCTTTGATGCGGAATTTGGGACCTCCGGGCCGCTCGCCGGCACGACACTCTCCGGAATCGCAAACATGAACAGTCTGATCAACCCGGGGAGCAATCCAACGGATCAGATCCGAAACAAGGAGGCACGTTTTTATTCTCTCAGCGACAATTACGCGCTGCGTGCTTCCAGTTCCGCCAACATCGCGCTGGCGCCGGATCGTTACGACTTCGGCAAATGGCCGGATGTTCACGACATTTACTTCGGGACGTACTCGGCCCTTGTCGACAATTCCAACGACTCCGGCAACTACGCGAACGAGAACGATCAATTCTTCGGTTACTTCGGCAATTCCGCCTATCCCAATGGCGATCCGAATTGGAACTCGACCGATTTCTCAAATGGCGGGGCAAACAACAATATCACCCGCAACGTGTGGAAATATTTCGCCCAGTACGTGCCCTACTGGTTAAGCCAGACCGGGCACGTCGACGGCACTGGCAATCTGGCTGGAAACACGACAAGTAATTCGGGCGATTATGCCACTCGCGTGGCTCTCGATAGCCGTGGCATTGACGGACTGCGGGCGGATTTCGGTCAGGGTCTGCCGCCGCAATGCTGGGAATACATCATTAACGTCGCGCGCAGCTACAAGTGGAACTTCGTTTTCATGACCGAATCGCTGGATGGCGGCGCCGTGACTTACCGCTCCAATCGGCATTTCGATATTTTGAACGAGAATATTATTTTCCCATTCCAATCGGCCGCCCAAACGAGCGATTACCGCGGCATCTTCGATCAACGGCGCACCGCCTACGGCCAGGGACTCGTCCTGCTTAACAACATGTCGCATGACGAGCAAGCCTACTCCGATCCGTACCAGCCGGTGATTCGGTTCGGCGTGGCCAGCACGATTGACGGCGCCCCGATGGTTTTCTACGGCCAGGAGAATGGAATCAGCGGACCGGTGGATGGAACAAACGGCACCAGTTTCGGCTTTACCCATTACGAGGTAAATTTTGGCAAGCAGATCGCGCACTTTAAAGAATTCAACGACCTCGGACCGATCCTCGGTAGCCAGGGAAACGGAGCGCAATATTTGCAACCGCTTTACTCCGCCATGAACCAGGCGCGCCAATTCAGTCAGGCGTTGCGGAGTTCCAACCGCTATTATCTGAATCAGACCGATAGCAGCATTCAGCAGCACATCTTTTCGATTGCGAAATATCAGACGGCCAACGCTTCACCCGGTCTGTCCGACGTGGTCCTTGGGTTTGTTAACCTCGATCGCAGCAACACGCAATCGGGGAACTACAACCTCAACATCATGCAAAATGGCTCGAACCTTTTCGGCATCAGTGCGAGCCGCACCTACAACGTCAGGAATATCGCCGCCTATACCGGTGCGGACCCGAACCGGCGCAACGCCTGGTTGTGGAACGGGAGCAACGGTTTCTCCGGAAACACTATTTTGCAGAACGGTGTGTTCGTCTCGTTGAACCCCGTTCCAACCACAGATGCGGGCTGGGCAACGAACCCGTTCGAGGCGCAGTACCTGAAAGTTTACGATATCTCGGCTCCGAATACGCCCGCGCCCGGTCCGCAGATTACCAATTCCTACGCCTACGCGCTTGGCAATAGCGTGACCTTTACCTGGAGCGCGGATCCCAACGTAAATCCGAGCTACACCGTGACCGTCACGGTAAATGGCGGCACTCCCTTTACGGTCATGACAACCGGCACGTCCTACACTTATACCGGAAACTTCGGCGATTCCGTGACCATCACGGTGAGCGCCACCAATCAGGATTCTTCGGCCAGCAGCGGAACGAGCTCAGGCGCAACCGTTAGATTGCTTGATCCAAACGCTGACAACGATCACGACGGGATGACAAACGCGGCGGAAGATACAGCGGGTACGAATCCTCTTGATCCCAACTCCGTCTTTCGTGTCACGAGCGTTACGTCGACATCGGTGACCTGGAGTTCCGTCTCTGGGAAGAGATACCAGCTCGAAACGGCTTCCACGCCGGGCGGGATCTATTCTCCGGTCGGGTCACCGGTGGTCGCCGGAGGAAACAGCACATCGCAATCGATCAGCGTGACGCCGCCGGTCTATTTCCACGTTCGGATCGTGCCTTAGGCCGCATCGCCGGAGGCTCCAAATGCGAGAGTTGTGTGCCGCTTGATGGTCATGGTGGAGTGAGGCCGCTGTTCGGCAGGAGAGTTTGATGCGTCTTATTGCTTTTTCGCTGCTCGCGTTTGCCGCATCGTCGGTCTTTTCCTTTGCGCAGAAGAGCACGGCGCCAGCCTGGGCGTCCGAGGCGATATTTTATCAGATTTTCCCCGAGCGCTTTTGTAATGGCGATCCGAGTAACGATCCAACGCGCGATTCGCTCGAGGCGCCTGTTAAAGCCGGGGGTTCGTGGCGCATTTCTTCCTGGACAGCCGATTGGTATGCGCGGGATCAATGGGAAAAGGATCTCGGACCGAATTTTTACGAGGATGGGGTTTTCGACCGGCGTTACGGTGGCGACCTCCAGGGGATGATCATTAAGCTGGATTATCTGAGCGACCTCGGAATCAACGCCATCTACTTCAATCCGCTTTTTTATTCGCGCTCCCTCCACAAGTATGACGGGAATTCCTATCATCATATCGATCCATTCTTCGGTCCGGACCCGGCGGGCGATCTCGCCATGATCGAAAAAGAGACGGGCGATGCGAAATCCTGGCAATGGACCGCGGCGGACAAGTTATTTCTGGAAGTGATAAAGCGATGCCACGACCGTGGCATGCATGTCATCATTGATGGGGTGTTCAATCATACGGGGCGTGATTTCTTTGCCTTTAAAGATGTGCGTAAGAACCAGGAGCAATCCCGTTACAAGGATTGGTATGCGATCGAGAGTTTCGACGATCCGCGCACGAAGCGGAATGAATTCAGTTACAAGGGCTGGTTTGGGGTAAAGACTTTGCCGATCTTTGCTTCGACGGCAGACGGCAAAGACATGCAGGCCGGACCGAAGGCCTACATTTTTGAGGCCACCCGGCGCTGGATGCAGCCGCATGGGAAGCGCGAAGATGGAATCGATGGGTGGCGGCTCGACGTGGCCGAGCAGCGGCCATCGAAATTCTGGGCCGATTGGAATGGCCTGGTCCGCGAATTGAATCCGAACGCCTACACCGTGGCGGAAATCTGGACGAATGCGGCCGACCTGGTCAGGAAAGGCGGCTTTTCGGCGACCATGAATTACAAAGCCTTTGCTATTCCGGTGAAGGGTTTTCTTATCGACAACGTCGTCGCACCGTCAAAATTCGCGGAGCTTCTCGAGGAGCGACGCAAGGCATACCCGGCGGCTACCGCGGCCGTGCTGCAAAACCTGGTCGACTCACACGACACCGATCGTCTCGGGTCCATGATTGTGAACGGCGAAGGAACGATCTACGAGAATCCGGACGAAATCGAGTATAACAAGAACGACAGTGCGCGTTCTTCTCAGACCTACGACATTCGCAAGCCGAACGAGCGGGAGCGAAAGATTCAACGGCTGATCGTTTTGCTTCAGATGTGCTACGTAGGCGCTCCGATGATTTATTACGGCGATGAGGCCGGGATGTGGGGCGGGTGCGACCCGGACGATCGAATGCCAATGGTATGGCGCGATTTAACCTACCAACCACAAGCCATCGACCCGCGGGGCCGGGAGCGCCGGCCGGATGAAGTAAAATTTGATGGCGATCTTTTCGCGTTTTATCAGCGCGCCATCGCCTTGCGCAGGGAGCATGAAGCGTTAAATCATGGTGAGTTCGCGGTTGTAGCGACCGACGATGCCCAGCGCTCGATGGTCATGAGCCGTCGCTCGAAGAAGGAGACTCTGCTCATCGCGATCAATCGCAGCGACCACGAAGCGAAGCTCAGTTTGCCGACTTCGTCGAAAAAACTCGAGACCATCTTCGTTACGCAAGGTGATCCGGGATCGATCAAGATCACGCCATCTCCGACTGGCGCGGAAGTCATTTTGCCGGCGTTGACCGGGGCTGTTTTTCGGCAGGATTAGCTCGTAACGAAACACGTGTAGCAACCGGCCTGTGGCCGGTTTCACGGCGCATAGCGCCGTGGCTACAAAATCAGGCTGGGAAGCTAGCAGCTTCCCATACAGTGGTATGGGCGGAATATTCCTGGCGATAAGTAGCAACCGGCCTGCGGCCGGTTTGGCGCGGCGTCTAGAGTGTGCGGAGCGGGATATCCCGGGTGTAGCAACCGGCCTGTGGCCGGTTTTCACGGCGCATAGCACCGTGGCTACAAAGCGCCTAGGAGCCCGGCTTGCTTGGCGGCGCAAGCTTGATCTCGAAGTAACAGGCGCCTAACGGCGGAACTTCCGCGATACTGATGCCGCGAGTCATGGCTTCTTCGAGCGTGGCCAAAGTGGCTTCGGCCTCCTTCTCCGCCAAACGATCAAGCAATTCGAGTTCCGTGTTGCGATCCTTTTGCCCGAAACCAACTGCGCGGATTGCCGCTTCCGGCAAGCGGATCCGGACATCGTCCATCGTGCTTTTGGGGTTCAAATTGACCACAACCAGAAAGCGCTGGCCGGTCTTGGGATCGTACCGCAAGAAACTGTATAGCCAGTGGCCGCTGGGCTTTTCATTCGAGACACGCCCGTAGTCCGGGTTATCGCGGTTCGCAGCGTTGAGGGGAATGCAAATGCCGTCCCGAAAGGCGGGTTCACCGACAAGATTAATCAAGCGACCATAGAACGATCGCAGGTTCTGTTGCTCCGCCGAAAGAAGGGCACCGTCGTACTTGTGACCATTCACCCATTTCACTAATTCAGGCATGGACCAATAATCGAAGATCGATGTGCGGGCGTCGTCTCCGCCAAAGCCTTCGACGCCATCGGCCGGTTCGCCGACCTCCTGGCCGTTATAGAGCATGATGGGACCACGCGAGATACCGTAAAGAATCGCGCAAACCGGCGGCCCGATTTTCATTCCTAAGCCGCCCCATTGCGACCCGGCGGCGAGCCGGACTTCGTCGTGGTTTTCGGCGTAACGCAGCGAATTATCGAAAATAAAATCAGCCGGGCGAGCACCGTCGATATCGTTTGCCCAGCCCGGTCCCTCATAGATTTTCTTGATCGCACGATAGGTCGGATCGTCATAGACGCGCGTTGAATCCAGCGTCGAGCAGGTCGAACATCACGTTCGACTGACCGCCGTTCAGTTTCGAAATTACGGGATCGCGCTCCGGGAACCTTGGCGGGATCGTTGTCGTAGGCCTCCCCGACAAAGACGGCATCGGCATGTCGTGATCGGGCTCGCGCGATGGCCCAGTTCCAAAATTCCGGAGGCACCATGTGCGACATGTCGCAACGGAAACCGTCGACTCCGAGCGACTGCCAGTAGGCGATGACCGAATCCATCTTCTTCCATGTGTCTGGAATCGCCTTGTCTGGGGCGGTGGCGTTCGGATATTCGCGTACGCTTCTTGTTCGGATCGGTGAAATCGAATCCGTAGTTGAGCTTTACCGTCTCGTACCAATCGTTGATATCGGGTGCCCAACTCGGCTTGTTGTTACCGGTCACCTTGCCGTGATCTCTTTTCGCCATCGAACAGGCCGTCGCACTTCCGTAGCGGCGGTCCATGATCGCCGTCTTCCTGGGATCGGCGCTCATAGAGCGCCGCTACAGTTTTACAGGTGGGGCTTACCGGTTGGCCGTCCTTACACGTGGGCAAGTGCAGAGGCGGACCGTTCCCGTCGGGTTTGAGGTAGAAGAAATTGTTCTGTGGAGAAAAAAAGCGGGAGGTGTCGTCGCCCGCGCCGCCATTCCCCTTCGCGCCAAAGTTTTGATCCGGCTTGATGTCGGAGTCGTAACTGCGCGCGACGTGATTCGCGGCAAGGTCGATCAACGCCTTCATTCCCCGGTGATGAATGCGGTCAAGCAGCGCTTTAAATTCGTCGAGGCGCCTGGCCGGATCCCTGGCATAGTCAGGGCAGACGTCGAAGTAATCCTTGATCGCGAAGGGGCTGCCAGCAAGACCCTTGAGCAAATCGGGATCGTCTGCCGGTTGGCCGATCTCGGAGTAATCGGTCGCGGTGGCTTGTTGCAGGACCCCGGTCAGCCAGATGTGGGTAAAGCCCAGGTCGTGCAGAGACTTCAAGGCCGCGTCGTTAATGTCCTCAAACTTGCCTACTCCATTTTCGGTAAGCGTGCCGTTTTCCTTGCGCGTCCCATTCGTATTTCCGAACAGACGAACGAACAGCTGGTAAATTCGAATTCGTGACGCTGTCGGGTTAAGCCGCGCGTGCGACGTTGCGATCTTGTCATCGTCCGACGCGAGATTGAGCGCAAGGTAGCTGGAGATGTATTTATCGCCTGTTCCGGATTCGAGGCCGATGTCGTTGCTTCCAAAGAATCGTCCCCAGCCGTCATTTTTGGAAAGATCCTTCGTGTAGAAGGCGCAATCGATCGCCTTCGTCTCGCCCATCAGCGAGCGTGGAATGTGAAACACGACCGCCCCGTCTTCGATCTTGACCTGCACTTCCGCTGGCGTCCTCGGATCACTCCATTTCCAGTTTTCCCACTTCCGCTCCCGCATGGAAAGCGAGGGCGACGCTTTGGCCGAGATGAGGAGGTCGGCCTTAAACGGAAGGAAAACGGTTGAGCCTTCCTGTCTCGCGTTCGAATGGGAGAACGGCGGATCCGGTCTCGCCATGCAAGCCAAGGGCAAGGTAAACGCGATTATGATCCTGGATTAATTGAGGCGCTCGATAGACCAGAACCAACGCTCCGTTGGATAATGAAATCGTGATCGATGCACCATCGGCTCCGGTTACGGTTTGTTTAGGCAAAGCTTTGTCTGCAAATAGGGCCGGAGCAGCCGCTGCGTAAAGGAAGAAAGTGGTGAAGGAAAGGGCGTGTTTCCAGCGCTGCGCCGCGCATGCTCCGATGCTCACTCCGAAGCGATCGGGGTTTCGGGCGGCGTCAGGGTTGGCATCATGCCTTCCTCCGCGGCGATCTCTTGCAGTCGTCGGCTCGCAATTTTGCGTGTAAGGAACAAAAAGAGTGATGACAGCGGCGATCAGCATGAAGACGCCGCCCGCCATCACGGCATGGACCAGATTGCCGCCGAGGTAATTCTTTACGAGCGGACCGAAAGTCAGCGCGGCGATGATTTCCGGCAGCACGATAAAGAAATTGAAGATGCCCATGTAAACGCCCATCCGCTGCGGCGGCAACGCGCCGGCCAGCATCGCGTAGGGCATGGAAAGAATCGATGCCCAGGCCACGCCGCCCAGGCCGAGCGCGAGCAAGAGGAGATTCTTTTGCGCTTCGCCGTGAATGAATCCGATGCTCAGCAGTCCGAGCGCGCCCAGGGTCAGGCAGATGGAATGAATCGTGCGCCGATCAAAACGCGACGCGGCCGCCATCAAGGCGAAGGCCGCGACAAAGGTCACGGCATCTTTCAGCGGCGTAACAGACGCCGGCCCATTCCGCGCCCGCTTTGAAAAGGGGCGAATTCGAATCGTTGTGCCGAAGACAACCGGGACGGCATTGGAGAAGTGCAGCCACATGCAGAACAGACCGAGCCAGGTGAAGAATTGCACCAGCGCCAGCCACTTCATCGTGCGCGGCATCTTGCGCAAGCGCGTCGGGAATTTCGGCAGCGAGGTGGGCAAAGCCGCCGCGTTCCGGCTTGTTTTCGGCGGAACGCCGCCAGATCTTCCGGCGGATATTCCTCGGAGGTGAAGATGGTCCATAGGACCGCGCCCGAGAAACGCCACCGCGCCGGTGTAGAAGGCGATTCTTACGTTAGGCGGAATGGCATTGGCTGCGCTCGTGTCGCTGGTGACGTCGAAACCAGTGTTTCAGGATCCACGGCAGCAAGCCGGCGATGACCGCGCCGACGCCGATGAAGAAGCTTTGCATGGCGAAACCGGTGCGCGCGTTGTTCTTCGGGCAGATTGTCGGCCACGAAGGCGCGGAACGGCTCCATGCGAGACGTTGATCGACGCGTCCAGAATCCAGAGAAGACCCGCCGCCATCCAGAGCGTGCCGGAATTTGGCATTAGCACCAGCGCGAGCGAACTGAGAATCGCGCCGATCAGAAAATAGGGACGCCGCCGGCCGAGCGGCCCCCAGGTGCGGTCGCTCATCGCGCCGATGATCGGCTGGACGATGAAGCCGGTGAGCGGCGCGGCCAGCCAGAGCAGTGGAATCTGGTCGTCGCGCGCGCCGAGGTATTTGTAGATGGGGCTCATGTTCGCCATCTGCAGGCCCCAGCCGAATTGGATGCCGAGGAATCCGAAACTCATGTTCCAGATTTGCCAAAAGCTGAGGCGCGGCTTCATGAGAAAGAGATTAAGCCACAGATGAACACAGATTTACACAGATTTGGAAAGGCAGGTCGGGAAAAGCCGGTTCGGCTGTAAACAATCAACTCTCAACCATCAACCATCAGCTATTTGGCTTCGCGGCTGACCTGAAACTGATTAAAGAAGGCGTCGTATTTTTCGCTGTTACGATTGAACACGGCCATGCTCTGGATCGGATTGCTGCTGCTGAGTTTCCGGCCGGGCAGCTTGACCACGTTCTTGTCTTTCAGCGTCTGAATCTCCAAGTCGTAGGTATCCGGACCGGTCAAAGTCACGGTCACAGAAACGCCGGCGTCGGTGAAAGGGACGCCGGAATCGACTTTGTCCGCGCCGGAGCCGTCGTAGATCTGGTAATTATTTTTGCCCTGGTAAAACCCGAACTCGAAAATGGCATCCTTGTTGTAATCTGCGACCGACGAGTTCGCATTTCCGGAGCGCAGAACGATACCGATCGAACCCGGCGTTGGATCATCTTTATCAAATTTTTGTTCGAACGGTCCATTTTCCATCATGAACGAGAAAGAATCACCGACCTGGAGCGGTTTCTCGAGTCCGCGATAGGCCACGGCTTGCTCGAAGCCGGAGCCGTTGGCGAAGGTGCCGAAAGCTTTGTCGTTTTTGGCAATGCCATTCAAATCCTGGTTGGTTTTCGTGTCGGCGATAAAGAATCCGGAATGACGATCGCTGTCATTGCCTTCGGTGGTCAGGGTCCAACTGCTGAAGCCGTTGCCTCCGTTCTTGCTGTTGTCCCATTGTCCGCCGTAAGCGGATTGGCTGGCGTCGTCTTCGGCGATGACGTTTGAGTCAGCGCGCAGCTGAGGGCTGATGAGCAAAGTCAGACCAATGACCGCGGACAGGAGTGAGATTGTTTTCATAAAATAAGAAGAAGATTACCGCGGATTCCCCGCCTTCATGTCAAATTCCGGCGGGCAGGCAGCGGATGACGCAGATTACCAGCCTCGAGCGGGGAAAGGAAGGATGGGGATAGGGAATTGGAGTGGTGGAGAAATGGAGTGATGGAGTGACGAACTGTGCGCGGGCCTATCACCCGGGTTGCGCGGCACCCTTTGAGTGCGACGGAGCAGAGGCCGGAGGTGGATCGGCCGCCCCCATGGCGTGCTGTAGCTTGGGGAAGGAGGCGCGGGCGATGCTAAAAGAGGGGCCCTAGAATTTCCCGGGAAGCTAGCTCCGAAAGCTTTCGCGAGCGGACAGCTTCCCCTACAAAAGGAAAAAGAAGTCGCTTATCGCTTGATACGACGGCGAACGCCGATGCCGAGGACGGCTCCACCGAAGATCAAGGAAGCGACGGTCGAGGGCTCCGGGATGGCGGCGAACGACTTCAGATTAAACAATGGGGAGGTGGTGTCCGACGACAGGCCGGTCCCGTACGATCCGAAAAGAATACCGGTAATATCATGAGGCACATCGGCCAGATCGGTGGTTGTCGAACTCGGAACGTCGGTGTCGGCAGGAAAAATCCAGGCAGGATTACTTGGAGCCGTGAAAATGCCATATTGAGTGGCATTGGCCGTGTTGGAAGAATTGAAGCACCAATAATAAATCTCGGCATGGGTCACGCCCAGATTGAGGCTGGAGGCGCTGGAATTGCCGAGAAAATACCCATTATCGCTGCTGCCGCCGCCGTTGATCGGTCCGCCATCACCGATGGTGGACGATCCAAACTGAATGAAATGGCTCATCAGGAACGCTTCGTCGGTCGCGTTCGCGATGATTTGAGCATTCGTAATATTAAAGCTCCCCAGCAGCATCACGTCGTTGGATCCATTGGCCAAGGCAACTCCACTGGCATCTCCGATGCCATTCGATTGAGCTGCGCCCCAAGTTACCTGCGCTGCATCAACTTTACCCGTTGCCAAGAGCGCCATTGCCCCGGCTGTGAAGATTATAGCCAATCTTTTCATATTATTTTTTCCCTTAGTTGGTGATCGTGAAAGGCTGCGGAGCTACCCACTGGAAGGCAGCACGTCCTTGCGTTCTCTGAACCAGAACGCTCTGACCGAAAGGAATAGCCGTGCCGGAAGCATCGGTCGATGTGCTGAGGGTCGATCTCCACCCGGTCCCACCTACGCCGCTGGTCTTGTAGTAGTAGGTCGAGTATAGCCCGGTGACGGAATTATAAATCAGGACTTGATCGGCCGTGCTGGAGGTGCCGCCGCCTATGCCACTCTCGAAAAGACCACAATTGCCGAGCGTAAATGTACCAGAGGGATAAACGTTGCTCAGAATGTTCAATCCAGTCGCGACTGGGATTGAGGTTTGGCCCAACTTGACAGCTCCGGCCAGCGCAAAGGACACGGTTGAAGACTGCTGGCGCTTTATGAGCAGTCCGTCGGTCGGATTAAACGCGGTGCCCGAAGCATCTTGCGACGTGCTGGTGGTCGATCTCCAGCCGGTTCCACCCACGCCGCTCGTCTTGTAATAATAGGTCGCGTATAGCGTGGTGGCCGGGTTGTAGACCAAAATTTGGTCCGCCGTGCTGGAGGTGCCGCCTTGTAATCCGGATTCGTCATTAGGCCCAAACACCGTCCCGAGCGTCCAATTCTTCCGAATCTTGTAGCCTGTTCCGGCAGTGACAAAGGAGCTCAAATCGATCGCGGTCGTTAGGCTCTTGGTCGACATGGTGGTGGTAACAATGTTCGACGTACGTCCCGCCCCGGTACCGGTGGTGAGTTCAATGTAATACGTGCCGTTTGCACCGTTGAATTGACCGTCACTCCACGTGGCGCTGCTATCCGTGAGAGTGGTTCCACTGGCAGACGAGAGGACGGCTTGATAGCTAACCGGCTGAGTGAAGGACAGTCCAAGAAACGATAGAGCGCTGGTTCCAACGCCGCCGGTCCCCTGAACGGTTAGCGTGATGAACCCGACGGGATCGGTCACGACCGACTGCGCCGAGGCAAACGAAGCGAAAGCCAGGGCGGCAGCGAGACAAAACAGTGATACAGATCGACGCATTAGCGGAAATAGTTGAGGTGACGGAAATGCTAGGCAATTCGCGGATGGAGAGCAAGGAAAAACGCTGTTTTTTATGGAATTTTGTCGGTATTTATAAGTAGCCATGGGTGTGTGATTTAAGAAGGTGGCGGACTATATACATGAACGAGCCGGGTGCTGCAAAGCGAAAAAAGGGCGTCTGAACTGTCGGTTTCTGGACAAAATTTTAGGGCAACGGGCGGACGGAACGGACACGGAAAAATCGTTTGTTGGCTAACGACTCCACGAGAACTTTGCTGGTGGAGCTGCCGGCATCCGGCGCGAACGGAGTTCCAAAGATCGTATCGGGATTAAACATGGATAACAAATCGGTATTCGTCTCGATGATGTACAGACGCGCGGCGTTGCTGGTCCAGGTGACATTCGAGCTGGTGCCGCCCGAGTTGCTGGCGAATGCGGTAATGCGCAACGCGTCCGTGCGGACAAGCGGATTGGTGCCGTCGAGATATTCCTGGAGGTTCGTTATGCCGTCGCCATCCGCATCCAGATTCTGACCGCCGGCTCCAAGCAGTCCGCCGAAATATAAATACTCCCACGCGTCAGGGATCCCGTTGCCGTTGCTGTCCACGCCCATCGCAATGTGATCGGTTTGCACTTTTCCGAGAGCGTCGTTGAGACTAATCCAGCCGCAGTTGGCGGAATATGCGTAACCAAAAAGGTTGCCGGAGGAGAGGGAGATGCGCGGGTTGCCGGTCGCTTCGAAATTAATCCAACCGATGTTCGCGCCGTAAGCGTAGCCGCGCAAAATACCGAAGCCGGGCTGAGTCGGATCGATTCCATAGTTCACGCCAAAATCGGTGGCGGAATTATTTTGGTATTGGATGTGGTTGGCTGGGCTGCCGTTGCCGACGTTAATCCAGCCGACGTTGGCGCCGTAGATCCACCCGGAACAGATGAATTCGCCCACGGAGACGCCGTCGGCCGCGCTATCAGCCAGCCAGTTGGTCCAACCGATGTTCGCGCCCCAGGCGGTATAGTTGCTGGCGTCGATAGTGGTAGCGGCGCGCGCAAAAAATGGTGCGACCATAATAAGAAGGAAGAAGCCAATCCTTTTCATACGCACCTCCCGGGTATCGCTGCTGAGCTGCGATTTGAGCGTGTCCGATCAAAAATGTCGAGAAACTTCGTGCGGTTCATCGCGTTCTTACTAGAAGTTCGCCCACGGGCTGGTGGCGGTGTTGGGCGTGCCGATGGGGCCGACGCTGGTGCCAGAGGAGGGTGAGTAGTTTGTGGCATTTCCGCGGGCCATGTTGCGGACGATGAGGTCGGGTCCGTCTTCCTGATGGATTCCAATGCCGGTGTTGCTGCTGGCATTGTTGCCGTCAACCCGGTTATTCTTCTCCAGGCCGACAAGATGAATCCCGTCGCCTCCATTGTTGGAGGCGTTGCAATTAAGCACGGTACACCCGCTGGCCCCGCTTGCTGTCGCGATGCCGTCACCCCCGCTTCCGCTTTACAGTGCAACCGGTCACGCTACTCCCGGTATCCACGGTAATCCCATTTCCGGTAGAAATTCCCGTGATCGTGCAGTTTGTCACGCTACAGGCTGTAGCCGTGGTTATACCGGCCGTGCCACTATAAACCGCGCAGGCGAAGATAGTGCAGCCAGATGCCGCCGTAATTCCGTGCGCGGCCACAGTGTTGCCAGACGCAAGACATCCTGTAATCGCCCCGGCGTTTGGCACGGAGATCGCCGTGCCGCGCTAGCGGCAGTGCTGCCGTAACAGTTTCGGGCAGCTTGGACGGACAATCCGGTGCCGCTGTTGCTTAAGCCGAAGCAGTTTTGGGCTTCGCCGGCAGACAATCCGGTGTTGCTGGTGCTAAAGCCGTAGCAGTTACTGGCGGTCGTGGCCGACAACCCGAAATGGCTGCCGCTTTGGCCATAACAGTTACTCGCCGTCGACGCCTCAATCCCCCCCCGTCGGCGCTAGAGCCGAAGCAATTATTAGCCGTCGTGACGAGCAACCCGTCGCCGGTGGTGCTAGTGCCATAGCAGCCATTAGCGGTCGTGGCGAACAACCCGGTGTTGGTGTTGCTCGTGGCGTAGCAGTTGTTGGCGGTGAGGGCAACCAACCCGCTGCCCACTACTGCGCCAAAGCCCCAGCAGTCGGATGCCGTCCTGGCGTAGATGGCATTGCTGCCGCATTGATAAGCGACCGAACGGTAAATGCTGGTCGCATAAATTCCGTAGCTTCCGATGTTCTCGACGGTGCACGATTCTACGACGGTGTCGGTAAAGTCGAGAAAAATGCCATAAGTTAGACATCCAATGACCGAGACTCCCGCGACGCGGACATTGCTGGGCGACGGAGCCGGTGTAAGAGATCCCGGCGACAAAACCCGAGCCACTAAAAGTGCTTCCGTCGTAAATGACGTTGCCGGCGATGTGACCGTTGATAATCGTGATGTCCGTTAGGCCAGAGTTGATCAGAATGCCAGTGCCGCTGTTCGGGTTAGCGCTTGATGAAATGGTGAACCCGTTAAGGTCAAGCGTCACTCCGCTCGCGGCGATCGTAATCGCTGTGCCGCCGCCGCTTCCGATGCTAAGGTTGCCCGTCAGATAATATGATCCGGAGGCGTAGATCACATTGGACGCCGAGATCGGCGTGCGCTGGTCGCCAACCTGCCCGATGTGCGTGTCGATCTGATCCAGCGTTTTCATCGTCGGAGTCGGACCGGTCGAAGGAGTGAGGGAGCCTTGAGCCGAAGCGGAAGACAGAGGACAGAGGACAGAGGACAGAACAAGCAGGGCAGCGAGCGGAAAGGCGAAAGTAGGAAGTAGAAAGTAGAAAATGGCGCCGCCGATGGTGGAAGCGGGGATGTGAACGCCGAATGCTCTTGCGACGAGGGTGGTGATCAGCGGCTGGCGAGGGTTGGTTGTCATAAAAGAGAATCTCCCTTTTTTACAAAGGGATTCGGGAGGCGCGCTGCACGAAAAATGTAATATTTTCGTGGTGGGCACTTTCTCGGGCGGCGTTGATGTTCCAGGCGCTGGCGCTCTCGGCTGGATACCTCTCAAAAGGCGATCCAGGCAGCGGAGGATTTAACCGCGGATTGCGCGGATTTCAAAGGGACGGTCGCCACGGCGACTTCGTCCGATGGCGAAGAGGGCAGAAGACAGAGGGCAGAGAACAGAGGGCAGAGGACAGAGGTCAGAGATCAGAGGTCACAGATCAGAGGTCAGAGATCAGAGGTCAAAAGTCAGAAGTCAGAAATCAGAAATTAAGGCTCCCTGGAACTTCGAAATTGCGCTCTGACATCCGATCGCCGACCTCCGATTCTTCACGGCATATTATATGAATAAGTAACAACCTCGTCTCGGGTGCCGTTGTTTTCGCCGTAAGACTAATTGGCGAGAAGGATCTTAGGAATCCGGCCCGAGGCCAGTTAGATACTTGTGCGCTGCGATCACAGGGCCCGTACCGGCGCAGCCGATATGGCCGTTCGTAATCGTGATGTCGTGTATCCCGGATGAAAGTAGAATGCCTGCGCCGTTGGCGGGGCTGGACGTGGACGAAATGGTAAACCCGTTCAAATCCAGGGTGACGCTATTGGCATTGATCGTGATGGCGTTACCGGTTGTGACGCTGAGGTTCTTGGTCAGGTAGTAGGAACCGGAGGTCCCGATGGTGAACGGCAAAGCGGAGATCGGGGTGCGCGCCTCGATTTGGTCTAACGACTTCATGCTGGGCCCGGGTGTGCCGGACGGAGTGAGGGAACCCTGTGCCAGAACAGAAGACAGAGGGCAGAGGACGGAGGACAGGAGAAAGAGGACGGAGCAGAGCAGGCAGAGCGCAGAAGGTCTGGGGATCAGCATGACTCCCGCCTAACAAGTTCGAAGAGGAAAGTCTAACCATTTACTTGTCGGACGTTGCCCTACGCGGCAAGCGGGCCCGGCGGAGTGAATGAACCCTGGGCGAACGCGGCATTCGCCGCGACCAGAAGGTAAACTCCGAAAGTCTTCGCGAGCACGGTGGTGATTAGTGAAAGGCGATTGGTTTTCATGACAGAAGTGAAAATCATTTGACTCGAAATCAAAAGTTGGCCGTCGGATGCGTCGAGGTGCTGGGTGATTCGATCGGGCCGAAGTTCGTCCCGGTAGCCGGATTGTATTGCGTTGCGTTACCGTTCGACCAATTGCGAATGATTATGTCATTTGTTGTCGCGTGAATACCGATGCCAATGCCGTTGTTCTGTGTCCGATTTGCTTCGATGCGGCTGTCGTTGCCGCTGCTGGTATCAATTCCAGCCGCCGTGCTTGCACCGCCTTGTGCGTTGTGACTCGCGTGGTTTTCTAAGACCACTGAGTTGGCAGAAACCACGATGCCGTTTTTCATGTTATCGAACGCCGCGCAATTTTTCACCACCGTACGTATACCGCCCGAAATGCCCGAACCATTTGTTCCGTTGCCATTGCCGTTGGCAGTGCATCCGGCGAGCTGACAGCGCGCGCCCAGCTCAATACCGTCACCTTTGTTTAGAGCGGCTGTGCAGTTGGTCAACGTGCAATTGTTCGTGACCGAAATGCCCACGCCTGTAGTGTTGCTGAGCGAACCATTGGCATTGTTGTTAGCCGAAGCGGTGCAGTCAGTCAGCGTGCAATTGCTTCCAGTTTGAAGTCCAAACGAACTCGCGACCGAGCTGTTATTCGCGCTGGCCGTGCAATGACTGATTGTACAGTTGTCGCCCGTCATGATGCCGGCAGCGGCAACATTCTGCGAGGCCGTGCATCCATTTAGAGTGCAGTTTGCGTCGACGGAAATTCCGGCTGTGGTTGTGCTGTTCCCACTGGCGTTGCAGTTAGTCAGAGTGCAAGAAGATTCTGCTGAAATCGCACGATTCCCGCTTTGATTGTTATACGCACTGCAATCGATCAGTGTGCAACCATTACCCGCAGAAATCGCCTGATCGGTCGGGAGGTTGCTCGAAACCGAGCAATTGGTTGCCGTGGAGCCATCGCCAAAAGAAAAAACGACCAAACCGGTGTTAAACATGGCGGAGCAATTACTGATCACCGATGGGAGATCGACCTCGAGCGCCGTTCCCGAGTTGTGATTGAAAACGCAATTGGAAACCGCGGCGCTCCAAGTCGAGACAATAAGTCCTGATACGTTGTCATGGAAGGTGCAATGGTCGATCTCCCAGCCTCCGACGCTCGCCGCGGTCGTACAAGATCCGACGCCAAGCCGCGAGAGATGACCTGCGTAAGCGGTGTGCGGACTCAAACCGCCAGTTGATATACAATCGATCCCAAATGCAAACCCGCTGATCGAGCCATTCTTGATCGTGCAGCGGTCATCGTTGGTCTGGATCGTAATCGCATCGCCAGCCGATCCGCTGCTGCGCGAAATCTGAAATCCGTTGAGATCGACTGTCACGCCATCGGAGCTGATTAAAATGCCATTTGTCTTCGTTACACCGAGGTTCCCCGTGAGGTAGTAGGAGCCACGTTGATTGATGATGAATTCGTAGGTCCCGTTGCCCGGCGTGTTCGTAGTGTTGATGGCGATGCCGGTAGACGCGATTTGGTCTAACGATTTCATGGTGGCCCCAGGCGTGCCGGGCGGCGTCAGGCTACCCTGGGCCAGGACGGAGGACAGAGGACAGAGGACAGATGACAGAAAAAGAACGACAGAGCGGAATGTTTGCGTGTTCATAGGGGTGAGTGAAGTAGGACTCTGTCCTACGCCAAATTAAGGCCGGATGGCAATCTTTTTCGTTAGGAAAGCAAGCCCGATCCATGAAACGAACCGCGGATTACACTGATTACGCGGATCAGCAATGCCAGAGAGTTTTTGCGAACAGGCGCCTAACTTTGCAGAATCGAGAGGCGCATTTCCCGCTCGCAGAAAGTCTGATTATCCGCGTTATTCGCGCCTGCCACGCTGTAGCCTCGGCGAAAGCGGGCAATCCGCGGTTCATGACGCTTTCTAAAACGGGAGCGGCTGGATTTCGAAATAACCTTCCGGCGGCTGAAATAGTTTTTCGTCGCTGACTTTTTCCGGCTTGATCGATTTTACTTCGAAGTGGAAGCGCTCCGGTCCGGCGGTCTGACCCGGACCAATGTCAAAACGCAGGCTCGCGCGCAGCGGAAATAATTTCTTCGCCGTTAGCAACGCCGGCCATTGCTCTTCGATCATGCGCGGACCGAAGCGGTGCGGCTCGTTGCGCAGGTACGCCTGGTAGGGCGGCAATTGATCCGTGGCCCAGATCTCCATCGTTTCGCCGCGCTGCTTGATTTCAAATTGCTCGCACTCGTAGCCGAGGATTTTGTCCTTCTTGCCGGTCGGTTTCAGCTCGAGTTTTTCCATCGGCATCGGCGGCATGGTCATCGGCATGCCGGGCATCGTCGGCGGCGCGCCAGGCATAGCCGGCAGCGCCGGGCATGCCAGGGCCGCTTGTGCACCTGGTGCTCCGGCGCCGCGATGAAGGCTGCGGACCGACACCGGGTGGCAATCCGCCTGAGGGCGTCGGGATGGGCGGAGCGCCCGGCGGCAATTGGCGGTGAACTCCGGCCGGCGCTGTCGGCATCGGTGGTACGCCGGGAGGCAACTTGTTAGGCTGAGGGCCGATTCCGGGCGGAGGAGTTGGAATTCCGGGCGGCATCTGGGAAGGCGCCTTATCGCCGGCCGGTTTCAGTCGCACAAAGCTGCGGTTGTGCGGATAAACGATCGTTGTCTCGCCTGATTTGAGGTCGACGATGTTGATCGGGTTCGGAAAGTTGCCGCCGGACGCTTCGATGCGCAGAAGATTTCCGCCGATCGTGTAAAGCATCGGTTTTGTTTCGTTTCCTTGGGTGACGGCAATGTCGATCTTGCCTTCAAATGGCGCCGCGGTCGCGATGCCGGTTGTTAGAATCAGCCACAGACAAACACAGATTTTCACAGATGAATGACTTCTCTGATTTCTGATCTCTAAACAGAATTACGGCCTACTGTATTTTGAATGCCGGCCCGATGGCAATCCTTTTCGTTAGGGCGCGCGAGATCGAGCGATGATCTCTAATTGATCAAAGCATATTGTACTTGTTGGGAACCGTCTCCGTATTCCCCCAACAGGAATTCGCGATGTAGGCGCGCAGGCCGGTCCCGGTTTGGCTGGAGCCAAAGCAACCGATTGCGATGAACGAAACAGATAATCCGTCGCCGCTGTTGGTGTTATTTCCGTAACAATTGATCGCGGTCGTCGCGCCCAGGCCCGTCTGGATTGTTCCAGTTCCGGGATTGACGCCATTGCTGACCCCTCTGGAATTACTGGCGGTGGCTCCCGCGAGCAAGCCGGTTCCGCTGGTACTTTGGCCGTAGCAATCGCTGGCATTGTGCACAGCATTCAATCCGAAGCCGCTGGCGCTGTAACCCACGCAACTAATGGCATTATAAAGAGCGGAGAGTCCCGTCCCGCTGCCGAGACTTTCTCCGAAACTGTTGCTGGCGTTGGCCGCAGCAATCCCATAGCCGTTGGCGTTACCGATGCCATAACAGTTTTCCGCGCTGGAGCTGGCGAAGATCCCGCGGCCGCTGCTGCTGGTGCCGTAGCAATTGCTGGCCGAGGTGGTGCTCACGCCATCGCTGCTGTTGCTGGTGCCGTAACGATTGTGCGCGGCACTCGCATTGACACCGACGCCGGAAGTGCTGACCCCGTAGCAATCAGAGGCGGTCAAAGAGTCGACTCCGTTGCCGGACACGCTCACGCCATAGACAATTGATCGCGGTGTAGCTGAAGACGCCGCGTGCGCTGCTGGTGGTCACTCCGTAGCAGCCCGTGGCCGTCACCGCGTTGATGGCATTGCTGCCACATTGATAAGCCGTGCAGTTCTCCACGACGCCGGCGTGAATTCCCTGGCCACCCATCGTGCGAATGGTGCAATGATCGACCACGTTTGAGTACCTCACTCCCAGTTCGATGCCCGTCCCGATACCGCCGGACACGGAAACTCCGGAGACGCGGACATTCACGGGGTTGTTCCCCGGAAACACGTAGATGATTCCGCTCGAGAATCCCGGGCCGGTGCTGAAAGAGCTGCCGTTGAAGGTGACGCCACCCACGATGTGGCCATTCAAGATCGTGACATCATGGACGTTGTTTAGGAAAATGCCGTTGCCTGACGCGGTACCTCGAAGTGGATGAAATCGTGAAACCGTTTAGATCGAGCGTGACGCTACTCGCGTTGACGTCGATGCCATCGCCGGTTGAGACGGTCAGGTTTCCGGTGAGATAGTAGTTTCCCGAAGCGCCGATCACGTAGGGGTACGTCAATCCGGGCTGAGTCGGATCGATCGGTGTGCCTGCTTTGACTTGATCGAGCGACTTCATGGTCGCCCCGGGCGCGCCTGGTGGAGTGAGAGGGCCCTGGGCGAAAGCTGAGGAAAAAGGACATAGGACAGAAGTCAGAAAACAGAGGACAGAAGTCAGATTGGGTACACGCGGTGAGTTTTTCATAATGTGGGGTGGACGCTGTCCTGCTTAACAAAAATCGGCCGAAAACGGAATCGTTTTTTACCTAACGAACCCGATAATCTCGGAGATTTGTAAGGCGGAGACCTACAAATCCCGGAGGGGCAGAGGACAGAGGACAGAGGACAGGGGACAGCGGTCGGAATTCAGGAGCGGGGAGACTTTGATCCGTCTCGCGGCTGTCCGGATCTTGGAGTTTGGATGTTGGGATTTGGAGCTTCCGCCGCGCTAGCGACGCGGCGGTGGTGCTCGGGGGGGGGACTTGAACGCAATCGAGAGAAGCGTCGAGCACCCGCACGATTACGATCATGAGCAGGGTCAGGAGCATGATCATCCGCCTTCGCGCGAGGCTACGGCGCGACAGGTGAGAAGGAAGAGAATGCTCGGGGGGGGACTTGAACCCCCATGCCTTTCGGCATACGCCCCTCAAACGTACGTGTCTGCCATTTCACCACCCGAGCGCGTATCGGAAGATGAAAGATGGTAGATGGGAGATGAGAGCTCGCAAGGGCTTTGTCTTATTCGTAATCGTGCTCATAATCATAATCGAAGAAATCGAGCACGAGCACGATTAGGATCAGGAGCAGCGGGAGGAAGCGCTTGAGGCATGAGCGCTGCTGACGACATTGTCCGTGATGGAGGCTTCAGCGGAGGGTACGGCAATGGATTGGGTCAAACTGGATCTCCATATTCATACCTTGGATGATCCCAAGGATATCCTTGATTACTCTGCGCATCAGTTGATCGAGCGCGCCTCGGCGCTTGGCTTTCGCGTTCTCGCCATCACCCTGCATGATGCGGTCCTCGATCGGCCCGAGGTTTTTGCCCATGCCGCAGACATGGGAATCTTGCTGATTCCGGCGGCGGAGGTGCGGCTGCAGGGCGCGGACGTCATTATTCTGAATGTGACCGCGCAGGAGATCGCGCGACTTCACAATTTTGAAGACTTGCGACAGCTGCGCGCCAGGCGGGGCCGCACCCTGTTTACGATCGCGCCGCATCCATTTTACGTGCTCGGCGGATCGATCGGCCGGCGGCTTTTGCAGGAAATCGATTGTTTCGATGCCATCGAACTCTGCCACTTTCATAAAGGTCCGGTGAATCCGAACCGGCGGGCGGTCCGGGTGGCCAGGCGATATGGCAAGCCGTTGATTGCGACCTCCGACGCGCATCGCCTGCAAGCTTTCGGGAATCATTACACCAGCATGCCGGCGCCGCGGGAGCTGACTTGTGAGCAGGTCTTTGCCGGATTGCGTGGCGGGCCGCTTCGCCTAACGAGTCCGCCCTGCACGCTGCAGGATCTTTTCGGCGCGATGTATTTTGTCTTTCTGGCCCATCCGCTGCGCCTGCGCAGACGATCAACCGCGCGCGGCCATAGGGACTCTGCGGCACCGCCCATCCAGATTCCGGCGGGCAAGGCGGGCGCCTCACCTCCGGCGGCAGGACAGTCTTGAATTGAGAGGCTAAACGTGACACAGCTACATACGATGAAGATCGTTGCCTGCCTTCTGCTGCTGGTTGCCGTGGGATTATGCGGTTGTAAAAGCCCGTCGAAAACGGAGCAGGAGAAGAAGGCCGCGCTCTCCAAGAAAACCAAGGCCAGCCTGCGGGAGGATAGCGACGTTGATTTCCAAGCCTTCGTGTCACGCCTGAAGAAGGCGGTCTCGAGTCACGATGTGAACACGCTGGCCGGGATGATGACGCCTGATTTTGGATATAGTCTCAGGCCGGAAAAGTCGGGCGACGGCGTCTTTAAGTTTTGGGACGATCAAAATCTATGGCCTGAACTGGAAGGCATCCTGACCGAAAAATTCGTGCAGAAGAAAAATTCGGACGGAAAAATGTTTATGGTGGCGCCTCCTCAGTTCGCCGATGAGTCTCTCAATTACGACGGCTATCGCGCCGGGATTACGCGGGTGGGCGGCAGCTGGAAGTTTGCCTACTTCGTGAACGGATAAGTGGGATGTTTTAAGTGTTAAGCTTTAAGTTTTAAGAGGGAGAGGCGCCGCGGGATGTTGTCCTTGGTCGCGGCATCAGCGGAGTGGAATCACTTCGCGCAGCAGATTCGGCGGGTCTGAATTGAGCGTTGGACGTTGAGCGTTGAGCGTTGGACGTTTGCGGGTGAAGCGGCCCAGGAAAGAGACCTCGCCTGATCCGGCGGTTCTTGGTCTTCCGCACCGGCCGCCGTTTGTTTTTGTGCAGGAATTGATCGCCTGTGATCCGGGTACGATGGCCGAATGCGCCATGACTTTTGATCGCGAAAATCCGATTTTCGCCGGTCATTTCCCGGACGATCCGATCGTGCCGGGCGTGATTCTGACCGAAGCGCTGGCCCAAACGGCCGGGATCGCGGCGGCCAGCGCTTATTCCGCAAAGGCGCCTCCGCGTTTTTTACTTTCCGCCATCCAGCAGATGAAATTCTTCGCGGCGGTGCGACCGGACGAGCGCATCATCCTTCGGGCGGATCGGCTCGCGCAGATGGCCGAGCTCCTGCAGTTCCGGGTCGAAGCCACTGTAAACGGCAAACAAGTCGCGCTCGGGCAGCTCGTACTTAACGGCGTGCCGGATGCGACGCGAACCGGCGAGGCATTGTAGTGGCGAACCGGTGGTAAGTTCCAAATCCCAAACCCCAAACTCCAGAGAAACGCCAATGATCAAGCTCCAAGATGCGGAGCGGCGTGGCTTCGGATTGAAAATTGAAGCTTCTTTGAATGCCTGCTCGCGAAGTCCTTTCGGAGTTGGAGCCTGGACGTTGGAGATTCTCTTGTCGGACGACGAAGTGATCAGGGTGCGACCGTCGGCTGTGGCGGTTGATCAATATCGTAGATCGCGCCCCACGGGCCGCTCGCGACCGGTTTAAACATGTGCTCCCACGGGCGCGTGCTGTTTGCGTAATTCGATTTCTCCTGGCGTCCCCAGAAAATGTAGCGGACGCCCAGGCGATGAGCCGCGCCAAGCCAGTCCCCGTTTCCCAGCATCAGGTCATTCAAAACATGGCTGAAGTGAGCGTAATCGAAGCCCTGCGTCCAAAGATGTCCCGCATAGCCGAGCACGACATTCCGTCCCTGCAGAAGAAGTGGATGATTATAGGTCGGATAAGTCGCGAACCGTGCGTCGACGGGAAATTCTTCGACCGCCACGCCCACGGCATCCAGTTCGGAGCGGGTAGCAAACGTGAATCCGGGGCGGCCGGCGGCCAGGCCCCCAAACAGGGTTACAAAACCAGAACCAAAAAGAACAAGGCAGAGTGCGATCCGGATTGGGTACGACCGGGGCGCGACGACATACTTCCAGAGAAAAGGCAGGACGATGAAGTAGGCCCAGATCATGATCTTGAGGTTGTCCCATTCCCATGGCGCCAGCCGGGCGAGGAGAGCGAGCGTGACGATCGCGGCTGCGGCGGCAAGGAAGGCAAGATCTTCCGAAAGTTTTTTGCCCAAACCCTCGTTACTTTTCCAGGCGCGCCAGCCGCAAGTCGCGAACAACACCAGGACGAGTGGAATAAAGATTCCGAAGTTATCCCACCAGAACAGAACAAAGGAGGATCGTCCGAAGTCGGGATCGCTCATGACCCAGCCCGGATGCCAGGCGAGGACCGAGCGCGCATGAAAATGGTCCGTAATCAGCCAGACCAGGAAAGTCGCGGGGAGCAACGCGCTGCCCAAAAGAGTAACGATCTGTCCGCGCGTGGGCGGATCGCCCCAAACAAGGAAGGCGACAAGAACGATGGTGAGGGCGAGGAACGTATGAACGTGGAAGAGCGGCATCGAGGCGTAGAAGGAAAGTTCAAGCCAGAAGGGCAGGGGCGGGCGAGTCTGCGCGCTTCGGAAAAACTTTTCGCGCCAATGCCAGAGCAGGAGCAATCCCACCGGAATCGCGTAGAGCAGCCCGCGCTGAGTGACAAACATCGAGAGGGGAAGACTTTTCCAGGCAATGGTCTTAACCCCCTGGTAATCGAGAAACTTCAGGGTCTTTAGGAATTCAAATCCGGCGATCCCGCCGTTGAACAGGAATCCCGCCACCGCGAAGACACCGCCCCAGCGGAAGAGCGCGTAGAAAGTCGCGAGCGATGCGAGCAACCCGGCCCAGACCAAACCACGGATTAAATCGAAATGAACCAGGCAAAGCAGTCCGTTGAATAAGTCCGGGCCGGCCGGATAGCGCAGTTTTCCGAGCGGGAAAATCGGGTTGAGCGGCCACAGGGGGATGCCGTTGGCGAAGTCTTTGATGTAGGTAATGTGCAGCGCCAGATCGCCCAGATTGTTAGGCGACTGGATCTTGAGCTCGTCTCCTTCGATGTAGAGGAGCCAGCAAAACGAGCGCACTGCGAAAATGGTGAAGACCCCAGCCATGATCCAGAAGAAGACCGGGGAATAACGCCGCCTTTTTTCCGGTGGTTCGGCTCCCACTTTTTTCGGGTCGGTGAGATCGTTTGTCGCTCCGGAATCAAAGGTTCCAAAATAAGCGCCCGCTGCCGCAATTGCGCCAACCATCAGAGAGAAGACACGCGCTGGCCGTGCCCAATCCGCCATCGATCAGTCCCAGCAGCAGCGCGCAGACGGTCGAGAAATTGACAAAAGTTAAGCCGGCGGAAAGGGCCTTCATCACCGCGCCGGGTTTAGCCCGGGCCCTTCCCCTTGAAATCGGGCACTCGCCCGGGAAAGAAGTTCTTAAATCTGATGGCCTCGAAGTAGACCTTGGATGTGTCCTGGTAGGGACGGATGGTGAGCGGTTCCGTGTAGTAAGACTTATGGAGCTTCGCTTCGATCTCCTTGATGCGATCCTCCTGGACGAGAAGAAAATCGGCGTCGACGTCGGCTGGCAGGTTATCGTGCTCGTAATAACCGACGCGCGGGAAGTCGCCCAGAATCCAGGGCAACGGATAGGAACTGGTGCGTACGAGGTGTCCCGTCATTTGATAATAGGTTGGATTGCTTTTGGCCAGTTCGAGCACGGGCTGAGTGAGTTTGAATATGTCGTTATAGGTCTGGACATAAACGTACGGTTCCGTGTCGGTGGTGCAGTGGAAGTAATTCAACCAGATGGAGGAACCCAGAGAAGCGAGCAGGACACCGGCCGAAAGAACGTAGACTGCGAAACGATATCTGGGAGGAGCAAACAGAACGCCGGCGGCAAAAAGAAAGAGGAACGGCCAGATAATGCTGATGATGCACCACGGTGTCTTATATTTTACAGCGCTGTAGGCCATGAGCGTGCCGACGCCATAGATCGCGATGTAGCGCAGATTGATGTTCTTGAAGAATTGACAAAGCGCGCAGAAAGCCAGGCCGGCCAGCACTGGGACTTCATAGCGCAGAATCAGCTTCAGCCAATAAAACCAGGGCTTCTCGTGGCCGTGGCCCTCGCGCCCGGTTGCAAACCATGCGCCGTAGGCCTGATAAAGACCCCGCAGCCCGCTCCAGTGGAAGAATGTCCCTGAGTAGAAGAAAACAATCGCAACTGCGCCGGTGACGATGACGCCGGCGAGATCGATGTATCCCCAGATTTGTTTGGCCGGCCGGGCATCGGGAAGTGGAGACAGGCGGACCGAGATGTAACAAACTCCGGCCGCAATGGCGGCGCAGCCGACGTGAATGATGTAGGTTTCCTTGGTCAGGATCATGCCGGTCAACCCCATGCCGGCGCACCAGAGATAGCTCGGCGTCCCGAATTTCCAGAGACCGAGCAGTCCGAGGATGAAGAGCATGGAAAAAAACACGAGCCAGACTTCGTGAATTGAGTAGCGACCGTAAAAAACGAAGCCGGGCGAGATCGCCATGGCCAGGGCGGCCAGCCGGTGACGGAGCGGCCCGACGAACGGCTCGAACTTCAAGCGTCAGCCAGACGCAACTGATGCTGACGAGCACGACCGGCAAGGCGCAGCGCCCAGACATTTCGTCCGAACAGCGTTTGCGACAGGAAGAGAACGTAAAAATGCAGGGGCCCGTGATAATTGGTCGGGTCGTATTTGTAATAGCCGTTCTTGACCATTTGATCGACGAACCAGCCGTTGATGCCCTCGTCGAAGTGAGGCGGCTTGATCCCGAGGAGAAGGAAGCGGAGGAAGGCAGCCAGTGCGATAATCAGCCACGGTGTCCAATCGGTCTGGGCGAGGCGGCTTTCCAGTTTTCCAGCTGATCCCGCAGCATCGGAAAATCCGCTAGCGCGCTTTCAGGGGCGTACTGATACGTCTTTCATTTCGGACCTCGGAATTTCTCGCACAACGGGCACAAAGGTCACAAAGAAATATCGGCGAGGACTGCATTTTCAGTCATCCGTTGTGACCTTTGTGGACTTTGTGCGAAACCAGAGGCGCACGGGCGGGAAAATCTGCTAGCGCGCCTCCTCGCCGCTGCTAGTAGGCGCTGTGCGCATACTGGTAACCGGTGGCTGCGGATTCATCGGGAGCAATTTTATTCGCTACATTCTGCAACATTACAAGCCGGCCTCGGTGACCAACGTGGACGTGCTCACCTACGCCGGGAATCTGGCCAATCTCGATGGCGTGGTCGAGGAACATGGCGAGCGTTACGAATTTTTCAAAGCCGACATCGCCAATGCCGACCAAATGGATGCGATCATGACCGAGCATCAGTTTTACGCCGTGATCAACTTCGCGGCTGAGTCGCATGTCGATCGCAGTATCAATTCGCCCGCAGAATTTCATTCACACCAACGTCATCGGGACGAGCGTGCTGCTCGATTGCGCGCGCCGGCACGGGGTCCAGCGTTTTATTCAAATTTCGACCGATGAAGTCTACGGGTCGTTAGGGGCAACGGGAAAATTTACGGAGCAATCGCCGCTCGACCCGAGTTCGCCCTATTCGGCGAGCAAAGCCGGCGCGGATCTGCTGGCTCTGGCCTGCCACAAGACCTTTGGGCAGGAAGTCATCGTCACGCGCTGTTCGAACAATTACGGCGCCGTATCAATTCCCGGAGAAACTGATCCCGCTCATGATCATCAAGGCGCTGCGCGACGAACCGCTGCCGGTTTACGGGGATGGCATGAATGTGCGCGACTGGATTCATGTCGAGGATCATTGCGCCGGGATTGTGGCGGCGCTTTTCGAGGGGAAAGTGGGAGCGATTTACAATTTCGGGGGCGACAACGAGATGACGAATCTGGATCTGGTGAAATTGATTCTGCAGAAGCTGGGCAAGCCGGAGAGCCTGATTTCGTTCGTGACCGATCGGCTCGGGCACGATCGTCGTTACGCGATCGATGCGTCCTTCGCCGAGCGCGAGTTGAAATGGAAACCGCGCCATGATTTCGAGGACGGTTTGGCTGAAACGATTCAGTGGTATCATCGACAATCGAGTCGTGGTGGCAACCGTTGCTCGAGCGCGCAGGCCGGTACTGAATTGTAGCCACGGCGCTCTGTCGCCGTGAGAGGAGAAGCCCCGACCCGGCCTTCGCGCTGCTACGGCGTGGCGGGCAGAGCGGGGCGGCTACAAAGCGCGCCGCGCGTTACTGGCAGGTGTAGGGTGAGACCCTCGGCATTATATTAGTCTTCACCTGACAATTGGCTTGTCCGGTGTCATCCTTTTTTGTTAAGGAGGGCGCGAGGGAGGGTGCCGTGCTGACATATCGGATGAAGCTCTGTCCGCTTGCTGGAATAGCTTTGCTAATCCTTGGCGTGGCACGTATGCCGGCGGCCGTATTCAGCATCGCTAACGGCGACGTGGCCGGGTTGATCAATGCGATCAACACCGCCAATTTGAACAATGAAGGGGACACGATTATTCTGGCGACGAACGGCAGTTATGTTCTGACCACGGTCGATAACACCGATCAGGGGCCGAGCGGGTTGCCCGTGATTGTCTACGATAATGATCACGCTCTTGTGATCGCTGGCAATGGCAGCACCATCATTCGCGATGCGGCCGCGCCCGCTTTCCGCATTTTCACAATCTACAACCAGCTGGGAAACGTAGCCTTCGACGTTTCCATGGATAGTCTGACCATCAGGAACGGAAATGCACCAGGACAAAGTGGTGGCGGCATCTTCAATTCGAGCGCGACGTTGATCCTGACGAGTTGCACAATCAACGGCAATTTTGCCGGCTCGGGCGGTGGCATTTTTAATGAGGACGCGACCGTGTCGTTGACCAATTGCACGCTGGCCGGCAATTCCGCGGTCGCCGGCGGAGCCATTTCGAATGAAGTAACTTTCGCTTCCTCGACAAGTGGCAACATTCATCTAAGGAACTGCACACTAAGCGGAAATACGATTACGAGCGGGGCCGGCACAGCTATCGACAATGACAATAGTTTTAATACCTTCGTTGATTCGAGGCTGGATTTAACGAACTGTACCCTGAGCGGCAACGGGGGTCCTGGCGGCGCTTACGGCATCTACGATCAAGCCAACCAGGGGCGCACCCAGATTACGCTGGCCGACTGCATTTTGAATCAGTGCCCGCTGAGACACGATAACCTCAGTGGCGGCACCGGCGATATTTTTTCGTTCGGCTATAATCTTAGCAGCGACGATGGTGGTGGAAAGCTCACTCAAGCCACCGATCAGATTAACACGGACCCCGGTCTCGACCCGCTGGGGTTGCAGAATAACGGCGGACCGACGCAAACGATCGCGCTGACTTTTGGCAGCCTGGCGATCGACAAAGGTAAAAGCTTCGGTTCAACCACTGATCAGCGCGGTATCGCGCGGCCGTACGATAATGCGTCGATTCCGAATGCCAGCGGCGGCGATGGCAGCGACATCGGCGCCTATGAAGCGCCGCAAGACCCGCAGCAGAGTGGAGTTCCATCATTCATCGTCACCACAACCGATGACCACAACGATGGCGTCTGTAGCGGGGCCGATTGCACGTTGCGCGAGGCTATTCAGGCAGTGGGCGGCAGAGGCAGCGGCACGATCACCTTTGCCGGTAACGTCACAGGCACAATCGTTTTACAGGCCGGCTTGGGCGAGTTGGACGTCAATGGTTCCGCCACCATCATCGGTCCGGGCGCGCGCGTGTTAGCGGTTAGCGGCAACGAAAACCATCGCGTTTTCGGTTTCAATGCCGGCACCAGCACGGTTTCCGGCCTAACGATTCGTGACGGCTGGACGGCGGGCGGCGCTGCCGGAGCGTCAAACCTTGGTGGTGGCGTACTAAATCAAACTGCGCTGACCCTGAATGATTGCGCATTTACCAGCAACTTTGCCGCTGGGGTTTCCGCAGGTGCTGCGTCCGGAGGCAATGGGGGGTCAGGTCAGGGAGGCGGCATTTACAATGCCGGCACCCTGACGCTGAACCGATGCACGTTTTATCGCATCACGAGCGGCAATGTAGCTGCTGGCGGCAATGGCGCGGCCGATTTGAGCCCACTTAGCCGCGGTGGCGCTGGTGGTGCGGGCCAGGGAGGCGCCGTCTTCAATGCGCCGTCCTCGACCTTGTTTGTTAACAATTGCAGTTTTAATGGCAACAGTACCGCCGGCGGCGGTGGTGGCACCGGAACGCAGTTCGGCGGCAACGGCGGCGCTGCCAACGGTGGTGCTGTTTGTAATCAGGGCACGATGACGGTCACTGCCTGCACTCTGAGCGGCAACTTTGGCGGCAGCGGGCTAGGCGCGCAGGGCGGGATCAGCAACGGCTTCGCTCCCCCCGGCAGCGGTTGCCTGGCGGCCTTGAGTGGCAGCAGTGCGGTGCGAAATAGCATCAGCGCCGGCAACACCGGCAGCTTTGGCGGAGGCAACGATGTGGACGGCGCCTTTACCTCCAACGGCTACAACCTCATCGGCACCGCCGACCACAGCAGTGGTTTCACCGCCACTGGAGATCAGATCGGTACCGACGCCGCCAAGCTCGATGCCAAAATCGGCGTCCTCCAAAATAACGGTGGGCTGACCGACACCATGTCTCTCTTGATTAACAGTCCGGCGATTGACCAAGGGAAAAGCTTTGGACTAACCACGGATCAGCGCGGCTTTTTGCGACCACAGGATAATCTGGCGATCAACAATGCAATTGGTGGCGATGGCAGCGACATCGGCGCTTTTGAGAGTGAGATCGGGCAAATCGGCGCCACCTTGAAAGTTACCAACACCTTCGATCACGACGATGGCCTCTGCGGTTTGAGTGACTGCACGCTGCGCGAAGCCATTAACGCCGCCAACGCTTTGGCAGGTGACAACGTGAT
Organism: uncultured Verrucomicrobiae bacterium; assembly: GCA_963788855.1. Taxonomy (GTDB): domain Bacteria; phylum Verrucomicrobiota; class Verrucomicrobiia; order Chthoniobacterales; family UBA10450; genus CAWBIE01. Next base: position 642,434 of record CAWBIE010000001.1, read on the forward strand.
CACGTTCGCGCCCGGCGTGAGCGGGACAGTTCAGTTGAGCGCCGCGCTGCCGAATTTGAGCACGAATATCAATGTGCAAGGCCCCGGCGCCAGCGTGCTGACGGTAGGTCGCAATAGCGGAGGCAACTACCGCATCTTCACGATTAGCAATGGCACCGCCAGCGGCCCGACTGTGAGCATCAGTGGCCTAACGATTGCGAATGGTGCAGCGGCCACGAGTGGCGGTCTCCCCGATAGCGGGGGCGGCGGCATCCTCGATGACAGCGGAACGGTCACGGTGAGCAATTGCGTTCTTAACGGCAACACGGCCCGCTATGGCGGCGGCTTGCTCAACCTGCGCGGGGCCTTGACCGTAAGCAACAGTACCCTGAGCACGAATACGGTCACGACGGACGGTGGGGGTATTTACGATTACGGAAGTGGCGGAGGGGGCTCTTTGACCGTGACGAACAGCACTCTCACGGGCAACACCGCCAGCGGCAGTACCGGCGGCGGCATCGAAAACTTTGGCGGGGCCGTGATCCTCACTAACTGTACTTTGAGCGGCAATAGCGCATTTAATGGCGGCGCCGTTGATAACAACGGTGCTGGGATTTCCAGCAGCGTGACTCTGCGCAGTTGCACGTTCAGTGCGAATAACACCGCGAATTCCACTTCGGCTGACATCTCGAACCTCGTGTCCTTTGGTGGGGCGGCCAGTTTGACTGTCAGCAACACCATTTTTAACACCGGATCGCAAGGACCGAATCTTCTCAACAGCGGCGGCGGCACCGTGACCTCGCAGGGATACAATTTGAGCAACGACGCCGCCGGCGGTGATGGCACCACCGGGCCCGGGCGGGTTATTGAACGCTACCGGTGACATTCGTAACACGAATCCGTTGTTAGGCCCACTGGCCAACAATGGGGGGCCCACACTGACTCACGCGTTTCCTATCAACAGCCCGGTCCTGGATAAGGGGAAAAGTTTCGGGCTGCTTTTGGATCAGCGTGGGCTGCTTCGCACGGCCGATTCGCCGGTCTTCGCCAATGCCACCGGCGGGGATGGCACCGATATCGGAGCGGTTGAGTTTTATCCGCTCGGCGGCGCCGATTCCGACGGCGATGGCATGTCCGACGACTTCGAAACGTTCTACGGCGTGAGCGATCCCAACGCTGATCCCGATGGCGATGGCCTAACGAATCTGCAGGAATTTCAAGCGGGCACAAATCCGCTCGATCCGTTGAGCACTTTGCGCATCATTACGGTCGCGCGCAGCGGAAGTGATTTCACGGTGACCTTCTATCTGGCGGTGGCGGGCAAGACGTATCGACTGGAGCGCAAGGATGCGCTCACCGATGCCTTCTGGAGCTCCATCTCCGGGGTGGCCGATCTGACGGCGGTATCCACCGGCTCAGCTCAGCTCACAGATACGGGCGGGGCGGCTGTAACCAAGCATTTCTACCACGTGCGCGTGCTGCCTTAGTTGCTGAAGCGCGGGACGGTCTTGAAAAAACTCTGGCGGCGGTCTATGTCCGCCGGAACGAATCGTGACCGGCGGCAGAGACCGCCGCTACAAAACCCGCATGAAACTTCTCATCATCGGCTCCGGCGGCCGCCTCGGCGCGGCCCTCATGCGCGAGTACCGGGATAAATTCGAAGTCGTCGGCTTCGATCACGCCCAGATCGATATCAGCGATCTCGAGGAGGTTGAGCAACTGCTTGCGCCTCTCGGTTTCGATATTTTGATCAATTGTGCCGCCATGACCAATGTCGATCTTTGCGAGGAGCGGCGCGAGGAGGCGTTTGTGATCAACGCGGACGCTCCCGAACTACTCGCGGAAATTTGCGATCGCAAGGACGCCAAGCTGGTTCACTTCAGCACCGATTACGTTTTCGACGGCAAAAAACGCGAGCCTTACGTTGAGGACGATGAGACCTTGCCGATCAGCGTTTACGGAGAGTCGAAACGGGACGGGGAGGACAACGTTCTCAGCAAACTGCGCGATCGACATCTGGTCGTGCGGGTTTCGTGGGTTTTCGGTCCGGATCGGCCGAGCTTCGTCGATCACATCATTAGCCGTGCCCGCGAACACGTGCAGGTCGAAGCCGTGGCGGACAAATTCTCCACTCCCACTTATACCCGCGATATTGCCCAAATGCTGCCGCGTTTGTTCGAGACGGACGCCGGTGGATTACTGCATTTCGCAAACAGCGGTCAGTGCAGCTGGCAGGAATATGCGCAGTACGCGCTCGATTGCTGCCATGAATTTGGCCTGCCCCTGGCCGCGAAAACTGTGAGCCCAATAGAGTTGAAGGATATGGCGGGCTTCCTCGCCCGGCGCCCTGCCTATACCGTGCTATCTTCGGCGAAATATGCCGGCCTCACCGGCGAAACTCCCCGTTCTTGGCGGGAGGCGGTGGCTGAGTATGTTAGGGACCATTATTCGAAAAAATGAAAACGAAGTTCTTTCTTGGAATCTTATCAATCTTTCTCTGTAGCCTGGCCCGCGCCGAACTCAAATGGGAGCAGACCACTCTGGAATTGCATCCGGCCGTTGGCGATGCGGAGGCGGTGGGCCATTTCAAATACGAAAATGTAGGCACGACCCCCGTTCGTTTTAAGTCGGTCAAGACGTCCTGCGGTTGCACGGTTGCGCAATCGCAGCATGAAGAAGTCCCGCCCGGTCAGAAAGGTGAGGTCACCGCCACTTTCAAGATTGGCGATCGCACCGGAACTCAGATCAAGACAGTCACGGTCGAAACCGAGGATCTGCCGAAGGCCGTCACGATTCTTACCCTGAAAGCCGTTTTGCCCGAGACGCTCTCCGTCGTTCCGATCTTTGTCTACTGGAAGGCGAATGAAGAGGCCAAGCCCAAGACCATCCTGGTCCGAGCAGACAAGGCGTTCCCGGCAAAGAACATCACGGTGACGTCATCAAATTCGGCATTCCTTACAAAAGTCGAACCGGGTGCCGCAGGTGAATGGAAAATTAACATCCAGCCCAATCAGACGGCCCATACCATGTCGGGGGTGCTAACCATCCGGCCCGATTTTCCGAAGGACTCGCCGAAACTCTTCTATGCCAATGCAAGTGTCACCGCGGCTCCGGTCGTAACGCCCGCTGCCCCGTCCACCAGATAAGAAGTGAAGTTCCGGTTCGTCCGTCAAGCGCTGCTCCTTGTCGCCTTGGCCTTCCTGCCTGCCATTGGGCAGGCCGTTTATTTTCGCGACAAGATTTCGTGGCGAACACCCGACCTTCCCTCGGAAATGGTGACCGCCGATGGGGCGCGCACCTGGGGCGCGAGTGCCATCTGGGTGGACGCGCGTCCGGATAATGAGTTCGAAAAGGATCATGTTCCTGGCGCGATTCCATTGAATGAAGACCGTTGGAGCGAATTATTGCCGCAATTCCTGACGACGTGGTCTCCGGACAAGAAGGTTGTCGTTTATTGCAGCACACAAAGTTGCAATCTCGCCCGCGAAGTGGCCAGGAGACTGCGCCAGCAAGCGCAGTTGAAAGACGCCGAAGGCAGGAACTGCGTCTTTGTCCTCCAGGGCGGCTGGGAAGGGTGGCTCGCAAGCCGGAAATGAAGATCGCCTGGCGCATGGTCGATCTGATCGTCGGCGGCTTGTTCATTTACGCCGGGATCAGCAAAGCGTTTGATCCGGCCCGTTTTGCAATCGACATAGATAACTACAAGATCCTGCCCTGGACGATTGGCGTGCGGCTCGCGTTTTACCTGCCGTGGCTCGAAATATTGTGCGGGCTCGCGCTGATAACTCATCGTCTTTACCGGGGTGGCGTGGCCATTTTGACGGCGCTTATCTGCGTCTTCATCGCCGGCGGCATCATCGCGAAAGCGCACGGCCTTGATATCAACTGCGGCTGCTTTGGTCACGTGAGCGAGAATCTCAGCTTCGCCTGGCATCTGGCGCTCGACTTTGCGATTCTCGCCATCTTGCTCGCGCTTTGTTTGGCGCACCGCTCGTCGCGAACCGCTAATTTGTAGGGCGGGCGCTCCGCCTGCCATTTTTTACCGACGCGGTTGCCCTACAATTGGCAGAGACCCCGCCGGCATGAACATTCGTCCAGCCACCGAAGCCGATCACGACGCGATCTGGGAAATGCTCCATGAGATCATCGTCGCGGGCGATACGTACGCCTTCGATGCAGAGATGCCGCGGGAAGACGCGATGGCTTTTTGGTGCAACCCAGAGGCGCATACCTACGTGGCCGAAGAGGATGGCGCTGCCGTGGGCAGTTATCACCTGAAGCCGAACCAGCATGGCGGTGGTACCCACGTGGCCAACGCCGGTTTCATGGTCGCGCCCTCGGTTCGCGGTCGCCATGTCGGCCGCGCCATGGGTGAACATTGTCTTAACGAAGCGCGGCGCCTCGGTTTTCGCGCCATGCAGTTCAATTTCGTGATCTCGACTAACGAATCGGCCGTGCACCTTTGGCAGAAACTCGGCTTCGATATCGTCGGCACTTTGCCCGAGGCTTTTCGGCATCCGGAAAAGGGATATGTCGATGTTTACGTGATGTTTCGGTCTCTGCTGTAGCCGCCCGCTCTGCCTGCCACGCCGTAGTTGGCGCGAAGGCGGGTCGGGGCGAATAGGGCTGTTGTAGCCGCCCCGCTCTGTCGGGGCGAATGGGACCGCACGGCGACAGAGCGCCGTGGCTACAATGCCAGTTGCAAAAGCGTGCAGACTAACGAATTTCTAGGCACGGATGCAAACCGTCATTCAAGTGATCACCAGCGGGCGCGGATCTTTGCGGGAAAAGATTATGACCGATGAACGGTTGAAGAAATTCGGACTCATTCCAACAGAACATCAGCGTCCCGGGCGTCCGCACGGTTGGGCGAAAATTCATAGCGAGAATGCGCACGGCGCTATCAATCTCGAGTGGCACGCGCGCAGCGGCACGCTGATCTGCCGCGTCGTCACGAAGTTTGGTCACAAACCGAACTCGATCATTGGGCACTTCATCGATTACTTGCTCGCCCGCCACCAGAATCGCATCCTCTCGATATATATCGTGCGGCGGTGAGCTGAATCGTGTTCTGAGTTCATGCTCAGTTCTGATTCACCGGCGGTTGTGGATCCTCTCAATAATACGCTTGACCTCTGCAATGTGGGAGGGACCTCAGTGTCCCGATGGTCGCGGCACTAAGGCCCCTCCCACATTCCATCGCTTACAGATCACTGAACGGATCGCGCTTGGTGATCGTTCCGAATTCGCCTTGTTGCTTGATCAGTTTCGCGACCAGGCCGGTCCAGCCGGTTTGATGCGACGCGCCCAGACCGGCGCCGGTGTCGCCGTGGAAATATTCGTGAAACCAGTAGCGATTCGCATCCAACTTGTTCATCCAGCCCTCCGATGCCGGACGCGCGCGCGAATGGCCGCTCGCCGTTTTTGTCGCGCAGCCAGAGTGCTAATCAGCCGGTTCGAAAGCTCGTTCGCGACCTCCTTCAAGGTCATGAACTGGCCCGAGCCGGTCGGGCATTCCACTTTGAAATCGTCGCCATAGTAGTGGTGAAACTGCTGGAGCGATTCGATCAGCAGATAGTTGATCGGAAACCAAACCGGGCCGCGCCAGTTCGAGTTGCCGCCGAACAATCCAGTTTGCGATTCCGCCGGCTCGTAATTCACGATCTTGTCTTCTCCGCGCACCGTCAGCACGTAGGGATGATTCTTGTGATATCTTGCTGACCGATCGGACGCCGTATTCGCTGAGAAATTCCTCCGGGTCCAGCATGCGCCGCAGCAGACATTTCATACGATGACCGCGCGTCAGCGCGACGAGGCGGCGCTCTCCCATGCCGGGTTCCTGCCAGCGCGAAACGAGACTCGCGAGATCGGGCCGATTGGTCAGATACCATTCGAGTCGCTCCTTGAAACCCGGCATGGCATTCGATCAATTGGGGCTCAATCGTTTCGACCGCGAGCAGCGGCATCAAACCGACTAAAGAACGCACTTTCAGCGGCAAATAACGGCCGCCCGGCGTGTGCAGCACGTCGTAGTAGAATTCGTCCTCTTCGTCCCACAGACCGATGCCCTGGCCGCCGAGATTGTTCATGGCCGCGGCGATGCCGAGGAAATGTTCGAAGAACTTGGTCGCGATATTTTCGTAAACGGGATTTTCACTGCGCCAGCTCGAGCGCGATCCGCATCAGGTTGAGCGAAAACATTCCCATCCAACTGGTGCCGTCGCTTTGTTCGAGATGGCTGCCGTCGGGGAGCGGGGCGTTGCGATCGAACACGCCGATGTTGTCGAGCCCGAGAAAACCGCCTTGGAAGATGTTTTTCCCTTCGGAGTCTTTGCGATTCACCCACCAGGTGAAGGCGATCAGCATTTTGTGGAAAATGGTTTCGAGGAAGGCGCGGTCGCCTTTGCCGGTCTGTTTGCGCTCGATTTGATAGACGCGCCAGGCGGCCCACGCCGATGACGGGCGGATTCACATCGCCAAAGTTCCATTCGTAGGCCGGGAGTCTTGCCGTTCGGATGCTGGTACCATTCGCGCACAATCAGATCGAGTTGGCTCTTGGCAAATTGTGGATCGACCAGCGCGAGCGGAATGCAGTGAAAGGCCAGGTCCCACGATGCGTACCAGGGAAATTCCCATTTATCGGGCATCGACATCACCCGCTCGTTGTAGAGATGCCGCCACTCGGCGTTGCGACCGTGCAGGCGCTCTGGCGGCGGTGGTGGCTGGCCCGGATCGCCTTCGAGCCATTGCTCGACGATGTAATGATAAAATTGCTTGTTCCAAAGCATCCCGGCGAGGGCCTGCCGCTGAATCGCACGATGCTCCTCGCTCAAACAGGAAGGCGCGAGCTCGCATAGAATTCTTCCGCTTCCTGGCGCGCGCAGCGTCGAAGATCGTGTCGAAATCGCAACGGAACGCGGTGTCCGCGTCGTGGCTGTCTCCTCGATCTTCAGCCGCAACCGGATCGAGGCGTTTCGTTAGGGGCGAGAACGTGAATCGATAATGCGCGGCCGCCTTGGTTCCCACGCGGTTCGGGATTTACCAGATCCGACTGTGCCGCCCACGACTGGCATCGTTGATCGAATCCTTTACAAACGGCGCTGATTCGGCACCCCCAGAGCCGCTCAAGATTGCTGTCGTTTTCGGTGAAGAGAAGTTTCTCCGCGCCTTCGCAGAACAATGGTAGGTGCCGAGCTCGTGGTGGGTCGCCTCGATGATGTCGATCTTCGGACTGCGGTGGGCGTGCGTGCTTCCAGGCCTGGCTTTCGATCGTCGCGTCCCCAGCTCCAGGTGTTGCGAAACCAAATGGTCGGCAGCAAATGCGAAACGGCGCGGCTTCAGGCGCGCAGTTTGTCGCCGTCAGCGCGGATCAAAATGTCGTCAGGATCAGCCTTGGCATACTCGATCTCGATGTCGAAGAAGCGGTTCTCGGCGAAGCGCGCCCGTGTCCCAGAGTTCGAATTCGCTTTCCATTCGCGACCGGGAAGCGCTGCCGACGAGTCTCATCGTATAGGGAAACGCGACTTGCGGATAGCGATAGATCATCCGCATGAAGCTGTGCGATCGGCGTGCTGTCGGTGTACCAGTAAATCTCCTTCACGTCCTCTCCGTGATTGCCCTGCGGACCGGTCACACCGAACAGGCGCTCCTTGAGAATCGGATCGCGCTCGTTCCAAAACGCGAAAGCAAAACAGAGCCGGCTCTTTGTAATCGGAGATGCCGCCAATGCCATCTTCGTTCCAGCGATAGACCCGCGAACGCGCGTGCATCGTGCGGAAAATAATTCCAGGCATCGCCGTTGGCGCTGTAATCCTCGCGCACCGTTCCCCAGGCGCGCTCGGCCAAATACGGTCCCCAAAAATGCCACGGCCGATCGCGCGTGTTATTTTCCTGCAGACGGATTTGCTCGGCGTTCATGAGCAACACGCCGATTAGCAATCGAAAATCGAAAATCGGCAATCCAGGAAGATCCATTTCGGGCACTTCCAAAGCGGCTTACGATTTTTGACCGCGGATTTCGCGGATGACGCGGATTTCGGCAGATTATCTGACCTCTGATCTCTGACTTCTGATCGCTGCGCTATTCCCACTCGATCGTGCTCGGTGGTTTGCTCGAGATGTCGTAAACGACGCGGTTCACGCCTTTGACTTCGTTGCTGATCCGCGATGGAAATGCGCGCCAGCAATTCGTAGGGTAGCGCGCACCCAATCGGCCGTCATGCCGTCGAGGCTTTCGACGATGCGCAGCGCGATGGTGTTTTCGTAAGTGCGCTGATCGCCCATCACACCAACGCGTTTGGATCGGCAGCAGGACGGCGAACGATTGCCAGACTCTGATAATACCAATCGCCGCTTCCATCTCGCTTTGCACGATCGTGTCGGCTTCGCGCAGGATCGATAATCGCTCCGGCGTCACTTCGCCGAGAATGCGAACGGCCAGTCCCGGGACCGGGGAACGGCTGGCGATAAACGATTTCCTTGGGCAAACCAAGTTGCAACCCGACCTGCCGCACTTCGTCTTTGAAAAGTTGCGCGCACCGGTTCGACCAGCTCGAAATGCATTTTCTCCGGCAGCCCGCCGACGTTGTGATGACTCTTGATCACGTGCGCCGGGTTGCCGCCGATTGCGACACTTTCGATCACGTCGGGATAGAGCGTTCCCTGCGCGAGAAAACGATAGCCGCTGTGTTCGGATCCTGCGGACTGCCGATTTTGCTGGTCTTCGGCCGAGAAGCTCCTCGGTCGGCATGCTTCGAAGACGGCGATGAATTCGTTGCCGATAATTTTTCGTTTCTGTTCCGGATCGGTAACGCCGCGAAGTTTTTCAAGAAAACGTTCGGACGCGTCGACGTACTTCAGTCGGATGTGAAAATTTTCTCCAAAAACGCGCTGCACCATTTCTTCCTCGCGCGCGCGCAAGCAGACCGTTGTTGACGAAAATGCAGGTCAGCTGGTCGCCGATGGCTTTGTGCAGGAGCGCAGCAGTGACGGATGAATCGACGCCGCCGCTCAAGCCGAGCACGACTTTCTCGTCACCGACCTGCCGCCGGACGCGCTCGCACGCTTCCTCGATGAACGAGCCCATCGTCCAATCCATCGCGCAGTGGCAGATGTGATAGACGAAGTTTTGCAGGATCTCTTTTCCGCGCGGCGTATGCGCTACCTCGGGATGAAATTGCAATCCGTAGAGTTTTCGTTGCGGATCTTCGACCGCGGCGAATGGGGAACTGCTCGTTGTTGGCGGCGACCCGAAAGCCTTCGGGCAACGCCGGTCACTTCGTCGCCGTGACTGTTCCAGACATCAAGTCTGCGAGCCTAGTCCCTCGAACAGTTGCGAACCGTTTGTGACCTGTAGACATTCCGGCCCCGAACTCACGTCGGCCGCTAAACTCGACGCTGCCGCCGAGATGATGCGCCATCAGCATCAGGCCGTAGCAAATGCCGAGGACGGGAATGCCCAGGGCGAAGATTTCCGGATCGATCTGCGGCGCGTCCTTGTCGTAAACGCTGGCTGGACCACCGGAAAGAATAATTCCGTTCGGCTTGCGTGCGCGCCACCTCCGCGGCGGAAATATCGAAGCGAACAATTTCCGAATAGACCTGGAATTCGCGGATGCGGCGCGCGATGACCTGAGTGTACTGGGATCCAAAATCCAGGATGAGAATCTTGGAATGCCTGGTGGGAGTGGCGGTCTTCACAAGCTACGGATGGGTCTGGGGAACAGCGTGCTCGTTCGCCTGGTCGTCTCCCGAGCGATCAATCGGGCCGAGCTTCCCCTGTCCGGTCGCGCCACGTTCAAGCTGACCCTCGACCTCTTGCGTGCTTCGTTGCTCCAATGGATCGGCGCAGCCGGGCAGCGCGAGTGCGCATCCCATGGCAAACAGGATCGTCAGGCGCTTCATCCGCATATTTTATGAAGCGAAACAACCATTGCAAGAGCGTTAGGGGTCGAAGCGTGGAAGAGTTGCAGCGATGAAGCGTTCATCTTGTTGCGAAAACTCTCGGAAGCGGGGAAAACGCGAAGGCCAGGGCATCATGGTTTGGATTTGCGCCATTTCTGCGTTCACGCTTTAACGAGGCAACGCTTGTCCATGCCATGATTGAGCCAGAACTGCTTTTACAAGGTTATCGGCTGGGCGTTTTTCCGATGGGAATGAACGACCGCACGATCGAATGGTTTTCGCCGGATCCGCGCGGTATTTTGCCTTTGGAGAAATTTCACGCGCCTCATGCGCTCCGCCGGGAGATAAAAAAGAAGGCTTTCGAGATAAGGATGGATACGCGGTTTGGCGAAGTCATTCGAGCGTGTGCGAACCGCGACGATACCTGGATCAATCGCGAAATCATTGCCAGCTACGAACGTCTGCACGAACTGGGCTACGCTCACTCGGTCGAAGCCTGGAGCAAGAACAAGTTAGTCGGCGGACTCTACGGCGTCGCGATTGGCGGCGCATTTTTCGGCGAATCGATGTTTCATCGGGTCACGGACGCTTCCAAGGTGGCGCTCTTTGCTCTGGTGGAACATCTGCGTGCGCGAAAATTTGTCCTGCTGGATACGCAATGGGTCACACCGCATCTGGCCCAGTTCGGCGCAATTGAAGTTCCGCGGGGCCGTTATTTGCGGGTGCTTGGCCAGGCCGTCGAACTATCGCGCAAGTTCTAGTGTGTAGCCACGGCGCTGCGCGCCGTGCCAACCGGCCACAGGCCGGTTGCTACATGGCGTGATTTACGCCATAAATTGTCATCCCAAGGCCTCGGTGGCCAAGGGACCTCCCGTTGGCATCCGCGTCACACAAATTATTGGGCGTTAACTCTGTTTGAATGGGTGCGATCCTTCGCCGTCTCGGCAGGCGCAAGATGACATTATCAGCGTTCCGTGTGAACTGCGGCCACAGGCCGGTTGCTACAGGGTCCCGATCCATTTTTGCGCAGTCTCGACATCGGCGGCGGTCAACTCGTGGCCGCTCTCCTGGAATTGCAACGTCACGTCGGCTCCGGCGGATCGAAACAACCGCGCCAGATTCTCCACGATCGGGGGCCGGGCGATTGGATCGAACTTGCCCGCGGAAAGCAATATCCGCGCATCGCTCACTCCCGCCGGTTTGACCGATGAAAGCGGCACCATTGCTCGCAACAACGCAGCCTGGGCAAACGGCGCCACCCCGAGCAGCATCATGGCCGCGGCGATGTTGGCGCCGTTGGAATAGCCGACTGCAATAAGACGCTCGATTCCGTACCGAGGTATCGCGTCCGCAACGAAACCGGCCAGCTCCCGCGCCCGCGCCACCACGTCCTTCTCGTCGAAGACGCCTTCCGCGAGACGCCGAAAAAAACGTGGCGCGCCGTTCTCGAGGACTTTGCCGCGCGGACTCAAGAGCGCCGCGTCCGGATCAATCGCGTGACCAAGATCAAGCAGGTCGTTCTCGTCGCCTCCGGTTCCATGAAGCAGCAAGAGAGTGCGCGAACTCCCTGCGCGAGCCGGGATAAATCGATGAACGAAATCGGGATTGGTCATGGCCACGATTTTCTAGGGCAGCGAAATGACCGGCAGCGCCCGTTCGATTGAGTCGCGATGCGACTCGAATTGCGGAGGCAACCTTAAGGATTCACCGAGATGTTTCACCGGCTCGTCCGTGGCAAAGCCCGGCCCGTCGGTTGCGATCTCGAACAAAATACCTCCCGGTTCGCGAAAATAAATCGAGTGGAAATATTGCCGATCGATCACGGGGGTAACGCGAAGCCCCAGGTCGCTCAGGGTTTTGTGCCAGAGCAATTGTTGCTCGGCGTCGGCAACCCGGAACGCGATATGGTGGACGGTGCCGGCGGCGATCTGGCCGTACCCGCTTGCGGGACGCTCGATCAGATCGAGTTGGGCGGCCGTTGCGGTCTCGTCTACAGAAAATCGTCGGCGATCCTTTTCTTGCGCGATGATTTTGAAACCAAACGTTTCGGTGAGGAGCCGTTCACTGAGTTTGGCGGTTTGCACCTCCAGGGTCGGCGCATGAAATCCGCGAAGCCCAAATTCACGCGGCACCTCGGTCTTGTAACCAGGATCCGTATTTTCCAAATGCTCCGACGCGATCAATTCGAGGATGAGTCCATCCGGATCTGCGAATCGCAGAACGTTGTTCCCGAAGCGAAGCGGGAGTTCTTCGTAAGTCACATGCTCATTAGCCAGGCGCGATTTCCAATAGGAGATCGCGGCCGGAGGCACGGCGAAACTCGTGGCCACCACCTGTCCGGTGCCGCGGGTGCCGCGGCGTGCGCCGGGCCACGGAAAAAAGGTGATAATCGTTCCCGGGGTGCCAACTCGATCGCCAAAATAAAAATGGTAGCTGCCCGGGTCGTCGAAATTGACGGTGCGCTTGACCAGGCGCAGGCCAAGCGTCCGGGTGTAGAAGTCGAGGTTACGCTGAGGATCGCTCGCGATGGCCGTGATATGATGGATACCGAGCAGTTTCACGATTCCACTTTTATTGACGCATGCATTTGTGGCGAACGCCAGTGTCTCCGCGGTGGTTGATGGCGCAGGAAGCAGATCTGCGAGCCCGTGCGGGCGACAGATTAGTCATTATTGAGCGGCCCACGCGAAAGAAATTGACGATCGAGGTTGTTTGCAAAACGTCGGTCGAAGCGCGCCGATTCGCGCGCCAGTTTGGCGGGCAGATCGAAAAAATCCCGCGCGACTGGCTGAAACGATTCGCCCGTGCGGAAAAGCGGCCACCCTTAAGAATCGGCCGGCGGCTCGTCATTACCAACCAGGGAGCCTCCCGACTATCGCAGAGACGAGTGGCCGGCCAACTTGTCATTCCGGCCGGCGCCGCTTTTGGCACCGGTGAACATGTCACGACCGCCATGTCGTTGCGTCTCCTCGAATTGATTACCCGCGACATGAAGATTGGCTGGTCGGTCGCGGATCTCGGCACCGGCAGCGGAATCCTGGCGCTGGCCGCCCGCCGATTCGGGGCTGGGCGGATCTTCGCCATCGATCATGATCTGCGCGCCCTCGCCACGGCCAGGGAAAACGCGCGCCTTAACCAAATTGACAAGATTGAGTTCCGGATCGCCGATGTGAGTCAATGGCGACCGCCCATCCCAATCGATATTCTCGTGGCCAACCTCTTCAGTGATTTGCTGATCAAGACCCTGCCGGAATGGCAGCCGATGCTGAAGCGCGAAGGGCGACTGATTCTCTCGGGAGTCTTGCGCACGCAAGAGCGCGAATTATGTCGCGTTCTTCGACGCAACGGGATCGCCATCACGCGGGTGCGACGTCGCGGGAAATGGATCGCATTATTGGCTCGACCGGCTCGTCTTTCCAGATAGGGGCGGTCGCGAATCAGCGGGGTCGTCGAAGCCCGGCACGCTCCCTGAATTCATTTGACGCCGCGAAGGGCGGCCAGCAATGTTGCAAGACCCTGAGCGGCTTCGGTTTCTCTGCATACACGCGGTTTAACAAAGCCGCTCGAAGTAACATGCAGACCGAAGAGCTTTCCTACGCCATCGTCACGCCGTATTCGATGCGCAAATCGCGCACCGGCGGGATCATTGCCCGCCTGATTTCGCGCACCGGACTCGATCTGGTGGCTGCCCGCATGTTTGCGCCGAGCAAGGAATTGGTCAAGCGTTACGCCGACACGATTGTGACCGAAACCGACCCGCGGCATCGCGCCACCCAGGAACTGATTCGAGATTATGTTCTGAAGAACTTTCACCGGCGATGCGAACGGCCAGATGGCCGCGCGCTTTGTTTCTCGTTTTTCGCGGGCCGGACGCGGTGGAAAAGATGCATCAGACCGTCGGTCACATCGTGCACGAACGCACCAGCGGCGAAACGATTCGCGACACCTTTGGCGACTACATCACCGATGATTCCGGCAAGGTGACCTACTTCGAGCCCGGCGTGCTGGCCGCTTTCGAGCCGGGGGCGGTCGAGCGGGATTTGAAGCTTGTGGGCGGAATTTTCTGATCGCGACGGCGGCATTCTCGATCACGTGATCGAGTTTCCGAAAGGGCGCCAAGGTCGAGAAAACGCTGGTCCTGATTAAGCCGGACAATTTCAAGTTCCCAAATCTGCGGCCCGGCGGCGTGATCGAAGTTTTTTCGCGCACCGGTCTCTACATTGTCGGGTTCAAAGTCCACCGGATGAGCGTGGCCCAGGCGGAGGAATTTTACGGCCCGGTGCTGCCGGTGCTGGAAGAAAAACTCGGCCCGACCAACGGTCGCGAAACCTGGGAAGAGCATCGTGGAGTTCATGGCCGGGCGCGAGACCCGAGCGAATGTCCGCCGGGACAGCGGGATGCGCCCGGGACGGAGAAATGCATCGCGATTGTCTATCAGGGCGAGGACGCCGTGCGAAAAATTCGCGAGGTCCTCGGCCCAACCGATCCGGCCAAAGCGCCGCCCGGTTCGATCCGGAAGGAGTTCGGCCAGACCATCATGATCAACGCCGCGCACGCTTCGGATTCGGTCGAAAATGCCAAGCGCGAGATGGGGATCGTCCGGGTCGACGAGAACAATTTCAAACCTTTGATTGAAAACTTCTACGGTCGCCAATAGTGTGCGCTCCCTAAATTTTGCAAACCTCTAACATACGACATGGAAATTTCCGCACGCGCCGCCCAACTGACCCCTTCGCTCACGCTCTCGATCGACAGCAAGGCGAAGGCCATGAAGGCAGAAGGCATCGACGTTTGCGGCTTTGGCGCGGGCGAGCCGGATTTCGATACGCCTGAGCACATCAAGGCGGCGGCGATCGAGGCGCTGCAGGCCGGCTTCACCAAATACACGCCCAGCTCCGGCATTCCGGAATTGCGCCAGGCCATCTCGGAAAAACTGGCGGCTGACAACCAGCTGAGTTATCGGCCCGAGCCAGATCGTCGTGAGCAACGGGGCCAAGCACGCCTGTTACAATGCCATCCTGGCGACGTGCCAGCCCGGCGACGAAGTGGTCATTCCCTCGCCTTACTGGGTGAGCTATCCCGATATGGTCCGGCTGGCCGGCGCCGATCCCGTGATCGTGCCGACCATGGAGCGCAATTCCTGGAAAATGAGCGCGGACGATTTCGAGAACGCGATGACGCCGCGGACCAAGATGTTGATTCTGAACAGTCCGGGCAATCCGACCGGCTCGGTTTACACCCGGGAGGAAATGCAGGCCATCGTCGATGTCGCAGCCGAGGAAGACATCTACATTTTCTCGGACGAAATCTACGAGAAGCTCGTCTATGACGGCGTCCAGCATGTCAGCATCGCGTCGCTTTCGAAGGAAGCCTACGACCTGACCATCACGGTGAACGGCTTCAGCAAATCCTACGCGATGACGGGTTGG
Source organism: uncultured Verrucomicrobiae bacterium (assembly GCA_963788855.1). Taxonomy (GTDB): domain Bacteria; phylum Verrucomicrobiota; class Verrucomicrobiia; order Chthoniobacterales; family UBA10450; genus CAWBIE01. The sequence goes on from CAWBIE010000001.1 coordinate 657,745, forward strand.
CGGCTGGGATACCTCGCCGCGCCGGAAGCAGTCGCCAAAGCGGTCGATTCAATCCAAAGCCACAGCACTTCGCATCCGGCCTCGTTCGCGCAAAAGGCCGGGGTGGCGGCGTTGAAGGGCGATCAGCAGCCGCTTGCCGATATGCGCGAGGAATTCGACATGCGCCGCAACTACATGTTTGATCGCATCTCGAAAATACCGAACATCACCGCGGTGAAACCGCAGGGCGCGTTTTACGTGCTGGTTAATATCAGCCAGCTCGGTCTGACCTCGCAGAATTTTGCCGACCGGCTGCTGAGCAAGGCAAACGTCGCCGTGATTCCCGGTGCGGCTTTTGGGGACGATCGCACGGTGCGACTGAGCTACGCCACCAGCATCGATATCATCAAAAAGGGTCTCGATCGGTTTCAGGATTTTTGCCGGACCCTCTAGATTTCAGATTGCAGATTGCCGACGTCAGATTGAGGGAGCATTCCGCTTCAAATCTGAAATCTGACATCTAAAATCTGCAATGGCCGGTTCACTCGCTCTCATTCTCCACGCTCACCTGCCGTTCGTCAGGCATCCTGAGCACGAGCAGTTTCTCGAGGAAGACTGGTTCTTCGAGGCCATCACCGAAACTTACATTCCGCTCCTGCGCATGATGCAGCGGCTGGTGAACGATGGCGTGCCCTTCAAGCTCACCATGTCGGTAACTCCTACGTTGTGCGCGATGCTGCAGGACGAACTGTTGCGCGAACGTTACCTGCAGCACCTCGATCTATTGATCGACCTGTCGGGCGATGAAATCGAGCGCAATAAAAATCATCCGACACTCGCAGGACTCTCCCAATTTTACCTCGATTTGTTTTCAGAAAGCCGGCGGTTTTTCGTCGAGGAATGGAATTGCGATTTGCTCGCCGCCTTTCGGGAACTGCAACAAACCGGAGCGCTCGAGATCATCGCGTGCGCGGCGACTCACGGATTGTTGCCACTGATTTATCAACAGTCTCCCCAGGCGGCCCGCGCCCAGGTTCTGATCGGGCGAGATATTTACAGAGACGCGTTCGGGACGGAACCGCGCGGTTTTTGGCTGCCCGAATGTGCTTATGTCCCCGGGCTGGATCCAATACTGCAAGAGGTCAATGCGCGCTGGTTCGTTCTCGATGCCCACGGTTTGATGTACGGAAACCCGCGTCCGCAACGCGCTGTTTATGCACCGTGTTACACGTCCGCGGGTCCGGCGGCTTTCGCGCGCGATCGCGATTCAACTCGCCAGGTGTGGAGCGCGCACGAAGGTTATCCGGGCGACCCGGCTTATCGGGAATTTTACCGCGACATCGGCTTTGATTTGCCGGCCTCTCATTTGGGCGCACTTGCCCGCGGGGCGAGGAAGTTTTCCGGTTTAAAATATTATCGGATCACGGGTGGCGATAAGGAGAAGGATTTCTACGACCCGGCCATGGCGGATAAGGCGGCCGAGATGCACGCCGCTCACTTTTTGAAAGAGCGCCAGGCTCAGATACGCGAGCTCGAGGAGCTGGATTTCGACCCGATCGTGGTGGTGCCGTTTGATGCCGAGTTGTTTGGTCACTGGTGGTTTGAAGGTCCGCGTTTTCTCGACCGCTTCATTCGTTTGGCCGCGTCCGATCCGGTGGTGCAGCTGACCACTCCGAGTGACTTCCTCGCTTCCCATCCGACCCAGCAGACGATTGAGCCCGCGCCCTCGAGTTGGGGAGAAAATGGATATCTGGGGGTCTGGCTCGACCCTAAAAACTCATGGATGTACCCACATCTTTACATGGCGGGCTGGCGCATGAGCGAGCTGGCCCGTGCTCACACGCAGAACGTCACGCCTCTGGTCGATAGAGTGTTGAAACAGCTCGCCCGCGAACTTCTGCTCGCGCAATCAAGTGATTGGGCCTTCCTGATCAAAAATGGAACCGCCGCTGAGTACGCCACCGGGCGAGTCACGGATCATCTGCTCCGGTTCAACCGCCTCTCCGAGGAGTTTGTGAAGAAAAATGTCGACGAAAAATTCCTGTCCGATTGCGAGGCGCGCGATAACCTTTTTCCGAACGTGAACTGGCGCTATTACCTGTAGCGGCGGTCTATGACCGTCGCTGAATTGATGCGCCTCTCGCAGAACGGCCCTACCGTAGTGGGTTCCAAAATAAGAGATGTCTCGACTGCGCTCGACATGACAAGAATATTGCTCGCCGGCCTTTTGATCGGCTTGATTTTGCCTTCTCTGGCAGGCGCTCAAGAAACCCCGGCCTCGTCGCCAACGCCGTCGTCGACCCCCACGCCATCAATTTCGCCTTCGGCACCACCGACACGCACAATCCGTATCAGTTTTCTTCCGCCGCCCCTGGAAGGCACGATCAGCCTCGGGATTTACAACGAATGGAATCAACTCGTGCGAGTTTTGCATCAGGAGGCCGAACTTGAGGAGTTCACGGTGGGCCCGGACGCTCTGATCACCAAATGGGATGGCAGGAATGACGATGGCGAGGACTTGCCTCCTGGAAAATATCGGGCCCGCGGGTATCTGGTGGGCCATTTGAAAGTGGAGAACCTGGGCAACGCCGTGGCTATTCCTTCTGATTGGCCGGCGAACACGACCGCGCAAATCAAGCTGATGCCCAACCCACTGGCCAGGAATGAACGGCCCACCATTGAGCTCGCCTTCGGCTTTGATGACGAGAACAGTTTTCTGAAAACAGGGGATGGATTGCCGTTGTTTACGATCAATCAAAAGACGAATGTAACGCGTGCTCTCATCAAGAAAGACAGCGAAAGGTCGATCGGTCTCTGGGACGACGATGGTGCAGCGGTCGAGCAACTACGGGTCTCAAATGTCGATAAGATGATGGCTTTTGATTGCGGCGAGTTTGAATTGAAGTAAGCGCCGCTGGTCACAAGGCCAAATCTTTGTTAGGTAGCAGAATGGCTTCTACGCCTGAATTACAACATACCCTCGGGAAAGCCGCTGGTTTGAGCGGCACGTCACTGCATACCGGCGAGAAAGTGACGCTGAAATTCCAGCCTGCCCCGGTCGATCACGGCATCAAATTCAAGCGCAAAGATCTGGCCGAGGAACCGATCATTGATGCGACCATCGACAACCTCAAGACAGTCGAACGCGCCACTACCATCGGTGAGGGTTCGGTGCGGGTGCATACGGTCGAGCACGTTCTCTCGACGCTTTCCGCCATGGGTGTGGACAACGCCATCGTGGAAATGGACGCGAACGAGCCGCCCATCGGCGACGGAAGCGCTCGGGCGTATGTCGAGGTCGTAAAGAAAGCCGGAGTTGTCGCGCAGGAGGCTCCGCGAAAAATCTTCGACGTGCGAGAACCGATGCATATCGAAACGAAAGCGGGCACCTTGCTCATTCTGCTGCCTGACGAGAAGTTTCGCATCTCCTGCACGCAAGCCGGACCGGAGAACCGGTTCACTCAGTTTCTCTCGGCCGAAATTACTCCGACGTTCTTTGAACGCGAGATCGCGCCGGCTCGGACGTTCGTTTATTACGAAGATGTCCAGCCGCTCATGGACAAGAATTTGATCAAGGGCGGCAGCCTCGAAAATGCCATCGTCATTCGCGGCGAATCGATCCTGAGCAAAGAGCCCCTGCGTTTCCCCGATGAATTCGTCCGGCACAAAATCCTTGATATCGTCGGCGACCTCGCGCTCGTCGGTCAGCGCATCCGCGGTCACATCATCGCGGTCAAGCCGGGACATGGAGCGAATGCCGAGCTGGCCCGGGCGCTGGCCCGTGAGAGCGCGAAACGAGCGGCGATTTCTGCGCCGCGCCTGATTCCGTCAGGCGAGGGCGGACTCAGCTCCGATCAGGTGATGGAGATTCTTCCTCATCGGTTTCCCTTCCTGATGGTCGATCGGATCATTGGTTTTGAGGGTGAAACGAAGATCATCGGCGTGAAGTCGGTTACGATTAACGAGCCATTTTTCCAGGGCCATTTTCCCGGTCACCCGGTTATGCCGGGAGTTTTGCAGGTGGAAGCGATGGCTCAGGTCGCCAGTGTTCTGCTCTTTAAACTAACCAAGACTTCGAGCCGGGTCGGCTATTTCATGAGCGCGGACGGCGTGAAATTTCGAAAGCCGGTCTTTCCGGGCGACACGATTTACATTCACGCCGAGCTGACGAAATCGCGCGGCAATCGGCTGGCCAAGGCGATGTGTCATTGCGTGGTCAACGATGCCGTTGTCTCGGAAGGCGAACTGATGTTTACGTTTCTCGGGAAATGACGGGCGCGCAGATTCATTCGACCGCCATCGTCGACGCCGGGTCCGAAATTGGAGCGGGCACAACCATCGGGCCTTATTGTGTTATCGGGCCGGACGTCGTGCTCGGCCCGGGCTGCTGGTTACAGAATCACGTGACCATGGCGGGCCCGATGCGGGCTGGGGCGCGGAACAAGTTTTATGCGTATTGCTCGATCGGACAACAGACGCAGGATCTCAAGTATCAAGGCGAACCGACTTATCTGGAAATCGGCGACGAAAATACATTTCGTGAATTTGTGACCGTGAACCGCAGCACCTCGAGCGACGGAAAGACGCGGATTGGCCATGGCGGCAATTTTCTGGCTTACAGTCACATTGGCCACGACTGCACCGTGGGGGACCGAGTTGTATTTTCAAACAACGGCACGCTTGCTGGCCATGTCCAGGTCGGCGACAACGCGGTCATGGGTGGCCTGACGGCGGTCCATCAATTTTGCCGGATCGGCCGCTTTGCCATCACCGGAGGGTGTTCGAAGATCGTCCAGGACGTCCCGCCGTTCATGATCGCGGATGGTAATCCGGCCAAAATTCGCGGCGTAAACCTGGTTGGTTTGGAGCGCAAGGGCTTTGCTCCAGAGAGCGTCAAATTGATCAAGGAAGCGTTCCGCCTGATCTATCGATCTAAATATAATACGCGCCAGGCCATCGAAGCCATCGGCAAGGAATTGCCGCCCAGCGAGGAAGTCGCGCAAATCGTTCAGTTTATCGAGAACTCGGAGCGCGGGATCATTCGCTAGGGCGGCGGCGTGACCGAAGGCAGCGGCGGAGGAGGCGGAGGGGCGCGGTCAGATCCTGCTCGATTTTTCGGAGAAGCGGTGCGGCCGGTGTTTCGGGCGGGATGATGCGCAGAACACTTCGGACCAGATCGATTGCCCGTTGTGGTTTATTCTGTTTGGTCCACGCGTCGGCCTCCTCCAGGACGACACGCAGAATGTCATCGCGTTTGCTGTAGGCCCCGCGCGCTTGTTGAAAGTAGTTCGTGGCGGCGGCGAAATTTCCTTCGCGGGCTTCCATCGCGCCAAGGTCTTCGATCATGGCGGCATTGTGCCCCCGGATGGCGGCCTGCCGGACAAGCGTGCGGTATTCCGGCGCCGGGCGGGAAGCATTCTTCACCGCGAAATCGTGGTACATCTTCCAGGTGCTCGCGCCTTTTCCGGTCTCGCGCGTCGCATCGATCTGCATCCAGGAAGCAAAAGGCCGGTAGAGCGGATCGCCCAGCATGACGGTCATCCAGGAAAGCACGTGGACAGACATGTAGGCGCTTTCCGCGAAGGTGAAGCCGTGCAGCAGGCGATCGTTAAAGACGTCGAGATGGGGTGTTAGCTGCAAGAAAGGCTCGTAAACATTACCCATCGTCGCAGCTGCGCCATGCGCGAGAAGGGGTGCGGCCCAATTTGCATTGGCGTTACGCACCGTATCCGCGCTGTAGGAATGAATGTGGACGGCGATGGCCCCGGGCAGAAAGCGAAAATCCGGACGGGCGAAGGGACCGCTGACCTGACCGGCATACCAACCATAGTAAAGCGCGCAATCCGTTATCGGATAACCGTCGGGAAATACCGCCGGCAAATCATCGTAAACAACCGGGATCCCAACTTTGTGACATTGCTGCACGATCTCTGCCATCCATCTGTCGCCAGTTTCAAACCCGGGAGCAAAATTGCCCGATCCATCGACGTAGGCCCGCCCCCAGAGCCCGCTCTTTTCCGCTGCGATGGAATCGACAATCATCCGGTGGACGATCGCCGTGGTCGGGCCGTCGAGCCGGCAAACGAGCATGAGCGTGGTGTTCTGGAAATCTCCGATAGCCCGAAAGCTCTGAAAGTACGGGTTCGGAATCACGCCGGAGATATGTTGCGGGACTGCTAACGCGAGAGTCGCCAGTTCAGAATCGACCGAAGCTTCGTTTTGATTCGCGATGGGTCCCGGGCCGGGCTCGTCGCCGGGATACGGTTCGGTCGTCGCGCGTATTTTTAGTGGAACACCTTTAATCGTTGCGACGAAATGAATCGTGCTATTGGCAACGGCCGGTTTGTTGTCGGGAGCTTCTCGCATCGTCCACCAATGGCGATCTTTGAAAATCTGCCGAAGCGGTTCCGCGATGGACACGTCGTATTGTTCGCGATTGATTTCTTCTTCGAGGGAGCAGGTCAGACCGATGAGATGATCCCGGGGAATGCCGCGTTGCTGCGCGTAGAACTTTGCGAGAGCGACCGAATCGGGGACAATCTTGTTGTAGATGACAACGGTGGCGGCGGCCAGGGATTGGTCCGCGCCATGCGCTCGCGGGAGAATTCCGCTGGCGAGGGAAACCAATATCGCGAACAGATACCGCGAGTTCACCGTCAGAATGTCAGCTGCAAGCCATCGTAGGCGATGTGGGTGCCGGCCGGAAACTGCGCTTCGGCCGCCTGGGGCAATTCGTGGCCGATATGAGTGAAATAAGTTTTCTCCGGTTTCACCCGGCTGGCGACCTCGATTGCCTGATCGACGCTAAGATGCGTGGGATGCGGTTTAGGTCGAAGCGCGTCAATAATCAAGGCGCGAACGCCCGACATCTTGTCCGCTATTTCATCCGGCACAGCGCTGCAATCGCTGAGATAGGCGATCAGCTTCTCGCCGTTGCGCGAAAAGAGGTATCCGTTCACCATGGCGCGGCCGTGCGGCACGGCTAACGGCGTAATTTCGGTCAAGCCGAGTCGAAACGCTCCGGAAACGATGTGTGGCTCCGGTTTCAAGTAGTAGGGAACGGGATTGGACGCTTTGAATGCGAATTGAAATACGCGTTCAAGATCTCGCATCGTGTCGGGCGAGGCGTAAACCGGCATCGAACCGCGCTGGTGAGAAAAGCGTCGCAGATCGTCAAACCCCATGATGTGGTCGGTATGGGAATGCGTGAAAATGACGGCATCGACGTGACGGATGTTGGCGCGCAGAGCCTGCGTCCGGAAGTCCGTGCCGGTATCGACCACCCAGGAACATTCCGGAGTTTGAATATAGACCGAAGACCGCAGGCGTTGATCGCGCGGATCGGCTGAGCGGCAGACGGCGCAATCGCACCCGATCATCGGAACGCCCTGGGATGTGCCGGTGCCGAGAAAAGTGAGCGTGAGTTGAGAGTTGAGGGCGGGGATTTGACTTGGCAAGCTTGCAGCGTCGCACTCCCGAGTAAACTCTCAACCTCCGCCCATGTCCGCTGCTCTTAATCTTCTCCGAATCAAGAATCTGGCCCTCGTGGAGGAGCTGGAGTGGGAGGTTGCTCCCGGCTTCATCGCCGTAACGGGCGAAACCGGCGCGGGCAAATCGATCATCATCGGTGCGCTGCAGCTGCTGCTGGGCGACCGCGCCGACAAGGCCCTCATCCGCACAGGAGCCGAGGTCTGCACAGTGGAAGCGGTATTTAATGGAAAAGACTTGCGGAAATTGAACGGGCTGCTGGACGAGGCGGGCGTTGAACCTTGCGCGGACGAAATCATTCTCAAACGCTCCCTTTCAGCCACCGGCGCAAACCGGCAATTCATCAACGGATCGCCGACCACGCTGGCTGTGCTCAAGCAGGTTGGCGATGAATTTGTCGATCTACATGGACCGCACGATCACCAATCTCTGCTTTCCCCCGACAAACAGTTGGAGCTGCTCGATAGCTTCGCGCGTGCGGCGGACACTCTGGTTGAGTGACCGCGCCCATTTTGTGCGGCTGCAATCGCTGATGGCGGAACATTCCGCGCTTAACACCGCCGAAACGGCGCGCGAGCAGGAGCTGGACTTGTTGCGACATCAAGTCAACGAAATCTCTTCCGCGAACCTTCGACCGGAAGAGGAGGTGGAAATAGAAGGGCGTTATAAACTCGCGAGTAACAGCAAACGCTTGCTCGAATTGGCTGGGGCGATCGCGCAACGCCTGTCCGAGGCGGATGATTCCGTCCTCTCGCAGCTTGCGGAAACGCAGCGGCTTCTGCGCGAATTGGAAAAGATCGATGATTCGATGGCGCAATTTGTTTCAGGACATGAAACCGCCGTGGTCGAGCTTTCCGAAATTGCGCGCTCGCTTTCGAATTACGCCGGGAAACTGGATCTCGATCCGGCCCAGCTCGCTGCGCTCGAGCAGCGCGTTTCGCTCTTTGAAACGTTGAAGCGGAAGTATGGGGGCTCCATCGCAGAGGTGATGGAATTCGGAAATCGCGCGACTGAGCGGATGCGCAAGATCGAAGGTCGCGATGCGGAGCTCGAAAGGTTGGCTGCTGAAATCGAAACGGCCCGCGCGAAACTGAACCGCGCGGGCGAGGCCCTGCGCAAGCTGCGAGGCAAGGCTGCTCCCGAGTTGTCCAACAAAGTGCGCAAGAACTTGCGCGACCTCGGTTTTCGTCAATCGGAATTTGAGGCCAGGCTGATGCCGCTGAACGAGCCGCGGGCGACCGGTTTTGATTCAGTGGAGTTGGTTTTTTCTCCCAACCCGGGCGAACCGTTGAAACCGTTGCGGGCCATCGCATCCAGCGGAGAGATCTCGCGCCTGATGCTGGCTATTAAATCGGCCCTGGCCGCGCACGACGCCATCCCGCTTCTTATTTTCGACGAGATCGATGCCAACGTGGGAGGTGAAATCGCTCACGCCGTCGGAGCCAAGATGCGAACCCTGGCCGAAGAGCATCAGGTTATTTGCATTACGCACCTGCCGCAGGTCGCGGCCGCGGCCTCCTCGCAATTCGTCGTCACCAAGGAAGTCGCCGGCGGACGAACCCACTCGCAGTTGCATGAAGTGACGGGCAAGGCGCGACGCGAAGAAATTGCGCGCATGCTCGGCGGCAAAAGCCAGTCGGCTCTGGAACTCGCCGCCAGTTTGTTGGATGGCGGGGCGACTTCGTTGAAACATCGGTGATCCACGGATTGCGCCAAAAATCGCTCCGGTCCGTTTCTCACATTCAACTGGCTGCGCTCAGCGACCCCCGCTAAAACACCGGTTGTGCTGAATTATATCTGGCTCGCTCTCGTGCTGCTCGCGGTGGCGATCGGCGGCTGGAACAACCATTTGAAGGAGGTCACGGAGGGCGCCTTCGACGGTGCGAGAACGGCGGTCACCATCGCTCTCGGCTTGATCGGCATCATGGCTTTGTGGCTTGGGGTTATGCGGCTGGCGGAGCGCGCCGGCCTGGTGCAACGAATCGCGCGTCTCCTGCGTCCGATCATGGGGCGGCTTTTTCCCGATGTTCCGTCCGACCATCCCGCCATGGGCGCGATGCTGATGAACATGGCGGCCAACATGCTCGGCCTCGGAAACGCGGCTACGCCTCTGGGACTTCGCGCCATGCGCGATCTTGAGACATTGAATCCGAGGCCGGGAGTCGCCACCAACGCGATGTGCACGTTTCTCGCCATCAATACCAGTTCGGTGCAACTGATTCCCGCTACCGCCATCGCCATTCTGGCCGCCTCGGGATCCACCAGACCAACCGCCATCGTTGGCACTGCGCTGCTGGCCACGTTCTGCGCGGCGTCCGTGGGAATCATTTCGGTCAAAATTCTGGAGAAACTGCCGATCTTCCGGTCCGCCCGGGAACAAATTCCGGAACAGAGTGACGAAATGCGCCGCGCTGTGGATCCAACTAATGCGCCATCCCTGGGCGATGAGGCAGCGCTCGCTGTGCCGACGATTCGCATGCCTCTCTGGGGCTCGATCGTGCTTCTTCTGCTGGTTGTTTTCTTCGCGGTGTTATTTCTCCGCCTCATGACGCCGACTCTATTTGGCCTGCCTTTGCCGGCGGACGCCGCGGGCCAAAATGCATTCGTTCGCGCCGTGAACGCGCTTTCCATCCTCGCCATCCCCTTCCTGCTCAGTTTTTTTCCGCTGTACGCGGCGGCCCGCGGGGTGAAGGTTTACGATGAGTTCGTCGAGGGCGCGAAGGAGGCTTTCAACGTCATTCTTAGAATCATTCCTTTTCTTGTCACCATGCTGGTGGCCATCAGCATGTTTAAAGGAGCGGGCGGGATTGATTTACTCAAAAGTGCGCTGAGCCCGATTCTGGAGCCGCTGCATTTTCCACCGGACCTCGTGCCCCTGGCCTTGATGCGGCCACTGAGCGGCAGCGGCACGCTCGCTTTGCTCACCGACGTTATTCACAGGCTCGGCCCCGACAACATGGTCAGCCTGATGGCGGCGACAATCTATGGCAGCACGGAGACGACTTTCTACGTGGCGGCCGTCTACTTCGGATCTGTTGGAGTTAAACAGACCCGGCACGCCATTATCGCGGGCTTGCTGGCCGATCTCACGGGCGTAATCGCATCGGTCATCATTTGCCGGGCTGTCCTTTAGGTGGTAGGAAGACCGCCCGGCGCCTGGGTCCCTCGAAATTGTTGATTTTTTCCCTCGCCAGCGCGTGAACGGATTTTTTATCGTCCAATCTTCGTAAATGATTCAACGCGACTATCTCATAGTAGGCAGCGGAATTGGGGGGGCCAGTGCCTGCGAAGGCATTCGCAAGCACGACAAGCGTGGATCGGTCACCCTGATCGGGGCAGAGAGTCTCCATCCCTACAAAAGATGGCTGCTCTCCAAGAGCTTTTTGCGGGAGAAAACGCCGCAGGTAAAGAAATTGGCCCATCTCGATGAGCGCTGGTACGAGTCGCACAAGATCGAGACCCGCCTCGACACGGTGGTCACGCAGTTCAACATCGACCGTCGGCTGGCCGTTCTGGGAAACGGCGAAAGCATCGAGTTTAATAAGGCTTGCCTGGCCATGGGCAGTCGCCCGGTGCGTCCCCCGGTGGCCGGAGTCGGTCTGGGGAACGTTATCTATTTAAGAACGATTCGCGATGCCCTCGCTCTCAGGGAGATGGGGACCTTGGAAAAGACGGTCGTGGTGATTGGGGGAGGGCTGCTCGCCTGTGAGACCGCAGCGAGCCTGCGGATGACGAAATTGAAAGTGAGCGTGATGCATCGAAACGCGTATCTGCTCAACCGCTATGTTGATCCCGCTTTGGGGGCCTGGCTGACCGAGTATTTTGTCAAACACGGCGTCACCATGCTAATGGGCGAGAGCCTCAACGGCTTTGAAGGGAAGACCGTGCTTCGCAATATCCAGACAAAGAGCGGGAACCGAGTTCAGGCGGGACTGGCCGTGGTGGCCTGCGGAGCGGAGCCCAATTTGGATCTGGTCCGAAACACGCCGCTCTCCGGGCCCCATGGTTCGCCGGTCACGGAATATCTCGAGACGGAGGAGAAGGGAATTTACGCCGTCGGCGACCTGGCCTTCTACCCGGATCGCCTGATGGGCGGGGTGCGACGCCAGACGCATTGGGAGAACGCGCGCGAACAAGGCCTGGTGGCGGGTGCGAACATGACGGGCAAGAAGCGCCAGAAGTACGAACAGATTCCCTACTTCTGGACGGAAATGTTCGACTTGCACATGGACTTTATCGGCGACTTCAGCGTGCAACCTACCCGGGTCGAACTACGCGGGACTTATGCAAAGAAAAAATTCGGCGTCCGTTACTATCAGGGCGATCGGCTCCGTGCGATCCTGCTTTGCAATCAAACGCCGAGAGAAGTCGAGACGGCCAAGACGCAACTGCGACATGCTCTCGGAAAATAGTTAGGCCGGTTCGGAGCGGCGCCGCTCTCGCTGGCCCGGTCGCTCAAGGCAGATCCGCGGGAATCGCAAGATCAGGATTGCTGACCCTGGCCAGTTTCCAATCCCATGGTTTCCCGGAGATCCGATGCCACTCGAGTTGAAATGGCGTGGCCAGGGAGTTGACGCGTTCCTTAATGAGATCGGTTACCTCGCCAGGCGTGCCTTGCACGGCGATTCTGGCCTGCCAGGAGCCAACTCTCCGGTCGATCCGGACGATGGCGTAACCGGGGGCGAGTCGGACGCGGCCAACGTATTGAAATATCTGACGCGTTCGTTCAAGGAGCAGACCGCGGTCGTGTCCCCATTGATCCTGATAATCGGCAGCAATGAAGCTGGCGAAGCCGGTCCAGTCCTTGTTTTCGATCGTGTGCAGCAAATTATCGGTGTGGCGCCTGACCTGATGCTCGGCGCTCCAAAGCCAAATCAGAAAAATTCCCACGGCCAAGGCGAGGCCCGCGCCGGCGTAAAAACCGTTTCTAAACCAGGTGCGCATCGTAAATGAACTCTAGCTCGAAGCCAATGCGACGCGAAGCATGCTCTTCCTGGAAAGCGGGCCGCGCCCGACAAGCCGCGGCGGCCCCCTTGCCACGGCACGAAGCGTGCTAATTTTCGTTCCGCCTCCTGGTTTGGAAGACAGCGATTAGTCAGAAGCAACCTTATGCTCGATCACGAAGACTTGAAGTGGATTGCGAGCACTTCAACCGACTTGAATTCGATTTTACAACAGATCTCGCGGTATTCCGATCTGGCCCGGCGGCACAAGGGCGAACATAACTATATCGACTTGCTCGGTGAACGCGTGGAACTCGCCACCAAGACCGCCCAGGCCCTTTTCGATCGCGTGACTTCGAAAATTCTGGCCCGAACCACAGCTCCGAGCGTCGCGCCATCCGCTCCGTTTGATACTCCGTTTACGATTCTGCCGTCTGCGCTTAAATCGGGACCCGGGCACGCGGCCACGAAAATTGCATCAGCTCGGTGCGATTCGCGACCACAGGCAACGATGGTCACCACAGAGATCCCGGCCGACATCGAAGTGAAGAACCCGCAAGGGGAACGCGAGTTAATCCTCTTGATTGAGGATGAAGCCAAGGTGGCCAGGCTCGCGTCCGACATGCTGACCAAGGAAGGCTATAAAGTTATTGAGGTGAACGACGGTTTCCAGGCCTTGAAGGTTTACGAACGAATTGGCCGGCAGATCGGATTGGTCATTCTCGATTTTTTCCTCCCCATCATGGACGGCGATACCGTGTTCGACGAACTGCGTGCTTTGAACCCGGAGGTGGACGTTGTTTTGAGCAGCGGTTTCGCCGAACAACCCAAAGTTCGCGCGATGCTCTCGCAGGGCCTGCGCGGCTTTATTCCCAAGCCCTATTCACCCGAGAAACTCCTCGAGCAAGTCCGTTCCACTCTGGACTCCACTCCGGCTGCAGTGCGCTAATTACGTGGGCGGCCGCTGGCGGCCTCTTAATCGGGTGGTTATGGCATCAATTTAGCTTCCTGGAGAGAAGCGACCCATGGCTCGGATCGACGCTTTTTTTAAATTGATGGCGGAACAGAAGGCTTCCGACCTTCATCTTGCTACCAATAATCCGCCGATGCTGCGCATTAACGGCGACCTCGTCCGTGTCGATTTTCCGCCCCTCAAGAACGACGAACTCAAAGCCATGGTTTACGAGATCGCACCAGAAGGAAAGATTAAGACCTTCGAAGAAACCTCCGATGTCGATTTTGGCTATGAAGTGCCCGGCGTGGCGCGATATCGCGCGAACTTTTTCCAACAAAAATACGGCATCTCGGCTGTGTTCCGATTGATTCCTTCGACCGTGCTGACCGTCGAACAACTCGGTCTGCCAGCGGTCTTGAAGAAGTTTCCGTTGCTTAAGAAAGGCCTGGTTCTGGTGACCGGTCCGACCGGTTCCGGCAAATCGACCACTCTGGCGGCGATGATGGATTATGCCAATCTGCAGCGCCAGGATCACATCATTACCGTGGAAGATCCGATCGAGTTCGTGCATCGGAGTCAAAATTGTCTGGTCCAGCATCGTGAAGTGGGTGTGCACACGAGGTCTTTCGCCGCATCGCTTCGCGGGGCTCTCCGCGAGGATCCCGATATCCTGCTGGTCGGTGAGTTGCGCGACCTCGAGACAATCGAACTGGCGCTGACCGCAGCCGCCACCGGCCATCTCGTCTTCGGTACCTTGCACACTTCCAGCGCGGCCAAGGCGGTGGACCGCATCATCGATGTCTTTCCAACGCACCAGCAAAATCAAATCCGCGCCACTCTGGCCGAATCGCTCAAGGGCGTGATCGCGCAAAATCTGTTCAAAACCATCGATAAACCTGGTCGCGTCGCGGCCCTGGAAATTCTGGTCGTGGATATCGCGATCGCGAACCTGATCCGCGAAGGCAAGACGCACCAGATTCCGGGCATGATTCAAGTCGGCAAGAAGAAAGGCAACCAGCCTCTCGACGATGCCATCATGGATCTCTTGCGGACGATGCGCATCAGTCCCGAGGAGGCCTACGACAAGGCGGCGGATAAAAAGAAGTTCCGCCAATTCCTAAAAACGCCGCCCGAGGACGGCACGGAAGAATAAAGAGTATGAAAGGGCCGGATCTCGACAGAATTCTTTCGGCGATGCTGAAGACTTATGACGGCATCTCCGATCTCAATTTTTCGGTGGGCCATCCCCTGCAGGTGGAAGATTACGGCGAACTCAAACCTGTCTATGTCGATCCACCGATTGAGGAACTAAGCAGCTATCAAACCGAGCAGATCGCTCTCTCAATCATGCAGGGCAATCGCCGGTTGATCTACGATTATCTGACAGGCGGATCGTGTGATTGCAGCTATTCGCTCCAGGGCGAAGCCCGTTTCCGCGTCAACATTTTCCGTCAGCAGGGGCATTTTTCCGTCGTGCTCCGCAAGCTCGAGGCCAGGGTCCCGACGATTGAGTCGATTTCGCTGCCGCCGATACTTCGTGAAGTCGCCAAGGAAAAGACGGGGCTCGTTTTAGTGACGGGCGCCACGGGCAGCGGCAAGACGACGACTTTGGCGGCGATGCTCAACGAGATAAATGAGACCCAACCGGTTCACGTCGTCACTTTGGAAGATCCGATCGAGTTTGTTCACGCCAAACTCAAGGCGACGTTTAATCAGCGCGAGCTGGGACACGACTTCAATAACTACCCCAACGGTCTGCGCGCGGCCTTGCGCCAGGCGCCTAAAGTCATTTTCGTCGGGGAAATGAGAGACCGCGCCACTGTCGAGGTCGCTCTCATGGCCTCCGAGACCGGTCATCTGGTCTTGAGCACGCTCCACACGGTTGATGCGGGCCAGGCGATCAATCGTATCCTCGGGATGTTCTCTCTCGGCGAGGAAAATCAGCTTCGCATTCGCCTGGCCGACACCTTGCGCTACATCATCAGCCAGCGCCTTGTTCCCAAGGTAGGTGGAGGCCGGCAATTATTGACCGAAATTCTGGGGCACAACTTGCGGACGCGCGAGACGGTTTCCCTCGGAGAAGGCGAACATCGGAGCTTTTACGAAATCATCGAAGCGAGCTCGCCCTTTGGCTGGATGACATTCGATCAGTCGATCCTGAGCGCCTACGAGAATGGTTATATCAGCCAGGAAACGGCGGAACTTTACGCATCAAAGAAGGGCCGCATCACCCGGGGCATCGATTTGATTCAAAAAGCCCGCGGCGTTGACAGTGAAATCAATTCCGGATTGCGCCTCGATCTTCCGGCCAACGCCTTTCGTTAGACCGCGCCATGGAAACGGAATCCGAACCCAGCTTCGCCGACCTCGGAGAGAACACCGCCCTCGTCTGCGTCGATCATCAGCAATACCAGAAGATCGTCGTCCCGCAGTTGATCGACATGACCTACAAGGTTCACCTCGGATTATTCGAGGAAGACGTCAACCTCAAACTCGGGACCTACAACTACGATCTGGTTGTGATTTACGAGAACTTCAAGAACTCCACTTTGCAGACGAATCCCATTCTGCGCGAGATGGCAAAACGACCCCAGTCAGCCCGGCGCGAAAATTTCGTCGTTTTACTCGCTCACAAGTTCGCCACCAACGACGCCATGAGCGCGTTTGTGCAGAATGTCGATCAGATCATCAACATCGCTGACCTGGCGAACTTGAAGCCGGTTCTGCGGCGCGGGGTTGCTCAGCATCGCGAGCTCTACCAATCGTTTAACGACATGTTGAAGAGCGTGCAGGCGCTCTAGCTGTAAGGCTCCGTCCGGTCAAATTTCCGACGCTCGCCGGCGCGAACCGTCCGCGATTTTCATCGTCGCGGAACAAAGAACGATCACGCCGGTTAAATACCTGGTCGCGCAATGCGTCCAACCGGGTGATATTACAGGAAATTGGGCATGACCGGGGTATCGAATTATGAAATTGCTTAGGTGGGTTCGCTTCACGTGGGACCTGACCAGCCTTCCGTCGCCGGACGTGCGCCTGCCCCAGCATTACGAGATCGCCGCGACTGCCGCAGAGGATGAGCAGCTTCTGCGCAAGGTGTTTTCCAGCGCGTTTCTTCTCGACCCAAGCTGGAACTCGGCCATCGGCGAAGTGATGCAGACCATCCAGTCCCGCCTCGATGCGGCCCTTGCTTCCGACAAATACACCTGTCTGGCCTTGCGCCATGGTCCCCGCATCATTGGGGCTGCGCTTCTTGGTTTGAATGAGGACGCTGAGGACCAACTCTCCCTCGGGCCAAGCATCCTGCCGGAGTATCGCAACCGCGGACTTGGAACGCGCTTGCTGGAGAGCTCGCTGATCTGGCTGCGAGAGGCCGGATTGACTTGCGCGTCCGGTAGGGCCTTGGACTACGCGCCGGCGGCGAAGTTTCTTTATCCCAAGTTCAATGGCGTGATCGCGCGCGCTGAGACGGCTGCCTTGCTCTCGGTCTGAGCTGACGTCTGGCCACAGCAAGGGCCGTCGCCCGCGGCTAAATGCTGCCTAGCTCGCGTCGCGCGCGTACCAGTCCACTTTGCGCGTCACGTACATGACAATGGCGAGCAGAAGAAAGAGCGCGATTGCCCCCATCAGCAACGCGTAGTCCTGTTGACGCAGCGTGATGTAAAGAAAACCGTAAACGCCCGCCAGGCCGGCGCCGATCATGAGCGTGCGCATGCCGCCACCCAGAAAATAGCGACAATACCAGGTGATCAACAGTGTCGAGGCCACGGCCGCGATGAGATAGGCCCAGCTGAATCCGAAGAATTCCGAGACCGACAAGAGCAGCAGATAGAACAGGCAGAGCGCCGCGCCCACCATGAGATATTGGAAAGGATGAATCTTTTGCCGCGCCGTGACTTCAAAGAGGAAGAAAGTGGTAAAAACGAGCACCAGAAACAGGACGCCGTATTTGATGGACCGTTCCACGTAGCGATAAGCATCCAGCAAGGACAGGAATTGCGTCCCGAAAAGCGAATCTGAGACCGAGCGGGTGGTGAAACGCTCGTTGCCTGAACGACTGGTCCATTCCTGTGGATAGTCGCGCCCGTAGTAGGAGATCTTCCAGTTGGCCTCGAATCCATCCGCGCGCACGGAACGTTCCGCCGGCAGGAAGGCGCCGCGAAATCCGGGATCGGGCCAGTTCGATTTCAGGGTCGCACTGTTTTGCACGCCGAAAGGCGCGAAAAAGATTCCGCCGCTGCCGTTCACATCGAGAGGAATTGAAAAATCGATTGGCGCGGTGAAGGGCTTGTCCGCGCCAATCATCGCGGTGGCGCCCGTGGTATAACCTGGCACCTGGGAACCGGGTTGCAGCGGTCGATTCGTGCCACCCCAGTCGAGCAGAAGCCCTTCGCGTGTCCCGCGGAGATCGCTTGCCGCAATTGTCACGAACGCGTCTTTCCATTGCACATCCTTGAGATCGATCTTTAGGGCTCCGAAATCGGGGGGCGCGAATTTTCCCGCGAGTTTCACCTGTGCGCGGAACACGGCCGCGTCGTAGATGCCGCGATGCAGTGTCTGGGTCTTGACGTCGCCGTCGATCTTGAGCGTTTCCGGGAGAAAATACGCGTTGGCCGTGGCCGTTTCTTCAACCTCTCGGCGCTCCACGCGTCCGTCTGGACCGGTAATCTCTTTCACCGCTTTGAAGCGGTATTGATACGGAATGCCGAGAACCGGTCCCACAATATTCTGATCCTTTCCCCACGACGACGTGATATCGGCGACCGCTTCGTTGCGCCGCGAAAGGCGGTCGTTCAGGACGCCGGTAATCATTTCCAAGGGAATCAGGAGGACGAGGACGAGTGCGCCCACCCCGGCCAGCTTAATGATCGTGCTGTGCCGCCGCCCGAATGACGGCTGGGTTTTTGGCATGGGCGGCGGAAATTGCTGGTCGGCCATGCGGGCAGGTTGAATTGCGAAAGCAGTTTAGGCAATGAAAGTTCTCGAGGACAGCCTCCGAGAAATTTGAATCCAGGGGCCCCTTCGGCCGCATCTCATTTGAAACGCCACCTCGCCTATGATCCAGGATTTCAAGTTCGCCTTTCGTCAGCTCATTAAATCTCCCGGTTTTACCGCGATCGCGGTTCTCACCCTGGCTTTGGCCATTGGGGTTAACTCCGCCATTTTCGCGCTGATTAACGGCGCCGCGCTGCGTTCGCCGGTGCCGCTGCGGCCGGCCGAAGTCGTCAACGTCTTCACCGCGCGCCAAAACGCCAATCGCGATTACCGCCAGTTTTCTTACGATGAATATCGCGCCGTGCGCGAGGGCGGGAGCGACCTGTTTGCTGACGTTGCGGCGCTGGAATTCTCGCTCGCTGGCATCGGTCAGGATCAAAGCATGCGGCGCAGTTTCGTCTTTTGCACGTCGGAGAACTTCTTCGATTTAATGGGCGTGAGACCGGTTATGGGCCGCTTCTACACGGCGGATGAATGCCGGCCGAACGCTAGCGTTCCGGTGGTGGTGGCCAGTTACGGCTTTTGGAAGCGAATGGGTGGTCGCAGCGACTTCGTCGGCAGTACCGTTCGGGTTAACGGACAGCCCTACACTGTCATCGGGATTTCACCGGAGGGATTTAGCGGGGTAAACGTGCTCGTCGCGCCAGATCTTTGGGTGCCCCTTGGTTTGTACTCGCAGATCGGCGCCTCCTTTGCCGATTCAGTAGCTTTGGCTGACCTCGCCCAGCCAAAAAATCACGCGCTCAATATTGTCGCGCGCCTGAAGGGCGGCCTCACCGTTGACTCGGCTAAATCCCGGCTGCCGGTTATTGCGCAGCGTCTTACGGCCATCCAACCACCGGATGCGGCCGGACCGCGTGAGTTGCAGATTCAAACGCCTTCCCGGTTCAGTCTCAGCACCACTCCGCAGGATGATGGACCGATCGGGCTGATTGCGCTCTTGCTTGCCGGTATGGCGGCGGCCGTGCTCCTCATCGCAAGTCTCAACCTCGCCAACATGCTGCTTGCGCGTGGGACGGCTCGCTCGAAGGAAATCGCCCTTCGCCTCGCCCTTGGCGCGACGCGCTGGCGAATCATTCGCCAGTTGCTCTGTGAAGGGCTCTTACTCGCTTTGCTTGGTGGTGCCGCCGGCATCGTTGTCAGCGCCTGGAGTAACGATATGCTGTTGCGCTCTCTCGGCGCGCTCTTCAGCGATATGAATTTGTCGCTCGTGGTTCATGTTCGTCCGGATGGAATTGTTCTGCCCGCGACGTTTCTCTTCTGTTTGTTCGCTACCTTGCTTTTCAGCCTCGGACCTGCGGTGAAGGCGACGAGACTCGATCTGGTGAGCGACTTGAAACAGCAAACCGGCGAGCCTGCCCACGCCGGCCGGCTCGGCGCGGTTCTTCGCGCCCCGCAATCTCCTGGTCATGGCGCAGATTGCCCTGTCACTCATGCTTCTGTTTAGCGCGGGCCTGTTCTTCCGTGGCGCGCTCGAAGCGGGTGGACTCAACCCCGGGTTCGAGACCAAGGGCGGCCTAGTCACCGAAATGGATTTCTCGCTCGGTAAACAGGATCCGGTTGCTGCCAAACGCTTAATCTTCGCGGTGGCGCAACGCGCGCGTGAACTTCCCGGCGTGCGCGCTGTCGGTATCGGAACGATGGTGCCGTACGGCAACTTCACGAACGCGCGCCGTATCATGTCGGCGAGCGAAGCACCCGCCGCGGCCAAGGCAGACGCCAATGCTCCCGATCCAGGCACCAACGGCCTCTACACCTCAATCACTCCAGGTTACTTTAATTCCATCGGTGTGCGCCTGCTTCGCGGCCGCGATTTCACTCAGACGGAAGCCGAGAGCAAGGACTCGCCGCCGGTAGCCATTCTGGATGAAGAAATGGCAAAGAAGCTGTTCCCGAACACCGATCCCATCGGACAACATGTTCGCTATACGCAGGCGCCGGCCGACGGATCGCCCAGCGAACTCGAGGTGGTCGGCGTGGTCAGCAAGCACCTGCACGATGTTCAGAACGATACCCTTATCCGCCGGCTTTTCGTGCCGCTGGCGCAGCGTTACTATCCCGACGTCTATCTGCATGTGCGTTTGACCAACACCGATCGCGCAGCTGTCGCCAACTTTATCCCGAGCCTGCGACAGGCGCTTCGTTCGGTTGATCCTGATCTGCCGATCCTGCGAATTATCCCGTTCACCGATTTGATCGAAAAGAATGTCGGCCTTTGGATTGTGCGCCTCGGCGCGGTGCTCTTCGGAGTCTTCGGAGCAATCGCTTTGCTCTTGGCCGTGGTCGGCGTTTATGGGGTCAAGGCTTACGCGGTGGCGCGACGCACGCGCGAGATTGGCATTCGTATGGCTCTGGGTGCGCATCGCGGTGATGTCTTTGCCTTGATTATGAAGCAGGGAGCATTGCAAACCGGATTCGCGGTCGTGATCGGACTCCTTCTCGCGCTCGCCGCGGGACGTGTTCTCTCGCAAATTCTCTACAACGTCAGTCCGGCCGATCCGGGTGCTCTCATCATTTCCGCTGTGCTGCTGGCAGCGGCGGCGCTGCTGGCCTGCTTCTTTCCCGCCCGCCGCGCCACGCGCGTGAATCCAATGACCGCGCTGCGAACCGAATAGCTGTAGCCACGGCGCTCTGTCGCCGTGCCAACTCCGAAAGCTTTCGCGAGTTGCTAGGTAGGGACGCCGCGCTGCGGCGTCCGGAAGATTCATCTGTAGGGGAAGCAGCCTGCTTCCCTTTAGACTCTAGCGTCTTAAACGCGGATCGAGCGTAAAGGCTCCTCCGTCTTCGATCTTAATTTTTGTGAAATCAGGGTGTTTCGGATTTAGCAAAAAGGTTCGCTCGAGCGGCACGATCGCGCTGGGCATTGCGAGCACCGCCGACTTACATGCTTTTATCCAATCGTTGCCGATTTTCCTGGAAACATTCGTCGGCGGCTGTGCATTCCATCCCCGCGCCAGATCTGAAACTTCTAGCGACGTCATCATCCGATGGTCCCAGGCCACGCGAAACGCGCGATACTTGTCGCGCATCGTGACGGGCTGGGTGTGCACGAGAATCTCGAGCGCCGCCAGGGAAAGATGGGCACTGCAATAGACCATCGGCACCCCCGCGGAGTTCCAGCGGCCTTCGAATAAGCGCGCGCCTTCGCCGGAAAACGCGGTGGAGGCGTGCTTCTGCTTAACGATGCGCCATCCGACGACCTCCGCCATCAGGAATAGACGCCATACTCGATGCGGCCGAGCAGGTTTTCCACTTCCCGTGCGCCGAGCTCAGTTCTGGCGAAATGGATGGGAACGGCGTTTCCCAATCCGGGTTGAGGATGGTTCAACCATTGGCGGGCATTTTCAGCATTACCAAAAACGCCGGCGGCTTTATCAAGCAATCGTCTGTAACGAATCAACTTCTCCGATTCGTCCACTCCGAGACGTCCCTGGTTCTTCCTGCGGTGCAGGGTGGCACGCGACATCCCGAGGACACCGGCGAGTTTCTCGAGCGAAACGCCCAGCGCTTTCTGCAATTTCTCGAGCTCGCGAAAGCTAAGACCGGCCCGAATACGATCGATCTGCTGCTGAATCGTAGCCAATGCCGGGGAACCTTTTCGAGTTAGAGTTGCGGTAGCCATAATATGTCTCAGATGAGATAGTATAATGTATTAAATGATACAACGCAATCCAAATGCGTCAGATCCGTGTCTGGATCTTTCTGTAGGGGAAGCAGCCTGCTTCCCTTCTAATCTTCCTTCGCCTCTTGTTCGCGATGCCGGTAAGAGATCACCTTCACCTTCTCGAGCGTGATGAGCCCGCTGCCCATCATCTCATCGAGCACCGGCAGTAGTGTGTTCACTTTTTCTTCCGTATCGACGATTTCGATAATGGTCGGCAGATCCATGGAGAGCCGCAGAATCTTGGCCGTGTGAATCCGGCTGGCCGCTCCGAATCCCATCGGGCCGCGCAGCACGGTCGCGCCGGCGATATGCAGCTCTCGCGCCTTCAGCACAATCGCTTCATAGAGCGGCCGATGTTTCCAGCGATCGCTTTCGCCGATAAAAATTCTCAGGAGCACAGCATCTTCAGGCAGGTTCATGGTGTCTTTCTATTTCGAAGCGATGGCCAGGCCGAGAACGCGTCCCAGCCAGACGGCGAGCATGCAGCAGATGAAAGAAAGCACGGCGTTGAGTCCTGCTTTGAGCCAGTCTCCATCCTGCGCGAGATCGAGGGTTTGCAGGCTGAAGGATGAGAACGTGGTATAACCGCCGCAAATTCCGATCATAACAAATTGCCGAACGCGCGGCGTCACGAGAAATGGTCCCAGCGGATCGGCCACAGCGGCGAGAAATCCGACGGCAAAGCATCCGGTCACGTTAACCGCCAGAGTGCCGAGCGGAAAAAACTCCCCGAACCGACGTGCCACCAGGCCCGACGCCCAGAATCTCGCTCCCGTCCCAAGCGCGCCGCCTAGCATGATCCAAAAATAATCGAGCATAAAAAACTCCCACCTTTGCCTTGCAGCATCAGTAGGAGTCATCAGCTCGCGCGGTTCTCCCCAGGCGGGGAAGGCAAACTCCATTGCCTTTGCTCATCATAATCTCGGCCTCACCCAACATCAACTCGATAACTCTGGCCCAGAAATTGGGAGAGTGGCTGGGGGCGGAATAGAATCGCCGACTCGGGATTTCAGTCTTGCTGAAGAAAAGCATTGACCTCGAGCCGGAATCGTTGCTCGCTGGAGACGTGAAAACCAAAACGATTGCACTGAGCTTGGGATTAATTTTAGTCGCTGGGGCGTTATACGCGGCTGATCCTATGATGGGGACGTGGAAGTTAAACGAATCGAAGTCGAAGCTGACTCGCGGCACCGGCAAGAATAATACGGTCGTCTACGACAGTCGTCTAATCCGCGACAAGATGACCGTGACGGTTGACGGCGTCGATGCAGACGGAAAGCCGTTCCATAGCGTGTGGAGGGGAAGATTCAACGGCAAAGATTACGAGGTAAGCGGCGACCCCACTTCCGATATGCGTGCATACACGAAGGTAAATGATCAAACCCTGAATTTGATCGCCAAAAAGGGCGGCAAGGTCGTGGCCCAGGGCCGGATCGTCGCGTCTGCCGATGGAAAAAGCCGGGTCGTGACTGTGAACGGAACCACCGCGAACGGGAAAAGGTTTACGAACACGGCCGTTTACGACAAGGAATAGTCCGTTAGGCCCAAGGCCTGACATCGGCATATGAATCGCAGGGCGAAACCGCCCCGCGTAGCCAAGGTATGCAAAATACAGCCGTGACGGCCGCGCTGTAAGTATCAGGCTGACGAATGGGCTGCGGCTGCCTCGCGCATTAACTGCGATTGCGTGGCAAGATTCACCTTGAGTTGCAGGTCGCGCTCGTCCGCCGCGCTATAGCTCAGCGCCCGTTGCGCTTTGACAAGCAATTTGTGTTGCTCCGCGTTGAGACGTGATGCCCATCTCGTCGCATGCTCGGTGCTGACGAAAGTCGGGATGCGAAACAGCTTTTCGGACCCTTTCAACCAAGGTTCTCCCGATGGAGCTGCGGCACGATCCCGATCCGTCGCTGCCGCATGACGGCATGTTGATTGCCAGCCGCGATGCGAAACCTGCGAAACCGGGTTGCGCGAGGTTTTGAGGGTTTATGCTGGGCGAAGTAAAGCGCGTTGTTTTGAGTAATTGTTAATTCCATGATCATTTTTCCTTTCGTTGTGCAATCGGTTTGCGCTTTCGATTGTCGTAGTGTGACTCTCGGACCCTGGTCTCTCGCTACCAATTGGACTTAGGTCGTACAGAGTGTTTGGTCCCTGTTCGAGAACGCAATGAACAGCAGCGACCGATGCGTTTGATTCCGTTCGCATGAAGGAGTTGAGCAGTTCGATGAGACGCGCCTCGTAAGAATCGCACGTGGGGGATTCGCCATCTGGTTGGACCCATTCGGGATGTTGGATTCGCAGGTCATCGTGAATCTGTCGCTGGAGATCAGCGTAGGTGTGGATTGACTGAGGCGCAGTCCCTGGCCTGGTCAAAGGTTCAAGGTTTTCGTGCGACGGTTTATCTATCCTGGCCCGCCGGTGAGCGCCCTCTCTTGGGAAACTACTGAATTTCATACACGGCCTTTCATTTAGAGTTAACCGCTCCAAATCCGCATGGAACGAAGAGCCGTCCTGACGAGGCGCTTTAAATCAGCGGCCTCGCTTTAGCTGACTCGGGGCCCCAGCTAAATCTGGAGATCGCGCTAAGCGGTGTCTCAGCGAAGGTTAAGCCCCTTCACCGGCTTTTTTAGAGCCGAGCGAAAGTGCGTCGAGACGTCGGGTGACGTAATCGGATCAAATTTTAATCAGCCTCCCGACAGGCGCATGTTGGACCTTGGTCGTATGGATTTTGGGGCCGCAAACCAGCCAGCGCGCGCGAGAGACCTCGGCAGCATTTCTCTGTTTTTGCATTGCTGCTGCCAATCAGGTGCAGAGCAACCAAGCGGTCATGAGCGCGGCAGTCTAAGACCAAGGTCCCATGGCAAATTCAGAAACAGAAAGGAGATTGACGTTATGACGGCGATTGTGACACGGGTCACAGATGAACTGGTCAAACCCGACGATGTCGAGGACCACAGGGTTTTGACGGGCCTCGAAGTCGTTTATGAGGGTGGCGCGCTCCACGACAAGACCGAGGATTTTTCCAACCGCGACCTTGAGCGCGTCGTGGTTGGCTTCCACCGGCTGAATGGGCATCTCTTTGAAACGTATAAGCGCACGATTTGCCTCGATAATCGCAGCCATCGAACGGTCTTTCGTTACACCGGCACTTTTGAGCCGAACAACAGCAGTTGGTGGGAGAGGCTGCTCGCGGTGCTTCACATTGGCAAACCGAAGGCCATCGTAATTAGATGATGTCCGACAATCTGGCCTGCTGGGACACGTGTGACACATTGCGCGCGAGAGCTTGCCTAACGAATTGCTTTGACTTATGAAAAGTAGCTTACGGTGATTTCACCGTAAGTTCAGTTCCGTCGTGTCCCAGCGCCGTCCAAGGCGATGCAGGGCCGTTTACGGGCCGGGAATGGCCACGTTGCATGACGCCTTTTCCTCTAATAAGTCGGCGTTTTCCCTCATTTCCAGCTAATTCCGACAATGCTCAATGCGGATGCGCTCTGCTTAGATAAGCTATTGGTCGGTAGCATGTTAACGAAGGTGGCTGGGGCCGGAATCGAACCGGCGACACGAGGATTTTCAGTCCTCTGCTCTACCAACTGAGCTACCCAGCCGTCGCTGATTGCCGATCCGGCGCGCGCCGGGAGGCGCGGGTGGTCACTATGCAATATTCCTTCCACGGAGCAAGAAGAAGCCGACATTGCGACGCAAGGGCAGGCTGGCTCTTCATAATCAGTTTGCGTTAAGGTTGACCGGGGGCCGTCCAACCCAGTAAGTAACGGTTCTTTACACCGATGCTGATCGTCATGAACGCGGGGGCCAGCGAGGCGGAGATCGCCAGCGTGGTTCGAGTTGTCGAATCACTCGGGTTTCGCGCCCACACCATGCCGGGGGCGAACCGCACCGCCATCGGCGTGACCGGGAATCAGGGGGCGGTGAGCCTGAGCCACTTCGAAAATCTGCCCGGCGTGGCCGAAGCGATTCGCGTAACCAAACCTTACAAGCTGATTACGCTCGATCTGCGACCCGAGCGCACGGTCGTCGATGTGAGCGGTGCCAGGATTGGTGATGGTTCGCTCGCCATCATTGCGGGGCCGTGCGCGATCGAAAGCCGGGAACAGGCCTTTGCCGTGGCCGGGGCCGTGCAAAAGAGCGGCGCGCAGTTTTTTCGGGGCGGCGCTTTTAAACCACGAACCTCGCCCTACTCATTCGCGGGTCTTGGCAAAGATGCGCTCAAGATCCTGAACGAGGTGCGTGACAAATTCGGTCTGAAAATTGTGACGGAAGCCCTTGATGAAGCGACCGTCGATCTGATCGAAGGTCACGCCGACATGATTCAGATCGGCGCGCGCAATATGCAGAATTTTACACTGCTCAAACGCGTGGGTCGCTCCCGCCTGCCGGTGCTGCTGAAACGCGGGATGGCAGCAACCTTGGAAGAATGGCTTCTGGCTGCCGAATACATCATGGCGGAAGGGAATTATCAGATCGTTCTATGCGAACGGGGCGTGAGGACCTTTGCGCAGCACACGCGCAATACGCTCGATCTCGCGGCCGTCCCGGCCGTGCGACGTATTTCGCATCTGCCGGTGATTGTCGATGCAGCGCACGGCACGGGCCGAAGTTACATGGTGACGCCGCTGGCGCGCGCGGGCGTGGCCGTGGGCGCGGATGGGATCATGGTGGAAGTTCACGCCCGGCCCGATGAAGCCTTGTCTGATGGCGCGCAGGCGCTCGATCTCAAAGAATTCGAGCAGATGGTAGGGGCGCTGCGCGCGATTCACGAAGTGATCGCGTAGGCGCGGTAGTTTGATGGCCAACGAGCCGTCGGCGACCGGGCTCCAGTTAGCCACGCTACGAACGGCGGTGTCATCCCGAACGCAGAGAGGGACCCCACAATCGTAGTCCACGCTTGCTCAAATCGAGCGTGACCAACGACTCTGCGAGAGGTCCTTCGCTTTCGCTCAGGATGACACATTTGGATGCAGTTGGTGCGCCCCGACGGAGCGGGGCGGCTACAGGAGCTGTTGTAGCCACGGCGCTCTGTCGCCGTGTTGCCTAAATTCCCAGAAAATTTGCGAGCAGGTTCCTTCCGGCGGCCGTCAGAATCGACTCCGGATGAAATTGCACTCCAAACAACGAAAACTCGCGATGCTGCAATCCCATGATTTCGCCATCATCGGTCTCAGCCGTTATTTCCAACGAAGCCGGTAACGACTCGCGCCGCACGATCAGCGAGTGATAGCGCGTGGCTTCGAGCGGCGTTGGGATGTTCTGGAAAATGGCCCGCTCGTTATGACGAATCGCGGATGTCTTTCCGTGCATCAGCGTTCGCGCGCCGACAATTTCTCCGCCGAATACCTGTGCGATGCATTGGTGCCCGAGGCAAACACCCAGCATCGGCGTGCTTTGAGCAAAGGCGCGAATTACCTCCGAGCTGATTCCAGCGTTCTCGGGCCGTCCGGGACCAGGAGAAATACAAATCCGGTCGGGCCGAAGCCTCCTGATCTCTTCGACGGAGACTTCGTCGTTGCGTTTGACCATCACGTCGGCGCCGAGCTCGCCAAAGTATTGGACGAGATTGTAGCTGAACGAGTCGTAGTTATCGATGACCAGCAGGTTCACTTCTGAATCCTTTCCGCGCGCGCAATCGCTTCGAGCATGGCCTTCGCTTTATTGACGCATTCATCGTACTCACGGGCGGGATCGGAATCCGCCACGATTCCCGCGCCAGCTTGCAAATAGGCTTTCCCGTTTTTGAGAACGACGGAGCGCAACGTAATACAGCTGTCGACGGAGCCATCGAACCCGAAATAACCAACAATGCCGGCGTACGATCCGCGCCGGCTCTTTTCCAGCGCCGTGATGATTTGCATGGCGCGGACCTTGGGCGCGCCCGAAACCGTTCCCGCCGGAAAAGTCGCACGCATGGCATCGAATCCGTTCTTTCCTTCGCGCAGCCGCCCGATGACATGCGAGACGATGTGCATGACGTGACTGTAGCGTTCGATCACCATTTGTTCGGTTACGCGCACGCTTCCGAATTGGGCCACCCGGCCAAGATCGTTTCTTCCCAGATCAATCAGCATGACGTGCTCGGCCTGCTCCTTGGGATCACTTATCAATTCTCGGGCAAGGCGATCGTCTTCTTCGGAATCGGACCCGCGCGGTCTGGTTCCGGCGATCGGTCGAATCTCGGCCAGCCCCTCCCGCACGCGCACATGTAGTTCGGGCGAGCTTCCCACCGCCGTAAAGCCGGGAAACTTGAGGCAAAACATATAAGGCGATGGGTTCCCGAATCGCAGGCAGCGATAAAGGTCGAGCGGATCCCCTGAGAAATCCGTCTCAAAACGCTGCGACAAAACGGTCTGAAAAATGTCGCCCGCCGTGATCAACTCCTTGGCTTGCACTACCATGGCTTGGAACTCCTCGCGCGTCGTGTTGCTTTGGGCGACGGGGAGGTCGCGAATCGCACCGGCGGGCAGGGGACGCAAAACGACCGGTTGACCCAGACGTTCGAGCGTTTGGGCGAGGCGCTGTTGCGCTTCTGCGTAGGCGGACTCGGCACGGGACGGTTCTTCCACGTAGGCGTTAAAGATCAGCCGCAGTTTCCGGAAACGATGATCGAAGACGATGAGCGTTCGCGCGATCATGAAAATCATGTCCGGCAATTGCAGATCGTCGCGCGCATGCATCGGCACGCTTGGTTCAAAAAATCGAACGACGTCGTAGCCGATGAAGCCGACCGCGCCAGTCGGAAAGTGAGGGAGATCGTGCTGGGTCACGACTCGAAATCGCGCCATAAAGGTTTCCAATTCGCGCAAAGGATCGCTTTTCGTTTCGAACGTCCGGGTGCGACCATTTTCCGTGATCGAGATGTTGGTTCCGCCGGCTTCGAACATGACCAGCGGATCGAAACCGATGAACGAGAATCGCCCCGACGCCTCGTTCTTCTCCGCCGATTCGAAGAGAAAACAGGGCTGCCCTTGATCGATCTTGGCAAAGGCCGAGACCGGTGTTTCGGCGTCCGCAACCAGGTCGACCACCAACGGGACGAGGTTGCCGCGCCGCGCGAGCGCTTGAAACTCGGCCAGGGAGAGAGTGATGTTGAGATCGCGCATGGTCAAGCCACGGATGGAAAGGTGGAGTGATGGAGAGGTGGTCCCAACTTTACTCTATTACTCCAGTCTTTGAAGGCATGGCAAAGTCCGTAGATCTTAGCTCAAAACTAAGCCTTGCGTCGTCGAGCGGGCCGCCCATTATTTCCAGTCACTTTACCCGCGGGTGTAGCTCAGTGGTAGAGCATCTCGTTGCCAACGAGAATGTCGCGAGTTCGACCCTCGTCACCCGCTCTCTCCTGGCAACGAGCCCACCCAGGAGCTGTCATCCCGAGCGCAAGCGAGGGACCTCACCTTCGCATCCGGGTCACACGAGCCACCGGGACGTTGACGCCGTTTGAATAGGGGAGATCCATCGTCGTCTGCGCGACTCAGGATGACACCTTTGGGACTGGCCGTCTGAGGGCCAAAATAAGGGTCCTTTTTTGAATCCAAACCGGGGTCTACCAGCATCTCATTCTCGAAGGATGAATATGAAAACACTGTTAATTGCTAGTATCTGCTCCGCTGCCTTGGCGATAGGCGTCTTTGCCCAAGGGCCCACCGCGTCTCCGGCGACCAGTTCGACTCCCGCTGGCCCGTCCGCGGCCCCGACGGCTGTGCTGACCCCATCGCCCGGTGCCTCCGCCGCGGGCGATCTGGCGGAAAAGATCCACCAGCGCATCAGCAAGAAAATGAAACAAAAAGGGGTGCACTTCACCATCGGCGATGACGATGAGGACGCGACCTCGGCCACCAAAGGGCACACCTCGCACGGGGATATTCCGGAGGACGTCATTCCGCTCGTCGGGATCGTTTTCCTGACCATCTTTGGCGCACCGGTCCTGATCGTGGGCGTGATCCTGTACTTCGGGTTCTCGAAAAACCGAATGATGCACAAGACCGTTCGGATGATGGTTGAAAAAGGTCAGCCGGTTCCGGAAGCGCTCCTCAACCCGCCTCCGGCCGTGCGAAAACGGTCGGACATGCGGCGCGGTGTGGTCCTGGCCATGGTGGGTCTTGGATTGATGCTGTTTCTTGGGGCAGTGAATGATTGGGAAAATGGAAGCTGGGCCGTGGGTATCATTCCGTTGCTGATCGGCGTCGGCTATCTTTTGGTCTGGAAACTCGAGGGCAAGAGCCCCGAAGGGAAGGGAGACAAGCCGCCGCAGTTGCCGTAATCTGCGCGCGTGGAGTTAACCGATGCGGACCTCGTCGCTCGTGTTCTTGTCGATGAAGACCAGCATGCCTTTGGCGAACTGGTGCGCCGGCATCAATCGAGCGTGCGAGGTCTCCTGCGCCAGCTCACCCGCACGGACCTCGCTTTGGCCGACGATCTGGCGCAGGAAGCTTTCCTGCGCGCTTACAAACATATCCGCAGTTTCCGCGGCGAAGCGAAATTCTCGACATGGCTCTATCGAATCGCTTACAATGTCTTTCGTGAGGACGCGCGCCGGCGCAAGGAACTGGTCGGGATCAACGAAGAGCAACTGCAGGCCGAACAGGATCCACAGACGGTGGACGCGGGTCTAAGACACGATCTCATGCACGCACTAAACTTGCTTCCAGTAAACGAGCGGTCGGCAGTTTTGCTTTGTTGCCAAAATGGTTTATCTCATGATGAGGCGGCGCGGGTTTTGGATATTCCGCTCGGCACAGTGAAAACAAATGTGTTGCGCGGTCGCGAGAAGTTGAAGAAAACGCTGGCGGCCTGGAGGAACAATTAAATGGACGAAACCGGACAAATCGATTGGCTGGATCGGCAATTGCGCGAAGCTGCGCCCTATATCGATGACGCCGGTTTCACGCGCCGGGTCCTGCAGCAACTGCCGGCACCTCAGCCGCATCTCCAAACGTATCGAGCCGTGATTCTTCTTGGGGTCACCTTGCTCGCGACGTTCATGGCCTATTTCCTTTCCGGTGGCGGCCGTTTCATCAACAGCGGCCTGACCCGGCTGACTGCCTTATCACCCATGATGCTGCTGGTGATCGCGCTGAGCAGCGGTGTTCTGGTTACGGCGCTCGGCGTGATCGCAGCCGTGTCGCGGAATCGCGAACTCGCAATCTTGGAACTGCCCTAGTTTGTTCAGGCGCGCAGGACGACGGGCCTTGTAGCCGCCTCGCTCTGCCTGCCACGCCGAAGCAGGGCGAAGGCGGGTCGGAGGCGCCGGTCCCTTTTCTATTCACGGCGACAGAGCGCCGTGGCTACAGGGCGCCGAACGCCCGTCTACATTGCGCAAAGCTCGCGCGCTTGCTGGACATCGGCTTGGATCTGCTGCCTGAGGGCATCCACGCTATCGAACTTTCGCTCGGGCCTCAGATATTGGATGAAGCGGACATCCACATCCTCACCGTAAATTTCAGTATCAAAATCGAGCAGGTGAATTTCGAGTGTGCGTTGGGCCCGGTCGCGACTAACCGTCGGCCGGAACGCCCAGGTTGATGACGCCGTGATGTTGCACGCCCTGGATCCAAGCCTCGGCGAAGTAAACTCCGTTAGGCGGAAATTGTTCGCTGTGCGCACTGAGATTGGCGGTGGGAAAGCCGATCTTATTCCCGACGGCTTCGCCATGCACCACCGTGCCGAGAATGGCGTAATCGCGGCCCAGCATTTCGGCGGCTTTGGCGAAATCTCCGGTCTCGACGGCTTGCCTGATCGCCGTGCTGCTGACGACATGGCCATTCACGCTGACCGGGGTAATGCCGACGACGTTGAAATCGAAACGGTCGCCGAGTTTCTTGAGCAGATCGAGATTGCCGGCACGATCCTTGCCAAACGACCACTCATGTCCGACGCAAATTTCGCGTAGCGGCTTGGAATGCGCGACCAGTTGCGAAACGAAATCCTCCGGCGCGGTGGTTGCAGAATTCGCGGTCGAATTTGATGATGAGCAAATGCGCGACGCCGAGCTGGCGGATCAAAGCGATCTTGTGCTGCGTCGCGGTGATCAGGTGCGGAGCATCGTTCGGCCGAAGAACTTTCCCCGGATGCGGATCGAATGTCACGACGACCGGCGTGCCTGCAGCGGAATGGGCGTGACGCGCCGAGGTGGAAATGACCGCCTGGTGACCGAGATGGACGCCGTCAAAGACTCCGATGGCGAGAAAAAGCGGTCCGCGAAGCTGGGCCAGTTCGGAAATGGAATGAAGGGTGTTCAAGAGGGAATGGCAAACGACGAATGACGAATAGGAAATCGGGAAAATGACGAATGACGAATGACAATGACGAAGAAAACCCAAATGACGAAGGCGCAATGGTCTCACGGGTGTTGCGCTTCTTCCTTCGTGCTTCGTCATTATCTAGTCATTCGTCATTCGAGCTTCGTCATTCTCCTCACGCTCCGCGCATGCGCGAGACTTCGGGTAAGGTAAGAATGCGCTTCAAAATTTCCTCGTTGGCAGAGGTCCTGATTTCATCGACGGTGATGGCCTGGTCGACATCGAAGCGTCCGGATTTCACGCGCCGCAAGCCTTTCAAGTGCGCGCCGCAACCGAGCGTCTCGCCGATATCGTGCGCGTAGGTGCGGACGTAAAAACCTTTGCTGCAGACGACGCTGAAATCGATTTCGGGCAGGGCGATCCGATCGATCGAATAACGATAGACGTGCACCAGCCGCGGTTCGCGCTCGACCACTTTTCCCTGGCGCGCCAGTTTGTAGAGCGGCACGCCGCCTTGTTTGATCGCTGAAACCATCGGCGGCATCTGATAGAAATCGCCGCGAAATTTCTCGAAGGCGGCGCGAACTGTCATCGTCCTCAACGGCGGAACCGGTCGCTCTTCGATCACTCTCGCCCTCGCGGTCCTGGGTCGTGGTGCTGGAACCCGAGGGTCAGGTTCCGGCATACTCCTTGTCTTCGCTCATCAGGAGATCCTGGATCTTGGTTCCGCGTCCCAGGGTGAGCAGGAGCAATCCGGTGGCGATTGGATCGAGCGTGCCGCAGTGGCCGACCTTCTTGATCTCCAGCTGCCGTCGAACCAGGGCGACCACGTCGTGCGACGTCATGCCCTCGGCTTTGTCGACGAGCAGAACGCCGTCAGGAGTTGCAGTCAATGACATCGACAAATCTCCTCCAGAACGCGCTTGTTCCACGTCGCTCAGCGTGCCGCGGACGCGCGCGCCGGCCGCGAGCGTATGCCCGCCGCCGCCGAATTTCTGGCAGATGGCGCAGACATCGACCGTCTCATCTTTCGAGCGCATGCTCACGCGCACTTTGCCGTCGGCGAGTTCCTCGAAGAAAATCGCCACGATCACGCCGCGAATCGCGCGGATGTGATCGATCAGTCCTTCGTTATCCTCGGGCAGGACGCCGAGCTCGGCCGCCGTTTTCAGGCTCAGAACTGAAACTGGCGACCCGACCGTTGCGCCTCGAATCGCATCGTGCCGGAGCAGTTCGCGCAGCAGTTCGACTCGGCGGCGCGGATAATTCTCGTAGAGTAGCTGGCTGACCTGGCCGACATCGACGCCGCAGCGCACCAGCTCGGCGGCGATCTCAAAGGTTCGCGCGGTCGTGTTTGGATATTGGAACGAGCCGGTGTCGGTCGAGATCGCGACGAAAAGATTTTCGGCGATCGTCGCGATCGATCGGGAGCTTCTCGGTCCTTGATCAGTTCGAAAAGAATTTGGCCGGTGGCCGGCGCAGGTCGGATCGATGTAGACCAGATCGCCGTAGCCCGGATTGCTCGGATGATGATCGATGTTGATCCAGATTTTGGCCGAACGAACGGCGTCGAAAGCGGTGCCGAGCCGATTCTGGATCGCGGTGTCGAGCGCGATGGCGACGTCGAAATCCTCGGGCTCGCCGGGCGGTTTGGTGATCAAGTCGGCGCCCGGAAGAAAGGAATATTTCTCGAGCATGCCGTCTTCGTTCCAGACGCGCACCTCTTTGCCGAGCTGCTTGAGCGAGAGAGCGAGGGCGAGCTGACTGCCGAGCGCGTCGCCGTCGGGGCGGACATGGCTGAGAACGGCAACTTTGATGTTCGCGAGACCTGCCGATCTGAGCGAAGCTGGAATTGTGCGGTCATAACGCGCGTGTGAGCCGTGGACGTCTGTGCGATTCGTCACAGGGCGCAGGCGTGCTACCGATCCGAAGATTCATCGCGGTCAGTCGCATCAAGCGTCCGTGGCCTGGCCGTCGTCCGACTGCTGTCGACGGCGTCTGCTGTGCGCCGTCGCGCTACAGCCGCTTCGCGCTGGCTCAAGGCTCATTCCTCGCCGTGGGCGTCTCGATTTTCTGCAGAATTTCGAACACGCGAGTGCCGCGCTCGATCGAATCGTCGAGATGAAAGACGAGGTGCGGCGTGTATTTCAAGACGACGTGCCTGGCGAGCTCGGCCTGAAGAGTGACGCGATGCGCTTCGAGTTTGGCCAGCACGCTCGCGCCTGCGTTCGGTTCCGAGGACGCTGACGAAGACGTGCGCGTTCTTCAGGTCGGGCGTGACATCGACATGGTTGACGGTGACGAGCGCGCCGTCGAAAGTTGATTTCGCGCGTGATGATGCGTGCTCAGCTCGCGTTTCACGAGCTCGTTCACGCGGAGTAGTCGATGTTTCATTTCGAATGGAGTGCGAGTCGAGAGTTGATAGTTGAGGGAAAGAAGGGAAGGTCCAGATCTCTCAACTCTCAACTATCGACTCTCAACTTCCGCCTCACAGCTTCTGCGCGACTTGCTTCGAGCTGATAGCACTCGATGATGTCGCCGACTTGGTATTCGTTGAAATCGCCGAGCTTGATGCCGCATTCGAGACCGGAGCGGACTTCTTTCACGTCGTCCTGGAAGCGGCGCAGCGTGGAGAGGCCGCCATCGTAAACCGGCTGGCGGCGGCGCAGCACGCGCGCGCGGGCGGTGCGGGCGATGCGGCCGTCGGTGACGAGGCAGCCGGCGACGATGCCCTTGCTCAGCTCGAAGACCTGCTTCACTTCGGCGTGGCCGATGACGGTCTCGCGATGCTCCGGATCGAGCAGGCCGGCCATCGCTTCCTTCATCTGGTCGATCAGTTCGTAGATGATGCTGTAGAGCTTGATCTGGACGCCTTCGCGTTTGGCGGCGTTGACGGCGATGCTCTCGACCTTGACGTTGAAGCCGATGACGACGGCGTTCGATGCGCTGGCCAGCAGGATGTCGGATTCGGAGATCGGGCCGACGGCGGCGTGGATGATTTCGAGATCGATCTTCTTGCTCTCGATCTGGTTGAGCGCGCCGGTCAGCGCTTCGAGCGAACCTTGCACGTCGCATCTTCAAAACGATGCGCAGCAATTTCTTGCCGTCGGCCGCTTCGAGCAAGCGTTTCGAGCGTGGCGCGCTGCGGCGCGCTCAGCTTGTCCGGCGCGCTTCGCTTCCAAGCGCTCTTCGCTCAGCGTTTTCGCTGCGCGCTCCGATTCCATGACCAGGAGTTCGTCGCCCGCATTGCGGCAGGCCGGTGAAGCCGAGCACCTTTACCGGGGTGGAAGGGCCGGCTTCCTTGATCTGGTTGCCGCGATCGTCGATCAGCGATTTCACTTTGCCGCAGTAATCGCCGCAGATGAACGGGTCGCCGACTTTGAGCGTGCCCATTTGCACGATGACCGTCGCGGTCGGGCCGCGCCCTGCTTCGACCTGCGCTTCGATGACGGTGCCGCGCGGCGTCGCGGTCGGGCGACGCCTTCAGTTCCATCACTTCGGCCTGGAGCGCCATCATCTCGAGCAGCTGATCGATGCCGGTGCCCTTGGTGGCGGAAACCGGACAGACGATCGTGTCGCCGCCCCAGTCTTCCGGCGTGAGTTCCTTCTCCTGCAGCTGCTTCTTGACCCGGTCGATGTTCGCGCCCGGCAGATCGATCTTGTTGATCGCGACCATGATCTTCAACATGCGGCGCGGCCTTGGCGTGGTTGATCGCCTCGATGGTCTGCGGCATGATGCCGTCATCGGCGGCGACGACGAGCACGACGATGTCGGTGACATTCGCGCCGCGCGCGCGCATCGCGGTGAAGGCCGCGTGGCCGGGCGTGTCGAGGAAGGTGATGCGGCTGGCCTTTGTAATCGACGCTGTAGGCGCCGATGTGCTGGGTGATGCCGCCGGCTTCGCCCGCCGCGACGCGCGTCTTGCGGATCGCGTCCATGAGCGACGTCTTGCCGTGATCGACGTGACCCATGAACGTGATGATCGGGCCGCGCGTCTTGAGTTCTTCCTCCTTCTCGATGACCGGCGGCGGCGGCGCGACCACGACCTGCTCGACCTTGTGGACGCCGCCGCCTTTTTCGCGGCGCTCCTTTTCGAAAACGAATCCGTGGCTTCGCGCAAATCTTCGACGCGATATCCGGCTCGATCGTCTGATTGACGTTGGCGAAAATGTTGAAATCTCATCAGCTCGTCGATGAGCTGATGCGGTCTTCAGGCCGAGCTGCGGTCGCCAGTTCCTTGACGATGATCGGCGGCTTGATGTGAATGATCTTCTGCGGCTCGCCTCCGTCGCCTCGGCCGCGGCTCCATCGACCGCCGCCTCGCTGAGGCTCTGCCACCGCCGGCGGCCGGCTGGTTCGGGCGGCGGTGGTTCGGCCGCTTTCGGGGCCACGGCGGGCGCTTCCAGCGGAGCGCGAATCCGGGAGATCGGCGGCAGGATGGTGCGTTTGTCGTTTTCGCCTCGCCGTCCTGCGTCTTTGTCGCGGCTTCTTTTCGTCGATCAGCGAAACGCGTTTCGACATCACGCTTCGGCGCCGAGTCTTGGGCGGCGACTGTCGCCGGCTGCTTCGGTGCGCCGCGTGCGGATGCTTGCGCCGGACGCGGCCGATGGTGGGCCTGCGCCTTTGCCGGCGCCGGCTTGTGTTCCGGGTCCGCCTTCTTAGCAGGAGCCTTGGTTTTGGCTGCGGCCGGCTTGCGCGCAGCGGTCGCAGCCTTCGCCGGTCTTGCGGCGCGGCGCGGCTTTGCGCGCTGCGGTCTTTGCTGGTCGTCTTTGTTGGCATTCCTGTTTTGAAAAATTTCGCTCATGGCCGGAGCGGGTTCAGCGCAAAGCCATTATTACTGTGCCACCTTGTTCTCCTGATGGACGGCTTCGTGAATCTCCTGCGCTTTCGCTTCATCCACGCCCAGAATGTCGACCAGATCCTTGACGTCGGCGTCGCGCAATCCTTCCAGATTGGTGAAGCCGGACTTGACCAGGGTAATACGCCTGTTCCTCGGTGATGGGCAGGGCGCGTGGCCAGCGTTTGCGCGGCCTGCGCGACTTTTTGTTCGACCGCGTGCGTGGCCGACGTGTCTTGCTCGATGTTGATCTCCCAGCCGGTCAGTCGCGAGGTCAGGCGCGCGTTCTGACCTTTCTTGCCGATGGCGAGCGAAAGCTGATCTTCATCCACCGAAATCTGCACGCTCTTCTTCTCCGGATCGAAGACCAGGTTCTTGACCTTGGCCGGCTTGAGCGCTTCGAGGACGAATTCCTTCGGATCGGAGCTCCAGCGGATGATGTCGACCTTCTCGTTGTTCAGCTCGCGGACGATGTTCTTCACGCGCGAACCGCGCATGCCGACGCAGGCGCCGACCGGGTCGACTTTTTCGTTCGCGCTCGAGACCGCGATCTTGGTGCGGTAACCGGCTTCGCGCGCGATGCCGCGGATCTCGACCGTGCCGTCGGCGATTTCGCTGACTTCGAGTTCGAAAAGGCGGCGGACAAAATTCGGATGACTGCGGGAGACGATGATCTCCGGCCCGCGAATTCCGTTTTCCACCGCGACGACGTAGGCGCGCAGACGGTCGCCGACGTTGTAGTCCTCGACCACCACGCGTTCGCGTTGCGGCATGATCGCTTCGAATTTTCCGAGATCGAGAATCACATCGGAGCGATCGAAGCGGCGCACGGTGCCGCTGACGATTTCGCCGGCGCGATCCTTGAACTCCTCGTAGATCATTTCCTTCTCGACCTGGCGGATGCGCTGCATCATCGCCTGCTTGGCGGTCTGCGCGGCGATGCGTCCGAAATTCTTCGGCGTCACTTCCACTTCGACGATCGTCGCCGACTTTCGCGTCGGGCTTGATTCTTGCGCGCTTTGGCGAGATCGAAATTTCGTCCTGCGGGTTTGCGACGTTTTCGACCACGACCAGATTGGCCAGGGCGCGGATGTCACCCGTCTTCGGATCGATGTCGATGCGAAGATCGCGCGCGGCGCCGACGCTCTTCTTCGAGGCCGAAAGGAGGGCGTTCGAGACCGCCTCGAGCAGGATTTCGCGTTTGATCCCGCGCTCCCGCTCCAGGTAATCCAGCATGGCAATAAATTCGGCGTTCATAAAAACATCGTAGCCCGCAGACTAAAAAGAGTGGGACACTAGTTCCCACTCCGATCAGCGCGGACTAGACGCTTACCTTAATTTTTGAAGGGCCTTCCGTCAAGGGTACCGGGGCAGTTGCCTGCACCCGCGAACCGCGCTGACCAATGACGCGACGCGCTTGTCCGGCGTGATTGCCTGGCCCGGTTGCGCGTAGAATCCCGTTGCAAGCGATCGGCGGCTGGACAGAGTCAGCCCATGTCGCGGGCACAGACGTTGTTGCTGGTTACGGCGGTTTGGGCCGCAATCTATCTGCCGTCACTCGGTTCGTTCGAGATAAAGGGAGAAGAAGGCCGCCGCATTTTGCCCGCCGAGGCCATGCTGGAGAGCGGGAAATACCTTGTCCCGGAAGTTGGCGGCGAAGCCTATTTGCGCAAGCCGCCGCTGGTCAACTGGCTGATCGCTGCGTCCTTCAAGATTTTCGGAGCGCGCAACGAATGGACTGCCCGTGTGCCCTCCGTCCTCTGCATTCTCGCGGTGGCCATCGCGTTCGTGACCGTTGCGCGTCGTAGTCTCGGCGCCCACGGTTCGGTCATTGCCGCCTTGGTTTGGCTAACTAATCTCGGCATTCTGGAAAAAGGCCGCCTCATTGAAATTGAAGCGCTTTACGTTTCGCTGACTGCCCTGGCCATGATTTTCTGGCTCAGCTGGTGGCAGGAAAAGCGATCTCCCTGGCTGACGTGGATCGTTCCATGGATTTTTCTCGGACTCGGCTGGCTGGCCAAGGGTCCGACTCACCTTCTGTTTTTCTATGCCCTGGTCCTGGCTGTTCTCTGGCAGACCAGACGTTGGCGGGCGCTCTTTCATCCCGCGCATTTCTTCGGGATACTTGTCATGCTGGCAATATTTGGAGCATGGGCGATCCCGTTCATGCACGCGAACCAGAGCGGAAAAGTCATCAGTAAATGGTCGACACAGTTCGCTGGCCGCGTGACGGGGGATTTCTTCACTTTCAGTGTCTGGATCACCGCTCTCCCGCGAACGCTGGCCTATTTTTTACCCTGGCTTTTGGTCGTGCCGCTGATTCGTCTGAGCCGCTTGCGCGATGATAACGATCGCAAATTGGTGCGCGCTTTGGCGTGGAGCACGGCGCTTCCGATGGTCGTGATCAGCCTGGTGCCCGGCGGTGCTCCCCGTTATTCGCTGCCGGTGCTCACGCCATTTTGCTGGATGATGGGGATGGTCTTTTCTCAGGACGCCTTTGTTCAACCGGCCTGGCTTACCTGGCCGGGTCGTCCACTCTGGTCTCGGTTAGGCCGCGGCTTTGTCGTTTTGGGAGTGGTGGTTGGGTTAATCGGATTCCCGGTGTTGTCCGTCGTGCTCAAGCATCGGCCAAAGGTGAAGAACATCTCCGATCAGATCAACGCGGTGGTCCCGCAGAGCGAGACACTTTACGCTGTCGATCCAAACTATCAGCCGTTCTTCTTTTACATGCATGCGCCGGTGAAATACGTGGGCAGCGTGGCGGAGGTTCCTTACGAGGCGCGCTATTTTCTGGTGCGGCCGGGCAACGAAGAGGGGGCTAGAACGAGCGAACAATGGGCGCCGCGGCACGCTCACTCGATCCTGCGGGTGAAAGACTACCGCGACCAGACGATCATCGTTTTCGTGGTCGAAAATTCCTAGGAAAGGGGGCCTTCCTGGATTGACAATTGCTAATTGGTTAGCATGCTAACTAATTCGCCCAATGGCCAAAAATGATTCCGAAACGATCGGGCCGCTCCTGCATGGCACCGCCCGTGCCTGGCGTCTGAAGCTGGACGAACGGCTCAAGCCTCTCGGCATGAGCCAGGCGAAGTGGCGGACTCTTTTGCATTTATGGCTGGCCAATCAACCGATCTCGCAAGCCGAGATCGCGTCCCGGCTCGGCATCGAAGAACCAACCCTGGTCAATCTTCTTCATCGCCTGGAACATGCCGGTTGGGTCAAGAGGTCCAGCGCCGTCCACGATCGCCGTTGCAAGACTGTCACCCTGCAACGCCGCGCTCATCGCGTGATCCATCGTATCGATGCTACCGCGACAGCTTTGCGGCACGAATTAATTTCGGACATTCCGCGCCGCGACCTTGATATTTGTATTCGAGTCCTGTCGCACATTCGGGCCAAAGCCGAACAGGCCAGCCAGCACAAATCAAATGGGAAACCGCACTCCAACGGAAAGGATTCGACGCGATGGCCTCGTTGAGCCGGGTGAACGTTGCGACCCGCGAGCTGGTGGGAGGTCTCGAACAGCGCGTCGGCGGGAAACGCCGCCTTTACCTTGTCGGCGGGATCGCGGCCGCGCTTCTCGCCTTGGCCCTGCTTCGCACATTGAGCAGCGGGAGCAAGACACCGCCAGCTCCGGCCCCGCGCACGGTCCTGGTCACGAAAGTCGTGACGAAAGACGTCCCGGTTTATCTCGACGAGATCGGCACGTGTGCCGCCTACGAGACCGTCCAGGTGCAAGCGCAGGTGGCCGGACAAATCATGACGCGCGATTTCCAGGATGGTGCCGAGGTAAAGAAAGGCGATTCGCTTTTCACTATCGATCCGCGCCCATATCAAGCGGCTGTCGATCAAGCGAAAGCGCAAGCAGCGTTGGACCAGGTAACGTTGAAGCGACAGGCCGATTTGCGGTCGAAGGGTGTTAACGCCCCGCAGGATTACGACCTGGCAGCGGCAAACGCGCAAAAATCGCAGGGGGCGGCCGAGGCAGCTCAGGTAAATCTCGATTTTTGTTACATCAAATCGCCCATCAACGGACGCGTGGGTTTGCGCAACGTGGACGTCGGCAACTTGGTCGGTCCCACGAGTCCGCCACTAGTCGTGATTCAAGGTCTCGATCCGATTTACACTGATTTCACGGTGGCGGAGACAGACTTGGCCTTAGTGAGGAAGTATCTGGGGGGACCAAACGTAAAGGTGCAAACGTATTCGCCCGATGAAAAAAGAGCGCCGCGAATGGGCGATCTGTATTTCATCGACAACGCAGTCCAACCTGGCGCGGGCACGGTCAAAGTGCGGGCGGTGACACCGAACCCTGATCGCGCGCTGTGGCCGTCAGAATTCGTGCGAGTTCGTTTCATTCTCGACACGATCAAGGACGCGAAGCTCGTTCCCTCTCAAGCAGTCCAAATCAGCCAAAGCGGACCTTTCATCTTTGTGATGAAGGCGGACAACACGGTTGATCTACGTCCGGTTAAGCCGGGTCAACGACAGGATGGCGACCTGCAGGTGATTGAAAGCGGGGTTGAGCCAAACGAAAGTGTCGTTGTGACCGGCCAACTCGCGCTGGCGCCCGGAGCAAAGGTGGACCCGAAACCTTACAATCCTTCGCAATCTCCGGCCGACGGAAGTAAAGCGACAGCTAATAGCGCGCAGTAATTTTCCGGATGGAATACTCGGACGAACACGATGGCTCGGGCAATGGCGAAGGTCCCGCCGACGCGGGAGGAGATCGCCAGTCGTCTAGAGAAATCCGGTAGTGGTGCGCCGCCATCGCCAAAGTTAGTTCCTGTCACAGGCACCGGACTTTCCGGACCGTTTATTCGACGCCCTGTGATGACGGTGTTGTTGACATTGTCGGTAATCGTTGCCGGAATTGCGACCTACAACAAGCTGGCGGTAAACGATCTGCCGGCGGTCGATTATCCGATCATTCAAGTCACTTGCGCGTATCCTGGCGCGGATCCGGTGACGATGGCGAACAACATCGCTACGCCGCTCGAAAAACAATTCCTCCAAATTCCCGGGCTCGACATCATCACCAGCTCGAGCACGCAGAGCAACACCTCGCTGACACTGCAATTTGTGCTGAGCAAAAGCATCACCGACGCGGCGACCGACGTGCAGGCCGCTATTCAGCGCGCGACCGGCAAGTTGCCGATCGACTTGCCGAGTCCGCCCACGTTCACCAAAACAAATCCAAACGATCAGGCAGTTTATCTGGTCGGATTCATGTCAGACACGCTGACCGACGGCGATCTATATAAGTACGCATCCACCGTAGTGGCGCAGCGGATGTCGATTCTTGCCAGGCGTTTCGCAGGTTAGCATCTACGGCGTTCAAGGCGCGATCCGAATCAAAGCCGACCCGGCGGCCCTGGCTTCGCGCGGATTGACCATGGACGATCTGGCCAATGCGATCAAAGCGGGAACGGTTTACTCCGGCGCAGGCCAATTCGATGGCCCGCATCGCACGTTCGTCCTGCAGCCGAACGGACAGATCGACCAGGCGGAAGGTTATCGCAATTTGATCGTCGCTCGGAACAATGATCGTTCACCGGTCTATTTGCGGGACATTGCCGAAGTAAAACAAAGTGTGCAGGACGAGCGCACTTCGCGCTTCTTCTGGGTGCGCGGAATCAAGGCGCCTGGATCCATCGTCGTCCTCGCGGTTTCGCGGCAGGCTGGCGCGAATGCTGTTGAAGTTGCGAATTCAGTGAAAGCTCTTTTTCCCGAGCTGCGCGCGAGTCTGCCGGGGTCGATTTCCTTCCTGCCGGTGTTCGATCGTTCGCAAACCATTGTGAATTCCGTCCATGACGTCCGCCTGACACTTATCATCGCGTTCGTCCTCGTCGTCATGGTGATCTACGTATTTCTCGGACGCGCGACGGACACGCTGATTCCGGCAGTCGCCCTGCCGCTGTCGTTGCTGCTCACTTTTGCGGTGATGTACATGCTTGGGTTCTCGATCAATAACCTGACTTTGATGGCGCTGACGCTGGCCATCGGATTTCTGGTCGATGACGCGATCGTCTTTTTGGAAAACGTGATCCGCCGCGCCGAGCACGGCGAATCGATTCTGAAAGCGACTTACAACACCG
This sequence comes from uncultured Verrucomicrobiae bacterium, assembly GCA_963788855.1. Lineage (GTDB taxonomy): Bacteria > Verrucomicrobiota > Verrucomicrobiia > Chthoniobacterales > UBA10450 > CAWBIE01. The sequence goes on from CAWBIE010000001.1 coordinate 700,952, forward strand.
CCGGGGAAATTTCGTTCACGATTCTGTCGATGACGCTTTCGCTGGCCGCGGTATTTATTCCGCTGGTTTTCCTGCCAGGATTGCTTGGCCGAATCTTTCAGGAATTTTCGATTACGATCATCGTCGCGATTCTCGCCTCCGGTCTTGTCTCGCTGACGCTCACGCCCTTGATGTGCGCGCGCATTCTGGGTGAACGCAAGGCCGGACACAAACGCGCCCGAATGGAAAAATGGACCGGCGATTTTATCCAGCGCGTGATAGCCGCCTACAGCCGGGCTCTCGACAAATTTCTCGACCGCGCCTGGCTGACAATTCCGATTCTACTCGGCTGCATCATCGGCCTTGTCTTTTTCTTCACCCATTTGCCCTTCACCCTGCTACCGGTGGGAGACAGCGGTTTTGCTCGCGGTGTTTTCATTGCCCAGGAGGGTGCCTCGCCCGAGCAGATGCGCGCGTTTCAAAAACAGGTGAACGAGAAAGTTCAGGCGGAGCCGAGCATTGCGCAATTTTTCACGAACGTTGGAACCGGATCGCGTACCGCATTGTCGCAGGGAGTTGTCTTTTGCGTTTTCAAGCCGCGCGAGGAGCGCGATCCGATCGAGCAGTGTCTGCTGCGACTGCAAAAATCGATCAGCACCATTCCCGGACTGACCGCGGTAATCTCTCCGAGTCCGGTTTTGCAAATCAATGTCGGCGCGACCAATCAGACCCAGGGCCAGTACGCCTACACTCTAAGTGGCATCGTTCCGGAGGATGTTTACAAGGCAGCCGATCAGATGATGGCAAAGTTGCGCGGGTTCAAGGGATTCGCATCGGTGCGTTCCGACTACTACAACAGCACGCCGAACCTCACCGTCAACATCGACCGGGAGCGCGCAGCGACCTACGGCGTTTCAACCGCCGCGATTCAAAGTATTTTAAAAAACGCTTACTCACAAAACTACGTCTATTTAATCAAGGAACCGGACGATCAATATCAGGTCATCCTCGAAGTAAAAGATAACGAGCGCGCGACACCGGCAGATCTAAACAATTTGTATGTGCGCGGCAACAGTGCCAGCACGGCTAATCAGACCGGTGGCGGCGGAATCACCACGACAACCGGAACGGCTGCGAATCTTGTTCCGCTCCGCGCCGTTACATCGACAACGCAGGTGGTCGGGCCGCAGGCTGTGAACCACTTCGACCAGTTCACCAGCGTGACCATCAATTTCAATTTGTTGCCGGGCGAGGCGATCGGCGACGCGACTAAGTTTATCGAAGATTCGTTCGCACAGGTGCATCAGGAATTGCCGAGCGTGCAATCAACGTTCCAGGGTGAAGCGCTCGTATTCCGGCAATTATTTAAGGCGCTGCCTTTGCTTTTGATCGGTGCCGATCTTCGTGATGTACGTGATTCTCGGAATTCTTTACGAAAGCTACGTCCATCCAATTACGGTTCTGTTTCCCGCAATCGTGCCCGCCGTTGTCGGCGGTCTCGCCACACTCTGGCTTTTTGGATCGACGTTGTCGCTCTATAGCGTGATCGGACTTTTCCTTTTGCTCGGCATCGTAAAGAAAAACGGAATCATGGTCGTCGATTTCGCCTTGCAACGAATCGACGAAGGTTGGGATCTGCGCTCGGCCATTCACGAAGCAAGCGTCGAGCGTTTTCGTCCGATCATGATGACAACTTTCTCTGCTTTAATGGGCGCAATTCCGCTTGCACTCGGCTTTGGTCAGGACGCGTCGTCACGTCGCCCGCTTGGATTGGTGATCGTCGGCGGTCTGATTTTCTCGCAAATGATCACGCTATTCGTGACCCCGGTGATTTATCTCTGGCTCGAGTGGTTCCAGGAGCACGTTCTCGATCGGGTTCCGTTTCTGCGCAGCGGACACACCCATCATGAAGGGGACTTTAAGCCGGCTCCGCCAGGAGATGGCCAATTACCGGCCCCGGCCGCGGTGCCGTAACGGATCTTGTCAGGGTGGTGGCTTCTGCGCCCCGGCCGGATTGAGCTTCACTTCGATCGAGTCGTTGCCATAGGCAAAGCGGACCATCCCGTCCTCGATTTTGTCGACGCGAACTGTCGCCACGCCCGCCGAAGTGTTTACCTCGAGCGATTCGCCCTCGGCAACTCGCTGGTCATTCACAATCGCGAGGCGGGACTGACCGAGCGCAATAGCAGTGACATGCAGCATGTCTGCGTTCAAGGGGAACAACGCCGGCGTGGCCGAGGTTGAGGCGGAGACCGGAGCCTCCAGCGCCGCGCCACGCACCACCGGCGTCTCCGTCGGGGCGGCGCGACGCAGATATCCTTTTTCCCACAGGTAAGAAAATCCTACCGAAAAGGCGAGGGTGACTAGAACCAGGCTGCCCACGAAGCTAAGCCTGCCCCTGGCGGTTTCCTCCGGGCGAAACTGGTTTGCGCTGTCCTCGCCGGTTTGTTCGTTTTCCACAGCGGCCGTATGCAGAAGGCGGGGTAGCGATTTGTCGCGTTGGACAAGACGCATTTGTTCGTCCCCGGGAGGAGGGTCGCTCATGGGCGGGAGGTTATCCCAAAGCCTAACGACTTTCTGGGAATGTGCAAGTCCGGGAGAAACAGGCTGCGGGCCAATGATTTACCAGCGGCCTTGAGCCGTGGTTGCGTAAAGTCCATTATTTGTCGATAGGCAAGTGGTGCGACCCAACATCGACAACTTCGGCCGCGTCCTCCGCGGCCTCGGCGGCCTCGGGCTTTTGCTGGCCGGAGCCCTGGTTGTCGGGCGTATCCCGTGGGCGGCCGTTATTCTTTTTGTGAGCGGTGCATTTTGTATCTTTGAAGCCTTGCGTGGCTGGTGTGCTCTGCGCGCCTGCGGCGTCAGGACCCGGTTCTGAGCCTGTTTTTTCGCCATGAACGCCCAATTTCCGTCCGAACAATCTGGCTCTGGCGAGTTCGAGCGACAGGAAGACGCATTTCGTGAATGGATCTCGAATGATGGCTCGACGCCTTATCCGGCCGTTGCCGGCCGTTATCATCTTTACGTTTCATTGGCGTGTCCTTGGGCGAGCCGGACCGTCATCCTCCGGAAGTTGAAGGGACTGGAGGACGCCATCGGCATGACCGTTGTCGATCCTATTCGCGATGAACTCGGTTGGGCGTTTCGCGATGGATCGGGCGTCAGCACCGATCCGGTCAACGGCTTTACATATTTGAGCCAAGCCTACGAAGCGACCGATCCGAAGTTCGACGGACGCGTGACCGTTCCCGTGCTCTGGGACAAGGAAACAAGGAGGATCGTCAATAATTGCGAGGATGACATCTGCCGCATGTTCAACGACGCGTTCAACGCCGTCGCAAAAAATAAAGACGTTGATTTTTTTCCGAAAGAAATCGCCGGCGATCACACCAAGCTCTCGGAATTCATTTACGACTGCGTGAACAATGGTGTTTACAAAGCCGGATTCGCCACCCGTCAGCGGCCTTATGAAGTTTCCTGCCGCAAGATCTTCGAAGCACTCGATCAGCTTGAGCAGCGCTTGTCGAAAAGTCGCTACCTCTTTGGAAAGCGCATTGTCGAAGCCGATTGGCGGCTATTCTGCACGCTCATCCGGTTCGACGTCGTCTATTACATCCACTTTAAATGCAGTCTTCGGCGGATCTTGGACCTTCCAAATCTGCAAGGCTATCTGACGGATCTTGTATCAGGTGCCCGATATCGCCGAGACGGTCAACTTCGATCACATCAAGCGTCATTATTATATGACACACACAGAGATTAATCCGACTCGCCTCGTTCCCATTGGTCCTGTGCTCGATCTGACCCGTCCGCATGGACGGGAAAAGATGTCGTAGACCGGGAGTTAGGCGAACCCGCCGTGTGCGAATCCGCGATTGGGCTGTAGCGGCGCTCTCTGAGCGCCGAAATCCCAGAACGACGGTCGGAGACCGCCGCTACAATTGGTCGTGATATTGCCGCGCGCGAAAACGTAACCAAAAAGCACGAAGTCCGAAACTCGAAATCCGAAACAATGCGGATTTGCGGTTTTGTCGAGGGTTGACCGGATACTCGGGGCGCGTGTATAAGCCTCTCGATATGAAGAAAGTTAGCCTGACCCTATTGATTTTGACCGTGCTTTGCAGCCTGGCCCATGCCGGGACGGAACCATATTCTGGGAAAGAGATGAAGCAGGTGGCTCCGCCTCCTCCAGCCTGCCCGAACTGGACTGGGTTTTACATCGGCGGGTTTGGCGGATATAAATTTGGCGTTGTCGATCCGACCATGACTCTCAGCGGCGACTGGTTTCCGACCTATGCAGACGATGCCCACGCAATCGAATCTCGAGCCGATGATAACTTGGACACCAGCGGAGCCGAATTAGGTGGCCTGATCGGTTATAATTATCAATGGGGCCAGTGGGTCTTGGGTCTGGAGGCCTCGGGGGGGTACCTTTGGCTGCGAAATTCCAATGCGACGGGACACTTTAGTATTCCTGAATTCGAGGACACGTATCACGTCTCAACGTCCTTCAAGTCGCATTATTTGGTCACGCTGGGGCCGCGCATCGGCTATGCCTTCTGCAAATGGTTGCCCTATGTGACGGGCGGGTTGGCGATTAGTGATATCGATTTTAACCAGGAAGTCGTCGAAGTTGATGAAGAATTTCGCGAGGGAGGCAGCAAAATCGAGACCAACACCGGCTGGTTCGTCGGCGGCGGCCTGCAATACGCCATCACCAATCACTGGAGCGCGAGAGTGCAATATCAATACATCGATCTCGGCGATATCAGTTTTACTCACAGCACCACCGACTCGAACTACCCCGGCAGTAGCAGAGTGAGTCAGAAAGAGCACAACGCCAGCTTCGCCATCATCTACGGGTTTTAATCTGTTTGGTATTTCTGCGCGTGAGCCCGGATCATCCGGGCTCGCGCCATTTTTGGTTTCGATCTGGCTCTTCCGTCTCCCGCTGGTCGAACAACGTTCCGGCGGCACCTCGAACGCGGCTCATTGCTTTTAGTTTGAATGGCGCAAGTATGCTGCGGACACCAACGCGCTGGCGCGCGAGAGCAAACGCAGCGCTTCATTCTTCGCCGGCACCGCGCCGGATTTTTTTACCGGAACGGGCGGAAGCGACGTGGCCGAGCCCTTCCAAGCCTGGTGCGGCCGGCCGGATCGTTTGAGTCTCGGGCGGCGCGCCGATTGCGCCGCGGCGGGAGCGACTGACGGCTTTACGGCGTCGGGCTCTGGCGCGGATTTTTCAATCTTGTAGCGCCGTTTCGGGCGAAGCGACGGATTCTTTGCATCCATGGAACGGTCGTCCAGCGAGAGCCGGTACGATCTCCGGAAAATATAGGTGGATAGGGATTTTCGCGCAATCTTGCTTTGCCGCGGACCCCCATTTCGTCTCGAACGCGCGGCTCCCGCGGCCATTGTTTTGTCGCATAAATCGGCAAATTCGGAAGGGGAGAGGCCAAAACAAATACCTCGACCGGAGCTGGTTGCGAGGTCCTCACCTACAAATGTATTAGGCGGAGTCCATCTTTCTTCCCATCGGTGTCATCGCGAAGTTCACCCGATGAAGCAGGGGAGGCATCTGGGCGCAGTCAGTCGTCGATCATTTCTTCGCACCGCTGCCCTGGGGTCAGCCGGGCTGGCGCTGGGGTCGCAGCTCAAAGCCCAATCGGCCAAGCTGTCGTCCAAGCCCAATCTGATTGTCTTTCTGCCAGACCAACAGCGAGCCGACACCCTCGCGTGTTATGGCGCCAAACGAGCGCTCGCGCCCAATCTCGATAAGCTTGCTTCGCAGTCGTTTGTTTTTCAGCAGGCCTACGTCACGCAGCCGGTTTGTACCCCGTCGCGCTCTTCATTCCTAACCGGGACCTGGCCCCACGCCAATGGTTGCACCTTTAACAATGCCAGGCTGCAAAGGCATCTTCACTGTTTGCCCGAGTTGATCGGCGATTCCGATTATCATTGCGCCTACATGGGAAAATGGCACCTCGGCGACGAAGTGTTTCCGCAACACGGGTTTGAAGAATGGGTTTCCATTATCGATGGCCGGAGTCCCAACGCCACTCACGGCGAGCATCGAAAGGTCATCAGCGATTACGACAAGTTTCTCGTTTCCAGAGATCTCGAGCCCGACAACGAAGAGAAAGGGATCTTCTCCCGGGGATATGCGAGCCGGCTTCCGCTTGAGCTCTCCAAGCCGAAGTTCCTCGAAGCAAAAGTATGCGATTTTCTTGAACAACGGAAGCGCGATCCCTTTGTTCTCTTCGTCGCCTTCTACGAACCGCATCCGCCTTATAACGGTCCGCTCAACGAAGAGCATCCGCTTGACCAGATTGAGCTCGATCAAAGTGCCGATCATTCCTTCTCCCGCCATATGCCGCTGCGTTATCGGCTTCGACAGGAGTGGGATCAAAAAAGATTTGGGGTAGCTGCAGAAAAACATTTGAAGATCAAGCAAAGGTATCTCGGACTCGTCACGGAGATTGACCAAAGCATTGGCGCCATCCTCGCGAAGGTCGAACAACTCGGCTTGGCCGACGATACGATTGTTGTGCACACCAGTGATCATGGCGACATGATGGGCGCGCACCGCCTTTTTGGTAAGGAAGTGCTCTTTCAGGAAGCGATCCGCGTCCCTTACCTGGTGCGTCTACCGAATCAGCGCCGCGCCGTTTCGATTCCGCAGGCCGTCAGCCATATCGACTTCGCTCCTACCATGCTTGGTCTGCTGGGCAAGGCACCGCACGAGCAATGTGTCGGCAAGAGTCGCGCGCCCTTGCTGCGCGGGGAGTCGATGCCGGAAGAAACCATTTTCGCGCAGTGGAATCCGGATGAGAAACTGAACTCGGAGAAGAGCCTGAATCCGGGCAAGAAAGTTAAGGTATCAAGACACACCAGGTTGGCGAGGCGGAGCGAGATTCAGCGCGTGATGAACGAATCGACTCGTGCCGCGATTTCGCCGGATGGCTGGAAACTTTGCTTGAGAGATTGCGACAGCAATGAACTCTATAACTTGCGATCCGATCCCACCGAGGAACACAATCTTTTCGGTCGCGCCGATAGCCAGCCGGTCATCGCGCGTTTGACTGCCGAAATCCATCAATGGCAGGAAGCGAACGGAGATAAGATCAAGGTCTAACAGGGCGACTGATGTCACGGCTGGATCATCCGGTTGAGAAAAGACAATGCTGCGCTCCAGCGCGGCTCGGGACTGCACCATCTGCCGAATCGGAGGTGGCTCCTTCATTCAACGGGCTAAAGGCCTCCACCGACGGGATGCGACTTCTGCCAGGTGGCGAATTTCTGATGGGCAGCGAAGCCGAACCGCCCACGCACCCGGTCGAACTGGCCCCGTTTTTCATGGACATCACTTGCGTGACTAATGAGCAGTTCAGCGATTTCGTAAATGCGACACGCTACAAGACCGATGCCGAAGTGTTCGGCTGGGGTTTCGTCTTCGAGGGACATCTTTCGCCGGCGGTGCGGGCCAGGCAGATTCGGGATCGAGTATTCGGGAGTGAATGGTGGTGTTGCGTTGATGGCGCGACCTGGCGTCATCCGGAAGGGCCCGGCTCCAATATCAAGCGACGCTGGCAATATCCCGTGGTGCAAGTTTCGTGGAACGATGCCGAAGCCTATGCCAGATGGGCGGGCAAACGTCTGCCGACGGAGGCAGAATGGGAGTTTGCCGCCCGCGGCGGGCTCGCGCAAAAACCTTTCCCCTGGGGTGATGAGCTTGAGCCCGGCGGGAAACACATGATGAATGTCTGGCAGGGTGTTTTCCCAACCCATAACAGCCAGGCCGATGGCTACTATGGACCCGCACCGGCCAGGAGTTTTAAGCCGAACGGTTACGGCCTCTATAATATGACCGGCAACGTTTGGGAGTGGTGCTGGGATTGGCTCGATCCAAATTATTACAAGAGTTCGCCCAGGGTCGATCCGCGTGGACCTTCCGTTGGAAAACAGCGTGTTATGCGCGGTGGATCGTACCTGTGTCACCACTCTTATTGTAATCGCTACCGGACCGATGCCCGTTACGGCAACACTCCCGATAGCTCGACTACGAATTGCGGTTTTCGTTGCGCAAAATCCGCCGCAGACGAACCGAGCCTTTAGTCAGACGCGGGCAAACGCCCGACCAGCCTCATCCGAAAGTTCGAGCTCGGTCTCCAATGGAAGGCGCGGAATTCACGCGGTCCGTCACGAACCACCTGCCAGTCAAAGTGATTCGCGAATTCCGAGACAAAGATGCGGCCCAGGGTCACGGTCAAAGAGGCGCCCAGGCAGGTGGCCCGAAAAATCCCAAAAGGCGCGTACTCCGCGCCGGAGAATTCGCGCGTCAGAAATCGGTCCGGATCGAAACGATGGGGATGTTCGAAAACCTCCGCGCTCCGATGACTCTCGCGCACGCAGATGCGTACCAGCCAGCCTTTGGGTATGACATATCCATTCAGCCGGATTTCTTGCACCGCCTCACGCACGACGTATTCGCTCTGCTCAAGTCGTAATGTCTCCAGCACGACCCGGGTCGGCAGCCCGTTTTGGAAGGGACCTTGGCTCTCCTCTGTTAAGTTCCGTTCCTCCCGCGCTCGGGCGATCCATTGAGGATGGTCGCCGAGCATTTTCAGGATCCACATAAACAGGCCAGTCAAATCAGAAACCGAGGTCTGCACGATGAAAACCAGGTTGGCCAGAACGGTTGGATCGCGGGCAGCCTCCGCATCATTGCGTAAGATCGTCTGCCAGAAGCAATCTGGAGCAACCATCTCTCCATTGGAGCCGCCAGCAGGCGAAGCCTGCCGAATGACAGTCATGACTTCTTCCAGAGTTCGCGCCAACTTTTTATGTGAAACGGCGGCCAATCCCCGGAGATCGGTGGCTCTCCCGAAAACAGACCGCGTCGCCATGGCGCCGTGGCGGAGCTGGTCGTACTTCGCGGACAGGCGCGCAGAGTCTTCTGTGTTGGGTTCGATTCCAAAAAACAGCTTCAAAGAAATGGCCATCAGCATGTTCCAAACGTGCGGTTCGGGTCCGATCCCGGCAGGCGCCGATCCTCCATGCCCGGCCATTTGCGTGAGCGTTCGTCGCACGTGCTGTGTAATGAACATTTCATTCCCGCGCAGAATATCCTGAGCCAGCGCGGATTGAATAACGGGTCGATAATGATCGTGATCGGATCGCTTCATGTATCGAATAAATCCGCGCGCAATGCTTTGACTGAAGGGCAGGGGTGGACTAACGAGCGCGTCGTCGTGCCGTTCCAAGAGGTCGCGTCCGCGTTGCAGTCCCAAAATACAGACCATGGGTTGCAGCAGATACATGGTCTTGAAAATAGGACCATGCCGGGCCGCCAGTTTTAGAAAGAACAGATGATCGAGCACAGCGTCTGCCGGTGAAATGGTCAGGGAACCAGGGGGCCAGTTCCGGGCGCGTCCATGCGCCGGGCGGGCTCTCCAGACGAGAGCGAGCCAGAGCAGGCCGACGACTCCAACCAATCCGCGCAGAACGATGGGCGCCCGGAACGCCAACTCCAGGAGCGCGAAAACATAGACCACGAGACCGGCGGCCGTCGCTCCCGCCAGACGGGGATAAGCGCACCAAACCGGTCGCGCTGCGCACAAACGCCACAGCGGCCACACCATGCCGCACAGGATGCAGACTTCCGCGATCGCTTCGAGCTTAAACCCCGCAATCATCCCTTTTTGAACGTAGCGAAGCGGAAATTGAATTACCAGCCGGTCGGTGGGCGATCGCTCGCCTCCAGGTTAGGACGAAACCGGGGGATTGGTTTGACGGTATTAGTCGAAACAAATAGGCTCTCCTATCGCCACATCTGCTGCTCCCACATCGCTAACTTCAGAGAACCGTCCCGCAGTCGGAGTGCAGCCGCCGGTTAATCTGAAGAATTGGATCGAAGAGAATCGCCATCTCTTCAAGCCGCCCGTGAGCAACCGTTACCTCTATGACGGGCGCGACTTTTTCGTGATGGTCATCGCTGGCCCCAACGCGCGGAACGATTTTCATCTCGTCGATTCGGAGGAATATTTCTACCAGCTTAAGGGCGACATTAAGGTTCGCATCCGTGAAGGCGATCGTATCGTCGATCACCTCGTGCGCGAGGGGGAAACGTTCTTTATTCCGCCGAATGTTCCGCACGCTCCCGTGCGGCCCCCCGACACCCTCGGCGTGGTGGTCGAGCGTCGCCGCCCGCCGGGCGAGCACGAACACGTTATTTTTTATTGCGACAATTGCGGAGCGTTAGTGGAGGACATTGACTTCGATTGTGGCGACATCGTGCAACATTTCAGTCAGGCGATGCTCGACTTTTGGAACGACGACGCGCGCCGGACCTGCAAGCAGTGCGGCAAGAAGGTTCCGCAGCCCGAGCCGACCAGGCCATTCTAGACCTTATCCTATCGACACGCCCGCCCGCGACGCTGTAGCCGTCCCGTCCGCCAGTCGGGTGGACTCGTCCCGTGGCGAGCTCTGTCGGGGCGTTGTTTTCCGAGGGCACGGCGACAGAGCGCCGTGGCTACAAGTCGGCGGATGCACGCGCCACGCATGAAAATCGACCTGCATACGCACATTCTTCCGTCCGACTGGCCGGATCTCGATAAGAAATACGGCTACCACGGCTTCGTTAGGCTCGATCACTACCAACCGTGTTGTGCCCGTATGATGATCGGCCAACACGTCTTTCGCGAGATCACCGACCATGTGTGGGACCCGATGCGTCGCATTGAAGACTGCGATCGCTATGGCGTTTCCATGCAGGTGCTTTCGACCGTGCCGGTGATGTTCAGTTACTGGGCGAAACCGACCGATGCGCTCGATCTTTCCCGTCGTTTGAACGATCACCTGGCTGAAGTCGTCCGCCAATATCCGACAAGATTTGCCGGCCTGGCTACGATCCCACTGCAGGATCCGGATATGGCGGCGGGCGAGCTGGAACGATGCGTCTTGGAGTTAGGTCTGCGTGGTGCGCAAATTGGCACCCACGTTGACGCGAACTCGCACTGCGGTCGCCCTGAGACGCGAAATCTGGACGATGCGTCGATCAATCCGGTGTGGAGCGCGGCTGAGCAGCTCGGCGCGGCCATCTTTGTTCATCCGTGGGACATGGTTGGAAAAGAGCGCATGCCAAAATTCTGGCTGCCCTGGCTCGTCGGCATGCCGGCTGAGACGTCGCTCGCCATCTGCTCGATGATGTTTGGCGGTGTATTCGAACGGTTCCCAAAACTGCGAGTCGCCTTTGCCCACGGTGGGGGCGCCTTTCCATTTACGGTCGGCCGCCTGGAGCACGCTTTTCAGGTTCGGCCGGATTTAGTCGCGACCGAAAACAAAAAGAATCCAAGAAGCTATCTCGCGCGCGACGAGACTCCGGCGCGATTCTACGTCGATTCGCTCGTGCACGATCCCGACGCGCTCAAGTTATTGCTCAGATTTTTTGGCGCAAAACGTGTCGCCCTGGGCTCAGACTACCCGTTCCCGCTGGGAGAAAGGCATCCCGGAAAACTCATCGAATCGATGAAGGACCTTTCTGCGAAAGACAAGACACAACTCCTCTCCGGAACCGCGCGCGAATTTCTCGGCCTGAATCCTTAACCGCGGATGACGTGGATAGCGCGAATGCTCCGAGGTGGATCGCGCGCTCCGCGCGCGATGCTAAATCCCTAGCCGCTACCGATGGTTTGCGGCGAGCAATTGCAGATATTCATCGATCAACTCGGGTCCGTGAAGAGGCGACCAGTGCCCAGCAACGATTGTCGTAAAGCCGAGATTGAGATCTTTCAGCTTCTGCAAGGTCTTGGGATATTCCGCCAAGTTGGCAGAGTCGAGATTGCCGAGCTGCTCTTTGAGAATGCAATTGCCGTAAAGGACCTTCTCTTTTGGGAAATAAACAAAGATGCCGTCAGGCGTGTGAGACGGACCGAGATAGATGGTCTTCAGGCCGCCGCCTTGCAGCTCAAAATCGCGGGCAAATGTCTCGTTCGGCGGAACTAATGGCAGACTCGGATAGTTCGGGAACGCCTTTTGCACGTAATGGACCATCTCGTCCCAATGAAGCGCCAGCAGATCCGCCGTCATCCTGGTCGATATGATCTTCGCGCCGATGCTCTTGAAATAGGCGTTTCCCCCAGCGCGATCCGGGTGGTAGTTCGTATCAACCACTTCCGTGATCGGTTTGCGGGTGACCTTTCCAATTTCCGCTGCCAATAGCTTGGCGGTCTCAGGAGTCCAGGTAGCTCCGATGACGGTGACGGAATCATCGCCGACATAGACGACGGAATTCTCTTTGGCATAAAAATAGTCTTCGGCAACGTAAAGGTGCCCTCGAAGAGGCGTCAGAACGATTTTAGGCTCCTCGGCGACAGCAAACGGGGTCGTGAAACCAAGAAGCAGGACGACTAGCGGGGGAATAGGCTTCATGATCTGGGATACGGGTCCGGGCAACCAATCTTTCACCAAAATCAGAATATGCGTGGAGCGGCCCTTGGTTAAAGGGATCTCCTTAAAGAGTCACAGCCTGCTACATCTGGTGGCGAATGGCCCACAGATCCGGGAAAATAGGCTTGAACAACGATTCCTTTAAGAATGGCACGCCCGGCGATCCGCCGGTGCCTTTTTTCGCGCCGATCGTTCGCTCGACCAGCTTGATGTGCCGGTAGCGCCACTCCTGCAAACCCTCGTCGAAGTCGGTCATCAATTCGAAAAGGATGGAAAGTTCCGGCGAGCTTTTGTAGAGGCCGAAGAATCTCTGCCTGCACGGTTTCGTTAGGGCTATTCGCCTGCGAAAGATCGCGCTTTCTCAGGTCGCCGGGAATCTGCGCGCCGCGGGTGGCGAGAAAATCGTAGAAATGATCGATCACCGTCTGCTCACCAAGCAGCTGCTCCAGCCGGGCAAAGCCGGGCATGTCTGCTCGAAGATACTTGAGCGTGGCTGCACGCTTGTATCCGAGCATGAACTCCAATTCGCGAAATTGCACCGACTGAAATCCCGAGGCCGTATCAAGTCTGTCGCGAAAGCTTGAGAACGATGAGGGAGTCATGGTTTCGAGAATGTCGATTTGCGCGACCAGCGATCTTCATGATGGTGCGCGCGCGCTTGAATGAATGAATTGCGCCGAAGAGATCGCCGGCCGAGAAATCCCGCTTGATCTTGTCGAACTCATGGAGCAACTGCTTGAACCAGAGTTCGTACGTCTGATGAATGATGATAAAGAGCATCTCGTCGTGCTCAGCCGGAGTGGAGCGCGGCTTTTGCAGGGTGAGCAGCTTCTCCAGGTCGAGATAATTCGCGTAAGTCAAGCGGCGCCATGCGCAACGCTCCACGCGGCAAGCGCACGCGTCAAAGGTGGATCGAGCGGTCCCTCGCTCGATGCTAATCATGGCCCCGAAAGCTTTCGGGGCTGGCTTGTAACATCGTCCGACGGAGCGGCCGATTCCACCTTCGGAGTTCGGAGTCCTTAGTTTAACAGGTCAGACTTCGCGTTATTCAAGATGCCGCAAGTATTCCCGATCCCAGGCGGCCGGAATGCTTTCGCGCGGCGAATAAGGACCCGGCTGATATGCGCGGGAAGCAACGCCATGCTGGCTCAGCTCGCACACCTGCCAGTCCTGCCTGTTGGTGATATCCCAAAACTCAATCGCGTCGTTCGGATGAAAGTCGGGGCGATTGAACGCTTCCGGATGAAAAAACCAATCGCACAGGATCAGAGTCCGCTCGGGCGATTGCGGCCAGACCTGATGTACCATGACATAATCGGGATGCATGCTCAGCAGCATGTTAGGGAAAATGGAATAATAAAAAACCCGGGCGTGATCTCTCGCCCTTAATATCGCCGACGGGTAACGCACAGGCCTTCCCGGTCATGGTGAGACTTTTGCCCTGCGTGATCGGCATGAAACCGCCGAGGAAAGGTCCTTCGCACAGATCGTTCTCCGCCGAGTCGTACGGGGCTTAGTTTCGACAGGGCCGGATGCACGCCCGGACAGTGATAGCACTCGGAATAATTTTCGAAGATCAACTTCCAATTGGCCCGAACGTCGTACTCGGTCCGTTTGGCTGAGCGCAGGCTTGGCAAGATTCCAGTGCGTGAATTTTCCGGTCAACGGTGCGAACACTTTCTGCAGAGAACGCCGGCTTCTTCGCCAGATTGACGAAGATAAAGCCTTCCCACAAAGCCAGGTTGACGGCATGGAGCGAATGCTCCGCTTTATCGAAACCTTCCACCTCGTCCATGTGCGGCGCGCCGATCAGTCGGCCGTCGAGGCCGTAGGTCCAGGCGTGATACGGACATTGAATCGCCGCGACATGTCCGGCCGGCGTTTGGCAAAGCCGCGTTCCGCGGTGACGGCAAACGTTGAAGAATCCGCGCGCCTTCCCATCTTTATCGCGCACGAGGATCAGACTTTCACCGGCCACCTCCTGCACAAAATAATCGCCGGCCCCGGCAATCTGACTCTGGTGCCCAACCAGGACCCATTGCCTGGAGAAGATCTGCTCTTGTTCTTTGGCAAAAATCTCCGGTGATACCAAGTAGGATTGCGGCAGAGTTTTTGCGCCCGCCGTGAAGGTCTCGGCCGTCTTGCGAAAGGCAGACGTGGCGGTCGTTTGCGTCAGCGGCGGCATGGCACTTCCTGGATACTAGACGCTGGATTCGGGGATGACAAAATACGATTCTGTTTGTGGGACGAGTCTGCCAGTCCCTGCGGCCGGTGTGATTCTCCTGACCCGGCAAATGGGTGTGAATCGATCGATTTCGGCGCATGACTTGCTGCGTCTTTAACCAGCCGCAAGCGGGGCTGTCTCAGAATGATCCGGAAGCTCGATCTCCTCTATTTCACAGCTCTTTTTGTAGGTTTGCTACCTTCAACCGGCTGCAATAGGCATACTTCTTCTGGTCCGGAGATCGTGGCGAAACGGCAGGAGGCGCAAAGACTACAAGAGCAGACGGAACGGGCTGCGCTGGTCGAGCGGATGAAAGCAGCAGCTATAGCTGAGGAGATAAGACAGGAGCCGATTAGAAATCTGCAAATGCAAATCGACGCGCTTGATGAGCAAATCAGCGATGCCTGGTCGAGAGGAAAAGACTGCAAAGCGTTGGAAATAGCGCAGGACGCGCTGGAAGCGCAGAAATACGAGCTCCAGCACAAGTAACGCGGAAAGCCGGCACCGGGGCGAACCTGACCGCTCTTAGCTTCTTGCTCCCTATTTTAGGACGGCCTGGTGGAACTCGTACCAATCGTCCAGATTGTTCAGATTCACCGCATCTTTCGCGGCCGAAGCATCATCGGCCAGACTGCATGCCTTCAGGATACCCTGACGCGTGGCATCATCGTGGATGTAACCGCGCACCGCGGCGTTGTGTTTTTCCACGGCCTGCGGCGTCAGCGATCTTGCGTTCTTCTTCACCCAGGCCTCGAATTGCGGATAGGTCGGCTTGTTCTGTTTGATGTAATCCTTGACCGCCTGTTCATCGAGTCCGAGCGCGGCGCAGGTCATGGCATCGTAGCCTCTGCCAATGCCGGGATAACCGGGAGCGAGTTTGCCTGCTTCTTCCAGGGAGACTTTCAGCCAGAGGCGCGGAAGGTGCAAAACGCCGAGTGGTCCGGCCGTGCCGGAGCTGATCATGGGAACGTAGGTGTTACTCATAGTAATAAGATTGTATCCCTCAACAACCAACTCTCAACCTCTCCTCCAGAATCCAGTATCTAGTATCTAGTATCCAGAATCGAGATGGGTTTGGAATTATTTCGTCTGCTTAGGTTTTGCGGTCAAAGCTCGGTGAATTGCCAGCGCATTGAGGATTTCGGGATCGCCCTGGGCCCAGGCATTGTCGATCGTCACGCGTTTGAAGCGCCACCTCGGGCCGTCGCGCACCAGCTCGCAATCGTAGCGATTCATCAAGAGCGCGTTCTCCGAGCCGCGGCGTGACCCCTGGCGCGGCATGAAATGTTGAGACATTACATAGCGCATGCAGCGTGGCTGAATCGCCGCTGATTTCCATTTGCAGATTGCTGGCCGTGTGACTGGTATCGAGCGGACCGATCAGGGGGAGGAGAGCCGCCACGATGGCTTCCCGGCCAGTCAGTTTGGGGAAGTCGAGTCCGAGCTTCGCGGCCGCGGGCCGGAAATTGAAGTGGCAGTCTTCCGTGAAAGCCGAGGCCAGCGAATCTGCATCGCCGTGGTCGAGACCGAAAGCGTAACGATGCATGGCATCCGCAATCTCATACCGGTCGCAAGCCTGTTGCGCCAAATCTGTGTTCATGCGTGCAGTTTACGTGCGCAACGTCTCTATGGTCCAGATCGCGATTTGGTTAAAGAGCAACAAAGCGAAAGATCAAAAAAACAGCGATCAAGGCAACCGCGATGAGGGCCGCGTAGACAATACCGTCTTGCCGGCGCGCGCGACGGGCGGCCTCGCGTAGGGAATGCGCGTGAAGGTGACCATCGTGTAGAGCGGCAGATAGATTCCGGGCAGCAAGCCTTCGAGGAGCGTGATCCAGTTTCTTTTTCGCGCGAAATGTCTTTCGACGCGGTCTTGTCGCGCATCTCGATGAAATTGCCGATCGCGAGATCGGCCAGCGCGTCGGCGTTTTCTTTTCGCTGCGCAAAGTATTCGGCGAATGCGCGTTCGCGATTGTTCGGGAACTCGTGCCAGGCATTCGTCCAGCACGACGCAATCTTCGAAGGCAGCGTTCATGCCCTGTCCATAGAACGGCACGACCGCGTGGGCGGCATCGCCGACGAGCGCAACCTTGTCCCGATAAAACCATGGCGCGCAGCGAATGGTCACGAGCGAGCCGGTCGGATTCTGCCGGAAATCTTCGAGCAACGTCGGCATGAGCGGCACGGCATCGGGGAATTCTTCGTCGAAAAATCGGCGGACATCGTCATCGGTCTTGGTCGTGGCGAAACTGCGCGGCCCTTCGAATTCCCAAAAGAGCGTGCAGGTGAACGAGCCGTCGGGATTCGGCAGCGCGATCATCATGAAACTTTTCCGCGGCCAGATGTGGAGCGCGTTCTTTTCCATCCGCCACGAGCCATCGGCGCCGGGCGGAATGGTCAACTCCTTGTAACCGTGGGCGAGATAACTTTCGTCGTACTCGAAACTGGTTGATCTGTGCTCTGCATCGATTGGCGCACTGCGGAGAAGGCGCCATCGACGCCGATAACGGCGTCGCCGTGACGCAGTGACCGGTTGACCAGTCTGCGGTATTGCGAAGTGGGCAGTCGCCGAGTCGAGATCGACACTCGGTGCATTTATGATTGAAATGCACGCGCACATTCGGATAACGCTGCGCTGCTTCGATCACGGTGGTGTTGAGCGCGGCGCGTCCGATCGAGTTAATATGCTTGTTCGGATCGACATCGTACGGAGCGAAATGCAGCTCGCCGGATCTGTCGTGAATCATGCGGCCGCGCATCGGGATGGCGTGTTGCAAGACTTCATCAGCGATGCCGATCTGTTCAAGCGCATGAATGCCGCGCGTCGAAATCGCGAGATTGATCGAGCGCCCGCCGACGATGTTGCCTTCGCGCGGATCGGCCCGCCGTTCGTAAAGATCGACCTCGTAGCCGCGCCGTCCCAAATACGCCGCGAGCAATCCGCCCGCCAGACCGCTACCGATGAGAACAAATTTTGCCGCCATTCGTTGGAATGCTTAACCGCGGATTACGCGGATATCACGGATATTAATGGGCGAACTTGGTGGATTTTCCGATTAAATTGCGGGCATAGTCACGGATTGGACGAAAACCATGAAGATTTTATCGGTGAACGTTGGATTGCCGCGAGAAGTAACCTGGCAAGGCAAACTCGTGACGACGGGAATTTTTAAGGAGCCGGTCAATGCGCCAGTCATGCTGCGCACCTTGAATCTGGATGGAGATAAGCAAGCCGATCTCACGGTTCACGGCGGCGTCGATAAAGCGGTTTACGCGTATCCATCGGAGCACTACGGCTATTGGCAAACACAGTTGCCGGGAGTCGATCTGCCCTGGGGAATGTTCGGGGAAAATTTTACGACCGAGGGGTTGCTCGAGGAAGCCGTTTTCATCGGGGACAGATTTAGAATTGGCAAGACGGAGATCATGATCACGGAGCCACGGATGCCCTGTTACAAACTGGGTTTAAGGTTTGGCCGGACCGATATTATCAGGCGATTTCTGGGCAGTCGGCGCACCGGTTTTTATTTTGCCGTCCTGAATGAAGGAATGGTTGCTGCCGGAGGTGCCATCGAGTTAATCGGGCGAGAACAAGAGGAGATCACCATCGCTGATATCACGCGCCTTTATGGCTTCGAAAGGGACGATACCAAAACGATGCGCCGGGCCATCGAAGTAAAGGCGCTACCGGAAAGTTGGAAGGGCTACTTTCGCCATCGTCTCGAGAAGCAAACGGGTCAGTAACGGCGAATCCGTTTGCCTTGGATCGCTTTTCCTATTGTTCGGGGTGACCCGATACGATTCTTGGCCCCAATCATTTCTTAGCGGCCAGAAACTTCTCCGGCGGATCCCAATATCGCAGCTTCCATCCCGGGTGGGACGCCTCGGAGATGCGTCCCTACCTGATTACAGTCGCGTCGTGCATCATTCATGTTCTGCCAGGATTTTCGAAAAACGCCGGACGTCGAAAAATGTGTTGTAGAGAGGCGTCGGTGCGGCGCGGATAATGTTCGGTTCGCGGAAATCGCATTTCACGCCGCCGGCGTCGAGTTTGTTGAACAACTCCTTTGGATGCCCACGCACCAAAATCGATAATTGGCACCCCCGCGCCTCTGTTTCACGCGGCGTGATGATCGTATATCGGTCCGAGCCGGACTGTTCTAAGAGGAATTGAAGATATCCGGTTAGTTTGATCGATTTCGCGCGCAGCGCGTTCATGCCGCCAACCTCATCAAAGATCGTGAGCGACGCGCGCAACGGCGCCATCGAAAAGATCGGGCGGGTTGCTAATCTGCCAGCCGTCGGCCGATGGAACAGGAATGAACTCGGGTTCGAGATGCATGCGGAAACGCGTGTCCGGATCGTTCCCAAACCAACCGGCCAGGCGCGGCAAAGCGCGGTTGGTTGCGTGTCGCTCGTGCACGAATGCACCGGCCACCGCGCCGGGCCCGGCGTTCAGATATTTGTAGGAGCACCAGACGGCGAAATCGACATTCCAATCATGCAAAGCCAGCGGGACGTTGCCGGCCGCGTGGGCGAGATCGATCCCGACGGTGCAACCGCGCTTCTGTGCCACCACCGTAATTCTCGGGATGTCGAATAACTGGCCGGTAAAAAAATTCACGCCGCCATGAGCACGAGCTGCGATCTGCGTCGCCTTGTTTTTCCAGGATCGCTCGATGTCCTCCTGGCGCACGGTAAACTCGCCTGCGCGGGGTCGCGCGAGCACAAGCGCCTCCTTCGGATCGAGCCCATGATGAACGATCTGCGTTTTGATCGCGTAGGTGTCGGAAGGAAAGGCCGGATCTTCCATCAGGATCTTGAAACGCGATTTCGTCGGTCGATAAAACGTGGCCATCATCAGGTGCAGGTTCACCGTCAGGCTGTTCATGCAGATGACTTCGTTCGGTTGCGCGCCGACGAGTCGCGCCGTCGGATCGCGCAACGGTCTCGTGATACGAGTACCACGGCGTTTCCCGTCGAGATGCGCATCCACCCCGAGTCTGGCCCAATCGTCCAACTCCTGCTCCACGATTGTTCTCGCCGCTTTCGGCATCAGGCCGAGCGAATTGCCCGGCGAAATAAATCAGTGGCTTGCCATCTTTGCCGAGCGGGAGATGAAATTTCCCCCGAAACTGACGCAACGGATCCTCGGCATCAAGCTGCTTGGCGAAATTCTCGTCAGCGGAGAAGGTCATGCTCATGCTCGTAATCGAAAGAATCGACTTTCAGCAGCAAACGTCCAGCGTCCAGCGTCCAACGTCCAACGCTCAATTCAGAAGTCAGCCGGCACTCAACACTCAACTATCAACCATCAACTGCTTCGAGGCAGCGGTTGCATGAACTCGATCGTCGTCCCGTCGGGGTCTCGCACGTAGATGACGCGTTTACCCACGTTCGGACCCGATTTGAGGGTCTGAGCTGTGCCGGCCGCTTCCCAACCGGACGCCGCGATCGCGCGCAGGAGGGCGTCGAGATTATCTACCGTAAGCGCGACGTGGACTGATCCGACATCGCAAGGCCTGAGGCTGGCATGCTTTCGGTCGGGCGGCGCGTGATATTCGAGTAGTTCGATCTTGTGTCCGGGCGCCTTCAGAACGGCCAACGAAATCTCCGCACCGGGTACTCCGGTGACTTTGCTGGCCAGTTCGCCGGTATGATGGGCGCGATGCGAAAGTTCGAAGCCCAGAACTTCCTGCCAGAAAGCCAGCGACCGCTCGAG
Source organism: uncultured Verrucomicrobiae bacterium (assembly GCA_963788855.1). Classification (GTDB taxonomy): domain Bacteria; phylum Verrucomicrobiota; class Verrucomicrobiia; order Chthoniobacterales; family UBA10450; genus CAWBIE01. Next base: position 721,324 of record CAWBIE010000001.1, read on the forward strand.
ATTCGCGACCGTAAAGCCGGTGTGATCTGCCGCCATGATGCGAAATGACATATCTCGGCAAACGTCCAACGCCTAACGCTCAACGTCCAACATCGAATTCAAAAAGGTGGATCGGCCGCTCCGCCGGGCGATGCTAAATACCACTCGGCTGCGCCGACATTATTTTAGCATCGAGCAAGGGACTGCTCGATCCACCGCATCCGCATGACAGAAATTATCTCATCCCACCGCCGCGATCACTTTGAGTTCGATCGCGATCGGCGTGGGCAGCGCGCCGACCTCAATCGTGGTGCGTGTCGGATTTGGTTTGCCGGGCCCGGAGAAATATTCCGGATAGATGCGGTTATAGATCGGGAAATCTTTTTTCATGTTCGTGAGGAAGACCGTCACGTCGATGATGTCCTGCCAGGTGGCGCCGGCGTCTTCCAGAACGAGGCGAACGTTTTCGAACACCGCGCGGCACTGAATCTCAATGTCATAACTCACGATGTTGCCCGCGGCATCGAGCGTCACGCCGGGAATTTCCTTGCTGCCGCGCACGCGCGGTCCGATGCCGGAGAGAAACATGAAATTGCCGACCCGTTTGGCGTGCGGGAAGGCGCCGACGGGTTCAGGCGCGCGGGAACTTTCGAAGGATTTACTCATAAGTCAGAGATCAGAAGTCAGCGGTCAGAAGTCAGAACATTAGTGTAAATCTGTGTCTATCTGTGGCGAACGAAACTTTCTCTGCTTTGCTCATTTGATCGAACGCTCAACACTCAACTCCCTGGCACGCCGCAGCCTTTAGGCGAAGGAGGCTCAACCATCAACTAGCTTCGTGTGCTAGCCTCCTGCGATCGCGCCCATAATAAAGAATGGCTCCGTCCCGGTCGCGATTGCATCGGGCAGTGGAGTGTCCGGTGGCTCGTGCGACACGTCTTCGCCACAAACGAAGAATCGTACGAGTGGCCGACGCTTTTGGGATTCGTGATCGCGGATTGTGCCGCGCAACATGGGATACTTCACCTCGAGGGCGTCGAGAAGCGACCGCAGCGTGGCGCGGCCTTTCACATCGAGTTGCACTTCGTCGCCGGTGCGCGCCAGGGTGCGCAGATGATGCGGGAGCACGACGCGAATCATGGCAGGCCAGGAAATTCCAGTAACCAAGCTCCAAGCTCCAGGAAAACTTCAAACCTCAATGCCATCAAATCCAAACCAGGGATAATCTCGCATGTTTGGGGATTGATCATTGGAACTTGTTTGGGATTTGGTGCCTGGGATTTGGCTCCTTGTTACGGCAGGGTCTGCGCTTCGACCGAAAGAACCGCCGGGAGGTCGCGGACGATCGGCGTCCAGCTGTCTCCGGCGTCGCGCGATCCATAAACTTGCCCGCCCGTAGTGCCGAAATAAACGCCGCACGAGTCGAGTGAATCCACCGTCATGGCATCGCGCAACACGTTGACATAGCAATCGCGCTGCGGCAGGCCTTTGGTGAGCTCTTCCCATTCGTTGCCGCCCGTTCGGCTGCGGTAGACCCGTAGTTTGCCCTCGAGCGGGAAATGCTCGGAATCGCTCTTGATCGGAACCACGTAAATGGTTTCCGGCTCGTGCGCGTGAATGTCGATCGGAAACCCAAAGTCAGTCGGCAAATTCCCGCTCACCTCGCGCCATGAATCGCCGGCGTCATCGCTCCGCATCACGTCCCAGTGCTTTTGCATAAAGAGCGTATTGGGACGCGACGGATGCATCGCAATATGATGAACGCAATGACCGACCTCTGCGTTCGGGTCGGGAATGTGTGGGGAATGCAGGCCACGGTTAATCGGCCGCCAGGTCTTGCCGCCATCGTCGGTCCGGAATGCGCCCGCCGCCGAAATGGCGATAAACATTCTGTTCGGACTTTTCGAATCCAGCAAAATCGAGTGCAGGCACATTCCACCGGCGCCGGGCTGCCACTTCGGCCCTGTGCCGTGACCACGCAGTCCCGCGAGCTCGCTGCCACGTACTCACCGCCGTCGTTGGACCGGAAGAGAGCGGCGTCTTCCACTCCGGCATAAACGGTGTTCGAATCGGTGAGAGACGGTTCAAGATGCCAAACGCGTTTGAATTCCCACGGATGCTGGGTGCCGTCGTACCACATGTGGGTCGTGAGCGGTTTGCCCGTTTCCGGAGAAGTGTCGTAAACGAATTTGTTGCTGTCGCCTTTCGGCATGCCGTCCGGGGCGGTGGTCGGCTCGCCGGGCGCAGTGCCCGGCTGTATCCAGGTTTTGCCGCCATCGTCGGAGCGTTGAATGATTTGGCCGAACCACGCGCTGGTCTGTGAGGCGTAGATCCGGTTCGGGTCAACCGGCGATCCCTTCACATGATAAATTTCCCAGCCCGCAAAATGAGGGCCGCTCACCTCCCATCGTTCACGTTTGCCGTCCGCGGTCAAAACGAACGCGCCCTTCCGTGTCCCAACCAGTAATCTGTACTCCGCTCATGGGTTATGGGTTCCTTCCTCGTTTGATTCCTCAAAATTACACTCTTCTGGCTCATCAGCGCTTTCAGCAAATTGGTGCCAGTAACCGCGACCGACATGGAAATTCGAAACCGCAAGCTGGCCGTGTTGATCGATAATCCCATTTAAGCAAGATTCGAGCTTTGGGAAACCTTCGATCCCCTTTGGATCCGATGTGAGTGTCGCGCGAATGCGCAAGGGACGGAGGAGGGTGATCGAACGCCTCAACGTAGATGCTGAAACCTTCCGGATAAGCGGAACCGCTTCCGGCATTCGCTTTTTTGGCTGTCGCATATAAATCAGGAGCGGCACGTTTTGTACGTTTGAGGCTCTCGGCTTCCGCAACGGCCGTAATATCTGTTTGCCACTCGAGGACGCCGTCATTGAATTTAAGTAAAACGACCGCATCAGGAAACCATTTGCCGTCTACTTCCCAAAGCAATAACGAACCATCCGGTGACCAACGGCACGGCCACACAGCGCCATGTCCCATACGATTCCATCCGGTAAACTTTGTATTGATGACGGCGACAATCCGGCCCGTCTTTACTTCGATCACGCTATTCTTTGGCTCTTCGGAATCCTCGTGTTGATTTAAGATGGGAACCGTTACGCCATATCGTCCGTCCGGTGAGAGTGAGCATTTCGGAACGACGAAGCCCTTTGGAATGTTTTGAGCAACTGCGTTGAAACAAATCGCGAGCGAGATGAAAACGGCAAGTCGTTCGACACGAGTAATCATTTGGCGATGCAGACGTTCTTCGGCTCAGCGAAGAAGCGCAAGGCTTCCTCGTCCCGAAAGCATTCGGGGCACGACGAGGAAGATCTTCGCAGGACGACTTATTTCGCGATGCAAACGTTCTTCGGCTCGGTGAAAAACCGCAGCGCCTCGTCGCCGCCCTCGCGGCCGACGCCGCTTTGCTTCATGCCGCCGAACGGGACGCGCAGGTCGCGCACCAGCCAGCAATTCACCCAGACGGTGCCGGTGTGAATCTGCTCCGCGACGCGATGCGCGCGACTCAGGTTTTGCGTCCAGACGCTCGAGGCCAGGCCGTAGTCGGTGTCGTTCGCGTAGCCGATCACTTCTTCTTCGCTATCGAACGGCGTGATCGTGACGACCGGGCCGAAGATCTCCTCGCGATTGACGCGGCACGAGACCGGCAGATCGGTAATGACCGTCGGCGGAAAGAAATAACCCGACTCGGCAGCGCTCGTTGATCGCTCCGGCGCCGACCCGCCGAGCAGCGATCTTGCCGCCTTCCTTCTGCGCGAGATCGACATAGAACTTCACCTTATCGAGCTGCGTCTTGCTGACACGATCGCGCCCTGATCGGTCGTCGTCGTCCAGCGGATCGCCGACTCTTCAGCTTGCGACGCCGCCGCAACAAAGCGATCGACGAAACCTGTGTAAGCCGAGCGCTCGACGAAGATGCGCGAACCGCACAGGCAGACCTGGCCCTGGTTTGCGAAGGACGAGCGCACGCTGCCGGCGATCGCCGCGTCCAGGTCGGCGTCGGCAAAGATGATGTTCGGATTCTTGCCGCCCAGTTCGAGCGAGACTTTCTTGAACAGCGGCGCGCAGGTCTCGGCCACCTTGCGGCCGGTCACGGTGCCGCCGGTGAACGAAATCGTCGCCGATCTTCGGATGCGCCGTGATGGCAGCGCCGACCTTCGGCCCGGTGCCGTGCACGATGTTGAGCACGCCGGGCGGCAGTCCGGCTTCGCGGCAGATTTCGCCGAGCAGATAGGCCGTCATCGGCGTCAGCTCGCACGGCTTGGCGACGGCGGTGTTCCCGACGCGCGATGGCGGGCGCGATTTTCCAGCGTCAACAGATAGAGCGGCAGATTCCACGGCGAGATCAGTCCCGACGACGCCGCGCGGCTGGCGCAGCGTGTAGTTGAACGCGACTGCCATCGGTGATGTGCGCTTCGGACTCGCGTGTGCAGGATCGCGGTCGCGAAGAAGCGGAAGTTGGCCGACGGCCCGCGGAATGTCGAGCGTACGCGCCAGCGAAAGCGGCTTGCCGGTGTCGATCGATTCGGCGTGCGCGAGCTTTTCGAGGTCGCGCTCGATCAGGTCGGCGATGCGCAGCAGGATGCGCGATCGCTCGCTCGCCGGCGTGCGCGACCAATCCGGGAACGCCCTTTCCGCCGCGGCGACGGCCAGTTCGACGTCGGCTGCATCGCTGTCGGCGACCTGCGAATACAGCTTGCCCGTGGCCGGCTCGATGTTGTCGAGATAACGGCCTCCGACCGGCTCCACAAATCGACCATCGATGAAATTTTGAATTTTGTCGGGTTCAGCGGGCACAGATTTTTCCCCAATTCGCTCGGTGGCACAAGGGTAGCAACCATCAACCCACTGCGCAACGCACTTGCATCTGCTATTAGCGCGCCGAGGAGAACTTTTAAGGCGAAATGAGCCGCACTGGCGGGGGCTGGATTTGCAGAAGTATGTTCAAGTTGGAGAAGTCTGTTTTATCCTCTGCCCTTACGAGCGCGCGGAAATGAACGGAAAAAGCGATTCTGTTTTTAAAGCACCTGACGACATTTCGTGGTCGGCGACACCTGAAGAGCAGCGTTCGTATCGATCATTGCAAAGCCGTGCGAACCAAATTGCTCGCTGCTGCGCTCGTCTCCAGAATGCCTTCATTGACCTGACCCGCCGGCCGAACGCAATCCAATCATCTTCCGCTGAGCTGGATGAAATATTATGTCGGTCCAGAGTAAGAACTGACATCAGCGATTATTTGCCAACTCTGTTTGCCGAATCGTTGAGCTTTCAGCCTCGTTTGATTGTGGAGCTTGGCGTTCGCGGCGGAGAAAGTACGTTTGTATTCGAGCGTGTCGCCAAGGTCTGTGGCGCAAGGTGTGTCAGCGTGGATATCGAGGAGAGTTCGCGCGAGAGTCAGAGTCCCCTATGGCTTTTCGTCCAAAGCGACGACATCAAGTTCGCGAAGAAGTTTCCCGCGTGGTGCCGTCAGAATGAACTGCCAGCTGAGGTCGATATTCTATTTATCGATACCAGTCACTTCCTCGAGCACACTGTGCGAGAGATCGAGCACTGGTTCCCTTTGCTGGCTCCCCGCGCGAAAGTCTTTTTCCATGACACCAATCAAAGGCGGATTTATTTCCGGGAAGATGGTAGCATGGGCGTCGGTTGGAATAATCGAGGTGTGATGGTCGCGCTGGAGAAATACTTCAACAAGAACTTCAATGAGAAACGGGATTTCACCGATTTGGTGAATGGTTGGTCGATCAGGCATTATGCAAAATGCAATGGCCTAACGATTCTAACGCGCCCCGGCTCCAAGCCGGATGGCCGATGAGCTGGGTGCGATCAACATGATGCCGGCGCCCCCTCTTCTCACTGTCGTTTTGATCGCCGGCAACCGCCGGGAACGTGCGCAACGAATGTTGCGGAGCGTTTTAGAGCAGGACATCGCCGACCAAATCGTGATCCTGGTGTACGATCGCGCGGATCAGCCGGCGCGTGACCTACGGGAACTCAATCGATCGAACATCGTCTACGAGCCGGTCGACAAGCAATCGACGCTAGGCGTATTGCAAAAGCGCGCCACGCTTGCAGCAACCACCGACATTATTGCGTTTGTTGAAGAGCATGTCGTTGTCCCGCCGGGATGGGCGCGAGAGCTTGCGACGTCATGCTCAAGGGTACACCGGGGTCGCCGGAAGTTTTACGGGAGGAAATCTCCATTACCCGTGGGCTAGAATTATTTTTTCCATTACCTACGGGAATTACATGTTGCCGGCGCAAGCGGGCGAAACAACTGAGATTCCCGGCGCTAACAGCAGCTTCATTCGCTCTAAAATCTTGAAATTTGAAGATGAATTGGAGGTGTTGCTCAGCACCAACGTTTTGCTGATTCGCCGGCTGGCGGCAAACGGTGAGAAGTTTTATCGGGCTGCAGATTTAGTCCTAAAGCACTGGAATGAGAATACATTGTCCGACGGATGGATCGCGTTGTTTTATTGGAATCAGATGTACATCTGCAACCGGTTAGTCGCCGAGAGGTGGTCGCTGCTGCATCGAGTGCTGCGTTTGCTCTCCGCCCCTCTGTCGCCATTTGTTCGCACGCTTAAGTGCTACAGACGCGCGAGACAGAACGCGTCGAGCATGAAGCAGTTTCTTGCCGACATGCCTGGGTTGTTTCTCTTGCATGTAGGATCCGCTGCGGGAATGGCCACCGGCTTGCTTCTTGGTTATCAAGATTGCGAGCGCAAATTCACTGATTGTGAAACAAGCGCCCAACGCTGGGACTAGGCAAAACGCAGGGTTCATTTGCCGCGACATTTGATCCCATGTCTGTCCAAGTCAGCAGTGTGATTCTCGGTGTGCTCTTGGGTTGGGCATTGCTTTTGTTGCCCGGGATGGCTCTGCTCCGAATCTGCGTTCCTGCGCGCGTGCTCGGACCCCTTTGTCGTTTGGCGATCGCTCCCGGCATAACGATCGCCCTCTGTGTGCTGCTCTTCACCTGGTGCGATTTGGTTTCCGTGAAATTCGGATCAGTCGCTTCGTGGTCGCTGATTTTCAGTGCTCTTTTCATTCTCCTCTTCGTTGGTAAAGGTCAGCGATCCCGGCTAGCGGGCTGGTTTCGCGGGGAAAGCCGCCGGCGCTTGAAGCGCGTTCTCTGCTGGAAATTGCAGCGCATTCCTGTGAGTGAGTGGTTGGCGGCCGCGGCTCTTTGTGTGACTTTCACAATTCTTTTGGTTGTGCGATTCAATGCCACTTGGACTTGGTGCGTTCCACCGGGAGTCGATACGCCGCAACACACAATGATCGTGCAGTTATTGCTCGATCATCACGGCCTGTTCAGCTCCTGGGCGCCATACAACGACGCCGAGACGTTCACTTACCATTTCGGCTTTCATGCAATCGCGGCTCTCTTTGCCTGGGTCTCTGGATTAGACGCTGCCACTTCGGTGCTGGTTATGGCGCGAGTGGTGGGTGTCACCGCGGCAATGGCGTTATTCGGGCTGGTGCGATTGTGGACACGAAGCGGGTGGGGTGGAGTTTTTGCCGTCGTATTCTGGCTGCTCTACTCACGAAGTCTTTGGACTTATGATGCGCTGGGACGCTGGACGCTCCTGACGGGCCTGGTCGTGTCGGCAAGCGCTCTCTTCTTGCTGTCGCTTTATTTGCAGGAGGACGCCCCGAGAGATTTACGACTTGGATTACTTTGCGCTATCACCGTAGGCGGTCTCGTCCTGGCGCAATACAAGAGCGCAATTATTTTCATGGTTCTCGCCACGGCCCTGTTCGGCAGTCGATGTGTAGTTACATCTGTTTATGGAAGTACGATCGTTTTCGCGGAGTCGTTCGGCTAATTCGACGCGTCCTGCTCGTGGCTGTTCTTGCCTGGTCTTGGCCGCGCCTCGGCTAAGTGATGTCATGAAGGCGAAAACAGGATCGTATCTCAAGCACATCGTCTTTGAATCGCCTTCCGCTAATTCCAACCCATTCGATCAACCGACGTCCGTGGGGAGCGGAATTCTAAAGGCGGGATTTGAAACTCGGCGGGACGCTGTCCTTTCCAGCCTGGCGTTGCTTGCTGGAATGGCGATTCTGGCACGGCGCCGTGAAGCGCTTTGGTTTGTGGCGGGCTGGGGAGCCGTGGCCTTGATCATGAATCCCGGGTTGATCGGAATCGATCGCGCTGGACTGATCGATGAGAGCCACTGGAGGCACGCCGTGGAGACTGCCTTCGCTGTCATGGCAGGTTTAGGCGTCGGTCTTATTTGTGAATCGGTCGGAAGCGCGCGGTCACTTTCCTGGAACGGTTTCCTCCTGGTGGTCGCGAGCGCCCTCATACTGTGGGATGAAAACACCAGCCTCCATTGCCGGATTCGAGCCAGTATGTTCTCCCGGAGGATTTGCGGCTGATGAGATGGATCGAGCAGAATGTTCCGAACGGAGAGATGGTTGCCGGACGAGCCTATTTCGATCATGGCCAGGTTGTGGGACGAGACGCGACCACTTGGTTGCCATATTTTACGCGACACCAGACAAATCAGACCAACCTCGCCGCTGCCTTGGAGAAAGCTCCGGCCGAACCGCGCGAGAAATTACAAAGTTTCACTCGTGCGCTTTATGCGCGCGACATGTCGACCCCGGAATCGGCTCAGTGGATGCGCGAAGAGGGACTTCGCTGGTTTTATGCCGGCGCGATTCAACCTGGGTCGGACGCCAGACTTCTTGACCAGATCGCGCGCAATCCTGCGTTGGAGCTGGTGCATTCGGAAGGCGTGGCGCGGCTTTATTGGGTCAGATAAGAAGGCAAATGCGTTGCCCCTAACGATATGCATGCGATATGCTGAGTGAGGACTCGTGCCCGACGCTCAAGACCAGAAATCAGAATCAGCCCGACCAGAGTTGTCGGTGATCCTTGTTGTTGGTAGCCAACGAAAACGCGCGGCAGCTGCGCTGCGCAGTTTACTCGAGCAAAGCATCATCGATCGCCTTGAGATTTTGCTTTTTGACTTGGGGCCGAAAAATGCCCCGGCTCTTTCGGGTAGTGATCATCCTGGCGTGAGGATGATTCGAGGAGGTCCGAAAGAGTCCCTGGCGACGGCTCGGGTTCAGAGGGTGCGCACGCTGCTCGTGCGCTGGTCGTTTGTTTCATGGAGGAACATTGCGAGGTGCAACCGGGGTGGGCCGAAGCGATCGTGCTCGCGCATCGCGGGCCATGGGTGGGGGTCGGTTGTGATTTCATCAACGGGAATCCAAACGCCGGCAGCAGCGACAAGGCATTTCGCATGAACTACGGGATCTATGTCCGGCCGCAGCGCGGACGGGGTCCGGTTAAACGAATTTCCGGCCAAAAATCAGCGTTCAAACGCAAGGCTTTGCTTCGTTACGAGAATAAATTGGAATCGATGTTGAACGCCGATCTCGTGCTGCAATGGAAAATGGGCCAGGACGGCAACCAGTTGTTTTACGAACCGGCGGCGAAGATGGCTCATCGCAACGAGAACACTCTTCGCAGTCTCTGCGTCGGGGTCTTCTATTGGAACTGGTGTTTCTCAAATATCCGGGCCGAAGCCTTCCAGTGGGGTTTTCTCTTCGCGCACTCCGAATCGTACTTGCCCCATTGATTCCGTGGGTGCGCTTGGTGAAGATGTTCGTCTGGACAGTGCGGCTCGGTCGGTGGCAAATCGCGCAGCTTGTCCGCGATATTCCATTCGTCCTGGTGGTCAATCACTGCGCCGCCGCCGGCCAGGTGGCTGGTCTGCTTAATCCCCTCGAGAAGGGCGCCCGAGAGTTTTCGCATTTCGAAATGAATGAGCCACGCCTCTTGCGGGTGGAGTCGGCCCCGATGAACGATTCGCCATCGCACAGCGCAGGCGCGTCGATCGTCATTCCATCTTATGAATCTCAGGCGACGGCACGCGCCACGGTCTGAGAGTCTGCGGCAACAGACCTTTCGTGATTTCGAAACGATTCTGATCGACAGCGGACCCAGCGACGAAGTAGCGCGGATCGCGGCAGAATTTCCGAAGTGCGTTATCATCGTTCAGAGCAACGGCTCCTGCCGCATGCAGCCCGTAACCTGGGGGTTAAGCTGGCGCGAGCCGACGTAATTGTATTTACGGATCCGGATGTGGTTGCAGCCTCAGATTGGCTGGAGAAACTGGTCGCGACTTACCGGCGCCTCGATGCGCCTCTGGCCGGCGCAGTGGCGAGTCTGCAAAGAGATTGGCTCGAAACCGGTATCCACCTAACGAAATTCGATCTTTGGTTACCGGGGCTAATTCGGACCATTCCGGTGGCAGCGTCGGTCAATTTCATTTGCCGCCGGCAGCTTCTTGAGCAAGTCGGCGGATTTGACGGTCGCGAGATGATCGGAGACACACTCTTGAGTTGGGACTTGATCCGGTTAGGTCAAACCCTGCAGTTCGTGCCGGATGCCATTGTTTACCACGATCATCGCAGCAGCTTTGGGGGATTATTACGCGAGCGATTTGCGCGAGGCGCGGATTTTGCGCGCCTGCGGTCCACGCGGGAAGATTGGGATTCGAAGAGGACGATTGCGATTCTGGTCGTGAGCATTCTCCCGGTGCGTTTGATCAAGCTGGTGGCGCGAACGTTTGTTTGCAGCTGGAGGGGGACTGTACATTTGACTGGCTCAAAACTATTCCGCTGATTGTCGCTGGTCATGCCGCCTGGCTTACGGGGGAGAGCGCGGAATATTGGCGGCGTCTAATGACGGCGGGCGCGCACCGCGAGGAAAGGGGACGTGCACATAGTAATGCTGGTGCACAATACAATGGCGCGCGGCACTTTTGAGCGCGCCCATTCGCTGGCACGGCATCTTGTCAAAAGCGATCATAAGGTGACGGTCTTCGCCTGGCGCGAGCGAGCGCGCGGCCGCGCAAACCCGCATACTGAATGGTGTCGAAATTATTGAGGGCTTTGATCCATTGCCCGCCCGGGCTCGTGAAAGTGGTCTCAGCCCGTTCGACTTCGTGAATCGGATCCGCCGGTTGCAACGGGGCCACTACGATCTGGTTCATTGCTTCGATCACCGACCGACTGTTTCCCTGCCAGGATTGTCGATCGCGCGCCGTCGCCGCATTCCCTGCGTTTTCGATTGGGCCGACCTGTGGGGGTTCGAAGGGATCGCGGCGGAGCGCGGTTTGTTCGCGCGCGCTGTGTTGGGGACCGCCGACCACGCGCTCGAAGAGAACGTGCGACGTCACGCCGATTCGCTAACCGTTATCAACACCGCGTTACGCGATCGGGCGAAGGAGCGGTTTGCCGGGCGAATTCATTTGCTCCCGGTCGGGGCAAATTCGGACCTGATCAAGCCGCTGCCAAAAAAGGAAATGCGTCGTCGCTTGGGTCTGCCGGAGGAAGCCTCGATTGCGGTCCATACCGGTTTGGCGCCGTATGATATGGGCTATCTGGCGGAATGCGGCCGCCCTTCTTGCCGGAAGCTTCGCCGCGCGCCTCGCGCTCCTCGAGGAAGGCGCGGAACGGCGCGATGCCGGTGCCCGGTCCGACCATGATGGCGGGCGCGGCGTCGTCGGCCGGCGGGCGCGAAGCCGTGGCTCTTCTGCACGAACACCGGCACGACGTCGCCCGGCTTGGCGAAGTCGGCGAGGTAGCACGAGCCGATGCCGGTGCGCGTGCCGGTCGTTGCTGTCCCAGCGCACGGCCGAGACGGTGAGATGGACCTCGCGCGGATGGGCCTTGGGCGAGGAGGCGATCGAGTAGAGGCGCGGCTGCAGGCGATCGAGCGACTTCAGCAGGCCGGGCAGCGACGGCATCACCGAGGGAAAGGCCAGCAGCAGGTCGAGCAGGTCGGCCTCGGCCAGCTCGGGCGGCCCCTCGCCGCGCGGCCAGCGCCTGCAGCTTCAGCGCCTCCTCGCCGTCGAAGGCGCGCGTCGCCAGGAACAGCATGCACTCGTCGCTCGGCCGGGCGATGTCGACCTTGCTCAGAAGCACCTGGCGCAGCGGCAGCGCCTCGCCGTCGAAGGCCACGATCTCCTCGCCGGTGGCGCCGAGGCGATCGAGCACGGACTGCACGAGCTGCGGGTTCTTGCGGGCGAAGACGCCGAGACTGTCGCCCGCCTCGTAGGTGAGTCGGTCGTCGACAGGTCGAACACGACGTGGCGCACGTCCTTGTCCGAGCCGGGACGGTTGAGCGGATAGGCGTCGACCAGGGTGGCGAGCGCCGGCCGGTCGCGCGTAGCCGAGCGGGCCCGACGGCCTTCACCGCCGGCGCGGCGAGCGCGGCGCCGCCGCGCTGCGGCTCGAGCGCCGCCATCAGCTCCTTCAGCTTGCGCTGGGTTTCCTTGCCGCCCGGCACGCAGCGGCCCATGTCGGCCTCGGCGCCCGACCACACCGCCTCGGCATAGGTCTGGCAGAGATAGCCGCACTGGCCGCAATCGAGCTGGGCCATCGCCGCCATCAGCTGGCGCTGCGGGCTTGCGGTCCTTGGCGAGCTCGAGGCGCTCGGCCATGCGCCAGCGACGGCGTCGTGCCAGGGGAAGTCCTCGTCGGGCTCCTCGGCTCGGCGCGCGTCGGCCTGGCGATCGACCTCGCCGTCGACGCCGAGATAGGCGGCGAAGAAGCCGTTCAGCCAGGCGCGCTGCTCGGTCGAGAACGGTGCGTTCTCCGGGATCAGCGACGGGATGGGCGCGATGGCGTTCATGCCGCGAGCGCCCGCAGCGGCGCGCGCTCGGCGAGCTCGCGCAGTTGCGGCGATCTCGTGGCGGCGGCAGAACTCGAAGAACAACTCGGTCGGCGCCTGGCGATGGGCGAGCCAGGCCGCGAGCAGGCGCTCGAGCAGCGGCGGCAGGTCGTCGAAGGCCACCGACTGGGCATAGTCGCGCGCCATCGCCTGCTCGGCGGTCGAGGCCGCGCCGCCGCCGATATAGACGTGATAGCCCTCGACGCTGTCCTCGCCGCGATCGACCTTGCAGGCGAGCAGGCCGATGTCGCCGACATAGTGCTGGGCGCAGGAATGATGGCAGCCGGTGAGGTGGATGTTGATCGGCAGGTCGACCGCCAGCCGCGCCTCGAGATAGTCGGCGAGCTGCAGCGCATGGCCCTTGGTGTTGGAGGCGGCGAACTTGCAGCCGGCATTGCCGGTGCAGGCGACCAGGCCGCGGCGGATGGCGCTGGCCTCGACGCCCGAGGCCGAGCGCGTTGATGGCGGCGATGCAGATGCCGAC
>CAWBIE010000002.1:0-353801 GCA_963788855.1 uncultured Verrucomicrobiae bacterium
CCTTTCGCGACGGACCGAAGAGAGCACGGGCACCTTGGCGGTCCGCCCGGCGAGGCATTCCTGAATCGAGTGAACCAGCGCGGGATGCGCGCTGATTTCCAGCCACACGTCCACGCCGAAATCCGCCAGCGCATTCACCGCCGGCGCAAACTGCACCGGCTGCCGCACTGCCGCGGCCCCAATGACGCGGCGTCGCACGTTTCGCCCGGCGCAGCGTTCGCCCGTGACGGTGCTGAAAAACGGAATGGTGTCCGCCTGCGGCTCGAGATCGGCCAGCGCTTCCTCCAGGGCCTCGGAAGCGGGCTGCATCAAGCGGATGATGAAACGGATGATCGACCCGGACGAGCCGCGCGAAGACGCCCTGCGGCTCCAGTTCGGCGAGCATCGCCTCGAGCGAAATCGCGTGCGCCGGACAGCGTGAGCGAACGCGGGCCGTTGAACGCGGCGATGGTGACCGTGCGATCATGGCGCGCGATCAGGGCGCGCGCTTCTTCTTCGCCGAGACCCGACGGCGAGCATCGTTCCTTCGCCGCGCGCGCACTCGTCCATGAAACGCGCGCGCAGCACGATGATCCGCGCGCCTTCTTCGAGGCTGAACACGCCGGCGACGCAGGCCGCCGCGATTTCGCCGACGCTGTGGCCGACGACGGCGGCCGGCTGCGACGCCCCACGATTTCCAAAGCTCCGCGAGCGCCACCTGCATGGCGAAAATCGCCGGCTGCGCGATCTCCGTCCGGTGCATCTGCGAGGTCTTCTTCCGTGCGGCCGAGTTCCTCGAGGAGGGAGAAGCGCGCCCACGGACGCATCGCGGCGGCGCAGCGCTTCGATGGTCTGCGCGGAAGACCGGCTCGTGCCGCATGAGTTCGCGGCCCATGCCCCACCATTGCGGGCCCTGTCCGCTCATGACGAAAGCGACGCGCGGCGCGTGCTTCGCGGCGCGGAGTGAAGGCGGTGCGGACTTTCGGGCTCTCCTGCTTCGATCGCGAAGCCGTCGAGTTCCTGCACCAGCTCGGTCATCGAATGTGCGACGAGCGTGAGCCGATGCGGATGATGATTGCGCCGGGCGCCGAGCGATGTAGACGAGATCGGGCAGCACCGGCGAGTCGCCGTTGGCGTGCGCGTGCTCCTCGAGCCATTGCGCCAGCTGCGAGCGCCGAGCCGCGCAGCGCTTCCTCGGAGCGCGCGGAAAGCACGATCGGCCAGGCGCGTTCGGTCGGGTTCGTCGGAATGCTCGCGGTGCGGACGCGGCGGCGGCTTCCTCGAGAATGATGTGCGCATTGGCGCCGCCGAAGCCGAACGAGTTGACGCCCACCATGCGCGGGCCGTCGCGTCTCGGGAAACGGCTCGAGCGCGGTGGGCACGCGCAGCTTCAATCCCTCGAAATCGATGTGCGGATTCGGCGTTTCAAAATGCAGATTGGCCGGAATCTGCCGGTGCTTGAGCACGAGCACCGCCTTGACCAGACCGGCGACGCCGGCGGCGGTTTCCAAGTGGCCGAGGTTCGTCTTCACCGAGCCGATGAGCAGCGGCGCGTCGGCCGGGCGATCGGCGCAAAGCGCCTCCGCGAGCGCGTGGGCTTCGATCGGATCGCCCACCGCGGTGCCGGTGCCGTGCGCTTCGACAAAGCCGATCTGCGACGGCGCGATGCCCGCATCCGCGCAGGCGTCGCGCACGAGCCGCGCCTGCGCCTCCGGACTCGGGAGCGAGATGCCGTTGGTGTGACCGTCCTGATTCAGCGCCGTGCCGATGATCACGCCGTGGATCGGATCGCCGTCCGCGATCGCCTGCGAGAGCCGCTTCAGCAGCACCATGCCCGCGCCTTCGCCGCGGACGAAGCCGTTGGCCGAGGCGTCGAACGCCTTGCACTTGCCCTCCGGCGACAGCATCGCAGGCCTGCGAGAATCCGATGAAACCGCCGGGCGTGATCATCACCGTCACGCCGCCGGCCAGGGCCGTGTCGCCGCGGCCCGCCCGGATGTGTTCGCACGCCGCGTGGACCGCGGTGAGCGCGGACGAGCACGCCGTGTCCATCGCGACGCTCGGGCCGCGCAGATTCAGGCAGTAGGAAATGCGATTGGCGGCGATGCTGTGCGCGCTGCCGGTGGGCGAATGCGGCGCTGATGCCCGAGGAGTCCCAGGGCGTGCCCTGGATGACTCTGGTAGTCGTTGTGCGAAATGCCGACGAACACGCCGATGTCGGTGCCCCGTTTCGAAATCGAGCACCAGGCCCGCGTCCTCGATCGCCTCCCACGCCGTCTCGAGCAGCAGCCGGTGCTGCGGATCGACGTAGGGCGCCTCGCGCGGCGAGATGCCGAAAAACTGCGGATCGAACTGATCGATGCCATCGACGAAACCCGCCGCGCCTGGCGATCGACTTTCCGGCCAGGCCCGGCTCCGCATCGTAAAACCGCTCCACGTTCCACCGATCCGGCGGCACTTCGCCGACCGCCTCGCGGCCCTCGACGAGCAGTTTCCAGAACGACGTCCGTGTCATTGACTCCGCCGGGAAAACGGCAGCCGATTCCGATGATTGCAATACGTTCTTTGGGCATGCATGGAGTTTGACAGGCGGATGTCTGCGAGCGTGAGCATGGTCGAGTCAGGATGACGCCGTTGATGCTGCGTTGTCTTTGATGTCAGTTCGCTGTCTAGATGCGTCACGGCTGTTCGTGTTCATCGCTTAGTCACATTTTCTTGATATCATGCATCATGATATGAGATACCGTGTTCTAAGAAAAACGGTTGCGCGTCGGGTGAACTCCAAACTAGAGCATCATCCTATGTGCGGCATCGCAGGCATTATCGATCTGGCCGGAGCAGCGACCGGTGCCGGACGGCGTCGTCCAGAGCGATGGCTCAGGCGCTGTTCCATCGCGGCCCGGACGAAGAGGGCTTCTTCTTGCGACCGGGACTGGCGCTGGCCTCGCGACGGCTCAGCATTGTCGGCCTGGCGGATGGCCAGCAGCCGGTCACCAATGAAGACCGAGAGCGTCTTCGTGGTCTTCAACGGCGAGCTCTTCGATCACCTCGAGAAGCGGGCGGAGCTGGAGGCGCGCGGCCATCGCCTGGTCACGCACTGCGACACGGAAATCATTCCGCACCTTTGGGAAGAGCATCAGGAAGGCATGTTCGAGCGCCTGCGCGGCCAGTTCGCCATCGCCCTGTGGGACGAGCGCGAACGGCAGCTTGACTCTGGGCCGCGATCGCTTCGGCATCTGTCCGCTCTACTGGACGCGGCAGGGCGACTGGCTCCTCTTTGCGTCGGAAATCAAGGGGCTGCTCGCTTCGGGCATGGTGCCGGCCCGGCCCGACCTGCGCGGCATCGATCACATCTTCACCTTCGCCGCCATGCCGGGGCCGATCACCTGTTTTGAAGGCGTGCAGCTTCTGCCGCGCCGGCCACTATTCTGCAAATCACTCCGGGCAACGAATCGCGGCGCGAGCGCCGCGATCAACGAGCGCGCCTATTGGGAGATGGATTTCCCGGACAGCGGCGACGAGGACCCGGGCGACGATCCCGAAACGTCTGGTGGATGAATTCGAGAAGATCCTGCTCCAGGCCGTGGAGAAGCGGCTGCGCGCCGATGTGCCGGTGGGCTCCTATCTGTCCGGCGGCGTGGATTCGAGCATGATCGTGGCGCATGGCCTGTCATCTCAAAGGTCCGGCGATCAACACCTACACGATCCGCGTGGACGCTCCCGAACTCGACGAACTCAACGCGGCCAATCTCGTCGGCCCGGCACATCGGCACCAAGCCGCCGATCGTGCAGGAGTTCCGCGCCGAGGACGCGCTGGAGACTTATCCGCAGCTGATCCAGGCCGCCGAGGCGCCGGTGATCGATACCTCGTGCGCGGCCTTGCTGCAGTTGGCGCGGCGCGTTCATGCCTGCGGGCAGAAGGTGGTGCTCACCGGCGAAGGCGCGGACGAGTGGCTGGTCGGCTATCCTTGGTATAAGGTCGCCAAGATTGCTCGGCTATCTCGACCTCCTGCCCGGCTTGCGGCTGAGCGATCGTGGCGCGCCGCGCCTATCTCCGGCTGAACAAGGTGCCGCAGTTCCCCGCCGAATTCCGGCGTCGGCATGGAGGAATCGATCGGCGGCCCGAACGCGTGGATCGACTGCCTACGGGCTGCTCGGCGCTCTCCAAGCTGCGCTTCTACTCCGAGCCGATGCGCGAAGTGCTGGAGCAAGCCAATCCTTGGGCCGACTTGCAGATGCCGCTCGGAGCGCGCCAAGCGCTGGCATCCGCTGCAACCGCGGCATCTGGGTCGCCGGCCGCGTCACGCTCGCCGGACACCTGCTCCAGGCCAAAGGGCGACCGCGTGGCCATGCATTCCTCGGTGGAGGTGCGGTATCCGTTTCTCGATGAGGACGTCTTCGACTTTCTCGCGCCAGCTGCATCCCCGCTGGAAGCTGCGCGGTTTCCGCGACAAACATCTGCTGCGTCTGCTCGCCGAGCGCTGGCTGCCGCCGATCGATTGCTCGGCGGCACAAGGTCATCTTTCGCGCTCCGCTGGACAGCTTCCACATGGACCCGGAGCCGCCCTTCGTCGGCGCAGCTCTTGAGCGAGGAATCGCTGCGACGCACCGGCTACTTCGATGTCGCGGCGGTGCACCACTGGCGGCGGGCCTTTCGCCAGATGCGGGCCGGTTCCCTGCCGCGTCTCTCGGTGGAGATGGGCTTGGCTGCAGTCGTGGCGACACAGCTCTGGCATCACCTGTATATGGGCGGAGGACTGGCCGAATTGCCGGCGTGGACGGACAACGGGACAACCGTGAAGATCCAGTAGGAACAAGGGGGATTACCCTTTTTGGGGCGGCGGAAGCGCATCCGATGTCCGGTTGAGCTAGCGAAGTTTTGCCAGCACCTCCCGCCCTTGGCGCTTGGTCTCAGGATCGTCTTTCTCGGTGTCCGGCATCGCCAGTCCCTTTTTAAGGAACGTTTGTGCCTCGGTTGTTCGCTTCATCTGCGCGTAGGTGCGTCCAAGCTCGATGTAGTGCATGAGGCGGTTGGGATTGAGCTTGATGGCTTGCTCAAAGCACTTCACCGCCTCTTCGTTCGTCGCTGTCGGTAGTTTACCGCCTTGCGCGATCGCCCCGAAAAGAAGCGCTGCCACCATGCGCTTGGGCATGCCGACGTCGGCGAGGACGCGGTTCCAGCGGCCCAAGACGTGCCAGGCCAGATCGTTGGCCGGGTCGAGTTTGATCGCCTTTTCGGCGGCGTTCTTGATCAGGGCCGACTCCTCGAACTGCTGCTTGTTGGTCTGAAAAGGCAGCATTTTCCCGTAAGTGATTGCGGGGGCGAGCTGCGCCATCGAATCGTCCGGCGCGAGGGCCGCCGCGCGCAGCGAATAGTCCAGCGCGGTGCCGCCGAGCTCGAGCTTGTCGTCGCGTTTTTCGGCGTCGCTCATCAGGTGGCGGTATTGCCGCGCGATCCGGACGAGGAGTTGCGCGTTTTTCGGCTGCAGCTTTTCCGCCGGCAGATAACATTTGAGCGCCTCCGTCGCTTGCAATTTTTTATCGCACACATCTCCCTGCGCGATGAGGTCGTCCGCGGGTTCGGCTCGAAGCGCCGTGCCCATGAGCAGGAGCGCCGCGACCGCAGAAAATGCCTTGGAGAAGGCAGCTTTCATAGCTTGAGAAACGGATAGTGCACCACGCCCGGCTCCTGGATTGCGCCCATAACCTGTCAATCGTGCTGTGGATTGCTGGCCTCGATCAGGCGGCCGGCATTCAGAAGTTCCGCCTCGCTCAACCGAGGTCCGACAAGTTGCAGGCTAGTGACAGGAACGTTCGCGTGACGCACGGGGATCGGTATGGCCAGCGCAGGATTTCCCCCGAAATTTACCGCAGAGGTGTTCTGCAATGCCAACACGCGAGCTTCCAGAGCGGCTGAACTTCCGACCAGTGGAATCCTTGGCGGCAATGTCTGAAGCGTTGGCGTAGCAATGAAATCAACCTTTTTGAAGAGCTTACTAAGCGTCTGCTGCCAGTCGGCTTGTCTCTTTAGAGCATTCCGATACTCCGTCTCGTGGAAAAATCCACCCAGCACGAGCACGGATTTCGCTCTTGCGCTTACTTCGAATTTGTCCTGGTACTTATGATCGTTTATCCAGGCACCCGCTGCCGCCACAATATTCGAGTCTTTCTGGGCCTGAAGCCACTTCGCCTTAAAGTCTTGATCTAACGGGATGACTTGAAATTGAGGTTTGGCCAGGGCTTCATCCACGGCCTTGTCAATTCTGGCGTCCGTTCCGCCGAGCCCGAAGAGCCTTTTTGGATCCGTAATCCCGTAGAAGAGATTTCTGACGTCGGCAACGCCGAGGATCAGACTTCCGGGGTCGGTCACGCCAAGGACGAGATTCCCGGGGTTCGGGCCGCTGAGGTAGAGGCGCCCGATTTTGATCTGCTGGGCCGAAGGTCTGGCCGCCACGGCCGCGCGGTATCGTGCAGCAAATCCGTTCTGCAAAAGATCCATCCCTTCCACCACATGAGCGATGTCTTTGCCCATCGGGCCGACGGTGTCGAGATTGTCGGCAACCGGGAACACTCCGCCCAGCGGAACGAGACCGAAGGTCGTCTTCAAACCCACGATGCCGCAACACGCCGCGGGGGTGCGGATAGACCCCGTCGAATCCGTCCCAAAGGCAACGTCCGCCTTTCCGCTTGCGATCGCTGACGCTGAACCGCTGGAAGAACCTCCCGGGATATACCTGCCCAACCACCCGCTAAAGGGACTCTTCGGAGTTCCGTAGTAATCATTGCAGCCGGAAGGAGACAGCGCAAATTCACTCATATTCGTTTTCCCCACGATCTGAACATTTCGCTCCCGAGCGATGCTCAGACACTTTGCGTCACGCGCGGCCGGCGGCCTGTTCTTCGCTAGGTATTCCGACCCGGCCGTCGTCACCACCCCTTTAACGTCGATTAGATCTTTCACCGCCAGGCGCAATTGGTTGTTGTTCCCGGCCGGCGGCCAGTAGGCGATGAACGCGTGGTCGCGAGACTGACTCGCCGCCGGTCTCAGCGACGTGGAGCAGCCGCTGGAAAAAACCATCAGCAAAAGCCCCGAAGGAACCCATTTACCGAGCGCGCAGCGATGACCCGCCATTGGCATACTCTCAAGTGGCGAGAAAGATCGGACAAGAAGAGTTTGCTCGGTTGAGCGGCCAAGCTTGATCAATCAAGCGGACCGCTCGCAGGTGGTTTCCGAGCCGTGTCTGCAACTCCTGCAAATTCCAGTTCAAGGGAGTTTAACGCGGACGGTGCGCTCAGTCCGTGGCGATCGTAAATTCGCGAAGGTCGGATAGACGATGGCGAACAATTTCAGCCATCGAAGAAGCTGCACGAGAAGCCGGGATACACGACGTAAAGGTACCTAGCTGATTTCATTTCACGCTTGGTGACGCCGCTTCTTTCGCGCAGTTGCACTCCGACGCGCAGTATGCCTGTCGGGCATGCTGAGAGAAGAAACATAGTCTTTCACGAGCAGGCAGGTCCGGTCGGATGATGTCAGCATGAAAAATTTAACTACTGGAGGTAATAAAATGAGCAGAACCATTACAGCCATTGAGCGTCACCTGACACCAAAAGCCACAAATTCGCCAGTCCGGCTCGGACTTCAGCCCTTCGGCCGCGAGCTCGTTGCGGACTGGCAGCAGCGCGGACCAGAAACACTTGCTGGACACGCGTTTCGAGAGTTGCGTTTGGCCTTCGCAACGCCGCAGTCCGTGATAGCGGCGAGTGCGGCCGGTTAGGAAAAGCTATGCGAGGAACGATCGAACCAGCCGCCGATCAAACCGGCAGTCTGAAAAAGAGAATGGGAGCCGGCGAAATGGAGTTGATGAAAGCAGTCCGAATCCACAGTTACGGCGGACCGGAAGTTCTCAAATACGAGCACGCACCGCGTCCGGATCCGCAAGTCGGCGAAGTTCTCGTCCGCGTGCACGCCGCGGGCGTGAACCCGTTCGACTGGAAAGTGCGCGCCGGTTACATGAAAGACTTCGTTCAACACAAGCTGCCGCTGATTCCCGGCTGGGACTTATCGGGCGTCGTGGAAGAGATCGGGCCTGGTCCGGCAGCGGCGGGACAGTTCAACAAGGGCGATCAGGTTTATGGCAAACTCGATCCGACGCGTGACGGCGCGTACGCCGAATACGTGCTCGCACGCGAATCGGAAATCGCGCTCAAACCGAAATCGCTGTATCACGTGCAAGCCGCGGCCGTTCCGATCGTTGCACTGACGGCATGGCAATCATTGTTCGATGCTGGCCAGTTAAAGCGCCGCCAACGCGTGTTGATCCACGGCGGAAGCGGCGGGGTCGGCCATTTCGCTGTGCAACTTGCAAAGTGGAAAGGCGCTCAAATTCTCGCCACCGCTTCGACAAAGAACCAGGCGATGCTGCGCGAGCTTGGAGTAGACAAGCCGATCGATTACACGAAACAAAAGTTCGAAGAGATCGCGTGCGATGTCGATCTTGTGCTCGACACGATCGGCGGTGAAACGCAGGAACGCTCGTTGCGAGTCCTGAAGAGAGGCGGCGTGCTCGTTTCAGTCGCTCAGCCACCGAATGCGGACCAGGCGAAAGCGCTCGGCGTGCGCGCGACGTCCGTCTGGAGTCCATCACGCTCTAATCGGCTCGCCGAAATCGGAAAGTTGATCGACTCCGGAAAGCTCAAGCCCACGATCGATCGCATTCTGCCGTTAAGCGAAGCGCGTCGTGCGCATGAGCTGAGCGAAGCGCATCACGCCCGCGGCAAGATCGTTCTGCGTGTGAAGGACGTGCAGCCATGATCGCCGTATCGATTTTTTGGGCGCTGCTTCTCGGACTGCTCAGCATCAATCCGGAAGAGCCGGACAACAGAAGGCGATTACGATGAAGGCGACCAATCTTAAGCAAATTAAACCGAACAGATCACCGAGATGGTTTCAGCGGCGTCGGCGCTGGCACGACCCGATGCTCGTGCTTAATATATCGATCTTTAATTCCGATCGCGGCTGGAATCGAATCTTCAATCCTCTCCCGGCGCGCGAAAACGTCTGGTGCTAGCCCGTGAACACGACACATTCTCCAACTCTCGCCGCTGAAGTTCGCGCGCACGGGCAACTTCAACGAGAAATTCACGATGCTCTGCGGGCGCAGCACCCGGAGTGGATTCTACCAAATGGCGATTCTCCGAAGTGCGATTCGTACGAAGCGCGATTTGCAAAGCTGCTCAGCCAATTGCCGCGGCCTTACCGGCCGCTTGATATGGATGCAACGTCACGTTGCCCAACGGGGACTCGCGCACTGAAGCAACGCAACACTCATCAATCCCGATTCGAATTCCAATATCCTACCCGCGTCAGCACGACGCATCTCGTACAATGAAGAAGACAAAAATAGTTATCGCAGGGGGCGGATTCGCCGGTCTCTATGCCGCCAGGTATCTGGATAAGACGCTGGCACGAAGGGCCGACATTGAAGTTACTCTGATCAGCCGGGAGAACTTCATCCTTTTCACCCCGATGCTGCATGAAGTCGCCGCGGGCGACCTGTCGCCGGGCGACATTGTCAATCCGCTGCGGCGCATTCTTCGCCATGTCAACGTTATCCAAGCTGATATCCGGGCGATAGACCTAACGACGAAAAAGATTCGTTGTCGGGCCGGTGTGCGCGACTTGAATCTTGAGTTCGAGTTCGATCATCTACTTCTGACGATCGGTTCGGAAACGAACTTCTTTGATCTGCGACGGCGTGCGGGATTGGGCGGTAACGATGAAAAGCCTTTCCGACGCCGCGCTGCTGCGCAATCGAATGGTGGCACTGTTGGAAGAAGCTTCCCTGCAAAGGGACGAGGCGACGCGCAGAGAGTTGCTCACGTTCGTTACCGCGGGCGGCGGTTTCGCCGGCGTTGAAACCACCGGCGCGATTAACGATTTCGTGCGCGAAACGGTAAAGTTTTATCCATCGTTGCGCGAAGAGACGATTCGAGTGGTGGTGGTCCATCCGGGGAAGTTTCTCTTACCCGAACTAGGCGAGGAGCTGGGACGCTACGCCGAACAAAAATTGTCTGAACGAAATGTAGAAATAATCAAAGGCGCGCGGGTCGCGGGGTATGATGGTTCGGTCGTTAAGCTGACTGACGGCACGTCCATTCCCGCTACGACTCTCATTTGGACGGCTGGTGTTAAACCAAGCGCGGTCATTGAATCGTTAGACTGCAAGAAAGAGCGCGGACGTCTTCTTGTGAACGAGTATCTTGGTGTTCCGGGAGTCAGCGGATTATGGGCGGCTGGTGATTGCGCGGCAGTTCCGAGCGGCAAAGCAGGCGAGTTTTATCCGCCAACTGCTCAGCACGGTTTGCGAGAGGCGGTGACGGCGGCGAAGAACATCGAAGCCGCGATTGCGGGGCGTCCGCTGAAGCCATTCGTTTTTACGACTCTCGGACAACTGGCCACTATCGGTCGTCACACGGGCGTCGCGATGATGTTCGGGTTCAAGTTCTCCGGTTTTATCGCCTGGTGGATGTGGCGAAGCATTTATTTAGCGAAGCTGCCGCGCCTGGCCAAGAAGCTCCGCGTCATGACGGATTGGACGCTGGATCTTTTGTTCGGCCGAGAGATCGAACAGATGATCACGTTGCGCGATGTCCAAGCGCTCAGCGAGCGGCTGGCTCGCATTCGAGCTCAAACAAAGCGCGGATCAGAAGACCAAACCAGCGAGTCGGCCACCGTCGTAATCTAACGGAGCGTCTTCAGCGCTTCTCTCGCGCATTCGCAGAACTTCTCCGCGGCTGGGCTGAGTCTGCCTCTCCGCGTAAGAATTCCAATCGGGACCCGCTTGGGCTCAGGGGTCAGGCGCAAAAGTTTTATGCGATCACCGAACGCGTAAGTGAACGCGTCTGAGACGATGGCTACTCCCGTGCCGGCGTCGACCGCGGAAAAAACGCCGGCCCAACCGTCGTGCTCCTCCACGATGCTGCGGTTTATCATTCACGCGCGCGAAGATCGCGGCGAGGTATTCCTGGTAACGGGGATACTCCTCGCGCATCAGCCCAATGAACCGTTCCCGGGCCGCGTCAGCCAACGGAACCGACTTTTTTCTCGCGAATGGATGATTCGATGAAACGGCAAGACAAACGCGCACCGCAAGTAGCTCTTCGAAGTGGAGCTCATCGAGTGAGTTTGACTTGAGCGGCGGGATGATGATCGCAAGCTGCAATCGCCCCTCGCGCACTCCCGCGATGTTCTTCTCTACCGGCCAGTCGTGCAGCTTCACCTGCACGTTCGGCATTGCTTTTTGATAGGAACGGAGAAGGCCAGGCATTAGCCGCGCGGTCGTGAGCGGAAAATCCCCGACGTGCAGCTCGGTCTCACGCTTGCCTGCGAGCGCGCGCACCGTCGCCACCGCGTCGTCCGTGTCCTTCAAAATGGCGCGTGCTTTCTCGAGAAAAGCGCGGCCGGCTTCGGTCAGGCAGACCGACTTCGGCCTGCGCTCGAGCAATTGGACGCCGAGCTCCTCTTCGAGATCCCGAATCTGGCGGCTTAACGAGGGCTGCGAGACGTACAGCTTCTGGGTCGCGGCGCGGGAGACGTTTTCCATCTCGGCCACCGCTACGAAGTAGCGCAAATGCCGAAGCTCCACAGCCGAAGAGTTTATGCCTGGCAGGCATCCCGAGGCAAGAAACATACTTTTCCCGAAATCGGCATTTCGTTTTATCTCGCAAGACGAACCTGCCTTAGGGTATTGAACTTTCTACGAAACCGATTCCAGGAACGTTGCAAGAGGGAGGTGCGCCGTTCCAGACGACGCATTGGACGGTCGTGTTGCAGGCGGGCAAGGCCGACTCCGACGAATCGGCGCGGAAAGCGCTCGCCGCTTTTAGCGAAACGTATTGGCCGCCGCTCTACACATTCGTTCGGCGCCGCGGCTATTCGCCGGCCGACGCGCAAGATATCGTCCAGGGTTTTTTCGAGCATTTACTTCAGCAAAACACGTTGAGCCGGGCCGATCAGGAGAAGGGACGGCTGCGCACGTTCCTGCTCGGTTCATTGCAAAATTTTCTGCTGAAGCAGCGCGAGCGCATGAGCGCGATCAAACGCGGCGGAGGGCATCAGATTGTGTCGTTCGATGAACCAGCTGTCGACGCTGAGGCGGCGATGCAGGCGACTGTCTCATTTGAGCGACGTCAACTCTTACGATGTCGCGTGGGCCTCCAGTGTCGTGACACGCGCGTGGAAGAATGTGCGCGACAGATTTGCTGCGGAAGGCAAACGGGAATGGGTGGATGAGCTAAGGCCGTTCGTGGCCGGTGGAACAGCGACGCCGCCGAATCAGCAGGAAGTGGCAAAACGACTGGGCACATCGGTTGAAAATTTCCGTGTCTGGCTTTCACGATTGCGCCAAACGTATCGACACGCCTTGCGGGCCGAAGTGGCGAGCACGGTTTCCGATCCGAAGGACATCGATGACGAGCTGCATTACGTTTACCGGATTCTGACCGCATGAGCGTCGTGGCTCCTCAGCAAGGAATTGGCGCAGGAGTTTGCGCAACCTGCGGCAAGTCGATTACCCATCCCGGCCCTGATGGCGAATGTGTTCGTTGCCTGGTTAGCTTTGGCTTTCTCGCCGAGGACCACGAAGTCGAGCGAGGCAGTGAGCGCAATCAAGTCAGACTCGGTCCGTTGCGTTACGCTCACTTCGAAGTCGAAGTAAATGCCGACGGCTTCCCTGTCATACTCGGCTCCGGGGCAATGGCGGTCACATATCGTGCTCGCGACACTGTTCTTAATTCAACGGTCGCTCTCAAAGTCATCAGTCGAAAGTTGGCGGAAGATCCCACTGCTCGTGCGCGATTTCTGCGCGAAGCCCGCGCGGCCGCGCAGATTCATCATCCGAACGTTGCGCGAGTAACTCATTACGGTGAGCAGGATGGGGAATGCTTTTATGCGATGGAGCTTGTCCATGGTGAAACGCTCGAAGCAGCGAGTGCAACGCGACGGGCCACTTCCTTTAAGCCTCGCTCTTGAAGTAGTAGAGCAAACAGCGCGCGGCCTGGCCGCTGGAGAGGAATGCGGAGTTATCCACCGCGATCTGAAGCCGTCGAACTTGATGATCGAGTCACACGCAAGCGATCAGCTATTGGTCAAGATAATCGATTACGGGGTGGCGAAAGTTATCGCTGCACAAGCAGATCCGACTTTTCGGACGCAAGCAGGCTTCATCGGAACTCCTGCCTTCGCTAGTCCGGAGCAATTTGATGAAGCGGGCCAGCAGCAGATCGACACGCGTTCGGATATTTATGCTCTCGGCGTCACGTTCTGGTATCTGCTGACAGGACGCACGCCGTTTGCCGGCCGCTCGATTGAGGAAGTTCGGGCAAAGCAAGCGGAGCAACTTCCGCTGAAGCAGTTGAAGAGTGCACATGTCCCCCTCGAATGCGTCACGTTGTTGAAGTCGATGTTAGCTCTCGACCCGGCAAAGCGACCGCAAACCGCGCGCGAGCTACTGACAAAGATTCACCGGTGCTACCTCCGTTTTGAGCCTGCTGCGCGCCGGCGGCGAAAACGTCTCGTCCTTGCTTCAGTCAGGACTCGCGCTTGCACTCGCTCTGCTCTTACTCGCCAACTTCCTCTACCAACGCACCCACTCCTCTTCTGAGCTGGACCGAGCGATTGCGGTTCTTCCGTTCGAAAATCTCAGTTCGAACGCGGACGATCAGTTTTTCGCGATCGGTATTCAGGATGAAATTCTGACCAAGCTCGCCAGTCTGGCTGATCTGAAGGTCATCGCGCGCACCTCCACGGAAAGCTACCAAAGCAAACCTGTCGACCTAAGAACGGTTGGCCGGCAACTTGGCGTCGGCAGAGTTTTGGAAGGATCGCTGCAAAGGTCAGCCGACAAGGTCCGCGTGAATGTGCAGCTGATCGATACACGCACCAACGCTCACCTCTGGGCCAGCAGTTACGACCGCAAACTGGATGATGTCTTTGCCGTCGAAACCGAAGTAGCCAACGCGATCGCGCAGCAACTGGATGCGAAGCTAGTGCAAAGAATTAGCACGCAACCGCCGACGGCAAATCACGGCTGCTTACAATGCTTATCTGCGCGGCGTTGGTATCGAGCACAGTCAATCCGGTGTGCTCCTCCTTTGAGGATGCTGCCAAGGCTTATGCGGAAGCCGTCCAACTCGATCCGAACTTTGCCCTTGCCTGGGCACGACTCAGCTTGTTCGGAGCTTTCTTTACTACAACGGCGTCGATCCGAACGTGAATTCGGCTGCGGCGGTTAAGGAGGCTGCAGATCGCGCGATCGCACTCGCACCAGAACTGGGCGAAGCATGGTTGGCCCAGGGAACGTATCGCTATCGAGTGTTCGAACGATCCCGCTGCGGCGCTGCAAGCCTATCGCGAAGCTGAAAAGCGTTTGCCCAATAGCGCGCTGGTTAATGAATACATGGCTTATGCGGAGCGTCGCCTCGGTCGTTGGAGAGAAGCAGAAGCTCATCTCGCGCGAGCAATCGAGCTTGACCCACGCAACGCTCGGCTTTGGACCAATGCTGCCAACGATATATTTTGGCCGTTAGGCCGAGCGGCAGAGGCAGAGGCAGCATATCGATCGGGCCCTGGAGATTTCGCCTAACGATGAGTTCGTTATCTCGCTCAAGGCTGAGCAATATCAACAAGAAGGTCGGTTAGATGAAGCCGCCAAAGAGCTTGCCCGTATCTCCAAGGATTCTACCGACAAGACGGTTCTTATACATCGCGTGGATCAGGCGGTGTTGGAACGTAACTTCGACGAAGCAATCTTCTGGGCTAAGAAGGCAACAAGCTCTCCCAGTCCAGGACAAGCGCTCAACACCCAGGACATCTTTGCTCTCGTGCTTCAGGGATATTGTCAGCTCTGGGCGGGCCGAAATGAGGAAGCGCGCGCCACATTCGAGCGTGTTATTCAGGAAGTTGCGCCTGGGCGGTGTTCTCCGCGCCCCGCCGATTCTCGGAGCGAGGCTTTACCTTGCCGCTCGCGTATGCCGGGCTCGGCGACAAATCGAATGCGCACGAGCAGGCGAGGCAAGGTGTTGCCGAGTACGAGAATGACGCTCTATTCAAGCCAATCGCCGAAGCTTTTCGCGCAAAAGCTCTGGCGCAATTGGGTGAAGTCGATGCAGCGATTGACGCGCTTCCGCACCTGCTTGAAGTGCCGGGCGGAATTCACCCGGGCGAACTTCGATACTCACCTTACTGGGACCCGTTGCGCAAGGACCCGCGATTTGAAGCACTCGTAAAGAATCCGCCGCCGGTTCGCTATTAAGAAACGCAAGCGCGCCAAGCAACGGCGGCTTCGGCAGACGCCGATTACGGAGACGACGGTCGCGGAGACTGCCGCTCCTCGGCACGCAAAAAGTCTCAACTTTTCTGAAATGTCGTCCTTGAAACTCGGGAAATAGAAGTGTCACACAACACACAATGAAAGCTAACGACGCTGATATCTCAGAGGAAAGCCGACGTGAGTTGGCACCGGAGGCGAAGCTTGTTTGCCAATGGCAGCGCGGGATCGAGACGATGTCGGGACAAGCACAGTGGAAATTGCATTTAACGTTCGCGCATTCGCCAGCACCGGCACTTCCAACAGTTAACCAATAATACGGCCATGATCACGATGTCGATCTTTTGGATTTTAGTTCTCGGGCTGTTCGGCTTCAACACCGGGGAGCCTAACGAGAGGAGACGATCAGCATTAAAACGTTAAATTCTAGCCACCGTAATATCGCCAGATCGCGACGTTGGTTTCGCCGGTCGCGCCGCCGGCACGACCCGATGCTGGTCCTCAACATGTCGATTTTCAACTCTGATCGCGGTTGGAATCGGATCTTCAATCCGCTTCCGCAGCGCGAGAACGTCTGGTGCTAGCTGATGAACACGACACATTCTTCAACTCCCTCGGCTGAAGTTCCCGGGTACGCGGAACTTCAGCGCGAGATGCATGATGCACTCCGCGCGCAACATCCGGAATGGGTCCAGTCGAATGGCGATTCTCCCATCTGCGATGCGTACGAGTCGCGTTTCGCGGAGGTGTTACAATTCGGGCGCGCACACATGCGCGGTATGCCTGCCAGGCATGCCGAGGCAAGAAACATGGTCTTTCACAAACATCCTTCCGCGAGTCATCGTTTCTTCAGCAAAAGAAAGAAATATGAACAAAATAATTGAACCGAGCACACCGCGGATGATAGGCTCCGCGCGAGGACTCGAGCCAGGCCGGACGGCCAAGCTAGTAGCGCAATGGCAGAGAGGGCCGCAAACGCTTGCGGGTTATGAGCAGCACAAGCTGCGTCTGGTCCTCGCGCGTCTCCCTCTTGATGCGACCAATCTGCCTAATGCCTAACCAATCATGAAAGGAGCCAGCCGTTATGCCATTCGATAAGTTCGTGAATATTGAAACCATCCAGGAAGAGCGGCGAAAGCACATCCTGGAGTCTTTGCGAAGCATCAGCATCGAAGAGCTAAGGAAGCTCGCGAAGGAGCATGAGGATGAGTTTGTCAGTGATCCCTGGCGGGACAAGATGCTGCGCCTGATCGAGGAGCGTCCGCAGGCGAGCTTTTATCATGCAGTGCCGCAGGAAAACGTCGTCGTCATTTACTGCCGTGACGAAGACTTTGGTCTCTGGATCCTGCGTGGCAGCGGCATGGGTCCACTGGACGGAAGACGGGGAAGCGTCATGTTAAGGAAGCCCTCGGCCTAGCCGTTTCGAGCGAGAAGGAAATCCCGCAGCCGGGTCAAATTTTTAGGGACACGCAGAATCCTAAATCCACAAAGAAGTAGCTTATGAAACCGATACCAATTTGGGGCCTCGGACGCCTTGCCATCCCGATGGCCTTGGCGGTCCTGACACTGGGCGCATGCAAGAAGAAAGACGGAGCCGCCGCCGGTGGTCCGCCCGGTCCGCTCGATCGTTGTTGAAAAACGTCAGGTCGGAGACCCAAAGGTCGTGTCCGGCCATCTGCGCGCGCGCAACGAGGTCAATCTCGCCTTCCGGATTGGCGGGAGGATCATCCAAAGAAAAGTGGGCGTCGGCGACATGGTTCAAGCCGGGCAGACGGTGGCGCTGCTGGATGCCGAAGTCGAACGAAACGCCCGGAACTCCGCGCAGGCCGACCGTTGCCGCGGCGCGAGCCGCTCTTGACCAATCGGAAGCATTTGAACGACGTCAGAAGCAATTGCTCACCGAGCGGGTGATATCCCCCAATGAATACGATATCGCCTTGCGCCAACTGAAGACGACGAAAGCGCAGTTGGATGCGGCGCAAGCCCGACTGAAATCCGCCGAGGAACAGTTGAGCTACACGGAACTCAAATCCGATGCCGCCGGCGTGATCACGGAAAAAGGGGCCGAGGTGGGCGAGGTCGTGCCGGCGGGCAAGATGGTCCTGCAGGTGGCGCAGCAAACCGGGCGCGATGCCGTTTTCGACGTGCCCGCCCAGGCCATTCGCGACGGCCTGTCGTTGGGTGCGCAAGGTGAGGTCTGGCTCGCGGACAATCCAGAGATCAAGGTGGACGGCAAGGTCCGCGAAATATCGCCGCAGGCCGATCCGGTCACACGCAACTATCAGGTCAAAGTCGAACTCGCCGATCCGCCAGCGGGAATGTTTCTGGGGGCGACGGTCCTCGGGCGCCTGAAATTGAAGGCCGAGTCGGTGATCGAAATTCCTTCTTCAGCGCTGACGATGATCGAGGACAAGCCCGCGGTCTGGGTGGTCGATGCAAAGGATCAGCGCGTGCATCGGCGGGAAATCGTCATTGCGCGCCATGCGCCGGACTCTGTCATCGTGACGGACGGGCTGGAATCCGGCGAAAGGGTGGTCACAGCCGGGGTCCAGGAGCTCCATGAAGGTCAAACCGTGAAACTGTTGGGAGGCGAATAATGAAGGGCTTCAATCTGACCGAATGGGCGATCCGCCACAAGGCGCTCTCCATCTACTTCATGATGGTATGCCTCGTGGCCGGGGTCTCGGCGTATCTGCACCTGGGGCGCAATGAAGACCCTGAATTCACGGTCAAAACGATGGTGGTCCAGACGCTCTGGCCGGGCGCGACCCAGGAAGAGACCATGCAGCAGGTGACCGATCGCATCGAGAAGAAGCTGCAAGACACGCCCAATCTCTACTATTTGAAGAGCTATACCGTCGCCGGGACGTCCACCGTCTTTGTCTATCTGCTCGAGTCCACCCCAAAAAAGGATGTGCCGGACCTCTGGTATCAGGTCCGCAAGAAAGTCGGCGATATCCGGCAGACGCTCCCGCAAGGAATCGTGGGGCCGTTTTTCAACGACGAATTCGGCGACACCTACGGGATCATCTATGGCTTCACGGCGGACGGCTTCAGTCACCGGGAATTGCGCGATTACGCGGAAGAGGCGCGCTCGCGCCTGCTGCGAGTGAAAGATGTCTCCAAAGCCGAATTCCTGGGCACCCAGGACGAGCGGATCTATGTCGAGTTCTCGACGCACCGCCTGGCCGAACTCGGCATGGACCGCATGGAGCTGGTCCAGGCGCTCGTCACCCAGAACGCCGTGGTTCCCTCCGGCGTGATCCAGACAAAGAATGAGGCCGTGCTCATGGATGTGACCGGACGGTTTGAATCCGAAAAGGACTTGCAGCAGGTCAATTTCGTCTTCGGCGGCAAGATGCTGCGCCTCGGCGACATCGCGACGATCACGCGCGGCTACGCCGACCCGCCGCAGCCGAAGTTCCGCGTCAACGGCAAGGACGCCATCGGCGTGGCGCTCTCGATGCGCACCGGCGGCGACATCCTCGCTTTGGAAAAGAATCTGGATCACGTGATGGAGGAACTCAAAGCGGACTTGCCCGTCGGCATCGAGACTTTCCTGGTCTCCAATCAGCCGAAGGTGGTGGACGAAGCGGTGAACGAATTCATGAAGGCGCTGTGGGAGGCCATCGCGATCGTTCTCGTCATCAGCTTCCTGAATCTGGGCCTGCGGGCGGGCCTGGTCGTGGCGACCTCGATCCCGCTGGTGCTGGCCATCGTGTTCATCGTCATGCAGATCTTCGGGATCGACTTGCAGCGCATCTCGCTGGGGGCGCTGATCATCGCGCTGGGGCTGCTCGTCGATGACGCGATGATCACCATCGAGGCCATGGTCTCCAAGGTGGAACATGGCTGGGACTCGATCAAAGCGGCGATCTTTGCCTATGCCTCCACGGCTTATCCGAGGCTCACCGGCACCCTGGTGATCGCGCTCGGCTTCGTGCCGGTCGGTTTCGCCAAGAGTTCGGCTGGCGAATACACCTTCACGCTCTTCGCGGTCGTCGTCATCGCCGTCCTCACCTCCTGGGTCGTCGCCGCGCTCTTCACGCCGCTCATCGGGACGATGCTCCTAAAGCCCGCCAAGCACGAGGACAAGGACACGGGCAAGGGCCACCACGAGAGTGGCGGGCGCCTCCTCACTCTTTATCGGCGCCTGCTGCTCTTCACCATGCGTCACGCCAAAATGACGCTGGCGGTGACGATCGTGATTTTCGGCGTGTCGCTGTGGCTGGCGCGGTTTGTGCCCAGCCAGTTCTTTCCCGCGTCGGACCGGCCGGAACTCGTGCTCGATCTGCGCCTGAGGCACGACGCCTCGATTTACGCATCGGATACGGCCTCGCAAAAGCTCGACGAAATCCTCCGTGGCGACCCCGATATCGTCCACTGGAGTTCCTACGTTGGGCGCGGGGCGATTCGATTCTACCTGCCGCTCGACGTGCAGCTCCAAAACGATTTCTTCGCCCAAACGATCATTGTCACCAAGAGCCTGAAGGTGCGGGACCAAGTCAAGAAACGCCTTGAGGCCGCGCTTCAGGAAAAGTTCCCCGAGGCGGTCGGGCGGGTTTTCCCGCTCGAGCTCGGCCCACCGGTCGGCTGGCCGGTCCAGTACCGGCTCAGCGGCAGCGATCCGCATCAGGTGCGTGAACTTGCCGACAAGCTGGCCGGGATCGTGGGGGCGAGCCCCGACATCCAAAGAGTGAGCTTCAACTGGATGGATCCGATCCGCAAACTCCGGATCCGCGTCAACCAGGATGAGGCGAGGCAATTGGGGCTCAGCTCGGCGACCGTCGCCCAGATGATCAACGCCGCCGTCTCGGGCATCCCCGCGACCCAGGTGCGCGACAGCATCTATCTCATCGACGTGGTGGTGCGAGCCCAGGCGGATGAACGCATGTCGCTGGAGACGATCCGGACCCTGAAGATTCCGCTTCCGAACGGACGGTCGGTGCCATTGAGCGAGCTGGCCAGCGTCGAGTACGAACAGGATTTGCCCCTGATCTGGCGCCGGGACCGGCTGCCCACCCTGACGGTCCAGGCCGAGCCCAGGGATGGCGTGCTGGCGGCGACCGCCGTGGCGGGCCTCGCGGAAAAAGTCTCCGAGCTGAAGCGGCAACTGCCGGTCGGCTACAAGATCGTCGAGGGCGGCAGCGTCGAGGAAAGCGCGAAGGGACAGTCCTCCGTCCTCGCGGTCTTCCCGATCGTGGTCGTGCTGATGATTACGGTCCTGATGTTCCAGATGC
The DNA here is from genome assembly GCA_963788855.1 of uncultured Verrucomicrobiae bacterium. Taxonomy (GTDB): domain Bacteria; phylum Verrucomicrobiota; class Verrucomicrobiia; order Chthoniobacterales; family UBA10450; genus CAWBIE01. The sequence goes on from CAWBIE010000002.1 coordinate 20,549, forward strand.
AGAGTTTCAGCCGCCTGTTCCTGGTCTGCAGCGTCGCCCCCCTGGGCGTCATTGGTGTCGTCCTTGCGCTGTTGGTCACGCAAAGCCCGATGGGGTTCGTCGCGATGCTGGGCACCGTCGCGCTGGTCGGCATGATCATCCGAAACTCGGTCATCATGGTTGACCAGATCGAAGTCGAGAAGGCAGCGGGACGCGGGGGTTGGGATGCCGTGGTCGAAGCCTCCCTGGTGCGCTTCCGTCCGATCACACTGACCGCGCAGGCGATGATCCTGGGCATGGCGCCGATCGCGCCGACCGTCTTCTGGGGCCCCATGGCCTACGCCATCATGGGCGGGCTCGCGGTGGCCACACGTGCTGACGCTGATCTCGCTGCCGTCGCTCTACATCACCTGGTTCAAAATCCGGCAAGACGGAGAACGGACCACTCCGACCGACGTCTCGACGCAAGCTCCGGCCGCAGTAGCGGTCTGATCAATCGAGTAACCCACTTCCATTATGCATCAAATTAATCAAAGAACCCGCAGACCACAGCGAGATCCTTCAGCCAGCCGCAACGCATTAGAAATGACCCCGGCCTCCACCACGCCCATACGCACCGCACCCAAGGCAAACAAATGACCGCAACTCCGCGAACTGCCGAACCGAAGTCCGCGACGCCCGCCGGTCGCGCCGACGAAATCATGCTCGCTGCATCCGCGATCGCGATCTTCTTCATCCCGGTAACGTTTTATGTGGTTGAGCGGCTCGCGACCGGACGCAAATCGGTTAAGCCAGAGAACACGGTGCCGCCTGCCGCTCAGCCGGTCAGAGTTTCCTAAAAGAGCTATGGTAGCCCGACGTCTTCCGCTATTGATGAAGAAGCTCCGCGTCGTCATGGCGTGCATACTCGATCTTTCGTTCGGTCGCGACATCGAGCAGATGATCACATTGCGTGATGTCGACGAGCTCAGAGAGCGCTGGAGTCGGATCCGCACAGGCTGCGCAGCGTAGCCATGGACGCCACAATCGTTACTGCACTGGCAGGCATTTTCGGGTCGCTGTTGGGCGGCTCAGCAAGCGTAGCGACCGCCTGGGTCACGCAAAGAACGCTGAATAAACGCGAAGAATTCCGCGCTGAGATCACCAGGCGCGAAACGCTTTACGGCCAATTTATCAACGAATGCGCAGCACGCGCGCTGGATTCGTTTGAGCACACTCTCGATAAGAGCGAAAGATTGTTGTCGATCTACGCTCTACTTAACCGCATCAGGCTTTGTGCGTCGGACGCAGTTCTGGCGGAGGCGGAACGAGCGCTAGCATCAATCACCGAACAGTACTTCAGACCGAATCTTTCGCTCGAACAAATGCGCGCGTTGATTCGCGATGGCGCCAACGCTGATCCGCTCAAGTCATTCGCGGAAGCTTGTCGAGCCGAACTCAGATCGATCCACACAGCTTTGTAGTAGCCCGGTGAAGGAAGAAGCGAAGTCCCTAACGAAGCGCGCTGAACGATGGTCACCCCGGTTCCCGCTCCGACTGCGGAAAAAACCCGGCGCAACCGTCATGCTCAGGCAAGAAACATGGTCTTCCCAAAGACGTCGTGCACCGCGGATCGTGTTTGCATGATTCCTGAAATGTCGCCGCCCAAAAGCGGGAGATAGAGATAGAACAACTCTATGAGACCTTTCGTTCCGAGATACCTCGATCTGGCCAGTCAGTTAGGCGAAATCCTTTTCGGCCTAATCATGGTCCTGGCGGGGACGCTCACTGCTAGTTTCAAGGTTGCGGAAGGCAAAGCGGGTGTTCGCCAGCTTCTGCTCACCGCCATTGGGTGCAACGTCGCCTGGGGAATTATCGACGCGATCATGTACGTCATGAACTCCATGATCGTGCGCCGGGGGAAAATGCGCCTGGTGGAAGCGGTGCAAAGCAGTCCAAACACCGAAGCGGCTCTAAGTTTGATTCACGACGAAATTGAGCCAGAGCTACAGGAGCTTCTCCATCCAAAAGCGGCGAAAGCATTCAGCAAGTCCGTGTATCAAAACATCGTCGGCGCATACATCACGGAAAAGATCCTGACCAAGGAAGATCTCCTCGGGGCGCTCGCGTGCTTTTGGCTTGTCTTTGTGTCGTGCCTGCCGGCTGCCTTGCCGTTTCTCATTTTTTCGCAACCCGACCTCGCGCTTCGGATCTCCAACCTTCTCCTGATCGGCATGCTCTTCTATGTGGGACAGAAATGGGCACGTTACGCGGGACGCAATCCTTTCGTCATCGGATCCACGATGGTAGCGGTTGGCCTCGCTCTGGTCGGGCTAACGATTTTGCTCGGAGGTTAAGGAGATACGTTCGTGTTTGCAGTCAGCTTCAAGTTCTGAGTCCACGAAAAATATGAAGACAAAAAAGGTCATCAAAGTAGCGCGTCAGCTGGCCGAACCGTTCCGAGTCAGCAAAGGTAAAGAGTTTCGCCTCAAAGATGTCGATCCGAACGACACACTTCAATTTGACAAGGACGCCGACAAGCCCAAAGCCAGGGAAGCCCGGATGTTTGGCGTTGCGGCATTGGCCGAGCTGCAAGACAAACTTTACGCCCAGGACAAATGGGCGGTGCTGTTGATCTTTCAAGCGATGGACGCGGCCGGCAAGGACGGCGCCATCAAGCACGTAATGTCAGGCGTAAATCCACAGGGCTGCCAGGTATTTTCATTTAAATCGCCGTCGGCCGAAGACCTGGATCATGATTACCTCTGGCGCTGCACGAAATGCCTGCCCAATCGCGGGCACATCGGAATTTTCAACCGCAGCTACTACGAAGAAGTGCTGGCCGTCCGCGTGCATCCGGAATTTCTGGCGAAGCAAAAGCTACCGGCGCAATTGGTCGGCAACCAAATCTGGTCTGAACGTTTCGAAGACATTCGCAATTTCGAACAATACTTAACCCGCAACGGCGTCATCGTACGGAAATTCTTCCTTCACGTTTCCAAGAAAGAGCAGCAACGCCGGTTTCTCGAGCGAATCGACGATCCGTTGAAGAATTGGAAGTTTTCTTCGAACGACGCGGCGGAGCGTGATTACTGGGACGATTACATGGAAGCCTACGAGGAGACGATCCGCGAGACCGCGACGAAACAGGCGCCGTGGTATGTGGTGCCGGCGAACAATAAGTGGTTCACACGCACTATCGTTGGCGCGGCTGTGATCGACGCCCTCGCCGATCTCGACCTGGCGTATCCCAAGGTTGGCTCGGACAAATTGAAGGAGCTCGCGGCAGCGAAAAACCAGCTGCTCAAGAAATAGCTGATGCTGATTGCTGGTTAAGCCGAGCTATGAATCGAAGCGACAATACATCGTGGAAAAGCGCACTTCCGGCTGTTCGCTGGTTGCGAAGTTACCAGCGTGAGTGGTTGCGCCCGGATCTGGTCGCGGGCGTTACCCTTGCCGCCTATCTGCTTCCAGCGGCTTTGGGCGATGCATCTTTGGCCAATCTGCCTCCGCAAGCCGGTCTTTACGCCTGTTTGTTCGGCGGTCTCGTTTTCTGGATCTTTTGCAGCTCCCAACAAACAGTCGTTTCAGTTACTTCTGCAATTTCACTAGTCATCGGATCGTCGTTAGGGGAAATTACGGGCGGAAACACACTGCGCTTCGGCGCGCTTGCCGCCGGCACGGCCTTATTCGTTGCCGCAATCGCTTTCATTGCCTGGCTCGTTAAAGCCGGGGTGCTGGTTCATTTCATCTCGGAGAGTGTCATGACCGGTTTCAAGTGCGGCGTAGCGCTTTTCCTCGCCAGCACACAGTTGCCAAATCTTTTCGGCTTTCACGGCGCGCATGGAAGTTTTTGGGAGAATGCGGGTTTCTTCTTGAAGCATCTCGGGGAAACAAATTCGATTTCGCTTCTCTTTGGAGGAGTCGGGCTCTCGCTGCTCGTGGTCGGAAAAATCTTCCTGCCACACAAACCCATTGCGCTTTTCGTTGTGATCGGAGGCATTGTCGCCGCATCGCTGCTGTCACTGGAGGCGCGCGGTGTGAAATTGATTGGCGCCATCCCACAGGGAATTCCACCGCTCCAACTGCCTGCGATTTACTGGCGCGACCTGAACCAGCTCCTTCCGCTCGCCTTCGCCTGTTTTCTTCTCAGCGCAGTCGAGACGGCCGCGATCGGTCGAATGTTCGTCGCTAAACATGGCGGACGGTTTGACGCGAATCAGGAGAGTCTAGCGCTCGCGGCGTCGAACCTGGTCGCTGGACTAGGCGGTGGTTTTCCGGTGGGCGGCGGCACATCACAGTCGTTGGTCAATGAAAGCGGCGGCGGGCGTACGCCGCTCTCCACCGTTTTTGCAACCGTTTTCATTCTCGCGGTTGTGCTGTTTTTCTCACATCTCTTGAGCGCATTACCTCAGCCGGTCCTCGCTGCGGTCGTGTTGGTCGCGGTGGCGAGCCTTTTCAATCTTTCGACTCTGAAGCGACTCTGGCGGAGCGATCGTCACGAATTTGTGGTGGCGGTAGCAGCGTTCATCGGCGTGCTCACTTTCGGTCTGCTCCGCGGGGTCATGATCGGTGCTGCGATCTCCCTCGTGCAATTGGTGCATGCCGCGTCTCGGCCGCATGTCGGTCTGCTGGGTCGCATTCCCGGTACCCGTCGATTTTCGGATCGCGAACGGCATCCCGACAATGAACTGATTCCGAACGTGCTGATTTTCCGGCCGGAATCGGGTCTCGTTTATTTCAACATCGACCAGGTTCGTGACATCATTCTGAACAAAATCCATGCCGAGCCGGTACCGCCGCGACTGGTCGTTCTCGACCTTTCCGCGGCGCCCTACGTAGACGTGCAAAGCGCACACACGCTTGCCGCCATCGCGAGCGAACTCACGGCCAAAGGAATCCGATTCCAAGCGGTCGAGCCGCGTTCGTCCGTGCGCGATCGGCTCCGCCATGAAGGCGTCGACCGTAACTTGGGCGGGGTGAACCGCTTCACCAGTGTTGCCGATGTGATCGACGATTTTCTACGCGAGAGCACACCATCTCGCTCCGATGAATCCGTTCCAGCCTAACGAACCAGATAATCGAGGAACCTCTATGCCATTCGATAAATTCGCCGACATCGACCGCATCGTCGGAACGCGACGCAAAGGCTTCTCAGGGACGCAAAGGCGACCATCAGCGCGGATTCTGAAATTGCGCCCTCCGGTGCTGTGCCGGTCGCGCAATTTTCGCTTAGTCAAAGGCAACGGGTGGTTATCGCCCAAGCGGGCGTGCCTGAAACTAGAATTTGTGAGGCAAGGACAGTATGCGGCACAGCAGTTCCTTGAGGCGAAAAGATGAGTGCGCCCGACGAGAAGCTGGTGCTGGTTCTCAACGCGGGCTCGTCGAGCCTGAAGTTTGCCGCATTCAACGACAACCGCGCCCTCACTCGAATATTCACGGGAGCCATCGATCGTATTGGATCGTCGAAAGCGTCGTTCACGTTAACGAAGATCGACAGCCAGGAAACGGAGCGAGCGGAAATCCCGGCGACCGACCACATCGCAGGCTTGGAACATTTGCTGGAGCGTCTTTCGAAAACAACTTCGACAGCCAGCTTCAATGCCGTTGGCCATCGCGTAGTTCACGGAGGCCCGCGTTATGAGAAGCCGCAACGTGTCGATAACGCAATGCTGACGGAATTACGGGCCATCAGGGCGTTCGATCCCGAGCATCTGCCCGCTGAGATCGCGCTCATGGAATGTTTGGCGGCGAAACTTCCGGGCACGCCGCAGATCGCGTGCTTCGATACGGCTTTTCACAGCGCGATGCCCCGTGTCGCGAAATTGCTGCCGATTCCGCGTCGTTACGAGGCGAAAGGTGTGCGGCGCTACGGCTTCCACGGCTTATCTTACGAATACCTCACCACCCAGCCGCGGATGGACGGCCGTGTGATCCTCGCCCATCTCGGCAATGGCGCGAGTCTCGCCGCGGTGCGTGACGGTCAGCCCGTGGACACAAGCATGGGGTTCACGCCGGCCGCAGGGTTGCCGATGAGCACACGCTCGGGCGATCTCGATCCGGGCTTGGTCGGATTTCTCGCGCAGACCGAGCAAATGACGGCGGAACAATTTCACGCCATGATCAACTGGCAGTCCGGGTTGCTAGGCATTTCGGAGACAAGCTCGGATATGCGCGACTTGCTCGCGCGTGAAACTAACGACCAACGCGCTGCGGATGCGATCGCGCTGTTTTGTTATCAGGTCAAGAAATGGATCGGGGCGTTCGCCGCAGCGCTCGGAGGACTCGACACGCTCACGTTCACCGGCGGGATCGGGGAAGACGCGCCCGCGATTCGCGCCCGGATCTGCGAGGGCCTTGGGTTTCTCGGAATCGAACTCGATCAACAGCCAAACGCGGCGAACGCGGAGGTAATTTCGAAAAGCGGGAGTCGCGTGTCCGTGCGGGTCATCCGCACCGACGAAGAATTGATAATGGCAAAGAGCGTTTGCCGTTTTCTGAAAGGAGAAGTGCCATGAAAAAATCAACTGGAGTTCTTGCGCCCGAGTTGCTGGGCAAGATGGATGCCTACTGGCGAGCGGCCAACTATTTGTCCGTCGGACAGATATATCTTCTGGATAATCCGCTCTTAAAGAAGCCGCTGCGGCACGAGCATATCAAACCGCGCTTGTTAGGCCACTGGGGCACAACGCCCGGACAGAATTTCATCTACGTGCATTTGAACCGGCTGATTAAAGAGCACGACCTGAACATGATTTACATCTCTGGCCCGGGCCACGGCGGACCGGCGCTGGTGGCCAACACTTACCTCGAAGGCACCTACAGCGAGATCTATCCGAACATCAGCCAGGGCGAAGCAGGCCTGAAAAAGTTGTTCAAGCAATTTTCATTTCCCGGAGGCATCCCGAGCCACGTCGCTCCGGAAACGCCCGGCTCGATTCACGAGGGCGGTGAGTTGGGCTATTCGCTGTCGCATGCCTTCGGCGCCGTCTTTGACAACCCCGATCTCATCGTGGCCTGCGTCGTCGGCGACGGCGAAGCCGAGACGGGACCATTAGCGACCGCCTGGCATTCGAACAAGTTTCTCGATCCAGCTACCGACGGCGTCGTGCTGCCGATTCTGCATCTGAATGGTTACAAGATTGCGAACCCGACCGTCCTGGCACGGATCGAGCACGAAGAGTTGGAGCAGCTGCTGCGCGGCTACGGCTGGACGCCCTACTTCGTCGAGGGACACGAGCCCGAGAAGATGCACCAATCGATGGCGGCTACGCTCGACGAGGTCGTGGCCGCGATTGGCCAAATTCAGCATCGCGCCCGCAGCAATGGAGACACGACGCGTCCGCGCTGGCCGATGATTGTGCTCAATTCGCCGAAGGGTTGGACGGGTCCGAAGGTCGTCGACGGCGAACCGGTTGAAGGAACGTTCCGTTCCCACCAGGTGCCGTTGTCCGATCCGGCAAAGAATCCAGAACATCTCGAGCAACTCGAGAAGTGGCTGAAAAGTTACCGCCCACGCGAACTGTTCGATGAGAAGGGATGCCTTCTCTCAGAGCTTGCCGAGCTCGCGCCTAACGCAGCACGGCGAATGGGCGCAAATCCGCACACGAACGGTGGTGAGTTGTTGTGCGATCTGCGAATGCCGGACTTCTGCGATTACGCAATTGAAGTGCCAACACCAGGCGCAGTCGAAGCCGCAGATACAATGGTCCTCGGTCGATTTCTGCGCGACGTTATTAGGCTGAATCAGGAGGAGCGAAACTTCCGCATTTTCGGTCCGGACGAAACGCTATCGAACAGATTAAACGCCGTTTTCGAAGCGACGAACCGTCAGTGGGACGCGCGCGCGATTAAAACCGATCAGTTCCTCGCCCCAGAGGGTCGCGTGATGGAAATGTTAAGCGAACACCAATGCGAAGGCTGGCTCGAGGGCTATCTCCTCACGGGCCGGCACGGTTTGTTCAATAGCTATGAAGCGTTCATTCACATCGTTGATTCGATGTTCAACCAACATGCGAAATGGTTGAAAGTGACAGCGGCGCTGCCGTGGCGGCGCAAAATCTCGTCGCTTAACATCCTCCTCGCATCGCACGTCTGGCGGCAGGACCACAACGGCTTTACCCACCAGGATCCCGGGTTCATCGATCACGTTGTAAATAAAAAGGCGTCGGTCGTCCGTGTTTATCTGCCGCCGGATGCGAACTGCCTCCTTTCCGTGATGGACCACTGCCTGCGCAGCCGGCACTACGTAAACGTTGTCGTTGCCGGGAAACACCCCGCGCCGCAATGGCTGGAGATGGATGCTGCGGTCGCGCATTGCACCAAAGGCATCGGCATCTGGGAGTGGGCCAGCAACGACGAGGGCGCGGAGCCGGACGTCGTCATGGCTTGCTGCGGCGACGTGCCAAGTCTGGAGACACTGGCCGCTGTTTCAATTCTGCGCGAACACGTCCCCGAATTGAAAATCCGCGTGGTTAATGTCGTGGATTTGATGAAACTCCAGCCCACCAGTGAACATCCGCACGGGCTAAGTGATTCGGACTTCGATTCATTGTTCACGAAGAACAAACCGATCATCTTCGCGTTCCATGGCTACCCGTGGCTGATCCACCGGCTGACCTATCGGCGCACCAATCACCGTAACTTGCATGTGCGCGGTTATAAGGAGGAAGGCACCATCACGACGGCCTTCGACATGTGCGTGCTGAATGACCTCGACCGCTTCCATCTCGCGCAAGACGTGGTCGATCGATTGCCGCAGTTGAGCAGCAAAGCCGCTTACTTGAAACAAATGCTCCAGGACAAATTAATCGAGCACAAGCGCTACATCTGCGAACACGGAGAAGATTTGCCGGAGATTCGCAACTGGAAATGGAAAGCGAAATGAACACGAATTCTTCTAACAAACAGATCGCTTATTTCTCGATGGAGATCGCCCTCGATCCGGCGATGCCAACTTACAGTGGCGGGTTGGGAATTCTGGCCGGCGATACCTTGCGTGCGGCCGCCGACCGTGAGCTGCCGATGGCGGCGGTGACGCTCTTGCATCGACAGGGATATTTTCGCCAAAAGCTGGATGCGAGCGGCCGGCAGACGGAAGCGCCAGACGCGTGGCCGGTCGAGAGATTTGTAAAAGAATTGCCGGCGCGTGCGAGTGTAAAGATCGAGGGACAGTCGGTTGCGATACGCGCGTGGGAGTATGACGTGCGCGGGTTAACTGGCGGCATCGTACCCGTCTATCTGCTCGATACCGACCTATCGGAAAACCCGGAGTGGCATCGCCATTTGACGGATCAACTCTACGGTGGCGACAAATGGTATCGGCTTTGCCAGGAAATCATTCTCGGGATTGGGGGCGTGCGAATGTTGCGCGCGCTAGGCCACGACAAGCTTCAGCGGCTCCACATGAACGAAGGCCACGCCGCTTTGCTCACGGTGGAGTTGCTGGATGAACACACGCGACAGGCCGGGCACACCAAGTTCAATTCCGACGATGTGAAAGCTGTGCACGATCTTTGTGTGTTCACCACACACACTCCAGTGCCGGCGGGACACGATCATTTCCCGGTGGACATGGTCGATCGCGCGCTCGGTCACCGCAATGATTGGGCCGCGTACCACGACGTAATCTGCCGCGACGGCGAGCTGAACATGACGTACCTGGCGCTGAGTCTCAGCCACTACGTCAACGGTGTAGCCAAAAAACATGGCGAAGTGTCTCAGCACATGTTCGCGCGCTACAAGATCGACGCGATTACCAACGGTGTACACGTTGCCACATGGGCTGCGCCGTCTGTCCAGAAACTGTTGGATCAACACATCCCGGGCTGGCGCGACGACAGTTTCATGTTGCGCTCCGTACTTGGGATTCCGTCGACCGAAATCTGGAACGCGCATGCGCAAGCCAAACGCGCCTTAATGGAGCGCGTGAGTCGCGAGACAAACATCGGGATGAGCGAAGATGTTCTGACGCTCGGTTTCGCCCGGCGTGCTACGGGTTACAAGCGCGCCGACTTACTGTTTCACGACCTCCAACGGTTGGAATCTATCGCTGGTAAGAGTGGCAAGTTTCAGATTCTTTATGCCGGCAAAGCCCATCCGAACGACGAAGCCGGCAAACAACTGATCCAACAGATTTTCAGAGCAGCCGAAGCGTTGCGGCCATCGATCAAAGTCGCTTATCTCGCCAATTACGATTGGGGACTGGGTCAGTTGCTGACAGCCGGCGTGGACGTTTGGTTGAACACGCCGCAGCCACCGCAGGAAGCATCCGGGACCAGCGGGATGAAGGCGGCGATCAACGGCGTTCCGAGCTTGAGCATTCTCGACGGCTGGTGGATTGAAGGCTGTATCGAAGGACTGACTGGCTGGTCGATCGAACACTCCGAAAACGACAGCACGTCCTACGACGCGAACTCGCTTTACGACAAGCTCGAGCGGGTGGTTATCCCACTCTACCAAGACCGCGATCGTTTCGTTGATGTGATGCGTCATGCAATTGCGTTGAACGGCTCTTTCTTCAACACCCAGCGCATGGTGCTGCAGTACGTGCTGAAGGCCTACTTCGAGTAAATATCGCGCACCGTTGTCTATGAAAGTCAGCTACCCGAGGCGCGCCAGCACGGTGGAATCGTGGGACGACGAAGGCGGCACTCGGACCGCCGGGCGCGACGTGGCTGGAAACCGAGCAGGCGTGGAATTTCACATTGTACTCGCGGCATGCGACCGGCGTGACGTTGCTGTTGTATGGCGCGACGGATTTCGTGGAGCCGGTATTTCAGCTTCAACTCAATCCGCTCAAAAACAAAACGGCGCGCATCTGGCATTGTCTTGTGCCGCAGAAGTCGGCACCGGCGGCGCGATACTATGCCTATCGAGTGCAAGGTCCGTGGGATCCCACGAACGGACATCGGTTCGACCCGGAGAAAATCTTGTTCGATCCCTATGCGGAAGAACTGTTTTTCCCGCCTGACTTTTCGCGCGAAGCGGCCAGGCAGCCGGGTCGGAACGACGGGCGCGCGGTGCTCGGAGTATTGCCTCGTGAGGAAGCGGAATTCGATTGGGGCACACAGCCGCCGCCGCGACATACGCACGATGCGATTGTCTATGAGTTGCACGTCAAAGGGTTCACCGCGCGGCGATAATTCAGGTGTGCGCAAGGAGAAGCGCGGGACGTTTCTCGGACTAATCGAGAAGATTCCCTATCTTAAAGGAACTCGGAGTCACCGTGGTCGAGTTATTGCCGGTGCATCAGTTCGATCCGCAGGAGGGCAATTACTGGGGCTACATGACGCTGAGCTTTCTTCGCGCCGCACCAAGGCTACGCAGTGCGCGACGCGGTCGCAGAGTTTCGGCAGATGGTCCGGGCGTTTCACGAGGCGGGCATCGAGGTTTGGTTGGACGTTGTTTACAACCACACCGCCGAAGGCGACGAAACCGGGCCGATGTATTCGTACCGCGGGATCGATAATACGCAGCTATTACTTGTTAGGCTCAGGAGGGCGCTATCACGACTACAGCGGCTGCGGCAATACGACCCGCTGTGCGCATCCCAGCGTGCGCGCCCTCGTCTTGCGCAGCTTGCAGCATTGGACGTGAGCGAATGGGCGTGGACGGGTTTCGTTTCGATCTGGCGTCGGTCTTTACGCGCAATGAAGACGGCAGCATCAACACGGATTCGCCGGCCATCGCCGCTGAGATTAGCGCGGCGGCGTTGCAGCTTGATCTGCGTCTGGTGGCGGAGGCGTGGGACATCGATGCCTACCTGCTGGGCCGGAGTTTCCCCGGACTGGCCTGGCGACAATGGAACGGGCAATTCCGCGATGATCTGCGCTCGTTTGTCAAAGGCGACGCCGGGATGGTCGGCGCATTGATGCGGCGACTGTACGGCAGCGACGATTTATTTCCGGATGGTCCCGGCGATGTGTGTCGGCCGTATCAGAGCGTCAACTACATAACCGCGCATGACGGCTTTTGCCTCTACGATCTCGTCTCTTACAACCAAAAACACAATGAGGCGAACGGCCACGAAAATCGCGATGGACCGGCCGACAATCGAAGTTGGAACTGCGGCTGGGAAGGCGACGACGGCGCGCCCGCCGAAGTGTTGGCGTTACGTCGCCAACAGGTGAAGAACTTCTTCACGTTGCTGATGCTGGCGAACGGCACACCGATGTTTTGCGCCGGCGACGAGTTTCTGAACACGCAACACGGCAACAACAATCCCTACAACCAGGACAACGAAACGACATGGCTCGATTGGTCGTTGCTCGAGAAGAACCGGGACATGTTTCGTTTCTTTCAATACATGATTGCGTTCCGTAAAGCGCGGCCATGGATCGCGACGCAGCCGTTATTGGCGCGAGGACGTGCATTGGTACGGCGCGAACGGGCCGGTCGATTTCGCGTCGCGCACGCTGCGCTTACTGCTCTGCACGGCGCGAGCGACCTGTACGTGATGATCAATGCGTTCTGGGAGCCCGTCCGATTCCACATTCAGGAAGGCAAAGAGAGCTGGAAACGCATGGTGGACACCGAGCCGGCAAGACATCGTGGAGGAGCCGGTGAGTTCGCTCGATTATCAAGTCGCCCCGCGTTCCGTGGTCGTGTTAGAAAGCACCTGATACCATGGCAGACAACGAATCAGTCGAGCTCGAATGGAAATTCGTCATCCCTGACAGGATCTCCATCGCTTGCCGACGAAATCTTCCTGGAAGAACCGCGCTCACGCTTTCGTGAGTTCGTCACTCTCGTTCGCGTGATGCGTGATTTTCTTCGCGGATTCCGGGTTCTGCACTTTGTCGGCCCTTGCGTGACCGTTTTCGGTTCGGCGCGAATTAAGAGCGACAGCCCGTATTACGAGCTGGCCAGAAAGATGGGCGCAGCCATCGCGCAGCTCGGCTTCACGGTCATGACCGGCGGCGGACCCGGAATCATGGAAGCGGCGAATCGCGGCGCCAAAGACGTGGGTGGCCGTTCCGTCGGTTGCAACATTGAGCTACCGCAGGAGCAAAAACCAAACCGCTATCTCGATCGCTTCGTCACGCTGCACTACTTTTTTGTCCGCAAGACGCTGCTGGTGAAATATTCCTACGCGTTCGTCATTCTTCCCGGTGGCGCGGGAACACTCGACGAAATGTTCGAAGCGATCACCCTGATTCAGACCCGCAAGATCAAGAGCTTCCCGGTTGTGATCATGGGCACTGATTACTGGGACGAAATACTTCCGTTCATCGACAAAATGGCGAAGGCCGGAATGATCGCGCCGTCGGATCTGGAGTTGGTTTACGCGACCGATTCAGTCGATGACGCGATCGCGCACATTCGCAGCAACGCCATCGAGCGGTTTGGCCTTCGCGTGGTTCGACGAGTGCGGCCTCACTGGCGGTGGTTGGGAGAACGCGGTTTGCCGCGGCCTCTCGCTGCGTTGAGCAACCTAAATCCCGGCACGGTGATCAAAACAACCGCTGCAGTTCTAGAAAAGGAGCAGCGCTAACCCCGAAAGCATTCGGGGCTGAACGGCGGCGCTAATAAGCTAGCATCATGAAAACAATTCCCAAGACAATGAGAGCGGCGGTGGTGGAGAAGTTCCGGCAGCCGCTGCAGATCCGCGAGGTTCCCGTTCCTTCGCCCGGACCTGGACAAGCCTTGGTCCAAATCATCGCGACCGGCGTGTGCCATACCGACTTGCACGCAGCCGACGGCGATTGGCCGGTCAAACCGAGTCCGCCATTTATTCCCGGACATGAAGGCGCCGGTGTTGTGGTGGCGCTCGGGCCGGGCGTCACCCACCTGAAGGAAGGAGACCGGGTCGGGATCGCGTGGTTGCATAGTGCGTGTGGGCATTGCGAGTTCTGTCTTTCTGGTTGGGAAACACTTTGCAAGGCGCAGCAGAACTCGGGCTATTCGGTGAACGGAAGTTTCGCCGAATATGCGCTGGCGCAGGCCGATTTCCTGGGCCGGATTCCCGACCAGCTTTCTTTTGTCGATGCCGGCCCGATTCTGTGCGCCGGCGTCACGACGTATAAGGGCCTGAAAGAGACGGAGGCGCGTCCCGGAGAATGGGTCGTGATTTCAGGTGTCGGGGGTTTAGGTCATGTCGCCATTCAATACGCCACAGCGATGGGGCTTCGTGTGGCCGCCGTCGATGTCGGAGAAGAGAAGCTGGAGTTAGCACGCAAGCTCGGCGCGGAAATTACGGTGGACGCGCAGCTCGGAAGATCCAGCCCGGCAAATTCAGGAGCAAATCGGAGGAGCTCACGGTGTTCTCGTGACTGCGGTGTCGCCCATCGCATTTAAACAAGCTGTCGGCATGCTCCGTCGCCGCGGGACATGCGTCCTGATTGGGTTACCTCCCGGCGAATTTCCGGTCTCCATCTTCGATGTGGTGCTCAGTCGCTACACTTTTCGAGGTTCGATCGTTGGGACGAGAAAGGATCTTGAGGAAGCGCTCGGCTTTGCTGCCCAAGGCAAAGTGAAGGCGACGATCGAGCAGCTTCCGCTCGAGTCAATCAATGAAGTTTTCAGCCGGCTGAAAGAAGGCAAAGTAAACGGGCGTGTCGTTCTGGACGTCGCGCAGTCACAGCATTAATCGAGGATTACGCCGCAAATGCAGAAGCCGATTGCATACACTGAGTCACACCATGAATGAGGAAAATCCCGCTGACATGAAAATGTTTTCCGCTGTTTTCAGCGAGAACTGGCAGAACGTCCGCCATATCAAGACCGAGCGCATCTCGTTTATGAACGCCTATTCGCTGATTAGCGCGGGGGTGTTGACTTTGCTCCAGAACGTTCAGGCTCCCGACCTGATGCGAACCGGACTGCTCGTCTTCATGAGCTTGTTCTCGCTGTTTGGATTCCTCACCAGCCTGCGCTTGAAAGGCGAGTTGGAAGAATGCCTGGCCAAAATTGAGGCGATCAGTGCGCAGGCGGACATAAGCCAGTTTGTGGCACTCGGTCAACTGGAAGGCAGGTCATCGCGATATCCAAGGTTCCGGTGGATGTTTCCAATCTTCTACTCGATGACGACCGCCGGCTTCGTCGCACTTATCGCTTATCGCCTGCTCAGCGGCGGCCCGATACGGTAGGCGCATCAATGAACCCAGACTGACATCATGAGATGACGAGGGCCAAAAGCAGCTTTAAGCGGACGCTGTGCGTCTGTTACCCGCCGGGAGCAGGAACGCTGGTCATTCGCACGCAGCTGGATTGGGAGCGTGACATTCATCCGATCGCAGTGAGTAGCGACGGCAGCGCAGCTACTTTTGAAGTCGAGGCGCGGCAACCATTCGTTCACTTCAAGCCGTGCTTGATTAAGAACGGCACCCTGCATTGGGCGGTAGGAAGTAACAACTTACTGATCATGGCCGCGGATGATGCTCGTGTTGTTTATCCCTACTTCTTTAGCGACCCGAGGGGTCGCTTCTCGCCTTTGGTCGAGATAGAATCAGCTATCCTTGGGCGACGCCATCGGTTGCGCATTTACCTGCCGCCCGGTTATGAGGAGAACACGCTGGCACATTACCCACTGGCTTACATGCAGGACGGGCAGAACCTGTTCTTTCCTGAGGAAGCATTTCGGCAGCAGGAATGGGATGTGGATGAAACGAGTCACGTCCTGCGCTCGATGCAGGCAATCGAAGATTTGATCGTCGTAGGCGTTTACTCAAACGAGCGGCGCGAAGAGGAGTATACCAAGCCGGGCTACGAAGCTTATGCGCGGTCGATCGTAGGAGAGATTGTGCCCGCTGAGCAACTTTTCCTACGGACGACGAAGAACCGCCTCGATCGTACGATGTGGGGCTCCTCGCTTGGCGGGGTCGTTTCTTTCTACTCTGTCTGGCAATACCCGGAAGTCTTCGGTGGCGCCATTTGCATGTCGACGACCTTCTCGCACAAGGACGACCTGATCGAGCGGGTTCTAAGTGAGCCGAAGCGCAAGATAGGATTCTATCTCGATAGCGGCTGGCCTAACGACAACTACGAAGTGACCATGGCGATGGCGCTCGCGCTAGTCAGCCGAGGCTGGCGGTTCGGGCGCGACCTTGTTTACCTATGTTTTCCGCACGCCGCGCATGATGAAAAAGCCTGGGGCGTGCGATTACATCTGCCGATGCAATTCTTTACCGGCGCGGTCGCACGGGCCTCGCGCAGTAGTCCATCGGATCCATGTGATGAGTTTTTGTGAAAGCGGCCGCGCAAAAGACCAATCGGTTTTCACGAACGAATTATCGCTGTATCACGTCACGAATTAAGAGAAATCAAGCGCTCGTCCTTCTCCTCGCCGCGCTGGTAACCCTTGGTGCTTGCGCCCCGCTGGCAGAGGTTCGGCAGATCAATCCCAAGCTAGGCGCACAACACGGTGCACTGCCCCAGCTTCACCGCGCTGAGCAAGCGATCGCCAATGCCGAAAACTTTAAGCGCACTGATCCGAAGAGAGCGGTTGGGTTTTATCTAGGTCGCTTGAATCAGCAACGAACGAACTGCGGAAGAATCCAAGACGATCGACTGGCGTTGCGGGATTACGACTTTGCCTTATCGCGGGTGTTTTCTGTAATTCGGGACGCTCTGCTCCATCCTTGGACTTATCCGTTACACGTGCCGGCGCCGGATGGAGGCGAATATGTTCTTAGCCAACGCCCAGCCGCGAACCGGCTCTGGAAGCCACAGGATTTCGACCTGATTCCTGCCGACGAGCTTGATGTGCGTGGCAAATTTGTTGTTCCTCGCATCACTCGGAACGGCGCAGGCGCGTCGCTCGTCGCCGTGCGCAACGAGCAGGCTCCAGAACTTCGGCAGCGATTTGTTCCGCCGCGTATTTATTTCGCTGTAACTGCGGTGGCCTATTTTAGTGGGCGCAATTGCGAAGTTGAATTCATCGATCCACTTGCCACGGAACCATCAACGTCTCGGGTCGGACCGAGCGGGTTGCCGCCGACTTCACCGCGCCAATCGCTGTAGCCCTCTCTCGCGAGCATCCGGAGAAGATGGGCGGGCCGGCCTTGCTCGACCCGGACAAATTCGCCGACAAGGCCCGGCTCATACAAATCCAACCGTACGATCCAAAAAAAATCCCCGTTCTTTTCATTCACGGTCTTCAAGTGACGCCCGTGACCTGGACACCGATGCTGAACGCGCTCTGGGCTGATCCGTTCTGCGCCGGAATTACCAGGTGTGGGTGTTCAATTACCCAAGTGGTTTTCCTATCCCATACTCAGCCATGTTGCTCCGCCGCCAGCTCGAAGCGCTGGACAAAGCCTTTCCCAATCACCGTCCGATGGTCCTCGTTGGTCATAGTATGGGTGGCATTCTTAGCCGTCTCATGATCAGCGACTCGCATGGTGACAAATTTTGGCGCGACTTCTTCGGCAAACCGCCGGCCGAAACGAAAGTCTCTCCGGAAAGTATGGCACTGCTCAAGGAAGCGTTGATCTTCAAACCGCGACGCGATGTGGCACGGGTTATTTTCATTTCTACGCCACACCGCGGCAGTGTTATTGCCCAGGGTCCGATTGGCCGGATCGCATCGAGCCTGATCCATAAGCCGACGGAATTCGTCAAGCTGGGTCCCGAAATCATGCAGGCCTCGGTAGCTCAGCGGGAGCCGGGCATGATGAAACTGAAAGGGATGCCCAACAGTATCGACACGCTTGCGCCTAACGATCCGTTTGTGAAATTCATGAACACACTTCCGTTGGCCCGAGGCGTTCCGTACCACTCGATCATCGGCGACCGCGGCCGCGGAGATACGCCCAACAGCAGCGACGGGGTCGTGCCCTATTGGAGTTCGCATCTGAACGGAGCCGAATCCGAGACGATCGTGCGGTCGGGTCACGGCGCGAATCAGAATCCCGAGGCGATCTCCGAAGTGATGAGAATTCTTAAGGATCGCGTCGGAAGAAAAGACTCGGCAAAGCCGTCGGCCTCAAATTGAGGTGTGCAGCGTTTCTATCACCGCTGCCGCGACGGCGGCTCAGGTAAACGGTTTGTTATCTCGGACGACAAGAACTTCTCGTGATAACCGCGACCTCGACGGGATAAAGCGGGCGTTTCCAGGGCGGAAACCGATTGTTCTGATCGGCCACAGCATGGGAGGAATGATTTCCCGGTTGATGATCACCGACGCGGGAGACAAAATCTGGCGGGCTTTCTTCGGCAGAAGTCCAGCCCAGACACCGTTGCCCCCCGATGTCCGCCGCCAGTTGGAAGACGTCCTCGTTTTCAATCATCGGCCAGAAGTAAAACGAGTGATATTCATTTCCACGCCCCACCGGGGCAGTAACCTGGCCGCGAGCTGGGTTGGCCGCATCGGCGCCTCCTTCGTAAAAAAGCCGAGACCGTTCGAATCGACCTACGCTGCGGCCAGGCCGCTGTTAGTCGCCGACCCGGAGGCCAGATCGTTGGATCGCATGCCCAACAGCGTGGATACGCTCGAGCCCAAGGATCGGTTTGTGGAAACGGTGAACCGGATCCCGATTACATCGGGAATTCCATATCACTCCATTATTGGCGATCGCGGCCGAGGTGACACGCCGAACAGCTCCGACGGCGTCGTTCCGTACTGGAGTTCGCATCTTGACGGGGCGCAATCGGGAGCTCATCGTCCCTTCCAACCATGCCGCTCCACGCAATCCTCAAGCCATCAGCGAAGTTGAAAGAATTTTAAAGAGCTATCCTTAGCTCTCGAGCGGGGGAAGTATCATCATCCAAGAAACAAAAACGAACCAATGAACGTAGAATCGATCGCGCCAGCCATAAGGAAGGTATCTGGCTGGATGATACTTTGGGGCATAGTAGTTTTTATTTGTGGAATTCTAGCCATAGTCCTTCCTGCAACGTTCTCTTTTGGAATCGCGGTTATCATCGGTTGCCTGGTCTTGATCGGTGGGCTTGCTCATTTCGTTTTTGCGTTCGACGCACGGAGCGCTGGTGGTTTTTTCTGGCAGATACTCGTCAGTGCGCTCTATCTGTTGGCGGCAATTTGTCTGCTGGCGAACCCGCTTTTGAGCGTTCTCTCGCTCACGCTTATGCTCGCGGTTTTTCTCCTGTTGGAGAGCATCCTGGAATTAGTTCTCTACTTTCGTCTCAGGCGATTCCGCCACTCGACCTGGCTGCTGATTGACGGCATCGGCACTTTGATCCTTGGGATATTGATGCTCAGCCAGTGGCCACCAGCTTCTCCGGAGATAATCGGAACGTTGATCGGCATTAGCTTGATGCTAAGTGCTGTCTCCAGGGTCGTACTTTCGCTGGCGATCCGTGCTCTGAATCCGGCCCCTGCCTGACCGATGGTAAAAGAGCGCAAAGTTGAAACGTTTGTGAACATTGCACGAGTCCGCCGCCAGACGCGGCTCAGCTTGCACAGGCTTAAGGTTCTACTGCTGGCTGGAATTCTTGCCGTCTCGCTCCAGTTAGCCCGCGGCTCGGAAACACTGACTCTGATCGGCCGACCGAACCCCGACTCCGGGCCAACGGAAATTTCAACCGAAATATGGGTCGTCGACATTAATAGCATCGACAGTGCACAGCAGAACTTCATCGCTGACGTTGCTGTAGTTTTGCGCTGGAAAGACTCTCGTTTGGCACACCAGTGGTGGAGTTGTACACTACGCGCTCGACCAAATCTGGCATCCGCGGGTCGCCATCGTGAACGAAACCAACTCCGTCAGTCGCAGGCTGCCGGAGTCAGTTGAGGTCGACGCCGATGGAACGGTTACATATCGCCAGCGTTATGTAGGTTCTTTCACCCAGTCGCTGCATCTGAAATCGTTCCCCTTCGACAGGCAAACTTTTCGCGTGCATCTCGTGGCCGTTAGATACAGCCCTAATGAAGTTAAGTTCGTGCCGGATCAGAAGTGGATCGAGGCCGGTCTTAGGCAGGCCGGGGGAATCTCGCACTCAATCACGCTGCCGGACTGGACCATCGAAAATTGGGATATCAAGACACTTGCTTACACTCTTACACCGAGCGTGGAATATTCCGGTTACGTCTTCGAGTTCACCGCGTCTCGCAACGTGCAGTACGACTTTTTGAAAGTGATCCTCCCCCTCATTCTCATCGTGATCATGTCGTGGACCGTTTTCTGGATTGATCCAATCAACGCCAGCTCGCAGATCAGTGTTGCGGTGACCTCGATGCTCACACTTATTGCCTATCGCTTCGCCGTTGATAGCCAATTGCCGCGGCTGCCTTACATGACGCGCCTCGATGCCTTTATTCTAGCCAGCACGCTGCTCGTTTTCCTTTCTCTGATTGAGGTTTTGATAACGACAATCCTGGACAACAATCAACAGGCGGAGCGGGCGAAGAAAATAGATCGATACTGCCGCGCGATTTTCCCAGTAATTTTCGCTATCGCATCGATTGCCATCTTCGTAAATCCCCGCGACTAGGCCGAGTAAGGTTACCGCGATGGTCTTACCCCTGGGCCATCGCTCTGAGTGAGCCTGTCACGGCGATTCAGCAGATACGCGGGAGCCTCCGACCGGTAGCGTTTTCCGTAGCCTGGCTCATTCTCCCTCGAAGCAGGAGACTCTTCGCGGATTGGAGCGATTTTGCAATTACCCTCCAAGGGCATTGCGAGGACATTGCGTCTAACTTCTGCGGAGCGACGTTTCAGCCGGTGGAAAGGCAGATTAGTTTGCGGGCCGCCTTATCACTCAATGTTCTTCGGTGCGAGATCAGCCACGATTTTTTCGAACCGAGGGTCACCGCGCAACGCATCCCAGTAAGGATGCAGCTTGAGATTGCCGTAGCTCAGAGTGCTTGGGATTTGCAGGGTCGCGCCGATTTGCTGGATGGCGAGATCTTTCTCGCCCACCAGGGCATAGATAACCCCAAGATATTTCACCAGCTCGGCACCATCGATGGAGTCCTTCGTAATCGGCAGCATTTCGACCGCGCGGCGGCCTTCGAGGATCGCTTCATCCTTGCGGCCGAGGGCTGCATCGATTAGCCCGAGCACGCATAACGCCGGTGCATAACCGGGTTGTTCGCTCACGGTGTGTTCGAGTTCGGTGCGCGCGGCCAGAAAGGCAATTTGAGCTGCGCCGGCATCGCCCTTGGTGCGAGCGGCCACGCCTTCGCACCAGGAGCGCGGGAAGTTCAGATCAGCGGCGGTTCCGCTGGCCGGAATCATGGCCAAAGACTGGGTGACCGCCGTCGGGTCGCGTTCGCACAGTGCGAGGTAGAACCATTCCGCGGCCAGGTCTGGAGCGTACGCCGGATTTTCGGCCAGAATCGTTTGAATGCTTTGGCGAAGGGGACGTGGGTCGGCGCGCCACTCGAGATCGACCGACGCGCGAGTGACCTGCGTGTCCAGGTCACGCGGAATTAGAACGAGGGCGCGGTCCAAAGCAGCAGCCATCGCCTGAAACTGGCGAAACTCCTGATAGGTGAGCGCAATCTGTTGGAGCATAAAAAAATTGCGCGGATCCAGCGCCAGAGCTCTTTGCAAACTTCGCGCTGATTCGTTCCAAAGTCCCTGCCGCCGGTCGATATAGCCCGCTAACTCGAAGATCTCCGAATTATTCGGCAACGCGCGTTGGGCGACGGCAAGTTCGGCCCGTGCCTTGTCGTAATCGAGATAACAGCGGTAAAGAAAATCAGCCCGAGCGAGATGCGTCTCCCCCGCATCCGGACGCAGACGAATGACAGCCTTTAGCGCGTTGTCCGCCAAAGCCAGACGTGCGGGCGTGTGATCGAGACCAAAAAAATACAGATAGTTGTGGGCTGCGGCGAGTTGGCAGTAAGCGAGAAAAAAGTCGGGATCCCGCGCGATGGCTTGATCGAGCAGCGTGACGGCCTCGCGTAATTTTTCATTGATTTGGGCATTGAGAGAAATCGTTGTGATGAGTGCTTTCGCGCGGACGTAAAGACCATAGGCAGCGAGATCTTTAGTCGGGCGCTCGTCAATGGCGGCTTTCTCTTTCGGCGAAACCGTGGCTTGTAACTGGGAAATAATTCGCTGCACGATGTCGCTCTGTATCGCAAAGACGTCAGCTAGATCGCGTTCGTAGCTTTGTTCCCACGCCGGAGTGCCAGTCCGGGCATCGGTCAGCTGAGCGGTGATGCTCACTTTCCCGCCGGTTTGGCGGACACTTCCTTCCAGGACGTAGGCAACGCCCAGAGTCTGGGCGATCTCGGGCAAGTTGCGTCGCGTTCCGGACCCGTAGGTGTTAACGGAAGTGCGGTTGATTACTTTGAGATCCGCCACCTTGGCGAGCGCGGTACGAATGTCGTCCTGGACGCCATCGGCTAAAAACGCATTCTTCTTGTCTTCGCTAAGATTCTCCAAAGGGAGAACCGCGACACTTTTCTCCGGGAGAACGGCGAGGGCGGCGGCCTCCGGCGATGCCGATAGACCGATTAGTTCCGGCGCTAACTGGCGCGACAAGCTCCAGATCCCGAATCCCATCGCCAGCGCCACGATGCTCAGGAGAGCGGCAGTCAACACGGGCCTGCCCCGTCGATTCATATCGGAAGAAGCCGCGGCGCCTGCAGCTTGCTCCCGCACTTTCGAACTGAGCTTTGCCGGCTCTTCCGCATCCGCGATTTCTTCAGGGTAGACATTCATCGGCTTGGGCAAGGGTAATAGCGACGTCGATCACGTCGATTGGTCTGCCCGCCCTTCCGAGCAAAATCTGTTCCCCAGGGAGCCGGACCTAAATTGTGCGGCGGGCAGCCCTCCCCTGGGCTGCTGTACTTCGCGCTCCAGACAAGGTCTCGCCGTCTGGCCAGCGAGTTTTTTCCTCTGCCCGCGGGCGCGGCTCGAAATTAGCTATCTTTGTTGAACTGACGGTCCCATGCGAAACCTTCGCGATCGCCCTATCCGGCAGAAAATTACACTCGTGATCATGTTGATCTCGTGCGTGGTGCTGCTGCTCGCCTTTGCGGCGCTATTCTGCTTCCAGGCTTACACCCTGAGACAACATTCCGCCCACGAACTGGCGGTGGTGGGTGAGATCACGGCCCACAATTGCGCCACCGCGGTCATGTTTAAGGATGAGGGAGCCGCCGCCCAAATCCTTACGGGCTTGAAGACAATGCCACAAATCGTTGGCGCGCGTCTCGAGCTTATGGATCAGCAGCGGCTGGCCTATTTTGGCGGGCCCCGCGATGAACTCGAAATCAAAGCCGCGCACTTGAAATCGGGCTTTCGAATGGACGGCAATCGAATTCTCCTGGCCCAGTCGGTCATGCTCGATGGGAAGCGGGAAGGAACACTGTACCTGCTCGCGGATTTGCAGGCCATGTCGTCGCAACTTCTCAAACTCTATGGCCGCATTTTCGCGCTGGTTCTCGCCGCTTCGCTCCTTCTCGCATTCTTTCTTTCGAGTCAATTCCTGCGGGTTGTTACCAATCCGATTCTGCAACTGACGGGCACTGCTCGGACCATCGCCAACCACCACGATTATTCGGTGCGGGCCACGAAGGTGTGCGGCAACGAGGTGGGCGTGTTGACCGACGCTTTCAATCAGATGCTGGCCCAGATCCAAACGCAGGACACTGCCTTGCAAGGCGCGCAACGGGAATTGCAAGAACAGGTAAATGCCTTGCAGCGCGAGATCAGTGAGCGCAAGCGCGCTCAAGCGGCGCATGCTCGTCTTACTGCAATTCTGGAAGCGACCCCGGATATCGTGATTAGTTCGGATCCGAATGGCAGTGCATTTTATCTCAACCACGCCGGACGCCACGTCTTCGGTCTGGCGGAGGACAAAGACGTCACCAGACTGAAGACTCTCGATTTTCATCCCGGATGGGCGCGCACCATCATCTCAGACGAGGGTTTTCCCACGGCTTTGCAAAACGGATCGTGGGCGGGAGAAACAGCCATTCTGACAGGCAACGGGCAGGAGATTCACGTTTCGCAGGTGCTGATCGCACATAAGAATTCGGAGGGCGATCTGGAATACCTTTCGACCGTGATGCGCGATATGACCGAGCGACGACAGGCTGAGGAAGCATTGCGTCTTTCACAGCAAAAGTTGCTCGAGACCTCTCGCCTCGCCGGCATGGCCGAGGTGGCTACCGGCGTACTGCATAACGTCGGCAACGTGCTAAACAGCGTGAACGTCTCCGCCGGACTGGTGGTGGAAAAGCTGCGCCGTTCGAAGGCGCCGAAGCTCGCCAAAGCCGCGGCTCTTCTGACATCGCGCAACGGTGACCTCGGGGACTACCTAACGAAGGACGTGAACGGACAGAAATTGCCCGCCTATCTCGCCAAGCTCGCGGAATTCTTTATTGCGGAAAACGCCGAGCTCATCCGCGAAGTCGATCAGCTGGGGCGTAACATCGAACATATCAAGGAGGTCGTAGCGATGCAGCAAAGCTACGCCAAGGTTAGCGGCGTCTTCGAAATCCTGCCCGCTCACCAACTCGTCGAGGATGCGATTGCCATGAACCTCGGTGCATTCGAGCGGCACGGTGTCTTCGTCGACCGGCAGTATTCCCCCGTGCCGCCGATTCGCGTGGACCGGCACAAGGTGCTGCAAATTCTTATCAATCTCATTCGCAATGCAAAGTATGCGCTCGACGAGGTGCCGCGCACAGACAAGCGAATTACCATCTCCATCTCTGCCGTGAACGAACGGAGCGTGCAGATCGCCGTGACCGATAACGGCATTGGCATTTCGCCGGAAAATCTCATTCGCGTTTTCGCGCATGGATTCACGACACGCGAAGAAGGCCACGGCTTTGGCCTCCACAGCGGCGCGCTCGCGGCCCGTTCCATGGGCGGCGCGCTCTCCGTAGCCAGCGCGGGCATCGGCAAGGGCGCCACCTTCACTCTGGAGCTGCCCGTTGGCTCCACCACACCGAGCGCATGAGTATACCGCACCCACCGTCGGGACCCGACGCCAACCATATTCTGATCATCGATGATAATCCTGCGATCCACGCAGATTTTCGTAAGATCCTCGGCACGGCCGACGCCAAGCTAGCCGGAGAACTCGACGCTACCGAAGCCTCCCTGTTCGGCGATACGGCCGAAGCTTCGCGGACATGGAGTTTTCATATCGACTCTGCCTTTCAGGGACAGGAGGGTCTGGAAAAAGTGCGGACCGCATTCGAAAACGGAACGCCTTATGCCGTCGCTTTCGTCGATGTTCGAATGCCGCCGGGGTGGGATGGCATCGAAACGGTCTCGCGTATTTGGAAGGAGTTTCCCGATCTACAAATCGTCATTTGCACCGCTTATTCCGACTACTCATGGGACGAAATCGCGAAGTCCGTAGGCAATACCGACCAGATGCTCGTGCTCAAAAAGCCTTTCGACAATGTTGAGGCCCTGCAAATGGCACACGCGCTGTCGAAGAAATGGCAGCTCACTCAGATGGCGCGCCGGCAGATGGAGGAACTTGATGCACTCGTCAACCAGCGCACGGCAGAATTACGCGCGGCTAATGCGCGTCTCGTCGGCGAAGTGGCGGAACGCACCACAGCCGAAGCGGCGCTCCGTGTATCCGAGGAGCGCTTCTCCAAAGCTTTTCATGGCAGCCCTGTACCCATGGTAATTCAGCGACCTGACGGCGCAGGCTGCCTGGATGCAAACGCCAGCTTTCTCGAACTGGTGGGGGCTGAACGCCACATCATCCTCGCGGGCGACACGGCGTTCTGGGCGGACGAAGCGACGGCGACGACTATTCGCGATGAACTCGCTCTTCGCCACGTTATTCGCAATTTAGGCGCCACGATTCGCACTCTCAAGGGCGAGACCCGCGAAGTTCTTGTCGCGGGAGAGAACCTCGAACTCGGAAGCTCGGCCTACCACCTCCTCATACTGCAGGATATCACCGATCGTGTGCGGCTTGAAAACGAACTTCGCCAGGCTCAAAAAATGGAAGCTGTCGGCCGTCTTGCGGCTGGCGTGGCGCACGATTTCAATAACATCCTGACGGTCATCCTGGGCAATACGACGATGCACCTTCGCAACCCGCACCTCGACAAAAAGCTCACCGCCTCTCTGCATCAGGTCGAGCGTGCGGCCGAACGCGCCACCGCGCTGACCCGCCAGTTGCTCGCCTATAGTCGCAAGCAAATTATTCAACGCCGCCCGCTGGCACTCAACGAAGTAGTCGAGCAGACCATCGCCATGTTACGCCGGATTATTGGTGAACATATCGCGCTCGACCTGCAGCTCGCACCAGATCTGCCGCCGATCTTTGCCGACCCAAGCAGTGTCGATCAGGTCATTATCAACCTCGCGCTCAATGCTCGCGATGCCATGCCCGACGGGGGCAAACTTACACTCACCGCCCTGGCCGTCGAAATCGATGAAGCGGCGCGTTTGCGTAATCCTGAAGCTCAGCTCGGATCTCATATCTGTCTCGCGGTCAAGGACACAGGCCACGGGATGGACGCAACGACAGTCGGCCGTATCTTCGAGCCGTTCTTTACCACGAAAGACCCCGGCAAAGGGACCGGTATGGGCCTCGCCACCGTTTATGGTGTGCTCAAGCAGCACGATGGCTGGATTGAAGTCGATAGCAAACCGCGCCATGGCACGACCATCCGTGTGTTCTTCCCACTCAGCACGGGCCAGGTTGCCGCGGCTCCCAGAAAGATCGAGCGCCCCAAAGCCGAATGCGCGCCGACCCAGAGCATCACCATCCTTGTCGTCGAAGATGAGGAAATGTTGCGCGAATTTGTAAGCGATGCGCTTGGCGCCCTGGGCTATCGCGTGTTTTCCGCGCCGAACGGTCGGGCTGCCCTGGAACTCTGGACGTTACATCGCGAAGAGATCGACCTGTTGCTTACCGATGTTGTAATGCCCGAGTCGATCTCCGGTCGACAGCTTGCCCATACCCTCATTTTGGACAAGCCCGATCTGAAGGTCATTTTCACCAGCGGCTACAGTTCTGAGTTGTTCGGATCAGATTTCGAGCGAGGAGATGAACACGTATTTCTGGCCAAGCCGTATCTCCCCGACCAACTCGCCCAAACCGTCGCGACGCACCTTCAGTCTCAGTCCGTCGCGGTGTGATGGCAGCGCCCGGGGAACAGGTTCCCGGCCGTAGCCGATCTTATTCTCGTTAGACCTTGTCGCCGATTTTCGCCTCCGACGGGCCCTGGCAAAGTGAAATGTCGGCCCGAGCAACCCTACGCTTGAGTGTGCCGAGCGAAGGGCCGGTCAACGCCTTTCGGGAGAAGACGCTTGCGGCCGCGCTGACGGCGGCGCGCCAAAGTCGCTCGCCCGCCCTTGGTGCTCATGCGGGCGCGAAACCCATGCTGGCGTTTGCGCGTGCGTTTGGAAGGCTGATAGGTGCGTTTCATAGGTGAATCGGCCGCTGCCGAACCGGAGCGGGAATGTTAGGGAGGTAAACCCGCTTGTCAATCGACGTGCAAGAGCGTCTGTCGCGGTGCGAATGACAATTGCCAGAGGCCCGGGTTTCTGGAATAAGGAGGCAGGGTGAGCGCGAATGTCGTGATTGAGCCGGCGACGGAGGCGGACTTGGACGAATTATCCGAGCTGCTCGGGGAATTGTTCGCCCAGGAAAGCGACTTTCGTCCCGACAAAGACAGGCAGCTCCGTGGTCTTCGCCTGATCTTCGAGCAACCAAACCGGGGCCGCGTTTTTGTCCTGCGTCGCGATAAGGCCATCGTGGGCATGATTAATCTTCTCTTTACCATCAGCACGGCAGAGGGCGGATTTGTGATTTTGCTGGAGGACCTGGTGATCCATAAGAAGCACCAGGGCCACGGTTACGGGGCCAAGCTCCTCCAGCATGCGATCGATTTCGCGCGGCAGAAGAAATTCCTGCGTATTACGCTGTTGACGGACCGGCCGGAGAACCTGGCCCAGGAGTTTTTTCGGCGCCACGGCTTCCATGAGTCTTCCATGATACCGATGCGGTTATCCCTAGCCACATCGGGTGAACAAACGGAAACGAGTTTGTGAGCGCGCGACGCGACGGCAGCAGAGGCTGCCGGGTCGGCGAATAACAGGGGAAAAATGCAGCAAGGTGCTCTGCGGTTATTTCGCGTCGCTGGCATCCAGGTCTACCTTCATATCACCTGGTTTATCGTGGCTGCGCTCGAGGTGACCTCGTTCTCGGGGCGCTACCACAGGCCGATTTGGGGACTTCTGGAATATCTGTCGCTCTTTTTGATCGTCCTGCTGCATGAATTCGGGCACGCCCTGGCTTGCCGGCAGACAGGCGGCCAGGCCGATCATATCATCCTGTGGCCGCTTGGCGGCATCGCCTTCGTCAATCCACCGCCGCGCCCGGGCGCTTATCTTTGGAGTCTTGCCGCCGGACCGCTCGTTAACGTGGCTTTATTTCCGCTGCTTAGTTTTCTTTTATTCCTCGCCGGGCAGGCGCAGTGGGAAGTGGGGAATCCAGATGTTTACCGCTTCGTGGAATCGCTCTGGTACATCAATGGAATGCTCCTGGTTTTTAACCTGTTACCCATCTATCCACTTGATGGCGGGCAGATCGTCCGTGCTCTTCTTTGGTTTCGAATCGGGCCGATTCGAAGTTTGAAAGCCGCGAGCGTGATCGGCATCGCCGGTGCCGTTCTCTTCGCCGCCTTTGCCTATTATGTTGGCTCGATCTGGCTAGGCATCCTGGCATTTTTCATTTTTACCCAGGCTCAAGTCGGATGGAGACAAGCGCGAAATCTTGCCGTGGCGGCGGAGGCGGCTGCGCACGCGACCCCGCCGATCCCGCCGGGGCCACCTTGATTGACTATTTGAGGGGGCCGCGTTTCTCGATCCAAGTAGTGAGCTGTCGCCCCAGTCGTTCCTTGAACTCCGAGCGAAACTCGATTTCATCCACAGCCTTGGCGACATCCCTTGCGCTCGACGGCGTCAGGTTTGCCTTGGCGAATGCCTTCAGTTCATCAATCCGGCTGCGATCTGAGAAGAACATGAACAGACTGGGCGCGTAATTCGTCGCTCCCAGAGAATCGACCTTGGCCAGGAGCGCTTTCATATTTTGTTTGGCAAACTCCCAGGCGAGGTCAGGGTGATCGCTGTCGCGCGCGACTTTTCCAACGAGGAACGTGGCGCGACTTGTCGGCAGTTCGTCGGTCAGTGCGAGCTGGAGGGTCTTTCTGGCCAGATTCGGATTGGTCGCGCAGGCCAGCGCATCGTAAAAATTCTGCTTTTCTTCGATGCTGGTCGTTTCTTTTCCCAGCTCATGCAATTTCTTCCAGGTCGCTTCATCTGCGTAACGCCCGACCACCAGAAAAATGGGACGGAGAAGATCCTGAGGAATCGATGTCGGCTGAGCGAGGTATTTTTCAAACCGGTTACGGCAGCCGGCGATAATTCCGGGATCATTTAAATCGCCAAGGGCCTGGATTAAACTTGAACGCAGATTGGACAACTTCACGGACTCGTCCGGTTTCGGCTCCCAACCGAGGGCGTCAAAGCCGGGCCGCAGCATCGAGCGGGCATAGCGTTGAAAGCTTTCACGGTCGGATTGATTGGCGAACAATCGATTGATGTAATTGAGCACGCTGATGACCTGCTCCCACTCGGCCAGTTCAGTCTTGGACGGCAGGCCATCCACCAGACCGAGATAGAGAGAAATAGGCGCACGATTGGCCTGGGCAAAGGCCCAGGTGTCACACAACAGGTTTACACGGTCCTCAACTCCCAAAGTGGCCAGCGCGGCGACCAGGAGATCCCATGATTGATCGTCGTAATCGACCCGGTAATATCCGGCGCCCTTTTGGTTCAGCTTTAAAACCGTGCCTCGAGGAATATTTTCGAGCGTGTCGGACTGGCCCGTCATCAGCCGACTAACCGGCGTCGTCTGATCGCCCAAAGAGTAGGTGAGGGGAATCTCCCATTGCAGCGGCGGCGCATCCTTAAAGTTAATGGTAAAGCGCTGTTGCGTGAGCAAGGCCCTGTTGCCGTCGGCGCGTTTGACCTGCACAACTGGAAATCCAGGTTGCTCTGTCCAGCCCGGGGCAATTTCTGTAACCGGTTTGCCGGAGGAAGCGGCCAGCGCGCTCCATAAATCTGCGGTTGTCGAATTAGAATATTTGTGAGCGGCGATGTAATGACGAATACCGTCGCGAAACACGTCTTCGCCCAGAAAGTTTTCGAGCATTCGGATGAGCGATTGTCCCTTTTGATAGCTAATGGTGTCGAATACGCTATTGGCTTCGGCCTCGGTCGCGACGGCTACCTGAATCGGATGCGTGGTGGATCGGGCGTCGCCTTCCATGGCCTGCTCCTTGGCGATTCCGGCGGGCCGGGTCGGATTGCGCGGTGCATTGGTGCGCAGCCAGACTTCCCATTGTGGATTGAAGTGCGCGGTCGATTTCGTTCCCATCCAGGAAGCAAATCCTTCGTTCAGCCAAAGGTTGTTCCACCACGCCATGGTCACGAGATCGCCAAACCACATGTGCGCCATTTCATGGGCGATGACGGCAAAGATATCCTGCTTGGTGTCGTCGGAAGAGCTTACCGGATCAAAGAGCAATGCGCTTTCGAAGTAGGTGATGCCACCCCAGTTTTCCATCGCGCCGCCGAACCCGCCTGGAATGGCGATCTGATCAAGCTTGGGCAACGGGTAGGGGACGCCGAAGTAGTCGTTGTAATATTCCAGAAGCTTCGCCGAGCTTTCCAAGGCATAGCGTCCCGATTCGGCTTTGCCCTTTGTCGTGATCACGCGAATTTGCACACCGCGGCTCTGCGTTTCGATCGTGTCGAGCTCGCCCGCGACAAAGACGTTGAGATAACTTGCCATCGGCGGAGTCATGGCGAAACGCACTTCCTTGCCGTGGGCGACCTTTGTCTCTTTTTCCACGGGCATGTTTGAAACGGCCAGCCAATTTTCGGGGACGACCGCGGTCAGTTGGAAGCGCGCGCGAAAACTTGGTTCGTCCCAGCAGGGAAAGAAACGGCGCGCATCGGTCGGCTCGAACTGCGTGCCCAGCATGGTTTTCTTCGCGCCAGTGCCTTGTTCGCGGTAGGGCGCATAGAACAAGCCCTGGCCTTGCTCATTGATCCGGCCCGAAAAGCTGAACGTGACGGTATGTTCTCCCGGGTTTAGCCGGCCGATTGGAGCGAGGGTCAATAACTCCTTCTCCTTATCAAGCTTGATGGCTGATGCCGGAATTGCCTTCCCGTCGATGGAAGCGGCAGCAATTTTCAACTCGAGCGCGTTGAGCACGAGCCGGTCAGTGGAAACGCGTACGTTGATTTTGACCGTCTCCCTGCCGGTGAAGGATCGCTTCTCGAGATCCGGGACAATGCGAACGGAATATTCCACCGGTACCACATCTTTGGGAAGTTTCCCCGGCGCGGTTGTGAAATCGAAGGGCTTCTCAGCATTCATGGGCGCGACAAACATGATAGAAGCCAATCCAAGAAGGACCAGGCGCAGGAATTTCATCCCGCCACTAAACAGCAGCGGCAAGGCTTTGCATCTTTTCCCGCGCGGGCTGGCACCGTGAAGGCGGGCCCGCCCGCGCCGAATCATTGGATGACCAGGACGAGCAGCAGCTGGCCGCTGCCCACTTGGGGCCCCTTAATAATGAGCGGACTGTGCTTGCTCAGTTTGGTGTCCGTCTCGAGCAGTAATTGTTTGTTCGACTCTGCTTCGGCGCTATCACGTTGGAGCAATCTCAGTTTCACGACGTAGCCGCCTTCGCTCGGACCGCGCGCGTCGACGTGCAGAGCAAAATGTTTGCTGGAAGCGAGCCAATCCTCCTGTCCGGTTCGGAGCGTCTTGCGCGACTGCCCGATGACTTCGAATTGGTTGTAGCCGAAAAGCGCCTTCAAGGTCGGTTCGAAGCGCGCCAATTCCGCCGGGATTGGTCGCGGCTCGGTCGCGTTGTCCGCGATAACCAGGCCGCTCCAGACCAATTCCGCTGCGTAGGCCGGCGCAGCGCCAATCGCCAATGCAAGGATCGTGGCGAAGAGCAGGATCCGGCTTTGCATAATCTTATTTGGCTGCGTAATCAGAGGGCAACGAATTCAATCCTTCGGTCCAAAGCACCGTCACCCGATCTTCTTTTGACTCAAACATCGTAATTGTGGCGTTCGGACTGACGGCCGGATCGACCCGCGCGTTCAGGATCTGCGAAAGATACTGCGATTGCTCGGCTGGACCTTTGTCGCGAATAACAAAGACAACGCAGATCAAAAACAGGGCGAGAGAGGTCGCACCCGTCCAGAACATGCGGCGGACGGTCCACCCCCTGGAAACGCCATCGTGATCGCGTGAGGAGCCGGCGGTTTCGCGTGTGAGTCGCTCGCGGATTTGGTGGTTGAAGAATTCTTCGTTCGTCAAAGCCGTTGCGCCAAGTTCGCGTCTTAGCAATGTCCCCAGCTTCTGGGCGTCTTTTTTCTCCGCTTCCGCCGCCGCTTTGTCGGGCAGCGAAGCCTCAAACTCAATCAGTTCCCGGCCGGTGAGCTGGCCGTCCAGCCAGGCGGTCCACTTCTCCTCAAATGTTTTCATAAACATCCTTCAACAGGCTCTGCAATTTCTTGCGCGCATAAAACAAGCGCGACATGACTGTTCCGATCGAGCATCCGAGGGCCTCGGCGATCTCGTGGTACTGCATGTCCTCAATTTCTTTCATCAAGATGACGGCGCGATGTTCGGGCGAAAGTTGCGCGATGGCCTTGTCAATCTCGGCACGAATCTCGCCTCGCTGCATCCGTTCGTAGGGTAAGGCGTCCGGCCTGGGCGCGGTCTTCGACCCCGGTTCGATCTCGCGGAGTTGAACGGTGTCATCAAACTCAGTTCCGCTACCTTTGACCTGCTTCTTGCGCAGCCAATCGATCGTCACATTCATGACAATGCGATAAATCCAGGTGTAAAAGGATGACTGTCCGCGAAAGCGGCCGATCGATTTCCATGCCTTGACGAAGCTGTCCTGGGCCAGGTCCCAGGCATCCTGCTCGTTGTGCACCATGTTGTAAATCATTCCGAATACACGGGTTCGGTAACGGCTGACCAGCTCGTCGAATGCCTCGGTTTGACCAGCCTGGCACCGCTTTACCAGGTCCAGCTCCGATACATCGGCCTGAGCCACAGTCGCTTCCGTATGCATGATTGGACGGAGACGCGGCTAATTCATTCAACAGCCGTTAGCGGCTGCCGAAACGCCGGCGCCATTCGCCGCGGTATTCCCCCATCAGCGTGATAATTCCGTCACGCACCTGGAAGAGTCTTTGCTGCACGACCGCGTGCTGCTCGGTTGTAATCAGCTTCTCCGAAACAAGCTGGCCAGCCGCTTCCATGGACATGGTGATCGCTTTCAAGGCCCGCTTCAAATAGGCGATGGTCATGCCGATTTCATCGACGCCGTCGTCGCTTAGCGCGGCCGCCAGTTTGGCGCTGGCCAGAGCCGAATGGGTCGCGAGCTTAACGGCCGACGGTTCGTTTTGCAGCGCGGAATTCTGATCGAATAATCGATCGATCCAAATGGTGAGCGCAAAGGCGGCGCGATAGAGGCTGTGGTCTTCGAATGTGTCCGACGGTGCCACCCCATCATTCTCGGCGAATTCGTCGGTCTCTCCGGAGTCCTCATCCAACAAGGCGTCGACCTCGGCGCTCCAATCCTTCGACTCCAGCAACTGGGTCCAGCCCATTTCTCGGGCGATGATTTGATCGCGCTGTGGATCATCCAGGTATTTCTCCAGCAGCTCCATATACTTTTCGGTCTTGTGATCCTGCTGTTGCAGGAATCGCTCCCAATCGTACTCATCCCAAGCGCGCTCGGGCTCGTGATCGAAGCCGGACATAATTGAGCCTAAGCGCTTTGGCTCCGCGCGCAAAAGTTTTTGATGTAGCCGCGGCGCGACTGTCGCCGCGTGGCCGAACAGGAAAACGCCCCGGCAGAGCGCAGCGGCTACAGAATTTGTGCTTCGCGTTTCGCTTGCAGTCGCAATTGACCGCAGGCTGCGGCAATGTCGTGTCCCTTTTCGCGGCGAAGCGTCGCGGCGACACCGTGGCCGCGGAGAATCGACCGGAATGTTTCCTGGCGATTTCGCGATGGCCGCGACCATGAGAGTCCCTCCACCATATTGTACGGAATCAGGTTTACCTTCGCCGAAAGTCGCGCGGCGTGGCGGGAAAGAAAATGCGCCTGCTCGTCGGCATCGTTGATTCCGGCGATCAGAATGTATTCAAACGTCAGCCGCTGTTTCTTGTGCCGGACGTAATAGTCGCAGGCCGAGAGCAGCGCCTCGAGGTTGTAGCGGCGATTGATCGGCATGATCTGGTCGCGCACCTCATCAGTCGCGCCGTGCAGGGAGACAGCCAGTCGAATCTGCATCGGGTCTTCCGCCAGCTCGCGTATTTGCGGGGCCAGGCCACTGGTTGAAACGGTGATATGGCGCGCTCCAATGCCCAACCCCCATGGCGCGTTAATGATTCGGATCGCGCGCATCAGGTTCTCGAGGTTCGCGAGCGGCTCGCCCATTCCCATGAAGACGATGTTGTCAATTTTCTGACCGCTCGCGCGTTCCACCGCCATGATTTGGCCGACGATCTCATGCGGGCCCAAATTGCGGGAGAAGCCGTCCAGTCCGCTCGCGCAGAACTTGCAACCATAGGCGCAGCCAACCTGCGTTGAGACACAGATTGTCCGTCGATCCGAGCGCGCGCCGTAAAGCGCGGGCGATGCTGGGATCAAGACAGACTCAATAAGATTTCCGTCACCGAGACGGAAAAGAAATTTCCGCGTTGTATCCTGGGAGCCGAGAACACGAATGATCTCCGGCTCGGTTAGGGCAAGTTCGAGTGCGAGTTTGTCACGCAGCGCACGGGGCAGATCACTCATGGCGTCGAGCGCGCTAACCCGTTTCTGGTAAAGCCAGTCGGCGATTTGGGTTGCGCGGTAGGACGGCTCACCGAGCGCGCGAACCTTCTCCTGCAGCTCTTCCAGGTGCAGGGAGCGGAGGTCAGACTTGGCCGGACTAGCCACCTTTGAACCTACAGAACGCCGGCTTGCCTATCAAACCGGGCCACCGCGCTTGCCGGGCCTGTGGCGCGAGTGGGTCCCCGAAAAGCCGATCTTGAGTCCAGATCGATCAAGGTTACGCTCTTGCTGCGATGAAATATTTCGGCTCCATCCTGTTCCTGGCTCTGGCTCTTCTGATCAACGGATGCGCTTCTCAGGACGAGGCTTCTTCGTCAGGTTCAGGGGCGGCTGTTCCCGGCGAGAAGGTTTCGAATGAGGGAGGTGTGACCCCGGGGGCAGGGGCGAGCGGAGCGAACGCTACAGTTCACTGGTAAGGCGCGGCGTCTGCGGAGAATGCGCTGCCGCCATGCAGAAGTCGCGAACGCCGCTGACAATTGGCTGGGAAGCGGCCAAGGCGAACGCGGTTCCGGCGCTGATCATTCAAGGCTTCATGCTGGCCTTGCTCATCGCCTATTACGTGAGTCCGGCGACGGCGGCGGCCTTGAATAAACTCGCGGAATTTAAACGCACCCATGGCTTGGGTTTTGTTCTGCTCGCTTCCATCACGGCAGGCGCGCTGATTCCGGAAGTTTTCCTGATTCTATTCTTTCAACGCGGGCGACCGCAGTTTCGCAATTTACGCAACCTGCTCTTCACTATCCCGGTGTGGGGATTCGACGGTTCGTTAGTCGATCTTTTATACCGGAGCGAGGCGGCCTGGCTGGGTGACGTGGTGAGTGTGCCGGTGGTGCTGGCCAAAATTTGTATCGATCAATTTGGCTACAACCCGTTTTTTGCCGCGCCCTTCGGGGTCCTGACCTACGAGTGGAAGAACAACGGAATCTCCATGGGCCCGGTGCGCGATCTCTTTACCTGGAGACATTATCGCGACAAGATTATCCCAACTTTGCTCGCCACCTGGGCGGTTTGGATTCCGCTGATGGCCATTATTTACTCGTTGCCCCTGGCCTTGCAGTTCCCGCTCTTCGGACTGGCCCTTTCGTTTTGGGTTCTGCTTCTGACTTACATGACCAACCGTTTCGCCGGAAAGATCGAGGCCGACGCACCGCTCGCGCTTTCGACCGCAGAACTGTAGCGGCGGTCTCCGACCGCCGAGATTGGCAGGGAAGAATTTTGAACCGCGGATTACGCGGATTTAAACGGATTAGGATTCAGAAATCCGTGTTATCCGCGTCGTTCGCGTTATCCGCGGTTAAGATTCCGTGAAATAGCGCAGCGCCTCGTCCACTCCGGCGCCGCATTCCTTGTGCGCCACGTAGCCGCCGGCGGCGCGGACCGCATCTTTCACTTCGGGAATGGCATTGGCCGGGCATGACGGCATGGCGGCGAATTCCCCATTTAACATCGAGACATCATTGTGGTGATCACCGGCCGCGAAAATATTTTCGCGCTCGATTTTGAGGAGACGCGCCAACTCCGACAGAGCCGCGCCTTTATGATAGTCAGCGTGGCAAAACCGGAGATACACGGTATTGCGCTGATAATTGAACTTGGGCTGTTTAAGGCGCGCTTCCTCGATGAATTCCGCCACACGATCCATCTCCTCTTCGCTGCTCGCGACCAATCCTTCGGGCCCCTGGCCATGATAAATGACGCGCGCTTTCGTTCGCTGATTCACAAAATCGATGATCTCCGCCAGCACCGAAGAGGCGGATGTGAATAGTTCGCGGTGATCGTTGGCGCAACGTTCGTTCCAATCACCGTAGGCTTCCCAGGCGCCGTCGTTCTCCGACGGCCGAAAGACGTCGCGCTCGCTGGTCAGAATGAAGTCTGGTCGTATCTGGAATTCGAAATCGGTCAAACCGGATTCGAGAAGATCGACCGATCGTCCGGTGTTGATCGCCCAGAGCGCACCATTTTTCTGCAATCCGGCGATCCGCTTCATGCAATCGTGATCGAGCATGGGATGGCGGGTGTGCGAGACGAGCGTGCCATCAAAATCAGTGCTCAGAAGTCGAATCTCTTTGAACATGAGCGCGCTAACTTAGGAATTGATCTGGCCGACGCAACATGCGCAACCCGCCGTCGGTCGCTGTAGGGGCCGCCGTCTCGGCGGCATCGCTCGACGATTGCCGCTGCGGACAGCGGCCACTACAGCTTGGCTTCGGCGGGCAGGCGCATTACACTTAAAGGGCATAACACATGATAACATGAAATCGGCTTATGAACTGGCCATGGAGCGGCTGCAAAAAGCGTCGCCGAGCGTCTCCCTGACCGACGATCAGAAAAAGCAAATCTCCGAAATCGATTCCACCTTTCGGGCAAAGATCGCGGAGCGGGAGGTTTTTCTGAAAGATCAGATCAAGCAGGCGCGAGCGTCAGGCAAAGCCGATGAGGTGGAAGCTTTGGAAAAGCAACTCGTCTCGGAGGTACGCCGACTCAACGAGGACTGCGAAACGAAGAAGGAGAAGCTGCGTGCCAGTTTTGGGAAATGATTGAGGGGCGGCGCATCGCGTACCATTATTCAAGCGGTACGCTTACTTCTCCGTGTCATCCCGAACCGCGCAGACGGTGAGGGACCCCGCAATCGAAGCTTGCATTATCCAAACTTTAGAGTGTGACCAAAGTGCCTGTGGGAGGTCCTTCGGTCGTCGGTGCGACCTCAGGATGACAGCGCCGAGTGATTAAGGCGCCGCTGATGCGGTGCTCTCCAACCGGTCGTGTCTGCCTTGGCCGCGTTTCGGCAGATTGGGATCGAGGAACCCGAGCATATGGGCATGGCTGATCGTGCGGACCCCCTCCTGCCTTTGCAGCTCGGTGATGCTGCGCTGGAATGATTCCATTTTCGTCCAGTGCACTTTCGGGCGGAAATGGTGTTCGGCGTGGTAACCGTTGTAGAAGAAGATCCAATTATAGATTTTTCCGTAACTGCTCACGCCCCACGCGATCGGTTTGTCCGGATTGCCACCGTAATGCCGGTAATAACCGTTCAGGTAACTGAAAGAGTGGCCGAGATAGAAGAACGGCAGGAAGTAAAAGATAACGTAGCGCCAATTGAGCAGGAACATGACGAAGAGCACGCTGGCAAACGCCGCCAGCTCAATATTGCCCCAGATGAGCTCGGCCTTGCCGCGTTTGCGCAGTTCTCGGGCAATCGCCGCCGGGTTGTCCCGGAAAAAGCTGAGAAAGACATAGCCCCATGGATTTTCTGCTTCGCCGTCATGGCCGTGCTTATAAATTGAAATCCAGTCGATCGTTTCGCCGTTCTCATCCGGCCGATCGGCGTTTCCCTTGTGATGCTGCATGTGCACGGCATCGTAGTAGGTCTGCGAGAAGCAGCAGGCCACCGATTGTGCAACCGAAAAGAATCGATTCAATAGTTGCGATCGGAAGAACGGGTTGTGGATGAAGTTGTGTCCGACGCCGTTGATGTTCGCATTAATCATCAACGCGTAGATGAATCCGAGGATCAACATGATCCAGAGGGGAGTGTGCGGATAGAGGAAAAAGAGCGCGAAAAAGTAGGCCAGGTGGAACAGGCCGGCCAGCGTGGGGACCGCGTCCCAGCGCGTGTGGGCGAAGACCTTGGAATTGGTTACCGGACGTTCTACCTGAATCGCTTCAGATTGTTTCATGGCTTGGGGAGAATCGGTGGAGGAGCGCCATACTTTGGCGGAGGCAGGGCCAATTGGTCAACCGGTGCGGCCATCTTTCTACGAGGGATATTCTTGGTTTGCAAATCTGGTGAAGGAACGCCTACCTTAGCGCCCCGTTCTCCATGTTTGCGCGTCAGCCAGAGATGAAGGTTTTTAGTGGCTCTGCCAACCGCGAGTTGGCCGAGCGTATCTGTAATTACATCGGCATCCCGCTTGGCCAGGCGACGATCAGTTCGTTCCCCGACGGCGAAACCTACGTCAAGATCGAGGAAAACGTCCGCGGTCGCGATGTTTTCCTCATTCAACCGACTTCTCCGCCGACCAACGAGCATCTGATGGAGCTGCTCATCATGGTGGATGCGGCGCGCCGCGCCAGCGCCGATCGGATCACGGCGGTCATTCCATTTTTCGGTTACGCGCGTCAGGACCGCAAGGATCAGCCGCGGGTGCCGATCACGGCCAAGCTGGTGGCCAATCTGCTTGTACGCGGCCGGGGTGAGCCGCGTGCTCACCATGGATCTGCATGCCCAGCAGGTGCAGGGCTTTTTCGATATCCCGGTCGATCATCTTTACTCGATGCCGGTGCTTATTAAGTACCTCCGGCAGCGGCTGACCCGGAAGACCGTGGTTGTTTCGCCCGACGTAGGCGGACTAAAAATGGCCTCAGCCTATGCCCAGGCCCTCGGCGCGAATCTGGCCATCGTGGCCAAGCAGCGAAAGAGCGCCACCGAGACGGAAGCGCTGTATCTCATCGGCGAGGTGGAAGGCTGCGACGTCCTGCTGGTCGATGATCTGACTGAGACGGCGGGAACCCTTGCTTCTGCGGCGGAGACCTTGAAAGCCACGGGGCGCCCTCGATATTTACGCCGCTGTTTCCCATGCCGTCCTGGTCGATCTTGCAATTCCCCGATTGCAAAAGTCGAAAATTAAGGAATTAGTAACGACGAACAGCACGCCCGTGCGCACGGTCGACGGATTTTCGATCACGGTGCAATGCGTCTCCGAGCTTCTCGGGGAAGGCATGAAACGAATTCACAACGACGAGTCCGTTTCGTCGCTGTTCAAGATCGATAACGGCAGCAACTAGGATCGAACATGGCAAAACAGGTTAAACTGAAGGCGGAACGGCGGACGGCGTCGGGCGTTCTGCAGCGCGCAAACTAAAGGCGAGCGGCATCGGTTCCGGCGGTCATTTACGGTGGCAAAGGAGAAGCCGCAGCCGTTGCAGGTATCCAGCGCGCGACATCAACGCCATGCTGAGTCACGCTTCAGGCGAAAACATTTTGGTCGAGCTGGAGATCGCAGGGAAAAGCCGAATCGCACGGCTCTGGTCCAGGAGATTCAACATTCGCCCGTGGGCGGCGCAATTCTGCATATCGATTTTCACGCGGTCTCGATGGACGAGAAGATTCACGCGGACGTTCCGCTCGAGCCGGTTGGAATTGCCAACGGAGTGAAGAATTTTGGCGGACTGCTCGAGCAAAATCTGCGCTCTCTGCCGATCGAATGTTTGCCGCGCGATTTGCCGGATCGTGGTCACGGTGGATGTTTCCGCGCTGAATATTGGCGATACCATTCACGTTCGCGATATTCAGCTGCCGCCGGCGTGACGACAAAGGTCCAGCCGGATCTGACCGCGTTCTCGGTCGCTCGCACCGACGGTGGAAGAAGAGCCGGTCGTCGCGGCAGCGGAAGGTGCCGCAGCTGGGCCGGAAGTGATCACGCGAGAAGAAAGGAAGAAGGCGAAACGCCGGGAGCTGCTCCGGCGAGCCAAGGACAAAGGAGCTGCCGAAGGAAAAAGAGCAGAAGAAGTAATCGTGATTGGCAATTCGCGCGAAGCGATTTGCGATCTTGCCGTCCGCCGACCCATGCGGAAGGCAGCCATGACCGCAGCGCGAATTCGGCTTGGTGGCGGGTCTCGGAAATCCCGGGCGCCGAATACGAGCACACTCGCCACAACATCGGTTTTATGGTTGTCGACTCGCCTTGCCTCGCAGTTGGGAGTCAACCTGGGAGAAGTCAGCAAAGTGGGACGCTCTTTGGACACCGGTGAGGCGACGTTCTCTGGTCAAGCCGATGAGCTTATATGAATCGCAGCGGCGAACCGCTCTCGGCGGTCGCGCAACTTCTACAAGATCGAAGCCCGCGCGAAATTCTCGTCGTGCTCGATGATCTCGCGCTTGCCACTGGGCCGATTGCGAATTCGGGACGGATGGCGGCCCGGCGGCCACAACGGACTGGAATCGATCATCTTGCCAATTCGGGACCGACGAGATTCCGCGGTTGCGTATTGGCATCGGCGCAGCGCCGAGCGAAGGCTCGGTCGATTACGTCCTCGGCCGATTTCTTCGAAGAGGAAAGGCCATTATCGAAACGACCATCGAACGCGCCGGCCGAGGCGGTGAAATGCGCGATTGACAAAGGCCTCGTTTCCGCGATGAACACTTTCAACAAAATCGAAGAATCATGAAGAATCGTTACGAAGCGTTGCTCGTGCTGAACACCCAGGGCAGGGATGATACCGTGAAAGATGATCGTCGATCGTCTCGAGTCCGAGTTTCAAAAGGAAGGCGCAGAGATCGAGCAGGTCCAGAAAATGGACAAAGCGCCCGTTTGTCTTACGTGGCAGGTCACGCTCGACGCCGGGTTTTACGTGAATTTTGTTTTTCACGCCGATCCGCAGCTCATCACGAAGCTGCGCTCGAAGTTCAAACTCGATCCGGAAGTTTATCGCCAGCATTACCAGCGTCTGCGCGAAAAAACCGAGAAAAAGTCCGGCCCGCAAAAAAGTTGGCGCGCCGCCAAGTAAATTCCGCTACAACGGGCGCATGGCCAGTTTCAATAAAGTCATTCTGCTCGGAAATCTCACGCGTGACCCCGAGGTCCGCTACACCCCCAAAGGAACAGCGCGTCGCGGACATCGGGCATGGCCGTCAATCGCGTTTACACCGCTCGAGAACGGCGAGAAACGCGAAGAAGTCACGTTCGTCGACGTACGTTTTGGGGTCGCGACCGCCGAAATCGCGGGCGAGTATCTGAAAAAAGGACGTCCGGTTTTCATCGAAGGCCGTCTGCAACTCGACACCTGGGACGACAAGACAAGCGGTCAAAAACGGAGCAAACTGAAGGTGGTCGGCGAAGACGATGCAACTCTCGGCAGCCGGCCCGGCGGCAGTGGCGGTGGCGGCGGAGAGGCGGAGACGATGACCAGCGCGCCTCGTTCAAGCAAACCCGCCCGCCGCCGAAAGCGGCCGCCGCGGGCCAACCCGACGACGACGAAATTCCGTTTTGATGTCGCACGGTCGTATCTGCGAATTTTTGTAGGGTGAGCTGTTGGCTTCCCCGGGGGCGGCAGCGTCGTCCTCTGCAGTTAAGTTATGAACTCCACCGAAGCTTGCATCGCGTTGAACATGCTTCCCCATGTTGGGCCGGTGCGCTTGCGCAAGCTGCTCCAGGTTTTCAAAACGCCCGAGCGCGTTCTGGCTGCGAAGCGGAGCGAGCTGCGAGTGGTCGAGGGAATCGGCAACGAAGTGGCGGACCAGATTTCGAGCTGGGAGACCATCGATCGATCTTGCCGGCCGAGCTTGGAACGCGTCCGCGAATTCGGGGCGAGCGTGATCACGCAGGAGTCGTCTCTCTACCCGAGATCGCTCCGCGAGATTCATGCGCCACCTATCGTGCTCTATGTCTGGGGCGAATTCAGGATCGCGATCAGCACGCCATCGGAATCATCGGCTCGCGCCGGACGACTCATTACGGAAGCGAGTCGGCCAAGAAGCTTTCCTACCAACTTGCCTACGCCGGGTTGACCGTGATCAGTGGACTGGCCCGCGGAATCGATACGGCCGCGCATCAGGGCGCGCTCGCGGCCAAGGGCCGGACGATTGCCGTGATCGGTTCGGGGTTGTCAAAGCTCTATCCGCCGGAAAATCAGCGCTCTGGCGGAAAAGATTTCGCAACGGAAATGGCGCCATTTTGTCCGAGTTTTCCATGGAAATCGAACCCGACCGTCAAACCTTTCCCGATGCGCAACCGGATCATTAGCGGATGGAGCCACGGCATTCTGGTGGTGGAAGCAGGCTTGAATAGCGGCGCGCTGATCACGGCGACGCAGGCGCTTGAGCAGGGCCGATCGGTCTACGCCGTGCCGGGCCACATCAATGCGCCCAGTGCCATGGGATCGAACCGGCTGATTCAGCAGGGCGCCAAACTGGTGATGGACGCGAGCGATATTCTCGACGATCTGCAAGTTCTTCTTCCCGAGACAAAACCAGTCGCCGGAGGCAGCCGCGCGCCCGCTGCCGCCGCTCTCGGAAGAGGAGCGCCGCGTCTACGACGCCATCGAACTCCTCGGAAACGCCGATCGATCAAATTGCCACGAAATGCGATTTGCCAAGCGCGACGGTCTCTTCTACTCTCCTCCGCCTTGAGCTCAAGCGGCTCGTTAAGCAGTTGCCCGGAAAATACTTTGTAAAACTGGGCTGAGCTCGTCCGCGACCTGCTACCCGGTTCTCAAGGCGTCGTTCCTAAGATGTCCAAATCCCTGATTATTGCGGAAAAACCAAGCGTAGCCGCTGACCTGGCTCGCGCACTCGGCGGTTTCAAAAAACAGGACGACCATTTCGAGAACGACGGCTACATCATTTCCTCGGCGGTCGGCCATCTGGTCGAGTTGTGTTTGCCGAGTGAACTCGACGTCAAGCGCGGGAAGTGGAGTTTTGCCAATTTGCCGATCATTCCCGACGAGTTCGAACTGAGGCCGATCGAAAAGACCAAATCGCGTTTCAATATGCTGAAGCGCTTGATGCAACGGAAAGACGTCGATCTCCTGATCAATGCCTGCGACGCCGGCCGGGAGGGCGAGTTGATCTTTCGTTACCTGGTCAGACTGAGCCGGATTAAGAAGCCGATGCGCCGTCTTTGGTTGCAATCGATGACGACCGAGTCGATTCGCGCGGCTTTCGAGCATTTGCGATCGGATGAGGAAATGATTCCGCTGGCCCG
This sequence comes from uncultured Verrucomicrobiae bacterium, assembly GCA_963788855.1. GTDB lineage: Bacteria > Verrucomicrobiota > Verrucomicrobiia > Chthoniobacterales > UBA10450 > CAWBIE01. The sequence continues at coordinate 64,001 of CAWBIE010000002.1, forward strand.
GGCGGCGGTCTGTCGCTCGGAAAGCGATTGGCTCGTCGGCATCAACGCCACTCGCGCGATGACAGCCTTTAATAATAAGACCGGCGGATTTCAACTGACCCCGGTGGGCCGCGTGCAGACTCCAACTCTCGCGATTTTGACCGAGCGGGAGGACAAGATTCACGCTTTTAAGCCGCGCACGTATTTCGAGGTCTTCAGCGATTTCGAAGTTCAGGCCGGCAGCTATCGGGGCCGCTGGTTTCGGGAGGATTTCGCAAAAGATGGCGACGAAGACGCGCGCGCCGAACGAATCTGGGATCGATCGCAGGCTGACGAAATCAAGAGCCGTTGTCTCGGTAAGACCGGCATTGCCACGGAGGAACGCAAACCGACCACGCAAGCGCCGCCGCTGCTTTACGACCTCACCAGCCTGCAACGAGACGCCAACGCGCGCGGCTTCAGCGCCAAACGCACTCTCCAAATTGCGCAACAGCTTTACGAGCGCTTTAAGGTGGTCACTTATCCGCGCACGGATTCGCGTTATTTGCCCGAGGATTATCTGGCCACGGTGAAAGCGACTCTGAGCAAGATCGAAAATCAGCATGCGCGCAAAGCTCTCGCCAGCGGCTGGGTCAAGCCGTCGAAACGAATCTTCAATAACGCCAAGATCTCCGATCACTTTGCCATCGTTCCCACCGGGGTCGTTCCGCATGGCCTCGACGAAGTGCAGCAAAGAATCTACGACATGATTGTGCGCCGCTTCATCGCGGTGTTTTTCCCGGCCGCGCAATTTGAAGTCACGACTCGCATTACTCGCGTGGAGAAGGAGGCCTTCAAGACCGAAGGCAAGATCATGAAAGATCCCGGCTGGCTGGCCGTCTATGGTCGCGAAGGCGCTGGGGCTGATGAAAACGAAGCGTCGCTCGTGGCGATCTTGCCTAACGAGCCGGCCAGGGTTCTCGACCTCGAGGTGGTGGAGAGCGAAACCAAGCCGCCGGCCCGATTTAATGAAGCGACCCTGCTCTCGGCCATGGAAGGCGCGGGTAAGTTGGTCGAGGACGAAGAACTGCGGGAAGCGATGCGGGAGAAAGGCCTCGGCACACCCGCCACCCGCGCGGCCATCATCGAAGGACTGATTTATGATGGCTACATCACCCGGCAGGGCCGCGAATTGATCGCGACGGCCAAGGGAATGGCTTTGATCACGTTGCTCCGGGGGATCGGAGTTTCGGCGCTCTGCTCTCCGGAAATGACCGGAGAATGGGAGCACAAGCTCAAGCAGATGGCCAAAGGCGCCATGGAACAAAAAGTTTTCATGACCCAGATCAAGGAGTTCACCCGCGAGATCGTCGAGAAGGCGAAAAATTTCGAGGGCGACACGGTGGGAGGAAATTTCGAGCAGCTCGATGCGAAATGCCCAAAATGCGGTGGCGGCCCGTTCGATGAGGATTACCGCACATTTAAATGCAAGTCCTGCGGCTTGATTGTCTGGAAGACAATGGCCGGTCGTTTGTTCGACCGCACCGAAGTGCAGACACTCTTGCGCGAGGGACGGGTGGGCCCGCTGGAGGGTTTTCGCAGCAAGATGGGAAGGAAGTTCGGCGCCGTTGTTAAACTCGGTCAGGATTTCAAGCAGCAGTTCGATTTTGAGGAAAATGGCAACGGGGAGCCGCAGAAGATCGATCCGGCCCGGCACGAGACGCTCGGCCTTTGCCCCATTTGCAAGAAGGGACAGATTTACGTTCTCGATCGCGCCTATGCCTGTGAAAATGCAGTCGCCTCTCCCAAGACCTGCAGCTTCCGGATCAGCAAGACGATTTTGCATCGTGAAATCCCGAAGGAGCAGGTGGAGAAGTTAATCAGCCAGGGCAAAACGGATCTGCTGCACAAATTCATTTCGAAGAAGGGCCGTCCCTTTTCCGCGCATCTCAAGCTGGAGAATGGCAAAGTTGGTTTTGAATTTGCCAGGAAGGAGCCGAAAGCGAAGAAGACCGCGGCCAAAAAAACTGCGGCGAAAGAGCCCGCCGCGAACGAGCCCGCCGCCGCAGCGTAGCGCCTCACGCAGGGCGGTGATGGCGCTCGTCTTGCCAAATCCGGGAACGGATTCTCCCTGCGTCCGCACCCGGAACCCTCCCTCGATCGCGATTAAGCTGACTGAAATCAGACTGGCAAAGTCGACTCCTCACCTTTGATCCTCTCCTCGGCCGAGGAGGAGAGGAGAAGAGAGCAGAGCTTTTCGGCTGGCGCGTGTGCCCGCTCCTCTTCCTCGCCCTTGGCAAGGGAGAGGATTGCCTGTCGCGCCGTAGCGCTGCGTAGGCGGGAGGTGAGGGATTTGTGGTTCACGGCGCACTGGCGAAATTGCTTCGCGTGAGTGCGCTTTTGCTTCCTTGCTCTCTGCAATGTCTTTGGATTCCTGGCCCGGGGTGAATCGAAGCGAAGGGCGTAAACACCCGTTGACTACACAATCCATAGTGTGTTAGTTGTCCTCCCAACACTATGCGTTGCCCCAAGTGTGGGTCTCGTGATGACAAAGTCATCGACTCGCGCCAGTCTCGCGACAACTCCAGTATCCGCCGCCGTCGCGAATGCCTCAGCTGCAGTTATCGGTTTACGACCTACGAGCAAGTGGAACGCTCGGACCTGCGCGTGGTGAAGCGTGATCGAACGCACGAATCCTTCGATCGGCGCAAGCTCGTTAACAGCATGGCCAAGGCGTGCGAGAAGCGTTCGATCAGTCTTGTGACCCTGGAGCACGCGGTCGATGAAATCGTGCACGAACTGGAAACAAGCGGACGCGAGGTTCTTTCCTCGGCCATTGGCGCGAAGGTTCTCGAAAAACTGCGCGGCATCGACGAGGTGGCTTATTTGCGGTATGCCTCCGTGCATCAGCGCTTTCAGGCTGTTGATGAATTTGTCGATGCCATTCACCAGCTTGGGCGCCGCGTGAAGCCGAACTCGCTGCAGCGGGAACTCTTTCCGCCGGAACCAGCAAATCATGGTCGCGTTTAAGGAAGAATTTCCGTATCTCCGGTGCGAGTCCGGGCAGCTCTTTGAGTTCAACCGCGATTGGTTACACGCCGCCATTACGCGCGCCGCCGACAAGGCTGGTTATCCGCGTTGGTGGCTAACGGATCATGTCACGGAGAGCATCGCCTTCTATCTGCGCTTGCGGAATGACGAATCGTTCGTGGCTTTCAGCCAGCTTTCGCAAACCGTGCGCTACGTTCTGAAAGTCATTGGTTACAAGGAGATCATCCCGCACTTTGCGCCCGCGCCGCCGCCGATTTCGATTTCGCTGGTCGACATCGCCCACGAGGCAGGGACCGGATACGAGCTGGCCTTCTTCGATCTCCTGGAAAAACGCATTCATGCGCTGATCGAGACCGGAACGGACAGCCTGCACCTCTGCTCGTTGCATGCCGGAGTCAAGCACCTGCGCCGGACGAAGGTTTGGACGCGAGCCTGCGATTCGTTGCGCGAAGAGATCGTGTGTTTCGTGCGGGAGAAGCTTTCCTCGACGGGCGAGCTGGCCCACCTCGATTGTTCACTGCGCTAAGTTTGCTTATCTTTTCTGACCTCTGACCTCTGACCTCTGACCTCTGACCTCTGACCTCTGACCTTCCCATGACCATTTTTGAAAAGATTATCGCGCGAGAGATTCCGGCGAAAATCATTTGGGAAGATGATGACGCCATTGCATTTCACGACGTCAACCCGCAGGCGCCCGTGCATGTCCTGATCGTGCCGAAACGCGTGATTCCGCGTTTGGCGGAGACGACCGACCACGATCGAGCGCTGCTCGGTAAATTACTCCTGGTCGCCCGCGATCTTGGCAAAAAGCTCAAGCTGTCGACTGGCTATCGAGTGGTGATTAACAGCGGCCCGGACGCCGGGGAGAGTGTGCCCCATTTGCACGTCCACCTCCTTGGCAAACGAGCGCTGGCCTGGCCGCCGGGTTAAGCGGTTCGCGCGCTCGCCTTATTCCTTCACGGTAAGCGGTGTGCCTTCCTGGGCGGCGTTGAAAAAGTGTTCCGCCATTCCCTTGGGCAGACGGATACACCCGTGGGACGCAGCAAACGGCGGGACGTAGCCCTGGTGCATGGCATAGCCGCCGTTGAAATGCATGCAATACGGCATTTTGGCGCCGTCAAAGTGTGTCCCACGCGGCTGCGAATCCTTGCGCACATCGATGTTCGGCTTCACCACGGCGCCGTCGCGACTAACATAATCGCCGAATTCGCTCGAGACATGGTTTTTGTCCTTCGACACGACATGGTAATGCCCCGGCGGTGTGGAAAATCCCCGCTTGCCCGTTGAAACGGTAGACTCTCCCACCAGCCGCTTCCCCTTGTAGAAATACGCTTTTTGCTCGGTGAGATTAACGACGATTCTCGGCGAGCCTGACACGCCGTCGCCCTCCCAATAGCCAACCGGCGGGGTCGGGGCGACCATCGGCCAGCCGCCACCGGCCATCGGCTGCGGAGCCATCTCCATTTCTTCGCAGCTACAGCACAGGACTACAATGGCCGCTCCGCAGACAAACTGAAACAATCGGCCGAACTTCATGAAGCGGCGGACACTAAGGTTCCTTTGCGAGAGTGTAAAACGGGAAAACGGAGTCAAGCCTACTTAATAAAAGCATCTTTGACGCCGTTCAATAGGAGCGTCTTCGCCGTGGTCTACAGAATTCGGTGAAGCGATCCGCCCGGCAAATGCGCTGAAGAGGCTTGTGGCAACAAAGAACTTCTGAATGCTCGCCCTCTTCGCACCGTCCGAAAGCAAAGGATCCTGCCCCTTTGGTTAGTCAGCAGATCGTCAGGAACAAAGCTCTAATGTTGGGACCTCTTTGAGCGCCTGCCATCGCAGCGACCACACGAACGTAAAAAAGAGCCGCACTGCGAGGTCGCCGCACTGCGGTTTTGAGTTCGTTACGGAATCAAGCCGCCCGGGCCGACCCGTATGGGCGGATCGGGTGGCTCGTAGTTAGGATCCTTGGCAGCTTTTCCAGTTTTCCCGTGGTGGTGACCGCCGCCCTTAGGATCTTTCTTTGGCGTCTTGTCGAAAACTTCAGTTTTTCTCTTTGACGTTGGCATTACGAGTCTTCCTTTTTTTGGGGGTTGTTATTCGGTGTAAAGAGCGTCGAACGAATGATTCGTGTCAGAGTAGAAGGCGTTTTACCAGCTTAAAGATTTGGGCTGAGACGTCTAAAGACGTCGCCGCGGGGAACTACAATTGAGCGCAACTCTTGCGACTAAATCAATACCACGTTGTAGCATAATTAGGCCATCGACGTTTCAACGAAGGCTGGCAGGCGATCCAGAATGTCCGAATTCGATTCTATATAAGTGTCTTGCTATGAATTAGAAAGACAAGAAGCAATCGCCGCGATTTCCGGTTCCGGCCGGTTTCGCAAGAATTGGCACAAGGAGTGATGATAATGAACCGAAGTGAATGCATCGAAAGAAACAAAGCGGATGCCACTGAAAACTAACATCAACCCAAACGAGAAAGGCTAGATATGCCAAAATCGAACAAACAAGTACCGGTTCATGATAAAACGCCGGTGAAAGATCCCAAGGGTGGGGGTCACAAAGGCCACGGCAAGGGCAAAGGCCTGCAGACGCCGTCGGACCCGGCGGACCCGACTCAGTCGTTAACATCCCCTCCAGGGTTTCCTCCGCATTACATCCCGTAACGAACGAGACCCAAAACAAGAACCGCACTGCTGAGGCAGTGCGGTTTCATTGTGCGCTAGTCGGCCCAGCGGCTCTTCTAAGCCGAAGGTGAAAATATCTGTTGCGTTTGGTGCGAATATTGCGTTTAATTCGTTTATGACGACGACGCTCCTCAAGTCTCGCCTGTCGACCCGGCTCGATCCGTCGCAGTTTTCTGCGGACGACACCGAGTCTGTCCGCCATCTGGTCGCGCTGTTTCGAAACGAGACAAAACCTCCCGCGCTGGTGGACGAACGCGGTAAACGGCTCGAACTGCCGCGGCCCATATACGAGTTACTCGTTCGGGTCGCGTCCGCGATGCAGGAGGGAAAGGTCATTTCGCTGGTTCCGGAGATGCAGGAATTGACGACGCAGGCGGCTGCCAACATTCTCGGCGTTTCGCGTCCTCATTTGATAAAGCTCCTCGAATCCGGCGAGCTTCCGTTCCACAAAGTCGGCGCTCACCGTCGGATTCGTATGAAAGACCTGATCACGTTCCAGCAGACCCGCGACCAAAGTCGCCGGAAGGCTCTTGACGAACTGGCGCGCAAGGCGCAGGAGGCCGGGCTGTACTGATCAGCTTACGTTTGCGTGAACGCCGACTTCTCGGTCATCCTCGACGCTTGTGTCCTGGCCAATCAGCGAGTTACCGATTTGCTTCTCAGACTAGCGGAGACGCCGCGGCTGTACTTGCCGCATTGGAGTGTGCCGATTCTTGATGAGGCCGACGGAACATTGCGGGACCAGTTAGGCTGGCCGCCCGATCTTGTCACCTACCGACGCGAACAGATCGCGAGTCACTTCCCCGAGGCTCTTCTCGAAGGTCTTCGAGCCAATCGAGGCTTGTGTGACGAACGAGCCGAAGGATCGGCATGTTCTCGCCGCTGCGATTCGCGGCAAATGTGAGGTCATCGTGACGTTCAATCTGAGGGACTTTCCTACCGAATCGCTCGAGCCGTGGAGCATCGAGGCGCACCATCCGTCGAAGTTCTCTCGCGAGCCTCTACTCGATCAATCAAGGACTGGTAGTCAACGCCTTCACGAGATCGGCGCGACACTTGGAAAGTCGGTTAATCAGGTCATCGAACAACTTGCCGATCCGGTTCCTGCGTTTGCCCTGCAGGTCGCTACGGATATCGGCATCGAGATTTAGCGGAATCGGTTCGGGATAACCGAATCATTTCGGCATTCGTTTTTTGCGGGAGCGCGAGCCGGTGTAACCGGCGTACTCACGCAGTTTGATTACGCCCGAATAGGTTTGCTTCAAGATTTCTTTCATTCGCGGTGTGCGCATGAGGTCTTGAAAGAATGGCTGTTCAATGGCGCCGGCGTTGATGATTCGCTCGAGGTGGCGAATGGCATCGTAGGCCGGAGCTTTGGCAATGGCTCTGCGAAAGCAGCTGACCCGGTAGGGATCGTTAGGGTGCCATCGTGCGCCGTTTGCGGCGAGGATCTCGATGCAACGCAGCGCGGCGTCGGTCCGGGAATAATCTCGGAATAGCGAATCCAAGCTCCATTACGAATGGCTGAGGTGCCGCAGGAATGGGAGTAGGCTGGAGACTCTTATCTGACGTGCTGCCGGGCGTAGGCGAGGACGAGGTTACGAATCATCCGCTGGTAACTGGTGTGTCTTTTAATTGCCTCGCGCTTAAAAAACGAGATGGCTTCGCGGTCAAGAGCGAGGGTTACCTTCTGCTTTTGGTGCAGCCTGCCCACGAGGTCGTCGAGCGAAGGAAGCTCGCCCTTTCGCAGGGCGCGCAATTCCCCGATGATCTCGCGCTTGTCATCTGTGTATCTAACCGTTTTTTTCTTCATAGATTCTTTTGCCTTTCCGCCAATAGCCTGCCCCGAGGATGCGAATGGTTTCGCCCCGATAGGTGAAGCGGACCGTGAGAATGCCGCCTCTCGCTTCACATGGTATGTCTAAAGTGTCAATACTTTTGTCCATACTCTGCCTGGCGGCAGAATGACTAATGTCGAATTCCGAAATCCGAAAAATTCTAGCATCTCCAGTAAGCGACAGCGGCAGGGTGTGGTGGAAATGCTGGGGCTTGCTGAACGTCGAACGTTGGGTCGGGAAGCTAACTCCGAAAGGCTTCGCGAGCTAACAGCTTCCCCTACAGATTCCATCGCCACCGCCTCCGCGCGATCAAACAATGCCGGGCTACGGACACAGCGTTTCAATTGGCAATTGGCAACCGCCAATTGCGCGTCATATTCTGACCGACCTGTTGGTGAGGTGGCTGAGTGGTCGAAAGCAGCGCTTTGCTAAAGCGCCGTACCCCAAAAGGGTACCGAGGGTTCGAATCCCTCCCTCACCGAGTTGAAAACGAGGTGAGAAAAATTCACAAGCCGGGCAACACTTCTGGATGCACCAGCCTTCGCCAAGGCTGCGGCTCGGCGGGCTAGCAGGGATGCTTAAGGGTCGGGCTTCGTCATTCGTCATGCGTCATGCGTCATTCTGCCTCCAGGCAGCCCCTCCCTCACCGTATCGATGCGGGACGCTAACTCCGAAAGCCTTCGCGAGCTAACAGCGCCCCTATAGCCATGATTAGCGAAGAGGAAGCCCGCAACAAGATTCTGGCCAGCGTAGGCCCTCTGCCGAATCGGCGAGTCGCCTTAGGCGATGCCCTGAATTGTTTCGCGGCGGAGAATTATTTGTCGCGCGTCCCGTTGCCAGGGTTCGACAACTCCGCGATGGATGGCTACGCGGTCGCGGCAAATTCGTGCGCTCCGGGCGTGCAGTTGCGCGTCGTAGGCGAGCAACCCGCCGGTGTGGATCGGCGACTTTGCATTTCCGCTGGAGAGACAGTGCGCATTTTTACCGGTGCCCCGATTCCGGCCGGCGCGGATGCCGTCGTGATGCAGGAGGATGTATCGCGCAACGGTGATGAGGTCGTAATAAATGCCGAGGTCGTTCAGGGCGACTTTATCCGTCGGCAGGCCTGCGATCTTGCCCAAGGCCAGAAAATTCTGGCGGTGGGTCAGCGGATCGGACCTACGAATGCTGCATTGCTCGCCGCCCAAGGTTTCGCCGATGTGATGGTGGGTGGCGAGGTTACTTCCGCTGTCATCTCGACCGGAGACGAAATTGTGAGCGCAGGCAAAACGTTGCAGCCCGGTCAGATTTACGAAAGTAATTTGGTGCTGCTGCGCGCCCTGCTGGAACAGAGTCACGCGACCGTTCGATCGTTGGAACATTGTCCTGATCAAAAGGATCGTCTGGCCGAGGCGATCAGCCGGGGCGCCCAGTCTCACGTCCTCATCATCAGCGGGGGCGTATCCGTGGGCGAGCATGATCTGGTCAAATCAACGCTGGTCTCGCTCGGTGGCGAGATCGATCTCTGGCGCGTCGCGATTAAACCAGGGAAACCATTTCTTTTCGGCCGGATTGGCGCCTGTACGGTCTTCGGTCTCCCAGGCAATCCGGTTTCGGCCTTTGTAACCTTTCTGCAGTTCGTTCGCCCGGCGATCTTAAAGATGATGGGGGCCTCGGACCGTGAGCTGGAACCGCGAACCTTCGCCGCACGACTGGCGGTCGATGTAAAAAATGCGGGCGATCGCGCGCATTACCTTCGTGGAAGACTTGAGCGGGGAGATTTCGAGCCAACCGGGCGCCAGGAATCGCATGCGCTTTTCGGTCTGAGCCAATCCAACGCGTTGCTTGCGGGTCGGACCGGGCTGCGAATTGAAGTCTGGGACGATCGTTAATGTCGAGATTTGGGAATTGTAGTCGCCGCTCCTGCAACGTTTGTTCAAGAACGCCCCGACCAGCCTTCGCAAAAGGCAACGGCTCGGCGGGCAGAGGCGGGGCGGCTACAGGGCCTTCTGAAAGACAAACGCCTCGACCAGCCTTCGCACAAGGCTACGGCTCGGCGGGCAGAGCGGGCGGCTACAGCGCCTTCGGCGCTTCAGGCTGAGCGGCTATAGTTTGACAGGCCACTGGCGCATTTTAAGATTAACGCCGGAATTATGGGAGCCGCCACCGCATTTGCACGAAGTCCGACTGATGAAATTCGTGCCGATGCCGAGCGCCTTTCTCACATCGTTCTGGAGATGCAGCGCTGCTTCGTATTGCATCTGTGTAAAGAGCTCGCTCCGGGCAACGTCTCTTTTCCGCAATTTTTCCTCCTCGCCTACCTGGACCAGAAAGAAGTGCTGACCATGTCGGCGATCGCGCAAAAAATGGGACACACCACGGCGGCGGCGAGCGGCCTGGTCGCGCGTCTCGAAAATCTCCGTTATGTCGTACGTTCGAGCGTTCGAGAAGACCGGCGCAAGGTGATGGTTTGTATCACAGCCAAGGGGTCCGAGCTGGTGCGCCGCATCCGCAAGGAAATGGTGGGTAATCTTATGAAAATTATGCAGCACCTGACGCACGAAGAGCAAAAGGCGTGGCTGCACATCTACAGCAAGATTTACGATTACTGCCAATCGAAATGATTGTCATCCCTTCGACGGCAGTGTAATCACACAACGGTAAGCGGAACTAAAGCACTCAGGCCAAACGCCGCGTAGTTGAATCTCCGGATCCATTCGATGCGAAAACACCTTGCTATTCACCGAGTTGTCCTGGGCGCTCTTCTGCTCGCGTCGTTCGCTTTTGGGCAAAGTCCGGCCCCGACCGCTACGCCGATGCCGCCGTACGCCTTTGGTCATACCAACGCCGACGTCCACGCCTCTGGCGACACCGACGCCCGCCCCCGAAGCCACGTCCCGCCGTCCACTCCCTATCAAACAAGCGCCGTGAATACCTCGAGCTCGTTCCAATGGTCCGAACAGGGCGCGCCGGTTTACACGATTGATAAAGCCGTCACCACGGCGCTTCGGCAAAATCCCGACATCCTCCGGGCCTTGCAGGAGATTCAGCGCAGCAAGGGCGTTATTATCGAGATCCGCTCGCAAGCGTTGCCGCATATTGGTCCCAACTCCACCTACGATTGGACCGATCCGAATCTTCACCAGGGAGGTTTCTCGACCGGAGGTGGGAGCGGCAGCGGACGAATCGTGCAGAGCGATGTCGCCTATGAGGTCAGAGTGACGGGAACGCAGTTAATCTTTAACGGCACGACCTGGCCGTCCATCCGCTCGACGTTCTTCCAGCGGGACGCGGCCTACTTCTCCCTGCGCAACGTGGTGGACCAGGTGATTTCCACGGTGAAGCAGCAGTTTTATCAGGTGGTTGTAGACCGAGCGTTGATCGGTGTGCAGGAGGAATCGGTGCGACTGCTGGAGAGCCAGTTGCAGGACCAGCAAAACCGTTTCGACGCCGGGACGGTGCCGCGTTTCAACGTCCTTCAGGCTCAGGTCCAACTTTCCAATCAGATTCCCAATCTCATTGCGGCCCGCAACAATTATCGAATTTCGATACTGCAACTCGCCAAGACGCTCGGCCTCGATTACGACCCCAGGCGCGGTGTGGCCGCGCCGATTCACGTAGTCGGTGAGTTGATCTATATCCCTCGACGGGTCGAGCTGGTTCGGGCGATAGAGGAAGGAAAGCAGCAGCGCGCGCTCCTAAAAGAGGCGCGCGCCAACGTTTTGAGCCAGATCGAGCAGGTGCACGTCGCGTTGGGCGGGTTCCTGCCAACCATCACCACGAACGGCGGCGGCGACTGGCTGAGCTCGCCTCTGAACTCGAGTTGGCATGACATTTCAAAAGGCTGGGTTGCCAACGTCACAGGCAGTTGGCCGATCTGGGATAGCGGTCAGGTTTATGGCCAGGTGAAACAACAGCGGGCGCTGCTTTCGGAATCAAAAATTACTTATGACGACACGGTTCGGCAGGTCGAGCTGGAGATCCAGCAGGCGGCTTCGAACCTTTTGCAGAATCGCGAATTGATTCAGGCGACGGAGAAAACGGTCGAACAGGCGGATGAATCGGTCCGTTTAGCCAAGGCTCGCCTGGATGCCGGCGCCGGCACGCAGTTGGACGTCCTGAACGCGCAGGTGCAATTGACGACCGCGCAGTCCACGCGACTGCAGGCGCTTTTCGGCTACATTGCGTCCCTGGCTGAGTTCGATCGCGTTACCGGTACGCAGAGTGTTTTCACGGAATCGTTTAACAAAATAGCGCCGCACGCGACCCGGTCAGCTGTTTACGATACGGGCAGCGGTGTCGATGCCACGGGCAAGCGCAAATCGCCTATGGCCAATCCATTCGCCAACGACACCGGGGATCAGCGCAGGCCATACTCCAAGTAGCGGAGTTCCGGGGAGCACGCCCGTCTCGGGCGTTGATTTTCGGCGTCTCGCCGGAATAAATTTTACACTTGGGGAGTTTCGCGAAAGCGAGACGCTTTCGCCAACGCCCGGGACGGGCGTGCTCCCCGGCAATCCACGGTTCTCGCGGCGCTTTCCATCGCATTCGCGTTTCCGCGGACAGAGGGTAAGGGTTTTGAGTGGCGGGCCAGAATCATCCCCTCGAGCAGTTTCCAGCTCTGAGTCTGACTGGCATTTGTCGTCATGCCTTTATTCAGCGCATTCCCGGTATCGAGGTCGCGTATGACAAGGCGGAAGTTCTCAAGCGTCTCGATGCCGTCCACCGGGAGATACGGATCTCCCTGGGAATGGGCGACTGGCCGCTGCTCACGACGCAACAGGTCCACGGCAGCCGGATTGCCGTGGTGGATGCACCGATCGGATCAGATCAACATCTCGCCGGCTACGACGGGCTGATCACGAACCAGCCGGGAATTTCCCTCGGAATCCACGTGGCGGATTGCTGCGCCGTTTATGTGATCGATCCGAAGACGCGCGCCATTGCGCTCGTCCATTCAGGGCGCAAAGGCACGGAGCTTGAAATTACGGCGAGAGCGATTGATCAAATGGTCGCGAGCTTCGGCTCTCAGGCCGCTGACCTCGTTGTTCAGCTCAGTCCCTGCATCCGGCCTCCTCATTACGAAGTCGAGATTGCGCCGCGCATTATCGAGCAATGCAGATCGCGCGGTGTGACGCGCATTCATGATAGTGGCGTCTGCACGGCGTGCGATCTCGGCCGTTACTATTCTTATCGCGCGGAAAAGGGACGCACCGGCCGCATGCTCGCCCTGCTTGGTCTTGAGTAGGTAGGCGAGTTGAAGAGTTGAAGGGTAGAAGAGTTGAAGCGCTAAAGCGTTAAAGCGTTAAAGCGCTGAAGGGTTAAAGCGGGGAATGCTGAAGGCGTAAAGGCGGAGAAGTCAGAGGTCGGACGGCTCGGAGATCCGTCCCTACCTGACCGATTATGGCGAAGAATCGAGGGCAGAGGTTTACTCGATCCGCCGCGTTCAGGAACGCGAGCGACCAGCCTTCGCGCAAGGCTACGGCTCGGCAGGCAGAGCGCCGCGGCTACAGCTGAACCGCGTCTAGTGGTGCTGGACCTCGCGGTACGGACAGATGCCGCGCTTCTTTGCGCTGATCACAAAATCGAAAAATTCCTGGCCCAGCGCGCCGAAGTTCATGGCGGCGGCCTTCTCGATTGCTTGAGAAATGTTCAGACCACTGTTGTAGAGCAATCTGAAGGCGGCTTTGATTTCGTCGCGTTGCGCCGCGTCAAAGCCGGCTCGCCGCAACCCGACGACGTTTAGCCCGACGACTGAATTGCGTTCGGCCGCCAGCACAAAAGGCGGCAAATCCTTGCCGAAAGACGAGCTGCCCTGCACCATGACAAGTCTTCCCACGCGCATGTTTTGGTGGAAAGTTGATCCGCCGCCCACGAATGCCTGATCTTCCACCCAGACATGTCCGGCGAGCAGGCAATTGTTCGCAATAATCACTTCGTTGCCGATCTTGCAATTGTGGCCGAGGTGGGCGCCGACCATGAGAAAGTTCTTGTCGCCGATTTTCGTGACGCTGCCCTCCGGGCTGCCGCGGTGGATCGTGCAATACTCGCGAATGACATTCTCGTTTCCGATCTCAACGCCTGTCTCTCTCTCCGGCGAAAACGAGAGATCCTGTGGGGCTGCTCCGATGACGACGCCAGGTCCGATAAAATTTCCGGACCCGATGGTGACTCTGCCCTGCATGACCACGTGCGATTGCACGATCGTCCGGTCTCCCACTGCAACCCGAGGTCCGATGACCGCATACGGCCCGATCTCGACCTCCTTTCCGATTTTCGCGGCCGGATCGACCACGGCTGTGGCATGGACCTTCACAACACGCCCGCCTCTTTGAAGCTGAAATAACCGGCGCTTCCGTCGGTCGGCGCACCAATAATAATGTGGTCGAGCAATTTGATCTGCAAAAGCTCGGCCGCTTCCGCCAGGCGCCGGGTCAAACTGTGATCGGTTTGGCTCGGCGAGGAATCCCCCGAAGGATGATTGTGCACCACAATCACGGCATAGGCGGATGCGATCACGGCCGGTCGAAATACATCGCGCGGATGCGCAATGCTCTCATTGATGCTTCCGAGCGAGACTTCCTCGACGCGAATGAGATGGTAGCGCGTATCGAGCAGGACCACCCGAAGTGATTCCTTTCGCAGTCTGCGCATTTCGGATCCGAGCAATTCGTTGATCGTTTCAGGGGAATCCAGCTTTTGGTTGGACAACTTCTGACTGGCCAGACGTTGTCCCAGACCGAACGCCGCCACCAATTGGACGGCTTTGGCGAAGCCGACGCCGCGTTCCCGGGAAAGCTCGTCCACCGTGCATCGACTCAATCCCTGGAGGGAGCCGTAATCCTGGAGAAGTTTTCGCGCGACTTCGATGACGTTGCGGCCGGTGACTCCAGTGCGCAACAGGATGGCCAGTAACTCCGGATCCGTTAGGGCGGCGGCACCGTGGGCGGCGAGTTTCTCCCGCGGCCGCTCGTCCTGCGGCATCTCGCGGATCTTAAGCTGCGGCATTTTGGATGAAGAGATGCGGCAGGGTGGGGAACGTGAGATTGCTGACCATCGGGATAGCGAGATCCCTCCTGCATTTCATCTACTCGTGGACCTGTTCGAGTAACTCACGAATTGCTTCGCTTAATCCGTAGAGAGAGTCGCTGTATTCATTCGCGGGCAGCCCTTCGAAACGAGCCTCGGCCTCCCGCAGAAGATCCTGACCGGCCGCGATGGAGCCACTCAAGGCTCCGTTGGCTGCGGCCGCTTTCACCAGCCGGGTGATCTCGCTCAAATTGCCACCCAAAATCAATTCCGCGCATCGCTCCTTCTCCACCGCGGGCGCGGCGCGAAGCAGCATCAGCACGGGCAATGTCAACTTACCCTTGCGCAAATCAGTTCCCAGCGTCTTGCCGGTGGCCTCTTCGTCCCCCGCGATATCGAGACAGTCGTCGTAGATTTGATAGGCCGTTCCGATACGCAGTCCGAACTCCTTCAAGGATTGCACCGTCGACGTCTCCGCCCCGCTCAGGACGCCGCCGAGCTCTGCCGCGACCGCGAAAAGCGATCCCGTCTTCATTTGAATGATGCGCATGTAATCGTCGATCCCCAAATGGAGATCGAATCGCCGCTGCGTCTGAATAATCTCGCCCGTGCAAACCTCCCGCGCTGCGCGGGCGATGGCTCGTCCCACTTCCGCGTTCTCAAAATTAGCCGATAAATTCAGGGCGTGAGCAAATAAACAGTCGCCCAAAAGCACGCTCAGGGAATTGCCCCAGCGCGCATTGACGGTGGGCTGCGATCTGCGCCGCTCGGCTTCGTCGACGATGTCATCGTGCACGAGCGTGGCCAGATGAATGAGTTCCACCACCACGGCCAGATCGATGTGCTCGGATGTGATCGGCCCGGTCGCGCCACCGCTGAGGAGCGCAACCAGGGGGCGCAGGCGTTTCCCGCGGCTGCCTACCGCATAAGCGACATAGCCCTCAATGGCCGGATCGAACGCGCTGGCCTGCTCCGCGATGCGAGCTTCCACATCGGCGAGTTGAGGACGAACGACGCTCGCCACTCTGGCTAACGCATCGCTGGAAGCCGTCGAGGCCGCCGCCGAGTGCATCGATACTTCCACGGAGGCAGAATAGAAGAACGGCTCGTAGGTTGTCAAAGGAACACGCTCCCAGGCTGTGAAATTCTAGAAAATCAGGTTCCGGCCTGATTTTGGGGCAACCGGCCGCCTTCAATCTCAAATATGAGGGCGTTGATAACGCGCCATAATTAGCGGCGCTGCAGCCAGCTCTGGGTTTCGTATTTCTGCTGCGCAATTTCCCGGGCGCGGCCGGAAACGCGCGCATCGATCGTTTGATTGATACACAATCCGGATAATTTCTGCGCGAAGACTGTTCCCAGGTTGTCTGCCATCTGCGGATATTGAATGCTGCCCTGATGTAGCAGGCTCTGGCGCGTTCGGCGGTGCGCCGCGCCGGCTACTTTGCGACCTTCCAGCATGACATCGGCAACAACTGGTCTCATGAAGCAGGCCTCGGTAGGGATGGCGCTTGGGTCGCGGACGCCGAGCGTGGCGTCCCTACCTGCCAATTCGGCCGGGTGCCATTTGTGATTAAGGCATCTCGCAGGGCCAGATGAATGGCGGCATAAATGGATGTTGATGACTCCCTGGCAAGCTCAGCTGTGTGAGGAATGACGATGGCATAGGTCAAGTCGTTTCCGTGAAAGACAATTCCGCCACCAGTCCATCGCCGGACCAGATCGCGTTCCATCGCATGCTCAGCCACGTCCTCGAATCTGCCGAAATATCCGAACGACAGGGCCGCGTGATCCCAGCGATAGAATCGCAAGGAAGGCCGCTCTGCCTGTTCAAGCAGCGCTTCGTCCAGAGCCATATTCATGGCGGCCGATCGCGGGATCAGGTCGGCATAAACATCGAGCTCGCGAAAGAGCGTCATGCTGCGGTATCCGATTGCGTCCGGTGGTTGACCGATGTTCTTCAGGTAGGGACGACTCTCCGAGCCGTCTGATTTATTCGATGCGCGCGGATTCACGGGAACCTGGCGGACGCCCCGGAGGTGCGTCCCTACCTGGCTTTTGGAGTTTTTCTGTGTCAGTCGGTTATTTCTTCCAGGATTTTCGCGACTGCTTGACGGGGAGCCCGATGCGCGATAATCGGCCGGCCAATGACCAGAAAGTCGGCCCCGACCTTCAACGCCTCGCGTGGAGTCATGATGCGCATTTGATCGCCTGTTTCCGCCCAGCCTGGACGTACGCCTGGCGTTACGATGGTGATATCCGTCGCCGAATTGCGGTCGCAGGATCTCAACCTCGTGTGGACTCGCCACCAATCCGTCGATTCCCGCTACGATCCCAAGCCTGGCTAGTCGCAGAACCTGATTCTCCACGTTGTCCGTGACTCCCGTCTCCCTCAGGCTTTCCGGCGTCGCGCTCGTCAAGACTGTTACGCCCAAAATCGATAACTCGTTGCTCCGCGCCTTGACCGCGGCTCGAATCATTTCGCCGCTGCCGCTCAAATGAATACTCAGCATCTGGACGCCAAGTTTGCCGGCAGACTCGACCGCGCGGGCGACCGTATTCGGAATATCATGCAACTTGAGATCCAGAAAAACCTTCGCTCCAGTGGCGAGCACTTCCCGGACAATTTCTGGACCGGCGGCGGTGAAGAGTTGCAGTCCGATCTTGAAGAAGGAAATGTCAGGGGACAGGTCGTGAACAAGATTAATCGCCTCGGTCGGCGTGGCCACATCGAGGGCGACGATGATTTTATCAGCGGTTCTTGTCATTCCGGGCGGAGTCGAGGAATCTCTCATTGTTCTCCGGACGAACAGCAAGAGATGTCTCGACTCTGCTCGACATGACAGTTGAATTGCAAGCTATGCAAATTTCGGCGCCCGCGAAAATTAATCTTTCGCTCAAAGTCCTGGGCCGACGCCCGAACGGGTTTCACGAGATCGAGACCTGGATGGCGCCGATTTCGCTCCAGGATCTCATTGTGCTCGAAAAGATCGGGAGACCGGGACTCGACTTCCGGTGCGGTGACTCTTCGATTCCTTCGGGTCAGGAAAACCTTGTCGTGCGCGCGGCCGGGGCGTTCTTCGAGGCAACCGGATTGAAACCGAATGTCTTGATCGAACTGCAAAAACAGATTCCGCACGGCGCAGGATTGGGAGGCGGGAGCAGCGATGCTGCGGCGACGTTGCTGGCGCTGAACGAACTGTTCGAGACGAATCTGCCGCCGGAAGCGCTGGCCAAACTCGGTTCCACCGTCGGATCCGACGTCCCCTTCTTTATTTTCAAGTCAGCGGCGCTGTGTCGTGGGCGGGGCGAACTCGTTACTCCGCAACCTTTGGCGGAACCGCTGGCGATCCTGCTTTTGAAGCCGGACTTTGCCGTGTCCACGGCGGCCGCTTATTCGCGCTGGAGGGATTCGCGCGAAATTCCCGGGATCGCATACGCGCCGCAGGAATTCCATGGCTATCGCCTGGTCAATGATCTCGAGCGGCCCGTGTTCGAGAAATATGTGTTTCTCGCAGAACTCAAAACATGGTTGCTCAAACAACCGGAAGTGGCGGCTGCGCTCCTGTCGGGTTCCGGCTCGACCGTTTTGGCCGTGCTGAAGGAGGCGAGAAGCGCGGACGCGCTGGGCCAGCGCGCGCGCGAGGAGCTCGATCCAAAACTGTGGCTGTGCGTGGCCGAGACGCTCTAATCCGGGGAGCGCACGCGCCCCGCGTGCTTATTTCGGCGCCCTCGCCGAAATTTCTAGCGGCTGCACGGAGCGATTGGCGAGGGCGCCAATCGCAGCACGCGAGGGCGCGTGCGCTCCCCGGAATTATCAGCCCGCGTTCTTGCGCCAGTTCGCCCTGGCGTATTCGCGGTTTAGCTTCGCGATGAAGCCCACGCTGATCTCCGCCGGACAAACCGCTTCACATTCATAGGTATTCGTGCAATTGCCGAAGCCTTCGGCATCCATCGTTTGCACCATCTTTAAAACGCGACTCGCGCGCTCCGGGCCGCCCTGCGGGAGGAGCGCGAGATGCGAAACCTTGGCCGCCGTGAAAAGCATGGCCGAGGCGTTCGGGCAGGCGGCGGCGCAGGCGCCGCAACCGATGCAAGCTGCCGCCTCCATGGCGACATCGGCGTTCGGTTTCGGAATCGGAATCGTGTTCGCTTCCGGCGCCGAACCGGCGCGCGCCGAAATAAAGCCGCCGGCCTGTACAATTCGATCCAGGGCGCTTCGATTGACCACCAAATCCTTAATGACCGGAAACGATTTCGCGCGGAACGGTTCGACCGTGATGGTTTCGCCGTCACGGAATTTTCGCATGTAGAGTTCGCAAACCGCGCCGGGATGATCCGGTCCGTGAGCCTCACCGTTGACCGTGAGCGAGCAGGTGCCGCAGATGCCTTCGCGACAATCAGAGTCGAACGCAATCGGCTCTTCTCCTCGCGTGAGCAGGTGCTCGTTCACGATATCGAGCATTTCGAGAAACGAGGTGTTGGGGGAGATGTCGGCCGCTTCGTAATTAACGAGTTTGCCTTTCGATTGGGCGCTCTTTTGTCGCCAGATTTTGAGATTAAAATTCATTGATGAGAGAGATTGTTCGACTGCGCTCGACATGACAGAAGGCGGTTGTAGGGCAACCGCGTCGGTTGCCGTCAGTGGGCGGCAGGCGGGGCGCCTGCCCTACAATTTGCGTTGGGGCATGGCTTATCATTTGTAGCTTCGTTGCGTTAAATGCACGGTTTCAAAATGGAGTGGTTCGCGATGCAGCCGGGGTAAAGCAGTTTGCCCGTTACCCGCGTATTCCCACGCAAAAACCGATGCGAAATGTTCGTCGTCGCGCAGCGCCTCGCCCTCCGGGGTCTGATGTTCTTCGCGGAAATGGCCACCGCATGATTCGTCGCGCTCGAGCGCGTCCAGGCAGAGGAGTTCGGCAAATTCGAGAAAGTCGGCAACGCGTCCGGCGCGTTCGAGCGATTGATTGTAATCCTCTCCCGTGCCCGGCACACGAACATCCCGCCAGAACTCGGCCCGTAGTTTCGGAATTTTCTCGAGCGCTTCCCGGAGTCCCGCCGCGTTTCGCGCCATCCCGCATTTATCCCAAAGGAGCAAGCCAAGCTCGCGGTGAAAGGAATCGAGGGAACGTTTTCCATTAATCGAGAGAAGCGCTTCGATGCGGGCCCGCACTTCAGCTTCGGCCTTTTGGAATTCGGGGTGATCCGCGGAAGGGCGCTTCCCCATCTGCCCGGCAAGGTAATTGGGCAAGGTGTTCGGGAGAATAAAATAGCCGTCGGCCAGGCCCTGCATCAGCGCACTTGCTCCCAGCCGATTGGCGCCGTGGTCGGAAAAGTTGGCCTCACCGATGACAAACAGACCCGGCAGGTTGCTCATCAAATTATAATCAACCCAGAGGCCCCCCATGGTGTAGTGCACCGCCGGATAAATCCGCATCGGCACCCGATAGGCGTTCTCACCCGTAATCTTCTCGTAGATCTCGAACAGATTTCCGTAACGCTCGCGTATCGTGTCTTCGCCCAATCGTTTGATGGCGTCGGCAAAGTCCAGATAAACGCCACGTCCGCTAGGGCCGACCCCACGGCCTTCATCGCAAACTTCTTTCGCCGCGCGCGAAGCAATATCGCGCGGGGTCAGATTTCCGAAGCTGGGATATTTTCGCTCGAGATAATAATCGCGGGCCGTCTCGGGAATTTGATCGGGCTGCTTGCCAACGTCCTCCTTATTTTTTGGGACCCAGACACGTCCGTCGTTGCGCAATGATTCGGACATCAGGGTGAGCTTCGACTGGTATTCACCGGCTACCGGGATGCACGTCGGATGAATCTGCGTGAAACAGGGGTTGGCGAAAAGCGCACCTTTCTTGTAGGCGCGGTAGGTGGCCGTAACGTTGCAGCCGCGCGCATTGGTCGATAGATAAAAAACATTCCCGTATCCCCCGGTTGCGAGGACGACCGCATCGGCCGTATGCGCGCCGATCTTTCCCGAGACCAGGTCTCGCGTAATGATTCCCTTGGCCTGGCCATCGACCAGGACGAGGTCGAGCATTTCTGTCTGCGGAAACATCTGCACCGTGCCGGCCTCAATTTGGTGACACAGTGCTTGATAGGCTCCGAGCAGAAGCTGCTGGCCCGTCTGGCCGCGGGCATAAAAAGTCCGCGAAACCTGGGCTCCGCCGAACGATCGGTTGGCCAGCAAACCGCCGTACTCGCGCGCGAACGGCACACCTTGTTCGACGCATTGATCGATGATCAAATTACTGACCTCGGCGAGCCGGTAGACATTCGCTTCCCGCGCGCGGAAGTCGCCGCCCTTGATCGTGTCGTGAAACAATCGGTAAATGCTGTCGCCATCATTCTGATAATTCTTGGCGGCGTTTATTCCGCCTTGCGCGGCAATCGAATGGGCGCGACGCGGCGAATCCTGAAAGCAATAACACTTCACCCGGTAGCCGAGTTCGCCCAGGGTGGCGGCGGCTGATCCCCCGGCCAGACCACTGCCAACCACGATGATTTCGTATTTGCGGCGATTGTTCGGGTTAACCAGCCGTCCATGATCGCGGTGGGTGCGCCATTTTTTGGCGAGCGGGCCGGAGGGAACTTTTGCGTCCAGGGTCCCAATCATATCTGTCCAAAAGAATCGGGATTCGAATGACGAAATCCGAATGACGAAGCCCGAAGGAATGACGAATGATCAAAATATCCGGCGTGTGCTAATGTCCGTTTTCCGCTATTCGGCCGCTGTGCTTCGTTGGTCATTTCTGCTTCGAGCTTGTTTCGAGATTCGACATTCGGAATTCGAGTTTTAGCTCACAACTGCTGGGCCGGCTTAATCAGTCCGAGAAGAACCGCGACCGGAATCGAGGTGTATCCGATAAAGAGCAGCCAGGCGAAGATGCATCCCGCCAACTCGAGGCGCGGCGCCAATTTCTTGTTATTGAGTCCGAGGGATTGAAAGAAACTGGAAGAGCCATGGGCAAGATGCAGGGTGAGCAAAAACAACCCGAGAAGATAAAATCCCGAGACGTAGATGTTTTGGAATCCGTAAACCATCATGGAATAGACGTCGTAATGGTTGAGTGCATCCATTTTGAGCAGAGCAAAGCGCGGATCCGTTGCGCGCAGCGTAAAATGCGCGAGATGGTAAATGAGAAATACCAGAACGATGAGTCCGCTCGCCACCATGTGACGCGAGGCAAAGCTCGCTTTCACATGTTCCTTGTCGACATAACGCGCTGGGCGGGCCCGCCGATTGTCGATTGCCAATTGGATCGTAAACAAGATGTGGACGATCACTGTCGCGAGCAGGAATACGCGGATGACCCAGAGTAACGGACCGAGATCGCGGAGATGCTGCGCGTATCCGTTGATCCAATCCGGTCCGAGAAAGATCTGCAGATTGCCCAGGAGATGGCCGACCACGAAAAGGATCAGGATAATGCCGGTGAGGGCAACGATCATTTTCTTGCCTACCGAGGAATGATAAAAAGCAACGCGCGCGTTCAAGAGATCGCCGCATCAAAATGCGACGCGGTTCAGATTATGGGCGCAGGGCGGAGCGTCAAGACTCCGTTGACTTCGCCGACGCTGTTTCCGCTCCTTAATTGGTAGCAAACGCGCCGTGGCTATTTGCTCCCCGGCTTCACCGGTGGGATGCCGGCGAGATCGGGAGGGAGCTTGTCCGCTTCGAAGGTCTCGACGTTCATTTCAATCAGGCTGACAAAGGGACACCCGAAGTCCGGTTTGGCCTGGCCGCTGCGATCAACGATCACGCCCACAGCTGTGACCACGCCGCCGTGCGCGCGCACGATGTCGATCGTCTCCTGCACGCGCCCGCCCCGCGTGACCACGTCTTCGGCCACGATGAACCGCTCGCCCTTGGCGATCTGAAAACCGCGGCGCAGAACCAGACCGCCCGCTTCCTTCTCGACAAAGATGTGGCGTTTGCCTAACGAACGGCCAACTTCCTGGCCGACGATGATCCCGCCGAGAGCAGGGGATATGACCGTATCGCACTCGAACCGGCGCAGCTTGTCGGCCAGCCACCCGCAAACTTGCGCGGCAATGGCCGTGTTCTGGAGAAGAAGCGCACACTGAAAATACTCCCGGCTATGCAAACCGGAACGCAGAACGAAATGTCCGTCGAGCAGAGCGCCGGTCCTGCGAAATAAAGCCAGCAGATCTTCACTCATGGTCTGGGGAGCACGCCCGTCTCGGGCGTTGGTTTTGGCGTCTCGCCGAAACAGTCTTCAAGACAACTTCGCGAACCCGGGACGGCTTCGCCCACGCCCGAGACGGGCGTGCTCCCCGGATGCAAAAGCGTTGTGCGAAAGTCTTTGGTCATCGAGCGGATTCTTGACGGGTTCTAACCCGATGTATCGCTGGCCACACCTCCACGCGAGCCACCTTCGTCGACGGCGATGACTTCAATCTCGACCTTGCCGCCCTTGGGAAGCGCGGCCACCTGAACTGTCGAACGCGCCGGCGGCTCTTTCGTGAAATGGGCGCCGTAGATTTCGTTGATTGTCTGGAAATCGTTAAAATCGGTCAAAAAAATCGTCGTCTTGACCACGTTTTCGAAAGTAAGGCCCGCCGCTTTCAGGACTGCCGCGATGTTTTGCATCACGCGCCTGGTCTGCTCGGCAATCCCCCCGGTAACCATCTGGCCGCTTGCCGGGTCGAGCGGAATTTGTCCGGCACAGTAGATGGTGGAACCGACACGGACGGCTTGCGAATACGGCCCGATGGCGGCCGGAGCTTCGGGCGTGGAAATGATCTTCTTCATGCCGCGAGCTTAGCCGGGAAAATATCTCGCACAACGTCCACAAAGGACCCAACGGAAGAATTCTCAGGCCATGGTCTTCCGTGCCGGGGCTTCGCGGGAGCAATTGATAGTCGTGGAAACCTCGCCGATATTGAAGGCGAAATGGTTGGTTGGATTTTAAAGAAGATCATTGGGTCGAAAAATCAGCGTGAAGTGAAGCGCCTGGTGCCTATGGCGCGTCGCATCAACGAGTTCGAGCAGCAGTTCCAGAACTTGTCCGATGACGAACTCCGCGCCAAGACTGCGGCCTGGAAAGAGGAACTCGGGAAAATCCCCGACGTGGCGGAGCAATGGAGGCGCCTGGACGAGATCTTGCCCGAAGCTTTCGCCGTCGTGAAAAACGCGGCCCGTCGTCTGACCGAACGGAAGAGCAGTTTCCTGGTTTGCGATCAGCCCATGGTCTGGAACATGATCCACTTCGACGTCCAGCTGGTCGGCGGGGTGGTTTTGCATCGCGGCCGCATCGCGGAAATGGCCACGGGCGAAGGCAAGACTTTGGTCGCGACGCTGCCGCTCTATTTGAACGCTCTGACGGGACGGGGCGCGCACCTCGTGACCGTAAACGATTATCTCGCTCGCCGTGACGCGGAGTGGATGGGGCAACTCTACAATTTTCTGGGGCTGACGGTGGGTTGTATTCAGCACGACCAGCCGCCGGATGTTCGTCGCCAGCAGTATGCCATGGACATTACCTATGGGACGAACAGCGAGTTTGGCTTCGACTACCTGCGCGACAACGGCATGGCCACCACGCGCGAACAACAGGTGCAGCGCGGGTACCACTACGCGATTGTCGATGAAGTCGATTCCATTCTGATCGATGAAGCGCGAACCCCGCTCATTATCAGCGGTCCGGCTACGATTTCGACGCACCAGTACGACAAGTGGAAGCCGCTCGTCGAGCAGCTCGTGCGCAAACAGACCATGCTCTGCAATCGCCTGGCCGGTGAGGCGGTTGAACTATGGGACCGTTCCACGCTCGAGACGTTTGTTCCGCGCGAGCCATCGGGATCCAGGATTTCACCGGCTGTGCTCAAGCTCGCGACCGAACTTCGGGTTCACCTCACGGAGGTCCATCCTACCGGGAAGGACGGTCAGATTACCGAGTCGGATGTGAAGTTTGCCGCCTCCCAACTGGACGCGGGTCTGCTCATGTTCAAAGTCAAACTCGGGCAGCCGCGCAACAAACAACTCCTGCGCATGATGGAGGATCCGGAAAAACGTCGCGCCATCGACAAGGCCGAGCTGCAGTTTTATCAGGACAGCCGCAAGGAGGAGTTATTCGCCCTCAAAGAGGAGCTCTTCTTCACCATCGACGAAAAATCGCAGGAAGCGGACTTATCGGAGCAGGGCCGTTCCTTCATGAATCCGGACGACCCGAACGCCTTTGTTCTGCCGGATTTGATCAGCGAGTTCACCGATATCGACCTCGACCCGGACATCTCCGCCGAAGAGAAGGAGCGCGCGAAGACGGAGCGGCAGCAAATTTGCGACGTGCAGGCCGAACGCATTCACAACATATCGCAACTGCTGCGCGCTTATTGCCTCTTCGAGAAGGACGTGCAGTACGTCATCGAAGAGAACAAAGTCGTCATCGTCGATGAGTATACCGGCCGCAAAATGCCGGGCCGGCGCTGGAGCGACGGCTTGCATCAGGCGGTCGAGGCCAAGGAAGGCGTGCAGATCGACCGCGAGACGCAGACGCTCGCCACCATCACGATTCAGAATTACTTCCGTCTTTATCAAAAACTGGCCGGCATGACCGGCACGGCCGAGACCGAGGCGGCCGAGTTTCACGATATTTACAAGCTGGACGTCAACGTGATCCCCACCAATCGACCGGTGGCGCGAAAAGATTCCAACGACCGCATCTACAAGACGCGGCGCGAAAAATACAACGCCGTCATCAACGAGATCAAAGAACGTCACGGCAAGGAACAGCCGGTGCTGGTCGGCACGGTCAGCGTCGAGGCGTCCGAGTTGCTCAGCCGCATGTTGAAGCGCGAAAAAGTTCCGCACAACGTCCTGAACGCGAAGTTCCACATGCAGGAAGCGGAGATCGTGGCCCGGGCCGGACAGCCGGGAACGGTTACCATTTCAACCAACATGGCCGGTCGCGGCACCGATATTAAGCTGGGCGACCGGAGTCGCGGAGCGGGGCGGTCTTTACGTGATCGGGACCGAGCGCCATGAATCGCGGCGCATCGATCGGCAATTGCGCGGCCGCTGCGCGCGCCAGGGCGATCCCGGCAGCTCCCGCTTCTATGTCAGTTTCGAAGACGATTTGATGCGGAATTTTGGCGCGGCCGACCGGATGACGAAAATCATGGAGCGTTTTGGTCTGGAAGAAGGCCAGGAGCTCGAGCATCCGTGGCTGAACAAGTCGGTCGAAACCGCGCAGAAACGCGTGGAACAGCGGAACTATCTGGCCCGCAAACGCACGCTCGATTTCGACGACGTCATGAACAACCAGCGCGAGGTCGTCTACGGCTATCGCAACGAAGTCATCGATTCCGAGGATCCGCGCACTCTGATTTACGAGGTCATCGACGAAGCGGTTCCGGCCAAGGTGAAAGAACACGTCGGTGACGAGGAACCGAATTACACGGCGCTGCTTCATTGGGTTAACACGACCTTTCCGCTCGGTCTGACCAAGGAAAAAGCGGAGTTCGAAAGCCGTTCGGTTGACGAAAATACCCAGTTCCTTATCGCGCGGATCAAGGAATCCTACGAGCGCAAGTCGAGTCACGAAGAGCCGACCGCGGTCAAAAGTCTCGAGCGTTACATCATCCTGAACGCCATCGATCGGCTCTGGCAGGAACATCTCTATGCCATGGATGCATTGCGCGAAGGCGTTTATCTCCGCGGCTATGCCCAAAAAGATCCGCTCATCGAGTACAAGACCGAGGCCTACGACATGTTTGTCGACTTGATGGCCAACATTAAGAACGAAGTGCTGCATAATCTCTTTCGCAGCACGTCGAATCTTCAGGCTTTCGAGAATTTTCTGGCTACTTTGCCGCAATTTCTGTTGCGCGAACACGCCCCCGCCGGGAATGCTCCGGCCCGTGCCCGCCAGCCTCAGCCGGTTGGGGCCATGGCCGCCGTCGGTGAAAACGGTGATGGCGCGGGCGAAGTCGCGCTCGATCTGCCCGTCCGCCGCGCTTTGCCGAAAGTCGGGCGCAACGATCCCTGCCCCTGCGGCAGCGGAAAGAAATACAAGAACTGTTGCGGCCGGGTCGCTTAAGAGACCGGCTTCTTAAACTTGAGTCTGCGGACCCGGTTGGTTACGGTCAGAGTCGTGTTCGAACTGCGCTCGTCTCAACTCCTGGCCGCCTTGTTTCTGCTGGCAACTTTGCCCGGTTGCGCACTTTTTCGAAATGCCGACCCTTCTGCTCTGGTCGGTTCGTGGACGAACTCCGTCGCGACCGTCTGGACGATCAAAGCCAACGGCACGTACGAGGTGGATCTAACGACCGATGGCAAACGCGACACCTGGGGCAAGTACAAGATCGATGCGGATAAGTTGACCATCTTCACGACGGGCGGCATGAGGCCAAAAGGCTGCCAAAGCAGAGGGATCTATCGTTTTCAGCGCAGCGGCGACACGCTCCTTTTCACGCTTGTCGATGACAACTGCCGCCTGCGCCGGAAAAGCGTGCTGCAGACCTGGCACTTGAAGAAATAAGCGCGCTCCACTCAGATCTCGTAGGTCGTGATCTCGAGTTGGTGGCCATCCGGATCGCTGAAGTAGATCGAGTGCGAGACCGCGTGATTCTGAAATGTAAACCGGATGCCGCGCTCGTTTAACTCCTTCTGCGCCGCTACGAAGTTTGCCGCATCGGCGCGGAAGGCGAGATGCCGAAATCCGCTTTCGCTCTCGCCCGATTGTGCCAAAGCCCAGCCTTGTGCCGCGGGAAACAAGGCGAGGCCCGTTGAACCCCTGACCAGAAAGGTCGGAATTCCTTTCCAGACTTCGGCGTAACGCCTTTCGAATCCAAGGACGTCGATGTACCACTGCGCCGAGCGCTCGAGGTTGCGCACGCTCAGAGCGATATGGTCAATACCGTCCAGCTCCATGAAAACGCGGGCGGCCAAGCCTCAATTCGCCGATCAGTTCGCTTCGACCTGCCACGCCACCGCGTGGGCTCGAACCGGGTGGTCAAAGCCCTTGAGGACAAGTTCTCCAAGATCCTGGAAGGCGAGGAGTTTGCCCGTGCAAAGTTCGGCGACCACGTTCGAAACCACAATTTGTTCCGGCTGCGCATGCGAGCAAAGCCGGGCCGCCAGTTGCACGGTTGCGCCAAAAAGATCGGAATGGTGTTCGACCGGTTCTCCGGCGGCTGCTCCAATCCGGACCTTGATCGGTCGCTCGCGATCGCCCTCTTCCTGATGTTTGGCCAATTCACGCTGAATCTGACTGGCGCATTTGACCGCCGCGGCGGCGGAGGCGAATGACGCCATGATGCCATCACCGGTGTGCTTCACTTCACGGCCGTTGGCCGCGGCCAGTGCGTTGCGCACGATCGTATCGTGGATGCGGAGAAATTCCATGGCCATCTCGTCGCCGAGGCGTTGCGTCAGCGTGGTCGATTCGACGATGTCCGTGAAGAGGACGGTTCTGATTCCGGGATCTCGCGCATCGGCGCTGCCACCCGCAACTACAGCTGCTCCGCTCGAGTTGACCTCGCCGCCACCCAGAAAGCCGTCTACGACTTCGGGTTGCACCTCGATAATTTTCTCAGCGACAACACCGTGGGCTTCGCGGTGCACATGGCATGCCGCCTCCGCGTCCGGAGCCTCGACCAGGCAGAAGGCCTTGCCCGCGCTCTCGTTAATCCAATACTTGAGATAATTCACGCCATGCTTCTTCTGGACTGCGAGATCGGCTTCGTGCGCCTTGGCCAGCTCTTCGGCAGTGACCCCGTCGCGAAACTCGTGAATATCCATGTACGTCGGCATATCTGCTCCCTGGTGCCGGATGGCACCGGATAAAATTATCGCGAGATAACGCGCTGGGCAACGTCGATCTTGGCGGGATGACTAAGCGTCTGGTAAACGACGCGGTACCGTTCGGTCAGGCGCAGCAACGTAGCCAGTTGTTCTTCGCTCGCGTCGGTCTCGAGATCGAAGGAAAGTCGAATTTGCTGAAATCCAACTTGCACTTCTTTGGACACCCCCAGCGTGCCGCGAAAATCGAGATCGCCTTCTGCCCGAACAATTGCGTCGCGCAATGGGATATCGAGTGCAGTCGCGACCGCGCGCAAAGTGACACCGGCACAAGCCACCAGCGCCTCGAGCAACATATCGCCCGAGCAGGCGCTGAGTCCATCGCCGCCCGTGGCCTGATGAAGGCCCGCTTCAACGAGCGCCTTTCCCGTATCGAGTTTGCAGGTCACACCTTCCCCGATGCGCCCCTCTGCTCGAAGTGTGACCAACGCGGTCTCAGGCCGTTCTCGATACCGCTCCTTAAGCGGCGCCTGCAAAGATCTTATGTCCTCGGCCTTCATTTCCTTGGTGCGGCTTCGTTAGGTCCGCTTTTCGCCGCTCCCGGTTGGTAATTGATGCTTCCCTGGAGCTTGGACGCCCCGCTCGCGAAAAGTTTCGGAGTTGGGATTTGAAGCTTTCACCCGCGGGGTCTGATGTTTTGATTCACTCGAAACAGATTGTTGGGATCGTATTTCTTCTTGATCGCCACCAGGCGCTCGTAGTGAGCGCCGTAAGTGGCTTTCACGCGATCCTCGCCCTCATCCATCAGAAAATTTACGTAGGCCCCGCCGGCCGAATGGGGATGGAGGGCGTCATAATAATTCTTCGTCCAGGCAATGGTCTTCTCATTGTTGGCCGGGTCGGGATCGACCCCCACCATGACCTGCGCCCAGATGGCATCGCGATAGTTCCAGGCTGTCTCATCTTTACCCACGCGGGCGGCGGCGCCGTTCACCGGATACAGGTGCATGGTGGAATGCATGGTCGGCATCGCCTTGGCAAAACGAATATGTTGAGCAATGGCTTCATCGCTCAATTCCTTCACAAAATCGGCGCGCCAGTACCATTGCAGACCCGGACAGTAAAGCTCATCGAACATACTTTGCAGGGCCGGCTGCGGTAACGGACCCACCAGGTCGAGGGCGGGTTTCTTGAAAGCGCGAATCGGTTTGAAGGTGGTCTCCGCTTTCGTTAGGTCCCCGCAATACGCCCAGATAATGCCGCACATTGTTTTGAGGTGAAGATGCTCGGGAAAAGGGGGGCCCGGTGGCACCGTCACAAAAGCAAAGAAACCATTCAACTCGTCGGGAGCGTTCGTGATCAGCTCGCGATACCATTTCATCACCTCCGCCGCTTCGCTCAGCTCGTACAACATCGGCCCGCCGTAGATGGTATCGACTGGGTGCAGTCTGAAAGTAAAGGCGGTGACCACGCCGAAGTTTCCACCCCCGCCCCGGATGAGCCCAGAACAAGTCGGGATTCTCCTTCGCGCTCGCCCTGACGAATTTTCCATCCGCGAGGACGACATCGGCCAGAGAAGGTTATCGATGGTAAGTCCGTACTTGCGAGTCAGGTGTCCCATTCCTCCGCCCAGGGTCAAGCCACCGACACCGGTCGTAGAAATGATTCCGCTCGGCGTGGCCATCCCGAAGACGTGCGTTGCGTGATCAATATCGCCCCAGGTGCAGCCTCCGCCTGCGGTGACGGTGCGCGCCGCGGGATCGACCCGTGTGTATTTTATTTTGGCAAGGTCGATAACCAGGCCGTCATCACAAATTCCCAGGCCGCCCGCGTTATGTCCTCCGCTCCGGATCGCAAGCAGCACATCGTTCTCTCTCGCAAAATTTACGCAGCGAATGACGTCCGCCACGTCGACACAGCGCGCGATCAGGCGCGGCTTCTTGTCGATCATCGCATTGTAGACTTTGCGGGCCTCGTCATAGCCTTGATCGCCCGGCTCGATGACTGCGCCTCTCAGGTTGGTCTTCAATTCTTTGATGGAATTTTCGTTCATGCTCATAGCTAGGATAAGATCAGGTGCGGTTAACGATCCCCCGTCGTTCCCCGACAGACAGTCATCATCACTCCCAAATATTATGCGGTCAAGATTCGGTCCGGGCTCGGAGCATTTTCGTTGAGGCGGAGCCCTTCTGACCGCTAGCATGCCGAGGAGGCGATGTTTCATTCCGACAAAACCTGGACGCGACGCGATTTCTTAAGACTCGTTAGCCGGGCGGGATTGATCGGCGCACTTCCAAGCGTGGGACGTGCTGCCACGGCACTCGATCCCGACACGGTTTGCATATCGATTCTGCACACGACCGATCTGCACGGGCACATTTTGCCGACCACGGATTACGAGGGGAATCCCGATCTTGGCGGATTGGCGCGCTGCGTGACCCAGATCCGGCGCTGGCGGCGCAAGAATCCGAACACCATCCTGATTGACGCCGGCGACGTGTATCAGGGCACGGACGTCGGCCTGCGCACCAAAGGTCAACTCATGATCGACCTGTTTAATCACCTGCGCTACGACGCCTGGGTTATCGGTAACCATGAGTTCGATTGGGGAATCGATGCGTTTCGCCAGGCGGTGCGCGCCTCGAAAATGCCGGTCCTGGCCGCGAACACCGTCCTGGAGGGGAAGGCTGCCGGCGAATTGAGCGATCCGGGAAATCCACTGGCCAGAGTTGTTCCCTATATTATCAAAGAGATAGGCGGCGTTCGGATTGCCATCATTGGTGTGACCACTCCGGGAATGCCGTTCTGGTTTCGGAATGAAAACATCCGGGGCCTGGAATTTCCCTATCCGGTCGAACCGGTGCGCCGGGCCATGACCCGGGCCAGGGCGGAAGGCGCCCACGCCATCGTGCTGGCCGGGCACATGGGACTCAAGACGAAGTCGGGCGGGGACGATTTCGCCAACACCGTCATGTCTTTGACGGCCGAGTTTCCCGAAACCGCCGTGTTTATCGGCGGACACACCCACCAGGCCATTGCCAGTCGCCTAACGAATGGTGTTTTGCTTACCCAGGCGGATCATTTTGGAATCCACGTAGGCCGGATTGACCTGACTTTCGACCGAGCTTCCCGGCGGCTCCTGCATCGGCAGGCCCGGTGCGAATTGATGGATCATCGTTTCCGTCCCGACCATATCGTGATGTCGCGCGCCCAGGCCCAGCTCGCCCTCTCCGACGCCGCTCTGGCCGAGCCGGTCGGTGAACTGGCCGAGACTTTTTCCGTGTCGAGTCATGGGGACGAGCCGAGCGAGGTCGAGCAACTAATTGGCGCGGCCATGATGGAAGCCGTGCGCGACCGGGGTTTCAAGATCGATGCTGCCGTGCACGGTCTCTTTGATGAGAAAAACGATTTCCGCGCTGGACCAAAAACAATCAATGACATCTGGGGCGTTCTTCCTTACGAAAACTACATTGTCACTGCGGAATTGACGCCGGACGAAATCAAAATGGTGATGGAAGAAACCTTTGCCAGCCACGAACGCCGCAGTTTGCTGGGCTTCAATCTCCGCAGCGAAGGCCCTGGGGCCAATCGGCGGATCACTTCCGTCTCGTCCAGTAACGGAGCGGCGCTCGTACGGGATCAAAGATATGTCGTCGCCTTTAACACCTTCGATTCACGCAGCGCCGGCCATCGCTTCATGAAACTGCGCGCTTTGCTCGAAAACAAAGCAGTCGGTTGCCGGCTCCACGATATCCAGACCAGGGACGCGTTGATCGAGTATTTTCGGCGACACAAAACTGTGTCCAAACCTCTGCCGGTCCTGCCCGCGGCGGCCTAGGGCTCCAGATTGCCCTTGCAAATGCGAAGGCTTCCGCTTGCGTATCTGCCCATGCGTTTGTTCGCTCTCTCCCTCCTGCTGCCGTTGTTGGTCGTCGATCTTGCCTTTTCGCAAACCATCGATGTCACTTCGGGCCGGAAAGGCGATCTTCCCATGTATCGGCCGGCTTTGCTGGGCAGCGGCCCGACCGCTCTGATTAACACGATCGACACCCAGGACCTGATAAATAAAGGCCAAAAAGATGCCCTCATCATGTTTACCTGCTCCGTCAAAAAATCCGGCGAAGTGGTTTGGAGCGGCACCTATCGTGGCACGCCCGATTCGAAGGTGCTTGAGAAGGAACTTCAGAAGAAGCTCGCCAACGCCAAGTTTGTGCCCGCGATTTACAATCACGTGCCCGTGGACGCGATTTATTATGGAACCGTCACCTTCGCGGTTGTCGACGGCAAACCACGCTTGCGCATCTTCTCTAATCAGGAGATCGGGGAGCTGAAAAACGAGAGCAACTTCGTCGGGCCACAGCTTTTCTTCGGAAACGAATCGCAATTCACTGGCTGGCATTACCCGCCGCCGACATCGGCGCCCATTATGATCGATGGCTCGGTCGATGTCAAAATACAGGTCGATGAGAATGGGAATGCGTTGAAGGCAACCATCATGGCGGAAGAGCCGCCCTTTCTCGGCTTCGCGGACGCGGCCATCCGGGATCTCAGCAAGGCCAGATTCATCCCGGCCTTCCGCGACGGTAAACCGGTGGCGTGCGAGATCGATCTACCGATTTACTACACCAAGCCAAACTAGCATCCCTTCGGTGAAGCGGGGCTGTCACGGATGAGAGGTCCCATGATTCGGGCGGCGTTCTTTCGCCGCGATCCCCTGACCTGTGCCCGGGAACTCATCGGCGTGGAGTTAAACTGGGGCCAATGTTCGGGGGTGATCGTCGAGACGGAAGCCTATCTCGCGCGCGGCGATGAAGCCTCCCACACCTTTTCCCGTCCCAGCACCCGGGACTTTGTCGAACGAAACAAAGCCGGCACGGCCTATGTCTATTTCAGTTACGGCGCGCACTGGATGTTGAACGTGCTCATCAAAGGCGACGAGAACGGCTTCGTGCTATTCCGTGCGCTCCAGCCGAGACGGGGGATCCCGCTCATGAAAAAACGGCGCGGCGTGCAGGATGCGCGCCGTCTCTGCTCCGGGCCCGGCAAATTGACCCAGGCTTTGGCGATCACGAACCGGCATCACGAAATGAATCTCTGCGCTGATCCGCGCCATGGCTTTCTCCGCCGAACGGGCACGCCCGATGTCGTGGCCGATAAACGAATTGGCATCACCCGATCGGCCGATCTGCCCTGGCGCTTCAGCTTGCGCAACAGTCCCTTCGTAAGCGCGCGGGTCAGGTAGGGGCGATTGACCTCAATCGTCCGCGGGCGGTTCGGTGAACCGCCCCT
Organism: uncultured Verrucomicrobiae bacterium; assembly: GCA_963788855.1. Lineage (GTDB taxonomy): Bacteria > Verrucomicrobiota > Verrucomicrobiia > Chthoniobacterales > UBA10450 > CAWBIE01. The sequence continues at coordinate 97,605 of CAWBIE010000002.1, forward strand.
ACCTTTTTCGCCAAGGCGGGCCGCGGTGTCCACTCCCGAACTGTCTTATCATTCTTCTGTAGGGGACGCTGCTAGCGTCCCGTCTTCTCAAACCGGGAAGCTGACAGCTTCCCCTACAGTTGGGCGCGGACCAGCCTTCGCTCCGGCGCCCTCCCGTTTTGTCATCCCGAGCGCAAGCGAGGGACCTCGCCTTCGCATCCGGATCACGCAAATCATCGGAAGCTGACGCCGTATGAATAGGTAAGATCCTTCGATGTCTCTGCAGCCGGTTCGTCGAACCGCTAGAGATCGGCGGTCAGAGACCGCCGCTACAATCGGTCTGCGACCGCGCGACACTCCCCGCATCTGTAGCGGCGGTCTCCGACCGCCGAACACGATCGCCGAACACGACCGGGTTGACTCCGCGAGCGACGCGCCCAACCTTAGCCATTCCATGACTTCCCCAAGACAACGCGTCCTTCTCGGCATGAGCGGTGGAGTGGATTCCAGCGTCGCCGGTTATCTCCTGCGCGAGCAGGGCTACGAGGTCATTGGCGTGACCATGAAAGTCTGGCCGCAGGATTGCATTTCGCGCGCGGAGGACAAATGTTGCGGACCCCAGGCCGTAGCCGACGCCCGTAATGTCGCTCACTCGTTAGGCTTTCCTCATTACGTGGTCGACGAAGCGGATCAATTCGAGCAGACCGTGATCAAATATTTCGCCAGCGAATATCAAGCGGGCCGGACGCCGAATCCGTGCGTCATGTGCAACGAAAAACTGAAGTTCGGAAATCTCTGGGAAAAGGCCGAGGCTCTGGGGTGCGATTATATTGCCACCGGGCACTACGCCATTATCGAACATCAAAAGGAACCGGCCACTGGCCGCGATCGCGCCGTCCTGCGCAAGGGAATCGATCCGCGCAAGGATCAATCCTATTTTTTATCCACTTTGCGTCAGGCCCAGTTGCGGCGCGCGCTCACTCCTCTCGGTGCCATGCACAAACCGCGGATTCGTGAGATTGCGCACTCCCTCGGACTAAAAGTCGCAGACAAGGTCGATAGCCAGGAGATTTGTTTTGTGCCGGGTAACGATTACAAGGCCTTTTTGCGGGCGCGCCTTGAGGAAAAGGAATTTCATCGGGGTGAGATTTACGATGTCGACGGAAATTTCGTGGGCCCGCACGAGGGAATCGAGCTCTTTACCATCGGCCAGCGCAAAGGATTACCGGGCGGCTCGCCCCAGCCGCGTTACGTGGTGGACATCGATCCCGAAACGAATCGTGTCATCGTTGGCACGATCGACGACCTGGTTTGCGAAGAGTTTGAAGTCGACCGTTGCAACTGGATCGATCCGAGCGCGGCCGATGAAGCGACCGAGGTCACGGTCAAGATCCGTTACAGTCATCCCGGCACACGCGCCACCGTCACGCCGCTGGAACACGAACGGGCCAGTGTCCGGTTGCACGAAGCGCAAAGGGCGGTCACGCCCGGGCAGGCGGCTGTCTTCTATAAAGAGGACGTGGTACTGGGAGGCGGCTGGATCTGCCGGCAGGCGGCCCCGGTGCCCGCCTGATCATGGCCGACGAATTTCTTCTCGCCTTCAGCACTTTTCCCGACGCGGACACGGCGCGCACGATTGTCCGCCAGCTGGTGGAAGCGAATCTCGTGGCCTGTGGCAACATCGTACCGCAAATCGAATCGATCTACCGTTGGCAGGGAAAAATCGAAACGAGCGGCGAAGCGCTCGCCATTTTCAAGCTGTCTTCCGCTCGCTACCCGGATTTTGAGAGCAAGCTGCGGGTGCTTCATCCCTACGACGTTCCAGAAATCGTCTGTCTCAATATCAGCAAAGGTCTGCCCGATTATCTACGCTGGGTAGCGGAGAGTTGCGCCGGCTCTTAATTCCGGGCTCGCCGCGCCCCGCGAGAAGCTCCAAGCACCAACTCCGAAGCCTTTCGCGAGCGGGGCCTCCAAGCACCAGACAAACTCCAATCCGCCAATATCCAAAGGAACGCCGCGCGCTTCTGAAGCTTGGAGTTTGGATTTTGATCTTGGATTTTGGAGGTTGCTCTCGCCCGGAGAAGCTTCAAGCGAGAGAAACTCCAATCCGCCAATATCCAAAGGAATGCCGCGTCCTTCTGAGGCTTGGAGCTTGGATTTTGGAGCTTCTTTGGATGTTGGAACTTGGATTTTGGAGGTTGCTCTCCGTCCCATTCCCCCGATTTCACCCGCGAATCACGCGAATCTTCAGATCCAGCTCTTTCATTGAACCGCGGATTACGCGGATAACGCGGATGGACGCGGCGATGTCAGTTTGTAGGGCAAGCGCTCCGCTTGCCGCGTTTTCCTCATCCGTGAAATCTGTGTAATCCGCGGTAGAAACTCTTCTCCCCCATTTCAGCCCCGAACGGGTTCGGGGTCGTCCGGCCGCGGCGGGCGGACTTTTCAGCTTTTTCCTGAATTCAACGCCGTAATCAACCGGTCAAAAAACACTTCCTGTGTCTCCTTGATTTTGGTCCTGGCCTTGCCAATCGGGAAAAAGGCGGCTCGATCGACTTCGGGAAACGATTCGATTTTGCCGGAGTGCGGCGGCCATTCCATTTCGAAGGTGTTGGATTGTAACTTAAAATCCTCCGGCAAATCTCCCTCGAAAGCCCAAGCGTGCACAATCTTGCCGCCTTTTTGCTTAATCCATCCGAGTTCAATCAAGTCTCCGACCGCCGGAACAACGCCCACTTCCTCTTCGAATTCGATCTTTGCCCGTGTGAGCAGATCCTCGTCCTCACCTACTTCGCCTTTAGGGACGGTCCAAATGCCGTCGTCCTTGTTTTTGAAATAAGGGCCACCGGGATGAGCAAGCAACACCTCAAGCTTGCCTCCTTTCTTCCGGAACATCAGCAGTCCGGCACTGATCCTTGATCGCTTCATTTCCCTTCTCGAGTCGGCAATCAGTCTAAACGCATTCCAACCGTTAATCGAGACATCCAACGTTTCGAATTGCTCGGGCGACGCCGGGCGATAGATTGATGGTTGTGTTGGGCGTTCTTCCAACTCCTCCGAAGGAAGGCGGACGGATTAGGTTCAGGAAAGACGCTTTTCAAGACGTAATTATTGATCCCACTTCTCGTTAGGCATCATGCATATCCGCACAGGCAATCCCGGCGATGCCAAGGCAGTCGCGAGTCTGATCGCCAGCTTTCAGCCGATTCTCACGCTTGAACCCAGCGGGGCCGGAGCTGAGCACTATCTCGCTTCTGTTTCCGAGGATGCTGAACGTCAGTACCTGGACTCACCGCGCTATGCATATCTGATCGCGGAACTGGAAGGGCGAATGGCAGGCTTCATTGCCATGCGCGACAGCAAGCACCTCTTCCATTTGTTCGTCGCCGCGGCACATCAACGCATTGGCATTGCCCGCGCGCTTTGGGAGCAGGCGCGGCAGCTGTCGCTTCGAGCCGGCCCGATCGCCGAATTCACCGTGAATTCGAGCCTGAACGCAGTGCCCGTGTACCGTTCGTTCGGCTTCGTTCCGGCCGGTGTGGTCATGCAGGTGCACGGTATAGCTTTCCTGCCAATGCGCCTCACGCTGCACAATGCCGCCTGACCCTTCGTCGCACCTGACGTGTTACAGCGGGCTTTGCCCGCTTCCGCCCGCGGGTGAACCCAAACGTTAGGCGAGCAGAACAGACGAGAACAAGAGAATGGGCCTGAAGAAGCTTCCTTACTCCCGATTGGAGCCGCTCATTCGCGCGCATCTTTCGATCGAGGAGGAAAAGTTCGCCGCGGATCTCATCCATCGATTGCGTGCAGCCAGGAAGCGGGGCTATCTCACGGCTGCCGAGCTTACCGCCGTCTGCTATTGGAAATCACCTCGCGCCATCCACCACGTCCGGTCCAATTCGCCTGCGCGTGTTCGAGCGGCCACTCGAGCAGCTCTCGCTACGCGAAGCGAGCAACGCCGGCTTGAGGAATTGCAGCAGTTGCGGGGCGTCTCTGTGCCAATGGCGTCGGCGATTCTCACACTACTGGATCCAAAACGTTACGGGGTAATCGATATTCGAGTGTGGCAACTCCTGCATAAAATGGGTGCAGTCGCGCAAAACGCAGATGGCGTCGGCTTCAGTTCCAACAACTGGCTTCGCTTTCTGGTGATACTTCGGCATTTCGCCAGAAAGTTCGAGATGACCGCTCGTGACATCGAGCGAACGTTGTTCGCAGCTCACAAAGAGTACCAGACGGGACGCCTCTATAAGTAGATTGGCGACTAACTTTCAGGCGCCGAGGCGTTTTCGGTCCCATATGAAGATGGCGGCGCCGATCCCGTTGGCGATGATGGTGACGGCGATAATTTTCGCGGCAAAGATCAGTGGGCTGCGCACATCTACGATCGGGAAAACGGTAAAGACGATGGCGAGGAGTGAAACGATCAGGCCGCAGGCCGCCGACAGTCGCACCCACATCGGTGCATTTCTGCTGATGTTGTTCAGGCCAACCAGCGGGATGGCAAAGAGAATCACGTAGGCGATTGCATAAAACACGCTGGCCGCGTTATCGACGACTTGGAAATGCCTCCTGCGCGCCGTTGCCAACCAAACTGGCCAGTGAAAACAGCAGAGTGATTCCACCAACAAAGAGGATGGAATTGACCGGCGTTCGATGTTGTTTATGCAGACGCGTGAACCAGGCGGGCAGGAGTTGGTCCCATCCCGCGACCATGGGAAGCCGAGAGCTGCCGGCCAGATAAATACTCATCACGGCAATGGATCGTGCGACGAGGAGCAGGATCGCCACCGAAACCAGCGTGCCGACGATGGGCCATGACCGAAAACCCAGGCTCAACGTCTGGGGCACGGGACCGATCAAGTCGATCGGGCCGTGGCCGACGAAGGCCAGGACCGAACTTGTTCCGAGGATGAACATCAAAGCGATGATGGGTGCGGCCACCAGAACCGAGAGGGCGACGTTGCGCGCCGGCGAGCGGGTTTCGCCGGCCAGGATGGCGACATATTCGAACCCGCTCATTCCCCCGACGGCCAACTTGGAAAAGATATTGATGCTGAAAAGCGACAGGGTCGGCACGACGAAAGCGAGTGGGTGATATTCCTTCAACTCGCCGCGCGCCAGGCTCAGGAAGGGAAGAAGAATGAGCGCACCATAAGTGACGAGCATGGCGACGCCGCCGATGTTATGCAGCCATTTCCCAATGGACAATCCACGGATGGAGACCGCGACCAGACTGATGGTCAGAACGCAGCTGACGATCGAGACGAACCATTTGCTTTCCTGCATCCACGCCGCTTGTGTTCCGAGTGCATAGGAGATGTTCGTGGTTACGACCAGACCACTTAACGCCATGACCGTGATGCCGAGCATCCAGAGATTCCACGCCACCATGAATCCGGTGAACTCGTTGAATCCGAATTTCGCCCATTGATAGAGTCCGCCCTCCAGCGGCATGAGGCGGTTCAGGTAGATCACGACGGCGGCCTGCGGCACATAGAAAAGCAGAATAGCGAGCAACCAGAAAGCGAGGTGGGAGGGGCCCAGCTTGGCGGCGGCGCCGACCCAGCTCGTTCCAACGACAAAAACGATCTGGGTAAGGACAAGGTCGCGCAGCCCAAGCTGCTTTTTCAAAGCCGTGCTGTGGCTTTCGAGGGACTGCTCCGCGCGATCTAATTCTGTGGTCACAGAGGAGAGTGAGTTTGTGAAAGTGGCGCTGATCTCCGGAGAGGGCGCCGCGCGAGAGTGTCGACCTAAGGCCGCTGTTCGTGCGAGATTTTTCTTGGCGGCGGCTCGTCTCTAAACTCCTTGTGCCGGATTCTTCCGCCCGCGTAGGCGATGTAGCCACCCGCGCATAACGAAACGATGGCGAGCACCAGCGTTGCGACCATGAGTGGAACGGCCGCGCCCGGCCATTTCCGGGGAACAAGAAAGGTGGCTGCGGCCAGAGCCGCCAGTCCATAAAAGCACCAGACCAAATCTTCTGCCCGGTCCCGATGTTCATCGAGCCAGGCATCGCCCGTTTCATCGGATTGCGAATAGACGATGTCGTAAGCTTGCTCCCCGAAATAAGCGGCCGGCCAGGCGGAAAGAGCCGCGACAAATACGACGGCGAGCGCAACAATCTGCGCGGGGCGACTTCGCAGCAACAGGGCGACGATTAAAGCCACGATGCCGGCCAGGGTTCCATAGACGGGCAGGGGATTGATGAGGACGTGAACGTATTCCGGCTGACGAAGCATCCGCAGCAGGTGATCGATCACAGCGTTCCTTCCCAGCGTTGTCCCATCGCTTCGGTGGCGCGTTTTGCTTCTTCCGGTGGCATCAGTTTTTGCCAGGTGGCGACGGCGAAATGCCACCACTCCGTGCGGAGACCGTAAAAGCCTGCGTCGCGCATGGCGATCTGCAGGGTACACAAATGGGCGCGAATCGACGGATCGGTGCCGACATATCTCCACATGGCTGCGGGAGTGAAATCGTCGAAATCAGTCGGCATGCTCACATCGCGACTCCATGTGTCGGTGAGGGTGGCGTCGACCGCCAATCCCCAACTGTGCAACGATCCGGCGCCGGCATTCGGATCGGCTACGAAATCGTTATTGCGCGACGCCTCCCAGAGCCGCGCCTGGGCGGATTTGGGGCGAAAAGCATCCCAGATTTTGAGGCGGTAATTGTAACGATGCAAAAACCGCTGCGCCACGACCAGGCGCTGGGCCACTTCAGGTCTAACGAGGGGCCGCATATAGGCCGGATACAAGGGCCGGTGCGCAATGTTGTTCGAGCCGGCATAGCGCAGATCAATCACGATGGTTGGATCGACCGATGAGATATCGACCAGGGTCAGATTGTCCTGCGCGAACGCGGCCCGCGAGGCGACCGTAGCCGCCAGCAGCAGAATGAGGCGCGCAGATGATAACCTCACGGCGTGGCAGTCTGGGCTGTCGTCGCCGTGGCCGCGGCGGCATCGCTCTTGGCGATGCGCTGCAGTAGAAGCCTGGCACTGCTCTCCGGAACATTGAAGCGGATTTCGAGGTTGGAATTCTGTCGGATAATCTCAGGGGCCTGCGCGTAGAGGAGCAGATCGGAATCCTGCAAGCGCAGCCAGCGCTGGGGTTCATCATGGATCGCGCGAGCCAGTTCGGTAGCGCGTTCCGTTGACGGTAATTTAAGAAGCAGGCGCGCACGCATTGGATTTTGCAAAGTCACGGCCAGGCCGAGAAGCTGCGATGAATCAAGGAGTTCGCGCGAGAAGATGGGATGAAACACGTGTGGCAGTTCCACCGGATCGCTCGAGATGAGGCGCAGGGCGCTTTCCCGATCCAAGGCCTGAAAGCGATCGAACAATTGTCCCGTTATTTTCAGGTCCGATCGCATGCCCAGCCGAACTTGCACCAGCTCTTCCACTTCGTCCGAAGTTCCGATGGCCAGCGTGTTAGGACCGATACGCGCGATCGACAGATCGGCTTTCTGCCAAACGGGAAGACCATCCACCGTGCGGCGCTCGAAACTTTTGTCCTGCCCAATGGAGTGAATCACGGTGGTCACATCACGGCGCCCCTCAATCAAAATAAAGTCCCGAGATCTGCCCGAGTTATCGGTCGTAACGGCCCGCGTAATGCGCGCGGCATCGCGCGAGAGATTAATAACCGGCGCGCTGGCCGCTCCGTTGACCAGCCCCGACCAGACGTTGGCCCAGGCATCGGGCTGATCCTTGCGCCAGCGCTTGGGCAAATCGTCTTTCTCGAAACGGTCGATGTTGATAGAGAGAATGGCCTCCGTTTCCTGGGGCAACCATTCGCGCTGGGGTGGCGATTGGAAAACCAGGAACAGAATGATGGGGAGCAGCGCGAGCACCGAGAAAACGGTGAAGTAAAACTTACGCAGCTCCTGCTTGTTGATTTGACTGGAGAGAAGGGCCAGCTCGGCCGAATGCTGAAGATGCCGATCCGTGGCCCCGCGATGCCGCTGAACTTCCACGAGCAATTCCGGCGCATTGGGCGGGGCGATCCCCTGCGAAGCGAGATGGCGGCCGATATTCAGATAGGCGGGGTTTTTGCGCTCCTCCACGGTTTGATGGTGGGCGCGCGCTTCGCGAATGGCCTCCTGCTAGCGTACGCGTTTGCTCGTTCAGCGTTCGATCGCGTGCTTCAAACTCGCTTTTCGAGCGTTCGATATTTTTGTCGATCTCCGCCAGTTCGACCTCTACCGCCCTGAGTTTTTCTTTGGCCTGGCGGGCGGCTTCGGCGCTGCCCATGCGCGCGCGCACCAGTTCAGCGCGCTCATCGGGCAGACGCGCACGACGGGCGCTCAAGGTGGCCGATTTTGATTCGAGATCGGCAGGAGGCGGTTGCAAAGCCTGGAGGGTTGAGAGTTCCTTCAACAGGTCGCGATCAGTCGCGTCATTGTTCTCGATCCGGCGTTCGACCCCGGCGAGTTCACGATCGCAGATCTCGGCCGCACTCCTGGCGTCGTTGCGCCGCAGCGCAATCGGTTTCTTCTCCGCTTCCGACTTGGCCAGAGCATCGGTTTGGGCGCGCGCGCTTTGTTGTCGTTCCCCCTCGATCCTCTTAATGCCCTCCTCGATTTGGGCGATGCGCAAAGCGACTTCCTTCTGCTCCTGCTCCAGTTTCTTGAGCGCGACGATCTCGGTGCGCAGTTCCGGAAAATTCGCCGCCTGGGTCGTGCCTTCGCGCCCGAGGTTGATTTCGCTTTTCTGCAGCAGCCGCTTTTGATGGCGCAAGGCCATGCGCGTGCGCTGCCGGCGGACTTTCAATCCCAGCTCGCGCAACCCTGTCCGGATAAAGCTCACAAATTTACAGTTTCGCCGTCGTCACGCGAAGCTTGTCGCTCAACACGCCCCGGCCGAAGCCCCAGGCAATATCGGCGATCCATCTTTGCGTTGGAAACCTTCCTGTCTTTTCATCCATCTGTCCATTGCGCTCTATTCCTCCGGCGCGCTCAGTCTGGCAAGGACGCTGAAGTCCTCCAGCGTGGTCGTATCTCCGGAGACAGCCTTGCCGCTGGCAATCTCCTTCAAAAGTCGTCGCATAATTTTGCCGCTGCGCGTCTTGGGCAAGGCTTCGGCAAAACGAACCTCATCGGGCTTGGCGATGGCGCCGATATGTTTGCCCACGTGTTCGCGTAGCTCATTCTTCAAGGCGGGCGTCGCCTTGACGTTTGTCTTGAGGGTCACGAATGCGCAGACTCCCTGTCCCTTGATTTCGTCCGGACGCCCCACCACCGCTGCTTCCGCGACATCGACGTGGCTGACCAAAGCGCTTTCAATCTCCGAGGTGCCGAGGCGATGACCCCCTACATTCAGGACGTCGTCGATGCGTCCCACGATCCAGAAGTATCCATCCTTGTCGCGGCGCGCACCGTCGCCCGTGAAATATTTGCCCTTGTACTCACTCCAATATTGTTTCTGATAGCGCACCTTGTCTCCATAAATGCTGCGCAGCATCGAGGGCCACGGCCGGCGAATGATGAGTTTCCCGCCGACGTTGGCGCCCACTTCCTTGCCCCTTTCGTCCACCACGGCGGCGTCAACGCCAAAAAACGGGAGCGTTGCGCTGCCCGGTTTCGTGGGAATCGCGCCTGGCAAAGGCGTGATCATGATCGCGCCGGTTTCCGTTTGCCACCAGGTATCGACAATGGGACAGCGGCCTCCGCCAATCGTTTTGTGGTACCACATCCAGGCCTCCGGATTGATCGGTTCCCCGACCGAGCCGAGAAGGCGCAAGGAGGAAAGATCGTGTTTTTTTATCCATTCATTTCCCCATCGAATGAAAGCGCGGATGGCCGTAGGCGCGGTGTAAAGAACGTTGACCCGATGATCCTCGATGATCTTCCAGAAGCGATCGGGCTCGGGCCAGTTAGGCGCGCCTTCATACATCAAGGTGGTCGCGCCATTGGCGAGCGGACCGTAGACGACGTAGCTATGTCCGGTGACCCATCCCACGTCGGCCGTGCACCAAAAGATGTCTTCGTCCCGCAGATCGAAGATGTATTTCGTGGTGCAATAAATGCCGGTCAGATAACCGCCGGTGGTATGCAGAATTCCCTTCGGTTTTCCTGTTGATCCACTGGTGTAGAGAATGTAAAGGGGATGTTCGCTGTCGAGCGCGACCGCCGGGCAATTGGCATCGACATATTCAAGTTCGCGGTGCCACCAGACGTCGCGGCCTTCTTCCATGTGAACGTCGTTGCCGGCCCGGCGAAAAACGATGACTCGCTTGATGGAGGTGCCATCGTGCAACGCATCATCCACGTTTTTCTTTAGGGGAACAATGCCGCCGCGCCGATATCCGCCGTCGGCGGTGATTACTGCCACAGCTCCGCAATCCGCGATGCGGTCGCGAATTGAATCGGCGCTGAACCCGCCGAAAACAACGGAGTGGACCGCTCCAATCCGCGCGCAAGCCAGCATGGCGATGGCGGTCTCGGGAATGGTGGGCAGATAAATGATGACGCGCGCGCCTTTGCCGATCTTGTTTCTTTTTAGAACATTCGCGAAACGGCAGACCTCGTGATGCAGTTGCTGGTAGGTGAGAGTGCGTTTTTCTCCGGGCTCACCTTCCCAAATAATGGCGGCTTTATTGCGGCGATGGCCATTCAGATGACGATCGAGGCAATTTTCGGAGAGGTTCAATTGGCCGCCGACAAACCATTTGGCGAACGGTGGCTTCCATTGCACGACCTTTCGCCAGGGTTTGCGCCAGATAAGCTCGCGCGCTTCGCGGGCCCAGAATTTTTCCGGGTGCGCGATCGATTCGCGATACATTCGGCGGTATTGCTCAAGGCTCTTGATTCGGGCTGTCCGCGCGAATTCTTTGGCCGGCTTAAAGACGCGGGTCTCGATCAAATGCGACTCGATGTTGTCGTGCATGCGCAGGTCTTAATATCGTGGGCGCCATGGCAGGGCAAGCGCGGGGACGGGGCCAGAGGACAGAGGACGGGGGCCAGAGGTCAGAAAGCGGAGCGGCTGGGGAAGTGAAGGCATGGAGCGGGAAGGGCAACCTCCAAAATCCAAGTTCCAACATCCAAAGAAGCGCCAAAATCCAAGCTCCAAGCTTCAGAGGGGCGCGCGGCGTTCTTTTGGATATTGGTCCGCTGAGACGGATCGACATTTCTCTGGTGCTTTGGATGCCCCGCTGTAGCGGCGGTCTCCGACCGCCGCAGTCACGAGAGATCGGCGGTCGCAGACCGCCGCTACAGCTTGTCTTCCGGCTGCTTCAACCTCAGTGTCGTCACATGAGCGAACATATCTACAAGAAGATCGAGCTGGTGGGTTCCTCGCCGAAGGGATTCGAAGCCGCGGTGAAAAACGCCCTGACCCGCGCGGAAAAGACAATGCGCAACATGCGCTGGTTTGAAGTGACCGAAACCCGCGGCCATATCGACAACGGCAAGATCGATCATTGGCAGGTCACGTTGAAGGTCGGCTTTACGCTGGAGAGCTAGAGCGGGGGGCGGCGCCGTTTGTAGGGCAAGCGCTCCGCTTGCCGGGGGAGAGGTGGATCTAGCGCTCCGTGCGCGATGTTAGAACCTCCCGACGTTTACGTCGCATTCTCATTCCCAACTGTAGCCGCGGTCTCCGACCGCCGAGTGCCTTGTAGCCACGACGCTTGGTCGGCATATTGCAGAATCTCAGACGCCCCGCAGAGCGGGGCGGCTACAGCAGCTTTCGGAAAGCTCTCTGCTCCGCCGCTCCGACGCCGCTCACTGCTTATTTCTCCTGCATCCCCTCGTAGATCTTGGTCGCGCCGTAAATCAGGACTGCCGGTTTTAGCGCGAACACGGATAATCGCACGAGTCCGCTCACTACGCGGCCGACCGGTAGACGATTCAGGAGGTAGCCGGCCACGAAAGCATAAAGCAGGGCCTGTCCCGGATTGGCGCGGACGTATTTCTCGGTTTCTCCCAGGATATCCTCAATTTGTTCTTGCGTACAATGCAATCCCCGAAGCACAAGATCCTCGGGTGTTCGAGCGGTTCGTTTGGCCATGGTATTTTGGGTTCCTCCTGACACTACGCGCTGGGGTGTCACCTGGTCAACGTAAGGTCAGCCAAATTGTGCTGGCCCCGGTGCCGTGAGGGAAATCGGGCAAGGCAGGCTGGCGATGAAATTTGCCCGACCGCCGGGTGACCTTCAGACAATAGCGGGCCATCACCTCCAATCCTTTTTCCTGCAGGCTCGAACAATTGGTGGAGAGCAGAATGTGGCCATCCCGCTCCACCAGCTCCAGCGCGGCGATGAGCAGATTTTCGAAATCGCTTTCCACATGAAAAGGTTTGCCCCGATGCGAGCGCGAGAAGGTCGGCGGATCGAGGATGATCATGTCGAATTTCTCTCCTTTGCGCGCCAGACGGGGCAGGACCGCCAGCACGTCGTCGGCGATGAAAAGGTGATCACTGGTGGGCAGGCTGTTGAGCGCGAAGTTTTCGCGCCCGCGTGCCAGCGATTTTTTGGAGAGATCGACGCTGACCGTCTTAGCGCCCACCGAAGCCCCTGCCACGGAAAAGGAGCAGGTGTAGGCAAAGCAATTTAGAAGACGGTTGGGTGTGACGCGCCGCACGTAGCGCCGATTCTCCCGTTGATCGATAAAGAGCCCGACGGAGTAACCCGCGTCGAAATCGATGCCGAATTTCAAAGTGTGCTCGGTGGCGATGCTTTGCAAATTCGCGTCCCGGTCCCCGAAAAAAAGCCGGGGTTTTTCCCGCTCCTCATTCTTCCTGGGCAGGAACCGGGCAAAGATCCGAAGAAAATCGAAGCTCAACCGATTTTTGCCAGAAGTATAACTCCAGGATGAGCCGTTCCCGCTCGGCCTGCTTTCTTATAAGAGACGAGGATCTCGCGGCCGTAACGTTCCACCCAGCCGTTGTCCGTCGTGCAAAGGCGATGCGCATCGGTGCCCTCGGCATCGAACTCGCTCAATCGCTTCTGATCGATCCATTCGGATTTCGTCTTCATCCGCCCTGTCATGTAAACGGATTCTGCCAATCTGGAAACGCCGGAATCGCATGTTTGCCCATGGGTTGAGGCGCGTTACACTCTGCCGGAGGCCGACCGCCGCCTTCGCCACTTTCGCCGATCATGCAACAAATCACGGTTCGCGTTCCGGCCAGCACCTCCAATCTCGGACCTGGGTTCGATTGTCTGGGCGTCGCCCTGCGCATCTATAATAATGTGACCGTGATCCGGGGCAGGAACGGTCCCGGGGCGCGTATCGTGGAGGAAGCAGCGCATCTCTTCTTTAAGCGGGCCGGCATGAAGGCCTTTTCGTTCAGCAGTACGATCAGCGATGACGTGCCGCGCACTCGCGGGCTGGGCAGTAGCGCGACAGTCCGTGCCGGGGTGCTCCTTGCGTTGAATGAGATGGCGGGAAAGCCGCTCGATCGATTATCCATTTTTCAGTTGTGCGCCCAATTGGAGGGGCATCCGGATAATGCCGCGCCCGCCATCTTCGGCGGCTTCACCGTGGTGCGCGACCGGTCTGTGCAGCGGTTCGAGGTTGCGAGGCGATTACACTTTGTTCTTTTGATTCCAGACCTCGAAATCAAAACATCGGTTGCCCGAAATATCTTGCCCGCCAGAATTAGCCGAGGCGACGCCTTGCAAAGCGTGGGCAATGCCTGTGCCATCACGGCCGCCTTCGCTTCCGGAAATTATGAGGCTCTGCGCGGCGCATTCGTCGATCAAGTTACATCAACCGCTTTCGCCAGAAGTTAATTCCGTTCTTGCCCCGGCGTCATGGCCGCTGCCGAGAAAGCGGGCGCGCTCGGCGCGTTTCTGAGCGGGAGCGGCTCAACCATCGCCGCCGTCACGCTCGAATCGCCAAAGAGCGTCGCCCCCGCCATGCTGGCAGCGTCCGCAGCAACGGCGCGCGTGCCATCATCACGACCGCTGACAACGCTGGAGCGCGGATATCTAAGAAATCCGACATTCGACAATCGGCATTCGGAATTAGCCACATGGGTCGACGCATAGAAAATCTGGAACAGTTTGCCATCGACGTCATCCTGGAACGTCGCGCCGGTTTCCGGGCCGGCATCCTGCGCGGGATTCTTTACGGGCTTTCGTTTGTTTACGAGCGGATCGTGCAACTGCGGCTTTATCTTTATCGCAAGCGGATCTTCCGCGAGCGCACACTTGGCTGTCTCGTCATCAGTATTGGAAATCTGACCGTCGGCGGCACGGGCAAGACTCCGATCGTCGAAAAATTTGCGCGCGCCCTGCAAGCCGGCGGTCGCCGCGTCGCCATCCTGAGCCGCGGTTACAAAAGTGTGCCGCGCCCGAGCAAACGAAGCTGGTTGGATCGATTGCAGCAATGGAACAGAAGATCCGCCGCGCGTCGTTTCCGACGGGCAAATCGCTGCTGCTCGATTCCCTGACCGCCGGGGACGAGCCCTACATGCTCGCGCACAATTTGAAGGACGTGATCGTGCTGGTGGATAAGGACCGCGTAAAGAGCGGCCTGTTTGCCATCGACAAATGGAAAGTCGACACGCTTCTGCTCGACGACGGGTTGCAATATCTGCATCTCAAACATCGGCTCGACATCGTGCTGGTCGATCGGCAGGCGCCGTTTGGAAACGAATTCCTGCTGCCGCGCGGAACGTTGCGCGAGCCGCCGCGCAATCTGCGCCGGGCCAGTTACATTTTCATCACCAAGAGCACGGGCGAACCGAACGACCGCACTAATCGAGCGAATTCGCCGTTACAATCGCACCGCCGAGATCATCGAGTGCGCGCATCAAGCCGCTTTATCTTCAGAACACTTACGACCGGCGAAAGACTGCCGCTCGAGCGCTTGCGCGACACTTTCATCGGCTCGATTTGCGGAATCGCTGCGCCGGAAAGTTTCGAGGACGGTTTGCAAAAGCTCGGCGCGCGCATCGATCTGGCCAAGCGCTACATCGATCATCATCGTTACACCGAAGCGGAGTTACAGAGCTTCATCAATCGTTGCATCCGCCGCGATCTGGAGATGATCGTCACGACCGAGAAAGACGCGGTGCGCATGCCGCGTGCTCGGCGGAAACGCCCGTGCCGATTTATTTTTTGCGCGTCGAGATCGAAATCCTGAGCGGTCACGAAAGCTGGGAACATTGCGTCGCGCGCATCTGCCAGCCGCAGCCCATGCTCTCGCCCGAAAGATTCTTTGCCTGAGAGTTTTCACACAAAGTCCACCACGGGCACAACGGTGGGAAAAAGTATTGCTGTCGACAATTTCCTTTTCGCCTTTGCGACCTTTGCGGACGTTGTGCGAGAATTCGTAAGAAATGTCCGATAAAGCCGAACTGATCGTCGAAAATCGTACGCTTTCCGTCTCGAACCTGAACAAGGTTCTTTACCCGAAGGCCGGGTTCACCAAGGGGCAGGTGATTGATTACTACATTCGGATCGCGCCCGTCCTCCTGCCTCACCTGAAGGATCGGCCGCTGACCATGAAACGTTATCCAGACGGTGTGGAAGGTGAGTTCTTTTACGAAAAGAATTGCCCGACCCATCGGCCGAAATGGGTCAGGACCGCCAAGGTCTGGAGCGAAGGCAACAATCGCATGATGAATTATTGCCTCGCCCAGGATCTGCCGACTCTCGTCTGGGCGGCGAATCTGGCCGATCTCGAATTGCACACTTCGCTCTGCGCGAAAGAAGAATATCGTGCGCCCGACCATGATGGTGTTCGACCTCGATCCGGGTGCGCCGGCCGACATCGTGCAGTGCTGTCAGGTCGGTCTTTGGCTGCGCGATCTGCTTGCGCACATGAAACTCAAGAGCTTTGCCAAGACCAGCGGATCGAAAGGTCTGCAGATTTACGTGCCGCTCAATACGCGCGGTAACCTACGATCAAACCAAGAATCTTTCGCGCGCCCTCGCGCAGTATCTCGAACACGAACACCCGGCGCTGGTCACCTCAAACATGTCGAAGACGGTGCGCCAGGGAAAAGTCTTCGTCGATTGGAGCCAGAACGACGAGCACAAGACGACCATTTGTGTCTACTCGCTGCGGGCCAGGGAGGAGCCGACGGTTTCGACCCCGGTCACCTGGGAGGAAGTGCAGAGTTGTCTGAAAAAGAAAAATGCCAGCGTCCTGAAATTTCGCTGTGAAAAAACCCTGGCCCGCGTCGAAAAATCCGGAGACCTTTTCGCGCCGGTCGAAAAATTGAAACAAAAACTGCCGAAGAAATGGGCCCTGTAAGATACGAATTGACCGAGCACGATGAAGCGAGTTCGCGATGATTGTGAAGCGTAAATCCAAGCCGATCCAAAAGCCGAAGACGATCGACGAGTATCTGGCGGCAGTGAGCGCGGACAAACGAGCAGCGCTTGAGAAGCTGCGAAAGGCCATTCGAGCAGCGGCGCCAAAAGCCGAAGAGTGCATCAACTATGGCCTGGCTGCTTTCCGTCTGAACGGAAAATTTCTGGTCGCCCTGGGCGCGGCCGCCAACCATTGCGCCTTCTACCTGGGTTCCACTGTGCAAGGCCACAAGGACGAACTCAAGAAATACGACACCGGCAAAGGCACCATCCGCTTTCAACCGACCAATCCGTTGCCGGCCACGCTGGTGCGGAAACTGGTAAGATCTCGGATCGCGGAGAGAACTCGCTTTCGGTAGACGCGGTTGGCCTTATTTTCGTTAGGTGAATGAATTGGTCGTCCGCATGAGGCATATTCTTGCGATTCTGTTGATCTGCGGCGCAGGCTCTGTCACGGCGCCGGGCGAGGAGCGCCTTCCCGCTGGAGTGCGACCATCGCCTAAGGTGCAACTGGACCTGTACGAGGCGGCTCTGCGCGCGTGCCTGGCTCAAGTTCCTCTTCCTGCTCACCGTGATTTGTACGTGATTCTCAACGACGGACGGCTGCCGGGTTTGGCCGAGCGTTTCAAAGATTACCACGTCATCGTCCGCTCGGGGTCGCCGGGTTCGTCGCCAAAGCACGCACGCTGGTATTGGTTGCACCTCGGGCGCGTCACGACCGACAGAGCGTCTGTTCTGGTGGAGAGCGCTGCGGCCACCGGAATGGAAGCGCTGGAGCTTGGGAAGCGTGGCGGCCGGTGGGTTGTTCTCAGCGAACATCCATTCATCCTCACTGCGCCGTCCGGAGCGTTGCCTTGAACAGTTGATCTTAGGTCTGATTTGCAGTTTGTCTCGGCTGTAGCAACCGGCCTGCGCCCGGTTCGCACGTCGCGCAGCGATCTGGCTATAGAATCTGTGAAAATCCGCGTAATCCGCGGTCGCAAACAAATGAATTGTAGGGCAACCGCGTCGGTTGCCTGGGTTTTGAGTGGCAAGCGGAGCGCTTGCCCTACAATTCTAATTCGATTTTTCGCTATCGGTGAGTTCGTGAAATCCATGCAGTTTGTCTGGCTGTAGTAACCGGCCTGTGGCCGGTTCGCACGTCGCACAGCGACGTGGCTACAATTTCGGCGGTCGTAAGGTCACCTGAGTTTGGGGCTGGCGCGGCCCAGCGTCTCCGATTAGGGATTCTTTATGCGTAAAGTGAATCTCAAGGACATTCCCGAGCAGGAACGGAAATCGCCGGCGGGAAAATTCCATAAGTACGTAAAGGAAGTATCGGTTGCGCTTGGTCGTGACCCCGACTCGCTCGATCTGGCCAGGCGACATCCGTTTGATCTCGCAGCTGTGCGAATTCCGAAAGGCAAATCTTATTGTCCGTATCATTCGCACTCCGCCGAATCGGAATTTTATCTGGTGGTTTCGGGCCGAGGCCGCATTCGCGACAAGGATGGCATCACAGAAGTTGGGCCAGGGGACGCTTTCTTCTTCGCTCCGGGGGAGGCACATCAATTCAGCAACACAGATGACGAAGATTTTGTTTACTATGTGATCGCCGATAATCCGCTGGGCGATTCCTGCTTCTATCCTGACAGCGGCAAGTGGGCGGTGCAGAGGGAAGGCTCAGAGGAGATCATCGTGAAAGGGAAAGAAGCCGATTACTACGATGGGGAAGAGTAGATCAGAGGGCGGAGGGCAGAGAGCTGGGGGATCGAGTGATGGAGTAGTGGAGTGATGGATATATATTGAGAGGGTTGTAGCCACGGCCCTATGGGCCGTGTCGGTCACACCACCTCGGCAATAAATCGAGATGACGACCAGAGCATTGGACCGAAGATTATGGAACCAGAAAAATCCGAGGAGTTTCCGTACAAGACGTTTCTGAACGTGCTGCACGGACCTCTCGAAGTGGTTGACGTGCAGAAGCTGGTCGATGCCTGTACCGACAAATGGTATAACCAGACGCTCTGTCGTGTGAATGAATCAGTGGTGCGACTCGGGATTGTGGAGGGAGAATATCATTGGCATGCGCACAGCGATCTGGACGAGTTTTTCTACGTGGTGGACGGACGTTTCTTGATCGATCTGGAGGATCGCACAGTGGATCTCGGACCGAAGCAGGGTTTCGTTGTCCCCAAAGGAGTGAGACATCGGCCGCGCGCGCCCAAACAAACGGTTATCCTGATGGTGGAGGGCGAAGGCATTGTTCCGACGGGCGATTAATCGCAACTGCCTAAGGGGCGACCGAACTACTTCGCGTTAACTCGATAAGGCATACCGGCTTTGTAAGAATCCAGTTCCTTCAAAAGCGCGTTCGTTAGCGCCTGATTCTTGTTCTCGGAAGCGAGGGGGAGGGCCTCCTCCCCAGTCCGAATCGCGCTAGGAAATTGGCCGACCTCGGCGTAAGCCGCCGCTAGCGAATGAAGTACGAAAGGATCCTTTCCGTCGGAGAGTTCGTTTGCGTTCAGAGCCAGTTCCAGCGCTTTTCTTCCGTTGCGCAGCGTTTCATCGGAACAGGTCGCGAGCACCCAGGCCAAATCCGTTTGGGCGGTCAAATCTCGCGGCGCGATGGCAAGACTCTTCTCATACTGGGCAATCGCTCTGGCGGTTTCTCCTTTTTGCAGAAGTAGATTCCCGAGGTTGGTGTTCGCCTGAAGATGGTCAGGTTTTCGCGCGAGAACTTCCTGGTAGCGAGCGATCGCGTCTTCGAACTGGCCTTTTTGAAGAAGAGCGCTGCCCAATTCGTAACGCGTCTCTACGTCGTCAGGCTGAATCTCGAGGGCTGCCTGATAATGCGCAATCGCGTCGTCGATCTGTCCACCCTGGGCGAGCGCGTGAGCCAGGTTGTATTGGATCTCCGAATCACGGCCATTTAGTCGCAGGGCAGCCTGGTAATGTCCAATCGCCTCCTGCACCCGGCCCTTGGCGAGCAAAACACCGCCGAGATTGTTTTGCGCTTCCACATCATTGGACCGCAACTCCAAAGTCTTTTCATATTCTTTGATCGCCTCATCGGTCTGGCCGTTGCGGACAAGAGCGCCACCCAGATTATAATGCGCGTCGGCGTAATCGGGCTTTAACTCCAAGGCGGTGTGATATTGCTGGATGGCGTCGTCGATTTTTCCTGCCTTCACCAGCGCTGCGGCCAGATTATAGTGCGCTTTTTCCGGATCGGGCCTTTTGGCGAGCGTCTCTTTATAGTGAAGGATCGCCTCGTCGAGTCGTCCGTTCTTAAGGAACAGGTCGCCAAGGTTATTGTGTGCCATCCAACAATCCGGATTCCGCGAAATGGTAACGCGCCAAAGGGTTTCCTCGTCCCGATAGATGTGTGCTTGCTGCCAGGTTAAACCGGCCAGTACCGCAAGCAGCGCTAAACCGGCCGCGATACCAAGCCGACGACCGAAGGGCGGCGCAAGATCGAGAAGCAGCGTTAGACCCGAAGCGGTCAGCGTGATGATCCCGATGCAGGCGAGATATTGGAAATGATCCGCGACGAAGGAATA
Organism: uncultured Verrucomicrobiae bacterium; assembly: GCA_963788855.1. Taxonomy (GTDB): domain Bacteria; phylum Verrucomicrobiota; class Verrucomicrobiia; order Chthoniobacterales; family UBA10450; genus CAWBIE01. Next base: position 117,390 of record CAWBIE010000002.1, read on the forward strand.
AAGAAATGGATAGACGTTCAAAAAGCCGAGAACGGGGAAGAGCATTCCTAGAAACAGAAGGACCGCGGCCAGCGGGGCTCGCGATCGTTTCCTGAAGATCCACAAAGTGGCGAGCAACAGAATCAGCGCGATCGGAAAGAGCCACTGCCACCAGACCGCGGGACTTATCTGCCAACGCGGATAGACAAAAGTGAGTTCGTCCGGCCAGAAAAGCTTGGCCAGGTAGAACCAAAAGACTCGTCCGGCGACAAGGCCGCGATCAATTAGCGACAGATCAAAAGTTTTGCCCTCCGCTCCGATAACGCTTCGCTCCACCCATGCGGTAAAGAGGCCAGCGCTGATGCCAAGCGCAAAAAATGGGGCGAGTGGCAGAACATCTCCCTTCCAAGAGAGTTTTCCGCGTTTCCACCAGAGGACCACCAAAATGATCGCCGGCAGAATCGCGATCACGCTTTTCGAACAAAGTCCAAGCAGGAACAGCGCGAACGCCGCGGCATACGCGCCCCGCTCTCTGGTCCGATCGAATCTCAGGTACACGTACACGGCGGAGAGGAAGAACACCGCCGAAAGCGTGTTCTTCAGCTCCGACATCCAGGCCACGGATTCGACCTGGACCGGGTGAAGGGCGAAAATGGCGCCCGCAAACCACGGCCCGGGCACTCTTAATTGCTTGAGAATGCCGACCAACAGGAGAGCCGCCACAACGTGCAGAAGGATGTTGGCAAGATGATAATAAAGGGGTGTGTCGCCCCAGATCCGGTGTTCGGCCCAAAAGACGGTGTGAACGACTGGATAATATTGCTGCGTGCTTCCCAAGTGCGTCCAGATTTGCGCCAATCCATTTAAGGAACGCAGGTCCGGCCTGGTGAGGTGCACATCATCATCCCAGATCGGCTTTCCATTCCAGGCAGGCGAGTAAGCCGTCAGAGTAACGATCAGCAGAGCGATGGCCAGGAACCAATCCCGCTTCCCAAACGCCGGCTGAGACGAGGTGGTTGTTGATTTCATTCGCGTGTCCTTTCGAACGCGAGCCCTTCGCTCTTACTCGTAGCGCAAGGCTTTAACGGGATCGAGACGGGCAGCGAAATAGGCCGGAATGAGCGCGGCCAGCGAGCAAATGAGAAACGCACTCAGACAAATGATCCAAACATCTCTTGGCACAATCTGCGCCGGGATTTCCGAAAATTGATAGATTTGGCGGGGAAAGATCTCGATGTGCAGGGTGGAGGCGAGCCAGTGCGCGACTCCATTGCGATATCGGATCAAAGTCATGCCGAGGCCGAGACCGGTGAGGGTTCCGAAAAATCCGATGACTGTGCCCTGGCCCAGAAAGACCCAGACGATCTGGGAGATGTTGGCGCCGAGCGCCTTGATGATGCCGATCTCATGCCGCTTTTGCACGGTCACGGTAATAAGGGTGCTCATGATTCCAAACGCGGCCACCACGACAATGAAAAAAAGGAGGAAGAACATGACGGTGCGTTCGAGTCGCACGGCCTCGAAATATTGCCGGTTCATGTCGATCCAGGTTTCGGCATACTGGGGCGGCTCAAGAAATTGTTCGATTGATTCCTTCACGCTTTCGGCGCCGTAAGGATCGTTGGTTTTTACGGTGATGCCGTGCAACGCATCGCCCAATCCATAAAGCTCCTGGCCGATGTAAAGCGGGACGAGCAAGAAACCCGAATCATGCGCGTATTGACCCGTCTCAAAAATGCCCGTGACCGTGAGTTCCTTGGGCAGGACCACGTCACGCAATTCATCGAGCACTTTTTTCGCCTCATCGCCTTTCGCGTTCTCAAGCCTCTTCATGGCATCGAGAACATGGTCGACGTTGCCCGGGGAAAAAACGGTCACCTTATCGCCCACGCCGACCTTCAATTCGCGCGCCAGATCGATGCCGAGCACGGTGGAGTCGCCTTCCAGGTCGAGCTTGCCTTGTTTGATGAACTTGCGAAGTGCGACCACTTTCTCTTCCTCGTCCGGATCAATTCCGCGGATGAGCGGAGTCAGGCGGTGACCTTGAAAATCAATGATCACTGGACCCTGCACATAAGGCGCCGTGGCGACGACGCCGGGGATATTTCGGATTTTAACGCTAAGATCGCGCCAATTCGTCAGGACATCGTCGGTCGTGACCAGGATATGGGCGTCGAAATCCATGACCTTTTGGCGCAGCTCCTGGTCGAACCCGGTCATCACAGAAATGACCAGGATCAGGACGGTCACTCCGATTGTAACCCCAAGCACGGAAATCAAGGTGATGATGGAGAGAAAAGTGCGCTTCGGTTTGAGATAACGAAGGGCGAGGAAAAGGCTGAATGGCATTTTCAAATCGCCGATACCGTGGACGGGAACGGCTCAGGTTTCCAGAAAGGAATCTTTTGCTGCGGGCGGTCACAAAAGAAGCCCCAGTAACCAAGCTCCAACATCCAAAGAAGTTCCAATTTGCAATCTCCAGACGGAACACCGTCGCTAAGCAGTTCGGAGCTTAGTGCTTGGTGTTTCCTTGGAGCTTGGATGTTGGGATTTGCAGCTTGCTCCGCTTCGGAGCTCCAGTTGGGCTCTACAAGCCAATCGGGTGGCGTGCCTCGAATCCCCAGGTTTCGCGGCCGGAGGTGTACCAACGCGGGCCGACATCTCCGCCATTGTTCAAATCGGTCGTGTCGAGTCGCAAACCCGCGATCATGGCAAAGGTGTGGCCATGGCGTGAGTAGATCGTGATCCATCGGCCGCGCCCGTAGTCGCCATAGCGGAGCAAATCACTCGAAGGCAGCGGTTGGTCGAGAACCCCGGCATAATGCAAAGCGTAGGACACCGCGCCGGAGCAATCGTATCCGGAATCATAAAAGGATCCGTGTCCGCCGCCCCAATGATAGGGCTTGGAGAGAATGGCATTGACCGCCCAAATCGCTGACTTGACGTTCGATGGTGCATTCGATGGTGCGTAGGCAACACCGTTCCGCAAGATTGCTCGATTTCCGGGAACGATGGGGCGCGAGCCGCCTCTCTGAAAGTCGGGTATTCGCTCTGGTTCGTCATCCGCCTCGACGCGTTGGGCCCGGGGGATGGCGTGGGGAGCGAAATAGGCCACGCGAATGGTTGATGGACGAAAGGGTGGAGCGTCCAGGGAGAAAGGTTGGAGAGGAACGTAGTCCCCGTCTGTTTGCTGATGAACAGCTCGTCCCTGATAGACGCGAGGTTGGTCGGTTGTGTCAGCCGACGTTTTCAGGGCGAACGAAACGAGGCCGATCGTGAAGACAGCTACGAGTCTGAAGCCGAACCAGGCACGCATGCCTCAAAGAGACAGCTGATTTCGCGCCAGCCTGGCTGCTTCTGTAGCGGCGGTCTCTGACCGTCGAAAGTGGGAATACGAAGCCGCAAACATCCTGCGTGCATCAATTCGAACGGCGGTCTGCCTCCTTCGCTAAAGCTACGGCGCGTCAGGGAGACCGCCGCTACAGGGCTAGGTCTTGAGAGCGTGGGCCTGTAAATCTTCGAGCGAGACGAATTCGAGAGCCGAGGAATGGGTGGCTTCGAGATCGACGGGAGGAGCGACACCCCGCTTCAGGGCATCGGTCCATCGTGTGACGCAAAGACACCAGCGATCACCCGGTTCGAGTCCCGGAAATCGAAATTCGGGGTGCGGCGTGACCAGGTCGTTTCCATCGAGCACGGAGAAATCGAGAAACTCGCGTGTGACTTGAATGCAGACCGTGTGCTGACCCCTGTCTTCCGGGCCGGTGCGGCAAAAGCCGTCGCGGTAGAACCCCGTCAGGGGATCGCGGCAGCAGCATTTCAACTCAGTTCCCAGAACGTTTGTCGGCATGACGTTTTAATTAATCATGCGGAATCAAACATCGACAATCGAATTTCACAGCCGAGATCGAGAGGTGTATTGCCAGGCTCCAATATGACGTTCATTTGCCCAACCGCGATTTCTTTTGACTTGATTCGGTTCGGCTGCGTAGAACGTCGTTGCGACTGTCGGAAGGATCTTGAACGCGACGGAACACATCCCTCAAAATGCGCAAATCGAACGCGATCATTTACTGGCTCGTGCCGGCCAAACCGGAGCTCGAATTGTTTCGTCTGATCATTTGCATTCTCGAGAAACAGTTCAATGCGCCGCGGTTTGAGCCGCACTTGACTCTTCTCGTGGCGGCAGACGACCGAAACGCACCGAGGGAAGTTCTTCGACGGATCCAGACATCGCCGATTCGCCTGCGTATTAGAGGAGTGAGTTCTTCGTCGAAATTTCCGAAAACGCTTTTTGTGCGATTGGAAACCAACCGATCATTCGAAAAACTGGTCCGAAACCTTGGGCGCGCCGTGAAAACGCGGACGGCGTCTGTGCGAGATCCGCACGTCAGCTTGCTTTACAAAAAACTGCCGGCCAGTTTGACGAAAGAGTTAGCCTCCACCATTAAACTGCCGATCCGCAAAGTAACCTTTGATTCCATTCGGGTGGTGCGCAGCAAGTTGCCCATCCGCAAGCGGGCCGATGTGGAGTCTTGGGAAGTCGTCGCGACGAAGGCGTTGCGCGCGTAGTTAGCTTCGGCGTCTTCGAAACAGAATGCGACCCCGAATGCCTTCGGGGCTACAATTCGTTATGAGTGACATTGTCGGGATTGATCTTGGGACGACCAACTCGCTCATCGGCATGATGGAGGCCGGGTTTCCCGTGTTGATTGCGGATGGGGACGGGAATCGTTTGACCCCCTCGGTCGTCCATTTTCCGGCAGAGGGCGAGCCGATGGTGGGCCGTCCCGCGTCGCGCATGCGCGTGCTAAGCCCGGAAGCGACCGTCTATTCGGTCAAGCGCTTCATCGGGCTCCGGGGCGAAGACGTGAAAGAGACAGACGTCGATGTTTCGTATCCAATAGTTCGTCAAAAGGGGTTTCCGCTGAGGATTAAGGTGGGTGCGCATGAGTACACGCCAGAAGAGGTCTCCGCCGCCATTCTAAGCAAGCTGAAACAGGACGCAGAAAAGGCGGCGGGCCATTCGATCGACCGCGCTGTTATCACTGTGCCGGCGTATTTTAATGATGCGCAACGTGGCGCGACCAAGAGGGCGGGCGAACTGGCGGGCTTTTCTGTGGAACGGATTGTGAATGAACCCACGGCCGCGGCGCTGGCTTACGGCCTGGACAAGTTGAAAACCAAAGCAAAGATCGCGGTCTACGATCTGGGGGGCGGCACCTTCGACATTTCGATCCTGGAGTTGAGCAACGGCGTGTTTGAGGTGCAGTCAACCAACGGAAACACGCGACTGGGAGGGGATGACATCGATCGGGCAATCATGGCGAGCCTCGGATTTCAGGGCTCGTCGCTTACCGCCGAACAGCGAGCGAGACTTTCGGAAAACATCATTTCGGCAAAACACCGGCTTTCCGCCGAAGACGAGGCCGCGATTGAGATTCCTTTTTTTGAAGGTGACAAAACTTTTTCGACAACATTGCGCCGAGCGGAACTGGAGAATATGGCGCGACCGATCGTGGAACGGACGCGGGAACATTGTTTGCGCGCGCTGGCTGACGCAAAGCTCACGCCCGGCGATCTCGATGAAATCGTTTTGGTCGGAGGCGCGACGCGCATGCCAATGGTGCGCGAGTTTGTGGCCGGGATTTTCGAACGGGAACCGAATGTCTCGCAAAATCCGGATGAAGCGGTCGCAATCGGGGCCACGATTCAGGCCGGGATTCTTTCCGGGGCCGTGCGCGACGTGGTCCTGCTCGACATCACGCCGCTTTCCCTGGGGATCGAGACGTTCGGCGGACTCATGAACGTGATCATCCCGCGGAACTCGACCATTCCGACGAGGGCCGGGGAAATGTTCACGACGGCAGTCCACCATCAGCGATCGATGTCGATCAAGGTCTTGCAGGGCGAGCGGGAAATGGCGCGGGACAACTGGAAGCTCGGAGAATTCGAAATTGCGTTCGAGCCGGCTCCGAAAGGGATGCCCCGAGTGGGCGTTCAATTTGAGATCGATGCCGATGGAATCCTGCACGTTCTGGCGCGGGACACCAAAACGGGACACGAGAAAATAGTTCAGATGAAAAGTGCCGTCGATGTATCGGATGAAGCGGTCGAAGCAATGTTGGCGGAGTCGCTGGAGCACGCCTTCGAGGACGTGAACGAGCGAAGGTGGACGGAGTTGAAATTGAAATCCGAGGAAATGCTGGCGGCGGTCGATTCAGCGCTCGGACTGGTGGGCGATCAAATCAGCGCACAGGAACGAGATCAAATCCTCTCGCTGGCGAAGGAAGTCCGCGCCGCGCTGGAAGCAAAGCACATGGACAGACTCAAGCAGGCGAATGAGGGGCTTGATTCTGCGACGCAAAATCTGGCAGCCAGGGTGGTGGAACAAGCAATGGTAGCCGCGGGAGGAGCGGTCAAGGCGAGCCCGTCCAAGTCCTAAGGTTCCGTGGTGGGCGGCAGAGGCAGCGGCGGCGCTGAGGGCGCAGCCGCTGCGTCTGGTGGCAGGAGCGGCTTCAGCTGGGGCGTCGCCGAAAAATTGATTTTGGGCGCAGGCGATGGCGAGACTTCCGGGCTTCCCGGGACGGTCTTGGAGAGAACTTCATCGAGCAGTTTCTTTTCCTCGGGAAAGATCGGACCGTGCTGAGCGGCGTCGAGATAAGTCCTGGCCTCGTCCAACTGGTTTTCGTCGAGCAGAAGGGCAGCGACGTAAACCGCGGTGTGTGGATCATGCAACTGATCGGCAGGCAATTTTCTGATGGCTTCGAGTCCTTCGGCGCTGCGACCGAGTCCATAAAGCGAGAAGGCGTATGTGATTACGCAGTCCGCGTTGTTAGGCACACGGTCGTAGAATTCCTTGGCGAGGCGATGACCTTCGGTGGTGTTCTGATCCAATAAAAGGGCGAGACGAGCGTAGCTTGCTCCCGCGCCGGGCTCGGCGGGCGAGCTCTCGTGCAGACGTTGCATGGTGCGGTAGAGATTGGGAAGGTCGTTGTTCGTCCGGTAAATGCGCGCCAGGGCATTGAGCGCTTCGCGGCGGGTTGGATTATTTTTGGCAACTCGCAGCCAAAGTTGTTCAGCTTCCACAAGCAGATTCCATTTCGTGGCGAGGCGGGCGAGATTGAGTTCGCGTGACGGCTCACCGCCGGCCGCTTTTTCCGCGGAACGCCAAAGCGAGTTGAACTCGGCGTCGGCCCCGGCCTGGCGTGCCTGGCGCGCGGCGAAGGCTTGATAAGCCAGACGAAGATAATCGGCGTCGTGCCATGATCCGGCGCGCGTCCAGCGTTTTAGTCGCGACCAGTTTTTCACCTCTGTCAGAGCCTGGGCGATGGCGAGCGCGGGCGGGGGATTGGCCGTGGCCGAGGAGGGCAGTTTCTCCATCCATTTCAAAACCTCGGCGGCCATGCCGTTGTGGTTCATCCAATCCATGAGCAAAGCCAGATCGGACCCGTTGCGCGCTGCCACCGGTTTGATTTTTTCGAGCAGGGCGGAGAATTTCTTCTCGTTGAGCTTATGATAGTAGCCCAGGCACAGCAGATAATCGCCGAACGTTACCTGCTCGGACATTTGCAGATCCTGGGCTAACCCATCCGCCGCGGCCGTGTCGTTTCGTTCCACCGCGTCGCCGAGAAGCGCGCGCAGGGCGCCGGCCCGGAATTCCGGCAATTTGCTCAAGCGCAACAAGATCGCGCGTGCGTTTTTGCTGATCTCCTCTTCCGGCGATTTGATCTGCAGGGCCGCGAGATTGAATTGATAAAGATCGTTGTCCGGTTCCTGTTTGACCGCGGCGGCGAAGTGTTCCAACAGTCCGGCCTCATCGCCCTGGGCGCGGGCCAGCCATCCGGCTACGACATGATACCTGGCTTTCTCGCGATCGGTCGGCGAAACGCGCTGAAGAGCCTCCCGAGCCGTATCGAGTTCACCAAAACGGAGCGCGGCCGAGGCGAGATTGAGCTGGCTGTCGAGTTTATCGGGCAAGAGCCGCGCGATTTGGGCACGCCACGCCACGGTCTCGATCTGATTTTGCTGCTCGGTGGCTTCCGCCAAAATATAAAACGCGGGGAGCGAATCGCGATGAAGTTCGAGAGCAGACTGGGCGTTGCGAATGGCGCCGGCGTAATCGTGCTGCTGCAGCATGCGGGAGGCGTCCTGCAGCAGCTGTTTCTCCCGCCAACCATAATAAGCTTTTGAGCCGTAACTAAAAGCGACGATGCCGAGAACCACGGCAAGGGCGGCGCCGGCAGCCAGGACCACGAGACGCTCCGGGGAAATGCGATGACGAAAGAGACGAAAAGATTCAACCCGGGGGAGCGATCGAACTCTTCGTCGAATGCGTCTGACTTTTTCCGCCATTCAGTTTTCCTTGGCCTGTAGCGGAAGGAAATGCAACTCGCCAGCCGGCGAAGAATCCGGGCGCGGCCTAGGCTTTGGCAGTTTCGGAGGCCTGAACAACCTGAACATGCTCGACCGAGTGCATGACCTGGTCCCGGAGCCGGCGACCCCAAACATAACGCGCGAGCAAAACCTTGATAGTGGCGGTTAAGGGAACCGCCAGAATCGGTCCGAGCAAGCCGCCAATCAAAAGTCCCCAAACAAAAATCGAAACAATGACGGTCATGGGGTGAAGGCCTACGGAGTTGCCGACAATCCGCGGCGCGTAAAAGATTCCCTCCAGGTTCTGAATGCCAATGAAGATTACCGTTACCCAAAAGGGGTGGATGAAATCGCCCCATTGAAAGGCGGCAATCAAAACAGCCGGGACCCAGCAAAGGATGATGCCGACGTAGGGGACCATGGTCAGGATGACGACAAGAATGCCGATCAAGGGTGCAAAGTTGAGTCCGAGAAGGGTGAGCGCGCTGCCAATGAGAGCGCCGTCGACCAGGCAGACGAGCAGTTGTCCGCGAAAGTAGGCGATGATGTAGTTATTGATCTGCGACAGGACTTCCGCGACCTCGTCCTTGAGCGGCGAAGCCCGCAGCGGCAGATACTCCTTCCATCTTCGCTCGATGCGCGGACGTTCTTTCAAGAAGAAGAAAAGGTAGATCGGTACCAGGACGAGGCTGAGAAGAAAACCGGTCACGCCAAGAAACCCGCCGATGCTTTTCTGGAGAAGCTTCCAAAGCTTTTCGGTCCAGGCGGGAAATTGACGCTCGAGATTGGGAATCTGCTTTTCGACAAATTCCTGGATTCGTCGTTGATCCGCGGAAGTTAGCTTCGCCGGGGTGGGCGCGATTGTTTCGGTGGACGCGGCGGTCGAATCGTCGGCGGGAGTCGGAGTTGGGACTGGCGTAGGTGTGGGAGGCGGCGGCCCGTGGGGAGAGCCAAGCAGCCAGTTCACAAAACCCGTAGTGGTGGAAGACTTGCCGTGTGGCCCGGCCGGCACACCAAAGGTTCGATTGTAGCGATAGATGATGTCGACCACGCTGTCGCGCGCTTTGATCGTATATCCCGGAAGTTCCCTGGCAAAGCTCGCGCTTTGCATGGAGATATTCGGAATGAGCCAGCTGCCGAGCGCGATCAATCCGACAAACGCCACCAGGAAAAGCAGCGCTACCGCCTTGGTTCGTCCAAGCCCGCGTTCGGACATGCGGGTCACGACCGGATCGAGCAGATAAGCGAGAATTGCCGCGATGGCCACCGGGATCAGAATGGGTTGGAGAAAGCTGACTACGTTGGCGGAGACCCAAATAACGGTGGCCACCATGACGATAAGAAAAACGATGAAGAGGGCGGTGAGCGCGGCCCACATTGTTTTTCTCTGCCAGGGCGTTGGATAACTTGTGTTGTGCACGCCTTAAATGTCCGGTTGGTCAGATTGGGATCGGTATCCGGGAATTATTTAATCGAATTAGGATTGGCCGGCTCCCCTTTGCTCATCTTGGTCCTGGTGTTCTCAATCTTGTCCGCCAAGTTCTTATTTTGCGGATCGAGCATCCTGGCTTTTTGCCACGCCTCCAGCGCCTGGGGGACGCGGTTCAGCTTCAGGTAAGTATCGCCAATGTGTTCAAACACGACCGCGTCATCATGGGGAATGTTCTGGGCCGCCCGGAGCAGGTCGGCGATGGCCTGGTCAAACTTGCCCTGGCGATACTCGAGCCAGCCGAGGCTGTCGAGGTAGGCACCGTTGTTTGGATCGCTTTGCAGGGCACGCTGAATCATGTCGGATGCCTCATCGAGATGCATGTTGTGTTCCACCCACATGTAGCCCAGGTAATTGCAGGCCTCGGCCGCATTGGCCGAATCGAGAGAGATGGATTTTTTGAAGAGGTCCGCCGCCTTATCATAGAGGCCGGCCTGCTCGGCCGCTGCGCCGTAATCGAAGAAGAAGCGGGCATTGGCAATCTCGCCGGAATCGAGTTCGGTTTCTCTGAGAGCCTCCTCGAAGGTGGTAACCGCCTGCTGGGGATGTTTGGCCTCGCGCAGGGAAAGGGCCAGATAGTAAACCATTTCCGGGGCGTCGGGAAAACGGCGGCGTGCTTCGGACAGGATGGTCACGGCACGCTCGGGATCTTTCACGGGTCCAAGCAACAATTCCGCGAGGCGAATGTAGGTGATGGCGTGACCGGGATTGACGAGCAGGCTCTGCTCGTAATTGACGGCCGCTTTCGTGAAAGCAGCCTTGGCCGGCTCGCTCTTGTTTTCCCGTTGTAAAGAGCGGCCCTGATCGTCCAGCACCTGCGCAAGCAGATCGTACGGTTGATATTTTTCAGGATGTTGCCTGATGATTTCATCAAGCATCTCGATGGCTTTGTCGCGCTGGTTGGTTAGGACAAAGCCGGTGGCGAGCTTTTCGCGCGCCGCTGCATCGTCGGGCTGAAGCTCGAGAATGCGCAAGTAAAGTGGGATGGCCTCGCTGATTTGTTGTGAGGAAGCGTAGTAATCCGCGACTTCTTTCAAGATTCCGGGATCGTCGGCGGCGTGTTCGGCCGCCTTCTTGAAGATCTTGTTTACCCGGCTTACATCTTCGGGCCTGGGCTCCACATCCGGCTTAAAGACGGCCACCGCGTAAAGTTTCCCCAGGCGGGTCCAGAAAGCCGGATCAGTGCTTTCGACTTTGGTGGCGCGATCCAAGGCCTGGAGAGCCAGCTTGTCGTTCCCGCTGGCGATCTCCACATCGTAGAGACGCTGATAGACGTCGATGTTTGTGGGATCAAGAGCGAGGGCGCGATTTACAAACTCAATCGCCTGGTCGGTCCTCTTCAAATATTTTGCGTAGATGAAGGCGAGTTGCAGATAAGGTTCGACCGCCTTGGGTCTCGCCTTGATGGCATCCTTTAAGATGTCGATGGCCTGCGGAAAGTCGTCCTGGCGGGTCAGCAAGGTTGCGACGCGCGAAGCCAGCTCCGCCTGACCGGGATCAACGTTGAGAACCTTGCGATAAGCCTCCAGGGCCTTATCCATTTCGCCATTTTCTTCAAACGAAGTCCCTTCGACGAAGTTGGCAAGCGCTTCACCCTTGAGTTCGGCGTCCGGCCGGAGGAGCAAATCTTTGGCCGGCTTGAGATTGGTTGAGTCATCCTGGTCCCCCATCCTTTGCGAGGCCGGCGCAGCCGGCGGATGAGGGCGCGAGGGCGATGGCGCAGGCGAGCGGACCGGAGTTCGGGCGGGAGCGATCGAAGCAGGAAAATAGAAAAGCGCCACGAGCAGAAGAAGATGGGCGCGCGTGACCCATGGCTTCTGCATCGTCATTTCCCGAGTGTAGCTGGGCGAAGCAAGGTTCGCAAACGGGCGGCGTCCCCGTGAAAGGCGAAGACGCGCTGGCGCGGATCTAGGTCTTGTAGCGCAGGCGCTTCTTATGGCGGTTCTCCCGCATCCGCTTACGGCGCTTGTGCTTGGAGATTTTTGCTTTTCGTTTTTTCTTAAGAGAACCCATAAGAGTTGATCCAGCCTAAAGTCTGACAGGGCGCAATCCAACCATTTGGTTCAGTAAACTGCAACTGACTTCTTTGCTCTCATTTTCCGGGAGCCAGCGCATCCTGCAAAAGATTGACGTGCTCTTCCGGCTTCACCTTGTGAAAAACCGCAGAAATCCGCCCCTGGCCGTCGATCACGAAAGTCGTTCGCTCGACGCCCATATACTTTTTACCCATGAAATGTTTTTGCACCCAAACACCATAATCCTCCACGATCTTCTTTTCCGTATCGGAGAGAAGCGGGAAGGGTAGATGAAATTTGTCGATGAATTTCCGGTGACTCTTCGGTGGATCGACGCTCACGCCAAAAAGCGCGGCGCGATTCTTGAGATCACCCCACACGTCTCGAATGCCGCACGCCTGGGTGGTGCATCCGGGGGTGTCATCCTTGGGATAGAAATAGAGAATGACTGGCTTGCCGCGAAAGTCGCGCAGAGATACTTCGCGTCCGTCCCCGTACTCGCCTCCCACGGCGAGCGCGCGGAAGTTTGGGGCCATGTCGCCGATCTGAATTTTGTCCGACATTAATGTTCGAAGAAAAGAATCAGCAACCCGACTGAGCAAAGCAAGATTCCTATGATCAAGCTCTCATATTTCTCGAGCCAGGCGAGCCTGATCCGGCTGAGGCCGACCAGGGTGAGCGAGGTAAAGAGCACCATGCCCATGACCGTTGCGCCCGAGAGGATGGCAGTGAGAATGGCGAATCCTTCCCAGCCATAACGGATGCCGGAGACGTAAAACGGGAGGAACCCTTCGCAGGGTGAGAGCGTCAGAAAAGCGAGCAAGCTCATGATGGCGGCACGATCCGAAGTGCGACTGCGGCCATGGGTGTAGGAAAGGCCACGCTCGTCGTGCAGGTGCTCGTGGGGGTAGGGGAAGTGCACGTGACCGTGGCCGACGAGCTGGCGTACAATATAATAAAGGCCGAAAAGAAAGAGCGCTCCGCCGGCCACGCGTGGGAACCAATCGCCGATCGATTTGCTCAAGGCGGTTCCAAACCAGGTGATCCCCAGTCCGAGAAGGGCAGTAGCGGCGACGTGACCGGTTCCGGCGAGGGCGGTCACGGCGATGGTTTTTCCGCGACTCCAGTGCTGCACTCTGGCCGTGAGCACAAACGGCAACCAGTGCGTCGGAATGGCCGCGTGAAAGAACGCGACACCGAAGCCGGTGATGGCGAGTGTTGTGAAAACGGTCTGGTTCACCCCGGGGCTTTCTTGGAACGCCTGTACTTTGATTCGAAAATCAGAATTGCCGGCTGTGGGCGAACTCCATTTGAATCGGGCTGGCGGGATTCGAACCCGCGGCCTCCTGCACCCGAGGCAGGCGCTCTACCAAGCTGAGCCACAGCCCGTCGTCCGAAAAAGTTTGTTACGATGGAACAGGTGCAATGTCCAAGCAATTCCCAAACTACTGGGCCAGGCTGGGGCGCCGCCCGGGTTAGTGTCGCCGGCGTTCAGAACTGAGAATTCAGCGCCTTGCGGCGCCGGGCCGCTAACAAATGGGTTGACAACCCGTCTCACCGCTCGCACAGTCAGCACGCTTTTCTTCGCGATGCTCGCCGTGCAACTTTTACCGTCCGCCTTTGCCGGCACCGCGCCCACTATTCTTCAATTCCCGACGGAAGCAGGCCGCACCGTCAGATCCTTGCGTAATATGACGAATCAACTTCTCCAGGAAGCAGCTCAAGTGATCCCCAATCAGCAACTTCTGATTAACGTGGTCTCCAAGCGAGTCCGTCAGCTCGGTTTGGGACATCGCCCGATGGTGGAAACCGGTCCCCGCGCTTCGCTCACCGACATTGCCCTAAAAGAGATCATTGCGGGCAAGCTAACTTACGAGTCCGTGGAATCCCCACCCGACGGCGCTTAGGTTCGCCGCACAAATATCGCGCCGGTTTTCGTTCCGGCTCTCCCAGGCAAGGCTGCCTGTGCTATTTTCAGCCATGGCCACGGAGTCGATTCTTAATCGCAAGGCGCTCCGCGATTTTCACATTCTGGGGCGCTACGAAGCCGGCGTTGAACTGAAGGGCAGCGAGGTGAAATCGATCCGGGCCGGCAAAGCCAATATCAGCGATGCCTTCGCTCGTATCGAGAACGGGCAGGCTTATCTCTACAACGCCGATATCCAGCCATATGCCCAGGCCAGTCACGAGATTCCCGCGGCTAAACGAGTGCGCAGGTTGCTCTTGCATCGGCACGAGATCGACAAACTCTACGGGGAAGCAAATGTCGCCGGGCACGCCCTGGTTGTGCTCAGTCTTTATTGGAAAAACGGCAAGTTGAAGGCGGAGGTGGGGGTCGGGCAGGGTAAAGTCGCGCACGATAAGCGCGCTGATTTGAAAAAGCGCGCCACCGACCGGGAGACGGAGCGGGAAGTCGCACGTTTCAACCGGAAACACGCGTGATTTTCGTGGCTGCAGTCGCCTCGCTCTGCCCGCCGCGCCGGAACGGTGCGAACGCGGGTCGAGGCGCCGTCTAAGCATGGCCGGAGCACGGCGATAGACTGGAGTTTGGCTGCAGGAAGGTAAGCGCTGTAGCCGCCTCGCTCTGCCTGCCACGCCGTAGCGGTGCGAAGGCGGGTCGAGGCGTTTGTTTGAAAGAATCACGGCGACAGAGCGCCGTGGCTACAGCATTGGACCCGGAGCGTTGAACGTACGACGTTAGGTATGCACGAGGCGGAGGAGAAGTGACCGGCAAGAGACTTTTCGCAGCCATCGATCTTCCGGATTCGATCAAGACGGTGCTTATCGAGCTGGATCCGCATTCGCGGGGTGTGCGTTGGACCACGCCGGAGCAAATGCATCTGACCCTGGGATTCTTTGGCCACGTGAGTATGGATGCCGAACGGCAGCTCATCGAAAAACTCACCACCATTCGCTTCGGGGCTTTTTTCCTGCCCATCACCGGTCTCGGAACTTTTCCTCCGAAAGGTTCGCCAAAGATTATCTGGATTGGGGTGGGCACAGCACATCCGCATCTCTTTCAAATCCACAAGCGGGTGCAGGAGGCCGCGCTCCATGCCGGACTCGAACCGGATCTCCGGCCGTGGCACCCCCATATCACCCTGGCGCGTTGCCGCGATGTTTCTGGGCAAGTCGCGCAGAGATTTCTCAAACAGAATGCGGACCTTGACGCCGGAATGGTTCGCGTGGAAGCATTCCAGCTCTACTCGAGCAAACTCACGCCGGCCGGTTCGATTTACACACGCGAGTTAACGATTCGCTGTAGCGGCGGTCTCTGACCGTCGAAGTCCGATTACTTCGTGACGACTCGCGGCCCGGAGGGCGCCAGGATGGCGTCGCTCATTCCGTGCAGGAGCTTTTTATCCGCCGGAACGATTGTGGCGAGCGCGCCGCGCAATTTCACTTTGTCCTGTTCAACGAAAAAGTAAGGACACAGCCGCACGCGACCCTTCATCGTTTTCAATTCACCGGAACCGGGATCCCAATACGGATGTTCGAATAGTCGACCTTTGTGGAACCGTTGCATGATGGCCGGCGACGAATCGATGGCGGCAAGGGCCTTCTCGATTCGTTCCTGCCATTCGGTTTGAGGCACATCCCGCCCCAGGGCGATCCCGCGGCTGCCCCAACTCAATGGGGAAAATCCACTGACCTTCAGGAGCAGGTCCCGTTCTTTTTGACTGAGCCGGCCGGCTTCGCGCCAATCATGAATCTCCAGCCGCGGAATGACGGCGTGCTGCGGTAGAGGAGTTGGATCGAGAATCCAGCTGTACGGAATGACCTCTTGGAACTTGAGGAAGTATTTTTCTCCAAGCTCGCGCCGCCAGAATTCTCTTAAAGGCTGCAGCCAAAACAGCGCAAACCACATCTTTTCCTCAAGGTAAGGTTTGATCGGCGGCGTGACGGTGATCTTGCCATCGAGGGCGGATCGTAAAGTTTTCTCGATCTTCGGCAGGTTCGGCAGATCGAAAAGTTCGAAAAATCGATAAACCGCGCGGCCCTCGTGTGGTTCATAGTTTTCGGCTGGCACCACCCGCCACTCCAAACTCGGTTGCCGCTTCTTGAGCTGCGCGACGATCCATTCCATCTCCGGGCGATACGTCGCCGATTCCTGGGAGATGACGATGTCGCCACCGTTTGGAAGCACGCTCTGGAAACCATCCAGCATCCCGTGCGCGCCGCCGACGACCTCATCGCCAAGATTGGAATACGTTTGGTCGAGCCAGGCGGTCAGACCGATTCCGCCCGGCACGGAATCGATTTCAGCGATGGTGTATCCTGCTTCCGTGAGAATGAGGTCTGGTCGGATGACCGCTGGGAGTGCGTCGCGAAACTGCTTTTGCCGGGAGAGCTCGATCAGTTCGGCCGGCTTTCCTGCATCCAAATAATTGGCGATCCAGGGAGGCTGCTTCCCTTTGGCGCTGAGCTGATAAAGCTGATTGCATGCTCGCTCGAAGACGAGGAGGCGATGTCCCAGTTGCTCGAGTTCCCGTTCGAAGGCCGGGTCGATCGGAAACGGCTCGGGCGAAATCAGCCAGTCCTTTTCCGCGAAAAGACCTTCTTTGGGAAGGGCTCGGCGAATTGCAGTTAGCTTATTTTCCACGGCTTGGGTTGCGGCGAGCGACTAACGTCCAACGGTCAACCCGCCTACGCAAGGCTTCGGCGTGGCAGGCGCCCACTTGTCTCGCCGTAGGTCGCCGCAGCGACCGGAGGAGGAACGTCCAATGTTCAGTGATGTAGCCACGGCGCTCCGTCGCCGTGTCTTTGGCTGTGCATATCAAACAATGCGCCTCGACCCGCCTTCGCACCGCTACGGCGTGGCAGGCAAAGCGAGGCGGCTACAGCGCTTACCGCCCGGCGGCCATGCGCTTGAGCGCCAGTTTCACCAGTTCTTCAGCAGACCTGTCGCGCTCTTTCTCCTGCAAATCATGCACGGTACGGTGCGCATCCACCTGTTTGTAGCCGAGTGCAATCAGCGCGAGGACCGCTTCGTTCGCCTGCTCCTGTTCCGGCGTGGGCGCGTGCGCGGCACTGGCCGCTTCCCATGCCGCAGCCACGCCGACTTTATCTTTCAATTCGAGCACGATTCGCTCCGCTGTCTTTTTACCGACCCCGCTGATTTTGGAAAGCGCCGCCACATCCGAGTTCACGACCGCGGCCTTGAAATTTGGGACGCTCATTCCGCTTAAGACAGCGAGCGCGAGTTTTGGCCCGATGCCGCTGACATTATTGACGAGCAGACGGAAGAGATCGCGCTCTGCGGCGGTCATAAAGCCGTAAAGAACCTGCAGGTCTTCGCGCACGTGCAGGTGCGTGAGAATTCGCACCGGCTGACCCGGAGAAGGCAGCTTGTCGTAACTGGAGAGCGGAATGAGCACTTCGTATCCGACGCCGTTCACATCGACCACCGCCTGGGTGGGTAGGGCGTTCGTTAATTGGCCGTGCAGAAACGTAATCACCTTGTGCAATCCCTAACAGACAAGGCTCAAACTGCAAACCCGGTTGAAGAACTCATCTCATTCCGGCTTCAGAACGAGGGTGAGATCACTCCGCTTCCCTTTCACTGCGTTAAATCCCCGGGTGGAAAACATTTTCCAGTCCGATGGCGGCTCCGGAAAAATCTTCGCGGCCGCATCCGTGGGCAGGATGACAAAGCGTGGTCCTTCCTCCGCCATAAACGAATCGACATTTTTGCGATCGAGCAAGGTCATGAACTTTGTTACCCGGCTACGAAAATACCAGACGATGCTTGGTTCTGTGAATTCGACTGCGCCGAACTCCATTTCCGGCTGAAGATTCGCGCGCGCTTGTCGAAACAGTTCGCGGGCGGGAAAGAAGCGGGCAACGAAAGGCGACGCGAAGAGGGCAAGAGCCAGGTAAACGGGCACTGCGATCTGCGCGCATCGCGGCACAAATTTGCTCGAGGGCTGATTGGACAAAGCGCGGGCCAGCAGGAGCGCCAGCAATGGAAAAGCCGGCAAAGTATAATGAAGAAGCTTTGTCGTGACGAAGCTGAAAATCACAAATACGATTACCGCTCCCGTGATGAGGTACACATCGATTGGCTCTCGCCCGGCTCGGAGGCGCTTAATCAGCCATGGCAGTTTGATCGACCAGGGAAAGAAGCTCACAAAAACGGTGACGAAATAGAAGGGGAGCAAAACAAGGTAAGCAGGGAGGGATGTCCCTCCGTGTCCTCCCATGGCCGAGAACGAGCGGCCAATGACGTGTCGTCCGATTCCGATCTGCCAAAAGACGCCGTGGGTTCGTTGCAAAGCCGGAATCCCCCAGAGACAAACGACGCCGCCCATGACGAGAAGTCCGACGACGACACCCAAAACTGTTTTCGCCGCCGATTGGCGCGAATCGAAATCGCTGCGCAAAATGATTCTTGCGCAGGCCACGGTCGCCAGAGGCGTCCATCCGATCGGTCCTTTGGCGAGGAATGCGAAGGCGAGCGAAAGATAGAAAACCCACCACCAGGCGGCGTCGAAAGACGCCTGATCCTTGCTGTGAACTTGACTGGTCAAGCCAGTCAAGTTCGCGGAGCGTTCCCCCTTTGGGTTTGAGTTCTGGCGTCGCGTGTTAAAAAACATTTCATAGCCGGCCCAGTGAGCGAGCGTGATGAACAGAACGAGCCACATGTCGGCGACCGCCGCCTTGGCATGCTCAACCGTCTGGAAAGACAGACTAAAGATAATGGCACCCCACAGGCCTGCGCGTTCATTTCCGATTCGGAAACCCCACGCGAAAATGACCAGGGCGGTCAACGCAGCCGCGATGGCGGATGGCAAGCGCGCGGAAAAGTCGTTTTGGCCAAAGAGCCGATAGCTTGCGATCTGCGCCCAGTAGGTGAAAGGAGGTTTGTCGAAGCGATACTGATTATTGAAGTAGGGAATCACGTAGTCATTCCGCTCCATCATCTCGCGTGACGCTTCCGAGAAGCGCGGCTCGTCACGATCGATCAGGGGAACGATCCACGTGCCCGCCAGGTGAAAGAGCACGCAACCAAGAAACAGAAACAGGTAATTACGAGTTGTAGATTGCAAAGCGCAGGTCGAAAAATAGCATCTACCGGGGAAACAACGGATAAGTTTTGTGAGAATAAGACGCATGCACATGGTTTGGCTAATGGCGATCGTCCATCGGCCTGGTCGTGGCGTTCGTCTCTTTCCGCCTTGATCCGGCGGTGCAACACTGGCAGCAGGTTCATCGCTGGAAAA
The DNA here is from genome assembly GCA_963788855.1 of uncultured Verrucomicrobiae bacterium. GTDB lineage: Bacteria > Verrucomicrobiota > Verrucomicrobiia > Chthoniobacterales > UBA10450 > CAWBIE01. Next base: position 136,472 of record CAWBIE010000002.1, read on the forward strand.
ACATCCAGCAACTGAGTCGCAACGTGACGCGCGGAACGGACTGGCCGTCTCATGTGATTCTCGGGCCCGACGGGCCGGTGAGATCACGCAAAGAATCACGCAAGGGATCTGGCGGAGGGGGTGAGATTCGAACTCACGAGGGCTTGCGCCCTGCCGGTTTTCAAGACCAGTGCATTCAACCGCTCTGCCACCCCTCCCAGAACCGCGATGGGGTTAGTCTGACACTAGCTCGGGCATGAGCAAGGTGGATGCAAAGGTGGATCGAGCACTCCGTGCTCGACGCTGGTTAACATCGCGCGCGCCGCCTTCGCCAAGGCTACGGCGTGCCAAGGGAGCGCACGATCCACCATCAAAAGGCCTCGACAAGCCATTATGTTCATATGAACTTATACTGTGGAAAAGGAGCCGGAGCCGAAACCGCGCGCGAGAAGAAAATACAATCCGATCGTCAACGAAACTGCCCAGAGCCTGGCCCCAATTCATGGCCGGGGCGCCTCCTGGAGTCCGGCGAACCGGTTTGAAAAACTGCATGTCGATATCAACGAAGCCGATGCGGTTGACGTTGATCTCGCCGGGGAAGAGCGGCCCGGTCGTGCGACGCAATTCTTTCGGGATGGCACCAGGACGATCATCGCGCGCAACGAAAGCCCCGATGTCGGTTTCGAAACGAGCATCAATCCCTACCGCGGTTGCGAACATGGCTGCATTTATTGTTACGCCAGGCCGACTCACGAGTACCTCGGATTTTCGGCCGGCCTCGATTTTGAAAGTCGGATCATGGTGAAAACGGAGGCGCCGCGGCTACTCGAGGCCGAACTTTCATCGGCGCGGTGGAAGCCGCAAACATTGGTCATGAGCGGTGTGACCGATCCATATCAGCCGGTCGAACGCAGGCTGGAGATTACGCGTGCGTGCCTGAAGGTGCTGGCGAAGTTTCGTAATCCGGTGGCCATCATAACGAAGAATCGGATGGTCACGCGCGATGTGGATCTTTTGTCCGAATTGGCCGGGCACGGTGCGGCCGCGGTGAATATTTCGGTTACCTCGCTCGATCTGAGTTTGCAGCAAATGCTGGAGCCGCGCACGACCGTGCCGTCGGCGCGACTCGAGGCCATTGCGCGGCTGCGCGGGGCGGGAATTCCGGTTGGCGTGATGGTGGCGCCCATTATTCCGGGGTTAACCGATCACGAAGTGCCGAGAATTCTGGAAGCGTGTGCCAAGGCCGGGGCGCAATTCGCCAGCTACACGATAGTGCGGTTGCCGTGGGCGGTGGCGCCGCTGTTCGAGCGCTGGCTCGAGGAGCATTTCCCCGATCGCAAGGAAAAGGTGCTCGGCAGGCTGCGCAACGTGCGCGGGAATGGGCGGCTCAATACGTCGAAATGGCACGCGCGCATGGCGGGCGAAGGATTCTTTGCCGAACAAATCGCCAGTCTTTTCGAGGTCTCCTGTCGTCGCGCTGGATTGGGCGCGCGTCCGAAGCTTTCCACCGCCGCCTTCCGGCGAGCGGGGCAATTAGACCTCTTCAGGCCGTAACGGTGCGGGGTTGTTTGCTTAATTTTACCCGGCCAAGAATCGAGAGCATGAGCAAGCCGCCGACCACGCCGAATGGCGCCATAAAATAAAAATAGCTGCCCCAACTCTTGTCGAGGAGAGCTCCCAGGAAATAGCCTGCCAGGCTTCCGCCGAAATATTGAAACGAGTCGATCACGCCCGAGGCAAAGCCGGCCATCTTGGCGCCGCCAATATCCATGGCCGCGGCCGTTCCGAGGATCGAGTGGGTGGCATTGGCCGTAAACGAGATGAGAACAAGGAATAAGACGGCCGCATTGACCGAGTGAAACTGCGCAGCGGTCAGAATGATCGCCGTCTCGAGAAAATAGAGAGCGGCGGCTACGGGTGCGCGACGGCCGTGGAAAACTCTGTCGGAAACAAAACCGGAAATGAGGGAACCGGCGGAGGCTACGAACGGAATCGAAAAAGCAACGAATTGAAACTGGACCGATTGGTAATCGACATGATGGACTTCCTGCATGAAGCGCGGGAACCATTGGTCAATCCCCTGACGAACGGCGCCGGTGCATGCGTAAGCGCAGGCTACGATCCAGATGACTGGATTTGTGACGATGATCTTAAACACGTCGAAGACGCGGGCCTGAACATGTCCCTCGGTTTCCTCTTCAGGATTTACTGGCGGAAAGCCTGCTTCTTCCGGCGTATCTTTTACGATCAAGGCCATACAAATCCCGATCACGAGCGCGATCCCAGCCGGAATCCAAAATAGCCAACGCCAGTGCAGCGGGGGAATGTGGATCAAGCCAAGAAAAGTAAATCCAGCGAGCAAAGCTGGCCCGAGTTTAAAAATACCAAAACGCCCGAGATTGATCATGAAACCAAAAATCCCGGCGAAACCTCCGCGCTCGGTCGGACGGAACCATGCCGCATTGATCTTCACCATCCCCGGCGCGCCAAACGCTTGCATGTATCCGTCGATTCCCCGGATAACGACGAACAACCAGAGTAGTCCCCAAAATGATGCGACACCGAAAACGACATTCATGATGATTGTGCCCGCTGCGCCGATGAGCATCGATCGCTTTCCGCCAAAGCGATCCGCGAGCAAGCCGTTCAGGATTTGACCGCAGGCGTAGGCGAGCAGGGCAGTGGTGATGATCGACCCGATTTGCGCCTTGCTGAAACCAAACTCGGCGCTGATCGCGCCGCTGGCCAGCGGCAGGTTGTAGCGGCACATGTAGAACGAGGTGTAGAGCAGGCCGATGAAACACCAGTTGAGGCCGCGTCGTGGGCGAAACCCCGGGCGGTGCTTTTGGAGTGAGTCAGCCATTTAGCGGATGGAGGATGCGTTTCCGGGAGGCGTAAGACAATGGAAAAGGCTTTCATTTTCCAGGCGTCAATCGACATTTCCGCGTACAGAAGGAGTCCTATGTCGCTTGCGATCGAAAATCTTTGCATCGGAATGAAAGTGCGCCATCCGCACCATGGGGTCGGAACGGTCAGGTCGCTGACTGAACACACGGCGGAGATTTCCTTCGACGATCAACCGCGAACGATCGCGCCCGAGTCGAGCGATCTGACTTTGGCGGAGCCGATCGCAACGGTCAGCGAACTGAAAATGCCGCTCGACGCGCTGATTCGCCAAACCGCGGCCGCGATTGTTGAAGCCCTCGGAATCGAAAAGGAAGAGACAATCGTTGAGAACCTGGCCAGCCGGTGGCAGAACGGAAACCTGGTTTTGCAACCGGCGGACACTTCATTGCAACCCAAAGAGGTTCCGCTAGAGACATTCTTTCACAAAATCGTGATGATCCGGAATAACCTGCGCGTCCTCGAGCAGAAGGTGAACGCCAGTTCCAAGCTGACGGAGACGGAAAAGTTCGAGATGCAGCAGTACATTACCCGGTGCTACGGCTCGTTAACGACATTCAACGTGCTCTTCAAGAACAAAGAAGATCAGTTCTCAACGAGCAAATAAACCTTCTAACCGCGCGGCGTCTTTCGGCTTGTCATCCTGAGGTCGCTGTGGCGACTGAAGGACCTCACATATTCAGACGGACTACACAATTTAGATTGTGTGACGCAGCAGCGCGTGTGAGATCCCTCGCATACGCTCGGGATGACAACTGGGGGTGAGGCGCGCGACTCACGAAATCCAGATCGTTTTTACGTTGGTAAATTCCCGAATCCCGATGCCGCCAAGTTCGCGGCCAAGCCCGGACCGTTTCACTCCGCCAAAGGGCAGATCTCGGATCGGAAGCGACGATTTCGTTAATGAAGACCATCCCGACGTCGAGCTCAGACGCGAAGAGTTCCTGCTCCGCTTCATCGTTCGTCCAGACGCTGGCTCCGAGGCCGAAGACGCTGTCGTTGGCGAGATCGATGGCTTCTTTGGTATCGCGCACGCGAAAAACCGAAGCGACCGGCCCGAAAAGCTCCTCGCGGTAGGCGGGCGACTGGCGAGGCACATCGACCAGGACGGTGGGCTCATAATAGAAGCCCGGTCCGTCGATGCGGTTGCCACCGGTTAACAATCGCGCGCCGGCCGCGACCGATTTCTGAACCTGGTCGTGCACACCGCGCAGGATCGGCTCGGTGGCCAGCGGGCCGAGTTCTGTGGTCTCGTCGAGCGGATCGCCAACTTTCAGCCCGCGCATTCCCCGGACAAACTCTGTGAGGAATGTGTCGTAATCTCGTCGCAGATTAGAAATCGCTTCGCCGCGATACAGGACTGCCCGGTGTTAAGGGTCGCGAGCTTTGACGCCCGTGGCGACAGCCTTTGAAAAATCCGCGCTCGGCGTGACGATAAACGGATCGTTGCCGCCAAGCTCGAGGACGCTCTTCTTGATGACACGCGCCGCCGCGCTGCCGACGGCGCTGCCGGCACGGTCGCTGCCCGTGAGTGTGACCGCTTTGATGCGCGGATCGGCGATCAACTTCTCCGTCCGCTCGGATTCGAGCAAGAGGACCTGAAAAATGCCTCGTCGAATCCGGCCCGGCGAAAGATATCTTCGATGGCGAGGGCGCATTGCGGAACATTGGCGGCATGCTTGAGCAGCGCGACGTTGCCCGCCATGAGCGCGGGAGCGGCGAAGCGAAACACCTGCCAGAAGGGAAAATTCCAGGGCATGATGGCCAGCACCGGACCAAGCGGCTGGTAGCGAACGAAACTTCGAGCAGCCCGGGTTTGGGCCGGTTCATCCGCAAGAAAGCGTTCCGCGTTCTCGGCATAATAGCGGCACGCGCGTGAGCACTTTTCCACCTCGTCGAACGATGCCCGCAGGATTTTTCCCATCTCGAGCGTGATGAGATGCGCGAACTTTTCTCTCTCCTGATCGAGCAGGGAAGCCGCCTCCATCAGAAACTGAGAACGTTTCGCGATAGACTCCCGGCGATAATGGTTGAAGGCGTGTTCCGCACGTTCCAATCGATCCTCGATCTCCGCCTCAGCGAAGACAGCGAACTCCTTTAGAGTTTCGCCGGTTGCCGGATTAATCGATGCAATGGCCACTCTGGATCTATAGCCTCAGACCTTTGGGGATCAAAACGCGATCTAAAAGGTCGAAGCTCCATTGCACGAGCAGGGCAAGAAGCGCGGCTGGAATTGCGCCTTCCAGAATCGTGACGTGATCGTTCAAGTTCAGGCCGCTCAGAATCGGCTCCCCCAATCCGCCGGCGCCGATAAGGGCGGCGAGAGTGGCTGTGCCGATGTTGATTACGGCACTTGTCTTGATGCCAGCGAGAATCGAACGCGAGGCCATTGGCAGGTAAATCTTTCGAAGACGCGCGCCGGGTTCCAGACCAAGAGCGGTGGCCGAATCGCGAATGGGCTGGGCGATATCCTGCAAACCCGTGGCCGTATTTCGCACGATGGGCAGCAAACCGTAAAGAAAAAGCGCAGCAATGGCGGTGCGAACACTGATACCAAAGAAAGGAACCGGGACGAGCAGGGCTAACAGAGCCAGCGACGGAATGGTCTGCACCATTCCGGTGAATCCCAGAATGATCTGGCCGATGGTCCCGCCTCGGCTGGCTACAATTCCCAGCGGCACGCCGACAACGATGGCGAGCAACAGGGAGATGCCGGCGAGTTGCAGATGTCGAAGAGTCCAGCGCATTAACTGGTGGATGAAGGATTCGCGTTCGATCGAAAGTGATTCCCCCCGCGCTTTGAAATACTGGCTGGCAGCCTGCGCGTAATCCCTGGTCCGCTCGGCCTCCGCGTTCAGACGAGTCATGAGTTTCTCGTCAAGGGTTCCCTCGAGCGTTTTCAACAGGGTAACGGTCTGGCTGTCGAGAGATAGTTGATAAAGAAAGACCGCATCGTAGCGCGGGAAAAATTTGAGATCGTCATCGAGAAGGACCAGATCGTTCTCCGCAATTTTTGCATCAGTCGAATAGGCGTCTTTGACGTCGATCTCGCCGGTCGCCAACGCGGCGTATCCGAGGGCGTGATCGATTCCGCGAATGTCTTGTTGCGGTAGAGCGTAACGCTCGCGCAACGGCGGCCATCCATCCTTGCGGTCGAGGAACTCGTGGGTCAGACCAAACTTCAGTTCGGGATGGGCGCGCAAATCGCTGATCGAGCGAATGTGAAGTCGCTCCGCCGCGTCCCGGCGCATGACAAGGGCCCAGGTGTTATTGAAGCCCAACGGATTAGTCATGCCGACACCAAACGCGCCAAGGCGTTCGCGGATGGATTCGAGTGAACGCGCCGTGGGATCTTTCAGGATCTCCTCGCTAATCGTGCCGGTGTATTCCGGATAGACCTGAATCTGTCCGCTCTTCAGTGCCTGCCAGACGATGATTGTTCCGCCCATGCCCGGCCGGAATTCGACCTTGTCCGGCCCGCTTTGCAGGGCGCGTTTGGCGATTTCGCCGAGGACGTACGACTCGGTAAACTTTTTGGAGCCGACCACCACGGGGCCAGCCATGCAACCAGAGGAGAACAGGAGAAGGATGGCGAAAGCAAGTGAGGGGGATCGCCCGCTCCGGGGGTGATGATGAATAATGCGCGACCGGGTCGCGGCTTTCTTAGCATCGTGCGCGGAGCGCCCGATCCACCTTTTGCTTCTCATGTCAGAACCAGCGTTCGTTGGGCGTTGATAAATTCGGAGACAAAGGCATTGGCCGGTTTTGATCGCAGATCGGTAATTGATCCCCGTTGCACGATTTTGCCTTCGTTCATTAGGACAATTTCATCGCCGAGATAGGCCGCTTCGGCGAGATCGTGGGTGACGAGAAGGGCGGTCTGCCGCAAGCGCGCGAAGATTTCCTTTAAATCCTTTTGCAGCGACGCGCGGACCAGTGGATCGAGTGCGCCTAACGGCTCGTCGAGCAGGAGAAGCTCCGGCGATAACATCAGGGCGCGCATCAAGCTGACGCGCTGACGTTGTCCACCGGAAAGCTCGACCGGGTAGCGCTGGAGCGCTTCATCCGGAAACCTCGTCAGGGCGCACAGATCGTTCAGACGCGAATCCATTTCTGCAGGCGCCTGGGAAAGGTGTCTCGCCATGAGCAGAATGTTGGTCCGCGCCGTCAGATGCGGAAAGAGGCCGCCCTCCTGAATCACGTAGCCGATGCGCCGGCGCAGCGCGTTGATGTTGGCACGGCCAATTGGGGCGCCATCGAACTCGATCCGGCCGGCGTCCGGTTCAATCAGGCCAATGATCAGGCGAAGAAGAGTTGACTTGCCGCACCCGCTCGGGCCGATCAGAACGGTGGTTTTGCCCTGCGCGACCGACAGACTGGTCGTATCGAGCGCCGGGGCGCCGCCGGTGAAGCGCTTGCTCACATCGATGAGTCGAACAAGCGGGTTCATTTTCCTCACCACCCCGAGGGCGGCGGCTACAGCGGCACGGTAAAATAAAAGACGCCAAACAAGTGCGACTCGTCCGTCCACATCTTGTCCGCTGCAAATCCGGCCTGGCGGGCCAGGGCATTAAAACCTTCCGGCGTATGCTTGTAGGAAAATTCGGTGATAATTGTTTCACCGGTCCGGAAATCAAACTGCTCATCCGCGAGACGCACGCTCTGGTCAGTTTCACTCAGCAAATGCATTTCGATGCGGCCCTCCGCGGAATTATAAACGGCGCGATGTTTCCAACGATGAAGATCGAAATCTGCGCCCAGTTCCCGGTTGATGCGGGCAAGGAGATTCAAGTTGAATTGCGCGGTCACACCGCGGCGATCGTTGTAGGCACGCTCCAGAATACCGGGATCTTTCTGTAAATCGACTCCGATCAAAAGCCCACCTCCAGGCTGGCACAGCTTGGCGATCCGGCGAAGAAAGACCAGAGCAATCTGGGGTTCGAAGTTCCCAATGGTTGATCCCGGAAAATAGACAACTCTGCGCCCGCCTGTCTGTTTGGGCGACGGCAACGGAACGGGCTGCAGGTAGTCCGCGCAAACGGGCAGAATTTCCAAACCCGGAAAGAGCTGATGAAACAAAGCGGTGGATTGCGCGAGTTGTCCGCTCGAAATATCGACCGGAATGTAGGCAGCCGGCTCGCGCAATTGCTCGAGAAGAATGCGAGTTTTTGTGCCAGCGCCGGTGCCAAGCCCGATCAATTCGATTCCGGTCCCGAGATGGGAGGCCATGTCCGCGCCATCAGTCTGCAGAATTTTCAGCTCGGTGCGCGTGATGTAGTACTCGGGGAGATCGCAAATCTTCTGAAACAACTCGGCGCCGCGCCGGTCGTAAAAGAACTTGCAGGGAAGCGTGCGCGGCTCGCTCGAGAGACCGGCCATGACTTCTCTGAGGAAATCTAATTTGGCCGGCTCGAGATCAAGGACCGCGGCTCGAGCGGAGTGGTGGTTCATGAAGGATCGCGCGCGAGTCGAATCCCGGTGAATTGCCAGCGTTTTTCCGGTTGAAAGAAATTGCGGTAGGTCCGGCGGATGTGAGTACGGGACGTGGCGCATGATCCGCCGCGCAAGACGTACTGGTTGCACATGAACTTGCCGTTGTATTCACCCAGTGCTCCCGGGGCTGCGCGATATCCGGGGTAGGGGGCGTAGGAGCTGCGGGTCCACTCCCAAACATCGCCAAACATTTGAGTTAATCGCCCAGGGTCGGTGGCGTGGCCGGCCGCCTGCGGTTGAAACACCTCCTCCTCCACGAAGTGACCCTGCACGGCGGAGCCGGCAGCGGCATGTTCCCATTCAAACTCGGTAGGCAGTCGCGCCCCGCGCCCACTTGGCGTAGGCATCTGCCTCGAAGTAGCTGACATGCGTGACCGGCTCGGATTCGTCCACCGGCCGCAGACCGGACAAGGTAAAGTTCCACCAGCGATTATCGCGTTTCTCCCAGTAAAGAGGCGCCTGCCAGCGCTGTTCGTTCACCGTCGTCCAGCCGAGCGATAACCAGAATTCCGAGCGCGTGTAGCCCCCCGCGTCGATGAATTCAAGATATTCCCCGTTGGTGACCGGGCGGGATCCGAGCGAGAACGGCAGAACGAGGGCGCGATGCCGCGGGCCCTCGTTGTCATAGGAAAAGGTAGAGCCTTCGTGGCCGATCCCGGCAATGGATTCATCGAAATCGAGGAACGTGGTGTCCGCGGGCTTTGGGTGAGCGGGCTTGATCGCGCGCTCGCGCAGGACCGGGTAGAGAGGGTTCTGCGCGAAAACGTGTTTGATGTCGGTCACGAGCAGCTCCTGGTGCTGTTGCTCGTGATGAATGCCGAGAATCAGGATCGGCTCGATCTCGGCGAGAACCTTGTCATTCGCTCCGCCAAGCAAGTCGTCCATGTGCGAATCAACGGAGGCGCGATAGCGGTATGTTTCCTCAACGGTTGGCCGCGAGATCAAACCGCGCAGATCGCGCCGGTGCATGTCGCCGGCGGCATTGTAATAGGAATTGAAGAGATAGGCGTACTGGGGCACCTCGGCCTCATAGGCAGGCAGCCATTTTTTTAAGATGAACGTCTCAAAGAACCAGGTCGTGTGCGCAAGATGCCACTTCGTCGGACTCACATCGGGCATCGATTGGACCACATAATCTTCGGAGGCCAGCCCGGCGCAAAGTTTGGTGGTAAAGTTTCTGACCTCGTGAAAACGGTCGAGTAGAGCCTCAGAGCGGCCAGGGAGTTTCGGGCCACGCGAACGGGTGCTCGCAGTTTCATCGATCACGGCGGAGACGCCGGCGGTCATTTATTGCCGCCTTCCTCTTCGCGCTCTTCCCTGCGCGCCTCGAGCATTTGATCGTGGGTCGCCTCTTCAACGCCGTCGCTGACGAGTTGTTCGCCGATTGTTTCGTCCTCGTCCTCAACCGCCCGGGGAACTCGGTGCCCCGTGTCGTTGGCGACGACGGCCCATTCTTCGACCAACTCGGCGTTCTGTTTCGTTTCCTCCGGCGGGGAAGGCAGAGTGGCGCCATGCAACTCTTGTCGAGCTTGTTCCCAGTCGGTGTCGGTAAACTCTTTTGGATCGCGCCCGTCAATCGTCGCAATCTCACGCGCGCGATTCTCAACTTGTTCGGGGGATGGCGCGCCAAGTCCGTTGCCGTGGACGTTGATTTTCCCGGCTCCGGGATGTGAATATTCGTTCATATTAAATCAAATATTACGAATTAGCCGGGCGCAGCCTTCGCACCACAATCTGGATTACAGATTGCCTGGTTGCAACGCAAGGATAGAGAGACCTTTGCACGTGGAAGCGCAAAAGGCATGAACCGCGAGAAACTTATTCGACTGAAAAGCGGGACCATCGCCCTTGAAGAATACGGAGATCCGGCTGGTTTGCCCGTCATCTTTTGTCATGGATGGCCGAGCTCGCGCACCATGGCGGAACTGACGGACCGGGCCGCTGGCGAGCTGGGTCTGCGCATTATCTCGCCGGACCGGCCCGGCATCGGCCAATCGGCTTTGCAACGCGACCGTCAATTGCTCGACTGGCCGCCGTTGCTGGAGGCGATGGCCGACCATCTCGGCCTCGGCGAGTTTCGAATGTTGGCGATCTCGGGAGGCGCGCCCTACGCTTACGCGAGCGCGTGGGCGCTGCCTGACCGGGTGCAATCCATCGCGGTAGTGAGCGGCGCGCCGCCGATTGTCGATCTTGACGATTACGATGGTCTGCTCCCGCTCTATCGGTGGATGTTGGCTTTGCATCGGGAACGACCGGAATTGCTTCGGAAGTTGTTTTGGGTGGCACGGCCGTTCGCCTCGATAAAGTTGCCGATCCGTCTCCGCCCGATGCTTCTCAAGCTGCTGCAACCAGGCGATCCCGCGATCTTGCGCGACGCCGCGGCGTTTGAAGTTTGCTTCGAAAGTCAGCGCCGGGCCTGGCGCGGATCCCTCCAAGGCGTGGTGACGGACGCGCAAATTTTCGCCGAGCCATGGGGTTTCTCGTTGGAAGAAGTGAAAGTGCCCGTGCGCTTTTGGCACGGAAAAACCGATCGGACTTTTGCGCTGCGGATTGCGGAGAAAATTGCGAGCCGTCTGCCTGATTGCCGTGCGCGATACATTGAGCGCGCTGGTCATTATTCGCTTCCGATTCGCCATATGCGCGAAATCCTCCAGGATTTGGCAGCGGTGCGTCGGGGCGGTTGATTCTGCTTTCCAGCGGGTGGCTCAATCTCCTGGCACAAATTTCGCTCGTGCCTCTGACCGGACAGACGTTAAGATTCCACGTGGAAGATTTCGCAGCCGGAGCAATTCAAAATCAGCCGGGCCGTCGCGTGGCCACGCTGGGCCCGGAATGGGACGCGCGCCTGAGGCAGCTGGTGGCGGACTGGGGAACGGAAAAGAACCCGGATCTAATTGAGGAAATGATCGCGACGGCTTTGAAAATCGGGCGCGACGAAATGGGGGTAGCCGATCTCAAACTTCTGAACCGATCGCTCAAAGAGTTGCGTTACGCGGCCAAAGTCTTCGCGCCATATACGCACAAGCGAAAAGTGGCCGTCTTCGGTTCGGCCCGAACCGCCCCGGATGCCGTGCAATACCAGATGGCAGAGGAATTCGGTCGTCAAATTGTGAAGCACAATTACATGGTTATTACCGGTGGCGGTGACGGCATTATGGGCGCGGCACAGGCCGGGGCCGGGCGCGAAAACAGTTTCGGTCTCAATATCCGATTGCCCTTTGAGCAAAGGGCGAATCCGATCATCGAAGGCGACGGCAAGCTGATTAATTTTAATTACTTCTTCACCCGCAAATTGAATTTCGTGAAGGAAACGCACGCTCTGGCGCTTTTTCCGGGTGGCTTTGGAACGATGGACGAGGGATTTGAAGTGCTGACTTTGATGCAAACGGGCAAGGCCCGGATTATTCCGATGGTCTTGCTCGATCAGCCCAACGGGACCTATTGGGAAACCTGGATGAAGTTTGTCACGGACGACATGTTCAATCTTGGCTATCTATCCTCCGAGGATTTTTCTCTCTTCAAATTGTGTCATACGGTGGCGGACGCGGTGAACGAGATTTTGGGATTCTATAAGAACTATCATTCTGTTCGCTGGGTCGGCGATAAGCTCGTCCTGCGTATTGGCCACCGCCTGCCTGACCGTGCGGTTGCGGCCCTCAACGATCAGTTTGGCGACGTGGTGCGCGAGGGTAAGCTGATTCAGGGCAAAGCGCTCCGTCAGGAGAAAAACGAGCCGGAAATTTCGGACTTGCCGCGATTGATTTTGACACCGCACCGGCGCGACTTCGGTCGCTTTCGCCAATTGATCGATGCGATCAATGCATCGTCACTCGGCTGAAACAAGCTCTGGTTTGGTCGCAGCCGGAAGCGAGGCGGTATTCGCGACCTCAGCCGCCGCGGGATCGGCGGCGCCGTTCCGCTCCACGAGCGAGAGATCGGCGGCGAGCTTCGCGCGCATCATGCGATCGAAGCAAAAATGCTCTTTGGCGTAGAGTAGAGCACGGGCCGCGCAATGCTCGGCCAGCTTCTCGTTCGCAATCAATTCCAAAATGGCGGAGGCGAGCGCATCCGAATCATTTGGCTCGACCATGAGACCGTTTTCGCGATGAACGATGATCTCGGGAATATCACCGACTTTCGTGGCGATCACGGCACGACCGGTGGCAAACGCCTCGCGCAAAACTATGGGCGACGCTTCCGTGCACAGGGATGCGATCACCACCATGTTGGCCGCGACCAAAATCTCCGGAGTATCCCAGCGATAGCCCAACATGATGATCTTGTTTTCCAGCCCGGCTTCATAAATCGCCTGGCGCAGTTTTCGTTCTCGCCATCGATCGCCCGTCCCCTGACCAACGAAAATAAAGCGCGCATCGGGACGTTGCTGCAAAACGATCTGCGCCGCTTTCATCAGGCGCATCTGCCCTTTGTCGGAACGGATCATGCCAATGTTGGCAATGAGCGGTGCGTCCGGGGCGAAGCCCATCTCTTTGCGAAACTTCAACGGATCGCCCGCCGGGGAAAACCGGGTCAGATCGACCGCGGAACCAATGACCTCAATCTTTTCCGGTGCGATTCCATTCTGTTCAATGAGCTGCCGTTTGATGACCTTGGCATCAGCCACAATTTTCGAGCAGCCATACTTATAGATGAAGCTGCGGCTCCGGTTCCCTAACGGATCGGTGATGCAACGCGCGCGTGTCACCGGAATTCCAGCCAGAAAGAGCGGCAGGCAAAGCCAGTGATCCTTCGAACTGTAGGTTTTGATCAGGTCGATCTGATGGCGTCGAAAAAGACGCCAGATCCGGAGCGACGCGAGGGGGTCGATGCGGCGCCGCAACGGAATCGAAAGGACGCGCGTTCCGAGTTCGCGCGCTCTGGGTAAAACTTCACTCTTCGGATCGCAGACCAACCACGCCTGATGGCCTCGCGCATTGAGCCAGTTAATCTCAAGGCAGGTGCGATACTCCTGTCCGCCCCAACTGCCACTGCTCTCGAGGTGAAGAAAGTTCATACGGGGCTGGGGGAACTGGACGGGTGGGAGAGTGAGGATTTTTTGGGACGATCTCGTCGTCCAACAACCTAACCTTGAACGACTTTTCCTCCTTTTTCGAGAATATAATCGTGCATCGTGTTGACCGTGCGCAAGGCCCTGCCCGCGACCTCTGAATTTGGAACCCCGACGCCAAACGTTTTTTCCATGCTCACGACCAATTCCAGAGCGTCGATTGAGTCAAGGCCGAGACCATCGGGTCCGAAGAGCGGCAGATCGTCGCCGATTTGATCGGCTGTGGTTTGCAGCATCAAATTCTTTACGAGCATCTCTTTGATGCGTTTGCGTAGGTCAACATCCGGCATAAGCGACGCGGAAGGTGTCTTATCCTGGCACGCGCGTCAATCGCGCGGTTCCTGGCGAAATCCTTGCTCCTTCAGAGCGTCGTAAAGTTCGGACACGGCTGCGCGTGTCCCTTCCCGACGAATCAAGCCTATCCGGTCTGACCGCCCGGCGGGTTCGCGTCCGGCCGCGCTGCAGAATCAGGGGTCGCGGGAGCGTTCTCAACCCTGGGCACCGTTGCTTGAGCCTGTTGCACATTTGGGGAGGGAGCCGCGGGATCAGTCTTGGCGGCCTTGTTCAACTCGTCGCCGAATTCGTCTTTCGCTTTTTGGAATTCCTTTACCGCCTGGCCCATGCCGCGCGCCAACTCGGGCAGCTTCTTGGCACCGAATAGCACCAGAATGATGAGCAAAATGACGATCAGATCCGGGCCCGCCAAATTCATGAAGGTGGCAATTAGGCTCATAGGCTGATTCGAAGATCAGACTCTTCGGGCAACTTGCAAGGCAATTCCGCCCCCCCAGGCACCCGCGCCGTAGGGCTCGCCCCTGGCCCTGGCTCCCGCGGGATTCGATCATCGTAAGCTGCTTACGATGCCGGCTTCACACCGATGACCGAGCGATAGACCAGCAGGGCCGAGGAAATGTCTTCCACCGCCATACCGAGAGACTTGAAAATCGTGGTCTCGTCGGCGCGGGAAGGGATCCGGGCGGCCAGGGCCTCGCCGATTTCCGCATAAATCGTGGCCCCGCAGAGAAGGACATCCCCGGACTCCTGGATCGCCGCGTCACGCGAATCGACAAATACTACGTTCGCCATCGCGTCGTCGTCGAGTTCCCGCCAATCCGGCCGGCACGCTCCGACTGCGTTGACGTGACAACCCGGCTTAAGCCACGCTCCCTTTAGAACCGGTGTCCGCGAACTCGTGGCCGTTACGACGACGTCGGCACCCCTGACGGCATCCTCAGCGGACATCGCTTTGCCTCCGATCTCCCGGGCCAGGGCTTGAGCATGAGCGGAGGTCCGACTCCACACTCGCACATCCTCAAATTTTCTGACCACACGCAGTGCTTCCCAATGGCTGCGCGCTTGCACGCCACTGCCAAGCAGGGCGAGCACTTTCGCATCGGCCGGCGCGAGGAGATTTGTGGCCACGGCTGACACGGCCGCCGTCCGCATCTCCGTGATAAGCCGCCCATCCATCACCGCCAGCGGTGTGCCGGTTTCGGGATCGACAAGAAATATCGTGGCCATATGCGTGGGGATACCGCGCTCGGCATTCGATGGATAAAAGGTTACGATCTTGACGCCGAGACCCTCCGCGTGAGCAGGCATCATGAAAAAGAAGCCGCCCGGCGGATCGACCGTGATGCCCGAGCGCACAGGCTGGGTCACTTTGCCCGCCGAAAAATCGATTAGCGCCTTCTCCATCGCGGGAAGGAGATCCCTCATGTGCAGATGTTCCCGCACGCCCTTCTCATCGACGTAGATTGTCTTGGGAACCATTTCGGAGGAACCTTACGAAAGGGTGGCTTGAAGAGACCAGTTGATTTCTTGACTGGCGAAAAGAATATTTCAGGTCTTATTCCCGGTGTGAAACTGCTGGCTCTCTGTGTCTTGTTCTTGACCTGCCTACTGGCGGCGGGCTGCCGAAGCTCCAATGCCGATACTTCTGCTGCAGAGCCTACCAAGGCGGCGCGTTCCAGGACGGCGCAGCCCGGTGCAGAGCCGTCCGATGTGCCGCAGCAGTTAGGGGTCGCACAGCCTGGTACCTCGCCTTCCGACACACCGCGTTCTGCCTCGGCCAGGGCGCAGGAGGACAACGAAGATACTCCCACGGATCATTACGAGCCGGGCGACCCCAAACTGGATAGCGCTCCCGTGCATCATGGGCGTCGCGAGCAGAAAGAGAAGGTGGAGCAACGGGCCGCCTCAACGCCAACGCCTACGCCGCACGGGGCCATTTATGAGCCCCTGGATCCCGCCGGCAAACCGACCACTCCGCAAGGTTAGGCAGGCGCACGGAAATTTCGCCGTCGCGGCGGCAAGTCCTAGGGTTCTCGCGAAGCCAGGCGTTCTTCGATGACGGTAAGACTGCCGTACGTCGTGACCCGTGGCGCCAGGCCGCCTTTTTGTTCGCACTCCCTCTCGATTTCGGAGCGGTGTGGCGAGCCACTTTCGATCACGAAAACGGAACGTTCCTGATTGCTGGGCTCTGGTTTCGGAATTTCCGGCGGGTAGACTGGGCGGTCGATGCCAAAAATCGATTCCGATGCGATGAGCCGCTCGCCGCTTTCAAAAATCAACGGGTAAACAAACGAGATTGTCGTCCACACGGAACCAATCCGATTACGGCCAAGATCCTGCTCGACCCCTTCGATATCCGCCCCCGGAATGCGCGTCATGCAATAGTCCTGCGGCCCGTGGCAAGAGGTGAGAGTTTCGATCTGGTTGTGGGTGGCCGTTCGGATCATGGCATCGGCGCCGCAGACGATCACCGCCAGAAGAACGGCCAGGCCAGCCAACCAGGGGAGCCGCTCGCGGCTGGCCAAACCTTGTCCGATTAAACGCGCGATCAGGACGGAGAGGAAAAAGAGGCGGCCAGGAAATAACCGGGCACGCGCATTGGCGCCATCACATACGGAACAAAACAGGCGCCAATGAGGACCAGCATCAGCAGATTTTTGTTCGCCTCATTGGCGGTGAAGCCGGTATCGAGCGCGTTGCGCATTTGTCCCCAACGAAGCGATCGCATGCCGGCCAGGAGGATCGCGCCGATCGCCACGGCGTACATGACGTATCCGCTCCAGGGTGTTTCGGGGTAATACCAAAGAACTGTATCCAGACCGAAAAACTTCGGCATTTCATGAAAGAAAATCTCGCGCCAGGCAGACGGACCCAGCCGCGCGGCCAGACCCGCCGCTTCGGGTTTTTCGTAAAGGAGAAAATGCCAATTGGCGAAGGAATGGGTGAAGTTCCACCAGACTGCAGGAGCGTAGCCGAGGGCAAAGGCCAGAACACCAATGGCGAAATGCCGGGGCGACAGTTTACGACGCAAGACGAGCAAAGCCCAAAGCGTGGCCACGATTGGAAGGACCAGTTCCAAACACCAAACGCTCAGGCCGGAGCCGAGTCCAAACAAAAAAGCATTCCTGGATGAGGGGGTCTCGCGCGATTCCAAAGGAAGGAAGAGCAGCACCAGCAGGGGAATGGAGATGAAATAAAAGGCATAGCCTTTGGGCTGATAATTCCATTTCAACAGGGCGGGCCAGAGCGCCAGGATCAGGCTGGCCAGCGCAGCCATCCGGTAGTTGTAGAGGCGTCCAGCCATCACATAAAACACGGCCAGGCAGACGAGCGACAGCACCACCGTGCTGCTCTTAAGAGCGACTACCCCAACGCCGAAAATCGCAAACGGTCCGACCGCGAAATAGGCTTCCCATGCGCCCGAGCCGCTATAGGGCACACCATAGAGATAGAACGGCAGATAACGTCCCTCCAGAATGTGCTTTGCCATCAAACCGACGATCGCCTCGTCGCTCATGACGTGTGTTTGTGAAACGAACAGAATGTAAAAACGCGCTGCCGCGACCAGGCCAAGCAACACGATGAAAACCCAGTGTCGGCGAATCACGTCAGTATCATTGGACAAAAATCAGTCGCACGGAAAGAACCAGGCACACGGCCAACAAAAGATAAGCCGCAGTATACAGAGTTCGACGCCACCCGACTGATCGCCGCACAAGACCGGCTGACGAAAGGCAAAGCATTCCGGCTGAAAGAAAAATGCCCGGAAGGGAGATCAATGGCATTCCGGCTTGCGCCTGGTGCGTCACCAGGACGCAGATGAAGACGAGCAGTCCCGCCCAAGCGATCAACGGCCAATAGGCGCGAGCGGTCCTCTGCATGTGTAATTAGTTAGCGGCCTAACGAGAATAAGGGCGGGCCAGGATGACTTCATCCGGTCAGTGCCGGCACCGTAAATATCACATAAGGGATTGCGACGATGGAAGACTGCCGTCGACCAGGCCCTGCCTAAACGTCGTAGTACATGGAGAACTCGTAGGGGTGAGGTCGCAGGCGGAGCGCGTCGTATTCTTTCTGTTTCATGTCGATCCAGTTGGCGATGAAGTCGGCGTTGAAGACGTCGCCGCGCAGCAGGAACGAATGATCGGCCTGGAGTGCTTCGATCGCGCCCCGGAGTGAATCGGGCACGCTTGCGATCTGCGCGAGTTCTTCCGGCGGCAGATCGTAAAGGTTTTTGTCGAGCGGATCGCCCGGATCGATGCGGTTTTGGATTCCATCGAGACCGGCAAGCAGCAGCGCGGAGAACGCAAGATACGGATTCGCCGCCGCGATCGGGCGTGCGAAATTCGATCTCGCTTCGCTTTCGGACTTGGCGAATAGGTTGGAATGCGGATCGCGGCCGAACGGTTGCGCGCGGAGTAAGCGAGATTGACCGGCGCTTCGAATCCGGGGACGAGACGCTTGTAGCTGTTGGTGGTCGGATTGGTGATGCAGGTGAGCGCGGGCGCGTGTTTCAAAATTCCGCCGATGAAAAAGAGCGCCATGTCGCTCAGGCCGGCGTAACCGTTGCCGGCGAAGAGCGGTTTGTCATCCTTTCCAAAGCGACATGTGGGTGTGCATGCCCGAGCCGTTGTCGCCAAAAAGCGGCTTCGGCATGAACGTGACGGTCTTGTTGTGCCGCTTGGCGACGTTGCGAAGGATGTATTTGTAATACTGCAAGGTTGTCGCCCATGCGTTTCAGCGGCGCGAAACGGATGTCGATCTCGGCCTGGCCGGCGGTGGCGACTTCGTGATGCTGGCGCTCGATCGGAATGCCGGCCTTCTCGAGCTCGAGACACATTTCGTTGCGAATGTCCTGCAACGTGTCCGTCGGCGAGACCGGGAAATAGCCTTCTTTCGGGCCGAATCTTGTAACCGAGGTTCGGAAATTCTTCGCGTCCGCTGTTCCAATGCCCCTCGACGCTGTCGACCATGGTGGAACGACGCGTTGCCGGTGTAACTGAATCGCACGTCGTCGAAGATGAAGAACTCCGCTTCCGGTCCGAAGAACGCGGTGTCGGCGATGCCGGTGCTCTTCAAATACGCTTCCGCTTTTTCGGCGACGCCGCGCGGGTCGCGATCGTACGGTTCGCGCGTGATCGGATCGACGATGGTGCAGATCAGACTCAGCGTCGGCTCGGCGTTGAAAATATCGATCCACGCCGTGGTCGGATCGGGAATGACGAGCATGTCGGAGGCGTTGATGACTCTCCAGCCGCGGATGCTCGAGCCGTCGAAGCCCGAGTCCGTCCGTGAAAATTTCCTCGTTGTATTCGGTCAGCGTGGTGGTGAAATGCTGCCAGGTGCCCGAGCAGGTCGGTGAACTTGAAGTCGATCAATTTCACGTCGTTGTCTTTGATCATTTTGCTGACGTCGGATGGAGTTTTGTCTTTGGCCATGTTCAGAGGTTGGAGGTTGAGGGTTGAGAGTTGAGGAAAACGGAATTAGTCGAAACATTACATCGTCGAATCAACTGTCGCGGAGATTGACGGAGCGGCGATAATCGGTGGAGTCGAAGTCGACTCATCGCATCGAGCGTTCGACTGGCGACCTGCTTCTCACACCGCTTTTTCGCCGATCTCTTCCGTGCGAATGCGGATCGCGTGTTCCACCGGAAGCACAAAAACTTTTCCGTCGCCGATCTTGCCGGTCTTGGCCGCGGCGACCACGACGCGTCGACTGCTTTGTCCACCATATCGTCCGCCAGCACGACTTCGACTTTCACTTTCGGCAGGAAATCGACCGTGTATTCGCTGCCGCGATAAATCTCGGTGTGGCCTTTTTGCCGGCCGAAGCCTTTCACTTCGGTGACGGTCATTCCTTCGATGCCCGAGCTCGGCCAGTGCTTCCTTGACTTCCTCGAGCTTGAAGGGCTTGATGATCGCTTCCAGTTTTTTCATGTGGATGTAAGGTCGCGCCGCGCAGTCGCTTTTCAATCAGGAAGCTGAGCGCGGCACGCGCTCTCTTAGCAACGTCGCATCGCATATGCAATCACGAAATTTTGCCATCCTGCGAATATCGAATTCTTGATGCGAGATCGGTGCGCCATTTATAGTGAACACACGATGCCCGGCGACTCTTTCGTTCATCTCCATCTTCACACCGAATACTCGCTGCTCGATGGAGCGATTCGGATGAAGGAGCTGATGAAGAAAGCGACGGAATTCGAAATGCCGGCGGTGGCGATGACCGATCATGGAAACTCTTCGGCGCGATCGAATTTTACCAGGAAGCGAAGAACGCGCGGCATCAAACCGATCATTGGCTGCGAGGCTTACATTGCGCCGCGTTCGCATCAAGGACAGGTCGAATTCAGCGCGGGCGTCCGCTTATCATTTCACTTTGCTGGCGCAAGACGAGACCGGGTATCGCAACCTGGTGAAGCTAATTTCAACCGCGCATCTCGACGGGTTTCATTACCGGCCGCGGATCGACAAGGAACTGCTGGCGCAACATTCCGCGGGGCTGATCGGCTTGAGCGGTTGCCTCGCGAGCGAAGTGAATTCGGCCATCCAGGCGAACAAGATCGACAGTCGCGAAGCAGAGCGCGGCCGAATATCGCGACATTCTCGGCGCGGAAAATTTCTTCATCGAATTGCACGACCACGGCATCGAAGAACAAAGTGGTGCAACCGCGTGCTGCCGAAAATTGCGAAGGATCTCGGCGTCGGTCTCGTCGCCGCGAACGATGTCCACTTTCTGCGCCGGAGCGATCACGACGCGCACGACGTCATGCTCTGCATCGGCACCGGGAAAATGGTGCAGGACGAGAACCGGATGCGTTACCAGCCGGAGCTTTATTTCAAATCGCCCGCGGAAATGCGGGAACTCTGTTCAAGGATTTTCCGGAAGCGATCGCAAACACGCTGGAGATCGGCGAGCGTTGCGATCTCGAGATCGAGTTCGGCAAATCAAAATATCCTGAATATCCGGTGCCGGAGGGCAAAACGCGTGAAGGGTATATTGCGTGAGCTTTGCGACAAAGGACTGCAGGCAGCGTTACGGCGAGCGGGCCAGAGCGACCAGCAACTTCAGCAGCGTCTCGATTATGAACTCGGCGTGCTGGAGAAGACCGGATTTGTCAGCTACATCCTGATCGTCTGGGATTTCATTCATTTCGCCAAAGGAACGGGGAATCCCGGTCGGCCCCGGGCGCGGCTCGGCGGCCGGTTCGCTGGTCGCCTACGTGTTTGGGAATCACCGACATCGATCCGTTGCAGTTCGGACTGATCTTCGAACGCTTTCTGAATCCCGATCGAGTTTCGCCACCGGATATCGACGTCGATTTTTGCGAAGCGCGCCGCGGCGAAGTGCTCGAATACGTTCGCCAAAAATATGGCGAGCGTCGCGTCGCGCAGATCATCACCTTCGGAAAACTGAAAGCGAAAAGCGTGGTGCGCGATGTCGGCCGAGTGATGGGTTTGCAGTTAACGCGACGCCGATCGAATCGCGAAAATGATTCCGAACGAGCTCAACATCACGCTCGATTCGGCGGTCGAAAAAAATCCCGAGCTGAAGCGCGCGGTCGCGACCGAGGCAGCAGACTCGGCAGGTCATCGAGTACGCGAAAAATTCTGGAAGGACTTTCGCGCAACGCCGGGGTGCACGCGGCCGGGGTCGTGATCGCCGATCGCGATCTGACTGAATACATCCCGCTTTGCCGCGACGTGAAAGGCAACGACGTGATCAGCCAGTATCCGATGGGTCCGCTGAACGATCTCGGTTTGCTCAAGATGGATTTCCTCGGGCTGAAAACGCTCACCGTGATCGAGGACACGCTGACGCTGATTCGACAAACGCGAGCCGGATTTTTCGCTCAAAGAACATTCCGCTCGACGACAAAGCCGCGTTCGATCTCTACAACCGCGGCGAAACGATCGGGCTATTCCAAATGGAGTCCGGCGGGATGACGAACCTCTCGAAGCAATTCGATGTGCAAAAGATCGACGACATCATCGCGTTGATCGCGCTTTATCGGCCGGGCCCGATGGAACTGATTCCCGAATTCGTTAGGGCGAAAAAAGGAAAAGCACCGATCAAATATTTGCATCCGTCTGCTCGAAGAAATCTGCGCCGACACCTATGGCGTGATGATTTACCAGGAGCAGGTGATGGCGGCCGCGAGCAAACTCGGCGGCTATTCACTCGCGCAAGCCGATCTTCTCCGACGCGCCATGGGCAAGAAGGACAAGGAGAAGATGGCGAAGGAGCGCAAAAATTTCATCGAGGGCTGCGCGCGCACGAACAAGATTCCGGAGAAAAAAGCGAACGCGATCTTCGATTTGCTCGAAAAATTTGCCGGCTACGGATTCAACAAGAGTCACAGCGCGGCCTACGGCGTCATCAGTTATCAGACGGCCTATTTAAAATCGCATTACCCGGTCGAATTCATGGCCGGGTTGTTGAGCAACGAAATTAACAATACCGACAAGATTTCGATCTTCGTCGGCGAATGCAAACGGATGGGCATTGCGATTTTGCCGCCCGATATCAATAGCAGCGGACTCAAGTTTACGCCGGAAGAGACGCGACGGAGAAAAATGTCCATTCGCTACGGAGCCATCGTAGGACTCGCTGCCATCAAGAACGTCGGCGAAGCCGCAATGGAGACGTCGATTGCAGAGCGCGCGCAAAAGTGGCGACTTCACTTCGTTGGAGGATTTTTGCGGACGGCTCGGAACGCGAGTCGCGAATCGGAAGATGCTGGAGAGTTTGATCAAAGCCGGTGCGTTCGATTTTCTCGGGCGCGATCGAGCGGAACTTTTTGCGTGCATCGATGAATCGCTGGCCTGTTCGGCCGCAGCGCATCGCGATCGCGCGGCCGGCCAGGTTTCGTTGTTTGGCGAAATGGAACCACCAATGACACGACAGCGAACGGTCGCACCGTGGGGCGAGCACGAAAAACTTTCCTACGAAAAAGAACTGCTCGGTTTTTATGTCAGCGGTCATCCACTCGACGCGTTTGCCGATTTATTCGCGAGCAGGAATTATCAAACGATCGATTCGTTAGGCAATCTCGCTGATCGCGCGCAATTCAAAACTGCGGGAGCCATTGTGCAGTTGGAGAAAAAGTTTACCCGGCGAGAAGGAAAACCGTTTGCGGTCGCGTGGATCGAAGATCTCACCGGCTCAATCGAAGTCGTGATTTGGAACGACGTTTACACGCCGATTGCCGATTCGCTTGCAACCGGTCGAGTGGTGGAACTTCGCGGAACGATTGACGCCCGAGGCGATGGGCTGCGCGCCACCGCGCAAAAGATGCGGCTGGTGACGCGCGAAAAGACGAACGGCGCGAGCAACGGCAATGAGAGATCGACATCTTCAGCCAGCGAACAATCGGCGGTGCTTCTGCAATTTTCGCCCGCGACCACCAGCGACGATTTGCTCGAAGTGCGCAAGATTCTGGCGAGTTCGCCGGGGCGACGCCCGGTCCAGTTTTTGTTCGATCGTTCGCCTAACGACCCGTTGCGAGTCGATGCGGGCGAAGATTTTCGAGTCGATCTGACGAGCGATCTCGAGCAAAAACTATCCCGCTGGTTGGTCGCGACAAAAGCGGAGCGTCGCGATTCCACCGACGCCTAACGACGGCGGGCCCGTTTCCGCTGCCGCGCTGCCGACGGTCGGCTCGGTGAGTATGTGCCAATGTTCAGGGCCTGGCCATTGGACGCAGCTCCGAGACAAAGCCGAACAGTTCTGCGAATCAATGCTCAGCGGTTCAGATGATTTCGCTGGAACCGGTCGCAGAGTGAGCGCCCAATCGTGATCGAAAAAAGCGCCCCGGAACTCCAGTTGAGTAACGAGCGAGCCGAACACTGTGTCGACCGGCGTAAACGTGATCTGACTCACGCAATCGAGCGAATGTGAACTCAGATCGAGCGTTAGCAGATTGCTTTTCAGGATGAGGACGATCTGATTGGGATCGCTCATATCTGCCTGACCGGTGAATGAAAGATCGACATCTTTATTCGTTAGGCGCAAAAAATCGATCGAGCCATGGCTCTCGGCAAACTGAATGCGGCCGCTTGCGCCGGTGATACCGAGCGCGGCCATAGCCGTTTTTCCATTCATCAATTGTAAATCGCCGTCGATCTTCGGATTTCGGAGCGTTCCGGAGAGGTGAAGGCCTCCGCTCAAAATTCCGCCATTTAAAATTCCAACACCGAGCCAGCGCGGGCTTTTATCCAGGGAGAGCAGGGGAAAACTTAGAATCACATTTAGTGGGCGTATGGAAAACTCGTTCCAGTTTTCTCCGATCCATAACGGAAGCGAAATGACTCCCAGGTCCACCGGACGCGAACTTGCCGGGGTAATCGTTGCGCTTCCGTTCCAAACGCCGGACTCGATCGCGAATTGGAAATGCGCCGCCGCCGGATTTGAATCCAAAGGATTAGTCGCGCCAAAGATCGACAAATATTCCGAAAGATTTTTTACGTCGGCGCTGACCGATCCGGAATAATTGTGGGTCGGTGCCAATGTCGATCCTTCCCTGCGCATGCAACCAGTCTTGTTTGCGATTGAGATCGAGCTGCTCGATTTCGAAGCTGGCTCGCTTTCAAATTCAAACTGGCGGTGAATTCGTTGATTCGTGTTTTGAAAACGGACAGTCCTTTACCGCTGGCAGTGAGGTGCCCGCCGATTTTTCGATCGCGCGCGTTCATCGTTCCTTCGATCGCAATCGTGCCGGCAAAATCTTCCGGGTTGCGCTCCGAAAGAGACTGGCGAACGCGCCGAGGTCTTTGATCGATGCCGGAAATGTCGCCTCGAAAATCCGGGTTCAGCCAATTCGCTCGATTTTGACGGAACCGAACCTTCACCGCTCAGGGTGAGCTGATTGTTGCGTTGTTTAACATAGAGCTGCTGAAGCTGGAGCTGTCGATTGTAGACGCGCGGCGCCGAGCATGATCACCTCCGCTGCGCGATTGCGCCAGTTGAGATCCGGTCAGCTCGGTCCAGAGTCGAAGCGGTGGCGTGAGTCGGATCGCGCGGGTCGCCGCGGAATGTGAATTTGCAGGCGTGCAGCAAACCGCCCAACCGATCGGTGAATCCAAGCGCCTCCGATGTTTGCGCCAGGGAGATGTCGTTAGCCGAACCGACCAGATTCCAGAGGGAATGCGACGGAACGCCATTCGTCGGAAAACTGGCGCGAATTTTTCCGCCGAAGGCATCGACGTCGAATTCGAGAATCGACCCGTTGTTTGCCCAGCCGCGATAGATCGATGACGTAATCGACTGCAGATCGAGACCGCGGTGAGACTGAGTGCCGCGCGAGGTCAGCCGGTTGTCTTGCCAGTTGGTCGCGCCGCGAAGCTGCGAGAACGTCTGGCGAAACAGAGGCGATGTAATCGATGAATTCGCCGGCGCTGAATCGACCGGCCTCAATTTCGCTTCCGGAAGTGGCAGGCATTCCGCAGCAAGATCACGGTGGGACCGTCTTCAGACGCTCGTCTTCGATCCGGAATTCGAGATTCGCGAAATTGAATTTTCCGGGCAGCAATCGTTCTAGATAACCCAACTCCAGCTGCGGATTTCGCGATGCGCCGGCGGAAACGCGATTTACGTGCAGTTCGCTGCAATTTTCCATCGAGAACGAGCGAATGCCCGCCCGGACGTGTCCGCAAAAACGATGGTTCGAGATTTAGATCGAGTAACCAGCGCGCATCATGTCGATTCGAAAAGCGGAGTCCGGCGTGCATCGGTAATGTGAATTTCGCGAATCATGACCGGCCGCAAAATACGGCGCGTCAATTTTGTCAAGCTTGATGTGTGACCTTTTGCTGTCGCGCCTGCCACGCCGACCCAGCAGACGCAAACCGCCGCCAACGAGCAAATGGCTGAAAAATAGACCGTCGCCAGCGCGGCTAAGACGACGATCAGGATTGCGAATCAGATGCGCATTCGAGCAAAGGTGAAAGGGACCAGTCAATAGCGATAACGACCTGTGATCAAAGCCCGGTCGATCATGGCTAATCCTTGTTCTCTGAACTTCGCCAAAGATCAAGCGCAACGGCTGGGGGGCATGAATGCGGGCCTCGAGTTGTTGTTGCAAGGCTTGCTCAGCTTCGCCGGCCAGATCTGCCTCGGTCGCTTTTGCCGCGCCAGGTGCGGCAGCGTCGCCAATTCGCTTTGCACGTCCGTCGCCCGAGATGTGGTTCCAAAATCCATTTTCGAACACAAGCACGTCGACTTGTTCCTGCTCGACCCCGAGAATCTGAGCGTGCGGGAGGCTGCACCACGATTTCTTCCGGTCGCAGATCGATCGATAATGGTCTGTCGCAAATCGAAGCCGGCTTTGACCGCGAAGGTGCCGTGAAGTTTGACGTCGCTTGGAACTTCCGGCCCAGGTGTGTTGCAATTCGTGTTCGACTTCGACGCGCCGGGAAAGAATCGACAACTCGCTGGTCGGGCGTTGTTTGTTCGAGGTAGACGCGATTGTTGATCGTGACGCGCGGTTGCAAATGGGCGACGTCGACGAAGGCGGTACGCAAATCGTTGCCCAGTCGCTCGAGTTCGGTCGCGCCTTGCTGCGCGGTGCGCGCGGGCCAGGACTTTCATCCGGCAGAAAAAGGAAAACCGACCAGCGGCCGCGATGATGAGCGCGGCCAGCGTCAATGCAAAGGCCACGAGAATCGTCCGCGAGATCGCCGATTTCGACATTCGAGTTGGACGTTCAGCGTTGAACGTTTATTCGATTTCCCCCCAAAAAAGTACCGCCCCCCACGCCCGATGGACGTGAAGGGCGGCTGTTCCCCCCAGAACAATCTTGGAAAACTGCGCTCGCTAGTAGCCGAGCTTGGGAATAGTGGCAACAAATTTCTGCGGGAAGTTTCGGCGCGCTCGTCTCCGCGATAAGCGGTCACGCTGTTAAAAAAAGACATTGGGACCCTGGCGGACTCGCACATTCTCCGGGAATTTGCAGCGGAAGGCTCCCGCCCGTAGAGGGAATGTCGTTTTCATGCTCACGGATTTACAGCTCAAGGATTTCAGGTGTTTTGAATCTCTGGGCATCCGGTTGGCCCGGGACTTTAATTTTTTTATCGGCGCCAATGGTGAAGGAAAAACGTCGATTCTCGAGGGTGCCTGCGTGCTTCTTCGGTTGCAGTCACAACGCAGCTCCAGTTTCGCGCCGGTCGTGAGAGCCGGTGCCAAATCGTTCGCCCTGCGCGGGACCTTTGAGGGACATGCCATGGAATTTCAGTACGGCGGGCTGCGCCGCAAGCTGAAGTTCGACGGAGTCGAACAGCGCGTGGCCACAGAATATTTGCGCGTGGCCCGTGTCGTCTCTTTGGCCAACATCGATATTGAGCTCGTGCGCGGCGGCTCGGAGGCACGCCGCCGCTACCTCGATTTTGTTGGATCGCAGATCGACGCCCATTATCGGCCGACCTTGCGCGCTTACGAACGCGCGCTTCGTTCGCGCAACGCTCTCTTGAAATCGGCGCATCCGAGGTCGCGCGAACTGGCCGCTTACGATTCCCAATTGCTTGCCCATGGCGCGCGGCTTGGTGCGCTGCGGGCGCCTCTTATCGAGCGCCTGGCACCTTTGGCGGCAGCAGCCTACCGCAGCATCAGCGCAGCCAAAGAGAAAATCGATGCTTACTTCGCGCCCGGTAACGAGGATGATTTTGCCGCCCACCTGGCGCGTTCACGCGCCCAGGAGATGCGACTTCGGCAAACGGTCGTCGGACCGCACCGCGATGATATCGATCTCTTTGTCGATGGCATGGCTGCGCAGGCCTACGCGTCGGAGGGACAACAGCGGACACTGGCGCTCGCGCTGAAAATTGCGCAGGCCCGCCTGCTCGCGGAGGACCATGAACCGCCTCTCCTGTTGATCGACGATATTTTTGGCGAACTGGATCCCGAACGCCGGAACGCGCTCCTCGGGGCTTTGCCGGCCGAAGCGCAAAAGCTTGTCACGGCCACCGCCCTCCCATGGCCTGAACCCTCGGGCGAGGCGGCCCTTTTTTCCCTGCAGGACCGACACGTGCAGCAGAAATCGTGGTCGTGATTCCAAGAGAGCCATTCGAGCTAAGCGCTTGCGCGGAGGGAGTGCGCGAGTTCTAGTTTTGTATGCGAGACAAGGGAGGTAAGGCTCCACCAAGTCTGACGGGTTCGTTGCTCGTCGCACATCCGAACCTGCTCGACCCGAACTTCCGGCGCACGGTCCTGTTTATTTCTTCACACGACGACGAGGATGGCGCGCTGGGCGTTATTTTGAATCGTCCGCTCGATAAACATGTCAGTGATCTGGTGAGCGAGGAGCCGCCGGCCGGGTTGGCCGATGTCCCGGTGTTTTTGGGAGGACCCGTGGGGAGAAACCAGCTCATGTTCGCGGCGTTCGAATGGCAAAAAGGCGACGGGCTTAAACTCAACCATAATGTGAATATCGACGAGGCCGGCGAACGCATTGGCGAGGATCCGCATTCGATATGCGCATTCGTCGGCTACGCGGGTTGGAGCGCGGGACAACTGGAGGCTGAGATGAAGCAAAACGCGTGGCTCCTGCAAAGGCCGACTCGCTCAACCCTCCGGCCCGACCGTTTGCCCAGGCTCTGGTTTGATATTATGAACGGCCTCGGTCCCTGGTTCAAAATGTTGGCGGCGGCGCCTGATGATCCGTCACTCAACTAAAGAAAGTGATCAGTAAAATCGGCTGGTCGCGCGTTTTGGCTCGCCTTATCACTATTCACCGATCACTTATCACTCATTACTTCCCGCGATGATCATTGGCGTTCCGAAGGAAATTAAAGAACAGGAGCAGCGCGTCGCCCTGCTTCCGTCTGCCGCGGAGCAGCTGGTTCGTCAGGGTCACTCCGTCCTGGTGCAGAAAAACGCGGGCCTGGGTTCCGGTTATCCGGACGAACAATACCTCCGGGCCGGCGCGGAGATTGTCGATCAGGCGAAAGACGTCTTTGCGCGCGCGGAGATGATCGTAAAAGTAAAGGAGCCGCTCCCATCGGAGTTCCCGCTCCTGCGCAAAGGACAGATTCTTTTCACCTATCTTCATCTCGCCGCGAGCCGGCCGTTGACCGAAGCGCTTCTCAAGTCCGGCGTGACGAGCGTGGCCTACGAGACGATTCAGATCGGCAACAAGCTGCCGTTGCTCGAGCCGATGAGCGAAATCGCGGGACGCATGTCGACCGTGATGGGCGCATATTTTCTGGGAAAACAGAACGGCGGCAGTGGCGTGCTTCTTGGGGGTGTGCCGGGCGTTCTTCCGGGTCGGGTCGTGGTCATCGGCGGCGGCACTTCGGGGGTTAACGCGGCGCGCATGGCCACCGGGTTGGGAGCGGACGTGACCATCCTCGATGTGGACGTCGAGCGATTGCGGTTCCTCGACCTGACCATGGCGAATACCCACACCTTGTATTCCAGCGAAGCTCATCTGAATGAACTCATGCCGACAACCGATCTGTTGATCGGAGCCGTGCTCGTTCCAGGGGCCAAGGCTCCAAAGCTGATCACGCGCGCCATGCTCAGACAAATGAAGCGCGGAAGCGTTTTGGTGGACATCGCGATTGACCAGGGCGGCTGCGCGGAGACGTCGCATCCAACGACTCATGTCGATCCCGTCTATGTCGAAGAGGGCGTGACCCATTATTGTGTGGCGAACATGCCGGCGGCCTACGCCCGCACCGCGACGCAGGCCCTAACCAACAGTACGTATCGTTATGTCGAGATGCTCGCGAATCACGGGCTGGAGGAAGCCTGCAAATTACAACCCGCCCTAACAGGAGGAATTAATACCCGGGATGGCAAGTTGACTTGTCAGGCCGTGTCCGATGCCCATGGGCTCAAATACGAGGCGCCATTTTAAGGTGAAATGCGTCTTGCTCCCCGTCGGGATTTACCCGACTATGAGTATTCAACCACAACTATGAAAAAGTATATCTGCATTCTGGCTGGCGCCGCGCTGCTCGCGGCTTGTGAGCAAAAGACCGATACTGCCGCTCCCGCGGCAAGCCCAAGCGCCACGACGGCGACGGCGACGGATACGGCGGCGAGCCCTGCAGATTCGCCGACTGCCACGCCATAATTTTGTCGGATTAGCCTGCAACGTAATCGTCCAGGGCCGCTTCGTCCCGGACGAGCAGGAGTCTGGTTGTCTGGTCCGTTCAGGGTTCGGCGACTCATTTGCAAGTCTTCCCGCAGAAAGGCTGGGGGAGTCCGCTCTGAGACTGCACCGGCGCGTCCTATTTTCTTGCCACGGACGCCTGGGACTGCGACAACGGGTCCATGAACTGGCTGGCAATTCTCTGTGCGGGTGTGGCCTACTGGGTATTAGGATTCGTTTGGTATTCGCTTTTGTTTGGTAAGCTTTGGCGGACGGAGCACGAGCGGCATCGCGGAGGCAATCAACTGCCTTCGGGCGGGATGGCCGGGAAGATGATAGGAACCTTTATTTGCAACCTGCTCGCGGCTGCGGCCATGGCCTACGTTTTGTACAAGGCGCAAATCTTCGACGTGAATCATGCTCTGCGTCTTGGTATCGCGGCGGGTGTCGGATTCGCCGGCGCCGCCGTCACCATGTGTTGTATCTGGGAATCGAAGTCCACCAAACTCTGGTTTATCGATGCCGGCTACAACATTATTGGTTGCGTGCTGATGGCCCTGATTATTGTCTCCTGGCCAATGTAAATTGCGCGCATGCCGGGCGCTCTTCGCTTTCCGAAGTCGGACCGGCTAACGCACCCGTCGGAATTTAAGCGCGTTCGCGATGAGGGCGGTGTGATCCGCGGCGACCTGCTTTCGCTCGGCGTGCTGCGGACGGCTCCGGTTGCGCGGCCGCGCTCCGGATTTGTTACTTCGCGACGCCTCGGCGGCGCCGTGGCGCGAAACCGTGTTCGCCGCCGGCTGCGTGAGATTATGCGGCGGCATCAGCATCAGGTAATCGGCGGTGTGTGGATCGTGATTGTGGCGCGACCCCGAGCGGCCAGCGCCACGGGCCGCGCCCTCGAACATGAGTGGTTGCGTCTGGCTAGGCGCGCTTCTATCCTAGCGCCCTGATG
Source organism: uncultured Verrucomicrobiae bacterium (assembly GCA_963788855.1). Classification (GTDB taxonomy): domain Bacteria; phylum Verrucomicrobiota; class Verrucomicrobiia; order Chthoniobacterales; family UBA10450; genus CAWBIE01. The sequence continues at coordinate 167,258 of CAWBIE010000002.1, forward strand.
CTCAGCTTGGTTCGCATTTGCCTGCGTATATATAAAATCACGATTTCGCCGGTTCTTTCCTCCATCACCGGCCCTGGCACGGGTTGCCGCTTCGAACCGACCTGTTCAGAGTATTTTTTGCAGGCGGTTGAGCGGCACGGTGTCTGGCGCGGCAGCTGGTTAGGGCTAAAGCGCATCGGGCGTTGTCATCCTTGGGGCGAACAGGGACACGATCCGGTGCCCTCAATCGGCGCCGGGCAGCCGGCGCGAGCTGTTTGTGAATAGCCTCTGCCACAGATTTTATGGATCGAACCGCATGGATTGCCGTTACGCTTTGCGTAATCGGTCTGGTGTTGTGGCAGATTTATGCCGTCAACCAAACGCGGCCCAAACCGCTATCCACTGCGGGTGAGCCTGTTCCGACTTTAACTCCGTCGCCATCGCTCGCCTCTAACCCCAGCACGCCGGGCGCTTCTCCCGGGGGATCGGCCACGCCGCAGCCTACCCCGGCCACTCCTGCGTTTACTGAAGTAAAGGAGACGCTGCGTAACTCCGACGTCGAATTGCGCCTAACGAATCGCGGCGGTGGAATCGCCGAAGCCGTCCTCCTCAAACACAAGGCCGAACATGGCGACCCGGTCACGCTCAACGCCGGAGACCACATGCCCATCGGCGCTATCATTGAAAATCCCGCGGCCCCTTTATTGCCAGAATATAAGATGACGCGGACGGGCGATGGCGTGCAGTGCGAATATGTTTCGCCAGATCAAATTACGATTCGGAAGAAATACTTTTTCGCGCCCAACGCCGAAAAGAAGGACAACTATCTCGGCGAGCTGGACGTCGACCTTCAAAACGGAGGGGTCAATCTCTACGCCAGCGCCGGATATTACGTGGCCCTCGGGGCGGCGGTTCCGATTCACCCGAAGGATTTTCCATCTTATACGCGGCTCGTCTGGTGTGTCGATGGGCGCGCCAAAGGGGTTGACGTGACCTGGTTCGGCGCGAGCGGCGGATTTCTTGGCCTGAAGCCGCACCCGGCTCAGCCATTTTACCAGGAGAACGTCAAGGGCGCCGAGTGGACGGCGGTCAGCAGCCAATTTTTCGCAACCATCGTCGCCCCGCTCACTGCCGACAAAGCGGACGGCGTTTGGGGACGTCGCTTCGATATCGTGCCGGAACAGAGGATGTGGGGCATCGAGGGCGCGATGCATATGCCTCCCCTAACCATTCAGCCTGGACAGACCTACTCGGCGCGATTCGAAATTTACGCCGGCCCCAAGCTCTATCACAGACTGGCGGGCATGGAACACAACGAGGCCGAAATCATGAATTTCGGAGTCTTCAAATTGGTCAGCCAATTCCTGCTCAACTTCATGGATTGGCTGCACAGCGTGCTCGGGAGTTACGCCCTCGCCATTCTCGCCCTCACCACCATCATCCGCATTGTCCTCTGGCCCATTCAGGGCAAGGCCAACCGCTCGATGCGGCAAACCGCCGCGCTCTCACCGAAAATGCAGGAGCTGCGCGAAAAGTACAAGGACGATCCGACGAAAATGAACCAGGAGGTGATGAAGCTGTACAAACAGTACGGCATCAATCCTGTCGGAGGCTGTCTGCCCATGGTCATCCAGATCCCAATTTTCTTCGGACTTTATCAAATGCTTGGCCAGGCGGTCGAACTGCGGAACGAAAAATTTCTCTGGGTGCACGATCTTTCTCAGCCGGATACAATTGCTCACGTTCCCGGTTTCGGCTGGCCGATCAACATCCTGCCGCTTTGCATGGGGGCAACCCAGATATGGCTGACGCACATGACGCCCAAGACGGGCGACCCGACGCAGCGGAGAATGATGATGTTCATGCCGCTGATTTTCGTGTTTATCTGTTACAATTTTGCAGCCGCCCTCGCGTTGTATTACACTGCCCAGAACCTCTTTAGCATTTTGCAATTTTACCAAAATAAGAATCAGCCAATGCCGACCCTCGAGAAAGTCGCGCCGCCTGGAAAGGCTGCGCGCAAGAAATAAGGATGACTCCGAAGGAATTACTCGACACCATGCTCGGCTTTCTCGGCTTCGTTGTGCAGATCGAGGAGATGAAAAACGAGGCGGGCGGCGCGGTCTTGCAGATTTATACCGAGGAGAGTGGCCGTTTAATTGGCCGCGACGGCGAAACTCTGGAAGCCATGCAGTTTCTACTCAACCGTCTAATCCAGACGAAGGACAAGGACGCGCCCAAAGTGATGGTGGATTGCGAGCATTACCGTTCCATGCGCGAAGACCGGATCGTGCACCGCGTGCGCGAGCTGGCCGAGCGCGTTCGCATCACCGGACGCTCGCTTCAGCTCGAGCCCATGAATTCCTACGAACGCCGCATCGTCCACAATGCCTTCAAAGATGATCCCGAGGTCGCAACCTGGAGCCCGTCGGATTCCGCGCGGATCAAACAAATCACTCTGCTCAAGCGACAGGCCAAGAAAGAACCCGCCGCCCAACAATAGGCCGCTGTAGCGGCGGTCTCCGACCGCCGAAATCCTGCCGCTGTAGCGGCGGTCTCTGACCGCCGAATTCCTGTTCGAAACAGTGCACGCGAAGGCGGACGTCCATTTCTCCACCTATCCGTGTTATCCGCGAATCCGCGCTTAAAGCTTCTGACTTCCGCTCGGCGGTCAGAGACCGCCGCTACAGCTCAACTTCAATCCGGATGAAAGCGCGCCGCTTCTTTTTTTACCCCCGGACGCACTCCTGGCCGCCAGCGAAACTTGTGCAATAGCGGATTGGGTCTGCCTTCCACGGCGTCGGCAATGAGCTCGCCAAAAACCGGCGCAAACTTAAACCCATGTCCGCTATCCCCGGTCGCGATGGTCAATCCGTTCCGCTCCGGATCCGGGGCGATCCAGAAGTCGCCGTCGTGCGTGTCACAATATAAACAGACGCGCGTCGAGACGATGGGTGCGTTGGCCAGGGCGGGAAATGTGTCCGCCAAAAACTCGCGCAGACTTTCCTCTTCCTCGCCCGTGACCAATCGCTCCGGCGAATCGGGAGACATCTCCCGGCCGCGTCCGTGATTGCCAATCTTAACGACGCCTTCCCTGCCTAACGGAAAGCCATAGTAACCGGTGGATGTAATATCCGCGCCGAACATCGGAAAACGCTCCGGGGCGAAGAGTTCCGGTTCGTTAGGTTTAAGGTGGAAGAGCGGATGGCCCGTGGCCCGAAAGAAATCGCGCGTGAAGGGCAACAGATAGGGTGTCCACGCGCCCGTGGCCATGACCACTTTATCAGCCGCAATCCGTTGGCCGTCCTCCAGCACAATGCCCTTTATTCCAGCCTCCCCTTCATCCAGGGCGGAGAACGCACCGCCCTGGCGCAAGGCAACGCCCATGGCTTGAGCGCGTTCGATGAGTCGGTCAACGACCCGCCCGCTTTCGGCGTAACCGCCTTCCGCATCAAAGACGCCATCAGGATAACGATCCGCGTTCCAGGCTGGAAAACGCTCGCGCAGAAGAGAGGAGGTCACGCGTTCAACCCGGTGGCCGCGTCTTTGCAACAGGCGAAATGTTTCGTACTCGAAATCTCCCGGCTCCATGGGGCGCTGTCGCATAAAAAGTACGCCAACTTCGTGATATAACTCGAGTCCGAGCCCGGTGTTCCATTCGCGCCATCGCGCAATCGCGTGTTCCGCCAGGGCCGTGTAATCTTCATCCGCGCCGTAGCAAGAGCGGACGGCCTTGCTGATATCGGTCGAGGCCGCCAAAGGATGTGGCAACGGTCCCGGGTCAACCAGAGTCACGTGGTAACCACGAGCTTTCAATTCGATTGCTGCAGTCACGCCGTTGATCCCGGCCCCCACGACGATAATCCGTAGCATTACGGGAACTGTAGCTGTCGTGCACCTTCGCCGTGAATCGAAAAAGCACGCGCCTCGGAGGTCGCTGTAGCCACGGCGCTCTGTCGCCGTGTGGGGAAAAGGAAGACGCCTCGGATGGCCGCTGTAGCCACGGCGCTCAGTCGCCGTGTCGAAAAGAAAAGACGCCTCGACAGAGCGAGGCGGCTACACGGAGCGTTTGAGATTGAATGGGCCATCATTGTTTCTACAGAATCGCCTGTGCTCGCTGACGATAAATTCAAGCATCCGCGTCGACCGCCGCGACTCGAACAAATCTTCTCGAGTTTGCGGGCATTTTACTTTGTGACGTTCAATACCTACAAACGTCGACCTTTGCTAGCACACCCGGAGATCCACGACACGTTTCGCTTTTTTTGCAATCGGGCCCAAGACCACGCCGTGACAGTCGGTCGTTATGTTCTAATGCCAGACCACGCTCATCTCTTCGTCGCTTTGTCGCCGGAGGATTTGACGCTCCGAAAATGGATTCAGGCATTGCGGTCGGTACTGGGCAAAAAATTGCTGGTTCTGGGTTTTCAGAAGCCCCACTGGCAAGAAGGTTTCTTCGATCACCTCCTCCGAAGCGGAGAGAGCTATTCGCAGAAGTGGGATTATGTTCGAATGAATCCGGTGCGCGCTGGTTTAAGTCAGATGGCTGAAGAATGGCCGTATCAAGGCGAAATCGTGGGCCTGCGTTTTGATTAGAATACGGCGGCGGCGCTGTAGCCGCCTCACTCTGTCGAGGCGTCTTCTCTCAATCACGGCGACAGAGCGCCGTGACTACAGCTGAAACTCAAGGATGATCTTGCCGCTGCGTTTTCCCTGCGCCGCGTGCGCCACGGCCGTCTTCACGTCTCGCAGCGGGTATGCTTTCTCTATTTTCGTTTTTAACAGTCCACGTTTCGCCATGGCAAAGAGCGGTTCGAATGCTTCCTGTCGTTCGGCCAGACTTGCCTGATCGTACCATTTGTTAATCCAGATTCCGCGAAACCGGAGATCCTTAAAGATGAGCAAACCATTGGGAATTTTCAGCGGCTGCAAGCTCATCGCTCCGTAGGTCACCAGGGTTGATTCCGGGGCCAGAGTGTTGGCCAGGCGCAGTGCACTCTCTCCACCGACCGCGTTCAGCGCCAGACGAATGGGCGCGCCGGCGGTGGCCGCTTTCACTTCAGCGCGCAGGTTCTCGCTGTCCACCAGAACGACGTCGCCACCGGCAGCCTGCAATTCTTCCACCAGTTCGGCGCGGCGCACGACATTGACCGTCTTGTAACCGAGTTCGCGCGCGATCTGTATCACGGCGCGACCGGCCGCTGAGTTGGCTGCGTTTTGAATCAACCAATCGCCCGGCTTGAGTTCAACATAGCCATGCAATAATCGCCAGGCAGTCAGTGGATTGATTTTCAACATGGCGGCCTGAACAGGATCGATTCCCGGAGGGACCACGACGAGCTTTTCGGCCTTCACCGCGACGGCTTCGCGCCAGGTCCCAAGATTGTGGGGGAGCAGAACAAGATCGCCGACGCGAACGTTGCTCGCCTTGTCGCCAACAGAGATGACGGTTCCGGCGCCCTCCATCCCGGGCGTGGCCGGCACCTCGGGACGTCCGGGATATTTTCCTTCAATGGCATTGAGATCGGCGGGATTAATCGGGGCGGCGCGCATCTCGACCACCGCCTCGTCGGCCTCCGCCACGGGCCAGGGAAGAGTTTCGACGCGCAAGACATCCACGGGATTTCCGTGTGTTTCGTAAACGACTGCGCTTATAGTTTTTTTCACGCGATGGCCTCGGCGCTGCATCCTACATCGAACGCTCCTGCCAGCAATCTGGAATCGGGCGCGCGCGTTGCGCTGCTCGGCCTCGCCATCAATTTCGTGCTCGCGGCCGCGAAAATCACCGCAGGTTTCCTCGGTAATGCCTACGTTCTGATCGCTGACGGCATTGAGTCGGCCCTCGATATCGCGGGCTCAGTCGTAATCTGGGGCGGACTCAAGCTTGCGGCGCGCCCCCCGGATACGACCCATCCTTACGGCCACGGCAAAGCAGAACCGATCGCCGCGATCATCGTATCGCTGGGAGTTTTGGCCGCGGCTCTCGGTCTTTTCATCCAGAGCGTGCGCGAAATTTTCCTGCCCCATCACGCGCCTGCGCCTTTCACGCTCATCGTCATCGTGATTGCGATCGCGGTGAAAGAGATCCTCTATCGCTACGTCATCCGGGTCGGGCGCGACGTCGAAAGTACCGCGATTCAGACGGACGCATGGCATCATCGCACTGATGCCCTGACTTCCATTGCCGCTTTGGTTGGAATTTCTCTCGCGCTCCTCGGCGGGGAACGCTGGCAGAGCGCCGACGACTGGGCGGCCATCTTCGCCTGCGGATTGATTGGCGCCAATGGCTATCGGCTGCTCAAGCCGGCCGTGCAGGAGATCATGGATTCGGCGCCGCGCGGCGCCATTGTCGATCGGGTGCGCGGTGCCGCTCGCTCGGTTCCCGGTGTCATCGACGTGGAAAAAGCTTTCGTTCGTAAAATGGGCCTCAGTTTTTACGTCGATCTTCACATCGGCGTCGACGGCGGCATCTCAGTGCGCGACGGCCACCACATTGCCCATGCCGTCAAGCGGGCCATTCAACAAAGCGACGCGCGCATCGCCGACGTGCTCGTGCACATCGAGCCCGCACAGATCAGATCATAACAGGTTGCCTAACGAGTCTGATTGCAGCAATGTTGTCAGCGCGCTGGTAAGATTGGCTCGCGCGCGGCGGAGCTGACCGGAGAATCGAAACAAGCGGCCCAGCGCCGCGGGATGCGTAATCACGTAGCTGGCAAGGCTCGCCGGATTCGTCCGCTGACGTTGCACATCAAAGAGAACATTTGGCGGCACTGGCAGTGGTGCCTGCGACGTATCGGTGATGACGCGAAGCGAGAGCAGGGGAATGCCGCGCGCAGCGCACGCTTCGGCGATTATTTCCGTTTCCATATCGACTGCCGCAGCGCCACTCGCGCGTGCCGTGTTTTTCCGCGCCGCCGCGGAATCGACCATCTCCTTTGATGTAACAAGTTTTGCGACATGCAGAGACCGGTCTTTCAGGATTTCTTGAGTGGAGTCAAGCAGGCGCTCGTCCGAAAAATTGCTCGATAACAGGAGGTCGCCAATCTGAAGATTATCGCGCACTCCACCGGCGAAGCCGGAGCTGATTAGCAGATCGAAAGAGGAATCCTCCAAGAAATGTTGCATGCGAGTTCGGCAAGTCTTTTCACCGACCCCCGTGTGCAGAATCTCAATCTGGTTGCTGGCAACTGCTCCAACAGTCGTAACGATTCCGTTTCGTGTCCGGTTCTGTCGATCCCGGACCAGCCTGACGAAAGCTGAACTCTCTGCCGGCAAGGCAAAGGTAATTGCGATCACGGCGGAGTCGGCTCGACGATCTGCACGACAAAGCTTTTCTTGTCCGAGCTCGTGCTCGTCGCTGCGGGCGCCGGAGAGATTGGCACTCCACCCGTCATGGTAGCGATGGCGGCGCGAAATTCGGATTCGCGGTTGGCCGCAAGATCGACCAGAACGCCGACGCGGTTCGGATCGGGTAATTCTTTAGTGGCCGAACCGCCGAGTCTTTGCGCCGTCGCAACCACCTGATCGGCCACACGATCCAATTGTCCATGTGCCACCGGGATAATGATCTCGCTCACATCCAACGGCGGCGGGGTGAGATTGGCGTGCGCCGCCTGCTCGAGAGATTCTGTTACCTGATGGCGCATTTGTGCCTCCAGCAGTGCTCGATTTGGATTGGCCGCCTCGTGCCGGGCGATGATCCACAAACCGACCGCCACGTTTACGCCCATCAGGATGATGAAAGCAAGGCCGACACGCCGTGCCAGCTTCCGGCCACGCGCCAATACCGCGGGGTCATCATCCATCGGCACTTCGCGTGATTCGCCACGGATTCTCGAATGAATTTGCCGGGCCGCGGTCAGTTCTCGCTGTAACTGCGGGTCCGAGACCAGCTCCTTTTCGAGCTGTGTTCTTTCCCAATCGGGCAGCTTGCCCTCGAGATAATCAAACCATTTGTCAGGATTCATTTACGGCTTATCCAAGCGTGACGCCGGAGAGCCTGGCGTGCAACGTTGAATCTGTGCTGGAGACGTTAAAGCGATGTCGCTTAACACCCTGCGCTCGCGTCATTTGCTCTTTCTCCTCGTGGAAATAGAGTTACGCCTTCGTGGGTGAGGATGATCAGGCTGACTCGCAAGGGCATGGAACATGGCGCCGCCGCGCGGGTATCGCTTTGGCCATCCTCTCTGCTCTGCTCCTGATCTTTCATCGCCCGCTCCTCCTCAGCCTCGGCCAATGGATCGGGGTTCGCCTGGCCGCACGAGAACATCTCAAGCTCGAGTTTCGACTCGAAGGCAACGTCTTCACGGAATTGATCGCAAGAAATGTTCACGTGACCGCCACCGGTCCCAACCTGGTCGAATCAATCGACGCCGAGTTTGTGCGGGCCGATTACAGTCTCTGGACCCTCCTGCGAGACGGCTTCGAAAGCTCGCTGCGGGATGTGGAGGTTCGCTCGGCCCGCGTGGTCCTGAATCCGGACAAGGACACGATCAAACCGCCGCCTAACAAAGCGGACGAACTACTAAAGATTTTTCCGGAACGTGTGCGCATTTCCGACGGGACGCTCGTCATTCGGAATCACCCACACGACTTTGCGGTGGAACATTTCGACCTGGTCCTCGATTCCCGGAGTCCCGGTGAATTGCGCATCCAGAGACTGCAAATGATCGGCGGTCATAGCTGGTCTAATTTGGTCGCGCCCACTTCCTACACCGGCCGCAATCCTTCGCTCACCAATCTCGCGCTCGGAGAAGATCGCATCGAGCACTTGAGCATCGATGCATCGCGCATACACGGGAAACCGCCGGCCCTCGCCCTGGATCTGGCGGCGGTGGTGGGCGGAGGCAAAGTTTCCGGTACCATGAAGTTCGTGGAAAAGGATTCCGCCATTTTGCAGGAAACTGAATTGGAGGCCAAAGGCGTCGAGGCGGGCGCGGTAAATAAGTATGTGAGTCTGCCGGATGGCGTGCTCGGTGGACAGATTGAGGAGTTGAAGGGCGATCTCATCGGCAAGTTCGATGTGCCGGAGACGTGGCTCGGTGGTGCAACCCTGCAAGTCTCAAATTTTCAGAGCCCGGTCGGCGACTTCGATCATGGCTCGTTTGATGTTTGGGCAAAGGATCGGAGGGCCGGTTTGCACTCGGCTGATATTGTTTTGGGTCGGAGCCATCTCCAACTTCGAGGCGGAGTGACTCTGCCTCCCAGGATCAAGGAGTTCGGACGGACTCCCGGGCACCTGGAAATCTCGAGCGAATCATTCGATCTGGCGCGAGCCAGTGAATCGATGCCACGACACCTGACCGGCTCGGCGCAGATCAGCGGGAAGATTGACGTTGAGAACGCCAGGATCGATTCCAGTTTCAATATCTCGGCCACCGCGGTTGGATTCGAGAATGGAACCGCCGAAACGCTCACGGCAAACATCACGGCGTCGAAGATCGTTCCGCCCGCGAATGTCCAGAAGCCGTGGTATGCCGATCTGCGATCCAAGGTCACGGTGGCCATGTCCAACGTCCGCTGGCGTGAGTACGCGCTGGATTCTGTGCAAGGCACGGTGCAGAGCAACGGCGACCTTCTCAAGCTGGAGGAGTTGATCGCGCAGCGGGCTCAAAATGAGCTGACCATTCACGGCGATTATCGATTGCCGGCCGACCTGGGCAAATTTACGACGCAACCGGGGACAATCGATCTCACGCTCAATGCGCCGCAGCTCGCCGATTACTGGCCCGACGATTCGCCTGACAAGGTCAGCGGTCCGCTGCAAATCAATGGGCAGATCTTTTGGAAACAGGGCGCTGGCAACGGACAGCTCTCGGTCTATGGCTCGAACATCCGGATGCGCGATCTCGTTTTCCGGCAGGTTAGCTCGGAGTGGGCCATCGCGAACAACGTGGTTTATGTGAATGATTTCACGGCGGCCTTAAACGATCGCGATTCTCTCGGCGCGCACGGTTACATCGATCCGCGGCCGCCCTTTCCTTACGCCGGAAAAATTTCGACGAACATCGCTGATCTCTCGACTTTCAAACCGATTCTCCAGGCGTCCGGAAACAATAACGATCTGCGCGGCACCTTCGCCCTGGATTGGGAAGGGGAGGGCGAACTGACCACAATCAAGAATACCGGAAAACTGGATTTGTCACTCGAGAAGGGTCGCTACGGCAATTTGCAGTCGTTGCGCGCGCGCGCCGGCGCCACTTACACGCCCGACGGCCTCGATGTTCCAATTTTATTTCTGGCCAGCGATCAGATGGACTTCCAGGCCGTCGCTCAAGCGAAGGGCGAGACCCTTGAGATCAGCAGGATTCAGCTGGACCAGGGCAAAGCGAAGTACGCTTCCGGTTATGTCTCGATTCCGTTTGTCTGGAAAAATCTCGACGGCTCGGCTCCGGTCTTTCCGCCGCAAGGCAAAGTCTCCGTCAATTTCCAATCGGAGAACATCGAGATTAAGAAGTTATTCGAAGGCTTCGGATTAAGCACGGCCACCAGCGGGGTTTTGAATGCGAAACTGGATGCCCGAGGCACACTCGATAACCTGGACGCACGGTTTGATTTACACGCCGGCCAATTGCGTACCGAGAATGTGCCCAAGCTGGAGCCGGCAACCTTCGATCTCACTGCTCAAACGAAAGACAATGAACTCAACGTCGTCGGGAAATTGCAGCAGACGAAGATTCAGCCGATCGACTTGACCGCTAATCTGCCGTTCAACACCGGGAAGATTCTCCATGAGGGCAGGGTATCGGACGACACGCCGATCACAGGACGCGTTCGCTTGCCGCGCAGTTCCGTGAACTTCTTGAAGCAATTCCTGCCCCAGATCGAACAGTTGGACGGCGACGTTGCTCTCGATGTCGAGGTGCGCGGCACGATCGCCAAACCAGTGCTGAGCGGGGCCGGCGACATGACGGTGAACGTGGCCCGCTCGGACAATCCAACTCTGCCTGCCTTGAGGGGCTTTAAAGCGCGCATCAACTTTACCAACGACGCGCTCACCATCGCGCAGTTCGGCGGAGATCTCTCGGGCGGAAAATTTACGCTCAGCGGCGGGGTCAGGTTTCCCAAACTGACTTCCGCCAATCTCGATCTGCAATTGAAGGCCGACAGTGCTCTGGTGGCTCGCAACGACGCCCTGACCGCGCGCGCGGATGCCGATCTCCGGGTGGTCGGGCCATTTACGAGCGCCAGCGTTACCGGAACAGTGGCCCTCACGAACAGTCAATTTCTAAAGAATCTCGATCTCATTCCGATCGGATTGCCGGGCCGTCCCGCTCCGCGTCCTCCCGAGAGCCGTCCGGATTTCTCCTATCCACGGCCACCCTTCCGTGATTGGAAGTTTGATGTCGCGCTTAAGACCAAAGATCCGTTTCTGATCCGGGGGAATCTGGCGACTGGCGGGGCGGTTAGCGACTTGCGCCTAACCGGCACGGGATTGCATCCCGGGCTTAAAGGAGTAGTCCGCCTCGAGAAGGTCGAAGCGACCCTGCCTTTTAGCCGGCTCGAAATCCCCTCCGGATTTCTTTATTTCGATCCGAGCGATTCGTTGAATCCGAGAATCGATATTCACGGCACGTCGGTCATCCGCGATTATACCATCCACGTTTATGTTTATGGAACGTCGCTCGCGCCGCAGGTGATTTTCACGAGTGAACCGCCCTTGCCTCAGGAGGAGATCATCGCTCTTCTGGCTACCGGAACGACGCGGGCGGAGTTGACCGGGAATAATGACGTGCTTGTTAGTCGGGCCGCGCTTCTCCTTGTGCAACAGCTCTACCGAAAAATTTTCAAACAAGGGGCGGGTCCTCAGAACACCTCGGTTTTTGATCGCCTGGACGTGGACGTGGGACAGATCGATCCACGGACCGGACAGCGGCAGATCACCGGCCGTTTCAAACTCAACGATCAATTTGTCCTGATCGGGGACGCAGATGTCGGCGGTGGTTTTCGCGGTATGGTGAAGTATCTAATCCGTTTCCACTGAGATGCGACGCGCATTCCTTCTGGCCTTGACCGGTCTTGCTTTCGCCACCCACGCGGTGGGGCAAAGCGCGATTTCCGCGCCGCGGGCCGAGGATATCCAAAAGGAGGACCGCGCCGTGGCCAGGGCGCAGGAGGAACAGGCGCGAAGCAGTAACGCCATTGAGTTTCAAGGCGAGCGCGCCTTCAAGGAAGACGAACTGCGTTCTCAGCTAAAGGAAGAAATCGCCACGATTAACGAGTTTGGCCTGACCGCCGCGCGCGCGGACGACGCCGCTTTCTTTCTCGATCTTTTTTACCGCAAGCACGGCTACGTGAAAGTAAACGTGCGCTACATCCTCGAATCGCCTAATCGCCTGCGCCTCGTGATCGACGAGGGCCCCCTCATGACGCTGGGGAACATCAGCTTCGAGGGCAACGTGCACGAGCCCAGTGCCAAGCTCTTTGATTATGCCGTTGGTCCGACCCGGCAACGATATTCCCAGTTACAAAAGGACCTGCCGTTTGTGGCGGCCGACATTAATGAAGGGGCCGACTTGGTCCGCCGGCTCTACGTTTCTGAAGGCTTCCTCGACGTTGTCGTCGATAAGCCGCGTTACACGATTGATGACAAGACGAACCAGGTGGAGGCGATTATTCCCATCCAGGAAGGACGCCAATATTTCTTTGGTAACGTCTCCTTCGACGGAAAGACCGTCTACGACCGCGAGACGTTGATCGGACAGATCAAGGATCTTCTGACTCGGCCTTACACCGAAGCGCGCGTGGCCGACATTCCGCGGCGCTTGCAGGCGTATTTTAAGAGCCGCGGCTATTATGCGGTAAAAATTGAGGCGACCGGTAATCCGACCAACGCTTCCAACGGGCACGTCCCCGTTCAGGTCGCCGTCTCGACCGGACCAGTTTACCATTTTGGCGACGTCACCGTCGCGGGACTGCAACGGTTGCATCCGAGTTACGTCGAAAATCGTTTCACCAGTCTGGAAGGCAAAACCTACAGTCCCGAAGTTCTCGATGACAAATTCCGGCTGCTCATGCGGAGCGGCCTTTTCAATCTCTTGCAGATCAACCCTGTGCCGGAAGATGGCGACACGCTGCGTCTGGAGATTTCGGCGGAAGAGGCAAAGAGCAAAGAGCTGGGGTTCTCTGTCGGGTACGGCACCTACGAAGGATTTATCGGCGGTGTGCAATTTCGCGAGCGCGATCTCTTTGGTTACGGGCGTCCGCTCACTACTTCGATCGAGGTTTCGCAGCGCAGTTATAAGGGCGAGATCGTTTACGAGGATCCCTACCTGTTTAACTCCGAGTTTGATTTCAAGGCGCGCGTGGCCGCGCTAACCTTCGACTTCGACGGATACTCCAAGTTCGAACTGGGCGGAAGTCTGGCCCTGACGCGCAAATTTACGAAACAGTATGAGGCGGGACTAATCTTCACCGCTCGTCACGTCGAGATCACCAGTGCGGACATTAATTCGAAATGGCTTGGCCCGACCGTTTATTTCATCAACACACTCGGGTTTACGCAGACCTTGGATCTGCGCGCAGATCCGCTCGTGGCGCCGCGCGGTTTCGTGGCCGGCAACACCGTCGATGTGGCGACGAGCGCATTTGGCAGCGACATCGAACTGATTCGGGCAACTCTGCGGTTCGCTTATTATATTCCGTTCAGCCCGAAACCTCTGCTCGTCGGCGTGGCGGACGACGACAGCCTTTCCACCAGCGCATGGCAACGCTGGTTCCGCCAGTCGATGCTCGCCTTTGGGGCGCGCGGCGGGATCGTGCACTCTCTAAACGGAAGCGGCCCCGACGAAGCCACCACCCTTCCGATCGACGAGCGTTTTTTTAACGGCGGCGCCAACTCGGTTCGCAGTTTCGCGGAATTCGATCTCGGACCACACGATCGTCATGGCCACCCCGTCGGCGGCGAGTTCGATACGGTCTTTAACGTTGAATATACTTTCCCAATCTGGGCCGAGCTCCAGGGCGCTGTCTTTTTCGACGCCGGCAACTTGTTGCCGACCTCCGAGGATCCGGGACTGGACGACATGCGCTACGCCATCGGTCTCGGTTTGCGTTACAAATTACCGATCGGTCCGATCCGTCTCGACTACGGTTTTAATCCCGATCCGCGCGGTGACGAAGCGTTTGGCGCCTTTCACTTTAGTTTTGGATTTGCTTTTTAGATGGCAAAATGACTGGCTCTGTAGCAGCGGCTCTGTGAGCCGCTTGATGCTGAATGTCATTTGTTCCAGCGCGTCTCACAGAGACGCGGCTACATGAAATCTCGCGAAGATAAAACCGATAATCAGCTGGGCGATATCCCGGCGCAAGAATTCCAGAAGCGATTGCATGAGCTCGCGGATTGGATCGCAGATTACCGGGAAAATATCGGCGAGCGTCGCATTGCACCCGACATCAAGCCCGGCGCAATTCTGGCACAACTGTCGGTGGCCGCTCCGGAAACAGGCGAGTCACTGGATGAAATTTTCTCCGACATCGCGCGCGTCATTGTTCCCGGAGTGACCCATTGGGCCCATCCGGAATTCATGAGCTACTTCGGCTGTACGACCACGAGTCCCGGCATTCTTGCCGAGATCTTGACTGCCGCGCTCAATGTCAACGCCATGACCTGGCGAACCTCGCCGGCCGCCACCGAGCTCGAAACGCTGGTCCTCGACTGGCTCCGGCAGTGGCTCGGTTTGCCGAAAGAATTCGCAGGCGTCGTTTACGACACAGCGTCGATTTCGACAATGCATGCGCTCGCTGCCGCCCGTGAAGAAGCGGCCCCCAACACGCGGAAACTTGGATTGAGCGGTCGCGACCTGCCGCGCTTTCGCATTTACGCTTCCGATCAGGCGCACAGCTCTGTCGAAAAGGGCGCCATCGCCATCGGCATAGGCGAAGAAAATGTGCGGCGCGTCCCGATCGATGCCGAGTTTCGCATGGATGTGGCGGCACTGCGGGAAATGATCGCATCTGATCTCGGTCAACACTTCAAACCTCTCGCCGTCGTGGCCACGGTCGGCACGACCTCAACCGCGAGTGTGGATCCGGTCCCCGCCATCGGGCAAGTTTGCCGCGAACACAAAATGTGGTTGCATATCGATGGCGCTTACGGCGCCGGGCTCGCGCTTTTGCCGGAGTGCAAATGGGTGACCGCGGGTTGGAGCGAGGCCGATTCCATCGTGATTAATCCGCACAAGATGCTTTTTGTGCCGTTTGATTTTAGCGCGCTTTATTTGCGCGACGTCGAACGTTTGCGGCGCCTCTTTACCCTCGTGCCCGAGTCATTGCACTTGCGCAATCCTGTCGACGCGGAGATCAATTACATGGATTACGGCGTGCAACTCGGCCGCCGTTTTCGCGCCCTCAAAGCCTGGGTTATTTGGCGCGCGTTCGGTCGCGCCGGACTGGCCGCGCGCATTCGCGATCATGTGCGACTGGCAAACCTCTTCGCCAATTGGGTGGAATCCGATCCGAATTTTGAATTGGCCGCCCCCGTCATGATGGGCGTGGTTTGCTTTCGTTTCGTTTCTGGAGACAAGGCGAGGATCGATGAGTTGAACAGCCAGATTGTCGAGCGGATCAACGCATCGGGCCGCGCTTACCTGACCCAGACGAAATTGAACGGCCGCACCGCCATGCGCGTCGGACTGGGCAATATTCTCACGACCGAGGAACATCTGCGCAACGTCTGGAACCTGATCCGAGAAACGGCGGGGCTGTAGCCGCCTCGCTCTGTCGAGGCGAAACCCAGACACGGCGACAGAGCGCCATGGCTACACCCGGAGACCGTGACGCGGCGACCCGCCTGGCTTGGAGCTTCTTTGGATGTTGGAGCTTGGAATTTGGAGCTTCTCGGTCGCATTTGCGACCGAGCTTCGTCTCTTCTACAGTCCAGACTCTGAAAGCCCCTTTACGCCTATGATGACCCTCCTCCGCAAACATCGCCAATGGCTGATGATTGTGATCGCCATTCTGGCGCTGCCTTTCTGTCTCTATTTCGTCAAGACGGATTACAGCGCGCTGGGCAATAATCATGACCAATTCGCCCGCCTTTACGGGCGAGATATCACCATGGTGGAGAAGCAGCGCGGAGACCGCCTCTGCAACCTGGCCCGAGAACTCGAGATGCGAAATCTCGTCCAATCTCTGGCCGTGGGCGCGAATTCGGAAAACGAGATGTTTACGCAATTTACTTTGAACCGGCTCATTCTCCGGCATGAAGCCGAGCGTCTCGGCATTCGGCCGACCGCGGCCGAGATCGCCGATTTTGTGCGAACGATGCGGCCGTTTCTGGGGCCATCGGGTTTCGACAGCAAGAAGTACCGATGAGATTACGCAAAATGTTCTTCCGTCGATGGGCTTCAGCGAAGCGCAAATTGAGGAACTCGCCACCGACGAGCTGACTTTGAACCGGATCAAGCAGTTGGTCGCAACCGGCGTGACCGTTTCCGATGTCGAAACCAAAACTGAATATCAGCAATTGTACGGAATGCTCTCCGTTACTGTGATCCGATTGCGCGCCGCGGATTTTGTCAAGGATGTCAAGGTAAGCGACGACGATGTGCAGAAATATTATGAATCACATAAGGCGACGCTCAAGACCGACGAGAAACGCAAAGTAGAGTTTGTCAGCCTTTCGCTAAGCGATGCGCAAAAGAAATTGGCCGGCAAGGAGCGTATCGACGCTCTGCAGAAGCTGGCCGACCGGGCCAACGATGTCACTCAGGCGTTGCTGGAAAAGGGGGCCGAGTTTCATCAGGTCGCCGCCAAGTTTCAGCTCCCGGTCGAGATGACTGGTCTGTTCACTTCGGCCGCGCCGGATCCGAAATTGAAGGCGGATGCGCAATTGGCCGCCGCTGCCTTCCAATTAACCGCAGCGGACCCAAACAGTGACGTCGTCCAGGCGGGCGACATATTCTATGTCTTGCATCTGGCCGAAGCGGTGGACGCTCGTCCGCTCTCACTGGAGGAAGCCAAGCCGAAACTGGTCGACACGATCAAGGCCAGCCGCGCGCGGGAGTGGGCCTCGAACAAGGGAGCCCAGGTCGTCCAGGGACTGCGCGAATCGTTGGCCTCGGGCGCGCCGCTCGGATTCTCTCTGGAGAAGGTGAGCGTGAAAGGAGAAAAGCTCGAGCCATTCTCGCTGGCCGAGGATCTCGATCCGGACGAAGCGGCGGCCAACAAAACGCCGAAGAAACGGCCTGCCGACTTTATAGCCATCAGGAATGCGGTTGCAGCGCTTCAGCCTGGCGATGTGAGCGATTTCATGCCTTGGGAAGACGGCGGAATCGTGGTCGTCCTGGAAAAACGAGACTCGCCTGACGAGAGCAAGCTGGCGCAAAAAAAGGCGGCTTTCGATCAAAGGATGCTCACGAATAAGCGTGAGATTGTTTTTCTTGAATGGCTGCGCGACCGCCAGCGTGAAGCGGGGCTCGTCGAGGCGAAAAGCTAGGCCATTGGTCTGGTCCATCGCCTAACCAATGCAGGCGCGCGACGAAATCTTTGATGACGCCAACGGCGACCTCGCCATCGGCGAGCTGGAAACGGCGGTCCAGAAATATCGCCGCTGTGTGGAGCTCGATCCCGACTTTTTCGACGGCTGGCATGCCCTGGGTATGGCGCTCATGAAAATTGGACGCTTCCCAGAAGCTATCGAAGCGGGCAGGAAGGCGACCGAGCTCCGGCCCAACGATCAGATTGCCTGGACCAGTTTATCCCTCTTCTATAATCGCAACGGCGACATCAAAGAAGCCGAAGCCGCCGGAGCCAAAGCGAAAGTCCTTTCGTGGGGAGGAAAAATTGCCCCTGAAGCGGGCAATTAAAGCTCCAAATTCCAACATCCAAGCACCAGAGAAGCTCAAAGCCTCAAGTCTGCAATAGCCGTGATCGTGCGCCTAATTTTTGGTGTGGCCACGGCGCTCTGCTTGCCGAGCCGTAGCGTCTTGCGAAGGCTGGTCGCCGTGTCTGGGTTTCGCCTCGACCAGCCTACGCGGGACGCTACGGCTCGGCAGGCAGAGCTCGCCAAGCGGACGAGGCGGCGAGCCGTTACCAGATATTCACGCGCTTATCCGCCGGGCGCACCATCGGGGAATTATCCGGCAGGTTAAAGGCCTGCTGGAACTCCGCGAGATTTGAGAGCGGTCCGTCGACCCGATATTGGGCCGGCGAATGCGGATCGGTGTTCAGGCGCAGCTTCAGATCCTCATCGCGCTGCTTCGAACGCCAGATCTGGGCGAAGGCGAGGAAGAATCGCTGATCCGGCGTGAAACCGTCGATTTTCTCCTGCGGCTTTACCGGCCGTCGCCTTTTTGAAGGCAGCGTAGGCGATCTTGAGTCCGCCGAGATCGGCAATGTTCTCGCCCTGGGTGAGTTCGCCATTCACATGCAAGCCGGGCAGCGGTTCGTATTCATTGAATTGCTGCACGATCGCTTTCGAGCGTTCCGTAAATTTCTTGGCCGAGTCGGCTGACCACCAATCGCGCAAATTTCCCTGCGCGTCGTACTGCCGGCCCTGATCGTCGAACCCGTGGGTCATCTCGTGGCCGATAACCGCGCCGATGGCGCCGTAGTTAACGGCATCGTCGGCGTCGGCAAAAAAGAAGGGCGGTTGCAAAATTCCGGCCGGGAAAACAATCTCGTTCATCAACGGATTGTAGTAGGCGTTCACGGTCGGCGGAGTCATGCCCCATTCCGTGCGATCGACCGGTTTGCCGATTTTCTTCAAATCGCGATTAACCTCGAAGTTGTCGGCCCGGAGCGCGTTCTGGACAAAAGGACCGCGATCGATCTTGAGCGACGAATAGTCGCGCCATTTATCGGGGTAACCGATCTTCACTTGAAAGGCGGCCAGCTTTTTCAGCGCCTCTTGCTTGGTCGGTTCGTCCATCCACTCGAGTGTCTTGATGCGATCGGCCAGCGCGGATTTCAGATTGTTGATCATCTCCAAAGCGCGCGCTTTCGCTTCGGGCGGAAAATTTTCCGCCACGTACAATTTGCCAAGCGCCTCGCCAATCGCCTGATCGGTCGAGATCACGACCCGTTTCCAGCGCGGTTTAATCTGCTTGGTTCCGCGCAGGACGGTTTCGTTAAAATGAAAGTTCTCGTTTACGAAGTCGCTGGAAAGCTCGGAGGCGGTGCCGTTAATGAGGTGCCACCGCAGATAGGTCTTCCAGTCGTCGAGCGAGGTCTTCGCGTAAAGATCATTGACCGCCTTGAAGAAATCCGGCTGATGAACGTCCACGTCACCCGGCTCGGTCAGATTGATGCCCGTGAAATAATCCGCCCATTTCCAGTCGGGCGTGAGCGCTTGCAGGTCGCTCTGCGACATTTTGTTGTAATTCTTTTGCGGATCGCGCAGTTCGACCCGGGTGCGCGACGCCTGCGGCCAGAGCGGTTTCGAGCTCGAGAATTTTCTTGGCTTGCTCGGTGGCGGTTGCCGCCGGCTCACCTGACAGGGTCAACATTTTAGCGACATGGGCGACGTATTCATCGCGCAGTTTCTTCGAGGCGTCGTCCGTCTTGGTATAATAGTCGCGATCCGGCATCCCGAGCCCTCCTTGCACCGCTTGCGAAATTACTTTGGTGCTGTCCTTGTCGTCCTGGCCGGAACCGAAATTAAAGAGCACGCCGATGCCGAGCGTGTGCAGGTGCGCGATCTCGTTGAGCAGGTCGTTGCGATCCTTGATCGCCTCGATCTTCTGCAATTCGTCGGCCAGCGGCTTGGTTCCCTGCGCTTGAATCGACTTTTCATCCATCCCGCTACCGTAATAGTTGCCGACCAGCTCCACGTCCGGCGCCAACCGCCTGGAGTTTTCGACGCCTTCTCCGCGATCCCATGCAGGGCATCGTTGTTATGCTCGATCAACTGATTGAAGCTGCCCCAACGCGAGTATTCCGGCGGGATTTCGGTCCGCTTGATCCAGCCGCCGTTGCTGTGCAAAAAGAAATCGTCCTGCGCTTTGACGGACGGATCCATGTTGCTCGAATCAATAGGCTTCACGCTCTTGCCACTGGAGGCCTTGGCGGCGGGCGATGGTTGCGGCTTGGCCTGCGCCGGCAGGATGGAAAAAACGCAAAGGCAGGTTGCGATCAGGACAAAGAGTTTGGTAAGTGGGTTCATGAGCGTGCTTAAGATGTCTGTTTGAATAGTTGGTGCAACTAGCCTGATTCGATTGTGAATCCGGCGTCGCGGTGACATTCGCCAGGAGTCTTCGTCCCTCGCGGTGCAGCGACCGCGAGGGACTACTAATACCGAGCTGTGATGTCGTCTTGCTTATTGCAATGCCTGTGCCAGGGCTCGGATAATCGCACAAGACAATCGCATGCAATGACTTAGAAGATCGGACGAAAATCTGGCCGGCCGCTCTGCGGCCCGGCATTGGGATTTTCCGTCCCGTTTCCGGGACGGAAGACTGCGTCCATATATTAAGAGTTGATCGCACCGCGGCGCGCGAACAAAAGAGCGTTTGCGCGTTTGCGCATTTGGCATCCGTCCCAAACAATGCTTCCTTGCGGTGGCGCCTTCGGCTGATGGCGCGACATTAGCTAATTACGCATGCGGCCAGGACCGACGCAGTCCGGCGGCGAGATCAATGATGAATCGGTAATGCGACATTGCGTTTATTTGCGTGAGATGGAATGTAAGAACGTTATTCCCCGGAACCTAAGAGCAAATTTGCTGTTCCAACCCTGCCGGTCTTGGGTCGGATTTTTTTTCGTGCTCTCTTTGGCTTTGCCATTTGCCGCGGATGCTGCCTCCGCCAGAAAAACTTCGCCGGCGTCCCCGAGTCCGTGGCAGGTCATCAAAGTCGACGGCCACGATTATCTGAGCGTCGAAAATATTGCGAAATTTTACGGTCTGCCCACCGGAGTCGCGCCAGCCAACAAGAAGATTCAGCTGGCCAACGAAAAAGGACAGCTCGAATTCATGCTCAACAGCCGAGCCATCTCCATCAACGGAGCGCGTAACTGGCTCAGTTTTCCCGTGATCGAGAAGAATGGAGAATATCTCGTCTCCCGCACGGATCTCGCCGAAACGATCGAGCCACAGATGCGTCCGCACATGATCAAGGACCTCGCCAGGGTCCGCACCATCGTGCTCGATCCCGGCCATGGCGGTTACGACAAAGGCGCCACCAATCGTTACGGCTGCGAAAAGGATTACACCCTCGATGTGGCGAGAAAGCTTCGGCCGCTCTTGCAGGCCAAAGGTTTTAAGGTCCTCATGACGCGGGAGGGCGATTACTTTGTTCCGTTGGAAGTCAGGGCCAACATTGCCAACAAGGCGCCGGACTCCATTTTTGTCAGCATCCATTTCAACGCCACCGACCGTGATCCGGCCGCGACCGGCTTCGAGATTTATTCGCTCACCCCGCAGGGAGCCCCTTCCACTCAGGATGATTGGATGAAAGCGAACGCTTTGAATCCTCAGGCTGGCACCGCCGTCGACACGCATAGCATGGAACTTTCGGCCTGCATCTATCACTCCGTCCTGGGCCACATCGCCGAGTTCGATCGCGGCATTAAGCGCGCCCGTTTCGCCGTTTTGCGCCAGACGAAAGTTCCAGCGGTCCTCATTGAGGGCGGATTTCTAACCGAACGCGGCGAGAGCAAATTGATCGCGAACAAGGATTGGCGCGGAAAACTCGCGGAAGCGATCAGTATCGGGATCGACAGCTATAGCGCGCTGGCCGATCGCCGGCAGCGTCCGCTCCTCGTCCGGGATTATCATCGCAAGGATACGGAACTGTTTCAAAGCGATCTCGCTTCGCAAGCGACCGAACCGCTGGCGCCGGCGGCTGCGTCTGCTCTCGCACCCGCGCCAGCCGCCGCACCTTCGCCGCCTCAGCATACTTCCGCTCTGGAATCGGCCGTCATCTTTCCCTAGTGTCGCGGCGACAGAGCGCCGCGGCTACAGCCTTCCGCCTGACCATTAGCGCTCGACTCGCTGGTCCGGGCGGCCTTAGCTTTTTCGTTGCAACAACCAACCAAAGAACCCCCATGAAAAAACTGATTACTTACACAAGCATTGCTTCATTCGCGACGATCGTCCTCGCTATCTCCGCGCCGGACAAGGCGCAGATGATCGCCAATGAAAAGGACGCCTGGCAGGCGTTCAAGGACAAGAAGACGGACGAATTCCAAAAGATGCTTGCGGCCGATTATCGCGGCGTCTACGCCGATGGAATTTTCGACGTGGACAAGCAGATGGACAACCTGCGGGCCACGGACTTAAAGTCTTTTGAATTAAGCGACTTCGACGTGGTCTTTCCCGATGCCGACACCGCGGTGCTGACCTACAAGGCGACCATAACTTTCGTGATGGCGATGGAAGAAGGAAGAGAACGTTCCGGGATCTTCAACGTGGGATCGGTCTGGAAAATGAGCAACGGCGCCTGGCACGTCATATTCCACTCCGACAGCGAGCAGGAGAAGCCCCAGGTCCCCGCTCATTGATATATGGGCGGGGCCGCGCGCGACTCCGGCGAACGGTTACGCAGGTCCTAGCCGCTCTTTTTTGTCTGTTTTGGCGCGGCCTTGGCGCTGCCAGCGTGTGAGGCGGCGCGCTCTGCGTCGGCTGCGCGGCCGACGGCGCGATATTCCTCGGCCAAATGCAGCCATGCCAAATGCGAATTTGGCATGAGTCGAGTCGCCTTTTCGTAGGCGATGATTGCATCCTGGGGTTGCTTTTGTTTTTGATAGGCAAAACCCAATTGCTCCCAGCCCGGGCCGTAGTTTGGATTTAGCCTGGTCGCATTGCGCAGGTGGCTGACGGCTGAGTCCAACTGTCCAATCATAAGCCGGCAATACCCGAGCTGCCCTTGGACCAGATAATCGTCCGGCTTGCTTCGAGCCGCGCGCTCCAGCGGCTGGATCGCCTGCGGGATCTGATTGAGATTGATATAGCTGAAGCCGACGACCGCCGACAGATCGGCGTCGTTGGGACTGAGCGCGGCCGCATGGACGATGGCGTTCAATGTTTCCTGCGGATGCCCGGCGGCGTGTTCGGCGCGACCAAGTTGGAGCCAGGCGAAAACCCACTTGGGTTCGATGGAGGTCGCGCGTCTCGCGAAGGTCAGGCTCTCGTCGCGGTGGCCGAGTTCCGCGGCGCATTCACTGGAAAGTAACCATCCCAGGGCCCAGGTCGGCTTTAACTTGTTCGCCTGCTCGAGCGGCGGTAACGCCGCCGCGTAATGCTTTTGCACCATCTCGACGGCTCCAAGCGCCAGGTGAACGATTCCCTGGTTTGCATTAATGGCGATCGAGCTTCGCAGGGCCGCTGCCGCTTCGGGCCATTGCTCCATGTCCATCGCAGCTGCACCGTGCAGGAATTGAGCAAAAAAGCTTTTGGGATTTTTCTGCGCGAGTTCCCGGCTTTCGGCCAGGGCCTTGGCATGATCTCCGGAACCCGCTGCCAGGAAGATTTTTTGGGATAATGGGTCTTTAAATGCCGGGTCCTCCTTCGCTTCCTGCACGTGGGGAGCCACCAGTTTTTCTGGCGAAGGCAGTTTCTTCAGCAACGTGTCGATGGATTCTTCAGCGGCGCGCGCCGGTGACAAGGAGACGGCCACGACCAACGAAAATCCTGCAAAGCAAAAGAGGCGCGACAAAATCATCCTGCGATCTCCGAAATAGTTAAAGTTGGTCGATCTGGTAGCCCTTGGTGCGCAGCATATTCAAGACGCTATTCGGGCCGCTGAAATGCATCGCTCCTGCCACAATCAGAGTCGGTGTCCCCGATTGGATGGTCTTCTCGATGACCGGGATCCACCGAACGTTACGCTGTTCCAGCATGCGCGGGTTTAATCCCGGCGCGTCCTGAATGTTCGGCATTTCCAGCGCGAACAGCCGATCCGTGTTTCCAGCTTTCCAGGCTGCGATCATTTCCCGGTTGCGCGTGTCCATTTGACTCGCATAAACGATTGCCTCCAGCAAATAAGCCTCACTCTCGGTGTCGCTCATGTTGGCGAAGACACCCACATGATCGTCCACGCTCTCGAGGCCACGCAGCGAACATCCGCGCGCCCGGGCCTTTCTCTCGACATAATTATCGAGACCGTACTCACTTTTCAGGTGCTCCTGCACGGGGTAATGCAAAAGATACCGTGCGATGGCCCAGGCCCGTAGATTCACCCAATTGTAGCCCCCGCCGCGAGCGCTCTTGCTGAGGTAATCCCAGGTCTTGGCGTGCACCTTGTCCTTGATATGAACTCCGGAGGGTAGCTTGGCCGCCGCCGTCAATTTTCTTATGAATTCGTCGTCCTGGTTTGGATCGTATTCGAAATAAAACCGCTGCGACTGCTGGATCGCCTGCTCGACTCTGGCAGGCAAAGGATAATCACTGCTGCGTAATGCGTGAATCGAACCCAGCAGATAAACCGGGGCCTTCGCATTCGTGACGACCCAAAGGCAATGTTTGCTTCCCGAAGATGTCGATGACGCTGCCGTCGCGTTCGCTGTCCCGAAAAGCATGGCGAGCAGCCAAACAATCGCGCCACCGCGACAAAATCTCATCGTGCCCATTTGGGATAACGATTGTGGGAAACACGCATTGATCTGGCAACAGCAATCTCAGCCAGGGATCCTGCGCTGCGGCGGAAACCCCAGGCAGTTGTAGTCACACCGAGCCACTCCGACAGCGAGCAGGAGAAGCCCCAGGTCCCCGCGCACTAACCATCTTCTCGCACAACGTCCACAGCGGAGACAAAGAAAACCGCGGACCGCCCCCTGTAGGGGAAGCTGCTCGCCATTCGGACAGCCCCGCCCCGGCGGTGGCTAGCTTCCCGTCGTGCCGCAGTCGCGACGCGCAGCGCCCGCCGTTCTTCTGTAGCGGCGGTCTCCGACCGCCGTCGATTGCCCGCGACCTCCGACTGTCCCTCTGCTAACAATTCGCACTGGACTCTCCAGCCCTCGCCTGCCTAACCTGCCCGCCGCAACAACAGCAAGAAATAACCCATGAAAAAATTGATTACTTATACAAGTATTGCCTTCTTCGCCACAATCGCCCTGGCCATCTCCGCTCCGGACAAGGAACTTTTGATGACCAAGGAAAAAGCCGCCTGGCAGAGCTTCAAAGACAAGAAGTCAGACGAATTCAAGAAACTCCTCTCGGCCGAGTTTATGGGCGTTTTCAGCACGGGAATCCTTAACCTGCAAGGGGAGATGGACGTGATGAAAACGATGGACATCAAATCGTTTTCGTTGGGCGATATCACGGTCACGTCACCCGATGCCGATACCGCGATTCTTACCTACACCTGCGCGCTCGACGTCACCTCAAATGGGAAAGATATGTCCGGCAACTACAATTGCGGATCGATCTGGAGGAAGGAAAAAGGCGAATGGCGTGCCATCTTCCATTCCGACATGAAGGAAGAAGCAGCCGCGAAGTAAGGCTCCTCACGCCAGGTCCACGAAGGACACGACGTCGTTTGAACGTTGTGCCCCTTGGCGACCTTTGTGCCCGTTGTGCGAGGAATTGATTCCAAGGTGGATCGGCCGCTCCGCCGGGCGATGCTAAATTTCGTACGGGAAGCTAGCTTCCTTTATTGCTTTCAGCGTTTCAGTTTTCAGCGTTTCGCTTTTCACAATACCAGCTTACCGCGCTCGTCCCGTGTCTTCATGCTCGTGCTCCTAATCATGAACATGATCGTCTGTGACTCCCGATCTCGTCCTGTAGCGGCCGTCTCCGACCGTCGCATTCTCGATTCTGGAGTCTGTAGGGAAGCTGCCAGCTTCCCGTAGCGGCTGTAGCCACGGCGCTCTGCCGCCGTGTCTTATGACCGTCGTCGATTACGATTACCCGCCTTCGCGCAAGGCTACGGCGTGGCAGGCGAGCATGAGATCGGTGTTGCGGACATTACTCGTCACTTGTCACTCGTCACTTGTCACTTTATTGTCCCACAAGTGCGGGGGAGCCGCGTGGCTGAGACGTCCTAGACGAACCCCTTGAACCTGATGTGGGTAATTCCGCCGAAGGGAGGTCCGAACCCGGACCGGCATCTCAGCCACACGTTTTTCCACGCCTGGCCTTTATTTTTGCGATCCATCAACCATCAACTCTCAACCATCAACCCTCTGCTAAATGATCGCTGAAAAAGAAAAGATCGAACCAAGCTCGCCGCAGGACGAGTCCGTCCAATCGGCGGACGCCGAAACCCCGCTCCCAAACAGCAAGAAGGTTTACGTGACCGGCGAAAAGCACGCCGACGTGCGCGTTCCGTTCCGCGAAATTGCGCTCGCGCCGACCAAATCGATGGACGGCAAGATCGAAGTCAACGAACCGGTCCGCGTCTACGACACCAGTGGCCCATGGGGCGACCCCGATTTCAACGGCGATGTCGAGAAAGGCCTGCCTGCGCTCCGCCGCCAATGGATTCTGGACCGCGGCGACGTCGAAGAAATCGAAGGCAGAAGAGTGACGCCCATTGACGATGGCTACCTGTCCGTTTCTCACGCCGAGAAATCGGCGAGTCGAAACGGAAATCCGAAATCCGAAATCCGAAATCCGAAATTTGAGCGTGGGCCGCTGCGCGCGAAGTCGCACGCGGTTACGCAACTCTACTACGCGAGAAAAGGAATCGTGACCCCCGAAATGGAATACATTGCCGTCCGAGAGAATCTCGGACGCGCACAGAGGACAGAGGTCAGGGATCAGAAGTCAGAGGTCAGAAATTCATCTAGTGCAGGTAGGGACGGCTCTCCGCAGCCGTCCGCCCCATCCAGTATCCAGTCCGCCACCGGACGGACTCGCCGTGGCGAGCATCCAGTATCCAGTATCGAGAATCCAGCATCCAGCATCGCCCGCAACGATCTCGCACATCAGCATGGCGGAACCTCCTTCGGTGCCAACGTCCCACGCGAGATAACTCCCGAGTTTGTGCGGACTGAAGTCGCGCGCGGCCGCGCCATCATTCCATCCAACATCAATCATCCGGAATCCGAGCCGATGATCATTGGCCGCAATTTCCTCGTAAAGATCAACGCCAACATCGGCAACAGCGCCGTCGCCTCGTCGATCGAGGAAGAAGTCGAAAAGATGCGTTGGGCGACAAAATGGGGCGCCGACACGGTGATGGATCTTTCCACCGGCAAAAACATTCACGCCACCCGCGAATGGATCATTCGCAATTCACCGGTGCCGATCGGTACCGTTCCAATTTATCAGGCCTTGGAAAAAGTCGGCGGCCGGGCCGAGGAACTGACCTGGGATATATATAGAGATACCCTCATCGAACAGGCCGAGCAGGGGGTCGATTACTTCACCGTCCACGCCGGGGTACTGTTAAGATACATCCCGATGACCGCCAGGCGCGCCACCGGCATCGTCTCCCGCGGCGGCTCGATCATGGCCAAATGGTGCCTGTCGCATCATCAGGAAAGTTTCCTTTACACGCATTGGGACGAAATCTGCGAGATCATGGCTGCCTACGACGTCAGCTTTTCCATAGGCGATGGTCTGAGACCAGGCAGTATTGCTGACGCCAACGACGAAGCGCAATTCGCGGAACTATTTACGCAAGGCGAGCTGACCAAACGCGCCTGGGCGCAAGATGTGCAGGTCATGAACGAAGGCCCGGGCCACGTTCCCATGCACATGATCAAAGAGAACATGGAGAAACAGCTGGAGTGGTGTGACGAAGCGCCATTCTACACGCTTGGCCCGTTAACGACCGACATCGCTCCCGGCTACGATCACATTACCAGCGCGATCGGCGCGGCCATGATCGGCTGGTACGGATGCGCCATGCTGTGTTACGTCACGCCGAAAGAACATCTCGGGTCTGCCAAACAAGAAAGACGTCAAAGACGGCGTCATCGCCTACAAGATCGCCGCGCACGCCGCCGATTTGGCGAAAGGCCATCCCGGCGCGCAATACCGCGACAATGCGATTTCAAAAGCGCGCTTCGAATTTAGATGGGAGGATCAGTTCAATCTGTCGTTAGATCCCGAAACCGCCCGCGAGTTCCACGACGAAACGCTCCCTCAAGAGGGCGCGAAGACCGCACACTTTTGCAGTATGTGTGGACCACACTTTTGTAGCATGAAGATAACGGAGGATGTTAGGCGGTACGCTGCTGAACAAGGCGTGGCAGAAGAAGACGCACTAAAAAGAGGTCTTGAACAGAAGGCCGCAGAGTTCACAGAGGCCGGAGCCGAAATCTACGCGAAGACATAAGACTAACCGCGAATCACGCGAATAGACGCGAAATTCTGGGGAGCGCACGCGCCTCGCGTGCCACGTTCGGCGCCATCGCCGAACGCCGTTTTTCCGGGAAGCGCGTCCGTCTCGGACGTGGGTTTCGGCGTCTCGCCGAAACGAGCTTCAGCCTATATGATTGGTAAACATGCAAAGACGTTCCGATTGAATGCGTGCGCGAGAACATTCGTCAACGGGCGACATCACCGAGGAAACCGAACAAATGATTACTTTCAAACCACCGATGAATGGAACCAATGGGAATTGAGCGACATAGATGGGCGAGCCGAGAGGCCGAAGTGAGCGGGAGCGAACGAGTCAACACGGCTTCGAGCGGGAGCGGCGGGGTAGATGACATCAAAAGTCACCCACAGGGCGAGCTTCGCGGGGCGACGAAGCTCGTCAAATACCTAACGCTCATTCTCCTGCTCGCGATTCCCTATCTTGCCAACGCAAAGACCGAGTTGACGGCTGATGAAAGCATCCCAATCCCAAAGGTCCAGATCGACGCCAATGGCAATCTGCAGATCACCGCTTCGCCGACTTCATCCGCGAGCGATTTCGATTTCCTGGTGGGGAAAAGGAAGATGCACAACCGGCACCTCAACAAGAGACTCGAAAGCTGTCAGGAGTGGACGGAATTCGACTCCTCGGATGAGAACTCAAAAATTCTCGGCGGCGCCGGCGATATGGATACCTATTCCACGACCCAGTTCCCCGGGCAGGAGGGCAAGCTTTTCGAGGGACTTACCCTGCGGCTTTTTGATCCCAAGACAAGGTTGTGGAGTTTGTACTGGATAGCGAGCAACACCGGGACGATCGATCCACCGGTGGTGGGTTCATTTGAAAATGGGGTCGGACATTTCTTTGGCAAAGACACTTTCAAAGGTAAGCCGATCATCGTCGTCTTCCGCTGGGACGCGCGGAACAAGGAGCGCCCGCTCTGGGGTCAGGCTTTCTCCACTGATCATGGCAAGACCTGGGAGTGGAACTTCTTTAACGTGTCCGAGAGGCTCAAGTAAGCGTGTTGCTATACGGCAAGACCTGGGAACACGCGGATCTGGGACGTCCGCGGGTAGGCGGTAAAGCAGCGAGGTAGCTGTCACGAGCTCGGGAGAGCGAATGACCAACGGAACTTCTTTAATGTCTCCGAGAGACCCAAGGAATAGCCAGGCCCGCTACGAATAGCCTCGTCTAACGAGATGGAGCTCAACTACCGCTGGCGAAAGCGAGTCTGATCAACATCGGGAACTCTCTTATAAGACTTGTGAGCTTTTGCGTCGGCCCGCCTGGGGCGGCTTGGCTGGGGCGATTGGTTAGGGCTTGCACTCAAATTCTCTGAACAGCCCCACATATTCGTACTGATTGATAAGCTGGATTTCTTCGATGCAACCAAGCCGTCCTGCGTGAGTGAGCTTTCGGTAAGTCCCTGACAAATTTTCGAACTCCTCGTCTAATTGAGGTGAAACCTTAAAACGAGCGGACGCAGTTTCAGACTTTAGAGTAATGTCCAGCTCATAGGTGGCGCCTCTGTTATCGATGTCCACAAGAGTGCCTTTTAAGTGTGCACCGCTGCGTGTCAATGAACCCTGTGCCTGATGGATACGCCAGGCCTGGTCACTAGTAACCCAAATCAGCTTCCAGTCCTCGGCTTTTAAAGATCCAACAAAGGACAACACCAACAAGAACGTATATACTGTTTTCACGCAGGCCCTAACGAGAAGTTGGCCAAATAATTGGGCCTTTTAAAGGCGCTCATTCGACAAGGAGTTCGCCGCCCCAGTCGGCTGGATCGGAATCGAAAATCGTCTCCGAGAGCGTCCACGGATGTCCCCATGGGTCGAGGAACGAGCATTGGCGTTCGCCATACATGTGATCCGCGGGTTCAGCGAGAACACGAGCACCGGCTGCCTTGGCGCGTCCGAAGAGTTCGTCGATCTCCGTGACACGAAGTGTGATGGAATGCGCCGCCGGGCTCTGCTGTGTCGAAGAAGCGGCGTCAGCGTGCATGCCGGGTTTGGCGACGATGATGGCCCCGTTGCTGTGCAAGAGCTGACACCGACTCTCGGAATTGCGGAGACGTTCGGCGAAGGGCAGGGCCGTTGTGAGCCACTCGACTGCTTCGCGCACGTCGGGGTAGTATAGGACCGGTATTACGGCCGCGTTTGGTGCCGATCGGTTCTTCTTCAGCATGGGTTCGGAGGTTACCAGTGCTTCCGTAGTCGGCCTGACGACCGATGTCATATGAATTTAGACCTTTAGTGAGGCGCGAAAACCTCTGCCGCTATAGTAAGATTCCGCGCCGTTGTGCCCCACAAAGACGCGGCCGTAGCGGCGATCACAATAGAGCGCGCCACCGAGCTTTCTTATTTCGGCGGGCGTCCTTATCCAGCTTGACCTCTTCGTATCGAACTCACCCAGCTTTTGCAGTTCGAAATATTGTTCCTCAGTGAGAAGTTCCACGCCCATGGCGGTGGCCATGCCGAGCGCGCTGCCTTTCGGCTTATGCTCCTTTCTCGCGGCCAGCGCTTCATCGTCGTAACAAAGACTTACCCGGTCACCGGGGGTTTGCGGCGCGCAATCGAAGAAAATATATTGGTCGGTCTTTTTATCATAACCAACAACATCCGGTTCACCGCCAGTTCTTTCCATTTCGTTGAGTGACCATAATTTTTTCACATCAGCGTCCAGCTTTGCTCGCACTTCGGCCCACACGATACCTTTGTGGCGGTTGATGTTTTTCTTAAAACGAGCTTCCAGCACGCTGAGTAGTTCTTCCCGTTGTGTTGGTGAAAGCTTTTCGGGTCTAGGTTGTTTGTTCATGGAGTATTCTCAAGCGCCCAACGAGAGGCAGCTAAGCTGTGCCTCCCGAAAGCAAGGCTGAAGTGGAATGAAGATAAACTAATCACGATGAAATATGAAACCCCATTGAATTGAGATCGCAAGGACGAGCTGCGATTCAAGTGGGCGGCGCTGACGGCTGAATGTGAATGTGTAAAGTGAGTATCAGACCCAAAATCTCCACTGGATGCACTAGCAGGGTGCGTAAGATCAGCCGCCGCTGGCGAGAGCAAGGGTTGCTTCTCATCCCCTTTCTACTTTCTAATTTCGCAATTCTACTTTCCATGCCGTCCAGCGGTTCGCTGCATCGGCCGTGAAATACCCTGGGTCGTTAGGAGTAAGACCAAGGTCCTATATCGTCCCGACTGGCAGGCACTCAGAATCGTGGGGAAAAGGAGTAAACTAATATGAAGATCAAGATCCAAAATTTGGCAGTGTTTTTCGTTGTCGCCGCGTCCGCCGTCCTACTGGGGGCTGTGGGCAGCGCCAGAGCTGGACGAGTGGTTTGTGATGGGCGAGCAGACGCTCAAGTCCGCCGATTCCAGCGCGGAGATCAAGACCCAAGGGAATCGATGGAAGAAAGACGTCAAGCAGGTAAGGCTTTCTGTCGAAGGCGCTGACGTCCAGATCCTAAAGGTCGTCCTTGGCTGGGACAATCGCCCCGACGACGACGCTCACCGCCGTCGGAACCGTAAAGTCAGGAGGACAGACGGCTCCGACGGATGCTCCGGGACGCAAGGGGCGCCTCACATGGGTGAAGATCCAGTACAAGATCCTCGGCAATAAACCGACGGCCACGATCAAGGTCTTGGGATTTGATTGATCGGGGCGCGACCGCCGACCAGACCACCAGCGCGACCTTTTCCTAGCGGCCCGAATCCTCCCTACGGTCGATGGGGTCGTAGAAAAGCTGGCGATTCGTTCCAATTGCAGGCGACGCGCAGCGATGCGCAAAGCGTCCCTTAGGAGGGGACGCCTCGGCAGAGCGAGGCGGCTACAGGGGAAAACGGAGACGCGGCAAGCGGAGCGCTTGCCCTACAAATTGACATTGCCGTCTCTATCCGTGTTATCCGCGGTTAAATGAAAGGCCCGGCTTCAGAAATTCGCGTTATCTGCGTGATTCGCGGGTCAAATGAAAGCGGTTGGAAGCGAAGATTAAGGTATTGGTTCCCATCGCCAGTTAGGGCAAAACCTTGTTGATTGAGATCGCAAGAGCGAGCTGCGATTCAAGTGGGCGACGCTGACGGCTAAATGCGCAAAGTGAAGATCAGACTTCAAAGCCTCTTCTCCTGAGCAGAGATTTACTCAAAGGCTTGATTCTGATATATTCCGGTTATGAAGCCAGTGAACGCACAGCCTGAGATCGTTACGCGCAAGGGGAAGCCGGTCTCGGTAATCCTGCCGATCAAGGCATATCAGGAACTCCTCGAGCGCGCCGAAGACGCCGAAGATGTGGCTTGGCTTAAGAAGGCGCGAAAAAAGCCGCTGCAGTTTCGACCATTAAGCGAATACCTCGCCGGCAGGAAAGCGCGTGTTTGAGGTTCTTCTCGAACGTTCCGCGGCGAAAGACCTGCGTCGGCTTCCGCCTCGCATTCAAGACCAGGTGATCGATCGCATCGCGGCGCTTGCGAAGAATCCGAGACCGTCCGGCAGCCGGAAGTTGAGCGGAGCCAAGCACGACTGGCGCATCCGCGTTGGCGATTATCGAGCGCTCTACGATATCGCGGACAAGCTTCGAACTGTGCGAGTTTACCGAATTCGTCATCGTCGCGAAGTTTACCGCTAACAGAACTCGGGCGCTAACGAGTCTTCTCGTTTTTTGCATTGCGGCGCCGGCAGGTCCTGATTTGAATTGGGATTGGATGCGATACCCTGGCTTTACTTTCGCCGTGCTGATTTTGTTTCTTGCGGCGCGACCGGCTTTTGCGGTGGAGGGGGAGGTACAGCGATCTCGAGGTGTCGGCCGGAAATGCTCTCACGACAGGGACGAACCTGTTCGATAAGGGAGATTACGAAGGAGCAAAGCGATTCTTCAGCGCGGCCATTCATGCCCAGCCGGATTTGTGGGCTGCTTACTACAACCGCGCTCTGGTTTTCGGGGCGCAGAAAAACTATGCGGCAGAGCTCCAGGATTTGAATTCTACGATCCGACTACAGCCGGCCTTTTTCGAAGCGAGCTGGGACCGATCGTTGGTCTACCTTAAGATGGGTAATTATGCCGCCAGCCTCAGAGACTTGAACGCACTGGCGAACGTCACGTTTCAGACCAAAAACGCCGGCGAACTCGGCCTCGTTTTGAATCAACGCGGCTGGCTGCGCGCGACCTGCCCGGATGCTTCACTCCGGAAAGGGCAACTTGCCGTGGCCGACGCGAAAAAGGCCTGTGAACTGTCGAAATGGAAGGAATCCAAATATATCGATACTTTGGCGGCCGCCTCCGCTGAAGCGGGCGATTTTGATTCAGCCGTCCGTTATGAAGAACAGGCGATTGCGATGCGCAGGTCCGAGGCACCTGAAACGGTGAAGCCGAAAGACAAATCAGAGGCCGCCAGGCGGGACGCGGAAAAAGGAAACGCTGAGAATGCCAGGGCCGCCCACAAGGCTTTGGAAGGCTACATCGGTCGCCTCCAACTGTACAAGCAGCACCGTCCCTATCGCGATACGTCAAAGTAATGATGCGCACTATTTTCTTAAACGCAGCAATTCTGCTTTTCGCTGCCACGGCATTCGGCGGCGAGATTCGTGAGTTTGACCTGAAGACCATCGAGCGACTTGGCAACGAGTTGACGCGGGAGAGCCAAACCGCCGATCGAGGAGCAACGACTCCAGTGCGGAAGCGAGCCAGGCAGACCGCGATCGCTGCATTGCAAGGCAAGCTATATAACATTCACTACGATCACGTGGTGCTGAACGATCCTAACGGAAGCGGATTCCTCGT
The DNA here is from genome assembly GCA_963788855.1 of uncultured Verrucomicrobiae bacterium. Classification (GTDB taxonomy): domain Bacteria; phylum Verrucomicrobiota; class Verrucomicrobiia; order Chthoniobacterales; family UBA10450; genus CAWBIE01. The sequence continues at coordinate 201,203 of CAWBIE010000002.1, forward strand.
TTACGCCTTAGGCAGAACGAACAATGCTAACGATATCGTTTTGGCAGGTCATTTTCGCGTGACGGTATCAGCCGATGGGGGAAAAGCGGAGCGCATCGACGCACTTTCAAAAACTCTTGCGATACAGCATGGAGGGGAAGGCCTGCCGGTCGGTTATCATTTGGCAGGCCTGACCATGGCGCAGATTGTCAGCAGTAAGCCATTGGAGACTTTGATCTACACCAGCAACGTGACTAAAATGCCAATCACGGTGGCGACTGTGCCGGACGGCCGAATTTGGGAAGTCGAAAACGGGAAAGTGAAAGACACTGGAAAATTCGCTGGCAAGAAACAGTGATCCGCATTTCAATGAATGGCGCCGATAGCGCATTATCAGGTGCGTCCCGCAGCCTTTTCGCAGCGTTCCAGCAGGCGCGGCGATTTCATCCGCTTCGCCCAGGCCGCGAAGGCCGGCGTCGGACCGCGCCAGCGCAGCGTCTCGACCTTCTTAAAGAGCGGCGCATCGGTGCGCAGCGTCGCAAGTTTCTTGAAGAGCAGCGCGAGCTTGCGCTGTTTGCCGAGAACGTTCGGCGGGAAATTTTTCGATCTTACCGTAGCGGTTCAAGAGCATGGCGGCGGTCTTGGCGCCGATCCCAGGGATGCCGGGGTAGCCGTCGGCCGCGTCGCCCACGAGCGCGAGCAGGTCCGGAATGAGCGGCGGGATCGACGCCGAACTTTTCGCGCACCCCAGCCGCATCGCGAATGATGTTGCGCCGGCCGTCGATCTGCACCACGCGTGTCCCTCGCACGCATTGCGCCAGATCCTTATCGGGCGTCCAGATCGCGACTTTCCGGACTTTTTTGTCCTTTGCCGCGAGATGCGCGGCCGAAGCGAGCGCATCATCGGCTTCGAGCTCGATCATCGGCCAGACGACAACGCCCATCGCCGCGAGCGCCTCTTCGAGCGGATGGAATTGCGCGAGCAGCGCGGGCTCGATGCCGTCGCCCGTCTTGTAGTCCGCCCAAAGTCGATTGCGAAACGACTCGATCACGTGGTCGGTGGCGACACCGAGGTACGCGGCGCCGTTCTCGTTTTCAACTATCTGGAGAACGGTCTGCAACACGCCGACAACTGCACCGAAGGGACGGTCGACGCCACGTGTCCGCCGCGGGACGGACTCGCCGTGGCGAGAGACGGAGCCTTTTACGTGGGTAAAGCGGCGCAGTCCGTAGAAATGACGGAACAATTCGTACGTGCCGTCAATCAGATGAACGATCATGTTGCGTTAATGTCCGCGAACAATAGAAAGATGAAACCGCGTGAAGCGACGCTTTTTACGCGGTGCGGAACAGCTCGTACAGTACCGTCGATGAGATGCACTACCCCACCGCGTCAGAATAAACCGACGAGACCGCGTGAGGCGAAGCCTTTTACGCGGCGAAGGTGAAAAGGGGTCAGAGCTTACTATCGACAATCGAGCAGCTGGAATCTTCCTCAGATCTCCTCCCACGCGCGCCCAGCTACCGGGTCGCGGCCTTCGTCGAATTCGATGTGATCGATGAGCGTCTCGATGGGTTTGCCGGTTAGGTCGCTGTCTTTGATTCGCTGGGGGAGGACGTGGCTGCGTTCATCGCGCCAGCCGAGCTTGGCGATGAAGCGGTTCCAGACGTGGCATTCTTCGTCGGTGCGCGCAGTGCCGTGGGCGTGTGCCCAGTTCAGGATGGCTTCGTCGGTCTCGCCGGCGAGCGTGCGTTTTTTTATCTCGGAATAGGGAACGCCGAGGAAGCGGCAGCACCGTCCGTCGAGCGTGAACTGATGCTCGCCGAGGTTCTCTTGGTAATCCGGTGGGAGCTGACCGGCGGCGTGGAGACGAATCTTGTCCAGCATCCGCCCGAAATAAATCAGACGCCCGACTTTATCGTAGCAACTACGCAGACCAGGAATGTTTGGCATGAGAGAATAATAATGAGTTGCGAGAGGGCGCGAAGCATTGGCGCGCGCGCTTTGAACACGTATAACAATTTCATTTTAAAATAATTTCACGAATCAATTCAATGCCCAGAACTTTTCTGTATTCACTCCGTTCCACTCTTTTCTTGTTCTGAAACTCGGTGCTACCGATTACCTTCTTGGCCACATATTCTCGCTCGATGCCTTTGTCGCCGATGTTCCCACCATAAGCCGCCATGTTTTTAAAAGTGAGATATAAAAATATATTGGGCTGATCCGGTGATTTTGGACTGGCCTGGAAGACCTTGTAATCGATGATTAGCCCAGCTTTCTTCATGGCTTCCATGGTCGGCTTCCATGTCGAATTTAGCCAATCGATGTACTCTGCAAAATGCCCGTACTCAACTTGTAGGTAGTCCACCTCAGTGACCGGGCCGTCAGTATACTGGCGGTCATTCTGGGCAAGTGCATCCCGGGTAAGTGTATCCTGGGCACGTGCATCAAGCGAAAGTAAGGAAGCTGCGAGACACATGGATAACGTAATAGTCTTAATCATTTTTCTTCACCTGTTGTGATGTTTCTCTACTCGGCCAACATCCGGATTAACCTGACCTGTCCCGAGTGTTTCGAAGTCGATATTAGCACCTGCGCAACGTTCACAAAGTTCATTTTAGTCACTATGATATTGCGATTTCGGTAGAATCGTTCTATTGCTGTTCCTCAAGCCTCGGGTGACCGCCATGTTCGAAGACATTCATGCATTGGTCGAATTTGCCGAAGCCGGATCGATCGCGCGCGCGGCAAGCCGCCTGCATCGCACGCCCTCCGCTATAACGCGCCAACTGCAGAGGCTCGAGGCCGAACTCGGCGCCCAACTGCTCGACAGATCCGTCAAGCCGCCGCGGTTGACGCCGCTGGGCATCCGGATCGTGCAACAGAGCCGCGATGTGCTGAAGCACGTCGACGACCTCAAGGCTCTCGCTGCAACGGATGCGGAGCCTTCGGGGCTATTTCGCATTGGTGTTTCGCACGCCCTGGCCGATGGCGCGTTGGTCAAGCCGGTGCAGGCGCTGACAAAGCGCTTTCCGAAACTCAGGCTTAGTCTTCTGAGCGATTTAGCGGGCGACCTCATCGCCAAGGTCCAAGCAGGTCAACTCGATCTCGCGGTCGTGCTGCGACCGGATCCCCATGGTTTGCCTCCCTCGCTCCTTGTCGACATTGTCGCCACGGATCGCATGGTAATCGTCGAGAAAGGTCGATCGAGGCGTGCGCGGACGCCAACATGGCAGGCGATGTCCGCGTCGCAATGGGTTCTCAATCCTCCCGGCTGTCTGCTGAGGGCCGCGCTTCTCGGCATTCTCGACAAAGCCGGGCCACCCGCGACGATCGCAGCCGAAATCCACAACATGCATTTGCAGCTTGCATTCATAAAAGCGGGCTATGGACTGGGCCTGCTTCCGGAACGTTTCGTTAGGCGCTACGGAGGAGGCGCCATTCGCATGATCAAGCCGAAAGACCTTGAGCTTCAGATGACAATCGCCATCGTGCGCGCCGGACCTTTAGGATCGCTCGAAGCTGTGGCCGCTCAATTCAAGGATCATCTCGCGACGGCATTCGCGAGATGATCGCGCTTGGGGGCTTGGGGTCGTGTCCGTATTATTTAATATTTGGCGGAGGTTTGGCGCTTCGCGCCTTGTCCAGCGGCTAGATGCACAGGTCAGCGTTTGAAACTCGGTCGCTTCCCACACTCCTCGCTGCTTCCTGCAATTCCCAATCGCAGTGCCCGGCTTCCTAGGGCGCTCACTTCGCCCGGCACCTCCCGCCGTAAAGTTCGCTCCCGCAAACGCTTCGCAGCTTTACCTTGATCACTCGCACTGCCCCCGTGCTTGCGCGAGCTACCCTAGCTGCGTTGCCGTCTACCCGGCGATTCCCGATCGCGACGTGTTCTATGTCGCTCATCCCGTTCGCTCCATTCCTTCGCAGCCAATTGCGCGATTATTTGGAGGGTTTCCCCGCGCACCTGCGCGATTAATCTCTAAACGCTCAGGTCGGCATGAAACTCAGTCGCTTCCCACACTCCCTCGCTGCTTCCCTTGCAGCTTTACCTTCTATGTCGCTCATCCCGTTCGCTCCATTCCCTCTAGAACCTGCTGCACGAGGACCGGCTTCTCGCCTTTACGCCATAACTTCGCGTGATGCGAGACGCGGTAGTTGATCGGGCCGCCGTCGGCGCCCGGACTGCGATCGAGTGGCCTGGGAATACAGACGAACTCAGTGGTGAACGCGTTGCCCGACGTCAGATGGAAAGGCCCACGTCGCCTTCGATGACCTGCTGAACCAACCTTGGGCGCTCGCCCGGCTGCCACAGCTTTGCCGTGTGCGCGACGCGGTAACGGAGCGGGCCGCCATCGGGTTGTTCGCTGCGCGTAATCGGACGAGGGATGCAGACGAACTCGGTCCGCATTTCATCGCTGGTGAGCCGAACCGTCGCATAGCCGTGGCCACCAAGATCAACGAACTCGAGGTGCGGGGCGAGGTTGGGGTTCGATAAGGAACGCGCGCGCTTCAGATCGAAACTCCTGGCGTACTCAAGGGCGGAGCGGACGCCGTGCTTCAGCAGCATGTTATAAGTCCAGTCGGGCTTGGCACCATCGGGACGATCGGCGAGGAACAGCGGGCGCAGCGGATCGGTCTTGGGGAGACCATGCTCGTTGGCTTCCATGGGTCCTGCGCTCGAAAGTGAGGCGCCGACGAAGCTCAACCCGACCGGATCGAACTTGCCCGGCGGCAGTTCCGACGTCGCATATCCGGCCCAGAAGCTGTGACGGTCGCCGGAAACGATGGCGAAACCAGTAATCTTCGCGTCGCGCACGAGGTTGTAGATCTCGGCGCGCTCTTTATACGCCGTGCCGTAATCGCCGCTGGGGAACGCTGCATAGATGTCCTTCGGCCACGCTTCCTTCGTTAGGCCGGCGGGAAGGTTCTGCGGGTCGGCGCGCGAGTCGAGTGCGCCTTCCGAATTGCCCCAGATCTTCCACGTCGCTTTTGAGCTGCGCAGCTGATCCTTGAACCACGCTTTCTGCTCGGCCCCGAGAATGGTCTGCGGGGGTGCATTGCGCTGCGGATTGGAAACGCGCGCATCGTTAAACGTGACTTCGGCCGGCGGATTGCCGCCGTTGAAGGTGCGGCCGCCGTCGAGAATCTGCGCGGCATCTTCGGGAAACATCCCGGTGAACTCCGGACCGAACTTCCCTATCGCCGGATCGTCGAACGGGGCGGCGCTCCGATAGCTGTGCTGATCGGTGATGATGAGGTCGAGGTGCCTGCCGTAGCGATAAGAGCGGTAGCCGATCAGGCTGTTGATCGCGGCCCGGTTGTTCGGCTCGTCGCCAAGGCCGTGCTCGTCCCACTTCTCGATTGCGACATCGGTCACCGCGGGCGCATCGAAGTGTTCGAGCGAAAGTCCGCTGACCTTCTTGCAACGCGACGGCAGATATTCCCACCACGCCTGGTTGGCTGCGACCTTGATGCTTTGGCCCGGCCGAGATTTTCCCCCTGCCTGCTGGATGCTCTGCCAGCCCTGCCACGAAAACTCGTGATTATCCCACATGGCCACGAACGGCCAGCGTGCGCGCGCGTCCTGCAAATCGGGATCGGCCAGGTAGCCTTTGTAGATAGCGCGATAGCCGTCAAGCGTCAGCGGGAAATGAAACTTGCCGACCTTCCCGCCGTCTGGAATGCGCGCGACCTCGTAAATCGTGCGGTCATAACGCGTTTTCACTTCGTCGGGATATTCGACGACCTCGTAAATGAAGTCCCCCAGGTGGAGCACGAAATCGAGCTGCTCGGCGGCGGGAGCGCGTTCGTCCTCAAAGATCATCCGCCGATAGGCGTTGAGCGTGCCCTCATTGACGTCCTGGCAGCTGACGAAGGCGAAATTGACGGGGCGCGGATCGTTCGGTTTGGGTGCGGTGATGGTTCGGCCGATGCGGCTCCCGTTGCCGTCAGGGTCGCTGAAGCGATACCAATAGACGCGCGAGGGTTTGAGTCCTCCCACCAAAACGCGACAGGTCCAATCCGCTGCAGGCGAAACCGTCACCGGCGCGCTGGCTGTGACTCGCTCAAACAACTCATCTTCCGCAACCTCCAGGGTCAGGCGGGCTGGTTTGCCGGAACCTGAATACCGCGTCCAAAACAAAACGCTATTGCTGTCCGGATCGCCGGACGCGACGCCTTCAGGAAAAAGTTCGCGCCGCTCGCGCCAGAGGCCTTGCGAACGGCGCGGGACCGGCCAACCCCATGCCGCTGCCGCTCCCCAGCTGGCAGCCGCCACGATGAATGCGCGTCGCTTCATACCTTGGTCTGAATGTTTCTATCTCCTTCGACGGATTCAGCTTTGCAAGTAGCGGACCAACGGCCATGAAAAGTTATAATCCGCTGATAGAGAGGACTTAAATTGTTCGACGACTTTCGTCGCGAATGTCGTTACTGACCCGCTTGTGGGACAGCGCCGTCTCGAATTCGGAACGGCAGATTCTGGTTTTGGATTCTGAAACTTCCCTTACTTCAATGGCTCGCTTTTCACCAAAACCGAGTCGCTGGCTTCCTAGGTGCGCTCGCTGTTCCCGGCACCTCCCGAAAATTCCGATTCCGGTGCCCGGCCTCCCGCCCAAGCATGTCCCCGTCCAGCCGTAAAGTTCCCCCCCCCCCCTTGGCAACGCTACCGTAAAGTTCGCTCCCTGCGAACCGTGAATTTGGTGGGCATGGAGACCGTGCGCGGCAAGGCCAGCACGCACGCAAATGTTCCGGCGCTCACAGCAATCATCAAAAGCAAGCCTAACCGAAGCAATCCGGCGTAAGGTCAACATCTTCAGGCGAGGTTTCCGGTCAGCCGCAATGGTAAGCAAATCTGTTTGTAGTCTTACAATAAATCGTTTGACTTACATTTAAGCAACATGTAGTGTTATTCATAATGAGTTCAACACAGAAAACTGACACCGTGTCATTCACGGTGAAAGGGCAGGTCGTGATCCCAAGCTGGCTGCGAAAGGATTTTGAGATCAACGAAGGCACGCGCGCCGTGGTTTACAAGCACAACGATCATATCGTGCTGAAACCGCTGACCGCGCAGCACTACCGTCGCCTGCGAGGTTCATTGAAGGGGACAAAGGCAATGGAGGTCTTCATGTCGGAGCGGAAGCGCGAACGAGAGCTGTAGTCATGGCAACGATGGTTTTGGATGCCCACGCGCTGATGGTCTTGTTCAACGACGAACCCGGCGCAGATGAGGTTGAGAAGATCTTGCTCAAGGCCGAGAGCGGGACTCCGCGTCTTCTCATGAGCGTTATCAATTGGGGCGAAATTTATTATTCGATCATGCGCGGCGCATCTCAGGAAATGGCAGACTTAAAGGCGCATGAGATTGCCGGGATGCGAATCGAGCTCGTGCCGGTGGACGCGCGTGATCTGGAATTGATTCGACAGGCCGCAATTTTCAAGGCGACCAAGAAGATGTCTTACGCCGATTGCTTCGCTGCAGCCTTAGCCAAAACCAGAAGCGCGGAATTAGTTACTGGCGATTCCGAATTCAAAGTTGTCGAGGCAGAATTAAAAAAAATCAGATGGCTGAAATAAACTGGCGAGGGACTCAAGGGGGTCAGAGCTTACTATCGACAGTTTGTGACGCAGATAAGCGCTGACCCTGCTCCGTCGACCCCTAACGAGACGTAGCTGAGACACGCGTCCACACGCCTTCCAATAGCGCAGGCACCCACTTTTCGGCGGGACAGCGGCTCCAACTCTGACTGAGGAAGACGAGGTCACGATTCGCTGCGCCTTTGCTCGCGCTTCCCAGCTCAAGGATGAAGAGCGAGCCTTTTTTAAAGGGACAACCGCCGACCTCGCCGGAGGTTTTCGCCTGGCGTACAACGGTGGGCGGTGCAAAGAGGCATTCGTCCACGGCAGCATCTGTCGTTATTGAAGATCGAAGCGCCGGGTTCGCAGCAAGTTGCCGCATTTTTTGCAGGCCATCACCAATGAGCTGCCGAGCTGCAATTAGCGCGATAACGCCAGCCAGATCGCCGTTCACCATGGAAGCAAGAAGCGTTTTGGCCCGCTCCAGCCTGCCGCTGATGCGCCACCCCAGCGTTTTCAGGACATTGGAAGTGCTTGCAGCCTCGAGCATCAGATGGGCTGCTGCCACACTCTCTTCAGTGGCCGCGAACGTTTCGACGAACAATCTTCCTATGCTCTGCTGCACAAGCAGATCGAGCTTCTCCGCAGTTCCGATTCCTCTGACCCATTCGGCCAGGGGCTCCAATTCAGCGGGTCCACGTTTCACCTCGTCGGCCTTGACGTTTAGTCTCGACCACAGTTCGTCTTGCGCGGCGGCTCGGCTAGGGTCGGTGCGCGGCAGGATAGTTGGGAATAATCTGCCGTTGAACGAGAAAATGCGGAGCATTTTCCGGAGAAGCTGCACGTTGCGAACAGGACCATGTCTTGTGAAGTCGCGGTCCAATCTTGAATCGTGTGAAACTGTCCGGATCTCTGCCGGATCCGTGACGACGACAATGTCAATGATACCGGGAAAAGACGTGCGTTTCATGGTTAGGCGAATCTATGCTGGTTTCGTGGGCGAGTTCCCTGTTGTCATGCGATTCTCCTTTGCATTTGTTAGTCTCTGACACAGTTTGATTGCGCTTAACGGTTTGTCGAGGTCTGGATTATTTCTTCGTGCCCCCCGATGTTAGACCGCTTTCGGTTCTGGAGTGTTGAATTTCAGTGCCCGGTGCGCTCCCAACATAGCCAAAATCGGCGTCGGCCACTTCTCACGGACCGTTAACCGATGATCGCAATCTTCACGCACTTTGAGGTGCAACGTTGCCTCTGGCGTCTGTAGGCGCTGGTCTCGCCTGTTCGTTTGGACAAATGGCGCGTTGGCCAGATGTCGATCTTGACTCGTCAACGCCGGGTCATAGTTTTCCCCGTACTATAATATGAATGCGAAGCTAAGGCTTCGTGGTTCGCCCTGACAAGGTCCCTGGGTTTCCGGACGAGCCGGGTTCATCTCAACGATGAGGGAAATGAATATGAAAATACTGATGGTGTTAACTTCGCACGATCAACTGGGCAACACCGGCCGCAAGACTGGTTTCTGGTTGGAAGAGTTTGCAGCGCCGTACTTTGTTTTTAGAGATGCCGGCGTCGATCTGACCCTGGCCTCTCCGAAAGGCGGCCAGCCACCGATCGATCCCAAAAGCGACTTGCCTGAAAATCAGACGGACGCAATGACGCGTTTTAAAAAAGATTCGAGCGCGCAAAAGGCGCTCGCCAACACGGTAAAGCTTTCGAGCGTGAAGTCGGAAGATTTCGACACCGTATTTTATCCAGGTGGACACGGCCCGATGTGGGATCTCGCCGAAGACCCCGTTTCCATTGCTCTGCTCGAATCGTTTTATAACTCCGGCAAGCCGATCGCACTGGTCTGCCACTCGCCTGGTGTGCTCCGCCACGTGACCTACCAGGGCGCTCCGCTGGTGAAAGGAAAACACGTGACCGGTTTCACGAACGGCGAAGAAGCAGCTGTTCAGCTAACTCATGTTGTTCCCTTCCTGGTCGAAGATGAACTGCTGCGCCTCGGTGCCACCTTTGAAAAGAAGGCGAACTGGCAGCCGTTTTCCATCGTCGATGGCCGGCTCGTTACTGGCCAGAATCCTGCGTCGTCGACTTCGACAGCTCAGGCGCTTCTGAAACTCATGACGGTATCGGAGTCGTCAAGGAACGGCGTCCAAATCGAGCAGAAGAGCTACGAGATGCCCCCGCGGGAGGGGATCAGCATCGCACATTTTCTCACCGTCGCCGATATCGACCGATCGGCTCGCTACTACGAAAAAGTCTTCGGCGCTCGCATTCTGACCATGGGTGACGGCAACGCGCCTCCGTACCTTCAGCTTGCAAACATCTGGATGATTTTGAACGTAGGAGGCGGGCCGACCCCTGACAAGCCTACGGTCACGCTCAGCGTCCCCGACCCGAATCACATCAACAGCTTTATGAATATCCGCGTCGCGGATATCCAAGCGTGCTACGAATTATGGAAAAGTCGAGGAGCCGAGTTCATCACCGAGCCGATCCCCAAGTACGGCGAGACGCGCTGCTACATCCGCGATCCTGACGGTTACATTATCGAGGTTGGACAGAGCACCGACCTCACCTACGGCTAAAACTGAGGATGACAACTTTCCTGCAGGACATCCGCTACGGATTCCGCATGCTGCTGAAGCACAAAGGCTTCACTGCCGTCGCCGTCATTGCGCTCGCGCTCGGCATCGGCGCGAACACCGCCATCTTCAGCCTGGTGAACGGCGTTCTCCTCCGTCCGCTTCCATTTCCGGACGCCGAACGGATCATCTACCTCGAAGGCAAAAATCCTGCGGCGGGCATTACCGAGAGCAACATCTCGTTTCTCGACTTTACTGATTGGTCGCAACAAACCGATCTCTTCGCGAGCACCGCCGCCTACTGGACCGGCAACGCCCAATTTGGTGCGGATGGGGCGGAGCCGGAGCGCGTGCCGCGCGCCGGTGTGACGACCGGGTTCTTCTCCCTGCTCGGTGTCCAGCCTGTTCTCGGGCGAACGTTCGTTCCCGAAGACGATAAAGGCTGGCCGCAAAACGTCGCGATCATCAGCCACGGCTTATGGAAGCGCCGCTTCGGATCTGATCCGGCCATCGTCGGGAAACAGGTCCAGATGAGCTCATGGCCGCTCACGATCATCGGCGTGATGCCGCCGGGGTTTGAATACCCGGAGCAAACCCAGGTTTGGGTGCCGACCGCGGTCAATCTCAGGGACGAACCGCGCGATAACCGCGTGTGGTCGGCGATCGCGCGTCTGAATACCGGTATCGATCTGAAGCAGGCGCAAACTCGTCTCAGCGCCATCAATGCACAGCTCGGCAAGCAGTTTCACGAGACGAACAAAGGTTGGGACGTGTTTCTTTCGACGCTCCACGAACGGCTCGTTCGGGAGGTAAAACCGTCCCTCCTCGCGCTCCTTGGCGCCGTCGGATTCGTGCTCCTCATTGCCTGCGCGAACGTGGCCAATCTCCTCCTCGCCCGCAGCGCCGCGCGACAAAAGGAAATTGCGATCCGGGCCGCGATGGGCGCGAGCCGCACGCGCGTTCTGCGGCAGATGCTGACCGAGAGCATTCTGCTGTCGGCGATCGGCGGGGCTGCGGGACTCGTCCTCAGCATTTGGTTAACCGATCTGCTGATGTCGATGTTGCCCGAAGGCGCACCGCGGCTCGGGCAGATCGGGATTGATTATCGCGTCCTGACGTTCGCTCTCGGCGTCTCGGCGCTTACCGGCATTCTCTTCGGTATCGTCCCCGCGCTTCAAGCCTCGAAGCTCGACGTCACCAGCGCATTGAAAGAAGGCGGACGCAGCGGCGAAGGACATCGCCGGACGAGCGCGCGCAGTCTGCTGTTGATCGGTGAGGTCGCCCTTTCGCTCATGCTGCTGGTTGGCGCTGGATTGCTCATCAAGAGCTTCCTCCGTCTTCAGGAGGTTCGGCCCGGCTTCAATGCGCACAATGTCCTCATCGCCCAATTGTCGTTGCAGGGTCCGAAATATAAGGATGATCAGAAATGCGTGGAATTTTTCCGGCAACTGAAAGAACGACTGGAAGCGGTGCCGGGTGTGCAAGCGGCGGGAGGCAGCGTTAATCTTCCGCTCAACGCGAGTGGTTATGCGATTGGACGCGGGTTTATTCCGGAAGGCCGGCCGCTCACGGTGGACGAAGCGAAGGACGCGATGTTCTCCACCATCACGGGCGATTATTTTCGTGCGCTCCAAATTCCATTGCTTTCCGGACGCACCTTCGAACCTGGCGACAATGCTGACGGACCGAAGGTGGTAATCATCAACGAAACCACCGCGAAGCATTACTTCGGTTCGCCCACAGCCGCGATCGGCAAACGCCTCAGCATCTGGTCGGCATTTCGAGGGCATCGCCGCGATGAAAAATTCATGCGCGAAATTGTCGGGGTGGTCGGGGACACGAAGATCGATTCTCTTACCGGCGAGGGCGGCGCGCAAATCTACGTTCCGCACGCCCAGGACTCGCAGTGGAATTTCATGGGGCTCGCGATTCGGACGGCCGGCGATCCGGCCGCCTTTGCTACCACCTTGCGACGCGAAGTGCAGGCGCTCGACAAGGATCAGCCCATCTACAACGTCCGCACGATGGACGACGTGGTGATGAACTCGTTAGGCACGCGGCGTGTGTCGATGCAGCTCTTTGCCGTCTTCGCGATCGCGGCGTTGCTCCTTGCCGCGATCGGCATTTACGGCGTCATGGCTTATACGGTCACGCAACGCACGCAGGAAATCGGCATCCGCATGGCGCTTGGTGCGCAGAGAGGTGATGTGCTCGGACTAGTCGTTAGGCAGGGAATGACGCTGGCCGCGATTGGTGTTGTCGCCGGACTGGCCGGTGCCTTCAGTCTCACGCGCGTCATGGCAAGTTTGCTTTTCAATGTGCGGCCAGATGATCCGACGACGTATCTCGCGATTTCGTTTCTGCTTATCGTCGTCGCGTTTCTCGCCTGCTATTTGCCCGCGCGTCGTGCCGCGAAACTCGACCCGGTGATTGCTCTCGGGACAGCCGCGTGAGGCGAAGCCTTTTACGGGGCTCTCTCGCGAACGTAACGATTGAAAGTCGCGCGGAGATGAAAAGAGAGGCGGCCGGCAAGCTAAAAAATCCACTTTTCGCTGAGCAGTCGCCAGTGTCGCCAGGCCGCGTGGCGTAGCTTTACGCGGTCACTTCTTTGGTTTCGCTCAATTTTTCGCTGAAGCGCTGAAACGCTGAAAGGTCGAATGGAGCGCCTCCGGAAGGCGGGCATTGCCTGGTGTCCCCTCCGGCGAGAGGACCGAAAACAGCGTTTGCCCCAAGCGCCGTTTCCGACCAAAATTGAGCAGGTGATCGCGATAAGAAAATCTTCCTCACTCAATCGGGCCGCATCTAAAAGGCAGATTCCTTTCCGGAAACGCCTGGTTAGTTTCGCCTTTGGCCTCCTGACAATCACAATTCTCGTTTTTCCGGTGAAAGCGGCTCCTCACAAGGGCTCGGAAGTTGATGCGAACGCTGCCGTCACACCCACGGCTACGCCCGCCGCCACCGCCGCGCCGACGCCTTATTTCAAACCAGAGTCCAGCAACAGTTCAGGCAGCGTGACGGTCGGAGGCAGCCGCATCGATTATCAGGCCGTGGCAGGGACGATTGTCGTCCATCCCAAAGGCTGGGATGACGCGGCGAAGCCTGAAGAACAAAAGACCAAGGAGAACGAAGACGACTCTCAGGATGACAAGGAGTCTAAGAATCCGACAGCAGAAGCGTCGATGTTCTACGTGGCCTACACGAAGCAGAACACGGAGCCTGACAAACGGCCGATCACCTTTCTCTTCAACGGGGGCCCCGGCTCTTCGAGCGTCTGGCTGCACATGGGCGCTTTTGGGCCCCGGCGGGTGGTCACCGCGGATAACTCGCATACGCCGGCCGCACCGTATCAGGTGGTGAACAACGATTTCAGCCTGTTGGACGCCAGCGATCTGGTATTTGTGGACGCTCCCGGTACCGGATTCAGTCGCATCGCCGGGAAGAACAAGGAAAAAGAGTTCTACGGGGTAGACCAGGACGCGCACGCGTTTGCGGAATTCATCGTCGCCTATCTCAGCAAATACGGGCGCTGGAACTCGCCGAAGTATCTATTCGGTGAAAGCTATGGCACACCGCGGTCCGCCGTGCTGGCAAACTTGCTCGAGCAAGATTACAACCTCGATTTGAACGGAGTCATGCTGCTTTCGCAGATTCTTAACTTCGACCTGAGTGTGGATGAACCGGAAAACAATCCTGGAGTCGCGCTGCCGTATGTCGTAGCGCTGCCAACCTACGCAGCTACGGCTTGGTACCATCACAAGTTGCCCGGGCCGAATTCTCCCACCGAGTTAGAGCCTTTCCTCAAAGAAGTGGAGGATTTCGCGACGAAGGATTACGCGCACGCGTTGGCGCAAGGAGCGACCCTGTCGAAAGCCGAGCGCCAGGCTATCGCTGAAAAGTTACATACGTATACCGGCCTGCCCGTGAGCTATATCCTGAAGGCTAACTTGCGCATCGATGGCGGCGAGTTCGAGAAGAATCTCCAGGACGATGCGGACACGACCACCGGCCGGCTCGATACGCGTTTTTCGGGGCCCACCATGGACCCGCTAAGTAAGGAGGCCGATTACGATCCGCAGTCCGCCGCCATCAGCTCCGCCTATGTCTCGGCTTTCAACGACTACGTCAGGAAAGGTTTGAAGTTTGGTCAGGACAAAATGTATCGGCCCGTAGCTCCGTTGTGGAAGAGCTGGGATTTCAAGCACCAGCCGCCGGGGGCGCACCGGCCGCTGCAGCAGGCGACCAACACCATGCCGGACTTAGCCACCGCCATGAAATACAATCCGGACCTCAGAATCCTTCTAACCGGCGGGTACTTTGATCTGGCCACGCCGTTTTACGAAGGTTGGTACGAAATGCACCACCTACCCATTCCAGAACGGCTCCAGGATCACATCCAATATCACTACTATCAGTCGGGCCACATGGTCTACGCCCATCAGGAATCACTCAAGGCCCTGCACGATGACGCGGCCGCGTTCATCCGCTCGACCGATAATCTGGACAAAGAGTCAAAGTAGGGTAGCCGGAAAGTTTTACTGCTGCGGCAACGGCTTCTTCGTCGACGCCTGCGCCGAGGACCTTGGCGGGAGGGTTTTCTGGAGCGCTTTCCATCGCGAAGAGCAAAGGGGCCAAACCTTACTATCAACAGCCGCTATTCTAAAGCATCAATTTGGTGTGCGTGGAGACTGTGCGCGGGCAGCGCGAGGACGCACGCAAATGTTCCGGCGCTTACGGCAATCATCAAGAGCAAGCCTAACCGAAATCCGCCTACGGTCGCGGCCAGGACAAACGTGCTGACGCCGAGCGCGGCGCCGATCTGCCGGATAAATTGCTGGCTGGTGGTCGCGCTACCCATGCGGGCAACCGGGACGCTATTCTGCACCACGACCGTGAGCGCGGGCGAGAGCAGTCCCATTCCGGCGCCTGAGATGAGCGCCGCAGCGATGACCCAGCCGAGGCCATGTTCGAATGCGACCATGAAAAGGAGAAGTCCCAGAATATGCACAACAATTCCAATCACACTCGGCAGTCGTTCGCCGATTCGATGGACCAATCGTCCCGCAGCGAAGGCGAACGTGCTCCAGCCAATGGTAAACGCGCCAACCACCAGGCCTACGAACGCGCGATTGTCATGAAAAGCGGCGTTGGTTGCGAGCGGCAGATAAGCGCTCAGGCCGAAGCCGCTGAAGAAGGCGAGGAATGACGAAGAAATCGACGACGCGTAGCCGGCATGATGAAAGAAAGTCAACGGCAGTATGGGATGAGGCGTTCGTCCCTCGTGCCAGACAAAGGTGGCAAGCAGAATGATTCCGGCGCCAACGAGCGCGGCCTGCATTAGTCCGATTTGTCCCTCACCGAGATCGACAAACGCCCACATCAGGCAACTGCCGCCGGCGCCCGCGAGAAGCGCACCCGCAAAATCAAATCGGCCGACGCTCTGGCCGATGCTCTCCTTCATTCCGGCGATCACGAGAAATCCAGCAACAATGGCAATCGGCACGTTGATCAGGAAAGCCCAGCGCCATGAAACATGCGTCACGATCAGCGTCCCAAGGAGTGGTCCGGCGACACTCGCGATCGCCCATGCGCTGCTGGCGGCGCCCAGCGCCCTGCCGCGTTTGTTAGGCGGATAAACAACTCCGAGCAGAACAAACGGAAGAGTGGCAACGGCTCCCGCTCCGATGCCCTGGATGGCGCGAGCACCGATGAACTCCATCATCGTGCGCGCGATGGCGCAGAGTCCGCTCCCGACCGTGAACACAACAATGCCGACGAGATACGTGCGCCGGCGTCCCCAGCGATCCGACCCCGGTCCCCAGATCGGCATCGATACCGCCGCGGCGAGCATGTAAGCCGCGAATGTCCACGCGTAGAGGTGCGCGCCGCCAAGCTCGGGCAACGCCACCGGCATGACCGTGCTGACGATGGTGTTGTCGAGCCCGGCCAGAATGATCGTGAACAACACACCGAGCAAGACCAGCATGCCGCTCTGTCGGGAGGGATTCACCTTTGAAAGATCTCTCACACAACGGTCACAATTCCGTCGCCAAGCGACAAACTATAGAAGGGCACAACTTCGAATGCACGAGCTGGGAGCGTAAAAGAATACAAAGGAGTTGTAGGGGCAGGCGTGTCGTCTGCGGAATGCTTGAATTCGCTGGGCTGCGCGCTTCAGCGATTGGCTATCATCGTTTTTATGCCATCCGTCAAATCGACGGAGACGGTCAGGCGCTGAGTTAACGGACGTTAGATTCCCGCATGATATTGACCAATTGGTCATACTTTGCAAAGTGTGAACAATGACTCGAGCCATGTCGCCTAATAGTCAGCCGACGCTTTGGCGCACCTGCCGTGTTCTGGCTAACCGCAAACGCCTGCAAACACTCGCTCACTTGATCCAGCAGCCAAACCAGACCGTATCCGCCGTCGCCGAGCGCATGAGCTTGTCGATGCCGGCTGCGAGTCAATACTTACGCGCTTTGGAAGCGCGCGGATTGTTGACTTGCCGACGCGTTGGCCGCCGCGTTGAATACCGGCCGTCCGCGGGGACGAGCGAAGGTGCGGCGGAGGAAATTGTCAAAGCACTGCGCCTGGTCTTCCGGCGGAGAGCGCAGCCGATCGAAGCAATCTTCAAACTGGCCACGGGCTTCACGCATCCGCGACGAGTCGACGTATTTTGCGCGCTGACGAATGGCGCGGATTCGTTTGCTAAACTCCAAGCCGCAACCAGGATACCGGCGCGAGCGCTCTCCCGGCATCTCGCGAAACTGGAGGCAAGGGGCTTTGTGAGGAAAGAGAGGGCGCTGGTCGCCGCCACGATCCATCGGCATCCATTCGGTCGTGTCTTAGCGTGTTTAGCACGCCGTTAAATTATTGGTCTTAAACTTCTCGTGGTCGGATAAGTCAGATAGGTCATACTTTGCAAAGTTTAGCGGAGTCGGCTGGAGTTAGGGTCACTTCCTTGGTTTCGCCTTTTTCACCGCGGACTTCCTGGCGCCCTTCTTGGCGCTGCTCTGTCCCTTGCCCAGGAGCGCCCTCGCTGCCCGATAATTGGCCATGTGCTCCTCCGCGGACACGCGCGCAACGGTGCGGCCGACAGGCGATTGTCACGGATTCTGCGCTGGAAGAAGAGTAGCGCACAAGCCGCGCCAACTTCACGCTTGGCGTGAGACATCCGCGTCCATTGGCGCGTTCCACTTCCACTCGCCGAGCCTCGTGTACTGAGAGCGAGGTCGTCCAACTTTTTGAACTGGGCACATCCCTACCATGTCGAGCTTTTGCCGCTCTTCTTGTACCCCTAGCGACGCTGCGACTTAGCGGACTTTTTTTGCGTTGCCTTTTCCTAACAGTGCCCGCGCTGCTCGATAGTTTGCGATGTGCTCCTCGACGGAGACGCGAGCAACGGTTTCGCCGACTACATTCAAAGCCAGGTCGTCTAACTTTTTGAAGCGGACGCAACCTTTACCCATGTCGAGCTTCTTGCCGCTCTTCTTGTATTCGCTGGTGAACCAGGTGGAGAGAGTGGGATGACCGTAGAAGCACAGGAAATGCAGCACCATGCCCGACTTCTGCGAGGCGAGCGCCACAAATGACAGCGGCACTTTGGGATTCTCGCCATAGCCCGCCGGATACGCGGACAGCGGGACGTACCAGCCGATCATCCCGAACTGCATGCCTTCCTCATATCCGTCCGGCAGATTCTCATTGATCACCTTGCGCACGGCGCTGAGCGCGGCGCGCCGATCCGCGGGGAGTGCGGCGAGGTATTGGGCCACGGTGGAAGCTGTCATGTTGGCGACGATACCCGCTGAACTGTGCGGCGGACAAGCCTTGTGCGCGGCATCGCCGCGCTGAAACTCTGAAACTCTGAAATGCTGAGATGCTGAAACTCTGACCGCGTAAAGAGGCGGAGCCGCGTGAGCAACGCTTTTACGCGGCTTCGCCTCACGCGGTTGGCTGAGGAATTTTAACCGCGGAATGGAGCGAGCCGGGATGAGCGACATGTCCGGTAAAGCCGCGAGGTAGCGGTGAGGAAGTGGCAGACCGAATACAATGGAGCGACTGAGGGTGGGCGGCGAACGAGTTTCAAAATCTGAAACTCTGAAATTGTGCGCGGCTCGTTAACTCTTCGCTCTTCCGAGTGCGGCGTTCAGGCGTTCGAAGCTGGGCTTGGGCCAGAGCTTGGCGGTCTCGTAGTAATTCCGAAACGACGGCGTTGCCTTTGGCAGGCGGAGCCATTTCACCTTCCAGCGGGTGAAGATGTGCGCGTCCGGCTGCAACGCACCCGGATGGTCGAGCGTGCCGACGCGGACGAAGCGGAGATTCGGCCTGTGGCCGTAGTCGCTCCAAAGGGCGGTCTGACATTTGCCGCAACGATAGATGTCGTGCGGCCCGTGCTCGCGTGGCACCGGTACGGCGACCGGTTTTCCGCGGGTGACCTTGATCGCGCGTGTCTCGATGATCGCGTTGATCACAAACGCGCTGCCCGTTAGGCGCTGGCAGTCAATGCAATGGCAGCAGTTCACGAACATCGGCTCGGCGAGGAGCTGGTAACAGATGGACCCGCAAGCGCAGCCGCCGGTGAGTTTTTTGGCCATTGACCTTCGTGTCCCAGCTCGCCGCGAGCGGCAAGAGAAAAGTTGACCGCGTAAAAGGCTTCGCCTCACGCGGTTGGAGGGAAGGGTCAGAAGTCAGAGGACCCGCCTTCGCGCAAGGCTTCCATCTTCGCTAGCTACGACGTGACAAGACGGCGTGGCAAGCAGGAAGCGGAATTCAGCGCTTACTATCGACAATTTGTGACGAAACGTAAGCTCTGATCCTGCTGCCCGCTTAGTTCTGCGGAATTTCTTCGAACTCGCCGCGTTCGCGGTTTTTCCGGACGCGGTCCCAGGGAAAGCATTGACCGTGTATGGCAATGTAAACTCCGGGAGGCAGTACCTGCACGAACGAAAGCGCGCTGCCAAGATTGAAGAGACCGTCGGAGCTGCCAAAGGCGTAGGGGATCATCGCTCCGGTAAGCACCACGGTTTTTTCCGGGACGGCCCGGGCGAGCGCGGCGGCGGTATCCGTCATCGTGTCGGTGCCGTGGGTGATGACGATTTGATTCTCCTCCGACTGCACGCAGTTCTGCACGATCAGAGCGCGATCGTTATCGGTCATTTCGAGGCTGTCGATCATCATGACGGTGCGGATGTTCACTTCGATCCGCGATCTTCCCAGCCGGAGCATCTCTGCGATGTGGGTGTCCTTGAAGTAGAGCTGGCCGGTGCGTTCGTTGTACTCCTTATCGAAGGTGCCGCCGGTGACGAGGATGCGAATAGCCATGGGCAATAAGAGGTTGAGCAGTTGAGGCGTTTAGGGGTTGAGGGGATGGGGAGCGGGGAAAGCGGGGGAGCGCTTCTGAAATTGGAATATCGAATCTCGAAATCCGAAACAAGGTTCAAAGAAGGAATATCCAATGATCGCATCGTTTTAGCATCGCGCTCGGAGCGCGCGATCCACCTTCGGGAAATTGGGAGAAGAGGAGATTTTACCGCGGATTACGCGGATTTCACGGATGGGGAGAGGACTGCGGACAGAGGACCCGTTTTCGCGCAAGGCTTCCATCTTCGCTAAAAGCTACGACGTGCAAAGACGGCGTGGCAAAGCAGAGGGCGATGGGGAAATCTGGAAAGTCTTATCCGCGTTATCTGTGTAATCCGCGGTTAAATGAAAGAACCGACTTGGATATTCGTGTTATTCGCGTGATTCGCGGAAGCAGAGTCTCGATCATGATCATGAGCACGATTACGAGCAGGATTCCGGGAAGCAGGCGACGGCAACTCGATCGGGTATTGCGCACGGAAAAAGAGCGGTGAAGTGTCTCGCTTGTCCACAGCACCCGATAGTCCAGTTGTCTCGCCCGACCTCGGAGCCGAATCTATTCGGAGTCCGGGCGGACGCAGCACGGTTCCGGTGTTCGCTGTGCTGGCGGCGTTGAGCTTCTCGCACTTGCTCAACGATACGATGCAATCGCTGATCCCGGCGATCTATCCCATCCTGAAAAGCGCGCTTCATCTTGATTTCATTCACATTGGGCTGATCACGCTGACCAATCAGCTGACCGCTTCGATCCTCCAGCCCTTCGTTGGGTTTTACACCGACCGGCGACCGCAGCCCTTCTCGCTCGCGGTGGCGATGACCTTCACACTCGCTGGCCTGGTCCTGCTCTCATGCGCCGGTAGCCTGGCGTTGGTCCTGATCGCGGTGGCGCTGGTCGGCGTCGGTTCGTCTGTGTTCCATCCGGAGGCTTCCCGCATAGCTCTGCTCGCCTCTGGCGGACGACTCGGCTTTGCTCAATCGTTTTTTCAGGTCGGCGGCAACGCCGGCAGCGCGCTTGGCCCTCTTCTGGCCGCGGTAATCGTAGTCGCCCGCGGGCAATCAGCCGTGCTCTGGTTTTCCCTGCTGGCCTTTGCCGGTATCGCCATCGTAACCGCCATCGGACGATGGTATCGCAAAAACCTGGCCTCCGTCCGAAAAGCGAAGTCCGCAGCCGATCAGCACCAATCAACGTCACTCCTGACCCGCGGCCGGGTGATCTTCTCCCTGGCCATTTTGATCGCCCTCATCTTTTCCAAGTATTTTTATCTCGCGAGCATGTCGAGCTACTACACGTTTTTCCTGATGGGGAAGTTCGGACTCTCGATTAGGAGTGCTCAACTTCATCTCTTCGTTTTCCTTTTCGCCGTCGCCGCCGGCACCTTGCTGGGCGGACCAGTCGGCGACCGGATCGGCCGCAAGAGTGTGATCTGGGTTTCGATCCTCGGCGTGGCTCCGTTTTCCCTGGCGCTGCCTTATGCCAATTTGTTTTGGGTTGGAATCCTCACGGCAATCATTGGGCTGATCCTGGCCTCGGCCTTTTCCGCAATCCTCGTTTACGCGCAAGAACTGGTTCCCGGCCGGGTGGGCATGATCGCTGGGTTGTTTTTCGGTCTCGCCTTCGGTTTGGGTGGAATTGGCTCGGCCGTGTTGGGCGCGCTGGCTGATCGCACCAGTCTTCCCTTTGTCTTCCAGGTTTGTTCCTATCTCCCGCTCATTGGCCTGCTGACGTGGCTGCTGCCGGAGGTGGGAGCGGTCAAGAGGTTGAGGGTTGTTGGTTGAGAGTTGAGAGGGGATGAAGAAGCAGGGAGCTTTCTGAAAGCTGAAACTCTGAAAACTGAAAAGCTGAAATTAAGCAGAGGAAGAAGAAATGACGAATGACGAAGAAGGAATCTAACATCCAGCATCCAGCATCCAGCATCTAGTATCTAGTATCTAGTATCTAGTATCTATCTAGTATCCAGCATCGGCGCCTTTTCGACGTGGACGATCGTGGACTTGCCTTCCGGGTCGAACTTCAACGTGAAAAGAAAAGCCGCCGGTGAGTCACCGCCTCCGTTGCTCGATCCGGCCGAGTAAACATAAAGAATGGCGGTATCGGCATCACTCCAATTCCGCACTTTGAAGACGACCCGGTTAGGATCGGCGCGCCAAAGGCGGGGTGGCTGAACGCCTTTCGGCAGATGTTTGGCCAGTTCGGCGAACGATTCTTTCGACGATTCCTCGTTAATCGCCGAATGCAACAGGACCCACTCTTCGCCGCGCAACTGATAAAACGCAGTCGTGACATACGTGCTGTGAGGTGCGGTGGGCGGACCATAATTAAAAGCAAAGCGTTTTGAATCCGGCGCCCAGACTATCTCTTTGCCATCCGGATGAGGCACAGAACGATCGTCGCCCATCAGATCCAAGACACGTTCCGCTGTGCTCGTCTTATGAATTTCCGGCCAATGACCGTCAGCGAGCTCGTATCGCCATCGTTTGTCGGGTGACAACGAGTGATCATCGTCCTCGGCAATGCCGTGCGAGTTGATCAACGCGAGAACGAAGAGCAAACAGAACCAACGCAGCGGCTTGTTCATGCTCTGGATCGTACGCCGCTTATGAGGCGCTGCAAAGACAGAGGTCAGCGGACAGAGGGCAGAGGACAGAGGACAGAGGTCAGTGGTCAGTAGTCAGTAGTCAGTGGTCGGTGGTCACGCTGGTTGGAGCGCTCGACTCAGGCGACGGCCGAAAAGCAGGACGAGAAGGCCTCCGCCCGCAGCGATGGCCGCGTGCATGGCCCAAAACTCAGCGGGAGTCATCTTTTCGTACAAACCGCCGATCCAACCGATGAGGGTGTTCGAAACGAACAGGCTCATAAAGACCAGTCCCATCAGGGTGGCGTTCACTTTGGCGGGCGCGGCGCGCGAAACCAAAGCGAGAACTGTGGGCCAGTAGTAGAGGAAGGAGATTCCCAGTCCAGCGCTATAAAGGAACGGCACGATCGGATGAACCAGCGCACCGCCCGAAGCGAGGATTGCGACCACCAGGATCAGGTTGCTCGCCGCGGCGATCCAGGCTCCGATGCCGATCTTGGCCAGATCGTGCGGTTCGCGACCCCGCAATGCCTGACGACGCCAGATCCAGAGCACCGGCGGGACACACAGGATGCTGAAAAGCGAATTGATCGATGCATACCAGGGAACCGGGATCCGGAAACGGCCAAGATTTAGTGCGACATGCTGTTGAATCCAGATCGGGTTCACGTTGAAGACTTGATAGAAAGCCGTCGACTGGAAGATGGTGATGATCATCACGGCGATGAGCGCAAAAACGATGCGCCGCTCGGCGGTGGTGAGTCGAGTTTCCTCAACCTTTTTTCTCTCCACTCGCGCCGGCAGGTAGCGGTATCCGTAGAGATAGGTGGCAAGGCCGAGGAGCATGAAGATCGCGGCAATACCGAAGCCGTAGTGCCAGCCATAAACCTGGGCGAGCAGGCCGCAGAGCAACGGTCCGACGACCGCTCCGATGTTGATCGCAGTGCGAGAAGATGACGAAACCGCGAGTCCGCCGCGCTTCGTCTTCTGGCGGATAAAGTGCGCCCACTTGCGCAGAGATATTGCCCTTCAGAAAACCCGAGCCGACGACGAGCAGTAGCAGAGCCAGGAGGAATGACTGATCAAAAGTCATGGCGATATGACCGGCACTCATCGACAGGGCGCCGATCACGACACCATTGCGCTGTCCGATCCAGCGATCGGCGATCATGCCGCCGAGCAGCGGCGTGAAATAGACGAAGCCGGAGTAAAGACCGAAAATCTGCGACGCGAGCGCCTGCGTGGAGAGCGGGCCGAAGAGCCATTCCAACGCGGCAGCGGAACTCAGAAAATCCACCGATATGCTCAACATGTCCTGGCAGGAGCAACTGATTCACCATGTAGAGGGCGAGCAGCGCCGTCATTCCATAATAGGAAAATCGTTCCCATCCTTCGGTGAAGGCGAGGTAGAAAAGTCCCTTCGGATGACCCATGAAGGTCGCGTCGTTAGGGCGCGGGATCGCAGTTTCGCCGGCGGTCATCCTACTCGCCAATGATCTTCACCAGCGCTCGTTTTCTGCGGCGGCCGTCGAACTCGCCGTAGAAGATCTGTTCCCACGGCCCGAGATCGAGTTTGCGTTTGGTGATCGCGACGACTACTTCGCGGCCCATGATCTGGCGCTTCAGATGAGCGTCGGCGTTATCTTCTCCCGTCCGATTGTGTCGATAGGCACTGGTCGGCGCATGCGGCGCCAGTTTTTCCAGCCACACTTCGTAGTCGTGGTGAAGCCCGCTCTCATCGTCGTTGATGAAGACCGACGCGGTAATGTGCATGGCATTGACCAGACACAAGCCTTCACCTACGCCACTTTGGCTAACGAGCTTCTCGATCTGAGGCGTGATGTTGATGAACCCTCGGCGGGCCGCGACTTCGAACGAGAGATACTCGGTGAGCGATTTCACTAACGCGATATGATTAACCCGATTTTCATCGGACCCGAACTAAAATCGACTCAATCCGGTGAATCCTGTCTAAGAATCTGCGCGACTTTCTGGATCGTATTCCAATTGCGGGTCGTCACGGCGACGCCCAGTTGTTTCTCGATCTTGCCGAGGTAGCCGATTGCCTTCATCTGCCGCCGATACACACCCAGGACGAATCGGTCCTGGATCGCAATGATCTTCAGCAGCCAGTCATCTTCCGAGGGTAGACTGAGAGGAAGAACAGGCAGTGCGCGAAGTCGTTTCGCCAATACGCTGACGAACCGGACTATGTCCGGGTCCGAGAGTTGCTCGTATGAATGGATCCTTAAGTTTGATGATGTCGCGCGCGGGACAGATCATGATCTCGCATTTGAACGGCAACTTCCGTGCGATCGCCGCGCGCAGTGCCGACTCGCTGACGTCTTTGCGAACAACGAACGTGCCGACAGCACCGATGTTCACGACGCCGAACCGGGCCAGCTGCTTCGCGATGAGCGCCGGTTGGCATCGGTTTGTCCCACCGACGTTCACCGCACGAAGAAATACGACCGAAGGCATGGCGAGGTAAGCTTCGCAGGTCAACGAAAACGCTGAAAGCTGAAATGCTGAACACGCGCGAACGGGAATCGCGCGGGTAGGCGGTAGCGCAGCCAGGGTAGCTGACGCGAGCTGGGAGAGCGAGTGACCAAAAATTAGGATGCAAACTTCGGCAACTTAACGCATCGCACAAAGCATGAAGCGGAGCCCCCAGGAGAGACACTGAAAAAGGTGAAATGCTGAAATGGGGAGGTTTTTACCGCGGATTACGCGGATTTAGCGGATGAGGGGAAAGGCAGAAGAACGTTGCGGTGTTGAAGAGTTGAAGGGTTGAGCGGTTGAGGGATGGAGTGGGGAGAAGGGGACAGCGGAAAAAAAATGACGAATGACGAAGGAGGAATCCCGCATCTCGCTCGCGCCGAGATAGTGGGAAATGGGAGCGCTTCTGAAATTCGAATCTCGAAATCCGAAACAAGGTTCAAAGAAGGAATATCCAATGATCGCATCGTTTTAGCATCGCGCTCGGAGCGCGCGATCCACCTTTGGGAAACTGGGCGACAGAAGCGCGTCGCTCGATTTTCGGGGCGATGTGGTTTATGGGAATTGCCTTACCCTTACTTATGAAGACGACATCGCTCGGCCTGGCTTTTCTATTGATCGCGACACTGGCCGGGGCGCAGACACCAGGGTCCATTCCCGCGCCGGCGGACGTCGCTGCGGCTCCGGCGGATGCGCAGATAACGATTTCCGGTCTGGCTTCGAAAGTGATCGAGGCCGGCAAAGGCAAGGAGCACCCGGGCAGGACCGCCACGGTGAAGGTCGATTACACGGGCTGGACGACTGACGGTAAAATGTTCGACAGCTCGCTGACCAAGGGCAAGCCGGTGACGTTTCCGCTTAATCGCGTGATGGAGGGTTGGACGGAGGGTGTGCAATTGATGGTGGCGGGCGAGACGAGAAGGTTCTGGATTCCGGAAGAGCTGGCTTACAAAGGGGCGAACGGACGGCCGGCGGGGACACTGGTGTTTGATGTAAAGCTGATCTCGTTCGAGAGGCCGCCCACAGACCCACCGCCTGATCTGAAGTCGCCTCCATTGGAGGCGAAGAGGACGGCAAGCGGCCTGAGTTATCTGGTGCTACGGCCGGGGAGAGGTGCGCATCCGTCGAAAGACAGCGCGGTGACGGTGAATTACGCGGGTTGGACGACGGACGGAAAGCTTTTCGACAGCTCGTTCGCGCGTGGAAAGCCGGCGACATTCCATCTCAACGAAGTGATCGCAGGCTGGACGGAAGGCCTGCAACTGATGGCAGAGGGAGGGAAGACGCGTTTCTGGATTCCGGAAGAGCTTGCTTACAAAGGGGAGTCGGCTCCGTACGGAATGCTGGTGTTCGAAGTTGAGCTGTTGAAGGTGGAGTAGGGGGACTTTTGAAAAGCTGAAAGCTGAAAAACTGAAAAGCTGAGATCTGAGGAGCTGAGATCAGAGGGCAGAAGTCAGAGGGCAGAAGTCAGAAGTCAGAGGACGGAGGGCAGAGGACGGAGGAGGAAAAATGACGAAGCACGAATGACGAATGACGAATCCCGCATCTCGCTCGCGCCAAGACAATGGGGGCTGGAGATAAGAGCAGAGGACTTCTAAAAAGCTGAAAGCTGAAAAACTGAAACGCTGAAATCAGAGGACGGAGATCACGTTACACTTTCAAGAAGCCGAGGTGGTTCATTAGCCGCTCGGTCAGGCGAGCCTTGCGCAAGCAGGAATCGGTTGGCCAGAAACAGAGGCGCTGCTGATTGCGCGCGACCGCAATGATGCGGCCATCGCCGAGCACTTCGATCACGCGGAGGTAGTTGATGATGCTGTAATAGTAGTACTCGCCGCGCTCCGCCGGGCGAATATCGTGCGCGCCTGCGGCCGGACGCGTGGAGACTTCTTCCTTTTGGTAAATGATGGGAGCGCCGATTCTAAACGGTCCGGTGGCGGCACGTGGCAAGAGGCGAGGTTCGGAGAGTAAAGCGACCACCGCGGGCAGCAGAACGAAAAGTCCAAGGAGAAAGAGAATCGTCATGATGGGCTTCGAGCACGCGACGTGCCTATTCCCGAAGCGGCGGTGAAATCCAAACATGGCCGTCGCGCCGAGCAGCAACGGCGCCGGTCCAGACGGGCATCGCATGAGAATCGGCGAATCCGCGCGCGGCGACGATTTGGACTTGCCTCGCGCGACATAATCTGCTCATCGTCCGGCAGTTCGCTTCGCCTTTGGCGACGCGGGTTCGCGTTTATCTCAGGTACCGCTAAATCTGAAAAATATACTTCATCGCGGGCGTTTACGGGGCATCGCGTGCACGCTCGTGTTGGCCGCCGCTTTACTTGCTTTTATTCCGAGGGCTGGCGCACTGATTACCGCTTCGAGCTACCCCGCTCATGCCCCGATCGGCGTCCTGCTGCAAGACATGTCGAGCGGTACGACCCAGCTCGTGGGCGCCGACCAGGACGACACTTTTTCCTCCGTGACCACCATCGGTTTCGATTTCTGGTACGACGGAGTCCGGCTCACCCAGTTCTCGGTCAACCCGAATGGCATCTGCCGGCTTGGGAGTTCCGGGATCGATTCGGTTTTTGACAATTCGACGGCGTTCAATGCCACCAGCGATTCACCGAAAATCTGCCCATACTTCGACGATCTGTGGGTAGGCACGAACGGCAAGGTGCACTACAAGGTGGTGGGCAGCGCGCCCAACCGTAAACTCGTGATCGAGTGGTTAAACATGCAAATCCCGCGCACCGGCGCGGGCAACACGGGCGCGGGCACTTTTCAGTTGTGGCTCTTTGAAACCACCGGCCAGATTGAGTTCGTTTACGGCAGCGGCATGGCCGTCAATGCGGCGAACGGGGGTTACAGCGTCGGCTTGCAATCCGGGGCCGCGACGAATCTGGCCAGCCTTACCGTTGCCGGCCCCGGTATTTCTTACACCTCCGCGAATAACACCCAGACCGGCGCGATCGCCCCTGGCACCGCGTTTTACTTTCTCCCGAACGTTCCCGCCGCCCCGGCCAACCTGACCTTCAGCGCGGTGACGCAGACCTCGATGACGCTGAATTGGGCGGACCTCGCGAGCAACGAAGTCGGGTATGTCATCTATAAATCGGATGACAACATCAATTTCACTTTCGTTACGCAAACCGCAGCGAACGCGAGTTCACAAAACGTCAGCTCCCTGACTCCAAGCACAACTTACTACTGGCGCGTCTCTGCCGTATCCGGGGGCGCGTTGAGTAGCGCATTGACGGGCAGCCAGGCGACCAACGCGGCCAACACGATCACCGTGGCCGCGAACGGAAACTGGAGCGCACCTGCCACCTGGACCGGCGGCGTAGTTCCGACCGCCGCCGACAACGTACTCATCGCTGTCCATACTGTGAACATCGATGTCGACGCGGCCGCGCTCAATATCACTGTTGGCAACGGAGGGTCAGGCGGCGCGCTCAAATTCGATCCCAGCACGGCGCACACACTCACAGTTGGTCAATCGGTTACGGTCGCGATCGACGGAACGTTCAGCACCGAGTTGAATCTTCCAAGTACGGTCACGACCCATGTGCTGTCGATCGGCCGCGACCTGATTGTCAACGGTCAGCTGGATTTCTGCACTAACAACGGATTTGCCGGCACGAATGCCGGGGCCAAAATCGTCTTCACTGGCGCGACCAACAACACGTTCTCCGCGGCTGGCGTGTTCAACACCGACATTCGCGAGATTGAGATCAACAAGGGAAACTCGCCGTCGTCGATCCTGGAATTAAATGCGCCGAACAACTTCACGGTCAAAGGCGTGACTTCGGATCCGTCGGGCTTTGTTACCCTGACTAACGGCACACTCAAGATCTCCGGCAATTTCTCAATGACCAGCCCCGTCTTTAAGACAGCGAGCTACACCATTCCGTCAACCGCGGGCATCTGGCTAAACGATCCGAGCTTTGTCGTGACCGGAACCGCCACCGGCACAACCACAACCAATGACGGACTGTTTCGCGTCTCGAACGGCATTTACAACATCGGGGTCGGCGCTGGAGACGAAATGGGTGGCAACAACAGCGGCGTCTTCATAATCGAAGGAGGCACGGTGAATGCCGCTGGCCGGATCGATCCGCAGGGACCAGTCAGTTACACACAGACGGGCGGGTTGGTGAATATCGCGACCGTCGGTAACACGCGAAGCAACTTCGGATCCTTCGAGCTTAACAGCACCAACGCGAGCTTTACCATGAGCGGCGGGACGATCAATCTCATCAACCGCAATTCCGGCGCGACACAGATTGATTACAACGTCAGGTCGAACATTAACAATATTACCGGCGGCAGCGCTCCGCTCGTCGTCGTGGGCGGAGCCGGGTCACCGGGCGGCACCAACTATGTGGTCACGGGCAACACACCAAACATCCAGGTGAACGCCAACCGAACGATGACCGTTGCGAGTGCATTGTTCATGCGCGGTGTCTCAGTCGTTAACTCAGGTACGATCGTATCTGCTTCCAGCAGCGCCTTCGATTTCCTCGGCAATTCTCCGATGACCTACAGCAATACGGGAGGGGGCGTTCTTGGGACGCTCGCCGCGCCATTCAATGGCGGCCCGGGCGGCGGCATCGGCGTTGGCACCGCCACCACCGTTACCTTGAACGGCCCCATCGTCGCCAATCGCGTCAATCTCTTCCAGGGAACTTTCGTGAACAGCAATCAGGTTACGGTGACTTCGGCTGTCGCGGGCGCCGCGACGGTTTCCGTCGGCGGTCTCGGGACTGGTTTCCCCGGCGGATCCTTCGACGTCAGCCCGACCTTTGACGCGGGCCTGACCCTCGACCTCGTTTACCTTCAGCAGGCCGGGCCGCACACCGCCGGTCTTGAGATTCCTGCGGGCCGCTCGTTCCACAGCCTGACGGTGAATAGCACAAATGATGTTAGCATTTCCGGCGGCAACATCACCCTCGGCAACGGTCTCGACACGCCACTTACCCTGACGAACGGCAGACTCATCACCGGGTCTAACAAAGTGATCCTGCCCTTCGGCAACAGCAGCGTGGCGCGCACCAACGGTTACGTTGATGGAAATTTGCAAAAGAGATTCTCCGGCGCCGTCTCCAAGACTTTCGAACTGGGTAGCGCCGACGGCTACTCACCCGTCACGATTAGCGCAACTGCCGGAAGTTTTCCTGATGACGTCACCGTGCGCGCGACGGGGAATCAGCATCCAAATTATCCGCCACTTTATCCCAGTTTTGTTTCCGGCCTTCAACGTTATTGGACGATCAGTCAGTCGTCTTCGATGACGGCGAACGTGACCTTCACTTATCTGGATGCGGACATTGTAGGCGTCGAGAATGACTACGTTCTCGCCAAGTACAGCGGCGGAGTTTTCAGCAGTCCCGCGAGTTACTTCTTTGCACCGGGCACTAATACCGCCGGTGTTAACAGCGAGACGGCGATCGCGGCGGATTGGACCTTATTCGATGACGCAGACTTCGACGGCATGACGACCTCCTACGAAAACGCCCACGGCCTGAACCCTAACAACGCCGCCGACGCCAATCAGGATGCTGACGGCGATGGGCAATCGAATTTGAGTGAGTATTTTGCCGGCACCGACCCGCAGGACGCCACGAGTTCTTTGCGCATGACGTTGGCTACGATTGATTATCCGTCGGGGAATTTCCACGGCGAATTCACCACCGTGGTGGGCAAGGTGTATCGCGTCGAATACAAGGACAACCTCGTTCCTGTCCCGGATTGGACAACGCTGCTGGACGTCGGGGCTTCCGACAGCAGCAGTGAGTTCTTCGATTTTAGCCCGCTGGCGTCAAAGCGCTTTTATCGCGTCCGATTATTGACGCCATAAGTCGCGTTCAATCTTGACTGGCCAACGCCGCGTCTTAGTTTTGTAATAGACATCGATGCGACGCTAAGGCTTCGCGGTTCGCCCTGACAGGGTGACCGGGTTTCGGGACGAGCCTTTTTCATCTCAACAAGAAAGATCGTCATGAAATTAACGCTTCCCATTATCATCGCTGCCCTGAGCTTCGGCTCGCTTTCCTGGGGACAAAGTCCATCCCCCGCCGCTTCCGGCGCCGGGGCCGAAGACAAATCCATCCGTCCTTTCCACGTTAACATTCCGAAAGAAGCAGTCGCGGACATGCTCAAACGCATTGCGGCGACGCGGTGGCCCGAAAAGGAAGCAGTCGCAGATACGACGCAGGGCGTGCAGCTCGCGACGATGCAGAAACTCGCACGCTATTGGGGGACAGATTACGATTGGCGCAAGTGCGAGGCGAAGCTGAAGGCGCTGCCGCAATTCGTAACAACGATTGATGGATTAGACATCCATTTCATTCACGTTCGCTCGAAAAACGCAAATGCGTTACCGATCATCATCACACACGGCTGGCCTGGTTCGATTATTGAGCAGATGAAGATCATCGGTCCCCTGACCGATCCCGTCGCCTATGGTGGAAAGGCTGAAGATGCTTTCGATGTCGTGATTCCATCGATGCCGGGCTACGGATTTTCAGGCAAGCCAACCACGACCGGCTGGGATGCGCCCCACATAGCGCACGCGTGGATCGTGCTAATGAAGCGCCTTGGATACACACGGTACGTTGCGCAAGGCGGCGATTGGGGTGCGCTTATCACTGATTTGATGGGGGTCGAAGCGCCTCCGGAATTGATCGGCATCCACACCAACATGGCTGGCGCGGTTCCACCCGACATCGACAAGGCAGCTTTCGTTGGTGCGCCAGCGCCATCAGGGCTCGCCGCGGACGAAAAACGCGCGTACGATCAGCTCGCCTTCTTTTATACAAAAGGCCTCGCCTACGCCCAGGAGATGGGGAACCACCCGCAGACGCTTTACGGAATTGCGGATTCACCGATAGGCCTGGCCGCCTGGATAATCGATCATGACATACGCAGCTACGAACTGATCACACGCGTGTTCGATGGAAAATCCGAGGGCCTGACGCGAGACGACATTCTCGACAACATCACGCTCTATTGGTTGACGAACACAGCGGTCTCTTCGGCTCGTCTCTATTGGGAAAACAAGCTGGCTTTTTTCGCCCCGAAACATGTCGCTATCCCGGTGGCCGTGAGCGTCTTTCCGGACGAGATCTACGCTGCCCCCAAAAATTGGGCCGAGAGCGCGTATCCCAAACTGATCTATTATAACAAGCTTCCCAAAGGGGGGCACTTTGCGGCCTGGGAGCAGCCAGAGCTATTCGTCGGTGAAATGCGCGCGGCGTTCAAATCACTGCGCTGATCTTATGGCAAGCGATCGGAAGACAGTGATCGTTACGGGAGCCTCGCAAGGCATCGGCGCGAGCGTCGTCCGAGCGTTTCTCGCGCGCGGTTACGATGTTGTCGGCACCGCGCGGAGCGCGACGAAATCGAAGGAGCTTTCCGCTTCCGACCATCTCGCCTTAATCGACGGTGACATAGGTCAATTTGAGACGGCGCAGAAAGTTGCAGAACTTGCCATCAAGAAGTTCGGATCGATCGATGCCGTCGTCGCGAACGCCGGTATCTTCGTGGTGAAACCGTTCACGGAATATACGGCAGACGACTTGCGCGCTCTCGTCTCGACCAACCTCGCGGGCTTTATTTACATCACGCAGCTTGCGGTTAAACAGATGCTGGCACAGAAGACCGGCGGCAGCGTCGTGTGCATCACGGCAGCGCTCGTGGACAATCCAATTGCAGGCGAACCGGCTTCCCTTTCAATGATCACTAAAGGTGGTTTGAACGCAGGATTGAGAAGCCTGGCTTTGGAATACGCGAAAGAGCACATTCGATTCAACGCCGTAGCTCCCGGGATCGTCGCCACGTCGCTCAACACGGACAATTCCAAGGAGTTCCTGGAATCGCGTTCGCCGATGGGCTCAATCTCTACGGTTGAGGACATTGCCAGCGCCGTTGTTTATCTGACAGAAGCTCGCCAGATTACCGGGGAGGTGTTGCACGTGGATGGCGGTGCGCACGTTGGCAAATGGTAACCCGCGCAGGCTCTCGGCCGGCTAGCGCTGAGCAGCGTTTGAAGGAACTTGGCATCAAGCTCCCGGCGCCGCCTGAGCCGTTCGGCACTTATGTGGAAGCGGTGCAGACGGGCAATCTGCTTTTTCTTACCGGCATGCTTCCGACGGAAGGCCGCGAGGCGAAATTCATTGGACGCGTCGGCGCGGAGTTCGATGTGGAAGCGGGACGCAAGGCAGCTCGTCTCGCGGCACTCAACGTTCTCGCGGTCGCGAGAAAACATTTGGGATCGCTCGATAAAGTGACGCGAATCGTCCGGCTCGGCGTGTCGGTGGCCACTTCGGGAGATGTCCGCGATCAGCCGAAAGTCGCCGATGGTGCTTCGGAGTTGCTGCAGGACGTCTTCGGAAAAGAGAAGAACCCCTGCCGCATGGTGTACGGCGTGGCCAGCCTTCCGCTCGGCACGCCGGTCGAGCTGGAAGTCATTTTCGAAGTGGCGGGTGGGGAGAGTTGATGGTTGATGGTTGAGAGTTGAGGGACAAAGCGGCCTATGGGAGACGGCTTGAGCGTGCCGTGATAACGTTCGACCATGCGAATTGGCGTAACGGTTTCACCAGCGACAGGGCACATGAATGCCATGACCGCTCTGGCTCGCCGGCTTGAGAGCAGAGGGCATGAGGTCATCTGCTTCGGACAGCCGGATGCCGCCAGGGGAGTTGCCAGTGCGGGTCTGCGATTTGAGGAGGTCTGCGGGGAGCAGTTTCCTCTGGGATCTTTTGGGGCGCGGCTGGCGGAATTGAGCAAACTTTCCGGTCAGGCTGCGGTTGCCTACACCATGGAATGGGTTCACCAAGGCTGCCGGGCGGAGTTGGAAGAGCTGCCGAGCGTATTGGAACGGGTCAAAGTCGATGGGTTGGTGGTGGATCGCGTCTCTCCGGGCGCCGGCGCCGTGGCGATGGCGACGCGGATTCCTTTTGTCCATGTCTCCTGCACGCCGTTGGTGGACATCAGCGGGGTGACTCCGTTGTGGTTTTTTCCATGGCCGCATGAGGAGAGCGAGGCAGCACGGGAGCGCAACAGGAAAGGTGTGGAGGGATATCTGCAACTGATCGGGGGGATCCGAGCGACGATGCTGGAATACCTGGAACGCAAGGGCGCGACGGTGGACACGAGCGATGTTCATTGGGCGGATTCGAAGCTGGCGTACCTGACGCAGGTCCCGGAAGCGTTCGATTTTCCGGGAGATCATCTGCCGAAGCACTTTCACCGCACCGGCCCGTTTCATGATGGCGCGGGGCGAGAGCCGGTTGCGTTTCCCTGGGAACGGCTGACCGGAGCGCCGCTGATCTATGCTTCGATGGGGACGGTGCAGAATGGGTTGGAGGATGTGTTTCGAACGATTCTGGCGGCGGTGGAGCGGCCGGGGTACCAGGTGGTGCTGTCGGTTGGAATGAATATCGCGCCGGAGAGTTTGCCGACGAAGCGGGCGGATACAATTCTGCTGCAGCGGGCTCCGCAGCTTGAGTTGCTAAAGCGGGCGGCGCTGTGTGTGACCCATGCCGGTTTGAATACGACACTGGAAGCGCTGGCCCAGGGAGTTCCATTGGTAGCGATTCCGATTGCTAACGACCAGCCAGGCGTGGCGGCGCGGATCCTGGCGAGCGGGACGGGTTTGTTTGTGCCGCTCGCGCAATTGACGGCGGAAGGCCTGAGCAGGTTGGTTGATGAAGTGCTTGAGAATCCGTCGTACCGGAAGCGGTCGCTAGAGATGAAGGCCGCGATCGCTGAAGTGGACGGCTTGGGGATGGCGGTCGAATTGATCGAGCGGGCGTTTACGCTGGGGTTCGAGGAAGTTGATAGCTGAGAGAAAAAGGAAACCGGAAGCATGGAAATCAAAAGATCTGGCTCACAGGCTTCGAATAAGGGAGCAGCCGAATATTTCACCGGCACGGTTCGCATTGACCCACTCTTCGAGCCAAGTGATCCAGCACGCGCGCTCGGCGCGAGCGTCACGTTTGAGCCGGGTGCCCGCACCGCCTGGCACACCCATCCGTTAGGCCAGGTTTTGATTGTGACGGCTGGCTGCGGCCTGGCCCAACGCTGGGGAGGTCCGATTGAAGAAATCCGGCCGGGTGATGTGATCCGATTCGCGCCCGGTGAGAAGCATTGGCACGGCGCCACGCCAATGACTGCGATGACGCACATCGCCATTGTGGAAAAGCTCGACGGTAAGAGCGCCGATTGGATGGAGAAGGTGGGTGAGGAACAATATCGGGGAGGTTGATTGTTGATGGTTGAGAGTTGATTGTTGGAGAACAGGGAAGGAGGAAAGCTGAAACGCTGAAAAGTTGAGGAGTTGAGGCGTTGAGGCGTTGAGAAGTTGATAGGAGATTTCAAAAATGGAGAAGCGCAGACTTGGGAAGAGTAATCTGGAGGTATCGGCTCTTGGCCTCGGCTGCATGGGGATGAGCTTTTCTTACGGTCCGCCCAAAGATAAAAAGGAGATGACCTCTCTTCTCCATGCGGCGGTGGAGCGCGGCGTTACGTTCTTCGACACCGCCGAAGTTTACGGTCCGTTCACGAACGAAGAGCTCGTGGGCGAAGCGCTCGCTCCTTTCCGCAAACAGGTTCTAATCGCCACCAAGTTCGGGTTCGACCTGAGTGGCAGTGATACGCGGCCGGGAGCGGCGGGCCTGAATAGCCGGCCGGAGCATATTAAAAAAGCCGTCGAAGGTTCGCTCAAGCGGCTCAAGATCGAGACAATCGATCTGCTCTATCAGCACCGCGTCGACCCGGGCGTGCCGATCGAAGAGGTGGCAGGAGCGGTGAAGCAACTGATTGAGCAAGGCAAGGTGAAGCACTTCGGTCTTTCCGAAGCGGGCGTGCAAACGATCCGTCGCGCACACGCCGTCCAGCCACTCACCGCACTTCAGAGCGAGTACTCGCTATGGACGAGAGCCCCTGAGAAGGAAGTGATTCCGACCGTTGAGGAACTCGGAATTGGATTCGTGCCTTACAGCCCGCTGGGCAAGGGCTTCCTCACCGGGAAGATCGACGAGAACGCGACGTTCGATAAGCACCGACTTCCGCAGCACGCTGCCGCGTTTCACGCCTGAGGCGCTCAAGGCAAATCAGGCGCTGATCGATTTACTCGGCCGCATCGCAAAACGGAAAAAGGCGACACCTGCTCAGATCGCGCTCGCCTGGTTGCTGGCGCAGAAGCCATGGATTGTTCCAATCCCTGGCACCACGAAACTGAATCGTCTGGAAGAAAACATCGGAGCGGCTTCAATCGAACTTACATCGGACGATCTCCGCGAAATCGAAACCGCTGCTTCAAAGATCACAGTGCAGGGCGCTCGATACCCGGAAAGACTGGAGCAAATGACTGGCCGCTGAGCGTTTCGTATCGCCCGCGAACCACGCGAATTACGCTAATAAGGAAATTTCGGAATCGATCGACCTATGAAATTCGCGTCAATTCGCGTGATTCGCGGGCAAAAATACCTCGACAGCGGCGTTGGGCGGATCGCGGTGGTGGTTTCTGTGATGCTCGCGTCATTTCAATTGCTCGCTCAAGGAAAGGAACGTCCCATGGAACACCCGACTTCTTATCGCACGACCCAGATCGATGGGCTCTCGATCTTCTATCGAGAGGCCGGCCCGAAAGATGCGCCGACGCTTCTCTTGCTGCACGGTCTTCCCTCGTCCTCGCGCATGTTCGAGCCGCTCTTCGCCCGGCTTTCCGATCGCTATCACCTGGTCGCGCCCGATTACCCGGGCTTCGGACACAGCGACTGGCCGGATCCGAAAAAATTCGCGTACACGTTCGATCACATCGCCGAGATCATGAATCACTTCACCGAAGCGCTCGGGCTCTCGCGCTACACTCTTTACATGCAGGATTACGGCGGCCCCGTGGGCTTTCGCATGGCCCTGGCCCATCCGGACCGGATCGAGGCTCTCATCGTCCAGGACGCGGTGGCGCACAACGAAGGCCTCGGAGCGAATTGGAAGACGCGGCGGGCTTTCTGGGCCGATCGCGCGGCCAACGAAAGCGCGCTGCGCACAAATCTTCTGTCACTGGCGACGACGCGGACGCGCCATGTCGGGAACGATCCCAACGTGGAACGCTATGACCCGGATCTTTGGACCGACGAGTTCGCCTTTCTCAGCCAGCCCGGCCAGGCCGACATTCAGAGCGACCTCTTCTACGACTACCGCACGAACGTCGATGCCTACCCCAAGTGGCAGGCCTGGATGCGCGAAAAGCAGCCGCGGCTGCTGGTGATCTGGGGCAAGTACGATCTCTCGTTCGACCTCGTCGGAGCCGGAGCGCTACCGCCGCGACGTGCCGAAGGCCGAAGTCCACGTCCTCGATGCGGGCCATTTCGCGCTCGATACCGCAGCAGATCAGATTGCGCAGTTCGTCCGGGACTTCATGAAGTAGCGGCGAAGTCAGAAGTCAGAAGTCAGAAGTCAGAAGTCAGAGGACAGAGGACCCGCCTTCGCGCGAGGCTACGGCGTGGCAAGCAGAGGTCAGATTAAGAGAGAGATTCACAGATTTGTCTGGATGAATCGCGGGCTCGCGTGGATGTCGATCTGGCGGAGGATTGTGTCGCCGGAGTTGATGAATCGATGCGGTGTGTCCGCTGGAATGACGACGATGCCGCCTGCTTTCACCTGGTGCTCTTCATCTCCAACCGTGATGGTGGCGCAGCCTTCGAGGGTGAAGGCGACCTCGACGTAAGGATGCTTATGCAAGGGCGGACCCTGCCCGGGTTTGGCTTTCACAATGTAGGCCGAGAACGGCGCGCCATAAGTTTCGCCGACGAAATTATGCGACATTCCAACAAACGGCAGTTGGTCGAGATTCATGAAGCTCATGACGGAATTCTACGAGAAAGTCTGCGAAGGTCCCGCGTGAACTTCGATCCGAGCCGGACCGGCGGTCAGAGGTCAGAGGTCCCGCCTTCGCCAAGGCTTCGTCGCGGCAAGCAGAAGTCAGAAGTCGTTCCCAACTCCTCGATTGTCAGGTGAGCGGGCGATCTACAAGATCGACGTCATGAAATTTACCAAAAACATCGGCATGATTCTGCTCGCGGTTTACCTGATCATCGACGGCCTGTTGGGGTTCGGCTTGAATTTCGGACCAGCGGTGTTCCTGCTCTACCTTGTGGCGCTGGCGGCAGGCGTCTTTATTCTGATCGGCAAATAGAGGCGGGGAAAAGTAGAAAGTAGAAGACGATCTAACGCCCAAAAGTCAGAGCCAGCACCCTACTTCGCCGGCGAGATTAGGTAGATGACATGGACGCTTTGGTTGAGGGTCACGGGCGCGAGCCGGTATTGCGACTGAGCTGGCGCCGCTCTGTATGCGGCGACAAGCGTTTCTTCGGTTCCAAAAATCTCATTTTTGATTTCAGGAAAAGCCACTGGTGACACAGCGAAGACCGAATCGATCTTCATGCCCATGGTTTTCAACGTTTTCTCGGCTTGTTCTCGTGCGTTGGTCAGAGCCTTTTCTCCGACACCATCCCGAAGTTGTTTCTCGTTCGAGAGTCCGGCCTCAATTCCGGAGAACTCTGCACCTTCGATCGCAAGTAAATCATCCACCAGCTTGGGAAATGCTACTCAGATCCCGGACCTTAACTGTGAAGGGCCTCGTCACCTTGTAATCGATAAGCTTGCCTCGCGTTCGGGAGGATTCCGTTTCTTGGTATTCCGGTTCGGAGCTCAGATCGCCCGCGATCACGTCTTGCGCTGCGATCTTTCTACCGTCGAGCAGGGCGAAAATCTTGGTCGCGTTCGCCTGAACCTGCTGATTGGCCTTAACCTGGTCGGGTCCGCGGGCCACGAGATTGAAACGTAGGGTTGCGATGTCGGCGGGTTTCTCAATCTCAGCTTTCCCTTGAACGTAAATGTACGGTTGATTAGGTAGTCCGCCCTCCGCCAGAACAGAAATCGGGAGGCTTAGCAGAGCGAAAAGAAAACGCTTCATTGTCAAAGACTGAACTAATGGATATTCGCCAGCAATCCTCTTGTCGTTACCCGTGCCACCGCCCACCGCCGAGTTCCGCGTGTCGTGGGCAGGTCACCAGGTGATCGTTGACCATGCCGGTCGCTTGCATCAGTGCGTAGCAGATGGTTGAGCCGCGAATTTGAAGCCGCGCTTGAGCAGGTCGCGGCTCATGGCGTCGGATTCGGCGGTGCGCGCCGGGACCTGCGCCATGCGTTCGCCAGCGATTCTGGATTGGCTTGCCGCCGACGAAGCTCCAGAGGTAGGCGTCGAAAGTCGATTCTTCTGCAGCGGCGAGAAACGCCTTCGCGTTCTGGATGGTGGCCGCGATTTTCAGCCGGTTGCGCACGATCCCGGCGTCGCTGAGCAATCGCTTTACGTCACGCGTGCCGTAGCGGGCGATCTTCTCCGCGCGAAAGCCATCAAAAGCCTTTCGGTAGTTCTGCGCGCTTTTTCAAAATGGTGATCCAGCTCAGTCCCGCCTGCGCGCCTTCGAGGATCAGAAACTCGAAAAGCACCCGGTCGTCGTGGACGGGCACGCCCCATTCCTTATCGTGATAGGCAACGGCGGGTTCAATAGTAGCCCAGGGACAGCGCGGCATATTGCGGGGGAGCTTATCGCAGATTCCTGGCGAGCGCCGAAGCCATTTCGCTGTAGCTCCGCTCGGGGTCAGGGACAGTAGGCCTAATTTTATCTCGGACGATCCGCAGTGGCGATGCCGAGCGTCGCTCTTTCCGTAGTCAGCCGCTGGCCGTCTCGCTGCTCGACCTTAACGACCAGTTCGCCAGGCGCGTGTGTTAGAGGGATGTCGATCGAAAAGGAACCGTCGTCACGCACCGGGACATTCTTCCCGACGACTTCGCCGTCAAAAAAAATCGTAACCGGTTCTCCGGCACGCGCAGCCGGTACGAAGTTCGTTCCGATTACTCGAACCGATTCCCCGGTTTCCAATTCGGACGCTCCGGCTTTGCTCGCATTAAAGGCAAAGACGAGAGGCGTTCGTGAAGGTGCAAATGGCAGCTCCGTGCCGGCTGCAATGACCGATCGGAGGCGAGTTCCCTCGAGAATGAGCCCGCGGATTCGGCGAGCCCCGATGATCTCACCATTCTTGATTCGGTCCTCGAGTTTTCCATTACCCGGCCGATAAATATTAGGAATAACGAGGGGAACCTCCCGCTGAGAGTTATCGAGCTGCGAGATCGTTCCTCCCGAGATCGCAATCTCGCGCACGTTATCGCCCGCCATTTGGAGGTCCGTCACCCAACCATTGTGGACAACGACGATCGAACAGCCCCGGCAGATGGCTGGATCGTTCAACCCCTGGAATGGTTGGCTGGAACCGGTAGTAAAATCGATCGCGACGGGGAGAAGGTTCCACCTGCCCGGGACCGATGCGCGAACCTGGAAAACTGCATTTCCCGGCCTTCGCACCGCTCTGTCGGATCAGGTTTAATGTCCACAAGCCGCGGCCATTGGTCGACACCCACACTGGACCCGTCGGCGGGAAATAAAAAGAACTCACGTAGGTGACTGCCTTGGATCCAGCGATCCGCGCCCACGTGTTGCCACCGTCGGTCGATTCGATAATCCCATTTTGAATGGTGCCCACGAGGATATGGCAAGAGTCGTACGGATCCCACGCGATAACGCTGGCCAGGGTGAGCTCAGATAATTGGAAGAGGTATTGTCCGTTGTCGGTGACGGCCTGAGTCAGTTGAGGCAGCGGATGCCAGGTGGCGCCGCCGTCCCTGGAAAATTTCATTTCACCCGCGTCGGCATCTGGCGCGATCAAATGATCGGGATTGTTCGGATCGGCGCCAAAGACAACATACCTCGCGATGGGAGTATGGAGCGACCCGAACGCAACATTTCCTGCCGCGTCCGCGGCTGTGACTACGGCCTGGCCTGCGATGTCGCCTGCCCGGAACAGTCCGAAGCGCGGACCTCCATCCGGAAGGGCTCCGGCAGTCTGAACACCTTGGTACACGGTCGCGTTCGTTGTCGATCCTGTGACGATGAGAGCGCCTTTCGGCGTGAGCGACAGTGAGAACGACTTCGACCAGGAGGTGCCGGCGCTCACGGTCCGGAAAAAATCGAAGCTCACTGGTGACACCGTCGTGTTAGGAACATCCTGAAGGTACTCATCACCTGAAATCAGAAAGGGTGCGTC
This sequence comes from uncultured Verrucomicrobiae bacterium, assembly GCA_963788855.1. GTDB lineage: Bacteria > Verrucomicrobiota > Verrucomicrobiia > Chthoniobacterales > UBA10450 > CAWBIE01. The sequence continues at coordinate 241,945 of CAWBIE010000002.1, forward strand.
GGCGCCGCTGGCGTGGTTTCCGTCCGGCGCGTTAGGCCAGGCGCGCTGATTCACGAAGCCAGGGTCCGAGACGAAATTGGAGCACGGTCCACACGCTGACCCTGTCACCTTCGGTTTGAAATCGATACCCCCAACGCTCGCGCGAATGAATCGCCCTTCGCAACAGACAGATCCGGTCCAGGAATGACCGCCATCCATTGAGGCTTTGAGGTCGTTATCCTGAGTGCCGTAATACAGATCCTGTCGGGCGGGCGATCCGGGAAAGAATTGACCGTCGATCTCGGCGATTTGCAGCGCATCGAACCCGCCGTAGTTGCCGCCGGTTAGCTTCCAGCTAGCGCCCTGGTCAGCCGTTCGATGAACGCCCCCATCGCTCGCGAGCAGAATTGGAATCCGACGATCCAAATCGAAAGCTACATCCGATGGGTCATCATGATCCGACGTTAAATTGAGCCAGGTACCGGTTCCGGTCGGACCGGGTGTCGAGAAAGTCTGACGATGGAACCTCATTCCATCTCCGTAATAAACCTCGAACTTGGTGTCGTCGCTGGCGAGCGAGCGGCCCACCCGAACGAACGCTTCCCTGATGTTGGCACTCGGAGCCGGGATCTGAGTCCAACTCGCTCCGCTATCGGTGGAAAGAAAAAGTTTTTGTCCCTCGCTGGCGTGAAAAAAAATGGAAGACGAGCCGGTGAACCAGGGTGCAGCGAACGCATGAACGACCGGTATATGCGTAGTCGTAACGTCCTGGGACTTCACCCACGTTCCATTCGGTCCGAGATGGAACAGACCGGTGTCGGCGGCGGCCACGCCCGATGTGCGGTTAATCACTGAATACCGATCGGACGCGATTTCGCAGCGGATCGGTGCCTGAAGAGTTCGGATCCAAAACAATGTGCGACCAACTGGCGCCGTCGTCATTGCTTATGGCTAATCCGCAATCGGTCCCCACATAAAACGTATGGGACAGCGGCATGTGCGAAATTCCGTAGGCACCGGAACGGCTCGGGCAATCCGATCCGGGGGAGGGCGCCCAACCCGGAGGTTGATGCCAGGTTCCGCCGCCGTCAGTACTTCGCCAGATTCCGCCATCATTAATTGTTCGATATTGTGGCTGGGTTGTCGCGATGATCGTATCCGGCGCCAACGACGCGATTGCGACATCGACGGTTTTGAAATTGGGCAGGCCGTCGAGATGTTGCCAGCTCGTTCCTGCGTCGAAGGTTCGAAAGAGACCTCCCGTTTCGGTCGCAACCACCATGTGTTTGTCGTTGTTCGACGCGACGGCGATCGACAAGGCGCGGCCTCCTTGCTCGACCCTGGGCGGTGTGATCGTCACTGGCGTCGGAGAACAGCCGATCAAGAACGCGGCCAAGCCAACCAGGCCAATGAACCCTGCCGCGATTTGGAGTCGCCGCATGGCGGCATTCAACCAAAAGCCGATTACCCAGTCAAAGCAAAAACGTGCCGCGCCTGGCGCGCTTTACTTTTACGGCGCGTTGATAATAAATATGTCGCACTCGCCCTGGGTGGCGTGATCGAAGGAGATTCGCTTTCCATCGGGAGACCATTTGGGTGAGGTGTTGCGGCCGCGCGACTGGGTGAGTTGTTGAACACCGGTCCCATCCGCCTTCATAACGTAAATTTCGTAGTCGGGTCCGGACCGATTGGACGCGAACACGATTCTCGAATCATCGGGCGACCAACGCGGCCAACCGTCAAAGGCGGCGTTGTTGGTCAGATTACGTGGCGACGAGCTTGAACCGGCCACAACGAAATTGACTTCCAGCCAAACCAGCCGCCGAGATATTCAATCACATTCTTCTTAGCCAGAGTGCCATTGCCGCAGATGAACAAGTTGTAATCATCCGGGACACGGGCGGTTCGATCATCACAGCACAGTTGACGGTGTTGAGCGTTGTGACCACGCCGCGATGAGATGCGCGGCGGCCGACGGGCGAATTTTTATTTGCATGGTCCAAGAAAGCGTTTAATACTTAACCAGATGGTTAAACATAAGGCAAAGACATTGGATCGCACCTTCGCCGCCTTGGCTGACCCGACGCGGCGGCGGATCCTCGCCCATTTGGCGCGCGGCCATAAATGCGTGACTCATTTGGCCAGGTCGTATGCCATGTCGTTGCCGGCGGTTTCAAAGCATTTGCGTGTGCTGGAGAAGGCCGGACTACTACGCCGCCGGCGTTATGGGCGCGTTCATGAAATGCAGTTGGAGGCCGGGCCGTTGAGACAGGCGGCCCAATGGGTGGAGGAGTATCGCAAGTTCTGGGAAGGATCACTCGATCGCCTGGCTGCTTATTTGGAAGAGACGAACAAACGACCGCGTAAGAAGGGGGCAAAATAGAGGAATGTGTCCCGTGTGCCTCGCCAACATCGCGGCGGTCGCCGCGGGCGCGACCGGCGGCCTGTCCGCACTCGCTCTTAGAAAGCTGCAGACCAGGACAGAAAGTTTAACAACCAAAACCAAGGGAGAAGAAAATGAAACTAGCAGAGAAAAAGATGAATCCGGAAATCGTGTCGGAAGCTGAGTGGCTCGTTGCGCGCAAGGATCTGCTTACGCGAGAAAAACAATTTAGCCGTGAGCGGGACGCGCTGAGTGCCGCCCGCCGCAAGCTTCCGTGGGTTAAGATCGACAAGGAATATGTTTTCGAAGGGCCGGATGGAAAAAAGACACTGGCCGATCTCTTCGACGGACGGAGTCAATTGATCGTCTATCACTTCATGCTGGGGCCGGGTTGGGAAGAGGGCTGCAAGAGCTGCTCCTATCTGGCCGATCATTTTGATGGTGCAAACTGGCATTTGCCGCACCGCGACGTCGCCCTGGTGGCTGTCTCGCGCGCGCCCTTTGCCGAGATCATGCCATACAAGAAGCGCATGGGCTGGCGTTTCACGTGGGTGTCATCGCACGGTAGCGATTTCAATTTCGATTATCACGTGTCGGCCACCGAGGATGAGAAAGCGAAAGACAAAATGTCCTACAACTACAAAACGGACGAGCTGATGAGCGACGAGATGCCGGGCTTAAGCGTGTTTTACAAGGATGAGGATGGCCAGATCTTCCACACCTATTCGACCTATGCGCGCGGGCTCGACTCGCTCGTGGGCGCCTACAACTTCCTCGATCTCGTGCCCAAAGGCCGTGACGAAAACCCGGACTCGACCATGGATTGGGTCCGCCGCCACGACGAGTACGCGGTTTAACCGAGGAGTGAAGAAACATGACGAATCAATTGGCCGAAGCGGTTGTCATCGAACGAACTTTTAACGCGTCGCCCGAGCGAGTCTGGAAGGCGCTCACGGAGGTCGCGCAAATGAAGCAGTGGTATTTTGATCTGAAAGAATTCAGAGCGGAGATGGGTTTTAAATTCGAATTCAAGGTCGAGCATGAAGGCATGAAATATCACCATCTTTGCGAGGTCATGGAGGTGATTCCGCAAAAGAAACTTGCCTACAGCTGGCGCTATCAAGGACACGAGGGCAATTCATTGGTCACGTTTGAGTTGCTCGGCGAGGGCGACAAAACACGTCTGAAACTGACGCACGAAGGTTTGGAGACTTTTCCGAAGACTCCGTCGTTCGTGCGCAAGAATTTCGTGGACGGCTGGACGCAACTCATTGGTTCATCGCTCAAAGAGTTTCTCGAGGGCAAAGGGAAGTGACCGATCAACAGGAGAAAAAATATATGACGCAAACAGAAAAGCTCTCGCTCGAAATCAAACGGCTTATCAAAGCTCCGCGCGATCGCGTTTACGCCGCGTGGACCGATCCGGCGCAATTGAAGGAATGGTTTGGGCCGGAGAGTATCCAGACGCAAGATTTCGTGGCCGACGTGCGGGTCGGCGGGAAATTTCGCTGGGATCTTCGTAATTCGGAGGGCGAAACGGTGACGTGCCTGGGCGAGTATCGCGAGCTGCAGCCCGACAGGAAGATCGTCTTCACCTGGCAATGGGCTGATGACGAAACCTGGGAGAATCACGTCAGCGTCGTGACGGTGGAGCTGCAGGATCGAGAAGGCGGGACGGAACTCCGCCTGACCCACGAGCACCTGCCAACTGAAGAATCGCGGAAGGGACACACCGGAGGCTGGAACAGCACCCTCGATAAACTGGAGAAGCAGCTCGGGAAGTCGGTCTAAAATATGGGAGGAAAAATGAATACTGAAGAAGTTGCAACGAAAGTGGTGGAGCTAACGCGAAAGCAGGCGTGGAAGCAGGCGCTGGAAAGTTTGTATGGGAAGGACGTGGTCAGCGTGGAGTCGCGACCGAACGAGACGGGCTCGCCGGAAACGCGAGGCATCGATGGTGTGCGGGGCAAGGTCGATTGGTGGGTGGACGCCATGGAAACGCACAGCGTGAAAGTTCACGGCCCGTTCGTGGCGCATGACCGGTTCGTCGTGCAATACGATATGGATGTGACCGACAAGAGTTCGAAGAAACGAATGCAGATGTCGGAAGTCGGTGTCTATACCGTGAAGGACGGCAAGATCGTGCGGGAGGAGTTTTTGCCTTACGTGGGCAGCGCCAAATAAGCAGCCGGCTTGCGGTGCCCCGGTCGACGGCAGCTACGGGCGAATCGCTGCGTGGAGCAATCCCGTGACGCCTTCACGTGTCATGAAGCCGTTCGCCCAACCGTCGCTTCCATAATAGAACTGTTCGTAACGCCAGCGCATCTCGAGTTCTGTGCCGTCGGGTTTGTGCCAGAGGAGGCGGTAATACATGTGCCGCCGCGACGAGGGCGAATGCCCGGTCATGAAGTTGACCTCGAACGGTGTCGGCCAGCTGATCAAGCTCCGGCTGCTGGTGAAGGTGGCGCGATCGCCCGAAGGCGGCCTGACCACGCGGCCGTGGTCCGCGGAATCAGCCACGGAACCGAGCGCGATCGGTTTGCCATTGATTGTGATGCCGAAAGATCCCTGTTTGTCGGTCGCCATCGTCATCGGGAACGGATGGTTGTCCGGCATCTCGATGTCCATCGGGAAACTGTTGATCCGAATCATGCCACCGCTCGCATCGTCAACCCCGAGCTCCGTGACCGGTTGCGATTCAACCTGAACGGTGTGAACCCGATCGAGCAACATCGAGAAAGGGCGCGCGGCGTTAATCCAGCCGCCGATCGCCAGCGCGATGACGACGAGCCCTATCAGCGATTTGAGCAGAATCCGGCGCATTCAGACATGTAGTTCATCAAGGCGAATTGATTACGCCGCTTTCCGTTGGACAGAATCGGCGCTCTCGCTTTCGCCGGGGGCGAGGAGATGACCGAAGAGATAGCCGGAGACGAGGAAGACGAGGCCGGCGGTTCCGCAGAGCGCGGCATGCAAGAGCCAGAACCGGGTGGCGGGCATTTTTTCCAAGAAACCACCGATCCAGCCGACCAGATTGTTGGCAGCGAAGAGGTGAAGATAAAAGATGCCGATGATGGTGGCAGATAAGGCGGCGGGAGCAACGCGGGCGTAGAGCGCGAGCGAGACAGGGAAAACATTCGCGAAACCGATGCTGTTCAGAACGTGAAAGGTAATAAGCCAGCCGATGGAAACTTTCCCTCCCGCGCTGGCCGCGAGAGCTGCTCCGGCAGCCAGAGAAAGGAATCCGGTCACAGCCACCAGGCTGCCAATGCCCATCTTGGTAATCTCGGTCGGTTCAGGATATTTTTTCGACCAGAGTCGCCAGAAGATCACGGCCCCGGCGAGAAAGGTTACGGATACGATCGAATCGAGTGTGATCAGCCACGTCGTCGGCATTTTGCGGCCAAAGAAGATGAGATTGGCGTTGTCCTGCGCCCAGACGAGATAGGCGTTGAAAATTTGTTGATTGCCGATGACCGCGATCGTGAGGACCGGCAACAGCGCGATGAGCGCGACGATTCCCATCTTTTCGCGATGGGTCAGCGGAATTTTCGCGACGTGCTCACTCTTTTCGAGCACCACGGGCGAATCGGGCGGAAGCCATTTCCGGCCGGCGAGATAAATGGTCAAGCCGATCAACATGCCGACACCGGCCGCGCCGAAGCCGTAATGCCAGCCATAGACTTCGCCGAGCGTGCCGGCGATAAGCGGCGCGGCGATGACGCCGGCATTGATAAACAGATAATAAATCTGAAAAGCATCCGCGCGCCGGTTATCGCCTGTGGCATAGAGCGCGCCGACCTGGCTGGCGAGGTTTCCCTTGAAACAACCAACGCCGGCGAGCAAGCAAGAGAGCGCGATAAGAAATGAGAAATCGAAAGCCATCAAAAAATGACCAGCTGCCATGAGCAGGGCGCCGATGGTGACAGTGCGCGTGCGCCCGAGGACACGGTCGGCGATTAATCCGCCGGCGATGGGCGTGAGATAAACAAGGCCGGTGTAGAGTCCAAAAATCGCGGAGGCAAGAGCCTGAACGGAGAGCGGTCCACCGTAGGCATGTTCAAGGGCGCCGCGGAACGGCCCGAAGCCGGCGACCCGTTCGATATGACCCGGGTGCAACAGCTGCCCGACCATGTAGAGCACGAGCAGGGTCTGCATGCCGTAATAGGAAAAGCGCTCCCACGCTTCAGTGAAGGCGAGATAGCCGAGCCCGCGCGGATGACCGAAAAAGCTGCGGTCGTCAGGATTATGCATCGTGGCAGAGTGTTGCGTTCGCCCTGATTTGGCAAGCGCGCAGCGGACTCGGACCGGTCTTAGGATTTGTTCCAGCGTTCGATCCCCGGGTCGATCCCGTCTGAAAGAGTCTTGTCGAAGAAAGTGGCGAGGCTTACGCTCGGGTTGTCCGACTCAACGCAACCCCATGAGCAGCGGTTGGCAAACTGGGAAAAAAGGCGGCCTTCGGCTGGTTCTGGGGACGGAGTGCCATCCACTGCCCAACCTCGAAACCCATTAACCATGAAGACATTCATCATTTCACGATCATTGGTTTGTCCCCTGACAGCCAGAATTGTGGTCAGTGCGCTTACTTTCATTGTCCTCCCGCATATGGGAAGAGCCGACGAAACCTGTTCCTCGCCCTACCTCGCCCGCATCGAAGGGCAGGAGGAATTCGTCTATGTCTGGACGCTCGGCGTCGAAGGACTCGGCGACGGCTCGGACAAACTCGTCACCGTGGACGTGAAGCCCGGCTCGCCGACCTACGGCAAGGTCATCGACAGCCCTTCCGTCGGCGGACGCAACGAGGCGCATCACGGCGGATTCACGGACGACCGCCGCCAGCTCTGGCTCTCCGGCCTGGAGAGCAGCGAGATTTTCATCTTCGACGTGCACACCGATCCGGCGAAGCCGCACTTCGTGAAGACCATCGACAATTTCGCGAAACGACCGGCGGCGCGGTCGGTCCGCACGGCGTCTATGCGCTGCCGGGGCGCGTGCTCATTCCGTGTCTCTCGAACGCGAAGGACAAGGGCGGCCGCACCGCGCTCGTCGAATACAGCAACGACGGCGACTACATCGCCACGCACTGGCTGCCGACCAAGGAAGACGCGCGCGGCGCTGCGAACGCGGAGTTCGCCGACGGCTACGGCTACGACGCGCGCGTGTTGCCGCGCAAGAACGCGCTGCTCACCACGTCGTTCACCGGCTGGAACAACTACATGCGCGACTTCGGCGAACTGACGAACGATCCCGAGGCGATGAAGCATTTCGGCTCAACGATGGTGCTGTGGGATTTCCACACGCGGCAGCCGAAGAAGGTTTTCGACGTGCCGGGCGCGCCGCTGGAAATCCGCTGGGCCTGGGGCGAGAAGCACAACTACGCCTTCACCGCCACGGCGCTCGACTCGAAGCTCTGGCTCTTCTACGAGGACGAACAGGGCGAATGGCAGGCGAAGGAAGTCGCGCCAATCGGCGGCGAAGGGCGGCGTGCTGCCGGTGGACATCAGCCTGAGCGCGGATGACCAGACGCTGTTCGTGGATTGTTTCGGCGACGGCAAGTGCCGCGTGTTCGACGTGTCGAATCCGCATCAGCCGAAGCAGATTTACGAGAAGCAAATCGGCAGGCAGCTCAACATGGTGTCGCAGAGCTGGGACGGAAAGCGGCTCTACTTCACCAGCTCGCTGCTGGCGCACTGGGACAAGGACGGCGACGACAACGAGCAGTTCCTCCGGGCTTACGACTGGGACGGCAAGGAACTGAAGCCGAGCTTCGATCTCGATTTCACCGCGCTCAAACTCGGCCGCCCGCACCACATGCTCTTTGGCTCGATGAAAATGGGGCGAGCTCCGACAGTTGCGAGCAAGTAATGTGAGAGAGAGGCCTTAGCGCTGCGATCAGTCAATGTGTGAAGGACTCAATCACCGCGACCAAGGTGGATCGTGCGCTCCGCGCGCGATGCTAATACTCCCCGTCATATTTATTTTATCGACTGCAGGAATAACAACCGCAGTCGATCTGCCTCGCGATAAAGACTTCGACTACGATCCGCCTGTGCCGGGCAGTTACACTTTACCGGTGGTGAAGACTGCAGCCGACGGCGCCTTGCTCGATTCCGACGGCAGTCCATTAAATCTTCGCGATCTGACGCATGGTCGCGTCACGGTACTGAGCTTCATTTACACTCGCTGCGCGGCAGCAAAAGCGTGTCCGTACGCGACGGGCGTTTTAAATCAGCTTTATCTCCTAAGTGTAAAAGACAAGGCGCTGGCCAGGAACCTGCGGCTGGTCAGCATGAGCTTTGATCCTGAGTATGACACTCCACAGCGTCTCGCCGCTTACTCGGAGTGCATTCGCGACCAAAAATCAGGTTGCGAGTGGCGCTTCGCGACGGCGAAGTCGCGTGTGGAGTTGGAATCTATCCTCAAGGCCTACGACCAGGCTGTGGACAAAAGGCCCGACTCGGCCGATCCGCAAGGTCCGCTCTATCACACATTGCGTGTCTTCCTCATTGACCGCGCGGGCCGTATCCGGAACATCTACAGCTCCGGCACGCTCGATCCTCGCCTTGTCCTCGCCGACGTGAAGACCCTGTTGCTGGAAGAATCGACACTTTCGCAGCAGTAAGCGGCGGCCGCGGCGCGACAAAAAGTTGAGGGTTAGGTGTTGAGGGTTGAGAATTGAAAGATGGAGAAACGATCAGTCACCGAAAAACGACGCCTGATCTCGCCGGCGATAACACCTCAGGCGCTCGCCTGGCATGGCGATGCTCTGTGGATGGGCTCACGCGATCTTCGCCGGATTTACGAGATCGACGTCGAGAAATGGAGAGTGCTCGGGGAGATGGAGCCTCCGGGAATTCCATGGGCGGCGGTGTCGACCGGCGGAGCTCTTTGTTTCACCCTCGGCGAGGGTCCGGAAGACGATCGCTATCTTCGCAGCTACGACCGAAAGCGCGGGTTCGGAAAAGATCGAATCGCGTGCCCGGATTTTACGGGCTCGTATCTCAGCTATGACGGCGAGCACGTCTACTTGAGCCAATGGTACGAGCATCGCATTCTGAAACTCGACGCGGACGGAAAGATTCTGCGAGCGATTGATGTCGGGGCCGAGATCTCCGGGCAAACCTTTGTTGATGGATTGATCTACGTCTTGCGCGGGACGGAGAAACCAAACGGTGCGAGCCGGAGTGCCGAATACTGGCACATCGCACGGCTCGATCCCCGACAGGAAATGCCGGAGGTAGAGGACTTGGCGCGTGTTCCGTTTGCGTGTCGCTCGCTGGCCTTCGACGGCGCGAACTTTTGGACGAACCACCGCGCCGGCAACGAGATCGTCTCATTTGCGCTTAAAGACTGAGCTGGTGCTCTCGTTGCGTTTATGTTGCCGAAAACGAAATATGCGCGCAGCGACGATGTTCGCATCGCCTATCAGATTAGCGGCGACGGACCGATCGACGTGGTGTGGGCGCCCGGTACGATGTCGCATCTGGATTTGGATTGGGAAATCCCGGCGCGCGCGCTGTTCTTCGAGCGGTTCAGCCAATTTTGCCGTCTCATTCGCTTCGACAAACGCGGCACCGGTCTTTCCGATCGGCCCGTAAAAATGGCGACCCTGGAGGAGCGCACCGACGATATTCGTGCGGTGATGGATGACGTCGGCATCGAGCGCGCCAATATTTTCGGAGTCTCCGAAGGCGGCTCCATGGCGTGTCTCTTCGCTGCCACTTATCCGCAAAGAGTGAAATCGCTCCTGGTCTGGGGCGCTCAGGCCCGCTGGATTGCATCTCCGGATCATCCCTGGGGCCAGACGTGCGAGCAGCACGATGAGATGATCGCGATGATTCAGGACGACTGGCCTTCCTTTGATTACGTCACCGGGCCCGGCGCCGGCCTGGGCAAGGACGCGGATCCCGCCCTCATCGAATCCACGACCCGCTACATGCGGGCGGCTGCGAGTCCATCGGCCGTCTATGCCTACGAGGTGATGAACGGGCAGATCGACACACGCCCGATTCTCCCGTCGATCCAGGCGCCGACGCTGGTCATGAACCGCACTGGCGATCCGTGCGCTAATGTGGAAGCCGCGCGTGATATGGCGTCGCGAATTCCGGGCGCGAAATTCAAGGAATATCCGGGCGACAGCCACCGCATCATGCTCGACGACATGGAGACGGTGCTGTCGGATATCCAGGAGTTCATCACCGGGGAACGACCGATCGATTCCTCCGATCGCATTTTGGCGACTGTGCTTTTTCTCGACATCGCATCCTCCACGGAACGCGCGGCGGCGCTGGGCGACACAGCCTGGCGCAATCTCCTGAACTCGTACTACGCAATTGTGCGAAAAGAATTGGCGCGTTTCCGGGGCAAGGAAACCAACACCACGGGCGATGGTTTTCTCGCGACGTTCGACGGCCCGGCGCGCGCGGTGCGCTGCGCGCTTGCCATCGTGCTCGCGGTCAGGCAACTCGGCATCGAGGTGCGGGCGGGAGTACACACCGGCGAATGCGAGTTAATGGGCGACAATGTCGGCGGCATCGCGGTTCACACGGGTGCGCGGATCATGGCGAAAGCCGAGCCGGGCGGCGTGCTCGTCTCCGGCACGGTCAAGGACCTGGTCTCGGGCTCCGGAATCGATTTTCAGGACCACGGGGTTCACGAACTGAAAGGCGTTCCCGGCGAGTGGCGGCTCTTCGCCGCACAATCCTGAATTCAGCGAATGATGTGGGCATACGAGAAATTTGGTAGCGGAGAAATCACACATGAAAGAATTTGAAAACAAAGTCGCGTTGGTAACCGGTGGAGGTTCAGGAATTGGTCGCGCCACGGCGCGCGCCTTTGCTCGCGAAGGCGCGCAAGTCGTTATCGGAAATCGCAATGTTCAGCGAGGTGAAGAGACGGTCCGAATGATTCGCGAGGCCGGCGGGACGGCCAGCTTTCGGCGAACGGACGTCCTGGTCACGGCGGATATCGAGGCGTTGGTGGACCACGCGATCGCCGAATATGGTGGACTCGACGTGGCTTTTAACAACGCCGGCATCGAGGGCGAAGTGCGGCCGCTTATCGAGCAGACCGAAGCCAACTATGACGCAGTCATGGACATCAATGTGAAGGGTGTCTGGCTCTCCATGAAGTACGAGATTCCCCGCATATTGGAGCGTGGCGGTGGAGCCATCGTGAACTGCGCGTCAGTCGCAGGTTTGGTCGGATTCCCGGATCTGGCGATTTATATTGCGTCCAAGCACGCCGTCATCGGACTAACGAAAACCGCCGCTTTGGAGTATTCCGCGCAAGGGATCCGAATCAACGCGGTCAACCCAGCGGTGATCGACACCGAGATGGTCGATCGGCTTGCCGTGGCCGTGGAAACGAAAAAGGACGACCTGGCCGCCTGGCATCCCATTGGGCGCATCGGCCGGGCAGAAGAGATTGCCGACGCTGTAATCTGGCTGTGTTCCGGGCGGGCGTCCTTTGTCACGGGGCACAGTCTGCTGGTTGACGGCGGGTACACTGCTCGCTGAGATTTTTGGGGAACAGCCAGGTGAACAACATTGCGAATCTTCTGAAGACCGACTCCGGGGTTGCGGGCGACTACCGGCACATCGCGAAGCGCGTTACATCCGGTGAAACGCTGCGAACGACGGGATCGGTGCTGAAGTGGTATGACGTGTCCCCTGAGGATCAGCCCGTTCCGGACGAGATCGCGCACATGGCGCGGACTTATCTCGCCAATGGCTCGCTGGAAGCGCGGGGTTTCGGGTTTGTGATCCTGCATCGCTGCGGGAACGATTTCTATTTCCTGCTGGTTTCGACGTGGCGCGGGAACAACGAGCTTTGGGAAACAGTCTTCTATAAAGACGGGGAGCGGATGCCGGGTTTTTCTCTGTTTCCCCGAGAAGGGATGCACAAGCCGACCTTCTGTGTCTGGGAAATGGCAGCCGTGTGGCACGAACAAGAAGCGTGGACGCGATTTCTGCAAACCGCGCGGGATGGGCAAGCAGCTGAAGCCTGGCTGCATGATTGCTATGCCGGCCCGGCGTGAAACCATGAGAGCGGTCAGGAGACTCTTCATTTTTGTTCTCTCGAGCGTCTGCTGCGTGGGCGTTGTGCTGGGGAAAGGCTACGATCCGCTGACAATCGATCCGAACTTCCAAGCGCAGATGAGCGACCTGACGGCGCGCGACGCATCGCGGGCCCGCGATATCCCGGTTCGAATTTACTTGCCGGCGGCCAATGCGTCCGCGCCTGTGGTGCTATTCAGTCACGGGCTGGGTGGATCGCGAGAGGGCAGCGAGTTTTTGGGTGAGCAATGGTCGGCGCGCGGGTACGTGGCGGTGTTTGTGCAACATCCAGGCAGCGACGATGCGGTCTGGAAGAACGCATCGCCGTCGGAACGGATGGGAGCAATGCAGGGCGCAGCCTCGCTCGAGAATTTTTTATTGCGAGTGCATGATGTGCCTGCTGTGCTTGATCAGCTTGCAGTGTGGAACAAGAGCGGCCCGCTGGCCGGACGGATGGATTTGGCGAAGATCGGGATGTCCGGCCATTCCTTTGGCGCAGTGACAACCGAAGCGGTCAGCGGCGAGGCGCTGGTTCTGAGCGGGACGAAGCTAACGGATCCCCGGATTCGCGCCGCCGTCATCTTCAGCCCCAGCACGCCGCTATCAACGAGCGCGGAACGAGCCTTTGGTGCGGTGAAAATTCCATGGTTATTGATGACGGGAACGAAGGATATGGCGCCCATAGGCGTGGCCGACATGAAATCGCGACTGGCCGTTTATCCTGCGCTGCACGGCGCGCCGAAATACGAAGTGATCCTGGACAAGGCGGAGCACTCGGTGTTTACCGATCGAGCTTTGCCCGGCGATAGCGAACCGCGCAATCCGAATCATCATCGCGTGATTCTGGCTCTCTCTACGGCATTCTGGGACGCGTATTTGCGCGGAGACAAGGATGCGCTTGGCTGGCTGAATGGAGCGGGTCCGCGCACGGTGATGGAGCCGGCGGATGATTGGAAAGCTTCGCCAGAATAGCGGATCGGGGGACGAACGGACACAATCAGGTCTGCTCGTTTCGATCGTACGGAATGATATTATCCCATTCCTCAGCGGAGGAGCGGGCCACAAAGGCCACCACCGGCTCGGTATCGCTCATGTTAAAGACCTCGTGAGGCACGCCGGGCTTTATGTAGATGAAATCACCGGCTTCGTTCTCCAGAACCTGCTTGAGTCCGGGCCCGAATTCGTGTCGCACTTTTCCTTCGAGGATATAAAGGATCAGTTCGAAGCCGACATGAATATGGGCGTAGGCGACGCCGCCGGGTGGTATGGTGGCGATATTGGCGGATAGCCTGGTCGTGCCGACATTTTTTGCCGACATGCCCTGTTTATAATGAATGCCGTTCCAATCCCGTCGGGCGCCCCCGCCACGAATGGTCAATATCCCGTTGTGATCTTCCACCGCGCTGAGCTGTATGTTGTCGTCGTTCATAACAAGTGATCGTGAATTCCTCGAAGGTCGTTGGATTTGAGTGCCATGTAAATTTGATTGCAGGCGAAGGCGACTGACCTTCAAATCAGGGTCATTGAATCGCGACTGAGATCAAAAAGGAAGTCGAGCTGGAGAGCAAAAAATGAGGACAAACAAGATTACCTGCTTCGTGTTTGGCGTCATGTTGGTTGCTCCGGTGTGGGCCGAGGAAATCGTCGTCGTGAGCAATGTCCTTGGACCGGAGGGTCCGTTGTACGTTGACGGCAACCTTTACTACGTCGGCTGGGTCTCAAACACGCTCTCGAAGTGGGATGGCAAGACGACGACCGTGCTGAATCATACCGAGGGCTGCGGTCATAACGGATTGGCGCTCACGAAACAGAAGACGTTCCTGCTCGCGTGCACCGACGAGCATGGCGCCATCCTTGAACTCGACATGACCGGCAAGCAGTTGCGCCGTTGGGATGCCGACAAGAACGGCCAGCCATTTGCCGGCGGCATCAATGATATCGTGGTGGCGCCTAACGGCGCCGCTTATGCCACCGTTTTCGGCCCCTACGTCGAGCCGGTGCCCACCGCCGTGGTCGGAAAGATTGTGTATCTCGCGCCGGACAGTCAGAAATGGGTCGAGGTCGCGAACGATCTCAATTACGCCAACGGCATCGGCGTTTCGCCCGATCAAAAGACGCTCTACGTCAGCGAAACTGTCGGCAACTGCATCCTGAAATTCACGATCAACGCCGACGGCACGCTGAGCCACCGATCAAATTTTGCTCTGCTCAACCTTCTCGTAAAAGACAAGAACAAGTCCTGGTGGCTTGGACCCGATAGCATGAAGATCGACAGCAAGGGCAACATGTATGTTGCGCAATGGTTCGGCGGCAAGATTTTGAAGATATCTCCCGAGGGCAAGCTTCTGCACGTATTTGAGATCGCGGCGGGGGATGGCACGACCAACGTCGCCTTCGGCAAAGGTGAGAAAGAATTGTTCGTGACGGTGGTAAAGGATCCAAAGGACCCGCAGGCAAAAGGCAGTGTCGTGAAGATTCCCAATGTCAAATAGCACTGCGATGCCGTCTGAGATCAAAAAGAAAATCGAACTGGAGATTGTCCATGTCCTGTTCGTCGACCTTGTCGGTTACACCAAGCTGCTGACAAACGAACAACACGCATTGGTTGATGAGCTCAATCGAGTGGTGCGCAGTTCGGAAGAGTTCCGGAATGCGGAGGAGGCGGATCGATTAATAAAAATTCCAACCGGCGATGGAATGGCGTTGATCTTTTACAAGAGTCCGGCGCAGCCGGTGGAATGCGCTCTGGAAATTCATCGCGCTCTGAAGACGCATCCCAAATTGCGCGTGCGTATGGGAGTGCATAGCGGTCCGATCAGTGCGGTGATCGACGTCAACGGGCGAACGAATGCGGCCGGCATTGGAATTAATATCGCACAGCGGGTGATGGATTGCGGAGACGCTGGACATATTCTGTTGTCCAAGCGGGTCGCCGAAGATCTCGAGCAATACGGCCAATGGCAGTCCGCTCTGCACGATCTTGGTGAGGCGGAAGTGAAACACGGCGTGCGGGTGCACGTTTTCAATCTCTACACGGAGGAACTCGGCAACCCGGAGATGCCGGAGAAGTTGCGGCAGGCCAAGGGGTTAACGGCGACGGCAGTTGCCGGGCGGGGCGAAGAGCTGTGGATCGCCGTGCTTCCTTTCAAAAGCTCTGGTGACGCGGAAATGGAATCGTTTGCTGACGGCCTCGGCGAGGAAATCACGACCGGGCTTTCGCGGTTTCGGTATCTGTCGGTTGTCGCGAACGCGTCGGCCGCACGATTAAAGGAGGAGACTGGAGACGAGCGAACCCTGGGTGCCAAACTCGGCGCGCGCTACGTGCTGCAAGGGAGCATCCGCAAAGGAGGCTCGAGCATTCGCGTGACCGCTCAGCTAGTCGATGTCCAAACCGGCACTCAGCTTTGGGCCGAGACTTATAATCGAGACTTGCAGGCGTCCACGACTTTCGATGCGCAGGATGACATCGCGGCCCGCATTGTGGCCACCGTGGCCGACAGCTACGGCGTTTTGGTTCATTCGTTGCGAGAAGCTGCCCAACTGAAGGACGACGCTGACTTAACGCCGGCGGAATGGCAGTTCGAGTATTTCGCTTACCGGGAGCAGATCGCGCCTGCTTCTCACGGAGCACTGAGGAGCCGGCTCGAACGCGCCGCGAAATCGGGCAATCGGCCTTCGGACTTGTGGGCTTGTCTTGCGCAGGTCTACCTCGACGAATACTCGTTCGGGTTCCCCGGCAATGACGCGACGTCTCTCGATCGGGCCCTCGCGGCGGTTCGGCGTGCGGTCGAGTTGGATCGAGCGAACCAGTTCGCGATGGTCGCGTTGGCGCAGACGCATTTCTTCCGCCAGGACCTCGCGGCGTTTGGTCCTGCAGCCGAGCGCGCGATGGCCCTTAACCCGCTCAATACTGACGCGCTCGGGATTCTTGGATTGGAGATTGTGCACACCGGCGAGTTCGACCGCGGCACGGCGATTGTGCGCCGCGCGATGGAACTGAATCCCAACCACGCCGGTTGGATGCATTTTGCTCCTCTCTGGGATCACTTCCACAAAGGCGAGTACGAGCAGGCCCTCGAACGCGCAAACCGAGTGGATGTTCCCGGGCACTTTTGGCCTTTTCTGGTGATGGCATCGGCTTGTGGTCATCTCGGCCGCCAAGCGGAAGCCAAGGCTGCCGTCCGTGATCTGTTGGCGCTCGATCCCGAGTTTGCGGCGCACGCGCGCTCGAACATCGGGACCTGGCATTTCGCGAGCGGCCTGATGGATACCATCCTCGAAGGGTTGCGCAAAGCAGGGCTCTCGATTCCCGAGAACGGATCGTCCGACTCGCCGAAGCGAAGCGGGACAGTCACGGCCAGAGCAGACCGGGCAAAGTCTGGCACGAACGCGGGAGCGGTACGGGCTGACGAGGGCTTCTGGGTCGCGGTGCTGCCGTTTAAGTACAGTGGCGGAAATGCTGATCTCACCGCGCTGGCCGACGGGATGACGGAGGAAATCGTCACCGGACTTTCTCACTTCTCGTATCTGCGCGTCATCGCCCTCGGTTCCACTTCTCGCTACGCCAACCAGGCCGTGGATATCCGCTCGGCCGGCAAAGAACTCGGCGCCCGATATGTCATGGAGGGAAGCCTGCGGCAGGCTGGACCCAGGCTGCGCGTTGCCGTGCAACTGGTCGACACCATTTCCGGTGCACACCTCTGGGCGGAGACATACGATCGCGCCTTCGTCCCGGCCGAAATTTTTTCGCTGCAGGACGACCTCGTTCCCCGCATCGTTTCCACGGTAGCCGACATGCACGGAGCTTTACCGCGCAGCATGAGCGAAGTGGTGAGGCTCAAGGCCGCCGATCAAATGAGCCCGTACGAAGCGCTGCTCCGCAGCTTCGGCTACAACGAGCGCTTCACCCCCGAGGACCTTGCCGAAGTGCGCACCTGCCTGGAACGGGCCGTGCAACAGGCCCCTGGTAATGCGGAATGTTGGGCCATGCTGTCGTTGATGTACGCCAACGAGTATGGGCACTGGGACAATGCCGCGCCGGATTCCCTCGACCGATCACTGCGAGCCGCGCGGACGGCGGTCGAAGCGGAGCCGTTGCATTCCCTCCCTTACTACGCCCTGGCTCAGGCTCTTTTCTTCAAGCGAGAAATTCCGGCTTTCCGAGTTGCCGCGGAACGGGCGGTTTCGCTTAACCCAATGGACGGAGCTACGGCCGCTTTCATGGGTTTGCTCATTGCCTACGCCGGAGATTGGGAGCGCGGCTGTGCGCTATCGGAGAAAGGTTCGCAACTGAATCCCAACCATCCGGGATGGTATCGCTACACTGCATGGCACGATGCCTACCGAAAGAAGGACTATCGCAAAGCGCTCGATGAGGCGCTCCACCTCAACGCTCCCAAAAACTACTACACCCATGCGGTGTTGGCCATCTGCTACGCGCAACTCGACCGGATGGAGGAAGCGCACAAGGCGCTCCGGGATATGCTCGCGCTGAAACCGAACTACGCCGAAATCGCGCGTGAGTTACACGGAAGATGGATTGACCCGGATCTGGTGGAGCAGCTGATGGATGGGCTCCGCAAAGCGGGCCTGGAGATTCCTCCAAAGGAGGGAGTGCAAGCGCCGGCGGCCGGTCCCACCGATTCGTCGCAACTCAGCTCAGGCGCAGTTGGTGCCGACGAGGGCTTCTGGGTCGCGGTGTTGCCCTTTATATATAGAGGTAACAACTCCGATCTCACGTCCCTGGCCGAGGGGTTAACCGAGGACATTGTCACTGGCCTGTCGCGATTCTCTTATCTCAAGGTGATCGCGCGCAGCTCCACTTCACGTTTTGCAAGTGAATCGATTGACGTGCGTTCGGCAGGCAAGGAACTGGGCGCGCGCTATGTCATGGAAGGAAGCCTTCGCCAGGCAGGAACCAAACTGCGTCTCGCAGTGCAGCTCGTCGACGCCGTCTCGGGCGCTCATCTTTGGGCCGAGAACTATGAACGCACCTTCAGCCCCGAAACCGTCTTTGAGTTACAGGACGACCTGGTCCCCCAGATCGTCTCCACGGTCGCGGACCAGCACGGCATTCTGCCGCACAGCATGAGTGAAGCGATTCGGAACAAGAGCGACGCACATTTGAGCCCCTATGAAGCGGTGTTCCGCGTCTTCGGCTTGCACGAACGCATGTCTCCGCAAGAGCATGCCGATGTGCGCGAGCTGCTGGAGCGCATGGTCCGAAATGCGCCGGATCAGAGCGATTGTTGGGCGATGCTGGCCACTCTCTACAGCGACGAATACATGCTCGGACTCAATGTTCGACCCGATCCGCTCGGGCGTGCCTTGACAGCCGCGCAACGCGCGGTAGAAATCGCTCCAGCGAGTGCGCTTGCCTCTCAGGCCCTGGCCCAGTGCTTGTTCTTCCGCCGCGAACGGCAAGCTTTCCGGCCGGTGGCCGAACGTACGATCGCGCTCAATCCGATGGACGGGGCGACCACAGCGTTCATGGGGATATTGCTGGCTTCCGCCGGGGACTGGGAACGCGGCTGCGCCGTGACCGACTCGGCCATGCGGCTCAACCCCCACTTCCCTGGTTGGTATCGGCTGGGAACGGTCTTCAACGCCTATCGCACATGCGACTACCGCGCCGCCATCGACGCCGCACTCCGCATCCGGATGCCCGGCTACTTTTGGACCGCCCTCACGTGCGCGGCGGCATACGGTCAGCTCGGCGAATGCCTGTCAGCACAGAAAGCGCTCGAGGAATTGCTTGCTATCAGACCCGATTTCGTCAGAGCGACGCGCGAGGAGCTCGGAAAATGGTTTGAACCGGAACTTGTTGAGCACTTCGTCGACGGTCTCCGCAAAGCGGGCCTGGAGATTCCTCCAAAGGAGGGAGCGCAAGCCCCGGCGACCGATCCCAGCCGTGCCTCCCAATCCAACTCAGGCGCGGCTGGGGCCGATGAGGGATTCTGGGTCGCGGTGCTGCCCTTCAAGTATAACGGTAGCAACGCCGACCTCACGGCGCTGGCCGAGGGGTTAAGCGAGGAGATCGTGACCGGCCTGTCGCGCTTCTCTTACCTCAAGGTTATCTCGCGCAGTTCGACTTCGCGCTATGCCAAGGAGTCGGTTGACGTTCGCTCTGCGGGCAAAGAACTGGGCGCGCGCTATGTCATGGAAGGTAGTCTGCGGCAGGCGGGGACCAAGCTGCGCCTCGCAGTGCAACTGGTCGACGCAGTCTCAGGTGCTCATCTCTGGGCCGAGAACTATGAACGCACCTTCAGACCGGAGGCGGTGTTCGAGCTGCAGGACGACTTGGTTCCGCGGATTGTTTCGACCGTTGCTGATATGAACGGGGTTCTGCCCCGGAGCATGAGTGAAACTGTTCGCAGCCGAACGCCCGAAGAGTTGAGCCCCTACGA
Source organism: uncultured Verrucomicrobiae bacterium (assembly GCA_963788855.1). Lineage (GTDB taxonomy): Bacteria > Verrucomicrobiota > Verrucomicrobiia > Chthoniobacterales > UBA10450 > CAWBIE01. The sequence goes on from CAWBIE010000002.1 coordinate 261,771, forward strand.
GGCAGTTCTGCGCAGCTTCGGCTACTTCGAACGGGTCACCGCAGAAGAGCTTGCCGTCGCGCGGTCTGGCCTGGAATTGGCGGTGCGGAAGGCACCGACCTATGCCGATGCCTGGGCGATGCTGGCGTTACTGTGCGTCCAGGAGCATGCGCAAGGATTCAACCTTCAGGCTGATTCCCTAACGAGCGGGGCAACCGCGGCGCGGCGTGCGGTCGAGGCGGCGCCCTCCAATCATCTGGCCTATTTCGGCCTGGCCCAGGCGCTCTTCTTTCAAAAGGAATTCCAAAGCTTCCGCAATGCAGCGGAGCGGGCCGTCGCACTCAACCCGATGGACGGCAACTCCATCGCTTTTCTCGGTGAGATGCTGACGTACGCGGGCGACCGGGAGCGCGGCATGGCGCTGGCGGAGCGCGCCAAGCAGCTCAATCCCAACCATCCGGGATGGTACTGGTATGCCGATTTTTACAACGCGTACCGCCAGGGCGACTACCGCGGCGCATTGAATTTCGTGCTCAAAGCCAATCTACCGAACCACTGGGGTACACAGGCGGCGATGGCCGCCGCCTACGGGCAACTCGGAGAACGTGATTTGGCCGGTAAGGCCCTGCGGGATCTGCTCAAACTGCGGCCGGATTTCGCTGCCACCATCCGCAAGGATTGCGAGAAATGGTGGGAGCCCGAGTACGGGGAGCATCTGATAGACGGCCTGCGCAAGGCGGGGCTGGAGATCGCCGCCTGAGATTCCACGCTCTATATATAGAGAGGTTTCGTGAGAGATTAGCTGGTCCGCTGCTTTTCGATGACGACGAGCGCAATTCCGCCCAGGACCGCGATAGACGCAAACAGGTAACGCAGCGTGAGGGGTTCCCTAAGGAAGAGAATCCCGCCGGCGGCAGCCAGGACCGGCACGCTGAGCTGAACGGTGGCGGCACTTGCCGCTTTCAGACCGGGCAACGCGGCATACCAAACGACGTAGCCCAGGCCGGAAGCGATCGTGCCGGAGAGAACGGCATAAATAATTCCCATGCGATCGAGGTGCGCCCATGGGAGAAACGCCATGCTTAGAACGGCGGCCAATGGGACGGCGCGCAGGAAATTGCCAGCCGTCGTGTTGATCGGATCGCCGGACGCTTTACCGCGCAGCGAATAAACACCCCAAGCCACACCGGCGCTCAGCATCAAGATAGAACCGCTCATCCGTGGAGCGGAAAGCCCGGGAAACAAGAGCACGACAAATCCGCTCATGGCCAAAGCGAGTCCGATGATTTGGATAACGTCTAATCTTTCGCCTTTGTGCAGGCCCCAGAAAATCATGGTGGCCTGGACGGCGCCGAAAAGCAGCAACGCGCCTGTTCCGGCAGAGAGACTGAGGTAGGCAAACGAAAAGGCGGCGGCGTAGGCGAAGAGGGCCAGCGCGGACGGCCAGTTGCCCTCAGTTCGGCGGTCAGAGACCGCCGCTACAGTTTTCGGTGCGCGTATTTTCATGATGAGCCAGAGCGCGGCGGCGCCGGAGAAGATGCGGATGAAGGTGAAACTGGCCGCGTCGATCCCGGTTTGCTTCAGGGCGAAGCGACAGAGCAGGGAGTTGCTCGCGAAGGCGATCATCGCCGCGAGCGTCAGGATGAAAACTCGCGTTGGATTCACGCGGACGAGATCACCGTCGTGGCAGATCGAGTCGTGCTGCCGGCGAGCGCGAGAATGACATCCGTCTTTGCGATGCTGCCGATCAGGCGCTGATCGCCGGAATCGCTCACCACGGGCAGACGCTCGCCATCATGCTGGCTAAAACGCTCGAGCGCCTCTGTGAGCGAGGCTTCCGGACGGACGACGGGGAATGGTTCGCGCAAAATATCGCCGGCGATCACCACCTTGGCGAGCTCGGGCGTGTTCAGATAATTTTTGATGTCGTGCAAAGAAATCGCGCCGAGAAACCGCTCGTGATCGGTGACGTAAAGATAATTGATGCGCGTGGCGATGAATTTTTCACCGATCTCGGCAAAGCCGGCTCCGGGGGAGACGGCGAGCGGGTTCGGCTTCATCAGATCGCGAACATGAAGCTCGGCGAGTTGTTTGGTGTAGTCGCTCGCGCCCTTGCGCTTGAGCGCCTCCGCGTAAATCGACCGCTTCTCGATGCTGACCGAGGTGTAATAGGCCACCACGCAGGCGAGCATAAGCGGGAGAATGATTTCATAATCGAGCGTGAGCTCAAAAATCATGATGATGGCCATGATGGGAGCGTGCGTCGTGGCGGCGAGAAAAGCGCCCATGCCGACGAGCGCGAAGGCGCTCGGATTCACGGCGAGCGATCCGGGGAGATGTTGCGCGCATTGGCCAAAGAGAAATCCGAGACTGGCTCCGACAAAGAGAGTGGGCGTGAAAACTCCGCCCACGGCACCGGAACCAAAGGTGGCTGTGGTAGCGAGGATTTTGAAAATCAGAATGATGGCGAGCGTTTGCCAGAGCCACTGGCCGCGTAAGATGCCGTTCACTGCGCTGTAGCCGTTGCCGCAGACTTCCGGATGAAAAATGGCGATCGCGCCGACGATCAACCCGCCGACGCACATCTTTACGTAAACCGGCACGGGAATTCGTCCCGCCCATTCTTCGCTCGCGCGCAGGAGCCGAATGAACCATGGCGCCACCAGACCCGCTCCCAGTCCAAGCAAGAGATACGGCACGATCTCCCAATTGCCGTTGAGCTGGAAGGACGGAATTTCATAGAGCGGATTCGCGCCGAGAAATCCGCGCACGGTCAGGGTGGCGATAACGGAAGCGAAAACGAGGGGACCGAAAATTTCCATGGCCACGGAGCCAAGCACGATTTCGGCAACGAAAAGGGCGCCGGCGATCGGCGCATTGTAGGCTGAAGCGATGCCAGCGGCAGCGCCGCAGCCGACGAGCAAGCGGAGGCGCGGCGTGGACCATTTTTGCACGCGGCCTGCCATTGATGCAACGAGGGACGAAAGTTGAACAAGCGGACCTTCCCGTCCGATTGATCCGCCAGAAGCGATTGTGAAAAGCGCGGAGAAACATTTTACCAGGCTCAAGCGAGCGGACATTTTGCCATCGCCGAGAACGACCGCCTCCATGTAGTCCGAGGTTATGACCCGGCCGTGGAATCGCGTTCCGAACTGGATGATCAGGCCGGCCAATAGTCCACCGATTGCGGGAACGAGCAGGCGAAGCAAGGGAGACAATTGAGAAAAACTCTCGACCAGCCCAGGCGCTGAGCTGCCGGTAAGAATCTTATGGACGACACTGGTGGCGAGACGAAACGCGATCGAGCAGACGCCCCCGCAAAATCCTATGATGCCCGACCAAAGCAGGGTGATCTGAAGGTCGCTGGGCCGGGTCTTCTCCTGGAACCAGACCCAGAATTTAAGGCGGCGCAGGGAGCGAGGGTCCGAAGCCGGTTGGGAGGTGGCGCTGGTGACAGGCACCCTTATGCAGTCCGCGCGGGGAAACGGACGTCAAGGAGATTACGCGCTCGCGAGGCGATTGCTCATCCTGCTCAGCGCCGAATGTGCGACGCCCCGTGCCATTCCGATTGAGCAGGTGCGGAGAGGGAACTAACGGACGATAGTATCGATTCTTATGTCTTTTCGCGCCCTGCAACTCTCCCCTCAGATTCTCAAAGCCATCCAGGAAGCTGGTTACACCGAGCCGACTCCCATTCAGTTGGCCGCCATTCCCGAAGTGCTCGCCGGACGTGATGTCATCGGAATTGCGCAGACCGGGACGGGAAAAACGGCGGCCTTCGTCCTGCCCATTCTAACCAGACTGGCGGCCGCTAATACGCCTGGCAAACGGCGCGGAATGCGCGCTCTGATTGTCGCGCCGACCAGGGAGCTGGTGGTGCAGATCGAAGAGAATGTGCGCGCGTACGCAAGACACCTTCCGTTGCGGATGGCAACAATCTTCGGCGGGGTAAGCGAACGTCCGCAGATCGAAGCGCTCCGTTCTGGTGTCGATCTGGTGGTCGCGACGCCGGGCCGGCTGATCGACCTCATGGGCCAACGACAGACCAATTTTTCGGGGATCGAATTTTTGGTGCTCGATGAAGCCGATCGCATGCTTGATATGGGTTTTCTGCCACCCATCCGGCAAATCGTGAAAGCGTTGCCCCGGCAGCGGCAGACGCTCATGTTCTCGGCCTCGCTCTCGCGCGAAATCGAAAAACTAACGCACGAATTCCAGCGTTCGCCCAAGATTATCGAGATCGGCCGCCGCGCTAATCCGGCGGAGACCGTCACCCAATTTGTCTACGAGGTGCGTCCGCATCTGAAGCCTTCGCTTCTCCTCCATCTGCTGACAGATTCGCAGTTCGACACCGTGCTGGTCTTCACTCGCACGAAACATGGCGCCGATCGCATTGCGCGCCGTCTCGAGAGCAGCGGGGTAAAGACCGGCACGATTCATTCGAATCGCTCGCAAAATCAGCGGTTGCGCGCCTTGAAGGATTTCAAATCAGGCGCCGTGCGCGTGCTCGTCGCCACCGACATCGCGGCGCGCGGGATCGATGTCGATGGGATCTCGCACGTAGTGAACTACGACTTTCCGATGCATTCGGAAGATTATGTTCATCGGATCGGTCGCACCGGGCGTGCCCATGCGGTGGGCGATGCGATCAGTTTCGTCACCCCGGAAGATCAGGGCCAATTGCGTTCGCTTGAACGCTTCATCGGCCGCGGGATCGTGCGCAAAAAGGCCGAGGGGTTCGACTACAACGCGGCCGCTCCGCCGCGCGAAGAACGGGGCAGGGGAGAGCCGCGCTTTCGGCCGGCCAAAATAGAGCCGCGCCTGCCGGGAACTTCTGCGCGCGGGGCCGGCGACGCAACTCAGCGCAATGGCGGTGGTCGCCGTTATTCTTCGCCACGACGCCGCGCATGGGGAAGACCTCGCTCGCGCTGAGGCGTGGATTTTCCGAAATCCTCTACCCCCGCAAAAGTCCGGCGTAAGAATCGCGATATCGCCAAAGCAAAAAGAGAGCGAAGGCGGTGACGACGAGCGCAATGGGGAGACCTTCGGGCGCCATCAGAATGTGGAATAACAATATGTTTACAATGATGGCGCCGAGGATGGTAAGCCCAAGCGGAACGAAGCGTCCGATCAGCAGGAGAAATCCACCGACGACCTCGAATCCCCCGATTGCGTAGGCGTAGCCACTGGCGATAAACACTCGCGTAAAGTCGCCGGCCAGATTTTGCGGAATCGGCGGTACTGGAATGAAATGCAGGAAGGCGTTCGAACCGAACACAACGAAAATGAGTCCGAGCAGAACGCGGAGGATAACGGTGAGGATTTTCATGACTCGTTCATCTTTTCCCGGGACCGCGCCATTGGAACAACCAAATTTTCGATACTCACACTGCTAATTCGACCGCTCAGGCCGGACGAACCGATTCGGGGCGGAATCTGATCACCGCGACGATGGTAAGCAAAACAAAGAGCGCCAGAACCACGAGTTGGGTGAGCTGGAAGGGCTGCTCGGTCTGCGTGGGTGCGAGCGCGCTCAAAGCCGGGATCTTTTGGAAGGCCTGAACGACTCCGACGAAAACATTGAGATAGAGCGCAATTGAAGATCCGACTACGAAGATCCAGCGCCAGGCACCGGCGAGCCGATGATAGTGCCACGCATCAATGACTATGGTGAGGACGACCAGAGAGATTAGGCCGACGACGTGCGGCGCGCCGAAACCATGAAAAGGAAAGCCGAATCCGGTCACGCTGGTTGCGGCGGTGGTGATCAAAAGACCATTGGTCCAGCAATTGAGCCGTTTCCCGGCGAGCATGCCAAACAGGACGACAAATCCGGAAAAGATTCCCACCAGGCTGATCACGACGTGCACCAGGGTGTATATCTTCAGTATCATTGTGCCTTTCCTTTCTTAATCGAACCGATGGTGCGTGAATGGTTGTGAAAATTCAATCCCGGAGTCTCGGGTGGTGGCAGTCACGGGAGACGGAGTCAGTCCGCGGTGAGCTGCCGATCTACCTGACTCTATGCCTTTATGAACGCGAGCAGGTCGGCGTTGATCGTGTCTGCCTGCGTAGTGGGCATGCCGTGCGGGAAACCTTTGTAGGTCTTCAGCGTCCCGTTCTTCAAAAGCTTTGCCGATAATGGCCCTGCAGCGACGTAGGGAACGATCTGATCGTCTTCGCTGTGCATCACCAGCACCGGGACGGTGATCCTCTTGAGGTCATCGGTGAAATCGGTCTGTGAGAAGGCGACGATGCCATCGTAGTGCGCCTTGGCTCCGCCCATCATGCCTTGGCGCCACCAGTTCTGGATGGTCGCCTCGGAAGATTTCACGCCCGGCCGATTGTAGTTGTAGAAGGGTCCAGCCGCGACTTCGCGATAGAACTGCGAGCGATTGGCCGCGAGCGCCACTTGAAAGTCGTCGAATACCTTTTTCGGAAGGCCGTTGGGATTGGCCGACGTTTTCACCATCAGCGGTGGCACGGCGCTAATGATGGCCGCCTTCGTCACCCGGCTCTCGCCGTGCCGTCCCAGATAGTGCACTACCTCGCCGCCACCGGTGGAGTGGCCGACGTGAATGGCGTTCTTCAGATCGAGATGCGCGGTCACAGCCGCAAGATCGTCGGCATAGTGATCCATGTCGTGGCCCTCGGCCGTTTGGGTGGACCGGCCGTGGCCTCGTCGGTCATGGGCGATAACGCGATAGCCGTGATTAAGGAAGAACAACATCTGCGCATCCCAGTCATCGGCCGAGAGCGGCCAACCATGGCTGAAGACGATGGGCTGTCCTTTGCCCCAATCTTTATAGTAGATGTTGATGTCAGTTCCGTTTTCTTTCCCGACAGTGATATATGGCATGATGTTTTCCTTTCGCGTGAACGGTGAATCATCGCTTGCGCAGCGATGGCTATCGTTTGATTCCAGAACGCCCCGCGGATTTTGTCACGTAACATTTTTGTGAATTTTGAGCCGGTCTGCCCGGCTTCCGCGCTAGCAGGACACCTTGGCCGGGGAGCTTGAGAGTTGATGCTTGACGGTCGAGAGTGTGAGCGATGGTGGAGCAGGATTTAAACGCGATTGCCTTTCCCAAGCTGAGCGCCGGACAGATGGCCAAGCTTGAGCGTTATGCGGGCACACCTCCGAAAAAGTTCCGGGCTGGAGAAGCGCTCTTTCGCTTGGGCGATCGCGATTCAAAGTTCTACGTCATCGAGTCGGGCGAGTTGGAGTTAGTCGACGATACCGGGAAAGAGCGGAAGGTGGTCCGGGTCCTGGGCGCGGGCGAATTCACCGGCGACGTGGGACACTTGACGGGCAATCCAAAGATTGTGAGCGGCGTTGCCCGTTCGGATTGCGAAGTGTACGAAATATCGGACGCGGAATTGCGACGGCTTCTGAATCAGGATCCCCAACTCGGCGATGTCATACTGCAAGCGTTCATCGGCCGGCGCCAGTTGATGCGGGAGTCGGGTGAGTTCGTCGGACTGCGCGTGATCGGTTCCCGCTACTCGCGCGATACCTTTCGGATCCGCGATTTTCTGGCCAAGAACCGGGTGCTATTTACGTGGCTGGATGTGGAAGGGGATCCGGAGGTGGCGCAGGTTCTCGAGCAATTCGGAGTCAGCGAAGCGGAGACGCCCATCGTGGCCTGTGCGCACTGTATCCTTCGGCGCAATCCGTCTAATCGCGATTTGGCCGAAGCCATTGGCATTCGCCGGCCTTTGGAACATACCGTGTATGATCTTGCCATCGTAGGTTCGGGACCGGCGGGATTGGCCGCGGCGGTTTATGGCGCGTCCGAAGGATTAAACACGGTCGTGCTGGAGAGCATCGCCCCCGGCGGGCAGGCCGGCAGCAGTATGCGGATTGAGAATTATTTGGGATTTCCTACTGGAATAACCGGGAGCGACCTGGCTGATCGCGCAGTTCTGCAGGCCGATAAGTTTGGCGCGCGTGTTTCGATTCCAACGCCGGTGACCAAACTTACTTTCGACAACCGATATCCCGTTCTCGGGATGGAGGATGGCGAAACGGTTACTGCGAAATGTCTGCTCATTGCCACGGGCGCGGAATATCGCCGCCTGCCGGCGGAAGGGTGCGCTCAATTCGAAGGTTGCGGAGTTTACTACGCGGCCACGCCTAACGAAATTCAAATGTGTCGCGGGGCGGATGTCGTGCTGGTTGGGGGCGGCAATTCGGCCGGACAGGCTGCGGTTTATCTTTCGCAGAACGCGCGCCAGGTCTCTCTCCTGATCCGCGGCGACGATTTATGCAAGAGCATGTCGGCCTACCTGGCTCATCGGATCCTGAACACACCCAACATTGAGTTACGGCGCAATACCTCTGTCGTGCGCATGATCGGTAACGGCCATCTCCATTCGGTGGAGATTATAGACAATCAGACTGGTGAAAAAAGCGTCCTGGAAACTATCGCGCTCTTCAGTTTCATCGGCGCAACTCCACGGACCGATTGGCTGCCGCCGGAGATCGAGAAGGACGAGAAAGATTTCGTGCGAACCGGAATTTCCGTGGCGGGATCGCCTCACTGGACGGCGAAGCGTCAGCCGTTCCTGCTCGAAACGAGCCGGCCCGGGGTGTTCGCGGCCGGAGATGTGCGCTCCGGCTCAGTCAAACGCGTCGCCTCCGCTGTGGGAGAAGGATCGATGTCGGTCCAGTTCGTGCATGAATATCTGAAAACGATGTAAAACACATGGTGCCGGCTTCGGGAACCGGATACTCATGAACCGCCGCTAGGGGTTTCCCACGAGACCAAGCCGCGCGGCATCCGGCTTCAGGGCGGCGACGACTTCTGCGATGACGTTATCCAGAGGCATGTCCAGTCCGGCCGCTCCGCGGACGATGTCCTCGCGATTTACGGCGCGGGCGAAAGCTTTGTCTTTCATCTTCTTTTTCACCGCCGCGACGTCGACTTCGTTGATACTCTTTGACGGGCGGACGCGTGCCACCGCGATCACAAAGCCGCTCAATTCGTCGACGGCGTAGAGTGTTTTTTCGAGTGGCGTCTCGCGCGCCACCTGAGCGTAATCGGCGTGAGAAAGAATCGCCCGGCAGATTTCCTCGCTCCAGCCGTGCTCGCGAAGCCAGGCTACGCCGACAAAGGGATGCCCTTCGCTCGCGCTTTGCTCCTGATTGGGATGGCGCTCGTAATCCATATCGTGGAGCAATCCGACTGCTTCCCATAGATCGGCGTCGGCTCCGCGGAGCGAAGCAAAATGTTTCATCGAATCGGCAACCGCGTAGCAGTGCTTTCGCAAACTTTCCGATTGGACCCACTCGTGGAGAATGGTTAACGCGCGCAAACTGAGTGTTTCACTCATGAGGATTGCAGTTGGCTCGCGTGGATCACGCCTCTCTTCGCATCGTGATGCCTTCTGCGCTCTCTTGCACGATTTTGAATCCAAATCGCTCGTAGAGTCGCACGGCGGGATTGCTGGCCGAGGCGCTGATCGAGATGATGGAGTGTTGCGGATTCGCTTTGACCAGATGCGTAAGGAGCACGGCGCCGATACCACGTCGGCGAAGACCGGGCTTCACGGCAAAGGCAAGAGCCGGTGTCGCGCCTGGCTCGTTCGAGAGTAAACGGATCCAGACAGCGCCCAAGAGCTCTCCGTCGCCCGCGTCGTGCATGGCAAAACCGGCGTCGCCTGTGCGACCCCATCCTTTGACATAGCGGGCGAACTCCGGACGTTTGATCGTGTCCCGCGGCGGCGCGCCCTCTGAAGTATGAAGGGCCTGGTACAACATTTCCCACAGAACGGGCTCGTCTTCGGCCGTGAGCGGTCGGATCGCGTAATCCATAGCGTCGAAAATATAGGGGTTCGTTCGAAACGTCGCCCAGTCTCTATATATATGCCAGTGCCGGGACCTTTTGCATTTTTGGCTCTGGACGCGATGGAAGGCAGCCTGCCCGGCGCGCTCGGTTTCTGATCGGGAGGAGCGAAGCGAACGACCATGGCGAACCATTCGAGACGATTTCTCCTGTTAAGCAGCTCGACAGTTTTCGGCGGCGGCTATCTTGATTATGCCGAACCGGAGATCCGCGATTTTCTCGGACAGGTCCGGCGTGTTCTCTTCGTTCCCTTCGCGCTCCACGATCGCGACGCTTATGCAGCGAAGACGCGAGCATGCTTTACGCGAATGGGTTACGAATTGGATTCACTGCACGAGACTACAGCTATGCATCAAGCTGTTGGCGTAGCCGAGGCCATTTATGTCGGGGGTGGAAACACTTTCAGGCTTCTGAAAAGTTTGTACGACTTTGATTTGCTGGCAGTCATTCTGGAGCGCGTGGACAACGGGATGCCCTACATCGGGGCGAGCGCCGGTTCGAACGTGGCGGGTCCCACCATTCGCACGACAAACGACATGCCGATCGTCGAACCTCCTTCTTTCGACGCGCTCGGTTTATTTCCCTGGCAGATTAATCCGCACTATGTCGATACCATTCCAGGTTCGACGCATATGGGCGAAACGCGGGAAGAAAGAATTCTGCAATTCCTGGAAGAAAACGAAATGCCTGTCATTGGTCTGCGCGAAGGAGCGATCCTGCGCGTGGAAAACGGTTTCTGCCAACTCAAAGGGTCTTCCGGCGCGCGAGTCTTCCGGAGAGGGTTCGATCCGGTTGAACTGGAGCCAGGAGCAAAGATCGATCTGGGCGATCCGGCGGCAGAACTGTAGGACGGGAAGCTGACAGCTTCCCCTACAGCTTAATTGTCGTCGTCGGCAGATTTGGGAACGGGTAGCGGAGACGAAATGATGACGTGCGTAATTTTCTCCTCCGGCGCGCGCGTTGCCTCCATGCGCACTTTCTGTTCCGGATCTCGATTCCGCGTCGATAAGTAGATGATCACGGTCTTGGTATCGTTAAAACTATTGTTGCTCCGACCGGCCGTAATCTTGTCGGAGCGCGCCGCCTCCCACGAATCGCCTAACTGCGCGGGCGTAAGTGGTGATGTTCCCATCCAGACAATATCCGGCTCGCCCTGAATAACCTTCTTGCCCACCGGGCCCGAGGGCGTGAACTGTGGAACCTGCGGCGTCCAATCCGGTAAAGCGACTAGACCTGGCGCGTCCACGATTGCTTGTACCGTGGCTTTCTGTTTCCCCTCTTCCTTGTCGTTGTCCGCCATGATTTTGTTCACGTCCGGCATTTGCATCCCCATCTTCTTGGTGGCCTCTGCCGCCTGCTTGAGGATTGCATCGGTTTCCTTGTCGGAGTCCTGCGCGCGGCCGACTGGCGCCAGGTTGATCGAAACAGCCAGGAGGAAGGTAAATTTGAAAAAATTAGGCCTCATGGTGTGAGATTTAACAGTCTGGAGCACGTATCGGTCAAACAAGAAGAAGTGAAACGCAGCTTCGGGGTCGCGCGCTAAATCCTCTGCTTCAGGCGCGAATAAGCAATTAGTTTCCTGAGCCGATCCTCCTGCGTTTTTGCCCTCTTCGCACTTGTCACCCACCAGGTTGCGATCTTTTGATAGGAAACCGGCTGCTCCTGGAAAAACTTCCAGGCCGTCGCGCAGGAGCGAAACTGCTTCTCAGCGGATTTGCTCAAGACGGCGGGTTGCCGGCTTTCGTTAAGAATAAATGCCGCACCTCTCTGGTCCGCGTCGGTCAAAAGCCCTGATTCCCGCCGGTTGCATCCGACCCTGTCGAGTGAGCGCCGCGACCCGGCCGATGTTGATTGCGCTCCAATTGCTCGTTGTCTTGCGCGGCGTGAAGCGAATCTTGTAACTGTGCTCGTCGATCGTCCTGCGGAGGCCGTCGATCCAACCAACACAGAGTGCTTCGTCCACGGCTTCGGGCCACGTAATGCTCGGCCGGCCGGAGGCTTTTTTGTAAAAACCGACCCAGAGTTCCCGGCTCTCCTCATGGTATTTTTCCAGCCACGCTTGAAAGCGCGCGTGAGTGGCAAAGAAGACCGGTTTGGGCGTTGCTGGTTTCGCGTCGGCCATGGCGGCTCCCTCAAAAGTGCAGGCGAATCAGGCGCGGTTTGTCGCCGAGTACGACCACGAACAGATTATCGTATTCAGTTTCCGCAATACTGACGGAGTCCTGGATTCCGAGCGCTTTGAGCAGATCGGGAATTGCGTTCGAATGACTAACGACGAGCGCGTTGCCCGACATCGCCTTCACTTTTGGGGGCAGGGAACTTGTCGCCGCGGCCGGAAGAATCGTTACTTCCATGCCCAAAACATGGGCGAGCGGCGCCGCGGTCTGCTGGGTGCGCTTGAACTCCGTGGCGTAGATGGCGGTAATGTTTGCGTCCTTCAGCATCCTGGCGAGGAGCTCTGCACGGGCGCGACCGGCTTCCGATAAATCCGTGTCTTTCGTTGCATCCGCCTTCTCCGCATGCCGCACGATGAAGACGGTCGATTGGGCCGCGGCCGAAGAAATGACGACTCCGAAAAGTAAAACGGCCGAAAAAATGCGTTTCATGCCACGGTTTATGTTAGTCGCTGTCAAAGGTGGTGCGATAAATTTCGAGTCCGAAGCTATCCGAAATTTTACTCGCATCCACAAGCAGTGGCCAATATCTTTTGGTGGCCATGGAGCGCAGACATTTCAGATGGCTCCCACTTGTTTTGGCGGGGCTTTTTTTCGCGTATCAGTATTTTTCGTCGGAAAAATTCGTAAACCCGGAGACGGGGCGGGCAAGTCGAGTCGGAATGTCCACCTCGCAGGAGGCAGCGCTCGGTTTGCAAAGTTATCAGCAGGTCCTCTCGCAATCGCAGGCCATTTCTTCCGGCCCGGAGCTCGAAATGGTGAAACGGGTGGCGTCGCGCCTGGCCGCCGCCACCGGGCAGGCGGGCGCGGATTTTCAGTGGGCGGTCTCGCTCATTCGCGATGACCAGGTGAATGCATTTTGCCTGCCGGGCGGCAAGATCGTGGTTTACACGGGCATTCTGCCGGTGGCCCAGAATGAAGCGGCGCTCGCCACCGTGCTGGGACACGAAATGGCGCACGCGACGTCGCGGCACGGATCGCAGCGTGTCTTCGAACAGAACCTTGCGCAGACAGCGATGATGGGAGTGGCTGGAACACTCTCCGATATGAGTTACGACCAGCAGCGGGCCGTGATGGGTGCACTCGGCGCGGGCGCGCAGTATGGCGTGCTCATGCCGTTTGGCCGCAAGCAGGAATCCGAGGCGGACGAGATCGGCCTGACTTACATGGCCCGGGCCGGATACGATCCGCAGGAAAGCATTCGCTTTTGGCAGCGCATGGAGAGCGCGACCGGCTCGCAACCGCCGGAGTTTCTCTCGACCCATCCATCGCACGGCAGCCGTATTCAACAACTGCAGGCGTTGATGCCCAAAGCGATGGAGGAATACAACCGCGCCCCACACGCTGGGAACTGAGGTCAATCCTCGATCGGCTCGAAGCCGGCAAACATTTCTTCTGCTTCCGCCAGCGTCTTCAAGGGCACGCAATCGCAGACCGCCAAGAACTTGTTCCACATGGCCAGCACATTTGGATTCTGATGGGCCGCCTCAATCGCGGCACGCGATTTCCATTCCGACACTTCGACGATCGTGCCATCCCGGGCGCGCATGATAACGGGTGGGCGATGGGTCACCAGCTCTTCCTTTAGCAGAGTGGGGACGCGCGCGCGCACGAGCGCGAGAACCTCCTTCTCGTTTCCCGGCTTCGGCCGATAAGCCACGATGACACACACGCCGGCCATGAGGTTAAAAGGCTAGATTAGAGGGACCGTTGATATCAACCTCATTCACCGGCATTCGCGTTTCTACGCCGATAAGATCGCTTCTTCCTCTTCTCTTTTGCGGTAAGCTGAGGAAGAATCTGATCCAGGAATCATGAGCACCGACGACGATTACGTTCTTGGAACACACGACGATGAAATTGCCCGGCTAGGTCTGCAACATCGCGTCTGGCGTCCGATGGTTTTGGATTGCTGGCAGAGGGCGGGACTGACGGTGGGTAAGCGCGTGCTCGATCTGGGTGCCGGCCCGGGCTACGCCACGGTTGATCTGGCCGAAATTGTCGGACCGGAAGGCGAGGTCACGGCAGTCGAGCGTTCCAGCAAATTTGTGGGCACGCTGCAGGAACGCGTCCGGACGCGCGCCCTAACGAACGTCAAAATTCACGAGCTCGATCTGATGACGGACAATCTGCCACCCGGCGGATACGACTTCAGCTGGTGCCGGTGGGTGCTGTCGTTCGTTCCGGATCCGGCCCGTGTGATCAGACAGGTGGGCGAAGTCTTGCGCAAAGGAGGAGTCGCCATCTTTCACGAATACGGCGCTTATCAGACCTGGGGCTTTATGCCGCCTCGACCTTACCAGCAGGAATTTGTTCAACATATCGTGGAAACCTGGCGGGAAACAGGCGGAAAAGCCGACATCGCGGGGGATTTATTGCCTTTGCTCCTGGAGAACGACTTCGTTTTTCGTTCTATCAAGCCGCATATTTATTGCATTCGACCTGCGGACCACATGTGGCAATGGCCGGCCACCTTCATCCAAAGCGGTCCCACTCGCCTGCAGGAGCTGGGTCGAATCGACGAATCGTTTGCGAAGAACTTTCGTGCCGAATTCGCTGGCATGGAAAAGGATCCGAATTCGATCATGCTTACACCGATGGTTTTGGAGATCGTGGCCGAGAGGCGCCGCTGACCTCTCCGTTGAACGGGCGCCCAACCGAGGATTTGGTGGGCTCAACTTCTTAAATGACCTTTGGTCGAGGCGTTATGGCGGATTCTTTTCGATTGAAATTGCCGATCGATCGACCGTACTATGGCGCGGGATCGGGACCGAATTGAACCGGCTGGGCGGGCCGAATCTCATCAAAACGAATGTCGGCTCCTAAACTCGTCGCGGATAAATTGCTCTGGGAAACGCTGGGACGCTGGAGGACTTCAAGCCCCGAGTTGCACCGCATGCAGTTTCTGAAGACGGTGCCGTTCTTCAATGAGTTGTCCAATCGGCAACTCAAGAGTGTTTCCGATATCATGTTCGAGCGAACCTATGAGACCGACGAATTTATCTTTGAAGAAGGACAGCCGGGGGCCGCGCTCTTCTTGATCCTGGACGGCCGGGTGGCGGTGGAAATTTCCCGAGAAAATCACACGGCCAGTCTAGCCACTCTGGAAAAAGGCGCTTTCTTCGGTGAGATGGCCCTGCTCGATGAAACGCCGCGCTCGGCCAATGCGCGCGCCCTGGAGCGCACTCGCGCCCTGGCTCTTTACCGCAACGACCTGAATGATTTGATTCACAAGGATCCGCAGACGGCCTGCCAGATTTATCGGGCTCTGTCGCGCATGGTCGGGGATCGATTGCGTTCGACCAACGAATTGGTGCAGACGGCAATTCCTACAGACAGGTCCGGAACAGGATGAGTCGCCGTCGGGACTTCGAAGAAAAGGAGCGGGAACGCAGGATCCGCCGCAGGATCTTTCACTTTACTTTCGTGGCCCTCGCGCTTCTCTCCTCCGGATTTCTGATCTGGAAGTTAAGCAGCCTTATCCTGCCCATCATCGTGGGCGCTCTCCTCGCCTTCCTGTTTCGCCCGGTTAAGGAGCGTTTCAAAATCCCATGGCTGCCGCACGAACTTCAGGTTCTCTGTTCTTTCGCAGCCATCGGCTTGGTTTTGTTCTTCGCCTTCGACACTCTGCGAAAACACATCCCCGACGAAAAACAGAAGCTCGAGTTCAGGGTGCGACTGAAATACAAATTAAATGAGAAGTATCAGCAGCTCGTCGCGAAATCACCCGACGGAAAATCGAGTGTGCTCGCCCCGTTGATCGCAAAGGAAGCCGGGCCGCTCATGGACCGAATCAATCAATCACTCGAACTCGATCCGGAAGAACGCGATCTATTCATGAGATATCGGGCGGGATACAACGGGCAGCCTCCCACTGAGGATAAATTTTTCGATTATTTTCGAGCGAATCAAAGCACGACCAAATATGTAGCGGAGGAGGAAAAGGCTCCCACGGGCTTAGCTCCGGCCGTGGCCCCGGTCGCTGCGGCGGCCGCGCCGGCGGTCGCCGGGAACGAGGCTCCCAAGTCGAAGGACGATTTATCGGTCTGGATTTTAGCGCCGCTGATTTTTGTCTTTCTCGGCTTCGATAACGGACAGCTGCGCCGTTACTTCATTAGCCTCGTCCCCAATCGCTACTTCGAATTATCGTTGACCGTCCTCGATCGGCTCGAAGAGGCCATCGGCAAATATCTGCGCGGGACCTTGCTGGAATGCTCTTTGGTTGGTCTGACCTTTGCGGTTGGACTCATCTTGCTTGGGATTCCCGTGGGCGTGTCCGTGGCGATTGGCCTGGTTTCGGGACTGGTTAGCGCGATTCCATTTTTGGGCACGGTAATTGGCCTGGCGATTGGTCTTAGCTACGCCTTGATCGCAGAAGACATAAAGCCCCTGATTCCCGGTTTGAATCCCAATGACCTGGCGCTTTACGTGGTGATTCTGGTGGTGATCGCCCATGTCCTGGACAACGCGGTCTTTCAACCGTTTGTCTTGGGGAGCGCCGTCAACATTCATCCACTCGTGGTGGTCATCGCGATTATCGGTGGCTCCCTGGTTATGGGCTTGTGGGGCATGTTATTCGCCATTCCCACGGTGGTGGTGGTGAAGACTGTGGTGGAGACTCTTTTCAAAGAGCTAAAGGATTATCGAATTATCTGATGGGCCTCTGGACGAGACACAATCTCGGTCGAACAAATTGAAGGTGGCATTAGTCCCGCGCATTTCTGGGTCGATGAAGCGAACGCTGTTGTTCGTATTCCTTGTTCTGATCGGCATAACGATTCGTGCCGACCCGCCGGATGCGCCCAATCAATTGAGCAATGGGCCTGGCGGAAAACTGCTACATGCCACCCTGGCGGACAGGAAGGGTGGCGAAATCAAGACGAAATTCTTTGCCAGTACGCCGGGAATCTATGCCATCTGGAAAGGCGACGCTCTGAAATCCGGCGACAAGGTTCGCGCCGTCTGGATAGCAGAGGACGTGGGCTTTATTGCTCCGCGGGATACGAAGATCACAGAAGCCTCGGTGACTGCGGAACGGCCGGACGACCATGGCGTTTTCTCGCTGGCTCGCCCAAAAGGTGGTTGGCCCGTCGGAAAGTATCGCTTTGAGATTTATGTCGGTTATGACCTCGCCGATAAGGTGAGTTTCACGATCGAAAAGGACGTCACAGTAGAGCTACGGTAACCAGCCGCCCACGGCTTGAAGCGGAGTGGGATCGCCGGCATAGGTAACCCAGGCGGCGAGTGCGCCGTTTTTGTTTGGATGCGATTTATCGAGTGATAAATTTACCTGTGTCGCGTTGGCGGCGATTGCCGCTTTCTGCAAGGAAAGCACAACGAAGTCGTGCCTCAGCTTGCGCCCGCGATTTTCGCCAGCGTTGACGTCGGAGGAGAGGCCGGACCCCAGTCTGGCCAGATAGACGTCGTAGGCTCGCGCGTCATTTCGGGCCGACTTAAAGGTCACAAGCACGTTGTCGGGCCCAGCATCCAGGCGCAACGAGCCAATTAGCTCCACGGCGCGTCGCGGCAATTCCTGGTTGCGCCATTCGTTTCCATCCAGCACAAACGCGGGAGTATAAACGTCGTCCGAATGCCAACGCGCCGCGTAAGATTGCTGACGTGCTGTCCACTCCCTGGAAGCGAAAGGATCGCGCCAGCCGAGGTGATCCCAGTAGTCGACATGGAAAGCCACCGGCACGAACTCACTCCACAATCCGCGGTTCTCTTTGAGTTTCGCCAGCCACGCTTCCGCGGGCGGACAGCTGCTGCACCCTTCCGAAGTAAAAAGCTCGAGTAGATGCACCTTGGACGGCCCGCTCTCTAAAACGGTGTCAGCTGCCTGGGCCGCAAAGGAAAAATCAAAGGAGAGACCTGCGACCAGGATCATGAACCAGGGGAGACGCGTCATAGTCAATCTTCGCACAAAACTCGCACCGCTTCTTATTCAGAATGGATTTTCTCTCGCTCGGGCAGAAAATACATGGCGGCGGGGCAGGGGAGACGTGACGAGATGGCGATTCGCGCTAGACTGTGCGCGAGCATGGCAAAATATCTGGTAATCAGCACGAGCGGAAATCCGGAGAGCAATAGCCGGATTATGGGACGGGTGGCCTTTAGTCATCTGCAGAAGGCCAAGGCGGACTGTGATTGGATCGATCTCAGTAAACTCAATCTGCCGCTCTGCGATGCCGACAAGTGCTACATGCATTCTGAAGCGCAGGCTCTGAACAAGGCAATCAAAGCGGCCGATGGGATCATCGTCGCGACGCCCGTCTATAATTATCACGTCAGCGCGGCAGCCAAGAACATGCTCGAGCTGACGGGTAGTTCGTGGGAAAACAAGGTCGTCGGATTTCTTTGCGCGGCCGGCGGCACCACCAGTTACATGTCGGTCATGGGTTATGCCAACAGTCTGATGCTCGATTTTCGTTCCGTGATTATTCCGCGGTTTGTTTATGCCACGGGGGATTCGTTCGACGATGACAAACTCAAGGACAAGAAAGTCGTCGAGCGCATCGAGCACGTGGCGGAGGAGTTGATTCGTTTTACCAAAGCCCTGCGAGGCTGATGGCTAGCAACGGAGCCGATCGCGTGGAAGAGGCAAAAGCACGCATTTGGAAAAAGATCGGCCTTTATTATGCGCTGACCATGCTGTTCAGCGGCGTGTTTGACGCGTGCGTCATACACGCGGGACGGATGGAGGCCGGCAATTTGCTTTACGTCACCGGGTCGATGTGGAGTCCGGCGCTGGCTGCCTTTCTGACCAAGACGCTTTTTGGCGAAAGAATTCGCGACCTGCCATGGGGTTGGGGTAAATCGCGCTACGAATGGCTGGCTTATTTCATCCCTGTCGCGTATGCCCTGCCCGTTTATCTCGTTGTCTGGACGACTGGACTGGGGGAGTTCGATCGGTCATTTCTGTCCAAGGTCGCTCAGGACTTCGGTTGGACGAATTTCTCTCCCGGTCTCACTCTTACACTTTTCGTTCTCCTGACCGCAAGTCTCGGCATGGTGGGCAAGACTTCGCGCGCGCTCGGCGAAGAGATTGGGTGGCGTGGATTTCTTGTCCCGGAATTGGCCAAGGTGGTGCGATTTCCCCTCATCGGATTGATCAGCGGTTTGATGTGGGCCGTTTATCACTACCCGATTCTTCTTTTCGCCGATTACAATGCGGGCACGCCGGCGTGGTATGGCTTGAGTTGTTTCACAGTTGGGGTCGTGGCCGAAAGCTTCATTCTGGCGTGGCTCGCTTTGCGATCGCGCAGTCTTTGGCCGGCGGCCATTTTGCACGGCAGTCACAATCTCTTTATTCAGCTGATTTTTACCCCGCTGACGCGGGACACGACCTGGTCAAAATACATCATCGATGAATTCGGAATCGGACTGGTGCTGACTACTCTGGTGATGGCGTTCTTTTTTTGGCGCAAGCGGGGCGAATTGCAGAGCTGAAGATTGAACTGCGTTCTCCCCATGAGGCCGTGCCGTGGTTTAGGTTAACCGAATGGCGGACTACCACCCGGTCTCCCGGCGACCCATCGCGGATTTATTCCGGAAGACAGCGCGTTGGGCGACAAATTTATGCGTTCGCTGCGGGATTCATCCGGATACCATTTCTTACACGTCGATTGTGGCGGCGGCCGCTGCTGCGATCTGTTTCTGGCAGGCGGGGAGGCATCCGATTCTCCTCCTGGTAGCGCCCCTTTTTTGTTATCTGCGCCTTTGGTTCAATATGCTCGATGGCATGGTGGCGGTAGCCGCAGAAAAAGCCAGCGCGCGCGGAGAAATCCTGAACGATCTGCCGGATCGCATCTCCGACCTGCTAATTTTTGCGGGCGTCGCGCATAGTGGTTTGATGAATCCGATTCTCGGCTATTGGGCGGCGATTTTTGCGCTGCTTACCGCTTATGTCGGATTGTTCGGTCAGGCGGTGGGCGCGCGGCGTGAATTTAACGGGGTGATGTCCAAGCCCTGGAGAATGGTGGCCCTTCATCTCGGCGCCTGGGCCACGTGGGTTGTCTGGCAATGCGATCATGGCGCGATTCGAATTCTTCATCTCACTGTCCTCGATTGGACCTGTCTTTTTATCATCGCGGGCTGTGTGCAAACCATGGTGGTTCGATTACGGCGAATCATGCGAGCGCTTGAGGCCAAATGATGTCGCCTCAGATCGCTCTGCATGACCCGGTCTTCCGCGCTTACCTCATTCTGGTTCCAATTTCTCTTGGCCTTGGCGGATTGATCCTGGTCTTCCTTCGCCTTGCCTTACACAAGAAACTGGGCGCGGTTTGGGACACGTACCGATCCTGGCTCATTATGTCGCCCATCGCGCTGGCCGTCGTCTGGGCGGGGCGCGTGCCAACAATTGTTGGCGTGACGCTGCTGGCCATCTTTGCATTCAAGGAATTCGCGCGCGCCTCCGGTCTTTATCGCGACTGGTGGATGACGGGCGCGAGTTATGCCGGAATCATCGCGGTCGGCGTCGCTTCGTTGCTGCCCCATCCGCGTGGCCTTGAGCCCGGCTCCGGCTGGTACGCTTTTTTTGTGGCCGTTCCGGTATTCGCAATCGCGCTCGTTCTGCTTGTTCCTATTCTGCGCAATCGCGCCCGTGGGGAATTGCAGCCCATGGCGCTGGCCATCGTGGGGTTTGTTTACATCGGTTGGATGTTCGGTCATCTCGGATTCCTGGCCAACGCGCGCAACGCTTATGGTTTTATTTGCTACATTGTTTTTGCGACCGAGTTGAGCGACGTAGCCGCGTTCACCTTCGGCAAATTATTTGGACGTCATCCTCTGCGCAGCAAGATCAGCCCGAACAAGACATGGGAAGGTGCTCTCGGCGCGGTGGCCGTCGCCATGATCCTGCCCTGGGTCCTGCGATTTTCTTTTCCCTTTTTCGGCACCGCCCAGTTGATTTTAACCGGATTGATTGTTGGGATCGGCGGACAATTGGGTGATCTTTCCATCAGTGTGATCAAGCGCGATATCGGAACGAAAGACATGGGCACGATGATTCCCGGTCACGGCGGGATTCTGGATCGCATCGACAGCTTGATTTATGTCGCGCCGCTGTTCATGCACATGGCGGGCTATTACTATCCCTTGCGATGAAGAGGTGGCATTACGATTCCGCGTCGGATCTCGATCAAACCCTGGTCGAGCGTCTGCGCCGTTTTCCGCGCGAGCGCGACATGTTTGTTTATGGCGCGCGATCGGCCAGTGCGCTGATCATCCGGATGTTGCTGCGCCTCTACCATCGGTTCGAGATCGTCGGACACGAATCACTGCGCACCAACCGCTCGCTTGTCCTGGTCGCGAATCACTCGAGTCATCTGGATACTCTGTGCTTGCTGGCTGCCTTGCCTCTGCGCAAGTTGCATTGCGCCTTTCCTGCCGCGGCCTCGGATTATTTTTTCCAAAGCGTGCCCCGTCTCTGGATAGCGGCCGTCGTAGTCAACGCTTTGCCTTTCGCCCGCCAGGCGCAGGTCCGGCAAAGTCTTTTGATTTGCGAGCAGCTCCTGCGCAATCCCGGGAATATTCTGATTATTTTTCCAGAAGGAACACGATCGAGAACCGGAGAGATACAGGAGTTCAAATCGGGTATCGGTGCCCTGGTGGCCGGGCGTGACGTCAGCGTTGTGCCTTGTTATCTGGAGGGCGCCTTTCGCGCCTGGCCAAAGGGACGCCGTTTGCCATGGCCGAGGAAGGTTCGATTGATCGTAGGAGAGCCGCGCAATTATAAATCGCGCATGAGTGACAGGGCGGATATCTGCGCCATCGCGGGCGAGTTGCGCGAGGCGGTGATTGATCTGCGACGGCGATATGAAGGCGACTGAACACGTCATGCAAACGTGGGACGGCCTTGAGCTGTTCTATCGTGCCTGGATCCCTGCAAAGCCGGCGCGCAAGGCGCTGCTGCTTTTCCACCGCGGGCACGAACACTCGGGGCGCTGGCAGGAAACAGTCGAGCTGTTGGACATGCCGGACGTGGCGGTTTTTGCGTGGGACGCACGCGGCCATGGGCGGTCGGACGGAGCGCGCGGGGCGGCAAATAACGTGAGCGATCTTATCAAAGACGTTGACGCTTTTGTGCGCCACATTTCGCAGCAGCACGGGATTGCATTGTCAGACATGATTGTGCTGGCCCACAGTCTGGCGGCCGTCACGGTGGCCGCGTGGGTGCATGATTATGCGCCGGGAATTCGAGCCATGATCCTGGCGACCGCTGCTTTTCAAGTAAGACTTTACATCCCGTTTGCCGTGCCAGCGTTGCGGCTCAAGCAGAAACTGTTCGGCCCGGGCTACGTGAAGAGCTACGTCAAATCAACCATGCTCACGCACGACAGGGAACAAGCCGCCCGCTACGATTCGGATGATCTTATTTTCCGGCAAATCGCGATCAATGTTCTTCTCGATCTGCGCGACACGGCCGGGCGTTTGGTGGCCGATGCGGGCGCGATCGACACGCCGACGCTGATGCTGGGGGCGGGACGTGATTGGGTCGTTAGTCCTGGGGCTGAGCAGAAATTCTTCGCCCGCATTTCTTCGCCCGTGAAGCAGAGGTACGTTTTTCCCGGGGCGTATCACGCGATTTTCCACGAACAAAACCGGCAGGAGATCGTGAAGCGTGTGCGTGACTTTGTCTGTGAACGCTTTGCCGAGGCGTCGTCCGTTCCTTCATTGCTTGAGGCCGACAAAAGCGGCTACACATCGCGGGAATATAAACGGCTGCGAAATGGCAACGGCGGTGGCTTTAAATTCGCAGTCGCGCGGGCCGGACTGAGAACGGCTGGCCGTTTGAGCAGGGGCGTCGACATTGGATGGCGCAGCGGTTTCGATTCCGGGCTTTCTCTCGACTACATTTACCGAAATCAAGCGTGTGGTTCGCTCGGTCTTGGGAGGTTGATCGATCGATCTTACCTCAACAGCATCGGTTGGCAGGGCATACGACAGCGCAAAGCAAATCTCGAAACAGCTTTGAAGTCTCTCATCGAAGGCGTGCACGCCGAGGGACGTCCGGTTTGCATCCTGGACGTCGCGGCCGGCGCCGGGCGTTATGTGATCGAAACCATGGCGGCGACTCCAAAGATACCGGCTAGCGCGATGTTACGGGATTACAAAGAGGAAAACGTCGATGCGGCGCGGGCGCTGGCTGCGGAATTCAAGCTCGGCACAGTATCAGTTGAATCCGGGGATGCTTTCGACCGCAATTCCCTGGCTCAAATCAGGCCGCGCGCCACGATCGCAATTGTCTCCGGTCTCTATGAATTATTTCCCTCCAACGAAATGGTTTTGAATTCATTGCGCGGTCTGGCCGAGAACCTGGGCGCGGGCGGATATCTCATTTACACGAACCAGCCCTGGCATCCGCAGGTGGAATTCATCGCGCGTGTGCTGCGCAATCACGAAGGCAAACCATGGGTCATGCGGCGCCGGACAACCGCCGAGATGGATCAACTGGTCTGCGCCGCCGGGTTCGAAAAAGTGGAGATGGCGGTGGATCAATGGGGGATGTTCACCGTTTCGATTGCTCGGCGGAGCACAAGTAATGGAGTGTCGGAGTAATGGGTGTTGGTGGATCGAGCGCTCCCTTGGCGCGCCGTAGCCTTGGCGAAGGAGGCGCCGCTCGATGCTAAACAAGTGCGTCGATGTAAGTGTCGCGCAAGAACCGCGAGATTCCACCGTGCGTACTAAAGCTCTCGCAACTTCCATCGGATTGTCCGTCCTTTTTCTGGTTGTTTACGGTGGCTGCAACTGGGTCACTGCGCAGCGCAGCGGTGTCGGCACCTTTTACTTCCAATGGGAACGTGGAATTCCATTCGTGCCGTTCCTGATCCTGCCCTATATGTCGATCGATCTCTTTTTTGTGGCGGCGCCATTTTTCTGTCGCGGCGAACGGGAGCTTCGCGTTTTCACGCGGCGCGTTGGATTCGCGATCATCATTGCTGGAATCTGCTTTCTGCTTTTTCCGTTGCGTTTCGCTTTTTCAAGACCGGCCGCCGACGGCTGGCCTGGCGCAATTTTCGATTGGTTTCGAAACATGGACGCGCCATTCAATCTGGTCCCTTCCTTGCACGCGGCGCTTTGGCTGATTCTGATCGAGCGTTATGTCCACTGGAGTCACGGGATCTGGCGGAGCGCGCTGATCGTTTGGTTTGCTCTAATCGCTCTTTCTCCCGTACTCACACATCAACATCACGTAATCGACATCGTGACCGGGCTGATCCTCGGCGGATACTGCCTGTATTTTTTTCCGGGCTCCGCTGGACCGATGCCGGTCCGAAGAAACGCGCGTGTTGGTTCTTATTATTTGTTCGCGGCGCTGGCCCTGTGCCTTGGCAGCATAATTCTTTGGCCCGCGGGAATCTTGCTCTTGTGGCCTGCTCTTTCTCTCGCGCTGGTCAGTGGCGCTTATTTTTGCCTTGGGCCCGGAATTTTTCGAAAGACGGATGGCAGACTGCCGTGGAGCACCTGGTTTGCATTGGGTCCCTGCCTCGCCGGGCAGTACATCTCGTTCCTTTATTATCGACAAAAATGTCAGGCTTGGAATGAGGTCACGCCAAACATCTGGATCGGTCGGAAACTGAACGACGCTGAAGCAACCGCGGCCGTTCGGGCCGGGGTCAACGCGGTGCTCGATCTCAGTGCGGAATTCTCCGAAGCCAAGCCGTTCCGCGCGATCTGTTACAAAAACATTCCCATTCTCGACTTAACCGCGCCCAGCCTGGAGCAGCTGCGGGAGATGAGCGTGTTCCTTGAAGAACGCCGCGCGCGCGGTCCGGTCTACGTTCACTGCAAAATCGGGTATTCCCGGAGTGCCGCTGCCGTCGCCGCCCATCTAATAATGAGTGGCACCGCCGATGCCGCCCAGGCTCTGGCCATCTTGCGACAGGTTCGCCCATCCATCGTTATTCGGCCCGAAATAGTTTCAGCGCTGTTCGAGTTGGAGCACTACGCGAACATTGCGCCGGTCCCGGCGTGAGCTTTTTTCTGCTCGCCTCAATCTCCTCTACTCGCGATGATCGGAACCTCTCTCTATGAATTACAACGAATTAATCCAGCTCTACTTCGAGCGCGCCACTGCCATGCAGTCATATTGGAACCTTTACGTCATTATTATTGGCGGACTCCTGGCATTCTCCTCCATGCGCAAACAGCCGGCCGCTGTGACGACCGCGCTGGTTTCGATCCTGTTCGCCTTGTTCGCTTATAAAAACCTCGACGCCATGCATGACACAACCGCGCAACGATTCGCCGTTTTGCAGGCGATCGACCAGTTCGATGCCAGCGGTTCATCGCAGCCTAATTTGAAGCAGCAACGGGATCTTCTTGAACCCACTTTGACGCCAGCGACGCTTGGCAGTGTGCGAGCCACGCATATCGTCAGCGATATCCTGACCATCGCGGCGCTTTGGGCGATGGAGTTTCGCCGGAGGAAATTGCGCGACACCCCGGGCGCCGCCTGATCCGGTCGCCATGGATTTTGCGGGAGGCGGGGTAAATGTATGACACCCTGGATCGGCACATCCGGATTTCAGTATTCCGAGTGGAAAGGAAAGTTCTATCCGGAGGATCTTCCGACCGCGAAGATGCTGCCGTTTTACGCTGAGCGGTTTCCTACCACCGAGGTCAACTACACCTTTCACCGCATTCCGTCGGCCAAAACGATTGAGAATTGGAGCCGGCAGACACCGTCAAAGTTCCGCTTTGGCCTGAAGGCGCCGCAGAAGATCACGCACTTCGCCAGACTGCGGGACTGCACTGATACGTTGCGTTATTTTTATGACGTAACTTCCGCGTTGGGTGAAAAATTCGGACCGGTTTTATTTCAACTGCCGCCGAATTTCAAAAAGGATACGATCTTGCTGGCCGATTTTGTGAACGGTTTGCCCGGCGGCCTGCGGGCGGCCTTCGAGTTTCGTCACGAATCGTGGTTTGCCGACGAAGTATATGAGGCGCTCAAAACCAGGGGCGCGGTTTTGTGCATTGCCGACATGGAAGAAATCTCGACGCCGACTGTCGCGACCGCGGATTGGGGTTATTTGCGGCTTCGGCGCGAAGATTACGGCGCCGGGGATGTGGCGCGCTGGGCCGAGTTCGTGCGCGGTCAAAGCAAGGCCTGGGGCGATGTTTTTATTTACTTCAAACACGAGGACGCCGGAACCGGGCCGCGATTAGCGAAGGACATGATGAATTCGCTCGGGTGACTGATGGGAAGCTGGCTCCGAAAGCTTTCGGGAGCTGGCAGCTTCCCCTACAGAGCGAGAAGTATAAGTCGACGTGATCAACGCGGACACGTCAGACCGAGATGCTTCTAAGTCGCCGCATTGCGCAAATCGGCGAGTAGGGTCCGGTGCGGGGTGGCTATTTGCCGATAAGAATAAAAATGCCGGCGAGTAGGGCCAAGATTCCCACGATCATCGAGGGCAGGGCAATTCCAAAGCTTATCAGACCAACGACGATGAGATAGATGGCCAACAGCAGCATACCGATGTTTTTGGTGAAGTTCATGGCGGGAGTATTCTGATCATCGGTTCCAGTTACAATCCTAATTCTGCCCTAAAGCGTCTTGAGATATTCGATCAAATCGTGCCGCTCGGTTGGGCCCAACGGAGCGATAATCTGTAGGGCAGGCGCTCCGCCTGCCGGGTTTCCCTAGTTCGGCAAGCGATGCGCCGGCCCTATAATTCAAGAGAGTGTATGGCGGCTAAGCTTTCTTGCGTTGGATATAGTCGTTTACCTGTTCTTCCAGAATCTCGAGTGGAAGTCGCTCCATTCTTGAGGAGCGTGTCGTGGAATTCCCGTTGGTCGAATTTTTCGCCCAGCTGGTCCTGTGCGCGTTTCCTTAACTCCTGAATCTTTAGCATCCCGACTTTGTAGGCGCAGGCCTGGCCAGGCATGACGATATAACGCTCGATTTCCGCTTTTACATCCTTTTCACCCATTCCGGTTTTGTCTCGCATGTAAGCGATGGCCTGTTCGCGCGTCCAATGTTTCGCGTGAATCCCGGTATCGACGACGAGGCGAACGGCGCGGAAAAGCTCATCGCGCAATCGACCGAGATCGCCAAAGGGATCGTCCTTGTACCAGCCAACTTGCTTGGCCAGCCATTCACAATAAAGCGCCCACCCTTCGGCATAGGCGGTAAACGGAATCACTTTGCGAAATTGCGGCAACCCGGTGAGTTCCTGGGCCGTCGAGATCTGCCAATGGTGTCCCGGAATGCCTTCGTGATACGCGAGCGTCGGCATGCTCCACTTCGGCACCTCGTTCATGTCGCGGAGATTGGCGAAGAAGATCCCCGGCCGGGTGCCGTCCTGAGCGCCCGGGTTGTAATAGGCGCCGGGAGCAGTCGCCTCCTTGAACTCCGGCACGCGCTGCACTTCGCATTTCGCCTTGGGATAGGTAAGAAATAGCTGCCGGCAATTTTTGTTCGCCGCGTCGAGCAAGCGTCTGTATTCCGCGAGCGCGTCCGCGCGGCCTTTGTCGTCGTTCGAATAAAGAAAACGCGGATCCTTGCCCAGTTTGTCCATAGCTGCGCCAATCGGCTGGCCGGCAAATCCATTGGCGTCGAGAATCGCGCGCATCTCGCCTTCGATTCGCGTCACCTCGCTTAACCCAAGCGCGTGTACTTCATCGGGTTTGAGCGTCGTTGTCGTGTTTTTGCGCAGGACGTAGGCGTAAAACTCATCGCCATCCGGCAATTTCCAGACACCATCGTCGGTCGTCGTCTTCGGCAGCAGCGCGGTAAAGTAATCGATCAGGCCACGATACGCGGGATAGACGTGGTCGGTGATGGCGGCGTCCACCCGTGCCTGAAAATCCTCGCGATCCTTTTCTGTCAGACCGGCGATTTTGGCTGCGCGCGTCTTAAAGGAAGTGGCCAGAATATTTTCGTCGGCTGGTTTCGCCACGAATTCGCTCATCTCCTTGATCACTTCCTCCACCACGAAGCGGGGCGGGAGGATTTTCTTTTCTTCGCGCAATCTCAAGCCCTCGAGCAATTGGTCGAATTTCTTCGGCACGGCATCGAGGCGCATAACGTAGTAATTGCAATCCTGGCGGTCCAACAGGCGATGCGTGCTCGCCATGAAGGACGGGAACTCGTTCTGCACGCCAAAGAGCTGGTTTACCGGATAGTTATGCCACTGCCACTTCTCACCTTCGACCTCGCGTTGGACGAACCAGTCCAGGATATGAGTGGAAAGGCGTTGCGACGGGGTTTGCTTATCGAGTGGATACTCGCGCAACTGCGCGAGATTTTTTTTCCACTCATCCAGGACCTGCTGCTGATGCGCGGGCGATTCGTCGTCTAATTTTCCGTTATGACTGGTGATGCCGAATTGCTCGACTAATCCGAGTGATGAAAGCAGTTCCGGCTCGTGGAAGATGAATTCGGCAAAGACCTTGTCGTAAAAGAGATTGAGACTCCATGGCCGGAACCAGATCAGATTGATCAGAAAAATCGCGAGCGACGACAAAGGCGACCGCCCCGATCCAGAGAAACCATTTCAACACGCGCTTGAACATGGGCCATATCACCCGAGAAAAGGCGGTCTCGGTCAATCAAAAGTTTTGGAATTGGACGAGACTTACTGTAGCCGCCTCGCTCTGCGAAGCGCCAGTCGAGTGAGTTTTATCCGCCTGCCATCTCGTCGCGCGGAGGGCGACGGCTCCAGAGAAGGGTCCGCTCGCGCCGGAAACAAATTCTGCGTATAAAGAGTCATGCCCGAGACGGAGAAGATCGATAAGCCGGAGCCGCGCTGGCAGGCCGTGCTTGCCTTCATCGCCGTCGGCGCAATTTACCTGGCCCTCCCGCGCGCACTGGTTGTGGGGCCGATCTGGCTGCTGCCGACTTTGATTCTGGTCTTACTGGTTCCTACCGTGGTGAGTCATCGCATCGGGCGGCACTCCCTGAATCGTGTGCTCGGCATTCTCATTAACGGGATTACCACTCTGGCCCTGATCGGATCGGTGATTCTGCTCGTCCGGGCCTTGCCCTCGCACAAGGAAGAGCCCCTCCAGCTTTTGTTTTCCGGCGGACTGCTCTGGCTGACCAACGTGATCGTGTTCACCCTTTGGTATTGGCGACTCGACGGCGGGGGGCCGGGTCTGCGCCATGAGCGGCACGAATTCGGCAGCTGCAGTTTTCTTTTCCCGCAGATGCAGATCGAGAAATCAGAGCGCGGTCGCTTCAAGGTGGAAGGATGGCGGCCGCGGTTCGTCGATTATCTTTTTGTGGCGTTCACTCAGAGCTCCACTTTCGGTCCGACCGATGCCCCGCTTCTGGCTCGTTGGGCCAAGGTGCTCGTCATGGTGCAGGTCCTTATTTCTCTAACCATTGTTGTACTGCTCATTTCCCGCGCGGTCGGCGTATTATAATAGGAGATCAGTTAATGAGTCAGATTGGCGATAATCTGGAACGGGTGCGCGCGCAGATCGCGGTGGCAGCGGCCAGGTCCGGACGGCAGCCGGGGGAAATAGAGCTCATCGCAATTTCCAAAACCCACGAAGCGGCCCGGATTCGCGAAGCGCACGAGGCCGGGCAGGATGTCTTTGGAGAAAGTCGCGTGCAGGAAGCCCGCGCAAAAATTCCTGAACTTCCGTCGAGCCTGCGCTGGCATTTCGTCGGTCATCTGCAGAAGAACAAAATTCGACACGCTCTGCCGATGTTCGAACTTTTTCACAGCGTGGATTCACTGGCGCTCGCGCAAGACATGAACCGGGTTGCCGAGGAAGCGGGGATGCATCCGCGCGTTTTGCTGGAAGTGAACGTAGCCGGGGAGGGGAGCAAGTTCGGTTTCGCTCCGAACAAACTGCGAAGCGAAATGGAGTCGCTGCTCTCCATTCCGCGGCTGTCGATCGAGGGTTTGATGACAATTCCGCCTATCGCCGAGGAAGCGGAAGCGTCGCGGAAATACTTTGCCGAAATTCGGAAATTGCGTGATGCGTTGGAAAAGGAATTTTCCATGAAGTTGCCGCAGCTCTCCATGGGCATGACGAATGATTTCACGGTCGGGATCGAGGAAGGTGCGACCATGGTGCGCGTCGGCACGGCTATCTTCGGGGCGCGTGCGACGTTGAAGGCGCGTCGTGGATCAGAGATGAACGCGGACTAGGTGGATCGAGCAGTCCCTTGCTCGATGCTAAAAATAATGCGCCATCGGTGCCTGACTTAGCATCGCCCGACGGAGCGGTCGATCCACCTCAAACACTTTCTGCTAAGATTCACCCATGCGCCTCGAACCGACGAATATTCAGCAGATCGGAGACGAACTCGCCATGCAATGGAATGATGGCAACGAGTTCTACTTTAAGTTGGAATTCTTGCGGCGGGCCTGCCCGTGTGCGGCGTGTGGCGGCGAACCGGACGTGCTTGGCAATATTTCGCGACCCCATGTGACTTACACGGACGAAAGCTTCAAGCTGGCGGGGTTCAGAATCGTGGGCGGCTATGCCCTTCAACCACGCTGGGGCGACGGACACGAAACCGGGCTTTACACCTTTCGGTATCTCCAGCGTCTAAACAGCCGCTGATTCGAACCCGGGAGCAAGAAACGGATTGCCATAAGGCATGTGATTAGCTTGAAATCACAGGTCAAGCCCGACTGGCATGAATGCCTCCAGCAAAGCGTTCGTTGTTTTCTTAAGCCTGCTGCTATGCACGGCCGGCGTCATCGTTGCGCCGAGCGAAGCTGCGAGGCCCGACCGGCAGAAGCCGAATACCACGCCGGTGAAAAATCACGAAACGGTCCGACGCGTTTTGCTTCAGGCCTGAGCGGGGATCGAAACGCGCAGCAGGGTGGTTCCAGGCCGCACCGGCTGGAGCGCGCGTTCCGGCAATTGTGCCGGGACCGCAAAAAACTCTCCCGGGGCCAACTCCACATCTGCACAACGCAGGGCGCCTTCCAGGCAGCAAACGATGACGAACTGTCCGAGCGGAGCGATTTGGCGCGAACGCTCCAGAGTCCATTTTTGAATTTCGAACAGCTCGTGCCTGATCAGGAGCTCGCCTTCCGGCTGGATGAGATCGGGGCGGGCATCAGCAAAATCGATTGCTTGCATCGCTTCCTCGACCTGCAAAGCGCGAGGCTTTCCGTGGTCGTCGAGGCGGTTCCAATCGAACACGCGATAAGTGGTGTCGCTGTTTTGCTGGATCTCAACGAGCAGGTTGCCTCCACCCACTGCATGAAAACGACCAGCCGGCAGAAACATGGCATCGCCCGTCTTCACCGGGATGGTGTGAACCTGATCGGCGATCGCTCCGGAGCGCAGCGCTTCTTCAAACTCGGGTCGAGTCGTCGCCGCTTTTAGTCCGACAAAGAGTTCTGCATTCGGCTCGGCGTGCGCGACGTACCAGAATTCGGTTTTCGGTTCACCGCCCAGCCGGGCTGCGATCTCCGTGGGCGGATGCACTTGCAATGAAAGTCTTTCGTGGGCGTCGAGCAGTTTGATCAGAAGTGGGAATCGCGGACCGACAGCGACGTCGCCGAAAATTTCCGCGCCGTGCCGGGTCCAGAGTTCGTGAAGCGTTTTCCCGCGCAGCGGGCCGTCGCGCACCACGCTTTGCGCCTCGACGCGATCGACGATTTCCCACGATTCGCCGATCAACCCATGGCGCGGCAATTTCTTTCCGAGCTCCGACTCCAGGCGGCGGCCTCCCCAAATGCGCTCCATGAAGATCGGCTCGAAGACGAGCGGCTGGGTCAGATCAAGTCGAGTCATCGCGCGGTTGAGGCATAATTGTAGCTGCAGGTGTGCCGACTGCACTGTTTTGTTGTAGCCACGGCGCTCTGTCGCCGTGTCGTGGCAGTTGAAACGCCTCGACCCGCCTTCGCTCCGCTACGGCGTGGCAGGCAGAGCGAGGCGGCTACAGCGAGGCGACTACAGGTTTGTGATCACGAACATTTCTCTTAGAGTCATCACTTCAATTTGAACATGAAGGTCTCCCGACTCGTCAGTAAGTG
Organism: uncultured Verrucomicrobiae bacterium; assembly: GCA_963788855.1. Taxonomy (GTDB): domain Bacteria; phylum Verrucomicrobiota; class Verrucomicrobiia; order Chthoniobacterales; family UBA10450; genus CAWBIE01. The sequence goes on from CAWBIE010000002.1 coordinate 293,736, forward strand.
GATGCCGGTGGTCGCCTGGATGCTGTTGATCTTCATTGGTTCGTCCGATGCCTTGTCGGCCGAACACACCTCGCGCTTTATCGTGCCATTTCTGCGGTGGCTGGATCCGCAAATTTCGTTTGCCACGATCGCCGCGGTTCATCTGGCCGTTCGCAAGCTCGGTCATCTTACTGAGTACGGAATTTTGGCGGTCCTGCTTTGGCGCGCCCTGCGTGGGACTTTTGTTTCGAAAACCACATGGATATTGGCCGGGTCCGCCTTCCTGCTCGCGGCCCTCTTTGCCGTCTCCGACGAATTCCATCAATCATTTATCCCGAGCCGGACGGCCTCGCCGCACGATGTGCTGATCGACTGTATCGGCGCATCCATTGCCCTGATGATGTGCCTGGTCCTGGCCTGGCGAAAGCCGCGTCTGGCCACGGCGCGAACTGGCTAGCAGCTCTTGGCGTGGAACTCCGAGTGAACAGTCATAAATGTCGCCTGGAAAATTCCCGGCCGGAGCCGGTCTTCAAATATCGCTCGAATGCCCGTGCCTTTGTTTTGGATCGAAACGCCACAGATGTTTCAATTCTCCAAGGCCGGTACTTTGCGGTATGAGGGCAAGCTCCCCGATTATGCTCCTCCAGACGGGTCGATAAGTTTCCGGTCATTCCCGTGTAATGGGCGTGTGGATCGACTTGGCTAACGAGGATGTAAACGTAGAAGCGTTCCATGAGGTGGCCTGCAAGCCGTAGTCTTGGGCCACTCAAATAAATTCATCGCGGGCCCGCCTACGTTTGACTCCGGCGTGGCAGCTGTCGCTTTGCGCAGTGGCTCCAAGCGAAGGCTGGGCCTGAGAGGGCTCGACCTCGACCCTGCGCTTATAAGCGCATGCTCTAACCAACTGAGCTACAGGCCCGACAGAGTCCAAAGTATTGATTGAGACTCGAGCGAGTGCAACCGGCGATTCCGCTGACAGAATGGTCCTCGGCACTGTGACGGTTGACGAAGGGTGTGGTTACACCGTTCAGTTCCTCCATGGCCGTGGCCGCTCCGCTTCGCAAATTGCTCAACCACTCAGTCGACTACGCGGGAATGTTCCCTCCGTGCGGTCTGGGGCTCGAGCCGGCCTTGGAGAATCAAGCCCGCTACGTCCACTCCCCCGATGCATGGATGCTGGGCGCATTTATCCTTTCGGTCGGGCAATTTGATGCCGCGAGACCGCTGCTGGTGCAATTCGATCCGCAACATCCGCTGGCGGTTTCCGCGCTTGGACCGAAGACGGGAGACGCGGCGACCTTTCGAGATGCTTTGGAAGATACCGTGGCGGCCGTCCGTTCGTTTGCCGGGCACAATGTCGATCTCGTGTCGATCAGCCAGCTGGAAATGCCGTTGCCGCCTGCGTTCGATGCGGGCCTGCTGAGAGACGCATGGGAAATTGTCGGAAATCTGAAGGTATTCTGGGAGGCACCGGTGGATGCTGCGCAACGCACGATTGGTTTGCTCGCCGAGCACAACGCGGAATATCAATCTTTTGGTTACAAGATGCGGACCGGTGGGGTGACGGCGGACGCATTTCCAAGTTCCCAGCAAATCGCGAAAGCACTTGTTGCTCCGGAAACGCATCAGGTGCCAATCAAGTTCACGGCTGGCTTGCATCATCCCATCCGCCAATTCCGCGACGAAGTGGGAACGAAAATGCACGGATTTTTGAATGTTCTCGGGGCGGCCGTGCTGGCGGCAGAACACAGATGGGACGAGCGTCAGACTGCGGAGATGCTCGACGATGAGGAGCCCGGATCGTTTGCTTTTGATGACGAATTCTTCGCCTGGCGCGAATGGAAAATTGCGAACGATCGAATCGAAGCGCGCAGAAAGTTTGTGACTTCGTTTGGAAGCTGTAGTTTCGATGAACCGCGCGAAGATTTGCGCTCTTTGAATTTACTGTAGCGGCGATCTCCGATCGTCGCATTTTCTCGATGCCACTCACATCATTTATCGAAGTCGCGCCCGACTCCCATTTCCCGATTCAAAATCTTCCTTTTGGAATCTTTAAGCCGCGGCAAGGCTCGAGGCGGGTCGGCGTCGCCATTGACGATTTGATTGTCGATCTCTCCGTTCTTGAAGAAGAGGGACACTTCAGTTCGCCCGAGTTCGAAGATCGGCAGGTTTTTTCCGAGCCTTCGTTGAACGGTTTTCTCGCCCTCGGGCGTCCGGCCTGGCGCAAGGCCCGTGGCATTCTGCAGCATCTGCTTTCCGCAAATACGGCTACGCTGCGCGATAACGCCGAGCTGCGGGGTCGGACTTTTCACGCACAAAAAGATGTGACCATGCAGTTGCCGGCGCGGATCGGCGATTACACCGACTTCTACTCGTCCTATCACCATGCCCATAACGTTGGCACCATGTTGCGCGGTCCCGAAAACGCGCTGATGCCCAATTGGAAGTGGCTGCCAGTTGCCTACCATGGGAGAGCGAGTTCGATTGTGGTGAGCGGCACTGAGGTGCGCCGGCCGAGCGGTCAGACCAAGCCGCCCGATGCTCCGGCGCCCGTGTTTGGCCCGAGCCGCAGCTTCGATTACGAACTCGAGATGGCATTTTTGGTGGGTCCACCGAATCCGTTAGGCGAACCGGTTCCCATCGAACAAGCCGTCGATCACATTTTCGGTTTTGTTTTGATGAACGACTGGAGCGCGCGCGACATTCAGGCTTGGGAATATCAGCCGCTCGGACCTTTCCTGGCCAAAAACTTTTGCACCAGCATTTCGCCCTGGGTGGTGACGCTGGAGGCGCTCGAGCCTTTTCGCAGGCCCCTGCCTCCGCAGGATCCGGAGCCGCTTCCGTATTTGCGGGCCGCCCACGATTTTACTTTCGACATCGAGTTGGAAGCCTACTTGCAGACCGCATCAATGAAAGCGCCGCATCGGATCACGCACACGAATTTTCAAAATCTGTACTGGAGTATTTCCCAGCAGTTGGCGCATCACACGGTAGGCGGGTGTAATCTGCAGACGGGCGATTTGCTGGCCAGTGGAACGATCAGCGGCCCGAGTGAAGAATCGCGTGGCTGCATGCTGGAATTGACATGGCGCGGCGCGAATCCGCTGAAATTGCCGAACGGCGAAACGAGGAAGTGGCTGGAAGACGGCGACACGCTCATGATTACAGGCCACTGCCAGGGTGATGGATATCGGGTTGGGTTTGGCGAAGTGAGCGGACGGATCGCAGGGAGCGCCGGTTAAGGGTGGGGGGCGACAAAAAAGACGTAACACCGGCCGAGCGTTTGGCGGTGGCTGTTTCGTGGATCGGGCATCCACTGGTTTTCGTCACGGTCTCCGTCGGCAGGGTGATCACCACTCAGCTGACTTCGACGAGGTCGTGGCCAATTTTGGCCACACTCTTCCTGTCCGTTATCGTTCCCACGGCCATCCTCCTGGTCGTGGGCGTTCGCTCCGGCCGTTGGCAGGACGCAGATGTTTCCGTGCGCGAGGAGCGCAGACTCTTTTATCCGTGGGCGATTCCGATCTCCGCCCTCGGGGTTGTGACCACGTGGCTGATTCGAGCTCCCTCATTTGTCTTGCGCGGCGGACTTGTTACCCTGGTCCTGTTCGTGGTTGCGGCGATAACCAACTACCGACTCAAGATCTCGCTGCACACGCTTTTCGCGTCGTATTGCACAGTGATTCTTTTTCGGATTGGATTGGGGTGTGGCGTGGCTGCGTTGCTCCTGACGATCCTGGTTTTTTGGTCGCGCCTGTTTCTGGGGCGACACACAATCGCCGAAACGCTGGCCGGAGTTGCGCTGGGCAGTGCCGGTGGAATTGCGGCGGCCTGGTGGCCCTGAAAAAGAATTGGCCTCTCCCCATATCAAGTGACATTCTCGGATTGTGAAATCCGATGAAGCGGACAAGCCACTCATCCTGCACGTCGATGATGATCCGGATGTGAGGCTGCTCATGGCCGGATCGCTGCAGGAATTCGGCTACGTCGTGGCTACGGCCGGAACTGTGGCCGAGGCAATAAAACTTGCCAAAGAGATGCGTTTCAATTTGTGCATTCTCGACGTTCGGCTTCCCGACGGCACAGGCATCGAATTGTGTCAGCGGCTTCGCGCCTTGCAGCCGAACGTTCCCATTGTGTATTACACCGCCTACGCGGACGATACTTCGCAGCAAGCGGCCCTTACGATCTGCGGCGATGCCTACTTAAGGAAGCCGGTTTCGATGGCGGAATGGCAAAGAACCATTTCCGCTCTGCTCAATAGGAAAGAATAGGGCACGGAGGTACAGCGCCCCCGAAAGGCCCTTGCGGTTGGACGTCGAAGAATGACGCTTCAGGTTGCCTCGGAGATTGAGATTTCCATTCCTTCGCGGGCAAGCACCGCGTTGGGGAACCGTTCCTGACACAATTTCTCGATGCGCTCGAGAAACTCGTCGTCGTGATCGGGGTCGTGATGCGTCATCGCCAGGTGCTTCACGCCGGCCATTTCCGCAACCTGCATGGCTTGATCGAAGCTGCTGTGTCCCCATCCGCGCCGTTTCAGCAGTTCCTCGGCCGTGTATTGCGCGTCATGGACCAGCAAATCCGCGCCGCGCGCCAATTCCACCACTCGCGAATCGATCTGGTCGCCATGCTCGACATCCGTGGAAACGACGAGCACTTTTCCATTTCGCTCGAATCGGAAGCTATATGCTCCGCCGGGATGGTTGTGCCTTTGCGCGGTGACCACCGTGTCCGCATTGTTACGAGTGAAGTGTCTGCTGGCATCAGTGATTTGGAGGAACTCGAACTTGGCGCCCATGTGATCCAATTGCACCGGGAAATATTGCTTCTGCATCTGGAACTCGAAAATCTCCCGCAAATTGCCGATTGTCTGGTCCAGGCCCAGCGTTAGGAGCGTCAGTTTCTGGCCGGGATCATAGGCTGGGGCAAGAACGGAAAGCCCTGGATGTGGTCCCAGTGAAAGTGCGTAAACGCGATTGGAATTTCCTCCTGTTTGTGGCCGATGGCGCGGAGGTCTCGGCCCAGATTTCGGAGTCCCGTGCCCGCGTCAATAATGGCGATGCGGTTTATATCGGTAAACGTGATTTGCAGGCAGGTGGTGTTGCCGCCGAATTGTTGGAAACCGGCATCGCAGACGGGGATGGATCCGCGCGTCCCGTAAAACTTGAGTTTCATAGCCGTCGCATGAGACTACGTCCCCAACTCGAGAGCATCAAGCCTGCACGTGTCCCTTCAGTCTATATATAGTGGATGAATGGGCCTGTAGCTCAGCGGTGCGCTCGCGAAGAAATTCGGACAGGAGCTTTCGGGGTTGGTCACACAGGGTTCGCCGTGCTTTAATTTCGTAATCACACGGGCCTGTAGCTCAGCGGTTAGAGCAGGGGACTCATAATCCCTTGGTCCCAGGTTCGAATCCTGGCGGGCCCAGCCTTCGCCTTGGAGCCGCAGCGGAAAAGCGAAGGCTGCCACGCCGGAATAAAGTGAAGGCGGGCCCCGCGATTGAACTTTATGTGCAGGCGGCCCAAAGACTACGGCTTGGCAAGCCACCCATATGAGTTGTTTTTCCTACGTTTACATCCTCGTTAGCCAAGTCGGTCCGAATGTACATTACACAGGGATGACCGGAAATTTGTCTACCCGACTGAAAGAGCATAACCGGGGAGCTTGCCCTGCAAACCGCATAAGTATCGGCCTTGGGAAATTGAAACCTCAGTGGCGTTTCGATCCAAAGCAAAAGCACGGGCATTCGAACGATATCTGAAGACTGGTTCGGGTCGCGAATTTGGCAGGCGTCATTTCTGAATCTTGAGCAACGCGACGCCTTCCACATTTCAGCGGGCTGGCTCCTGGGCGCTGTGCGCCGTCGAAGTGACCCTCCTCAGCGCGTTAATCCTCGCGACCAGGTGCGCGAACTATCGGGATGCTCTGATCGACGGGAACGTTTATTTCAGCGACGCGGATTGTTATGCGCGCATGATGCGCGTCCGGTATGTGTGCGGCAGAACCGGGGTTGATCGTGCGACACCACGATTTCGAAAACTACCCGGTGGGAACGACTCCGCACACGACCGCCCCGCTCGACTACCTGATTCTCACTCTGGCCGCAGTGCTGAGGCGATGGACGGCCCAGCCGATGGATCTTGCGGGAGCGTTGATCTCGCCGCTCTTCGCGCTGTTGGGCGGCTGGTTTCTCTGGTGGTGGTCGCGGCGAATGAAACTCGCTGATCGCTGGACCATGTTAATCCTTTACGCCATCAGCCCGATTCTTGTGCACGGGACTCGAATTGGGCCGGCCCGATCATCAATCTTTGCTCATGCTGCTGATAACCATCGGAGTCTGTGCCGAATGGACTTTGTGGTTGGAGCCGTCCAAAGCCTGGAGCGTGGTGAGCGGTCTGACCTGGGGTCTGGCCATCTGGGTTTCGGCTTACGAGCCGCTTATTTGTTCGTCCTAATCTTGACGCTTCTCTCACACTCGGACGTGTCCGCAGGTCGGCCCGTCGTCGGCGTCGTCGAGATGTCCAGCCCGTCCTGGCGGCTCGGCGCGCCGGCTGGATCGCATTCGCCGTGATCATCGTTCTGGCCCTCTCGATTGAACGACGGGTTCCGCCGTGGCCGCTCATTCATTCAGTCGCGCAGTTTCAAAACTGGTCGCGCACGATCGCAGAGCTCCTGCCGGTATTGCCGTGGAATCCATCTGGTTCCGGTGGGCTGGATGGCTGCTCATCGCCGGGCCGGTTCTGATCTGGTGGATAGGCGTAAGGAAAGCAGGATCGGACGATATGACTCCGCGGCGGCGAAACGCTCTGTTGTCTATCCTGGTCCTTTTGATTGCGACGTACGGATTGACCATCTGGCAGGCTCGCTGGGCTTATTTCTTCCTCTCGATCTTCGTCGTCGCGCTCCCTCTTTTGCTCGAGCCCATTAAATCACGGCTCGTCGTCTGGGTCGCGTTCACTTTATCGATTTTTCCCATTCTGCACGATTGGGATGAGAAGCTTTGGCCTAACGAATCGGAACTGGCCAAACTGGTGGAACGTCAAAACGAGTCGGTTGGCCTGCGCGAGCTGGCCGATGATGATTGAAGTCGTCGGAGCGCGATCCATTTCTGGCGCCGTGGTGGCTTTCCCCGGCGATTTCATACTGGTCGCAGCAACCTGGGGTGGCGGGAAGCTCGCATGAGAGTCTGGCCGGGATCGTGGCGAGCGCCCGATTCCTGGCGGAGACGGATTGGCAGAAAGCGCGTGAAATTCTGGAAAATCTAAAAATTGAGTGGGTTGTTGCCTATGATTGCGACCGAACGGCAGAAAGTTGCGGTATTATCCTGGGGAACCGGTTCCCAAGCACGCTCTGTGCTGTGTGCTGGCCCGTGCACCAGCTCAAGCGCCGCGATTCCTCGCTTTCGGCTGCGCAAAACTGCGACGGTACTTTTTCGCGTTGCGAATAACCGGTGAAGAAGTTGTGGGCTATCTGAGGGAAACCGTTGACAGAGTGAATCATGGTGACAATAATACGGCGTGTTAAAGAAATTCATTCCGCAACGACCGACGTCCACGATCGGGGAACGATCGTTGAACACGGTCACGGAGGATAACACGCGTCTCGCTTACAGCGAACAACCAAGAACATCACTAATAACCGACTACCAAAAACTTATGGCTGAACATTCCGGCAAAGACATCCTGTCAAGCGACGTGGAGATCAAAGGATCAATCAAATTTCAAAAGGAACTCCTGATCGACGGCAAAGTCGAAGGGGAAATCAATTCTGAAGGTGTGCTCACGATTGGTGAAAACGCCGACATCCGTGGCGAAATCAAAACCAAGTCGATCACCGTGTTTGGCAAGGTGCAGGGCAACATCACAGTCACGGAGCGCTGCGAACTGAAATCGAAGTGCATCTTGCAAGGCGATCTCAAAGCGGCCCGACTCGTCATCGAAGAGGGCGCGACCTTCATCGGCAAGTCCGAGGTGACCAGCGGTATGAGCGTGACCGCGGCGAAAGCACCGGGCAATCGGCCGGAAATTTTGCGGCACGACGAATCGCCCAAGCCGGCCTTCGCAGCCCGCGCCTAGAGAAAAGGAGTTCGCTGCGCGCAAGTGGGAAATCCGTCACCTGCCAAAGTTAGTGTGGAATGTCCACACTGCGGCTTTAAGCAGACGGATTATGCGGCTGCCAAGAGCACGATGTGCCGCCAGTGTGGCCGGCACTTTTCTCCGAGCACGCCCAAGCCCGGGTTGCAGCTTCGCGTCAAGGAGCAGGAGCCTTCGGCCTCCGAGCCAACCGGTTTGCGCAAGATCGGAGGCCTTTGGAACCGGCAACGCAGCCGGGTCGTGGCTTGCTTCGAGTGCAAGCGAAAGCACGAAGTCAGCGACGCCGCGACCTCCACTAATTGTCCCGGATGCAGCGCGCACATCGATCTGCGCGATTACAAGATTACAACAAGCTTCAGTCGCTCTATTCGGACGCGCGGCGAAATCCATTTGACGCCCAAGGGCGATCTCAGCAGCACGAGCGTGGTATGCCAGTCGGCTCTGATTGAGGGCAAACTGCGTGGCAACCTGCAATGCGAGGAATCCGCCACCATTAATTTCAGCGGCAAGATCCCGGGCCGTCTGAGCGCAAACTACGTCTGTGTAGAGCGGAAAGCCGAAGGTACAATGCTACCGCCGCATGACAGTGGGAAGCATCGACATCAAAGGGCACATGTCGGGTGAGATCGTGGCCACCGGCGCGGTGAATATTCACAAGACCGGCGTGCTCGACGGCGACGTTACGGCCAAGTCGATTACCATCGACAAAGGCGGAATCTTTTCGGGTCAATTGGTCATTGGGCCGGCAGGCCTGACCCAGGCCGAATTGCTCCCGGACGCGAAAGCGGCCACCCCGATCGTGGATGACACGGTCGTTCCTCCGCCTGCCGTCGACCCATTGCCGGCGGTTTAGCTGGCGGCGTCGATGCAAAAACTGCATCCGCGGAGTCCTTATCAGAAGCTTGGCGGCTACGTCCATCTGGCGCGCTTGATCGACAAGGCCAAGCTGCATCGCCAGGGCCTGCTCAACGGCTACAATTACAAGACAGTCGGGTTCGATAAGCACCTGCTCGCCTTTCTCAAACTTGATCCCGATGCGTTCGAGGAGGCGGCCCATCGCCTCGAGGACGACGGGGCGATCCTCAAATGGGTCAACGAGCAAGGTGTCCGGCATTCGCCGGAATCGATCGCACAGTGGAATCAGGCGATGATCTCCCGACAACCCGACACCGCGGCGAAAAAAGCCCGGTTTCTCCATTTTCTTAAGGAGGCGGGCGGGGAAGGCCGAAAGGATATCCGAACCTACTTCGACCTGATCGAGTTTGACGAAGGCCGTCTGAAATAACCGCTGTAGCGGCGGTCTCTGACCGCCGAGGGAATAAGGTCCCCGGACATTGGACCTGTAGTGGCCGCTGTCCTCAGCGGCGATCGCCAAGAATTGCCGCCGAGACGGCGGCCGCTACAGTCCGCGCCGAACCTTACCTGAGCTTGGCAAAAATCGTGCTCGCTTCTTCCAGCGTTTCCTTGCTTCCGATATCCAGCCAGAGCCCTTTGATTTGGAAGGTCTTGACCGGCTGGCGGGTGTAGAGCCATTGCAAAAAACGCCCCGGCTGATCCGGGTTATTTCCCGCAGCCAGATAAGTTGCAAAAAGCGGCAGCACTTCGCGCGAGTAATAATAGAGAGCAATCGCTGCCAATGTGCTCTTCGGGTTTGGCGGCTTCTCTTCGAACTGAGTGATCACGCCGTCGGCCGCGATAGTGACATTTCCATATTTCCTGATGGCCTCGAGATTACCGACGTCGTAGACAGCCACAGTCGCCACAGTGGATCTGGCGTAAGCAACAAAATCGATGAGGGGCTCGCTAAACAGATTGTCGCCCGCGATAATCAACAGATCATTGGTGGCCAGTCTTTCACGGGTAAGAACCAGATTAATATCGCCGATCGCGCCCAGTTTATCGTTATCGCTGGTTGAGCCGTCGTTCACGATTTTGAAAGTAAACTTCGGCTGTCGTTGCCGGTAGTCGTCGGCCCATTCCTGAAATCCAGCGGCGAACTTGTCGTTCGTAACAATGAAGACGGTCTCGAGACCGGAAACAGGCACGAGATTTTCGATCAGCCATTCGATCATCGGTTTGCCTGCCACCTCGAGGAGCGGCTTCGCCTTATTGAGGGTAAGAGGATAAAGCCGTGTCGCGTAACCGGCTGCGAGGATAAGAACATTCATGGGTCTGATGAGTCTATGAGAATCGCGCGCGATGCAAGTGCGGCGCGTTATGGCGTGGCCAGTCCGGGCTACGTGGCGCTCGTTCCAAGAATGGCGATCTGCAGACGCTTTTGCAGGGCGGCCATTCGAGTCGAATCAGTGATCTTGCTCCGCGTTGTGCTGTCCGTGACATAAAACGTGTCCATCGCGGCGCCGTTCTGTGTGCTGACGCGCGAGAGGGCAATGGCCAGACCTTCTCGACCGAGGCAGGAAAGCAGATCATAAAGTAAACCAATGCGATCGGGCGTCTGGATCTGAATGAGGGTATAAGTCGGGTGCGCCTTGTTATCGACGGCAATAAAAGTAGGAAACTCGAGCTCCGACGGGGGAAGATCCCGGATTTCGCGCCTCGCCTTTTCGATCAGCGGCCCAAAATCGAAAGCCTCCTTCTCCAGGGCACTGCGGAGGGTCTGTTCAACCAGGGCGTAATCCCGTTTGTCGGTCACAGCGCGACCCTTGCGGTCGCAAACATGGAAAAGGCTGAGCACTGTCTGGTCTCCACGCGTAAACGTATCGACGCTCAGAATGTTGAGGGGCACGGCGGCAAACGAGCCCGCGATCCTGGCCAGCAATTGTTCCCGATCCCACGTGTGAAACGTGGCCACCGTATGGCTTTGCTCCGGGAACGCTTCCCAACTGACCGCCGGGGCCAGGGGCTGATCGATCTCGGGCGCGCAGTTCTCCAGGAAAGCTCGAAACAGCTTTACGTGGCCAACGATCTCCGGGAGAGCCGACCCGCGGAAATAGTTGTCCGGCATAAAATCGAAGTGCGCTTCGATCTCGTCGGCAAAGTCCGAAGAAAAACTCTGCGCGACGGTTGCTTGCAGGCTGTCCCGCTCGATTTTCGTCTGCTCGTAAAACGATTTCTGGTCGGCCAGGTACTGAGCCGTGTCGTAATAGAGTTGCCAGACGAGCATCTCTTTCCAGTCGGACCACGCGCTCGCGCTCGTCCCTTGTCCATCCGCCAGGGTCAGCAGCATCAGGGCATCGAGGTTTCGTTTGTTTTTCACAATGTTGGCAAACTCCAGGATGGTGGCCGGATCATCGAGATTTCGCTGCTGGGCGATGTTCGAAAGAGTGACATGATGATCGACGAGAAGGATCAGGGATTTCCGCTTGTCTGGTGGCAACTGAAGTCGCGTGGCCACGCGCTGGGCGAAGAGCGCGCTTGCCTCGGAGTGCGGTCGCGCGCGAACGGCTTTGCCCGTGTCGTGCAAGAGCAAGGCGAGGTAGAGAACAAAAGGGTCCTCGAGTTCCTCAAACAATTTCCGGTAGGCCATGAATTTTGGATCGGTCGTGCCGGTCAGCGCGTCCAGCTTGTCGATGCAGACGAGAGTATGCTCGTCGGCGGTGTAACGATGGAAAAATTCATGCTGCACCAGACAGGTGAGCTGCCCGAACTCCGGAATGTAACGGCCGAGGAAATCGACGCGGTGCATCATGCGGAGAACACGTCCCACATCGCCTTTGCGCGAGAGCATGGCGACGAACATTTCCCGCGGCACTTTGGCATACTGGTAGATCCGTGAGATTTGGCCGAGTTGACGGGTCAGCAGATCCTCCAGCTCCGGGCTCAGATCGAGGCTGCGTTCCTGGGCGAGCTGAAAGACGCGCATCATTTGCGTCGGATCTTTTTCAAACAAGTCCCTCCGATCGGCATAAAGCTGGCCGTTCCTGACAAAAAACGATTCGAGACGGGTCTTCTCCAACCGGATGAGGGGAAGAAAACTGAAAAGCGAGCGGGTTCGGGCGGTGGCGTGGCCGGCTACGAATTGCTCCGTAATTCTCTCCGTCACGCGAAAGATGTTGCGCGTGTGCCCGTAGTATTCGCGCATGAGAGCTTCGCTCCGCAACTGGCCTTCTTGTTCCGGATAGTTCAAGCGCCTGGCTATTTGTTCCTGCATGTTGAGATGCAGAACTTCGGTTGCGCGGCCGGTCGCATAATGTAGATCCGTGCGCAGCCGGAGCAGAAAATCGTAGGCCGTTTCGATTCGCCCGCGGTCGGCCTCGCTCAGCCAATCTTTCCCGACCAGGTGCGTCGTGGTGAGAGCTCCTTCCTTGAAATAGGTCATCCAGAGAAGGTTCTGATAGTCGCGCAAACCGCCGCACCCGTTCTTGATGTTAGGCTCCTGCATGTAGACGCTGTCGCCGAACTTCTTGTGCCGCGTCTCCTGGTCCTGCATGCGCATCTCCACGTATTCACGTTCGTAACCGGCGACGCATTTGGCTCGAAATTGCTCGCGGAAGGCACCGGCCAGCTTTTCGTTACCGGCGAGATAACGCGACTCGAGCATGGCCGTCTTGGTCAGCATGTCGCGGTTGGCCTGGGCAATCGCCTCTTTCATGGAGCGTGTGGAATGGCCCACCTTGAAGCCGATGTCCCACAGCAGGTAGAGAATCTGCTCGACGATCTGTTCTATAAAGGGCGAGAGCTTTCGGCCGCTCTGGCCGTGCAGGAGCATCACGTCCACGTCGCTGAAAGGATTTAGTTCTCCGCGGCCGTAACCGCCCAGAGCGATCAGGGCGAGGGGAGGCTCGGTCGCGCTGTCTTTCCCGGCCGAGGCGACGGCCGCGGCAAAGACGTGTCGGAGCAGGATATCGACCAGATCAACCCGCAGCGCGCAGATCTGCCGGCCTCCGCCACCCGCCTGGTGTTTTAAGCGCAGGCGATGTTCTTCGATCTTAAGAAATTTCTTGTAGAGAGGAAGAACATCGGTCGGGCGTTTTTCTCCCGTCGCGGCAAGCTGGTTCTCCGCGTGAGCCAGAACTTGTTCGAAATGACGGTGCATTGAGGATTTTAGATTTCGAGTTTCTGATTTCGAATGAGTAAGGTCCGCCCAGCCCGGCCGCTTAATTTAAAATCCAGGGGTGAAAATCAAAGTCCCTAGAGTTCGATGCGGTAGCGCTTCATTTTGTTGTAGAGGGTTGGCCGCTGGATCCCAAGAAGTTCAGCCGCCTTCTTCTTGTTTCCGTGGCATTGCGCCAGCGCCTGCAGGATGGTTTGGCGCTCGACGTCGTCGAGACTTTGCACCCCCTGACCGTCGGAGGCGGCGCGCCCGGTTTGCTGGAGCGCCACAGGAAGTTGCACCTCGGCCGGCAGCTCTTTCACGCCGATCAGGTCTTTTCGTGACAGGACCACGGCGTATTCCATCGCGTTCTGCAATTCGCGAACGTTTCCCGGCCAGGAATATTCGAGCAATTTTTGAAAGGCGTCCGGCGCGATAGTGGGTTCGGGTTTGCCAAGTTGTTGCGCGAATTGTTTTACAAATAACGCCACCAGCGGTGGAATATCCTGCTTCCGTTCGCGCAGCGGCGGCACGTCGATTTGGAAGGTGTTGAGCCGATAGTACAAATCGGAGCGTAACCGATGTTCGGCCAGTGCCCGCGGAATCGGCCGATTGGTCGCGGCAATCACCCGAAAGTCGGCCTTCAGCGTGCGCGTGCTGCCGAGCGGGCGATATTCGCGCTCCTGCAGGACCCGCAGGAAACGTGTCTGCAGGTCGGGCGGCATGTCGGATATTTCATCGAGAAACAAGGTGCTGCCTCCAGCCTCGGCAATCATTCCGGGAAAATCGTTCACCGCGCCGGTAAAAGCGCCTTTCACGTAGCCGAACAATTCGCCTTCGATCATAGCCTGCGGAAAGGCTGCGCAATTGAGCTTGACCATCGGATTGCTCGCGCGCCGGCTGCGCTGATGAATTGTGTTCGCGATCACCTCCTTGCCCACTCCGCTTTCGCCCGTGATCAGCACATTTGCTTCCGAGGGAGCCATCGCTTCGATCAGGTCCTGGATTTCTTGCATGGATTTACTCGTAAAAATCGGCAGCGATCGTGTTTCTGCGATCTCGAGGCGCTTTTCGAGGCGCTCCGTCTTTTGCCGAAGCTCCTGGGTTTCGCGCAGGAGCGATTGCTTCTCCAGGGCCTTCTCGACCAGACTGAGCAATTCTTCCGGCGCATAAGGCTTGCTGATGAAATGAAAGGCCCCGCGCTTGATCGATTCGATCGCGTTATTCAAAGAATCGTGCGCCGTAAGGATGATTACCTGTATATCGGGGAACCCCGCTTTGATTTGGTCGAGCGTCTGCAGGCCCTCCGCGTCCGGCAATTGGAGATCGAGCAAGACAAGCGCCGGAGCCTTGCTGCGCAAAAGCTTCCAACCGAGCGAGGCCGTGCTGGCCGTTTCCACCTGGTAACCTCGTCGTCCCAGCAACGCCGCCAGAGTTAAAAGGATCGCGCGCTCGTCATCTATAATGAGAATCCGGCGATTGTCGTTCATCGATGCCATCTCGCCGTCTCGCCCTTCTTTCTCTGATCTCCCAATTCCTCAGCTGGCCTCGCGGCTCGAGAGGCAGCGTGAGTGTGGTAACGAGGGTCGCTGAGGTCTTATCATATTGTGCGCAAAGCCGGCCGCCGTGGGATTCTAAAATAGCTCGAACACGATGAAGGCCAAGGCCATAATGACCCTGCCTGATGCTGCGCAGCGGCTCGCGGCCCCAGTTTTCGGTGGATAATGCGAAGGATTCCTTCGGCTCGCGCAAAGTCAGGATGGCCTTTCCGTCATCAATTCGGGCGACAAGGTGGAGCGGAGCGCCACTCGTTTTGTCGCGCAAAGCATTGGCGAAAATCTCGAGCAAGGCCTGCTGCAACAATTGGGGATCGATCTCAAGATTTGCTCCCTCGAGTTGAACGTCCCAAACGACGGCCGGACCTTCCTTCGGAAATTCGTTATTCAGTTTTCGCCGGACATCCTCCAGGAAATCGGCCGCGCCGTACTGCATCATATTGGGCCTGACGGGCGCGACGCTGGCCGAGATCTCCTGCAAAGTCCGGCCGAACTCCGACACAGTCTGACGCAGGCGCTTGATCTCATCCTTCAGTGCCGGGTCTGTACTGACCTCTCCGACGTAGGCCGCCTGCAGCTCGGCGGCGTTTAAGCGATTCCGCAGGTCGTGACTAAGTTGCCGGATAAAACGAACGACGTCCTCCCACTCCACCCTGACGGGTTCGGCGGATTGAGGTCCAGTGGGCTCTCCAGTCGTCATGACGGAGGAAAAGAATCAGGCAGGTTGCTGGCCGGGTTCCACCAGTGAGAATTTTTCATCGGCAGGGTGATCTCCGGCGCTAACCCGAACGAGAGGATCATTGCGGGCGAGATGTCGCAAAACGTGGAAAGTATCCTCCGGATCAGCGCCGGTGGACCGTGCGATCTCCTCGGCCGTCTGGCCGGACGGTGAAAGTTTGGCGCGCACCTGTTGCTGCAGTTCGAGCAGTTTCGTGGCTGCCTTCTTGCCGGCTTCCACACCGGGTTGATTATAGGCGTTGATGTTTACGAGCGAGCCGTAGAATCCGACCGCGCGCTCGTAGAGAGCAATGAGCACGCCGACATTAAAAGCGTCAGCCTTCGGAATGCTGAGCGTGATCGATTCGCGTCCGCTTTCGTAAAGGGCGTTGCGCGTTCCCCGCAAAAATCCCTGCAGATAGTCGCCGCTCGTGACGCCCGGTTCGACTTCGAAGCGCGGAGAATTACGGTCCTGGCCGACTTCAATAAAGGTAATAAAGAAATTAAGGATACCGTCACGCAACTGCTGGACGTAGGCGTGCTGGTCGGTCGAGCCTTTGTTTCCGTAAACGGCGATGCCTTGATGCACGACTTTGCCATCCAGATCTTCTTTTTTGCCTAACGACTCCATGACCAGCTGCTGCAGATACCTGCTAAACAAGGCGAGACGATCCTTATATGGCAGGATGACCATGTCCTTTTCGCCACGCCCGTTTCCGGCGTAATACCACATCAGAGCCAAAAGCATGGCCGCGTTCTGAGTCGCCTCGTCGACACGCGTTCGCTCGTCCATGGCCGCGGCGCCCGCCAGAAAGGCATCGATATCGAAACCCAGCAAAGCCATGGGAACGAGTCCCACTGCGCTCATCACCGAAGTGCGACCCCCGACCCAGTCGTGCATTGGAAAACGGGCGAGCCATCCATTCTTTGCAGCGTAGCCGTCCAGTTCGCTTCCGACCCCGGTGACGGCGACGGCTTGTCTGGCCATGGGAATTCCGGCGGCTTTGAATTTGGCCTCGGCCTCCAGCATTCCATTGCGCGTTTCCTTGGTCCCACCCGATTTTGAAATCACGATGACGAGCGTCTGGCCAAGGCGATCGCCGATCTTGTCGGAGACGCGATCGAAGCCGTCGGGATCGGTGTTATCAAAGAAGTAGATGTCCGTCGGATCGTGGGGCGAGACGAGGGCGTCGGCCACGAACTGGGGTCCGAGCGCCGACCCGCCGATTCCGATCAGGAGCAGATGCTTGAATTTGGCACCATTGGCCGCGGCGATTTTTCCGGAGTGCACGGCCGCCGCGAATTCCTTTATCAGTTGGTTCGTTTTTTCAATATCGGCGCGCAAGTCCGCGTTGGGAGCGAGCGCGGGATTACGCAGCCAGTAATGACCGACCATCCGGTGCTCGTCCGGATTGGCGATGCCGCCCGCCTCCAAATCGCGCATGGCCGTAAACGCTTTGCTCACGCGGGGCTGCATCCGGGCAAAGAAATCATCCGGAAAATTCATTCGGCTGATATCGATCGAGAAATCGAGATCGTCGTAGCAGAGAAAATACTGCTGAAAGCGTTGCCAGAGTGAGGAAGACGCCATGACTGCGACACTACTCGGATATGGGCGACGGAAAAAACAAAATCACGAGGGACCGCCTTGCATTTGCATGCATGTCCCTGTCTTTCAGTATAATAGCTAATCGCCTGCGGCGATTCACCAGTGACTGGTTTACTGATATTTGCCTGAAAATATTGCTTGCTTTAGAAATTTGCACCTGAGCAGAATGATTGGTTAACCCTAAAACCAAGCCAGACCCGAACTATGAAAAAGACATCCACCCTACAATTGGCGCTTCTGTTGGCGATCCTCGCCGGCTTTGCTGTCAGTGCAAGAGCAGCCGCTCCCATCCCTTTCACCCTGGAGGAGGTCTCGTCGAGCGTTTTGACCTATTCTGTAAATGGCGGAGCAGCCGTAACCGTAAACGCCGGCACTCTTGATAATTGGGATTTCAGCATCCCTGACTTTGTGGTATCGAGTTTCAGCAGCGATCAGGATCTGTTTATCAATTGGGAGGAACCGGATTACGCGACCAGCGGCTTGGTGAACGAGGTTCGGTTCCAACAGAACGGAAACGGCACCGAGATCACGGTCATCAGCGATCATCTCCCGAGCGGCGATTTTCAGCCTGGCTACCCCCTCGTGGTCAACGGGGGAGTATACGATTTTCTTAATTCACAAAGCGCCATTTCCGGTGGTCTGACCGCTCAGTTCACCGACGACGGTGATGAACCCAGCACGGTGCCGGACGCGGGCAGCAGTTGTCTTCTGCTGCTGATTTCAGCAGGACTATTGCTCGCCTTCCAACGGCGCCAAGCCCGTCTGGTCGCTTAAGACAGAGATAATTCGGGCCGAACGCGGCGTTGACTGTAGGGGAAGCGGCTGCTTAGTTCCGGGGAGCACGTCCGTCTCGGGCGTTGGCGAACGCGTCCCGCGTTCGAGAACTTTTCCTAGCCTCCCGCGTTTTGCTTATTTTCAGATCGGGAAGCGCTCGCGGTTGCGAAGCTCTCGCTGGGCCCCGAGAACGACCCGCCCCAGATCGAAATTGAACTACTTGCGCCGACGCAGAGGCGCAAACCGGCGCCGCTGACCCACGAGTAGCGCACCAAGCGCAAGTCCGCCCGCCAACCAAGTCGAGGGCTCGGGGACAGCGACTCCGGGACGATCTCGCCCGTTCCGAGGATTGATCGCACTGTAAGTGCCGCGCCGCGAATCCGTTCGGATTCAGGAATCGAATCTCGGCAATTTGCGATGCAGTCAGTCCGGAGGAGGTTGTTCCAAAGAATAGTTCGTCAGTGCCGCCGCCGTACGGCCAATCCGGACCAGTTATCGATTTCGAGGATCTGCGCGGCAGTCCAGGACGCAAGATGGCTGTCAGCGAAATGCAGGATGCTCGCGCCCGCTCCAAGGTCGATGATGGAACTGGCCTGCAAAGTCAGCGCGCCAAGGGTTTCACTCAGTCCGCCGGTGTTAAATTTTCCGCCGTTTAGCGTCATCGTCGCACTGTTATTGATGCGGTCTGCAGATCCCACTGTGCCGCTCAGAAGCAAGGTGCCGCCGCTGTTCACGGTGATTGAAGACGTGTTAGACAGCTTGCCTGGATTGCTGCTATCGAAGAAGATGCTGAGCGTGCCGCCGGAGACGGTGGTGGCCCCGTTGTAACTGCTCGTAGCGCTCATGGTGAGTGTGCCTGAGCCAAGTTTAGTCGAGGTACACCGACCAGTACTCGCCAACCCCCCTGTTGCGAACGTCACGTTCTGGCCGTTTGTGTCGATGCTGAAAGCCTGGTTGGCCGCGGTGCTGAACTGACTTGCATAGTCGCGCGAGACCCCGTGGTGAACTGAAGCGTTCCGCCCCCGAAAAAGATAGCCCCGGACGAGAGAGCGGTATTGCTGCCTATTGCGAGTGTGCCGCCGTTGATGTTTGTCCCTCCGCGATAAACGTTGCCACCATTATCTAGTGTCAGTGTGTTAGGGCCGAGCTTAGTTACGGACTCGAGAAGGGTGTTAGCTGTCCCAAGAATAGAGCTATAGGTGAAGTTTCCTCCCGTCGTATCAAATGCCAAAGCTCCGGTAATCGTGGCGTTCGCACCCAAGGTACTAATATCCGTTGCTGACCATTGGCCGGCGCCGCCGACCGCTACTGCCAGCGTGCCGGTGCTACCAACACTTACCTTGCCCGAGACGCTGTAACCCGGCAGCGCTGCCGCCTTCATTGCCTCAAGCGTTCCGGAGCTGACCGTGGTCGTGCCGGTGTATGTGTTCGTGTTCGAAAGGGTCAGGGTGCTGCTCCCGCTATAGGTGAGGTTGCTCGCGAGGGTGTTACCCGAGTTGTTGTCGGCGACGACACCACTGACTGTAACCGCGCTCGACCCATTAAAAGTCAGTCCGCGCGCGGTGGTGTTATCGGGCGCGGAAATTCATTCCCCGCCAGCGTTGCGCCGCCGGTATTGCTCACGGTGAGGGTGCGTGTGCTCGAGCCGGAGCTGGTGAAGCTGCCATTAAAGGTAAAGGCGTTGCTGCCACTGAGAGTCGTGTCTCCGCCAAGGACGATGGCGTTGGACAAGGTCCGCGTTCCGCCACCCGCCTGCAGCGTCCCGCTGGAGCTCATGGTAAAAGTGCCGGTACCAAAGCGCTATCGTTGCCAATGACCAGAGTCGTACCTGCATCGTTGATGTTTGAGCCACTCGTAAACGTATTTGCTCCGTTGAGTTGAATGGTGCCGCCGCCTTTCAGACTGAGCGTCACTGCGTTGGTGCTCGAAACGACGCCGTTCACGATCAGAGTGCCGCCGGCCGCTTGATAGAAAACCTGCGTGGCCGCCGCCGCCGCACCCAAAATTATGGGTGCATCGATTGTGTTCGTCCCGGAAGTGTTCTCGCCCCGCAGCGCGGCGGCAGTGCCATTGGAAGTCCCCCCGTTGCCAGTCGAATCCGTTCCAGTGAGCGTGAACTTAACAGCGGTACTAGAACTTGTAATATCGTAGCCGGAAGATCCGGTTCCATTGAAGTAAAGCCCAGCGATCGAGAGCGAAACGCTAAGATTAGGCTGAGTAATAACAGCAGTCTTAAACCAACCCACGTCGCCTGCTCCCGGCGCCGTGCTTGCCCACCCAGTTGGCGCCCGTATTGAAATCGGTTCCGGTATTGCCCCAATCTCTCTCTGCGTCGACTCCAGAAATCGAAGGTATCTTCGGCTTGTGTTTATTATGATTATGGCCGCCGCCGCGGTCGCTAAAGAGATGTTGCCCGTTCTCGCGTTCGCCATCTTGCGCAATCGCAAATCTTGCACTGCCTAGAAGAAGGAGCAGCCCGATAACTACGAGCAAACGCGCGCGCGCCAGGCGGCGATGAACGGAGATCGCAGGGGATGCGTCGATGGAGCGCGACACGACTCGCGTCCACCCTTTCAGGCGTGGGGTTTTCACTAGGGTGAGATTCGGGCGCCCATTGGTAGCAACGAAGAACAGATGTAAAGGAAAAACTGCAGAAATACGGGAACGAATCGAATCTACCAAGTTTGCCAAGAATTACCGTAATTTTCGGCAATCCGATTGGATCACAGGAAGATCCTGGCCTTGATCGGCCGCCGATCTTGCTTCTCTTTTCGCCGGCGACGGCGCCGTGATCGCGCTTAATCGGGTGTCGTTAGGCCGGAGCTGGTTAGGCTGCTTTTGCGCAACCGCCGCCGCTCACGGCCGACAAGAACCGCAGCCACCAGAGCGCCGCATATCCATGTGCCCGGTTCGGGAACCGCGGAGAGATCACGAAGCTGAATGGCATTGAGGATCTCGAAATTGCTCCCCGTCTCGGAGTAAGTGAAGGAAACATCATTATTGTTGATGGCCGTGAAGGTGCCGATCGCGAACTGCCCCAATGCGCCACTGCCCGTCCGGTCGCCCAGGAGCGTGACCGAGGGAAGACCCGAAAGAATCGCACCGCTCGTCGTGGTGGGATTGTTCGCCCAGTATTCAACGAGATACTGATGGCCGGTGAGCAGGCCGGTTAACGTCACCGTCTCGCTGGTGCCGGGTCCGCCGTAATAGGCGAAGTTCAAGATCGTGCCATAAGCAATGCTGAGCCCGGCCACGCCGGTACCGGCGAAATTGGCGAATGCCACAGAGATTTTGCCGTATGAATCCGTCGCCGGACTTCCGCTGGCGTTGGTTAAGTAACTGAATGGCACGCCGTTCACTAAGGCGGTTATTGGCAGCGGATTACCAAATTGATCGTTTACATGGTTGACTGTGCCCGCGTCGAGTAAGGTGCCTAAAGTAGAAACATCGGTATCGCCGACAATATTCTGAGCCAGTCCCCATGAAATAATCTGGGCATTCGCTGCGTGAGCCCCAAGCGCGACGGCGATTGCAACCGTGAGAATCAAGCCGGACGAAATTCGTTTCATACCAAATTCTCTTTGCTTCTGCTCGGAGCGATTGGCGGGGCGACCAGTCTCATGAACCAGCACCTCGTTGGTCAAGCCAAATCCATCGGCTCCGCAGGAACCTACAACACGGTAAGTTGTTCATGACAAATAGAATGAAAACCGATCGTGTGCCGGGACTACGTAAACAACGCATCGGTCGGTCAACGCCACGCCAGCGGGCCGGAATCTAAGGTACCGTAATTTTTATCATCAGTCAGCAACCTGCTGATTAATATTGCCATTCCGGAATGCTTTTGCTCAGAATCCGAAATCAAATTCATGGCCCTTCGTAGAAGACCGGCGGCTGTCGGTCTTGCTTTTTTTTTACTGACCTCGCAAATCGTCTTTGGCGCCCAGAGCATTACGCTCAATGGCGCCGGCGGCGGCAGAATCTTTGAGGGCATGGGGGCGGTTAGCGCCGGCGCTTCTTCCCGTCTTCTCATTGACTACCCGGAGCCTTATCGCACCCAGATTCTCGATTACCTTTTTAAACCGGGTTATGGAGCCAGCCTGCAACATCTGAAGTGTGAGCTGGGCGGGGATGTGAACTCGACCGACGGTTCGGAGCCGAGCCACATGCACACGGCCACGGACCAGAACTACAACCGTGGTTACGAATGGTGGCTGATGAGCGAAGCCAAGAAGCGTAACCCGAACATTATCCTGGATACTTTGGCCTGGGGCGCGCCGGGCTGGATCGGCAATGGGAACTTTTTTTCTCAGGACATGATCAATTACATCATCAATTACGTTAACGGCGCGAAGAATACTTACGGGTTTACGATCGATTACGTGGGCATCTGGAATGAGCAACCTTACAACACGACCTGGATCAAGAATCTAAAGAGCGCTCTGGTTGCAGCCGGTCTCTCCACCAAGGTTGTCGCGGCCGATCAGGGTAACTCAAATATTGTCGCCGACATGATTAACGACCCGGCCTTGCGAGACGCGGTTGATGTCGTGGGCATTCATTATCCGGCCGTTGATGGCTCAGCCCCTTTGCCGGCGTCGTTCGGCAATAAACCCTTGTGGGGAAGCGAAGACGGACCGTGGCGGGGCGACTGGGTAGGCGCCCAATTCCTGGCTCGGGCCTACAATCATCCATATATAGATGGCAAGATCACCAAGCACGAGATCTGGGCGCCGATCAGCTCGTTCTACGACATCTTCTTCCTCGCTGGCGCCGGGCTCATGGCAACGCGAACACGCCATGGTCGGGGAACTACAACGTGCAGCCATGCATTTGGGCCACAGCTCATACCACGCAGTTTGCGCAACCAGGCTGGCAATACATCGACACCGCCTGCGGTTATCTAAGCAGCAATGGCAGCTTTGTTACCCTGAAGAGTGGGAGCGATTACAGCATCATCATTGAAACAATCCAGTCAGGCGGCAGCCAGACCCTCAACTTCAATATCACGGGCGGCCTCTCCACGGGAACACTCCATGTGTGGAAGACCGATGTTAACACGCAGTTTATCCAGCAGGCCGACATCGTCCCGGTTAACGGATCATTTAGTATAACGGTCGCACCGGGCTCGATCTACTCCCTCACCACGACAACGGGCCAGGGAAAGGGTGACGCGCAGCCAGCGCCGGCCGCGGCCTTTCCTTTCCCTTATAGCGACGATTTCGAGAGCTATGCCATCGACTCGCAGGCGAAATATTTTTCCGACCTCAATGGTTCCTTTGAGATAGCTCCTTGCGGAGGCGGTCGCAGCGGCCTTTGCGTGCGTCAGGCCGTGCCGGCCGCGCCCATTCCGTGGTCTCTGGTGGGTCCGTTTCAGCCGGCCAGCGTGCTGGGCGACATCAACTGGACGAACTATCAGGTGAGCTGCGATGTGTTACTCGAGCAGGCGGGCTCAGCCAAGATTTTCGGCCGCATGGCAGGCGAAAATCTCAACAACGGCGATATCACCGCCTACCAATTGTATGTCGATAACCTTGGCAATTGGTCCTTGAAGCTTGGCAACTTTAACTATCTGGCGTCCGGCACCGTCCCTTTCTCGCTCAACACCTGGCATAACCTGACGCTTGTGATGAATGGCAGCACCATCCAGGTGGTGATCGACGGAGCTACGGTCAACACGACAAATAACATCAACATCTCGCACGGGATGGCCGGTATCGGCACGCTGGGCTGGACTACTGCCGAGTTCGATAACTTCCAGGTTGGCCCCGTCGGGGGTGGCACACCGACACCAACGCCTAGTCCAACCCCAACGCCGACCCCAACCGCAACCCCGACGCCGACCGCAACGGTGACCCCAACCGCGACACCGAGCGCGACGCCAACACCAACAGCGACTCCGACACCCACGCCAACTCCTTCAGGCACTTTCTTCGTCACCTCCACGCACCTCGGTACGATTAGAAACAACTTCTCTGGCTGGGTGGGGATGCGGATTACCGTGGGCGGTACCCCAATCAGCGTGGGTGCTCTGGGTCGTATCGTTGCTACCGGCAACACCCAATCCCATGCGATGAAGCTGGTTCTGGCCAGCGACGGCTCCGACGTTGCCGGCGGCAGCGCGACCGTAAACACCTCCGGGGGGACGGTCGGTGGGTTCGCCTACGGCAATCTTTCGGCGCCCGTCACGCTTTCCGCGAACACCGCCTACTACGTTCTCAGCCAGGAAACCTCCGGGCAGGATCAATGGTACGACTACGATACGACTGTCCAAACCACCTCGGTCGCTGTTGCGGATTTCGCAGTCTACAGCTCAGGCAGTTCGTATATCAGTACGGCACCAAATCATACGTTTGTGCCGGTGGACTTCATTTACGGAGGTTCATCGCCATCGCCAACGCCGACGCCAACACCGACACCGACGCCGACTCCAACACCAACGCCAACACCGACACCAACACCAACTCCGACTCCGACACCAACGCCGACTCCGACACCAACGCCGACGCCAACACCAACGCCGACACCGACTCCGACGCCGACACCAACGCCAACACCGACGCCAACTCCAACACCGACTCCAACGCCAACACCGACTCCTTCGGGCACCGCCTTCACCACTTCTAAATCCCTTGGCACGATTAGGAACGATTATTCTGGCTGGGTGGGGATGCGGATTACGGTAGGCAGCACGCCAATCAGCATTGGCGCGTTGGGGAGAATCGTGGCCACGGGCAATAGCCAATCCCATGCGATGAAGCTTGTTCTGGCGAGCAACGGCTCCGACGTGGCCGGCGGCGGCACCACGGTCGACACTTCAGGGGCGACTCCCGGTGGCTTCGCCTATAGTAATCTTGCAGCGCCCGTAACGCTTGCGGCGAGCACCGCCTACTACGTCGTAAGCCAGGAGATTTCTGGAGGAGACAAATGGTATGACTACGACACCGCGGTCCTGACCACGTCTGTCGCGGTCCTGAATTCCCCCGTCTACAGTTCAGGCAGTTCTTATATAAGTGGGGGATCGCTGAACCACGAGTTCGTGCCGGTGGATTTCATTTACGGCGGATCATTGCCGACGCCAACCCCGACCCCGACCCCGACCCCAACGCCAACACCAACCCCGACTCCGACGCCAACGCCGACTCCAACGCCAACACCAACGCCGACACCAACGACGTCGTTTGAGCAGTGGGAGCAGAACTATTTCACGGCAGAGGAGCTCGCCGACCCGGCCATCGCCGGCGAATCAGCCGACCCAGATTACGATGGCGAGTGCAACTTGCTGGAATACGCGTTCAACCTCGATCCGACCCAGCCTTCGACGACGAATCGACCTTACATCACCATCGATTCGACCTACTTCTCGCTCGTCTACGTCAAAGTGCTGGCCGCAACGGATCTCACTTACACGATCGAGCAATCAACCGATTTGGTGGGTTGGACAACCGTGACGCCGGTAAACGTGGTGCTCTTTGATGACGGCGTCACGGAGATCATTAAGGCGCAAGTGCCGCGATCGAACGCCGGAAGCGAAGGCGAATTATCGTTGCACCTGCGTGTCTCGCACTAGAGCCACCACAGGCTGGCGGCTCCATTTTTTGCCTGGCGAACTCCTAGCGGCGCCGCCGAGTGAAACGTGACATGCGCCGCCGCCGCTGTGTGTAGAGCAACATTGCGAAGGCCAGCATGCCGGCAATCCATGTTGACGGCTCGGGGATGGCCGTAATTTCAAAGAAACCGCCGCCCAACGCGATTTCCATCGCGCCCGGCCCGAACCCGGTGAATTGGAAATCGCCCAGGTTGCTCGATTGATCGGAATCAAAGATCAACCGATCGGTCGTTGCGTCACCGACTGTGTTCGCTAACCCGGTCCAATTATCGATGGTCAGCGTGAACGCGCTGGCATTAAGGCTGGCGAAGCTGAGCACGCCGACGGCGCCGGTACCGAAATCGATGTGCGACCCGCTTGCAGTTAAAGTCAGCGCGCCCAAGCCGACGGAAGTCGCGCTTCCTTCGCTGAAACCGCTTCCTTTGGTAAATGTTCCACCCGCCAATGTCATGGTTGCGCTGTCATTGATTTGATTACTGGCGCCGAGCAGAAGCGTTCCGCCGGCGTTAACCAGAATCGATCCGGTAGAACCGAGGGCGCTTCCCGAAGTCGCGGCCGCCGTTACCGTGCCGGTGTTGATGGTCGTCGCGCCAGTGTAAGTATTCGCCCCGGTCAGCAGCAGCGCGCCGGTGCCCGACTTCGTTAGACCGGTGGCGGCGCCGTTGTCGGCAATTACAGAGCTGATGGTCGTGGTCGCGGAACTGTTTTGAATCACGACCAAGTCGGTGCCGGACGCGCCCTTCAACGTGCCACCTGTAATCGCGGTCGCGCCGCTGCCGGTCACCAGCAGTCCACCGCTGGATAGCGTCAGCGTTCGAGTACTGTCGATGGTAACGGTGGAAGCAGCGGTCATCCTCAACGAGTTGATGGACTTGTCGGCGCTCACGCTGGCTGAGGGACTGCTGGCGAGGGTAACGTTATTGGCCGCCGCCCATGAGGAGGGAGCCGTTCCTCCGCCGGTTGTGTAACTGCCGACCGCAAGCGCGACGATCGGCGAGTCGTTCACGCCGCCGGATGTGGCCCAATCGGTACCGCCGACGGTTGCCCATCCCCCGATAATGCCGTTGACCAGAGCGTTATCAGCCTGCGCGATGCTCGCCGCTCCGTAGTTCACGGTGCCGCCGACGTTGCGGGTGATCACATTCTGTCGAAGAACACTGTTGCCGCTGGTCCGCGTGACCGACGAAGCACCTACGTCGATCGTGGTGGAGCCCACGACTTCCGTGTGCGACGATCCGCCACCGGCCAGATTCAGGGTGCCACCGGCTAAGGTCAACACTCCCGTATTCGCAAGTTTCGAGGCAACTGCGGTGGAATAGTCAAGGGTCAAAGTGCCTGAGCGCACGGTGGTACCACCCGTGTAGGTATTGTTTCCTCTCAACGTCTCCGTGCCGGTACCGCTCATCACCAGCGCCATGGTTCCACCGCCTGAGGTATTGTTGGCTAATGACGCCGTCGTACGTGCCGCCACCCAAACTAATGGTCAGCGTACTGGCGCCGCCTCCGTTGTTCAGAATCGTGCCGCCACTTCCGGCAAGAGTGTCGAACGTTTCGCTCTGCCCGTTGAAATCAAGCGTGCCGGTGTTCACCGTCACCGTAGAGTGGTCGTAGATCTGGTCGCCGCCCGGTGCCACCGAGTTTCACCGTGGCGCCCCCAATCGTTAGGCCGGCACCGCCGATGGCGTGAACGCCGCTATTGCTGGTCTTGGCGAGCACAACGGTGCCGACGTTGGCGGTCACGCCAAGGCCGACGTTGTCCACCGTGCCGCTAAGAGTGAGCGTATTGCCGCCCACCTTGGTCAGTCTGCCCTGGACATTGCCGGTGAGCGTGATGTCGCCCGTGCCACCGACGGAGAAGATACCCGAATCACTGAGCGTGTCGTTTACGTCGCCCGCAAAACTTGCCGCCGCGGCGTTACTATTGAGCAGCGCGCCCGCGCTGCTGATCCCAGTGCCCAGGATTTCCAACTCCTCGTTCCCGACGGTCTGACCGTTGAGATCCAGCACCGCGCCGGAGGAAACAGTTGTGTTGCCCACAGTCGCGCCCAAAGCAGTCGCGCTGCCCAGTTTCAGTGTACCTGCGCTGATGGTGGTCGCCCCGCTGTAAGTGTTGGCTCCGCTGAGCGTCAGCGTGCCCGTGCCAAGCTTGGTCAAGCCACCCAGGTCGGTGAGCGCGCCTGAGTAAGTCGTATTGGCATTGTTATTGCCCACGCTCAGGGTCACCGCGGCAGGTGTCGTATTCTGCAAACTCAAATCGCGCGAGCCGGTCAGCCCGCCGAGCGTTGCCGCCGTCAACGAACCGAAACTCAAGCTGCCGGTATCCGCTCCGTTCATGTCGAGCGTGCTGCTCTGGAGAGCGAGTGCATTGCCGAGCGTCAACGTGCCCGCGCCGATCCGCGTGTTGCCCGTGAAAGTGTCGGCCACATTCAGATTTAAGTTGCCCGCGCCATCCTTGGTGAGCGTAGGTACCTGTTCCGCTGATACCAACGGTGCTGACCGTCACATCGCCCGCCCCGCCGATGGTCAGCGCGTTGCCGCCGCCGGTGATCCCGCCCGAGAGAGTCAGCGTGCCACCATCCGAGTTGATGCGCGCGCCGCCCGCGCCCAGGGTAATTGCGCCGGACCAGGTGTTCGCGTTGGCCAGGTTCTCCAGTGCGCCCGTACCGCCGCCGTCCCCAATCAGGCTGGTAATGGCTTCTGCAATGTTCAGGCCGCTGCCGTCAATCAGGATCGCTGCGCCGCTGGCCACGGTCGTGCCGTTGGCAACGGTGCCCAGCGATGTGTTGTTCTGGACCTTGACGTCGCCGCCGCTGATCGTTGTTGTGCCGGTGTATGTGTTGGCCTGGCCCAGTGTCAGTGTGCCGGCTCCGTCTTTAGTGAGCGTGCCGCTGGTGGTCGCAATCGGGTCATTGATCGTCACGTTGCCCGCTCCCCCCACCGTAAGCCCGAAAGTGGCTCCAGTGATGCTGCCAGCCGAATCGATGGTGAGCGTGCCCGCGTCTGAATTGATCCTTGAAGCACTCTGCAAGGTAATTACGCCGGCGTAGCTGTTGTTCCCGGCAATGTTTCGCAGGGCGCCGCCACTCGATATCCCGGTACCGTTGAGTGCCAGCGCTTCTGCACCGATCGTCAATGCGCCCAGACTGCCGTCCAATTCGAGGGCCGCGCCAGTCGCACTCACCGTCGTGCCGCCGGCAACCGTTCCCAACCCCGTGTTGCTTTGCACGTCCAGCACTCCCGCGGCGATCGTAGTCGAACCCGCATACGTGTTGTTGCCAGAAAGCACGAGGCGGCCCGCACCCGCCTTGCTCAATCCGCCATTCGAGATATTGGCGGAAATGATCATGTCATTGGTGGCCGCTCCATCTGCCACGGTGAAGGTGCGCGGATTAGCTCCGTTCATGTTCAAATTGCCACTGATCGTAGCGGAGGCGGCATTAGCCAGTCCCGTTACATCGCTGCCCACGGTCAGCGTTCCGGCGCCCGTGGTCACGCTCCCCGCTGTCATGCTCAAAGCCCCAATCGTTTGGTTGTTGCCGTTGAGCGCGAACAAACCGTCGCTCAGGATGGAAACGGCCGTCACAGTCGACATTTCCTGGAATGCCTGGGTCACGCGAACCTCCGCGCTGTTGGCCGAACCAGTGCCATCGCCGATGGACGAGACTTCCACCAAAGGCGTTGACGGCCGCGGTCTTGTTCAGTTCCAGTCGTCCGTCGTTGACCGTCGTCGCGCCATTATAAGTGTTGGCGGCCGAGCCCCCGAGCGTCAGCGTGCCCACGCCACTCTTGGTTAGGCCGTTACCGGCCGAGCCTGAAATCACACCGCCGATGGTCAGGTCTCCCCCGTTTACCGTCCATGTCCGGGTGCCGCCGTTCAACGACATGGCGCCTGTCCCGAGGTTCAGGTCATTGGTTCCAGTAAAGATGTTATTGCCGCCCAGGGTATAGGGATTGTTGTTTGCGATTGTGATGCTCGCGCCGCTCGTGTTATCGAGGGTGACGCCGTTGATGGCGACGGAACTACTCGTGCCAAACGCGGTTGCACTGTTTACGTTGATGGTACCGCTGCTCAGCGTAGTTGTGCCGCTGTATGTGTTTGCCCCCGAAAGAGTCAGTGCTCCGGTGCCGCTGTAGGTAAGGCTACCGGCGCCAACATTCGTGGTGCTATTGTTGGCAATCACGCCAGCGATAAGGAACGTGCCTGATCCATTCAGGGTCAGCGTCCGGCCTGTTCCAGCGGTCTCCGACAGAAATACATTGCCGTCCTGTGTCGTGTCTCCGGCGTTATTAATCGTCAGAGTGCGGCTGGCGCCGTTATTCAAAAGGGTGCCGTTTAGAGTGAGATCGTTTGACCCGCCGATCGTCGCGTTGCCCGAAGCGACGGCCGCGAGGCTTATATTATTGGCGATCGTTCTCGGTCCTCCGCTGGCCAGTATTGTCGGCGTGCTCGCGCTCGACCCTCCCAGCGCAAGCGTCCCGCTGCCCAGAGCGGTGTCGCTTCCGATCCCAATCGTCCCGGCAATGATGGTCGTTCCGCCCGTGTAAGTGTCGTTGCCGGACAATGTCTGTGTCCCCGTGCCGGATTTGATTAGGCTGCCGCCGGTCCCGGAAATAACACCGGCAAAAGCGGCGCTAGCCTCATTATTTGCGCCGACCGTCAGTACGCCGGCTCCCAGAGTAATCGATGCGGTAGAAGAACCTGAGTTCAGCGCATCGATCGTCTCATTCTTACCGTTTAAGTTAAATACACCTGAGCTGTTGATGGTCACGTCTGACGTGTCGGCGATCTGATCCGAATTGATCAGCTTTATCGTGTCCGTGGCGGTGCCATCACCAATCACGAGATTACCAGCGATCGCGGCGACGCCTGCCGTCTTGCTCAAGTCCAACTCGCCCTCGTTGACCGTGGTGACGCCAGTGTAGGTATTGGCCGCCGTGCCCGAAAGCGTCCAGGTTCCAATTCCGTTTTTCGTCAGGGTCCCGGTGGTCGTTCCGATGATGCTGGAAATGCTGCCGTTGCCGGCGCCAGCCAGGGTCAGACCAAAGGTGGGACCGGTGATCGTCCCGGTGTTGGTAAGATTGAATGTGCCGCTGTCCGAAGAAATCGTCGAGGCCGCGGCCAGAACGACGAGTCCGCCGTAATTATCGGTTCCACTCACGTTAACCAGGGCGCCGTTCTGGCCGGCGGCTCCGGCGCCCCTGAGGGTAAGCGTTTCGTTACCGATAGAGACGCCTTGAATTTGCAAGGTCGCGCCGCTGCTCACCGTCGTGCTGCCGTTGGTTGTCCCGAGCCCGGTCGCATTTTGTATATTAAGAATGCCGGCACTGACCGTCGTGAGTCCATCATAACTGTTCGCACCGGTGAGAGTGAGCGTGCCGGTACCAACCTTGATCAGTGAAAGCACGGCACCGGTGCCGTTGTCGTTCAAAATTCCGGCGAACGACGTATCCGAATTGTCGGAGCCAATGCTCAGAGTAGCGGGTACTACTACCGCCGCTGATTTCGATCGTGCCGCCACTTCCGGAAAGGTTCGCGAAAGAGTGTGTCGCGCCGTTAAGCAACTCCATCGTGCCGCCGTTGACGGTGACGCCTCCTGTGCCCAGCGCGTTGACGTTGCCCAGCGTCAGCGTCCCCAAACTCAACGTGGTACCGCCGGAGAAAGTGTTGTTGCCGTTCAGCGTCCATGTGCCCGCACCAGTCTTGGTCAAAGTGCCGGCCCCCGTCCCAATAATGCTGGTAATCGTTCCGGTTCCCGTGCCGGTCAGCGTGAGGTCAAAACCGGATCCCGTAATGGTACCGACATTCGAGAGATTAAGCGCGCCGGCTCCATCGGAGGAGATGGTCGAGTCCGACCCCAGGGTTAGTAAACCGCCGTAGCTGTTTGAGCCGCTGACATTGACGAGCGAACCGTTTTGCCCGGCCGCTCCACTCCCGTTCAACGTCAGGGCCTCCGCTCCGACCGTGATGTTGCCTTGCAATTGCAGGGTCGCGCCGTCAGCCACCGTCGTGCCCCCGGCCGCGGTTCCCAGCGCCGTCGCATTTTGAATATTGAGGATACCGGCGTTGATGTTGGTCGCGCC
This sequence comes from uncultured Verrucomicrobiae bacterium, assembly GCA_963788855.1. Lineage (GTDB taxonomy): Bacteria > Verrucomicrobiota > Verrucomicrobiia > Chthoniobacterales > UBA10450 > CAWBIE01. The sequence goes on from CAWBIE010000002.1 coordinate 325,150, forward strand.
GGTGTACGTGTTCGCGCCAGTTAAGGTGACCGTTCCCGTCGTGGTCTTGTTCAGGACGATACCCGAGCCTCCCAGAATGGCGCTGACCGAGCCGCTCTTCATTTCGAATGTGCCCGTGCTCGTCAGAATGGACCCTGACCCGGTGATACTGCCGCCTCCGTCCACCGTTACGGTGCCAACCGTATCAGTATGCCCTGTACCCAAGGCGAAGATCGCAGTGGCGCCGTTGACCGTAACATCGCCGCTGCCGAGCGCATTGGTGACGCCTTCTGTCAATGTGCCGGCCGTAACCGTCGTTAGGCCGGTGAAGGTGTTCACCCCGTTCAAAGTCCACGTGCCTGCACCAGTTTTGGTCAAAGTGCCGGCACCCGTTCCAATGATGCTGGTAATACTGCCGGATCCGGCGCCGGTCAGCGTAAGATCAAAACCGGATCCTGTAATCGTACCGGCATTTGTGAGACTGAGCGTACCGCTGTCGGAGGAAATGGTCGAATCCTCCCCGAGTGTCAGCAACCCACCGTAAGTGTTCGTTCCGCTGAAGTTGACGAGGGAGCCGTTTTGCCCGGCCGCTCCACTCCCGTTAAGCGTCAGCGCTTCCGCTCCAACGGTGATGTTGTTTTGTAATTGCAGGGTCGCGCCGTCAGCCACCGTCGTGCCGCCGGCCGCGGTTCCCAGAGCCGTCGCATTTTGAATATTGAGGATACCGGCGTTGATGTTGGTCGCGCCGGTGTACGTGTTCGCGCCAGTTAAGGTGACCGTTCCCGTCGTGGTCTTGTTCAGGACGATGCCCGAGCCTCCCAGAATGGCGCTGACCGAGCCGCTCTTCATTTCGAATGTGCCCGTGCTCGTCAGAATGGACCCTGACCCGGTGATACTGCCGCCTCCGTCCACCGTTACGGTGCCAACCGTATCAGTATGCCCTGTACCCAAGGCGAAGATCGCAGTGGCGCCGTTGACCGTAACATCGCCGCTGCCGAGCGCATTGGTGACGCCTTCTGTCAATGTGCCGGCCGTAACCGTCGTTAGGCCGGTGAAGGTGTTCACCCCGTTCAAAGTCCACGTGCCTGCACCAGTTTTGGTCAAAGTGCCGGCACCCGTTCCAATGATGCTGGTAATACTGCCGGATCCGGCGCCGGTCAGCGTAAGATCAAAACCGGATCCTGTAATCGTACCGGCATTTGTGAGACTGAGCGTACCGCTGTCGGAGGAAATGGTCGAATCCTCCCCGAGTGTCAGCAACCCACCGTAAGTGTTCGTTCCGCTGAAGTTGACGAGGGAGCCGTTTTGCCCGGCCGCTCCACTCCCGTTAAGCGTCAGCGCTTCCGCTCCAACGGTGATGTTGTTTTGTAATTGCAGGGTCGCACCGTCGGCCACGGTCGACACCGCCGGCGACCGTGCCCAGCGCCGTGTTATTTTGAATATTGAGGATACCGGCGTTGATGTTGGTCGCGCCGGTGTATGTGTTCGCGCCTGTTAAAGTGACCGTTCCCGTCGTGGTCTTGTTCAGGACGATACCCGAGCCTCCCAGAATGGCGCTGACCGAGCCGCTCTTCATTTCGAATGTGCCGGTGCTCGTCAGGGTGGACGTTCCCGTGCCGGTAATGCTGCCGCCTCCATCCACCGTCACGGTGCCAACCGTATCATTGTGGCTTGCCCCCAAATTGAAAATGGCCGTGGCCCCGTTCACGGTCACGTCGCCGCTGCCGAGCGCATTGGTGACGCCTTCTGTCAGAGTGCCGGCCGTAACCGTCGTTAGGCCGGTGAAGGTGTTCACCCCATTCAGCGTCCAGCGTGCCCGCGCCACTCTTGGTCAAAGTGCCGGCACCGGTTCCGATGATGCTGGTCAAGTTTCCGTGCCCGCCGCCGGTCAGCGTAAGATCAAAACCGGATCCTGTAATCGTCCCGGCATTGGTGAGACTGAGCGTACCGCCGTCGGAGGAGATCGTTGAATCCTCTCCCAGAGTCACCAGGCCGCCGTAGGTATTTGCGTTGGCGACGTTGACGAGGGAACCGTTCTGCCCGGCCGCTCCATTCCCGTTGAGCGTCAGGGCTTCCGCTCCCACCGTGATGGTGCCCTGTAATTGCAAAGTTGCGCCGTCGGCCACAGTGACACCGCCGGCGACCGTGCCCAGCGCCGTGTTATTTTGAATATTGAGGATGCCGGCGTTGATGTTGGTCGCGCCGGTGAAGGAGTTGGCTGCACTAAGCGTCAGCGTACCCGCGCCATCCTTGGTGAGCGTGGTGCCCGTCCCGCTGATGGCGTTCGTGCTTACGGTGACATTGCCGGCCCCGCCGATGGTTAACGCATTGCCTCCGCCGGTGATCCCGCCCGAGAGCGTCAGCGTGCCACCATCCGAGTTGATGCGCGCACCGCCCGCGCCCAAAGTAATCGCGCCCGACCACGTATTGTTGTTAGCCAGGTTCTCCAGCGCGCCTGTGCCGCCGCCGTCCCCAATCAGACTAATCGCTTCTGCAATGTTCAGGCCGCTGCCGTCAATCAGGATCGCTGCGCCGCTGGCCACGGTCGTGCCGTTGGCGGTGGTGCCCAGCGATGTGTTGTTTTGCACCTTGACGTCGCCCGCACTGATCGTTGTCGTGCCGGTGTACGTGTTGGCCTGGCCCAATGTCAGTGTGCCGGCTCCGTCTTTCGTGAGCGTGCCGCTGGTGGTCGCGATCGGGTCATTGATCGTCACGTTGCCCGCGCCCCCCACCGTGAGTCCGAAAGTGGCGCCGGTGATGCTGCCAGCTGAATCAATCGTGAGCGTCCCGGCATCCGAATTGATTCTCGAAGCACTGCCCAATGTGATCACGCCGGCGTAGCTGTTGTCCCCAGCGACATTGCGCAGCGCGCCGCCACTCGAAATGCCCGTCCCGTTCAAAGCCAAAGCTTCGGCCCCCACAGCAATTCCACCCTCCAACTGTAAGGCTGCACCGCTGGTGACCGATACACCACCCGCCGTTGTGCCCAACGCGGTGTTGTTCTGAATGTCCAATACACCGGCGCTCACCGTCGTCGCGCCAGTATAAGTGTTGGCGCCAGTCAGCGTGGTGATCCCCGTCCCCGTGTTGTTCACGTTTAGCGACAGCGTCCCCGTACCGTTGCCCAAGACGCCGGAGATCGTTGTCCCACCCGAACTCGTCCCGTTAAGCGTCAATGTAACCGCGCCGCCGCTTGCCACCACGCCGCTGTTGACGTTAAAGGCCTGCGCGCTGCTGTTCGTCCAGTTTTGGCTCGCGGAAACAAGCACATCGCCCAATGAGGAGTCGAAAGTCACGGGGCCGCCGACCGAGCTAAAGATGTTGATTCCAGTACCGGGGTTCGAAATTGTCAGAGCCGGCGTGGCCGTGCCGGCAAGCGTGACCGTGCCGGTCTGAAAGGTTATGGTGCTCGCCGAAATCGATCCGGACACCGTCACCGTGTAGCTGCCCGTGGCACCGATGGCAGAGAAGACGGCTGCGTCTCCGTTGTTCCAGGGATTCGCGCTGCCAATACCCGCACCGTTCACGTTCCAGTTTGGAGTAATGGTATCCCACACTCCGCTGGGCGTCGTTCCCCCCGCACCGGGGTTCGACCCGTCGATGTCCCAATATGGATCCCCCGCGCTCGGAGTTGGACTTGGCTCCGGCTTATGTTTCTTGTGACGGTCGGCATGTCCTTCGACGCCGTGGCTTCGGACGAGGTGTCGCCCCTCGCCGCGATCGGTTTCCTGCGCCGCGGCAAATCGCGCGTCGCCAAACAAAAGAAGCAGGCCAATTATGGCGCAGCCCCACGCCGGCGAAGGCCGGCCACGAACGGGAATCGCAGCGTACGCGGCGCGCGAGCACAGCATCAGGCGCGTTCTCAGTATGGAACGTGAGGTTTTCACTGCGGAAGAATGGCCGCTATTGAAAACGAATTACCCCTGCTTTGTAAAGCAGAAAACGATGGTATCTATAATATATCCCTTCTCTATGGTCAGTATCGATACACCTGGTTGAACCTCATGAATCAGGCCAATTCTGCCTGTGCGGCGCTCTGGCTAGTCGCTGATTCCAGGAAAGCGATCGGTCCCCGCGTCGGAAACCCATACGCTCTCTTTGGCGTTAGCGTAACTAATTAAACGATAGAGCTATATGTTATAAACGGCCTCGACGGCATCGCCGGATTGTCGGATTTCCTTCCGATTCCTCCTAGTTTGCGAAAACCGCTTATTGTTCAAGGCATTATCTGTAAGATTCTAATTATCAGCCATATAGATGCCAATTGGAACGGCGAGTTTTGCCGTATGGCACTATTATTGCTTTAATCGACTCCTCACAACCCGAACCGTGCAAGAATATACGAAAAAATTAGTTCTCCTAGCCGCGGTCGCCCTGGTCGCATTAGTTTATAATGCCAAAGCCACCTCAATTACCTTCGTTGGCGCATTCGATGGCGGTAACGAAAGCCCAGCCACTATCGTGAACACGGCCAACGCTCACAACGTCGATGATTTTCCCGGCCCCAGCGATAACAATTTATTCGAGGGCGCTCGTGTAACGTCAAGCGGTGCTGGTGGTACCATCACCAATTCATTTGGAACATTTGAGGTAACTGAGATCTCTCAAGGACAGGAAGAGTTCACATTCACCATAAGCTCGGGATACGTATTAGCGGGGCTCTCCGTGCACGGCGGCGGGGGCACCGTGAACAACTACTATTCTGTTAACGATGAGACCAGCGGCACGAATGAAGGCCCGGTCGCGACGGGCGGCGGCGGCGGTCTCTCAGGCCTCGACTTCCTGCTGGAGGCCGCATCAGTTCCGGATGGCGGGAGCACGGTCATGTTGCTGGGCTCTGCTCTTACCGGACTCGGCGCAATGCGGCGCTTCGTGAAGCGATAAGTTAATTTTACAAGAAGGTTAGGTGAAAGTGGCCGTTGAATAAACGGCCACTTTTTTGTTCCCCGCGGGGCGCTGGTTGCTGCCTCGAAATTACAGAGGACGCCTCGGAGATGCGTCCCTACCTAGACTTTACGGGGGGAGGGACTTGGTGCTGCCTCGAAATTACAGGGGACGCCTCGGAGGCGCGTTCCTACCCGGATCCCGGAGGGACGATTTCATATTCCGGCTTTGCCACCCCCATGAGCCAGTGGTCGAACCAGCCCACAATGTTTTCCAGTCGCTCGACGCGGTGCCACGGCCCGCCCGAGCGCGACAGCTCATGGGATTCGTTGGGAAACCGCACCATCACGGTCGGAATCTTCCGAAACTTCAGGGCCCGAAACATCTGCTCGCCACCCGCTCCGGGCGGGGTCCGATAATCCGCTTCGCCCAGGATAAACATCATCGGCGTGGTCACATTCTTAATATAGGTGATGGGAGAACGCGCTTTGAAATCGGCTTCCTCGTCGAAGGGCGGACCCTTAAACCAATTGGGCTGAAAGAGCGTAAAATCCGCCGTGTACCACCAGTCTGACCAGCTCGCGATATCCCGCTGCGCCACGGCGGCGGCAAATCGGTTGGTATGGCCCACGACCCAATTGGTCAGCAACCCTCCGCCACTGCCCCCGGTCACACCGAGCTTCTTTTCGTCCACGTAGCCGCGATGAACCACCTCATCCACGCCGGCCATCAGATCTTTAAAGTCGTCTCCCGGGTAATGGTATTGGATAATGTTTCCAAACTCCTGTCCGTAGGTCGTGCTGCCACGCGGATTCGGATAGAGCACGACATATCCCTTGGCCGCCATCCACTGGAATTCGTGCTCGAAAATGTAGCCATAAGCACCGTGTGGCCCGCCGTGGATGTTCAGGATGAGCGGGTATTTTTTCGCAGGGTCGAACCCGGGCGGCTTTTGGATCCAAGCCTGAATGCGTTTGCCGTCGAAACTCCGATATGAAATTTCTTCCGGCTCCGTCAGATTGAGTTTCGAAAAGAGCTCATCGTTTATTTTCGTCAACTGCACCGGCTGCGCGCCGGCCCCGCTACGCTCGAGACAGAAGAGGTCATTGATCTGGGTGGCCGTGGAAACCACGTAAACAATCTTCGAAACATCAGGAGTCGCCCGGAAGCGAACGACCGCCTGATTGCCTTTCGTCAAATCAGTTGCTGCGCCTGTCGCGACATCAAAGGAGGCGAGAATGGTTCTCCCTTCCTTGCCGTAAAGTTCGATCAAGCTCCTTCCATCCGGCGTCCAGAGCGGCACATTTCCGCCGCCGCCGCGCGGAGAGGCGCTGTCGCCGAAAACGCCCATCCCGAGGTCGTAGTCGAACGTCGCCGTCAGGTTGCGCGGTTTGCTATTGGGAGCAAGGTCTGCAACCCACAAATCGGTCTGGGTATAGGAGTTTACCGGCTTGGTCGTGCCGGCGATAAACGCGATCTGTTTGCCGTCCGGGCTCAAGGCCAGGTCGTTGACGTCCATATCAAACGTGTTGAGCTTGGTCGCGTTGCCGCCGTTTTGGCTCACGCTGTAGAGTTCGCTCTTGGCCAGATCGTAATACGGCTCTTCCACGTGCAGAGAGGTGAAGTAGATCTGCGAGCCGTCCTTCGACCAGACGATGTTGCCCTCGTCGAAATGACCGAATGTAAGTTGTTTGGGCTGCACTTTCTCATTCGCGCTCTGTGGCACTGAAACAGTCCAGATATGCTGGGGACGTTTCGGATCGGCGTAGCCCTCGTTATCCTCGCGATAAATCGCACGCGTGATGACGCGAACGTCGCTCTCGTGCTCGGCTTCATCCCCGGCCTCCGGTTTTCCCGATGCGCTGGCCGGCGTCGCCTTCTTGTCATCGTGGGCGGGCGAGGGCGAAGCCTGGCTGGCTTGCTTTTGTTCTTCTTCCTTCCGCTTTTTCTTCTCCTGCTTGGCCAGATCATCCGGGTTCGACGTGCTCGTGAAAGCGATGACTTTGCCATCGGGCGCCCAGGTAGGATCGCCGACGCCTTTCGGCAGATCGGTAAAGGAGAACGAGTCGCCGCCGGCCATCGGCAAAATCGACAACTGCGGGGGCTCGGGCTTTCCCTCCTTCTCGCTTGCGCGAATGAAGAGAAGATATTTGCCATCCGGCGACCAGCGCGGACTGGCGTCATGCTTGCCGCTCGTCAGCTGACGGGGTTGCTCACCGCCGGTCGTGGCCACGCTCCAGAGTGAAGTGTCGTAGCCTTCCTTCTTCTCGTTCACCGTTACCCGCACAAAAGCCACGCGCGAACCATCCGGCGAAACCTGGAAATCGCCGATCCAGACGAAATCAAAAAGATCCTTTTCCGTGATGTTGCGCTTTTGCGCAAACGCGTCGCCGGGCAGTCCCGAAAAAGCGAAAAGTGTAATAAGTAATGAGGTTTTGAATCGCAGCATGGCTCTCACCTACTTCGAAAATCGGGGAAACAACAGTGTAAAGATCAGGCGGAACAACGTTCTTTTCCCGCCTGCTTCCCAGTGAGCGATTTCTCAAATTGCCCGCCGCGCGACGAACGGGGCAGTCGCAGACGTTCCTGAGATACGGCTGAAGTAACCGGCCAGTTCTCGACAATCCAAAGAGTTTTTCCCTCGCTACGGGATTTCTATGAACTAGGGCCGATCAAAAACGAAGCGCTCGGAAGTTTCTGCTTCTTTGCTTTTTTCGTACCCATCGGCGTACCAAAAGAGTAGCCCGATCCGGGATTGAGAGTCATGGTAACTGTTTCGGCCTTTTCTTTCCTATTATCGAGGACGATCGCCAGTCCGATGGAGACCGAGTTTTGTCCAACTGGAATGGTCACCTGTCCGGTTGAGCCAAACCCGCCGTACGTCGTATAGTCGACGCCAAAGGTCGCTTTGCCGCCCATCGAATAGTTGATCGTCACCGGTCGAACGGTGTTACTTGACGCAGAAATTACGAACGCATTAGAGCCGCCCTCGCTGGTTTCTGCCGCTCCGGCCGCGACACTGACAATAGGTGTCGCCGTTGGAGTCGGAGTGGGTGTGGGTGTAGGAAAGGGGGTTGGGGTAGGTTTTGGCGCCGGCGTTATTGTTACGGGACTAGCCGTGCCCTCAACGTCAAAGATCCGGATGGCGGTTTGAGTCATCAAGGCGAGGTAGTTTCCGTCAGGGCTTGAGACCAGAGTTCCAGGGCCAAAAAGATTCGAGCCCGCGACAACATCTTCTCCAATATTCATCCGGAATTTTTCGGCAAAGGTACCTGTATCGTAGGCGACGATCTGATCGGCGGAACTGTTTACCCCGTAGAGAATGTCCTTTGTTGCATCGAAAGCGACTCCGCTATCCAAGCCATTCAATGTTTGCTGCAGAGTAAAGGTGGATGCTGTATCGATGAAAGCACTGGCCGCGTTTTGCAGACGTGTGCCCAGGAGCGATCCATCGCGACTGACCGCTCCGCTCCCATTCTGCAAAAACGTGAAGCCGCCTGAAGGCGCTCTTTGTATGCTTGGGCTAAATAAATTTGTCGTGGCGCTATAAGTGAAGGCCGGTCCGGTGCCTTGGTTTGATTCCAGGAAGTAGAGCCGGGTGCCGTCGGCACTGCGTTGGATCCGGGTATACTCAGATATCACGGCTTGGTTTAAGAACAGCGTGGGGGCGTCTGCGCGTTTGCTGATCGACTTGGTTGCCAAATCGATCTGACGCAAAGGGGTGAAGCCGATCCCTCCTGAGTCTTCGGCTTGTGTGGTGACCAGGGCGAGGCCATTGGCCGCGATGGCGACATCCCAGCCGCCCCTCTCCGTGAAGTCGAAATCATAATTAATGTTGCTGACCGCGCGACTAGCGAGATTGATTTCGCGGAATCCCGCTTGCCGCAACCCACGGATCCCGTCGGCGACGAGAAGGAACGAATCATCGGGTGCGATGTCTGCACCGAAAAGAGATCCCCCGACGGCATAAGGCGTTTCGAGTTGTTGTGTCGCCAGATTATACGGCCAGACCAGGCCACCGTCGGTTGTCAGATAGAGATATTTCCCCTGGTGATCGAAGACCATGGCGCGTGGCTCCGTGAAGACCGGCGCTGACAGGGTTGGCGTGGTCGGAATAGTGAGGATCTGAACGCCGGAACCGAGGGCGAGAGCGAGATAACGGCCGTCATCACTTGCGATTAAAGTGCCCCAATAAAACTGGCTTTCGCTGGGACTGACATCCAACCCTATGGGGAATCGGAACTTCTCCGTGAACAAATTACTGTCGAACGCGATAATTTCATCAGTGGTGGAATCAACCCCGTAAACAATGTCTTTTAGCGGATCGAACGCGAGGCCGCTGTCGATATTCTTCCCGCCGGAGACGTAGGCGAAATTCGACGCGGTATCGATCGAAGTATTGAAATCGATGCGCGTTGCCAGCAGAGCGCCGTTGCGACTGACCGCAGCACTGGCGTTACTTAACGTCCTGTTGGCGTGGGTCCATGGCCCAAAAGTATCAGTTCCGGCGTCGTACGTGAAAGCTGGACCGTCCGACGAGTTCGGCTCCAAAAAATAGAGCCGCGTTCGATCGGCGCTTCGACAGATTCGGGTATCTGCTGTTACGTACCCATCAGAATAGTTACTCGGCGCATCAGTTCGAGCCGTCACCGTATTATCACTAAGGTTGATTTGACGTAACTGTATATTGCCTTCGCCATTGAATTGCGTCGTAACGAAGGCCAGCGCGTTGGATGCGATCTTAACGTCCCAGCCACCCGCCTCTGGAGGGTTTAATCGATATGGAATATTGGTTACTGCGTTATTACTAAGATTGATTTTAAGAAACCGGCCTTCTGCGATTCCTATGTCATCTTGCGCGACGAGAAGAAATGAATCATCGGTCGCGATATCGATCCCATTGAGTGAGCCGCCGCCCGGGTTGGCGATGACATCCAGCTGGCCGGTTGAAATATTGTACCGCTGAACCCAGCCCGTGTAGGTACTCATATAAAGAAATCGTCCGATGTGGTCGAACACCATGTCCTGGCGCACCGCCAGGCTCGGCGTCGGAGGTGGTGGCGGCGATGGCGGCGGTAGAGTCGCCGGAATGCTGAAGAGACGGATTCCCGACGGCGTCTCGAGCGCCAGAAATCGACCGTCATGGCTGGCCACGAGGGTGCCGGTATCAAACGGCGTTACCCAGAAACCAATGTTCTCGCCAATTGTCATCCGGAGTTGCTCGCCAAAGCTGTTCGTGTCATAGGCGACAATCTGTTCGGAATTCGTGTTCACCGCGTACATGGTGTCGCGCACCGCGTCGAAGGCCACGGCTCCTTCGAAAAACGTGTCGCTGCTTCCGTCGAAGCTGTGCACAAAATGCAGGTCCGGTGCACTGTCCAGAGTGATGCGCCATTGCAGACGCGTTCCAAGTAATGTGCCGTTGCGATTGACCCCGGCGCCGACGTAATCCAGGAAGACGTATCCAAAGGCCGGCGGACCGAACGTGTTTGTTCCAGCAGCATAGGTAAAAACGGGGCCGCCGGAATCATTGCCTTCCGTAAAATAAAGTCGCGATCCGTCGGCGCTGCGCGCGATGCGAGTGTTGTCAGTGACAGCGCCATTTATTCCGCCTGTGACCGCGTCGGTCCGATTCGTCACGGTATTTGTTGCCAGGTCGATCTGGCGAACTGGCGCAGAACCGTGACCGAACGTAAACAGCGCCAATCCATTCGATGTGATGGCAACATCCCAGCTAGCCTGCTCACCAAATGTGAGTGGATATGTGATGTTGGTCACCGCACCGGTCTTGAGATCCAGTCTGTGAATCACGCCTCCCGAAACGCCGGTATTGGTCTGGGTCGCCAACAAAAATGAGTCATCCGGCGCGATATCCGTGCCGTTGAGAGAGCCCCCTAAAGTGTAGGTCGCATCGAATTTATGATGAGCAAGATTGTAGCGGCGTACAAGTCCATCCGACGTCGTGACGTAAAGATAGTTGCCCGCGTGATCGAACACGATCCCACGCCGCGTTGGGAGACGGGATCAGCGTGCTCTGGGCGAGAGAGCTCGAAACTGAAACCGCCAGCGCGGCAAGTGTTAGAAGAGCCGCAACAGGACGGCGTAAAAGGAGGGAGGACACGCGGGAATCGATGGCAAAACTGTTTCTCTACGCATCGGGAAAAGTTTGACCACTTCACACTACCCTAACAACCGCCCGAGGACGACCGAAATCATCTTCTTTTTTTGGGCTTGGAAAGTCCCGCCGACCACTCTCCTGGGCCGCGCAGCCTTGGCAAATTCGCCTATTTGTTCCGGATCGTGACTGTCGCCTGATTCGGATTGGTTTTCGTTTTCTTCTTTTTCACGACCGCGAACAGGTTGTAGCCCGCACCAGAATTGAGCGTCATGACCGCTTTTCCGCCGCCCTTGGTTTTCGCCGGAGTCGCTGTCAAAGTGATGCTGGCGGATGATTGCCCCGGTGGGATTGTCACTTGATTTGGCGTTCCGCTCAGAGTGTAATTCGTGCCAGGGCTGGCGTTGCCGCTCATCGAATAGCTCACAATCGTCGGGTGTGACGGATTTATGGTCGTTGCCTGCACGGTAAAAGTTGCGACGCCTTGCTTTCGAATGGACGTAGGCGATACGGACAGGGTTACAGTCGGTATCTCAATAAAGTTCGCTACGAAAAGTCGGTCTGCATCGGCCGTGACAGTGTAAGACGGGGATGTGCTAACCACATTTCCGTTTTCTACCCAATTACCAAAGTCGTAGCCACTCGCCGGAGTAGCCGTCAAAGTGACGCTGGAGCCGGCGGCGTAGGTCCCAGCGCCCGTCACTGCGCCTGTCGCGGGCGGAGACGCAATCAAAGATATTCCGTATACTTTAGGAATGTTCATCGCCACCGAAGTCCTGAGGACTACATCGATTAACCGCACATTCGTGGGCGTATACAGCGCGAGATATCGCCCGTCCGGACTGGCGATCAGCGTTCCGGACTCAAACGGACGAGCGATAGCATCCATATCATCTCCGATCGGTATGCGGAAGAGCTCTGAGAAGCTGTTCGTTTCATAAGCGATAATTTCGTCGGTCGTGCTGCTTACTCCGTACACAATGTCTTGCTTTGCATCGAACGCGATTCCGCTATCCAGCTGGCTAAGCATATGCGAAACACTAAAGTCTGAGCGGGTGTAGAACACAGCGCCGGCGAATTGTACGTTCGCCAAGGCGGCTTGTACGTTTGCCAATAATGTGCCGTTGTGATTTACGTCGCTTGCTCCACCGTCATAAGTGTCCGTTTGGCCCGCAGAGAACGAATCGGTCAACGCGTTGTAAGCAACCAGCCCTGGCAAGTACAAGAGCCAGCTTCCATCAGCGCTTCGATGCAGCTGCGTCCATGTGCAATCCTGCTCGGTCGGGTTGGCATCGTGGCGCTCAACAATCGTGTTCGTGCTTAAATCAAGCTGGCGCACCGGAACCGAGCCGCATCCGGACGAGCCAAAGGCAGTGCCATTCGATGCAATTTTAACATCGAACATCCCGTTTTCATACGAGTGCCGCGGATAACTAATGTTAGTCACGGCATCGCTCTTAAGATCGATTCTTTGGAAAACGGCGGTCGCGATTCCGGGATTGTTTTGTGCCGCGATCAGAAACGAATCGTCCGCCGCGATGTCAATCCCATATACGGTACCACCGAGGTAGTAAACGTGATCTAACTGCCCGTCCGGAACAGTGAAACGCTGCACCAGACCGGGCCCGGTAGCGATGTAGAGATGTTTTCCCGCATGATCGAAAACCATGCCGTGCCGGTACCAAAGGGTTGGATAAGCAGCCGGCGGGTCGGGAGGCGTGCCCGGCACACTATAAAGCCGAATGCCGGACTGGGTTCCTAAAGCCAAATACCGGCCATCCGGACTTGCCACAAATGGGTTCCACTCACCGCTCGCCGGCTGAACGTATTCGCCAATATCCCAATGAAATTTCTCCTCGAAGGTGTTTGTGTCGTAGGCAATAATTCGCTGGCCCAGGAACTTCACCCAATAAAGCGTGTCGGTCACCGCGTCGAAAGCCACGCTGCTTTGAACGTTCCGGTCTATATCCGGAAAATTATGCACGTAGGTGAAATCTGAAGCCTTGTCGAGTGTGACTCCGTATTCCCACAAGGTTGTCGCCAACAAGGTGCCGTTTCGATTGACGGCGCACGTGTTGTAAAACAACGTCAGATCGGTCTCTATCACCGGGCTGAACGTGTTCGTCACCGCGCTGTAAGTGAGTACCGGAAAGTTCGAAGGCCCTGGTTCCCAAAAATACAAGCGCGTTGCATCCGCGCTGCGAGCGATACCCGTTAGACCGGCCACCGTATCCACATCGGTTCGAGGCGAAATCGTGTTTGTCGATAAATCAACCTGCCGGATAGGCACTTCCCCGAAACCATAGGGATCCCAGTTCGTCGTCAAAAATGCCAGGTGATTTGACGCGAACCTCACAGCCCAGCCGCCCATCTCGCCCGGGGTCGGAACCAAATTGTACGACAGGTTCGTGATTGTACCAGCAGGTAAATCAATTCGGTGGAGAGTACCCTGGGTCCCCCCAAGATCCTGATCGTGCGTGACCAGAAGGCACGAGTCGTCCGGTGCAATGTCCAAAGAGCCGACGCTGCCACCGAGGCTGTAACTGGCGTCGAATTGTCCGGACGACAGGTTGTAGCGCCGAACAAGTCCGCCCGGCACGGTCACGTACAAATACCTGCCTGAATGGTCGAAGACCATTTCGGTCATTCCATTGCTAAGAGGGATCAGGGTGCTTTGGGCATGGAGCCTCGCGGGCAGCATGATGGCCACGATTGCAAGCAGACACTTGGAAATCCGAGCCAAACGGGGGAGCATGGAAGGGCCGACTGTTGCGTAGGATATTACCCGGCGCAATCGGAAATGTCGATTCCCGATCTTAACGAAACGCGGGCAGCGAGTTAACGACAGAATTAACGGACTCCTCGACTGAGAATCCCGTTCGTCAATCAGTCACCAGTCCGGCCCGGACTTAACCCAATTGTGCTTCGTCATTCGGATTTCGTAATTCGGCATCCGTCATTCGTCATTCGTCATTCCGCCTTTGATCGTCTTCAGTGCTTCCAACTGTTGCCCGGCCAGGATCGACGCTATTTTGTGATTCGATAATTCGGGTTTGTTTCGAGCTTCGTCATTCGGCATTCGTCATTGAGCAAGCAGCGCTTGCCTCACATATGCTCGATGATGTTATCGCCGAATTGCGAGCATTTGATCTCGGTCGCGCCATCCATTAAACGCGCAAAATCGTAGGTCACGCGCTTGCTCGCGATCGCGCCGTTGAGACCTTTCAGGATCAGGTCGGCCGCTTCCGTCCAGCCCATGTAACGGAACATCATTTCCCCGGACAAGACGACCGAGCCCGGATTGACCTTGTCCTGGTTCGCATACTTCGGCGCCGTGCCGTGAGTCGCCTCGAAAACGGCGTGGCCGGTGATGTAGTTGATGTTGCCGCCCGGCGCGATGCCGATGCCGCCGACCTGCGCCGCAAGCGCGTCGCTCAGATAATCGCCGTTCAGATTCAGCGTCGCGATGACGTCGAAATCTTCCGGTCGCGTCAGCACTTGCTGCAGAGTGATATCGGCGATGGCGTCCTTGATCACCAGGCCGGCGCCCGGTTTGCCTTTCGGAATTTTGCACCACGGCCCGCCGTCGATCTCTTCCGCTCCGAAATAATCCTTCGCGATCTCGTAGCCCCAATCGCGGAAACGCGCCTTCGGTGAACTTCATGATGTTTCCCTTGTGCACGAGCGTGACGCTCTTGCGGTTGTTCTGAATGGCGTAGGCAATGGCGCTGTGGATCAGCCGCACGCTGCCGGAACGGCTCACCGGCTTGATCCCGATCCCCACCATGACGTCGTCTTTTTCGGGCGCGCCCACTCTCTTCCAAAACTCGGACGCTCTTGGCTCTCGTGCCGAAGCGAATCTTGTCGAACTCCTTCGGAAATTCTTTCGCCACAAAATCGAGAATCTTCTGCGCGTCCGGCGTGCCGGCGGCGAACTCGATCCCCGCGTAAATGTCTTCCGTGTTTTCGCGGAAGATCACCATGTTGACCTTCTCGGGATGCTTCACGGGTGAGGGGACACCCTTGAAGTACTGGACCGGGCGCAAACAGACGAAAAGATCGAGCAATCTGGCGCAGCGCGACGTTGAGCGAGCGAATGCCGCCGCCGACCGGCGTCGTCAGCGGACCCTTGATGCCGACCAGGAATTCGCGGAACGCCTCGACCGTGTCGTCGGGCAGCCAGCTGTCGAATTTGTCTTTCGCTGCCTGTCCGGCAAAAACTTCGAACCACGAAATCTTCTTTTTCCCGCCGTAGGCTTTCTTCACCGCGGCGTCGAAAACGCGAACGCTCGCCGCCCAAATGTCTGGACCGGTTCCATCACCGCGGATAAATGGAATAATTGGATTATCTGGGACAACGAGACGGGTTTGATCCCGCGAAATCTTTTCGCCAGCCGGCGGTTTGATGTCTTTGTACGGCATAAGGTTCACACTGTAGAGGCGGCTGTCCTCAGCCGCAATCCCCGTAGAGGCCCCCGTCACGGCGGCAAATATTTTAACCGCGGATTACACGGATTACACGAATCCGCACGGCAAAGGCCCATCGTAAGCCGCTTACGATGCATTTCTCTGGCCTGTAGGGGCCGCTGTCTCAGCGGCTGCTCCCGAATCGCGGATTTATCTACAGAAGGCAACGAAGGTAACGAAGCTTGGTTCCAGCAGGCATCCGAAAAGATTAACCGCGGATTACGCCGCACGGCAAGGCCCATCGTAACCCGCTTACGCTGCATTTCTCTGGCCTGTAGAGGCCGCTGTCGCAGCGGCTGCTCCCGAAGCACGGATTTATCTACAGAAGGTAACGAAGTTTGGTTCTGGTCGGCTGCGCAAGAATCTTTGTTTCCTTCGTTATCTTCTGTTGGTCATCCCTTTCTCCACTCGGCAAAGGGCCATCGTAAGCCGCTTACGATGCATTCTCTGGCCTGTAGAGGCCGCTGTCTCAGCGGCTGCTCCCGAATCGCGGATTTTATCTACAGAAGGCAACGAAGAGTTTGGTTCTAGGCCGGGTGCGTACGCAGTCTTTGTTTTCTTCGTTATCTTCTGTTGGTCATCCCTTTCTCCGCACGGCAAAGGGCCATCGTAAGCCGCTTACGATGCATTCTCTGGCCTGTAGAGGCCGCTGTCGCAGCGGCTGCTCCCGAATCGCGGATTTTATCTACAGAAGGCAACGAAGGTAACGAAGTTTGGTTCTGGGCGGGCGGACTTTTCAGTGTTTCAGCTTTTTATTGCGTTAGATAAGGGGCTTCGCTTCACGCGTCGTCTTGTGCGTTAGGCGTTACGAAGTTTGCATTCCTGGTATTTGATTCGTTCCTTCCCAGTCACTCACCCGCTACCCTCGCAGGCTTGACCGTCTACCCGCGCGGTCCCGCCCGCGCGTGTTCAGCTTTTTCTTTTGTCTCGCTTAACAGCGGAGCAATCAGTGCGCGTTCCTCCGGCAGAAGTTTGGCTGTGGTCAGCTTTTGTGCTTCCTCGCGCGCCTTGTCCTTCCACCCATTCGCGGCCAACGCCGCCGCATACACCGGCCATGAAATTGACGGAGGAGGAAGATTGCTCCGGGAATCCGAGAGTGCGTCCAGGGCGGCGGTGGCATGCCCTTGTTTCAATCGTGCCAGAGCAACAGTGGATCGCGCGACTCCGTCCCATGGATTCTTCGAAGCAACCGTCGCAGCCTGTTGTTCCGCAATCTTCGCATCGCCCTCCGAGGCACCCAGTAAAAGGCGGAGATAGATTTCATGCATCCGCGTGGCCACATCATCCGGCCAGAGCTTGATCATCTCCTCCGCCACTTCATGCGCCCTGGCCGTTGGACCGTTTACCTCCAGCAAACGAAGAAGTGAGACGTAGGCCGAACGTAATCCCGGTTGTTTAATGATGGCGCGAGCATACGCCGGGTCGGCAATGTCGGGCGCTCCGTTTTTCTCGGCGTATTCCGCCAGGGCGAGTGAGTTTTGCGTGGTATCGGCAGCATCCAGGGCACGTTGCCATTCATTGGTCGTGGCTGCCGCCTCGCCAAGTCTGGACCGGACGACAGCGAGATACATGTGCTGAAATGACTGCGGCAGGACCGGATACTCGGTCGTTAGCAGCATTTCTTTTAATTCCGCGAACCGGCCCAGCGCGGCGAGCGCGTCGATCCGCTCCACCAGAAGATCGCGGCTCAGAACCGCTCGCTCCAACGGAACAATCTGCAACATGTCCTGGAACCGCCCCCGCGTGTAAAGCCAGGCCCCCAGTGCCGCCACCGTCTCATTATCGCTCTGGCCGTAGGTTTCGCTCGCTCTTGCGATCAATTCATCCTCGTTGGCCGGTTGAGATCGGGCCCGCATCTCCAGGGCCAGCATGATGTGATAGGCGCGAGCGCCTGGATGCTTTTCCAAACGATCGGCAATCTCAAGGGCGGAAATGCTGTTGGCGGAGAACTGGGGTAAAGGAATCGAGAGCGGCTGGTTTGGATCTTGCGCCGGTCGCCTCGCGGCCAGCTGCTGCGCCAGAACGGTCAGCGCCTCGAGCGAAACGAAATCGGGTGGTTTGCGCGCCAGTTCGACCAGACGACTAGCCGCCTCGATAAAATCTGGCGAATCCCGGGTCGCTGCCGCGAGCACGAGGAGATTCGCGCGCAGCACCTCCCGCGAATCCGAGCGCGCATCGGCGAGCGCGCGTTTTGCGTTATCCAATGCAGCTGCATTGTCGCCGCGCAACACGGCGAGCTGTCCGACGAGTAACAGATCCGTTGGGGAAGGCCTCTCCTCTTGTGCCAGAATGAGATTGATTTGTTCCGACGCGAGCGCCGCTTCATTGACGGATAACGCGGCCGACGCGTAATCCCGGCGATCTTCGAGCGACAGAGGGCGGGACTCGGCAATCTTCGCCCACCACTCCACTGCCGGCGCTCCTCGCCGCGTGCGGGAAAGGAGCCGTGCATTGGCCCGCCACACTTCCGGCTCCATCTGGCGAAGTTGAAATGCGTCCCGGACTTTCTCCGCGGCTTCTGTCCACTTTTGTTCGTCAATGAGAATGATTGCCTCGGCGGCAACGCGTCGGGCTTGCCATCCTTTGACCGCGCGCCACCCGCGCGGCGCCCCGATTGCCAACAGGGTGACCGCCACGAGCGCGATCGTTGCGCGAAGCAAAATTTTGCGTCGGCGCGGGCGGTCGCGGAACCACGCGACCACGCGCTTGGGCGAGGGGACTGATGGCAGCGCGGGGAGAGACTCGACCCCTGAGCGATTGCGAAGTTGATCCACGATCTCCCTCGTTGAAGGAACGCGGGGCAAAGACGGAAAAGATACTGCCCGCCACCAGGCCGCGATCCGTCTTGGAGAAGGCACCCGCGGAAAAGGAGGAAGATAAATACCCCGCCACCAGTTGGCGATCCGCCGCGGAGAAGGAAGGCGCGGAAAGGCGGGCACATAATCCAAAATGCGCTGCATCTTTCTGGCGAAGGCTCGGCCGAGCGATGATTTGGGCACGCTCTATAGAAATCTGAAATTGGGAAACAAGAAACTGAAAAGTCCGCCCGCCGCGGCGGGACGACCCCGAACTCCTTTCGGGGCTGAAAGCTGAAATGGGGGAACGAGGAATGAAAAGTCCGCCCGCCCCGGCGGCTCAGAGAGTCGAGGTCAGAGTCAGAGGTCAGCATGCCGCGCCGGAGCCTTGGCGAAGGCGGGAGATCAGCGGTCAGAGGTCAGCGCTGCAGGGGAAGCTGCCCGATAGCGAAAGCTCCTGCTCGCGAAAGCTTTCGGAGTTCAGTCAGCTTCTGTCGTCGCCCTCAACTAAGAACCCTCGACCGCTTCATTTCACCCGCGAATCACGCGAATCACGCGACTCGCGTGTTGGTTTCGGCGACTCGCCGAAACGGACTTCGAATTTCAGCCCCTCAGCATTCCGCCGTCCCCTCCCAATCGTAATCGTAATCGTGCTCGTCCCTGCTCCCAGCTGCGAGCTCCCTGCTTCTCCCGCTCCCTCAACCCTCAACCAAAAACTCTCAACCGATTCAAGCTCGCGCGGTTTTGCGGATTAGGCGCTTGCGCTGCATGAATGCGACCGCCGCCAGCGTCAGCGCGCCGGCGAACCATGTGCTCGGTTCGGGCACGGCGGTGATTGATCGAGGAGGAGCGCGTTCGGGTTGGTCGATAATCGAGCTGATAGCCGCTTGGTAGGGCAGTGATCGTATCAAAAATCCCCGAAACACTGCCATAGGTAGCAAGCGTGTAGGAAGCGCCTGTGAGGGCGCCGGTGACGCTGAACGAAATA
Organism: uncultured Verrucomicrobiae bacterium; assembly: GCA_963788855.1. Lineage (GTDB taxonomy): Bacteria > Verrucomicrobiota > Verrucomicrobiia > Chthoniobacterales > UBA10450 > CAWBIE01. The sequence continues at coordinate 344,378 of CAWBIE010000002.1, forward strand.
ATGTCGCCGGGGGCCGAAAGGTCGAAGACGCCCGATCCTAAAGCAAGCAAGTCGGTGGTATCTAAGGTACCCGTCCATCTCGACCGAGAACGGTTCCGCCTGTGCTTATGATGACGTTTTGGTTGTTGGTCGAGAGGGTGCCAATGCTGTTGCCAGGGCGCGATGATCCCGCCGCTGTTCACGGTCGTTACGCCGCCGATCGTTCCGATTCCACCCAACGTTCCGCTAACCGACACCGCGCCGGTCGCGCCAGAATTGTTGCCGTTAACCGACAGCGTGCCGGCGTGACCGTGTTGCGCCCGTGTAGGTGTTCGCGGCCGGGTGAACCATGGTTATTGGCGCCGATTTGGTGATGCCGTTGCCTGCAACGGTGCCGTCACTCACGATTCGCGCCACTGTCAGATGTGTGCCAGAAGTTCCGGTGGCGACGGTGAAGTTGCGGTTGCCGCTTACCGTCATTGCGGGTGGCGTGCCGCGACGTAGGTTGCTCCGGCCGTTGCGCCGTTAAAGGTCACGTTGCCATTGTGCGTTGTTGCGCTGGAAACCGATGCACCGCTGCCGAGAGTCAGGCCGCTCGTGCCTGTCGTGAGATTTGAGACGGAAACCGCCCGTGTTGCAATCTGTTGCCCGCTCGGGCGATGACCATCGTTCCACCTGAGCTCGTGACAGAGCCGCCGTCAACGGTGATATAGCCATAGCTTCCGGTTGGCGCCCATGCCGGCCCCACCCACGTCGTTCACCGGACGGCGGAGCATTGTAGAGTTCCTCATTGCCTGCCGTTGCAACCGAGCCCGTCGTATTGATCAGGAGATCACCGGCAATTGCATCGGTGCTCGCCGCCTTTCTAGATTAACTAATCCTCCGCTAACTGTTGTAAGTCCATTGAACGTGTTCGCGTTAGGATCAGTGGCTCCCCCATTGCCAAAATTCAGAGTTCCCGCACCCAGCTTGGTAACGCCGAAAGTAGATCCAGTGATAGGCCCGATTAGGTCGACCGTTTCGCTAGTGGCTACCGTCAATTGATTTGTACGTGTCAACGTGAACGTGTTCGCTGTCGTAAGCCCCGTGACCGGATCGAGTGCAATTCGGCCATCCGTTTGCCCGGGTCCAGGTGTAAATGTCACATCCCCATCCAAGCTGATGCCGTTTTTGAGTGTGCGCGCAGTCGACGCGGCCGTACTCGCTTCGAGTGCGGCGATGTTTGTACCGAACCAATATGAAATAATCCGGTGCCCACAGCACTGCTAGGATCGACGTTGTCCCACAGGGCGACACCGATTATTCCTCCATTTGAAGCGTCGTGCCGCCCGCAAAGGTGCTTGCCGCGTTGAAAGAGTGACCGCGCCGACGTTGACGCTTGTATTCTGTTACTCCAATGGAAGGCCTCCGGAGCCACCAATTACGCAGCGGTTGTGGAAAGCGTTCGGTTCCACTTCCCGAATTAGTGACGGCACCGCCATCGTCGTGCCGACCGAATTGTTGGAAATTGTCCCGGTGCTATTAGCCGGTGATCGTGGATGTGCGCACCCGTAACACCACCGGCCACAGTGGTGAGCCCTGCTCCGTCGATCGTAATCGGCACGTCGCTCCCGAGCGCAATTAGCGTTGGTGCTAGAGGTCAAAGCAGACGTCGAACTACTGTTGCGCGAGCCGGAGACATTCATTGCCAATGTCGGCGCTGATCAGCGTGGTTCCGGCCCAGTGCCTGAGTTGGCGACCGCTCCAGAGTTACTTGCACTCGCAGTCGAAAGCGTAATGCAGCCGACATCGTTGGCGATTAGAGTGAGGTTCTTACTGCTTCCTACGCTTGTGATACCACCCGAGATAGTAAAAGTATTCCCCGCCACCGCGCTCGATGCACTCGTGATGGCAAGCGAGGTAAGAGAGTAATCAGACGAGATTGTGTCGTCGTGACTCGGGCTGAGTTCGTTGAGTTGAGCGTTGACCCCATTACCATCGAAGTTTAACACGCCACTACCAGTTCCGGCCGCGATAGTGAAGTTATGGGTGCTATTGGCGTCGCAAAGAGTCCAGCCGACGTGACGTTTTGGTCGCAGTGCCGATGTTGCCGGTGGAGAAACTGGTGGTTTGGCCACCGGTGATCTAGACCGTGCAAACCGCAGTGCCCGCAAAATGCGCTTGTTGCCACCACGCCGCAGTCTTGAAGAGTCCGACGTTCGAACCTCGAGACGCCTTCCCCTGGTGTCCCAAGTGCCGGTACCGCCGGTACCAATCAGAAGTCTAATTCTGATCCCAGTAAAGGTCAGGATAGACAGCGGGGTATCCCGTCGCCACTGGGCGGGCTCATCGGCCCGGCTCAGTGCTTATCGGACCTGCTCCGGCGGTGAGACCGGCGATAGTCGCACAAAAATTCCGTCGCCGATTTCTACTTTCGTGCCGTGGTCTTTCTGACCGGCGAACGCGGAGGGGAAGAAGCCGCGCAAGCGCCGAGACAGATCGGGAGAGGAAGCACGGAGCACGTGAGTCGAAGTTTCATTCTTAGGAAAAGGCTGATCCGCGCCGCGTAAACAGGCTATTCGCCTCACGCGGTTTCGGTTAATTGATTATATAAATAGGTCGGGTTGAGAGATTATTTGGGTTACCGCGATCAGACCAGACTTCGCCTGACAATGTCAATCCAAAATATTCATAAAAATCAGTGACCAGTGACGAGTGACAAGTGACAAGATGTTGGGGTTGTGAATAACTTTCACCACGCCGGGAACGCAAGGCGTGGTGGAAAGTGCCGCTTCGCGCTGTCGCGCTGAGTCCGAAACGCTGAAAGCTGAAACGCTGAAAAGCTGAAATGGGAGCGGAGGAGCGGAGCTGAAACGCTGAAAAGTCCGCCCGCCGCGGCGGGACGACTCCGAACTCTTTCGGGGCTGAAACGCTGAACACGGGCGCGGGGGTTCCTTCGTTCAGCATCCGTCTGTAGACCAGAATGGATGAGGAGCGGTTTGAACAGGAGGACGCAGCGCTTCGCGGTTATTGGTTACTTGTTATTGGTTATTGGGGGCATCGAGCATCCAGCATCCAGAATCCAGCATCCAGCATCGAGCATCAGCGATCCAGAATCGGATGACGGGAACGGTTTGAACAGGAGGCCGCAGAGAGAACGGAGATGGGGAACCCGGAACAAGGCATTTAAACAGAAGCAAACAAAGGAAACAAAGTTCCTTCGGAGTTACCCTCTGTAGAAGATGATTTGAACAGGAGGACGCAGAGAAAACGGAGAAAAATCCGGATCTCCGTTACCTCAGTTACCTCCTGTAAAGGCAGAAGGCTTACGGCTTCGGGCTTGGTGAAGCAGCGGGCGCTGGATTGTTGATGCTGATCGCGTACTTGGCGATGAGCGCCTTCGCGTCGTCGTCGGTTTTCGAGACTTCAATCAGGTCGCGCGCAATTTTTTCCAGGCCGGTTTGAACCTTGCGCGATTGTTCGACGATTTTGGTTTGTTGTTCGCGCAGTTGTGTGCCGTTGCTGCGCGCCTGACCGGCCAGAGTCAATTCCCAGCAAAGAACCACGATCACGCTAAGAGCGAGAAGAACCAATGGCAGAAAGCCGTTGTAGCGAGGCGACGCCGTCGATTCCGCACCCGCAGACAAATGAATTGGATCGTTCATAGGGAAAAAGCTGAAAAACTGAAATTGAAACGGTTAACCGGTTACAAGTTGACGATTTTGAATGGGTTTAGTGAGTTGGGCTTGGCGAAGGCGCGGCGTTTTCGGTCAGGGTAAATCCGTTGCGGGCGAGAAGATCTCGCAGCTTTTCGTTCTTCGTCGCGCGACCGCAATGTCGCGCACGAGACTTGTGCCGACCTGCTGACTGAGGTTGCCCCGGTTGATCTCAGCCTGTTGAGTCTGCAGTTCGGCCTGCAGTTTTTGGTTTGCCCTTCCTGAGATCACGGCAGCGACGCTGAGACCGAGGCAAACGAGCGCGAGACCCAGGACGATGAAAAATTGCCAGCGTTTCATGGGAAGGAAGTAGAAAGGAGAAAGTAGAATTTAGAAAGTAGAAAGTAGAAAACCGCGTAAAAGGCGCAGCCGCGTGAGCAAAAGCTTTTACGCGGGCTGGCGCCTCACGCGGTATCCCAGATCCAGTATCCAGTATCCAGTATCCAGTATCCAGCATCCAGAATCGGATGACAGCAAGCGGTTTGAACAGGAGGACGCAGAGAGAACGGAGATGACAGCTTCGCGGTTACAGGCATCCAGTATCTAGAATCCAGAATCTAGAATCCAGAATCCAGATTGGCGGTCCGCCTACGTCCGGCAGCTGCCGGACTGCGGCGTGACGCGTCCGACTGCGTAGGCGGTCCGCCTTCGCCGAGGCTTCGGCGTGACGCGTCCGACTGCGTAGGCGCGGGAGCATGGAGCAGGGATTAGATACCTTGGGAGTCTTGCCTGCGTCGCCTTCTCCAATAATCGGGACGCCGGCTCGTGTGCGCAATCGCGACTACCCAAATCAGGTCAACAAGCTCCAGGTAAAATACGGTGAACGGAAATCGCTGGACAAAGCACTTTCGAAAGTTGCTGTTTTTGTGTCGCGGCCAGGCGGCAGGGTTTCGCCGAATCTTTTCGACAGTCGCTTCGACTTTTGATTGCAGCTCAGGCCCCAAGCCGCGCGCGCAGCTTTAATAAAAGGCCATGGCGTCATCCAGCTCAGCTCGCGCTGCGCCGTGGATTGCCACCGGCTTCACAGATATTTCTTGCGCAGCTCGGAAAAAACCTTGTCGGCGGGTTCGCCGGCAACCTGGCCGCTGTCAATTTCCGCGACGCGGCGTGCCAATTCAACATCCCACGCTTCCTCAGCGTCGCTGTCGGATCCTTGATCGAGAGAACTAATTAGGAAATGAGCTAATTCCGCCCGGTCTGCATTGCTTAGGCTCGCAAGCGCCGTTCGTAGCTTCTCGGCTGTCACACTCACATGCAAACTGTGGATTGTCCTGTGCGGATGGTCAAGACACTGCGTAAAGAGGCGCAGCCGCGTGAGCAAGACCTTTTACGCGGTCTGGCGCTTCGCGGTTATTGGTTAATCGTTAGCATCCAGCATCCAGTATCCAGTATGAGTATGCAGCATCCAGCATCCAGTATCCAGGAGGGATGATAGTGAAATAGGATCGAACAGGAGGTAACTGAGGTAACGGAGATCCGGATTTTTTCTCTGTTCTCTCTGTTTGCTCCTGTTCAAATCGCTCCTGCCATCCGTGAAATCCGCGTAATCCGCGGTTAAAGTTCGTTTGCTTTGTTTGCTTCTGTTTAGAATGCCCTGTTCCGGTTCCCCTGTCTCCGTGCTCTCCGCGTCCTCCTGTTCAAACCATCTTGTGCGGGAGGCAACTCCGACAAGTCGCGAGCAGGCAACGGTAACGAAGATTGGTTCCAGGCTCCGGAGCGAGAAGAATTATCGGCGGGGACGCGAGAGGCGTCGCCGTTGCATGAAGCCAATCGCGCCGAGAGCGAGAGCGCCAGCGAACCAGGTGGCGGGTTCGGGGACGGCGGTGGGAACGATTTCGCCGTTGCCGAGAATCATGGCCGCATAAGTGCCGGGCGAAAAGCCAAGCGGATTGAGGAATTGAATTTCGGCGATTTGTGAAGCAGTCAATCCGCCAGAATCCCGCCGGATACCGTCAGGATCTGACCGACCGCATAGCCGGCACCGCCAGTCTTGATCACCGGATTGGCCGCCTGGTCGTCCTTGATGTAATTGCTGAACGGATCGGGGCCCACCGTGGCCGTGTAGGTGCCGCTCACGGTCTGCACCGGGAAGCCGCTGATCTGGAAGGTGCGGTTCTCCAACGCGACCGGAATCGTGCCGGCGAGCGATGCCGCGGTGCCGGGCGTCACCGTGAACGGAATCAGCTTCCAGCTATTGAGCGTCCCCGAGCTGCCCGCCGTGTTGTCGGTGACGGTCAGGGTCCAGGTCCCGTTCATTGCCGTGCCGATGAGGCTGGCGAACGTGCCGGCGGCCGGCTGGAACATATTGCTGAAAGGCGCACCTCCGGCGCAGAGGTTGCCGCCGGCGTCATAGAAGATCGTGTTTGTGAAGTTCGGGTTCAGCCCGCCCACCGAGAACAGCGTGATCTGCGTCCCGCTAGGCGCCGTCAGCACGGCCGTCAAGTCCGAATCATGCGGGTGCGGAAATTGTTCAGCTCGATCTGGATTCGCCATGTGGCTGATCGATGACATCGGTCACGTTGATCGTCGAGGTGAGCACCCCCGGCACGGCGCCGACCCTGTCCGGGATGGCTGCCGGAACCGTCACGGCGTAGTTGGCGATCGCCCCAAAGGCCCGACGACCCCCAGCACATTCTCCGGAGTGAAGCTGCCCGGCTGGATGTCGCGGTCGAAGGTGACGTTGATGGCGTTGTTGGTGCCGTCGAGCACCTCGTTATCGGAGGTCTGCGGGAACAGCGTCCAGTTATTCAGGGTGCCGCTCGATGCTCCCGGCATCGGTGATGGTCAGGGTCCAGGTCCCCTGCATGCTGCCGCCGTTGAAACCGGCCAGGGTCGCCAGGGTGAAGACGCCGCTGTGGGGGCGCGCCGCTGCCGGAATCGGCGGCGAGCTCCAAGGAATCCACGAACAGCGTGTTCGCAAAATTCGCTCCGGCGCCCCCAATGCCATTGAAAAGTGTCACGGACGTGCCCGCCGGCGACGTCAGCACCGCCTTAGGTCCGAATCCTTGGGATAGCTGATGTTGAGCTGCACCCCCAGATGGCTGACCGTCAACGGCTGGCTGATGGTAATCGTCGATGTCACAACCCCCGGCGTGATGTTCGTCGGGATGCTCTGCGTGTAGACGTTTTGCGGCACGCTGCTGCTGACCACGTGCGGTCCCGGAATGATGAGGGGCAGCGTGTCCTGGCTGTAGGGCAAGGTGAAGGGCGCCCGCCCGTTCAGCGGCGTCGGGATGGCGAACTCGTCCGCCGGCGTTTGCCCGGCGGTCGCGTTCTCGGTCTGGTCCATCTTGTTGCCGGTGCTCGTCGTCGTCGCCGCCGTCGGCGTGATCGTGAGGGGCAGTGCGAAGCTCAGCCAGGCGGTGCTCGACGCCGTGGCGTTGACGGAGATGGTTATTGAGTTGGCGGCAATTGTCTTGATGGTTGCCCCGGCCGGAATGCCCGCGCCCCGAACCCATTCACCCACGACCAGGTCTGTCGTGCCGAGCAGCCCCGTGATGCTGGCGAGTGGCGTTCGTGACCACACCGGTCTGCGCAAAGCTCAACAGGAATGTCCCCGCCACCGTGGGCATAGCCGACAGATCGATGGAGGTGCCGCTATTGATCACCGCAATCGTTGTCCCGACAGGGATTCCGGGGCCTGTCACCTGTTCGCCGACGAACAGGTCTTTGGTATTCGTCATGGCGGTGACGGTGACGCTGGTTGTCGAACAAAGTGCCGTTCTGCGTGCCGATCGCCGAGGCGGTGGCCCCCCCCACAGATGAAATCGTGAGCGACGTGGCGGAAGGAATCGCCGTGATCGTCGCCGCCGCCGGGATGCCAATGCCCGAAATGGGAGTGGTGATCACCAGACCGGCCGTGTTCGCAATCCCGGTGATGGACGTGCTGCCGGAAACGCTGTAGCCGGCCGTCGTCAAGATGCGCGAACTCTGCGTGTCATACTTGTCGTTGATGTTCGGCCCGATGGCGTAGCTGTAGGTGCCGACCATGTTCAGCGGGGTCTTGAGGCTGACCAGGAAAGTCTCGGTCAGGTTACTGAAGATCGTGCCGCGGTCCCCAGCCGGTACCGGTCTTGGTGTCCGGCGCTGTCACGGTGAAGTTGGTGGTGCCGGTCAAGATCAGATTTGCCGGCGACGTCGGCGGCGTCACTACGTGTCGCGGTATTCCAGGGTCACATCGCTGCCGTCAAAGGTCGTCGGGGTCCACGGGCCGGTCAAACTGCACGACGAAGCCCGTAAAGAGACGCGTGCCGTCACTGGCAAAGGTGTTGTTGTAGGTGTTGCCGAGGAACGAGAAGTCGGCGGTGATCGGCCCCATGTCGCGCCATCAATAATGCGCGGGCCCGTCGAAATAGTCACCGTCGCGGTGAAGATGCTCGACCCGGCGACGTTCAAATTGCTCGCAAACAGCGGGGTAGACATGCCCGCCGTACACCGCCAAACCCTGCTCGTCTCCGAAGCCGAGCGCGCCTGCCGACCCCTGGTTCCCGGGCACCGGCTCGATCGTGATCGACTGGCCGGTGACCTCGTCGGTGGCCAGCTTCGACTGGTTCAGGTAGGTTTGCGTCGAGAACGTGTTGCCGCCGTCCAGACTGTAGGTGATGAAGTTGGCCGCGCAGGCGTCAACGACGCGTCGTAACGCGTGTCGTAGCAAGACCACCACCGCCCCGGTGACCGGGTCCACCGCCACGTTCGGCATGAACTGCGTCCGGTTGCCCGACGAGAAGTTGTCGTTGGGCTGGCCGGCGGCGTTCGAATCGTCATTGACCTTTACCCGTGTCCAGGTGCCGCCGTTGTCGCTCGACTTGAGAATGAAAACGTCGGTGTTGCGGGTGTCTGCGGTCAGGGCGGCGTTGTTCAGGTAAGCCGTATAGGCGACGTAGATGTTGCCCTGATTGGGGCTCGAGATCCCCAGGGTGGTGTCCATCGCCACGGAAATACTGGGACCGACGCCCGGCGTGCCGAAGGGGGCTTCCCGTCAAAGGATACACGTTGCTAATCGAACCGCCGACCGTCGTCGCGGATTGCCCCGTGTTGTTCGCCCCGTCCAGGTATTGGGTCGGCAGCGACACAGCTAGCCGCGGATGCTTCCAAAGCTACCGGCGCCGGTCTGCGTAGTAGAGATATCGCTCGTGAAATTCAGCGACCAGGAGCGCGCCAGCGACTGCGTCGCGCACTGCTCTCGTGGACATTGTCGGTAATGGACAGGGTCCAGGTGCCGTTGAGCTGGGCTGCCACGCTGCCGAACAGCTTTTGCCACGAAGTGGCGCCGGTCACTTCGGGCTGGTAGTAGCCGACATAGGGCGCAGGACGCGGTGGCATCGCGGATGCCGCACGGCTCCGACAGGTCGAACACGGTGCCGGCATTGTTCACCGTGTTGTTGTTCACGTAGACGCCCATGTTGGCGCCGGCCGGCAGCCCCTGGGCGGCCGGAAAAGCGCTCACCGTCACCGGATCGTCCGCGTTTTTCACGATCGTATACACGTTGCCGAGCGGGTCGGTGAGCGTGATGCCCATCTCATCCAGGTCGGGTCCCGGATGTTCAGCGTGAGCGTCATGTCCTTGAGCGTCGTGAAGTTCGCGTCCGTGATGGCGACGTTGATGGTGGACGTGGTGGTGGCCGCCGTGTTCGCGGGCGGCGGCATGGCGACTGTCGCCGCGTCGGTGATATTCGTCACCGTATTGTTCGTGAACACCTGGGCCGCCACGACGGGCACCGTGGTCGCCGCCGTTGCCCCGGCGGGCTGGC
>CAWBIE010000003.1:0-266819 GCA_963788855.1 uncultured Verrucomicrobiae bacterium
AGCGTTCGTGAGCGTAAGGTCCCTCCCATAGGTACAATATTTATCATAGTATTTGTAGCAAGCGGCGTGCCACTTCCATTTAGGCCTCTGATCTCTCCGGCAGTATTGTGCGCTATTTTCAAAGCTGGTTCGCTCCTAACCATAGTCCTCAATTTTTGCTCGTCGGTTCGCAAACTGACTCCCACTCCCATTCCTCCAATGCCCTGCGGGATTGCTCCGGAACAACACAATGTTGCTGCGGATAATCCAGTGCAATGATGTAAAAAGCGAACCACATTGGGTGGAGGGTTTTAAACCCCGCTTCGGTCCAGTTGTAAACAATAACCGCCGCCAAAAAACTCAGCGCGAACCTGCTAAACTCAAGACCTTTCAGGAGTTCCCGACGAATCTTCCGGAAACGTGGCAAGGATTACGCCTATCAGGATGAACAAGCCGATTAAGCCGAGAGTCAGGTAAGTTTCCAAATAGCCGTTGTGAGCTTCGTTCGCACGCCACCGGTACAACGCTCTTCAAATTTGCGCGTCCTATCCCCCAACCAGAAACTTTCGAATCCAACGCCGAAGATCGGATTGGTATGGAATCCAAAGAGTTGCTGCCAGAGTTCCGTCCTTCCAGTTAGAGTGGCATCTCTGCCAAGCGCCGTAATCAAATATCCGGAAATGCCAAACGTGATCTCCGCTAGGGCATAGATGGTTATCGCCCCTAGCAAATACGTTCCTATGAAATTCTTGTTCACAAACCGTCGACCTAGAAACAACATTATCGACGCGCCAATGACCGAGCACATTAGCGAGGTTGAGCTATGAGACATCGATAGCAGCCACCAAATGAGGTAAATTAAGCCACCCGTGAGTAGAAGCTCGTTTCGTCTAGCTTTGCTCCGCTCAGTTCGCCACGTTTCCAGCCAATGCCACAGGAAAAATAGGCCCAATATTAGACAATCTGCCCCTAGCATGTTCTTGCCTACCGCTACGCCATTGTTCATTGCTGCGCCTGTCCATTCGTCGAGAGATCGCCCCCATTCGGGATAGTATTTGATAAAAAGAATGGAGACTGGAACGATCACGTAAGCGCATCTTTTCATCAACCTTATTGATGCGCCTCCTCGGGATCCGGCTCTGTGAAAACTATTAGGACCATGATCGGGTGGCCAAGAATTTTTGATCCACCGCTTGAATGCAATGATAGGAAAGTCGGACCAGAGAACGGCGAGGAAGCAATATACGAGAAACGCCATGAGCCACGCGTTGTTCCGGAAGACTTCCGGCTAACCGGACTTGGCGCCTGTTCAGCACGTAAACGCCTGCGACGATCAGTATGAAGTAAAACCAGGCGTCGAGCGGACTTCCCTCTTCCATCGACGATCCGCCTAGTGGCAAACCGAAGATGCTGAGCCATTCGGGTGGCGCTCTCGAGAAGATGAGCAGCATCCAAGCAAGTGGAAGCCACAGGGCGCCGGTTACATTCGGTCCTCGCGAAAATCTCTCCGGAAAAGGTAGAAAATGAAGGCAATCGTCGCGAGTAGCGCGATCCGTGGAGGAGTATGGAATCCCATGGTCTGTCGCTAAATGTTACAGCGTCATCCAACACAGGGTCAAACGAGTCGCCGCATAGCTGCCGACTTCAACGTCCTGAAGCAAGGCTTGAAATTCGTCGCTGAGGAGATAGTCCGACTCTGCACGAACAACCGGATGAGTCATGAGTTCGACATTTCTGGATTTCGCCAGCGCAGCCACACGATCCATCTTTTTTCCCTCTATGCTCTGTGTGAGATCAAAAAAATAGTCCGGTAAACGGTACTTGCGCTCAAGCCAGCGATCCACCATCGCCCGGTAGGTCCGGTTCAACCAGCTCTTCTCACCCGGCCAGAAGGAGAAACTCCGACGCATTCTTGTGCCCACAGGAATTGCAGAACCCAAGAGCATGTTTCCGCAAAGGTGCATGTGATGGTGACCATCAACGCGCGCTGGTCGTTCCCCAAACAGACGTGTGAATTCCTTAATCTGAGCCTCGCAGGACAGGGCGAATTCTCGCCGCAACCATGGATTGTAAAAGAGCTGCGCGTACTTACTTTTTCTTCAGAAACCTGACTAATCGGTTCTGACAATGGCTGAGTTCTTCCGGGGAATTCCGGGCCGTGAACGGCTCCGAGAAGTTCAGATGCAATCCTGCGGTTACGCAATTCGCCTTCGCCAATTCTGCAGCACGCTCGGAGTCTGCCATGAAGACCATGGCGCTCACCGATGTGATTCGTCCTTTCTTGAAACATTTCAAGGCCGCGTCAGTTTCAGCTATCGACCGGCCCCAATCATCCGCGTTAACGATGAGCATCTGATTGTCGCAGAGGAGCGGGGCGGTCGACCACCTAACAAACCTATCCCGCAACTGGGTTTACAAATTCGAATGCTTTGGATTCGCTTCGGATCTGTAGTTCGGCCGGGTCCACCCGGCGGTCGAAGTCGGTTCGGTCGCCTGAGAGGATCGCCTCGGCCGCTTCCATCCCCGCGAGGCTCGCGATGTCTGTTTCTGTTCGATTCACATAATACAGATTCTTGAACTGCTTGAGTTCTTCCAGCAGCTGCTTTCGCTCCTTGCTCATCCAGTTGTCCCGGTTTTGCGAAGCGTCCGCACCGGGAAGTCTCAAGACCAGGTGATCGAAGCATTTCGTGCGATCCAATAAATGACTTTCGGCGCAATCCTTGAGGACGAGCTCCGCGATCTGTTTGTCGTCCAGCTTCAGCAGGTCGTCCTCGCCGAAGCAGTAAAGCTCGCAACACAGGCAGGTTTTCCCCTTGGGCACCATGTCCCCGTTGAAACCGGAATAGTTGGCAATCCGGCCGATTCTTGTCTTGGGACATGTCACCTGCAGCCAGGCGTGGGGAAACCTCGGCTCTTCATCGAGGAACAAATAGACCAGCACGACGGTCCGGCGAAGAGGATCCAAAGCCTGAGTTCGTTTTTCGCGCGCTTCGGAACGTTGGGGCAGAAGAAATCGCATCAGGAATTCCACCGGAATGCTCGAGACCAGATTCAGCGGCTCGAAAACAACCGTCTCCCCGCCGATCTCCGCCGCGACTCGGTTAATTGTTCCCTGAGACGCGCTGATCTCTTTAACCTGGGCTTGATAATGAATCTGGCCTCCTCCCTTCAGAATTCCGTCGCCCAAAGATTCACATATCTGGCCCGTCCCCTTGGCCGGATGGCGCCAGATGCCTTTGTAGGTGTTGACTTCTTTTTGCGAGAAAGCGCGCACCAGCGCTTGCCTAACTGTTGAGACAAAACCCGCGCCGTTGCCAGCGACCTGATCTTCCGGCAGCGAAACGTCGGCCCACCTCTTTCCCGTCAATTTCTCCTGAAACCCTTGAGAAAAAATTTGCGTCAAGCGGCGACCGCGCCCTTGATAAAAGTATTGCTCAAGATTGCGCGGCTTCGACGCTCCAGGTTTGGCTCGGGCCAGGAGAAAATCAAGCGAGCAGCCCATGAACATGTTCCAAGGCATGCCGCGCCGGAACCCGCGGAAGGCCGGTGACATGTCGATGATGCGGCCGTCGTAAAGAATTCCGCCTCGATGCGGATAATCCCGGTAGTCGTTGCCCAAGATCTCGCTCCACAGCGCATCCACCTTGGCGAGGCGGTTGTAGAGTTCCTTGCGGCCGATATCCATGATGAAATCGCCGCGCCTGATGGAACGCATCAAGCCGCCACAGACCTTATCTTTCTCCAGGACCACCGGCTTATGGCCGGCTTTCGACAGAACATAACCAGCTGCCAGGCCCGAAGGCCCGGCGCCGAGAATTAAGGTATGAACCTGTTCCGTCTTCACGCCTGGCCGCTGCTCTCTGACATTTGGGCCACGGGCACGAGTCTGTTGCCTGATTTTTGAAAAAAGCTCCCGATGCTGTCGGCAACGTAAGCAATCATTTCGTCGGTCATCTCCGGATAAATTGGTAAAGACAAAATGCGCGACTGATTGGCGTAGGCGGCCGGAAAATCCTCGGGGACGTGACCGAGATATGCGTAGGCGGGATAGAAACGGTAACGCCTTGGGATAGTTCAGGACCGTGGCAATCCCGGCATCGGCAAGATGCTTTCGCAAGGCGTCGCGCTTTTCGGTTCGAATGACATACAGGTGATAAACATGATCCCGATCCGGCGCGACTTTAGGGCGTAATAATATCTCCCACGCCTTTTAGAAGTTCGTTGTAGCGCGCGGCCACCCTGCGTCGCGCTTCCGTCCAGGCCGGCAAATGGGGCAGCTTCACATTCAGGACAGCCGCCTGCAGACCATCCATGCGGCTGCAAATGCCTTCCATCACGTGTTCGCCTTTGCCACCGTGACGAGCAAAAGTTGTCATCCACTCCGCCAACTGATCGTCGTTCGTGACCGCGCATCCGGCATCGCCATAGGCGCCGAGATTCTTCCCGGGATAAAACGAGAACGTCGCGATGTTGCCGAAGGTCCCCACCACCTGTCCTTTGTATTTCGCCAGGTGCGCCTGCGCGGAATCTTCAATCACCCAGAGCTTATGCTTTCGGGCGATCGCCATGATCGCGTCCATGTCGGCTGGTTGACCGTAGAGATGGACCGGGATGATACCGACGGTGCGCAGGCGTAATCTTGGCTTCGATCGAAGCGGGATCAATCGTGTATGTGTCGCGGTGCGTATCGCAAAAGACGACGCGGCCACCGGCTTGCGTGATGGTTTCCGAAGTAGAAATCCAGGAATGCGCGGTCGTTATCACTTCGTCACCTGATTTCACTCCCAGCGCGCGCATCGCCACGTAGAGCGCGTCCGTGCCGTTGGCACAGGAAACACAATGTTTAACGCCGACGCGCGCTGCCCAGGCTTCTTCAAATTTCTCCACCTGCGGTCCTCGAATGAAAGCAGACCGGGCAATGACGTCAGCAATGGCCGCGTCCATCTCCGATTTGATGCTCAGGTATTGAGCGTGCAGATCAACGAAGGGAATGTTCATAAAAGCCAGAGGTCAGAAGTCAGAGATCAGAGGTCGGACTAACAGAGTTAATAGTTAATGGTTATTGGTTAATAGTTAGTGGAAAGTGAGTCCGAGAGCCGAATACTAATAACTCATAACCGATAACTGATAACCGCGTTAAACGCCCCGCAAAAGGCGAGCCGGGTTACCCGCATAGATTCCGGGGACGTTAATGTTCTTGGTTACGACCGCACCCGCGCCGATCGCGACGTCATCACAGATGGTGACGGGAAGTATGGTCGCATTCGTGCCGACGCTGACCCGATTGCCGAGCTTGGTTGGTCGCCACAAATCGTGATCGCCGCCGGCCGGGCAACCGTTAATAAAAAGATCGTTGATAAACATCGCGCCGTGCGAAATGAAGCAGTCGTCGCCGATGGTAACGAGATCGCAGATGAACGCGTGGGACTGAATCTTGCATCGCCTGCCGATCGTTACTCCTTTTTGTATTTCAACGAACGGTCCGATAAAGGTTCCATCTCCAATCACGCACCCGTAAAGATTGACGGGCTGCACGACCGTAACATCCTCGCCAAACTCAACATTGACGATCCCACTGGCACGAAGCTCCGGGCTACTCACGAGATCTCCGATCCTTGTCCGTTAGGGTTAAAGGGACGGGCGCGTTCCAGAATCGAGACCACCGTGCGAGCGTGGCTGAGACCGGTCAACGGAACGCGGGAATTGAGAATGCAGTCGCTGAAATGTTCGGCCTCGACGCGAAGCGGCTCAATGAATTCGACCTGCGGCAAAAGGATGTCGCCGCTGCGGTAGTTAAATTGCAAGGGCTGGGGATGATCGAAGTCCATGTTTTCTCCAAGGATTGCCTTTCGATCGATGCCCTTGTCGTAAATGGCGATCTTGTTTTCCGCGACGTCGTCGTAAACCACCATCTTGCGCGACCCGACGATGATCATTCTTCGAACTTTTTGCGGGTCGAGCCAGCTGACGTGGATGTTGGCGATGATTTTGCCGGGATATTCCAAGTTGAGGAAGACCACGTCATCAATGCCATCCTGCATATAAGCCATGCCTTGCCGGGAAACCGAAATCGGCTCCGGATTGCCCAGCCAGTATTGGATGATGCTGATGTCGTGCGGCGCAAAATTCCAGAGCGCGTCGATGTCGCCGCGAATACGTCCCAGGTTCAGACGCTGGCTATAGATGTAACGGATCTCGCCCAGCTCGCCCGCATCGATGAGCTGTTTTACGTAACGGACGGCGGCGTTGTAGATGAAAGTGTGCCCGGCCATGACCACGAGGTTTCGTTGGGCCGCGCACTGAGCCAGTTCGTCCACCTCGCTCGCTTTGGTGGCGAGCGGCTTCTCCACAAAGACATGTTTGCCGGCCTGCAACACCTGTTTGGCCAGGGCGAAGTGAGTCCCCGCCGGAGTTGCGATCAGCACCGCCTTTACCTCAGGATCGTTCAAAGCTTTTTCGCACGAGTCGATGGCGGTGGTTTTCGGGAAGTTGCGTTCGACAAAGGCGCGACGTTCCGCGCTTTGATCGACGACATATTTGACGGAGCAATTCGGCAAGACGGAAAAGTTCCGGAGGAGATTAGGTCCCCAATAACCACATCCGAATTGTGCCAGCACCAATGGGTTCGATTTCATCGTCAGTTCACAGCAAGATTGAACAGGAGGTAACGAAGGAAGCAGAGGTTTCCTTTTCGGTCTCTGTTTTCTTTCTCCGAGCCGGAAGCTGTTTGCTCGTTTTGAACCTGCTCATCATGACGTTAGGCTGTGACGGCCGGAACTTGAACACGATGTAACTGAGCTAGAAATCTCTCTCGTCTCCGTTCTCTCTGTTTGCTCCTGTTGAATTCCGTTTTTCATCTGCATGTCGCATTAGACCGCAATCTCCACCTGCTCAGACCGATTTATGTTCACGTCGGTAAATTGTACGCTGGACTCTTCTTCCCCCGAAGAATGCGACCGCCGTCCCCGAGGCTTGTGCACTCGGACTCTCAACCCCGGCAAGTCGTCGCTGACCTGATCGAGGGACACCTTCACGTGAACTGTCTTATCTTCGACGGTCACGGCTTCAATCGCCGCGGAGCGGCGCTGCCTGAACCATGAGACCGCCTGCGCCGCAGTCGAGAACCAGGCTCCCCTGCTTTTCAAGTTCGCCAGCAATCCGACGTAAGATTCATCCCAGAGCCTTTCGGGGGCAATGCTGCGATCGTGCCAGTTGACTGTCAAAACGCCGCCGAACCGACTTGCATTTTCCAGCAACGGTTCAACGACCTTGCTCGCTTGTTTGGGCGACAAATTCATGTACGCCGGGTAAAAGAGGGCGGTATCCATGACGTGCATTGGCAACTCCAGCATCCGCTCCACCTCTAGCGGTTTGTATGCCTGGCTGGTCCCGGCACGATAACCGACCGTCTCATTGTAGCCGACGGTCGAATCGTAAGAAAACCCTGCCTGTTCAAGTGTGACAACCGACTGCTCGTCAAAGAAGAGCCAATGCATGCGTACCCCGACCTCGGCCGCGCCGGTGACTTGCCGAATGGCCTCAAGTTCCTCACGAGCTTTGTTGGCATCGCGCCAGGCATCAATTCCGTGGAGACCAATTTCGCGACGCGCAGCAAGGAGCCCTTTGATCTGATCCGCAATCCCGGCCGCGTCATACCGCACTGCCCGCTTCGATGGCGCATGGCCGTCAGCGCTTCGTCCCGAATCATCTCTCTTTGGTATAACAAAGAAGGTCGAGGTAAGGCCCTTTTCAATCTCGATGTATCGGTCGAATTGGTTCCAAAAGTCCCGGACCAGACCGCAATAAACAAAGGGCAGAGAAAAAGCTGCCATCCAATTGGCAGCCAAGTGTCTGACCGATCTCCGACCCGTGCAGAAACCGATCAGGGACCCGATGGTCGCCCGGTAAAGAAACCCAAACATGGTGTGGTCGAACTTATGATTCCGAATTCCGACATGGTCGACGTCGTGCGTAAGGCAGGCGATGAA
Organism: uncultured Verrucomicrobiae bacterium; assembly: GCA_963788855.1. Taxonomy (GTDB): domain Bacteria; phylum Verrucomicrobiota; class Verrucomicrobiia; order Chthoniobacterales; family UBA10450; genus CAWBIE01. The sequence continues at coordinate 7,968 of CAWBIE010000003.1, forward strand.
GTTGGAGCCGGCGGGGATTGGAGGAATTTCAACAAGAGGGATCGAGCACCCGAGGATCAAATCCCGGAGCATCGCAATGTGCAGTTCGAGCGCAGGGATTTGGGCGTGGGCCGGCGGCTGACCGCGGGTGAGTAAATGACGAACTTCGTGGAACAGATCGAACCCCACGCGAACGAGCACCCGGCCCTCTGAGACAATCTCCACGGCTGCCGGTGCATGCGTGTCTTCGTCCAGAAGCGCGTGCCCGCCGGCACCCTTGAAAGTGAAACAGTTTCCGAAGATCGGAATACGGTCTCCCTTATATGAGAGAACCGTGCTCGCGCGTTGCGCAAGTATCTCAATCCCCTTTGGTCCATCAAACGTGTTTTGCTCGGCGCCATAAATCAGGACCAGTTTGGCCGAAGTATCCCGATACTGGCCGCCCGAGCAAAGGAGGACGTCATATTGCGAACCATTCCGGTAAAATTCCCAGGGAGTCTTAAATAATTCGAAGAACTCGCTGACGACTGAATGTTCGGCGTCGTCCGCCAGAACCGCGATCATCCCGGAAACTGTACCATGAGAGACGGGATCGCTGTATGGATTCTCAAAGAAGCTCGGCGATTCGATTGAGAAAGTTCGCCTTCTCTGTCCGCCACTTGTGGGCAAGGTATATCCCCTGACCCCGCTCAACGATCTGCCTGACTTTTTGGGGATTGGAGAATGCGAACTCGATTTTCCGAGCGAGATCCCTGGCGTCTCCGGCTTCAAAGAAAATGAGATCCTCGTCTCCGAAATAGTCCCTGATGCCCTGGGTACGGGGAGCAATCACAGGTTTTCCCAGAGCGAGACATTCAAAAATACGAGTCGGCGTGTTGAGTTCAGTGAAGGTATTACGATGATTCGGAATGATACCCAAATCGCAACGGCTAATTAGCTCCACGACTTCGCGACGACTCTTCCCACCCAGGAATTCAACGTTATCCTGTAGCCCGCGTTTTTGAACTGATTCCATGACTCCATCAAAGAAAGGACTTCGCTCGCCACAAACCGCCAGCCTTACCGGAACAGATTTTGTGGCGACCTCGAGGGCATCAACCGCCAGGTCAAACCCGTTACGTTGGACTAACGAGCCGTGATATAGAATCACAAATGGCCTGGTCGGTTCTCCGCCATTCGAAGCGTGCGAGCTCGGTGGCTTGAACTCGAAAATGTCGTCTTCAGGGGTGTTGAGGACGACGGTGATTTTCTCCGGCGAACAACTGCGGGAAGTGTAAATGCGCTTGCAGGCCTGATTAACGGTCAGAACCAGATCCGCGAAGCCGATACTCCATTTTTCGAGTCGTTTTAAAAGACGAACACTAAAGCTTTCTTCGGGCAGATCGAAAATCGTCTGCATCAGTTCCGGCACAGGATCGTGCAGATCCAGAACAATCTTGGCACCCAGCGCTTTCGGAATCAGGGCGCTGAAGACCAGTACGTCAGGCATGTTGTGCACGTGAACGAAATCGTAGTTGCGAGTCACCGAACGGCGGGCGAGAAAGGCAAACGATCTCAGAATGAAGGCCGAGTACTGGCCGACGTATCGCAATTTCCCGCCCCGATGCTTTCTTCAACGGAACGCGGAATACGTTCACACCATTGACGATTTCGCGGCGAGGCTCCTCCTTACTTTTCTGCAGACATATGAGGTCGATAGTCACACCTTCCATGGCGAGCGCTTCGGCCGCGCGCCGGGGCCGGGGATCCGCCGGATAATAAGAAAATAGAAGCACTGCGGCTCGCTTGCCACGCAAGCGCCATCTGTTGTCGACGGGTGACAGTCCCTTGTCCGTGACACTCGAATCCGCGGTCGAAACAGTGCCCGGCAGCCGTTCGGCTTGAGCTCCGTTTGAGCCGCCGATCGGTTGAAACGCCTCCTTGAGCGCATAGGCAGCCACTTGTTTGGGCAGCGCGTGCCAATAGGCCCCGGAATATCTTTGTCGAATATATTCGAGGAAGCGTTGGTAAAGCTCGATCGGGTACTCGCCGGCCTTTTGCCTAGACCCGCTAAAAGTCATGTAGTCGGGGTGTGTGATGACCAGGGCCATCCCACCGTGGTCGGCGATCCAGTCCAGCTTTCGGAGCCAAATATCGGGACTCTCCTCGCGCAGAAGCAAGAACAGCGTGGAATCCTGCGGCAGGGTGTAGGGAAGCTCCACGTAACCAGCGCGCGGCAACTTTTCGATCAGACCCTGAGAGCCAATCGGCTGGATCCAGAGCGGGAAAATGGTGTGGCGGCCTTCGGGCTGCGGCTCGAACGGATCGGTATCGAAGGTCGAAGCATCATACTGAATATCCAACTCGTGCAGCCAATCCAGCTTATGCAGCATGAAAGCCGATCTGAATCCCACGGCGGGCCATTCGGTGAGGTAGCGATTGATTCGCGTGGCCCGTCGGCTGAACTCACGACGGGACTGGTAGAGTCGGCCGTCGTGTCTCAGATCGTGGATCCCCACTTCAAAACCGTTTTGCGTGAGTTCCTCTCTCAATTCGACGGGAACCCGGTAGTCGCCTTCCGGAACAAAGTTGAAGGAGGAGCGAAATCCGAGCTCCAGTTCGACCCGCATCAAATCGCGGCATTTGCGCAAGCCGGTCGAGCTCTCGACGTCGTGGGTTAGAACAACTCGCAAATTTTTTGCCGTCGGGCCAGCCCGGCCAATTCTCAGGCTGGCGTTCCGAGCCCGGCATGATGGGCCAGACACTGGTCACACTATCCCGCAAGCGCAGGACCAGCTTCCGCCGCATGGCGGTCCTAAGAGACTGGGGAAGGAACGGCTTTAGTCTATAATAGACTCTGTTGCGTAACATCGACATCGCGGAATACGAAACTTAACGACTCAATCAAGTATGGGCGGCAGAAAAACCGATGGGAAGGTGCGATTCTTAACCTTCCAGGACCAGCCATTTCGGACCGTAGGAGCGAGCTTTGTTCAGCACGACCGAAACATTGTCCCGCTCTGCAGCGAGTTTCCGATACCCGCGTTTGACAACCTCGCGGTTATTCTTCTCCGCTTCCACCACCAGCAGAACCTTATCCATAAAAGCGGCCATGCCCCACGTCGGGCTCGTCTCGCTGAGATGAGGCATGTCAAAAATGATGTAGTCGAAGTCGCTCGCCTTCAGATTGGGCATCAGGTCGAAAAACTTCTTCAAACCGAGTTGCGCGGGACCCGCGTTCGGCGATCCCACGGTGGCCAGATAGAGATTGTCCGCCGCTGCGGCCATCGGACCGCTCGGCATCAGAGCCGCGTTGAGCGAGTAAGCCGGTCGACCTTTAAAGAACGGGTGCACCTGCTCCGGACCCAAATTGACATCGACGAGCAAAACCTTGCCATCGTTAGTCCCGGACAGAGCGGAGGCGAGGCCAGCGGCGAGGGTGGAGGTTCCCAACCCTTCCGAAAAACCAGCCACGCCGACCAACTTCGGCTTGTGAGTTAAACGATTGAGTTCGAAGTAAAGACCGAGGCGATCCCTGATTGCCTCACAATAGGGCCGGATAAAGTGATTGGCGTCCCAAGGCGCGATATTATTGCTCGGCGCCTGTTTGGGGACGAGAGGCATCGCCTTGCCATTGCGCTTGGCGGCCGATTGCAAACGGGCCGTGGCACTGTATGGAATCGAAAGCAGTGGAGTCACGCCGACGAATCTCTCGAGCTCAACCGGACGCTTGATATTGTGACTCAATACAATTTCCTTGAGCAGCGCGATGGCGATACCCAGCGCCAATCCGCCAGCGGCCAGTGCCATGATGATCTTGTCTCGCGTCTTTGTTACAAAAATTGGCGGCGAAGGCCGTTGCACGGCGCTGATGTTCGGAATCTTGGAAGGGTCGAGGGCCTCGTCGATCCGGGCTTTTTCCAGGGTCGCCTCAAAATATTTATAGTTGGCTTCTTCCAACTCTTTCTGACGATCGAGATCTGCGATCTGAGGACTTATTTGCGACAGTTCTTTAATCCGATCTTTGACGTCACGCAGGCGGGATGCAAGCGCATCTCTTTTCGCGGTTAGTCCGGCGAGATGGGCCGATTGCGCGGCGAAGTCGGATTGGGCACTGTTGGAAGATCCAATCGGTCCGACCTTGGACGGTAAATTCGGATACTTGGTCTCAAGCGCCTTGCGTTGATTTTCGACGTCTTCGATATCGGCCCGGTTTGCTTTGACCAGTTGATTTTCAGGCGTGTATTTGGAAAGCAAATCCATACGGGCTTGCCGCAGCAGCGGCAGACGCGAAATAAGCACTTGGTATTGTTCTAACACGCTGCTGGGAGGCTCCGGAGCCGGGGAGGCGGTCTTGTCCGGCGGGGAGCCTGCGTTGTCTGGCTTCGCGACCTTGGCTGCTGAGTTGGTATCCTTGGGATTCAGCTCCACCCCAGCCGCGCCACCGAACTGCTGTACGAGGGCCTGCTGCTCTGCCAGTTCCGCTTCGACCGTATGCAACTGCTCCTCCGTCCTGACCGCCTCGGTCCTTAGAGCCGCTGAACTTTCGGGAAGCGAGATGATTCCCAGCTTGCCTTTTAAGGCCCGAAGAGCGTCCTCCGTCTGGTTCAAGCGGGAGCGCACCTGATCCGTCTGTTGCGTGACAAAGTCAAAGGCCCCAGCCGAGCGGTGGACCTCGAGGTGTTTATTGAAATATCGGTTTACCAGCTCGTTCAGCACCAGGGTGGCGAGTTCCGGATCGCGATTCTTGTACGACACAAACATGATGTTGCTTCCCTTGTGAACCGTTACCTCCAATCCGGCAGCAATTGTCCGGGCCGCGGCTTCTTTGCTCGGTGTGCCGGTCGCGTGTGGCAACAGCCGTTTGGGCCCGAGCGCCTCCGCCGTTTGCACGGCAAGGTCCCAGCTGCTCAGGATTTCCACCTCGGAGCCGAGAATATTATCCGAAGCTGAGTCCAGGCCGCCCGAACTGCGCGAGCTTTCGATCGGATCGACTCCGCTCCGTTCCAGGACGTAGCGCATAAGCAACTTGGCCTGCGATTCGTAGATAGGCGGATAGAGGAAATAAACTGCCACCGCACCGATTAAGCCGGCGAGGCCGCAAATCAAGATCAGCCACTTGTGCTTGAACAACGCGAAGAGAAGATCGTTTCGATTCAAGTTGGAGTGGTGCACTTCCGGCCGGCTTTCTCGTGGCCGGGGGATTGTGCGACTGACTAGGGTTTCTGGCGGGCGATCTGCCATATTGGATCTGGTGTTGCTAATCGAGGTGAGGATAGATCAGACAACCGGCCAGCCGGTTCAGTGCCAAGGGCAATCTACGAAAGACGTTATTGTGGAATCCCGAGGCGTTGACGCCGATATTCTTCCACATTTCGGCCCCAAAATCAAACCGGGAGTATTGGATCACCTGCTCTGTCGCGCCCCAGCCCAACTTGAATCGCCGCAGGCCATCGTTGTCCGGAGATGTTCTGCCGAAATGCAGCATCTTGAAGCCGTTCCCGATCAAAAATCTTATCCCCTCCCACATGACCAGGTTGTTCCCCCGTAATTCCTGGAAGGCCTCGTCAGACGCGCCAAATTTGTAGAGGGCATTCTTGCCGAACTGAAAAAAAACAGCGGCGGCGAGAGATCGAGAATGATTCCTGGCGAGAACGACGAAGCCTCGGCCGGCTTTGATGACCTCTTCATAAATATTAAGGAAGAAGGACAAGCTCTGTGGGGGAAGACCATGCCGCCTTCGTGTCCTCATATGGAGGCGGTAGAATTCCAGGACCGCGTCTCGTCCTCTGGACACCTCAACCTCCACTCCACTCTTTTCCGCCTTGCGAATGGCGCGCCGCACCGGGCTCGCGAACCGAGGCAGAAGCTCTTCGCTGCTGCCGTCCAAGGCGAGCCTGTGACCATAGAATTGTTCGGCGGCAACGGCGGTTGCCGGAAGCATTTCCTGTCCGCCCCGAATCTCGAAGTATTTCCAACGTCGCTCCCGTGCCAGCTCTGACACCTTATTTATGACAGCCGCCGAGTCGCCTTGCTCAAAGATGAGTGGGCCACAAAGGTCACTAAATGGCAGGCAGACCCCCCTGCGACCTGTGAAAGGGCTCCGCACCTCCATCATTGGAATGAGAGCCACGGTTTCGGGCCCCCGAGAAAAGCGGAAGTAGAAAGGTTTGTGCCCGTAGGTTCGGCAGAGAACCTTTGCCCAGATAGTGCTGTGAAAAAAATTGGAATCGGGATGCGCCGCAACCAGTCGGTCCCAATCTGAATCACAGACTGGATCGAGAATTCGTATCTCAAGGGCGGAAAGAGAATGCGGGCCGTTCATGCCAACTCCACCCGCAAATCGCTCCTCCGCGGGTTCTTCCCGCCGGGGGGCCGCCGACCAGTCTAACGACGTGTCCGGGATTGGACGCAACTTGCGAACTCTTTCAGACCATCACGCCGCTGAGGACGGCTTCTTTCACGCCCAGAGCCACCGTTTCGACCTGCGCCTCGGTCAATTCGGGGAACATCGGCAGGGAGATGAGTTCTCGGGCCGTTCGTTCCGAGACGGGCAGGTCTCCCGCCTTGTATCCGAGGCTCTGGTAGGCTTTTTGCAGATGGACCGGAATCGGATAATGCACGCCGCAGTGTATTCCCTTCTCCTTAAGAAACCACATGATCTCATCTCTTTGCTGTACCCGAATCGCATAGACGTGATACACGTGCCGGGCATAGGCTGCCTCAACCGGAGTTACCAACTCCTCCACGTCAGCCAGGGCCCGATTGTATTGGATCGCATGGGCACGCCGCAGCAAATTTCCCCGCTCCAGATGGCGCAACTTGACACCCAAAACTGCACCCTGGATGCCGTCCATCCGGCAGTTCCAACCGATCACGGCGTGGTGATATTTGCGAGTCTGACCGTGGTCTCGGAGAACCGAATTTTTTGCTCTAGCTCAGGGTCGTCCGTCACAACGGCACCAGCCTCACCAAGCGCGCCAAGATTTTTTCCCGGGTAAAAACTAAAACACCCCGCGTCGCCCATGGTGCCGGCCTTGCGTCCCCTGTATTCGGCGCCATGAGCCTGAGCCGCGTCCTCGATCACGAAGAGACCATGCTTGCGAGCGAACTCCAGAATTGGGTCCATGTCGGCTGGTTGCCCAAAAAGGTGCACAGGAATGATGGCCTTTGTTCGCGGCGTCAGAGCCTTCTCCAGTCCGCCGGGATCCATCGTGTAAGTGCTTTCGCTCACGTCGACGAACACCGGCCGGGCCCCACAGTAGGTAATCGCCTCCGCCGTGGCCATGAACGTGTTCGGTACCGTGATGACTTCGTCCCCCGCCCCAACGCCGGCCGCCAGGAGTGCCAGCCAGAGGGCTTCGGTCCCGTTCCCAACCCCGATGGCGTGCCGACAATCGCAGTACGCTGCGAAGTCTTCTTCGAACTTTTCAACAAACGGACCGCCTGCAAAGGCGCTGCTTTCAATGACCTCGCCAATAGCGCGATCAAGTTCGTCGCGATACGCGGCATGTTGAGATTTCAGATCGAGAAATGGTACACTCATTTGCGTTCTTTCGTTGCCGATCGGGCCGGGACCCTGACGGGATGCCCCTGCCACTCGCTATTTTATGTCACGCTCAGCCAAACCCCAGGTCGGCCGCGTGAATTGATGCCGCTCGGGCGGTCCGCTCACGCTCCAGCCGCCACGGCACGGAAGACATGCTGTGACGATGCTTCGCGATGCCCAGCACCTTTGCGGGACGAGGACAAACTTACGGGAGCGCCGTCCGCTTTGAGCGAAACCGAAGCTGCCTCCAAAATTCTTACCAGCTCAAGCCCCTCGGAACCGCCGGTCAGCGGCCGCCCGCCGGTTTGGATACATTCAAGGAAATGCTGGCAAACTGCCTTGAGAGGTTCCTCCTGCTGGATGTGAGGAATGTAGCTGTCCCCATAATGATAGGAGTATTGAAACTCCGCGAATGTGTCGTAGTGGGGCGGCCGTTCCACCCGAACGTCGTAGACGCGGATTTTTTCGTGCGGCTGCAGGTCGTCGTATACGATCATTCGCCGGGTCCCGACGATCGTCATTTCCCGGATTTTCCTCGGCTCGAGCCAGCTGCTCTGGATCGTGGCAAAACGCTGATGGCGAAAGGACAAAGACATGTTCGTGACGTCCTCGATATGCGGCGTGACATGAGCGTTACCCGAACAATTGATTGTAATTGGGAATTCTCCAAGAATGTGGAGAATGATCGAGATGTCGTGCGGCGCGAGATCCCAGGCGACATTGATGTCCTGCTGGAAGAGGCCCAGATTGAGTCGGCGGCGAATTGATGTAGCGTATGTCGCCAATTTCACCCGACTGAACGATCTCGCGTATTTTTCGCACCGGAGTCGAGTAAAGGAACGTGTGATCGATCATCAAGACGAGGCCGTTGCGCGCGGCGATGTCGATCAGTTCTTCGCATTCGGCCGAGGATGACGCCATCGGCTTTTCGATGAAGGTATGCTTGCCCGCCAGGAGACTGGCCTTAGCCAGGGCAAAGTGATGCTTTACCGGGGTGGCGATAACGATGGCATCGAGGGCGGAATCATTCAGGAAGCGCTGGTAGTCCGTTACTCCGTCGACATCCGGATACAACATAATTAAGTGCTTTAGACGCGCTTCGCTCACGTCGCACATGGCTCTGAGCCTGCAATTGGGCAGCCCCTTGAAGTTGCGAACCAGAAGCGGTCCCCAATATCCGCATCCGACCACGCCCACCGAGATGGGTGGTCTCATATTTTCTTGGCTGACTCTATTCAGATTCCCGGTCATCGGGGCGGTCTGACGAATCACTTGCGGATAGGATTTCCGGGGCAAGGTCCGGCGCGATTCGATCGCCTGCGTCGTTAATAGCGGGAACGGTCTTTAATATGATCTTCAAATCGAGCCAGAGCGACATCTTGTGCGCGTAGAACAGGTCCATGGCGATCATTTCACTAAAAGTGGTTTTGTTCTTGCCGTTGACCTGCCAATATCCGGTCAGGCCCGGCAGGACGTCGACCCGTTGCTGCTGCCAGAGTTCGTAGCGTTCAAATTCATTCGGCAGGCAGGGCCGTGGACCCACCAGACTCATTTCGCCCCGAAGGACATTGAAGAGTTGTGGCAATTCATCCAAACCGCTTGTGCGAAGAAAGCGCCCGCAAGTAATCAGCCGGGCATCGCCGCTCTCATCCAGTTTTTCCATTGGGCAATCGGCCCGGATGAGATGCGCAAAATATTCCTCATGCGTGCGCGTCTCGGCGTTGACGTGCATGGTGCGGAACTTGAAGATCATGAATCGCTCTCGTCGATACCCGACCCGTTGCTGGCGATAAAAAATAGGCCCGCGCGACGCGATCCTGATCCAGGCCGTAACGAGAATCATGAGCGGCAGCCACAATGGCAAAGTCAGAATGACGCAGGCCACATCGAGAATTCGCTTCCAGACCGGGATCCCGGGAAAAGACGCAGCCTCTCGCGCATCGCCACCCGGATCGGCGCCGGGGTTCATGGCTCGCTCGGAAGAGACCAGATCCACAATGGCTTGCTCGAGGACGACCGGCAGGTTGCCATTTTCCGAGGAGTGGTCCTCGGTTCCGGCTTTTTCTCGAGAAAAATAGCGTGCCAAGGATGTGCCAGTCCTTCGCTCGCCGACCTTTTCGGGCAAGCTGCCGCCCTTGGTTGGTCGCCCAAATTTTCGGACGAAACGTTTCATTCTTATGTCTTAAGGTATCCCCGCTAACGGCGCCAAATTACTGTTGGCACTATAATTTCCAGAATGTCTACAAAACCATATTTCCAGGCCAAAGGTCAATCACAAATGTGTATAAATGGCGGTTCTCCAGCTTTGGTTCCACCGCAGGCGCGGCGCAAAACTCATCTGCCTGCCCATGAGGACACTCGCCCCGTTCGCTCTGCCAATCCGATCCCATTTTGCCCCAGGTTTATCCGAAAATTCCGAAGGGAATTCTCAAGAATCTTTCGAATTCAAGAAAAGGCCTTAACCCTTCGGCGGCCACATTGTTTCCGCCCCATACGCTCATTCTAACTCTGCTATACCACTATCTGTACCAAACTCAGAAGGCCTTGTCAGGAAGAAATTCATCAGGGAGTAATTAACTTTCCCAGCCGAGGCACTTATGATCCGCTCAATTTATTGCGATCGATATTCGCGATGGGAACCAAATTAGCCTCTTGGTCTCGTTTTGATGCCACCCCGGCACATTTGTGCAGCCATAGCGGAAACACTCCGTCCACCCCAAATTTGTTTCCGATCGGAAGACGGCGCTCAACAAAGAACCGCTCCCATTCCGATCCTGCGCTTTTTCAAGACAAGCTACCGCCCTTGGTCACGCATGTCGTTGTGCTGACCCATTCTTGATATGATAAATATGCGCACGACGAGCCATTATAGACTCTTCAAGTGCAGGATTTTCCCTACCAGCAGCGAGCCAATCATTTTTGACTTTTTCTGTCAATCCATAAACAAGTGACTTTTCCGTGACATTCCGCAATTGCCCGCCCCGAATTAATTCAACGGCAAAGCGATCGCGAAGTTCCGGCGAATCTGTGCCCCCGGGGAACATCGAACGGTCATCGTGAAATTTCGGCATCGCGTCGAATCCCATTTTGGCTGGCGGATTCAATGCGCCCCCCCCGCATCAGAAAGGCTTGGGTCGCGCAAAGGAGTATTGGCACGATAGAGATCGGCGTCTTGCCTCAATACGCGCGTCCCGTCCCGATCACCTTCCGCCTCAGTGAGCTGCCGGGCACGCTCCGCTGCCTCAGCTGCTTCCCTGAATCGGCCGCTTTCCGCGTAGGCCGCGGCCAATGTGCGCAGAAACACCGCGTTCTTCCATCCGGAAAGTCGCACCGCGCGCTCAGACAGTTCTACGGCCTGCCGGCCATTGCGCAGCGATCCATCCAGACAGGTTGATAGTAGCCAGGCGAAATTATTCAGGGCCAGAACCGAATCGGGCGCAATTTCCAAAGCCGCTTGATAGTGACTGATTGCATCGCGCAAAGCCCCCTTTTGGACCAACGCGTTCCCGAGACTGACGTGGGCTTCGGCGTCGTTCGGTCGAATGGATAACGTGATTTGCCATTGCGCCATCGCCTCGTCGGTCACGCCTTTCTGCGAGAGGGCACTCCCGAGATTGTAGTGAGCGTCTGCATAATCGGGTTGCAGCGCCACGGCAGTGCGCAAATGAGCGATTGCGTCATCGACAGATCCCTTGCGAACGAGGGCATACCCCAGATTGGTATGGATGAGAGCGAGGCTCAGGTCGTAGTGCGGATGCACCGTTGCGGAGCGAATCTCGAGGGCGGTTCGCAAATGGGCGAGCCCCTCGTCCACCTGTCCGCGATCGACCAGAACCATGCCCAGATTAGTATGTGCGACATCGTTGTCCCGAGTGACAGCGAGCGTATGGGTCCAGAGAGTTTCGCTGTTCCGCCAATAGCCAACCTGTTTCCAGGCGACGGCGGTCAGAGTTCCGACGATGAGGACAGCGGCCACCGACAGATATCTGCGCCGGTACGGAAGAGAAACGGAGAGATCGGCCAACAGCCAGGTGAGCGCGATATACAGTCCGATCTGGGGCAAATAGGTATAGCGATCGGCATGACCTTGCAGACCGACCTCCACGATTCCGACGACGGGGAGCAACATGGACAGGTACCAAAGCCATCCCACCAGGAAATAAGGATGCCTCGCGCGCCAACCCACGGCGCCCAGTGTGATTAAGCCCAGGAGCAGAGCGGCAAGCGCGACCTGCCATATGGCCAGATGACTTTCGGGATGCGGATAAAAGACCGCGAGATTCGCCGGCCAGATCATCTGCCATATATAAGTGACGCAACTAACGACGGCGTTTTCGATTCTCCAGGGCAAGGGAAGTTGTTCGATCGAACCGGGGGACCGCTCCTGAATCACAAATGTTACGACGGACGACGCGACGGAAAGCGCGAGCAGGGGAATCTTCTCCAGGGCCAGGCGCCAAACCGTCCGGCCTTTGCCGAAGCGGTGGAGCGGCCAGTAATCCAGCAGCAACAGAACAAGCGGGACGGTCACCAGCATTGGCTTGCACATGAGACCACCGGCAAACAAAGCCAGCACCAGTGCGTAGCGGCCGGGCGTTTGCTGGCGTGCATATCGAACGTAGGCGCCAAGCGTCAGCATAAAGAAAACGCCGCTCAAAACATCCTTGCGCTCCGCAATCCACGCCACGGACTCGACTCGCAACGGATGGATGGCGAAAACAGCAGCAACAAATGCGCTTCGCAAGGTCGCTCCCGTCATCTCCCGGAGCAGGAAGAAAAGCAGGAGAACCGCCAGGGTGTGCAGCACCAGATTGACAAAATGATGTCCGCCAGCCTTCAGACCAAAAAGCTGACAATCGAGCATGTGCGAAATGGTCGTTAGGGGATGCCAGTTGCCCGCATGCACCCGGGTAAATGCGGAAGCTATCCCGTGCGCGGTTAGACCGCTCTGCACCAGCGAGTTCTTGAAAACGTAAACCGAATCGTCGTAGCTGACGAAATCGTAAGAAACGGTTCGAGCGAAAACCAGCCAGGTAATCGCCACCAGGCAAAGACTGAGGAGGAGAACGTGACTTCCCGCATTCGTCTGCAACTGCGCCCCGCTCTTCTCACGTTGCGTGACCCTTGCCTTCGTTTTCAAAACTAGGGAGTAGATCCTGTTAGACTGTTATCGCGCAGCGGCGTCTTCGCCTCGTAGAGCGCGATATTTCGCTGCAGATCGTCGGCCAGGGCACGATTCTTCTGGTCCAGTGCCAGTCGAACACCCTGACCGGCCGTCGCCACCGCCTCCGGGAATCGGCCGCTTTCAGCGTAGGCCGCCGCCAGGGTTCTCAGAATCATCGGATTCCGGTGTTCTGCAATTTGCGATGCCCGTTGCGCAAATTCGATCGCTTGCATTCCGTTCCGCAAAGAAGCGTCCGGCGCGGTCGCAAGCACCCAGGCAAGGTTGCTAAGCGCGTTCCCGTCGTCAGGAACATATTTCAGACTTTCCCGCCACTGGACCAGCGCCTGGTTAAGGTGTCCCTGCTGCGCCAGCGCGGCCCCGAGGCTGTCTCGCGCCGTCACATCCTCGGGTTGAAGTTCCACCGCCTTCTCCCAATGACTAATGGCTTCAACTGCGTTTCCTTTTTGCATAAGCGCCTCGGCCAGACTGCGGTGTACTTCTGCATTGCCCGGGCGGATACGCAGCGCCTCCTGAAAATTCCCAATCGCTTCATCAATCTTCCCGCGCCCCAGCAGAACTCCGCCCAGACCGGCCTGCGCGACGTCATTGCTTGAGGATACCGCGAGTGCGTGCCTCCAAAGGGTTTCGCTATTTTTCCAGTAACTGGTTTGCTTCCACGCCACCAGACTGAGCAAAACGATAGCGGCCGCTCCCGCACACGTCAGAACCGCGCCCCGATTCCGCCGGCGGGCAGCCAAGTCGGCAATTGCCCATGTTATCGCCACATAAAGTCCGATTTGCGGCAGATAAGTGTAACGATCGGCATGCCCCTGCAATCCAACCTGAAAGATTCCGATCACTGGGAAAAGCATGATCAGGTACCAGAACCAGCCGGTAAAAATGTACGGACACCGCTTGCGCAGGATAAGAGCGATCAGAGTGACCCCGGCGAGCAGCGCGCCGGCCAGAGTAATCTGCCAGATCGGCAAGTTATTCTCCGGATGAGGATAGAAGACTGAAAGCTTCACCGGCCAGAGCATTTGCCTGATGTAAGTGACGTACGTGACCAGCGCGTTTTCCATCCGCCAACCCAAGGGAAGCTCATTCGCCGAACCGGTGGCTTGCCGCTGCGCGAGAATCGTCGCTACGCAGGAGGCAGCGCTCAGAAGGAAAAGCGGAATTTTTTCAGCAACCAGGTTAAACAAGCTCCGCGCGTCGACTCTTGCGCTTTGCATCCCGGACCTCTGATCTCCGACGCCAGACCTCTGACTTCTGGCCAGCGGCCAATAATCGAGCAGGAGCAACACAAACGGCGTTGTCACCAGCATCGGCTTGGACATCAAGCCAAGCGCAAACAGGATCGAGACCGTCAAATAGCGTCCAAGTGAGCGTTCGCCTACAAATCTCACGTAGGCCATCAGCGTCAGCATGAAGAAGAGCGCACTAAGAACATCTTTGCGCTCCGCGATCCAGGCGACGGACTCAACATGCAGCGGATGGATGGCAAAGATCGCGGCCACGAAGCCGCTCCGCCATAACGCACCGGTCATTTGCCGCAAGACCAGAAAAAGCAGAAGCACGACCGCGCTGTGCAGTAGCACATTGACGAAATGATGCCCACCGGCGCTCAGGCCAAACATCCGGCAATCCAACATGTGCGAAATCGTTGTGAGTGGATGCCAATTCTGCGAATGAACATGCGTAAAGGCCCACCCGATGCCATGGAGAGAAATGCCGTTGCGCACGACGGGATTTGCATAAACGTAGGTCCCGTCGTCGTAGTTAACGAATTCGTGGGTCAAGGTTTGTCCAAACACGGCCCACGTTAGGCCAACCAGCAACGCGCAGATGCCCATTGTCGTGAGGCGCAGATTTCTTATGCTCACAATCGGTGATCGAGATCCGTAACGTTCATTTTCATTGCCGTGCTAGTTATCCCCGGCACAATTTCACATGCGCTAGGACTTGCGTTCGTAGATCAAGATATATGGTTGCGCCGGATCGAAGGATGGCAGGGTTCCCTTGAAAAAATATTGGCTGCCTTCTTCCGACAGGGTTACCAGGCCAACCGGCACGTAGTTTTCCCGGCAATATTCGTTCGCCCAGGTGAAGATACCCCGGTCCGACTGCGGCCAGACAAGCCACGAATCGGGAACCGCCACGAGGACCACGCATTTTGGACGCGCCTGTTCGATCTCCTGCTCCATCTCGCGCTGCATCTCCGGCGCATATTTGTGAGGTTCCATCAGGGCATACGCATAAATGTAGCCAGTGGCAGAACGGCGATCGGCGTAGAAATAAATCTCGGGCTCGGACCCGAGCACGGCAATCCGATCATCGGAATTCGTGCGTTGCCGCACAAAATCGGCAACCTGAATACATTCGGGAAACGGATTTGGGTAATAGATCGACCGGCATGCGGCCAATGGCGAAAGCGTGAACAGAAACTGGCGATCGCTAAACAACGGCAGACTGATCGCCCCGATGAAAATCACGAGCGCGAGTAATTCGACCGGGACGCGATTGCGCGAATGGCAGCCAGGGCATGGTCAGGGCGGCGGCCGCCAGCAGAGAAATCACCGGAAGAATGAGCACGAAATAATGCTCGCGAAAATAGAGCCCGGCAGAGAGCGCCAAAATGGAAGCGATGAGCCATCCAGTGAGAAATCCTCCGGTCCGGCGGGTCTTGGAATTGGCCAGACAGGCAAACAGTCCGACGGCAGCCAACGCCCATAGGATCCAATTCGCGCCGACCACGCTGGTAATTTGGGTCCCGAAAACATCCATCCCCTGCGAAAACGAAACCAGGCCGCCGTACTCGCGCGCGTATTGGATTGTCCAGAACCAAAACCTCCCAAACACGCCAGCCCGCCAGAGCAGGCCGCAGGAGACGGCGAATGGAGCCAGGACGCCCGCGCTAAAGATCCCGAGCGACCAGACAATTTTCATTGTTCCTGGACGGGAACCGAGACTTTGCCAGAGCAAATAAATGCCGCCAAAGACGGCGAACCAGATTCCCGGCTGCTTCATGAGAAGGCCGATGCCAAACAAGAGGCCACTGCAAAAAAGAGTTGTTCGTGATTGCCTGTCTGCCGCGCGCAAGAGAAGCAAGGCGCCACCGAGCGCGGACAGAACAACGAAGTGGGTGGCATGGGCGGCAAAGCCAACGACCCAGGGACTAACGGAAAGAATAGCGTAGATGCTGCCGGCCGCGATGCCAGCCGTCGCATTGAGCAACCGGCGGCCGAGAAAAAAAATTAACAGGATGGTCGCGAGGTTTACGATCAGTAATCCGAGATGCACTCCAACGGTGGACTGCCCAAAAAGCGACATGATGAGTGCGTAGGCCGCGTAGGTTCCGGGAATTTCATGTTGTAAGCCAGCTGGTAAGGAGGCACGCCGTGCAGGATCAATTGGCCGGCATAGGCGTATTCCCCCCTCATCACGCTCCAACGGAAAGTCGAGCAAACGAATCCGGATTGCCACCACCACACCAAGAACGAGCGCGAACAAAATCCACCACGCAATGGATAAAGCTTTGTCGCTGGAATTTGTCTCAGTCTTCAAGCACAAATTCGACTGACTGATGGACAATCGTCCTCCATGAATTCAGCGAGAACCTGATCCTCAAGCAGGCAACGGAAATCGCGGCCAGCGCCATCCGGCCACAATCAGCCCCGTTAGGGAAAAAAGACTTACCACGACACTCAGCGCGAGGAAGGGCGGGCGAAAATGCAATTCCACGGTGTGCTCGCCTTTGTCCAGCGGCGCGCCTAACAATCCGATATCCACTTTGAGCGCCGGCACCGCCTGGCCGTCCTGATAAATGTGCCACCCCGGGTCGAAGGGCGTTTGCACAACCAGGACGCTTTTTTCTTCCAGATGAACCGTGCCTTCAATCCGCGTTTGGGAGAAAGAGCTCATCTTGAGACCGGTGCTTCGACGCTCATCCACAACCTCAGTCGGGCCGTCCTCCTCCATTTTTCGCCTGAGTTCGCTCAGGCTCAACGGCGAAAGCTCCTCATAGTCTCGCGCATCCTTCTCCGAAAGAACTACCGCGCACAAAAGCGCATCTTCTTTCACATTGGTCCGTAACTGGAGAAACAATTCCTCCGGAAGATACTGGCGAAACGTCAGTCCCAGGGGAAGAAACAGCCGGTTGCGGAAGAGATAACTCTTTCCGTAATTTTTCACGAACTCGTAACCTTTAGCCATCTGGAAGGGCACAGGATCGTCGGCCAACACATACTTTTCAGCCGCGAAGATGGAAACCACCGGATGCCCAAGTAGCCCCATTGACCAGCGTGTGTCGCCTTCGACATCTTCGGGTTTGATCACATCCAGCGCCATCAGGAATTTGATATAGTTGAGATCGTTGAAGGAGCTATAGGACGCCGTTCCGTAATAGCCGAAAACCATGGCGTCGTTGATGCTCTTGTACACGCCCAGCCCCGAGAGCCAGGTCTTGGCGAGGCGAAAAAAGCTATGATCGGTCGCGTTGAGATCGCGGATGGCGTCAACTGTCTCGTCGTTATAACCGACGCGCTCTGTTAACTGCTGCTTGGTAATGGTCGGCCTGCCGGCCACGGTAATTCGATCGAAGTGGATCAATTCCACCACTGCGAACGCCACCATCACGTAAGCGGCAATCCTCTGCCGGCGCAGCAGTTGCCCCGCCCACAGAGCCGCCGCGTATCCGGCCAGGAGAATTGTAACCCAGAGTCTTAGATCACGATTTATGACTGTCTGCATTCCGTAGAGAGGAAGATACGGGATTCCCACCAGCACAACAGCGGTGACGAGCAGAACCCAAAGGTTCAAGCGTTGACCGCGCGCGTAACGTGACAAGGCAGTCATCGCGATCGTGATCATTCCGAGGAGGGCAAACAATGAAAACGCTCGGTAGTAGTTCCCTTGGAAGGCCCAGAAAAGATATCTGAACCACGGAAACGCGGTGGGGGTTAGCACGAAGAGAAGAAACAAGATGTAGATGATCCGTTGGCGGCGACTTGCGCCGACGAAGATCTGCGGCAGCAGCAGAAGGCAAACGAGTCCGCCATAGCTCATAGGCGCTTCGAGGTAGTTCTTCCAGCCGTGAAAGGCGCTTCCCGTTCCTAACAGGTCGTTCGCGTAAAGGCGCAAAGCGGCGGTAATGTAATGGGGTGGGCGTTCGAGTTGGAAGATCGGCGACGAGGACAATTTGCCGACCAGGGACGCCGTCCCCGAGCCCCGCGGGCTGTTCAGCAGCGAATAGAACCCTCCGATTGTAACAATCGCGCTCAGACCGACCCCGAGCAAAGCGGCGGCCGCGAGTAAAAGGCAGACGCGTAAGGTTGGACGAAGCTGCCATGCGCATCGAATTGCTGCTCGAAGCGGCACCGTACAGGCAGAGAAAGATCGCGCAAAGATATAGATGAAACACGCTGAAAAGGCCGATCAGAGCGACCGCCAACGACAGGTAGATCCACCGCCCACCTGCCGCTGCTCTCTCCGCAGCCAGGAGCAAGAACGTGAAACAGAGCAATTCCACGGCGTGGAAATACCAACAGCTGCCCATGCACATGTAGGCAGAGAAGCCAAGTAACAGAGCTCCCAGAAGGCAACTCGCAAAACTGAGTCCGCGATCCCCCAGATAACGCGCGAATAACAGACCCGAGATAACAACATAGAGTAGATGCTGGTAAACGAGCGCTTCAGCGATCAGGCCTCTGCTCAGCCAGACGACCGGACTGGTCAGGACCATCCCAACGCAGACAAATATGTTCTGCCCCATTCCCACATGAAAAGACCAGGTGGGAATCCCCGTTTCGCGCAGGTAGTCTGACAGCAAAACAAAGTAGGGATAAAAGATATTGATCGAATCGCAGCCGATGTCCCGGTAAAGCAGCGTGCGATCGCCAAAAACAAAGTCGCGATACACGACGAGTCCGACCACGACCAGAGTCACGGCGACACCCATCATGCGGAACACGCCGGAGCGACCGCGCCAGCTCACTGGCGGGCCCGATGCTCGAGGTCCGGCTGAGGGCTCTATCGTGCCGGCGGAATCTGTCACGGGTGCCTTCATGGCTTCCCACCCCGGCGGCGTCGGAAGACAAATTCATTGCAGCCGATAGGGACGAGAGCCGGATTAATCCTCACGATTTCAAATCCCAGCGTGTCGAGGAGGGAGGTCACATCTTCGACCGTGGCATACTCATAAGGATATCCGCCGACCCAGTCGACGACGTTGTAGTAGAAGTCCATGCCGCGAGTTTGCTCCATTGGATTTTGTCCCAGGACGAGCCACTTGGTGAGATAGATGACCGGATAAAAAATTGCAATAATCAGACGTTGAATTGGCGCCGGGCTGCTGTTGTAAAATCGTTTTATCGTTGCCCACACCCCGCTCGACCAATGGCGCCGATAAATCGCGAGGATCAAATGGCCGCCCGGCCCGACGAGTGAGGCAGCGTTACATATGGCGCGCCGCATGTTGCCGGTATGGTGGAGCGCACCCCATGAGTGAACGATATCATATGCTTCGCCGGGAGCTGGAACCGTCGTCCGCAGCTGTTTGATGGTCTCATCATCAAGAATCGAACCGATAACGATGGCGGCCGCCCGTTCGCCAAGCTCAGGAAAATAACGTGCTCGGTTTTCCCGGAAAACCTCCGCACACACCGGGCTGATATCGCAGCCCACCGTGCGCGCGCCCATCGATGCTGCAACCAGAAGCGATAAACCCTGGCCAAAGCCGATGTCCAGAAAGGTGCGATCGTTCAGGTCGACGCCATCGAGTAATTGCGCGAAGTGTGCTTTCGCCTCGTCCACGCGCTCGGGCGTGAGAGCGCGTCTGGAAAAAGCCGACCAGTTGCGCCCGAAATCAAAGGCCCGTTTTTTCATTTCCCAGGACGGTCCTGCGACCTCACGCACCATCACGGCTGCGTCTCACAAAGAGACCGCAGAATTGGTCTCCGAATTCTTGTCTGGTCGAGAAGAAACGAAAAAGAACGTAGAGAATCTGCGAAATGATCTTCTTCGACTTTCCGTAAGACCCCGCGCTGAAGGAACTCGAAAACGAGTGGGTTAAATCGCAGGCGTCGCGATAAAGCGGCGAATAGAAGGGAAAGCCAGCCATACCAGCAAGCGCGCGGTTCAAAACCGCAATTGGTCACAAAAGTCTCCACCTCTCCTTTCACGAAATTCCGGTAATGGCCTACGTCTCCTTGCTCGAAACTCCTCATTCGGCCGGTCGGAGAAGACAGCAAGACGAACAGCTCGCGAGTTTGCTTATTCGGCCAGCAAGTCCTGCCATTTTCGACGTGCTCGCAGAACTTCAAAGGCGGTGACCAGATCGAATGGCCGGGCCAGTTCCTGGGAAGTCTCGTCATGAATAAACACAAGATTCGACCGCCTGTTCTTGACGCGGCACATCGGTCTCCGGTTTCAGATAGGATCAATGCCGGTAACGTGCGCATGTGGCGGCCATTGCGCCAGGCGATCAGTCATCGTGCCTTCGCCACAGCCCACATCGAGAACGGATCTAATCGCTTGAGCGTTGGGGATCGCGCTGATCTGTGCGTGCACCAGGGAGCGAAGCCAGCGGCTGCGCCGGACCGTGCACCTTCATTTCCATCCAGGCTGGCCAGTTCGAGTCGTAGATTTCCTGGTTGCTGATCATCTCGTTCATGTCTTGGAAGCACCTGCCGAAAATAAATTCGCGTATTGATTTGCTGTGGTTTTCCAGGAAAAAGTTGCGTCACTCGATCGCGCGCACGCTCGCCCATGCGCGACCGAAGATCGTCGTCCTGCAATCGACTGATGGCGGAATTCAGCGTTGCCCCGTCGTCCAGATCGAACAGAAAACCGGTTTCGCCATCGACCACAAGCTGCGCGTTTCCCGGAACGCTGCTTGCGATCACGGGCAAGCCAAGGCCATGGCTTCGAGCACGACATTGGGCATGCCCTCGTAAAGCGATGGGTTGACGAGACAATCCATGGATCGATCGAGTGTCTGCGCAAGACCGAACGGGTTAACCAACCATGCCAGGTGATCGCCTTCTCGATCCCGAGTCGGTGTGCGAGATTTTCAAGTTCCTTTCGCTGCGGGCCATCCCCTACAAGATAAAGTTCAATCGCGTTCGGGTCGAGCCTGCGCCACTTGCTGGAACAAGACGGCAGATTCTTTTGTTCCTGAAACCAGCCGACAAATAAAACACGCAGACCGGCATGATTTGTCGCCTGCTTCCGTTCTGGCGGCGAAAAAAAATCTGTATCCACACCATTCGGTATCACACGGACAGGAACCGATTCGCCGCTTTTCGGCCACTTCTTGCGCGGCCCATCCGAATTGGCAACGATGGCGATGCTCTGTCGGAGAACCAGGCGACGGATCGGTGCCCAAATGCGGTGGAGTGGCATCGGAATCGCGGCTCCGTTCCGGGAACATCTCCACCGCGCAGCGAGACGGTGTAGGGAACTCCGCAGCGCCAACGTCCGAGCAGACCAATCGGACCGCACGGCAATGAAAAGAACGCGATGATCCCTTCGATTCGATGTTTCCTTATGACCCCGGGCGCGCAATAGGGCCGGCCGCCAGAAAGAGGCCGTCTCCACCAGGGAAGCACGATCCGGGACCCGCGCAAACTCGGTCTGCGGTAAACGGCCATCCCATCGTTCTCTGAAAACGCGGGAAGGTTGTTATGTCGGCCGGTCGAAACAACGACAGGATGTCCTAGCTTTGCCAGCTCCTTCGCGATCGCTTCCGACGCTGTGGCCGCGCCGGCGCCGACCGGAGGATATTCGTACGCCAACGATCAAAATGCGCGTGGACGGGACCGCTCGCCAACTGCCCATCGGTTCAAAACATAAAAACACCAAAGGAAGGCTCGCACTTAGTCACGTTCCGCGGAACGGTGCCTGGCAACTGTTTCTCGAATGAAATCATTATTCAGGCCGGGAAAACGCGGATCATGAGTGCGCAACTCACCGTTCCTCAACCAGGCGCCGATAGGCGTGCCAAATCCTTTCTTCGGTCGATGCAAAATGTCATCGGGCAGGACGCCCTTGAGCGCTTTCTTTAGAATGTACCTTGTCGTACCAGTGCCGCAGTTTGTAATTGCTCGGGATGCGGCGAACAAAATCGACCACTTCAATATCGAGAAAAGGCGCTCTCACTTCGAGACTGTGCATCATGCTGGCCCGATCGGCCTTGGTCAGAATGTCGTCCTGTAAATAGAGCTTGGTGTAAAACTGCAGGGTCTTGTCGACCGAATCCTTTTGCGAACACGCCTCCCATTGTTCGATCGCTTCCGAGTAAAGATCCTCCATCTCGATTGGCTCCGAAAATAATTGTTCGAGTTCGGCGAGATCGAGCGGTGCCATCCAGACGGGAAGCCAGAAACGGCGATCGTAGCCCAGTCCACGCAGAGTGCGCTTTACCTTGAAATCAAAACTCATGTTGACGTGAGAGACCGGCCATCGATCGAACAGCGCCTTGATACCGGCATGAATTGGTCTTGGAAAAATGGCGGCATATAATTCCGCCCGCTTGAGTGCGAGGAAGGGATCGTAACCCGCAAATAATTCGTCACCCCCGTCGCCTCCCAGCGCGACTGTAACGTGTTGCCGCGTGAATCCGCTCAAGAGAGACGTCGGCAGGAGCGAGCTATCGCCCATCGGTTCGTCCAGTTTGGCGAGACAGTCATCCACCACTTCGCGCGCGCGCTCAGCCGACAGCATTTCAATCTCGTGGTCCGTCCGAAACATTGCGCTGACGCGCTCTCCGAACGCCGTTTCGTCGAAACTCTGCTCGTGGAAACCGATGCTGAAGGTCTTGAGATTTCCCTCACCCACATGGCGCGAAGCGAACGCCGTTACCGCGGACGAATCGATCCCACCGCTGAGAAACACGCCGAGCGGCACATCGGCGATGAGCCGCCGTTTCACGGCTCGATCGAGCAGTTCGCGCAGTTGTTCGCCCCACTCTTCCTCGGGCTTTCGCGGGATGTCGTCGAATGGCTCCAGAACGAAATCCCAATACTTCTCCAGCCGGCAGTCCAGGGAGCGCGCGTCCACATAAAGGGAACAGCCGGCCGGTAATTTCAGCACCCCGTCGTAGATCGACAAAGGTGCGGGAATGTATCCGTAGGCGAAATATTTCTGCAAAGCACGACGTGAAACGTTGCGCGGAACGCTCGGGTGCCTGGCCAGAGAGGTGAGTTCCGACGCGAAAACAAACGCGCCGTTCTGCCGGGCGTAGTAAAACGGCTTCTTGCCGAATCTGTCGCGACTGCAGAAAAGCAGGGCTCGTTTTGCGTCGTAGATGGCGAAGGCCCACATGCCGTTGAGGCGAGTTAACAAATCGGGGCCCCATTCGCGGTAGCCGAGGAGAAGCACTTCCGTATCGGAATGATCGGTCGCAAATCGATGCCCCAGACTTTGCAGTTCGGCGCGCAGTTCCCGTTGATTATAAATTTCGCCGTTGAAGGTAATCACCAGGTCGCCATCGGGCGTGGTCATGGGTTGATGGCCTCCTGGAAGATCGACGATGGCCAGACGGCGGTTGCCCAGTTGCACACGAGGCGTCGTCGTCTGCCACGTGCCTGACTCGTCCGGACCCCGATGGGCCAGGAGCAAAGTCATAGCACTCAGATCGTCAGGAGAGCCGGCACCGACAAACCCACAAATGCCACACATATTCGGGAACGCGCCCGGTCACTTCATCTGAACACTCGCAGCCGGTTCCGCTCCTTTGGAAAGAACATAGGTCGCTTTATTCTGCGACTCGTAATACGTCCGCACGAGCAGCTCAGCCAGCAATCCCATGAGGAAGCACATCGCTCCGGTGATGAAGCTCATGACAAACAGAAGAGGCAGCGGAGTTTCAATGAACGATTTGTTTCCAAAGTACTTGTAGTAAAGGGCGGCCGCGCCAGCCGCCAGGCCGACAGCAAAGCTAAGCAGTCCCACGCCGCCAAACACGTACATCGGTCTTTGCCCGAACCGGTGCAGAAATACGACCACCATTAAATCGAGGAATACTTTCGGGATCCGCTTTAATCCGTAGTGGGAAACACCGTGCCGCCGCAGATGGTGCTGCACCGGAATCTCGGTCACGCGCGCCCCGTTCCAATAAGCATAGATCGGAATAAAACGGTGCATCTCCCCGTAAAGGCGAACTCCTTCGAGCGCGCTGCGGCGGTAGGCTTTTAACGAACACCCGTAATCGTGCAGGTGGATACCGGAGACCGCGGAAATAAATTTGTTGGCCATGCGACTCGGCAGATTTCGGCGAATCGGCGAATCTTTGCGTTCCGTTCTCCAGCCGGAAACAACATCGAAGCCTTCCTCGAGCTTGGCCAGAAGCGGCGCGATATCGGCCGGATCATTTTGCAGATCGCCGTCCATCGAGATAAGAACGTCGCCCCTCGCCGAATGAATGCCGGCCATTAAGGCAGCCGTTTGACCCGCGTTCCGTCGCAAATGAACAACCTGCAGCTGAGGCCGGGCCAGTTCGCCTAGCACGGCCGCGGTCGTATCGGTGCTGCCGTCGTCCACCACGATGACTTCATACGGACGTCGCAGAGCCTCGATATTCTCGAAGACCGCCGGCAGGAGCAGGCGCAAATTCTCGCCCTCATTGAAGACTGGAAGAATGATGGAGATGAGCTGCGAAGACATATCGCGGATTTCTCAATGAATACGACCAACCGATGATCTTGGCCAGACGTTTACCCCGAAGGAACACGAGGCACCGGTTAGTGGCGTGGAGACGCCTGCACCAGGGCCGGCGCCAGACCCCATCGCGCCAGGCGAAAGCGGAATGCTGTGGCCATGCATCCGAGGCCGTAACGCACGCTTCGGCGAAAGTTAATGGACGATGCTTCCGGGAGGTACTTGGCCGGGCAGGTGACCTCGCCGATGGCGCACCCGATCCAAAGCACCTGCGCGAGAACCTGATTGTCGAAAACGAAATCGTCGGAATTCGATTCGAACGGCAATTGTTCGAGAAGATCGCGCGCGAAGGCTCGATAACCGGTGTGATATTCCGAGAGTTTCGCCGAGAGCAAAAGATTTTCACTCAGCGTAAGCGCGCGATTGGCCAGATATTTCCAGAGTGGCATCCCACCGTGTAAAGCGCCACCGCCGAGAATGCGCGACGCCAGCACACAGGGATAAAGGCCGCTCGCCACCATCGACGCCATGGCGGGAATCAGTTGCGGGGTGTATTGATAGTCGGGGTGAATCATGATGACGATGTCGGCGCCGGCCGCGAGCGCGAGGCGATAGCAGGTTTTCTGGTTTCCGCCATAACCGCGATTCAGCGGATGAACTTCGATTTGCACCTGGGCCAGCGTCCGCGCAATGGCCACGGTCTCGTCCTGACTGGCGTCGTCCACCACAATGATGAGATCGACAATCCCCTGGGCCATGACCTCGTCATAGGTCCGGCGCAGGGTCCGGGCCGCATTGTAGGCGGGCATCACCACGACAATCTTCTGGCCGTTGAGCACGGCTCATCTTTACATTGCGTTATGTTCAGGAAGCAAACATTGCTGTCGGGTAAATCGCTTCTCTTCAGCTCGCTTGCCGTTTTTCTCTTCGTGGCAATCGTCGCCCCCGCCCCGGCGGAGAATGTCTTTCTGGGTTCGATCCCGGTCCAATACGTTGCGCCGGATGAGGAGCTCGTCCTCGATATGCATCGATTCTTTCAGCCGAGCGATGGCGCAAAACTGACGGCCACATCTACCAGCGACGTCGATGTCTCCTTCGATCCGACGACCTTTCAGCTTCTCGCCCGCACGAAAAAGGCAGGGATCTTTAACGTCGAGCTTCACGCCGGCGGTGACCTCGCGACCGTCCTCACCCTCGCTTCGCTGACAGCTACGGGGACGCATCGCTTCGTCTTTAAACCGCGACCTGCAGAGGCCGTCGTCCCCAGCGGCAGCCCCACGTCAGCCGAGACGGCGGCCCCTCCAGAAAAGGTCTTTCTCGCCGGCTCGTTCAATGGCTGGAGCACGGACAAACTCCCGCTCACCCGATCCGACGCGAATGGAGACTATTTCGTCGATGTTCCACTCAGCCCGGGCCGCCACACCTACAAATTCGTGGTCGACGGAAAATGGATACTGGATCCCGCGAATCCGGAGACAGAAGCCAACCACATGGGCAACGACAAAAACTCCGTGATTACCGTGGCTGGCGAAAGTAACGTGAACGGTCCGGTTATCTACGCGGACCGGCTAACGCCCAGGACGCTCTTCCTGCGGACGGCCACACCAGACATGCCCGTCAAGACCGTCTCCGCCGTCTTCGAACCCGCTTCCGGCTCAAGGCTCCTGCCCGCCACGATCAATGCCGATAAAATTGAAGTGGCGCTGCCGGAAAACGCCAGGGGATTTGTGCGCGTCATCGCGGCGACTAGTGAAGGAACTCCCAGCAATGTGGTGCGCTGCCCGGTTGGACCCGCCGAGAGTTTCCGCTGGCAGGATGCGGTCCTTTATTATGCCTTCACTGATCGATTCGTGGATGGGGAGCGCGCGAACGATCATCCGGTCGACAACCCGAATGTGACGTGGCCGGCTAATTATCATGGTGGCGATCTTCGCGGCGTCCGCCAGAAGATTGATGACGGCTACTTTCAGAAACTGGGGGTGAACACAATCTGGGTTGCGCCGTTGAACCGGAATCCGTCCGAGGCTTACCAGGAATACACGGAACCGCATCGTTGGTACACCGGTTATCACGGATATTGGCCGGTCTCATCGACCGAAATTGATCCGCACATCGGGACGGAGCGCGATTTGCACGAGGTGGTCGATGATGCGCATGCCCACGGCATGAAAGTCATTGCCGATTTGGTTCTGCACCACGTGCACGAACAGCATCCCTGGTGGAAAGAACATCGCGATTGGTTTGGTTCGATAGATCTGCCCGATGGCCGCAAGAATTTGCGATTGTGGGACGAGCAACAGTTTACGACCTGGTTCGAACCGTTCCTGCCTTCCTTCGATTTTTCGAAGGACGCGCCCGTTCGAGCCCTGATTGATAACTCCATCTGGTGGGCGAACACTTATAAGCTCGACGGCTTTCGCCTCGATGCGGTGAAGCACATTTTGCCGAGCTTCTGGTGGAAATTCCGCGCCGCTCTGCGTGATCGGGTAAAACGTCCGCCCGATTCGCCACTCTATCTCGTCGGCGAAACTTTCAAGGACCGCGCCGGGATCATGTCGTTCGTTGGGCCCAACATGCTGGACGGACAATTCGATTTTCCGCTCTACGATCAAATCAAGGACACCTTTGGCGAAACGGCCGGAGAGATGAAGGCGCTGGATGACGCTCTGGTCGCTTCCGAAACGGCTTATGGCAAAGAGACGCTGATGTCGCCGCTCGTTGGCAATCACGACAAGGGCCGATTCATGGCCTATGCGGATGGCGAGCTGCCGGGCCCACACGGAGAAAAAGACGAAGAAATCGGCTGGACCAACCCGCCCAGCGTTCATGATCCGGCTAACTATGCAAAATTGGAGCTCGCCCAGGCGTTGCTTATGTCGATCGACGGTGTCCCCATGGTCTACTACGGCGACGAAATCGGGATGACCGGGGCCGGAGATCCGGACAATCGCCGCGACATGCGTTTTAGCGACAAGGTTTTGCCTGACGAAAATCGCGTGCTGCAGAATTTTCGAAAACTGGGGGCGCTGCGCCGGCAACATCCCGCCTTGCGCTACGGAAGCCGCCGAACCCTCGCCGCCGATCACGATCTCTATGCATTCGTGCGCGCGCACCTCGAGGACCGCGTGGTGGTTATTTTTAATCGCGCAAAGGAGGAGGCTAAAATCGACCTGCGCGTTTCACCCGAACTCTCCGACGGCGAATATACGGACGCCCTGAGCGGCAAAACGATTCAAGTGAAGGATGGGAAAATGGCCTTCGCGTTACCCGGCCAAAGAGCGGCTTTCGTAACGAAGACACCCCGTGGCAGCGAGACGACTCGTTAGTGCGGACGGGCCAGCGCCTGAGGAACTGCGGCAGAATCGACCACACTCAAGTCGCGCAGCGGAAGATTCTGACGGTAGTTGGCGATATTGAGTTTGATGTCAGCTGCCAAAGCGAGATTTCGCTCGACCTCGGCCATCTGCAACGCCTGCTGAGCGGCTTCGATGGCTTCGGAAAATTGACCGGTCTCGGCGTAGGCCGCTCCAAGGGTGCGCAGCAGGATCGGATTTCCATGTCCGGCACGGTCGATCACATCCTTGATCAGATTGATAGCCCGCGCCCCGTCACGAAGAGTCGGATCGGGGGACGTGGCCAGCGCCCAGGCGAGATTGCCCTCCGCGTTGAAGTTGTGTGGACTCACAGCGACGCTTCTTTCGTAATGCGAGACCGCCGCGACGGGCTGCTTGGTTCGCCATAGAGCCAGCCCCAGGTCGTTTTCGGCCTCCGCATCGCGCGGGCGGATACGGAGCGCTTCCTGACTGTGAACAATCGATTCGTCCACACGTCCGCTTCGCAAAAGCAGGTCGGCTAAATTCGAATGCGCGGCGGCGTTGTTGGAGGTGACCGCAAGGGCATGAGTCCAAAGTAATTCGCTGTCGCGCCAGAGGGATAACTGCCTCCAGGTTCCCCAGGTGAACGCCGTGATCGCGATCGCGGCCCCCGTCGCGAGGACTTGTTGACGATAGCGGAATGACGCGGTGAGATCACTCACCCACCATGTCACGGCGAGCAGGAGGCCTATTTGCGGGAGGTAGGTGTAGCGATCGGCGTGACCCTGTTGACCCACCTGCACGATCCCGATGACCGGCACGAGCATAATGCAGAACCACATCCAGCCGGTAAGAAGATAAGGCCAGCGTTTCCGATAGAGCCAGACGAGCGCCGTCAGCGAAAGAAGAAATGCTGTCGTGATGATCAATTCCCCGGGTGCCACCCGGCCGTCGGTGTGCGGATAAAAGATGGCCAGCTGGCCCGGCCAAAACGTTTGCCGCAGATAAATCGCGTAACTAACGACCGCGTTTTCCAGTCGCCACGATAAAGGCAACTCTTCCATCGATCCGAGCGAAGCTTTCTGCGCGATGAGCGTCGCCACGATCGACGCGGCCGAGATCACAAATAGAGGGATTTTTTCGGCGACCAACTTCAACACGTTTTGTGTTTCAAAACTCACTCCAGGATTCTTGCGCATCTGACCTCTGACCTCTGATCTATGACCTCTGTTTAGCGGCCAATAATCGAGCAACAACAGGACGATCGGCGCACTGACCAGCATTGGTTTGGATAACAAGCCGAGACACAAAGGGACAAAAATCGTTAGGTAACGTGCGATAGATTCCTTGCGCACATAACTTGCATAAGCCAGGAGAGTCAGGCCAAAGAAAACCGCGCTCAGAACATCCTTGCGTTCCGCAATCCAGGCGACCGATTCGACTCGCAACGGATGAATGGCGAAGACAGCTGCGACGAAAGCGCAGCGCCAGATTGCGCCCGTCATCTTCTGGAGCGCGAGAAACAACAGGATGGCGGCGCAGGCGTGAAGCAGAACGTTGGTGAAATGATGCCCGCCGGCGGCGAGGCCGTAGATCTGGCAATCGAGCATGTGCGAGATGGACGTGAGAGGGTGCCAATTTCCCACATGCGCATGAGTTAATGCCCACCAGACTCCCGCCGAAGTCAGGCCGGCCGTTATCTCGGGATTGCCATAAACATACTCCTGATCATCGAAGTTGATAAACGGGTAGTGAAACGTGCGCCCGAAAACCAGAAAGATGAGGACCGCCAGCGCGACGCATATCATTAAGATGAGAAGCGGTTGCCGCTTCCCCACCGGAACGCGTTCTGGCGACGTGGGCGACAAGTCGGGCCGTGACATCGGCGCATCTTCGTTTCGAAACCACGCCATTTCCAGCTTTGCGGCACTCAGCCGGTCGACCCGGCGTCCCAATAACAAAAGCGTCCTGTCACAAAAATTGTTGTCATTCCGAGCTGCGGAGACAGCGAGGAACCTCACACGCGCCGACTGAACGTGCGAGTTCCCTCGCGTTCGCTCGGGATGACAGCGCGCATATCAAACGAAATCGGTCCGCCCGTTTCCATCGCTCCAGTGTTGCTCTTCCGGCCCGCCGCAAGTACACGAGAAGGTCTGCCATGATCATATTCCATGATCCGCAGTGCACGCAGTACCATCGCGCCGGTGACCCTGAACGCCCTGCCCGCATCACTGCCACCGTCCCGATCCTGAGCACAAGACATCCCGACTGGGCGTGGCGCGAACCGCAACCGGCCACAGACGTTGAGCTGTTGCGAGCCCACGCTCGCGAACACATCGAGCATGTCGCCAACGCCGTTCATGATTTCGACAGCGATACCCCCGCGCATCCCAATATCGAGAAATACGCCCGGCAATCGGCCGGTGCAGCCATCGCGGCCGCGCGCGCGGCGATAAAAGACGACCACGCCTTTAGTTTGATGCGACCGCCCGGACATCACGCCACGCGTAACCGGGCCATGGGCTTTTGTTATTTCAACAACATCGCGATCGCCGCGCTCGACGCCTTGGAACATGGGACATCGCGCGTCGCCATCTGGGATTTCGATGCCCACCACGGAAATGGCACCGAGGATATTGTGACTGGCAACGAAAGGATTGCGTTCGCTTCGATCCATCAATCGCCCTGCTATCCCGGGACGGGCCGGAACTCGTTCGCAAATATTCTTAATTATCCCATCCCGCCGTACGGCGCGCGATCCCTGCACATGGAAGCGATCGAGCGCGCTCTGCAAGATCTCATCCGGTTCAAACCCGGTCTGCTGCTCGTCTCGGCCGGGTTCGATGCCTTTGTTAATGATCCCATCACACAGATGAGCCTGGAGAAGGAGGATTTCGCGACCATGGGAAAACGGCTGGCCGATCTTGATGTTCCGGTTGCCGCAATCCTCGAGGGAGGCTACAGCGACGAACTGCCGGAACTCATCGACGCGTTCCTGACCGCGTGGGGGTAGGGACGCCGCGCTGCGGCGTCCGTCTTTTTTGCGAGCACCGCCTTTCGTGAATCCGGGAAAGGACGGCGCAGCGCGCCGTCCCTACCATATTTAGCGAGGTTTGTTCTCCAGGATCGTGTCGATCCGGTTCATCACTTCGTCCGTTAGGCGATCGACCAACTCGCCCGCCTTCATGTTTTCTTTTACCTGCTCCGGTTTGGAGGCACCGGTGATCACGCTGCTCACATTCGGGTTCTTCAAACACCAGGCCAATCCAAGCCGCGGCAGCGTCGTGCCCAGGTCGGCTGCGACCTGCGCGAGTTTCTTCACTTTGGCCAGGTTGCGGCGCGCTTCGTCGTTCTCGAATTGTTCGCGCAGCCAGGCGTAACTCGGCAGGGAAATGCGTGTGTCGCCCGGGTCTCCCCAGTTGTACTTGCCGGTGAGCAAGCCCGAGGCGAGCGGCGACCAGGTGGTCGTGCCGAGTCCGATTTCCGAATAGAGCGGAGCAAATTCCAATTCCACTTTTTCCCGGTCAAACATGTTGTATTCGGGTTGCTCCATGGTCGGTGGGACCAGTTGCAGTTCACGAGCAATTCGATAGGCCTGGAGAATTGATTCCGCGCTCCACTCCGACGTTCCCCAATACAAGACCTTGCCTTGCGCGACGAGATCGCTCATGGCGCGCACGGTTTCCTCGATGGGCGTGTTCGGATCAGGCCGGTGGCAAAAGTAAAGATCGAGATAATCCACCTGGAGACGGCGCAAGGCGGCGTGACATGCCTCCATCACGTGTTTGCGACTCAGGCCCTCCTGGTTCGGTCGGTCGCCGCCCCAGAACACTTTGCTCGAAACCACAAACGTATCGCGAGGCCAGCCATTTTTCTTCAGGATCGCGCCCATCACGACCTCAGCCTGGCCGCCGGCGTACGCCTCGGCATTGTCGAAGAAATTGACGCCGGAATCGTAGGCGATCGTCATCAACTCTCCAGCCGTCTCGTTGCTGATCTGCTGAGCGAAGGTGACCCAGGCGCCAAACGAGAGCTCGCTCAATTGGAGTCCGGACTTTCCGAGGTGTCGATATTTCATAATAAGCAGTCGCCCACCGGGCGACCGGCGGCCACTAGAGACAAGTTTGCTTGGCAAACGCAACCCGCAAGGTGAATAGTGCGCCCTCGATCGGGCCGTAGTTCAGCTTGGTAGAACGCTTGAATGGGGTTCAAGAGGTCGTGGGTTCAAATCCCGCCGGCCCGATGTGTTTACTGTAGCGGCGCTCTCAGAGCGTCGCATCCTCCGGCGGTCAGAGACCGCCGCTACAGGACAGCGTGGCGTTGCCACCGTCGTCCTCCAGCCTTACCGTCCGCGCCTATGTTGAGCGCTGGAATTGTTGGTTTGCCGAATGTCGGTAAGTCCACGCTCTTCAACGCGGTCACGCGCACCCACAAAGCCCCGGCAGCCAACTACCCGTTTTGCACGATCGATCCGAACCTCGGCATCGTCACCGTGCCGGACGCGCGTCTGGCCAGGCTCGCGGAGATGTCGCACTCGCAAAAGATTGTGCCCACCGCCATCGAGTTTGTCGATATCGCTGGTCTGGTCAAAGGGGCGAGCGCCGGGCGAAGGGCTCGGTAACCAATTCCTCAGCCACATCCGCGAAGTTGACGCAATCGTCCAGGTGGTGCGCTGCTTCGAGAGCAGCGACATTCACCACGTCAGCGGATCGATCGATCCGGTCCGCGACATCGAAGTCATCAATACGGAGCTGGTCCTGGCCGATCTGGCTGCTCTGCAAAAGCGTCGGGACCGCTTGCAAAAAGAGATCCGGGCCGGATCAAAGACCGCAAAGGCCGAGCAGGCTGTGATCGAAAAACTGTTGCCGCATCTCGATTCCGGCAAACCGGCCAACACCCTGGAACTCACACCGGAGGAAAAAATAATTGCGCGCGACTTTTTCCTGCTCACATCCAAGTCAACCCTCTTCGCCTGCAACGTGGCCGAAGCCGATCTGGTCGCGATCTCTTCCGGAGATCAGGCGAACCCGGCCGCCCGGCATGTTGCAGCCGTCCAGGACTACGCTCGTCAGCATTTTGGAACGGAAGCGGTCGTGATCAGCGCGCAGATCGAAAGCGAGCTGGTCGATCTGGGCCAGGAGGAAGCGCTGGAGTATTTGCGCGGACTCGGAATTGAAGACACCGGCGTGAACGCGCTGATTCGCGCGGTTTATCACTTGCTCGGGCTACGCACTTTCCTCACCACCGGAGAAAAAGAGACGCGGGCCTGGACGATTCACTCCGGAGACAAGGCGCCGGCCGCCGCCGGCGTCATCCATTCAGACTTTGAGCGCGGATTCATCGCCGCGGAAACCGTTCACTACGATGACCTCGTCTCCCTGGGATCCCTCGCTAAAGCGCGCGAGGCGGGCAAACTTCGCGTCGAAGGAAAAGAATATGTCGTGCGCGATGGCGATGTCGTTGAGTTCCGTTTCAACGTTTGATTCATAGTCCAGGGAGCGCCACGACCCCGGAATCCCGTTTTGCATGTCCTGATCAGGGAGGTGAGAACCCCATCTTCAAGCGAACGCTCTTGACCGCTTCGCGTCGCTGCGAAACCGGCCACAGGCCGGTTGCTACATATGCCCATTCCGCGGCGTAGAGAATCGGACCACACCGTGTAGCAACGACGTGTAGCAACGGCCCTGTGGGCCGTTCTCCTGATTCATCGCGGCAAGAAGAAACCGGCCACAGGCCGGTTGCTACAAGGGCTACTCCGCGGCGTAGAGAATCGGATCACACCGTGTAGCAACGACGTGTAGCAACGGCCCTGCGGGCCGTTCTCCTGATTCATCGCGGCAAGAAGAAACCGGCCACAGGCCGGTTGCTACAAGGGCTACTCCGCGGCGTAGAGAATTCGGCCGCACTGCTCGCAGCTAACGATCTCTTTCCCCGCCCTGGCATGCATGGCTGTGGCAGCGGTGACCTTCATATGGCAGCCGGTGCACACGTCGTGTTCCAGCGCGACCACGACCGCATCGCCTTTGCTAGCGAACAGCCGATCAAACCGGTCCAGGAGATCTTCATCGACCTTGGTCGCAACCTCGGCTCGCTCCTTGGTCAGGGTCTGTAATTGCCCTTCGAGCGCTTTTGATTTCTCTTCCAGATCGCTCAGTTGCCGGGCAATGGAATTCTTCGTCGCGCCCGCTTTCTTCTCCTCCGCCTCGAGCTCCGCCTTGAGTGTGTCAGCCTGCACCATCAGCTCGAGTTCAGCGTCTTCTATTTTACGAATCTCGTTTTCGTAGCGCTCGATCTCATGGCCCATGGCCTGGAACTCGTCGTTCTTCCGGGTCTCGTATTGTTGCGTGCGCAACCGCGCGATGCTGGCCGTGCGGGTCCCCACATCCAATTCCAGATTTTTGCGTTCAACCTCGACCTGTCGCGTCTTTTGCTTGAGCGCTTCCACGCCTGCAACACTGGCGGCCAACTGCGCGTCTAGATTCTGACGCTGCAACGGCAGAGTCTTTATCTCGTTCTGAATCTGCCTGATTTTTTGGTCCCGATTTTGCAGAACGAGCAGTTGTTCCAATTCGGGGTGCACGGGCCGGAAGTTATTGACGCAAAGCAGCGCCGTCAATCATTCCGCGTCAAAGCAGAAGCGGCTTGCACTTTGCCCTCCTGTCTGAAATGTCTGTCGTAGTGCCGACCGCCGATCCAGCGCTACCTCCGATGGAATACCCCGATATCGTCGGCACGAGGCCCACGAACCCGCTGGCTGCCAACTTCCGGCCCTATATCCCCGCCTCTGTCCATCTGCCGGAACTCAGGCCCCTCCCCCTGATCATCGGAACTCTGCTTGGGATGGTTTTTGGCGCGTCCTCCCTTTACCTCGTTCTCAAAGTCGGGTTGACCGTGAGTGCCTCAATTCCGGTGGCCGTTATTTCCATCACCGTGTTTCGGGTTCTCTCAAAGTTCGGTCTGCGCGACGCGAACATTCTGGAAAACAATATCGTGCAGACGGCCGGCTCGGCCGGCGAATCGATCGCCTTCGGGCTTGGCGTCACCATGCCGGCAATCATGATCCTCGGGTTCGACCTCGAGATCACGCGCGTCATGCTGGTGGCCGTGTTGGGCGGGTTGCTCGGCATCCTCATGATGATTCCGCTGCGCCGGGCCCTGATCGTCGATCAGCATGGATTGCTCAAATATCCGGAAGGGACAGCCTGCGCCGAGGTCTTGAAAGCCGCCGCCACCAAGGAATCCATGGCGGCGGCCGATAAGACCCATACCACGGCGAACGCGCAGTTCGTGAACGAGGAGGCAGCCGGCGGCGGCAAGGTAATTTTCACCGGTTTCGGCATCGGTTTCCTTTATCAAGACCGCGATGGGCGCCTTCAAACTTTGGAAGGACATGCCACAGAAAATCTTCGGCTGCGCCGTTCAAGGCCGGCTCGATCTCGGCCGAGATTTCTCCGGCCTTGCTGGGCGTCGGTTACATCATCGGACCGCGCATCGCCTCGATCATGTGCGCCGGCGGCGTGCTCGCTTATTTGGTGCTGATTCCTGCGATCAAGTTCTTCGGCGAACGACACCGCGGGCGTGATCGCACCGGGCACGATGCCGATCAGCGAGATGAGCCCGAATGAGATTCGCGGCGCCTACGTTCTCTACATCGGCGCCGGCGCCGTCGCGGCCGGCGGCATCATCAGCTTGTTGCGCTCCATGCCGACGATCTGGCATGGACTGCGTGGCGGCCTGGCGGACCTGCGCGGTGGACACGCCGCGACGGCCAATGCACCTCGCACCGATCAGGACCTGTCGATGAAATTGGTGGTGGGCGGCGTGATCGCGCTTCTTCGTCGCCATGATCGTCGCGCCGCAACTGAATCTGCAATGAACCTGCTCGGCGCGCTCCTCATCGTGGTCTTCGGCTTTCTGTTTGTCACCGTCTCGTCGCGTCTGACCGGCGAGATCGGCTCGTCTTCCAACCCGATTTCCGGGATGACCGTCGCGACCCTGCTTTTTACCTGCCTGATCTTCCTGATCGTCGGCTGGACCGGACCGCATTACTTTGTCACCGCGCTCTCGATCGGCGGCATTGTCTGCATCGCCGCGTCGAATGGCGGAACCACCTCGCAGGATTTGAAAACCGGATTTCTCGTTGGCTCCACTCCGAGGTACCAGCAAATCGCCATTCTCTTCGGCGCGCTCGCTTCCGCTCTCGCCCTCGGTCCGATCCTTCTCGTCCTGAACAACGCCTCGACCGTTTATGTCCCTGCCATCACCTTTGCGCCCGTCGCCAGCAAGATGACTGCGCCGGCGGGCGTGCCGTTGCAAGCGTTCGATGAAAAGGTGAGACCAAAGGGCGGAGGCACTTTCCGCCTGCTGCGAATGAACGAAACCGCGCCCGGCTCGAAACTCGAGCCCGGCGACTATCTCGTCGGGGATGACGGCAATATTTTGTATAAAGTGGAAAAGAACTTTCCGCCCGATCTGCGCGCGCCGCCCGGCGAACTCGGCGCGACGGAAAAATTGAGCGGACCGCAGGCTTCTACCGATCCAAACGCATACCGGGTCTGGCAGCGGCTCGATCCTGGCGGCGGAGCCGCGCAACGTTATCTCGTGAATGACGAAGGCGTTCCGGTTTACCTGGTCGATCCCGGGATCAATGGAACGCATAAGACGCGTCCTGATGGTTCCACGGTCGCGAAGTTCGACGCGCCCAAAGCGACGTTGATGTCCTACATCATCAAGGGAATTCTCAGTCACAAACTGCCGTGGGGGCTGGTCCTGCTCGGCGTCATGATCTCGATTGTTTTGGAAATGAGCGGAATTCCGTCTCTCGCTTTCGCGGTCGGCGTTTACCTTCCGCTCTCATCCTCGAGTCCGATTTGGATTGGTGGCCTGGTTCGCTGGCTGGTTGATCGCTATTTGCGGGTCAAATTCCACCACAAAAATTTATCGGAAATCGAACTCACGGCTGAGGGCGACAAAAGCCCGGGGGTGTTGCTCGCTTCCGGCTACATCGCCGGCGGAGCGCTCGCCGGCATCGTCATTGCCATCATGAACGGACTGCCCAGCCTCGTCGATGTGAGCAAACGAATCGAGGATTGGGCCACCGCCAACAACCCATTCTTTGATGGGCCGAACTCGGATCTGTTGGCCACCCTGCCTTTCCTCGTTCTCTGCATCGTCCTTTACCTCGTCGGACGAGATGTGATGCTGCGGGTCAGGGCCGCGCGCTGATCCGTCACGGAGGCAGAACCCGAACGCGATAAAAGCGACGGACCAGGCCGGCAGCTTGCGGATCGACAATCTGCATCGATGCGCCGGTGCCGACGATGCCGTCAACCAGCGGTTGCCAGCTTCCACTGGTCAGATCGCTTCGCCATTCCATCCGGTAAACGCGACCGCTCACACTCGGAAAGGCTAACTGAATATCGTTGCCTTGCCGCGCGACACTCGTCACGCGCAACACGCTGCTGCGATTTCGCGGATCAAGTCCCGCAAAAAACTTTTGCAGATTCGTCATACCTGTCCCGTCGGTATCCTGGTTTGCGATCGCGGCGCTCACGGTAAACCCGTGCGCCGTCGCCCAGGAATCGGGAATCCCGTCACTGTTGGAATCCGTGGTCGTCACCGTTACGACCTGCGAAAACTCCGAGGTGTCGCCCGTCGACAGGTTCGTGGCTGTCGCCGCCACGACGTAGCCGACCGGCACCGCCATCTGGACTTGAAAGGCGAAGGCCGCGCTGCCTCCGCTATTTGTCGTTACAGTCGTTTCTCCAACAAAAAATTGACCTTCGCCGAAGCCGGACGGATCAGCCGCTGCGCTGGCAAAGAATTCGATACGGAACGAGGTGCTGCCTGCGCTGTTGAGGGTTCCGTTGATCATGGTAGCGCCGTTGAGTGTGGTGCCATTGATCCCGAGAACCGCACCGGTGAGCGCAGGGGCCGTTTGCAAACCGTTAGGGGCGCCGCCGCCGGAGTTCGAAAGACGAATGCCCAGGTCGCCATTGCCGAAGATGTCGTTTCTTTGCAGAGTGTTTCCGGTCGTTCCGTCATCGAACAGAGCGATGCCTTCGTAGTGATTTCCTGAGATCACGTTGGGCGCGCCGATCGTCGATCCGCCGACAAGATTGGCCTGGGCGCCCCCGGTGATGGTAATTCCGCGAAAAGCATTGGCCACGGCGGCTCCGGCGGTGTTCAAGCCGAGTGTGTTGCCTTGCACCGAATTGGCCGTCGTGCCCGCGCCATCGATGGTCACGCCATCACCCCCGTTCCCAGAGATGAAGTTGCGCGACTCGGCCGATGCGCCGCCGATGATATTATTGTGGGCGCTTCCGAAAATATAAACACCGGAACCGCCATTCCCAATTGCGCTCGTGCCTGACGAATCCAGTCCAATCAGATTTCCTGCGACCGCGTTTCCGGTCGTCGCCGGATCGATAAGCCTGACGCCACCGTCGACGTTCCCCGAGATGACATTGCGGGCGCCTGGCACGGTTCCACCAATCGTGTTGTCATGCGCGCCGTCGAAGACCGAGATGCCCGCGCCCGGGTCATTGGCCAGTGGGGAATTTCCCGCGGGGTTTAGTCCGATGTAATTCCCTGCGACCACATTCTGATTGGTCGTCGGATTATAGATCGCCACGCCCTGGGCATTGCCCGAGATGACGTTGCCCGCGCCCGCGGCGATTCCGCCGATCGTGTTGCCATACGCGCCGTTGGCGATCACGATACCCGCATATCCGTTGGCGACCGCGACTCCGCCGGTACGATCCGTGCCGACAAAATTTCCGGCAACCACATTGGCGGTGGTGGCCGGGTCCGTGATAATGACGCCGATGCTCGAGTTGCCGCTGATGATATTCCGCGCCGCCGGTGTTGTCCCGCCAATCGTATTGCCGCTGGCCCCGTTCGAAACGCTGACATTGGAATAGGCGTTTGGCGCGACCGTGGCTCCATCACCGGCCACGCCGAGATAGCAACCAGCCACTGTGTTGCCAGTCGCACCGCTGCCCGTAATCTGAATCCCATCAGTCGACGAATTCACGATGCCGATCCCCTTCACCACGCTGTTGGCGGTAGTGAGAAAAATCCCAGGCGCGGTGTAGGCCGGTTGCGGGCCCAGCGTGCCGTCAATGAAAACGGATGGCCCGTTCGGATTTCCATTCGGCTGCGTCGTTCCATCGATGATGGTGTTCGGCCCGGGCGAGGTCATCACGTCGCTGGTCTGAATTGTGTAGACGTTGTTGGCGTGGCCGGGATCGTTGGACGGAATATTGAAGGTGATCGTCGTACCGGGGTGATCGATTCCGTAAAAAATCGCGGCGCGCAGGCTGCCCAGTCCGCTGTCTCTCGTATTCGTGACGACGCTGCTGTTGACCGGCCCGGCCCCATAAATTGAAGCCATCCCCTGCCGGTCCAACTGGCTGAGCTCATGCCCAAAAGCATTTCCCATGATGTCAATGTATTGGGTGTAGCCATCTTTCGGCTCGATCGTGTCGAGACCGGGGTCCGTTGCGTAGGCATGCCGGTCGTAATGCATCACCGAGAGAAAATCGTAGGCTCCGCGGTCATTTGAATTTGGAAGCAAAGCGAGCGCGAACGCGTAGTCCGGCTGAATGTTGTCCGTTAGAATCGTGACAAACATATCGCGATCGGCGCGTTGATGCTCGTGCACGAGGCCCAGCGCGTGACCCATTTCATGGCAGATGACCTGGCACGCGACCACGCATAAATGTTGAGCACCTGCTGCCCGCCGACTTTTCCGACCGCCGATGAGTTGTCGCCGTTCAGGCCGTTCTGGACCAAAACATAATCGGCCTGGTTCGTGCGTGCGACGAAACTGACATTCGCGAACGTGGCCCAATCCGCCGCCGCGTCGAGAAAAGCCTTCTGGTGCGTGGACGTGATGTCATTGGCAAACACATACGGAACAACCCCGGACGGCCAAAGCATGACGCCGCCATCAAAGGCCGACTCGGGCCGCGTGCCGCCGGCGGCAAGGAAGTCTCGCGCCGCCTGCACGTAGCTGCGCAGCAAGATCATGTCGCCGGCGCGCACTGTTCGCGAAGTAGAAGGCGCTGAAGCAAGCAATCGATCCAGCACCGCAATGTCCCACGCGTGGGCCTGCTTGCTCACCGGCTGCAGGGCAAACGCGCTCGTCGCAAGCGCCATCGTGACGCCGACAAGAATTCGCCAGTTCATTGCCTTTCCGTGGCAGGTTCCACGGCCCCAAAGAATATCAACCCGCGCCTAAAAAGTCGAGCCGGCCCTTTGGCCCGGCCACACGAATTTCAATAGGTTTCCACTGGCGAGCGCTTGCCGTCTTCCGGGCTGCGAACCGCCGCAAGCTCAGCGCCAAGAACGGCCACGCGCAGATCCCAGATTTCCCGGTCGATCTGGCGGAAGGCTTCCTCCGAGAACGGGCTTGGCGGAGCCATCTTCTGTTTGAATCGCGCGATATTGGCCACGGCGCGATTCACCTGGTCCTCCGGCAACGTGCCGAGAATTCGATGCACGTTCTCGATCTCTTCCGTGCGATGGCAAATCATGGCCAGGTCGTTCCCGGCGCCGATCGCAAGGCGGATCATTTCTTCCGTGCCATATCCATTCAGGATCGCACCCATATCGAGGTCGTCTGTCATGATCAACCCCTCGAAACCCATCGCGCCGCAGAGTAAGTCCGTAATCACGCGCCGCGACAGGGAAGCAGGCTTCTTCTCCGGCTCGAAGCAGGGATACCAAGCGTGGCAAATCATCATGCTGTCGACCTTCGAAACGAATTCGCTGAAGACCGCTAATTCCGCCGCATCCAATTCCCGCCGGGTCCGATCAATTTTCGGCAACTCATGATGCGCATCGATCGTGGCGGCGGAGTAGCCCGGGAAAATGTTTGCCGCAAGTCGCGACCCCCTGTTTCCGCAGGGCGTCGTTGAAGACGGTGGCATTGCGCACGACTTGTTCGACCGTCTTTCCGTAGCACCGGCCGCGCAATGAATTGTCAGCCTCGTCATCGAAAGAAATGTCCAGCACCGGACAAAGATCGAGATTGAATCCGAACAGGCGCAGCAGTCGGCCGGTGATATCGCCATGTTTGCGAATGAGATCGAGTTTGCCTTTTTCGCGCAGTTCCTGGGCATTCGGGGGTTCGTTGCCGATCAGGCGAAGGCGTGAGACACGGCCGCCCTCCTGATCGATCGTCACGATCGGCTCCACTTCGCTCAAATCGCGCAGGTCATCGATTAACTTCCGCAGCTGTGTCGCGCTCTCGATGTTGCGGCCGAATAGAATAAAGCCGCCGGGTTGGACGCGCCGAAACCGCGCGGCCGTCTCAGAATCGAGCTCCTTGCCCGGAACGCCGGTTAGAATGAGCTGGCCAGGCAAGTTGGTCTTCATCGTTCTCTTGCAAAGGACCGCCCGGGGAGCGGACGGCGCAGCGCGCCGTCCCTACCAAGGACCAGTTGACCGACGGAAGTGCGCTCCATAGGTTCGCAGCTTAGATGCCGATTTTGGCGACGGAAAACAAAAAACGAATCGCAGGCCCCCTCTTCGCTTTGGCGCCGGCCATCATTAAACTCCGCAATTGAGAAAGATCGGCATTTACGGCGGGACCTTCGATCCGATTCATCACGCCCACCTCATCCTCGCGCGAGAAGCGCGCGAACAACTCGACCTGGAACGAATAATTTTCGTTCCGGCCGCGGTTTCGCCGCTTAAGGATGCGCCCGCCGCGGCGATGGAAGTGCGTCTGGCCATGGTGCGCTCCGCGATCGAAGGCGAACCCGCTTTTTTCGTGGACGATTGCGAACTACGGCGCCCGCCCCCCTCTTACACGATCGACACGGTCCGCGAAATCGCACAGCGCGAGCCGGACTCCGAAATCCATTATCTGCTCGGCCAGGACAATGTTTGCGATCTTCCGAGGTGGCATCGCTTTGCCGA
Organism: uncultured Verrucomicrobiae bacterium; assembly: GCA_963788855.1. Classification (GTDB taxonomy): domain Bacteria; phylum Verrucomicrobiota; class Verrucomicrobiia; order Chthoniobacterales; family UBA10450; genus CAWBIE01. The sequence goes on from CAWBIE010000003.1 coordinate 49,540, forward strand.
GCTGCAGAATTTGGTCCGCTTCGTCGTCCTGGATCGGACTGGCACGGCCACGAACCACTCCTACCAGACGGTGCGACGCAAGATCGACATCTCGGCGACCGAGATCAGAAAGAGAGTTGCGTCCGGTCAATCCATTCGCTATTTCGTACCGCCAGGAGTGGAAGAAATTATTCGCCAGGGAAACCTTTACCGGGAGCACGCGAAATAACTGCGGATCGCCTAGCTGCAACCTGCGCCGGACTTGCTTCCGACAAAAAGGCCGAAGACATCGTCGTCCTCGATCTGCGCGAGATTTCCACTTTCACCGACTTCTTCGTGATTTGCTCGGCCACCTCTGAGCCGCAACTTAAAGCAATTGCCGGGGAGATCGAAAGTCGGCTGAAGGAGGATTACAAGATCAGGGCTCTTGCCGTGGACGGCTTTCCAGCGAGCCAATGGATCGTCCTCGATTACCTCCAGGTGGTCGTCCACGTCTTCCACCGCGAAAAACGCGCGTTTTACAGTTTGGAAGACCTCTGGGGAGACGCGCCCCGGCTCGACTGGGAGTCAGCCGCCGCCGTGTCCTGACGGCCAGGTTACCAACTCCCGATCAAAATGGCGGCGATGTCGCCCGACCACGAACAAATTATTTTGTCGCAGGCGACGGCGACGCGCTCTCATCGCCGCCCGATTTGAAATCCATCAGCTCCACCTCAAACACCAAAGTGGAATTCGGAGGAACACTGGCGCCGGGCGAGCGTTCGCCATAAGCAAGATTGGCAGGAATAACAAACTGATACTTGGAGCCTTTCTTCATCAGCTGCACGCCTTCGGTCCAACCCTTGATCACGCCGTTAAGCGGGAAGGTGGCTGGCTCGCCGCGCTTGTAGGAGCTGTCGAATTCGGTCCCGTCGGTCAAAGTGCCGCGATAATTCACCGTCACCGTGTCGGTGGCCTTCGGTTGCGGGCCGGTGCCCTCTTTCAACGATTTGTATTGCAGACCACTCGCCGTCGTCTTGACCCCGTCTTTCTTCTTATTGTCCTCGAGGAACTTAGCGCCATCGGTCGCATTCTTCCCAGCTTCGGCTTTTTGTTTGTCCGTCATGTCTTTCTCAAAGGCCGCCATTGTTTCCTTCACTTCCGCCTCGGTCATCTGAGGCTTTCCGGCCAGCGCGTCTCTCACTCCAGCCGTGAGGGCATCGGGGTTTACCGCGATTTTCTGTTTGGCGAAATTGAACCCGATGTTCAGGCCAATACTGTAGCTAACCTTGTCCTTTTGGTCCTTTAGCGTTGTTGATTTTTCTTGCGCGGCAAGAGGTAAGACAAGCAAAACTGTGGCTAACGCCATGAGTGAAAGTTTCATAGAACTGGAATTCCGAGTAGAAGGGCTCCTTGGTTTGGGTAACGCGGAAATGGACGCTAACGAATAAAATGTACGCGTCAAGAACACATAAATCGCTCGTTTTCAGCCTTTCCGTCTCTGCTGCCTTGGGCTGGCTGGCGGGCCCTCCGGCGCAGGGCGCAATCACCCTATCCCAGGCGGAAGCGCAAAAGATTGGGCGAAAGATCTGGCAAAACGAATGCAACGGCACGATCTCAGGTCTGACTTCCTGGAATACCGGGGAGGATTTTGCGTCGCTCGGCATCGGTCACTTTATCTGGTATCCCGCCGGCAAACCGGGCCCGTTCGAGGAGAGCTTTCCTCAATTCATCAATTTTGCCTCCCGGCGCGGCGTGAGATTGCCCGGTTTGCTCCTCGCCGCGGGCGACCGGCATTGTCCGTGGAAATCCCGCGCTGACTTTATGCTTGCCCAAGAGACACCGGACATGCGCCAATTGCGCCAGTTTCTTGCGAATACGGTCGATCTCCAAACACAGTTCATGGTAGATAGGTTGGACTCTGCACTTCCGAAAATGCTTAATGCTACATCTCCCTCAAATCGCGAAAAGATCGCACAGCGCTTTCAGCGCCTTGCCGATTCGCCGGGTGGATGCTATGCCCTCGTCGATTATGTAAATTTTAAGGGCGAAGGCGTGCTCCCGACCGAGCGTTATCACGACCAGGGTTGGGGACTTCTGCAAGTGCTTGATGGAATGCAAGACACCAGCAACAGTTCGGTTCAGGAGTTTTCCCGCTCGGCCGCGGCCGTCCTGACCCGGCGCGTCCAGAACGCCCCGGCGGACCGAAAAGAAAACCGATGGTTATCCGGTTGGATTCATCGCGTAAACAGCTACAGTCGAGCCTAGCTATGTCGCGAACCGCTCTGATATCTCTCTGCACCGCGCTCTTTATTGCCACAGCCGCTCTGACCAACGCGCAGTTCAACCTCTTTGGTCCGAAGCGTCCTCCGAATCAACCGCAGCAAAAAGCTTCCGCCCTCATCCAGCGGCAGGCCCCCTTGAAGGTTAATCAGAGCCTGCTCAAAAGATGCACGCCGGATACGGTGCGCATCGTAGTCTCGATTCCAAAACAGCGCGCCTATTTGATGCTGGGTGGACAAGTCGTCGCCGACGGCCCGGTTTCTTCCGGCAAGGTGGGCCACGCCTCACCCACCGGCCACTTCTCTGTCCTGGAGAAGGATCCCGATCATCACTCGAATATTTACGGGGACTTTGTGGACCACTCCGGCCGCACGGTTCGGGCCGGCGTCAGCTCCAAGATTGATTCCGCGCCCAGCGGAACGCACTTCGAGGGAGCATCAATGAAGTGGTTCATGCGACTCACTGAGGAGGGTGTCGGAATGCACATCGGATTTTTGCCCGGATATCCGGCCTCGCATGGCTGCATTCGCGAGTCGGTTGACGGCGCAAAATTATTCTACGATAACGCGAAAGTCGGAACGCCTATCGACGTCGGTGACTACTAAGCTGGAGGGACACGCGCTGTCGTGTCCATTCTTTTGGGCACCGACGGCGCGACGCCCTCCAACGTCAGCCAAGCGTCTTCCTCAATAAATCAAACGCTGCCTGCGCGACCATCTGCTTGAAGGTCTCCCGATCGGTCGGGAAAAAGAATTGCTCGACCAGTGTTTGAGCGTTGGCCGAAGCCAGCGCTACAAAAACAGTGCCGACCGGCCTCTCCGCCGATCCGCCCGCCGGTCCGGCAATCCCGGTCGTAGCCAGAGCATGGGTCGCTTTCGCCCTCCTGCGCGCACCGTCAGCCATGGCGCGGGCCGTTTCTGCGCTGACCGCGCCATGTTGCTCGATCACGTGCGGATCGACGCCGAGCACATCGCTCTTCGCCTGGTTCGCATACGTGACATATCCCGCCAGGAGAACCACCGACGCGCCGGGCACGTTCGTGATTCGATGCGTCAGCCATCCCCCGGTGCAGGATTCGGCGACGGCTACTGTTTCCCGGCGGCCTGCTAATAATTTCACGATCACCTCTTCGAGAGACTCATCGTTGCTCGAGAAGATCGATGGGCCAAAGGCATTCATTATAATGCCATCCGCGCGCTCCAGCGGCCCGGGTTCCCCCAGAACTCTGACCTCTACTTCTCCGGGTCGCGCGCAATAGCCGAGTTCGATTCCCGGAATCGCCAGGATTTTTTTGCCAATCGCCTCTTCCACAATCGATTCACCCATATTCGCGATCTTGTAAGTCCGTCGCCCGATTGGCCCTGAAGTCCTGGCCATGGATCTCAAGATCGGCATAACCGACTCGCGAAACATTGGTTGAAGCTCGCGCGGTGGACCCGGCAAAACAAAAAGATGTGGCGATGAAACCTTGGATTAATCCCGGCCCGCAGATAGAAGCCCGGCGCCGTTCCGTTTTTGTTAGGCAAGACCTCTGCGCCCGACCGGAACCTGGGCCTGCCGCAAAATCCGGTCCGTCACGCGAAACCCACGAATTTTCAGACGATCGTTAATCGCTGCCAGAATCCGCTCGTCCTGAATCAACTCCAGGCCGAGCTGTTCGACCACCATTTCTCGCGTCACATCGTCGGTTGTCGGACCAAGTCCTCCCGTAATGAAGATGAGATCCGCTCGCGCAAACAGATCGGCGAGTGTCGTTCCAATCGGCTGCCCCATCCGGCACGGTCCGCTGTTCCTCGATGCGCAGGCCGAGCGGAAGAATTTCGCGGGCGATAAAGCTGAGATGGGCATCGCGAACGTCACCCAACAAGAGTTCGCTACCGGTGTTAAGAAGAAACACGCGCATCGCGCTGGAAATTGCGCCAATTACGGGAAACGTCCAATCGGATGACCGTGGTAGGATCCCTCACCTCGATCCTCTCCCTTTAAAAAGGGCGAGGAAGAAGAACGAACGCGCGGACATCTCCCGTCGCTACGCCGAGTGATTCTTTTCCTCTCCTCATCGACCGAGGAGAGGACTCAGGTGAGGAGTCGAATTCTCCGGGCCTCTTTCAGGCCGCGTCTTTGTCCTGCTTCTTGCGAATGAGCGGGAGCTTTTTGCCTTCGACCACCGCGCGATTGATCGTGACTTCGGCGATGTCCTCGCGACTCGGCACGTCGTACATGATGTCGAGCATGATCCGCTCGAGCATGGAACGCAGGGCACGCGCGCCGGTTCCTTTGGTGACGGCCTGGGCGGCAAGCGCGCGCAGCGCATCCTTCGTGACACGTCAGACGCACACCTTCCATCGAGAAGAGCTTGGTGTACTGCTTGATCATCGCGTTCTTCGTTTCGGTCAGGATCGCGACCATTTCCTCCTCGGTCAGGGCATCGAGCGAGCTGACCACCGGCAGACGGCCGATGAATTCCGGAATCATTCCGAAAGCGAGCAAATCCTCCGGTTCGACATGACGCATCGCTTCTTTGCGCAGTGCCTCTTCCACTTCGAGAGTCGGACTTCCGAAGCCCATCGACTTTTGGCCGATCCGCTTCTGCACAATCTTGTCGAGACCGACGAAAGCGCCGCCGCAGATGAACAGAATCTTTTCGGTGTTGACCTGAATGTATTCCTGATGCGGATGCTTGCGGCCGCCTTGTGGCGGAACATTGCACGTGCTGCCTTCCAGAATCTTCAGAAGCGCCTGCTGGACGCCTTCGCCGGAAACGTCGCGCGTGATGCTGACGTTGTCGGTCTTGCGGCCGATCTTGTCGATCTCGTCGATGTAGACGATTCCGATCTCGGCGCGCTTCACGTCGTAATCGGCGTTCTGGAGCAGGCGCAGAATGATGTTTTCCACGTCCTCGCCGACGTAGCCGGCTTCGGTCAGCGTGGTCGCGTCGGCAATGCAGAATGGAACGTCGAGGATCTTGGCCAGGGTCTTGGCGAGCAGAGTCTTGCCGGAACCGGTCGGGCCGATCAGCAGAATATTGCTCTTCTCGATTTCAACATCCGCCAGAGGATCAGGCTGAAAGGCCGCCGATCGGATCCGCCCGCGTCGCGGCGGCATGCAGGACGCGCTTGAAATGGTTGTGCACGGCGACCGACAGCGTCTTCTTCGCCACGTCCTGACCGATGACGTATTGATCGAGCGACCGCCGAATGTCGACCGGCTTGGGCACTCTGATGGTCGACGACTGCCGCCGCGCGTCTTCGTTCAGTTCCTTGTCGAGGATGCTCTTGCAGACGTTGATGCAGCTATCGCAAATGTAGACGCCGGGCCCGGCGATCAGCTTGCGCACCTCGGCGTGGCTTTTGCCACAGAAGGAGCACATCGTGAGGTTGGAAGCGCGCGCCATGTTTGCCCTGTTTAAAAAGCAGTTTCTATTCCTCGATCTTGCGCGGTAAAGCCGCTTCCGCGAGGGCCGCGGAGCGCTCGCTGGCGGGCGACGTGGCACCGTCGAGAAGCTTAACTTCCTTCCGGGATTTAATCACTTCGTCCACCAGCCCGTAGGTCTTTCGCTTCAGCCGCCGACATGTAGTAGTCGCGGTCGGAGTCGTTGCGGACCTGCTCCTCGGACTTGCCGGTGTGCTGGGCAATGATCCGGATCAGCCGCTTCTTCAGCTTGAACATGTAGTCCACCTGGCGCTCGACATCGCTCGCCTGCCCCTGCGCACCGCCAGACACCTGGTGGATCATGATGTCGGAGTTCGGCAGCGCAAATCGCTTGCCCTTGGTGCCGGCGCAGAGCAGGACCGCACCCATGCTGGCCGCCATTCCGATGCAGTAGGTGGTCACGTCGCAGGTCAGGAATTGCATCGTGTCGTAGATCGCCAGACCGGCCGTGACCGAGCCACCGGGTGAGTTGATGTAAATGTTGATATCCTTTTTGCCGTCTTCCATCTGCAGAAACAACAACTGCGCGATGACCAGGTTGGCGATGTGATCGTCGATCGGCGTGCCGATAAAAACGATCCGGTCCTTGAGCAGGCGCGAGTAGATGTCGTAGCTGCGCTCGCCCGCGGCCGGTCTGCTCGACCACCATCGGAACGAGCACTGATTGCGACAGATTTTGGTTCGATTGACTCATTATTTTTGCTCGGAAATGATCGGTTCTACCGCCTGTGGAACGCTAACATTCGCCTTTAGGAAATCAAGAGTCTTACCCAGCAGGATCTGTTCCGCGAGCGCGTTCAGACCATCATGTTCTTCCAGTTCGCGCCGCATTTTTTCGACTGAAATATTGTAACGAGCAGCCTCCTGCCGAATGCGCAGATCGACTTCCTCGCGAGAGACTTCGATCTTCTCGCGTTCGGCTATGCGACCCAAAATGAAGTTCGTTCTCAAACGATGCGCGGCCAGGACCGGCGGCCCCTTCGATCAGCTCCTTCTCCTTTTCCTTGAGCATTTCGTCGGTTATTCCGCGCTCGCGATTTCTTTGCACCAGTTCGCCGAGAGCGCGTCGCGTTTCCGCTCGCAAGAGGCTCGGCGGCAAATCGAAACGGGTCTGGTCGTGGAGATATTTGACGATTTGCGCTTCCTGAGCCCGATCGACCTCATGCTCTTTTTCGTGCTCGAGATCGTGCTCGATCATGTGGCGAAGTTCGCCCAGCGTTTTGTCCGGCAGCAGTTTTGGCCGCGAAGGCGTCGTCCACGGCAGGGACCTTCTCTGCTTGATCTCCTGCAACGTAACCGTGTAGGTGAGCTTTCTTTCCGGCCAGTTCCTTGACCAGAAAATCCGCCGGACAATCCACCGTTACGCAACGGGTCTCGCCGGGTTTTTGTCCGATCAGTTGATCGCAAAATTTTGGCAAAAAATTGCCCTCGGAGAGTCGCAGCCAGAATTTCTTGCCGCCATGAAGATTCTTGCTCGCCTGCGGCGCAACTTCGTTGATCGGTTTGCCATCGACCAGGCCTTCAAAGTCGACGACCGCGAAATCCTCCATCTCCAGTCCGCGATCCGCAACGTCGACGAAGTCTGCGGTTTGCTCGCGCAAACGTTCGAGGGCGGCGTCGACATCACTCTCGGCCACCTTCACGTCAGGAAGCTGCGACGGGAATATTCTTGTAATCCGGCAGATCGAAGTCCGGCGCCGTTACAACCGTCGCGCTGAAACCGCATCGATTTGTCCTCTCCAAACTCGACATCTTCAAGGTTGGTTAGCGACACGACCCGCAGCTGCTCCCGATCGATGGCTTCGTGATAACTTTTCGAGACGAGTTTCTTCGTCAGTTCGTCCTGAATTTCTTTGCGAAATTTGGTCTCAATGACCCGTCGAGGCGCCTTGCCCGGCCGATACCCGGGAATCTTGGCAAATCGCGCGAAGTTGTTCGCGATCGCATCCCACTCCTTTGAGACTTCTTCCGGCGGCAATTCGATCTGCAGGGTCGAGACCGAGTCCGGCTGTTTTTCCACTTCGACTTTCATGAAAGGAGCGCACGGTAACGGTGCGCGGGGACTCACGCAAATCTCGCGCAAAACATCCGGGTCACCGAACCAGCCACGGGCTGCTGTAGCCGCCTCGCTCTGTCGAGGCGTCCGCTCGGTTGCTCGAATCACGGCGACAGAGCGCCGTGGCTACAAGGAGCACGCGGACCGCGCTACACATTCGCCGCGAACGTAAACAGCCTGCGTCTGCGAGAATCCAAACCAGTAGGCCAGTTCGCGATAATCCTCGCAATCAAACACCGAGAAATTGGCGAGCTTGCCACGTTTCCAGCGATCCGATCTTGTCTCCGCGATTCAGACTATAGGCCGCGTTGATGGTCGAGGCCGTCATCGCTTCGGCCGGTGACATCTTCATTTGTGTGCAGGCCAGCGACAGCATCATGGGCATGGACGGCGTCGGCGAGGAGCCCGGGTTGAAGTCGGTCGCCAGGACCACGGCAAGGCCGGCCTCGATCATTTCCCGGGCCCGCGGATAACCGGTTGATCCCAGCGCGTAGACCGATCCCGGCAAGAAGCACCGGCTGAACACCGGCCGATTTCAGGGCGGCGATGCCGCTGCTGATCGGTCTTCTCCAGGTGATCAGCGGTCGCGGCCTTCAGTTCCGCCATCAGCCCGGCCCCGCCAGAGTTGGTCAGTTGATCGACATGCGCCCGGAGCCTCAAACCCAGCCTGGCCGCGGCCGTCAGAATCCTGCGCGATTGTTTCAGGTCGAAGTAGCCGCGCTCGCAGAAGACGTCGCAAAACTCCGCCAGCTTTTCCGCTGTCACGCGTGGCAACATCTCGTTGACGACCAGATCGACATATTCGGACGACTCATATTCCTTGGCGACCGCATGCGCCCCGAGAAATGTCGGAACGCACTCCAGAGAAGTCTCCTGATCGAGGCGTCGAATGACGCGCAAGATCTTGAGTTCGTCTTCCAGAGTCAGGCCATAGCCCGATTTCGCCTCGACTGTGGTGGTGCCGCCTTGCAGGAACCACTCCGCATGTTTCTTGGCTCCGGCGAAAAGTTCAGCTTCACTCGCGCGTCGCGTCTTTTGCGACAGTCGACCAGATTCCCCCACCCGCCACCGCGATTTGCTCGTAAGTTTCGCCTCGGGCGCGGCGCTCGAAATCGTCCAGCCGATTCCCGGCAAAGACGAGATGCGTATGCGCGTCGACGAAGCCGGGCAGGACGAGACGTCCCCCGACATCGAGAACTTCAGCGCCTTTCGACTGTTTTTCGATCTCGGTGCTTGGCCCGGTCGCGATGATCACGCCGTCCCTGATCAGTAATCCGCCATCTTGAATAATTGCCAGTTCCGACAATTCCGAACCGACACGGGGACGCTTCGGCCCGGCCAGGGTCACCAATTGCGAAGCGTGAAGAACGGCGACAGACTTCAAGATGAACCCAGCTTGCTTTCCACAATCTGAATGATTGTCTTGAACTGCGATTCGGATTTCGCGCTAAGCTCCTGAACTTTCTTCTGCAGAAGATGATTTCAATTTTTCATCCTTCAGGCCCGCCAGATTAATTCGCACGTTCATGGCCGCGCCCTCAATGCAGGCGCGCAGGGCAAGCAGACCCGACTCCTACGTCAGAGATGGAAGCGGGATTACCCTTCTCCGCCATCTCGGCCAGGAGCGGATAGGATTTGGATGCGGTTTCCATGACTCGAAGCGGAATCTCGGCCGCATACTTGTTAGCCAATTGGATCGCGGCTGAGCGCGCGGCTTTTTCCTCGGCTGACTCCTTGGGCAAGGCGAAGGCCGCCATCACCTTGTTGAAAGCGGCCGTGTCTTCATCGACCAGAAAGAGTAGTTCATCCTTCAGTTGCTGCGCCTTAACCGCCCAATCGCTGAAATAACTGAGCTTGTCATCCCAGCCACGTTTCCCGGCCGAGAGATTCGCGACCATTCCGCCGAGCGAAACGCCCAGTGCGCCCATGAGCGCCGCAACAGAACCGCCACCTGGCGCCGGAGAATCGCTCAGGGTCTCATTGCAGAATTGGCGCAGGTCCATTTGCAGAAGCGATTTTTTTGAGGCGGATTCCATTTTGAATTCGATAATTTTTTCCTTCGGATCGAAGGGCTTCAACTCACTCAATCCCATCGAACGGATCGCAATGTCAATGAGTTCCTCCTCGGAAGCGCCTTCCGACCATTGCTGTTTCCGGAGAAAATATTTTCCGGCGTCCACCAAACATTTCTTTGGCAGCAATCCCACGATTTCCGATCCGGTGACGCGCAGCCCGCGTTTGCTGGCCGCCTCGCTGCAAGCATCAAACGCGACATGCAGGGGCGTTTCTTCGATGTTGGTCAGGTTCATCGAAACCTGCGCCATTCCGTATTCCTCCACGTACCACCCGATGGCTTTGACGTGCTTCAGCAATCCGGGAATACGGACGGGCTCGCCCTTCGCGTCGAGCACCGGTTTTCCCCGCGGCGTGCCATCGTCGGTTTTGATTCGGCCATTTTCTCTCACATCGAACGCGACCGAGGTCGCCCGGCGCACCGCTTTGGTGTTCAGGTTCACGTTGTAGGCAACCAGGAAGTCGCGCGCGCCAATGACCGTCGCGCCTGACTTCTCGTTGAAGACGGATGGCCCGAAATCGGGCTTCCAGGCGGCTTCTTTGATTTTCTCGAAGAAGCCTTCGTACTCGCCGGCGCGAATGACTGCGAGATTTGAGCGGGACGGATCTGCGCGCCGCTTTCTCGTAAAGATAGACAGGAATCTTTAACTCCTCGCCGACGCGCTTGCCCAATTGGTCTGGCACAGGCGATCGCTTCGTCCCAGCTCACGTTGCACCGACCGGAATAAAAGGGCAAACGTCGGTCGCGCCCATGCGAGGATGCGCGCCCTTGTGTTTGCGCATGTCGATCAGTTCCGCTGCTTTTCGAATTCCTCGAAAGGCGGCTTCCACGGCCGCTTCGGGATTACCCGACAAAGGTTACGACCGTGCGATTGGTGCTGGCGCCCGGATCGACGTCGAGCAGGGAGACTCCTTCGACCGACTCAATGGCCGCGGTGATTTGTCGAATAATATTCAGATCGCGGCCTTCTGAGAAGTTGGGCACACATTCGATGAGTTTTGCCATAATTCAGCCGGCCAATGTCTAACTACTCCTTGTTATCCCGCACCTTGGGCTTCATCGGAATTTTCAGCTCGTGCGTCTCCGCAAAATCGATCGCACGCGAATATCCGGCGTCGACGTGACGCAGCACCCCCATCCCCGGATCGCTCGTTAGGACGCGTTCGAGCCGCCGTTTCGCGTTATCGCTTCCATCAGCCACGACCACCATGCCGGCGTGTTGCGAGTAGCCAATACCAACGCCACCCCCGTTGTGAAGCGAGACCCAGGAAGCGCCGGCCGCGGTATTGACCAGAGCATTAAGCAGAGGCCAGTCAGCGATCGCATCGCTGCCATCGAGCATCCCTTCCGTTTCGCGATTAGGCGACGCGACCGAACCGGTATCGAGATGATCGCGCCCAATGACGACCGGTCGCCTTGATCTCGCCCCGTTTGACCAACTCGTTCATGGCCACACCAAACTCCGCGCGTTCGCCATAGCGGAGCCAGCAGATTCGCGCCGGCAGACCCTGAAAATGAATTCGCTCCTGGGCCAGCTTCATCCACCGGGACAAGGTTTCGTTCCTGGGGAAGAGATCCGAGAGCCAGCCGATCGGTCCGGGCAATATCCTTTGGATCTCCGCTCAGCGCGACCCATCGAAACGGCCCACTTCCCTCGCAGAAGAGCGGACGAATGTATTCAGGAACAAAACCCGGAATATCGAAGGCCTTGTCGACGCCGGCCTTTTTCGCCTGCGCGCGAATGTTGTTACCGTAGTCAAATGTCATCGCGCCTCTTTTCTGCAGAGTCAGCATCGCCTCCACGTGAAGAGCCATCGATTGCATCGAGCGTTTCGATGTATTCGTCCGGATCCCTGCCACGCAAGGCCACGGCCTCTTCCAGGCTCATTCCGTTCGGGACATAGCCGTTCAAGGCGTCGTGCGCGCTGGTTTGGTCGGTCACAACGTCGGGAACGATGCCGCGCTCGACCATCTTCGGCAGGACATCCGCGCAGTTACCGACCAGCCCCACCGAAATCGATTGTCCAACTTTCCGGGCCGCTTCGATCAGCTTGAGCGCCTCATCGAGCGATCGAGCGATCTTGTCGCAATAGCCGCTCTTTAATCGCTTTTCGATGCGTGCCGCGATCGACATCGATGCCCAGGAACAGCGCGCCGTTCATGGTGGCAGCGAGGGGCTGGGCTCCACCCATGCCGCCAAGTCCCCCGGTGAGAACAAATTTTCCCTCGAGCGATCCGCCAAAATGCTTGCGGCCCGCCGCGGCGAAGGTCTCAAAGGTTCCCTGCACGATTCCCTGGCTCCCGATGTAGATCCACGAACCAGCCGTCATCTGTCCATACATGGTGAGTCCGAGTCGCTCCAGTCGATTGAACTCGGCGTAGTTCGACCAGTGGCCAACCAGGTTGGAATTCGCGATCAAGACGCGTGGCGCTTCCTCATGGGTGCGAAACGTCCCAACCGGTTTGCCGGATTGAACGAGGAGCGTTTCGTCGTTTTCCAAATCGCGCAGAGATCGCACGATCGCGTCGAACGCGTCCCAGCTTCGGGCGGCGCGACCCGTGCCGCCGTAGACCATCAGACTGATCCGGATCTTCGGCGACGTCCGGATCGAGATTGTTCATCAACATCCGCATGGCGGCTTCCTGGTGCCAGCCTTTGCAGACGCGCTCCGTCCCACGCGGCGCGCGGATAATTCGCTTTCCGCTCATGGCTCCTCGTAGCCGCTATCGAAATCGCCGTCACGAATGGCCTCCGCCACACGCTCGATGTCGCCAGAAAGCGATCGATCCTCCTTCAGCGGCGCCGCGATTTTTCGCAACGCCTGGTGGGCTCGCTCCACCCCGACTCCGGCCTTGAGAGGTCGCCGAAACTCCAGGCCCTGTCCGCCGGCCAGCAATTCGATGGCGATAAGATTTTCGGCAATCTCGACGATCGTCGCGCAATTTCAGCGCGGCCGTCATTCCCATCGAGACATGATCTTCTTTCCCGCCCGACGTCGGCATATTGTCAACGCTCGCCGGATGCGCCAGGACATTGGCTTCGTTGAGTAGCGAAACGGCCGCCACGTGCAGAATCATGAAACCCGACTGTAAACCCGGGCCGTTGCGCGAGAAATGCCGGCAAGCCTTCGTTCATGTCCGGGTTGACCAGGCGATCGGTCCGCCGCTCGCTGATGCTCATCAGATCGGTCAGCGCAATCGCGGCGTAATCGAGAGCCAGGGCAAGCGGAGCGCCGTGAAAATTTCCGCCGGAGATAACGTCGCCGCTTTCCGGAAAGACGAGCGGATTATCGGTCGCCGACCCCGATTCAATCGCGAGAACCTCGTCGCCGTGCGCGAGAGCACCGCGAACCGCTCCATGGACCTGCGGCATGCAGCGGATGCTGTAGGCGTCCTGCACGCGCGGATCGTTCTTGCGGTGCGATTCGCGAATCTCACTTTCGCGCAACAGACCACAACAGATGTTTCGCCACCGCCTTCTGGCCCGGATGCGGACGCGCGTCCTGCATACGCGCGTCAAACGCCATCGGCGTTCCTTTGAGCGCTTCCAGAGTCATCGCTCCGGCCACATCGGCGACCCGGACAAGTCGTTGCGCTCGCAGCATGGCCAGTCCACCCACGGCGTGCATCGCCTGTGTGCCGTTGAGGAGCGCGAGGCCCTCCTTCGCTTCCAGCTGCACGGGCTCGAGCCCGGCTCGACGGAGCGCCTCGTCGCCCGCCAACCGTTGTCCGTCCACGAAAGCTTCGCCTTCGCCGAGCAAGAGCCAGGCGCAAGATGCGCGAGCGGCGCGAGATCGCCGCTCGCACCGACCGAACCTTTCTCCGGAATGACGGGATGGACGCGCCGGTTCAACAATTCGCAAATCATATCGATGACTTCACCGCGGATCCCGCTGAAACCGAGCGTCAGAACGTTAGCCCGCAGAAGCATCATGGCCCGCACTTCCGGCTCGGACAGCGGCGAACCGATGCCGCAAGCATGACTGCGCACGAGATTGAGTTGTAACTCGCGCAATTCGCCACGAGGCACGCGCACGTCCGAAAGTTTCCCGAATCCGGTAGTCACCCCATAAACTACTTCGTCACGCGCGATGATTTCGTCGATCACTTTGCGCGAAGCGCTAATCCTGGCCCGGGCCGCGGACGAAACCTGAACCTTCTCATCTCCCCGCGCCACAGCCGCGATATGGTCGAGCGTGAGAATGCTGGCCGCTTAGCTCCATCGCTGAATGTTAATGGGAACTTCCTGAAATGGAAGAGCGGGAGAGGGCGGATCGGAGCAACTGATTACGAGCAGGGAATCAGTTCCCCGCGCCGTCTGAATGGAAAAGGCCAGGTCGTGATCGACCTGGCCTTTTGCTTAAAGCCATCCGCAGACGGACAACTCGGCGCTGGATTACTTGCTGTATGTAGCCGGCGCTGGTGCTGGCGTTTCCTTTTTCTGAGCACAAGCTCCCAGACCCAACGCACTGGTCAAAACGGCCACGATCATGATTGCTTTGAAAAATTTCACTCTATATCGCCTCCTTTCCGCGCTGGTTGCAGCCGCATTTAGGCGGGGAAATGGGGAGACGCAACGCTTTTCTCGACTTTTCCGGCGGCGGTGGCGCCCCGCCCTAATCGCCGATTACGACTGGCGTACCCTCGTCCACCAGCTCGAATAACTCGATCAAGTCGGCATTGCTCATCCGAATGCAGCCGTGGCTGTCCGGAGTGCCAATCTTATCTTCGTGTTTGGTCCCGTGGATGTAGATGAAGCGCCCGCGCGTGTTCGCGTTTTGCTCTTCGAGACCGTCCAGCCAAAGAATGCGAGACGTGATCCAATCCTCCGTCTCAGGCAGCGGATCGTCCGGACCCAGGGGAACCCGGCTCTTGAAAATTGTGCCGCTGCGGCATTTCATGCCCGATCTTTTTTGCGACCTGGAACTGCCCAACTGGCGTCTTCATGCTTCCCTCCTCGGAGCCGATCCCGAAGCGGGAACTGGAAATCGGATACGAGCGTCACTGCCTTCCCCGCCCTGGTCACGGTCAGGCGTTGATCCCGAATCGAGATGTCTATTTTTGTCTGCGCGCTTTTCACGGCTGGAGAGCAGCATTAGAATCTGCCCGTCGATGAAAGATTATCACATCGCAGTGGTTGGTGCGACCGGAGCGGTGGGCGTGGAGCTGCTGCGCGTGCTGGAACGGCGAAGTTTCCCAGTGGCAAGCTTGCGCGCCATCAGTTCGCCGCGGTCCGCCGGGAAGTCCGTCCTGTTCCGAGGCGAATCGGTTGCCGTGAGCCAATTGGATGAGCGCTCCTTCGAGAACATCGACATCGCCTTCTTCAGCGCAGGCGGAGAGACCTCGCGCAAGTATGTGCCCATCGCACGAGAAGCCGGCGCGATTGTAATTGATAATTCGTCGGTTTTCCGGATGGACCCCGATGTTCCTCTCGTGATTCCGGAAATCAATGGCGAAGACGTGCGCACCCATTCCGGTCTGATCGCGAATCCAAATTGCACGACCGCGGTTGCATTGATGGCCCTCTATCCTCTGCATCGAGCATTTGGCGTTCGCCGGGTTTTCGCTGCGAGTTACCAGGCTGTCTCCGGCAGCGGCGCCCGCGCGATCGCCGAATTGAAGCATCAGGTCGAGGCTGTGGTGCAGGATCAAGCCGCCCCTCGCTCAAGTCTATCCGCATCCCATCGCCTTCAATGTTTTGCCCCACGTGGATGTGTTTCTCGATGACGGCTACACGAAGGAAGAAATGAAAATGCAAAACGAGGGGCAGCGAATCATGCATCTGCCAAATTTTCGCGCGTCGGTGACGTGTGTGCGCGTGCCCGTTTATCGCGCTCATTCGGTGGCGATCAGTGCCGAGTTCGAACGACCTGTTTCGGTCGATCAAGCGCGAGAAGTTCTAGCCAAGGCTCCCGGGCTGGAATTGGTCGACGAAACGCGGGCCAATCGATATCCGATGCCACTCAACGTGCGGGCAAGGATAATTGTCAAGTTGGTCGGGTCCGCCTCGATTGCGCGTGCGACAACGGTCTTTCGTTCTGGGTTTCCGGCGATCAGTTACTCAAGGGCGCAGCGCTCAACGCCGTGCAGATCGCGGAACTCCTGTGAGTTCACAGTGCGAAATTGCCTGACTATTATTGCGGACTTGGGACGGGAGAAGCTTCGTTCCTATTTCCCCGGCCACCTTCGCTTCGTCTGGCATCGGGATGGAGGGCACCGGGGCTCGGTCCTTGCCTCTGCCGGTCTGCGGGGGCGGTCGCGCCAGGTTGAGCGTAGGTTCCCGGCAGGGCTTTATTCCTGTCGTTATCGCCTTGACCCACCGGACGGACGGGAATTCCGGTAGCGGGAGCCGCGGGGGATAATGCACCTGCGGGGAAATTCCCCGCTGCGTTTGGCGGGATCTGTTGGCCCAGCTGATTGACGTGGGCGCCCTTTTGAAACTGCGTCGCGGAGTTGCCGGTCGCCGCAGGAGCCGTCGAACTGGGTGAAGCGGCGGGCAAAATACCGACCTGTCCCCCGGCGCTTGCCGCGGCGGCTGGCGGGACGTTGCTCCGGTTTTGACTCCTGAGTCTTCGCTTAAACTGTTCCTGCGCGGCGGCGTCGCCGACGGCGGACCAACCGGTATCGAGATTGGCCCTGGCCACCTTCGTCTTCACGGCGGGCGGTGCGATTTGCTGGACCGGTTTCGAGATGTGTGCCGGCACGCCGACAACCAGGCGGTCTCCCTGCACCTTGGTCAGTTCGCCGGGTCTTCCTGCGTTTGAGGCGTCCAGGTTCTCCTGTCTTTCGAAGCGAAGACGCTGAACCGGCCGGTGGGAATGCGCGTTAATCACGTTAATGTCGGGTCCGTAATTACAAACCACCTTGTTCTTGTAGGTAATGTTGGTCACGTTCACCGTCTGAATGATGCAGGTCACATTCAACGATGGTTCGACGATTCGCTCACGCAGAACCGGCTCACCGAAATAGCGAAGGTCGACAAAATTGTAACAAGCCGGACCGATGTTGAACTCGAAGTCCACCTCGCCGGTAATTGCGCCCCCTTCATCGATTGGCTCGCCCGACGGCGGAAGAGGGGCCCAGCCCACGTATTCGCCGCCGGTCCGCCATGAGACCCAGGCGGGCCCCCATTCGAGATCCTGATCTTTGCCCGGCACCCAAACCCAGCCCAAGTCAGTCAAGTGCGCCCAACGGCCATAATGATATGTGGCCCAACCAAAGTCTTCGTAGGAAATCCAGGTCCATCCGACATCCGTGTAGGCCCAATAACCGTCGGCGTACGGGCGCCAGTTCGGATTGCCCACCGCAATATCGGGTTGCCAGCAGTAGCCGTAATCGCCCACCTCAAACCAGCTTCCGCCCGAGAGATTATTATAGAAGAAATCGAACCCTGTATCCCCGGCCTTCGCCTCCTGCCAGCCAGGCCATAGAACAGCCAGAATGGTCAGGGTGAGTAATACACGTTTCATGGAAGAACTTGGAGCGGTGCGATGTTGGACTGGCGGCCGCCGTGATTTATTCACGTTCGGTGGAAACCGGCCATGCGGACGTATGAATTGCGAAACGATGGCCCGGTTAATGGGGCCGTACGACGACGAACGAGCGAGCGCGGTGGCGGCAGACCGACAGGACCTGCGCCTGATTTGGATCCATTGAGGAGGTCACCTTTTTGAAATCGGCTACCGACGTCACCGGCTGCTGGTTCACTTCTTCAATGACGTCGCCATTCTGCAACTCGGCGACGCCGCTTGCAGGGTTCACGTTTGTGACCACAACTCCGCGAACGCCGGCCGGCAGGTCCAGTTGGCGGGCCAATTGTGGAGTGAGATCAGCCACACCGATCCCAGCCACGCCCCGACCCGATTGCTGGTCGGGCTGACCGGGCTGGTCCGGCTCATTCTCGTCGTCCGGTTGCTGTGGCGCGCTTGGCGGCGGAGCGGCGTTGCTCGTTTGATAATCGGCCGGCTGCTCCTTGATTTGAGCCGTCACCTTCATCGGTTTGCCGTCACGAACCACTTCCAGCTCAACTTTCTTGTTCAGTTCGACCTGCGAAACGAAAGTTCGAAGCTGCAGGAAGTTCTTCACCTCGTGGCCGTCGAACTTGCTAATGACATCCCCTTTCTGCAGCTGCGCTTCGGCGGCCGGCGATCCCGGAACCACGTCGTCCACCACCACTCCTTCGTCATTGCCGCTATCCGGACTTGACCGATTGATCCTCCCTTGAATGCCCAAATATCCCCGAATGATGCGGCCCTGCTTGAGCAGGCTCTCCAGAGCGGTGCGGACATTGTTCGAAGGAATGGCAAATCCAATTCCCTGGGAGCCGCCACTCCGCGAAATGATCGCTGTGTTTATGCCGATGACCTCGCCGCGAAGGTTGATTAACGGTCCGCCGCTGTTACCCGGATTGATCGCGGCATTCGTTTGCAATAAGTCACCAAAGGCATCCGCCCTATTCGGCCGCCCTTTCGAACTGATGATTCCGTCGGTCACCGTTTCTTCGAAGCCAAATGGATTCCCGATGGCCAGGACGAAATCGCCCGCCTGCACCGTGTCCGAGTCGGCCAGCTTGAGCGGCTTGACCTTGGAATCCTCAATTTTTAGAACCGCCAGATCAACCTGGGCATCCGCGCCAATGAGGCGCGCTTTTCTCGTCTGCCCATCGCTCAATTGCACCTCGATCTCGTCCACGTGATCGACCACGTGGTTATTGGTAATGATATGTCCCTCGTTCGTCACGATGACGCCGGAGCCAAGAGAGTTTTGCACGAGAGCCTCGTCTCGCGGATTGCGATAAGTCCGCGGAGTTGCGAAAGAAAAACTGGAACGGATCGAGCGATTGTTCGCGGCGAGTAATCGTCTTGGAAGTCTTGATTGCAACGACCGAAGGGATGACGCTGTTAACCAGCGCACGGCGTTCGCGATTTAGCGCCTCCAGCGAGGTGACATCCTTGGGATCCACGCTTGGGGCGGTGGCCAGGGTGTACTTCTCCGGCGTTCTTTGCCCAAGCAGATTGAGGCCGCCATGCCTCAGCTGATAGTCGTACAAGCTCGAAATCGCGAAACTCAGGATCGCTACAAATAAGACAAATTTGAGAAAGTTTTTCATTAACTCACGTTGGAAAAGGTTCGCCCGTGTTCTTCGACAATCAATGGCCGGAAATGTTGATTTTCCGGCCACTCCAGATGGGGATCCTTGTCGAAGATCACCGTCGCGGCTGCGCGGGCTCGCCGCATCAACTCGACGTCCGTCTTGAGACTCCCGATCTTGAGCGCAGGCAATCCGCTCTGGGCGGTCCCGAGCAGATCGCCGGGCCCGCGGAAATCCCAATCCGCCTCTGCGATTTCGAAGCCGTTAATTGTTTTTTCCAAAACACCGAGTTTGGCCGCCGTCTCCTTGGACGGATCGGAACTGAGTAATATGCAATACGACTTGTGCTCACCGCGCCCGATCCGTCCGCGCAGCTGATGCAGCTGGGCCAGCCCAAAACGTTCGGCGTTTTCGATGAGCATGACGGAAGCGTTTGGAACGTCCACCCCGACCTCTATCACAGTCGTGCTGACCAACACCTTGGTTTCTCCTTTTCGGAAACGTTCCATAATAAGTTGTTTGTCCGGCGCCGCTATCCGGCCGTGAAGGAGCTCGCAGCGGAACGGATTCAGGCGCTCATGCCATCGTTTCGTACTCCGCAGCCGCGGCTTTCACATCGAGCTTATCACTCTCCTCGATCAGCGGATAGATCACGTATCCCTGACGGCCGGCTTCCAATTCCTTGCGTAAAAAGGCCAGCACTTCGCCAAGTTTCGAGTCATCTCGCACGGCCGTGATAATTTTCCCGCGATTCAGTGGCATCTCGTCGATAACCGAAACGTCCAGATCACCGTAAACCGTCATGGTCAGGGTTCGCGGGATCGGCGTTGCCGTCATGACGAGGACATCGGGAGCCGGTTCCCGAGCGGTCAACCGCGCGCGCTGCGCGACGCCGAATTTATGCTGCTCATCGATGACGACCAGGCCAAGATTGGAAAACGAGACCGATTCGTAAAGCAAGGCGTGGGTGCCGATGACGACCTGAGGAGAGCCGTCGTGGCTCGGATCCTCCGGGTTCACGCCGTCGAACAACGGCAATGGCCCGGTCTCTTCCTGCCGGGCGGAGGTTCGAAGAGACAGGCGGATACCCAGCGGTTCAAGCCATCGCCGCAAGACCGTGTAATGCTGCTCGGCCAGTATCTGGGTCGGGGCCATGAGGGCAGTCTGAAATCCGGCCTCCACGGCAAATAAAATTGCCGCGATGGCGACAACCGTTTTTCCGGAACCCACGTCGCCTTGCAGAAGACGGTTCATCGGATGTTGGGCAGCGAGATCGGCTTTGATTTCGGAAATAACCTTCGTTTGCGCGTTGGTGAGATCGAATGGCAGAGCCTGCAAAAATCTCTCCGCCAACTTTCCACTTCCGCAATGCATTCCGCCGACCCGGGCGACAGAGTTAGCTCTTCGTGAGGCGATTCGCATTTGCAGGCCGAAAAACTCCGCAAGGACCAGATGCTTGCGGGCGGCTTTGAGCTCTTCCCACGTCTCCGGGAAGTGAATCGCCTGAATGGCCTGACGCCGATCGCCGTTCACGAGTCGAGCCGGGGCCAGGGTTTCCAGGGGTTGATCTGAAAGCTCATGCAAGAGCCGATAGATGATGGCGCGCAGTAGACGCTGAGAAACGCCCTCGGTGGCGGGGTAGATCGGGGTGATGCGCCGAAAATGGATTGAAATCTCGTCGTCGTCGGCTTCGATGACCTCAAACTCGGGGTGCTCCATGCAAATACGCTTGCCGCGCAAACGCGGTTTTCCAAACACCACGAGACGCTGTCCGGTCGCAATCATTTTTTGAACGTAGTGTAAATTAAACCAGCGACAGACGAGTGGTTGGCTGAGCGCGTTCGCGTCCGACTGCTGCAGCGTCGCTTCGAAGATCTTTTTCCAGCCGCCGAACCGCCGGAGTTGCGTATGAATGACTTCGCCGCAAAGACAGATCGGCACTTCGCTTTCTTCGCGCGGGAACTCGGGAAACTGATGCCGATCTTCGTGCCGCCTGGGAAAGTGCGTCAGCACGTCCCCGACCGTTTCGATGCCTAACCGATGCAGGGCGGTTAAACGCGGACGTGGAATCCAATCAAGTTCCGCGAGAGGTTGGGAAATTTCCATCAGTTGGCCGGCAGAGATTTGCGCAGAGCTTGAATTTGCACATCCAATCTGGCTTCTCCTTCATATTCGCTCGCGCCGATGCGGAAAGCGATATCCCAAGGCGGCGAAGGCAGCTCGATGGCAGCGCCGCCAAAAAAGACGGCCCGGTGCTGACAATTCCGCTGCCGCAGTCGGAAGATTAGATGCTTATCCTTGACCAGGCGTGGGGTCGCCACCGGTTCGACTCCGCGGGCAAAGAACAAAGGTTGCGGGTTTCCATTGCCGAAGGGCTGCAATTGTTCGTGCCAATGGAGCAGATCGAAATTGAGCTCGGAGAAGGCCAGTTCATGATCAATGCGGAGACGCGGTTGCAGTTGATCGTCCGAGAGAAGATCGCGCGCAGCGCGGCGAAAGGATTGGGAAAATGCGGCCAGGTTTTCTTCGTGCAGGGTCACACCAGCCGCCATTTCATGACCACCATATTTGTCGAGCCATTGGTCGCAACGAGCCAGCGCTTCGACGAGGGACAAACCTTCTATGCTGCGACCACTCCCCTTGCCCAGGCCTTGCTCGTCGAATCCGATGACGATGGCCGGCCGATGAAACCTTCGCGCGATTCGCGAGGCCACGATCCCGAGCACACCCGGATGCCAGTCCCGCGCCCCCACCACTATGGCGGCGTGCTCCCCGGCATTATATTCCGTCGCGATTCTCTCTTCCGCCGCCGCCAGGACTTGTTTTTCAACTTCCTGGCGTTCGCGATTCTGCTTATCAAGCAAATTGGCCAGGGCCGTGGCTTCGTCTTGATCCGTTGTGAGAAGAAGCCGGAGTGATTTCTCGGCTGTGCTCAGTCGCCCGGCGGCATTCAAGCGCGGCCCCAGCCGAAACCCGATGTCGTCCGGAAGAATCGGCGCGCGAACCCCGCTGACTTCGATCAATTTGCGGAGACCCACTCTGGAGGAACGCGCAATCTCGACGGCACCGCGCTGGACAAGAATCCGGTTCTCGCCCCGCAGCGGTACGATGTCGGCCACGGTTCCGAGAGCCACGAGATCCAGTTGCGATCGGAGTTCAAAATTCTTGATCGGACGCGTCTTCAACAAAGCGTGACAAAGTTTGAACACGATTCCGACACTACAGAGATAGTGGAACGAAGATTTTGCGTCGGTCTTCGGATTAACGACGGCGACGCATTCCGGGAGCGCGGCCTTCGGCTCATGGTGATCGAGCACAATCACATCGACCCTGCGCTCTTTGAGCTCGGCGATCTCCTGGACGGACGACGTGCCACAATCCACGGCAACGAGCAGCTGTGGCCGATATTGCTCGAGACAACGCTCCAGGCTTTCGCGGCTCAATCCGTAGCCCTCCTCCATTCGCGATGGCAGGAACAGTTCGGGAGCGCCGCCATAGGCCCGCAGAACCCCTGACAAAAGAGCAAGGGAGGTTACCCCATCCACGTCGTAATCACCGAACAAGACGACCCGCTCGTGTCCATCCAGTGCGCGCAGAAGCCGCCCGACCGCCACGTCCATTTGCGGCAGCAAAAAGGGGTCGCTCAATGTCTTTAAACGCGGTTGCAAAAAGTTCCGTACGTCGTCGGGGCCAGCAAACCCCTTGCGCATGAGCAGCCTGGAAACACACTCTGAGCCACAGATTTCGCTCCACGAGATCGGGCCGCCCCGGAGTTCTTCCGGCGGCGCGATGATCCATTGGCTTTGCACTGATTATTTTATTCCGGGACAGACCTGCTGACAATCATCAGTCGGTGTGGCGGAGATCATTCTTTCTGGTTTACACAACTCTCAGTGTGGCTTCGCCGCCAGGAAGCAGGCCGTGCTTTGCGCACAATTGTTGAAAGAATTGTAGTCCCTCCTTTTCCTTCTCCGCAAAACCGAAGCGGAGGCAATTGCGAAAATAGAAGGCGCAGAATCCGTGATCGAACTCTTTCTCGGCGGCAATCAGTTCATCCAGATCGGCCATATTTTTGTCACGCAAATTCCGCAGCGAGTCGGCCAGCGTCTTCGCTGCCGAGACTTCCGGTCGAATCAGCCACAGCGCGTAAACAAACGGTTTCCCCGTCAGATCACGCCAATCATCGCCCAGATCCAAGTACGTGTAATCGTCCCCGAATTTCTGTCGAAAACGGATCGCCTGATCTCCGATCAAGAGCCGGGCCCGGCCCGGTCCGATGGGGGACAAATTGTCGGCTACGGAATCAACAGCCACAAACTTTCGCCCGCGCTCCGCCATCAAACATTGCAACAAGGCGGTTCCCGTTGCGGAGGCGGGGTCCAATTCGATTTCGTTTAGCTGGCCCTCCGGCGCGTGAGCGACGAACACGCTGTAAACCGGCCCATCAGACGCGATGGCGACATCGTCCACGATGGTGTAGATGGGGTTGCGCAGGAATTCGAAGCTGGAGACCAGCGCAACATCCAGAGCGCCGGTTGAAAGTCGGCGACAAAGGGTAGACGGATGCTCGAATTCAATCGGACCCGTCCAACCGCGAGAGAGCGGCCGGGCGTTGAGGTATTTAACGCAACCGAGGCGCGGTGATAATCGATCCTGCACTCGTCACGCGCAGGCCAGTTCCGGCTCGACCGATTGGTCGCCGGCCTTGGGCTTGGCCGTTGCCGGGTCGATGTGACGATAATGACTGTCGCGCTGAACCGGCTCGCGCCCCGCTTCCCGGATGGCATGCTGGAGGGCAGCCGCGGTCTGCTGCTGCGGAGTCGTGGCCCCAGCCATGTGGAAGATTTTTTCCTCCAGGATGGTGCCGTGCAGGTCGTCCACGCCGTAGCTGAGCGAAACCTGAGCGAGCGGCAAGCCCATGCTGACCCAATAGGCGGTGAGATGATCGATGTTGTCCAGATAGATGCGACTCACCGCGAGATTACGAAGCTGCTCGACAGCCGAGGCGGCCTTTATGTGCGAGAGAACGGTGGTCTGGGGCTCAAAGGCGAAAGGCACAAAACCAGTGAAGCCGCCGGTTTCGTCCTGCAATTCGCGGAGCTGACGCAGGTGATCAACACGCTGAGCGAGCGTCTCGATGTGCCCGTAGAGCATGGTGCAGGTGCTTCGGCCACCCATCTTGTGCCAGGTACGGTGGGCGTCGAGCCACTGCGCAGCGGTTTCTTTACCGAGGCAGATTTCATCGCGCACCATCGGGTCGAAAATTTCCGCCCCACCGCCGGTCATGGAACCCAGGCCGGCTTCACGCAACTGCTCAAGCGTTTCCTGAATCGACAGGCGAAAAATCCGCTGGGCCAGGTGGCGCACTTCGATCGCGGTAAAGGCCTTGATGTGGAGATTGGGGTCGAGGGCTCGCAGGCCGCGCAAGAGTTCCAAATACCAATCTTTCTTCAAGGTCGGGTGCAACCCGCCAACCATATGAACTTCTGTCACGCCAAGGCGAAGCGCTTCCCTAACGGCAACGATAATCTCGTCGATGGTGTGTTCAAAAGCATGGGGGTCGCGTTTCCTGGCCGCAAAAGCGCAAAACTGGCAGGAAAGAACACAAATGTTGGAATAATTGATGTAACGGTTGTGGATGTAGGTGGCGCAATTACCGTTCTTTCGTTCGCGCACGACGTTGGCAATAATCCCCAGAGCATTCAGATCGCTCGAACGATAAAGGTCGAGCGCGTCGGCCTCCGAAATTCGCTGCTGCGCCTCAATTTTTTCGGCAACTCGCCTCAGCTCCGTTGGAATAAGTGTATAGTTCATCCGCAAATTTTCGGCCGGAAAAATCCGTCCTCAGAGGATGCATGGCCCGCCAGCGGCTTGCAACAAAAAGCCGAAACATCCGGGCAACAAAGATAAGCGTTTGAATGCTCCGCCCCAGCGGCTTATTGGTCCTGAATAGCTCGCGCCCCGGCCGCGTCCATCATCGAATGTCCCGCACTGATTCATCACCGGCGGGCCAGCCAGAGGATGACGCCGAGGACGTCCGGTTGATGCATTTGGTTGGCCGCGGGGACACGGCCGCCTTCGAACAGCTGATCGAGCGTCACCAGGCACTGGTGATCGGCACGGTGGCCCACATGCTGGCCAGTAATTCGGAGGTCGAGGATATCGCGCAGCAGGTCTTCATCCGGGTATGGAAGAGCGCAGGCCGCTATGTTCCGCGCGCCAAGTTCACGACGTGGCTGTTAAAGATCACACGCAATCTCGTGTTCAATGAATTGCGCCGGTCGAAACGGCGGGCGCATATTCCGATCACGCAGGAGCCGGAGGCCGAGGATCGGCCACTCAAGGATGACAGCGTGCAAACTCCGGACGCGGCGGCTTTGGAAAACGAGCTTCAGCAAGCCATCGACCGCGCAATTTCGGAGCTGCCCGACGCCCAGCGCATGGCGGTTATCCTTCGCCGCTACGAAGACATGAGCTATGACGAAATCGCCGACGTCCTCGATCTGTCGGTACCGGCGGTCAAGAGCGTGTTGTTTCGCGCCCGCACCGAGTTGCGGGAGCGACTCGCGCGCTATCTGCAGGGGTAAGAGCAAAGAGGGCGGACGTCTTTCGAGCATCCGCCCCCTCTCAACCCCACATCCTTAAAATCTTAGAAGTCGCGATCTTTCGCCGAACTCTTGAACTGCACGTCACTGTCTTCCGCTGGAGGCGGAGGCAAACCCGGTTTCGGATAATCCGCCACGGCCGGACGCGTGGCAGTCGGAACCCAGCGCACGGCGCCTTTGGCGTTATTACGCCAGCCGTTGGGATCGGCATATTCTTCTCCGCTGTGATGCAAGCCGCTGACCTGATCCTCCAGGCCTGTGCCGTAATGCTGATCGATAATCGTCGGGGTGACGAAGATCAGCAGGTTACGCTTGGTGCGCGAATTCAGCCTTTCCGAAAAGAGGTAGCCGAGAAGCGGCATATCACCGAGAACGGGCACTTTATTACGCGCCTTGACCCCTTCGTCCTGGAGCAAGCCGCCGATGGCGAGGGTATCGGCACTCTTGATCAGGACACTTGAGTCGAGGGTGCGGGTATCAATGATCGGGCTGGTGACAACGGCACCGGCGAAAACGAACGGTTGATCGCCAACCTTATTGCTGATCTCGGGCTTCACACTCAGGGTAATGAAGTTGTCCTTGTTAACAGAGGGACGGACGAAAAGTTTGTTGCCAAAAATCTTGTCCTGAAATCCGCCAAACACAGCCGTGGCGGTCTGCTCATTGAAATTGAGCTGCGGCACCGGCTGATTACGGGTGATCTCAATCTTGGCTTGCTGATTGTCGGCGGTAACGATCCGCGGATTGGCCAGAAATTCGGCATCGTTATCTTCGTTGAGCAGACGAAGAGTCGCTGACATCTGCGGAACCGTGAGAATCGCGAACTGACCCGCCGCTAATTTGCCGAGGCTGCCAAAGAAGTTGTTGTTGTTTGGGTTGCCGAGAACAAACGGAGGCGTCGTGCTAGTGACACCGCCCGTGCCGCCGGTCGAGCCGGTGCCAGTCGGCGCTCCCGACGCCGAATAGGTAATGGTCTGAGCATTCGTTGAACTGCCGACTACTCCCGCCCAGTTGATGCCATACGATTGTCGCGGATTGGCGGTCACCTCGACCAGACGCGCTTCGATCATGACCTGCTTGGTTGGTTTGTCGATTTGCACGAGGAGCTTTCGCATGTTGTCGATATTGCTGCGGGTCTCGCGGTAGAAAATGGTGTTGGTGCGTTCGTCGACCTGCGGTGGATCGTGGCTCGCCAGTTGGGAAGCGATCAGGGGCGCGGTATCTTTGGCGCGCGAATAACTGAACTGGTAACTATCGCTCTCCGTCGGTTCGGCGGTCCGCTCCTGAGCCGTCTTGATGTAATAAACGTTATCCAGCTTGTCCATGAAGAGGCTCTTCGCTTTCACGATAATGGCGATCGCTTGCAGGGCGGTGACGTCCTCCAAACGCATGGTCACGGTGCCGGTCACAGCCTCGCTCACCACCATGTTGATCTTGGCTTGCCGCGCGAGCAGGCGCAGCACCTGGCCAACGTCGTCTCCCTGAAATTCGCGTACCCCGACGCCGCCGCTTTCGATGGCGCCGTCCTGGTCGGGCGCATTGGTGGGTGCGGTCGCTGGTTTCGTCGCCGGCGCGGCCGAGTTCGCAGAAGCCTGTACGACCAGCATCGGCGAATTGTTATCTCCGTTGTTTGGCGCCGAAGCGGAAACAGGAGCGGAGGGAAGCGCGGCAACCGGGCTAGCCGCTGGAGCGGGCGAGCTAGTCTGTGCTTCCGATAGAGAGAACGTGCTGAGCAGCACTGCCGTCGCGCAACTCAATCGTATTGGGTTATTGGCCATATTTGCAAAAGAGATACTGCGCCCCTGTCTAAAGCAGAAAGCAGACCAGCCTCGGTTGCCTCTTTCGCCGTGCGGGGGCAAAGTTTGGAGTCCCGGAACGAGGGAGCTCAGTTGAGTCTACGCGTCGTGTTTTTGGGTATTCCGAACCGCCGCCAGGAACGCGCGAAGCCGGCGAGGATCCTTTCGACCCGGAGATAATTCGACCCCGGTGGTCACATCAACGCCAAAGGGACGAATCGTC
This sequence comes from uncultured Verrucomicrobiae bacterium, assembly GCA_963788855.1. Classification (GTDB taxonomy): domain Bacteria; phylum Verrucomicrobiota; class Verrucomicrobiia; order Chthoniobacterales; family UBA10450; genus CAWBIE01. The sequence goes on from CAWBIE010000003.1 coordinate 77,058, forward strand.
CGTATGGCCTCCGACACGTTGGCTGAAGTTAAACCACCGGCCACGATCACTTTATGCTCCGGGTGATTTTCGACAAAATGGCGTCCAAGCAACCACGGAAATGTTTGGCCAGTTCCCCCGAACGCCCCTCGGGAGGCCGCGTCGAGCATGAGGAGATCAGTGAAGAACTCCGGAACCGCGGACAGAAATCCTTGCTCGGGCACCGGCACGACTTTCGCGAATCGGATGCCGCAGCCGGTCAGCCGCTCGCAGAATTCAGGCGATTCGTTGCCATGTAACTGAAGGGCATCAATGAACGGCCAGGCCGCGGCCCGAGTGGCCTCATTCCACGATGGGTTTACCAAAACAGCCACTCTATCGACATGTTTGGGAAGGGCCGCCATCCAATCCGCCTCGGATCGGAGGTCGATGTGCCGCTTGCTGCCCGGAAAAAGATTAAAACCCAGCGCGTCGGCTCCGCGATCAATCGCAGCCAAGGCATCTGCGAGATTGGTGATCCCGCAAATTTTTACGCGAACCCGTCCGTCCGCCGCGATCCCCTCACCGAACATGAAACCGGGTGGCCGTCACTCTTCGCCCGGGTTAATGACGCGGCCCTGCACGGTCTTGATCTGGTTATGATGAGTGAGCACGTGAACGCGGCCGTCGCTCCCCCGAAAGAAAGCGCTGAGGATCCAACTGACGATGCTGACGATGATTGCGCCCCAAAATGCGCTGCCAAAGCTATCGACATGAAAACCGTTCACGATGCCCGGGACCAGGCGCAGCATCAGGGCGTTCACAACCAAAATAAAGAAGCCGAGCGTCAGGAGGATAAGCGGGACACTGAGGATCAATAAAAAGGGACGAATAAAGGCATTGAGAATGCCAAGCAAGAGCGCGGCCCCGATGAGCGACGCTGCGGAGTCATAACGAATTCCGTGAATAATGGAGGAGGCGACCATGACGGCGACGGTCGTAACGCCCCAGCGAATGATGAATTGTCGCATATATATAAGCTACGTGAGATTTGATCGAGGCCAAGGACCGCAGAAACTACTTGCCAATCGCAGGGCCAGCGTTAATGCGAATTAAATCACCAATCAACGTGCCTAGGAAATCAAAAAGCGTTCAGAAAAAGACCGGACCGGCAAATGAATCGGCGCCTTCTGCGGAGGCGAAGACCAAGCCGACCGCGCCACGTCGCGCAGTTAAGAAAGAGGCCTCCAAGGCCAGGAAACCGGTCTCCGCGCCGGGCGAGAAGCCGCCTGCGGTCCGACCCGTTGCCGCTCATCGGCCCAGCGACGAGGAGATTCGCATTCGCGCTTACTTCATATCCGAACGGAGACAAAGATTTGCCCTGCCGGGCAACGCCAGCTCCGATTGGCTCGAAGCCACCCGCCAGCTGATCGCGGAGGCCAAACCACGCCGTGCAACCCCTTAACGAAATAGACTCACTGACGCGACTCGAGCCCGGGAACACACTCCCTGGCTTTCTCCAGGAGGCGGTTCATGGTGAAGGGCTTGCCAATTAACCCGCGAACACCGGGTTCCTTCAGTAATTCCTGGGCACGTTCCTCATCCGCCTTCCCCGAAATTAAGAGCAGGGGCGGCACAATCCGGGGCGGCTTCGAATTTTCGTAGGCCTTCCCGATCAGAAAGAAAAGCATGGCGCCATCAATCATGGGCATGGTGAAATCGAAAATGAGCAGGTCGTACCGTTTCTTGAGGGCGAGCTCGAATCCATATTCGGGTTTGGGCGAAGTATCGACATCGCACCACAGGCAAGTCGTCAACGCCTCTCGGACGATGCGCAGCAACGCCACGTCGTCGTCCACCATCAGAATCCTTTTTGGCTCGCCTTCAGCCATCGATGCACGCTTGCGCGAAACAAACGCGTGTTTCAAGCTTTAGTTTCAAATCGCCCAACGTCCTTTGCCAACCATGCCATCTGTGATCGAGGATCTGACGACTGCGTTGCGCGAGCGGCTTGCCATCATTCGTGACGAAGAAAGCCGCCGCCATTCTGCGCAACACCTGGAGCGGCTCCGGGCCGTGTCGGAAAAAATTGATCAATTGGCCGCGTCTCTTCCTCGTCCCATCGACCCGCGACTCGAACACTATCTGGAGCGCCGCAGCTACGACAAGGCGCTTGAATGTCTGGAAGCCTTGTAGCGGCGGTCTCCGACCGCCGGCTGCGCTCATAGAGTGCCGAACCAATTATCGTGAATACAATTCGACGATCAGCTGTTCGTTGACCATCGGCTGCATTTCGTCGCGTGACGGGATGCGGGCGACATTGCCCTTGAGTCCATCACGATCAACCGTCAGCCAATCCGGCACCGGCACGATCTGCGTCAGCTCGAGGTTGCGCAGCGCGAGTTGCCGCGATTTCGGCTTGTCCTTGATCGCAATCTCGTCTCCGGCCTTCACGTTGTAGGAAGCCACGTTCACGGTGCGACCGTTTACCTGGACGTGACCATGGGAAACAAGTTGCCGCGCGGCACTGCGGGTGTTGGCCAGACCGAGCCGAAACACGACGTTGTCGATGCGCGTCTCCAAAAGCTGGAGCAGGGTTTCGCCCGTGACACCGCGTTTGCGCAGCGCGCTTTGAAAAATCCGGCGAAACTGGCGTTCGAGCAGGCCGTACTGGTAGCGAAGCTTTTGTTTTTCGCCCAGTGCAATCGCGTAATCGGATTGCTTGCGACGCGAGCCCTTTGGGGCCGTGCATTCCAGGCGGATAGTTCTTCCGCTCCAGCGATTTCGATGGTCCGAAGAGCGGCACACCGTAGCGGCGGCTAACTTTTGTTTTTGGTCCGGTATATCTGCCCATGAAAGAGTTGAGTGTTCGGTTGAGTGTTGAGCCAGGTCTAAACGCGCCGCTGCTTCGGCGGGCGACAACCATTGTGCGGCACCGGGGTCACGTCGCGGATCACAGTCAGATCGAGTCCAATGGCCTGCAACGCGCGCACCGCGGACTCGCGCCCCGCGCCCGGGCCTTTCACCCGAACTTCTACTTCCTTCAGTCCATGCCCCATGGCCTGGCGGGACGCATCCTGCGCGACCATTTGGGCAGCGTAAGCGGTGCTTTTACGCGAGCCTTTAAAGCCAACCTTGCCGGCACTGGACCAGCCAATCACGTTGCCCTTCAGATCGGTAATCGTGACGATCGTGTTGTTAAACGTCGAGAGCACATGAGCGATGCCGGAGTGAACGTTCTTGCTGCCCTTCGCCTTGACGATCTTCGGCTTCTCGTCGTCGGACGTCCAAGGAAAGATTCTCGCGCGGAGGCTCAGCCGGTTTGGCTGGCTCCTTGGCCGCCTTGGCGGGCTTTTTCTCCGCCTTGGGGGCCGCCTCCGTCGGTTGCGCGACTGGTGCCTCTACCGCGGCTGTCTCGGCAGCGGGCGCAGCCTCTGCGGTCTCGGGTGCCTTTGCCTCGACATGCGCCGCCTTGGGCTTCTTGGGCTTGCTGTCGTCCGCTTTTGCTTTGGGTGTTTTCTTCGGTTCAGCCATTGGAACAAACGTTAAACTTTACCGGCCTTCGCTTCCTTGTTGCGGATCACGCCGACCGTCTTGCGCGGACCCTTGCGCGTGCGCGCGTTCGTCGAGGTGCGTTGCCCGCGCACCGGCAAACCGCGACGATGGCGCATTCCGCGATAACAATTGATGGCCTGCAACCGCTTCAAGTTGCCCTGCACTTCGCGACGCAGATCGCCTTCGATCGGAAGCTTGTTGTTGGTGATCGCGTGAATGATCTCATTCAATTGCTGCGGCGTCAGATCTTTGGCGCGCATATTTGGATCGATCTTCGTCTGCTCGAGGATGCGCTTGGCGGTACTCGGCCCGATTCCATAAATGTAGGTCAGCGACGCTTCGATGCGTTTGTCGGCCGGAATTTCAACTCCGAGTAATCTTGGCATATTTTTCTCCTACCCCTGGCGCTGTTTATGGCGCGGGTTCTTGCAGATCACGCGCACAACATTCTTGCGCTTCACGATCTTGCACGCTTCACAAAGTCTTTTTACTGATGGTCGCACTTTCATAATCCACGAGACGAAAAACGCGGAGCCAGTCCGCGTCGCTACTTTTGGCGAAATGTGATCCGCCCCTTCGACAAATCGTAGGGGGAAACTTCTAGCATAACTTTGTCGCCTGGCAAGATGCGAATGAAGTGTAGTCGCATTTTTCCCGAAATATGCGCAAGAACCTGGTGCCCGTTGGGCAATTCCACTCGGAACATGGTGTTGGGCAGAAGTTCGACAACGGTGCCCTTTACTTCAATTGCGTCTTTGCGCGCCATGTCAGGATTTCGGGTTCGTCCTTCGTAATCAAAACGGTGTGCTCGAAATGCGCCGACGGCAGGCCGTCGGCCGTGCGCACGGTCCAGCCATCCTCCAGCAATCGGACATCGGCTGCGCCCAAATTAATCATCGGCTCGATCGCCAGGGTCATTCCGGCCTTCAACTTCGGGCCGCTCCCCCGCCTGCCGTAGTTCGGAATCTGCGGCTCCTCATGCAGTTTGCGGCCGACGCCGTGGCCGACGAACTCGCGCACGACCGAGAACCGGTTTCGCACCGCCTCGTCTTCGATTTCCGCGCAAATATCGCCCAGGCGCGCGTCCTCCCTGGCCACGGCAATGGCCTGCTGCAAGGCCGTTTCCGTCACCCGCAGCAGTTAATCGACTCGCTCGTCGATCACGCCCACCGGAACGGTCGTGGCCGTGTCGCCAACCCAGCCGTTCTCGATCACACCGATATCCAGCTTCACGATGTCGCCGTATTGAATGCGGCGGTGACTCCCAATTCCGTGCACCACCTCGTCATTGAGCGAAATGCAGATGTTGCCCGGGAACACGCGATGACCAAGGCGATATCCGAGGAACGCGCTCTTCACCTTCGCCTCGTGCATGAAATCCGCGGCCGCTTCGTCTACTTCCTTGGTCGTCATCCCCGGCCGAACCAATTCGCCTACCCGCTCGAGAATTTCGCTGCGCCGTCCGACAGGCCTGCCGCATCTTGTCGATCTCTTTGGCGGTCTTGATCGGAATCATGCCAGGACCCTCTCTTCGATTAGACGCGAGATATCGTTAAAGACCGCTCTCGCGATCTCGGTTGCCATCGATGCGATGTAAAATCGACATTTTCCGTAGAAATCCGCCAGCGGCTGGGTCTTGGCATTGAATTCCTGGAGGCGCTTTTGCAGGACTTCGACGTCATCGTCGTTGCGCCGAACCAGGGGCCCATCGCAGTAAGGACAAATCGGCCGCTCCGCAAACGTCGCGCTCGCCATGCTGGTCGTGAAATCCGCAGCCGCGACATTGCAGGCGACTCGAGATTCGGTCGCGTACCGTTTCCTCAGTCACTTCGAGCCAAATCGCGAGATCCAGCGGAGTTGCGATGCCGTTCCAAGATCTCCTGCAGACTTTCCGCCTGGGGAACGTTCGCGGAAATCCGTCAAAGACAAAACCGTGACCGCCGTGCAAGCGCAGCCAGTCTTCGATCAGTCCGACAATGATCTTGTCCGAAACGAGGCCACCGTCGCTTGGGTGATCTCGGCCGTTTCCAAACCGAGGGGCGTCCCCAGATCCTTTTCGCGCCGCAGAATTGCGCCGGGTGAGGTCACCGGAATACCGAACTGCCGGGTGATCATTTCCGCTTGAGTTCCCTTTCCGGAACCGGGCGCGCCCAGAAGCACGAGTCGTCTCTTCACCTTAGCGGCCGTAGAGAAAGATCGCCACGCCGGCGATGACAAGCATCGCGATGCCAACATAGAGCCACATCAGCGTGTTATGCTTCCGCCGCGTCGCCGCGGCCGTAGGAAGCGCGATCGAACGACCGTCCGCGAATGCGGCCTTTGCGCAGGAATCCGTCGTAATGCCGCTGAATCAGATGCGTCTCGACCTGCCGCATCGTGTCGAGCATGACGCCCACGATGATCAGCAGACTTGTGCCGCCAAAAAACTGCGCGGTGATCTGAGGCACGTGCAGACCCTGGCTCAGAAGACTTGGCAGGACGGCGATCAATCGTCAGAAAAATCGCGCCCGCAAAGGTGAGACGCGTCATGGTGAAATCGAGAAAATCCGCCGTCGGTTTGCCCGGACGAACGCCAGGAATGTAGCCGCCATATTTTTTCAGATCATCGGCGATCTGCGCGGGCTGGAACTGCGTCGCGACCCAGAAATAACTGAAGAAGAAAATCATGGCCGCGAGCACCACGTAATGCAGCCAGCCGGTCGAAAGCATCTCCGAAATTTGTCTGGCCGTCGGACTGTTCTTGAAAGCCAAGCTGACAATGGTGGTGGGGAACAAGAGCAGGGCCCAGGCGAAAATGATCGGCATCACGCCCGCATAATTCACTTTCAAGCGGCATGTATTGGGTCTGGCCGCCGTACATCTTTCGGCCCACCACGCGCTTGGCATACTGGACGGTGATCTTCCTCACGCCCTGGGTAACGGCGATGACTCCAGCGATCACGATAAAAAGAAACGCCACCATCAGCACGAGGATCGCCGGATTAACCTGACTGCTCCCGGTCTGCGCGGACGGCACAAACGTCTTCCAGGCCTGCGCCAAAGCCGCGGGCAAGCGCGCCACGATGCCAATGGTGATGATCAGCGAGATTCCGTTGCCGATTCCGCGCTCGGTGATCTGATCGCCCAACCACATCAGAAACATCGTGCCCGTGGTCAGGGAAATGACCGTCACGATTCGAAACGTCCACCCGGGATCGTCGACCAGCGGGAACGCCGAGAGCTGCGTATCGTGTCGGTAATCCCGGGCAAGCATGGTGTGATACGACTCCGGATGCTGAAATGAAACGGCCAGGAGATAACCCTGGAACAACGCACAGGACCACCGTCGCGTAACGCGTGAACTGCATGATTTTTTGGCGACCGCCATCTTCCCTGGCCAGCCGCCCAAGCTGCGGAATGACCGCCGTCAGCAACTGCATCATGATCGACGCGCTGATGTAGGGCATGATCCCAAGCGAGAAAATCGCGCAGTTTTCGAGCGCGCCGCCGCTGAACAGATTGAACAGGGCCGCGACATTGCCTCCGGATTTTTCGGTCAGAGCGCTGCGAAACCACTCCTGAATGACGGCCTGGTTAACGCCCGGCGTCGTAATGGCCGCGCCGAGCCGCACGATCACGATCACGGCGAGCGTGAACAAGAATGCGCCGGCGCAGCTCCGGTATCTTGACTGAGTTTAGAAACGCCGAGACCATCGGCTAAGTGTGAAGCATCTCGCGTGAGCGCTAGCTCTTCCGCGATGTTGCTTCTTTTGTCGCGCGTGCCTGCTTTGGCCGCGGCTTCTTCCGCTCGAGGTCTTTTCTTCGCCGCTCTTGGGCTGACGTCCGTCACGCCGCTTCTTCCGGAGTTGCCGCTGCGAGACGAGCGCGGGCCCTTTGCTCGACCTTCTCGCGAAGGTGACCGTGCCGCCAGCCTTTTCGATTTTCTCTCGCGCCGAAGCGCTGACCTTATCGGCTTCAATCTTGAGCGCATGCTTCAATTCGCCGTCGCCCAGAATCTTGACCCCGGCGACATTGCCACGAATCAGATTGCGATTCGACGCAGCAATTGCTCGTTCACCACCGTGCCCGCCTTGAATTCGTTCAAATCGCTCAGATTCACGATCGCATATGTCTTGTGAAACGCCGCGTTGTTGAATCCGCGCTTGGGCAAACGCCGAATGAGCGGCATCTGGCCACCTTCGAATCCGAGACGAATGCTGCCGCCGGAGCGCGCCTTCTGCCCCTTGTGGCCCTTGCCGCTCGTCTTGCCGTGGCCGGAGCTTTCGCCGCAACCGAGTCGCTTGACGCGATGCCGCGAGCCCGGTCGCGGCCGCATATTGTGTAAGCCGCATCATGATTGTTCACCTTTGCCGTCGGTCGCGGCGAATCCCGCGCATCTTGAAAATTTCATCACGGCGGCGCAGCGATCGCAGCGCCTCGATCGTCGCCTTCACCACATTCGCATGATTGCTCGAGCCAAGCGATTTCGCGAGCACGTCGCGAATGCCCGCTGCTTCGACCACGGCGCGCACGCCGCCGCCGGCGATCACGCCGGTGCCGGGCGATGCCGGACGCAGCAGAACGCGACCGCCGCCAAACTCACCGATCACTTCGTGCGGAATCGTGTTTTCGTGCAGGGAGACCTTCTCCATCGATTTGCGGGCCGACTCCGAAGCCTTGCGAATCGCCTCCGCGACTTCGTTCGCTTTGCCAAATCCCACGCCAACCTTGCCGTCGTGATCTCCGGCAACAATCAGTGCGCTGAAGCTAAAACGCCGCCCACCCTTCACGACCTTGGCGCAGCGATTGATGAACACGACTTTCTCGGTCGTATCCCCTCTCGCCGCCGGCGTTTTGTCGGTGTGGCGATCCTGCCGTCTGCCTTGCTTGTTGTTGTGCCATGAATTAAAATTTCGAGTCCGCCTTCGCGCGCGGCGTCGGCCAGGGCTTTCACTTTTCCGTGATAAATGAATCCACCGCGATCGAAAACCACGTGACTCCTTCTTCTTTGCGCGCAGACGTTCGGCAATCGCTTTGCCGATCACTTCCGCGCTCGCCCGATTGGCCGCCGCCTTTGACCTTGCCGCAAGAGTCCTCCTCCGCCGTCGACGCAGCCGCCAGAGTCCGGCCGCTATCGTCGTCGATGACTTGCGCGTAAACATGCTTGCCGGAGAAATGAACGCGAAGACGCGGGCGTTCGGCCGTGCCGGAAACCTTCTTTCTGATCCGCTGATGGACGCGCTGACGCGCTGCTTTTCGAATTGTCGTCGCCATACTACTGAACGGTTTTGCCTTCCTTGCGACGAATCTGCTCGCCCGCGTAACGCACACCTTTGCCCTTGTAAGGCTCGGGCGGATAATAACGGCGGATGTCCGCGGCCACCTGGCCGACCAGTTTCTTGTCGATGCCCTGAATCGTGATCTTGGTGTTGTCGTGACGGTGATTTTGATTTCCTTGGGAATCGGAAACAGAATCGGGTGCGAGAAACCGAGGCTCAGATTCAGATTCGCTCCCTGGACGGCGGCCTTGAAACCGACGCCTTCGATCTCGAGTTGCTTGGTAAAGCCTTCGCTCACGCCCAGCACCATGTTGTGCACGAGCGCTGCGCGAAAGACCGTGCAGCGCTTTCACACTGCGCGTCTCGGCCATCGCGGACCACGGACACGCGGTTATCCGCCGACCGTCGCCTTGATGTTGCGCGGCAGTGTCCAGTTCAGTTTGCCCTTTGGACCCTTCGACCGAAACGGCGCCCTCGTCGCCGACGTTGACCTTCACCTTGGCGGGAATCTCGACCGCTTTATTTCCAATTCGTGACATAAAAATTACCAAACGTAGGCCAGCAGTTCGCCGCCGACATTTTGTTTCTTCGCTTCGCGGCCGGACAAGCACACCGCGCGGCGTGGAAAGAATCGAGATGCCCATGCCGCCGAGCACGCGCGGAATTTCGTCGGCACCGACATAACGCCGCAAGCCCGGCCGGCTCACGCGTTTCAACCCGGTAATGGCGCTGGAACGATTGACCAGCTTGTTGGTGATCTTGATCCGGGGATGCGCCGCGCTCGTATCGACCGAATAGTCGGTGATGTAGCCTTCCTCCTTCAAGATGCGGACAATCTCGGCCTTGATCTTCGAGTACGGAACAAACATCTCGAGCTTCTGCGCCTGCGCACCATTGCGCATGCGGGCCAAAAGGTCGGCAATGGGATCGGTAACAGTGCTCATGAAATTCAGGTTAGTCGGCTTGCGCGCGGCGGCTTTCTTCGCCCGATCGCTGAACGGCATTCCCATTTCGCTCAGGAGCGATTTGGCTTCTTCGTTCGTCCGCGCGGTGGTGACGATTGTAACATCAAATCCGATGTTGCGCTTGATTTTATCGAGCTCGACCTCGGGGAAAATCGACTGGTCGGAAACGCCCAGCGTGTAGTTGCCGTTACCGTCGAAACAGCGCGGCGAAACGCCGCGAAAATCGCGAATGCGCGGCAGCGCCGTCTTGATCAGGCGCTCCAGAAATTCATACATGCGCTCGCCACGCAGGGTCACCTTCGCGCCGATCGCCTGGTCCTTGCGCAACTTGAAATTCGCAATGCTCTTCTTGGCCCGCGTCTCGGCCGGCTGCTGGCCGGTGATCAAAGCCAGTTCCGCCTTCGCATCTTCCAGCGCCTGCTTCACGTCCGGCTTGCGAGCCGACCGAGGTATTGACCACGACCTTCTCCACCTTCGGGACCTGGTGGACGTTCTTGTAGCCGTGCTGCTTCTCGCAGCGCCGGCATCACCCGCTCTTTGTAATGCTGGTAAAATTCGTTTTCCATTACGCCTTGGCCTTGGCTCGCTTCCTTTTTCGTCTTCGGTCTTTTGCCGCTTGCTTTCGGCTTCTTCTCGCTCGAGCAATTTCACATTGGAAATGTGAATCGGACCTTCGCGCTCGGCGATCTTGCCCTGCGGATTGTCCTGCGACTTGCGCGGTGTGCTTCTTGATAATGCGCACACCTTCGATCAGGACCCGCTGCTTGCGCGGGAGCACTGCGAGCATCTTGCCCGAGGAACCTTTGAAGTTCCCGGAGATGACCTCGACGTTGTCGCCCTTTTTGACGTGAAACTTGATGCGGTTCATAGAACCTCCGGAGCGAGCGAGACGATTTTCATGAAATTGCGCTCGCGCAATTCGCGCGCGACCGGGCCGAAAATGCGCGTGCCGCGCGGATTCAGATCCTTGTCGATGATGACGATCGCGTTGTTGTCGAAGCGCAGGACCGAGCCGTCTTCGCGCCTGATCGGCTGCCGCGTGCGCACGAGGACCGCGCGGACGACTTCGCCTTTCTTCACCGTGCCCGTCGCGCTCGCTTCCTTCACGTTCGCCGTGATGACGTCACCGATCCCGGCGAACTGGCGTGTCGCCTTGCCGATCACGCCAATCATCGTCGCCATGCGCGCGCCGGTGTTGTCGGCCACATCGAGTCTGGATCGAATTTGAACCATAAAAAAGTCGCCGATTATCTTGTGAACGACTTCAACCAACCGCCAGCGCTTCAGTTTGCTCAGCGGCCGCGTTTCCATGATCCGCACGGTGTCGCCCGTCTTGGCCTTGTTTTCTTCGTCGTGCGCGTAAAACTTTTTCATCTGCTTCACGATCTTGCCGAACTTCGCGATGCGGAACGCGGGTGACCGTGCGCACGACGATCGTCTTGTTCATCCCGCTCGAAATCACTTCGCCGGTGCGCGTCTTGCGCGAGCCGCGCGCATTCGTCGCGGGCAAGACCGGTGCGGGCGGCTGTCGGCGGCGGCGCACGGCTGGAGATGGACTTGGTTCGGCCATAAAATTATTTGGCTGCGCTCGTGTCTTGGCGCGGTGGGAAAGCACCGTCTCGATCCGCGCGACCTCGCGGCGCAGCAGACGCAAGCGGCTCGGCTGTTCGAGTTGGCCGCTCTGCTGCTGCAAACGCAGGTGCAAACTCTCCTGACGCAGGTCGCGCCGCTTGGTCAGCAGCTCGTCCGTGCTCATTTCGCTGATTTCTTTGATTTTCATAAGTTCGTTAAGACAGCGACGTGATGGCGGGTCAAGAAATTTGGTGCGCACCGGCAATTTGTCCGCCGCCAGCCGCAGCGATTCGCGCGCGACCGATTCCGGTCACGCCGTCGAGTTCAAACAAAATATTGCCCGGCTTCACCGTCGCGACCCAATACTCGGGCTGGCCTTTGCCTTTACCCATTCGGGTTTCCGGCGGACGCGCGGTCACGGACTTGTCCGGGAAAATCCGAATCCAGAGCTTGCCTTTGCGCTTCATGTTGCGAGTCAGACGCGACACGCGCGGCTTCGATCTGGTGTTGGTGATCCAGGCGCGCTCGAGCGTCTGCAAGCCGAACTCGCCGAAATCGATGCGGAGATTGCGCGAAGCAGTCCCCTTGCGGCTTCCCCGCTGGGTCTTGCGATACTTCACTCGTTTGGGCATCAACGGCATAAAATTCCTTCCTAGGTACGATTGTAGCCGGGTCGCTGTGCGACGCGTGCGCACGCGCATAGCGCCGTGCCTACAGTGTCTGATTGCGTCTGACATACTCAATTCGTTAGACTGCGGCGGGTTCGGGGGTGGCGGAGGAAGCACATCGGGCGCTTCGGTCGGGGCTTCCTCTTTCTTACACATCCAGCATTTCACGCCGATCTTTCCGTAAACCGTGTTCGCTTCGGCAAAACCGTAATCGATCGGCGTGCGCAGGGTGTGCAGCGGAACTTTCCCTTCGCGATACCATTCCGAGCGTGAGATTTCCGCACCGTCCAATCGGCCCGAGCAGCGCAACCGGATTCCTTGTGCGCCAAAATCCATCGCCGTCTGGACCGCCTTCTTCATGGCGCGGCGATAAGCAATGCGGCGCTCGATCTGCAGCGCCACGTTTTCCGCGACCAATTGGGCGTCGAGCTCCGGCGTCTTGATTTCCTGGATGTCGATCTTGACCTGTTTGCCCTGCGCCATCTTCGAGATCTCTTCGGTCATCTTCTCGATCTCGGCGCCTTTGCGGCCGATCACGATGCCGGGACGGGCCGTGTGGATCGTCACGCGAATGCTGTTCCAGGCGCGCTCGATCACGATTTTCGCAACCGCCGCGAACTGCAGCTTCTTCTTCACGTAATCGCGAATCTTGAGATCGCTGTGCAAGAAACGCCGGCAACTCCTGCGGCGAGGCGTACCAGCGCGAACGCCAGTCGCGATTCACGCCAAGCCGGAAACCAATTGGATTAACTTTTTGTCCCATAACTTATTTCTTTGGCTTCGATCTTGCCGGCTTTTTTCGCTTTGGGCGCGTGCTTCTCAGCTGTGGCTGGCTTCTTTCCCGCTTCTTCGGCCGCCCCGTCCTGCCTGGCCGCCTTTTCTTCCTGCTTTCTTTTTCGCCTTCCGCGTCTCGCGCGTTTCGATCGCGATCTCGTCGGTCAGAATGATCCGAATGTGGCTGGTGCGTTTCAGAATCCGGCTGCCGCTTCCGCGGGCGCGCGGCATCATTCGCTTGATCGTCGGGCCTTCTCCGACGATCGCTTCTTTCACGACCAAGGCCGTCGACCTTCAAATTCGCGTTGTTCTCCGCGTTGGCGACCGCGCTCTTCAGCGTCTTGTCGATGAGAAAGGCCGCCTTCTTCGGGGTGAAGGCGAGAAGATCGAGCGCTGCCGAGACCGGCAGACCCTGAATCTCACGCGTGACTTCGCGCACCTTGAAGGGCGAAATCCGCGCATATCTATATATCGATCTAACTTCCATTTATTTTAAAGTCACATTCGGGTGGGCATCCACCTGGAGGCGGTCGCCCACTTTTATTTTTTCTTTTCAGAATCCATTTCTTGAATCACCGCGCCGCAAATTTTCTGTCGCACGTCCACCACTCGCAACGTGGCAATCTTGCGATCGCCCGCGCATCACTCGCAGCGGCATCCCGATTTTCACGCCCTGCTCTCTCCCAGATTGCCGACCACGAACGACCATTCGTCCTTGACGCTGATCACGCTGCCGTCCATCAAACTCGGCTCGGTCGGCCTGCGGCGGCACAGCTGCCGACCTTCCCGACCAGCTGGTTGCGTGCTGCGCAATTGCGTCTTCCACATCCATCCGCGCCTGCGCGTCGCCGCCCTGCGAGGTCTTCAAATATCGAAGCATCGCCTCGTTCAAGCGCAAGCATCTGATCGCGAAATTCATCGCGTTCCTTCTGGGCGAGTTGCAAGATCGCTCACCGCCGCGAGCAGACGCTGTTCGAGTTTCGCTCGATCCTTGTTCGCCGATTCGAAGCCCGAGCGCTTCCATGCGCAATTCCAAATCGGAATATTTGCGGCGAAACAATTCCGCCTCGGCATTCGATTCCGCCAGGCTGGCCGTCAATGTCTTGAGCGACTCCTGCGGAATCGACAGTTGCCGCCGCAACTCTTCGTTCTGCGCCAGCAACGCCGCCGCGGTCACTCTGCTTTCCGCGTTTTCAATTTTGGATTCTGACAAAGAACTATTTCCCTCTGCCGCCAGCCCTCGAGCCAGCGTTACGCAGCCCAAAACTGCCAAACAATATTCTCAATTATTTCGTCACCTTCGCCGTGTGCGAACCGTGTTTCTTAAACATACGCGTCGGCGAAAATTCACCGAGCTTGTGGCCGACCATGTTCTCGGTCACGAAAACGGAATTGAAAATTCTTCCCGTTATGAACCAAAAACGTGTGGCCGACAAAATCCGGCGTGACCATCGAGCGCCGCGACCAGGTCTTGATCGGCTTCTTGGCGTCCGACGTTATTCATCTTGTCGATCTTCTCCAGAAGATGCGACTCGACGAACGGTCCTTTCTTTAACGATCTTGCCATAAAATCAAATTATTCTTCTTGCGATTGCGACGCTCCATGATGAAGCGGTCGCTCGGCTTGTGTTTGCGCGCGCGTCTTGAATCCCTTGGCCAGTTGTCCCCACGGACTGACCGGATGATGGCGTCCGCCGCCGCCCTTCGATTTGCCCTGGCCGCCGCCCATCGGGTGATCGATCGGGTTCATGACCATGCCGCGCACGTGCGAGCGCCGCCCCTGCCAGCGTGTGCGACCGGCTTTGCCGCTCGATACGTTCATGTGATCGACATTGCCGACCTGGCCGATCGTCGCGTAAACAGTTTTCGTGAATGCGGCGGATTTCGCCGGAAGGAATTTTCACCAGCGCGTAACCGCCCTCGCGGTTGCTTAAGGTCGCCTGCTGTCCGGCGCTGCGCGCAATCTGCCCGCCGCGTCCGGGAGTCAGTTCAATATTGTGAATGTTCGTGCCGAGCGGAATTGCGCGAAGAGGAAGGGCATTGCCGAGATCGGGCGCAACTTCGTCGCCGGCCGCGACCGACGATCCGACCCGCAATCCGTCCGGCGCGAGGATGTAGCTCATTTCGCCGTCCGCGTACTTAATCAGAGCGATGCGGGCCGAGCGATTCGGATCGTATTCGATGCCGACGACCTCGGCGGCAACTCCGTGTTTCCGGCGTTTGAAATCGACCTTGCGATATTTTTGTTTGTGCCCGCCACCGATGTGACGCGACGTCAGCCGGCCACGGTTGTTGCGGCCACCGGTTCTCTTTTTCGTCTCGAGAAGGCTTTTCTCCGGCTTCGACTTCGTGATCTCTTCGAAAGCAGGCAGCGACTTGAAACGCAGCGTCGGAGTGAGTGGGCGAAAAGTCTTGAGTGCCATAAATTAAACGAGGTCGATCTTCTCGCCCTCTTTCAAGAGTCACGATCGCTTTCTTCCAATGCGGCTTGCGCCCGTAATCGGCGCGGCGTTCGCGCTTCTTCTTGCCGGCGTAATTGCAGGTGTTCACGTCGACAACCTTCTTTTGGAAGAGGCGCTCGATCGCGTTCTTGATTTGAATCTTGTTGGCGCGCGGGCTGACGCGAAAAACGTACTTGTTCAGTTTCTCGCTCAGGAGCGACGACTTCTCCGTCAGCGACGCGGTCTGGATAATATCGTACGGCTCGTTCATTTGGAGTCTATCCGCCGTAGGCCAGGCGAAGGACGATTTGTCCTTTCCGCCAGTTTCTCGAGCGCCTTGGCCGTAACCAAAATCTTGTGAAAAGCGAGCAACTGCTCCGTGTTTACATCGGTCGCAGTGGCCAGCGTCACCGATTTCACGTTTCGCGCCGACTTGAAAGTGTTGTCGTCGAACGAATCGGAAATGAGCAGAACTTTGCGCGCGTCCGTCGGCTTCTTGACGAGCGCGACGAAATGCTTTCGTCTTGATCTCGGTCACAGCAAATTTGTCGACCGTCAGCACGTCGCCGGCGTTGATCCGTTCGCTCAGCGCCTTCTGAAAGGCGAGACGCCGCGTCGATTTGGAAATCTTCTTGGAATAATCGCGCGGCTTCGGTCCGAAAACCACGCCACCGCCGCGCCAGATAACGGGACGACTTGTAACCGGCGCGGGCACGACCGGTACCCTTTTGCCGCCACGGTTTCGCGCCGGACAGATCAACCTGCGCCTTGGTCTTCGTGTTCGCCGAACCGGAACGACGCGCCGCGCGCATCGCGACGACCGCGTCGTGCACGGCCTGGCTCCCGCGACCGTTCTCGATCAGCTCGATCTTCGCTTCCTTGGCCGCGGCTTTGGTCAAAACTTTCGCGCTCATTTCTTCGTCCGCCACTGGCTTTCTTGATTGCTGGACCGGCACGACCACGTAGCTGCCGTTCGCAGCCCGGGGACCGCGCCGCTGATCAAAATCATCTTCTCGGTTTCGCGCACCTGCATGACCTGCAGGTTCTGCACGGTCACGCGCTCGTCGCCCATGTGACCGGGCATGCCCATGTTTTTCCAAATGCGCCCGGGAGTGGAACGATTGCCGATGGCGCCGTTGCGACGATGCGTCTTCGAACCGTGCGCCGCGCCTTGCCCGTGCAAAGTTGTGCTTCTTCATCACGCCCTGAAAACCTTTGCCCTTGGACCGGCCGATCACGTCCACCAAATCACCCGGCCTGAAATTGCGTGACGCTGAGGTTGACGTCGCCCTCCGGCAGCATCCGCGGCGAGGCGAAATTCACGCACAAATTTCTTCGGCTCGGTCCCCGGCCTTCTTGAATTCACCGAGCATCGCCTTCGTCACGCGCGATTCCTTTTGCGCGCCAAAGCCGACTTTGACGGCGGAGTAGCCGTCGTTCTCCGCGCGTGACGCGGCGCATCAAAACGTTATCGCCCGCCGCAATCACGGTCACGGACGCAGCCGACCCTTGGCGTCGTAGACGCTGGTCATGCCGATTTTTTGTCCAAGTAACCCGATGCTCATGATCACGATTTCGCAAGATGCTCAAACGCTAAATCTTAATCGTGATGTCCACGCCCGCCGGCAGGTTCAGTTTCTTCAGTTCATCCACGGTCTTGGCGGTCGGCTCGATGATGTCGAGCAGCCGCTTGTGCGTGCGAATTTCAAATTGATCCATCGATTTCTTGTCGACGTGCGGCGAACGATTGACGGTGAATTTTTCGATCAGAGTGGGCAGCGGAATCGGGCCGGCCACGCGGGCGCCGGTGCGCTTGGCTGTCTCCACGATATCGACGGCCGATTGATCGAGCATGCGATGGTCGAAGGCCTTCAGGCGAATGCGAATGCGTTGACCGTTGGTCATTTCGTTCTCCTTCTGGTCGAGAATGGCGGCCACCAGATTCTGCCGGCACCTGTTCGAAAGTGAGACGGCTCCATCGAGTAACTGGAGCGGCCTTTGGAGAGCGAGCGGATGGCGGTGGCGTAACCGAACATTTCGGCCAGCGGAACTTCGCGTGGATGATGGTCAGATTTCCGCGCGTCTCGATGCTGTTGATGCTGCCGCGGCGACGGCTCAAGTCGCCCAGATGTCGCCCTGATATTCTTCCGGCGTGATGTTTTCCACTTTCATGATCGGCTCGAGCAGAATGGGTTTGCCCTTCTTGAAGCCGTCTTTCATCGCGAAGATCGCAGCCAGTTTGAAGGCGAGTTCGTTCGAATCGACGTCGTGGAAACTGCCGTAAACGATATCGACTTCGACGTCGACCACCGGATAGCCGCCGAGGACGCCGTTGAGGATCGCTTCTTCGATGCCCTTCTTGACCGCCGGGATGTATTCGCGCGGAATCACGCCGCCGACGATCTTGTTCTCGACGACGAGGCCTTTGCCGCGCTCGCCCGGGCGCACATCAACCTCGACGTGACCGTATTGACCGCGACCGCCGGATTGCTTGATCAGCTTGCCGACACCATGAGCGCTGCCTGTGATCGTTTCGCGATAAGCGATCTGCGGTTTGCCGGCATTCGCGTCGACTTTGAATTCGCGGAACATCCGATCGCGAATGATTTCCAGGTGCAGTTCGCCCATGCCGGCGATGATCGTCTGGCCGGTGTCTTCGTGCGTGAAAACGCGGAAGGTCGGATCCTCTTCCGCGAGACGCTGAAGCGCGACGCCCATTTTTTCCTGGTCCACCTTTGTCTTCGGCTCGATCGCCATGGAAATAACCGGATCAGGAAAAGAAGGCGGCTCGAGAAGGATCGGATGATCTTCGTCGCAAAGCGTGTCGCCCGTCGTGATGTTTCTTGATGCCGACGATCGCAGCGATGTCGCCGGAGTAACAGGTTTCGATATCTTCGCGCTTGTCCGCCTGAATCTGGATCAGCCGCGAGATGCGCTCGCGCTTGTTCGTGCGCGGATTGTAAACCGTGTCGCCTTTGCTCAGCGTGCCGGAATAAACGCGGAAGAAAACGAGTTTGCCGACAAACGGATCGCTCCAAAGTTTGAAGGCGAGCGAGCAAAAATTGCCATTGTCGTCGGTCGGCGCTTCCATCGGCTCGTGCGTGTCGGGCTCCATGCCTCTGGCCGGCGGAATGTCGAGCGGGCTCGGCAGATAATCGACCACCGCGTCGACCAGGTATTGCACGCCTTTGTTCTTGAACGCCGAACCGCCGATGACCGGCACAAATTTGTTCGCGATCGTCTGGCGGCGAATGGCCGCTTTGAGTAATTGCGGCGTAATCGGCTTTTCCTCGAGAACAACATGAGCGAGTTCGTCGTCGAGATTGGAAATTTGCTCGACCAGATCGTTGTAGGCCTTGTCGACCAGATCGACATGTTCCTTCGGAATATCCGTCACCTCGTAGGTCGATCCCAGCTCATCGTTGTCCGAATAAATGATCGCCTTCTTATTAATGACGTCGAGCTGGCCCTTTGAGCTGATCTTCCTTGCCCAGCGGCAGCAAGACCGGCCACGCATTCGCGCCCAGTTTTTTGTGCATGCTCTCGATCGACATCTTGAAGTCCGCGCCGACGCGATCCATCTTGTTAATGAAGGCGATCCGCGGGACGTTGTACTTCGTCGCCTGACGCCAAACCGTTTCGGATTGCGGCTGCACACCGGCGACGCCGTCGAAAACCGCGATCGCGCCATCGAGCACGCGCAGCGAACGCTCCACCTCCGCCGTGAAATCGACGTGCCCCGGCGTGTCGATGATGTTGATCCGCTGCTTGATGCCTTCGAAAATCTTGTAAACGCCTTCCTCTTTGCGCTGCGCCCAGGCGCAGGTCGTCGCCGCGGAAGTGATCGTGATGCCGCGCTCGCGCTCCTGCTCCATCCAGTCGGTCACGGTGGTGCCTTCGTGCACTTCACCCATCTTGTGGATCATGCCGGTGTAAAACAAGAACGCGCTCGGTGATCGTCGTCTTGCCGGCGTCGATGTGCGCGGCAATGCCGATGTTCCGCGTTCGCTCGAGCGGGAACTTGCGATCGGGCGAATTCGGATTCTTCGCGCCGGCCGATTTTTGCTTCTCGAGTGTCGCAGGCATGATCGTTACCAGCGGAAATGAGCAAAGGCGCGGTTGGCCTGCGCCATTTTGTGGGTGTCTTCGCGTTTCTTGATCGCGTTGCCCTGACCGGCAGCGGCGTCTTTGATTTCGTGGGCGAGCGCGTCCGCCATCGGCATGCCGCGACGGTTGTCGGCGTACTGGACGATCCAGCGCATCGCCAGGGAAACCTGGCGCGCCGGGAGTCACTTCCATCGGCACCTGATAGGTCGCGCCACCGACCCGGCGTGATTTCACTTCGAGACGAGGGCGGACGTTCTCGAGCGCTTTGTTTAGAACTTCGAGCGGATCGACCGAATCGGAACCTTCGCGCGATTTATCAATCGCGGTGTAGACAATCCGCTCGGCCAGCGACTTCTTGCCCCGCTTCATGACCGTGGAAATGAGACGCGCGACCGCCGGACTCCCGTAACGGGAATCGACGCGCTCTTCTTTTTTGTAAACTTTCCGCCGTCGAGACATGTTCGAATTTCAGTTTCAAATTACTTCTTTTCTGCGCCTTCCTTTGCGCCCGCGCCGCCACCCCCGGCCGCGCCAGCTTTCGGGCGCTTCGCTCCGTATTTGGAGCGACTGCGGCGGCGTCCATCAACGCCGAGACTGTCGAGCGTGCCGCGCACAATGTGGTAGCGCACACCCGGCAGATCCTTCACCCGTCCCCCGCGCACGAGCACGATGGAGTGCTCCTGCAAATTGTGTCCTTCGCCCGGAATGTAGGCAATCACTTCCTGGCCGTTCGTCAACCGCACTTTTGCCACTTTGCGCAGGGCCGAGTTCGGCTTCTTCGGCGTGCGCGTCATGACCTGCACGCAGACACCGCGGCGCTGCGGACAATTGATCAGGGCCGGTGACTTCGATTTCACCGACACCTTCCGGCGTCCTTTGCGAATGAGCTGATTAATCGTTGGCATGTTCGTCAACAAAAAGCCGCCCGCAGTCGGGATGCGGGCGACAAAAAACCCGCCCAAGCCACGTGATAAACCCTTTCACGCGCCTGTGCGGTAAGCGCGGAATATAGAGGAGAAACCGGGGCCTGCAAAGAATATTTTGGGCGAAGAATTGGGTCATGGCGCGGGAAGCCGGCCGCTCGGATTCAGAAGCGCGCCTCCAATCCGGAGGCCGGCCGCTCCAGCGGATCAAATCATCCAAAAAAATCGTTGGACCCTGCTCAAATATTTCGCTAATTTCTGTCATGACAGAAAGGACTGAAATTAATGATTAAACTTTCACCCGTGGCTCAAAAATTCGTCCTTCACTGGGGGGAAATGGGGACCCGCTGGGGCATCAACCGCACCGTCGCCCAGGTTCATGCTCTCCTGTTCATCTCTCCGAAAGCCGCTCCCCGCCGACGAAATCGCCGAGACCCTCGCCATTGCCCGATCCAACGCCAGCACCAGCCTGCGCGAACTGCAGAACTGGGGCATCGTCCACGTCGTCCATGTTCTGGGAGATCGCCGCGATCACTTCGCGTCCATGAAAGATGTCTTCGAGATGTTCCGCGTCATCGCCCGGGAACGAAAGAAACGCGAACTCGACCCGACAACGCACGTCTTGCGCGGGTGCATCGAACAGGCGTCCAAACCGGGCGACACCTACACGCATGATCGCCTGGTTGATCTCTTGAGCTTCTTCGAAGTGGCCGACACAGCCTATGGGCAGATGGAGAAACTCCCCACACCCGCTCTTCTTAAACTCGCCCGGCTCGGCGACAAAGCACTCAAGCTTTTGGGCATTTCCCGCAAAGAAAATTCCACCCATGGCCGCTCCAATGACAGAAATCGTCGAAAATAAGGAAGTGCGATTGCTAAATCGCCCCGTCCGTTTCGTCCCCACCCTTGGGACATCGCCGGCGCGCGGCTGGATCCTCTATGACGGCCAATGCCGCTACTGCATCGCCGCCGCCAAAAAATTCGAGCGACTCTTCGGTCGGCGCGGCTTCGATTTTCTGCCGCTGCAAACCCCCTGGGTGCAGGAGCGCCTCGGCCTTGACCCCGAGGCCCGGCTCGAAGAAATGCGCGTTTTGACGGCCGCGGGCGATGACTTCGCCGGCGCTGCGGCAATCGTTTTTCTAATGAAGCAGGTTTGGTGGGCCCGGCCGTTCTATTTCCTTGCCCGCCAGCGCGGAATAAATGGATTCGTCGACCAAAGTTACCGCTGGATTGCGGCCCATCGCGGCTGCACTCATGTCACTGGGAGCGGTACCCTGTGTCGTATCCCGTCAAATGGAACGGGATCCGCGGCGACTGTTCCGCCACACTGAACACTCCGATGAAAACACGAATCATTCTCGCTGGCGGCAGTGGTTTTCTCGGTCGCTCCCTGTGGCCCTTGCTCACCTCAAAACACTACGAGGTCGTCGCACTGACCCGCGCTCCTTCCCGCCAGGTCGGTGCCGTGCGGTTCGTGCAATGGGACGGACGAAAAATCGACAAATGGGCAGAGCTTCTCGATGGATCGAAAGCAGTCGTTAATTTCACTGGCAAAAGCGTCAATTGCCGATCTTCGTCCGCGAACCGTCGCGAAATCATCGACTCGCGGGTCGATTCCGTTGGCGTGCTGAGCCAGGCGATCCAAAGTTGCGTGCAACCGCCGGAGGCCTTTGTCCAAGCGGGTTCGCTCGCGATTTACGGCGATACCGGCGACCGCTGGTGCGACGAAAATACGTTAGCCGGTGATGGATTCGGAGCCGATGTGTGCCGGTTGTGGGAGAAAGCATTCGATGAAGTGGACGCTCCGAGGATGCGGAAATCTTTGCTTCGAATCGGATTCGCGCTCGGCCCCAATGGCGGCGCACTGGAGTTCCTCGCCCGCCTGACGCGCTGGTTCCTAGGCGGTCGGGTAGGCAGCGGCAACCAATTCGTAAGCTGGGTTGATGTCGCGGATCTGAACCGCATGGTTCTGTGGGCAATCGAACGCGACGATATCGAGGGCGTCTTCAATGCGACGAGTCCGAACCCGGTAACGAACGAGGAGTTGATGCGCCAGCTGCGTCACGCGGTCCATCGTCCGTGGAGCCCACCCGTTCCAGCATTGCTCTCGCGTGTTGGCGCGTGGGTGTTGGGTACCGAAGCAACTCTCGCTCTGACCGGTCGTCGTTGCACGCCCAGGCATTTCCTCGAAAAAGGTTTTCGATTCGACTTCTCGGAACTTCACGACTCGCTCGCGAACATCTTTTCTCGGCCATGAATATTCGTCTCGAATCCTGGAATGCTCACCGATCCTTATGGGGCGCTGGTAAAGGATCTCTGCCTCGTGGCGTGTGCGATTACGGTCTGGATATTGGCTCCACTTGAGCGTCGCGAGCCGCGGACTTCGGCCTGATCAACCAGAATTTTCTTATGGGAAGCCGACCGCTTCCCCTACAGTTCCGCCGTGTTCGAACTTTTAGGCACTGATAAATCCACCAAAGGACGACGCGGCCGCCTAACGACTGCGCACGGCGCGATCGAGACACCCGCCTTTATGCCGGTGGGAACCCAGGGGACGGTCAAGGCGGTGAGTCCGCGCGAACTGCGCGAGCTCAAGGCCCAGGTCATTCTCGGCAATACTTATCATTTATTCGTTAGGCCGGGCATTGAGGTTGTTCGGCATTTTGGCGGACTGCATCGATTTATGAATTGGGATGGCCCCATTCTGACCGATAGCGGCGGTTACCAGATTTTTTCCCTGGCCCGGCTTCGCAAGATCACGGAGGAAGGTGTGCATTTTCAGAATCATGTCGATGGCACCCCGGCCTTCATCTCGCCGGAGATCGCCATGGAAATTCAGACGGCCCTGGGCAGCGATATCGCCATGGTGCTCGACGAATGTCCGCCCTGGCCTTGTGAGTACGATTATGCGGCCAAAAGCGGGGATATGACAGCGCGCTGGGCGGCGCGATGCAAGAATGCTGTAGAGGCCGCTGTCTCACCGGCAAAGCCGACGGGCGCCGCCGGGACGGCGGCCACTACAGGACGCCAGCTCATCTTCGGCATCGTGCAGGGCGCGACGTTCGCGGACTTGCGCAAGCAAAGTGCCCAGGCCCTGGTGGCGACTGGATTTCGACGGTTATGCGATCGGCGGGGTGAGCGTGGGCGAACCGGAAGAAGAAATGCTGCGCGCCATCGAAGCGAGCGAGCCTTTTCTGCCGGCCAACAAACCGCGCTACGCCATGGGGCTGGGCACGCCACCCCAGATGTTGGAAATGGTGGCCCGCGGGATCGATCTGTTTGATTGCGTTCTTCCGACCCGCCTGGCTCGCAATGGGACCGCCTTCACTTCAGCCGGAACCCTCAACTTAAAGAACGCCGAGTTCGCGATGCAGAAAGGACCGATCGAGGAGGGCTGCCTCTGCCCGGCATGCCGCGAATTCGCGCGCGGCTACATCCGCCACCTGATCAAGGCCGAAGAGATTCTGGGGCTGCGTCTGATCACGCTGCACAATCTGCATTTTTATCTCGATTTGATGCGACAGGCGCGGGAGGCAATTGAAGCGGGAGGGTTCGACCAATTTCGCCAAGCAGTTTGTTGGCGGATACAAAGCTCGCGAGGAAGCGACTTCAGAAAAGTTGTAGCGGCGGTCTATGACCGCCGAAATCCAATGCGCCGGCGCTCACAGAGCGCCGCTACAGATAGCAGACCGCACGCCCAGCTTTCCGTTGCATTGGGTGGCGGCTTGTGCTCAGTAAGAATCCGCTCAGCGGTGATTGTCGCCGCGGTCAGCGTTATATCCCATGCTTTGCTTTATTTTAGCCCAGGCACAAACGGCATCTCCCGGCGGACTGGGAGGTGGTCTCGGCGGTTTTATCATCCCGATGACGCTGGTTTTCGTGATCATGTATTTCGTCATGATCCGGCCGCAGAAAAAGCGGCAGATGGAGCAACAGAACTTGATTTCATCCTTGAAGACCGGCGACCGGGTGGTAACCAACGCCGGAATTCACGGACTGATCTCCAACGTCAAGGAAACGACGGTGATCGTGAAAGTGGCCGACAACGTGAAGATCGAGATGGAAAAATCGGCCGTCACGACAGTTCTTAAATCCGACAGCTAAAGAGGATGAGTCCCGCGCTGACATTTTTCATCGGGCTCGGCTTGCTGATTCTTTTCGGCTGGTATTTCGCGACCGACCTCGGCTGCGCAAACGCCTCCTGGCCACGACCCTCATGGTGCTGCTGGTCGCTCTTCAGCATCGCCACGATCTGGCCGCCGCAAGGAGAAGATCGCGCTCGGTCTCGATATTCAGGGCGGCACTTCATTCCTCATCCGCCTGGTCAAGGGGGACAAGGAAATCACCAAGGCGATGCTCGATCAGGCGGTCGAGGTCATTCGCAAACGTGTCGACTACTTCGGCGGCGGCGAGCCGGTCATCACTCCGGTGGGGAACGATCGCATCCTGGTTCAAATCCCCGGACTCGACACGGCCAAGATTCAGGAAGCGCGCGATCAGCTTTCGCGCGTCGCCAAACTGGAATTTCGCCTCGTTTATCCGGATAACGGCAAGCGCCTGGAAGGCGATCGACAAAGGACGAGGAAGTCATCCCGCCCGAGTACCGGATCGAGATCTACAAACATCCGGCCGAGGACAACGAAAAAGCCAGGGACGAGCGGCTGCTCGTTAAGAAGAAAGCCGATCTGGGCGGCGACCACGTGCGCGAATCGCACGCTTACTACGGGAACGAAGGCTGGACGGTGCAGCTGAAGTTCGACAGCGAAGGCGCGAAAGAAGTTCGGCAAGATCACGGAAGCGAACGTCAATCATCGTTTTGCCATCGTGCTCGACGGCATCATTCAATCGGCGCCCGTGATCAAGGACCGCGATTTACGACGGCGACGCCATCATCACCGGAAAGTTCGGCGAGCAGGAAGCGCGCGGCCTGGCCAGCGTGCTGGAGAATCCGTTGCAGACGCCGGTCAGCATTGAAGAAGAGCGCAGCGTTTCGCCGACGCTCGGCATGGACTCGATTCGCGCCAGCATCATCGCCGGTTTGATGGGGCTCGCCATCACCCTGTTGTGCGTGCTGGTTTATTACCGATTCCTCGGGCTCATCGCCAATCTCGCGCTCATCATCAATTTGATCCTCTTGATGGGCGCTCTGACCATGTTCCGGTTCGTTCTCACCCTGCCGGGCATTGCCGGCATCATTTTGACGATCGGTCTTTCGGTCGACGCCAGCGTCCTGATTTACGAACGGTTGCGCGAAGAACTGGCGCTCGGCAAGTCGCTCAAGGCTGCGGTGCAGACGGCCTATCAGAAGGCGTTCAGCTCGATCTTCGATGCCAACGTGACGACCCTGATCACCGCGGCCATTCTGTTCTGGAAGGCGAGCGGACCGGTCAAAGGCTTCGCCATCTCGCTCACGCTCGGCATTCTGGCTTCGCTCTTCACCGCCTTGATCGTGGGCCGCAACTGCTTGAGTTGGTTTGTCGATACCGGCCGGATCAAGAGCATCTCGATGCTGCATCTGATTTCGTCGAAGAACATCAACTTTCTCGGCAAAGGTTTCCTCGCCTGCATGTGTTCGCTCGCCCTGATCCTCGCCGGCGCCGACGTCGTTCTACGTGCGCGGCGAGAAGAATTTCGGGGTCGATTTTCGCGGCGGCGATCTGATCACGCTGAGCTCGCCAAGTCCAATCGACGTCGGCCAGATCCGCGAACGCCTCGAAGCCAATCGGATTGGCCGACGCTTCGATTCAGGAATCGGCCCAGGCGGCAAATAGTTATATCACGGTGCGCACGCCCCTGCACACCAGCGACAAGGTCGAGCACCAGATCTGACCCAGTCCATGCCGGGCGCCGGCCTTCAAGGTGGAAGGCTCGGAACGTGTCGGCGCGCTGGTCGGAGGCGAGCTGGCCAGGAGCTCTCTTGTCGCCCTCGGCCTCGGCATTCTCGGCATTCTGATTTTCGTGACGTTCCGTTTCGAACTTTCGTTTGCCGTCGGCGCGATTGTCGCGCTCTTGCATGACGTCATTATCACGGTTGGCGTGTTTTCGCTCTTTGCGGCCGCGAGCTGACCCTCACCATGGTCGGCGCCGTGCTCACGATCGCCGGTTATTCCATCAACGACACGATCGTCGTTTACGACCGAATCCGCGAAGGCCTGGCCAGCGGCCGGCGCGGCTCGATCGAGCAGATCATGAACGAGAGCATCAACCAGACGCTGAGCCGCACGATTCTGACCAGCACGGTCACGCTGATCCCGATCTTGTGTCTATTTCTGTTTGGCGGCGCCGTCCTGCGCGACTTTTCGCTCGCTATTATTATCGGCGTGGTCGTCGGAACCTATTCCTCGATCTTTATCGCCTCCCCTATCGTTCTTTGGTGGACCAGCGCTGGCGGCGGCAGTCCAGCTCGTTACGCCGGGAAATTACGCAGAAAAACGGTGAACGCTAACCCTACCGTCTCGTAGCGAAGTTATTCACACGGATTTGACGCGCCTGAAGCCGCGATTAGTTTCCGCGTCAACGCCCCTGCCGAACGCTGGTGCAGTTAATTTAAGGAGAAATTATGATGCCAGAAGTCATCGTTCGCAAAGGTGAACCGGTCGACCGCGCGCTAAAACGGCTTAAGAACAAGCTCGACGCCGAAGGCATTCTCGAAGAGGTCCGACGCTTGCGCGCGTTCGAGACCCCGAATCAGAAGAGTCGCCGCAAGGCCAAGGCTAACGCCAAGCGCGGCCGCACCAAGTTTCGCTTCAATCCGTCGTAATTCTCCAATTCCAGTCAGGTCCCGACGGACTCGCCACGGCGGGTCTTTTTTTTTGGGTAGCCGTTCGCACCTCCGTACCTCAAGTGGTCATCCGACCCACAGCTTGTCATCCTGAGCCGCGCAGACGGTGAAGGACCTCACAGTCGACCGTGGATCACACTGACTACCTGCGTAATCGTCCGCCGGTTGGGTGGTCCCTCACCTTCGTTCGGGATGACAGAAGGGAGCGCGTCGCCGCCATCACTCACATTCGCACACGACCCGAAAACCGAGATCGTTGCAGGAAAAATTCGGGACGTTTGATCCGCGCACGGTCGTTCTCAAGCTGTTGAAACGCGATTTCCAACTGCCGCCTCGGTAGATTCGTTTCGCCCCGATCGATGGGCCCGCGCGGATTGACCTTTGGGCGTACCGCGATACGGCTCGTAGTAATCGAGGCACCATTCCCAAACGTTGCCGCGCCATGTCTTCCATGCCGAAGGGGCTCGCCCCCAGACGGAAACGCACCTACCGGGGAACGTCTCCGCATAACCATCATCGATTTCGCGATCGCTCCAGGCAAAAACGGTGTTCTTGTCGGCGAAATTGGCCAGATCGCCACGGCCTTCATAATTGCCCCATGGATATCTCCGTCCATCAATCCCCCTCGCCGCGTATTCCCATTCCGCCTCGGTCGGCAGACCGATATTTCTTGCGCTCTCGGGCGCTGAGCCACTCGGCAAAATTTGATCGCCTCGAGGCTGCTAACGTAAACCACCGGGATGGCGATCCCCTGCCCCGGGCGCGCGCTTCCGAGCGTGCGATGAATCGAATTGTTCGTAGTCGCGTTTGTGATGAGGTGACGCGATAAGTAATACCGGCTCACACTGACTCGCGTGATGGGGCGCTCGTTTGGCGCCGCATCCGGGTTCTCGCTTCCCATCACGAACTGCCCGGATGGAACAAACAGCATCTGGCCACCAAGCGAGTTTTGGAAATTAATGAATTGCGCGCGCTCCTGGGCTTCGTTGGCGCTGCTCAGCTCAGGCTCCGGAGCTGATTCGGGGACGGGAGCCGGCGGAGTCGCTCCATTTTGCACTACCTCGACACGCGGCGCCGCCGACGCGACTTCCGTCATGGCGTCGTTGAATCTCTTGTCCGCGTCCTCGAGGTAATCGTCGACCACGTCCTCCGCCTCGCCCGGATCGATCCCGAGGTTTTCGGCCATGTTGATAAAGGCATCGCGCTGGTCATCGGTCATCGAATCGCTATCCAATCCACTCAGACCGAGCATGCGCAGGAAATCCTCCTTCGGATTGAAGCGATCCGCGCCGTCGTGATTTGGCCGCGGCACGCGGAGCCGGTGCGACAGGCTCGGCCCGCTTGGCCCCGCTGTCGGCCAGTTCAGCCTCGATATAGGACAACATTTTTTCCTCTGTCAGCCCATGCTCGGCACCGAATTGGAGGAGACTTTTTTCCTGCGCGGCCGTTAAGACTCCATCGGCAATGGCGAAGGTGAAATACTTGTGAAACTCGATGACAGCCTCTTCCTCGGCCTGCGCGGCGAGTTCATCGTCCACAACGCGGCGACGCTCCGGATTCGAGAAGCTCAACCCGTGCTTCGGTCAGGTAGCGGGATGATTCGTCCAAACCGGGACGGAGCAGTTGGGCCAGCGGATTGCTCGGCTGATTCTTCAGCGGCAGTTTTTTCTGCCACCAGCGCAGAAGTTCCCGACAATGTTCCTCAATGATCTCGTTGCTGGGATTGGCGCGCGGATCGAGGCAAAGCCGCTCGTAAAGATTCGGCGACTTATATTTGCTCCAACCGTCCCACTTTTGCGGATCGTCGGGCAACGGCAGAGGAAAGCTGACGTCGCATTTCACGGTCATTCGACCTTCAGTTTCCCGAGACTGGAAGTGGCCTGCCCGATTTCATGCTCCGCCAGTCCGGTGTTACGCTCAATCGACATCTTGGACCGTTGTCCGCATGCCTCCACCGCGACCTCGAGAACCTGGTTCGCGTTGTATTCATAACTCAGCTCAACCGGGGATCCCTTGGGCAGAAACGGCGGCAAAGTAATGTCGCAGACGCCCAACGGAGTGCATTCCCCGGGGAGCGTGCTTTCGCCTTCCACGATCTTCACCACGGCCCGCGGCATATTGGCGTCGGCGGTCCCAAACGAGTTCTTCGCGACCGCTGGAATGGCCGTGCGTTTCCGGATCATGGGAAAAACGTATTCCTCCAGGTTCGCTTCATCCCAGAGGACGACTCCCAGGGTGTGGGAGGTGATATCGGTGACCTGCATCAAGCGGCCATCGCGCGAGGAGAATTGCTGGCGCGTGTCCTCACCCACCAACTTTTCTCCCGAGATCGCTTCTTCATGCAACATCGAGAGCGTCGCTTGAATAGCCGCCCCCATCGCGACTGCTTCGTCGGGATTGACATCGCTGACCGTCGGCGCGGGCGACAACTTGGAAATCATGTCGCACACCATCGGCATACGCGTCATGCCGCCGACCAGAAGGATCTTGTCGATCTTGTCCCATTTCATCTGCGCTTCCTGCATCACCATTTCGCAAATCGTCTTGCATTTCTCCACCAAATGCCGGCTGCGCGCTTCAAATTCCTCGCGTGTGATTTCTACTTTGACACTTTGGCCGTGATGCTGATGAACGATGGTTGTGCGTGGCCGGCTTGAGAGCTGGATCTTGCTGGCCACGGCACGGGTCTGGAGGTCCTGATAACTTTGCAAATCGAGCAGCGGATTTTCGCCGTGCGTGCGATCGAATTCCTCCGCCACAAAATTCACGATGACATCATCCCAGTCCTTGCCGCCCAGACGGTGATCGCCATTGGTCGCGAGGATCTCAATTTTGCGGTTGGCGATGCGCATGATGGTCACGTCAAAGGTCCCGCCCCCCAGGTCGAATACGAAAACGGTGTGATCCTCGTCCAATTTGTCGACCCCGTAAGCCAGCGCAGCCGCGGTTGGTTCATTGACGATCTGCAAAACATTCAGCCCGGCCAGTTGACCAGCCGTAATGGTGGCCGTTCGCTCGGCATCGTTGAAATAGGCCGGGACGGTAATCACGGCGTCGGTGACCGGTTCCTTCAGGTACTTCTCGGCATCGGCCTTCAGTTTTTTCAAAATGAGGGCGGAGAGTTCTTCAGCTGAAAAGATTTTCCCATCGAACTCTCGATGAAATTGGCCTTTCGATTTGCCCATTTCGCGTTTTACGAAATCGACAATTCGTTCTGGCTCGGCCACCGCATTGTTTTTCGCCACCGTGCCAACGACGACGGAGGCGGTGTCGAACAAAATGACCGAAGGCGTGATACGTTCGTTCTCCGCGTTCGGAATGATATGCGGTTTGCCGTAAGCATCGATGTGAGCAACAGCCGAGAAAGTTGTTCCCAGATCGATTCCTACTGCTTTTCTTTGAGACATGTGTGGGGAATAGAAGTCGTTTTACCAGCCTTCCGCCCTCCCTTGAGGTGCAGTTTCCATGCCCAATTTCAGAGGGAGAATCAGAATCACGCGGGCGATTGCCATAAGCCCGGCTCGACCACGAATTTCAGCCCAAACGCGCGCAGATTTAGCCGAATTTCCGGGCGATAACCTCTTCCGGCCGAATAAGTTTTCCGCGCCAGAAGAATCCGCGTCTCACCCTCATGACGATCCGGCCATCTTCTTCCGGCGAACCGGCCGGCTCGTAACTGACGACCCGGTGAAACGCGCGGTCAACGATCTCCTTCGGCTCGACTTCTTTAACCTCGAAGCGATGCAGGATCTCCATGAGCGAGTGGATGGCGTTTTCGAGGTTGTCCCGCCACTGGGCGATGGGAACCGGCAACGCCTGCGCGGCGCTGTTGAGCTGCTCGGAGAGGATGGTCAGATCGTCGAAGAGGTGGACGAGATCATGAATAAACGGTTTCTGCAGCGACTCGTGCAGGAAATTGTCGCGATATTCAAGCAGCTCCGCATGAAGTGAATCAAACAGCCGGTGGTTCACGCTCTCCGATTTGCGAATCGCGCTCAGGTCCTCGGCTATCCTGGTGAACCGTTCTTCAAGGTCCGCTGATTTTTCCGATGCGACCGACTTGGCGAGCCGGTCGATCTTCTTGGAAATTGCCACCTCGAATCCTTCCAGCCGACCGGCCAGAGTCTGAAGTTTCTGTCCAAATTCCGCGATGATGGCCGCGCTGGCGACCAAATCGCCTTCCCCGCCCGGGCTCGGCAACAGCGTCTTTTCAGCTTCCGCGCTCAGCTGTTGCATGGCGGTCGCGAATTCGTCCGGAAGTGCGATTGCCTTAGGCACGATGCGCATCCTTTCCTTTAACGACAAACTGGCGAATCGCATCGACCAGGCCATCGACATCATGGCGCCGCGCTTCGATATCGACCGTCAATCCGCGATCGCGCGCGGTCTGCGAGGTGATTGGACCGATGCTGGCCACGCGCATCCGGTCGGGCCAGGGCAACCCCAGAGCGAGGAAATTCTCCACCGTCGATGAGCTCGTAAAGGTAATCATATCCGCGCCGTCTTCTAGAAATCGGCGACGCGCGCCGGTGGCATCGCGTGTTTCCGAAACAGTCCTGTAGGCAATCGCTTGGTCCACAATAGCTCCTGCATCGGAGAGCTGCTTAGAAAGCACGTCCCGCGCCTTTTCCGCCTGCACCAAAAGGATTCGTAGATTTTCAACGCCACCCTGCTTTTGAAATTCGCGCGCCACCGATTCGGCCACGAATTCCTCCGGCTGAAGGTCGACGTGCAAACGATTCTCTTTCACCCGCTGCGCCGTGGCAGGGCCGATCGCGGCAATCCTGGCGCCCCCGATTTCTCGGGCATCGTCGTACAATTTGAAAAACAGATCGAAGAACGCCGTGACTCCGTTCGGACTCGTGAAAACGATCCAATCGTAGACGTGCGCGCTTTGCACGAGTTCACCGAACTCGCGCAGGTCCGTCGGCGGTTCTATCCGGATGGTCGGCAATTCCAAAACGTCCGCGCCCAGAGCAGACAGCTTTTGACTCAGCGCACTCGCTTGTTTCCGAGATCGCGTCACCACAATTCTCCTGCCCAGTAGCGGGCGTTTTTCGAACCAGCTCAAATTTTCCCTCAGCAAAACGACTTCGCCGAAGACGGCCACGGCGGGCGCTTTGAAATCGGCCTCCTTCACGCGCTGCGCAATATTGTCGATTGTTCCCACCAAGGTCTCCTGGCGGCCGGTGGTCGCCCACCGGATCAGCGCGACCGGAAGATCGGGTCGCACACCATGCGACATCATTTCGCGCGTGATGGCCGAGATTCTTTCCACACCCATCAACATGACTTGCGTTCCCCCCAGTTTGGTCAGGGCCGCAAAATCGATCGAGCTCCCGCCTTTGGCCGGATCTTCATGACCCGTGAACAAAGTCACGTGCGAATTCTGGGCGCGATGCGTCACCGGAATTCCGGCGTAGGCCGGGCCGGCCAGGGCCGACGTGACCCCCGGAACGACTTCGAATTCCACTGCCGCGTCGGCGATTGCCCGGGCTTCTTCGGCGCCGCGGCCAAAAACAAACGGATCTCCGCCTTTCAATCGAACTACCTGTTTTCCTTCTCGCGCTTTCTCGATCAGCAGCCGGTTAATCTCCTCTTGCGGCAAGGCGTGCACGCCGGCGGTCTTTCCAGCATAAATGATTTCAGCGTCGTCCCGCGCCCAGGCCAGCATTCCGGGATTGGCGAGGTGATCATATATAATAACGTCCGCCTGCTCGATACATTCTTTGGCGCGCAATGTGACGAGTCCCAGATCTCCAGGGCCTCCGCCGACCAGATAAACCCGGGCGCGCTTTTCCTTGCTCGGTTTCTTATTGTCCATTGATCGCTAAGAACAGCCTGGCGGAGAGAAGCTCTGCGTCCTCGCCTGGGCCTTCCACCTTTGCTTCGCGCGGCACAGCCGCCCCCGCGTCGAAAATTTGCGCTCGGATCTCCATGGCCGAGCCGGCCATGCTGGCCAGAACTCCAATGGGTTGATTGCAGTCCGCATGTAACAACCGCAGAAATTCGCGCTCCGCTCGCAGACAGAGGCGTGTGTCGAAGTCATTGATCGATTCGACCAGCATTCGAGCGCGATCGTCGTCGGTCCGAATTTGAACAGCAATGACGCCTTGCCCACCGGCCGGCAGAAAAGTTTCTCGCGGAAGCAGCTGGGTCGAGAAGTTCCGATCCTCAAACACCACGCCGCCCTCGCTCATGTTCAAGCCGAGCCGGTCGAGCCCGGCGAGGGCCAGGACGATGGCATCCCATTCTTGCGTAGCGAGCTTGCGCAAACGTGTCGGAACATTTCCGCGAAGATCGACGATCTCGAGATCCGGACGTTTCCAGTGCAGTTGATGTTTCCGCCGCACACTGCCGGTCGCGACGACAGCCCCGGCAGATAGCGATGATAGATCGCAGGCGAGCTTCGAAATCAACACGTCGTCGACCGGCCCACGAGGGAGAGCCGCGGCGATCTGCGTTTCCGAATTGAGCTCGCTCGGTAAATCCTTCGCGCTGTGCACAGCCAGATCGATATCCTCCGCAAGGAGCGCGTGTTCGATTTCTCCGGTGAATAATCCCTTCCGGCCCGCGCGCGGTTCCGGCGATCTCGCCGCTGAAACACCCTCGTCGCCCGACGTTCGAATGGTCCGGGTTTCGATTTCGAGATCGGCCCAGCGCTCCTGCAGCACTTGCGCGACCATTCGCGCCTGAGTCAGGGCCAACTCGCTCCCCCGGGTTCCAAGGATGATCTTCTCCGCCATGGCAAAACGTAATTCGTCAGCGGGAAGCTAGCAGCTTCCCCTGCAAACAGGACAGATAATGCGCCGCCTGGTCCTGTAGGGGAAGCTGCCAGGTCGCGAACGCTTTCGAAGCCAGCTTCCCAATTCCGAGAGTGCCAATGGTCGGGCAGCGGTCACTGCAGCGGCGCCAGCCACTTCTCCAAAATATCCCGTGTCTCCACTCCCGTAGCCTCACGAAACCGCACGGGCAGCTCGTCAATGCGAAACGCACGATGGCTCCGCGCCGTCCACGCCACCAGATAGCGAAGCGCGTCGCGCAAGCTTTTCTCCCCCCTGGTTTCCTTGCGGATGCGATCGTCCATTTCCGCGGCCATCAGGCCGCCGCGGGAAAACGTGAGCTTACCGATGCGAAAATCCTGCGCATACTCCGTGGAGGCCAGCAGGGAAAGATCGACGAGTGGCATCCGCCGCATTTCCGTGGAAGCCTCGCTCAGGACGCTGCGAAATCGCCGTTCGAGCATTTCCTGCCGCTGCTCTTCGTTGGAGGCCAACGCGGCAATGGCCGCATACTGCGCAAAGCCTTCGCTGAACCAGATGGTGTCGATGCGCGGCGCAGCGTTCCATTGAAACGGATAGTAGCCTTCGCCGTAACAGCGCTTTGGAATCCAGGCGTGGGCCACGTGGTGGGCGATATGATAGCGCAGCCGACCGTCGGGAAAGGCTGCGGGGTCGGCGTCGGAGGCAGCCAGCGCAGCATGAAAACTCTCCAGATGCTCCATCCCGAACCCATAGGTATGGTCCTTCGATACGGGCTTCAGAAATTCCAGGAAGATAGTGTAATGCGCGAACGGAGCTGGAGCCGGTCCGGCGAAATACTCCAGCATCGCGGACATCGCTTCAGCGGAAAGGCGTTCGAGCCGTGCCCGGTCCACTTCCACCTCGGAATAATAGGCAAGCGTGAGAGGCGCATCCTTCTCCCGCGGGTAGTGAACGGGAACAACGTGCATCGCTGGTCCCATCAGGATCTGCGAATCGGCCAGTGCGTAGAAATTCTCCGCGAGCAGCGAGCCGCCCGCCGGCGCCAGTGTCGAGAACACCGGCCAGCCTTTCGGCCCTTCGATCTGCAATTCGATGGGCCGGTCTTCGCAACCGGGAATGAATCCGAAAACGGAGTAGCCAAGCACGGCCATGTAGTCTGTCCGCACGCGCGAACTATCTGTGCCATCGTGAATCTCCTGCTCCATGCGCGCCAGATCCACGTCGTACTCCACGCGCACGGCCGATCCTACCCGCCAGGTTGGCACATTGGCGCGGGTCACCTCGAGCGGCTTCCCCGCGGCGTCAAACGATTGCACGTGCGAAACAAAACTGTCGTAAGGCTCCTCGCCGTAGCCCATGGGCACGGCGCGCGGGATCAGCAGGGTCCGCGGGCCGGATACGTCTCCGATCAGATCGACCCGCACATGCACGGTGCTACCGTTCGGCGCCGGGTAGCTCAGCCGGTAAACCACTTGCTCCAACTGCGTGTCCTTCCCCGGAAGTCCCGAGGCAAGGAGACAGAGAATCAACGAACCAAGAAGGAGAGAACGCACGCTTGCCCTGTAGGGGACGCTGTTAGCTTCCCAATTCCGAAAGCGGCAAAGAAGCGCGACTGATCGACCCGGTGTACGGCGCACCCAGCTTGTCCGCCGCAAAAAATCGCTGCCGAAAATCCGAGACGTGCTGGTCGATGATCGCCTCCGCCGCCGAGATTTGGTGACGCCGCAAGACCAGTGACTGCTCGGCAACTGATTGCAACGAGTCGATATCATAGAGAAAAACACCGTCGAGTTGATTGACGTCGGGGTGAACGTCCCGCGGCACCGCTATATCTATTATAAAGAGGGGCCGATCGACCCGGCCCCGCAAGATTGGACTCAGGTTCTCGGGATGAAGAAGGGGCTGCTCGGACGAAGTTGATGCAATCAAGATGTCGACTTCCCCGCATTGTTTCGTCCAATCCTCGAAAGGAATGGCGGCGCCTCCGACAATAGCGGCGAGATGATGGGCGCGATCCGCAGAACGATTACTCACCCTCAAATCTCTGACCCCACGCGAGGCCAGGGCCCGTGCCGTTCGTTCACTGGTTTCGCCCGCGCCCAGAATCAAAGCCTTTCGTCCTCCCAGATCGCCGAAGATCTTATAGGCAAGATCGACCGCCACCGAGCCAACCGAGACGAAGCCGCGCGTGATCTCGGTATGCGTCCGGACCTGTTTAGCCACTCGAAAAGCTCGCTGGAACAGCCGGTGCAAGAATGGGCCGGCCGAACCGGAGGAGCGGGCCGCTTCATAAGCTTTTTTCACCTGCCCCAGAATTTCGGTCTCGCCGATCACCATGGAATCGATACCGGAAGCCACCCGAAAAAGATGCTGCACACAGGCGTCTGCTTCATAGCGATAAAAAACCGGCGCGGAGTCGATGAATTGCTGATCGTTCCGTCGCGCCAGACAGCGAGCGACCTCTCCCGTCGGCACCGGCGTCTCCGCCGCTCCATAAACTTCGACCCGGTTGCAGGTGCTCAGCAGGAGAGCTTCCCCACAACCTGCAGTTCGCAACAGGGAATGCGTTTCGGAGTCACCGGCGAAGTGCTCCAAAGCATCAACCTTGGCGGTGTGATGGCTTAAGCCGACACAAAACAGGTTCATGGTGGCGAACTCATTTGCGCGCTGAAGCTGATCCCCCAGAGAAGGGTAAGGGCCGCGCCAAAAGCGACGATGCACAACGCAGCCACCCGTTTGGGGGCCAGGCGGCGAAGGTGGCGCCCCTGCAGAATCGCAGCGTAAAGCAGCCAAACCGCGAACGCGCAAAATATCTGCACGTGCGGCAGGGGTTGACCGACAAAAAATCCGCTGACCAAACCGAGCGTGTAAAGCGCGAAACCCCACCAGAGCAGGCGCGTGATCGCTACAAACAGATCGGTCAGGGGCGGCAAATGATAAAAGATCGAGTGTAACTGGCGCGTCTTGAGTTGCCGTTCCTGCAGCAGATACATCACACCGGCGATGCAGGCGAGGGCGAACGCGCCGTAGGCAATCATCGACATCGAAGCGTGAAATTCGAGCCAGGAGTTGGCCGGCAGCCTGGCCACATGGCGAACGTCGATCGGCGCGAGCAGGGCCAGGGTTTGGATGGCAAAGACGAGCGGCGCCGTAAACGCGCCCATGAGCGAAAGGCGGTAGACCGGGCCGATAAGCATATAGATCAGAGCCACCGACCACGCCAGAAAGACGAGCACTTCAAACAGATTGGTCAGCGGACAGCGCCCCAGAGCGTGGCCCCGGACCGATAGAAAGGCGGTTTGCAAAGCGAATCCGGTTGCGATTGCCAAAAAATTGAATCGGCCCGGTCGAAAACTGCCGGCTCGGAAGGCTGCCACCGTGCGAATCACCGCAGCCAGAAAACAAATGCTCGAGACGATGAGGAGTTGCCGGTCCACGCGAATGGCCAGCTTAGAAGGGCGCTCAGATGTTGGCAAACCTCTACTGCGGCGGTTGACCTTTCAAAAGCACCCGTTAGCATCGCGCCATGGGTTTGGACAACCTCGGAAAATTGAGCGCGGGCGTGCGCGATGTGCCCGATTTTCCAAAGAAGGGAATCGTCTTCAAGGACATCACGCCGATTCTGAGCGATGGCGACCTTTTTCGCGCCTCTATCGATGTCTTTCTCGAGCAATGCCGCGGAAAGAAGATCGACAAGATTGTCGGAATCGACGCGCGCGGCTTTCTGTTTGGATCGGCGGTTGCCTACGAGCTCGGGGTTGGCTTTGTCCCAATCCGAAAGCGGGGAAAGTTGCCCTTCAAGACCGAGATTGCGAAATATTCGCTGGAATACGGCGAGGCCGAGATGGAAATGCATGTCGATGCCATGGCCCCGGGCGAAAAAATCGTGCTGGTCGACGATTTACTGGCCACGGGAGGCACATCGGCCGCCGCCGCCGCGCTGATTGCCAAAATTGGCGGAGAATTGACCGAAGCGATTTTCTTAATCGAGCTCGAGTTCTTGCACGGGCGCGAAAAGCTGGCGCCCACGCCGGTCACCTCGTTTCTGAAATATTGACAGGGTGCGCGCCGTGAAACTGTAGCCACGGCGCTCTGTCGCTGTGTCGGAAAAGAAAGACGCCCCGACCAGCCTTCGCTGAAGGCTCCGACTCGGCAGGCAGAGCGGGGTGGCTACAGCTCAATGACAGTCGCAACCCGATCCGCAACTCCCACCGCCCGCCACCACGACTTCCATCCTGATCTCTTGCAGCGCGAGCTGGTCGTGGATCAAGCCGAGCAGCTCGATCGCGCGCACGTCCGGCATGTGCTCGCAACGCACCTCGATACGCGCCCGTTTCCCGCGCAATTCCGGATGCGCTTCATCCAGTTCCCCGTCGAGAAGAAACGAAACGTAAGCATTAAATCTCTCCTGCAGGGTATGTAACTGCTCATCGGAACCGTCCCACGTTTGCAGTTCGTTCATGGCCAGCACCGCCTCATCGGTTTTCGTGTCGTGCGCGATCACGTCAATCACACCGATCCGATTTTTCGGGATTGAGGTTTGCGGTTCCATCTCCAATTCTTCCACCGTGTCGGGCCGTTGCGCAATCCTGCTTCTCCTGGCGTTTTCGGGCACCGCCCCGGCCCAATTCACGCCGGCCTTGTTGCAAAACACCAGCTACTGGGGCGATGGCAGAGCTGAAGCCGACTTTTACAATGCTGAGTTCGTGCGCGATGGACAACCGCGTCCGTGCGAGGTTTTGATTATCTTTACGCCCGGCTTGGTCGATCCGATTTCGCTCACTCCCCAGCTCGATCCGAAGCAAGCCGGCGCCCTGCCCGTCCTTCGCATGAACGAAGTCGCGACCGTGCCGCGGGGTCTCTTTAACGAACAGAGATCAAGCAATGCGTTGTGGCGCCTGGATTATGCTTCCCTCGCGCAATTGTCGTTCGTGGGCAACGAGGGTATGGGCAACGTTTCCAAAAACGTCTGCGAAAACCGCGGGACTGATAAGACGACCTGGAATTATTCGTGCGATACCCAACGGGGGAGAGTGAACGGACAGGAGATCTCGTCCCCTGGCGGCTCGCTCGTGTTTTACGACGAGCTCCCGCTCCGTGTCCGCATGCTCGATTTCTCAAAGCCGGCCGGCGAATTGGAGGTGCCGTTCGTCCCGACCCTGGCCGCTCCGCAAAAAGAGCTGGGCGAAATTAAGCCCGCGAAATTTTCCTGGAAGATCGGCGAACGCAGCATTGAGGTGAATGTGCGGCATGCCGCCGGCACGGATCGTTTTGTTCTTGATCGCGACTTTCCGTTTCTCCTGCGCGAATGGACGGCCTTCGACGGCAGCCATTTGAAGCTGAAGAACAGTCTGAAGGTCGATTACTGGAACTACGGCAAGAATGGCGATCGCGAGCGCGCCCTCAAAGATCCGATGCTGCGGCATCCGGATTAGAAAACACCTCCGCGACCCTGGATGGTTAGGTAGGGGCGGTTCACCGAACCGCCCACGAGCTGCGGCATCCGGACTAGGTGGATCGTGCGCTCCGCGCGCGATGCTTGTTAACATCGAGCTCGGAGAGCTCGATCCACCTTTCCGAGGGAGAGAGCGAATGCAATTGAAGCAACGCCGCAGACGCCGTTTAATACTGGTGTGGCTAAAGCGAAGAAATCGGCCGGACTGACCCTGCTCGGTCGCAGCGAAGCCAGAATCCCATCTTCGCCGGCCGACGCGCGTCTTGAGACTTTTCCCAATCCGGCGCGCCGGAATTACTCGATCCATTTTGAGACCGATGATTTCACGTCACTCTGTCCGGTGACAGGGCAGGCGGATTTTGCACGAATCGATATCGACTACGTGCCCGACCGGCGATGCGTCGAAAGCAAGTCTTTGAAATTCTATCTGGCGGCCTTTCGCAATGAGCGCGCCTTCAATGAAGCGGTCACCAACCGCATTCTCGACGATTTTGTGCGCGCGTGCCGTCCGCGGCAGGTCATCGTGACCGCGCAGTTTTCGGCGCGCGGCGGAATCGCTCTGACCGTTCGCGCCGAATATCCGGACAAGAACTTTGTCCTGGTTGGCCCAAACGGCGGATG
The DNA here is from genome assembly GCA_963788855.1 of uncultured Verrucomicrobiae bacterium. Classification (GTDB taxonomy): domain Bacteria; phylum Verrucomicrobiota; class Verrucomicrobiia; order Chthoniobacterales; family UBA10450; genus CAWBIE01. The sequence continues at coordinate 116,900 of CAWBIE010000003.1, forward strand.
AAACGCGCCGTCGTCCTCTTGAGCGGCGGACTGGATTCAACCACGACCCTCGCAATCGCTCGAGCGGAACGCTTCGAATGTTACGCGCTTTCTTTTGATTACGGACAGCGCCACCGGATCGAACTCGAAGCCGCGCGGAGCATGGCCGGAGCCCTGGGCGCGCGAGAACATCGCGTAGCCAGGATCGAACCTCAGATTTTTTCCGGCTCTGCTCTGACTGACGGGATCGAAGTGCCAAAGTCCCGCCCGGAAATCGAAATCTCACGCGGCATTCCCGTCACCTACGTGCCGGCACGCAACACCCTGTTTCTCTCCTACGCGCTCGCCTGGGCGGAGGTGCTCGGCGCGTTCGACATCTTCATCGGAGTCAACGCCCTGGATTACAGCGGATACCCGGATTGTCGGCCCGAGTTCATCCGAGCCTTTGAGCAAATGGCAAATCTCGGAACCAAAGCCGGCGTGGAAGGATCGCATTTTCAAATCCACACGCCCCTGCTCGAAATGACGAAAGCGCAGATCATCCGCCGGGCGCTCGACCTCGGGATCGATCTTTCGCTGACGCACAGTTGTTACGATCCAACTCCAGCCGGCCAGGCCTGTGGCCTCTGTGATTCCTGCCAGTTGCGGCGCAAAGGCTTCCGCGAAGCCGGGCTGGCCGATCCGATTGCTTACGCGGCCTGATGAAGACGCCATCACACCTGCTTGCACTCACGAAAAACGAACAGCGGGTCGTCATTATTATTATGATCGCGCTGCTCGCTGGCGCGGCTGCAAGATTCTACCGCCAGGGGCAGGCGCACCTTTCCCAGCCCGCCACCTCTCCCGTCCCGGCCGCGCGCTCGCTGCCGTCGACCGACGAGGATCAAGCCTCCTCTGATGAAGCCCGCTAGACTAACGATTCAATTCTCGGGCAAACCGGGCACCGGCCCGTAGCCCACGAAAACGGGATTGGCGCCATCCGCCGATTTCCTGGCCGCACCGGAAACTCTAAAATCGAAGACGCTTACGCCGAAGCGCGTCTGGCCTTTGTAACTGCGGCCATCGCTCGCGCCGATCATCACTCGCTGATTGGTCGCCATTTCGCGGCCAAGATAGATCATGCATTGGGAGATGCTCGGGTCGCGGTCGATTTCGTAGGTCCCTGCCCAAAAAAGCAGATCGCCCGGCTTGAGGGCCTCGAGCTCGACGCCATGGTCGCCACGGGAAAGCGCCGCCTGGAAGGTCCCCGCTTTTCGCACCCAGATGTACTGTTCCCGCGCATCGCGCGGCACATTGGGCACACCGCTTTTCGAGAGCACATATTGAACGAAACCGGAACAATCCATTCCGCCATTCGCTGGATCGGCCGAGTTATATTTATACCCGAGATTTTGAGTCGTTAGGTCGAGCGCCAGATCGAGGACCTTGCGCACCCCGGGCGAGTAGTTTTCGTAGCCCAAGATTTCGGTGGTAAAAAGGGTTGCGTCGGGACCGCGCGTGTCCTTGACGGTGCGCCGGGCAGCAGGCGAAACATCTGCGGCCGGTGCCGACGAGGGTGTTTCCGTGGGCACAACGCTCTCCGCGGGCGCCGGAGTCTTTTTCTTTACCCTCGGCGCCGGCGAGAGGCCACCGCTTTCGGGAGGGTCCGGGAGAAATCGGACGGACCGGCTCGGATAATTGCGTTTTCCCGCGACGAAGCGAAGGCTCGGGCGACGCATCGGATGTTCGGCCACTGGCCGAAGTCGGGTCCTCATCAGGAGATGACGGGCTTGGCTTCGGACTTGGCCCGGCCAGAAACTTTTTTATCTTCTCACCAAACGACTCGTCTTCTTGCGCCGCGCTGCGGACCGATCCCGCGATACCAATCGCAGCCATCAGCGCGATCAGAATCAAAGAGCGAAATCTCATCTCACTTTGGATTTTTTCGCGCCATCAAACGGCTAATTCCTGAAGGACGGCTTGATTCATCCGGATGCCGGCTTCAAAATTCGCCACCGGAAAATTCTCGTTTGGCGAATGCGCGCGGCAATTTGCCAGGGCCAGCCCGATGAGAAGCGTCTCCACCCCGAGCACGCTGCGAAAATCGGACACGATCGGAATGCTTCCGCCTTCCCGGATGAGCGCCACTTCCGCGCTGAATGCCTTGCGCAACGCGCGCTGCGCCGCTTCCCCAAACTTGCTGTGTGGATCGGTCAGGTACCACGGCCCGTTGTGGCCCCCGGTCATTTCCAAGGCCACGCCCGGCGGCAGATTTTTTTCCAGATGTTTCCGGGCCAGAGCAATGATCTTGTCCGCAGGTTGATTCGGAACCAGCCGGAACGTCAGTTTCGCCATGGCCTCGCGCGGAATCACCGTCTTGGTGCCCTGTCCCTGGTATCCGCCGCCCAGGCCGTTGATTTCCGCAGTCGGGCGCGCCCAAATTCTCTCCAGCGTGCTGAAACCCGCTTCTCCAAACAACGCAGACGCGCCGGTCTCCTTCAATACCTCCTTGTCGGCGTCGAACGGAATCTTGCGCCAGGCTTCCCGCTCCCAATCCTGCAACGGCGCAACCTCGTCGTAAAAACCGGCGATCGTTATGTGGCCCTTGTCGTCGTGCAAACTCGCGAGCAGATGCGCCAGGGCCGTCGCCGGATTAGCCACCGCTCCCCCGAAAATTCCGGAGTGCAGATCGATCTCCGGACCCGTCACCTTCAATTCCAACGCCGCCACTCCACGCAAACCGTAACTGAGCGTCGGAGTGCCGGGCGCGATCATGCCGGTATCGGAAACGACCACCACGTCGCATTGCAGAGCGCTCCGGTTTTGCTGCAAAAAATTTCCCAGGTTGCCGCTGCCAATTTCCTCTTCGCCTTCGATGACAAAGTGCAGGTTCACCGGCAGACCGCCCTGCTGTTCGATCGTCTCCTGCACACCTAAAATGTGCGACAGGATCTGCCCCTTGTTGTCGGTCGAGCCGCGCGCAAAGACATAGCCATCCTTGAGCACGGGCTCGAACGGCGGAGATTCCCAGAGCTCCAGCGGATCGGCGGGCTGCACATCGTAATGGCCGTAAATCAGAACGGTCCGGCGGCCCGGTTGATGTTTGTTTCGGGCCCAAACCACCGGATGGCCGGGCGTCGGGACCAACTCCGCGTCCAGACCAATGCTCGTCAGTTTTTTGACCAGCCACTGGGCGCACTCTTTGAGTTTTGGAGAATAATTGTCGTCCGTCGACACGCTCGGAAAACGCAGAAAGGAGTAAAGATCTTCCAGGTGATTTGCTCGCATGGTTGCCACTCTAGCGTGAAGACGCGCGTAGCCGAAGCGAGTTTTTGACGACCTCGCTTCGAACGGTTCATGATCGGACCGCCGCAGCGACCGACTGATCTTAGAGGCGCCGTGTTCGCTTCAATTTTAATGTGAGAGGCCAGCTCACGCATTCGGGCACGTCCGAATCGGTGGCGCGAACGGCCATTCCCAGGCGACAGGTTCGCCTTTCCGGCCCCATCCACAAAATGTTGGGGCAGGCGGTTTTGCCTACCACCGCATTGTGTGGTTTTTACTTGTCATCAGGCTGAGCGGACTATATTCACCCTCACGGCCCATAATAGGCCCCTTTTATGCATCTCCAATCGCTCGAACTGTTCGGGTTCAAATCGTTCGCCGATAAGACCGTTCTTAACTTCCACGAAGGCATCACGGCAATCGTCGGCCCGAATGGTTGCGGCAAGTCGAACGTGCTCGACGCCATGCGCTGGGTTCTGGGCGAGCAATCGGCCAAGTCGCTCCGCGGCGGCGAAATGGCTGACGTCATTTTTAACGGCACTGATACGCGCAAGCCGCTCGGTTTCGGCGAGGTCTCACTCACCCTGACCGACTGCGGCACCGAACTCGGCGTCGACTGGCATGAGGTCCGCGTAACGCGCCGCGTTTATCGCGACGGCAACTCCGAATATTTTCTCAACAAGACGCCGTGCCGCCTGCGCGATATTCAAAGCCTTTTCGCCGACACCGGCGTGGCGCGCAGCGCTTACTCGATGATGGAACAGGGCAAAATCGACCTGATCCTGAGCGCGCGTCCGGAGGATCGCCGCGCCGTCTTTGAGGAAGCGGCCGGTATCACCAAATACAAAGCGCAGAAGCGCGAGGCCTTGCGCAAACTTGAAGCAACGGAAGCAAATCTCCTGCGCATCAGCGACATCATTAAAGAGGTCAAGCGGCAGATCGGCTCGCTCCAACGGCAGGCCGGCAAGGCCAGAAGATATCAGGCGTTACTGGCTGATCTCCAGGTGCTCGATACTCATCATTCCAGAAAACATCTCGAACGCCTGGAACACGATCTGAAGACGTGTCGCGCTGAGATCGAACGAATCGGCGACGGCGAGCGCGCTGCCCGGGAGAAGATCGATAATCGCGAAAGCCAGCTGGCGGAGCGACGCTCCGGTCTGGATGAAATCGACGCGCAAATCGCCGATGTTCGGACCGAGGTCGAACATCTGCAGAGCGAAATTGGCGCGCACCGGAGCCGAATCGAGTTCAACCGGCAACGGACCGAAGAGATCGCAGAGCTGATCGGCCGGGCTCAATCTGAAATCGCGGCCGCGGAAACCAAGCGGGCTCGGCAGCAGTTGGAGATTCAGGAACTGAAATCGTTAGTCGATAAGACCTCGCATGTTCTTCAGAGCAAGCGCGCGGAGGTAGATAAACTGGGCGCTCTGGCGACGAAACTTCAGGCAGAACGCGCCGCCCACGAAGAGGAATTGCAAACGCTGCAGGTCGCCTCGACCAAACACGAAGATCGCGTTTCCACGCTGGAAGAGGAGCACTCCAGCCTGGCCGTCCGGCGTGAGTCAACGCTCGAGCACCTGCGCAGTCTGGAAGCGACCCTTTCCGGCGCTCAGGAAACACGCGAGAAATCGGAGCACGCTTTGATGGCCGTTCGCGGCACCACCGAAAGCGAGCGAAAGAAAGTCGAGCTGCTTCTGGCCGAGGCGCAAGCCGCCGAGAGAACCCTCCAGCAACATCAGGACTTTCATCACGAGGTGGAGAAGGATTTAACGGCGCTGGAGCGCGCGCTCGCGGAAAAGGAATCGCGTCTCGACGTTCTGAAGCAATTGAACGATGAAGGCGAGGGACTGGCCAAAGGATCGCAAGCCGTCTTGCGCGGCCTCGACGATCGGAAACGCATTCAATCGTCAATCGCCGGGGCGCTTGTCGCCCAGTTGGAGGTCGATCCAAAATTTGTCGCGGCCATCGAAGCAGCACTCGGCCGGAATCTCCACACCATCATCCTGCAGGACGGCGCCATCGCTTCGGAGATCATCGGAAAACTCAGCCAGAAAAAACTCGGAAAGACCGCGCTCTTCGTTCCCGGATTGAGCGAATCGTCGGCCGCGCCGAACCGAACGTTGCTCCCCGAAAGGGCGCTCTCCTGGGCGCTGGATGCTGTCCACGCTCCCGATTCGCTTCAGCCGCTGATTCAACAACTCTTGCACGATGTGCTGATCTTCACTGAACTCGATGAGGCCATCGCTTTCCGAAAGACTGCGTCGCGCTTTCCGATTGCCACGCTGGCCGGCGAATTCATCTCCATCGAGGGAATCGTGTTTGGCGGAAGCAGCGGTGCGGAAAAGGAGTCTTTGCTCGAGCGCAAAGGACGGATCTCGATTCTGACGGCTGAGCAGTCCGTCCTGCATGCTCGCCGGGACACGCTGCATCAAAAGCGCAATGAGACCAGGAATGCGGTCGAGAAAGCGAGGACGCAACTGGAAGTGGCGCGGGCCGCGCATCGCACTGCCGATCTCGCCCAATCTGCTTCCGGAACGAGGATCGCCATTCTGGAGCGTGAGATGGATCTCGCCTCCGGCCGACTGGACGATCTGCGTTCCGAGCAATCGACTCTCACCCAGCAAATGGGCGTGGCTGACGAACGCATGGCTGCCCTTGAAAAAGAGTTAAAGACCGCCCGCCAGGAGTTCGCCAAACAAACCGGCCGGAGAGAGTTGGTCGAGGCAGCCCGACAGGAAGCCATCGCGGAGCACGCCGGGGCCGTTGAGCAGCTCAATGACTTGCGCCTGACGGTCGCGACCGAACAACAGCGTCACGACAGTCTCATGGCCCAACGTCAACCGATGACTGTCCGGGAAACCGAACTCACCGAGGCCATCGCGGCTCGCACCGCCGACATCGCCAGTTTTGAGAATCGTCTGGCCGCGCAGGCGAACGAATCGAAGACAGCCGAGGGTTCCATCGAACAGGACACGAAGCGGAGAGAAGAGCGCAAGGCGGCGCTAACTGCTCTCACGAACAAGCGAACTGAATCCGTGGCCATTCTGAATTCAGCCGAATCTGACCTGCGCACGGTGCGAGATTCCCTGAACGAACTGCACGACCGTCGGGCCGCGCAGCAAGTGCGCGAATCGCAGCTGCAGATGAAGATCGACCATCTCGTCGATCACGTGCAGCGACGTTATCACCTCGATCTCCGCAACTTTGCTCCGGACCAACCGGCCTTCGACAAAACTTTACGGGTGCAATTCAAACGAAACGATAAAGAGATCGCCGCGCAGGCTACCATCGACACTGCAGAAATTGAGAAAGTCATTTCCGAGTTGACCCAGCAGCTCGACAACATGGGACCCGTTAATCTCGAGGCCGTCCAGGAATACGATGAACTGGAAGGGCGCTATCGTTTTCTCGAAACCCAAAACAACGATCTCACCACGGCGCGCCGCGAACTTCTGGACGTCATCGCCCGCATCAACTCAACCACCCGGAAATTGTTCGCCGAAACGTTTGCCCAGGTTCGGGTCAACTTCCGCGAAATGTTTGCCGAGCTCTTTGGCGGCGGGCGGGCCGATCTCTCCTTGATGGACGAAAACGATCTACTCAACTGCGGAATCGAAATTTCTGCGAAACCTCCCGGGAAACAACTACAGGCGGTGTCCCTGCTCTCGGGCGGCGAGCGCACCATGACAGCGGTGGCTCTGCTCTTTGCCATTTATATGGTGCGGCCGAGTCCGTTCTGCGTGCTCGACGAAATGGATGCGGCACTCGATGAAACAAACATCAACCGTTTTATCAAAGTGTTGGAGCGATTCGTCGCGCAAAGCCAGTTCATCATCATCACGCATAACAAACGGACGATCGCTCGGGCCGATATCCTTTACGGCATTACCATGGAGGAACGCGGCATCAGCAAACTGGTTGGAATGAGATTGGCCGACCGACCGGAGAATTACGCCGACGCCGAGCCCGCTTCCAACGGGAACGGAAACGGGAATGGGGAGAGCACTCAGCGGCATCTCTCCATGGAAGCTGCCGGGCGAACGGCGCCGCTGGTTTCGACGCACTGATTCTACACGAGGCGATATCGCGAGATTGTTCGGGGAGCGCAGGCTGCCAGCCTGCTCCGCCGGGCAGCCTGCCCGGCGACCTTCTCTAAATCTAGATCAGCTGAATCTGTAGAAAAATTTTCGAGAATGTTCGCGGCAAGCTGCCGCGAACTGCAGGCTGGCAGCCTGCGCTCCCCGGAAAGAGACATCCGAACCTGCGCGATGTTCGCTCATCTCGGATGGCTCAGGTGGATCGAGCGCTCCGCGCGCGATGCTAATCCTCAGCGGCAAAGCCGCTCACATTGAGCGCCTGCCGGCGCTTCCAGTCATCATCGCGCGCGGAGCGCCAGATCCACCATTTCGTCGGCTGGCGGCTGATATCCCAAAAATTTTTTGCGCGCAATCGTCGATGTTGGCTAGAATTGCGGGATGCTGCAAACGGCTCCGCGCAAAGGAAAAGCAAAAACTTCCAAAAAGGCGCTACATGATCGCTTCGTGGAAGCGTTTCGCTGGATGCTTCTCACGCGCGTTCTCGAGGACAAACTGGCCAGTTTGTATCGAGGCGGCCGAATCAGCGGAGGCGTCTATGTCGGCCGCGGCCAGGAAGCGGTTAGCGTCGCCTGCGGAATGTTTTTGCAGAAGGGCGATATTTTCGCGCCGCTTATCCGCGATCAGGCTGGCCGCTCCGCTTTTGGCGAACCGTTGATCGACGTCGTCCGCACGTATCTCGGCTCGCGCCAGGGTCCCATGCGCGGACGCGACGGCAATATTCATCGCGGCAAACCACTGGACGGACAGCTCGCCATGATCAGTCACCTGGGCGCGATGGTCTCCGTGACGGTCGGTGCGTTGATGGCCAAGCGAGCCAAAGGCGAAAAGGACTTTATCGGACTCACCACGATCGGTGAAGGCGGCATGCAAACCGGCGCCACGCACGAAGGCATGAACATCGCGGCCGTCGAACAGGTGCCGCTTGTGCTCGTTGCGACTAACAATCATTTCGCCTATTCCACTCCAAACGATCGTGAATTCGCCTGCGCCGACCTGGTCGATCGGGCCAAGGGTTACGGTTTCGAAGGTTACAGCGTTGACGGCACCGATCTGAACGCCTGCCTGGAGGTCATTGGGAGCGCAGTGAAACGAGCTCGCGCCGGCCGTCCACCCCAGCTGGTCGTCGCCTCGATTCTGCGCCTGTCCGGTCACGGCGAACACGACGACGCCAGTTATATTACAGAGGAGATCCGACAGGAATCGTTCGCCCAGGATTGCCTGGCGCGAGCCGAGCGCCTGATTACAGAGCGTGAATTGGCCGATGCCGAAACGTTGCGCCAATGGCGCGAGGACGCCGCCGCACAGGTGGACGCGGCCGTTTCAACCGCGCAGCAGGAAGCGGCTCCCGATCCGGCGAAAGAAGATTGGTGCGCCATATCGAACCGCGACCTGGTCGATCAACCGGAATGAGCATCACCTATCTCGAAGCGATTCGTGAAGCGCAGGCCCGGTTGTTGCGCGAAGACGATCGCGTTTTCATTTACGGGCAGGACGTCGGCGGAAGTTTTGGCGGCGCTTTCAAGGCCACCAAAGGATTGGCCAAAGAGTTTCCGGGTCGTGTGCTCAACTCACCGATCAGTGAAGACGCCATGGTCGGCACGGCTATCGGCGCGGCTTTGCATGGCATGCGGCCTATCGTCGAAATGCAATTTGCCGACTTTTCCAGCGTCGCGCTTAATCAGATTCTGAACAACGCCGGCACCCATTACTGGAGAACCAACGTGCCCGTTCCGATCACCGTGCGATTACCCTCGGGCGGAACAAAGGGAAGCGGCCCGTTCCACAGCCAGTCGATGGAATCTCTTTATGCCCATTATCCGGGACTTGTGGTCATGACGCCGGCCACGGTGGAGGACGCTTACACCATGTTGATCGAAGCCGTGGCGATCGATGATCCCGTGGTTTACTGCGAGCATAAGTATCTTTATTACCACCTCAAGGCGGACAAGCTTCCGACCGAAGGTCTTCCGACGGGTAAGGCACGCATTGCTCGTCCGGGGCGGGATCTCAGCATCGTGACTTATAGCGCCATGGTGCACGAGGCGCTCGCTGTGGCTGAAGAATTCGTCAACCAGGGCTTTGAAATCGAAGTGATCGATCTTCGCTCCGTTAAGCCACTCGATACTGACACGGTCCTCGCATCGGTCGCGCGCACCGGCCGTCTCCTTTGCGTGGGCGAATCTTTCCCCTGGGGCGGCACCACCGCCGAAGTGATCGCGCGTGTCGCCAGCGAGGGTTTTCACCTGCTCGATGCCGCGCCTCAGCGGGTCAACGCCCTGGACACGCCGATTCCCTATCACCCCGACCTCTGGGCCGCACACCGGCCGAACGCGAAAGCCATCGCTCAGAAAGCCAGAAAGCTTCTCCAGGAATAGATTTTATGCCGCAAGTTCCGATCATCATGCCACAGCTCGGCGAATCGATCGCCGAGGCGACTATTGTCGATATCAAAGTGAAACCGGGCGACAGCGTCGCGGCGGACCAGGAAATCATCGAGGTCGAGACGAACAAAGCGGTCATGGGCGTGACCACGCCGTGCAAAGGCAAGATCGGCAGCATTAGCGCGCAGGTGAAAGAAACCTATCCGATCGGCGCGGTCCTCGGCTACGTGGAAGCAAGTGAAGCCGACGCCGCCCGTTTTAAAAAGACAGTGCCCGAAGCGCCGCGAGAACTGGCCGAGGAGATTCCCGGACGCGCCGAGCAGGAAGTGCACGCGGCCCGGCCACATTTCGCCATCGACGGTAATGGCATTCGTACGTTCGTTCCATCGAGCGGGGCGTCCACGGCTGGCTTGCCCGTTCCGGCCGCTGCCAAAGGCGCAGGATTTTTCTCGCCGCGCGTGCGCGCACGCATGGCGGAGCTTCAGCTAACGAACGCTGATCTTGCCGGAATCATGGGAACAGGCGCGGGACACCGGGTAACGGTTAAGGATCTCGAGAATTTTCTTCAAAACATCGAGAAGCAGAAAGTCAGTGATGCCTCCGCCATCCGGACCGGAGTGGCCGATGCCATGCGTCGGAGCTGGAGCCGTCCTCTTGCCACCATCGGTTCATCGGTCAGACTCGACGCGGTCCTGCAGAATCGGCAATCGCGCGATCCCAAGCCCGGGCCGGCACTCTACGCCGTGCGCGCCCTGGCTCTCGCCCTCGCCGAAAATCCGGCGGCTGCCGCGAGATTGATCGGTGATCGGGTCGTCCAATCGGATTCGATCGACATCGGTGTCGCGGTGGAAGCCGAGGATGGGATCATGGTTCCCGTCATTCGCGCCGCGGACAAAACTTCTCTTGCCGACCTGACGACAAAATACAACGAACTGGTCGGGCTGGCGCGACAACGCCGCATCTCACCAGATATGCAGGCCGGCGGAATTGCCTCAGTTTCGAACTTCGGCACGTTTGGAGTCGAATGGGGCACACCCATTCCCCTGCCCGATCAAACCGTCCTGCTCGGTTTGGGCGCGGGGAAAAAAGTGCCGTCATGGGACGAAGGACAATTCGTCCCCGTAACCGAAGCGCAGATCACGCTAAGCTTCGATCACCGCAGCCTGGACGGCGGCGGCGGGGGACGGTTGCTAAAACGCGTTGTCGAGTTGCTCGAAGATCCGGGCAAGCTCTGATCCGGGGAGCGCACGCGCCCTCGCGTGCTCGTTGCGGCGCCTCGCCGCGATACGCTTTGTCTGACATAAACCGAAGTTCGCAAGGGCGGGGCGCCCTTGCCCGCACGCGAGGGCGCGTGCGCTCCCCAAAGTTTGCGACGGTCGGAGACCGCCGCTACAGTTTTGGAGGGATGAGTTCGACTGCCACGATCGATCCAAACGTCACGATGCGGGGATTGCTGGAGCAATTTCCGGGGGCTCAGCGCGCCCTTTTTCGGAAATATCACATCGGGGGCTGCAGCAGCTGCGGCTTTGCCCCGGATGAAACCCTGGCCGGCGTGTGCGCGCGCAACGAGAATCTGAATGTCGACGAGGTGATTTCTCATATCGCGGAGAGCGATGCGCTTGATCGCGCCATGCAAATCGAACCCCGCGAACTGGCGGATCGACTTGGGCTCGGAGAAAACATTCATCTGCTTGATGTGCGGACCCGCGAAGAATTCGACGCCGTGAAAATCGCAGGCGCCATTTTTTTCACCCAGGAATTGATGCAGGAAGGCATGAACAACTGGTCGCGCGAGGACCTTCTCGTGATCTATGATCATCAAGGCACGCGTAGCCTGGACGCGGCTGCTTATTTTCAAGGGCACGGTTTTAACAACGTGAAGAGCCTGCGCGGCGGGATCGATGCATGGAGCGTCGAGGTTGATTCCAAATTGCCCCGCTACCATCTCGAGAAGGCGTCTACATGAGAGACGATCCCCATCTTGTCATGTCGACCGGAGTAGAGACATCTCTTATTTTTCTCCGGACAATAGTAAGAGATTCCTCCACCGGGGTCGGAATGACAATTGCCACATGAGCGACGACCTGGAATCGAAGATCGAGGAGGCCATCAAAAATCCGCGCAACCTCGGCGAGATGAAGGACGCCGACGCGGTCGGCACGGTGGGAAGCGCAGATTGCGGCGATATGCTGCGCATGTGGATCAAGTTCAAGGACGACAACGGACGGAAAGTAATCGACCGCGCCACCTTCCAGTCGTTCGGTTGCCAGACCGCCATCGCGGTGGCCAGCGTGGCGACGGAAATGCTGAAAGGAAAGACACCCGCCGAAGCCGGTTCCATGTCGGGCGAGGAGCTGGCCGCGCCCTTGGGCCCTTTACCGCCCGTTAAAATTCATTGCGCCCAGCTCGTGGAAGGCGCGCTGCGTTCCGCGCTGAGTGGCGAACAGCGAGCTGAAGCGAAAACAAACTCACCGACTTTGCTCGATCAGTTTGCTGGTGGAAAATCGCTAAAACTGAAAATCGTGATCGCAAACCGAGAGGGAATGCCGAAGCACGAATGACGAAGGACGAAGGAATGACGAAGCCCGAATTACCAAAGACCATCTTCGCGCGCAGCCCGCTGCTTTTTCGCCATTCGTTCGTCATTCGTCATTAGACATTCGTCATTTTCCTTCCATCGCGGGATCAGATGACAAGCCGCCTCACTTGGGTAATTGTAAATTAACCGACGGCGTTAAAAAACCTATGCACGAGAACACCGAATTCACCTTGAGCCGCGATTGCGAGGCCATCCAGATTCCGAGCGGCCAAAAGACCACCATCCCGGCGGGCACAACCGGCGTGATAACCCAGACGCTGGGGGGGAGTTACACGATCGCAACCTATCAGGGCCTGGTGCAGATTGCGGAAAAGGATCTTGATGCACTCGGATTGCAAAAGCCCCAGACGCAGACGGAAGCGAAGGCTGTGCGCACGACCAACGGCGAGGTCTCCGCGGACGATGTCTGGAACCAGCTCAAGCAGTGTTACGACCCGGAGATTCCAGTGAACATCGTGGATCTCGGCCTCGTTTACGATTGCCGCATCGCCAAGAAAGATGACGGAGGCACCAAGGTCGAGGTGAAGATGACGCTGACCGCACCAGGTTGCGGGATGGGACCCGCCATCGCCCACGATGCGCAAAGCAAAATTCTCTCGATCGACGGTGTCGATGAAGCCGATGTGCAACTCGTCTGGGACCCGCCTTGGAATCAGAGCATGATCAGCGAAGCCGGACGCATGAAGCTCGGCATGGTCTAGCGCCGCTTCCTTATCTGCCGCGCGACGGATGCTCGACTCCTCACCTTGATCCTCTCCTCGGGCGAGGAGGAGAGGAAAGGGAACGAGGCTCTGCGATTCGACTAATACTGTGTGCAGATCGCTTCCCGCTTCCTCGCCCTTTGCGAAAGGGAGAGGATTGAGGTGAGGGATTCTTGTTCTGAGCGAGCACACGAAGGCGAGCAAACTCGATTCCTCACCTTAATCCTCTTCTCGGGCGAGGAGGAGAGGAACGCGAACTAGGCCTTGCGATCCCATGAAATTCCACGCGTGATCGCTTCTGCTTCCTCGCCCTTTAACAAAGGGAGAGGATGAAGGTGAGGGATTTCTTGTTCTGAGCGCCCAAGGGATGCGTGGTTCAATTGCAACCGATCCCTACCTCAATTTTTTCGCAGTTTGACAGCGGTCGCTTCGCTTCTATAATCGCTTCCTTCCGCGCCTCTGCTAGCGATCCTTTTTGGCGCGGCCGACTTTAATATCATGCCTTCCACCGAAATCATTCTGACCGAAAACGTTCCCGGCCTGGGCGCCGAAGCGGATGTCGTCAAGGTGCGCCGCGGCTACGCGCGCAACTATCTTTTGCCCCACGGCAAAGCCTACGAGGTGACGCCGAGCGAGCCTCCGCCAGCTCGACAATTTAAAGAAGAAGCGGGCCGAACGTGAGGCGCACGAACTGAACGATGCAGAAGAACTCGAGCCGCCGCATCGGCAAATTGCGCGTCGTCTTCACGCTCGAGACGGGCGAATCCGGCAAGGCTTTCGGTTCGATCACCGCGCAGGATATTGGTGAATCGCCTCAAGAACGAGCTCGGCAATCGAGATCGATCGTCATAAAGTCGCGCTCGAGCATCCGATCAAGACCACGGGCGAACATGAGGTGGCGATCAAACTGCATCACGACGTGACTGCGCCATTCGCTTTCCAGGTTAAATCGGCCGAAGAACCGAAGGCCGAAAGACGCCGCCGGCTTCCGAACAGCCGGAGAAAAAACATCGCACTTTCTTCCGAAGAAAAAACAGAATCAAAATAAATGGCTACTCAACCGTCCTCGCGGATCGGTGAGCAGCCTCGTAAAGAATCGGGTAATGGACCCGGCCGAGGCTGGCCGGAAAAGAATGGCGGTTCACGCGATCGGAAGTCACTCACAGGTTCTTCGCAGGATATTCACCGAACCCCGCCACACAGCGCGGAAGCGGAGCAGGGCGTTCTCGGTTCGATGCTGATTTCGCCGCGCGACATCATCGCGGAATGCGTCGAGAAAGATTAACGAGGAATACTTCTACGTTCCTGCTCATCAGACCATCTACAGCGCCCTGGTCGATCTCTGGAACGCGGGACAGGCCATCGATCTGATCACGTTCACGCAGGTTCTGCGCGATCGAAATCTGCTCGATACGGTCGGCGGCGCTGCGTTCGTCACCAGCCTCTTCACCTTCGTGCCGACCGCCGCCAACGTCGGACTATTACCTCGAGATCGTTCGCGACAAATACATCCTGCGCCAGATCATCGCCGCCTCCACCGAGAGCGTGCGTCGCGCTTACGAGGAGCAGGACGAGGTCAACACTCTCCTCGACGAGGTAGAACAGAAAATCTTCGCCGTCGGCGAGGATCGTTTCAAAGGCCAGATGCTTTCCATGAAGGATCAGGTCATGGAAGCGATCGAATCGATCGAGAAACTTTACGAGCGCAAAGGCGGCATCACCGGCATTTCGAGCGGCTTCGTCGAGTTCGACCGCATGACAAGCGGATTGCATCCCGCCGAGATGATCGTGATCGCGGCTCGGCCGAGCATGGGCAAGACCGCGCTGGCCATGAACATCGCCGAGCATGTTGCGATCAACGAAAAGCTGCCGGTCGGCGTGTTCAGCCTGGAAATGAGCAGCCAGCAGCTCGTCCAGCGTCTGCTTTGCTCGCGGGCGCGTGTCAATTTGCAGAAGGTTCGTGACGGATTTCTGGCGGAACGCGATTTTCCCAGCCTGACCGCCGCCGCCTCCAAGCTGGCGGAAGCGCAGATCTTCATCGATGACAGCGCGGGTCTCAGCATTCTGGAGCTGCGGGCGAAGGCGCGCCGGCTCAAAGCGCAACAGGACGTGCAAGCTGATCGTGGTCGATTATCTGCAGCTGCTGCGCTCCAACTACGCGCCGGGCGCAGGACAATCGCCAGCTCGAGATCTCTGAAATCTCCGCCGGACTCAAAGGCCTGGCCAAGGAGTTGAAGATTCCCGATCATCGTCGTCGCGCAGTTGAACCGCCAACCGGAAGCGCGCACCGGCGGCAAACCGCGTCTGAGCGATTTGCGCGAATCCGGCTCGATCGAGCAGGATGCGGATCTCGTTGGATTGCTTGTTCGGCCGGAAATTTACGAGGAAGACGAAGAAGCGCGCGCCGAGAAAGCCGGCGAGGCGGAATTGATCATCGCGAAGCAGCGCAATGGCCCGGTCGGCGAAATCCCGCTCACCTTCCTGAAGGAATTCACGCGCTTCGAAGATCGTGCGCGCAACGTGCACGAACCGGAGGGCTTGTAGTTGTAGCGGCGGTCTCTGGACCGTCGTATATCTGGCTTCGGCGGTCAGAGACCGCCGCTACAGTCAAGAGGCGATTTGCGCCGCTTCCACGACGTGCTGCGCGTCGATGCCGAGTTCCTTCATCACTTGGGCGCCGGGCGCGCTCATGCCGAAGCGATGCAGTCCGATGACCTTGCCGTCGAGGCCGACATATTGATACCAAGCCTCGGGCACACCGGCTTCGATCGCGACGCGGCGCCGGCAGGATTTCGGCAAAACTTCTTCGCGATATTCCTCTGATTGCCGATCGAAACGTTCGAAGCACGGCATCGAAACCACTCGCACGCCATCACCGAGTTCCTTGGCCGCAGCCATGGCGTGTTGCAATTCGCTCCCGCACGACATGAGGATCAGATCGAGTTTCCCTTTCTCCTGCTTCGCGATGTAACCGCCGCGCACGACGCCTTCGCGTCGCGCTTTCACATCGATCTCGTTCAGCATCGGCACGACCTGCCGAGTCAGCGCGAGCAAGGTCGGTCCGTCAATTCGTTGCGCCGCGGCCACGAACGCGCCGGCCGTTTCTTCCGGATCGGCCGGACGAATGACGTCGAGCTGCGGAATCACGCGCAGGCCGCTCACCGTCTCGACCGGTTCATGGGTCGGACCATCTTCGCCGACGCCGATGGAGTCGTGCGTGAAAATGTAAATGTTCGGCAGTCTGTGAGAGCGCCGCCAGCCGAATCGAAGCGCCGGCAGTAATCGGCAAAGACGAGAAACGTCGCACCCGATGGCGCGGAAGATTCCATGATACGAAATTCCGTTCATGATCGCGCACATCCCGTGTTCGCGAATGCCGAAGTGAATGTTGCGGCCAGCCGGATTGTTGCGCGTGAAATCACCCCCGTCCTTGATGTAGTTCAGGGTCGAACCATGCAGATCGGCGCTGCCGCTGATAAGAAGCGGCATCGCTTGCGCGAGCGGTTGCAGAGCTTCGCTTCCGGCTTTGCGCGTCGCCAGCTTCGCGTCCGCCGGGAATTCCGGAATCTTGGCGAACAGATCGGCCGGAACCTTTCGTTCGATCGCCTCATCGAGCAGTTTCGCCTGTCCGGATTTTTCGTTCGCCATTCGTTGAAACGTTTTTTCCCAGCGATCGTATTCGGCGAGCAGTTCCTTTTTGTGCTCCGCGAAATAGTCGCGCACGTCCTGCGAAACAAAATAATGCTCGTCCGGCAACCCGAGCCCCTTGCGCGCGGCATCGACAAATTTCGCGCCGGCTTCGCCGTGCGCTTTGTAGGTGCCCGCCACTTCGGGAATGCCTTTGCCGATCAAGCGTGTGCGCGACGATGAACTGCGGCTTTCCGTTGTCGCGCTCTTTCGCCATGTTCAGCGCATCGAGAAATTGCTGCATGTCCTGGCCGTCGATTTCCTGAACATCGAATCCGTAGGCCTTGAAGCGCATGACCGTATCTTCGCTTTGCGTCTCCTTGGCCAGCGCATCGAGCGTGACGGCGTTTGAATCGTAAATCAGGATCAGATTATCGAGACCGAAATGTCCGGCGAAGGCGCTCGCTTCGGCCGAAACGCCTTCCTGCAAACAACCGTCGCCCGCGAGGCAGATGATGTGCTGATCGAAAATCCGATGCTCGGTGGTGTTGAAACGCGCGGCCGCCATCTTCGCCGCCACCGCGATACCGACGGCGTTGCCCACGCCCTGGCCAAGCGGTCCGGTCGTGCATTCCACGCCCGGCGTTTCGAGAAACTCCGGATGTCCCGGCGTTTTGCTATGCAATTGCCGGAAACGCTTGATTTCCGCCATGGGCAGATCGTAGCCGCTGAGGTGCAGCCAGGCGTAGAGAAACATGCTGCCGTGACCGGCCGAGAGAACGAAGTAGTCGCGCCCGATCCAGCGCGGCTTATCCGGATTGTGCTTTGAGCGCGTAGCCGTAGAGCACCGCCCCCATTTCGGCGCAGCCGAGCGGAAGCCCCAGGTGCCCGGATTGCGATGCTTGCACCGCGTCCATGCACAGACCACGCGCCTCGTTGGCCGCCTGCGAGAGAATTTCGACATTCAAACTCATGAATAGAAGGAAGCCTTCATGATTCAGAAGTCAGATGGAAGCGCAACCCCGAATTAAGCTCTCCCGCGGCCGGCCGGGCCTGGACCGCCACGAGGAGGCAACGTCGACAAACTGATTCGCATCAACGACATTGCCGTAGCCGATAAATCCTAGAATCCAACCTCCGTGAACCAGTCAGTGCTTCTCCAATTGGTCGAGCGCCTCGAAGGCTTGGTAGGCCGATTGCCCGCCACCATTCAAAAGCCGATCCTGCGCGAACTTACGCCGACGAAGGAATTATTTCTGCAGCAGCGATTCCCCCGATTCCTGTTCACAGGATCGAACAAGGCGCCGCTCTCGGAAATTGTCGGTCTTCTTTTCCCCGAGGTTGCCCTAAGCCAACCACCCGGAATATCGACAATCCATCGCTGGGACGACGTCAAGGTCGCCGATCGAGGAAAAGTTTCGATTCTCGATGCTCGCACTCTGGCGGACTCACCCGGTGACGAACTCCGGGATGAGCTCAGGCAAAAGCCCGCCGATGTCATTTTCTTCTTTGAAGACCAGGATGGTCCAAAAGGGCGGCGCAAGAATTCAATCGACAACCTGATCAACTGCCTTGACCTGAACGACAGGGGGCGCCCTGGCTCCAAGGTTCTCGTTTTGCTGAGCGCTGCCACGAAGTCGAGCAGCACGCGCAACTCGCACAAGCCCGGAGCGAGTTTCGCAGAACTCAAAGCGCAATTGCAGGCGGCAACCAAAAGCGACCGGGGCGAGCGGTTGGCAGGAATGTTTCAATTCCCCTGCCAATCGGAATCCGAAACCACGGCCCTCATGTCGGTTGTTGCCAGCGCCCTGCCCAACGAAGCACGCATTGAAATGGCCCGGCTCTCAAACGATCGACAGGTGCAGGCCGAGATCGCTCATACCTTGGTAAAATCTACCACTGCGGTTTGCACGGCCATCGGCGCTCAGCCCATTCCGCTGGCTGACCTGCCCATCCTGACCACGCTGCAGCTCGTCATGGTTTCGGGAATCATGTACGTCAGCGGACGCGAGCGCAGCCTCCGCGCTGCCACGGAGTTTGTCGGCGCCCTGGGAGCCAACGTCGGTGCCGGAATGCTCTTGCGCGAGGGCACACGGGCGATACTGAAATTCTTTCCGGGCTGGGGAAACCTGATTTGCGGCATGGTGGCGGGCGCAGGCACCTACGCAATCGGACGCGCGGCTACTGTCTTCTTCATCCACCGTGTTTCGATTAAGGAAGCGCGCCGGACCTATCGTCTGAGCAGGAAAAAGTCGACTCAGCCGAGGCTGCAGGACGAAAAACAACTGTTAGAGGCTCGGTGCGGGGACAAATAGCCGGATTTTCTGAGGTTCCCCCCGAGGCCGGCCCCGATGTTGAATAACTTGTGAATAAGTTGGCGCCTCCCCCGCACCTTGTTCACAGGTTTTTTGTGAACAAAACGGCCGATCGACGGCGGCCCACCTGACCTGCCCCGGGCGCATCATGAATCTGTCCGAGATCGCCGCGACGTTGAGTGAGATTCGTGTTTCACCGGTCAGGAGTCTCGGACAAAATTTTCTGCACGATCAGAACCTCGCGCGTTGGATTGTAAATCAGGCCGAGCTGAAGCCAGACGACTATGTCGTCGAGATTGGTCCGGGCCTCGGTGCGCTCACGGATTTTATTCAATCGAAGGGAGCGCGCGTTCTCGCGATCGAGAAAGATGCACGACTCGCAAACTTTTTGTCGCACCGATTTTCTGCGCCGGACGTGGAAGTTCTACACGCCGACGCGCTCGATTTCGATGTGCGCGCGCTCTACACCAAGCCGAAAATAAAATTCTTCGGCAATCTTCCGTACTACATCTCGAGCCAATTACTTTTGAAGTTTCTCAAATGGCCAAGTCCTATTTGCTTGTGGCTGTGCATGTTACAAATGGAGATGGCTCGCCGTCTTTCAGCCACTCCGCGAACAAAAGATTACGGTGCGCTCACCTTGCTCGTTCAACTGCACTATCGCGTCGAGTATTTGCGCAGGATTTCAGCAAGCGTTTTCATTCCTCGCCCGGAGGTTGATTCTGCCATCGTGCGCATCTCGCCTCGTGATCCGGCCGAGCTTACCCCTTGTGACGATGACCTCTTTGCCCAGCTTGTGCGGAGCGGATTTTCACAGCGGCGCAAGCAATTAGGCAAGCTTCTGCGCAAAGAGATCCCCGACTGGCTGGCTGCGGCGCATGCGCTTGGGTTAAACGAACGCGTGCGCGCCGAAGAAGTCGCCCTCGAGCAGTGGATCGCGCTCGCCAATTATGTTCGCCCGATTGAACCTCCGGAAACGGGCACCGTCGCACAGGAGTGCTTTCCGGTGGTGGACGAGAAAGACCGCGTCGTAGGCTCAGCGCCACGGGGAAAAGTGCATGGGGATAACTTGCGCCATCGTGCCGTCCACATCCTGATTTTCAACCAGGCGGGGGACGTTTTCCTGCAAAAGCGGTCCCGCTGGAAGGATCGGCATCCGGGGGCATGGGACTCCAGCGCGGCGGGCCATGTCAGCGCCGGCGAAGATTATGATACCGCGGCTGGGCGGGAATTAGACGAGGAACTTGGTCTCCGGACCCCGCTGTCGAGGATCGCCCAACTCCCAGCCTCGGAGCGCACGGGACAGGAGTTTATCTGGCTTTATCGGGGCCGGAGCGATGGGCCCTTCAAATTGAATAGAGCGGAGATCGAAGCCGGCGACTTCTTCCCTCCGGCGATGATCGGAGCCTGGATCCAGGCGCGGCCCTACGACTTCGCCCCTGGCTTTATCGAATGCTGGGCGGCCTACGCTGAAACGGGAGGCCTCTAGCGCCTGCGCCGCTTCGAACTCTTTTTGGTTCGACGCGAACCCTTTTTCTTAACCGTAGCGTCCACCCGGGCGATCGCCTTCTTCTTGAACTTTCGGGCGGCCCGCAGGGCTGCCTTCTTTCCACCGAAGATCGAGTCGCTAAACATCTTCGTCACCGCAGTGGTGCCACGAAGAAAGTGAACTTGAAAACCGTGTGTTTGTTTCTTGGCCCGCGCCTTGGTATCAATGCGCCGGATGTTTGATTCTGATTGTGGATTTGGACGTCGTCGCCGCATAAGTAAGGGGAAGCTAGACTAACGAAGTGACCGAATCAACGAGCAGTCTTCATTATTATATTATATTATAGATGTGCCCCAGCCTGCTCCGGGGAGGGCAGGTTCCAGGACCGCCATTTCTTTTGGTATTCCGCCAGGGGCAGAAGGACGTAGCAAGGGTGGCGTGGCGCCCGCAACCAGGTAATCAATCGCACCAGATCGCCTTCCGCCATAGTCGTGCAACCCGCCGTGGGCCGGTCGACCCCTCTCCGGATGTGGAAGAAAATCGCGCTGCCCTCGCCCGGAACCGGCGGATCGGAGTTATGGCGTATCTCGACCAGCCAGCGGTAGGCGAAATCGTTGTGCCTCATCTTCTGCTTGTCGAACCAGGGAGGTGGATGGGCCGGGTCGTCAATCGTGACAAAGCGATTGTAGTCCGGGCTTTTAACATCATCGACCCACGCATCGGCCGTGGTGACCTGGTGAAACGGATAATCCGCGCCCGGCGGAAGTTGCGGATCGTAAGTATAGATTTTCCCAATTCGGAACACGCCGGCCGGGGCACGGCCGTCTCGCTCCTTTTTTCGAAGACCGCTTTCGCCCTGGCCGGAGATTCCGGTGCCCCAGGCCACCCCGGTTTTCCCAAAAAGAGCCGGCACGGCCGCGCTGGCCGGAGTCCACGTTGCGCCCCCGGAACGCTCGAACAGTTGCAACCGGCCATGAAGGGAGTCCCAATTCGGCGCAATTCCGACGATGAGTTGCGTGCAATCGTCCGGCAAACCGTCGGCATGAGCATTGCTGACCACCAAGACCAACCCCAACACCACGGCGTGGCGGATAAGGGAATTAAACATTGCCAAACTTAGACGCCTAATCTCCTGATTCTGTCCAATCCGTTTTTGCCTTGAAAAGACCGATCGCCATTTTGCTCATCCTGGTCGCTGTTCTGGCCATCTACGCTCCGGCCGTGCGCAATGGCTTCGTCTGGGACGACACCGCGCTCATTCTCCGCGATCCGCTCATTCGCAGTTGGAGGCTCATCCCGGAGGGCTTCAATCATTTCCTTTTTGTCGACGCGACCGCGTCGGATTTTTATCGGCCTCTACAGCGCCTGACCTACACGATTGAATACGCAGCGTTCGCGTTCAACCCCGGACCCTTTCATTTGATTAGTATCCTGCTTCACGTCGGGGCCGCGATCGCGCTGTTCTTCTTTGCCGAAGAGTTCCTGGCCGCCTTTGGGGTGGAGACACATCGGCGCGGCTGGATCGCTTTGCTTGCGGCTCTGACTTGGGCGGTTCATCCGGTCCAGACCGCGGCCGTCGTCTACGTGTCGGGGCGGGCCGATCCGCTGGCCGCTCTTTTTGGTTTCCTGGGTTGCTATCTGATCTTGCGAGGTTTGCGGGCAGCTCAGCGCCGCCAGGTTCTCTGGTTGCTCGCGGCAGGCCTTGCCTTTCTGCTCAGCGCGCTAAGCAAGGAGACCGGTTTGATTTTTCCGGCGCTGGCCATTGGCCTCCAAGTGATCCTCAAGAATAACAAAGCGGCTCTAAAAATCGCGATCGTCACGGTCTTCGTCGCTACGATCTACTTGAGTTTGCGTCTGGCCGCCGAGCACGACCCGAGTCCCTCTCCCCGCACCGCGGCTCCGCTGGTCGCGCGGCCAATCGTTGTCGCCCGGGCCCTCGCTGAATACGCCGGCTTGATCATTTTCCCAGTCAATCTCCACATGGATCGACAAATCGATGCTCGACCGACCGACTCGGCTGACTCCGACGTGATTCGTTTCGCCCGGCGCGAATTGCAGACGCTTCTCGGAGTCGTACTGCTGGCGGCGATAATCTATTGCGTGGTGCGGGCGCACTCGCACAACCGGATCGTCTTCTCGCTTTTGCTTCTCGCGGTCATGAGCTATCTGCCGGTCAGCGGCATCTTTGCCTTGAACGCTTCGGTCGCGGAGCACTGGCTCTACATTCCGACCGCGTTCCTCTTTCTGGCGGCGACCGTCGGCGGAGCGCAACTGCTCGAAGCCAGACGGCTGAGGCGCTCAGTCGTGAGCGCTGGATCGGTCGTGCTCGCATGCTGGCTGGCTTTTCTGCTGGCGCGCACGTCTTTGCGCACTTTCGATTGGAAGGACCAGCGCACTTTTCTTGAACGCACCATGGCGGCAGGTGGTGACACACCGCGCATGCTGATCAACCTGGGTGGCTTGGAATTGGCGGAAGGAAATCTCGACCGCGCCAGGACCCTTTTTACCACTGCGCTGCACAAGGAACCGGATCAGCCGCTGGCCGTGATCAATCTGGCGGCGGTCGCCTTGAAGCAGAAAGACTACAAGACGGCGCGCGAGCTGGCCATGCGCGCGACGAAGATGCCGCGCGTTGACGCGCAGGCCCAGGAGCTTCTCGCCGTTCTGGAAAACAAAGAGAAGGGAGATGTCGATTTGCTGCGCCTGCGGCTGGCCGCGCGCACGGGCTCGGCCAATTGGTCGATTGAGAAACGTTACGTGAGCTTGATTGACGAGACGGGGTCGACCCGCAAGGCAATTCAAGAACTGCAGAGCTGCCTGCAAACGGAATGGTATCGCGCGGAGAGTTGGCAACTACTGGGACAACTCCTGACCAAGATGGGCCGGGACAAGGAAGCGGCCATGGCCAAAGCTCAGGCGGCCGCTTACGACGTCCATCTTTCCGAGAACAGTAGCCGTCTTTAATTTGGTTACGCTTTGTGAGACGCGACTCGATTGCTCTTCCGGTGTTCCATGAATAAGGTCAGACCCGCCAGACGCCTGCCGCATAGATTATGAAAACAACTCTCCTTTCCGCAGCCGCGTTGACCATCCTCAGCGGAGCGACTACTCAACTTTCCGCCCAAACCGCCGGATCAACCAGTGCCACTCCCTCGCCCAGCGTAACCGTGTCTCCAGCGACCAGCCCATCGCCTAGCCCCGCGCCCTCGCCTGGCGTCAGTGCTTCACCAACCCCCAGTTCCAGTCCGGCCGGCCGACCAGACTACGGCTTGACCAAATCCGGGAGGCCCAAGAGTGGATTCACCCCCGTATCACCCCGCCACCAAACCGTGCTAATGCCCGGTGACACGATCAACGGAGTGAGCGGCCCAGACAGCGCCGCGCGGCTCGACGCCATCAAGAAAGCTCACCAGCAGGCTATTGAAAAGGCCGCGACCGCCTCGCCCAGTCCCACCCAAAAGCCGGCTCCGGAGCAGGAATAGATTCTAGCCCGGTGCAGCTTCGACCGCAGCGGTGTCCGGGGCCAGATGTTTCATTCCGATCAGCCAGAGAACTCCCGCGATCAGCATGCTCGCCGACATGATAAGAAAGGCGACATTCATATTGGTATGACCCGCCACCAGCCCGAGAAGGGGTGGAGCAAAAGCATCACCAAGCAAATGGATCACCAGGATATTCAGAGCAAACGCCGTGGCCCGAACCAACGGCCGTGAAACATTAGCCAACGCCGTGTTCGACGGCCCTGTGTTGAAGAAAATAAAGAACAGAGCGCCGAACATCAAAATCCAGGCGTAGGGGAAGGGCGTGTAGAGCATTGCGATCACGAGAGGAAAGCCAAGCAGCATTCCGACGCCGGAAACGAGAAAATACGAGCCCGGAAACCGCGCCATCAGCCGGTCAGCGAGAAATCCTCCCATCAGCGTCGAGGTCAAACCAGCCACGACGGTGATCCCGCCGAAAATCGCGGTGGATGAACTGGGCAGGTGTCGAAACTCCAGATACGCCGGCGTCCAGAAGGCGAGTCCGCCTAAGGCGAATGTCATGGCCGTTTGCGCGAAGACATTAAATACATAGGAACGCGTCCTGATGAGGTGAATGTAATCCGCCAGCGTCGCTTTAGGCCGCCGCTGCCCAAGTGGGTCATCCGTGCGCGGATCCTTTTGCAAAAAACAAAGCATCGCCAGGATCAGTCCAGGCGGCGTCACCAGGTAGAAGGCCCAGCGCCAACCCAAATGAATATTGACGAGTCCGCCCAGGACGTAGCCAAGAGCGCTTCCTACCGGGATCGCGGCAAAGAAAATCGACATCATTCGGCCGCGTATGGAAAGCGGGAAAAGATCTGAGATAAGAGGCGGTCCGGCGGGCCCGTAGCCCCCTTCCCCGATCCCGACAAACACGCGTGTCCAGAGAAGCGCAGCAATGCTGACGGCGAGTCCCGACGCGCCGCTGGCCAGGCTCCAAACGAGAACCGCGCCGCCGATAATTATCCAGCGGGAAAAACGATCGGCCAGCCAGCCAAGCGCAGGCGCAGCCACCATATAGGTAATGATGAACGCGGGACTAAGGAGACCCGTCCAAAACATGGCATTCGCGTCATGCGGGGCAAAGAATGTCCGTCGAATTTCCGGTTCAACGGCCGCCAGGATGTAGCGATCGATGTAGTTAAAAAGATTGATCCCGAGAAGCAGCAGGAGCGCAGTGCGCGCGCCCGCTCGTGCTTTGCCTGACTCCTTTTCCATCGACAATTGCCGATTGCAGTTGGCAGCGCGCCGATTGTAAATCATAAAGCGTGATCGGTTCTTCACTAAGCCAACGGGCACTTTACTTTGTCGGACTAGGACTCGGGCGGGCGTTCTATCGCGTGACCGCCTTCGGGCGAGAGAACCTGCCCCCGGGCGGATTCCTTCTTCTTCCCAATCACATCACTTTCGTCGACGCCATCGTTCTGCAGTTGGCCTGCCCGCGTCACATCCGCTACATCGTGGACGAGAGCTATTATCGAAGCCGCTTCCTCCATCCCATTCTTCGCCTGGCCGGATGCATTCCGATTGCTCCGCGACGCGCCAAAGAAGCTGTCCGTCTGGCCGCCGAACAAGTGCGGGCCGGAGATGTGGTTTGTCTTTTTCCCGAAGGACAATTGACCCGCACCGGGACGCTGCTGCGTTTGCAACGGGGCTACGAACTCATTGCGCGACAGGCCGGAGCTCCCGTCGTCCCGGTCTGGCTGGATCAGCTCTGGGGCTCCATCTTTTCCTTTCGCGGTGGCCGGTTTTTCAGCAAGTGGCCGAGCCGGATTCCCTACCGCGTCACGGTGGCCTTTGCCGAACCGCTCGCCAGCGATAAGGCCGACATCGCAACGGTGCGAGAGGGATTGCTCAAGCTCGGAGAATTCTGTTTCAGCCGCCGCCCAAATCTGAACCGGCACCTTGCCGAAATGTGCGTGCGAGGTTTAAAGCACCGGCCCTTCACCACGGTTGTGACTGACGGACTCGACGGGAGCCGGTTGAATCGTTTTAAAATGCTCGGAGCCGCCGCGGCCCTGAGTCGCGTTCTGCGAAGGGATTTTCCCGACGAACGGATCGCCATCGTTCTCCCTGCGAGCAAAGGAGGCGTGATTGCAAATCTTGCTATTGCGCTCGCCGCCAAAGTCCCGGTCGATCTCAATTTTACAAGCGGTCGCGCCGCGCTTGAGGCCTGCTGCCAGCGCGCCAGCCTGCGCGTCGCGATCACCGCGACCCCATTCGTTCAGCGGTTGACTGATTTTCCGTGGCCGGAGCACGTCGTCAAACTCGACGAAACGATGCCTCAGATGAAACGCGAGATCGTTCTCTGGTCGATTATGGCCCTTTTGCTGCCGACCCGCGTGCTCCTGCGATTGCTGCAAGTTCCCAAAGAGGGTGGACATGCCGAGGCCATCCTGCTTTTCACGAGTGGCAGCGCCGGAGATCCGAAAGGGGTTGTCCTTAGTCACCGCAATATTCTAGGCAACGTTTCGCAGTTCAACGTTCTTCTAAACGCACAGAAGGACGACGCCATTCTGGCATCCCTGCCCTTTTTTCACAGCTTTGGATCAACCGTCACGCTTTGGTACCCGCTGGTCCAAGGCGTTCCCATCGTGACTTATCCAAATCCCCTGGAGGCTGCGAAAAATGCGGCTCTGGTCGAGAAATACAAACTGACGCTGCTCCTTGCCACGCCCACGTTCCTGCGTGCCTATTTACGCAAAGCGCAACCGGCCCAGCTTCATAGTCTGCGACTGATCATCACGGGCGCCGAGAAACTTCCGCTCGACCTGGCCAAAGCTTTTGAGGAGCGCTTCGGACAAAGAGTGCTGGAAGGCTACGGGCTGACCGAAACTTCACCGGTCGTCAGCGTCAATTTGCCGGAGCCCAAGTCGACGAAACCTGGCGAGGAAGTGCAACCGTCGAGCCGCCTTGGATCGGTCGGAAAAATGGCTCCCGGTATCGCCGCGGAAATTCGGGAGCCCGAAACCGATCGCAAACTTTCTCTCCATGACACCGGAATGCTTTGGCTGCGGGGCCCCAATATCTTCGAAGGATATTTGCACGATCCGGAAAGGACCGCGGAAGTCCTGCATGACGGCTGGTTCAAGACGGGCGACATCGGGCGCTTTGATGAAGACGGATTTCTATATATAGAAGGACGGCTGTCGCGCTTCTCGAAGATCGGCGGTGAAATGATTCCGCACGAAGCCATCGAACAAAAAATCATTGCGGCCCTCGGGCTGGACGGCCAGGCCGAACGAGTCATTGCCATTGTCGGCGTGACAGGACGAAGCCAAGGGCGAGGCGCTGAGTCTGCTTACAGCGGTAGATATCGACATCGCACAGTTGCGTCCCAAGCTTAACGAAGCTGGCGTCCCCAACCTGTGGATTCCAAAACGAACCCAGCGCATCGCATCAATCCCGGTCCTCGCCTCCGGCAAACTTGATCTCGCGCAATGCAAAGCGATCGCCGAACAGGGTGGATCGAGCGCTCCGCCGCTCGAGATTAAGAATGGCGACGGAGCCCCGGATTGATTAGCGTCGTCCCCACCACAGCGGATAAACTGTGGAACGGCCGATCCACCAACCTTGTCCCAAGCTACTACTCTGCCGGCCGATTCTGCATGCCCTCGCTTTTTCACTCAGTTGCCAACCGCATCGCCCGATTCCTGACCAAGTGTTTGCTCGGATGCGTGACGCGAATTCACGTCCTTCGGCTTGAAAACGCCAATCGAGCGGGCGGATTCCTGCTGGCCGCGAACCATATCAGCCATTTCGATCCTCCAACCATTTCGTCCGTGGTCCCACGCAAGATCGACTGGATGGCCATGGCGGAGTTCTTTCCCGTCCCCGTGCTGGGAGCGTTCCTGCGAGCGGTCGATGCTTTTCCGGCGGACCGCGACCGCGCCAATCGCGCCACCATTCGTACCGCTCTCGAGCGCCTGGAGAACGGACGCATCGTCGGGCTTTTTCCGGAGGGCGGCATCCGCGACGGCGCAAAATCGATCCTCGAAGGCGCCCCCCTGCGGCCGGGCGCATCGACACTCGCCCACATCGCCAAAGTTCCGATCCTGCCCTGCGTGATCGTCGGAAGCGATCGTCTCTACGCCGCGAAAGGCTGGCTGCCCCTGCGGCGCACTCCCATCTGGCTGGCCTTCGGTGATCCGATTCTACCTTTCCCGGATTTGGAAAAAGCGGCTGCCCGCGAACGCATCGAGCGCGAACTTGCCAGCGCTTTCAAGAACCTCTACGCCGAGCTGCGCGAAGCATTCTCGCTGACAGAAGACGATTTGCCGCATCCCCCAAGGCACCGCATGGGCAAACACGATTAAGTCATGATCTCTCGCCTGTCCGCTTTCGCCCTCGATTCGGCCATGTGCGCGTCGATGAATTTCGTTCAATCGCGTCACCGCCTGGATTCTCGCAACTTGGAGGAGATGGAATGTTACGTCGAAGAATGCGAGAAGGTCACGGCCCAGGAATTTTATGCCGCGCCCAGCGAGGGCGCGATCGCACAAGCCATTCGCGCCAAGGACTGCGCAACCGTCACGTGGCGCAGTTCGATTGAATCAAAATTTCCAGAGAACAATATCGCGCGCGCGGATTTGTTTCGATGCGAGCGCGGCTGGAGCGCGCCGACAGTCTTCATGCTCCACGCCCTCATGTCGGTGAGCGATGCGGGATATCGGGCGCTGGCCGCTCGCTTCAATCAACTCGGCTGGAACGCCTGCTTCGTCCATCTGGCTTATCATCATTCCCGGGTGCCGCGGGGTTATTGGAATGGCGAACTTGCCGTCACGGCTGATCTCAGACGCAACGCGGAGGGGCTGCGGCAGGGTGTGATTGAAGTGCGGCAGTTGATGGCTGGGTTGCAAGAGTGCGGTGGAACCGATTTTGGCATCATCGGAACCAGCTACGGCGGATGGATCGGCGCACTGCTCGGGATGGTCGAGCGCGATTTTCGTTTCATCGCGTTAATGGCGCCGATCGTGAACGTCGAGCATGCTGTCTGGCAGTGTCCCGCCACGACCTTCATGCGGCGGGAGCTGCGTCGCGCAAAAATCGATCCGGCCCTGGTCGCGCGCCATTTTCATCTCAGCTCGCCCATGCATAACCACCCGCTGGGCGGCGCAGATCGCGTGTTGTTTGTGGCGGGCGATTTCGATTCCATCGTGCGCCCGGCTGACATCGCCATCATCCACCAGAAATGGCATGGCTCTCATCTGCTGCGCGTGCCGCAAGGCCACTTCGGCTACCGGATGCTGCGAAAAACCTTCGCCTGGATCGAGGACCGCTTCCTGTAGGGTTCCAATGGTGGATCGAGCAGTCCCTTGCTCGATGCTAACTTTGGGCGGCGGAGCCGCATCGATTTACCATCGCCCGCGGAGCGGCCGATCCACCCGCACATCGCCCGGCGCACGCCTAATCGCCCCAGTCCTCCGCCTCAAGGATGCGGCGCAGGTCCTCATCGTCCTTGGAAAGCGCCGGCAGCCATTCTCCAATGGGTTCGCGCGTCCACCAGGCGCGATCTCCCAACGGCGCAAATTGGTAGCGATAAAGGCGAGCCCGGATAAATCGCGGTGGCGAATCCGGAAATGGATTGTTGGCCAGAAGCGAAAGCG
The DNA here is from genome assembly GCA_963788855.1 of uncultured Verrucomicrobiae bacterium. Taxonomy (GTDB): domain Bacteria; phylum Verrucomicrobiota; class Verrucomicrobiia; order Chthoniobacterales; family UBA10450; genus CAWBIE01. Next base: position 146,482 of record CAWBIE010000003.1, read on the forward strand.
TGCCCGCGTCGTTCTGGAGAAGTTTCCACACGAAATGAAATGTCCACGGATAATCGGCCGGGGACGCCATGGCCGCGAACCAGATTTGCCAGTCGATTCTCGGCTGATATGGCGCGATAAATGGCGGCCGCCGGTTTGGGTCGCCCGGTTTGGCTTTGAATTCGTATTCCTTCCATTTCGTGTCGCCGGTGATGGCCGCGTCATCGGTGCCCTCGAAAATAATCTCGTCCCGCTCCCGACCGACTGTGCCAAAGGCGCCGTAGGTGTTGACGAGATCCAGCGGATCGAAAGAAGCGTTCATCATTTGCCGGTTCGAAATCATGTTGGTCACCGGCGCGATGCTCAGGCAGGCCACCAGGATGGTCAACGCGGCCGCGAAACCAAACTGAAGACGCGACGTTTCCGATTCTGCCCGCGTGTCCGGTCAACGACGCGGGAAGAATCCGACGCCAGAAGGTGTCATCGAAGCAGGCCAGGAACGGAATAATCGTGACGTAGTTCAAGAACGAGAGATTGCCGCTGATGATGAGCAAAATTTGGAAAGCGACCAGCAAAGCGCCCGCGATGTGGCGTGCGCGCCGCGGACCGAACGAAAACCATGGCACGATCAATTCGACAAGATGGTTCCAGAGCACTTCGATTTGGTGAAACCAGAGCGGCGCGAAGTGCAGATATCGGCTCACCGGGTTCGGGATCGGCTGCGTTTCGTAATGATAGTAGAGGCAAGTCAGATCCCGCCAGCATGGGTCACCGCGAAGTTTGATGAGACCGGCGCCGACCATAATCCGGAAACCAAGCCAGCGAAAAAGCCAGATGACGAGGAGCGGTGGCGGACGTTTTGGAAATGGCCGGGCCTCCAGCAGAGGGCAGAGAAAGATCGACAAGAATCCGGTTTCGAGCAGCTGCGTCTCCCAGCCGTAGCCGTACCAAATCTGGCCGATGTGGACGATCGACATGTACATCGCCCAAAGAATCGTCAGAATGATCACGTTGGCGTAGCCGGCCAGAACAACAAGAGACAGACCGAATCCGACCCACGCAAAGATCGACAGGGCCCGATCGGAAATGCCAAACCAAAAAAGCGTCGGCACCCGCATCATCCCGGCCGCGGACGAGCCAAGGTGCGATTGCACTCTCTCCAGGAAATGAATTGCCGGCGTCAGTCCATGTTCCCCGATGAGCGGAACTAACTGATTGGCCGCGACCAGAAAAGCCACGGCATAGACAAATCCAAGCAGTCGCAGAATAACGAACCGCGTCAGCTGATACTCAGCGCCTCCGTCCCGAATCAGCCACCAGAGCGTGTTTCGCCGGCCAAGTGGTTCCGCGACGGCCATCATCATATCGGTTTTTACCCGGTAACCGTCGAATACTCAACTGAACGCTTTGCGCAGCGATCCCCGCTTCGACGAAATCCTCGCTGAGACGGCCAAACCCATAAGACCAAATTGACTTTGCGCAGATCCGCGGCCCGTTTGCGATTTGTGTCGCACCTGCAATCAGAAGTTGACCTTCGCCCGACGGTCTAACTAAGATCGACGCATAGCCGTGGAGCGACTTGTCAACGTAGGAGCCGTGATCGGGATAAGCTTCCTATTGGCGTCGGTTGGCCTCGCGCAGGAGCCATCGCCGACGCCGGCAGTCGCCGAAATGGAACGGGTCATTGTCACCGGTTCGAACATTCCGACGTCGGAAGAGGTTGGGCCTAATCCAGTCGATACCTATCGCCGCGACGACATCACCCGACTGGGTGTGCGAACGCCCAGCGATCTGATTCAAAGAATTCCCGCCGCTACCGGCGTTGGCATCACGGAAAACAATACCAACGGCGGTGACGGCACGACCCGCATCGACCTGCGCGGTATCGACCCAAAAGAGACTCTTGTCCTGGAGGATGGCCGGCGTCTGGCCAACGTCGGCTTTGCCGGCAGCTCGGTGGATTTCAACATGTTCCCGCTCGGACTCATCGATCACATCGATATTCTGAAAGACGGCGCTTCCCCTGTGTATGGCTCAGACGCGGTGACGGGAGTGGTTAACGTTTATCTGATCCACAGATTTCGCGGGCTGGAGTTATATGCCAGCTACGGCAACACCAACACGGGCTTTGCCAACGACATGGGCCAGGAGATTGCCTATCTGCTCGCCGGCACCGGCGATGACAAGACCGATATCGTGGTCTATGCAGGTTTTTTCAACGAGGCGGCTATCTATTCGCGCGACGTGAATATCTCGCACGATTCGGACTTCAGGCCGTTTGGCGGCAGCGACGCACGCAGCGGCAACTACGCCGGACGCGTCCAGGGTTTCGTCTTTCAACCCAATCTTGCGGGCGGTTCTCTGACGCCAACTCCACACGCGTTCGCCAACGCCCAGAGCAATCCCGAGTATGTGCCTGTGGGTAGCCTCCCGAGGGAACAACGGGGTTTTAACTTTGGCGACACCACCCCGGAAATCGCGCCAACCGATCGTGAGTATTTCTACGGAGCGTTTACGCGCGACCTTTGCGACAAATACCTGACGATTTTTGCCGACTTCAAGTACGTCCGCCAATTCTGGGATGGCGGAGAGGCCGCCGCGCCGTTTACGGATGTCTGGTCGGACGCGCTCCATCCGTTTGGGATCAGCTTCTCGGGAATCAGCGTGCCGATACAAAACGCCTTTAATCCTTTCAATGTGGCAAATTACACCTCAGCTGGAGGATTTAATCCTCAATTCCCGCAGACCCAGATCAGTGCCGCGCCTTCCGGAACTGCTTTTACCACCGGCGTGCGCTACCGCTCGTTGGAAACGGGTTTGCGCACCGACAAGGTTACGACCGACAACTACCTGTTTACCGGTGGCCTCAAGGGCAATCTGGGAGAGTTTGGCGATTACTTCAAGACGTGGGATTGGGAAACCGGTTTCCGTTATAATGAAGATTACCGGGTTGAGCGCTTTGGCGGCATCGTCAACAACAATGCGCTTCGCCGAGCCTTGCTCGACACCAATCCGGCCACCGCCTTCAATCCGTTTGGTCTCAATCAAAATAGTCAAACTGTGAAGGACGAGATCTTCGTCACGACCAACCACGTCGGCTGGACCCAGCTGGAGACGGAAGATTTGAGACTAACGGGCGATCTGTTCAACGTTCCGGCCGGGCCAGTTTCCTTCGCCATCGGCGAGGATCATCGCACCGAGCACACCACGGATAATCCCGACGCGCTCACTGCATCGGGACAAACCATCGGCGCGTCGAACTTCGCGCCGACCAAAGGCAGTCGGGATGTCTGGTCCACTTTCTGGGAAGTCAGAGTTCCTGTAACCAGTCCGAGTTGGAACTGCCCGGGCTTTTACAGTCTGGAACTGGATTATGCGGAGCGTTTTGACGGCTTCAGCGACTTCGGTTCCACGGAGAGGCCGAAGTTTTCGGTTCGTTGGCAGCCCATCGATTCTGCGCTGACCCTGCGTGCCTCCTACATTGAGGCGTTTCACGCGCCAAGTTTGAGCGATCTGTTCGCCGGTGCCTCCCAGGATTTTCCGAACATTCACGATCCGCTTAGCACTGCGACGCCGCCACAAGTCGAGGCCGACACTCCGGGCAATCCAAATCTCCAACCGGAAATTGCCTATGAGTATACTTATGGCGGGGTAGTTACCCCCGGTAAATGGTGGAGCGCTCTCCAGGGCCTGACAATCTCAGTGGACTACGGACACCTGGATATCCGGGGGTTCCAATCTTTCCTGGATCCGCAGTTCATTGTTGACCACGAGTCGGAGTTTCCCGGCCTGGTCGTGCGCGACCCAACTCAGGGCAACGCCATTATTTTCATCCTGAGTCCGGAGCAAAATCTAGGACGGTTCATCGAGTCGTATTTCGATTATGAATTGGTCGAGACGTTCGAGACTTCGCGTCTCGGCCATGGCGATCTGGGAACGCTCACCGCCACGTTTAACGGCACTTATGTCGCCGATATAAGGGTGCAGGTCTTCCCTGGGACAAAGACGTTCCACGCGGCAGGCAAATTCGGGGGCGGTTTCCAAGGGCCTTCTTCCGGCGGCAATTTTACGCATAACCGCTGCTACACGAGCTTGTTCTATGATGGACCGCAAGGTTCTTGGCTGGGCGGCCTCGATACCGGGTTCACCGTCCATTTCACCGGCCAGTACTGGGATACGTATGGATTCGGCTTTTTCAATAACAAGCCGCGCGATCCCTCTAATCCGGATAGCCGGCCAATCGGCTTCACTGATCGCAAGATCCGTGAATGGACCACGCTGGACTGGATCATGAACTACACCTTCAACTTCGCGACGCCCGCACCCGGGAAGGAAGTGCCCGGCTACGCCAAAGACGGCGGCCTGAGTGGCAAGGACAAAAATGTGATACCGGTTTCGACCGCAGCATACAATCCATGTGGCTGGCGAGCGTGGCTTGATAAGACGACCGTCACTCTCGGCATCGACAACGTGACTGATGAGCAGCCGCCATTCGTGGCCGCAGCGTTCGAAAACGGCTTCGACGAGGTGACGGCCAATGCCAGAGGCCGCTTTTGGTACGCTGCGCTAAAGAAGCGCTTTTAACGAAATTTCGATGCACTGTGCTCAGCTCCCCAAGCTCGAACGTCGCGCAGCAGCCCCGTCACTGCAGACCAATGCGTTTCAGAATCGCAATGAAACGCGGATTCGAATGCAGCGAATTCCACCTCGGATCGACTTTCAGGATGGGAAGACGGACATCGCGCTCGTCGCAACCTTTCTCCAGCAAGGCCAGCGCGGTGTCCTCTTCTCCCAGCCCGTGGTAAACCAAAGCGAGATTATAAGGAGGAATATAATGCTGCTTTGATAATGCGTTAAGTTCCGCGAGCACACCCTGCGCTTTTGCCTTGTCGCCCATTAAGGCCGCCACGTAACCGATCGACGCGATTGCTTCCGAGTTCCCATGCGATAAGTCCCGGGCCTTGCTAAGCTCCGCGATGGCTTCCGCATACTTTCGCTGTTGTATGTAAACTTTTCCCAAAGTGAGATGCGTGATCCAAAAATCCGGATCGAGCTCAAGTGCCTTTTGCAATTTCGCCACGGCTTCATCGTCGCGCCCGGCATGAAGGAGGAGCATCCCCTCGAGCGCGCGGATTAGCAGGAAAACGGGATCGAGCTCTCTGGCTCGCGCTATCTCGACGATGGCTTCGTCATGGTGTCCCAGATCGGAAAGCCGGTGGGCGTTTGCAAAGTGCGCGAACGCAGAATTCGGATTCAACGCCAGCGCCCGTTTGGCCTCTCTCTCCGCGCCAGCCCAATCCCAATCGAACCAAATGAGAATGAACGATAGGGAAGCGTGTGCTTCCGCGAGCGAATCGTCAATTTCCAAGGCTCGCTTCACGGCCGCCTTGGCTTGCGGCAGGCAATCCTTTGAAGCTACATCGGATGTGATAGCCAGAGATCGATTAGCCTGGGCTAATCCGAAATATGCGAGCGCGTAGTTTGGATCGAGGTCAACGGCTTGTTGAAAAAAATCGATCGCGCTCCTGACCTCAGCCGGAATGAGCTTGTTCAGGTGATATTGTCCCGTCAGATAAAGTTGATAGGCCTCGATGTTATCCGTGTAACGTCTGGTCAGACGCTGCTTCTCATCCCCGGTGAGCCGCAGCGCGAGGGCATCCGCCACTTTTTGAGAGATCGCATCTTGAACGGCGAAGACGTCAGTGAATTTTTCATCGAACGTTCCTGCCCAAAGTGACGCTCCGTCGTCCACCTTGATTAGTCTGGCCGTGACGCGGATATGATCGCCCGACTTCTCGACATTACCTTCCAGGATGGAATCGACTCCTAGTTCTCGTCCAGCCGCTACGGGATCCTGGTCGAGGCCGCCATACTTGCGCGTTGAAGTCAAAGAACGGACGATGATTTCCCGGCTATTGCTGAGCTTGGTAATCAACGTATCCGCCATTCCCATTTCCAGCACCTGATCCCGATTCTCGGGCACGAGCGGCTTGAACGGGAGCACGGCGATTCGTTTCTCGCGGGTAGACGTCGTGATCGAGGACGCATTTCCAGCAGGCGCGTTTGCCGACTTTTGCGATGCACGATGCCAAAGGAACCAAGAGGCAAGCCCGAGCGCGATGATCGCGAGCAGAGCCGCTGCCACCAGGGCGAACCGCCTCTTTTGCAACCGCGCAGGAGGCGCAGCTGCCGCGGATTCTTTTTTGAGCTTCTCGGGTACGGCGGGGTTTCCCAACTCATCCGTATAGAGATTGAAGACGTGAACCCGGACTCCGTGCTTTACTTCAAACTCACCAAGATCGTGCAAGCGCGACTGCCATTGCCGGTAATGGGCCAAGTCATCGGCGACGCGCTTGGAGAGAAGAATGTGTCCGGCATCGCCACAATCCATGACCCGCTGCGCGATGTTGATGCCCGCGCCGGCCAGGTTCGACCGGTCGTTGACATCGGTCACCTGATTGACCGGTCCGCTGTGAACGCCCATGCGCAACTGGATTTGCGGAGAGCCTCGCAAAGCCTGGCTGATTTCCATCGCGCACTGGACCGGCGCTTCCGCGCTGCGAGAAAAAACCAACGCCATCCCGTCCCCGGTGGGAAGCCGGATTAACTCACCAGCCGCTTCGGCCTTGCGAAATTGATCAGTGCTCCGGACAACCTGGTTGAGTTGTTGCAGCAACTCGCCCTGCTCGTTGATGAGCAATTTGGAGTACCCAACAATGTCGATGAACAAAACATGCGCGATTTCGAGATGAAAATCGGCGTTGAGCTCAGCGGACATCGGGATCCGAATACGTTGTTAACCGAAGAACCTACAACGCTCAACGTCCAATGAAATAAAATGCCTGGGGGGAGAGTTGAACCTCCCGACCAACCCCGAAAGCTTTCGGCGCTGCTCTATTGCTGCAAAAGATGAATCGCAATTCGTGGATTTTTCTTTGCTTTTAACATCCGTTCGACCCGACGTGCCTCAATCAGCGTTGGGTATTCACGAAATGCCGCCACCGTTAATTCCCCAAGGCGTTTTGTTGTATGAGTATGACCTCGCTGATGCTGAGCCAGTCGCGCCGACAAATCGACAGCCGAACCGATGTAATGTCGTCCAGATGATCCTCTCAGGATATAGACCCAGGGCATATCGAAGAAGTGCCAGGGGGGAGAGTTGAACTCCCGACCAACCCCGAAAGCTTTCGGGGCTGCTCTATTGCTGCAAAAGATGGATCGCAACTCGTGGATTCTTCTTCGCCTTCAAAATCCGCTCGACACGACGCGCCTCAATTAGCGTCGGGTATTCTCGAAATGCGGCCAAGCTCAATTCTCCAAGGCGCTTCGTTGTATGAGTATGGCCTCGTTGATGCTGAGCCAGCCGCGCCGCCAAATCGACAGCGGAACCTATGTAATGCCGTCCGGATGATCCTTTCAGAATATAAACCCAAGGCATATCGAAAAAGTGCCAGGGGGGAGAGTTGAACTCCCGACCAAGGGCTTATGAGTCCCCTGCTCTACCACTGAGCTACCCTGGCGCTAAAATCTGATTACAACATATCAGAGGGCCCAAAGGTTCGACCAACCCCGAAGGCTTTCGGGGCTGCTCTACCACTGAGCTACCCTGGCTCGCGGCGGAAAGATTCGGCGGAGCCCGCCAGCGTGTCAACGCGCGCGCCTACTGCTTCGGGGAGGAAACGTAAGGCGCCAGTTCTCTCTCGTCACCGTGCAAGGCTGCCATGAAACAGACGCCATTGCGCTCCTGCACCACCCCTACCCAGCCTTCCTGGTCGACATAACGCCAACCCGAAAAGGCCTCAACCGCGCCCGTCTTGGGGTCTCTCTCCGCGGGGAAAAGAAAAAACTGCATGTGCTTTTCGACCACCCAAATCTGGGCGATGCGCCGGGATTCTTCGTCATCGAAAACGCGGCACCCGATCGTCTTCAGATCGGCAAATTCCGGAGGCACATCGTAATGTTCCAGCTGGTGCTTCATAAAAAACAGGTCGCTCAGCGCCCCGGCCTCTGTCTTAACCGGGTCGAGCAGGATGGATCGACTGGAACTCGCGGTCGTCAATAATTTCCGGGCCGTATCGGCTCCCGGGAAATCGTTCAACCGCTCGTGCACGCGATATGCGAAGATGCCCGCAATCACCACGCAGGCGATGCCGATCGCGAGGATGGCCGGATTCGTGGCCATCGTCTTCCAGGTTCGTCTCCTGGGCGCGGTGGTGGTCTCTTTGGTGAACCATTCCTCTACTTCCTGTGGAATTGGGAAGGTTTGCACGAGCGCAGCAATAGCGCGGTCGAACGCCTGCTGGTGCGCAAATTCATCGGCCTTGTTCACGCGGAAAACAGCCGCGCGCATGGCGCGATTGCTGATGGGCCGCTCATTATAAGGGGCACATTGCACCAGCATCCGCTGGCGACGCGAGAGAGCGGGCATCTTCATATCTTCTCGCTCTGCTCGTGAGGAAAGGTGGTGTTCAACCAACCCTGGAATTGCTGGCGTCCGTTCGCGATATGCCTGGCCAGCTCGGCCGTCTTGAAATCGGCCAGCTCGAGCAACTCATCGTGATCAAAATGATTGAGATAATAAAGAGCGAGGGCGGTCCGTTGCGGCTCCGGCGCGCCTGCGATCCAGATTGCCAACTGAGAACCTTCCAGCTTCGCCACCTGCGATGGAGCCCAGGCAGCGATCTCATGCTCTTCCATATCGACTTCCTCGGCCTGCATGCCCGCCTCGCTTGCCTCGAGGCAGCGCTCGCGGGCATCGCGAAAGAGCCAGAGCCGGTCGACCGGAACCTCACTCTGGGCGGCTCGCAGCGCCGCCTCGTGCATGGTCGCTTGAAAGATCTCCTGCGCTTTGACCGCGTCCCCCATCATGAGAAAGCAGAACCGATAAAGCTGCGGGAGACTCTTTTTGGGAAGTCCTTCTTTTTGCAACGCGCTCGAATGTTACGCGGCTGGCTTACCTCGACAAGGGCGGCCTGTTTGCGAGCGACCCTATCCGATCAAGGTTTCATCGCAGCCACGACGGGCAACGCCTGCAACCGTTTCGCGACTTCTTCGGCATTCGCGCGGCTGTTGAAGGCTGAGATTCGGACATAACCTTCGCCTCGGGCGCCAAACCCGCTGCCGGGCGTAATGACCACGTTCAGGTCGTGCAGCATGCGATCGAACATTTCCCAGCTGGTCAGGCCATCCGGCGTCTTCACCCAGACGTAGGGTGCGTTGACTCCCCCGTAGACGCGCAAACCGGCCGTCGTTGCCGCCCGACTGAGAATGGCGGCGTTGCCGAGATAATGTTTGATAAGCGCAGCAATCTGCTGCCGACCCTCTGACGTGTAGAGCCCCTCGGCCCCGCGTTGCACTACGTAGCTCACGCTATTGGCTTTGGTGCTCCAGCGTCGCTGCCAGAGCGGATGCAGCGGCAAGCGCCGGCCGTTCTCCGTTCGCGCGAGCAGCGACTTTGGCATGACCGTGAAACCGCAGCGCACGCCCGTGAAACCGCCGGTCTTGGAAAAACTGCGGAACTCAACCGCGCACTCGCGCGCGCCCTCGATTTCAAAGATCGAGTGCGGAATATCCGGTTCTGTAATGTAACCTTCGTAGGCCGCGTCGAAAAGCAGGAGCGCATCGTGCTCGCGCGCGTATTCGACCCACCGGGTCAGTTGCGCGCGAGACGCCACCGTGCCGGTTGGATTGTTAGGGAAGCAGAGATAGATCAGATCGACGTGTTCTTTCGGTGGTTGAGGGACAAAATTCGTTTCGGCTGTGCAGGGAAGATAAATAATCCCCTCGTAGCGGCCTTCCGCCGTGATCGGGCCGGTGTGGCCTGCCATGACGTTCGTATCGACGTAGACCGGATAGACCGGGTCGGTGATCGCGATCTTGTTTTGATCGCCGAGGATATCGAGAATGAAGCCGCAATCGCATTTCGACCCGTCGGATAGGAAGATTTCATCGTCTGCAATGTCGATGTTTCGGTCCCGAAAATCGTGCTGCGCGATTTTCGATCTCAGGAACTCGTAACCTTGTTCGGGCCCATACCCGCGAAACGTTTCGCGTTGGCCAAGCTCATCGACCGCGCGCCGCATCGCCTCTATCGCGGCGCGCGGCAACGGCTCCGTCACGTCGCCGATGCCGCAACGGATCAGCTTCCTGGCCGCCTCCGGATTGGCTTCGCAGAACTCGCGCACTCGCCGCGCGATCTCGGGAAAGAGATAACCGGCCTGAAGCTTTAAGTAATTTTCGTTGAGATAAGCCATTGCTTCTGTAGCGGCGGTCTCCGACCGCCGAAACCTCGATATTCGGCGGTCAGAGACCGCCGCTACAATACTCCGCCCTTCGACGCTTAGTAGTTCTTCGCTACCTCGTCCCAGTTCACCACGTTCCACCAGGCTTTGAGATAATCGGGCCGGCGGTTTTGGTAATTGAGATAGTAAGCGTGTTCCCAGACATCGACCCCGAGAATCGGCTTGTTTCCATCCATGAGCGGGCTGTCCTGATTGGGCGTCGAAACGATTTCGAGTTTGCCGGCCTTGTTTTTGATCAGCCATGCCCAGCCGCTCCCGAAACGCTTCACTCCGGCCTCGGCCAGCTTTTCCTTGAACGCGTCGAAGCTGCCAAACGTTGCGTTTATATCGTCCGCTAACTTGCCGGAAGGCGCGCCACCCGCGTTCGGTCCCATGATCTTCCAGAAGAAGGAATGGTTGGCATGGCCGCCGCCATTGTTGCGGACCACCGTGCGAATGTCTTCCGGCACCGCGTTCAGATTCTTGATCAAGTCCTCGACCGATTTCTTTTCGAGATCGGCTTTGCCTTTGATCGCGTTGTTCAGATTCGTGATGTAGGCCTGGTGATGCTTGGTGTAATGGATCTCCATCGTGCGCGCATCGATGTGCGGCTCCAAGGCATCGTAGGCATAACCTAATTTCGGTAATTCGTAAGCCATAGTGTGTTTACGTTAGACCTCGCAGCCAGTCGGTCAATCCACCATCGAAGCAAGCTGCGGTTTAGTCGGCGCCCCCGACGGCCGGCTAGTTTATCGTGAAGGTTGCAATGGCAATTGCACTGTTGGTATGACCCGACGCGGCGGCCATCGCTTTCAGCGTGTGCAGACCCTTGCCCTTTATCAGGATTCCTTTGGTTTTCTTCTTGTTGCCGGTCGCGCCCGCGAAAACAGGAGAAGCTGTGGTCGGATCGCTTCCGTCGGTCGTGTAATGAATTGTGGCACCCTGGGTTGCACAGGAGAGTGTCACCGTTACCTTCTTCTTAAACGTGCCGCCGCCTGGCGAAATTGTCGGCGTGGCGACAGCGGACACGACGGGCGCAGACAAACAGTTGTACTGAACGGTGTCGATGCCAATGTAATCTGAATTGGCCGAGCCGGCCCCGTTGCCGCCGTTCTCGACAAAATAACGAAAAGCGAGGCGCCCGGTAGTTGGGCCCGCAAGTCCGCTCAACGTCACACTGTATTGCGTCCACGTGGTCGGATATCCGTTCAGCGCATAGCTCTGGTTCACATCGAGCAACAGAACGGTGAAATCGCCGACGTCCGTAGCCGATGCGCCTACGTTGGTGCTATCGCCGTTTACACTCATTCGAACCTGCAGCCGGTCCGCATGAGTCGGATTGTCAACGGTGCGGGTGTAAAAGGTTAGCGTCCCGTCGTTTCGCAAGGTCACGACCGGAGTCAGGAGCCAGTCGCTGATCGTGCCTGCACCTCCTGCGTTGTTTCGGTCTGCCGCGATATATGAAGGAGCAGAGCCAGCCTGCGCGGCGAAAATAGTATTGTCCCCCTGGAACCAGCTCGTCGTCCCGGGCGGTTGGCTTTCATTGTTTATGACCCAGTCGGGCAACGTGAAATCGTCAAAACCCTCGATAATTGGATCGCAATCGGAAGGCGGAATTCGGACGTAATAAATGTCTTCCTCTCCATTAAACGTGGCGCTGTAGGCGACATTGGCCGCGCTGTTGTCCGAAACAACCGTGATGTAATCGCCCATTTTGTTCTGGTTTGGATAACCGAGGAAAGGATTGAACGAATTGCTTACTTGCACGTTAGGGGACCACGTATCCCCACCGTCATTGCTGAAAGAATAGAAAAGCTGCGAATCGGTGTCGTTAGCCGCGTTTCGCGTGTCCAACCAGACAGAGTCGATGCGGCCATTCGGGGCGACGGAGAGAGCGCCGAACCAGTGCCACTTATCATGATTCACCGGGTCGTCATTTATCCGCGTCGGAGACGTAAAGCTTTGGCCGCCGTTTCCGCTCCGGGCAAACACGACGTCGCTGCCAGTGAAAAAGCCCGTTGGCTGCACGCTGGCCAGCACGTAGATGCTGTTATTCGTGCTCGTCTCAGAGCGATCCACCGCCAATTCAACCTGACCAACCAGGCCGCCCGGATTTATTGATTGCCCACCGACGATGTCGCCGCCGAGGTTTACCGGCGTGTTTTGATCAAAGCTCGGCTTCGCCGAAATGTTCTTCGCATTAGTCGAACGAGTACACCAAATCCTGCCTGTAATCTCATCGACCCCGGCAACAAACAGGTTGCCGTTCGTGTCCACATCGAGAGTGCCCAGGCTCAGATCGTTGGGGATGACGATCGGATTTTGCCAGGTCACTCCACCATCTGTGGAGCGGCTGAATTGCCGCCCGTTGTAATTGTTAAAAGTATCCCAGCACTGGTACTGAAATCCATGCCCGGAACTGTTGGTGTGATCGATGGTAAACCACTGTTTATCTCCGCCAGTCGCAGGCGCCAGGGCAGTCCACGATTCGCCGCTGTCCGGCGAGCGCCAAAGATCAACGAAAAGGGAGAAAAGGAGACTCAGATAATAAAAGTGGCCTGCATCGTCGGAATTAAGCACCGGATCGCTGCGAAAGACGCCAGGCTGGAGCACGCCGGGAAAGGTCCAGGTCGCGCCGCCGTCAGTCGTGTGACCCCAACCGGCCTGTCGAAAGTTAGATGAAATGCTGTCGAACTGTCGCCAGCCGATCGCCATTCGGCTGCTGTTTGTCGGATCCACACAAATGGAGGGCTCATTTGCGGCATCGCCCAGGATGTTGTTTCCGCTCGGGTCGACATTCACCTGATAGCTCGTATACGGGCCGAACCGCGAAACCATTCGCGCAGACGTTTCAAGTCGCCGCACGAAGACGGAAATGGGCGGGTTATCGTATTTCTCATTGTGCACCTCGCGCAGCGGTTTGCGCGAGGCGGTTTGCCCCGAAGAAACCGCCGCGGCGCAGAGGAACGCGGCAAGAAGAGTAAGGCGCGAGACCCTGGCTGCAGCATGCGACGAGCGTTTCTTCATGGACACGACAAGAATAAGCCGCCGAACGGTGCAAACAAGGGCCTGGCTTGGGCCAACAGTCGCCATTGGCACTGCACGGACGCCGAATTCTGGCCTAACAAGCCTTTCTTACGACCAGCGGTGAAAACTCGGACGGCGACCGAGGCCGCTCCGATAATTCACATAGGTGGCGAGCGCGAGCAGCGGGAAATTCTGCCGATACATGTCGTAGTTCAGATAGAAGACGCGCGGAAATCCGGTCCCGGTAATTTGCGGCTCGTCCCACGATCCGTCCTCGTTTTGCGAACTGAGAAGGAAACGCAAACCGCGCTGGATGCTCGGCCGGTCGAGATCTCCGCATGCGCAAATCCCCATCAGCGCCCAGGCCGTCTGCGATGCGGTGCTCTCGCCTTTGCCTTTGAGCTCCGGATTCTCGTAGGTCGCGCAGGTTTCGCCCCAGCCGCCGTCTTCGTTTTGGCAACTCTCCAGCCAGTCGCGCCCGCGCAGGATCCAGTCTTGCGTCATGTCTTCGACCGATGGCGCGCAATCCGCGCAGCACCTGCCACGTGCCGTAGATGTAGTTCACGCCCCAGCGGCCGTACCACGATCCGTCGTCCTCCTGCGTCTCGATCAAATATCGGATGGCTCGCTGCACCGAACGCGCTTTCGGATCGAAACCGATGTAGCCGAGCAATTCGAGCGTGCGCGCCGTCAGATCGCTGCAGGTCGGATCGAGAATCGCGTTGTGATCGGCAAACGGCATGTCTTCGAGCCAGCGCTTCGTCACTTCCTTGTCGAACGCCGCCCAGCCGCCGTCGCGACATTGGAAACTCAGCTGCCAGGCGAGGGCGCGTCGAAACAAGTTCGATCGAGTGCGGCTTGATCGTCCGGCTGCACCAGTCGCAGCGCCATCAGCACCATCGCGGTGTCGTCGGTGTCGGGATAATAGACGTTGTTGTATTCGAAGGCCCAGCCGCTCGGTTCCGGATGCGGATTGTTCACCGCCCAATCGCCGCGGATTCGCACTTCCTTGCTGACCAGCCAGTCGGCCGCCCGCCGCAGCGCCGGGTGTTCGCCGGGCAAGCCCGATTCGACCAGCGCGATGATGTTGATCGCGGTGTCCCAGACCGGCGAGAGACACGGTTGAATGCGAAAATCTTCCGGATCATCGACAAAAAGCCCGGCAAAATCCTTCGCCGCCTTTGCGTAAATCGGATGGTCTTTCGGATAACCGAGCGCGCGCAAGGGCGATCAGAGAATTCAGCATCGCCGGAAAAACCGTGGCCAGTCCGTCGCTCCCCTCGCCGATTCGCTCGATCATCCACGCTCGGCTTCCTCGAGCGCGCGTCTGCGCATCGGACTGAGCCGCAGCGGGTGCAGAAATTTCAAAACATTCGTCGGCGCGGAGAAAGAAATTGCGCCAGGTGAAAAAGCGTGGCTCGCGCGGCAAACGCGAAATCCTTGTGCTCGGTGCCGAGCGGATAAAGCTCGTGCAGTTGCTTATCGCCCGGCAGGCGCGCGTCGGCTTGAAGTGATTGATGATCGCGAGCGGGATGAGCATCGCCCGGCTCCAGGACGACATCTTGTAGATGTGAAACGGAGCCCAGTTCGGCAGCAGAACCATTTCGACCGGAATCGTCGGCAGATATTTCCACGGGAACTGCCCGAGCAGCGCGAGATAGAGCTTGCTGAAGGTGTTCATCCGCGGGATGCCGCCCAGCCGCAGGATGTTCGCGCGCGCTTCGCTGCATGAACGGCAAATCTGGCGAATAGCCCGCCAGCTTGAGCGCGAAGTAGGCTTTGACCGACGCGTTGATCTCGCTCGGGCCGCCGTAGTAGATGTTCCAGCCGCCGTCCGGCAGTTGGCGTTTCAGAATGTGGCGGACGCAGCTTTCCTGAAGCGGCTCGTCCACTTCGCCGACCCAGTGCATGAAGAGCACGAAATCGGAGCAGAGCGTGCTATCGACGAACAGTTCGCCGCACCAATGACCGTCGGCGTGCTGCTGCCGCAGCAGATTCTCCTGCGCGCGCGCAATCGCCTCCGGAATGGCTCGCGTCGCTCTGTCAGCGACGACACCGCGTTTCCTGCGGCACTGCGCTCCGCAGTGAAATCACGTTTCGCGGACGAACTCATGATGTGCGATCTTGTAGCGACGGCTTTACAGCCATGTCGATACTCAGCGATGCTTGCGCCGCAGACGCCTCGGCTTGCTTGCCAGTGAGATGGCCATTGCCGACAGCTCACGCCGTTGAAGCGACAACCGTCTCGCTTCCGTTGCCGGTCGGCTTCGGTTTCGGCCCGAAATTGAATTTGATGTTCTTCCACGTGTCGCCGGGCTGCGCCTGCAGACCGAGCGTCGCGGTCGGCTCGTAGCCGCAGTGCACCATGCAATTTTCGCAACGCGGATCGCGCGCGACGCCATCGACCACGCCGTATTTGTCCCACTCCACCTTCTCGAGCAGCTCCGCGTAGCTCGAGTAGTGGCCGTCGGTCATCAGGTAGCACGGGCCTTTCCAGCCGCGAATGTTGCGCGTCGGAATCGCCCAGGCCGAGCAGGTGAGATCGCGTTTGCCGGCGAGGAATTCGAAATAGATCGGCGTGCCGAAGAGCGTGTAACGATTCATCCATTCCTCGATCTTCTGGAACTTCTCGATCGTCATCTTGCGCGTGAGGAAGAAATTCTCCGGCTGCAGATTGAGCCGCTTGATCATGTCCTTCTTGGCCGCGTCGTATTCGTAGCCGGGCGAGATGGTGTGGCCGTCCACGCCGAGATCGGAAAGAAAATCGAACATCTGCTCGATCTCGTTCATGTCGGTTTCTTTGTAGACCGTCGTGTTGGTCGCGACCTGATAGCCGAGGATCTTCGCCATCTTGATCGCGAGAATGCATTCCTTGAACACGCCTTCGCGCTCCACGATCAGGTCGTGCGTCCGCTCCAGGCCGTCGAGATGCACGTTCCAATACATCCATCGGCTCGGCGCGATCGTCGGCTTGGCCGGATCCTTCGGGCCTTTGCGAATTTCGGCCGCATCCTTTTCGCTGATCAACCCGGCCGTCAGCAGCTCCGCCGATTTTCTGCTTCCACAAACTGCGGCTTGCTCGACAACTGCGCCGCCAGCCATTCGCGCATTTTCTTGCGCATGAACATGGCGTTCGTGCAGATGTAAACGATGCGCCCCTGCTCGAGCAGCCCGTCCACCAGCGCCTCGATCTGCGGATAAATCAGCGGTTCGCCGCCGCAGATGGAAACCATCGGCGCGTCGCATTCCTCGGCCGCGCCGAGGCAATCCTCCAGGCTCATCATGTCCTTGAGCGAGGTCGAGTATTCGCGGATCCGGCCGCAGCCGGTGCAGGTGAGGTTGCAGGTGTGCAGCGGCTCGAGCTGGAGCACGGTGGCGAACTTCTTCGTCCCCCGGAGCTTCTGCCCGATGATGTAGCGCCGCGATCTTCGTCGTCAGCGCGAGGGGAAATCTCATAGGCGCGAGGATATTAACGAGGGAGGCCCTCCAAGTCAATAGGACGGGGCCGTCCGGCCATGGCGCGGCCTCCTGTCGGATGAAGTATTGCGCAACCTCTGGTCGAGGTCGAAGGTTCAATGTGTGACAGCATGGTTCAACCTGAAAGGACGAATCTATTTATGAAACCTATGAAACCCCTCCTGGCAGTCCTCCTTGGCCTGGCCGCGACGACTTACGGACAATCGTCTTCCACAAAGGATTCCGGCAAAACGTCCGCGACTACCCCAAACCAGTCCTATTCCCTCTATTCGACCAATAACTATGCGAACTCGCCCCCCAACTCTCCGTTGCGAAAGTTGACCACGGCCGAGTTACAGAAGGAGCGCCTGGATCTTTACAAGAAAGTGCCGCGAGGCGAAACGCAGCGCGGCGTTCCCTACTACACCTATCACGGGCAGCCGCTCCCTCAGCAGGACCAAATCCTGGCGATTGAGGCCGAATTGAACCGCCGCTTTATGGCCGGGGACAAAGCCGCCGCCTTGCCACGCCCAGATCCCGGGAGCACAGCACCCTGCGGGATAAGATTCGATCAGCGAATAATCGACTCCTCACCTCCGGCCTCGGCCAGCTACGGCGCAGCAGGCAATCCTCTCCGTTCGAGGCGGAGAGGAAGGGAACCATCGGCTAACCACGCCGGGCGCATTCGCATTCCTCGTCTCCAACTGGGCACACCCAGTGCCCCCGTAGGGGAAGCTGTTAGCTTCCCCCTCCCGTCTCCTCTTGTAGCCGCGGCGCTCTGTCGCCGCGTCCGCGCTTCCTCTGTAGCCGCGTCCCTGCGGGACGCGCGCACGCTTCCTGCAATCGACTCCTCACCTCAGTCCTCTCCTCGCTTCGAGGAGAGGAAGAAACCTGTCGGCAGTAATGTCTCCGCGTCCCATTTCCTCTCTTCTAGAGACAGACTTCTCCAGTTCCTCTGCGTCAGAGAGACGTTTCCCGACATCTATTTCCTCTCCCTCAGGGAAAGGATTAAGGCGACGAAAGCGAGCGATCACCCAAATATGCGCCCGCCCTCGGCCCGCTGTTGTCAGCTTCCATTGATCGAGCCTCACCTCAGTCCTCTCCTCGTTCGAGGAGGAGAGGAAGGGAATTGTCGGCTAGCCACACCGTGCGCATCCCCCGCGCTCCTCGTCTCCGACTGCGCGCACCCATTTGCCCTTCAGGGAAACCTGTAGAGGAAGCTGTTAGCATCCCACTTGTTGGTGCTCCAGCCCGAGCGTGCGCATCCCTTTCCTCTCCCTCGGGGAGAGGACTAAGGTGAGGGCATCTCTAATGCGTCTGCCAGCCGCGCCGGATCAGACTGATCGCGATGGCCGCGAGCAGCAGCGCGATCAGCTTTGGAGACGCCGCGCAATCCCTTGCTTGCCCATCCGGCGCGTAAAACGATCGGCGTTGCAAAGCGCGATCGCCACCAGCCCGAGATTCACGAGCAAGGAAATGATCGTGAACACGAGTCCCACCGTATCGACCAGGATGAGCAGCGCGGTCAGCAACGCGGGGCCCGCGATCAGTGGCATCCCCAGCGGGACCACTGCCGAAGTCATCGCCTGCCGCCGCGGTCGTGCGGCCCCACCCCCGACAATCTCGCGCACCGCCAGACGCGAGCAAAATCAATCCGCCGGCCACTTGAAAATCGGCCACCGTGATGCCGAGCGCGGCGAAAATTACCTTGCCGAGAAAAATAAATCCGACCGCCACGCAGTAGCCCGGTGAAGATGCCGAGAAACGCCTGATGCTTTCGATTCTCCGGCGAAGCGTCCGTGCCCAGACCGATGAAAATCGCGACCAACCCGATCGGATCGATCGCAACAAAAATAGGAATGAAGGCGAGTAGAAATTTTTCGATCACGACGAAGGCAGCGTGTTTTCGCTTTACCCAGCAGAGCTTCTACACAATCTTCGCTTCCTCGATCAATCAAACCTTTCCTCATGAGACAATCTACCTGGCCCTGCCTTCTTTCGCGCTCTGCTCTTGCTCTTGCTGCCTTCTTCACATCTTTCGCGCCGCCGAGAAAACGGTCGACGATTTCCGGGCCGCGGCCGCGCAAAGCGAACGCCGTTCTGACCATTCCGCGATTGGGAACAAACGCCCGGAGGCGGTCGAGGCGCGATGAAGGACGGCGATCGACAAAGCGAACAAGGCGCTCGATCAGATCGGGGCCCAGGATCTCCACAAAGTCACGTTCAAGAGCACGATCGTCGCGCTGGATGATCTCAGTTACGCGGCCAGCCTGGCCGCCAACAAGGCCACCGTGATCAAGGAAACGAACACGTACGCCGCCATGCGCACGGCCGGCGAAAACGCGGTCAAAGTTTTCCAGGATTGGGCGGTCGGCATCGATTATCGCGAGGACGTTTACAAGGCGATGAAAGCCTTCGCAAACACGAATCCGAAGCTTTCGGGCGAAGACGAGAAATTGTTCAAGGAAACGTTGCGCGATTATCGCCGGGCCGGCTTGGATTTGCCGCCGGACAAACGCAAGGAAGTCGAGCAATTGCGCAAGGACCTGGCCAAGCTCGGCACCGATTTCGACTCCAACATCGTCAACGCCAAAGCGCCGGTGGTTTTCACCAAGGCGGAACTCGACGGAGTGCCCGACAGTTTTTTCGCCTCGCCCGGCGTGAAAACCGGCGACGACGCTTACACGGTGCATGGCCAATGTGACCTGGCAATTCGTGACCGTGGAGGAGAACGCGAAGAGCGAGGCCACGCGCAAAAAACTTTACGTCATCCACGATTCGCTGGCCAAGGACACCAACGTCTCGGTGCTTGAATCAGATGCTGGCCCTGCGCAACAAGATCGCGCTCCGGCTCGGCTACAAATCGTGGGACGATTATCAGACCGAAATCAAAATGGCCAAGTCCGGCGCCGGCGCCGAAAAATACATCGACGATCTCGATTACCGGAATCCAGCCGAAGTTCGACGCCGAGGTCGCCGAGCTGCAAAAAATGAAAGCGGCCGACACAAACGATCCGAAGGCGAAGATCGACGTTTGGGATTGGCGTTACTATCACCAACCAGCTCAACAAACAGAAATACACGGTCGATAACGAAGCGCTGCGCGATTACTTCCCATTCCAGAAAGTGCTCGATGGGATGTTCAACATCTACCAAAGCATCTTCGGCCTGAAGTTCGAGAGAATCGCCGCGCCCTACAAATGGGTCGACGATCTCCAGCTCTACGTCGTGACCGACTCGGCGACCGGCGAGCCGCTCGGCATGTTTTATCTCGATATGTTTCCGCGCGAAGGAAAATTCAATCACTTCGCGCAGTTCGACATCATCGGCGGCAAGCTGCTTGTCCGACGGAAAATATCAGCGCCCGACCGTCGCGCTGCTTTGCAATTTTCCGCCGCCGAGCGCGGACAAGCCCTCTCTTCATGACGCACACCGACGTCGAAACGCTCTTCCACGAATTCGGTCACGCTCTCCATTCCATCGTGACGCGCGCGAAATATGGACGCTTCGCAGGCACGCATGTCCCCGGCGATTTTGTCGAGGCGCCTTCGCAGATGCTGCAGAACTGGGTTTGGGACAAGAAGGTCCTCGATACCTTCGCGGCCGATTATCGCGATCCTTCGAAGAAGATTCCCGCGGAGACGATCAAGAAGATGAACGACGCGAAGCTGGCCACCGCCGGCGTTTTTTATCGCCGGCAGTTCGCTTTCGCTTCGCTCGATCTGGCCCTGCACGACGTCGCATCCGGAAGACCAGCCTTACGATTGCGTCGCGATTTCGAATCCGATTCTGGAGAAGGTGTTTCTGCCGATCGATCCGAGCACCACCTTTGTTTCGTATTTCGGCCATCTGAATGGCTACGACGCCGGCTATTACGGCTACGCCTGGGCCGATGCCATCGCCGCCGATATGGCGACCGTCTTCGAAAAAGCGAAAGATCGGCTATCTCGACAAACAGGCCGGCATGCGCCTGCGCCAGGAAATTTAGACCCAGGGCGATTCGCGCGACGTCTCGGTCTCGATCGAGAAATTTCTCGGCCGCAAACAATCGATCGATCCGTTCCTGAAAAAAATCGGCATCGGCGCCCGGAGAAAAAGAATTAAGCTGGCTGGTTCTCAGTCCTTGATCATCACTCGCGCAGATTACGCCGTCTCGAGGACCCTGTAGCGGCGGTCTGCGACCGCCGAAGCTTGCGACGCTCAGACGAGCGCCGCTACAACGGACATATGAAAACCAGCGTCCGTCTGTGTCTCGGAACTCTCCTCGCAAGCACGACCGCAATTCTCGCCGCCACCCCCGATCTGCCAATCGAGCCCGGACTGGCCGCCATCACGCCCGATGGCCTGCTTGCCCACATCAAAGTCCTGTCCTCGGACGAATTCGAAGGACGCGCGCCCGGCAGCAAAGGCGAAGAGCTGTCCGTCGGTTACATCTCCGATCAATTCAAAAAAATCGGGCTCATGCCGGGCAATCCCAATGGCACCTACACGCAGGAGGTGCCGCTCGCCGGAATCACGACCCAACCCACCATGACGTTTACGATTGGCGGAGAATACGACTCCGCTGAAATATCCGGACGATTTCGTCGCTTCGTCGGCCCGCTTGCAGGACCAGATCAAAGTGGACAACTCCGACATCGTCTTTGTCGGCTACGGCATCGTCGCGCCGGAATACGGATGGGACGATTACAAGAATGTCGACGTTCGCGGCAAAACGATCCTGATGCTGATCAACGATCCGCCGATTCCCGATCCAAAGGATCCAACCAAGCTCGATGACAAAATGTTCAAGGGCCGGGCCATGACTTATTACGGGCGCTGGACCTACAAGTACGAGATCGCCGCGCAAAAAGGCGCTGCCGCCGCCATCATCATTCACGAAACCGGGCCCGCCGCTTATCCTTATTCCGTCGTTCGGACCAGTTGGTCGAAGGAGAATTTCGAACTCGACGCGCCGGACAAGAACATGGGCGCGGTGCCAGGTGCGATCGTGGATCACGCTCGACGTCGCGAAAAAGTTGCTGGCCGACTCCGGCCAGGATTTCGACGCCTTGAAGAAAGCCGCCCTCTCAAAAGCAGTTCCGGCCGGTTGCCCTCAAGGCCAAAGTAAACTTCGATCTCAAACAAACGGTCCGCTCGTTCAAGTCGCAAAACGTCGTCGGCAAACTCGAGGGCAGCGATCCGAAATTGAAAGATGAATACGTCATCTATACCGCCCACTGGGACCATCTCGGCCGTCATCCCGAGTTGCAGGGCGATCAGATTTTTAACGGCGCGGTCGATAATGCTTCCGGCGATGCCGCGGTCCTGCAATTGGCGGCCGCGTTTTCGAAATTGAACCCGGCGCCCAAACGCTCGGTCCTTTTCATGTGCACGACGGCCGAGGAAGCCGGCCTGCTCGGCGCCAAATATTACGCGGAGCATCCGCTTTACCCGCTCGCCAAAACGCTCGCCGATATCAACATCGATAGCATGAATGTCTGGGGCAAAGCCCGGGACATCGTGGACATAAGTTACGGTCTGACTACCCTCGACGACATGCTGGCTGAGGCGGCCAAGCAGCAGGGTCGCACCGCCATTCCGAACAGCCGGCCGGAGAAAGGCAGTTTCTATCGCGCGGACAATTTCGAATTTTCGAAAGTCGGCTTGCCCTCGCTCTATATTGGCAATGGCGAACATCTCGTCGCTCGCGCGACTGACGCGCCCTTGCGCGCGGACGAATTTGATCTGCACGATTACCATCAGGTCACGGACGAAGTGAAACCCGACTGGGATCTCTCCGGCGCCGTCGAAGATGTGCAACTCCTCTTTACGGTCGGTTATGAAGTCGCCAACGGCACCAAATTTCCAACCTGGAAGCCGGGAACAGAATTCAAGGCCAAACGCGACGCCATGCTGAAGAAATAAATCCGGTGATAGACGAAGCAATGTTCGCCTTTAATCACGCATTTTCGTCTATTTCTCGTTAGGTCTATGCGCGCGCTCGTCCTGCTGCTGATCACGTGTGGGACAGCGCTGGCATCATCGCACTACACGGACGCCATGTTTCGCCGAGCAATGGCGCAGTATAACGGCTCTGTCAGCGAAGCGGGCCAGCCGCTGCCGCCTGCGAAAGACGGCGGCGTCCAGATACGTGTCGGGATGTCGCCACTCTATCTGCTGATCACAGTCAAAGATGCAAAGACTCGCACAGAGCGCGAGCTTTGCATTCAGAACGGCTGGCTCCATGCAGCTATCGCTACCGAGCACCATCTCGATGTTGTCGACGACCAGCGAAAGATATTCGACATCGCGATGGCCGCTCCGCATCGCGTGTTCACGTTTACCCACCGCAAAGCGCGCGAGAGTGTCGCTCCCGCATACACGCCCGAGCAGTTGGCTTACGTTCGGCGTCTTCTCCAGGGCAAGTCGCGTAGTTGGCTGTCGCGCGAGGCGCAGGTCGATCTGATCAAGGAGCCAAATCAGCAAGGGTTTGTCACACGCATTTACAGACGCGAAGTCGGCAAAAAATTTTGGGAGTCAGATTCGCTTCGCGTGGCCGTCGCTCACGTACTCTTGGAGCACGGCATTCTTGTCGGTGAGGCACACTATGGCGGTATGCTCGGAGTTTTGTATATCGATGAAAAGACCTAACCAGTCAGTGGAGCTAACCGCCACCCGTTGTGCGTTCACGCTTCTCGTGACTAAAACACTCTCACTCCGAGCCACGCTCGCTCTCGGTGGCGGTAGCTCACTTCTTTTTCGTTAGATCGTTGGTGTCGTGCGCTGGGGTAAGTGTTTCAAAGCGGCTGCCCTCATCAATGGCTGCGTTGCGCTGAATGCCAGCATCCGCGAACGAAGTTGCATCGGCTTATCGCGCGAGCCCGCCGCTCGACAATCCCGTGAACGATCCTTCTGAGAAAAACAGTCGTGAAGGACTAGTTGGGACTCCCGCTGCCGCGCCTGGCCGCGACCTGTTTCGTTCCCTGGGTTCCGGGCGCGGGGGCAATGGTTCTCTTCAGATCGAAATTTACCTGAGTCGGGGAACCGGACTTCGGTGTTATGCTGCTGTACGACCATTCGACCTTGGAATCAATAACCAGGGTCACCACATAGACGGTGCCAGGCTCGACTCCGTCATACGAATAATGCCCGTTCGCGCCGGTTTTGACGTATTTTGTCCAAGTTCCGACGTAGCGAGGCCAGATCTTTACGTCGACGCCGCTCACGGGTTTCCCGCTTGCGTCCCTAACAACGCCTTCAATAGAGGCGTTGGCAGCCCACGAATTTACCGCGACCACGGCAAAGCCGAGCACCGCGAGAGTTTTAACAACTTTGTGCATTTTTTCTCCTAGTGTGTGAATTGATTGCGAGCCGATTGCCCGAAAGGCATAAGCTCTCATTCGATATCTACAGAATCGGGAAGGAGAAGTTCCGGTTTTTTTTGGGCATACTCGTCCCGGCTGTTCGGCGAGTAGGCGTCTCCTTAGTCGAATGCTTGCTAAAGTTGGGATCTGACGAAATGCTCCAGTCAACTCCGAAAGCCTTCGCGAGCAGGCACTCTGGCCGTTCTGATGTCTAGCTTTACCATGGCTTCAACGTTAAATTCCGCAGCAACGCTCGCTCTCGCCAGCGGTGGCTGAGCTTCGTCTCGTTAGGTCTTTCCGTACGAACACTCTGGTCCACAATCTGACGCCATGACGCCCCGAACCAAAGTCGTCTCCATTCTCGGCGGATACGTGCTCGCATTCCTGATCGCTTGTGCGGTCGTCGCCATCTACGTCGCCGCCACGAGCGGTGCTGACCGACAAACGTATGCCGCCATGTATGACTTCGGAGACAGCCTCCTCTTCCTCGCGGTGTTCGGAGTAGCTGCCGTCCCTGCGACGGCCGCTGCGCTCTTCTTTCTTCGGCCGTGTCGCTCATTCTGGCTTGTACTTTCAATTGTGGCTCTCGTTCTCGCACTCACCGGCGTGGCAGCTTGTGTTGAATTCCTGGCCGCGCGCACCGCATTCCGGGCAGGTTCTACTCCTTCTCCGTGGTCAGGCCTGGCTGTGCTCAGGATTCTTGTTGCGCCGCTGTTCTCCCTGGCCTTCCTCCTATCCGGTCTTTTTGCTCCGAGCCGTTTCGCTCGCATCGCGCTGATTGTGGCGACTGTTGTCGAGGCGGCGATCTTCGGCCTGTGGTTTTGCGCGCTTCACTTTCACTGAAGTCCAGTTTAATTGTTCTCGTTAGGTAACATTCGTACATCACTCCCAATGCGATTATGGACCGTGCATCCACGATTTCTCGACCCGAAAGGCCTGGTCGCCGCATGGAGAGAGGCCCTGCTTGCCCAGAAAGTGCTCGCTGGTGCGACCAGGGGCTACCGTCATCATCCGCAGCTGGCTCGCTTTCAGGCGCAAGCCGACCCGCTGGCCGCCATCGCTACATTCCTCGTCGGCCTGGCAGACGAGGCTCAGAGTCGCGGCTACCACTTCGATACCAGCAAGATTTCACGACGGAGATTCGCCGGGCAGATGACAGAGACGAGCGGGCAGTTGCTCTACGAGTGGGGCCACCTGAAGGCCAAGTTGCGAGTGCGAGCACCGCAGATGGCCTTTCAGCTGCGGAATGTCACGATGCCTGAGCCACATCCGTTGTTCTGCATCGTTCCGGGCGACGTGAGAGACTGGGAGCGGACGCCAGGGACACGGTCAAAAATCTCAATGAAGAACGAGCAGAACATCAAATCGTTGAGCCCCTGAGTATGCGAGCCATGCCCTGCAGCGCACCCGGCCTTCACGCGACTCTTGCATTCCTTGCTTTGTTCTCCAGCTGCGTCCTGGCGCAGACATCGCCCGCGCCCGAATTGGGAACGGGACTCGAAGGCGTCATTTTGATGGGGCCCGTTCATGGCGGGCCCATCAGAGAGGGCGCTCCCGATTCCAAGCCGGTCGCCCATGTTGCTTTCGTTGTGACCACGCAAAATAGTGTCGTGTCGTCCTTCACGACTGACGAGCAGGGCCGGTTTCGCATTTCCTTGCCGGCCGGTCACTACACAATTTCGAGGAAGGATTGGAGAAGCAAATTCGGAAGGTATGGCCCCTTCCAAGTCGATATCGCCGAGGGCCGAATAACGAAGGTTCAGTGGAACTGCGACACGGGTATGCGATAAGCTCCCGAATTCTCGCGCCGCTTAAGACGCAGGTTTCCTGCCCCTTTCCGACCGTCGCATTTAATCATCTATCGTAAGCCGCTTACGATTGCTTGATTGCAGCAGCCCCTCGTTAGAGATCAGCCCGCAAGAGTAACGATCGGCGGATATGTTCCTTTGCTGGCTTCCTGTGAGTGATTGTTGTAGGAAGCGGTCCAGATCTCGCAGAAAATAGGCTTGTTGTTATGCGCGTCGATTTTGTCATCGGTGGGAGCACAGAAGGCAGGAACCTCCGCGCTCGATTCGTTTTTGCGCCAGCATCCCGAGATCTGCATGCCGGAGACGCGGAAGGAGCTGCACTATTTCGACCGGGAAGAGAACTTTCTCGGACCGCCAAACTACAGGAATTACCACGCCAATTTTAAGCCGGGACCGCAGCACCGTGTTATCGGCGAGGCCACTCCGATCTATATGTATTGGAAGGCCGCGCCTGAGCGCATCCGGACCTACAACCCGGAAATGAAATGGATTCTGGTGCTCCGGAATCCGGTGGAACGCGCGTTTTCCGCCTGGAACATGGAAACCAAACGTGGCACCGAGCACCTTTCCTTCCAGGACGCGATCGAACAGGAGACGACAAGATGCCGCGCAGCGCTGCCGTTGCAGCATCGCGTCTTTTCCTATCTCGACCGCGGTTTTTACGCCCATCAGGTGCGCCGCTTGTTCGACCTCTTCGGAAAAGACAATTGTCTTATCCTTTTGAACGAGGAGCTGAGGAAAAATCATCAAACCACGCTCCGGACTGTGTTCGATTTTCTAAAGGTCGACCCTTCGTTTGTCCCGGCCGAGGCGAGCGTTTTTGAGCACGACTACGATCAAACCATCGACCCCGAGTTGTATTCTAGGCTGAGGGAGACGTTTCGCGGCGATGTCCGGGAGTTGGAGACCATTCTGCAGCGTGACTTATCGTCCTGGTATTCCTGATAAATCTCTGGCCAAGCGCAGGATCATTTTCACCCCAGATTTACACAGACTTTCAGAGATTAAGAAAAAGGCATACCCCTCACCTTTGTCCTCTCCCCTTGCGAAGGGGAGAGGAAAGAATGAAGAATAGTTCTCCAATCCGTGCTAGATCCGCGTCCATCTGCTTGCCAAGCCGAAGCCGGGCGAACGCTAGCCTTCTAAACTCTTCGCTTTGATGAACCTGTCCGTTCCCATCGTTAGCGCGATCATCGGCGTGGCCATTCTTTTTCTGGGACGCAGATTGTTTTGGCTCTGCGTGGCGGCGGTGGGATTTGCCGCCGGGGTCGAACTGGCCCCGCACCTCGTCCACGAGCCTTCTTCCCTGCTGGCCCTGAGCATCGCCCTGGTGCTCGGGTTGATGGGAGCGTTGCTGGCGACCTTTCTGCAAAAAATCGCAATCGCGGTCTTCGGGTTCCTGGCCGGGGGCAAACTGGCGATGGCAATTGGGGCCACCTTCTTCGTGCAACACGCCCAGTATCTTGGCCTGACGTTCATTATCGGCGGAATCGTGGGAGCGTTGCTTTTACTTTTCCTGTTCAATTGGGCGCTGATTGTCCTGTCATCCGTGGTCGGCGCGCACCTGATCCAGGCGGCCGTGGTTCTTCCGGCGACGGGGGCGGCAATTCTTTTCGTCGTGTTGGTGCTCGTGGGCGTGGTGGTCCAGGCAGGGGCATTCCGCCGTGGCCGGGGGTGACAGGGGAATTCGGCGGAAGAACGGTTCGGCGGTCGGAGACCGCCGCTACAGGGGACGCGGCTACTGGAATATTTGAATTCTAGACAACTCGCATCGCAAAGAAGGATAATGCGACATGACCTCACCACGGGCCGGGCTCCGCGTCGCTGCGATAGGTTTCGGAATTTTCTGCCTCGCTCATTTGTGGAGGCTATTTGCCCATGTCGATGTGCGGGTTGGAGGTCACGACATTCCCCTGTGGCCGAGCGTGCTGGTCGCGATTGTGGCGGGCGGGTTGAGCCTTTGGTTCTGGCGGCTTTCGAATCATCGGTAACAGAACATGTACAAGTCTCTTATCGCGTTCTTCTTGATCGTGCTGTGCGTGGTTATCGTTATTGCCAGGTACAACTCCAAACGGATCTCACAAACGGCCGGCCTAACGACCCCCATTTCTTCACCCGCGGCGAGCCCTGCCACGCCGACGATCCTCGTTCCCCCGCCCAATCCGTCCCCGGGCACGGCCTCGACTTCGCCAGTTCCGGTGGCGACGCAGACTCCCGTGCCGCCCGATTTTCAAAAGGCCGCGAACCGGGTCGCTCCCGCCGTGATATTGATCTCCGTTTTCGATTCCTCCGGGAAACTGCTGCGCAACGGCACCGGGTTTTTTGTATCGGACGATGGCCGGTTAGTGACCAGCTGGTCTGTGGTAGAGGGTGGCGCCAACGCCGTAGCCAAGACGAGCGACGGCAAGATCTTTAACATCCTGGGAATCTTGGCCGGGGGCCCGCCAACCGATGTCGCAGTCTTGAAGGCGCAGGTGAAACAGCGCGTCCCCTTTCTTTCACCCAGCAAGACCGCGGCCGACGGCCAGGGTACGCAAGTCGCGGCCATAGGAAGTTCCTTGAACCATCACGAAGGGGCGATTGCTCCAACTTCCATTACGAACCATCGCTCCGACGCAAACAGCGAGTGGCTGGAGCTGGCGACGCCCATCCCGGGCGAATCGCTCGGCGCGCCGGTGGTCAATGAAAACGGCGATGTCCTTGGCCTGGTCGCGTTGCAACGAGGACAGGGCCCGGCCATTAACGTGGTCCGGCTGACAATCTCGCTCGAGCCGATCTTCGCGCGGATCGATTCGCGCACCAGGCCGGGATGGCCAGGCACGCCAAATCCGCCGGGCGGATCGCCCGCGCCACCGGCGGAAGGCCCGTTGCAGCCACCAAGAATTCCGTTGGCCGGCGGCCAGCGGCCCACCGGAGGCTCGCGTTTAATTTACAGTCCCATTCCGCGCTATCCCACAGAGGCACGACGCTCCCTCTTCCCGATGAAAGGTACGGGGCGCTACCGTATCCAGTTCAGGAGCAACGGCGAGGTGCGAGACGTGCAAGTCGTTCAATCAACCCGCAGCGAAACGCTGGATAGCGCGGCCATCGAAGCGCTGCGCCACTGGAAAGCGGCGCCCGGCGAAGAATGGACGGCCACCGTGCCGATTACATTCCAGCCGTAAGAGCGCCGGCCACCAGATCGGCCGCTTTTCCAATCTTTAATGCCGGAAATGCCGAACCCCGGTGAAGATCATGCTCATGTTCCGTTCGTTGGCCGCGGCGATGACCTGATCGTCTCGCACTGAACCGCCCGGCTGAATCGCACAGCTTGCGCCGGCTTCGGCGGCAGCGATCAATCCATCGGGAAATGGAAAAAAGGCATCGCTGGCCACCGCGCTTCCCTTCAGAGAAAGGCCGGCCTCCTCCGCTTTCCAAACCGCGATGCGCGACGCGTCGACGCGCGACATCTGGCCGGCGCCGATGCCCAGCGTGCGATCCTTCCCCGCGTAAACGATGGCGTTGGATTTCACATGCTTGACCACGCGCCATCCGAAGAGCATCGCTTCGAGCTCGGCCTTGGTCGGTTGTCTCGTGGTCACGACATTCTGTGGCGTTTCGTTCGTCCGGTCCGCGTCTTGCACGAGCACGCCGCCGCAGACTGAGCGGACATCCGTCGTCGATCACTATTTCGGCGACAGACGTGAGAAACCGAATCAAACGCAGATTCTTCTTCTTCTGCAGGATGGCGCGGGCTTCCGGCTCGAAATCGGGGGCGATAATGACCTCCGAAAAAATCTCGCTGATGGCGCGCGCCAGCACTTCATCGACCGGACGATTGCAGATGATAATTCCGCCAAAGGGAGCCTGTTTGTCAGTGGCAAACGCTTTTTCCCAGGCTTTCCTCAAGTCAGTGTCAGATCCAACGCCACAGGGATTGGTGTGCTTGAGAATCGCAACCGTCGGTTTCGAAAACTCCGCGATCAGGTTGGTGGCCGCGCTGATATCGAGAATGTTATTAAAGGAGAGTTCCTTGCCGTGAAGCTTTTCGAAGTGCCTCTCGAAGTCGCCGTAAAGAGCGGCATTCTGGTGCGGATTTTCGCCGTAGCGCAAACGCATGACCAATGGCAGAGAGAGCGAAAACGAGGCGTCGGTAGTCTGTTCCTTGTTCAGAAAATTCCCAATCGCCCGGTCGTAGGCTGACGTTTTGATGAAGGCTTTGATGGCAAGGCGTTCGCGCAATTTCAGGGTCGTCTCGCCATCGTTGTCGCGCATATTTTCGAGAACAACGTCGTAATCCGCGGGATCGACGATCACTGTGACCGACTCATAATTTTTGGCCGCGCTCCGAATCATCGATGGTCCGCCAATATCAATGTTTTCGATCGCTTCCGTCAGAGTGACACCAGGCTTGGCGATCGTCTCTTCGAAGGGATAAAGATTTACGACCACCAAATCGATCGGCTCGAAGCCGCACTCCCTGGCCTCAGCCACGTGTTTGGGATCATTACGCTTGTAGAGAAGTCCTCCGTGCACGCGCGGGTGCAAGGTTTTGACCCGGCCCTCCAGGACTTCGGGAAAAGCGGTGAAACTCGAAATTTCGCGCACCGGGATCTTTTCCTTGCGCAGCAATTCGGCCGTGCCACCCGTGGAGATGATGTCCACACCCTGCCGTTCCAGCGCGCGGGCCAATGCAGCGATGCCCGTTTTGTCAGAAACCGAAATGAGAGCGCGAACGATTTTCATGGGAACGTTGAACCGCTAAAGCGTTAAAGCGATGGAGCGTTACAGACTCAAAGCAATTCGCTTCAACCCTTCAACGCTTCAACCTTTTAACGCGACTCCGTCAGGAGTCGAGAATCACGTTCTTGGCCGCCGGATAGAGAACCGGGCAACAGCCGATCGTTTCGCAGAATGCCTTGCTGAAGTGACTGAGGCTCGAATACCCGACTTCGGTGGCTGCTTCCGTGACATTGTAGCGTCCGCTGCGAAGCAATTCGGCGGCCCGTTCCATGCGAAGATTGCGCAGATACTGAGGAATGGTCAGACCGACCTCGCGCGAAAAAATGCGGCTGAGATGAAACGGACTGCAACCAACTTCCTGCCCGAGTCCTTCCAGCGTCGGCGGCTCGGCCAAATTACGGGCGATCAGCTCTTTGACGCGTTCCACTCGCTCCCGGGCCACGCGTTTATGCCGCATGCAGAACAGCTCCGGATCCTTGGGCATGAAAAGAAAGTGCGCCATCAACTCGAGCGCCTTGCTCTGATACCAGAGAGCTTGCGCCGCTCTCGGGACGGGTGGCTGCAATAGACTGCCCACTACATTGCGTTGCTCGGGCGTGATCGGACGCGGCGTCGAAACGCTTGCCTTCTCCCTGTCGGAAAACACCGCCGCTCGCATTTCCGGATCGAGTTCCTCCTGGCAGTGATCCAACTGCTCCTGCAAATGTTGCCTCGAGAATTCAAGCGTCACGAATTGATGATGATCGTTGGCCTGCCGAGTGGCGCTCAGCGGGTCGTCCGTCACCGCATAATAGCCGGACGTGCCCGGCAGGTAATCGCGTCGCAATCGATTGTTGTGTCCGACCGCGCCATGACCACCGAGATTCAGACAAAACTCGACACTGCGCGGATGAAAGCTTCGTCCCCAATCGAACGGCCGCTCCGTCCGGAAATCGTGCCATTCCACACTGATTCCGAGTTGCTCGACGTCGCCATAGAGAGGCCGCCAGCCGTCCGGCACATCCCGCCAGGCTCCCTCCTCGGCAAATACGGTGGTTCTTGAAATCATCAGAGGTAATTAGGAACGTTGACGCGGCGAAAGCAAGGCATGGTTTCTTTTCTTCGAGCGCGGCCCGATCCCATTTCGCCAGGGTCGAGGCGGCGTCATAGGTGCTTTGGGCGAAGTGCAGAAGCATGTCATCGGGCGAGCTGGCTCCTCGCACCGCATCGTAAGGCAGGATGAACTCGTGCAGCTTTGTGTCATATAACGCACTGGCGCGGATCTCACTTCGGCCCGCGCGAAACCGTCCGGTTCCGGATAAGCGTAAGAATAAAAAATCGGCTCCGGCATGGCGCGTTACCCGGCCAGAATCCGAGGCTGCTCACCTCCTGCGAGTAGGCTTCGCGCGCGACCGCATCCGGGCAAGTGCGGAACACCGCCGGGATGCGGCGGAGCAGCGCGCCCGGAGAAGCGGGTCACGGCCAGATCAAAGCTGCCCCAGAAAAAATGGACCGGGCTGCATTTGCCGCAAAAATCGGCCCGGAACTCCTTGAAGACGCGATCGCTCTGCAAGAGCACCCGCCAAAACCGGTTCGCGTACTCGGGATCGTAGGACGAATGTCGTTATCGTTCTGATCGAACGGAATGGCGGGATCGACCTCGTTCGGCGTCGTGTTGATTTTGACCGGCAAATCGAGCTCGCGCAAGCGCGCCCATCACCTCGCCGTAGAAACTCGGCGACGGATTTCGGCTCCAAGCTGACGATCTTTTCCGGCCGTCGATCTTCTCAATTCGCAGCACATGATCGACAAAATCGAAATCGATCTGGAAAACGCGCGAGTCCGAAAAGGAATGGGCGAAGTGGTCAAGCCGCGCGCGGTGAGATAAAGCGTGACGTGCCAGGAATGATTGGTCCACGGAGAAAGCGCCAGGCGAATCTTTCCCGACGATCTGCGTCCACATGTGGAGGGTGGCGCAGGTTTCCTTCCATTCTGGAAAGGAAGCGCCGGCCAGAATCGAGTCGCTCTCGGGACTGAGATTCATTTCATGATCTAGCCGTCAGCTGGTCGCTCAGGATCGATGAAATCGGCGAACGAACGGCGCACGCGCTGAAACATACGGCGGGCGTCCTCCTGGTGTGCCGGAAGAGCGCGTTTGACGCTGTTGGTATTTCCGATATTCTCCGTCGGCGATCTTCCGCCTGGCGGTCGGCACTGCGGCATCGGATCGGTCTGGACGTCTTCGACCTGGTCCATGTTCCGCCCTGATACATTCCTTCGACGCGCGAGACTCGCCCGTCGATTGCGCCTTGATGTGAATCGTGCCGACTGGCTTTCTGGATCGGTCTTCCAGGGTAACAATCCAGACTGGATTACCGCGATCGTCCGTTCGCAGCGTGTAACTCACGAATCGAAAAGGCGACGTGCGATGTTTCCGCCGTGTGGCTTGCGACGGCGTAGGCGCCGGTCGAGTCGAGGTTCAGACGCGCCGTCTTGATCGTCGCGCCCTCCGGTCGAACCGGCGACGGATCGGTTCGGAGTACGCTGTCCGACGTAACCCGGTTCCGTCTGCCACCGTGATTTCGCGCACACCACCACTGCGCATGCCGATCTTCGATCAGAATTTTCCACGTCTCGGCTGCGGATCGCCATCCACGCCCGTGACCGAAATGACGCGATTGACCATGTCGCGATTCAATTGCGTCCCAACAACGCGCAAGGCTTCATAGGCGCTCGGGTTGTTCTTGGCCCAGGCCGAGGTGACGGCGAGAACGAGGCACAGCGCATGATTTCCACATGACAAAAGAGAGCAATGCTTGTCCGGCTGTCCATTGCTTTCGCGAGGCGCGCCCGGCATCCGGCAACGATTGCTCGGTCCGGACTTGAATGAGTCCCCTCCCTCGCCAGCGTTGTTCTGCTCCGATGAGAAAGAAGAAAGTCGAGTTCAGCAAGCCACACGCGGCAATCTCGCCCTGATGCGCAAGTACGTGCGCGCGATTCCTGGAGGCCTACCCATTCTCCGAAAAGGAACAGATGCTCATGGTGCTGGGAGTAGACGAAGCCTGTACCAACATTATTCGCTACGCGTACATTTGCGCGACGATCAGTTGATCTCGCTTGTCGCTGGAAGGTTTGCGCAACCGCGTTCGCATGCGTTGCGCGATTACGGCAAACAGGCCAGGAACGCACGCCATGCACGGGCCGGTGGCGAACGCTGATCAAGCCGGGCGGCCTCGGATTACATTTGATTCGCAACGCCTTCGATAAAGTGGATTACAATTTGAAACGCGCGCGGCACCGAACTCGTGATGACGAAGAATCTGGTTAGCCGTTACTGAGTTGCTGCGAATGTCACGGAACTAATTTAGATCGCAAGCTCGACAGCTTCACCCTCCAGGACTACAACGCTCAGCGTATGAAACCACCAGAACCTGATCCCGCTTTCGAAGTTTCGCTGCGGCCGCCGCTGTTCAGCGAGTTCACCGGCCAGGTGAAAGTGCGTGAGCGACTGGAGCTCATGGTGGAGGCCGCCAAAAAACGAGGCGACGTGCTCGAGCATATTCTGCTGAGCGGTCCGCCGGGACTCGGCAAGACGACGCTCGCCTACATCATCGCCAACGCGATGGGCGTGAACATTAAGAACACGAGCGGCCCGGTGATCGAGAAGGCCGGTGAGCTGGCCGGTTTGCTTACGACTTTGGAAAAAGGGGACGTTCTTGTTCATCGACGAGATCCATCGTCTGCAGCCGACCATCGAAGAATATCTTTATCCGGCGATGGAGGATTACCGGCTCGATATCATCATCGACCAGGGTCCGCAGGCGCGCAGTCTGCGCTTGAATTTGCCGAAGTTCACTCTCGTCGGCGCGACCACACGGGCCGGCATGTTGAGCGCGCCGCTGCGTTCGCGTTTCGGAATGACCGCGCGTCTCGATTATTACCACGCGGAGGAGATGCAGAAGATCATCATGCGCAGCGCCGGCTGCTCGGCGTCGAGATCGACGCGGCCGGCGCAGCCGAGATTGCTACCCGCACGCGCGGCACACCCCGCACCGCAAATAATCTTCTCCGCTGGGTTCGCGATTACGTCCAGGTAAAAGCGGAGGGCAAAATTACAGCGGACCTGGCCGATCGCGCGTCTGACCATGCTGGAAATCGATCGCGATGGCTTCGATCAATGGGATAAACGGATCATTGAAACGTTGATCCACAAGTTCAATGGCGGTCCGGTCGGGTCTGAGCTCGCTGGCCGTCGCGGTCGGCGAGGAAGCGGGCACGCTCGAAGAAGTGAACGAGCCTTACTTGATCATGGAAGGCTACATCAAGCGCACGCCGCAGGGCCGGGTCGCGATGGCGAACGCGTATCGGAAACTGGGTTTGAAACCGCCGGCCGGCGCGCAAGCGAGCTCCTGTAGCGGCGGTCTCTGACCGCCGGGCTCAAGGTGACCTTATATAGAATGGCGCCGCAAACGAAGCTCGGCGGTCAGAGACCGCCGCTACAGAATCTGTGTCAATCCGTGTTAATCTGTGGCTAACTCCATTTCTTGACGCCCGTGACTGACGAATTATTCCGAAGCTCTGCGAAAGTCTTCACCGTCGCCGAGCTGACTCGTGCGATTCGCGGCACGCTTGAATCCAGATTCGGCGCCGTTTGGGTCCAGGGCGAGATTTCCAATTACAAACTGCATCCGAGCGGACACCAATATTTCACGCTCAAAGATCAGCGTGCTCAGATCGCCTGCGTAATTTTCCGGAACACCATGGTACCCATTCGGCAACCGCTCGCCGACGGAGCGCAGGTGCAGGTCTACGGCAATATTTCGGTTTTCGAAGCGCGCGGACAATACCAGCTCAGTGTCCAAATGTTGCAACCGCTCGGCTTCGGCGTGCTCCAGGCCAGATTCGAAGCGCTCAAACGAAAACTCGAGGTCGAAGGCCTGTTCGCACCGGAGCGGAAACGGGCCATTACCACGATTCCCGCGCAGGATCGGAATCGTCACTTCACCAAGCGGTGCCGCAATTCGCGACATTCTGAACATCCTGCAACGCCGCGCTCCCTGGCTCGAGATTTTGATTAATCCCGTGCGGGTGCAGGGCACAGGCGCAGCCGCGGAAATCGCGGTCGCCATTCGCGAGCTCGCCGCCGCCAACACTCTGTGGGAGCCGCTCGATTTGATCGTCGTCACGCGTGGCGGCGGCAGCATCGAAGATCTGTGGGAGTTCAACGAGGAAATCGTGGCGCGCGCGATTATCGATGCGAACCTGCCGGTGGTCTCCGCCGTCGGCCACGAGATCGATTTTACGATCTGTGACTTCGTGGCCGACCTGCGTGCGCCCACTCCCAGTGCCGCAGCCGAATTGATCGTGCCCGACATCATCGACCTGCGCCGACGCCTGGCCGAACTGACGGGCAGCCTGCATCAGAGCCTGCGAAATTTCCTCGATCATCAACGAACGCGGTTGCGCTTCTTGTCGGAACGGACGCTCGCGCGCGAGTTACTGAAACACATGCGCGACGCTCAACAGGAACTCGACCTGACGCGGGATACGATCGCGCGCCTGGTCGGACACAAGATCGAAAGTTCCCGGCGAAATCTCGAACATATGAGCGGCGCCCTGAAAGCGCGCAGCCCGGCGCGCGAACTCCTTATGCGGCGCAATCGGTTCACCGAAGTGCAACGCCTCCTATCCGCCGTCCCGCCGCGCGCGCTGGAAAGTGCCAGGCAACGATTCCAGAGCGTCGAGGGGATTCTGCGTGTACTCGGCCCCGATGCGACGCTCCGCCGCGGTTACAGCATCACCACGGACACGGACGGAAAACTGATTCGAACGGTTCAAGCCGTTCGAGCCAAAATGAAAATTCGGACGCGCGTGAGCGACGGCGAATTTGAGTCGACGGCCTCATAGGCCGCGGCTAAGCCCTATTGCGGATTCAGAACCGGATTTGCGCTTGAGTCGATCCAGGAACCATCGCCGATCCCGGTAAAAAGATCCGGAGTCGAACTACCTGCTGGTCGCAGAATTTTCAAGGTCGTCGTATCGACCTTCATGATTTGACCGCTCGAGTCGCAAAACACGACGATCGCCTTCTTTCCGGACCAAACCCCGCCTGGCAACGCTTTGTTCGCCGTATACTTACCCGGCGTCCCCGTAATGAAGCCGTCCGCCACTAGCGGAAAGGTGGGATTGGAAGTGTCCGTGAGCCCGGAGACGTAGGCAAAGCTATTCTCCCCTTTTTTTAGCGTGTCAGTGCGGGTCGATGCCGTCGATGGGTCCAGCTTATTATCCGGAGTACCGGGCGTGTAAGCCGAGCCGGTGACGGCAAAAATCTGTTCGCTTTGCAGGTAGTTCGGAAAGAGCCACCAAAACGCGTCGTTTGAAGTTGTTGGCTGCGTAGCGGCGGCCGCTGCGTAATCCGCTGCCGGCATTTTGGCCGGATAGACCCCGTTGTTGTCGATGGCAAATTGCCGCAGAGCCAGCGCGACCTGCTTGGCATTCGACAAGTCCTTGGTTTGGTCGCCGCGTTCCTTCACCCCGTTATAGGCGGGCAGAGCGATGCTGGCGAGCACCGCGATGATGGTGATGACGATAAGCAACTCGATCAGAGTAAAAGCGGACAGATGTTTTCGGGTCATGGGATTGGAGAGGAAGAAAAAATCGTGGGGAATGCGCATCAGGTCAAGCCTGAACGACGGCTTACAGCGATAAAACCAGCAGCTGGAAAGCGGTGGAACGCGCTCTCCGCAGCGAGTTGTTAGAGTTTGGGCGGCTTCGCCCCGCCAGCAACCATCATCGTCCTCGCCTCCTTCGCCAAGGCTTCCGCCTACGCTACCGCTACGGCGTGACAAGCCGGCATGGCGGGGAGAGGCCGATCCATCAATCACCGTTCCAGCTTGAACGCGACCGTTGCGAGCGGCGGCAGGTGGATCAAAATGGAGCGCTCGCGCGCCATCCATTCCACGTCTTCGCTTTGCACGCCGCCGTAGTTCCCCACGTTGCTGCCGCCGTAGGTTTCCGCATCCGTGTTGATGATCTCGCGATAAAAGCCGGACTGCGGCACGCCGAGACGATAATTGTATCGCACCAGCGGCGTCGCGTTCACGACCAGGACAATGACGTCTCCGGCGCGCGATTTTCTCATGAAGGCAACGACGCTGTTGTCGGCGTCGTGAAAATCGATCCACTCGAATCCGTCGTAACTGTCGTCCTGGTCCCACAGCGCGGGCTCGTTCTGGTAGGTGAAATTGAGATGTTGGACGAGACGCCGGAGACCGTCGTGTCGCGGGAGTTCCAGAAGATGCCAGTCCAGGCTCCGATCGTGATCCCATTCGCGCCATTGCCCGATTTCGCCGCCCATGAAGAGCAATTTCTTGCCGGGCTGCCCGTACATCCACGCCAAAAACATCCGCAGATTGGCAAATTTCTGCCACTCGTCACCCGGCATCTTGCCAAGGAGCGAACCTTTGCCGTGCACGACTTCATCATGGCTCAGCACGAGAATGAAATGCTCTTGAAACGCATAGAGCAGTGAAAACGTGATGTTGCTGTGATGAAAGCGGCGATAAATCGGATCGAGGCTCATGTATTCGAGGAAGTCGTGCATCCAGCCCATGTTCCACTTGAAGCCGAACCCGAGGCCGCCCAGATAGGTCGGCCGCGACACGCTCGGCCAGGCGGTTGATTCCTCGGCGATCGTCATGATGCCCGGAAATTTCTCGTAACAAACTTCGTTGAAGCGTTTGAGAAAATAGATCGCCTCCAGGTTCTCACGGCCACCATAGACGTTGGGAATCCACTGGCCCGGTTCCCGCGAATAATCGAGATAAAGCATCGAGGCCACGGCATCAACGCGGAGCCCATCGATGTGATATTTGTCGAGCCAGAAAAGCGCATTCGCGATCAGGAAATTACGAACCTCATTGCGACCGACGTTGAAGATGAGTGTGCCCCAATCCTGGTGCTCACCCTGCCGCGGATCCATGTGTTCATAGAGATCGGTGCCATCGAACTCGGCCAGGCCATGAGCGTCTTTCGGAAAATGCGCCGGCACCCAGTCCATGATCACGCCAATTCCGGCCTGATGACATGCGTCGATAAAATGCCGCAACTCGTCCGGCGTTCCGAAGCGACTGGTCGGCGCGAAATAATTGGTCACCTGGTAGCCCCACGAGCCTTCAAAAGGATGCTCGGCGACGGGCAGCAATTCGATATGCGTGTAGCCCATATCGACCACGTAGGGGACGAGCGTCTGCGCGAGTTCCAGGTAACTCAGATGCCGGTTTCCTTCGTCAGTGCGCCGGCGCCAGGAGCCAAGATGGACTTCGTAAATGCTGATGGCGCTCCGGGGCCAATCCCGTTTCTGGCGCGCTTCCATCCAAGCCTGGTCGTTCCAGGTGTAGCGCTCGAGGTTGTAAACCATGGAGGATGTCGAGATGCCGTGCTGATTGAAAAACGCGTAGGGATCGCTCTTGAGCAGAAGCGCACCGGATGGAGCGCGAATCTCGAACTTGTAATGCGCGCCTTCCTTGATCCCGGGCAGAAACAATTCCCACACACCACTGCCGAGCAGCCGCCGCATCGGATTCACCCGGCCATCCCAGCGATTAAAGTCGCCCACCACGCTAACGCGTTGCCCGTTCGGCGCCCAAACAGCGAAGTAAACGCCACTGTCCCCGTCGATGGTGCGGAAATGAGCGCCGAACTTGTCGTAAATCTGCCAGTGCTGACCTTCCGCGAAAAGGTGCAGATCGACTTCGCCCATGATCGGTCCGTAACGATACGGATCGCGCGTCGTCCACTCCGATCCATCCCCGAACGTTATGCGGAGGTGATAATCCAGGTCGCGCTTGGCTGCGGGAACCCGAGCGCAAAAAAACCCGTCGCGATGAATCTGCTCGGCCGGGATCGGTTCACTCGATCGTCCCGCGACCAGCACTTCGACCTTCTCGGCGTCGGGCCGAAACACGCGAATGACCAGGTCGTCGCTGCTGCGGTGGGGTCCGAGAATGCGAAACGGATCGGCATGCGTCGCCGAAAGAAAAGCGCTCAGCTCGTCCGGTGGCAATCCCACGATTTCGAAAGCTTTCATATCCGCGACCGAAGCTTAGAAGCAGTCGCGCCCTTTTCAATCATTGGTGCGGACAGCGCGCCGCGCTGTCCGCACTGCCGGACCGTGGCCACCGGATGTCGATGCCGCTCGCTCGGCAAAGATCGCCAGCCCATAATCGTCCCCGGACGCCCCAGCGCGGCGTCCCTACCGCTGCGATTGCTTCGAGCCGCGCCGTCGCCTACTCTGCTGGCGTGGATTTAACGGCGCGCGACGCAGTTGACGAACTGCTCCAGACTTACAGCGAAACGGGAGGCATCAATTACCTGGATGTCGCGGCCATTTTGCCTTCGAAAGAGGCGGTAGACCTGGTTTGTGCGGATTTGATGAGCCTGATGTTTCCTGGATTTCGCGGCGAACCGCTGGTCCGCTCCGAGGATCTGCCGGAAACAACCCGCCGCCGTATGAAGAGCGTGCAGACGCGACTCAAGGCAGAGATTTGTAAGAGTTTCGGAAGCACCCGAACCCCGCAGGATGTGGAGGCCAGGGCCGAGAAGATCTCGACCGCATTCATATCGCAGCTGCCCGAGCTGCGGAAAATGATTTGGAAAGACATCGATGCAGCCTACGAAGGCGATCCCGCGGCAAGGAGTTATGAAGAAATCGTCCTCGCCTATCCCGCGCTGGAGGCGATCGCGATCCAGCGCATGGCGCATCTGCTCTATGACAAGGAGTTGCCCCTGATCCCGCGCATGATGACGGAGTGGGCCCACAGTCGCACCGGTATCGATATTCACCCCGGCGCGAAAATTGGGTCGCATTTTTTCATCGATCATGGGACCGGGGTGGTCATCGGCGAAACGTGCGAGATCGGGTCGCGCGTAAAACTTTATCATGTGGTCACCCTGGGGGCGCGCAGCTTTCAAAAAGATGAGCGCGGAAAAATCAAAAAGGGCGGCAAACGGCATCCCACAGTCGAGGATGACGTCACGATTTATCCTAACTCCACCGTGCTGGGTGGCGAGACGGTGATCGGCGCGCGCAGCACCATCGGCGGTAATGTTTTTCTGATGCAAAGCGTCCCACCTGATTCGTTGGTTTATTACGAGGAGACACAGCTTCGCATCGTGCCCAAGCGACGTAAGACGACCGATCGCAGCAACGGGTTTACGGGGTGATCGATTCCGGACAGAAGCACGAGATGATATATCTCGATTACAATGCGACGACGCCGCTTTGCGCTGAGGCGCGCGATGCGATGTTGCCCTATCTCGAGCAACATTTCGGCAATCCGTCGAGCGTCCATGCCGCCGGCCGGGAAGCACGCGGCGCTGTCGATAATGCGCGCGATCAGCTCGCCGCGCTCCTGCGCGCGAAGCCTCATGAACTCATTTTCACAAGCGGTGGGACGGAATCGAACAATCTCGCGGTTCTGGGATTGGCCAGATCTCGGACTGCGCGCGGGAAACACCTGATCAGTTGCCGCGCGGAACATCATGCCGTCCTGAACGCGGTCGAACATCTGGAGAAACAAGAGAGCTTCGAGGTCACGTGGTTGAATGTTTCGCCCAGCGGCCTCGTCGATCTCGATCAACTCGCCGGTGCCATGCGAGACGACACGACGCTTGTCTCTATCATGACGGCAAATAACGAGACCGGAGTCGTGCAACCGATGCGGGAAATCTCGCAATTATGTCGTGGGCGAGAGGTTCTGCTGCACAGCGACATGGTGCAGTCATTCGGAAAGATCGATATCGATTCTTCCCTGGTCGATGCCGCAAGCTTCGCGGCGCACAAATTTTACGGCCCGAAAGGCGCGGGACTGCTCTTCTTGCGCAGCGGTCTATCCATTCAGCCAATCATGTTTGGCGGGGCGCACGAAAACGAGCGAAAGCCCGGAACAGAAAATGTCGCCGCGATTGCGGGCATGGCGGCCGCGGCGACATGGGCGATGGAAGATCACAAGCAAGAGCAGGCCAGACAAGGAGCGCTACGCGACGCATTGTGGCAACGGATCGCGGCGGCGTTTCCGGAGGTTCGCCAGAACGGCGGGATCGAGGCCCGGTTGCAGAATACTCTGAATGTAAGTTTCCCCGGTGTTGATTCGGAGACCATGCTGATGGCGCTGGATTTGGAGGGCGTCTGCGCGTCGAGCGGCTCGGCTTGCATGGTCGGGTCGGTCGTCGCATCTCATGTCTTGCTCGCCATGGGGCTGTCCAGGGAACTCGCCAGTTCTGCGATTCGTTTTTCGTTAGGCAAGCAAACGAGCGCTGAAGAAATCGATCGCGCGGCCGACGCGATAGGTCGGATTGTTGACCGGCTGGGGAAGAGGAGAAGAAAGAGCGATGCTTATGCTGTTGCTTAGACAGCTCGAGCTCGCATTTGAATCCTGTAGCCGCCCCGCTCTGCCGGGGCGTCTTGTTTCGACCCGACACGGCGACAGAGCGCCGTGGCTACAGACAGGGAGCGACGCCAATCCTGCCTCCGGCCGGGATCGCACGCTGGAGGCGGTAGCTCGCGACATTTTGACCGTAGCCGGGGCCGCTCCGATCGCCGCCTCTCTTCGCGTCGAATGGAATCCGCGTCTAAAAACATGCGCCGGAAGAGCGGACTCGCGTACATTCGCTGATCTCCCTGAATCCGCGTCTCCGAGATCACGCAGGCGAAATCGATCGCACGCTCCGACACGAGCTGGCGCATTTGCTCGCCCAATTCCGGGCCGGCCGGCGACGCATCCTCCCGCACGGCGCGGAGTGGCGCCAGGCCTGCCGCGACCTGTCGATCGCAGACGAAGGGCGCTGCCACAATCTACCCTTTTCCGTGAGCCCGCGTGCGCGACGCTTTTTATACAAATGCCCCAACTGCAAACGCGATTTTCCGCGGGTCCGTCGCATCCGCCGCGCGATCGCCTGCCTGGCGTGTTGCCGCACGCACAATCGAGGAAAATTCGACGCAAGATTTCGTTTGCGACTGGCCATCCCAGGTAGGGACGCATCTCCGAGGCGTCCGGCATGATTCTGTAGCTACGGCGCTCTGTCGCCGTGTTGTAAGGAAAAGGACGCCCCGACAGAGCGGGGCGGCTACACGTTGCCGTTCCCCTCGCCTTTCGCCGCCTTTTGCCCGCGCAGCTTGGCCTGGATGAACAGGTCGATGTCGCCGTCCATCACCTCCTGCACGTTGCTCGTCTCCGCGCCGGTGCGGTGATCTTTCACCATCTGATACGGCTGAAAAACGTACGAGCGAATCTGACTGCCCCACGCGATGTCGCCTTTCTCGCCATATTGCCGATCGATCTCGGCGCGTTTCTTGTCCTGCTCGATCTGGTAGAGCTTCGCTTTCAACATCTTCAGCGCGAGCTCGCGGTTGCGACCCTGGCTGCGCTCGGCCTGACAGGCGACCACGATGCCGGTCGGTTTGTGCACAATGCGCACCGCGGTTTCGACTTTGTTGACGTTTTGTCCGCCTTTGCCGCCCGCGCGAAAGGTGTCGATCTCGAGATCGGCCGGATTAATTTCGATCGGCGCGGTGTCCGCGATTTCCGGAACGACATCGACGCTGGCGAACGAAGTGTGCCGCCGTTTGTTGGCGTCGAACGGCGAAATGCGCACCAGCCGATGCACGCCGCGCTCGGTTTGCAGATAGCCGTAGGCGTATTCGCCGCTCACCAGCAGGGTCGACCGATTTGATCCCGACTTCTTCGCCCGGTCTGAACATCGACGATTTGCGATTTGAAACCGCTGCGCTCGATCCAGCGTTGATACATGCGCAGCAAGCATGTCGGCCCAATCGCACGATTCGGTGCCGCCGGCGCCGGAGTGAATCGTGAGAAACGCGTTCGCGCGATCGTTTTCGCCCGAAAGAAATTGGCGCAGCTCGAATTCTTCCAGCTTGTGAACGAGACGATCGTGTTCGGCCGCGACTTCGCGCTCGGCCTGACTCGCGCGATG
Source organism: uncultured Verrucomicrobiae bacterium (assembly GCA_963788855.1). Taxonomy (GTDB): domain Bacteria; phylum Verrucomicrobiota; class Verrucomicrobiia; order Chthoniobacterales; family UBA10450; genus CAWBIE01. The sequence goes on from CAWBIE010000003.1 coordinate 190,072, forward strand.
GCTCGTTCTCTTCCTCGGCGCAGTTGGTGCAAGCGCTTCGAAATCGTCGATCTCGCGTTCGAGCTCACGAAACGGATTGATCAGCGAGCGCAACCGCGACACTTCTTCGACATCGCCCTGGGCGCGCTCGCGATTCGATTCCAAAAATCCGGCGCGCTCATTCGCGCTTCGAGCGCGGTTAACTTTTCTTGCAGTTTCGGAACGTCAAAGAAACCTCCGCAGTTCGCGCACGCGCGACTTTCAAATCTTCAGCATCAATCGACGGAGACTTCGGTAGGCATCGCCGAAAGATAATCATGAGCGCCTGCTTGTCATGTCGAGCCCCGCCGCGGTCGGGGAGACATCTCTTGCTGTCCGCGAGCGAAGCGAGGAGAGTCGCCACTGAACGAGATGCGCATCCACTCAGCGGCTGCGGACCGCATGCGAATGCGTTCGCGCTGCGTCAGCGCTGATTTCCGCTTTCGCGCCTAGCGCGGCGCTTCGAGGCGGAAAATCGTTTCGCCTTCTTTCATCAGATCGAGCCGATCGCGCGCGATCGTTTCCAAATAGGTCGCATCGGTCTTGAGCAAACTCTACTTCGCGCGTCTGCCGGGCGAGCAACATCTTTTGCTCGTTCACCTGCGCCTGCAGATTGTCGATCTCGGCCCGACTCTGCGTTCAACTTCTTGTAGGGCGGCACGAACAGACTAACGATCACCAGCCAAACCGCGAGCACAAGAAGCGCCGCAGAACGCGGTTCAGTCGCTGCCAAACTGTGGCTTCGCGCCGCGCGCGGAAATCGCCGTAGCTCATGATCCACTCAGCGCATCTTACCGCCGTAAACGGCTTTGTCACCAAGTTCTTCCGCGATTCGCAGGAGTTGGTTGTATTTGGCAACGCGATCGGTCCGGCAAAGCGAACCGGTCTTGATCTGCCCGGCATTCGTCGCCACCGCGATGTCGGCAATGGTCGTATCTTCGGTTTCGCCGGAGCGATGGCTGATCACCGCGGTGTAATTATTTTTCTTCGCCAGATCGATCGCGGCCAACGTTTCGGTCAGCGTGCCGATTTGATTCACCTTAATCAAAATGGAATTGGCGACGTGCTCGTCGATCCCGCGCTGCAGGAATTTCACGTTCGTGACGAACAGATCGTCGCCGACCAGTTGAATCTTGCTCGCCCAGCCGCGTCGGTCAGTTTCTTCCAGCCGTCCCAATCGTTTTCGGCGCAGCCATCCTCGATCGAGATGATCGGAAACCGCGCGCAAAGATCGACGTAGTATTCGACCAGTTCTTCGGCCGTCTGCTTCGAGCCATCGGATTTCTTGAAAACGTAAAGCGTTCTGCTCGCGATCGAAGAACTCGGAGGCCGCCGGATCGAGCGCGATGAAAATTTGTTCGCCGAACTTGTAGCCGGCTTTCTCGACCGCGGCCGCGATCGATTCCAGCGCGTCGTCCGCCGACTTCAGTTGCGGCGCAAAACCGCCTTCGTCCCCAACGTTGGTCGAAAGACCGCGATCCTTCAGCACGACTTTGCAGCGCGTGAAAAACTCTCCGCGCCATAACGAAGCCCTTCCGCAAAAGTCGGCGCGCCCTTCGGCATGATCATGAATTCCTGAAAATCGATCGGCGCATCGGAATGCGCGCCGGCGTTCAAGAATGTTCATCATCGGCACCGGCAAAACCGTTGCCTCGTCGCCGCCGAGATAACGAAAGAGCGAAAGATTTTCGGCCGCCGGCCGCAGCATGCGCGACCGCGAGCGACACACCGAGGAGCGCGTTCGCGCCCAAATTCTTTTTGTTCGGACGACCCGTCCAGTCTCGATCATCTTGTTGTCGATCTTCGCCTGGTCGCGCGCGTCCCAGCCTCTGAGCGCGGGGGCGATACTATCGTTCACGTTTGCCACCGCCTTCAGGACGCCCTTGCCGCCATAACGTTTCTTGTCGCCGTCGCGCAGTTCCCACGCTTCATGCTCGCCGGTGCTGGCGCCGCTCGGAACAGCCGCGCGCCCGAACGCGCCGCCTTCCAGCTGAACGTCGACTTCGATGGTCGGATTGCCGCGCGAATCCAGAATTTCGCGCGCCAAAATGCTTTTGATCGATGTTTTTCCCATGATGGAGCCTCTGCAGGGTTCCCGGCTTACATTGCCGCTAATTGTAGGTTGGCAACCGCCAATTAGCGGCCAAAGAATCCTGCTGGCAATCTGCGCCAGTGCGGGTACGCTTGGCCCATGAATCGTTGCGCACGCTTTGTGGCGGCAGGTTGCACGTTCGCCGGTTGCCTGGCTATCGGCGCCGCCGACGCGCCGCATCTTGCCGCAGATCAACTGGCCAAAGCTGTCAGAAATGATTCCATCAGCATCCCGAGTCCGGGGGAGTTGTTCGCGGCTTTGGAAAAACCGGGTAAACCGAATTGGTCGGGGCAATTTCGCGGTCCGCTTCCAACCACCTATCGCAACCGCGCCCAGATCGCTCTCAACCTGGGCGGACTTGATCGCGGATGGTTTCATCGCGGTGGAGGCGCAGGACGGCCAGCAGGTCAAGAACATCGGAGGCGACATTATCAAGATGGCCAAGTCGCTCGGGGTCAGCGAAAATATGTTGAGCCGCGGCAACAGCATCAACGAATTCGCCGAGAACAACGAGTGGGACGCTCTGCAGGAAGAACTGGAGGCCACCCAAAATGAGGTGAAGAGTTCCATGCAATCACACAGCGACCAGGACCTGGTCATTCTCGTCAGCTTGGGCGGGTGGATTCGTGGCACCCAGGTAGTGAGCGGAGCGGTCGTGCAAAATTACGACGAACGCAGCGCCAAAGTTTTGCGACAACCAGCCCTCGTAAATTTTATTCACTCGAAGATTAACGACATCTCGCCGGACATGCGCGACGACCCGCTGGTCAAGGAAGTCACCGACCAGCTTACCGATCTCGAGAAATTAGTTTCCTTCCCTGCGGGCACAGCCCCAACTTTGGACGACGTTCGAAAAGTTAGCGCCGCGGTCGGCCAGATCATGGACGAGATACAGAAAAAGCCCGACGCCAAATGAAAAGCTTTCTCACCATCGTATTGTCGCTCTGTGCCTTGACTAACGGCTTTTGCGCGACAGCCGAAAGCGACAAGGAAGTCGAAGCCCATAAGGTGGTGCTCGATCTGGCGGGCGCTTTTTCCAACGACGGTTTCAAGATCCGCGACGGGCATTGGACGGGCACGATCAAACCTCACGAACACGCCCTCATCGCCGTCAATCTTTACGCCGGAAACCAATATTGGTTTTCCGTCGGCGCCACAGCCCCCGCTAAAAAAGTCGATGTAGCCGTTTACGATGAAACCGGAGCGCTCGTCCCGACGGAGGCCTACAACGAAGGGGAGCGGGCCGCCGCCGGATTTTCACCGACCACCAGTGGTCAATACTACGTTTCGGTTGGCTTGGTCGAAGGAAACGAGAGCAGTTTCTGCCTGGTTTACTCCTACAAATAGGAGGCCGGGGAACGGGTTAAGCTGAAGAGAAACCTGGTATGAAACCAGGAAGAAAAAACGTCCTGTTGCTTTCGTCAATGCTCGCGGCAGCACTCTGCAGCGGCTGCGCGAACTCCAAAGCGACGGCCTCGGCCGCGTCCCCTGGGAAGCTCTTCGCCGTCACGGCTGCGTCGACACCATTCTATTATCGCGGACCAGCACAAGGCGGTGGTCCGGAGAAGACAATACCCAGAGACACACTCTTGAAAATGATCCGGACATCGTTCGGCTACTGCAAGGTGCAATTGTTGACCGGCGAACAGGGCTACGTGGCCAATGAGGATATCGCGGCCGCGTCGCCTGCCCTGATTGCGGCGGCCACCTCCCCCGCCACAGTGACAACGGCGGCGAGTGCGCACCCTGATTTTCCACCGCCGGATACTTCCAATGTCCCAGCCGCTCCCCTCCCGGACTTCGAGCCCACCCCTATTCCCAGTCCGTCGAATTCGAGCAACTAGACTTTTCGCAGCCGCGCGTCTCTCGTAAGATCGAGCACGACGCATGATCTCGCTCGAGGTTAATTATGAAGGCCGCGTTCAGGGCGTCGGCTTTCGCTGGTCTGTTCGCAATCTGGCCAAGGGATTCGACCTGACCGGATGGGTGCGCAATTTATCCGATGGTCGCGTTCAAATGCAGGTCTCCGGCGAGGAGGCCGAAGTGACTGCCTTTCTGGAAGCGATCAAACAAAGCGAACTCCGAGCACTTATCCGCAACCAAACTGAACGTCAACTGGACCGGCCCGTGAGCGCCAGCGGGTTTGAAATCCGCCATGACTGAAGCCATTAACATTCGCGCGCTGACCAAGGTTTTTCCGATTCCTTTTCGGCGCCAGACGGTGGTCGCCGTGCGCGATCTCAATCTGCATGTTGAAACCGGCGAAGTTTACGGATTGCTCGGACCCAACGGCTCGGGCAAGAGCACTACGCTCAAGATTCTGCTCGGTCTCGTTTCCCCCACGCGCGGAAGCACCAACATTTTTGGACGCGACAGCAGCGAAGTGCGGAGCCGGGCCAGTGTTGGGTTCCTGCCCGAGAATCCATACTTTTATAAGTATCTGACCGGGGAAGAAACGCTGCGTTTCTTTGGCAGACTGTGCCGGTTGCGCGGAAGCCTCTTGCAGAAGCGAATCGATGAGATGCTCGCGCTCGTTGGTCTGAGCAAAGCGCGTGATCGGCGCCTTGGAACATACTCGAAAGGCATGTTGCAACGCATCGGACTGGCCCAGGCTCTCATCCACGAGCCTCGACTGCTCGTGCTCGACGAGCCCACCGCCGGTGTGGATCCAGCCGGTTCGCGCGATATTTGCGACTTGATCCTCAATCTGAAGCACCGCGGCATCACGGTAATGCTCTCTTCACATTTGCTCGCCCAGGCTCAGGAGATATGCGACCGCGTCGGCATTCTTGCTAATGGAGTCCTCGTTCGCGAAGGCCGTCTTGAGGAACTGATTGCAATCGAGAATCGGACCGAACTGGTTTTTGAAAATGCTTCCGATGCGTTGGTGCAGGAAATCGAAACAGCCGCCACCAAATCCAATGCGCGATTGATCGAACGTCGCAAATCGACCACCACGCTGGAGCGAATTTTCCTCGAGGCGACCGGGACAACGGATGAAACGAAGTGACTTCTTAAAAGAATCACCCTGGACGTGGGACTCCAAAACTTGAAGACCGAAACAAACGCCTGGGCCGCAGAATACCGCGTTTTTTCCTTACGCCGTATTTTCGCGCTGACGGCGAACACCCTGACCGATCTGACGCGACAGCGGATTTTCTACTTCGTGCTGATCTTCGCGCTGCTCTTAATCGTCAGCTCGGTCCTGATGGCGCGATTCAGTTTTCAGCAGGAATTCCAGATTCTGAAAGACGTGTCGCTCGGGGCCATGTCGATTTTCACTTCGCTCCTGGCGATTGTAGCCACGGCCCGGCTGATTTCTCAGGATGTCGAAGATCGAACGATCTATACGATCCTGGCCAAGCCGGTGCCACGATTTGATTATCTCGCGGGGAAACTCCTTGGCGTTCTTTTGCTTTTGGCCATCAGCATCGTTCTGATGAGCGCCTTGTTTTTCGCCGTCCTTTACGCGCGCGAACAGACCGTTCTGCATGAGACGCTGCGGCAGATGTCGGGAGCGCCCCATGAGCAGGTCGAGGCCGCCCTGAACGCGGTTCAAGCGTCCGCACTCAACCACGATCTCTGGCCGGCCATCGCCACAATTTACTTCAAAGCAGCGCTCCTCGCCGCGCTTACCCTGTTTGTCTCAACTTTCGCGACCACCAATATTTTCACGATTGTCGTGATGGTTTTCGTCTACTTCATCGGCCATCTCCAGGCGACGGCTCGCGATTACTGGCTTCAGGAGCACAGCGCAACCTGGTTAACGCAGATGTTTCTCGCAGCGGTTGCCCTTTTGTTCCCCGACCTGCAGGCATTCAATTTGGTGGACGACGTGGTCGCCGGAACGGCTATTCCGCTGGCGCTCTTCGTCAAAACCGCCGGCCTCGGGCTTTTTTACACCACCATCTATACCCTCCTCGCGGCGGTGGTGTTTTACAGTAAAGAACTATGATCCGGTGGCTCCTTGTTCTGGGGCTTTGTTCGGCCTGGGCGCCGCCGCGCTGCCGCTGGAGCGCAATCTTCGCTCCGAACATGAGCGGCTTCATTTTCAACGTGTCGAATTCAACGTCGATCTGCGCGAACAAATTGGTCAGCTTGGCTTTGTCGCGGCTCTGAGCGGATTCCGTTCTCTCGTGGCAGACGTTCTGTTCCTGCAGGCGCACGTGGCCTGGGAACGCACGGAATGGGGGCGGGTCCTCTTTTTGTTCCGGCAGGTCACGACGCTACAGCCTCGCTCCATTCTGTTTTGGGACATGGCGGCGTGGCATATGGCCTGGAACGCCAGCGTGGCGGCACTGAACGATCCTTCCCAGCCGCGCGCCGCTCTGCGGATCAAGGCGCAACGCGAATACTTCGCCATCGGAAAGGATTTTCTCGAACGTGGGATTCGCAACAATCCGGAGAAACCGCAGCTCTACGAATCGCTGGCCCGACTTTACAAAGACAAATACAACGACCACGAGCACGCCTCCGAGCTTTTTGCCAAAGCCGCCGCCTTGCCCGGCGCGCCTGGTTACGATAAGCGCTTTGCCGCTTATGAGCTTTCCTACTGCGAAGGACGCGAACGCGAGGCCTACGAACAGCTGCGCCGGCTGTATGATATGGGTCCGAACGAACGCCTCCCGACTCTGATAACAAGACTGAAGTTCCTTGAGCAGGAACTGAACATTCCCGATGAGCAACGAATTCCCGAAAAATAGTGTTGTAGCCGCCGCTCGTCTCAGCGGCAATAATACGGGCACCTGAGACTAGGAACTGGCCGCCGAAAGCGCGGCTCCGCCAAATGCGTTTCGCCATCTTCAGCGACATCCACTCAAACCTCGAGGCGCTCGAGGCCGTCTTGCAGGATGCACAGGAACGCGAATGCACGCATTTCGTTTGCCTGGGCGACGTCGTCGGCTACAACGCCAATCCCCACGAATGCGTAGAACGGGTGCGCGAGATGGATTGCCCGATCGTAAAAGGCAACCATGACGAACAGGCCTCCCTCATCGAATCATCGCGCGATTTCAACGAACTGGCTGAACACGCCATCGAATGGACGCGCGAACATCTGACCGAAGAAGACAAGGCATGGCTGCGCGATTTGCGGCTGCAACGGCAGGTGCGCGATTTTACGATCGTGCACGCCACACTCGATACGCCGGAGCAATGGGGATATGTCTTCAATAATCTCGACGCGGCCGCCAGCTTTACCTACCAGCACACGACCGTCTGTTTCTTCGGCCACACTCACGTGCCCATGGCATTCGTGCGCGATGACGGCGTCCGCCGCTTGAAGATTGATCAATTGCGCATCGAGCCCACCAAGAAGTATTTCATCAACACCGGCAGCGTCGGCCAGCCGCGCGACGGAGATTGGCACGCCAGCTACTGCGTCTATGACACGGAACACAATATCGTCGAACAACGGCGCGTGAAATACGATCTGCAAACCGCCCAAAAGAAAATCATCAAGGCCGGCTTGCCGCGCCTTCTTTCCGAGCGGCTCGCCCTCGGCCGGTAGAAGAAATCCATGATTGCCGGTTACCCATTTCAGACTTCAACTCAGCTGCCATCCATTTCCCCTGACCAGTGAAATCTATTTTGATTATCAAGCCAAGCTCGCTCGGCGATGTGGTGCATACCTTGCCCGCAGTGGCAGCCTTGCGTGACGCCTATCCGGGCGCTGACATTACCTGGGTGATCAATCCCGAATGGGCCCCGCTCCTGCGCGGCAATTCGGATGTCAATCACGTCCACATTTTTCCGCGCGGCGATTTTCGCGGCCTCGGTGCCCCGCGCAATTTGATGGCGTGGGTGAGACAGACAAAGGAACTTCGCCCCGATCTGGCGCTCGATTTTCAAGGATTGCTGCGCAGCGCTCTAATCGGCAAGGCGAGCTGGGCGAGGCAAATCTACGGCATGAGCGATGCCCGCGAGGGTTCACGTCTTTTTTATGATCGGGTCGCCCGGGTCAATCGGCGCCAGCACGCCGTCGAGCGATATCTGCAACTGGCCTATTGTGCCGGCGCCGCCGCGGGCGAATCGCTACGCTATCCGATTCCAAGCGGCGATCCTCTGCCGCGGTTTGATGAGTATCCGCCCTTTATTCTCCTGCATCCGTTTGCGCGCGGCCGCAAAAAATCTCTTTCCAACAGCGTGATCGAGGAAATCTGCCGTGCCTTTGCGCCCACTCGCGTTGTCGTGGTCGGCAAGTCGGCCCGCCGGATCAATACGCCGGATAACTGTGTCGAGCTGACCAATCAAACGTCGCTCCTTCAACTGATCCGGTTAATTCGCGCCGCGCGCTTTATCATCAGCGTCGACAGCGGACCGATGCACATCGCCGCCGCCGTGACCGACCGCTTGCTATCGATCCATACCTGGACCGACCCGCGCCGCGTCGGTCCCTACAATCCCGACGCCTGGATTTGGAAACATGGCCGGCTTGTCAAGGTGCGCGAACTGGAATCGACCAAACTTCGGCGCCGGGGCCGGCGCTTCAAAGCGGGGGACGTGCCCGCAATTGTCGAACTCATTCGGCCGCTCGTTCCGATCGATCCGATGTTGGTCTAGGATCGCTCCCGTTCGCGCAGGATAAACTCGGCCAATTGCAGATCGCGCTCGTAGGTGATTTTAAAATTAAAGTCGTCGCAGGGCACCAGCGCGACCTTGCCTCCGAGCTGCTCGATCGCAGACACCTCATCCGTAATTCGCCGCTCCTTCGTGAAAACCGCCTGGTAAGCCTTCTCCAGAATGTCGCGCGCAAAGATCTGCGGAGTCTGCATGGCATAAACCTGGCGCCGATCGATCGACTCGCTCACGTAGAGATCCTGATCGCACCGCTTTAACGTGTCGATGATCGGTTCCGCCAGAGTAGCTGCGCCCTGTTCGCGCGCCCTCTCGAAGACACGCTCAATCTGGTCCGGCCTGACCAGGGGACGCGCGGCATCATGCACTGCCACATAGCTTGTGGCCGCCGCCAGGTGTCCCAGGCCCGCGCGCACGGAATCTTGTCGATGTTCGCCACCAGCGATGATCTCGCGCACTTTCGATTTCGCGCCCAGCAACTCCTTGAATTCCGCACGCCGATCGGCGCGCGTCACAATAAGAATGTCTCCCACGCAATCGGCACGCTCGAACGCGTCCACAGCGTGTTCGAGGACAGACTTACCCGCCAGCGGCGCGAGCAACTTATCAAATCCCACGCGGCGACTGCTGCCGGCCGCGACAATGATCGCAGTCAGCATGACGAAAGCGTCGAAACGAGGTTCACCACTTAACGCATTCCCGCTTCCATGCGTTACGACAATTGCCGGACGACTTCCTGACTCAGGGTCTTTCCGTCCACCCGGCCTGCGACTTTCGCCTGGAGCGCTTTCATCACCAAACCCATCTGCGCTCTGGACGACGCCTTCAGCTCCACGATCGTCTCTCGCACGATTTTCGAAAGCTCTTCCGCGCTCATCTGCTGTGGCAGATAGTTGTTGAGCAGGGCTAGTTCTTCCTTTTCTTTGGCGGCTAACTCCGGGCGTCCGCCCTTTTCAAAGCTCTCGATCGAATCCTGTCGTTGCTTCGCCTGTTTGCGAAGCACCAGCACGGCTTCCGCATCACTCATCTCGGCATCGGCCGCGGACTTTTCAATCGCGGTGGTACTTGAGAGCGGACTTCAACATGCGTAGAACGCCGAGTTTGGCCGCGTCCTTGGACCGCATCGCCTCTATCAAATCTGAATCTATGCGTTGCTGCAGGGTCACCGGGTCAGGCTACCCACGCCGTTCCCCAGCGCAACCGTTCTTGCGCGAAAATCGGCTAACGAATTGCAGGCAAGGCCGATTCCACTTTTCGATACGGGACCGAAACAGGCTCCGGCAAAACCGTCGGCACCTCCAGCCAGCCCGCTTGATCAAAGAACCACGATCCGCAATGGAGCTTCAAGAACAGACTGTCCGAAGGGGAAAACATATTGGTCGGAAAGACCATCTCTCCGGCAAAGGCGTTGCCCTGGTAGTGAGCCACGGCCACCAACTCCTGGGTGGAGCAATCAAGAATCTCGACTGTCTCGGAACGAACCGGAATCCGAATACGGAACGAGCGCACCTCTCCTTCCGGATTGCGTCCCAGAACGAGAATTGCGCTTTCCTGCCCCGGAAACGGCTTGAACTTCAGGCTTAGGGCGAGGCGAAGCGTGGAGTCGTGCCGATAGATGGACTGGATTGGACCCTCGCCCATCGTCTTCTGATTCCGTTCCGGCCTGGCCAAACGCTCGGGACGAGCTGTATATCGCAGAAAACGCCGTCTTGATAATTTGACCTGGGTCCTGTGGCAAAGAATCGCGCTCCGCTTCCTGGCGATCTCCCTGCTCGATTGCGCGACTGCGATGGCTGATTGAGCGAACGCTGCGCTCTGGCCGTGCACGAGGTAGCTCCAGTGCTTGATCGCGTCCGTCTTCGGAGCATGGCCAGTCAGCACCAGCCGCAGCATGATGGCCACGGCGTTGTGATCGGGGTGAATGTCCGAGGGCGACGGCGCCAGAATGTCCGTCGGGTTCCAGCACGCAATCTGCCCGGCCAGTCGCGCCAGAACGGTGTTGTTAGGCCGCAGGAGCAGGCTGGTTAATCCCTGATCAGGCAAGCCGAGAAATTGGGCATCAGAATCAGAAAGGCCAAGGGCACGAAGCGCCGCCAGCGCCTCCGCGCGACGCAATCTTCCCCAGCCCTTGCGGTCGGCCGCGCTCAAACGCCATTTTCGCTGGAGCACGCGTTGCGGCCACGGATTATTGTCGCCGTCGGTAACGTAAACAACCCGCACCTGCGCTCCGCGGCGAATCGCCTCTTGTAAAATGACACCACAGGCCAGCGACTCGTCATCCGGGTGCGGAGCGATGAGCATCAAACGTGAACCGAAAACCGGCGGCGAAGCAATTGCGCGAGACACTCACTGTAATATGCGCAGCCCGCCGAAAAGCACTACCTTAAATCTGTAGGATGCGGCATTACATCAAAAGGCCTAAAGCCTCTGTCCACCGCCTGCGTCCAGAAGGCCGATGAGGAGACCCGCTACCAGAGCGCGCCGCAGGGTCATGGCGCCCTCAAGCAGAACCACTATGCCTAACAACCAAAGCGGCGCCCAAAGATTGTCCGCCCTGTATTCAACCGAACAATAAAGGTAGTCCGGATAAAACCGGGCGAGAATCACTGCCCACACGCCCACGCGGCGGGAGAAAAGCAGCGAGCCGATCCGATAAATGCACCAGCAAGCAACAAAGTAGAGCGGCTCCAGCACGAACCGCATCCAGTAGAGAACCGTTCCACAGTCGCCGATCAGCGCGTAAATCGGGGCGCACAGAAGTTGAAACAGCGGCATGTGATTGTCGGCCAGATCGCGGTATTGCCTGAAACCTCGGGCCCAACCCCAGACGACGTGCAGATGCTGCGATTCGTCGGTCGTAAACTTGTAATGCGTGACGGTGACCATCCTGAAAACGATCATCACAACGAAGAGCGCCACCGCGGTCCAAAATTCAACCACGGAAGACATGCCGAGATAGTCGGAAACGCGCCGAACGAATGCTCCCTCCCGGCCAGGCCGAGCGGAAGTCGCCGTCGTCGCTGCGCGTCGCCCGAGTATGATTAAGCGCCCAGCGCGTTAATCCTGGGCGAGGATCTTCCCGGCACACACGCGGACAGATTCCGCGTCGCCCACGCTGATGACGTCCACACCCTTGCGAATGCGCTGGAGCAAACCAGCCAGGACATTACCCGGCCCGAGTTCGATGAAAAAATCGCAACCGCAATCGTCCAGCAATGTTTCGATGCAATCCACCCACCGGACCGTGGAAGTAACCTGTTCTTGCAAGGTTCCCCGAATGTCTCCCAGGGTCTTAACCTGTTCGCCCGTCACGTTGCTGACCACCGCGAAATTCGGCGATTGCATGACAACATCGACGAGCGCGTGCCCGAGCTTCTCATAAGCGACGTCCATCAGACGTGAATGATACGCGCCCGCAACGTTGACCATCGTCGCGCGCCGAATGCCGTAATCCCTGGCCACGCCCACCGCGGCTTCGACCCTGGCCCGTTCGCCCGAAATGACGATCTGCCCAGGGGCATTGATGTTGGCAATATCAACGTCTTCCGCGGCCGCCAGCTGGCGCACAGCGTTCTCCGGAGCGCCGATCATTGCCGCCATCGCACCCTCCGTCGCCGCGCAGGCTTCATCCATCAACTCCCCGCGCTTCTGCACGAGTTTGAGCCCCGTTCCGAAATCAAACGTGCCCGCCGCCACATGCGCCGTCATTTCACCCAACGACAAACCGGCCGCACCCGCGATCGGAAAATCGCCTGCAACTTCGCGCAACGCGGCGAGACACGCCAGTCCGTGGACAAACAGAGCGGGCTGACAATTCGAAGTCTTCGTTAGTTCTTCGATCGGACCGTGCCAGGCGATGTCGCTCAACTTCCGTCCCAGAAGTTCATCCGCCTTCCGAAACAAGCCGGCTGCCACCGGAAATTGTTCGGCCAAATCACGCCCCATTCCCACGGTCTGTGCCCCTTGACCCGCAAATAGTAGCGCGATTTTTTTCATGCCGAAGTCACCATGCGCGTGAGTCGCGACAAATCAACTCGCGCGGGGGTCCATTCGGGCCCGCGTCAGATGCCGCCTGTAGGCCCAAGCGTCTCGTCCACTTTGGCCTTGCACGGTGGTAACCTGTTGCGAGCATAGACGGAGTCTATGGCTTTCACCGTGCGCGAAATCGAATCGCCCGACCCGGGCGCGCGCGTCGTCGCGGCCGAGGCGCATTTAAATCAGAACGAAAGCGATATTGGCGAAAAGATGGTGCTCAACATGGGCCCGTCCCATCCGGCCACCCACGGCGTTCTTCGGCTCGTGCTGGAACTTGACGGCGAACTGATCACCAAGGCGACCCCGGAAATCGGCTACCTGCATCGCGGCGACGAAAAGATCGCCGAGAACATGCAGTACAACCAGTTCGTTCCCTACACCGATCGGCTCGATTATCTCGCCCCATTGGCCAACAACGTCGCCTACGCTTTGGCGGTCGAGAAATTGATGGGCTGGGATATTCCGCCGCGCGGCAAAGCCATTCGCGTGATCTGCTGCGAGCTGGCCCGAATTTCCGCTCATTTGATGGGGCTCGGCGCCATGGCCCTCGATCTCGGAGCGCTGACGGTGTTTCTCTACACCTTTACCGAGCGCGAGAAAATCTATGATCTCTGCGAGCTGATCTGTGGCGCTCGTTTCACCACTTCCTACACTCGCGTCGGCGGACAAATTCGCGATTTGCCGGATAATTTTATCCCGGCGCTGGATAAGTTTCTGACCGATTTCGGACCCGCCCTCGACGAATGCGACAAACTCCTGACACGCAATCGCATTTTCGTAGATCGAACGAGGGACCTGGCCGTGATCGCGAAGGACCGCGCGATCGCCTACGCGCTGTCCGGCCCGAATCTGCGGGGCAGCGGCATCGAGCACGATTTACGGCGTAAACATCCGTATCTCGATTACGAACAATATGATTTCGAAGTGGTCGTGGGAAGCGCGGGCGATTGCTACGACCGCTACCTGGTTCGCCTCGAAGAGATGCGACAAAGCGCGCTCATCCTGCGACAGGTGAGGGACCGAATGCCGGGCGGACCGATCAATGTGGCCGATTGGAAAAATACGATCCCGCCAAAGGCCAGGGTCATGACCAAGATGGAGGAACTGATTCATCATTTTATCGTCGTCACGGAAGGCCTGAAGGCACCCCCCGGAGAGATTTATTTCGCGGCGGAAAATCCAAAAGGCGAACTCGGCTTTTATATCAATAGCAAGGGCGGCGGCGTGCCGCACCGCCTGAAAATTAGATCGCCTTCTTTTGTAAACCTGAGCATCCTGCCGGAGCTTCTGCCGGGCTGCCTGATCGGAGACGTCGTCGCGGTCCTGGGAAGTCTGGACTTCGTTATGGGTGAGTGCGACAGATGAAGGTGATGTTCACAAGGATGCCGAGAAGTGCGGCGATCATGCTGGTGAGCCTGACCCTGCTCCTGGCCAATTCCTGCAGCGATAAGCGAATCACCAAGGCGAACGTCAATGAAGTCACCGAGGGCATGTCGAAGAAACAGGTCGAATCAATTCTCGGTCAACCCACGGCCATTGAAACCAAGGATCCACTCATGAAGACAACGACTTACGTTTACCGGCAGGGAAACGAGACGGTCACGATCAATTTCAAAGACGACAAGGTGCAATCCAAAGAGAGCACTTTGTCGGAGTAACTCCGCCGCCTTCGTGGACTCGACGAGCACACAGGTTCCCGCCGAGTTAGAGCGGAAAATGGACGAGGCGATCACGCATTATCCGGCTGATCGACAACGGAGCGCCGCCCTGCCGCTGCTGCATTTGTGGCAGGAGCATTTTGGCTTCATCAGCGATGAAGGTGTCGACATGGATCGCCGCGAAACTGGAGTTGCAGCCGATCAATATTCTCGAACTGGTCACGTTTTACCCGATGTTCCGGCAGAAACCCGCCGGCCGGAACTCACATCCGCGTTTGCCGCACTCTGAGCTGCGCGATGGCCGGCAGTTACGAGGTGATGGAAGCATTCGGCCGCCCGCTGGCATCGACCTCCGAGCATCACGACACACGGCGGCACACAATCGCCGATCCGGTCAGCGCGGATGGGAATTACAGCATCGAGTTTGTCGAATGCCTCGCCAGCTGCGGCACCGCGCCCGTGTGCATGGTGGACGATGACTTGCGCGAAAATGTCGACCTAACGATGCGGCCGGCGACTTCTCTCCGATACACGCAGCAAAGCAAGGCGTCCATCTTCGCGCCCATCCGCTCGAGCATCGCCTCGTTTTCAAGAACATCGGCCGCCGAGATTGGAAGACCTGACATCGATACCTATTTGCGCGACGGCGGCTACGAGGAGCTGAAGAAGGCGGTCACGATGCCGCGAACGGACATCGTCAACGAGGTGAAGACCTCCGGCCTGCGCGGCCGCGGCGGCGCGGGATTTCCCTGCGGCGTGAAGTGGAGCTTCATCAAGCCGGACGAGAAGAAGCCGGTCTATCTGATTTGCAACGCCGACGAATCCGAGCCCGGCACTTTCAAGGATCGCTACATCATCCACCAGGATCCGCATCAGCTCATCGAGGGCATGATGATCTCCTGCTTCGCCGTCGAACGCGCAGACTCGCCTACATCTACATCCGCGGCGAGTTTCCCGAGGGCGCGCAGGATTCTCGAGACGGCCATCGACGAAGCGCGGACGCGCAATTTTCTCGGCAAGAACATTCTCGGCACCGGCTTCGACCTCGAGATCTACGTGCATCGCGGCGCCGGCGCCTACATCTGCGGCGAGGAGACCGGCCTGATCGAATCGCTCGAAGGCAAGCGCGCCTATCCGCGCATCAAGCCGCCGTATTTCCCCGCCGTGCTCGGCCTCTACATGTGCCCGACGATCGTGAACAACGTCGAGACGCTCTGCCACGTGAAGCACATCATCGCCATGGGCGGCGCCGAATACGCGAAGCTCGGCAGGCCGAACAACACCGGCACGCGCATCCTCTGCGTCAGCGGCGACGTGCAGCAGCCCGGCTATTTCGAAATCGAAGTCGGCACGGTCACGATGGGCGAGCTGATCAACGACATGCGCGGCGGCCTGAAGCCCGGCCGGACGTTGAAGGCGGTCATCCCCGGCGGCAGCTCGGCGAAGGTCCTGCGCGCGGACGAGCGATTCAAACTCAAGCAGAAGCAGCCGGACGGATCGATGGCGATCAGGAAATGTCGATCGACGACATCCCGATGGATTTCGACACGCTCGCCGCCGCCGGCTCGATGGCCGGCTCCGGCGGCGTCATCGTCATGGACGACTCGCGCGACATGGTCTGGGCGCTGAACAACATCAACGAATTCTACGCCCACGAGAGCTGCGGCCAGTGCACGCCGTGCCGCGAAGGTTCGCTCTGGATGAAGAAAATCACCGACCGCATGCTGCGACGGCGGCGGCGTCGTGGAAGATCCGCGACACTCTGAAGACCGTCGCCGACAACATCGCCGGCCGAACGATCTGCGCCTTCGGCGAAGCCTGCTCCTGGCCGACGCAGAGCTTTCGTCGACAAATTTCCGGAGGAATTTGCCAGCCGCGCGCTCAAAACCGGTCCCGCCGCCGATGCCGCCGGAATACACTTCGGAGGAATTGATCGACGGACGAAACGATTCGCCACCGTTCGCCTGGCCCATGATCCTGGCTGGGAAAAAGCCGGCGCCGCCGGGACGATCTAGATGAGCACGAAGCCACGCTCGCAGTTGCTCAACGTCCAGATCGACGGCGTCTGGCATCAGTTTCCGAAAGGCACGCGCGTGATCGAGGCGTGCGAGCAGGCCGGCAAGTTACGTCCCGCGCTATTGCTATCACCCGAAGCTCAGCTCGCCGGGCAACTGCCGCATGTGCCTGATCGAAATGGGCATGCCGAAGATGGGTCCCGATCGCAAGCCGGAGCTCGGCGCGGACGGAAAGCCGGTGATCAACTGGATGCCGCGTCCGCAGATTTCCTGCGCGCAGGATGTCAGCCGAAGGAATGGGCGTCCGCACCGACTCGCCGCTGGCCGAGGAGTGCCGCAAGGGCGTGATGGAATTTCTTGCTCATCAATCACCCGCTCGATTGCCCGATCTGCGATCAGGCCGGCGAGTGCCGCTTGCAGGAATTCAGCGTCGAGTACGGCAACGCCGACTCGCGCTTCCTCGAACACAAGGTCAAGAAACCGAAGAACGTCGAGCTCGGTCCGCGCGTCACGCTCGACGACGAGCGCTGCATTCTTTGCTCGCGCTGCATTCGCTTCTGAAGGAGATCGCGAACGACGACGTGCTCGGCTTCGTCGATCGCGGCAGCTCACACCATTCTGCACCGCTCACCCGGGCAAACGCCTCGAGAACAACTACTCGCTCAACACCGTCGATATCTGTCCGGTCGGCGCGCTGACCTCGACCGATTTCCGTTTCAAGATGCGCGTCTGGTTTCTTGAAGGAAACCAAGAGCATCTGCACGAGTTGCGCGCACCGGCTGCAACACCATCATCGGCACTCGCGAAGATGTGATTTATCGCCAGACGCCGCGCGAAAACGACGACGTGAATTCGTGCTGGATGTGCGACTTACGGTCGCCTCAATTTCGACTATCTTCAGTCGGAGAAACGACTGACTCGAGCCGCGAGTCCGTCAAATCGGCAAAGACTCGCGTCGCACCGATTGGAAAACCGCGATCACGCACGCAGCATCGCAGCTGAAACAGTTTGGCGGCCGAGAAATCGCCATCATCGCTTCCGGGCGCATGACCAACGAAGAACTTTGGCTCACTTCGCAACTCGCGCGGCTGCTCGGCGTCCAGTTGATCGACATCGTGCCGCGACGCGGTCCAGGCGACGACATTCTGCTGAGCGCAGATCGCAATCCGAACACGAATGGCGCGCGCCTCCTCGGAGTGACTACCGATCCCGGCGCAAATCTTCAGAGATTGCTGACGGAGATCGTCGAGGCCAGATCAAGGCCTGGTCGCCTCGGCGAGAATCCGGTTGAAGTGCGGACTTCTCCGCAGCAGATCTCAAGCCTTGCCGGTCCTTGTTCGCGATGGACATTCTGGCGGACGAAGCGACGCGAAGACGCCACCGTTGTTCCTGCCGTCTTCGGTTTCGCCGAAAAACGCGGCTCGATGATCAACGGCAAAGGACGTTTGCAGACGACTCAATCGCGCCGTTCGCCGACCGGGCGAGGCGCGCGACGACTGGGAAATTCTGCGCGACCTGATCAGGCACTGGCCGGCGGCAATGGACATATTTTCGATCGAGGATGTTTTCCGGCAGATGAGCGCATCCGTTCCGCATTTGCCGGATTGAGCTTGAGCAAGATCGGCGATCTCGGAGTGCAGGTCCTGCCTATCAACCAGTCGCCCCACCTCCGGCCGTCGCCGGCGCACAGGCAAGCATGAAACCGTAACGATCCCGCCCGATGGATTACTTCGCTCATTCTCATCTCGCTCGCTCAAGATCGTCGGCATTCTCTTCGTCGTGATCCTGCCCATGGTCTCCTACACCGTTTACGCCGAGCGCCGCGTCAGCGCGTTGATCCAGGATCGGCCTCGGCCCAAATCGCGTCGGACCCTGCCGGCTGTTCCAACCGATCGCGGATGCTGCTGAAGTTTCTTCTGAAGGAAGATTTCACGCCGCGCCACGTAAACACGTTCTACTATTGGCTGGCGCCCTGTCTCGCCATGATGCCCGCGATCATGACGCTCGCGGTGGTCCCTTCGGCAGCACTCTGTCTCGGCGTGCCCATGGTCATCGCGGATATCAACGTCGGAATCCTGTTTGTCTTCGCCATCGCTTCGTTAGGCGTTTACGGAATCGTGCTGGCCGGCTGGGCTTCCAATTCCAAGTATCCGTTTCTCGGCGGCATTCGTTCGAGCTCGCAGATGATTTCCTACGAACTCTCGCTCGGCCTGTGCCGTCATTCCGATCTTCCTGATCGTCGGACAACTGAGCCTGACCGAGGTGGTGCAGTATCAGATCGAGCACGGTTGGATGATCGCACCATTTGTCGGCGACTGGACGAATCCGGCGAAATGGCTGCTCGCCATCCCGATGCTGATTTCGTTTCGTCGTCTTCATGATCGCGATCTTCGCCGAAACGAACCGGCTGCCGTTCGATCTGCCGGAAGCCGAGACGGAACTGGTCGGCGGTTATCACACCGAGTATTCGCTCGATGAAGTTCGCGCTCTTTTTCCTCGGTGAATACGCGCCATGATCACCGGGTCGGCCATTATCGTGACGCTGTTTTTCGGCGGCTGGCATTTGCCGCTGCCCTCATGGCACGGCGGATTTCACTGGGCTCTGATCAACGGGGACGCGCCGGGCTGGCGGGGAGTAATTGGTGGTCTGTTCAACATCGCGACCTTCTTTGGCAAGGTTACGCGCTCTGCTCTTTTTCTTCATCTGGGTGCGCTGGACCCTGCCGCGATTTCGCTACGATCAACTCATGCGCCTGGGCTGGCTTTTCTTTTTTGAAATCGCGCTCGTAAACATTTTCGTCGTGCGGCCGATCATTCTCGCCGTACTTCCCCGTCTGATATAATGGCCTATCACAGTCGCCACGTCCCGACAACTCAACTGGCGCGAACGGCTTTATCTGCCGGCCATCGTGGCGCGGTCTCGCCATCACGCTTAAGCATTTCAAGAACATGCTTCTCGGCCGGACCAAGGTGACGATGCAATATCCCGAGGAAAAATGGGACAGCGACTTGCCGGACTATTATCGCGGCGCGCCCGCGCTGGTGCGCGACACTGACGATCGCGTGCGTTGCGTCGCCTGCCAGCTTTGCGAATTCATTTGTCCGCCGCGCGCCATCAACCATTCGGCCCGGCGAAATTCCGGCAACCGATCGATTCGCCAAGGTCGAGAAGTATCCCGAAGGAGTTCGATATCGACATGATCCGCTGCATTTACTGCGGCATGTGCGAGGAAGTCTGTCCCGAGCAGGCGATTTTTCTGCGCAAAGATTACGCGATCACCGGCTTCACCCGCGCAGGACATGGTGCATGACAAGGAAAAGCTGCTCGAGATCGGCGGCGTCATGCACGGGGTCGTCCTGAAATGGAACGAACAGAAATAATGATTGTCATCCCGAGCGCAAGCGAGGGACCTCACATAGGATGATTAGGTCACGCTGGTTTCGTTTGATCGTCCACGCTCCGACTGTGAGATCCTTCACTCCGTTCAGGATGACAACGCCTGTAATTCGTCGGGACGTAATCTCATGATGCCCGTTTGGCTCTTTTGGACATTTGCCCTGCTCATGCTGGTCTTCGGCGCGGCCGTGGTCATCAATCGCAATCCCGTGGCCAGCGCGCTGAGCCTGGTCGTTTCGTTTCTCGGTCTTGCCGCGCTCTTCGTGTCGCTCGACGCCTATTTCATCGGCGTCATTCAGGTTCTGGTCTACGCCGGCGCAGTCATGGTTTTTTTTCTTTTCATCATCATGCTGCTCGATCTGCGCGTCGAGAAGCTGCGTCGCATCAATTGGCTGACGTCGGCCGGCGGAATCACCGTGGCGCTCGCCTTCTTCATCCAGGTTTATCGCGTGATCGGCCATTTCAAACCGGCCCAGCAACCATTTCCGCCGCTCACTACCTCGACCATCGACGATGTCCGCAACATCGGCCGTCTCCTTTTCGCTAATTACAACCTTCCGTTTCAAATCATTGGCGTTCTCGTCCTGGTCGCAACCATCGGCGTGATCGTTCTCAGCAACCGCGAGGCGCGATAACATGGTGACGCTCGGCCATTATCTTCTCGTCAGCGGCCTGCTTTTCACGATCGGTTTCGCCGGCGTCATGCTCCGTCGCAACATCATCATCATTTTCATGTCGCTCGAGTTGATGTTGAACGCGGCCAATCTTTCGCTCGTGGCCTTTTCCCGATTCCAAGTGGGGGCGAACGGGCTGCCGAATTACAACGCGCAGGTCTTTGTGTTCTTCATCATCACCGTCGCGGCGGCGGAGGTCGCAGTCGGCCTGGCCATCATCGTCGCGCTCTATCGTTCCCGGCAAACCACGCACGTCGAAGACATCAACAGCTTGAAATTCTAAGCCCGCGAATCACGCGAATGAACGCGAATTAGGAAATGACGGAAGTTATTTACAAAAAAGAGAGCTACGAGATTGTCGGCGCTTGTTTCGAGGTCTACAACGCCAAGGGCTGCGGCTTCCTTGAGCCAGTCTATCACGAATGCCTGTCCATTGAGTTCGAGCACCAAAGAATTCCAGCCATCTCCAAACCGAGGCTTACGCTCAGCTACCGTGAACGGATGCTCGTGCAGACTTACCAACCCGATTTTGTCTGCTTCGAGAAAATCATCCTGGAGTTAAAAGCCGTCTCGACACTCGCGGACGAGCATCGCGCGCAATTGCTCAATTACCTGCACGCCACCGGTTTCGAGCTGGGATTGTTAGTAAACTTCGGGCATTACCCAAAACTGGAATATGAGCGCCTTGCCAGGACCCAACGCGCAAGCGCGAAAAGAGACCTTTCAGATGTTTCCCTCTGATTATTCGCGTCAATTCGCGTAATTCGCGGGCTAATCCCATGAACCCAATTCTTACCCTGGATTGTCCTGCTCGCGCCGCTGGCTTCGGCCGTGATTATTACTCTGTTCTGTCGGCGATCGAAACCGCTCAGTAGCGCCATCTCGGTCGCCGCCGTTCTCGGAAGTTTTATTTGCAGCTGTTTGATCTTCGCGCAGCCCGACATTTCACCGTCAGAGCTCACCTGGATTGATTTCCCTGGGGTATTCGTTGTGCCGCTCGGTTTGACTCTGGACGGCTTGAGCAAAATGATGCTCCTGGTCGTTTCCGGCGTTGGAACGCTCATCCACATCTATTCGTTAGGCTACATGCGCGATGACGAGGGCAAGTCGCGCTATTTCGCCGCTCTTTCGCTCTTCATGTTCGCGATGCTCGGAATCGTGCTGGCGAACAATTTCGTGATGCTTGTTCATTTTCTGGGAGCTGGTCGGCTTCACCTCCTACGTCCTGATCGGTCACTGGTTCGACCGCGACGCCGCGGCTGAAGCGGCAAAGAAGGCGTTCCTCACCAATCGTGTCGGCGACTTCGGATTCATGCTCGGAATTTTGATGGTTTGGATGCCGACCGGATCGATCGTTTTCGACGACATCGTCCCGCAGACATGTCCACAAATCACGAGCCACCCCGCGTTATCTGACTGCGGCCGCTCTTTTGATTTTCTGCGGGGCGGTCGGCAAGTCCGCGCAATTTCCACTGCACGTTTGGTTGCCGGACGCGATGGAAGGCCCGACTCCGGTTTCGGCGCTTGATCCACGCCGCCACCATGGTCGCGGCCGGCGTTTACATGCTGGTTCGCGTCGGCTTCATCATTCAAGCCTCGGCCGATGCGCTTCTCGTGATCGCCTGGATCGGAACTATCACCGCCGTCATGGCGGCGATTGATGGCCACGCAGCAGGACGACATCAAGCGCATCCTCGCTTACTCCACGCTTTCGCAACTGGGCTACATGGTCATGGCGGTTGGGCTCGCCTCCAACGAGGCGGCCATGTTTCATCTTTTCACGCACGCGTTTTTCAAGGCGCTGCTCTTCCTCGGCGCCGGTTCCGTCATTGTTGTGCTGCATCACGAGCAAAACATCTGGAAAATGGGCGGGCCTCGCGCGAAGTCTTCCGATTACATTCCTCACCTTTACCGTCGGCACACTCGCCTTGATCGGTTGTCCGCCGTTCAGCGGATTTTTCAGCAAGGACGCCATCCTGGCGCTCGCTTACGAGCGCAGCATGCTTATCTTCGCGCTCGCACTCTTCACTGCCTTGTTGACCGCGTTTTACATGACGCGCCTGTTTGTCGTTGTTTTTCTTGGCCAGAACCGCCGGGCTGAAGCTAAACCGAGCAGCGAAGCGCCCGTTGTCATGACCGGACCTCTGATTGTCCTGGCCATTTTCTCCGCTTTGGCCGGCTTCACTTTTTTCGCGAACCGCTTTTTGGTTAGGCCACACGAAACGGAAGCGGGCGCTATTGTTCCGATCCTGGCCGTTGCCGCTCTCCTGACGGGCACCGGAATCGCGCTTGCCCTGTACCGGAATCGCGAGAGCGAACCGTTTGATATCAGTGTGCTCCGCCGCCGTTTTTACATCGACGAATTTTACGACTGGCTCATCGATTCCACCCAGGAAACGCTGGCGCGATTCCTGGCCTTTATCGATCGCTGGATCCTTGATGCCGGCATCGTAGGCGGCGCCAGCAGAGGAACCTGGGGAATCGGGGCCGGATTGCGACTATTCCAGACAGGCAATCTGCAGGCTTACGCGTTTCTGTTCGGGTTGGGCATCGTGGTCTTGATCTACTTCACCGTTTTCCGCTGATGCTTTATCTCATCATTTTTGCGCCTTTCATCGCGGCGCTTCTGATCGCGCTCGGTCTTCCCGCCCGGAAAACCGCGCTGCTTGCTTCCCTGTTTACGCTCTCGTTGTCGATTCTGGCATTTGTTCGATTCGACCCATCGAGCGACCAAACTTTCCAATATGTCGGCTCGTGGCCGATTCTGCCGGAATGGCACCTCTCTTTTTCCCTTGGTCTCGATGGCCTGAGCCTGATCATGGTGTTGCTGGCGGCGATCGTCACGGTCGCGGCAATTTGGTTTACGGGTGAGATCGAGAAACATGAAAAAGCGTTCTATGCCTGTCTGCTTTTCATCTCCGGCGGCGCGATCGGTGCCTTCGCTTCGCTTGATCTGTTTTTCTTCTACGCCTTCCACGAACTGGCTCTCATCCCGACGTTCCTGCTTATCGGAATCTGGGGCAGTGGAAATCGCAGCGCCGCGGCCTGGAAGATCACGATTTATCTCGCGCTCGGCAGTTTCATTCTCCTGCTTGGGTTGATCCTGCTCTATCAAAGTCTCCCCGTCGGAGCCCGCACTTTCGATATTAGAGAATTGCAAACAGCTGGCTCCGCAAATTCCCCCGGAAGCTCAGCGAAATATCTACCTGCTCTTGCTGATCGGTTTCGGCGTGCTCGTTTCATTGTTTCCCTTTCACAGTTGGGCGCCCGAAGCTTACGCCTCGGCGCCGGCGCCGGCTGCCATGTTGCATGCCGGTGTGCTCAAGAAATTTGGACTCTACGGCTTGTTGCGTCTGGCCATCCCGCTGCTTCCCGCCGGGGTGCAGTATTGGACCGGCCTGCTCGTCGTCCTTTTGCTGGGCAACATCATTTACATCGGGCTGGTCACGATCGCACAGAAGCGACTCGATTGGATGCTGGGGTATTCCAGCGTCATGCACATGGGCTACATCTTTCTCGGATTTGCCACTGCCAATATTATCGGCTTAACCGGCGCAGCTCTTTTAATGTTCGCGCACGGTCTTTCCATCGCACTGCTGTTTGGCATAACCGGAGAAGTACGGAAACGGACGGGAACATTGGTTCTGGAAGAGTTGGGCGGTCTCGCCAGGGTGATGCCGTTTGCAGGACTGGCCTTTGGCATCGCCGCCTTCGCCGCTATTGGCTTGCCCGGTTTCGCGAAATTTCGCCGCCGAAGTCATGGTCTTCTTTGGCGCGTTTCGAACGGGATGGGCAATGGACCACTTTCACCTGTTCCAGATTGCGACGGTGCTCGCGCTCTGGGGCGTGGTCATCTCGGCTGTGTATATGCTGCGCGCCTACCGCGACGTTTTCATGGGCACAATGAGCGATCGCTGGAAGAATGTCGTCGATCTTCGAAGTAGTCTGCGTGTTCCTGTGACCCTGCTCGTCGCCGGGATGCTCTGGCTGGGATTTTATCCGCAATCATTCGTACGCGTCGTGTCGCCGGTTTTTCACAGTTACTTTGGCAATAATCAAACGCCATGATTGCTGCGCCCACTCTTGAAATTGCCGTGCTCCTGCTCGGGATGCTCGTTTTGATGTTCGAAGCGTTTCTTGAGCGGCTCGACAAACGTGTCCTGGCCTGGATCGCGATCGTCTCTCTGGCCGCCGTGCTGGTCGGCACGTTCTTTTTGGCGCCACTGCAACCTGATGTGCAGGCGACTGGATTTTGGAGTTTCTACACCGCAGATCCGTTGGCCATTTTCTTTAAACGGTTCGCTCTGCTCGCGACCATTCTCGTGCTGATCATGATGATCGATTATGCGCCCGTTCTGCGCAGTTCGGTGACCGCTCCGCCCAAGCATTCTGCCCTCGGCGAGTTCTTCGCGTTGCCCATCTTCACCTGCGCGGGGCTAATGTACATGGCCTCCGCGATCGACTTCGTCATGATCTTTGTGTCGCTCGAGCTAGTCACAATTTCATTTTATGTGCTCGTCAGTTTCACCCGGCGCAACCCGGTTACTTTGGAAGCGGGCGTCAAATATCTGGTGCTGAGCGCGCTTTCGGCCGGTTTTCTCGTTTACGGCATTACCTGGATTTTCGGAGTGACCGGTGAAACCAACCTGCCGCGCATCACGACAGCTCTCGCCAGCCCCGATCTTGAACAAGGCGCAGCCCTGTTCGGTTTCGTCCTCGTCCTGGTGGGACTCGGATTCAAAATCGCGGCTGTGCCATTTCAAATCTGGGTGCCGGACGTTTATCAAGGTGCGCCGACGCCCGTGACAGCCTACTTATCCGTCGCCTCCAAAGCTGCCGGGTTTGTCGTTTTATTGCGTGTGCTCCAGCCGTTTATAATGCTCCCGAAAGTGGGGCGACTGATCGTAGTCATCGCATTGCTCACCCTTCTCTACGGCAATCTGGCTGCCCTGCCGCAAAACAATCTCAAACGGTTGCTCGCTTATTCGAGCATTGCGCACGCCGGTTACCTGCTGATTGGCGTCGCTTGCTTCGACGGTCGCGCTGTGACGTTTTACCTCATCGGATACCTGCTCATGACGCTCTTGAGCTTTGCCGTTCTGGTGGTTGTTTCACAACAGACCGGTGATCAGATTTCCGACTTCGACGGTTTGAGCAAGCGTTCCCCTTTTCTTGCCTTCGCCATGTTGATCGCGATGGCGTCTTTGGCCGGCGTGCCGTTTACGGCTGGCTTCTTCGGAAAGTTTCTAATCTTTATGTCCGCCGTGGCGCAACGGCAAACCGCGCTCATCGTGGTCGGCACCATCACAGTGGCGTGCGGCTTCTACTATTACTTTAAAGTGGTCCGCGCCATGTACTGGCAACCGGCGAGCAACCGGGACGCCATCGCCGTGAGCGCCCTCTCCAGGTTGACCATGACCGCACTGATCGTAGCGATTATCTGGCTCGGAATTTATCCGCGGCCAGTTCTGCAAATGCTGGAACCGACCGGCGCACCCATAATGGTAACCCAAACCAAGTAGTTGTAGCCACGTCGCTGCGCGACGTGCGAACTGGCCGCAGGCCGGTTGCTACAAACCCTGTCGATTGGAGATCAGAAGAATTAACCAAGGATAACGCGAATGACGCGGATAAAGAAGTATTGTCCTGATCTCTTCACCAATTCCCTTCCCCATTATCCGCGTTATCCGCGCAATCCGCGGTTCCAATCGTCTGGTTAGATTAGGCCCATCATGGTAACGCAAACCAAGTA
The DNA here is from genome assembly GCA_963788855.1 of uncultured Verrucomicrobiae bacterium. Classification (GTDB taxonomy): domain Bacteria; phylum Verrucomicrobiota; class Verrucomicrobiia; order Chthoniobacterales; family UBA10450; genus CAWBIE01. Next base: position 216,289 of record CAWBIE010000003.1, read on the forward strand.
ACTGTAGCCACGTCGCTGTGCGACGTGCCAACCGGCCGCAGGCCGGTTGCTACACAGCTGCCGACAGAAACGCACCAAATTTCACCATCCAAGCTCCAGAGAAGCACCAATCACCAAGCATAAAAAAGCTACGAGCGTGTTACGGCTTTGGAATTTGAAGCTTGGAGCTTCCTTGGATGTTGGAGCTTGGAATTTGGAGCTTCCGCTCCTTAGTCGCTCAACTCCACGTTCCAGTAAGCGAGATCGACAAAATGCCGCCAGCTCTCGTGCTGCGGCGACGAAAACGTGACATGCAGGAACGGGCGCCATTTCGGCCGCTTCGGTTTTCGAATTAACGTCATGTGCGCCTCCTGCGGGAGTCGATTGCCCTTCCGCGTGTTGCACGGGATACACGAGCAAACCACGTTTTCCCACGTCGTCATTCCGCCCGCGATCGCGCGGCACGACGTGATCGAGATTCAAATCGTTGCGATCGAAAATATGGCCGCAGTACTGGCAGGTGTTCTTGTCGCGCTCGAAGACGTTATGACGCGTAAATTTTACTTCCTTCTTCGGCAGCCGATCGAAGAAGAGCAGCACGATCACGCGCGGCACCCGAATCTTCCACGAGATCGTGGTGACGAGTTCGTGATCCGGCGCGGTGGCGGAAAAATCCCGCCAACTATCGAAGTCGTGGGTCAGGAAGTTATTTTCGGCGTCGGAAGAAACGACATGGGCGTGCCCGGCATAAACCAAGGAAAAGGCGCGGCGGGCAGTGCAGATATTCACCGCCTGCCAAAGCCGGTTCAAAACCAGCACCTGACTGTTTAATTGCGAGTGCAACTCTTTCCCAATTACCGCCTTACAACCCGCCCACGCGGATATTCCGCGGAAATTCGCGCGAAACTATCACCCAGCCTTTTTATTGTCAATGCGTGCCTTCGATAATGCCCTTGATCGCCTCTCGGGGAGGGCCAAATCGTAAGATTCATAGACTTCTCTGAAGGAGCCTATTATTGACACCTGCTGTTACAGAAATCCAAGTCGAGTGCTAACCGGCCTAGGGGCGCGCCCGGCGAGCCGCCGTCTTCTTGACAAAATTGCCGGGTTCGCGCTGTTCGTCATTGGGAACTGCGCCGGCGGCGTTGCCCAGGTGTTCTTCTTCGGCGGGCAGAAATTTTTTGAAGCGGTTTTTGTCGATTGCTTTCATGAAAGCTTCGTGAGGTGTGACGGTCCCGTCCTGCAGCAGCGCCCAGATGGCGTCGTCCATGAACTGCATGCCCTGCCCTTTTCCGGAAACAATTACGTCCTGAAGTTTTTGGGTGGCGCCTTCGCGAATGATGGCCGAGACCGCCGCGTTGGCGATGAGGATTTCGTTGACGGCAACGCGCCCGGAGCCATCGGCTTTTTTCAGAAGCAATTGCGCGAGGACACCGCGCAGCGAGTTCGCCAGCATGGCGCGCGCTTGTGCCTGTCGCGCCGCGGGAAAAACGTCGACCATACGATCGACCGTTTTGCGCGCATTATTTGTGTGCAGCGTTCCGAAGACGAGCAGGCCGGTCTCGGCCGCAGTGAGCGCGAGCGAAATCGTTTCGAGATCGCGCATCTCGCCCACCAGCACAATATCGGCGTCCTCCCGCAGGGCCGCTTTCAGGCCGACGGGAAAGGATTCCGAATCTCCCGGGACCTCGCGCTGCGTGATGATGCTGGCTTTGTTTTCGTGAACAAATTCAATCGGCTCTTCGATCGTGACTATGTGGCGTGAGAAATTCTCGTTAATGTAATCAATCAGCGCCGCCAGGGTGGTGGATTTGCCGGAACCGGTGGGACCGGTGACGAGGACGAGGCCGCCGCGCAAATGGCCGAATTCCTTTACGATCGGTGGAATCCCGAGTTGTTCGAGCGTGGCGATCTTTGTCGGAATGAGACGGAAGACAGCGCCATATCCGTATGTCTGCTTGAGATAATTGCAGCGAAAGCGCGAAGCGGCGTCCATTTCGTACGCAAAATCGAGATCACCGCGATCTTCAAAAATCTCCCAGCTGCGCGGACCGCAGATCTCGCTCAACATGGTGGCCGCCTCTTCCTGCGAGACCGGCTCGGCCCGGATCGGCGCGACATCGCCGTGTTTGCGCATCTTGGGGGGTTGTCCGACCCCGATGTGCAAATCGGAACCGCCTTGCTCGACGATGACGTTTAGGAATTGATCTAAATAAGGCATGGGCGAATGACGAAGGACGAATGACGAATGACGAAGGAATGCTCCAAGTTCCAAGTCCCATTTGGAGCTTGAGGCTTGGAATTTCTTTGGATCTTGGAGCTTGGAATTTGGAGCTTTCTTTTCACGCGGTTCAAAATCTTCAGATTTTTAGTTGTTCCCGCATTTGCTGTTTCTGTTCGGCACGGGCGTAGGTTTCTTCCGCGCTGATCAGGCCCTGGTTGTATAAGTCCACCAGGGCGTCATCCATCAATTGCATGCCTTGTTTTTTTCCGGTCTGAATGATCCCGGGTAGCATGTAGGTCTTGGCTTCGCGGATCACATTCGCCACCGCCGGTGTGTTGGTGAGCGTTTCGAGGGCGAGCATGCGCGCCTGACCGTCGATGCGCGGCACGAGCTGCTGACTGATGATGCCGCGGAGCGATTCGCTGACCATGATCCGGATTTGCTCCTGCTGATCGTCCGGGAACACGTCGAGCAACCGGTCCAGCGTGCGCGAGGCGTTTCCGGTGTGCAGAGTTCCCAGGACTAAATGACCGGTTTCAGATGCGGTAATGGCCAGCGAGATGGTTTCGAGGTCGCGCATCTCCCCAACCATGATGACATCGGGATCTTCGCGGAGTGATCCGCGCAAGGCAGCCGCAAAGGAGCGCGTATGAGTGTGCACCTCGCGTTGCGTGATATGACAGCCCTTCGGCTCGAAGACGTACTCAATCGGATCCTCGAGCGTGATGATGTGCTCGCGCCGCTCCAGGTTGACCTGCTCGATCAACGCGGCCAGGGTCGTCGACTTTCCGCTTCCCACCGATCCCGTGACAAGGATCAAACCGTTTTGGTAGCGGGTCAGCAACTTGAGATGCTCGGGCAATCCGAGCTCATCCATCGTCCGCACATTGGTGTTGATGATGCGAAAGACAATATCCATGCCGCGACGCTGGCGGACAACGCTCGTGCGGAAGCGACCAAAATTCGTGGCATAAGCAAAATCAGCGTCCCCGCGTTCGGCCAGCTGCGTTCGTTGCAGATCGGACAGAAAACCCTCCGCGAGCGCAGCCGTATCGGCGGGGGTCAACCGCGGAGCGTCGGGCCAGATGGGTTGCAGTGTTCCGTGCAATCGCCAAAGGGGCGGGGCATGCACGCCGAGATGAATATCCGAAGCGCCGCCCCGTTGCCCGACAGCGAGGTATTCATCGACGTGGCCAAACGATCTTGACCGCGCCGGTTTATCCTGGGCTTCTACAACCATGCGCCGCCATCATTATGCGGCACCGCCCCTGCGTAAACCCAAAATCGAACTACCACCGGTCGCCCGTTCGCCGGGGCCCTCCCACGCCGCTGGCGATCTTTTGCTTAATAAAACCGAGGACCGCCGGTTTGAGCAGGGTAGCGGCGATTCTCAGCGCCCCTAAAAGAAACCCGGTCTCCATCATTCCGGTCTTCGGTTTTCTTCCGCCCTTCAAGTCCACATACACTTTCTGTCGCGCGCGCGGCAGAACGACGAGAATGACCCCAACGACTGCAGCCGCCGCGATCCAAGCGCCCGTTTGTTGCTGAAAGGATCGCCGCATTTTCTGCGGGAAATCCAGCTCGTAGCGGAGGCCACTTAGATCGCGCGCCACTCGTTGGCGTGATTGCTCGAGCTCGAGCTTCAGCGCGGCGGGCGACTTGTTTGATCCAGATTCTTTAGCCATTCGCGGTCCTTTTGCAATTCGGCCGACATTTCACGAAACGGAGGTTTCCGTGCCTTGCTGTAGCCGATCAACAGACAAATCACAGCCATCACGAGATGCACGCCACCCGCTCCAACGGCAATCCATGTCCATGGAGTCTCCGTCGTACGCGCGATGATGGCGATCGCGCTGGCGAGAATGAACAGATATCCCAGCGCAAAGAACATCAGCGCGATGACCAGGCAGCCCGCAATCAGGAGCAACTGCACGAGCGCTCCTTTCGATTCTTGCGCGAAGAGAACCAACCGGCTCTCGAGCAGGCTGGCCAGAGAGTTGACCAGTCCGAGCAGATTATTGAATAACCCCGCGTGTCCCGCCGGATTGCGGGCGCGCATGGTTTCGCCAGCCATTAGCAGGACGGATTACCGCCGGAAGATCATTCCCAGCACGAAGCCGATGCCCAGTGCCGTAACGACCGCCTTGGTCGGATTTTCACGCACGTACTGTTCGGCGTCTTGTTGGAAGGTACGGGCCCGGTCGGTTGCGTCGCCCCAAGCCTCCTGGGCCCGGCCGCGGGCTTCACCCCAGGCTTCTCCAGCTTTCCCGCGATATTCCTGCGCAACAGATCCCGCTGCGGACTTCAAGGCCTCCGCGGCTTTGCGCGCGTGTGCCCTGCTAGCTTCCAGTTTGTCCTGGGCGTCCGCCATGCCAGGCCCCTTTTGATTTGATTTGTTTTCTTCAGCCATTGGTATTCTCCGGTTAATTCGCTCTAACTATCTGCGTAGTTTCCCCTTTCGGCAACCGCGGCGGCCAGCTAAATCGAAGGATTTTCGGCCTACTGGAGCGAGAGAGTTTGCAGGTATTCCCCCAACTCCTGACGCTTCCACCAGGCTCCCGTCTGGGCGCGTTCGGCTCCATTGGTGAAGCGATACCGGTAAAAAGTCGCCCGCACGTAGCGGGGCGGCGCATCGGGAAAGGGATTGCGCTCCAACAAGCCGGTGACCTCACGTTTGTTCTCCAACAAACACAATGCCAGTCGGACAAACCACGGATTTTGTCGGGGCGACCCGAGGGCGGCAAACCACATCTGCCAATCGAGCCGCGGCTGATGGGGCGCACACCAGCCGGGCGCGCGGTTTACGTCGCCCGGCTTCCACTTGAACTCGTAGGGTTTCCAATCAATGCCGTCCGCGCTTCCTTCGATCACAATCTCACGGCGATCCTTGGTCATGACCCGAAACAATCCGTAGCCATTGACGATGCGAAATGGCTCGATGCATTCGTTCAATACCGTGAGCGCACGTGGGCAATCCGCGTCGGGCTTAAACGCGGAAAAAATCAGCCACGCATTCACGGGCAGAGTGATGATGAGAACCAGGATTGCCCCGCAGGTTGACAATCGCCGTGACAGGGAACGGTCGACGGACACGACGGCGCGTGTCCCTCCATTGCTTTGGAGAGCGTCGCGCCGTCGGCGCCACGTCGCGTCGTCGATCAGAAGCAAACACAGGACGATGGTCAGAAGATTGAAGAAGCAATAATTGCCGGTCACGGCGATCACGATCTGCAGAAAGATCAGAAATCCGGCGGCCAGAAGCCGGAGCCGGCGCGGCGCCCAAATGAAAAATGGAGCCACTATTTCGACGACCAGACAGAATGCGACCGAGAATTTCTGAAACCATTCCGGAGCCAGGTTGGCCCACCAGGCAAAGGCGGTGGGAAGCGGTTGCGACCAATAATGATAATCGAGCGCCGTCAGGTTCCACCAGGAGTCATCGCCGCTAGTGAGCTTCACCACGCCGGACATCAACATCAGTTTGAAAAGCAAAAACTTGAGCAAGAAAAGACCAATCCGCGAGACCGGCGGCTCCTCGCCTCGTTTGAGCCGGAGACGCCACGGGGCCAGAAAGATCGCCAGAAAACCCGTCTCAAGGAGCAGAATATCCCATTGGAAACTGAGAAACGTTTGCCCCGCAATGGTAAGCGAAAGGTAAAAGACAAATAGTCCGATCAGGCAAAAAATCGGCCCGATTCCCGCAATCAGAAGCAATGAAAGAAGTGCGCCGCCGCCGCATAGAAAATGGAGAAAAGCGTTGCTCGAGGCGAACCAGCAAAGAGTGGGTAACAGGAAGTAACCTCGGGAACCGATTTGGTCGTGCACGGCCGGCAAAAATTCGCCGACCGGCAGGATTCCGTTCGCCCCGATCAGTCCATCGATTTGTAGCCAGAGCGAAACGAATGCGATCAGATAGACGAGACCGAGCCCGCGAAGAAACCAGCGCCGGGCCCAGAAATAGGTCGGCGGGCTGACATCTTCTCCCCACAACACGCGGGTAAGAGCCGAGCCGATAGTCCGGTTGCCCGCAACAATCTTGTAGCCGAACTCCGAGATCGCGGCAAACCCGGGAACATGATCGTAGCTCCAAGACAGCCATTTCCTCGAACCCCGGCAGCTCAATGACCGGTAGACGGCGTCAGCTCCGTCAAACACGTTTCCCTCGCGATCAATGAAAACGACAGAACGCTCGAATTGCTGGCGCGGAATTTCGGGAAAGCGCGCCGCAACTTCCTGAGAAGTGGCGTAGTCAACCTGCCCATCAGTCACCGCCTGCCAGCGCTCAATCCAATGCCGGCAAAAATGACAATCGCCGTCCCAGATCATGAGCGGCTTGGGCGGCGGATGAGAAACGCGCAGATGCGTCTTCACTTGCATCAACCGCATATTCTGTCGCTCCGACGGCAAGGTAAAGACTACAAGGAGGGCGAAGCGAAGTTCCCTCCGCGTGTGCAAGAAGCCTTGTCATCCCGAGCGCAAGCGAGGGACCCCACCGTCGAAGCTTTGGTCACGCAGATTTGCCTGTGTGATCGTCAGCAGGTTGCGGGGTCCCTCGACCGCGGCGGTCTCGGGATGACATTTCGCGGTTACGTTGGAAATCAGAGCACAAAATCCGCCCAGACCGGCGCGTGATCGGAGGGCTCCTTCCCTTTTCGCATCTCGCGATCGATTCCGGCCGCCATGCACTTCGCCGCCAATGAATGGTTCGCGAGAATGGCATCGATGCGCAGTCCCCTATTTTTCGGAAACGAGAGCATGCGATAATCCCACCAGCTGAAGAGGCCTCCTTCTTGATGATGGAGCCGCAGCGTGTCGCTCAAACCCACCTCGCACAATCGATGCAAGGCCTCGCGTTCGCCTTCCGAACACATGATGGCACCGCGCCACAACTCCGGATCGTGAACATCGACATCTTGTGGAGCGACGTTGAGATCGCCGCAAACCGCGAGATGGTTGGCTGTTTCCTGAACCAAACATTCGCGCAGTCGCACATACCATTTCAATTTGTACTCGTAAGCGGGCGAGTCCACCGCCTGCCCGTTTGGGACGTAGATCGAAAAAACGCGAACCTGGCCGATGGTTGCGGCGACGACACGAGCCTGCGCATCGAGCACTTCATCCCCGAACGAGACGCGAACATTTACGGGTTCGAGCTTCGAGAGAATGGCGACTCCATTGTACGATTTCTCGCCGTGATAGGCCGAGTGATAGCCGGCTGTCTGCAAGAGAAGCACAGGAAACTGCTCATCCGTGCATTTTGTTTCCTGCAAACAAACAACATCCGGCTGAGTACTTTCCAACCAGGCCAGCAGCCGATCCTGCCGCTTCCGCAATGAGTTAATGTTCCAGGAAGCGATTCTCATTGATTGTCATTCTGAGGTCGCCGCGGCGACCGAAGAACCTCTCAACCCGCGGCGGACGACACCATCCAAGGCGAGTGACGCTCGAAGAAATGAGGGGTCCCTCACCGTCTGCGCGGTTCGGGATGACAGATCTAGCCAAACGCGATATCACAGTTCAAGTTCCGTCCCTGGCATTGGCACGATGACTTCGCTGCCGGACAATTCCCTGACCAGGGAACTGCGCATCCATTCCACGGCCGGCCCATCGCCATGAACGAGGACGATCTTCGCCGGTGAAACCTTCTTTGCGTAGGCGACGAGAGATTCGCGTGTGGCATGGGCGCTGAACTGAAATTGCTTCACCTGGCAGCGGACACTTTGCGCAGGTTGGTCCGGGTCGAGCCGGATTTCCTGCCCGGCGCTGGCCTTTCGCAACACTCCCGCCGGAGACTCCGGATCGGAGTAGCCCACAAAAAAGATTGAGTGCCGTGGATTCTCGAGGACGCGTCGCGCAAAAATGTTCGAGAGCGTTTTCGGCGTCATCATTCCGCTGGAAAGCGCATAAACCCGTCCGGCCCGGGCCGGAGCATCGCCGATTGTTTGACCGTTTAAGATAAAAGGCGCGACTTCCTGCGCGAGCTGCAAACGCGGCAGACGGCGCCGCGTCATGGCGGCACGACGATCGTACGTCTCGGTCATCTTGGAACTGAGACCGCCGGCGTAGACCGGAAAATCGCCCAGCAAGTTGTCGCGCCGGAATTGATAAAGCATGGCCAGAACCTCCTGCGTCTTGCCCAGCGCGAACACCGGAATAAGGACACAGCCATCGCGCCGGAATGCCTCGGCGATGGCTTCGGCCAGGCGGCGCTCTTCGCCGGCTCGCGTCCAATCCGGTGGGGTCGGGTTATCTCCTCGCGTGCATTCCATGATCAAGACGTCGATCTTCTCATCCGGAAAAACCGCGGCCTGCATGATCGTTTGATCGTCAAAGTTGACGTCGGCGGTGTAGAAAATTGTCCGATCACGCGACCGGATCACAATTCCGGTGGAACCGAGCACGTGCCCCGCGTCCACAAATTCGAAGGTGACCGTGTCCCGATCTTCCGGCCGGGCGCGTTCTCCCGCAATCGTGATGCGCTGACGCATCGGGCAAGCCTGCCACTGGCCGGAAGCGCGCTCGGTTTCGCGGTGCGTAAACAATGGATACAGAGTCGCACCCAATTCCTCGCGCTGTCGCGTCATGACGTTAACCGAGTTGTGCAAAAGAATGCTGCCGATTTCGACGGTTGCGTCGGTCATGAAAACGCGCGCGGCCGGTTGCCGTCGCATCAGCACCGGAAGCGTGCCAATGTGGTCCAGGTGCGCGTGCGAAATCAGGATGGCATCAAGTTTTCGATCGCCCAGGGGTTTGAAATTCGGGAGCGCATCGTCGCCATCCTGTTTTGGATGCATTCCGCAATCCAAGATAATGGACTGACCCTCGATCTCCAGAAAATAGGAGTTCGCACCGATTTCCGTGCGTCGCGTCAGATTAATAAATTTCACGGACCGCTCTTTCTCCTATGCTTTGCTTTCTCCTGACCTTTGCCATTGAAAAAGAAAGCCCCGGCAAGAGCAAGAGTAAGACAAAGATCGACGCAACTTTGTCCTAACGAACCGGTTCAATGAGGGTGTTTGCCCCCCTGCCATCGCGGAAGTGGAATAGCGAGACGGCGGCCCACCTCCTGAACCGGGCCGGCTTCGGCGCCACCGCGGCAGAGGTCGAAACCGTCCGGAAAAAGGGCCTCGAACCGACGGTGCGGGAGCTGGTCGAGGTAAGCCCGGAGGCCGCCAACGTTCCGCCACCAGCCTGGGCAACACCGCGCGACATCCGGGCGATGCGAATGGAGGCGCGGGGACCAAACGCCGATCCCGGGCAGCGCCAGCAGAAAATGCGCGAGATCCGGATGATGGAAGGCGACGAGATTCTCGACCTGCGCCGCTGGTGGCTCGAACGCATGATGAATGGCCCGGCGCCTCTGCTGGAGAAAATGACCCTGTTCTGGCACGGCCATTTTGCGACCAGCGTGCAAAAAGTGAAGGACGTCTACTGGATGTGGCTGCAAAACGACACTCTCCGCCGCAACGCCCTCGGAAGTTTCGCGACCCTGACCAAGAAGATCTCTCGCGATCCGGCCATGATGATCTATCTCGATTTGCAACAGAGTCGAAAAGAGCATCCGAATGAAAATTGGGCGCGCGAATTCATGGAACTTTTCACCGTCGGAATCGGCAATTACTCCGAGCAGGACATCCGGGAATCGGCGCGCGCTTTCACCGGTTACCGCATCGACATGACGACGCAGCAATTTCGCTTCGCGCCTTTCCAGCACGATAACGAGAGAAAGAATTTCATGGGCCGAACGGGTTCGCTCGGCGGCGACGAGATCATCGATATTCTTATGCAACAGCCGGCCTGCGCGCAATTCCTCGCCCGCAAACTCTGGCGTTTCTTCGTCGAAGACGATCCATCACCCCAGGTTGTCGATGCCCTGGCCAGCCGGATTCGGACGCATAACTACGAAATGCGTCCGGTCTTGCGCGAGATTCTCAATTCCGAAGAATTCTTTGCCGAGCCCGCCATGCGCACCCAAATCAAGAGCCCGGTGCAATTCCTTCTCCAAACCTGCAAGCTGCTCAATGCGCCCCTGCCCTCGCCGGTCGTCGCGCAAAATGCGATGCGCCAGATGGGGCAAATTCTGTTTGCTCCTCCTAACGTCAAGGGCTGGGACGGCGGCAAAGCCTGGATCAGCACTTCGACATTATTGTTTCGCTACAATTTCGCCAATTACCTGATGAACGGCGACAGGATGTTGCCGGGCGCCGCCCCGCAGCGCGGCAAAAATGTACCGCTTGGATTCCGGCGGCCGGGTGCGCCGGCGGAGCAAGTTCAACGCGATCCGATCGACCTGGCCGAACTCGCGCCTGTCGAGCTTCGCCAGAAACCGCGCGAACTGGTCAATGCCCTGAGCCAGCGGCTCTACCAGACTGCTTTGCCGGAAAAAGAAACGGAGACTTTTGTCCAATATCTCGAAGCGAGAAAACCAGACAGCGGGGACGAAACCATGCGTGGTCTCGCCCACCTCATGATGAGCACGCCGCAATTTCAACTAACATGAACGGCAACGCTGCCAGATTGTCGAAACTGTTTTACGGGCGATTAGAGGGATATTCGTTCTGCGTTGCCGATACTGAGATGACTTCGAACGGCAATAATTCAAAGCGCGAGGAGAACATTTGCATCCACATCTTTACCGTCTCATCGGCCATGGTCGGAGTTTGCCTGACAGTCATCGGACTAATCCGCGTGGTCATCACCCTGGGCCGGGCCGACACCCTGGCGGATGACTTTCTCGCGGGCGACGCTCTGTTGTTTCTGGTTTCCTGCCTTCTTTCCTATACCGCGCTGCGCTCAGGAGCGGTCGAGCGCATGCGACGGATCGAACGCATGGCAGATGCGATCTTCATTGGCGCGATGGTGGCCATGGTGGTGATTTGCGGATTCATCACCTACGCAGTGACGCTTCCTCCTCCGTTGAGCCACTAATGTTGTTTTACTCAAAGCCATGAAATCGAATTGCACGCTTCACACTCGCCGCCGATTTCTTCGTACCTCCGCACTGGGAGCAGCCGCGGCCTGGACCTTGCCGGTCTTTCTGGAAAAAACCTTCTTCACTCTCGATGCTTTGGCGGCCGACGCTCTCACCCAAACTGTTACCGGTAAAGACGGCACCATCCTGGTGGTTCTGCAGATGGCGGGCGGGAACGACGGTCTCAACACGGTCGTTCCTTTCGCAGACGACGCTTATTTTCGCGCCCGCCCCAGACTCGGACTTGCTGCGGACACGATTCTGAAGCTCGATCATTATGCGGGACTGAACAGCAAACTTGCGGGTCTGAAGACGCTTTTCGATGAAGGCCACCTGACGGTCGTTCAAGGCGTCGGCTATCCGAACCCGAACCGATCGCATTTTCGTTCGACTGAAATCTGGCAGACCGCTTCGGATGCCGATCGCACGACGAACGAGGGTTGGCTCGGACGTTACTTCGATAATTGTTGCGCGGGCGCAGATCCGACGGTCGGAGTGGCGATTGGCGAAGAAATGCCGCAGGCTTTCGCCGCTCGAACACCCACGGGGGTTACCTTTTCGCGACCAGAGCAATTCCGCTGGACGAGTTCAGAGCCTTCTCAGGGACGGATGAGCGCTGAGGAATTTTTCTTTCGACAACTGAACGAAAGCGGAGGCGGTGACGACAATCCGGGCGCCGCCGCCGACGGCGCGTCTGTCAACGCCATCGCGGGCAAGACCAAAAGCGACGTGGGCACACTTGATTTCCTGCAGCGAACCGCGCTCGACGCGCAATTGAGCTCGGACAAAATCCTGGCCATTGCGCGAAAATACAAATCGAGCTGTTCCCTATCCCCAGGGCCAACTGGCCGCCAGCCTGAACATCATCGCGCGCATGATCGCCGGCGGCCTGCCCACGCGGGTCTACTACGCCAGCCAGGGCGGGTTCGACACACATGCCGGACAAGTGAACACACACGAGCGCTTGATGGGCGAGTTCAACGACGCCGTCGTGGCTTTTGCGAGCGACCTGAAACAACAGGGAAATTTCGATCGCGTCCTGCTCATGACTTTCAGCGAGTTTGGCCGCCGCGTTTCCGAAAATGCAAACGGCGGCACCGATCATGGGACCGCCGCGCCCATGTTTATGGTTGGCGGTGCAGGTGAAGCCCGGATTATTCGGCAAGTATCCCAGTCTGACCGATCTCGATCACGGCGACTTGAAATTTAATACCGATTTTCGGAGCGTTTACGGCACGATCCTTGATCAATGGCTCAAAGCACCGAGCCAGACTGTACTCGGGCGCAAGTTCCCCGCTTTGCCCATCGTCTAGTTTTCCGGGAAGCTGGCAGCTTCCCCTACAATAATTCCTCGAAGATTCGCATCCAGTTTCGGTAAAGAATCTTTTCAATATCCGCATCGGAAAATCCGCGCTCGATTAGTTTCCGGATCAGGTTGGCGGCATCAGCGTGATGGGTCAGGTCCGGAATAAAATGGGGCTCGGTCAATTTGCTGGCCAGGTCCCGTCGCCTCTCCTCCGGCCATTGCCGATAGATGAATTCGAAGAAATCAAAACCGATGCCCACGCGGTCGATGCCGATCAGACCGGCAACGTGTTCGATGTGATCGACGTAGCGGTCGAGGGTGGCCTGCTCTTTTTCCGGACTGACCAGGCACGAACTGACGCCAATCACCCCGCCCCGTTCGCCCACCAGCTTGATTTGTTCGTCACTGATGTTTCGCTCGATGTCGTAATAACGACGCGCGTTAGTGTGCGAAACAACCGGCGGCCGGGAGACTATCGATAAAATATCGCTGAAACCGGCCGGACTGATGTGGGCGAGATCGATGAGAATCCCAAGCGCTTCGCAAGCGCGCACGACATCCCGGCCAAAAGAAGTCAAGCCCACGCGGGGCGAACCGCTCGGCGCAAAAATTCCTCCGCTGCCCGCCGCATTGGGCCGGGCATGGGTCAAGCCAATCAACCGCACGCCAAGTTCGTAAAATATGCGGAGCAAATCGATGTCCGTGCCAAGCGGCTCGACCCCTTCCAGCGCGAGCAGGAACGCGATCCTGCCGGCCTTTCCCGCCTCCACGATTTCCCGATAGCTTCGACAAACACGGGCTCGACCGGATTGTTCCGCTTCGGTGTAAACCTGCGCGATTTCGCCGAGCGCAACGCGTAACGCCTTTTCTGGCAGGTAACGATCCTCGATGTAAACCGCCGTCGCCACGACAGCAACGCGACCAGCTTCCAGTTCGGGCAGAAACTCCGTCACGAGCAAATCTCCGCGCTCGCGCTTTTCAAATAAATCCATGGGCAGGTCGAAATGAAGATCGACCAGTCCACGCGACTGAAGTCGCGAGATTCGATCGTCATTCGTTTTGGCGGAAGCTGCTGTCATTTTTTCAGGATTTGGATTGGTTGCGTTCGATCCACTAGAGCGAGGGCGGCGACGGGGCAACGGAAGGCAGATCAGGGTCGCTTTTTCCCCGCGGGGCGAATAAACAGAAAGCCGCAACCAGCCAGGTTGCGCTGAGCGGCAGGACGCCCGGCAACCAGATCGACCAGCGCGAAACGAGGGCCAGTCCGAGCAGACAATACGCTGCCGTAATGGCAATGGCGCCAAGCACTATATCGATGCGTGAAAATCTCCGGACAAAACTGCTGGCCACAACGAGAAACAGAATAAAAGCGCAATCAAAAATCCAGCTGACCCGCCGCACGAACAAATTCGATTGAATGGTGGCAATGGTGGCTGCAAAAATTCCGGGACCGGCCTGCGAATCCTGCGGCGCGCGCGCCAGCACGATGTCATCTCCCATGTTTTCCATGTGAGCCGTGGTCGGAGTTTTGTTTTCGTGCTGCTGCGCGGCGAGCAACAACTCGTTTAACTGCAGTCGGCGCGCTCGTTTGGCCGTATTCGGATTAATCAAAGCACTGCCATCGGGTCCGATCGGGATTCTTTTTCCGTTAGGCAGATTAATGTACCGATCCGATATCGACCTTGACCTCTCCGGGCGTGATCCGCATCCAGAAGAGGGTGGCCTGCAGAGCAAAGGATGGAATCACCTCGCCGCGATATTGAAAAAGAAGCGGCACGTGGATTTCGTCGGCCACTTCTCCTGGCAGATTGGTAAAACCCATGGTCGAAATCAGGCGAATATCTTCGTCCGGTTGCCGGCTTATTCCAGAGAAGGTCGGCAAATCGCCTCGACGACCGGTGACCTGGGTGAAGCCCTGCATTTCCACCACCGGAGCATCCAGATCCGGGTTGGCGGTTAGTTCGGCCGCGACCAACAGCTTGGGAACGTGCAGAGCCTGATCGACCAGGATCTGTTCCTGATCCTTGTTGCGCTCGCCCCACTGCAGGATCGGCTCGAAGGCGACAACCGTCGGCTTGAACTCGAGCGCACCCTGCAGAAAGAGCGCATACTCAAGCGGCGAAATCGGTCCACCGGCTGGCTTCTGTTCCGAGCCCGGTTTCTTCTTATCCAAGCCCGCGTCACGACTGATGTCGACAATGGTGAGAGGAACGCTGCCGCCGATGGGTTGAGAATTCCTCAGGAGCCAGCGCAGGAATCCCTCGTCGTATTGTTGCAAGCGGGGCTCTCGCAGAAACAAAATGGTAGCCAGCACGATCGCCAGCATCAGCCAAATCGAAGGGCGTTCCATCGATGGCAGTGAAAAGTGACGAGTGACGAGTGACAAGCTAAAAGGTTCAACTGTAGCGGCGGTCTATGACCGCCGATTCAAGCTAACTTTCGGCGGTCACAGACCGCCGCTACAGGATTCTACCTGCTTAGTTCGAGCATCCGCCGAATCGGCAGCTCGGCGCGCTTGCGAAGCGGTTCCGGCAAAACAATCTCCGGCTCCATGTTCAGGAGCGCGTCGTACGCCTTCTGTAGCGTATTCATTTTCATGAATCGACATTCGCCGCAGAAACAATTGTCGGTCGGGCCCGGGATAAACGTCTTGCCGGGAATCTCCTTCTCCAGCCGGTGCAACATTCCCGCCTCCGTCACGACGATGATTTCGCGGGCCGGCGAATTGTTTGCAGAACGCCACCATTTTTTCGGTCGAACAAACTTCGTCCGCCAGCATACGCACGGCGTAGGTGCATTCGGGATGCGCCACCACCGGCGCGTTCGGATATTCTTCGCGAATCCTGCCGATGCTGCGCGCAGTGAATTCGACGTGCACGTAACAGTTCCCCTGCCACAAATCCATCTTGCGGCCGGTTCGCTCCGTCACCCAGGCCCCCAGATTTTGGTCGGGCACAAACAGAATGTTCCGGTCCGGCAGGCGCGGCCCGCACGATCTTGTCCGCGTTGCCGCTCGTGCAAATCACATCGGAGAGCGCTTTCACTCCCGCACTGCAATTGATGTAAGCGATCACGTAATAATTCTTGTCAGCGTGATCCTTCAGAAAGGCCGCCAGTTTCTCCGGCGGACACGATTCCGACAACGAACATCCCGCCTCCAGGTCGGGCAGAATGACGCGCTTCGCCGGATTGATGATCTTGGCCGTCTCGGCCATGAAATGAACGCCGCAAAACAAAATGACGTCCGCATCCGTTTTCGCCGCCTGATAACTCAGGCCCAGCGAGTCGCCGACAAAATCGGCCACGTCCTGGAGTTCCGGGACCTGGTAGTTGTGGGCCAGGATAACTGCGTTTCGCTCGCGCTTCAGCTCCCGCAGATCTTCCGCGAGATCAACACCGAAATTTACACCCACGCCAACCATGGATTAGTATCGCGTCTTCCCATGGATTCTCAAACGCAGCCAGTCACGTTTCGCCTTGGCTTTATCGGTGCCGGCAAGCTCGCCGGCTCGGTTATCCGCGGACTGGTTCGGGCGAACTTCTGCAGACCCGATGAGATCGTTGCCAGCGAACCAAACGAGACTGCGCGCGAGACCCTGCGCCATGAAGCTGGTATTGCGGTGACCGCGGAGAATGAGGAGGTCGCGGAAAGGGCGAACATTCTCCTGCTTGGCGTGAAGCCTGCGGTGGTCTTGCCGGCGCTTAAAGGAATCGCCGCACTCGCCGCGCACAAGCTGGTCATTTCACTCGCGGCCGGGGTTCGACTTGAGTCCATGGAGCGAGTTTCAAACGCACGGTTGATGCGCGCGCTCACCAACACGCCTTCCGCGATTTGCCAGGCGACCACAGCCGTGGCTCGCGGCACCCGAACTACCGATGACGACATGGCTCAGGCGGGAAAGATTTTTGGCGCCATCGGCGTCGTGGTCGAAGTCACCGAAGAGCAAATCGACGCGGTCACTGCACTCTCCGGAAGCGGCCCGGCTTTTGTTTACACGGTAATCGAAGCGCTCGCGCACGGCGGAGTGAAGGTTGGACTGCCGCTCGACATCGCGCTCACGCTTGCGACCCAAACTGTGCTCGGAGCCGCCAGCCTGGCGAGCGAATCAAAACTTTCGCCGGAGGAACTGCGCGGCATGGTTGTCACTCCCGGAGGCACGACCGCAGCCGGACTCGCGGTCATGGAAAAACACGGAACCTCCGCAGGTCTAATCGCGGCAGTCGAAGCAGCGACGAAGCGTGGCCAGGAGATGGCGAAGGAAAATCTGTAGCGGCGGTCACCGACCGTCATATTCCCCGCGCCGCTACAGCGCGGCCCGCATGACTTCAATCGGCGCTTCGCGCTGAAACCAAATTTCGAAAGCGCGCGCCCCCTGATACAACAACATCGATAACCCGTTCGTCGCGCGGGCTCCGGCCTCCATGGCCGCCGCAACGAGCGCCGTATGTTTTCGTGAGTAAACGCAGTCAAAGACCATGAGATGCGGCGCCAGAAGCGTCGCCGCCAAGATAGGATGATCGTTTGGATTGAGACCGAGCGGGGTCGCGTTGACCACCAGATCGACATGTTGCAGTTGAAACCTTAAGGCGCCCTCTTCCCATTTCACGGCTTCGAGTCGTGCCACCGGACCGAGCACACGCGGGCCGGCAAAGTCAGGCTGCAACTCCGCCACCAGCTGCCTGGCCGTGTTGTAGTTTCGGTTCACGACCACGAGTCGCTCGCAACCGGCCCGGGCACACTGAGCAGTAATCGCCCGCGCGGCTCCCCCCGCGCCCAGGACCATGATGCGCAGGTCACGGAGATCGACGGAGAATTCGCTGCGAATGGCCCGGGCAAAGCCGACACCATCCGTGTTAAAACCGACCAACTCTCCTTCTCGAATCGCGATGGCATTGATCGCACCGATGGTCCCGGCCTCGCCATCGATTCGATCGACCAGGGGAAGCGCCGCGATCTTGTGCGGGATGGTCAGGTTAAGGCCCACAAATCCCAGTTCGCGCGCCAGCTTGAGCGCTTCCGCAAGCTCGTTAGGTTCAATGTCAAAGCGCGCATATTGCATATCGATCTTGAGATGCCGCAGCGCCGCGTTCTGCATTTGCGGGGAAAGCGAATGCCCTACCGGATTGCCCAACACGCCCAGACGAATCGGTGGAGCGATGTCGCGCGTCACCGCTTCCCAATCCTGCAAATCGGATAGTCGGTAAACCTCTTTTGCCTGAGACGTATTTTTTCATGCTCATGCCGAGCCCGCCGCGGAACCTTGCCCACGGTCGCGAAGCTTAATCTCCAGTCTAACCCAGCTTCGTCAGCGAGAAAGGCAGAAGCGACCGCCGCTCCGAACATCGCTGACAGCTCGGTCTGCAAACTCTGAACGAGCGCAAAGAGCAGCTCGAGAAAGAGCTGCGAGCGACGCAGTAATCCTGCAGTGCCTGGCATCAGCGAATTGTAGCGGCGGTCTCCGACCGTCGTTCTAGGATTTCGGCGCTCAGAGAGCGCCGCTACAGTCAAAGCAGCTTTCAGGGCTGGCAGCCGCGTCTACTTTCGTTACGGTGGAACGCCTACCGTGACTGAACCAACTGATACCCCTGTTCCTTCCGATTTCATTCGCGACGTCGTCGCGGACGATCTGCGGACCGGAAAGCATACGCAGATCCAAACGCGTTTCCCGCCCGAGCCGAACGGTTATCTCCACATCGGCCACGCCAAATCGATCTGTCTCAACTTCGGAATCGCTCACGAGTTTGGCGGCATTTGCAACATCCGCATGGACGACACCAACCCGACGAAGGAGGAAACCGAATACGTCGATTCAATCATGGCTGACGTGAAGTGGCTGATCGACGGCTGGGCCGATAAGAATCTCGGACTGAAAGGCCCGGAACGCGCGACAGCCGCGCCCTTCTACGCCTCGGATTATTTCGACCAGCTCTACGATTACGCGGTCGAGCTCGTTCGCCAGCGGCAAAGCTTACGTCTGACGACATGACGCCGGAGGAGACGGACGAGTATCGCCGTCTCGGCAAGGACAGTCCGTTTCGAAACCGTTCGGTCGAGGAAAGTCTCGATCTGTTTGCGCGCATGAAAGCGGGCGAGTTTCCAGACGGCGCGCGCACGCTCCGAGCGAAGATCGACATGACCGCGCCCAACGTCTGGCTGCGCGATCCGGTGCTTTATCGCATCCGGCATGCCGAGCATCATCAAACCGGCGACAAATGGTGCATTTACCCGATGTACGACTGGGCCCACACCCTGAGCGATTACATCGAAGGAATCACGCATTCGGTCTGCACCCTGGAATTCGAAGTGCACCGGCCGCTTTACGATTGGATCCTCGACGCGCTCGAACTGCCGCAACCGCTGCCCGCACCAGTACGAATTCGCCCGGCTCAATCTGACCTACACGGTGATGAGCAAACGCAAAGCTGATCCAGCTCGTGAACGACAAACTCGTCAACGGCTGGGACGATCCGCGCATGCTGACGATTTCCGGTCTGCGCCGACGCGGCGTGACGGCCAGCGCACTGCGCATCCTTCGCTTACAACATCGGGATCACGAAATACCCGAGCATGACCGATATGGCGGTGCTCGAGCACGCCGTGCGCGATGAATTCAATCGCACCGCCGACGCGCCGTCTGGCCGTGCTGCGGCCCGTCAAAGTTGTCCTGACAAATTATCCCGACGGACAGGTCGAAGAGCTCGATGCGGTTAACAATCCCGAGGATCCGAATGCCGGAACGCGAAAGGTTCCGTTCAGCCGCGAGCTCTTCATCGAAAGCGCGGATTTCATGGAAGCGCCGCCGCCGAAATATTTTCGTCTCAAACCGGGCGGCGAAGTGCGTCTCAAGTACGCCTACATCATCAAGTGCGATGAGGTCGTAAAAGATGAGGCCGGCAACGTGATGGAGCTGCGTTGTCCGTCGATCTGGACAGCAAGTCGGGCGGGCGCGACCTCGAATCGCAAGGTCAAAGGGACGATTCATTGGGTGAGCGCGGCTCACGCCGTTGAAGCCGAGGTTCGTCTCTACGATCGGCTTTTCACCGTGCCCGAGCCGGACGCCGCCTCGCCGCGACGGAAGCGCCCGCGGATTTCAAATCATTTATCAATCCACACTCTCTCGAAGTGGTGACGGCGAAATGCGAACCCGCACTGAAAGATGCGCAACCGGAGCGAACGTTACCAATTCGAGCGCCTCGGCTATTTCGCGCTCGATCCGGATTCCAAACCCGGCAAACAGGTGTGGAATCGGACGATCACGTTACGGGATACCTGGGCGAAGGAAGTGAAGAAAGGGTAGCAAACGCGTAACTCCGGGACTTGTTTGTCATCCCGAGCGCAAGCGAGGGACCTCACCGTCGAAGCGTTGGTCACACAGATTTGCCTGGGTGATCATCCGCAGGTTGTGAGGTCCTTCGGTCGCCGCGACCTCAGGATGACAGCGCGTGTCGTTTGGAACGCCCCCATTATGCGGCAGGCGGAGCGCCCGCCCTACAACGCCTAGCCAGCCATCACGCGCGTTGTAGGGCGGGCGCTCCGTCTGCCTTCCTTCTTCAATTCAAAGCGTCGCCAAAACGCGATCGATGCGCGCCAGGACCTTCTCCTTGCCCAGAACCTCGAGCAGATGATACAGGCTCGGACCGGCGTTGCTCCCCGTCACGGCCAAACGCGTCGGATGGACGAGCGCGCCAACCTTCTGTCCGAGACGCGCGGCTGTTTCTTTCAGTTTCGTCTCTATCCCGG
The DNA here is from genome assembly GCA_963788855.1 of uncultured Verrucomicrobiae bacterium. Classification (GTDB taxonomy): domain Bacteria; phylum Verrucomicrobiota; class Verrucomicrobiia; order Chthoniobacterales; family UBA10450; genus CAWBIE01. The sequence goes on from CAWBIE010000003.1 coordinate 236,510, forward strand.
CAGCGTTGAAATCTTCGAGTCCGGCAAACGCGTCGCGCACCGCCTGCAACCGGGGTTTGTTTTCAGAGATAAAATGCTTCGCCACGCCTTCCGGATTATAAACAACACTGTCAGTGAAATAGAACCCGGCATAGACCGGCACCTCGTCGAAAGTGTTGATCTTGCCCTGGCACGTCCGGAGCGCAGCGCGGACGTAACTCTCCGGAAAGTTCTCCAGATCCACATTGGCAGCTTTCAGAGCAGTCACGGCCTTCGCCTCGAACGTGTTTTCGTCCAATTCGCGCGCGTATTCGCCGTTTAACCAGTGCAATTTATCCGGATCGAAAGTGGCATTACCGCGCACGGTATTCTTCAGGTCAAATATCCGGACGATCTCGTCGATCGGAATCTTTTCGCGATTATCCTTGGGGGACCAGCCAAGCAAGCAGAGATAGTTTCGGACGCCCTGCGGGAGATACCCCCTCTTAATATAATAGTCCACGCTGGCCCCCTGATCCCGCTTGCTCATCTTCGAGCCATCCTTGTTATGGATAAGGGGAATGTGGGCGAAGGCGGGAGGCGTCGCACCGAGCGCCCGGTAAAGCTCGATGTGCTTGGGCGTATTGGAAAGATGATCTTCGCCTCGAATGACGTGCGAGATTTTCATCTCCAGATCGTCGACCACGTTGACGAAGTGGAAAATCCAGGACCCGTCGGCCCGGCGCAAAGTCATATCCGGATGGGTTTCAGGGTTGGTCAGATCGAAATCGATCTTTCCAGCCACGAGGTCGTCCACCACGACGTGTTCGCGCGGAGAGCGAAAGCGCAAGGCACCGTTGTCTTCAAAAATGTGTCCGCTTTCCTGCAGTTTCTTCAGGTGACGCTCGTAAATCTCATTACGCTGGCTTTGAAAATACGGTCCAAAATCGCCACCGGCGTGCGGCCCCTCATCCCACTTCAGCTCCAACCACTCCAGGCCTTCGTAGATCGCCGCCGCTGCTTCCTCTGTGTTGCGTGCCTTGTCCGTGTCTTCAACGCGCAGAACGAGTTTGCCGCCGTGATGTCGCGCAAACAGCCAGTTAAATAAGGCGGTGCGGGCCCCGCCGATATGCAGATAACCGGTGGGCGACGGGGCAAAGCGGACACGAACTTCAGAGGCCATGAGAGCCACAGATTAGCACAGATAAACACGGATGGGTTGTAGCGGCGGTCTCTGACCGTCGACCTATCCTCATTCGGCGGTCGGAGACCGCCGCTCAAGCTACAGTTACTCCAGAAACAGCTTCCCGGCCTTTCGGCGCGCGTGACGATTTCCCGGCAGATTCGTTTTTGCGATGCCGCCGACCACATCGAGAAGTGCGCGCACCCGTTCGACCAAATCGAAGCCGACATCGCTCACGGCCCCGGCGCGCAGCCATTTGTGCAGCAAGCGGCGCTGCACAGCCAGGCTCATCTCGCGCAGTGGCTCAACTGCCAGGGTGGGACGATTCAACAACTCGTCCGGAAGCAACGTTTCGAAGAAGTTTTCTTCTTCGGCCATGATCGTGGCTGTTCTCCAGATGTTTTGCCGAATATTGCGGCCGATCGTTTTCTCCAGGTAGGGAATGATCCGCCGGCGCACCCGGTTGCGCAGCGGCGTCAGATCCTTGTTCGAGGCATCCTCGCGAAATTTAAGACGACGTTTCTTTACGTATTTGTCGATTTCACTTCGCCAAACGTGAAGCAATGGACGCAGGATCGTCAGGTCGACGTGGCAAATCCGGCGCACTGAGATCTCGCGCATTGCGGCCAGCCCCGTCGTTCCGGCCCCCCGAAAAAGATTGATCAGGAAAGTCTCAACCAAATCGTCGGCGTGGTGCGCTGTAAAAATTGCGGGAGAGCGCCAGCGTTTTGCGACTTTGGCGAAAAATTCATAGCGCGCGATTCGGGCAGCCGTTTCAATGGACATTTTTTTTCTCGTCGCCAGAGTGCGCACATCAACCGACTTGAGTTCAATTTCGCAGGCGTATTGGGCAGCGAGTTTTTCGACCAAGCGCGCGTCTGCATCGCTGGAACGTCCCCGCAATCGATGATTCAAATGACAAACGATCAGGTTTTCATAACCGGACTCGATCAGCCAACGCAGAAGAGCGACCGAGTCGCGCCCGCCGGAAACAGCCACGAGATAGCGATCGGCCGGCGGGAAGGCGCGAAGTGTTCCGGACTTCGATTCACTCAAGCTACCTCTCATCAAGGGAGAGAAGGCCATCGGGGGCAGGATGCGTCAAGACCTCTAACGGATGGGACCGACACCCATCTCTTCGCTTGGCCGAGGGCTTCCTTCTCCTCTCCTGCTCGACCGAGGAGAGGATTAAGGCGAGGAGTCGACTTTCTGAGGCGGCAAAGTCTGTAGGGGAAACTGGCGGCTTCCCCTACAAGTAAAGTTTGGCGGCTCCTCTCCCTTGGGGGGGGTGGAGCGATGTCGACATCCAGCAGTTTCCACCCTCGTGGATTTGACAATGAATGAACGTTCATTCATTGTTCTAGTCCCATGATTCATCCCCAAACAGACCCCGGTGTCGACCGCCCCAGGCAAATCCTCGATGCCGCCATGGTTTGCTTCGCCAAACGCGGGTTTCATCAGGCCAGCATGCACGATATTAGCGCGGAAGCCGGCATCAGTGTTGGCCTCATCTATCGCTATTTTGAAAATAAGGAGGCTGTCATTTCAGCCATGGGCGACCGCCACAAGAAGCAGATCCAGGACGTTCTGGAAGAAGCGCGTCAGGCGCCGAGCTTGATTGAATCGCTGGAGGCGCTTTTCACCGTGCACTGCTCGGAAAACGAGCCGCGAATCACCGCGGCCTTTGTGGTCGATCTTTTTGCCGAAGCCAGCCGCAACAGCCGAGTGGCGGAACTCGTCCGGGACGTCCGCCAGACTGCGATGGACGGCGTCACAGATCTGATCGCTCGTTCGCCGGAAGCGAAAGCCAATGACCTCTCCCCCCGCGAACTGGCTGAAGTAATTTTTGCTGTCGCCGATGGGATGTTGATGCGCGACGTCCTGCAGCCGCGAGGGGCCACGGCAGCGGAGCGGCGCGCGCGACAGGTCGAAGTCACCCGAAGATTGTGGCGAGTATTATTTAATGTCCACCCGTCACCGGCCTATGCATGACGTAGCCAAACCCCAAATCATCCCCAAAATGAAATCGATCGCAAAACCCGTACTCAAAGTCCTCGGTGGCCTCCTTCTTCTGGCAGGGCTGATCGCCGGACTGAAGGTGCTGGGGATCGGGTGGGCAACAATTATCGTAGTCGTTCTGACCGTGCTGCTTTTCGTTTTCGGCCTGCTTTCCTTCAGTCGATTTCGGCAAAAGCGCACCACCGCCGGCGCTGTTTTTGCGTTTCTTGCTCTGTTCTGCCTGCTGGCCGACGTGAAGGCTGGTCAGGTCAGGAAGATGGCGTCGACGCCGTTTGCAATGCCGCCGACGGCCGTCTCGAGCGTGCAAGTCAAAGAGGAGGACTGGGCCCCAGTTTTGCCCGCGGTGGGATCAATTTCCGCCGTGCAGGGCGCGATGGTGGCCACTGAGTTGGGCGGAGTTGTCAGCAAGGTCGAATTTCAAAACGGCGGCGTGGCCAAGAAAGGCGATGTCCTGATTCAGCTCGATACAGCGTCCGAAGAGGCGCAACTCCGCACAGCCGAAGCGGATTTGGAACTCGCCCGTGCCAACCTGGACCGTGCCCGCGATCTTGTCGGCCGGAAAGTGATCTCGAAATCTGACTTGGATGCCGCCCAAGGAGCCTTCGGGCAAAAGCAGGGCGCGGTCGATAACATGCGCTCGATGATCGGGAAAAAGGAAGTGCTTGCGCCCTTCGACGGGCAACTCGGCATTCGGCAGGTGAACGTCGGCCAGATGATCAATTCCGGCCAGCAGGTGGTGGCGTTGACTTCGCTTGACCCGGTCTACGTTGATTTCGCTCTCCCGCAGCAGGAGTTAGCCAAGCTCACTCAGGGATTAGAGGTCCAGGTTCATACCGACGCGGCACCGGGACGTGAGTTCAAGGGCAAGCTCACTGCGATTAATTCGATGGTCGACAGTGTCACCCGTAACGTTTCGGTGCAGGCGACCCTTGAGAATCACGACCACACGTTGCGACCCGGAATGTTCGCCAAAGTTGAGGTGGTTCTTCCAGAGAAACACAAGACGCTTGTCATTCCTGGATCGGCCGTCTCCTATGCGCCCTACGGCGACTCGGTCTATGTGATTGAAAAGAAAAAGGACCCGAAAACCGGGAAAGAATCGCAGGCTATCCGCCAACAGGTCGTCCGTGTTGGCGAAGCCCGAGGCGATTTTGTTGCCATCGACGAGGGGCTGAAAGCGGGCGACGTCATCGTCATGACCGGCGTTTTTAAACTGCGCAATGGAATGCCGGTAACGATCAACAACGATCTCGCTCCGAAACCTGAACTCAACCCAACTCCTGTAGACTCATAATTTACAATGAAGGGCTTCACCGACCTTTTCATTAAACGTCCAGTCCTCGCGCTGGTCGTGAGCTTCGTCATTCTCATTGCCGGCCTGGCGTCGATGAAGACGATCAATGTGCGGCAGTATCCGCGCAGTGACATCGCCTCCATCACCGTGACGACGGTTTACGTCGGCGCCGACGCCGAACTAGTGCGTGGCTTTATCACTACTCCCCTGGAACGCGCGATCGCCGCCGCTGACGGCATCGACTACATCCAATCCACGAGCCAGCAGAGCGTCTCGACAATCACTGCGCGCCTGAAGTTGAACTACGACCCCAACAAGGCGCTCTCCGATATCAGCTCGAGGGTCGAAGCCATCCGCAATAACCTGCCGCCCGAAGCGCAGATTCCGGTCATTGCCATCCAGGCAGCCGATTCGCAGTTTGCCTCTGCCTACCTGAGTTTCACATCCAGCGTTCTTCAGCCTAACGAGGTAACGGATTATCTTGTGCGCCTGATTCAGCCGCGCCTGACCGCTATAAGTGGCGTCCAGAAAGCTGACATTCTCGGCGGGCGCACCTTTGCCATGCGCATCTGGATGAAGCCGGAGCGAATGGCCGCACTCAACGTCAGTCCATCCGACGTCAAGAGCGCGCTTTCGCGAAACAACTACCTCGCCGCGGTTGGGAGCACCAAGGGTTCTCTCCTCCAGGTCAATCTGACGGCGAACACCGATTTGCATACCGCCGAGCAATTCAAGCAACTGGTAGTCAGCCAGACCAAGGGCACACTCGTTAGGCTCGGCGATATCGCTGATGTTGTATTGGGTGCGGAAAATTACGACACTGAGGTGCGCTTCTCCGGTCAGAAAGCGGTCTTCATGGGCGTCTGGGTCCTGCCCAACGCGAATTCCGTCGATGTGATCAAGCGCGTGAACGCCGAGCTCGAAGAGATCAAGAAGGAACTCCCCACGGGCATGCAGGCCGAGATGGCCTACGACTCCACGGCTTACATCAATGACGCCATCCACGAAGTGGTCAAGACACTCATCGATACGCTCGTGATCGTCATGATCGTGATCTTCCTCTTCCTCGGGTCATTCCGCACTGTCCTCGTGCCGGTGGTAGCAATCCCAATCTCGCTCATCGGTGCGCTCTTTCTCATGCAACTTTTCGGCTTCAGTCTGAACCTCCTGACGCTTCTGGCGATCGTGCTCTCCGTCGGGTTGGTCGTAGACGATGCCATCGTTGTGGTCGAGAACGTCGAGCGCCACATGCGTGAGGGCATGAGTCGCATGAACGCTTCGCTTGTCGGCGCCCGCGAACTGATCGGCCCGATCATTGCCATGACCATTACTCTGGCAGCCGTCTACACGCCCATCGCGCTGCAGGGAGGCCTGACCGGCGCGCTGTTCCGCGAGTTCGCCCTCACCCTGGCTGGCGCTGTCTTTATCTCCGGAGTCGTCGCGCTGGTTCTCTCGCCCATGATGTGCGCCAATCTTCTTCGGGCAGACCACGTCGATAGCGGGTTTAGCGGATTCGTTAATCGCACTTTCGACCGCTTCCGTGATTGGTATGGCAGCCACCTCGACCGCACCCTCAATGCGCGTCCGGCAGTTTATATTGTCTGGGGAGGCGTCTCACTTCTCGCGGCAATCATGTTCCTGGCCATCCCAAAAATGGCGACAAAAGAGCTGGCTCCGAAAGAAGATCAGGGGGTTATTTTCGGAATCATCACCGCGCCGGCGAATGCGACGATCGACGACACGATTCGTTATGCTGACGCGGCTGGAAAAGTTTTCACGGATATCCCGGATACACGTTTCACCTTTCAAATCACCGGCCCGTCGTCTGGTTTCGGCGGAATGGTCCTGAAACCCTGGGGGACGCGCAAAACGCCGACCAAGGATTACCTGCCGGTGGTGCAAGAAAAACTCGCCGCCATTCCTGGTATCCAGATGTTTCCAATCATGCCCGAGGCTTTGCCGGGCTCTGACAATTTCCCTGTCAGCTTCATTATCGCTTCCACTGCCAGCCACGAACGCATTTTGGACCTGGCCAAACAGCTCTTCGACAAAGCGATGCAAGCGCACGTCTTTCAATTTGGCGACATCGACACCAAAATCGACCAGCCGCAGGCCCAGATCGTTTTCGATCACGATAAGGTTTCCACCATGGGGCTGGATATGCAGAAGGTCGGGGCCGATCTCTCGGCCAGCATCGGCGGAAATTTCGTGAACTGGTTCAACATGGAAGGGCTGAGCTACAAGGTCATCCCGCAGATCAAACGTGTCGATCGATTGAACCCCGAACAGCTGCAGGACATTTACGTGACCGGGCCTAACAGCCAGCTCATTCCTCTGAGCACGATTGCTTCGATCAAGCACGATACCGTGGCGCGTTCGCTCAACCGCATGCAGCAGCTCAATGCGGTCACCATCAGCGGCGTCCCGAACGGCTCGGTTGACGCCACTTTGAAATTCCTCGAGGACGAAGCGCATAAGATTCTGCCCGCCGGTTACGTCATCGATTACACCGGCGGCTCACGCCAGCTCCGCATCGAAGGAAGCAAGTTCGGCGGCGTATTTTTCCTCGCGGTTATCCTGATTTTCCTCGTCCTCGCGGCGCAGTTCAACAGCTTCCGCGATCCTCTTATCATCCTGCTCGGGTCCGTTCCGCTGGCGATGTTCGGCGCGGGCCTCTTCATGTTCCTGAAGATGCCGTTCGGAAAGTTCCTTACCGATGGCTGGACGACTTCGTTCAACATCTATTCGCAGGTTGGCCTGGTTACCCTTGTCGGCCTCGTCGCTAAGAACGGAATTCTGATCGTGCAGTTTGCGAACGAACAACAGCGCGCTGGCTTAACGAAACTCGAGGCTATTGCCCAGGCGGCGCGCATCCGTCTTCGTCCGATCATGATGACCAGCGTCGCCACGGTTGCAGGTCACTTTCCCTTAACGCTCGTCACCGGTGCCGGCGCCGCTGCGCGAAATTCCATCGGTCTCGTCCTGGTCGGGGGAATGACCATTGGAACGATTTTTACTCTCTTCATTGTGCCGTCGCTTTACATGCTCATCGCCAAAGAGCATCACGAGAGATCGCTGTCGGAACCCGAGGAGGAATCCGACGCGATCGAAGATGTCGATCTTACCCCTGAGATGGCGCTCGCTCGCGGCGAGAACGGCAACGGCTGGAAGCACGGATGACCCAAGCAGGCATCGGCTCGATCGGCGCGGGCGAAGTTCGATGGGGTAGGGACATCGCGCTGCGATGTCCGCGGACGCCGCAGCGCGGCGTCCCTACCCATGTATCCTTAATGACCGTTCCCCACAGGACTTTGGCGAAAGAAGCGTCCTTCGCGCCTCGCTAAAGGAAACTCCAATTGTTGGGGCCGGACCCGGGATCGGCGTTTGGTTGAGTGGATCCTCGCATCCCGGAGCAAGGTGCTGCGGATCTGTTGAAACCTCTTCTTAATGTTCATCTGAACATATTTAACGCTCCCTCGCTAGTTTGTCTACCAGTTTTGTGTATCCTCTCCGCGTCCCTCGCGGGATCCCTTCTGTAGCGGCGCTCTCTGAGCGCCGAACCTCAGCGAACGGCGGTCAGAGACCGCCGCTACAGTTCGGGCGCCTTTTTTGATCTTTCGTGGCCGGCGAGCGACTGTCGGCGCGAAATTGCCCGGTTTTTCCAATGTTAACCATTTCCCAAATCACCAAGAGTTACACCGGCCGCGTTCTCTTTGAAGACGCTTCGCTCCAGGTCAATCGCGGCGATCGCGTGGGCTTGGTCGGTCCGAATGGAGCCGGGAAGTCCACTTTATTCGCGCTCATTCTCGGAGAGGCCTCCCCGGATGAGGGTCGCGTCTCGGTCGAGAAAGCGGCCACGATCGGTTTTCTTCCCCAGGAAAATGCTCCGGCCGGCGAGGAAACTGTCCTCGAAATGGCGTGCGCGGTTTCGCCGGAACTGTCGAAGGCGCTTCGCACCTTGAAGACTGCTCCCGAGGATTCGTCCGAACATCACGCCGCGCTGCATCTGTTTGACGATCACGGCGGATGGCAATTGGAACCAAAGGCAAAACGGATCCTGGCCGGTCTGGCCTTTCGCGAATCGGATTTCAACCGGCCGGCCAAGACGATGAGCGGTGGCTGGGTTATGCGCGCGCATCTCGCGCGCCTTCTCGTCCAGGAACCTGACCTTCTCCTGCTCGACGAACCGACCAACCATCTCGATCTCGAGTCGCTCGTCTGGTTCCAGGACTACCTGCTGAATTATCCCGGCGCGATTCTCATGATCTCGCACGATCGCGAGTTTCTGAACCGGCTGGTTGGCTCGATCGTGGAGATCGCGCACCGGCGTCTGCACCGTTACCGCGGCAATTGGGACAGTTACGTCGAGCAAAAGGCCGCGCGCGAGGAGCAGCAGCTGGCCGCCTACAAGAATCAGCAGCGCGAGATCGCCTCCCTTCAGGCCTTCGCCGACCGGTTCCGCGCCAAGGCGACCAAAGCCTCGCAGGCCCAGAGCAAGCTCAAGCAGATCGATCGCATGGAGAAGATCGAGGCACCGGTTTCGCGGGAGAGGACCGTGCATTTCCGTTTCCCGCAGCCACCGCGCAGCGGCCAACGCGTCATCACGCTCAAAGACGTCGATCACGCGTACGGCGATCTGGTTGTTTATCGCGGATTGAATTTCGAAGCAGAACGCGGCCAGCGCACGGTTCTGGTCGGCCCCAACGGCGCGGGCAAATCGACGCTCCTTAAGCTTCTGGGCGGCTCGCTCCCAGTGCAGCGCGGCGTGCGCGAACTCGGTTACCGCGCCAAGGTCGGATATTTTTCGCAATTCCGTGTCGACATGCTCAATCCCAAGGCCACCGTGCTCGAAACCGCGCGGGACATGCCGAATCCTGTCTCCGAGCAGACGGCGCGCACGGTGCTCGGATCCTTTTTGTTTCGAGGGGACGACGTTTTCAAGCGCACCGCGGTCTTGAGCGGCGGGGAGAAAACGCGGCTGGCCCTGGTCAGGCTCTTGCTCGATCCGCCGAACCTGTTGCTCATGGACGAGCCCACGACGCACCTGGACGTCGGAAGTATTGATGCCCTCATTGGCGCTCTCGCTCAATACGAAGGGACACTGATCTTCATCAGCCATGATGTTTATTTTATCCGGGCGGTGGCCAAGACGGTTTTGCATATCAGCGCTGGAAAACTCACTCGTTATTTCGGCGACTACGATTATTACATCGATAAGTCTCGCGCGACCTCCGCGCGGGCCGCGCTGACGAGCGGTGGTGCGCTGAGTAATTTACAACCGGCCAACGGCGCTTCCACGGCCAGGCCGAGGGCTACCAGCCAGAGCGGGAGCCGACTCGGAATGCGCGAGACGCGGGAGCAACGACGCGTCGAAGCGGAGGAGCGCAAAGCGGAAGCGAAACTGAAGCGCGACAGGGAAAAGCGCGTGCGCGACCTGGAAATGCAAATCCTGACCCTGGAAGGTCGCCAACAGGAGCTGGCCGGGGAACTGGAGAAACCGGAGACCTATAATCCAGGGGGCGACGCCATGGAACTGAATCGCGAGTTACTGGCCATTACCGCCGAGATGCAGCGACTCACGGCAGAGTGGGAAGCGCTGGCGGAAAAACCAGCTGTGGCTCGTTAGGCACGTTTGGATCGGACCGTGTTCCGCGTCCTGTTCTTCAAACGGCGCCGGCATTGACTCCATCCGAGACTTGCCATGGTCAGCGCCCCAACGGCCCACGTCGCCGGTTCGGGGACAACGCCTGTCACGGTAAGAGAAATATCGTTGAAAATCGTACCCCCGTCGCCGTTGTCCGCATAATTAATGAGAAAGGTGTCACCATAGGCACTAATGGTGGTGCCCTGGGCGAAGGTGCCTGTAATCGTGTCGGTACTGTCGTTTAGGAGAATAAAAAACTTGTCGCCTATATTCAGTCCGGCCCCGGGACGAACCACCAGGTTGCTGCCCGTAATGCTAACGGTTCCCGTGACGCCGATTTGATCATAGCCAGTGCCTGCAGTGGTGGACAGGAGGTCGACCGTAAAATTACTTCCGGAACTTAAGGTCAGGGCACCGGTCTTGAAAATCGCCGTGCTCCCGGAGGCGGTTGTGGCCCCGGGCGAAAGGTTCGTCCCGCTCGCCATGCTGACAGTACCACTGATCGCTCCGTTGCCACCGAGCAGCGTTCCCGAGCCAGTCACCGTTACCGCGCCGCTTCCGGTGGCTGAACCGCTGCTGTTATTCGCCAGGGTAGAGCCGCCGCTCAGAGTCGTGACCCCGGAATAGGTGTTACTATTACTCAGCGCGAGAGTGCCAGTGCCGGAGTAACTCAGCTTGCTGGTCGAGGATGCGCCACCGTTGGCAATAACGCCGCTGATCAGGGTGTTCCCGCTCCCGTTCAGGGTGAGGGTTCTGCTGGTATTACTGTTCGAAAGGAAGACCTGACCGGAGAGCACGAGATTCCCCCCCGATATGTTGTTTGTCACTGTCACGGTCGTGGTGTCAGTGATCGACCCGCTCAACTCGATATTGTTGCTGCCGGTGAACACGTTGCCTGTCGCATCCAGGGTGCTCGTGTTGGCAATCGCGTTGGCACCGCTCAAGTCAGTCGAGGCGGAGACCGTCACACCATTGTACGAAACCGCGCTGGTTCCGAAGGCCGCTTTGTTCCCGAGGACGACGTTGCCCGAGTTTAAGGTGGTCGCGCCGCTGTAGGTATTGGCTCCCGAAAGCGTCAATGTTCCGCCGGTTGTACTGTTGTAGGTCAGGTTCCCGGCTGTGCCGGAACCGTTGAAGTTGGCGATCGCCCCGCTGATGGTGAGCGCGCCCGAGCCTGCGATGGAGAGCGTGCGGCCTGTGCCCGTGACGTCAGACAGGAAGACGTTGCCCGCGAGGGTGGTCGTGCCGGAATTGTTTACCGTTAGCGTGCGAGTCGCGGCGCCCGCCACGGTTACGTCGCTGTTGAAGGTCATATTGTTGGCGCCGGCAATTGTCGTATTGGCTCCCAGGGTTGTTGCATTGGAAATAACGCGAGCGCCGCCGCCCGCCTGAAGGGTAGCGGTGGCGTTGATCGCGAAGGCGCCGGATCCCAAAGCGCTGTCGTTCCCCAACACGAGGGTCGCGTTGGCCGTATCGATCGAGGCGCCACCGCTAAAAGTATTGGCCGCGTTCAATTGAATCGTCCCAGCGCCTCTCAAACTCAGAGCAATTGTATTTGTGCTCGAGACCACTCCGTTCACGATCAAGGTGCCTCCATTCGCCTGATTGAAGCTCTGGCTGCCCGAAGCCGCGCCCAGCACGATAGGCGCATCAATCGTATTCGTGCCGCTGGTGATGGAGGAATTAATCGCGCTGCTCGTGCCTGTGCCGGTATTGGTCAGGGTCAGTTTGATACTCGTGCTTGAACTGGTGAGATCATATCCCGACGCGCCGGCTGTGGAGAAGTTTAGCTCTTGAATGGTGAGCGACGCGCTCAGATTAGGATTCGTCACCTTGACCACGTTGAAGACAGCGGTATCGGCTGTGCCGGGCAGGCCTCCCGACCAATTACCGGTGGTGTTGAAATCCGTTCCGGTGTTGCTCCAGGTCCTGTTCGCCGCGCTGGCCGATTGGCCGAGCCACAAACTGGCCAGCATTGCCACGGTAAATACATAGCGCGTCGAACGAATTCGCATGAAGTGAAACAGGTGGTGGTACGAAAATCCGCCAACGGTTAGGCATCTGACATCGCAGAGTCAGAAGCACGCCGCATGCCTTTGGCTGGCGCCCCGGGCGCTCAAAACGACCTGCTTTTCACGCAATATCAGAAATAAATCTGACCGCCGATGGCGGAGATCCGCTCAACTCTGCGGCGGCTGATAATTTTCTGGCCGTCAGCGAGGCCTGGTTCATATGCATCGGTCGAATCCAAGCGGGATCCGCCTCTATTTATTTGTGATCGAGATTGAAGGAAAAACGGCCGGCGGCATCTACTTTCGCAAGAGCTCCGACTCCGGTGATGTGCTTGTCCTGGTGATGGGATTTGCGGGCAGCGGCCGCATTTGGCCACGAGAGTTTGTTGATAAACTCGCTCAACATTACACGGTCGTGACCTACGATAACCGCGGCACGGGATACAGCGTCGTGCCGCAGAATTCTCAGGAATATTCGATTAAAAAAATGTCCGACGACCTGAACGAAGTGGTGGATCAACTCGGCATCAATCAATTCCATCTGCTCGGCTACAGCATGGGGAGCTGCATCGCTTTGCAGTTTGCGCATGATCACGCGGCGAAAGTGAAAACGTTATTCCTGCTCTCGGGCACGGCCGGCGGTGCGTTGTACGTCAAGCCGGGTGCCGAGATCGCGGAGGCTCTCGCCCACCCCCAGGGTGAGACGCTTTGGGAACTTTACCTGTCGTCATTCCAGTTGATGTACTCGCCGGAAACGCTCACCCGGGTCGAACCTCAGCTCCGGGAGATCTTCGAGGCTTCCAAAGATGCGCCCACCACAGCGCCTGGCTTGCTGGGACATTCCCGCGCTCTGGCCGAGTTTGATGGCACCGCGTTTCTGGCTGGGTTGAAGATGCCGACAACGATATTAGCGGGCCAGGACGATCGCCTGATCCCCGTACAGAATTCCCGAAATCTGGCCGCCGCGATTCCCCATGCCCGGCTTGTCCTGGTGCCCAATTGCCAGCACGGCGCGCAGGTTCAGTGCGCAGATCTCGTTATTGCGGAGATCCGCAAGACTTGCCGGTAGGCCCGGGTAACGCAACGGCTCAAAATCATTGCCGGGGCCCGCTCCCACCGCCGCCAAACTACCCGGAACTAGAAACCGTAAATAATCGCGAAACTGACGTTGTGCTCGCGCAACTCGATTTGATGATTTCCGGTAAATTCATTGATGAATTCACTATTAAAATTGACGGAGCCGAGGTCGATGAATTCATATTGGCCCCTTAGTTTCCAATGGTTGGTAAGGGCGTATTCCAAACCACCGCCAACGAACCATCCTACGTTCGTATCGTCGCTGCTTCCCCCTTGGTGAAAGCTGCCTGCACCTTGCTGCCCTTGCCTGATAGAGCCGTTCCCGTCTTCTATCCCTCCATTAAGGCGAATGTTCTGATGAAAATCGAGATCGCCCAAGGCAAGGCCACCCGTCACATACGGCAACCACCGGCAGAACGCATAGCCGATGCGTGGTCCGAAGGTAAACAGGTAATGGGTTTTGAAAGAAGTACTGATTTCAAATGGAAGCTCTTCCTGGCTCGAAAGTTGGTCCGCATTGGAATTTCGCAGCCACAGGTAGCCCCCCGCGGCCTCCACGCCGAAGACCCAATTATTCCACTCATAGTTGTAACCGATGACACCGCCCAACTCGCCCCCGCTTGTGCTCAAATCCCTCGAGCCATCCGCGTCCAAATCGTCCCGATCCGAAGGGCCTTCTCTCCACGCTCCACTAAGGTCCAGGTGGGGATCCATCACCGCGTACTTATATCCGCCGAAGCCACCGATATAGAAACCAGTCCAGCTGGGGCACGGTGGCGGTGTCGGAGCAACCTGCTTCATCTCTTTTCCCGAATACTGTTCCGGGCCGGCATAAGCCAGGCCGCACAACACGCTCAAAATCGACAAGGTTAGGGTCAATCTTTTCATAACAATGGTCCTCATACCGAAGACCGAAACCCAGGTCAACGCCTAAGTTTCAAGCTACCAAGGCAATACCGCACAAGGCGTAATCCTTGGTGCCCGGCGCGACCCCGCTCATCCGCAACCCCTGGCGATTTCTCCAGGCAGATCTAGAAGCCGTAAATAATCGCGAAACTGACGTTGTGCTCGCGCAACTCGATCTGGTGATTCCCGGTGAATTCGTTGGCGAATTCACTGTTAAAATTGACGGAGCCCAGATTGATGAATTCATACTGGCCCCTTAGCTTCCAGTGGTTGGTCAGGGCGTATTCCATTCCGCCGCCCACGAACCACCCGGCGTTGGTTTCGCTGCTGCTGCCCCCCTGGCTAAAGACCTGCCTTGGCCCGCCGGCTCCGCCGCCGTTGCCGTCCACTGCGATTTCGTTGAGACGAATATTCTGATGATAATCGAGATCGCCCACTGCCAATCCCCCCGTCACATACGGCATGAAGCGGCAGAAGGCGTAGCCGATGCGCGGCCCAAACGTAAACAGGTAATGCGTTTTGAACGAGGAGCTGATGACAAAGGGAAGCTCTCCATTACCGGAAAGTTCGTTCGAATCAGAATTGCGCAGCCAGAGGTAGCCCCCGGCGGCCTCCGCGCCAAACACCCAGTTCTTCCATTGATAGTTGTATCCGATCACGCCACCCAGCTCCGCCCCGCTCGTGTTCAAATTCTTGGAGCCAAAAGAATCCAGGGCATCGCGATCCTCGACAATGGACCCAATCTCCTGGCCCTGAACCTGAGCCGTTGGCCTTTCACTCCAGAATCCGCCGAGATCCAAATTTTGATCCATCACTCCATACTTATATCCGCCGAAGCCGCCGATATAGAAACCGGTCCAGCTGGGACAGGGCGGAGGCGCCGGAGCAACCTGTTTCATCTCTTTTCCGGAATACTGCTCCGGACCGGCCCAGGCCAGACCGCACAACACGCTCAAAATCGTCAAGGTTAAGGTCAATCTTTTCATAGCAAGAGGCCTCCTACAGGAAATGGACACCTGCGGTCAACGCCTAAGTTTCACCCTGCCAAAGTCATACGTCGCCAGACGAGATTGTGCTCCGCCGCCATCCGGACGAATCGGAAAAAATGGCTGCGCACTGCGGCTCATCGCATAGACACCAGCTATTTGATATCTTCCAAGGTCCTCTTTGCAATCCGCAATCCAAAATCTGACCTCTGTCATCCGACCTCTGATCTCTGACATCTGGCCTTGTCCCCGTAGTTCAACGGATAGAACAAGGGTTTCCTAAACAAAAACGGGCTTTTCGTCACACTTCCTCAGCAGTTGTCTCGACTATGCAAATCAAGACCTCTTAGTAGGTTACGCTGGCACCTCTCTCATCCCACGTCATCAGGAATCTGCCCATTTCTCGCTGCCCGGGTGACACAAAGGGCGATACAAATCCCAGCGCGTTTTTCGTTAGCACGCAGCCTATGACGCGGACGTGACCCGCCTTGCCAAAGAATTTGCAGCCTTAGGTCGGCGACGAGATTACTGAGGTGACTGCGTCGCCGTTATTTGTCCGGCGTCTTCGATGCGACATCGGCGGCGAGTTTTTGGAAGCGCGGATCATTCCGTAACGGATCGAACATCGGATCGAGCCCGCAATAATGCCGGAGCGAGCGGAGCGTCTAGTATTGGGCTTTCATACGGTATGGAAAGTAGCTGTTGGAGAGCGGCAATGGCCCGGTCAGGCTCTCCTACTTGCGTTGCCACCCGGGCGAGGATTTTCTTATCGGAAAGGGACCCCTGACGGCATCTTTCTCGATCGGATTCGCGGCTATGTCATGTTCGATCAAAGCGAATGCGGCAATTTTGTCACCGAGACCGGCATCGATCAGCGCGAGATTACCAATCAGAACAGGATTTTCTGGCTGCTCTTTGAGGAAAAGTTCCAGTTCGCTGCGCGCCTGTCGCCAAGTTTTCCTGGGCGGCGGCATGCTCACCGGCTACTTCTCGCGCCCAGCCCAAATAGAAGCGCAGTTCGCCAGTGATGTAGCCCAACGCGGGATCAGGCTTGGCCAATATCCCTTGAGCCCCGAAGGATCACTGGCGCGGGCTGACGCTCGAGGATCGTTGGTAAACTTGTGCTGCCAACGCGCTGGTGTCGTCGGCGTTTGGATGGAGCGGAGCGAGGAGCGCCGCCGCGCGCGTAAGGTCGCCCTCGGCCTGTGCAAGAAACGCCTTGGTCGCAATAAGATCGAGGTCGTCTGGCGTAATATTGAGAATCTGATCAATCTTTCGAAGCGCCTCGGAAAACGACGAAGCTTGATATAGGAACTCTTCTGCACTTGGAGCACGAAAAGATTGCGCGGATCGAGGCGCTCGGCCTCATTGAAATAGGCCTCGCTTTTCGTCCCACTCTCCTCGTTTCCGCGCGACGTAGCCCAGCGATTCAGGAATTCGACTGCTATTGGGCAGGAACTGACGTGCTTGCTCAAAGTAACGGTCTGCCGTGTCGTAATCCTTCAGACAGGCGTAGTGGTAGTAACCCATGGCCAGCAGCGCCTCGCCGAGATCGGGCTGAAGAGCGAGCGCAGTTTCGGCTGCCAGCCGTGCCTCCTCACGTAGGGGGCGGGGGTCGGATTCGCTGTGAGGTAGTCATATGCATCCACAAAGGACAGCTGCGCCCAACCAATTGCGAACTTCGGGTCTAATCGTGACCGCCTCTCTGAAATACTTCTGTGCGCTTTTTTCCGTCGCCGCAATGCCTCCCTTCAACATGTAAGCTAGGCCACGCAGGTAGGCATCGTAAGCCTCCGTGTTATCTGTCGGTTTGGTAGTGACGATTTGCTCCTCCTGACCAGTCAGTTTCGCTTGCAACTTGTCGGCGATGGCTTTGGCCACGTCACTCTCGACCGAAAAGATCTGGTCAATTTGCGATTAAAGGTATGAGCCGCAAAGA
The DNA here is from genome assembly GCA_963788855.1 of uncultured Verrucomicrobiae bacterium. Lineage (GTDB taxonomy): Bacteria > Verrucomicrobiota > Verrucomicrobiia > Chthoniobacterales > UBA10450 > CAWBIE01. The sequence goes on from CAWBIE010000003.1 coordinate 253,528, forward strand.
TGGGAATCATTAGCTGGTTTGATTAACTGCACGTTCACGCGTACGGCGTCGCGCTCTTCTGCACGTTCCTTCCAGGATGTTGGCGACGCCAAGTTGCCTGGCGATCTCCGGCAGATTTTCGGCGCGCTCTTATAATGCAGCTGGATGGTACGCGAGATCACCTTCAGATCTGCGATTTTCGATAAGCGCGTCGAATCTCGTCCTGGATACCTTCGGCAAAGTAGGCGTTGTCTGGATCGCGGCTTAGATTTTCAAATGGAAGCACCGCAATGCTTTCTGTCCGTCAGCGTCGATGGCACGCGATAACGAGAAAACATTACGATGCCCGGCGACGATCGCGACGAGCGCGAGCAACACTGCCGTCATCGCCGCCCAGCGCAGACGCGTCCGGCGTTTCTGCACGGTCTCGAATTTCCGCGGCAACGTCGCATTGCCGAATTGATCGTCATAAAGGTTCACGACCGAGATGCGCGCACCATGCTTCACTTCGCATTCGCCAAGGTCGTGCAAAAGCGGCCGCCATTCGTCGTATTCTCCCAGATCTTCGGCGACGTGATGTGAGAGCAGGATGTGTCCGGCATCGCCGCAATCCATCACTCGCTGGGCCATGTTGATGCCCGCCCCGGCTACGTTCATGCGCTGGTTCACATCCACCACACCACTGACCGGTCCGCTGTGAATGCCCATGCGGATTTGCAGGCGCTGGATTGTCCTTCAGCGCCCGGCTGATCTCAAAGGCGCACTGCGCCGGCTCCTCTGGACTTGGATAGAACACCAGCGCCATGCCATCGCCGGTGGGGATTTTCAAGATCCGATTCGGCCGCTTCAGCTTTTTGAAATTGCTCGGAAGCGCGCACAATTCGGTTTAGTTCATCAACTCTGGCGTGTTGTTCGTTAACCGAGAGCTTCGAGTAGCCGACGATGTCGATGAAAAGAACGTGCGTGATCTCAAGCTCGATCTCTTTTTTAACCTCAGCGGACATGTGCTTGCGCGAACAGGACTACGCGAACTATATGATCGACTCAGATTGTCGCGTGTCGAGAGCAAAGCCGGTCAATTTCGAATCCGAGCCTCGCTTGCTCGGTCGCTCACGCGATACGAGAGATCCACAATCGACTGGAAGCTGTTTTCGCTGTAAAATCGCAAATTGAAAATCAGCAATCGAAAATATCCAGGTCCCCGTAGTTCAACGGATAGAACGAGGGTTTCCTAAACCTTAAATGTGGGTTCGATTCCCGCCGGGGACGTATTCCATTCCGCTGTGTGCATGAGACTCTTGGGGTACACGCACACGCGCACTTCGATTGATTCGCTTTCTCCCGAAAGCTCACCCCCTAAAGGGGCTTCGTCCATGTCGCTCGGCTCCAGCCGGCTCCATTCCCGCCGGGGACGTATTCCATTCCGCTGTGTGCATGAGACTCTTGGGGTACACGCACACGCGCACTTCGATTGATTCGCTTTCTCCCGAACAGCGCGCCAGGCTAGCGACTAGATAAAGCGTGCCTTTCAGCGAAGTTTGCTGCACTCATCACGGCGGAAGCGATGTTTTCTTATTCTTCTTCACAATGCTCACATCGTTGCCGTCGATGAAGCCGTCGTGATTCACGTCGTTGCGGAAATTCGCCGCCATCACCGGTTGTCCCACCTGCCCCTGGACCTGGTTCACATCCCCGCTACCGACGTTTCCATTGTTTGTGGTGTCTCCGACCAAAACGCTCATGGCCGCGTTTACCGTATTACTCACGTGACCGAGAGAGTCCTGAACAAAATTCAAAGTGACGATTATGCTTTGCGCACTGCCGACGTTCACCAGGTTGACGATGTATTGATGAGGGTCACCGCCGATGCCACTGTCATGAACATGCCCAATGCCGGTGGTCACGGAAGCGCTGTAAACACTGTTTAACGTTTCGGAGAAGGTATACACGATCGTGTAACTCCCGCCGGCGCCGGTGGTCCGGCGGCATTCGATTCCGGGGGGTCCAGCCAGAGGCAGGTTGAGGTCAAAGGTGCCGGCCGCGCCGTGTGTAAACCTCGACACCGTATTGACAAGCTGCACCGGGAAAGGCGTCGGAGATGGCGTCGGTGTGGGACTAGTAATTGCGCGCGGCGAAGACACCTCGCAAAAACTCCACAGGACATTGGCTACGCCGCTGCACGTGGCAGGTCGAACGAGCACGTCAAAAAATTCCGTGGCCGAGAAGACTCGGAGCACAAATCGCTCGGCGAAATCACCACAGAAATCGACCTCGAACCCCGCGGATCGCAACTCACCGCCGGTCAGACCGGTCACGATGGGGTCATTAAGATTGAGATTCTTGATGACCCCGTTCGCGGACGGTCCAAAGACAAAGAATGGGGACGCATTCGAGTTCGCCAGAAGTGGGGCGACGGCAGTGTTTTCGTCCGCGAGACCGGTGACCGTTGTAATGGGAATGCTCATGCGGGACTGAATCGCGGAGGCCATCAGTGCAACGTCAGGAGCGCTGGCGCCAAACGAAAAATTTGGATCGCCATAAAGAGCGAAAGATGCCGCTTCCAGCGACGGTCCGAGGACCTGGAACAACAAAACCAAGCCAACCGTAACCAATACGATCCGGCATCGTGTTAAACGGCCATGGGGCCACGTCTTAGGAAAACGCAGTGTGTGGGGGAGCATGCCGGGCATTGTCTCTCTCGGGCAATTTAATTGCAATTCCAAAATATCTCGTGAATAGTGGCTGCTCTAGTTAAATATGAATATTAAGTGTAAGTATCTGATTTTTTGAAGTTTATTGGTCTCAATTCGGACAAATAGATAGCGAACTTGGACAGTTGTATGTTCACGGGCTAGTTGTCCGATTTTTAGCGGGTTCAAATCAGACAATTAGGTCGCGAACCTACACAGCGCGCATGAAACTCTTTGGGTAACGCGTGTCCGTGCACTTCGATTGATTCGCTTTCTCCCCGAAAGCTCACCCCTAAAGGGGCTTCGTCCATGTCGCTCGGCTCCCGCCGGCTCCATTCCCGCCGGGGATGCAGCCGCGGATTGTGCTTTCATGTTTTGACTTAAATTCCAGTCTGCTTACGGAAAGTCGTCTTTGCGGTAGCGTTCGTCCACGGGCGGAAGAGGGTCACGGATTTCCCTGAGCCAGCGCGGCCGCAATAAGGGACGTGGCTCGGCCGCGAGATTGACCGTTGGATCGACGTAAAGCTGCAGCTTGCGTCCGTTGATCATGACGAGAATCCGCGCTTCGACAACTAGCGGTCGCGTACCCAGGTGTGGGATATTGGACGCCAGATAATGGGCGAACTGCACGCAGATGTCCGGAGTGTAAGCCATGACCGATTGCTGGCGTTCATTGAGAAACTGTTCCGGAGCGACCCGAATCGTCCTGCCTGTGGTCGGATTCGTCACGTAAAATGAACTCTGCACCGCCTGTGCCTGGACGTACATCCGCCAACTGAAACGGTGTCCTCCGTAATTCCATTCCACTCCGCCGGGCGTAAGAAAATGGCGTAACGGCGCGAGGATTTGAATCGCGGCATAGATAACGACGAATCCCAAAGTGATGGCCTGCAGCCAGCGCGGCGGCGAAGTCTGCGAATCCACCGGTGGCGTAAAACTCCGCCGCCACCCTACCCGGGCGAGAACGCGGCGCGGCCAGCCCGGGGAAAAAAACAAGGTGGTCGCCGCAATGGCCAGCCAGGGAAAGATTCCGATGGTAAACAGCTGCGAGTTCATAAGATGAAAAAACACGGCGAAACAAAAAGCCGCGACGCGTGTCCGCCGCCAGAGAAGCAGGGGCACAACCAGGAGATCCAAGAGAAGAGAGGCATAGCTCGCGCTGTAGACCATCCATTCTTCGCGGAAGAAACGCCCGATCACGGGAAACTCGGTTCGCTGGCCGAGGTAATAGCGCATTGGCTCGCCCTGAAGCCAGTCCGGCGAAAGCTTGGCCACGCCCCCATAAAAGTAGACGACCGCCATCTGCAATCGCAGCAACCAGAGACACCAGGCGGGCACGGTCTGCGCCCGCAAGCGCGGCCTTAACCAGGAGTCAACCGAGAAGGCACGGTGCGCCGGAATCAGAGCAAAAAGAAAACTGAGCAGACAAATGAGATAGGTGTGATTGACGTAGCATGCTTCATCGAGAAGGAAGAAATAAGTGCAGCTCAGGCAAAGGAGCGCCGCGCTCGCCCGATAACAGAAACCGATCGCGATGAAGAAAGCGAAAACTTCCAGAGCGATCCAATGGATGTAGAGCCAATGACCGGGCCATGGATGCACCCAGGAGAACCCGTAATACTTAAAGAGGAAAGGCGGCTCGAGCCACAACCTGGCGAGGTCACCGTGCGCGAGATAATCACAGCCGTTCCAGATGAGGAGGCTGCCAAAAGCGATGCGGAAGAAAACGATCGAAGCAATATCAACGGGCGCAAAAGCGCGTGCCCGAAAACGGACCAGGATTTCCTTCAGCGAGACCATTGCCGCAACGACCGTTACATGTCTCGCTTGCCTGAAAGCAAGTACATCTCGAACGGCGCAGCGCGCATGAGACTCTTAGTGGAACGCGTGTGCGTGCACTTCGATTGATTGACTCGAACCTCCCGGTTCTCGGCCTTTGGCCCGTCGCTGGCGCACGGTCTATGTCGCACTGCTTCCCGCAGGCTCCATCCATTCACTCCCGTTCGCTCACCTTTCGGGCTGACGTCTAGCCGGCTCGGCCCCAATTGGTCGTCTTCCCGCCGGGAATGGTCGCTTCAATTACGTGGTCCGGCGTTTTGGGTGCGTTCTTTGATTGCGATAAAGCACTTGGCCAGCCCAAGAAAGCGCTCGCTCCGGATTTCGGCATCGGGAAAGAGCGATTGAAACTCGGCGCGGGTCAGCATGCGTGTGGTGTTCAGAAAGCGGGCGCGAGCCGCGGCATCCGGACGCGTGATCCAGCCCCATAATGTAAAATTGCGGAGCAGGCGAGCCTGCCACTTTATGGGCAGCCAATGAATGAACGGAGTAAGGAGATGCGGCTCGATGGGGAAATTACGATTTGGGGTCTGAACAAAGTAGGAGCGGCCAACTCGGCTGCACTCCGCGGCAAAGCGACGCTGATCGTCAAGGTTCCCAACATGTTCGATCACTGAGTTGCTGTAGACAATTTCAAAAGCGTCCTCCGGGAAGGGCAGTTTCAGAGCATCGCCGATCACCCATTCAAATTTCCTGCTGCGCGCTCCCTGCATGGATACGTTTAAGATTGTCACGCGCGGGGTAAATGGCATCAGCGTCCAATTGAATTCGCGTCCCCCGATATCGAGCACGGTGGTTTGCGGCTCGATTCCGAGGTAGCGATAAAAAAACCGCATTCTGCGGGCTCGAAATCCTTTAAAAAATTGAAAGACCGGTTCGATGTCCACTTTTGCTTCGCTTGGTAAACGACAAGCGATAAGACTGCAAGTCATTGAGCCACCAGTAGTCGTGCATAGCCAATCGAAGTGATGAGAAAAACGCGTTCCAAAGTTCAGCGCCGACCGGCCGACGAAACACCCATCGGACTGGGCCGGGGAGGCATTCTGGCGGCGGGTTCGGTGGCAGCGTCGGCTCTAACCACGCTTTGTAGTGTAACGGCGACCATACTCATCCTGCGTGTTCTTTCCCCTGAAGAGGCGGGAAAATTCGCATTCCTCGTGGAGCTTCTCTTCAGCGTTGGGCTGCTCAGTTCGCTCGGGCAATTCACGCTCCAGGCCAGATTATACCACCAGGCCCCGCCGGGACACTTCGACTGGCGGTGGGATGCGTGGTCGACGATCTGGATCACCGCACCGTTCATCCTTATCAGTGTCCTGGCCATAGCGATTCCGTATCAATTGACGGTCTTCCAGGTGATATTTCTCGGCCTGGGTGCCGAGCTATTTATTCTGACCAATTGCTTCAGCGCCGTCCTTGCGCAACAGCAACATTATGCGTGGTCGAGTGCCCTCCTGCGCATGGGAAATGGCATGCTTATCCTTCCAGCGCTTCTCATGGTGGCGGACCGGTCGCTGCGACACCTGGATTTCATCCTGCTGAGTTTGCTGGTGTTTCTTGGAGTGGCGGCGTTGTTAGGCGGCATTCTGCTCGCGCGTCGCCTCGAACGCGGACGCGCCCGAATCACCATCCGGCAGCGCTTGACGGGTTTAATTTTTCTCGCATCAATTCTCGCCCTTCTCGTTCCGCAGCGTGGCCTGATTGTCGTGGCGGGAACGATGTTGAGCCCGGAAAACGTGGCGGCTCTGGCTGCACTGGCGAGCATTCTGCGCGTCTTCGATTTGGTCGGCGATCCTGCCGGACGTGTTTTCTCCACCGAGATGGCGCGACATCCGCGCGCCGTCAGTCCCGGGCTACTGATTGCCCCCTGGTTGCTGGCCGGATTAATGTCAGCGGTCTTGTTCGTCGCGCTTCCTCCCGTGGCGCATTATTTTTATGCAGGACGTTATGATTCTGCGCTGGGGTTGTTGAACTGGCTGCTGCTGGCAGGCGCGCTAAGATTTGTCGAAATCGTTCCGCGCGGATTCCTCGCTTATCTCGCGCCGGCCCGGGCCTTCAATTGGTACACGGCCGCGCAAGGCCTGTGCGCGGCTGTCGGCCTCGCCCTGATGGTGAAGTGGACGGCCGACTACGGCTTATACGGAACGGTTTGGGCCGGGGCTTTGATCGCTGCCGCTCGCGTCGTAATCAGTTATGTATTTTTTGCGAGTGTTCAACGCATCGGCCCGGGTTCAATGTCGGCCAGCAAGCGTTTCGTTATAGAATCGCTCCAGGCCGGTAGCGAGGAACCGCCAGTCTAATTTCGATTCGGCCAGTTCACGCCCGCGCCGCCCCAGCTCGTCAGCAAGTTCGGGGTCATCAAAAAGCCGCTTGATGGCAAGGGCAAATGCCTCTGGCGTGTCTTGCGCGACCAACCCGACACGTTCCTGCGCAACCAATTGCCCCAGATCGCCTGTTGGGTTGGTTACAATCGGACGTCCGGCCGAGAGGTAGTCCCCCAGTTTGTTCGGATAGCGGTAAATATTAACGGAGCGGTTGGTGTAAGGTAGAAGAAGAACGTCGGCGCAAGCCATCGCTTCGGTCAGCGAAGTGCGATTAAGCATTCCCAGCCTAACTAATCGATGGGAGATTCCCGCTGCGGCCACGATCTGTTCGAGAATCGGAAAACGTCGCCCCGCCATGACCAGAAGTGCGTCGGGATGACGCCTGACTAACTCGACAAAAGCTTCCGCCAGATAGCCCATATCATACGGCGCCAAACCGGTATGGACCGCAATCGAGGCTTCCTCCGGCAGACCCAAGCGACGACGCATTTCCTTTTTTGGCAGCGGCTTGATCAGGTCCGAATTTGCCCCGACCGGGAGCAAATGAATTCGCCCGGCAAACCGCTCCTTCGCCCGGTCGCGCAACGCGGTGTTGATAACCGTTAGCGAATCGGCGTAACGCCGCACGCTCTCTTCGAGCAGGTGGTCCGCGGTGCCCAGCAGAGTGCGCGCGAATAAGCCACGTTCCGCCGCGATCCCTTCGAACCCCCAGAGGTCGGCCCAATCGAAAATGCAGGGAATTCGACGACGGCGCGCGATCAGCAATCCTGGCAGAGAAACGGTTGGTCGGTGATCGAAGCAATGGATCAAATCGTAGCGGCCCCGTCGTAGACGACGGATGCGATTCACGAGGTCGAACGGACTGAGACCACTTTCGCGCGCGCGCGCGGGCAGCGGATCAAATCCCTCACTAATTTCGACGCCATTAAGCAGGCGGCATTGCGCAATCGCTCGCACACTCGCGCCGGCGAAAATCGTTACTTTATGATCGCTTTTGACAAGATGCCGCGCCAGCGAGTGGGCGCGTTCAAAAGTGCCGCGCGCCATCGTGTTGTGCACGAGCATTCCTACGTGCACGTCCCCTTTGCCTCGCGATGCGCCCGCGCAATTGTTAGACGCCGCCAATATTCTGCGCTCTCTCCAGTAAGCCAGGCGGCATGGCCGGCGGCAATCAGCGGAATTGTTTTCAGCCAGTCAAACGCGCATTTCCCCCTCCAGGTGCAAATGAAGGTTCGCGCCACCAGCTTAATCAAACGCAGCGGGAGAATGCTCACGACCAGAATTGCAATCGTTCTCTTCGTATTCCAATCTTCCCGCTCGGCTCGCAATCGCGCAAAATCCGCGCCGCGCGCAAATCGCTCGCGCAATAATCCCGCGAAGCTGCTGCGATGATCGTGGTAGACGACGGCATTCGGCGCGAATTGCAGGGTTTGACCCAGCCGAATCAGGTCCCAACTCATGATCGTGTCTCCGATCATCTCGCTACCGTCAAAGCCACCTGCTCGCTCGAGCAAATGTCGGGTGCAAAGGAAATTGACCGACGCCGCCACCGGAAGCGTCCGCGATCCTCCACCGGGCAACCAAAGGTCAAACTTCGTTAGATGAATACCGGTCTCGAGCCAATCTCTTTGCAAACTCGCCACCGCGCCGGCGACCGGCGCATCCACGCGTTGGTAGGTTGCAATCAGTTGCTCCAGCCAATCTGAGGCTGCAACCACATCCGGATCCGTAAATACAATTACGTCTGCTCGCGCCAGCTTAACCCCCAGGTTACGGGCTGCATGCGGCAGGAGCCGTTGCTCTGAACGATGATAACGCACTTCCGGAAATTCTGCCGCGATCCGCGCTACTTCGTCGCTGGGTCCGCTGTCGATCAGAATCGTTTCGAAATCACGAAAGGTCTGTTGCCGCAGACTCTCGAGCGTGGCGCGTGCCGTCGCCTGAGATTCATAAGATGGAATGACGATCGACGCGCCCGCGCTGTGCGATGGCGAATCGTTCATTGGGCCAACTCCGCCCGCAAGAGGCGTGGCTCATTCATTTCGAAATGCGAAAACTCTCGGGCGCCCTTCTCGAGGGGATTAAGCAGACCAGCCACCTGGCCGGCGGCGGCGCAGTGATTGACCACCAGAACGAAGGGAATATCGCGGACAAGCTGTGCGATTTGCAAACGACCGAGTCGCCCCGTCCAGAAGAACATCTTTATTAAACGCACCCATGGAATCAAGGGAGCGAGCATGATCCGGAGGGCGCGGAAGGGAAAACCCCACTGGAAGGCTTGGGCCCGGACATTTGAGAAACACCAGTTCCAATAGAAGACTCCGACGCAGAGACTACGAAGAGTGTTTTCGTTGCGATGAGCCATCCGGGCCGACGGTTCGTAAAACAACTGGTTGCCGTCCTGCCCCATTTTCCATTGCAGCACGAGATCGGCGTTCAACATCGATTCCAATTGATGTTCGTAACGAAGCAAAGCATCGCGTTTGAACGCCGAATTTTGGCCGGAAATCCGCTTAACGGGACCCCGTCCGCGCAGCGGCCGCACATAGATGCCATAGTTCATGCGAAATGCTTTGTCGCTGCTGCCGGCGTTTGGATTTCCGTTCACAAAATCGCAGCCGACTCCCGCCCACGGCCCGCGGTGCGCGACCACGATCGCTTCGGCCCACCCCGGTTGCACCTCGCAATGTTCCTCCATGAAACAAATGACCGGCGCACGGGCGATGTGCACACCCTGAACCCGAGCCGTCGCCAGGGAATCTTTCGGACCACCTCGAATCATTCTCACGCTCGGATGATCACTACCCGAAAGAGCCGGGGCAATTCTTCGGCCCCAGTTCAAAGAGCAGAATCTCGATGCGATCGATGATGCTTTGCTCGAGTAAACTGCGCAGCGCAGCCGCCGCGCGTTTTCGTTGGCCACCAATAACAAGGATCACCGACAACTCGGGGTCGGGCGATTTTGATTTCTGGTCTTGAGCGTCGGGCACGAGTCCTCAATCAGCATACCGCATGCGCATCGTTAGGGACAACGCATTTGATTTCTTATCTGACCCAATAAAGTCGCGCCACGCCTTCCGAATGCATTAGCTCCAACGCAGGATTGCGCGCGATCTGGTCGAGCAGTCTGGCGTCCGACTCAGGTTGAATCGCGCCGGCATAAAACCAGCGAAGTCCCTCTTCGCGCATCCACTGAGCCGATTCTGGTGTCGACATGTCGCGCGCATAAAGCGCCGAGTGAAATTTTGGGACTTCTCGCGCGGTTCAGGCCGAGCTTTCTCCAGGGCTGCGGCCAGGTTGGTCTGATTTGTCTGGTGTCGCGTAAAATATGGAAGCCACGTTGCCGCGTCCCCTCCCAGAACCTGGCCATGGTCGAAAAAGGCGCGCCCGGCAATCATCTCTCCGTCCGGAACATTCTGCCTGATCCACGACATCAGGCGCAGATCCTCCGGCAGAACATAGCGGCACGAATCCGGCAGAGGCGATTGTCGCACCATTTCCCAGAGACTTAGAGTGCCTACAATCAGCGACAGCACACTGTTCCACCAGAGTGACTGCGTTCTTCCGGTCGATTCGAAAACGAAGACCCACTCCTAGAGCCGCGATCGCAGCGAATGCCGTCGGCACAGCAAATGTCAGATGATTCTCATCGATCAACCCGACGCGGTCGATTCCGATCGAGCCCGGATTCATCGACCAGGCACACCACCCCCCATCCGCCAATAAACCAAAGGCTTCACGCCTCGCCACACCACCGCCGTCAGTGCGCCGAGCAAGGCCAGACTGGAAAGCACAGCGTCCCGACGATTCAAATCCCGCTTGCAGAATTCCGACACTATTCAGAGTAGGCCGAGGCCATCGAATACGTTCGAATCGGCGGCGAGGCGATTCCAGGACGATGTGTTTGAGATACCGTCCGGTTTTTGCCTCCATGACGTTGCTTAGGCGCGGCGCGGCCAGGAGCAACGCGAGAAGACCGACCGCAACGATGCGGCAATTAGCTGAACGATTCCGCAATAGCGATCGTTGCCGCCCAAACAAATTCGGCCACGCATCGACTGCAGAGGAGGGTCGCGGTCAGGATCACGAAAATGATTGCGCTTTTGTACTGTGCCAGGACCAGACCGCCTGCAGAGACGGCGCAGAGCAATCCGAGTGGCGCTTTCTTCGCCGGGCCAGGGCACAAATAAGAAGATAGCAAGACCAGAGCACCTGCCAGGACGGTTAGACCGGCCAACAACGTCGAGCGCCCATTGTAATCAAAAGGATAAAGATCTCGCGTGTACAACAGCCAGAACACGACGGCAAAAACGCCACCCCAGGCACTGCGTGTCCACAATCGCACTAATGCGAACAGCGCCGCCGCCGCCGCCGCACCCAACACCCGCGCCATGATCGATACCGAAGTGGCTGCATCCAATCCGGACATCCATGCAAAGAGCGCCGTGACAGCGTGAAAACCAAAATGATAGGTAAAGGTTTCGGCGTCGTTGTATGGCGCCCAGGATTTGAACAACCCGTGATGATCGAGCAACAGCTGCACAATCATGGTGTGTTGCGCCGTATCGAAGCCCGGGGGAACACACCATCCCCAGGTGGCATGGAACCGCACGACCAGAAGACTTGTGAGGGTCACAATCAGAGCCGCGGCCAGCAAACCATTCACTCACAGGGATGCGCTGTAATTTCCAGCAGAGAACGCGCTTCACGCGCCGGCGGCTTTCCTTGCGAAACCAACCCATTAGCCAGGATCGTTGACCTTTGCCAACAAAGAGCAGAATCAAAAGAGCGCCGACAATCAGCGACCACGAAGCGACTGGTCCGAGTTTCACGGAAACCAAATCGCACCAGGTGAAAAGCAGCACACAGAGGGCGATCGTTATGCCAGGAGCGATGGAGAGACGACAGAGAAATCCGGGCGCCCGCTCCCAAACGCATATTCGAAGGAGAGCCAATCCGGGCAACCACAGCAACGCCCAGCCGAGCAGTACGCCAAAATCAGGCTGCCCGACGTGAGTAGACATGGGATAAAACCCTGGGTACGGTGTCGACACCGAGTCCGCAATCGCGCGGGCGCTCGACAGATGACCGGGGGGTTCGGCCCCTTATTTAATCCCAGCGTTGCAAGCTCGTTTCGCAATCAGTGAATCTTTCTTCGCTGTTTTGGTAACCAAAAAGAAGGCCGACAGCCATTCCGGCAGCGGATCCTACATGAAAAAAGAACGACCCAGGCAAATCGACAAAGAACTGTTTCATATCCACGGCGTTCCGCTTCGCTTTTCTGTAACTCTTGAATGCGCGAACGAATCGCGCGAGCGGTGTGGACAGGAGTCGGATTAATCGATAAATGGGAGACCATTTCTCAATGATGGCCAGATTGCAGATGTACATTTGATTCCAATAAAACAAGGACACCCATCCATCGGAAAACGTATTCTCGTTCCAATGCTTCAGGACGAGATTGGCCGCGCGATAAAGCCTCTCGCCATCGGCCACCAACCTGCGGATTAGCAGAACATCGGTGCAAAGCAATATCTCCAATTCATCCGTATATTTTAAGATTTTGGAGCGAATAAAACTGCTGTTATCTCCGGGAATGTCAGTTGCCTCGCCCGTTTGCTCGGACAGGTTGTAGCGCCCGTAAGTGATCGAAAAAAGAATCCTGGCAGCACCAGAAACGGGGATTTCCTGACAAAGACCCCGGTTACCCCAGCGTATCCTTCGGCATGGAGCCGCAAACTCTCTTGCGCCCAGCCGGGCGGAACGACGACGTGCTCTTCGATGAAGGCGATAATGTCCGTGGAAGCGGCAAGGGTGGCGCGTTTTTGAAGCGGGCCCAGGGTCGAGTGCCTATCGACCGCTTCGTAAACAATGTTCGGTCGATTTAGTTCCGGTATGTCACGGGCCGGTTGATCCGCCCGATCGTAGACCATGGTCACGATCTGGTCGGCGATATCTTGCTCCAAAAGACTCTGCAACGTCCGCTGCACCCGCTCCCGACGGTTGCCGGCGATCAAAACGACAGTGAGAAGAGGGGGCGCCGGCGTCATGATCGCACCCAGCTCATCGGCCATCCGGCTTGGAGCCGGGGCGCGTTAGAATCGTTAGGCCATTGCATTTTGCATAATGCCTGATCGACCAACCATTCACCAAATCGGTGAAATCCCGTTTCTCATTGAAGTTCTTGTTGAAGTATTTCTCCAGCGCGACCATCACACCTCGATTATTCCAACCGACGCCCATGCTACCATCTTCCCGGAAATAAATCCGCCTTTGATTGGTGTCATGGAAAAAGACTTTCGCGCGGGGAGCCAGCAAAGGGAACCAGTGCTCGATCTCTCGCACAGTGTGCTCGAGGAAGTGACTGGTATCGATAAATAGAATATCGACCTCAGCTGGCAGTTCATTCTGACGGCACCACGCGAACTACTAGCGAACTTGATGTCGTCGCTTTGGACGAAAAGCT
>CAWBIE010000004.1:0-826474 GCA_963788855.1 uncultured Verrucomicrobiae bacterium
ACGCGCGGTGAGATGTTCCGGAAACTTGCCCGCACGATGGCAAGGCACGACCTCTGTCATGACTTCCTCTTTCACAAAAGCCGCGCCCGGTCGCGCGCCGCGCGCTCGTCGTCCGTGAGGAGGTCTTCGATGCCGTAGTAGTCCAGCGAGGTCATGTCGTGCGGCTGATTAATGCCTAAGCTTTTCAACAGTGCTGTATCTTTTTAAGGTTTTGATCCAACCCGAGTTGGTTAGGATCATTGCAATAGCACCCAGCCATGGCACGACTTCACGAATATCAAGGCAAAGCGATTCTCGCCGCCAACGGATTTAAGATTCCGCGCGGCCGCGCTGCCTCAACCGCCGATGATGCGGTCGCGGCGGCCAAAGAACTTGGCGGCGAAGTCGTCATTAAGATTCAAGCCTGGACCACCGGACGCGCCGGCATTGGCGGAGTGGCTTTCGCCAAAAAGCCGGACGACGTGCGCGCTCACGCGGCGCGCATGCTGGCGATGAAAGTTGGACAGTTTCCGGTCGAAGCCGTGTTGGTGGAAGAGAAGATCGATATCGAACGGGAATTTTTTCTTTCGTTCGCGATCGATGACGCCGCCCGCGCGCCGGTGATTATTTTCGCGGCCGGCGGCGGCAGCGGAATCGAAGAGCGCGCCGCTTCGACCCGACGCATCCCCTGCGATGTGAAGAGCGGACCACTCGATTCGGCTCTGAACGAAGCGGTCGCTTCGTGCGGACTTTCGACGAACGCATGCGAAGCAACTGGCCGAATCGATTCGGAAATTATTTGCCGCCGCGCGCAGCGTCGAAGCGCGGTCGCTCGAAATCAATCCGCTGGTCCTGACCAAAGATGGCCAGTTCGTCGCCGCCGATTGCCGCGTCACGATTGATGATTACGCCGTCGCGCGACATCCGGAACTCGGCATCGAGATCGCGCGCGAATTCGATCATCCGCCGACGGCTCTGGAACGCGTCGCTTACGCCGTCGAACAGAGCGATCATCGCGGCACATTTTATTTCGCGCAGTTGGCCACGGCCGCCGCCAAGGATTCCAAAGGCCTGGTCGGTTTTCACGGCGCCGGCGGCGGCGGCTCGATGATGTCGATGGACGCCATCGTGAACGCCGGATTCACCATCGCCAATTTCACCGACACCAGCGGCAATCCGTCCGCCTCCAAAGTTTATCGCGCCAGCCGGATTATTTTGGCGCAGCCCGACCTCGTCGGATATTTCGGTTCGGGCTCCGGCGTCGCGAGCCAGGAACAATATTGGTCCGCCTACGGACTGGCCAAAGCGTTTTGGGAACTCGATCTCGATATTCCGGCGGTGATTCGTTTCGGCGGCAACACCGAAGATCGCGCGGTCGATATTTTGCAGCGCATGTCGAAACTGCTGCGCGCGCCGGTCGAAGGTTATCGCAAAACCGACACGCCGGCATCATCGCCGAGCGCTTCGCCGAACTCGTCGCAGAATCGGGCGGCACGAAATGGAAGCCGCGCCACGCCGCGCATGCCGAAGTTCGTCACGGATCCATCGGCCACAAACTTCCGGTGAAAGGCGGCCGCGTTTGGATCGACACCGCGCAGTGGCCGCAAATTCGCGGCGCCGTCGAAACGCATTCGGGCGGATTGATCGTAGATCGCGCGGATGCGCCGTTCGTCGACTCTGCCGAACGAGGAATTTGCCAACAAAGATTCCGAGCTGCTCGCCTGCGACGTCGAATGTCGGCTCGCCGGCATCGAAGGCTTCTATCTCGAACTGGATATTCCCGGATTGGACGAACTGGTCGGAGGCGCGCGCTAAATGGCAATCCTGATCGACGAGACGAAGCGCGTTCTCGTGCAGGGCATCACCGGCCGCGAAGGGCAGGCGCGCACCCGGCTGATGCTCGACTACGGCACCAACGTCGTCGCCGGCGTCACGCCGGGCAAAGGCGGCGCAGACCGTCCTCGGCGTGCCGGTGTTCAACACGCCGCAGGACGCGGTGAACGCGCTGGGCAAGATCGACATCTCCGTGCTTTTTGTTCCCGCCGCCGGCGTGAAGGACGCGGCCATCTCCGCGATTGAAGCGGGCATCAAACTCACCGTGCTCGTGCCCGATCGCGTGCCGGTGTGGGACGCGATGGAGATCGCCGCGGCCGCGAAAGCGAATGGCGCGATGTTTGTCGGACCGAACACGCTCGGCGTCTTGAGCCCGGGCAAAGCCGTCGTCGGCATGATCGGCGGTCGCGCGGAAAGTGCGCGCCAATGGTTCAAGCCCGGCATTCCCAACCGGCGTCGGCGTGATCAGTCGCTCCGGCGGCATGGCTTCGAGCACCGGTTATTATCTCGGACAAGCCGGCGTGCGCATTTCGACCATCGCGCACATCGGCGGCGACGCCGTTCTCGGAATTCGCATTCCCGATGCCGCGCTGATGTTTGAAGCCGATCCGCTCACCGACGCGATCGTGATCTTCGGCGAGATCGGTTCGTCGCAGGAAGAAGAACTGGCCCAGCTGATTCGCGATCGAAAAGTGACCAAGCCGGTGATCGCCTACATCGGCGGCAAAGCGGCGCGCGAAGGCACGCGATTCAGTCACGCCGGCGCGATCATCGAAGGCGGACGCGGCACGCACGCCGGCAAAGTGAAAGCGTTGCGCGAAGCCGGCGCGACGGTGGTCGATGCGTTTGGCGAATTGCCGGGCGCGGTGGTCGAAATTCTCAAGCGAATGAAAGGACAAAGTCTGATGAGCGAAGCCGACAAGAACGCCGTCTGGAACACCGCGGTCACGCGGATCGAACCGAATCGAGTCGCCGTGCGCGGATACGACATCGCCGAGTCTGATGGGACGCGTTTCGTTTGGCGCGGCGGTGTATTTGATTCTGACCGGCGAATTGCCGTCGCCGCGCAGTCGGCCGATTGATGGACGCGATTCTGGTTTCGTCGATCGATCACGGCGCGACGCCGCCGAGCGCGCTGGCCGCGCGAACCGTCGCCTCCACCGGCGCGTCGCTGAGCGCGTCGGTCGCCGCCGGCATCATGTCGATCAATCGTCATCACGGCGGCGCGATTGAAGATTGCGCCCGGCAATTGAAAAAGATCGCCGATCGCGCCGCGAGCGAATCCATTTCGATGGACGAAGCCGCCACGCGCACGCTCGCGGCGATGAAGGAAACGGGCGAGCGCATGCCGGGATTTGGTCATCGCTATCACACCAAGGATCCGCGCACCGCGCGGCTTGTTCGAGCTGGCGCGCGAAGCCGGCGTGGACGGCGCGCACATGAAAGCCGCGCGCGCCGTCGAAAAATCGTTCGCCGACGCGAAGAAACCGCTGCCGATCAACGTCGACGGCGCGATCGGCGCGATCCTGGCCGATCTCGGAATGAATCCCGCGGCGTTCAACGGCATTTTCATGATCGCGCGCACGCCCGGACTGGTCGCGCACGTGATCGAAGAGCAAACCCGCGAGAAACCGATGCGCCGGATCGATCCGGTCAATCACGGTTACGACGGACCGGCATCCGAGAAGCATTCTCGATGAAACTCCAAGTACCAAAATCCAAGCTCCAAGGAAACTTCGGTGAATCGAGCTGCAAACATCAACGCGCCACTTGCTTCGGATGTTGAAGCTTGGACGATTCCCTGGAGATTTGGTGCTTGGGATCTGGAATTTCAGCTATGAAGCGCGCAACGTGAGCAGATCGCATTCGAACATCATCATTATGACGAGACCAAAGAAACCACTACGGCGTCAAAGAAATCGCGAAACTTTTTCCCAGCTTGATGCAGATCAAGCAGAAGTCGTTGCGCGAAAAAGTCGCGGCGGTGTGGAACGAAGCGATCACCACCGGCTGCGGCGGCAAGGGCTGGACCTTCGCCGAACTGCGCGCGGTCAAGTTCACGCTGCTCGCCGGCGAGATCGACATGACGTTCGTCGAGCATCTCAATTCCTGCGCCCAGCAATGCATCGCCATCGCGGATGTGCTCAAGAAATCGCTTCCGCTGCCGCATTCCGATTCAACGCGACTATCTCATCGCCGGCGCGCTGCTGGCCGACGTGGGCAAGCTGCTCGAGTTCGACAAGGACGCGTCGGGCAAGGTGGTCCAGGGCAAATTCGGCAACAAGCTGCGGCATCCGTTCAGCGGCGTCGCGCTCGCCTACAAGCACGGCATTCCCGGCGAGGTCATGCACATGATCGCCACGCACAGCCACGAGGGCGACAAGGTGGAGCGCTCGATCGAATCATCATTTTCCATCACGCGGATTTCGTCGATTTCGACATCGCCAAGTTCTTGGGCAAGCGGCGGCGAAGAAATGATTTTCCCGCGAACACGCGAATTGACGCGAATTTTCGCTATCTACTATTTGTTAATGTTTTTTTCGCGTGATTCGCAGGTAAATTTATCGAGAAGCAATCTGTATATGGGTCTGACGCTCGTTGAAAAAATTGCCGCGCGTCACGCGGATGGCCTCGCCGCGGGCGCAGTCGTGCGCGCGGGAGATTTCATCTCGATTCGGCCCACGTCACGTGATGACGCACGACAACACCGGCGCGGTCATTCCGAAGTTCAAGCAGATCGGCGCGACCGAAGATCGCCGATCCGGCGCAGCCGGTGTTCGCGATCGATCACGACATTCAAAACGTCACGCCGAAGAATCTGGAGAAGTACGCCAAGATCGAAGCGTTCGCCACGCGAGCACGGCGTCGATTTCTACCCGGCCGGCACCGGCATCTCGCACCAGGTGATGGTCGAACAGGGTTACGTCGTTCCCGGCGCGATGGTGGTGGCAGCGATTCGCACTCGAATTTGTACGGCGCGATCGGCGGCGCTCGGCACGCCGGTGGTGCGAACCGACGCGGCCAGCATCTGGGCGACCGGCGTGACCTGGTGGCAGGTGCCGCCGGTCGCCAAGGTCGTGCTCAAGGGAAACTTTCCGCCGGCGTCACCGGCAAGGACGTCATCATCGCGTTGTGCGGACTCTTCAACAAAGACGAGGTGCTCAATCACGCGGTCGAATTTGTCGGCGATGGCGTGGCGCAGTCTTTCCATCGGACGCGCGCATGACGATCGCCAACATGACGACCGAGTGGGGCGCGCTGGTCGGCGTGTTTCCGTTCGATGAAGTGACCGTGATTATCTGCGCTCGCGCGTGCCTGAATTCACCAAGCCAAGAGCGCCCGGGCACGCGCGGCCCGAAGAGTCGCTCCGGCTACAGCAACGCCGACATCGAGACGTGGTGGAAGAATCGAAGCGAGCTGAGCGCGGACGCGGATGCGACCTACGCCATCGAGCTGGAACTCGATCTGGCGACGGTCGTTCCGCATGTCTCCGGGCCGAACGACGTCAAGACGATGGTGTCGCTGCCGGAAATGGAGCGGAAGCATGTGCCGATTCAAAAGGCGTGTTTGATGTCGTGCGTGAACGCGCGCTTCGAAGATTTGCATGACGCCGCGGAAGTCGTGCGCGCTCGCGGCGGACGCGTCGCTGCCGGCGTCGAGTTTTATCTCGCGGCCGCCAGCGCTGAAGTGCAGAGCAAATCCGAGTCCGACGGAGATTGGCAAACTCTGGTCGATGCCGGCGCGATTGCATTGCCGCCCGGCTGCGGCACGTGCATCGGCCTCGGTCGCGGCCTGGTCGGCAAGGGCGAAATCGGCATCAGCGCGACGAATCGCAACTTCAAAGGCCGCATGGGCGATCGCGATGCGCAGGTTTATTTCGGCTCGCCTGCCGTGGTCGCGGCCAGTGCGCTGGCTGGATTTATTTGTGCGCCCCAAAGTTCGCCGAGCGCGCCGCGGGGACCGCCGTGCGACGCGCTCAAAGCAAACCGCAGCGGCCGTCTCGGTGGAGATCATCGCCGGCTTTCCGCCTAGCGTACGCGGTCGCGTTCTGTTTCTCGACCAAGACAATCTGAACACCGACGGCATTTACGCCGGCAAACACACCTACAACGACGACATGACGCCGGAACAAATGGCCGCCGTGATCTTTGAAAATTACGACCCGAACTTCAATACGCTCTATCGAACCGGCGATGTCGTCGTCGGCGGACTGAATTTCGGCACCGGCTCCAGCCGCGAGCAGGCGGCGACGGCCCTGAAGTTCAAAGGCATCCCGTGCGTCATCGCCAGCAGCTTTTCCGAGACGTACAAACGCAACGCCTTCAACAACGGTTTCGTCGTGTTCGAATGTCCGGAGCTGGTCGAGCATCTGCGCGCCACCTGACCAACCGTGCACCCACCACAGTGGGCGCCGGAAATCACGATTGATTACGGCAAATCCGTCCTGACGATCGATGGAAAGTCATTCGCCTTTCCGCCGCTCAGTCCGGCGGCCCAGGAATTGATCGTGGCGGGCGGCGCGGAAAATCTGGTGGCAGCCCGGCTGCGCGCGAAGGCGAAAAAAAACGCGTAATGTTGAACTGTTCCATCTACGCGTCATCAATTCGAAAGGCGTGTAGCCACGGCGCTCTGTCGCCGTGCTCAGCCACAAGACGCCTCGACAGAGCGAGGCGGCTACAATCTGGCCGCAGAAGTCAAAGATACGGCCCGCGAATCACGCGAACGGACGCGAATATATTCTTAATCTCCTCGGTGCCTTACGGATTTACATTTGCGTGATTCGCGTGATTCGCGGGTAAACTCTGACCATCGTTCGGTTGCTATGACTTGCGGTTGCGACGCGCGCCGATAAAATCGCTCCTATGGCCAAATACACAATCGCCTGGATGCCCGGCGACGGAATCGGCAACGATGTCATGGAGGCGGCGCGGATCGTGTTCGACGCATGAAGCTCGATGCCGAGTACGTGCCCTGCGATATCGGCTGGGATTTCTGGTGCAAGGAAGGCAACGCGCTTCCCGATCGCACCGTGACAGCTCTCAAGGAAACGACCTGCGGTCTGTTCGGCGCGATCACCAGCAAGCCGCAGGACGAGGCGAAGAAGGAATTGATCCCGGAGCTGAAGGACAAGGGACTGGTCTACTTCTCGCCCGATCGTGAAGCTGCGGCAGATGTTCAACCTGCACACGAACATGCGGCCGTGCAAGAGCTATCCCGGCAACCCGCTCAACTATCGCGGCACCAGGTCAGCCAATCCCGAGCGGCGAGGACGTCGCGATCGATCAGGTCGTGTTCCGCGAAAACACCGAAGGCATGTACGGCGGCGTCGAGTTTCTTCCCGCTGCCCGAATCGGTTTACACGGCGCTGTGCGCCAATCCGAAGATGAAGCCGTGGAAGGACAAGGAGGCCTTGAGAACATCGCCCTCTCCACGCGCATCGTCAGCAAGCAGGGTTGCACCAACATCTGCAAGCAAGCGTTCGAGTATCGCCAAGAAAACCGGGCGCAAGCGCGTCACGCTGGTCGAGAAGCCAAACGTGCTGCGCGAAACCGGCGGTTTGATGATGCGTTGCTTCCGCGACATGGCCAAAGAGTTATCCGGACATTTGGGCCGACGACGCGAACATCGACGCCATCTGCATGTGGATGTTCAAGAACCCGCAGGATTACTCGGTGCTCGTGGCCGAGAACATGTTCGGCGACATCGTCAGCGATCTTGTGCGCCGGCCTGGTCGGCGGACTCGGCTTCGCACCCAGCGCCAACCTCGGCGACAAGTACGCCGTGTTCGAACCGACGCACGGCTCGGCGCCGAAATACGCCGGCCAATACAAGGTCAACCCGATCGCGATGCTCCTGACCGCGAAGCTGATGCTCGATTGGCTCAAGGAAACCGACAAGGCCACGCGTCTGGAAACCGCCATCGCCCGCGTCATCAAGGAAGGCAAAGTCCGCACCTACGACATGGGCGGCAAGGACACGACGCTCGACGTCGCGCAAAGCCATCGCGGACTACGCGAGTTAGTGATTGGCGAGTAAGCGTTCCCCCCGATGCGTCCGTCGCGAATTCGCCGTGCGATCCTGGCTGTCATTCCGCCCGGAGCGCGATCATCGGGTCGACCTTGGTGGCGCGACGCGCGGGGATGAGGCAGGCAACCAATGACACGGCGCTCATGACCAGCGCGGTGCCGAGAAGAGTGGCGATGTGGAGCGTGGGCACGTCGAAGAGAACGCTCTGCATCGCTCTTCCGGCCAGCCACGCGCCGATCAAACCGAGGATGGTTCCGGCGACGAGAAGGCGCAGGCCTAACGAGAGGAATTGCGTCCCGATCTGGCCTCGCTTGCGCACCGAGCGCCATGCGAATGCCGATCTCGCGGCGGCGTTGCGCGACGGCGTAACTGAGAACGCCGTAAGTTCCAATCGCCGCCAGGAGGAGCGCGACGCCGGCGAAAATTCCAGCGAGCAGCGCGGGCGAGCGACGCGCGATGAGGCTCTCCGCGATGCGCGTGTCCATCGAGCGGATGTTATCGAACGCGAGCTCGGGATGCGCCGCGCGCACCAGCTTTCGCAGCGTCTCGGCAAACGCTTCCGGACGCTGGCTCGTGCGCGTGACGACGAAGACGCTGATGCCGTCGGACGATCGCGTGAACGGCAGGTAAACCGCGCCCTGTCCCTGCGGTTCCGTGAGCTCCGCTTGTTTTACCGCGCCGACGACGCCGACAATGGTGAACAGCTTTGCGTCGTCCGATTCGTTGCCTTGAAAGACGCTGTTGGCCGAGCGCGCCGCCATTGGGCCAGTAACGCCGGGCGAAATCTTCGTCCACCACGCAGACGCGTTCCGGGCGGTGAGAATCCGCCGAGGTTAGGAACCGCCCTTCGCGCAGCGGAATGCCGAGCGCGGTGAAGTAATCGCCCGTTGACGCCGATAGGAGATAATGACCGTGCAAGTGATTGGCCCGGCGGCGGCACATAGCCCTTCGGTGTGACCGCGGTCTTGCCGCTCTCTCCACTCAGCGGGATGTTCGTGATCGTTCCGGCCGCGGCGATTCCGGGTTGCTGCCGGATTGATTCCAGCAGGCGATCGACGGTACCAACGGGTCCTGCGTCATAGTTGCCAGGCGACGGTGCACTTCGCCGGTGAGAACGTGATCGGCGCGGAAACCGGGAGAAACCGCCATCACCTTTTTCAGGCTCAACCCGAGCAGCGCGGCACCAGCGAGCAAAACAAAGGCGAGCGCGATTTGCGCGACGATGAATCCGTGGCGAAGGCGTTGCGCGGCGCGACTGATCGTGCCGGTGCGCGATTCGGATTGGAGCGCATGCGCGAGATGGCTGCTCAGGTTGAACCAGGCGATCGGCACCGCGATCACGATTCCGAGAACCACCGCGCCAACGAGCCCGATCGACGCGAGCCAGCCATCGAACGCGATGTGCGCGCCGAGCGGCAAACGATTCGCACCGAGAACCTGGAGCAATTGAATTCCCCACGCGCCCACCACCACGCCGAGCAATCCGCCGACGAACGGTGAGGAGAACGGTTTCGATCATCACCTGCCTAACGACATGTCGCCGACTCGCGCCCATCGATCGACGGATCGCCATTTCTTTCGCGCGTCCGCTCGCGCGAATCAGAAGGAGGTTGACCAGATTGACCGCGCCGATGAGCAGGAGAAAAAACACGCCGGCCTGCATCAGCAAGAGGGTTGGACGAATGGAGCGCACGTGATCGCGCGTGCAGTGGAACCACCGGCGAGCGGAAACCAGCCTCGGCCATCATCTTCGCTTCCGGATTGTCCTTCTCGACCGCGGCATTGTGCGCGTCGATCTGCGATTGCGCTTCGGCGATCGTCGCGCCCGGTTTCAAGCGCGCGATCATATGCGTGCCGCCGCCGCCGGAATGGCGCTGCTCGGCGCGCGTTGCTCCAACCTGGATCTTATCGGCAGTAATGAGACGCGCTTCCGAGGAAAGGAATCGAAAATCAGGAGGCAACACGCCGACGATCTTTCTTGGCATGCCGTTCACGCGGAGGTCGCGGCCGAGGACGTTTGGATCGGAATTGAGACGCTGCCGCCAGTAGGCGTCGGTCACGATGACCACTCCGGCGCCTTTGCCTTCCGCGATTTCAGCTTCGTCTTCGGTGAAGGTGCGACCCATCGCGAGATTGACGCCAAGCGTCGCGAAAAAATCCGGCGAGACGCGCATGATTTCTGTCCTGCTCGGTCGAACCGGTTTCGCCGACGACCTCGCTGCGGTCGACGAAAGATGGAAAGGCTCGAGAACGCCGGAATGTTGCCGCGGCGTTCGTAGTAATTGGTAATCGACGAGCCGTCATTCTCGACCCCGGCTTTCGGGTAGGTGTTGAAGATCGTGACCAGCCGTTCGGACTGCGGAAACGGAAGCGGCCGCAGCAAAATGGAATTGATCACCGCGAAGATGGCGAGATTCGCGCCGAGGCAGATCGCGATCGTGGCCAGCGCGGTGACGGTGAACGCCGGAGCTTTGCGGAGTTGGCGAAAAGCGAAGCGCAGATTGTTCATGAGATAATCTTTGGATTATTCAAACCGATTCGCGGACGCGCACATAAGCCGGAACATAAGGGCGCTTTGCGCGATATTGCGCGATCTGCGTCGCGAGCCATTCGCACCATTCCAAAAATTCATCCTGACCCGTGCGCGCTCGTCTCTCGTACGACCAGTTTTTCGCGCGCGACCAAAATCCAAGAATTGCGCCACCACCAAGATCGTTGATGATTTGAAGGTCCACCATGCCATGTGAAACCATGTAGCCGGTTACTTCCAGCCGCAGCCCAAACTCAAGAATCTGGCGCTTCGCTTCTGCGTCTAGACTATCGATCGCCGCGGCGGAAGCGTTTTCCGGGACTTGGCCAAGCAGTTCCAAAATGCGCGCCGAGTTCTCGCTCAGCGCAGCCATTTGAATCACGGTCACAGCCGCCTGCTCGCGACGGGCGCGATTGGCGGCACGCACCTGCAAACCGGTGAAGACGAGCGCGCCGATCAACGTGATGGTTGAAACAAGATTGAGCGCATTGGCAAAATCGAGATGCATTAAAAACGATTTTGATACATTTTAGTGCCTCTTCTGTCACTAGCAGAAGAAGCTTGGTTGAAAATCCGCTCGGGCCTGAGTTGAACGCCGCGCTGAAGGATCGCCCACTCAACAACAACGGCATTGGTTCTTGACAACTCGATAGGCAATTTGCTGTAATTCGCCTGAGGCGAAGGATGAAGGCAGACCTCCCGAACGCCAGTCATGAAGAGCCATGAGAGATATCCGATCCTGCTAATATTCGCATTTCTCCTGGCGGTGTTTGGATTGCCTCTCTCCGCAACGCTCGCTCAAGTAACTCCGGCCGGCAACCCGCTCGCAACTGATTGCGCTCCGCCGCCTGAGCCAACTTTCAGCGTCTTCCTCCCGAAGTTAAACCTTCCCCCCGATGACGAAGGGCAAGGCTGGGTCAGACCTCCTGTCTGGGGCAGCACATCGAGGGTAGTTGATGAAACAATCACGATACCTAACGGCCGCCCGATCTATGCGCTGATCGTCAGCGGCTACTCGCAGAACGGATATTTGGATGAACTCCTGGTTTATAAGTTCGCGCGGCACCTGATGGCGCAAGGCGCCTATGTTCACTATGCCTGGTGGAACAATCTCCTGGCCCCATACATGGAACGCCCTTTACATCACAGTCAGTCGTCTCCGGGTAATCTCATGGATGATATCCTGAACTTTACCACCGCAGACGAAGCTGCGAACAAGGGGCTCCCGGGGGAAGACTATCAGTTCATCGCTGATGCCAAGATATTGCTGTCTGCAATCCGTCAGCATAATCCCAGTGCCATGATCATCCTGGTCGGACACAGCATGGGAGGTAGCGCGGTTGTTCATTTAGCATCGCAAACCGATGTCTTGATCGACCTCCTCGCGCCGATCGACCCGGTGAACAATCGCAACTATCCATGGGCAGGCGTGGGCCGGGAGAATCAGCCCGACTTCAATTGGACGCGTTGGCGTGTGACCCGGGATAATTTCCTTGGCTACAAGTCAGTCGCTCGCACCTCAGGCAATTGCGAGCCGGTGGGGCCGTGGTTGAAAGATAAGAGCGAGGCATCAGTTGATTTAGGATGTCAGGTTTTTGTCGACGATGATGCCCCAACCCTGCATTTCTCCGACAATGTGATCAATCTTCATTACCGCTATCAAACGGAGGCGGTTTTCCCGTTCGACTACGCTGACCCTCACATCTTTACTCACTCGATTCCGCCAGGTGGAACTGGAACGGAGATCTCGGAGATCCACATGACTGCCGGCGGTGTTCCGGAAGTCGGCGGTTGGCCTCAGTTCGGCAACCGCGACAAAGAGTGCTGCGAAGATCTCAGCGATGGTGTCGGCTGGCCCAACGATGGACACGGCGAAATCGTTGGATACCGTGGACCCGCTCTGCCCCCCGGTCCCGTACCCCTTGGGCTAAGAGTACGAACGAGCCCGCAATGTGGCGGCGATTGCCCAAACAAGACTTGGCCCGCCAGATCGCAAGCAGATGATAAGACGTGGTCCAATGGAGACTCTGCTACCCGCGTGATGAACCTCAAAGACCTGGAGACGCTACCCGAGGGCGATACTTGGGAAAATGCTCCCGTCAATCCCAGTCTCTGTCTCGTCTCGCAAGGTCTAATCAACCGGTTTGACTCGATGAATAAGCCCCCTACGGCTAATGCCGGCCCCGCCCAGCTGATCGAATGCCAGGGTCCCAGCGAAGCCCAGGTAACACTGAATGGCACTGGTTCCAGCGATCCCGATAACGATGCGCTCGAATACAACTGGACATGGGATGGCGGCAGCGCGTCGGGCCAGATCGCGACAGTAACATTACCCAAACAGACGCGCTGTATTACCCTCACCGTCCGCGATCCGAGCGGACACATCGCTCGCGACGTTACCACCGTGACCGTACAAGACACCACACCTCCGGAACTCACCGTCGTCCTCACCCCAAAGGTATTGTGGCCGCCAAACCACAAGCTATGGACCATCAACGCGACCGTACAGGCTCATGATCTTTGCGGCCAGGTCGTTGATCTGCAACTTCTCTCGATCGTCTCCAATCAGCCAGACAACAACGGCCGCGACATCCAGAACGCGGATTTCGGCACGCTCGACCTGAGCTTTCGGCTCCGTGCCGAACGCACCCCACATATGGGCGACCGGCACTACACGGTCACGTACCGGGCGACAGACGATTCGGGCAACTCAAGGGATGTTTCGACTGACGTCATCGTTCCAAAGCGGCACCCCAAGTGACTTGGGCGGCACCGATTCTAGCGATCCGGACAATGACACGCTGCACCGTGACTGGACATGGGTATCTGAGAGCGCATCAGGGGCGGTGCAACAATAACTTTGCCCATAGGCACTCCATTCCTGACGGTCAGACGCTGATGCTGGACTGGCTCAAGGAAACCGAACAGGCCACACGTCTGGAAGCCGCCGTTGCCCGAGTGATCGCGGAAGGTCGCGTGTGGACGTACGACATGGGCGGCAAGCATTCCACGCTCGATGTGGCCAAAGCCGTCGCCGATTACGCCGGCTGACAGATTCAATACCCGCCAGTTCATACAGTCCTGTTGCAACGACCTCGCGGCTCGTTGCCGTCCTTCACGGGTGTGCGCCCACCTTGTCGTCAACCGTCCGCGGAGGTTTTCGGAACGGCAAAATGAAGCGCCATCAGCGGAAGTGCGAAGACTTCTGTCTGAATTCCTTTTGCAGCTTCGAGCACATGAGATCGCAGAGTTCAAAAATCTGCGGGTCGGAAATCACGCAAAAGGTTTTCAAGCCTTCCTTGCGCCGGGAGATCATTCCGGCCTCGGTCAGAATACCGAGGTGTTTTGAGACATTCGCTTGGGTTGCCCCGGTGAGCCGGACCAGCTCCGTGACATTCTTCTCACCCCTGGCCAGCGCGATCAGGAGTTTGAGGCGCATCGGTTCGCCCAGGACACGAAAGCGCCCAGCGACAAGCCTGAGAGCCTCAGGTGAAAAGGCGCGGGCTTTTATTGACTTTGCCGTTTGACCATACATATTGCCATATAGTTATATAGCTGTATAGCTTAATGAGACGGAGATTGCAACTCCCGAATGATTGGATCATGAAACCATTGAACACCTTTGCCATTTATCCCTATCTCCCGATTCTGCTCGGCACGCTCCTGGGCGCGGCCTTCGGTTATTTCGGCCAGTGCTCGTCCGGGACATGCCCGCTTACCTCAACCTGTTGGCGTGGTGCCATCTACGGCGCAGTTCTGGGGACGATCTTCTTCCTCACCGCAGGCCGGTCCGCCAGCACTTCGCAGACTCGAGATTCGCGCGAACAAGACCAAACCCATTCCGACCACTAACCCCGTGGCCGTGTTCCATTGCAGCCCTTCTGCCATTGGCCGCCGAGGACGTTCCCTGTGCTTCTCGGCCTGATCCTATCGCTCGCGATCGGGTTCTCGCTCGCCTTGCTCGGAAGCGGCGGGTCGATCATCACGTTGCCGGTCCTCGTCTACGCGGCGCGCGTCCCCGCTCCGGAAGCGGTCGGAATGTCCCTCGCGATAGTCGGCGGAACCACGCTCGTCGCGAGCCTGCTTAATGCGCGCCGCGGCCTTGTGCACGGTAAAGCCGCCCTGCTTTTTAGCGGGACCGGAATGGCCGGTGCCTACGCCGGAGCGCATGTTACCCATCTGGTCTCTCCGTCCGTCCTGCTCCTTCTCTTCGCTGCTCTGATGATCGTCGTAGCTGGACTAATGTTTCGCAGACGATTAGAACCTGCTGTTGTGGGGAAGCCGCAATGTCACTGGCAGAACTGTGCGGCGAGTGGGCTTGCCGTCGGCGGCCTCACCGGTTTCCTCGGGGTGGGCGGCGGTTTTTTGATTGTGCCGGCGCTTCTATTTTTCGGTCGTCTTCCGTTAAAGATCGCTATCGGCACTTCATTGGTCGTGATCACGGTCAACTGTTTTGCCGGGCTGGTGGGCCACTTGCGGGCGACGCCGTTCGATTGGCATATCGCAGGAATGTTTACCGGTTTCGCTCTGGTGGGAATGCTGGCGGGGCGGACATTGGCCGCCCGCGTTCACCCCGAGCGGCTGCGCCGCTGGTTCGCGTGGTTCGTCCTGTCGGTAGCTGTATTCGTCATCGCGGAAAACTGGGGAACAGTTGTTTCGCTGAGAAAGCAGGTCTTCTCACAACTAGAGATCACGGCTTCCGCCGCGAATGACAAACCGCAGGCGAATTAAATGAAACGCTCTCTTATGTCTCGCGGCGTGCCTTCCAGAGTAGTGCCGGTCACGCTTACGATTCTATTTGGTCTGGCAGCGTGTCATGCGCGGAAGAAGGAAAGCCCGCCTGAGACTCTCCCGCCGGCCGCGGTTCGCATCGTGACGGTGACGGACAAGGCGCGGACATCGAACGAAGAAGTGGTCGGCACCGTCCAGCCGAAGCTCCGAGCGGTCATCGAGGCAAAGGTGAGCGGACGAATCGAGAAGGTGCTGGTCGCGCCTGGGCAGCAAGTGAAGGCGGGCGATCTGCTCATCCAGCTCGATGCACGCGAGATTCAGGCGAAGCTCGACCAGGCCATCGCAGTGCGCGAGCAGGCGGCACGCGATCTCGAACGAGCCCGCAAATTGTTCGAGCAGAAAATCACCGCCCAGGCGGACTTTGATACCGTGCAGGCGCGCGAGCGCGTTGCGGCCGGAGCGGTCACGGAAACTCAGACGGCGCTTAGCTACACAAAAATATTGGCGCCGTTCGATGGAGTGGTAACGCGCAAGCTGGCCGATGTCGGCGACTTGGCGGCGCCGGGCAAACCAATCCTCGAGATGGAAGATCCGGCCAGCTTACGATTCGAAGCCGATGTGCCGGAAGCGCTGGCTCGAGACATCAAAATCGGCGCCAAACTTCCGGTGCGCGTCAGCGCTGTGACAACTGATCTTGAAGGAACGGTGGTTGAAATGGCGCCGATCGCCGACGCGTCGAGCCACACTTTTCTCGTGAAACTTGAACTCCCGCCGACGGAAGGTGTGCGCAGTGGACAGTTCGGCCGGGTTCTTGTGCCGACCGGTAAGACAGATGCCGTCTGGGTGCCGGTATCCGCTTTGGTGGTTCGCGGGCAAATGGAGACCGTGTTCGTGGCGGTAAATCAGCACGCGCAGCTTCGCCTCGTCCGCACCGGCAAGCGGACAAGCAGCGAGGTAGAACTGCTCGCCGGCCTCGGCCGCGGAGAAAAGGTTGTTACCGAGGGCGCGGCGGAATTGCGCGACGGCCAATCCATCACGATCAAGCCGTGAACGCGGCGAGCCGAGAGCCGGCCAACACTGCGCACGGCCCCGCGGGCCGGATCGCACGGGCGTTCATCAATTCGAAGCTCACGCCGCTGATCATCGTCGCGTCGGTCCTGCTCGGGATCGCCGCGATCGTGCTGCTGCCGCGCGAGGAGGAGCCGCAGATCAAGGTGCCGATGGTCGACGTGATGGTGACCATGCCCGGCTTCAGCGCGAAGGAAGTCGAGGAGCGCGCGACGCGGCCGATGGAAAAGCTGCTCTGGGAAATCCCCGGCGTGGAATACATCTACTCGACTTCGCGCGACAGCGAGAGCCTCGTCATCGTGCGCTTCAAGGTCGGCTCCGATCCCGAGGAGAGCCTCGTGCAGGCTAACGGAAAAGCTGCGCTCGAACTTCGACCGCATCCCGCACGGCGTCGGCACGCCGCTGATCAAGCCGAAGTCGATCGACGACGTGCCGATCCTCGCGCTCACCTTTCACAGCGCGCGCTACGATCATCTCACGCTGCGCCGGCTCGTGGCGGAGGTGGACGACGCGGTTAAAGCCGTGCCGCTCGTCGCGGAGACAACGATCATCGGCGGCGCGCGGCGCGAAGTGCGCGTGCTGCTCGATCCGGTGCGGCTCGCCTCGCGCAATCTCAGCGCGGCCGGTCTCGTGCCGATGCTCCAGCAGGCCAACCGGCAGTACCGCTCCGGCGGCCTGACGACGAACAATCAGGAGGTCATGATCGAAACCGGCGCGTTCCTCACCAGCGCGGAGGATGTGGGCAATGTGGTCGTCGGCGTCTTCGGCGGCCGGCCGGTCTATCTGCGCGAAGTCGCGCGAGATCGTGGACGGCGCGGAGGAGCCGTCGAACTACGTCTTCTTCGGCCACGGCGCGGCACGCGCGTCGGCGCCGGATGAAGAACCCGCCGTCACGCTCAGCATCGCCAAGCGTCCCGGCGCGAACGCGATCTCCGTCGCCGACGACGTGCTGCGCAAAGTCGAGACGCTCAAGGGCACGCGTCATCCCGCGCGACGTCGCAGTCTCGATCACGCGCCACTACGGCGAGACGGCGGCGGAGAAATCGAACGAGCTGCTGCTGCACATGGGCATCGCCGTCATCGGCGTGTCGCTGCTCATCTGGCTCACGCTCGGCTGGCGCGAATCGGGCATCGTCGCGCATCGCCATTCCGGCCACGCTCGCGCTCACGCTGCTCGTTTTCTACCTGCTCGGCTTCACGCTGAATCGCATCACGCTCTTCGCGCTCATCTTCTCCATCGGCATCCTCGTCGATGACGCGATCGTGGTGGTGGAAAACATCGTCCGCCATTTTCATCTCCCGCAAAACAAGGGCCGCAACTGGTCGGCCATCGCGGTCGAAGCGGTGAGCGAAGTCGGCAACCCGACGATCCTCGCGACGTTCGCCGTCATCGCCGCGGTGCTGCCGATGGCGTTCGTCGGCGGACTGATGGGGCCCTACATGCGGCCGATCCCGATCGGCGCGAGCGCGGCGATGGGCTGGTCGCTCGCCATCGCGTTCATCGTCACGCCGTGGGCGTCGATCCGCATCCTGCGCTGGGGCAAGAAATATTCGCAGACTGACCGAAGGCGCCGCGCCCGCCGGCACGCACAGCCACTTCGCGCACGCGGAGGATTTCTTCACCCGGCTCTATCGCCGCGTGATGGGACCGCTGCTCGCGCAACCGCGCTGGCGCTGGCTTTTTCTCGGCTCGATCACCGCGCTGCTGCTGCTCGCGATGGCGACCGTCGCGCTCGGCTGGGTGAAGGTGAAAATGCTGCCCTTCGACAACAAGAGCGAGTTCCAGGTCATCCTGAACATGCCCGAGGGCAGCTCGCTCGAACGCACCGCGCAGGCCGCGCGCGAGATCGCCGCCGCCGTCCGCACGGAACCGGAGGTCACCGATTACCAGATCTACGCCGGCGTCGCCGCGCCGTTCAATTTCAACGGCCTCGTGCGCCACTACTTCCTGCGCCGCGGCGCGAACGTCGCGGACATCCAGGTGAACCTCGTCGCGCAAGGGCGAGCGCAAGGCGCAGAGCCACGACATCGCCAAACGCGTCCGCCCGCGCGTCGCCGCGATCGCCGCCAAATACGACGCGCGCGTCGCCGTCGCCGAGGTGCCGCCCGGCCCGCCCGTGCTTGCAAACGCTCGTCGCCGAAATCTACGGCCCGACCGAATCCGACCGCCACGCGCTCGCCCGCAAGGTGCGCGACATTTTCAAGAGCACGCCGGGCGTCGTGGATGTGGACTGGTATGTCGAGGCCGACCAGCCGAAGGCGCGCTTCGTCATCGACAAGGAAAAGGCCGCGCTCCACGGCATCAGCGCCGAGACGATTTCGCAGACGCTGCGCATCGCCGTCGGCGGCGAGTCCGTCGATCTCCTCCACCTGCCGCGCGAGAAGGAGGACGTGAACATCATGCTCGAACTGCCGCGCTCCGTCGCGCACGACGCCGGAGGAATTGCTCGCGCTGCGCGTCCGCTCCGGCGACGCCAACGCGCTGCCCGAGCCCGGCGCCGGCCGGCACCGCGCCGCTCATGCCGCTGCGCGAACTGGTGCACGTCGAGCAGACCACGACCGAGAAGAGCATCTACCACAAGAACCTGATGCCCGTGACCTACGTCATCGGCGACGTCGCCGGCGTGGTCGAGAGCCCCGTCTATGCGATCCCGAAAATGAACAAGGCGCTCGCGAAACTCGACACGCGCGAGTTCGGCGGCGACGGCACGCCGCTGCAAATCTACAACGCCATCCAGCCGTTCACCGACGCGAAGCCCGCGATGAAATGGGACGGCGAATGGCACATCACCATCGAAGTCTTCCGCGACCTCGGCACCGCCTTCGCCGCCGTGCTCGTGCTGATCTACGTGCTGATGGTCGGCTGGTTCCGCAGCTTCCTCACGCCGCTCATCGTGATGGTCGCGATTCCGTTCTCGCTCGTCGGCATCCTGCCCGCGCACGGCCTGCTCGGCGCCTTCTTCACCGCCACCTCGATGATCGGCTTCATGGCCGGCGCCGGCATCGTCGTGCGCAACTCGATCATCCTCGTCGATTTCATCGAGCAGCGTCTGCGCGAAGGCATGCCGCTCGCCGAAGCGGTCGTCGATGCCGGCGCCGTGCGCTTCCGCCCGATGCTCCTGACCGCGATGGCCGTCGTCGTCGGCGCGAGCGTCATCCTCGCCGACCCGATTTTCCAAGGCCTCGCCATCGCGCTGATGGCCGGCGAAATCGCCTCGCTGCTCATCAGCCGCATGGCGGTGCCGGTGCTCTATTTCATGGCGAACAAGACGCGTGCCGGGACTCGGCCGAACTGAATGCATCGACAGGATTTGAGGGATTGGGCCGCGCTGCCGGGCTCACAGGAACGCTAAACAAATACTCCGTCCGTGTTGTCAGGATCGATCTGTGTGCCGGCGCTAAACACGTAATCAGCTTGGCGAACCGACAGTGAAGGGGAATGATGCCTTCTCTGTCCGGCGCAAGACAGTCCAAATTGCTGAGGCGTTTAACATTTGCGTTCGAGGGAAGCGCCTTGAAAATCTGCCGAGCCCGATCAAGCTCCTGAAACAAGCAAAATTAGTATCCTATGTCACACCAAGCAACCGAATCGAAGCGTCTTCTCTCTTACGTCATCGCGGAGTGGGCTTGCGCCCTGAAATATGAGCATCTGTCGCCCGAAGCGATCCAGGCGGCCAAACTGTTTTGGTTCGACTCCATCGGCTGCGCGCTGGGCGGCAGCCAGCAGGATGACGCCAAAATTTTGCTGAAGCACTACCGCGCCATGTCCGCCACGGCGGACTCGTCTGGTGGAAAGGGTGGAGCCACTGCATTCGTATCCGGCTTCAAGACGAATCCGGTCGATGCGTCATTTTTAAACGGCCACATGATCCGGGCGATGGATTACAACGACATCTATTGGAAGTCGGATCCGTGTCATCCGAGCGATCTCATCGCCGCGCCGCTGGCCCTTTGTGAGAGCGAAGGCCTGAGCGGGCAAGGATCTGATTCTCGCCACCATCATCGCCTACGAAATTGAAATGCGTCTTTGCGAAGTGGGCCGCCCAGGCGTGCGCGAATACGGCTGGCATCACGCCACCTTGAGCGCGTTCGCGGCGCCGATCGCAGCGGGGCGGGTGCTGAATCTCACGCCGGCGCAGATGGTGTCGGCCATGGGGATCAGCGCGTCACGTACATTCTGTCCGGGCGCAGTGACGGCGGGCAAATTGACCAACATGAAGAACACGGTCGATCCGTGGGCCGGGCGCATGGGCGCGGAGAGCGCGCTCCTGGCCCGTGGCGGATTTTCCGGTCCCGAGCACATCATCGACGGCAAGGAAGGTTTGTTCGCTGTCTTTCATCACGTGCAATACAAGGGAAAACCAGCCACATTCGACGGCGAAGCGACTCATCAAGGATCTTCCCAACTCGACTAAGTCACATTATCGCATCCTCGATTGCGGAATGAAGAGTTTCCCGATCGAAGCGCTCAGTCACGCGCCGCTGACCGCCATGATGAAGACGGTCAAGGAGCACAAGATCAAGGCCGACGACGTGAAGGAGATCAAAGTGGAAGTGATTGCGCGCGCGGCCGACATTCTTGGGCGATCCGCACAAGTATCGACCGGACTCCAAGGAAACGGCCGATCATTCGCTGCCCTATTGCATGGCGGCGGGACTGGTCGACGGCATGGTGACGCCGCTGCAATTCAAGGAAGAGCGCGTGCTGGACAAGGCGCTCATCCCGATCATGGACAAGGTGAAAGTGGTGGCCAACGAGGAGTTCGAAGCGCTCTTTCCGAAATTTCAGCCGAGTCGCGTGACGATCACGACCAACGAGCGGCAAATCACATTCCACGCGCGTGGATGTTCCGAAAGGCGATCCGCGCGATCCGATGACCGAGGATGAGATCGCGGTGAAGTTCACCGCGCTGGGCGGCGACGTTATCGGCAAGGAGCAATGCAAGAAGCTGCAGAAGTTCATCATGAGCATGGAAACGGCCAAGGATCTTGGCGGACTCTTCGAACTGACCACGGCTCGCTGAATCCAGGTCTGCGTCTAAAAACTCGGCGACTGTAGCCGCCCCGCTCTGTCCGGGCGTTTGGGCAGGACGCAGAACACGGCGACAGAGCGCCGTGGCTACACGGAAGCTTCCTTAACAGGAAACGTGAGGCGTCCTGCGCTTCTGATTTGGTGGATCGCGCTCTCCGAGCGCGATGTTAAAATATATGCGCCTTTCGGCGCCATTCCTAACATCGCGCCCGGAGGTCGCGATCCGCCTTACGCTGTTGCGCTGCCCGCGTCGTCGGTGCTGAACTCGATTCCCTGGGCCAGGGGAAGTTCTGTGGAAAAGTTGATCGTGTTCGTTTGACGGCGCATGTACATTTTCCACGAATCGCTTCCGCTTTCGCGGCCGCCGCCGGTTTCTTTCTCACCACCGAACGCTCCGCCGATTTCGGCACCGCTCGTGCCGGTGTTGATATTCGCGATACCGCAATCACTCCCGATTGCGCTAACGAATTTTTCGGTTTCGCGTACGTCGTTTGAAAAAACCGAGGAGGTCAGACCCTGCGGCACATTGTTGTTCATGGCGAGCGCTTCATCGAAATCGCGATAGGTCATCAAATAAAGCAGGGGCCCAAACGTCTCGTGGCAAACGATCTGAAAATCGGGCTTCGCGTTGGCCAGGCACGGCGTCATATAACAGCCACCCTGATATTGCGGGCCTTCAAGGCGTTCGCCGCCGTAAAGCACTTCGCCGCCCTCGTCTTTCAAGCGTTGGATGGAATGTTGCACCATGTCGACGGCGTTCTTGTCGATCAAGGGACCCATCAACGTTTTCTTATCGAGCGGATTGCCTATCGGTAACGTCTTGTAAGCAGCGAGAAGTTTGCTGCGCACTTTCGATGCGACCGACTCATGCATGATTACGCGTCGGGTCGAAGTGCAGCGTTGTCCGGCTGTGCCAACGGCGCCGAAAAAGATCGATTGCGTCGCCATGCCGAGGTCAGCGGTAGGCGCGACGATGAGCGCGTTATTGCCGCCCAGTTCCATGATCGTCTTGCCGAGCCGGCCGTGAACTGCCTGCGCCACATGGACGCCCATCTGGACAGAGCCCGTAGCCGAGATCAATGGGATGCGCCGATCGGCCGATAGTTTTTGTCCGACCGTCTTGCGATCGCCCATGAGTAAAGTGAAAATCGCTGGATCGGCCCCCGTCTCGCGGCAAACACGCTCGGCTATTTTCGTCACCGCAATGGCGCTGAGCGGTGTTTTTTCCGAAGCTTTCCAAACTGTGGCGTCACCGCAGACCGCCGCCAGGGTCGCGTTCCAGGACCAGACCGCGACCGGGAAATTGAAAGCACTAATCACGGCGACAATTCCAAGAGGATGCCATTGCTCCATCAAACGATGGCTCGGCCGTTCCGATTGGATCGTCAGACCATAAAGCATGCGGGATTGACCAACCGCGAGATCGCAAATGTCGATCATCTCCTGCACTTCGCCTTCGCCTTCGGCAATGATTTTTCCGGTCTCGAGCGTGACGAGCTGGCCGAGTTCGTGTTTGTGAGTGCGCAGGGCATTACCGAGGCGGCGCACCGTTTCGCCGCGCACCGGGCCCGGCGTGACTCGCCACTTCAAGAAAGCTTCGTGTGCGCGAGCGATCGCCTTCTCATAATCCGCCTCCGAGGCGGTGCGAATGCTGGCGAGCCGTCGTCCGTCAATCGGAGAAATCTTGTCGATCTTTGCGCCGCCGCCGCGCCATTCACCATCGAAGACACCAGCATTTTCGTCGGCGATACCAAGTTTTTCGAAAACGTTTTTCATATTGATGGTGGATCGGGCGCTCCGCGCACGATGCTAAGATAATGGAGGCGAAGCCTCTGAATTAACATCGAGCGACGGAGCGCTCGATCCACCTTCTGCGCGTCGCTTCATTTGCGGCTGCGGGAATATTGCCGCATGAGATCCATGGCCTCGTCGACCACTTTAATCGAAATGTCTAGCGTGGGACGAAAGCGGATCGAGTGTTCGCCCGAACGCAAGGTCAGGACACCGAGATCAAACAGGCCTTTCCAAAACTCCTCGCGCGTTTTGGCGTCGGGCAGATCGAAGGCAAGAAACACGCCCCGTCCACGCACCGCGGAAATCATCGGCTCCTCGTTCTGGAAGCTGCGCAATTGCTCCAGGAAATAGGCGCCCATCTTTCCGGCGTTTTCCACCAGATTTTCCTCTTCAATAATGCGGAGGTAGTGGGTCGAACGAACGATGTCGGTAAAATTTCCGCCCCACGTTGAATTCAACCTGCTTGGCAAGCGGAAGGAGTTATCCTTCACCTCGTCCAAACGCGGTCCGGCCATCACGCCGCAGACCTGCGACTTCTTGCCGAAGGCCATCAGATCAGGCAGGACATTGAAATGCTGGCAGCACCAGTTGCGTCCGGTCGCGCCCATCCCGCATTGCACTTCGTCGAAAATCAGAAGCATTTCGTTCTCGTCACAAATCTTTCGCAACGTTTTCAACCACTCACCGCGGAAATGATTGTCTCCACCCTCGCCCTGGATCGGTTCGATGATGATGGCGGCAATGTCGATTCCGCGTTTGGCTATGAAATCACGAATCTCCGATTCCGATTTTTTTTCCCGCGCGATGACATCCGCCTGACGCTCCGATTCTGGGAGGGCGAAGTTGATATAAGGACACGAGACCCGCGGCCAATCGAATTTGGCAAACAAATCCGTCTTGCGCGGGTCGGTGTTGGTCAGGCTCATGGTGTAGCCGCTGCGCCCGTGAAAGGCATGCCGGAAGTGCAGGATCTGGGTGCCGCGCTCGCCCCGGCCGGCCGCCATGTTCTTGCGAACCTTCCAGTCCATGGCCGCTTTGAGGGTGTTCTCGACCGCGAGTGCGCCGCCTTCGATAAACAAAAAACGTTCGAGCGGGGCCAGGCCCATCACCCGGACAAAGGTGTCGACAAACTCCGCGTAGGATTGGGAGTAAACGTCGGAGTTGGCGACCTTGACCTTGGCCGCACGCAACAAATCGTGCTGCACCTCCGGATTGTCGAAATAGGGATGATTGAATCCAACCGGCATCGATCCGAAGAATCCGTAAAGATCGATCAAACGGTGGCCGGTAGCCGCATCATATAAATATGAGCCGCGACTTTTTTCGAGGTCTATGACAATGCGAAAGCCATCGAGCAAAATGTGTTGCTCAAGGCTTTCCAAAACGCGCGAAGCGTTCACGGTTTTCATATTCTTGCTTTCGCCGGTGCGGCTCCGACCAGAGACCGCTTCGGTGAGCATGGAGGGCATACTCATCTCTTCAGGGTAGTCTGAGGGATGTAGGCGGTCAACCGGCGGAGCTATTGTTTCTCTGCCTCCGCTTCTGCTCGCGCTCCCGCTTTTGCCATGGGAGCTCTGGGAAAACTATTTTGCGGATGGCCAGAGCGCGTTTCTTTCCGCGTTGGCTTTTTCGAGTGCCACTTTGTATTGCGCGAGCTCCACATTGTAATTGAGATTTCCTTCCGCGTCGCTGTGCAGAAGGTCGCGCTTTTTCAGCGTGAGCGCCTCATTCCAGAGGCGGAGCCGATCGAACTCACGGGTGTTGGCGGCGCGACGTTCATCCGCGCTGGGTAAGAGCGCGGGCTTCGGCGTGGGACTAGCTGTTTTCTGCTGGGGCGCAGCCGGTTTCTCCAGGCTGTAGTGCACGGGCACCGCCACGGTGTCTGTGCTTCGGGCAATCTCGGTAAGGTGACCGTGATACAACGGACCCGCATCAATAATCAGGTAGAGAAGGAAACAGGGCAGAGTCGCAAACCGGAAGATTTTCGAGCGCTCTGCACTCTCCGGGTAGCTCAGCCGAAATACCAACGGACCGAACGGCAGAAGAACACCAACCGCCCAGCCGGCGCTGATATCGAGCGCTGCAATAAACAAGAAAACGCGCGAGATCATGGCGCAGACCAGGCCGATCATGAGAAAACCTATCGCTGCCACGCCGGAGACTTGAGCACAGCCAGTGCCAGTCCGATGTCCACCGGCCCGAGTGCTCTGCCGAACGGGCTGTAGCCGCCCCGCTCTGTCGGGGCGTGAGGCAGTCAGAGCTGGGGACACGGCGACAGAGCGCCGTGGCTACAGCGCACGAAATCACTTCCTAGACAATGCCAGTGCGGAGGCCCTGATGTTTGCCGGCCAACAACTCCTGGGTCAGCTCGTAACCGCGACGGTCGGCATTCAGGGCCGTTCCGGCAAAATGATGTTCGATGCGCATTCTCGCGGAGCGGCAGAAATATGTCGCGACCGATAGAACTTCCTCCACCGGCTCGCCGCGATCGATCTTGTGCTGGGCAAAAGAGCAGGTCGCGCTCATGGCGAATAGTTCGGTGGCGATTCCGACGAAGCGCGAGAGCAGAAGCTGTTCGCGGTCGAGCGTCGGTCCGAATCGCGTCATGGCATGGAACAAACCACGGGCGAGACGCTTGCTTGTGCGGGCCGCATAATTTACATGCGGCCGCAAATCATTGTGCAAGCCCTTGATCTCGCCGGCGCTTCCAGGAAGCCACTGCTTCGGATACCAGGTCGCGTAAAATTTGCCCGAAGTAAATACGGCTTTGGCCCGCTCCGACATGGGCAACTGCGTGTTGAAGATGGCGCCTCCAACCTTCAGGTGCGGATCGAGAGCCTCGCGGGCAATGAAGAGGCGCATGATTTCGCTGGAACCTTCAAAAATCGTATTGATCCGGCAATCGCGCAGAAAACGTTCGACCGCAATCGGCTCCTCGCCGCGCCCAGCGAGGGATTGCGCCGTCTCGTATCCGCGACCACCGCGAACCTGCATGGCGTCGTCGGCGATGCGCCAGGTCGTTTCCGTCGCCCACATTTTGCACATGGCGGTCTCAATGCGCAGATCGGCGGCCTTGCGATCAACCAGCGCGGAGGTGAGAAACGTCATCGCCTCCATCGCAAAAACGTTGCCCGCCATCTCGGCGATCTTTCCGGCGATGGCATAATGTTGCCCGATAGGCACGCCCCATTGAATCCGCTCGCCGGCCCATTTCCGGCAAATCTCGAGCAATCGTTTCGACAAGCCGACGCACGCGGCCGGAATGGTCAGGCGACCCGTGTTCAAGGTCGTTAGGGCGACTTTCAATCCGGCGCCCTCCTTCGAAATCATGTTCTCGCGCGGCACACGCACGTTCGTGAATTTCACGATGCCGTTGTAAAGCGCGCGCAAGCCCATGAAGTGGCAGCGGTATGTGATCTCGAGGCCGGGCGAATCGACATCGACAATAAAGGCGGTGATTTGTTTGCGCTCCTTGCCGTTTACGATCTTGGGTGCGGTCTTCGCCATGACCACGAGGACTCCGGCTTTGATCAGATTCGTGCACCAGAGTTTTTCGCCATTGAGCACAAACACGGAACCGTCTTCCGTCGGGATCGGCTCGCAAACTCATGTTCGCAGGATCGGAGCCGGCGTTCCATTCGGTCAGGGCAAAGGCCGAAATTTCCTGGCGCGCCACCCGCGGCAGATATTTTTTCTTCTGCTCTTCCGTGCCGAAAAGGAGCAAGGGCTGCGGCACGCCGATGGATTGATGGGCCGAAACGAGTGCGGTCAGATTCGCGTCCCAGCTGCCGAGCAGCATGGCGGCCCGCCCGTAATTCACCTGCGAGAGACCAAGTCCGCCGTATTGCGTCGGGATCTTGACCGCGAACGCGCCCATGGCAAAGAGATCGTCAATGTTGTTCTGCGGGATCTCGCCGGTGCGATCAATTTCGTCGGGATCCACCTTCTCGCGCAGATATTTCCCCAAGCTGGCGAGAAATTCTTCACCCGCGGCACGATCCTGCTCGCTTTGTTCCGGCCACGGAAAAATGCGGTCGAAGTCGTAGCGACCGATGAATAGATTGCTTGCGAAACTGCCGCGTTCGTCGAGCGGATCACGCGAAGCTTCGGCCAGATCGAGTGCGGCGGCCTTCCCCGCCGACATCTTGGACGTGTCGATCACGGAGGTCGCCGCCTGCGTCGGCGGCTTTTTGCCGGCTTCTTCGGTGATCGGTTTTTCAGGGGTCTCGAGCGGTGCTTTCATACGTTGCCAGACTTCGATGGACGCTTCGGAGATGCGTCCCTACCTCTTATAGAATGTAGCTTCATTCCGGGCGTGCTGACGAAGCAAATCGCACGGCTCAAATTTTTGGTCACCTGAGGCGAGGCGCTCCATTTCCTCGACGACCCGTCGCAAACCAAAATGTTCGGCAAAACGTAACGGCCCGCCCCGGAAAGGTGGAAAGCCGGTCCCCAGAATCATTCCGTAATCGGCGTCCTCGGGCGATTCGACCACCTTCTCTTCGAGACAACGGGCGGCTTCATTGATCATGAGAAAGACAAGGCGATTGGCCACGTCTCCCACAGTTTTCCCGGTCTGAGCCTTTCGCCATTGGTTAATCAACTCGTTAGGCAACTGCTGTTTGCCTTCGTATTTGTAAAAACCGCTGCCCGTTTTGCGGCCGAGCATCTTTTCCGACTGCATCTTGCGCAAGAGGGGCGGAGCCTGGTCGCGCCGGCCGTAGGCCTTCTCCAGGGTGTCAGCGATGTCCACCGTGATATCGACTCCGATCTCATCGATCAGGCGAAGCGGGCCCATCGGCATTCCCCAGGCAGTCAGCGCTTGATCGATTGCCGCCGCATCCGCGCCCCCTTCGAAAAGTTCAGCCGCATCGAGCAGGTAGGGAAACAGCACCCGGTTGACCAGGAAGCCGGGACTATCGCGCACCACCACCGGCAGTTTCCCA
This sequence comes from uncultured Verrucomicrobiae bacterium, assembly GCA_963788855.1. Lineage (GTDB taxonomy): Bacteria > Verrucomicrobiota > Verrucomicrobiia > Chthoniobacterales > UBA10450 > CAWBIE01. The sequence goes on from CAWBIE010000004.1 coordinate 27,941, forward strand.
ATTTGACGAACGAAGGCCAGGCTGCGTTCCCGGGTCTCGTCAGACGTTTTTTCGCCCACAACTACTTCGACCAGTTTCATCCGGCTGACCGGATTGAAGAAATGCAGGCCGATCACCCGCTCGGGTGACTTCGTCTCGTCCGCCAGCTCGGCGATGGGCAGGGCAGACGTGTTGGTGGCGAGGATCGCCTTCGACCCGGCTTTGGCGGAAAGATCGTGAAAGATTTCTTTCTTGATCTCGATTTTCTCGGAAGCGGCTTCGATCACGACTTGCACGATCGCGCATCTCCGCCGGCGCCGTCGAGGCAACGATTCGGGATCGCCCTTCCTTCGCCTTCTCCTCCGACATTAGGCCGCGTTTGACCGCGTCGGCGTAGGTTTTGTCGATGTTGGCCAGGCCGCGATCGATCTGTTCCACGCTCACGTCCTGCAAAATCACCGAGACACCGCGCGAACTGAGCCATTGCGCGATTCCCGAGCCCATCACGCCGGCCCCGACGACCGCGGCGTGAACGACCTTGTCAACGGCCACCTGGGAAGCGCCTTTCTTGTATTTCTCGGCCAGGAAAAAATTGCGGATTAGATTCTGGGTCGCTTCTGTTCCACCTAAATCGACAATCGCGTCCAATTCCAAAGCAAGGGATTCATCGACCGATTTGGTCAAACCGGATGTGATGACGTCCAAGGCACGGGCCGGCGCGAGGTTCCCGGTGCCCCGCGGAGCCGGAATTTCCTTGCCCACATCTGCTGGCGGAGAAACCCGATGCTTGCCCTCCGCCAATTTTTTCCTGGCCGCGTCAAGAAGTTGATCTTTGGCCGCAAGTTGATCGACCAACCCAAGCTTGGCCGCTTCCGGCGCCGAATATAACTTGCCTTTCAAAATCACCTCGGCCGCGCGTTTCGCACCGATCAAGCGCGGCAAACGGGTGGCGCCGCCCCACGCCGGAACCAAACCAAGCGTGGTTTCAGGCAGACCGATGCGCGTGGCCGGCTCATCGGAGGCGACACGATAATCACAGGCCAGCGTAATCTCGTAACCGCCCCCGGCGCAGGCTCCATGAATCGCGGCGCAGGTCGGAATCTTTAACGCGGCGAGGCGGTTAAAAATACGCTGCCCCTCGGCGATGAACGCGCGCAACTCGCCGGTTTGCGCCTGCCGGAGAAGTGTTTTCAAATCGGCGCCGGCAATGAAAATCGATTTCTTGGCCGAGGTAATGATGAGTCCGCGCAGCGACGGATCATTTTCGATCGCATCCAGTTGCTGGCTCAGTTCACGCATAGTCGCGGCATCAAAGATGTTCGCGCCGGAATTCGGTCGATCAAAGGTCAGAAGGCAGACGTGATCGCTTCCAATTTCGCGTCGAATAATGGGATCGGTGAGTGTCGCGGGCATCGAAGTTATATTGGCTGCTTTCAGCGAAATTCCCAGAGGGGAGGCTTGCAGAACAACATTAAGAGATTCCTCGACTTCGCTCGGAATGACAAGCAGATGATTACCGACGATTGCACTGCGTCTGCGCCGGTGTTAAGCATCGGCGGCGCCTGCAGGGCAGGATCCGATTATGGTCGGCAAGATTCTCATACCCGAAATCAAGAGCCTGATCGACGCGCGTAATTTCGGCGCGCTGCGCGAGCTCTTTCGCGAATGGCCGCCGGCCGACGTGGCCGAGGTCATTCTCGACATGGACGAGAACGATCGGGTCATCATTTTTCGCGTTCTTCCGCATGCGCTGGCGGCGGACGTTTTCGAATATCTCGATGTCGACGCGCAGCAGGAGTTGCTGCACGCCATGGCCCACGAGCAGGTCGTCGGGATTTTGAACGAGATGTCGCCGGACGATCGCACGGCGCTGCTCGAGGAAATGCCGAGCGCGGCGGCGCGGCAATTGATCAAGCTTCTGACGCCGGAGGAACGGCGCGTCGCACAGGCGTCTGCTCGGTTATCCCGAAGGCAGCGTCGGCCGTTTGATGACGCCGGATTTCATCGCCGATCCACGAGGATTGGACGGTGCAAGGAAGTGCTCGATTACGTGCGCGAAAACGGACAGCGACAGCGAGACGATCAACGTGATCTACGTGGTCGATGATCGCGGCAAGCTGATCGACGACCTGCGCATCCGCGAGTTTCTGCTCGGCCGCTCGACGACGCAAAGTGAGCGAATTCGCGATCACAATTTCGTCGCGTTGAAGGTGAACGATTCGCAGGAGGACGCGCTCAACGTTTTCCGAAAATACGATCGGACGGCGTTGCCGGTGGTCGATTCCAGCGGCGTGCTGGTCGGGATCGTGACCGATCGACGACATGCTCGACGTCGCCGAGCAGGAAGCGACCGAAGACATCCAAAAACTCGGCGGTATGGAAGCTCTGGACGAGCCTTACACGACCATTCCGCTGCTGCGCATGGTAAAGAAGCGCGCCACCTGGCTGATCATTCTGTTCCTCGGCGAAATGCTGACCGCCACTGCGATGCAGGGTTACAACGGCGAGATCGAGAAGGCGGCAATTCTGGCGATGTTCCTGCCGCTGATCATTTCGAGCGGCGGCAATTCCGGATCGCAGGCGACGACGCTGGTCATCCGCGCCATGGCGGTGGGCGAATTGCGTTTGCGCGATTGGTTTCGCGTCGTGCGCAGGAACTTCGTCGGGACTCTCTCTCGGTTTGATTCTCGGGACGCGATCGGTTTTTTCCGAATCTCGCTCTGGCAATATCTGCACATCTTCGACTACGGAAAATATCATTGGCTGGTTGGCGGCGACGGTCGGTCTGCGCTGGTCGGAGTGGTGCTGTGGGGTACCATCGCGGAGCGATGCTTCCGTTCTCTGCTGCGACGTTGCGGACTCGATCCGGCGACTTCATCGGCGCCCTTTGTGGCTACGCTGGTCGATGTGACGGGACTGCTGATTTACTTCAACGTCGCGCTTTTCGTTCTGCGCGGAACCATGTTGTAGAGCCAAGCCGCTGGGCCCCGCGCCCGAGTCAAAAATTGCAGCGCGGGATCTTTCATTTCTTGCCCAGATCCGGCGGCCTGGCCGGCGCCTCCGGCTGGCTTTCATGATCGCCCCAAAGATGAAATGTATAGGTGAACACGACATAGCCGAACAGGTCATGGCCGGGGCCGTTGTTGATATAGAGAGCGGGATTGACCTGGAAATCGCGCGTGACGTTACACGTAATCCCGATGGTCGATGAGTTCTCAGAACCACTTTGAAAATCGACCTGAGCGCGCCACGTCTTATTGAAATCGTAAGCATAGCCGAGGATGGCTTCGTTCTTGTAACCGGCGTGGATGGCTCCGGCGATGAATTTGTGATGCTCCGTATAATAGCCCGCCTCAATGTATGGTTGTGGATCGACCCCGCTGAGCGGCGACCAATTCACAAATCCGACGGACAGGAGAAAAGGCTCCTTGGTCAGCAATCCAAACTCCGTGCCGAAAATAAATTCGTTAGGCTTAAATCCTTCGAAGATCGCGAATTCGGCCCACTTGGTCAGACCCATTTCCGCCTGCAGTTCGTATGGATTCCCGATACGCTCGCTTTGTGCTTGAAAGCTAATGGAAAGGTCACCCGGATCCTGCAAATCCGGGGTCACAATCTGGCTTAGACCCTTGGTCGTGGCCAGGGCCGTGGAGCCGGGCAGGGCCAGCCCCGCCATGATCAACAGAACTGCTGCTCGCATTGGCCGCGCAGCTTGCGCGAAGGCGGGCCACTTTGCGAGGGTTAATCGAGCGGCCCGTTTTCGAGAGCGCAGGCTCGATCAAGGCCTGATCGACACCCACTCGTTGCGCGCCCGCGAATCGGCTACCGCTTGCACGACCCGCATGTATCGGACCCCATCCTCAAAAGTTGGATGCGGACGCATGCGGCCTTTCGATTGCACGGCGGCTATGAAATCGTCTTCCACGCGCCACTCCGTCACCAGGTCCGGCGGCGCTTCGATAGAATGTAACTCCGGGTCGCCAATCTGGCCGCCTTGGACGGATTCGGAGCCGAAATCGTAGATCAATCTTCCGCGGTCGCCGTAGATCTCGAATCGATCCTTCGGGGCCAGTGCATGAACCCCGCTAAATTCGAGGACTCCTTCCGCCCCTCCCTCGAAACTGCAAAGAATATCGAGCATGTCAGGAACGATGACCTCATATCCCTGGCGGGTTGGCTGCAATATCTTGCCCCGCGCAAAGAGGCCGTTGATCTCGGGCAGCCAGCGTTGCAGCACCTCCACGTAGATGCCGAGCGTGAGAACATTCAACCCGCTCAACTCGACCCGCTGCCGCCAATGAGCTGGCGCATCGGGATCCAGAAAATTACCGTTGAGACTGTGCAGCCGCACGTAATGCGGGCGGCCCACGTAGTTTTCCGCGAGCAGCTTCTTCATGAGCAGGTCGTAACGCATGCCATAGGGCGGCGGACAAAGCATCGTGACCAATTGAGGATAACGTTGAGACGCCGCCAGCATTTCCTCCGCTTCCGCCAGGTCCATCGACATGCGAGCCTGACAAAAGACATGTTTGCCCGCCTCGAGCGCGGAGATTGTGACCGCTGAGTGCATGTAAGGCGGCGTGCCGATCCAGATGATATCCAAATCGGGGACCGCGAGGAGTTCCGCCCAGTTCTGCATGGGCGTCGCGCCAGGACAATTTTCGCGGCAGAATTTTTCCGCGCTCTGGTAGGACGAATTGGAGATGGCGACGATCTCGACATCGGGATGTTTCTTGAGCGCGGGCAGGTGCCTGGTGCGCACAATGGCACCAGCTCCAACAATCCCGATCCGCAGCTTGTGATTGTTGGTTCGGCTCATGGCAACTGGTTAGGCGAGATGCATTTGACCATCCCGGCGCCACCGCGTTCAAGATTCCCTTGACCAACGGCCCGAGTGACGCCAGCTTACGCGGCTTTTTCCGGCCACCCTTTATATGTCAAAGACTTGCAGCATCACAGGATCGAAACCCACTCGCGGTAGCATCATTCACCGCCGCGGCATGGCCAAGAAAAAGGGCGGCGTGGGCCGCCACGTCACCAAGAACGTCGCGCGAGTCTTTGGCCCGAACTTGCACGAACACCGTATCTGGGTTCCGGAGTTGAAGAAATTTGTCCGCATTCGCGTGACCGCGCGGGGACTGAAGACGATCAACAAGAACGGTGCCTACTCGGCCTTGAAGAAGGCCGGCATTATCTAGTCGGAAGAAACCGACTGAGTGGGAGGGTCGTTTGGGCCAGGCGCGGGCTCGGCCGTCACGGCCCCACTGGCTGGTCCAACCGCGTTTTCAGCCTGGCCGGCTGCTTCAGCCGGCTTTCCGACGCCGGCATTGGATTTCACTCGCGGCAGATCCAGCGACCCATCGTTGAATTCGAGAACATAGCCCTCGCTGATCAACCACCGCAGATCAGAGGCCAGCGCGAGCTTGCGCGCCTCCGCCTCGTCCGCCGGAACATCAACCAGAATTTTGTCGGCCAGATCCTTGCGGTTGAGCCCGGGGTTCGCCGCGAGCGTCTGAAGAATCGCCTGCACGTTTGACGAAACCTTTGTCTGCTCGTGAGGAAATGGGCGCGATCGAATGGACGTGACAAAAAGCATTCCGCGGCGGTGACGAAAAATATGGAGACCGGTCTCACGAAAACGCGTCGATAATTCCTGCATGACCTGGGAAGGCGAGCGCGTCTCTCTCGACCAGGCATCTTCGACCTGTCTGCGCAATGCCCGGTCAGGGAGCTGCCGGCTGGCCACCCCACCGACGGTTTGTTCCGAAACCTTCCGCACCAGGCCCGGCAGGTAATGCTGCCGAAAGTGCCGTTCCGCCTCAGCGGCATTGCCGAATGTCGCGGTGGGCTCGTCCTTCAAAGTCGTAAAAGTCGTTAGGGTGCGCGCATCTTCCTTCCACTGTTCAACCATGGCCGGATCGCTCACACTTTCGATCTGGCGCTGGTATTCGGGAAAGCTCATCCGGCGGCTAAAACGTTGTTCATACAGGGTTCTCAGCCGCGGCTGGTAGCTGTGATGATTGGTCGGTCCAAGCAAAGTGCCGCTCGCCCGGCAACGGGCTACACTGGAAAAGTTTCCCTTGATCGGCTCGGACTGCGTCACGTCGACCTTGTAAAAGTCGGCCTGCGCGAGTCGAAAAGCCTGAGACTCGAGGAATTGCGGATCGGCTGAAATCGGACCGTTCTCGCCCAATTGATAGAGGGGCGCATCCGGCGTGGCAACCAAGTGAACGTCGTAACGCTCCGGTTTTTCCAAAAACAGACGCGCAAGATAAAAAACCGAATAGGCGACGGGATTCGCCTTTATTTGCGCGGCCACGTTCTCGAAAGCGCGAGGATTAGCCAGAAAACGAACGGTCACGCGCGTTGCCAAAGCCTGGATAGCCCTGTCGCGCTCATCGGATCGGCGTTCTTCTCCGTTCCGGAGCATCGGCGGTCGATTTGCTTTCGGCCGAGCCGGCCGGCCCGCGCTCCGTCTCGGTTCGCGATCCCTGGGACTGCGGGAACGCGCATCAGGCCCGGATCTGGGCTGTCTCCCCCGCCCTCCCGATGGCGCGGCCGGGGCCTCTCTTCTTCGCCCTCGTAATGCGCGTAGGCCTTCTTGTCGGAAGGCTCCTTGAGCCATGCCGGCAACAACCTGAGATCCAGCAAATCGACGGGCTCGTCGGGCTCAGGTGGCATCATCCTTTTCTACGCCAAGGCCGAGGGAAGTAAACTCCGATGCCACGCAGCGCAGGCATTTTTGGTCTGAAATTGATTGACAAGATTGGTAATTGTTTTACTTGCGATGCTGCAGCGCGTGGGGTAAGCCTTGCGCGCCAATCAACCGAATTTTTTATGGCCGATAAATCAACCGAAGAGAAGGTTAAGGACATCATCGTCGAGCAACTGGGCGTCAACCCCGAGCAGGTGACCGAAAAGGCGTCTTTTATCGAAGATTTGGGCGCGGACTCGCTCGATATTGTGGAGCTGGTCATGGCTTTCGAAGAAGAGTTTTCGGTCGAAGTGCCGGACGAAGACGCCGAGAAATTGCAAACCGTCGGCGATGTCATCAAATACATCGACGAACGAGCCAAGCAGCAATAGGCCGCTGGCCCAGGCCGCATTTTTGACATGAAAAACACGGCTGCGGCCGTGTTTTTTGCTTGGCCCGCGTAACCCAGCGCCAGGCACTCCGCCGAAGCCTCCCGGTAAGGTCCCGGACAACAGAAAAACGCGACGGCGTCCGGGGTCGTGCCCCTTGAGAAAACCTTAATTGCTAGTTACTTCCCTCTTCGCAACCCCCGGTGGCCATCGGGTTCGTTGAAATTTCTATTTTATGCGTGGCGACAGTTCCGTTCAGGTTCCCGATGGGGTGGTAAAACTCGTCTCAGGAGCGGCCGTGCAACAGTGCGAGGCGTGGAGAAAGGCCTTTGCCATCCGCTGCAAAGACCATCGCTACTACGAGATCCTCGAACAAACTCTGGACGGGTTTGAGCATCATTATCTGGTGATTGAAGATCATTCCGGGACCGTCCGCGCGGTTCAGCCGTTGTTCTTCCTCCGTCAGAATTTGACTGAAGGCGTGGCGGGCGGAGTTCGCGCGGCGATCGAGTTTGTGCGCCGGAGATTTCCCCGTTTTCTGACCATGCGAGTCTTGATGGTGGGCTGCGCGGCTGGCGAAGGTCACCTGGGCGCCTGCTCCACCGGGGATGAAACGTGGGTGGCAAAGGCGCTGCATGCCAGCCTGCGCACGATTGCACGCCAACACAATGCTTCCCTCGTTATCCTGAAAGATTTCCCGGCCAAGTATCGCGCCACCCTCAGCAACTTCCCTTCTAACGGCTACGCCCGAGTTCCCAGCATGCCTTACACGCGATTAGCTCTTACTTATAGTAACTTTGAGGAATACTTAAAGACGCTGGGTAAAGCGACGCGCAAGAATTTGCGCCGCAAATTTCGCAAAGCGGAACTGGCTCCGCCGATCACGCTGGAGGTCGTGACCGATGTCACGCCGTACGTGGACGAGATTTACCCTCTTTATCAGCAGGTCCATGATCGTTCCCCGCTAAAATTCGAGACCCTGACCAAGGATTATTTCCGCAGCATCGGAACACAAATGTCCGACCGGGCACGTTTTTTTCTCTGGCGCCAAAATGGAAAAATCATCGCCTTCAGCTTTTGCCTGATCCACGGCGACACCATTTATGATGAATACCTGGGGCTCGATTACCGGGTCGCGCTTGATCTGCACCTCTATTATTACACGATTCGCGACATCATTTCCTGGTCGCTGGAGCAGGGATTAAAATATTACTGCAGCAGTCCTCTGAATTACGATCCGAAACTGCATTTGGGCTGCGAGCTTGCGCCTCTCGATCTGTATGTGCGCCACACCGTCGCCGTGCTCAATCCCATCTTCCGACAGGCAGTGAAATATCTGGAACCAACGCGACATGACCCGGTTTTGCGACAATTTCCGAACGCCAGCGAGCTTCACAGTTAGGGCGAAGGGATGACGCTTATCGCGAAGACCGAACCAGTCGACGATCTCGCCTTGAAGCGTTCCTGGCGATGGATCGGTAACCCGTGGCTGCAGCTTGCGCTGAACGCGATCATCGTCACGATATCGGAGCTCTTCCTCAAGATGGGGGCTCGCGCCACCGCGCACCTGACCGAGAGCTGGGCCTGGACCGGAATCACCGGGCTGGCCTCTTATTGGACGTGGCTGGGCATCGTTTTCATTATCCTGAGCCTGCTGACCTGGCTCTACGTTCTGCGACATCTCCCGCTCTCGATCGCCTTTCCGCTTTCCAACGCACCTCACGTTTTGGTGCCGTTGGTCAGCTGGATATTCCTGGGTGAAATGATTTCAGGACGGCGCTGGTGCGGCATCGCCCTGGTCCTAATCGGGTTACTCCTCGTGGCGAAACCGTTCGCACGTATCGAAGAGAAGCTGTGAGCATTTTTCCCTTTATCCTCATTCTGGTCGCGCTCGTCACCTTTGTGACGGGTCAGCTTTTCTTCAAGCACGCCATGGAAACCTCCCGAAGCCTCGGGTTCGGCGCAAAATTCACGAAGTTCTTTGTGCCGGGAATCGCATCGATGGCGGTTTCGTTTTTTTTGACTCTCGGTCTGCTCCAGCGCTTCGATCTAAGCTTTATTTATCCGTTCCAGGGATTAAGCGTCATCATCATCAGCGCAACAGCCGCCTTTCTCTTGAAAGAAAAACTGACGGTTCAGCTGGTAATCGGCGCACTCCTGATCAGTCTCGGAGTCGTATTGGTATCACTGAGCTAAGACTGGCCAAAGCGCAGTCAGGGCTGCGTGGTTGATGCGGCTCGATGCACCAGCCGCCGGCCGCGAAAGCCTGGGATGATCCATTTCGGAGGCAAACTTCTGCTTCCAGCGCGCATAACGAGGCGGTGAATATGCGCCGCACAGATCGCCACCGACAATCCGGTTCTTCTGCCGGAGCGTTGACAAGGCCCAGACAAGGTCCACGACCATGAATCGACCACTTTCCCAGGAGGTCACCGCCTCTTCCTGGCGCAGGCAATCCAGATCAATCGTTACGTAAACCGAAGTGGCCGCGAGCCCATCGACAAACTGCTCGAAACGCGCGCGCCAGTTGTCCCGCAGGATGGCTCCGCGCCGTCGCCGGTCTTTTTCGCTGCGATCGTCCGCCCATGGATGCACCTCGAGTCGCCCACCGCGCTCGGCGCGACGGTTTCCAAAAATCCGACCCGGCCACCAGCATTCAAAATTTCCGCAACCCCACACGCTGATTCGTTGCACCTGAGGCAATTCCAAGGCGCGATTCACCCACCCTCCACAACACCATCTGGGTGGGCGCACGTCCCAATCCGGGTGGTTGTCGAATGAAACCACGACCGTTGGTTCGGCGACCCGGCGAAGCCAGAGAGCAGTGAGATGATGAAAATCTCCGGAGCCGTAGAGGATAAACGGCGCAAGGCGCGATTCGTATTCGCGATAAAATTTCTCGATCAAACGAGGGGACGACGAAAACCGCAACAACGGTCCCCACGACCGGGCATCGAGTTCGGGCAGGCGCAGCGGCGCCTCCCTCCACGCGTCATCCAGATTGAGATGCAGAGCGCGCGTCAGAGATGTTACGGCGAGGGCCGCGACTGAAAGCGCGTTTCGGTTCCCCTGGCCAGACGAAGATTGTCCTGGGCAGGCTGAAAATGCGGGTCGAGCCGGAGCGCCTCCTCGTATTCCAGGATCGCCTGGGAAATACTTCCCTTTTGCGCGAGAACGTTGCCTACGTCCGTGTGAACGTCGGCGCGATTGGGCTGCAGGCGAGCAGCCTCCTGGTAATGCGCCATCGCTCCATCCAAATCACCTTTTTCGAAGAGCGCGGTTCCCAGATCACAATGCGCATCCGCAAACTTTGGATTCACTTTCAGGGCGAGCTGATATTGCGAGATCGCCTCATCGAGCCGGCCATTCTTATCAAGGAAAGCGGCATAGTTATAAATGGTCTTCACGGATTTTGGATTCAACCGGATGGCCGCCTCGTACTCGGACTCCGCCTCGGTTTTATCTCCGATCCGTTCCAAAAGGTAAGCGTAGGCGGCGTGGAAATCGGCGTCCCGCGGCTCGGACCGCAAGGCTTGCTCAAAATGGGCTTTCGCCTCGTCCAGTTTGGATTGGCCGACCAGGACGTTCGCCAAATTGACGTGAGCCTTCGCGTAATCCGGATCAAAACCGAGGGCGATCTGATATTGCTGCTCTGCTTCGTCGCTTCGGCCAGACTTCTGCAAGACGGCGCCATAATTGTAATGCTGCCGCGCCCCGTTTGGCAGATCGGCCACCACCCACGAGGACCTTTCGACTTCGGTCGACGTATTATGGATTTGGCCCGACCAGAGCGCGGCCAGCGGCAGAACAAAGACAATGGCCCACTTCGAGCCGTGCAACAACCAACTCGGAAGAAGAGCCGTCCGCACCGCATCAGTTCCCCCAGTCAGGCCGAGCGACTGGCGGGTCGACTTCTCGCGCACCTTCCAGATGAACCCGTCGTAATAAAAGTGGAGAAGCGCCGACGCCGCCACCACTCCGGTTAGGACCCGCTTCACCGTCTCAACTTCAAGATGGGCGGTAAAGTAACCGAGGGAACCGTAGGCAAAAACCAATCCGATATAAAGCCCCACGAGCGAACCGCTGCGCCGAAACACAAAACGCATGAAGCCCCCAATGGTGTTGTCCTTTTCCACACGGTTCCGATTGTAAATCCAGACGAGCGACAGGTACTGGGTGTCGTGAAAAACTTCGAACAAGGCGATCCCGGCGAGAATATTTGTGACGCCGTTGTTGCAGTACCACCAGAAGGCAATACTGGTCGCCAACAGGGCCACTTTCACCGGATTAGCCGGTTTTCCCCGGCTCCACATCCAGGCGAAATTCGCGACGAACAAGATCGCAACGGCAATGGCCATCACGAAAATTCCCTGCTGCAAAACGTGAATTACCCACGGCGGAATGGGCGGGACTCCGCTGGCATAGAGCGTCTCGAGCGTATCCGTCATGCGCGGCGACGAAAGGAGAACCCCGGCCGCAAACCAGATTCCGCACATCGCAAAATCCAACCGCCGGCTGATCGCCGCAAACGATCCGGTCTTGGCGTCGTAAATCCGGCAGAATCCGTAGGTCTGCATCATCCCGTGCCAGACGCCCCACAGGAATACGATCAGAATGACCCCTTTGAGATCCCACCAGTAGAAACAGACGCAAACTGCGACCAGAAATACGGGCGCAAAGATGAAGCGCCAGCGGAACCGCTCGAAGAGGGCGCGATCGCCGTAAGCGCGAATCATTCCGGGGAGGTGATGCCCCATGGCGCCAAACGCGCTCACGAAGACATAGATGTCCTGGGCACTCCACCGTGCTTGTGCCAGGGCAAACATCGGCACAAGGAGCAAAGGCGTGGCTACGTAAAGGAGAAGGTCCCTCCAGCTGCTGAGGATCCACAAACCGCGCTTCGGCGCCGTGGTGGGAACAATCGGCACGGTCTGGGGTCGGGAAAATGCGGTGACTTGCTGCATTTGCTGAGCATTTAGATTGTCCCAACTAAACGCAAAAAGCAACGGCGGTCCTCACGCGCCGGTCCCGAGCCGGGCTGTCTTTTCCTTCCCTGACGTGCGCGCCCGCCCGGCGCGAATAAGCCCTTTTCCACTGGGACAAAGCCGGAAAATCTCGCATTGGTGGCAGTCCGGTCTTTGGGCAAAGCAGCGCCGGCGGCCATGCCAAATCAGCCAGTGACTCCAGTCCGTCCAATGTTTACGCGGTACCAGCGCGATCAGGTCGCGCTCAATTTTCTCCGCCTCGACATTCCGAGTCAGCCCTAGTCGCTGAGACAAGCGGATGACATGGGTATCAACGGCGATGCCCTCATTCTTGTGGAAAGCGTTACCCAACACGACGTTGGCCGTCTTGCGCCCGACCCCTGGTAATTGACGCAGCTCTTCCATGGTATCTGGAACCCGGCCCGCGTAGTCCCGGGATATTCTGGCGGCCGCTCCCTTGATGCTTTTCGCCTTGTTCCGAAAGAATCCAGTCGACTTGATCGCGTTTTCGAGTTGCGCCTGAGGCGCGTTCGCGTAAGCCGCAGCGGTCCGGTATTTTTTGAAAAGCGCGGGCGTCACCATATTGACGCGCTTGTCCGTGCATTGCGCGGACAGGATGGTGGCGACGAGAAGCTCGAGCGGGTTCTTGAAGGTCAGCTCGCAGCGCGCTTCCGGATAAATTTTCGGAAACGCTTTGAGTAGCTGCGCCACACGCTCGCGGGAGTTCATGGGATTCTCTCCCCTGCGGCCGTCCTCGCCTTTTGAATTTTGCCCCGCGCCTTTTGGACGATCATCTTTCCCCGATTCAAAACTCGCCGGGCCCAGGCAAACTCAGTTGCCAGAATCGCAATTCCCAATGGAATTACGAGGATGGCTGGTCCCGGCAACACCACCAGCACGACTCCAAACAGGATGACCGTGCCACCCACAACACCGATGACGGTCTTGCGCAGTCGCGGCATCTCGCGCAGCTTTTCCCGCAGCGACCGGAACCATTTCTTCACGGCCTAATCTGCTCGCGTTGCGATTAAAGGCCAGCTGCGGCGCTTGCGTTCGCGGAAGAGGCTCATCGGATATTCCCCGCCTCGTCGAATCCGACTTTTTGCAACAGACGCAGGTAGCGGGGATCATTACGATAGTCCGCGAACAGAGGACTGCGCAGCAACACCACGGGATCAACGCCAGTTTCGTGTTGCTCGATCAGTCGCTCAACCACGAGGAAGAGATCGTCGATATGTTTTGTGAACACCCGGGCTAAAATAGGACCGTCCGCACCCAGGGCCTTGCGCTTCGCGTCATATTGGCCGGGGTCACGGGCGATCTGAACGATGGCTTCCCGAACCGCGTCTTGTTTGGCGACGACCGCTTCGCTCTCGCCTCCCGCGATCAGCGCGGCACGGACACTACCGTTCAGTTTTTCTGCTTCGTCTATGCGACCGGCGAGGATATAGGCGCCGAATAGATTCCTGCTGATATACAGGATCGTAGGCGCCAGCGCGTAACCAGCCTGCAGTTGCGTAATCGCTTCTCCGTAGCGGCTCGAATAATCCAGCAGATAGCCGTAAAGATTCCGATACATTGGCGCCAGCGGATCCAGCGTTACGGCCCGTTCCGCGGCTTGCAAAGCCTCTTCGCAACGGCCCTGTGCACCCAGCCAATCGGTATAAGCAAAATAAAACTCCGGGTCCGAAGGGGCCAGAGCCTGGGCGCGTTGAAAGTGTTGCTCGGCCAAAGCCCACCGCCATTCGTTGGTATACAGATTGGCGAGCATGATATGCGGACTGGCCAGATCAGGCGCCAGCTCGATCGCTCGCTTGCCCGCAACTTCGGCATCGGACAGGATTTGCGGAATCCTGGTTGTCTCATTTTCCGGCAGATAATATTGCAGTACGTTCAAGCTGCCGCACAAACCGGCCCAGGCCGGTGCGAATTTCGGATCGCGCTCCAGAGCTGCATGATAGAGATCGATCGAACGCTTCACACCATCGCCACGCGCCCGATAAGCCGAGCGCGCCTGCAGATAGAGCGCGTAGGCTTCGCTGCTGCTGGTTGAGACCGGCACCAGTCGCGTCTTTTGTTCGCCTACCAACACGACCTTGAGTTGATCGGTGATGGCGCGCGCGATGCGCTCCTGCAATTCAAACACATTGCTCAGATCGCCGTCGTAGCTCTCCGACCAGAGATGAAAACCGTCCGAGGCCTGGATCAACTGCGCGGTGACGCGCACTTTGTCGCCTTGTTTGCGCACCGAGCCTTCGAGAAGGTCGGCCACACCGAGCGTCTTTCCGATCGTGCGGAGGTCCTCATTCTTTCCCTTGAAATAAAAGGACGAGGTGCGGCCTGCGACCTTCAGATCCTGCACCTGGGCCAGGGCATCGAGAATTTCCTCGGCCATGCCGTCGGAAAAATATTCCTGGTCACGACCCGGACTCAGATCGGTGAATGGAAGGACAGCAATGGATTTCTTGCTTACGGCCTCTCCGGCCGGCGGGGCCACCGGCGCAGTAGTTGTTTTCGCCGCGGCCGCGATTAGCGCTGCCTCGCGCCGGGGCGCGAGCGCAAATTTGTCGAAGCAAAAATAGGCCAGTGCGAGCACCAGCACCGCGATGATTGCGCGATTCATGCGGCGCGCCGTCTGCGGCGCAATGGATTCCTCAGGCGTGACATCCTCATCGCGCTTCAGACCGTGCTGCGTCAGCTCGAACACCCAGCTGAAGATCAAGGCCGGTAGAAAACCGATTGCCAGAAGGATGACGATACTTCGCGGCAACCAGTCGGGCGCGCCGAACATCGGCAGAACCGTTCCCGCAACCTGGACGAGCAGCCAGGCGCCGACCAGATACAATCCGGCCATGCGAATGACATTGCGTCGTTTCAGTTCGGCGAGGAATCCGTTCACGGCCTTACTCTTCTGATTTTCTCACCCGCGACAAGCAGGATTGGGGGACGTTTGGCCGCACCTACTCGCCGGCGAAACGCGACAATCTTTGCTGCAGTTGCGGCGGAACGTGCGCCACGATGATCGCGTCATTTTCCTCGTAACGCAGTTCGAGCACGTGACCGACCCGGTGAATTTCGGCGATCAAGGCAGACTCGTGCGACGGGATAACAAAGCGCGATTGCAACCGCCAGGAAGCGAGCGCGTCCTGCAAGGCACGAACCAGATCGGCCATGCCTTCTCCGGTGCGCGCCGAAATCGCGACGCTGCCGGGAAATCTTTGCCCGTAAGATTCGATCAGTCCACGATTGGTGAGGTTATCGATCTTGTTAAAGACAACCAGCGTCTGCTTGCCGTACGCATCCAACTCCTTGATCACGTTATCGACGGCTTCCATCTGATCGTCGACACGCGCGTGGCTCAGATCGACCACATGCACGAGCAGGTCGGCTTCGTGCACTTCTTCCAGGGTGGCTTTGAACGATTCGATCAGGGTGTGCGGCAGTTTGCGCAAAAACCCGACCGTATCGGTGAGAAGAAGACGTTGCTTGTTAGGCAGAGCGAAACTGCGAGTCGTAGGATCGAGCGTCGCGAAGAGTTTGTCTTCCGCGACCAGGTCCGCGCCCGTCAGTAAATTCAACAAGGTCGATTTCCCGGCATTGGTGTAGCCGACCACCGCGGCGACCGGCCATTGGTGACGCTTGCGTCCCTGTCGCTGGACCGTGCGCGTTTTGCGCACGGCTTCGAGATCGTGTTCCAGCCGCGCGATGCGTTCCTGCACGCGCCGGCGATCCACTTCCAACTGCGTCTCACCCGGGCCACGCGTGCCAATGCCGCCGGTCTGGCGGGAGAGGTGGTGCCACATGCGGGTCAGGCGCGGAAGAAGATATTGCAACTGCGCCAGCTCGATTTGCAGACGTCCTTCCCGGCTGCGCGCCCGCTGCGCAAAAATGTCGAGGATCAATTGCGTCCGATCGAGCACCTTGCGAGCGAGGAGGTTTTCCAGATTGCGGCCCTGCGCCGGGGAAAGCTCATCGTCGAAGATGATCGACGTGACCTGGCGGTCCTGAATCGATTCCTTGATTAATTCCGCTTTGCCGCGGCCGATGTAGTAGGGCGCGGTTGGTCTTGCCAGTTTTTGCGTGACCGTGTCCACCACTTCGGCGCCGGCTGAGGTGGCCAGTTCGCGCAACTCCTCCAGCGAATCGCGCAGATCCCATTTCGAAACCCCGTTCTTTTCCAGGCCGATCAGGAGCGCGCGCTCCTGAATGTTATGCGGGCGCGTTTCGATCATCCCTGCCCGAAAGAGAGAGAAAAGCTCTTTCGGTTATCCATTCCACCGCTTGGTCGTGGCTGAGAAGCGATAAATTCAGTGGCGCAAAACTAGTTTGGTGGCGAAACCAGGTCAACTGCCTTTTCGCGTAGCGGCGGGTGCTTTGCCGAATTTGCTCCAGACATTGCGCCATCGAAATCCGCCCGGCCAGCAAGGCGCGAATTTCTTGTAACCCGATCGTTTGTTCCGCGGTTGCGCTGGGGGCGCCGATCCCGCGCACTTCTTCGATCACTCTTTTTTCGAACATTGCTTCTACGCGACGAGCAATGCGGGCGTAGAGCTCATCGCGGTCGCGGAAAACGAAGACGCCTGTCGTGGTTGCAGCTGCTGTAGTGGCCGCCGTCCCGGCGGCGGGACTGATTTTGCCGCCGGGGACGGCGGCCTCTACAGACTTCCATTGCACACGCTGTTTCGAAGCAGGCTTCCCCGTCAGTAAACAAATTTCTAATGCGCGCACCAGCCGGCGACGATTTTTCGTGTCGATGCCACGTGCTCTTTCTGGATCAAGTTTCGTTAGTCGCGCAACTAATTCTTCAGTCTCCAATTCATCCAACTCTGCCCTCAGTCGCGTGTCAGCCGCGGGCAGAACCGACAAACCATGGGTGAGCGTCTTGATGTACAATCCGTTACCCCCAACCACCAGGACGAGTTTGCCGCGGGAGCGGATTTCCTCGATCACGGCAAACGCACGCCGGCGAAATTTCTCGGCGTTCATCTCCTCCTCAATCGGAATGATGCCGAGCAAATGATGAGGGACCTTCGCCGCGACGGCGGCCTCCGGCTTGGCGGTCAGAAGATCGAGGCCCTCATAAAGCTGAAATGCGTCAGCGTTTACGATCTCGGCATTTAACCTGAGAGCCACATCAGCGGCCAGCTCCGACTTGCCCGTCGCGGTCGGCCCGACGATGAAGAAAACACCCGTCAAATCACCAGCGCGTTCTGGCTGTTTCTTTTCTGTCATGTCGAGCGAAGGGGGACAGTTTCTTGCTATTAACGGTAAGAGATTCCTCGACTTCGCTCGGAATGACAAACAGGTAGGGACGCACCTCCGGGGCGTCCAACTTTGGGTAATAAATTCGACGGACGCCTCGAAGATGCGTCCTCACCTGGCAAAAACAAAACCGCGTAAAACACAAGCGCCCTCGGGCGCTCGCATAAATAAAGGCGGCTTCGCCGCATGGACCAACAACATCGCGCTCGGAGAGCGCGATCCACCAAACAAAACCGGGAGATCCGCGATCAATCGCCGAATCTCCCGGTTCGCTAATTTTCGAACTGAACAGTCGTCTCTTAACTGCGTGACTGGTGCTCAGCGGTTTTGGCGCCACTGACCACGAGCTTGCGTCCGAGAAACTCCTTGTCGTGCAGTTCCTGAACGGCGCGTTTCGCCTCGTCGACCGTTTGCATTTGCACGAAGGCAAAGCCCTTCGACCGCTGGTTGTGCCGGTAGCTTACGACCTCCGCGTTCTGAACGTGTCCAACACCGTTAAACAGCTCGAAGAGATCGCTCTCCGTGGCGTCAAAAGACAGGTTGCCGACGTAAAGACGCGGCGACGTGACTTCGACGGACTCAGGCTTCCGCGTTGGCCGCTCGTGCTGGTGTGAGCCATTGCGTGACGGCGGAGCCGGCTTCTTGACCGGCTGGCCATTGCCGCCAAAAAAGGCGGCCAACCGCTGCCAGAACGTCTTCTTGGGAGCTTTCGCGTGCGCGTCCTGACGCGGACCACGATCGCGATCGCCCCGTCTTCGGGACCCGCCGCGCGAATGCCGCGAACGTCTCCCGGGTGAATGAGATTTCATGTTGATCCTCAAGGTTTACCGAATTGTTAAATGGACGGAGCGCACCGATTGATGCACAGCCCGCGGCGCGCCGACCCCGAAAGGGCCCCTCAAGCAATCTGCAAGCATTCTGCGACGCCACCGGAAACTCCGCCTCCTCACGCCGGAAATGAACTCGTCTCGAACCGTGGGCCGCTCCAGTCAGGCAACGAATCAGTGGGGATGCAAGAGGTCGCACCATGGTGTCAAAATCTGAATCGCGTTGAGAAGCGGACGCCTGGAACATCGAAGAAGATTCCCGACATCTCGCGGGGATTATCAACGCGGTGGAGGGCGATTGCAAGTGGCACTCTAGCTGCCGCCCTTTGGACGGCGCGAGATCGGGCATGTAAGCACTCCAAAGCGCTTCGCAGGGCGAGACGGCTACGGTCGCCTAGCGCTTAACTAGCTGATCGCGAAGCGCATACGCGCGTGATTTAAGATATTCGCGCGGCCGCTCGCCACGAATCGGCTTGACCAGAGACCGCAAGGAACGCCGGCTCAATCTCGGTTCATAACCAAACTCCGGCATCAGATCGCGACACTGCCATTCAATCCAGGCAATCTCATTTTCGGAAAGCTCGCGCTCCCACCGTGTCACCGGCTCCGTGCTAATTTCGGAAAAGCCAATTTTGGCGGCGGAATTTCCCGACCAGGGCAGGCCAGCTTTGGTCGGCGTCAGCACCGTGCCCGGATCGAATGCTACCTCCAGATAGTCGCACACCCTTTTCATCGAAGCGGCCGGTTCGCGGGCCAGCTGCTCATATTGAACCACCACTCCTGAAACTTCGCCGCGGCTGACGCGCTGCGCCAGTTTTGCGGCCACCCGCCAATGCGCGATCACGTAATAGACCGAGAAGCGGCCGGTCCTTCTCGTTTTCTCCAAAGCGATTTGCGCCGCCAGAATGGCTCGAGGATCGCGCAGTGTGACGAGCAATTTCGCTTCCGGAAACCGGGCGACGATTGATGGGATGTAGTTGCGATTGGCCGGAGTCTTCTCTACCCAGCGCCTGACCTGATCGAGCGGGATACCACGGATGGCGGCGTACGATTCAATCATGAGGACGAGCAAATCTCTTTGCGCGTTCGCCGGATCGAAGGCGGCCCGCTCGAAAGCGGCCAGAAATTCCGGCTTGGGAAAATCAAGGTATTCGTGCTTTCCCCATTTTGGTGGGCCACCAAACAGAACGTTGGCCAGCGATTCTTTGGTTAGATAGTCAAATTGAGCGCGACGGCCGCGGGCTGCGTATTTCGTCAGCACCGTTGGGAAGTAGGCGGTCTCCTGCGGGAAGACGAGCAACTCCGGATGGCTATCGAGCAGCGCGACCAGCAACGTCGTTCCGGATTTGGCGGGCCCGGCAATGAACGCGGCGCGTTGCTCAAAGGACAGGTTTTTCTCAGAGATCGTCGCCATAATTATTATCCGAAAGGATATCGGACAAATTCATCACAGGTTTCAAGGGCTCTCTGTCATGTCGAGCGAAGTCGAGACATCTCTTGCCATTGCCGTTCTGCGAATAGCTAGAGATCCCTCGACTTCGCTCGGGATGACAGTGGAAGGGACACGTGCGCTGCGTTGATATTCACTTTACCGACTGGCCTCCGATTCCAGAAACCATCGTAGCAAACTTAGGCAGGCCCTGGCTGAAAGCGGTTTGGGGATTATAGCCCAGGAGCCTTCTGGCCTTCGCGATGTCGGCACAGGTCAAAGGCACATCGCCCGGTTGCTCGGGCAAGCGATTAATCTTTGCCTTCTTTCCGAGCACACCTTCAATCGCCGCGATCAAATCCTTGAGCTGGATCGTCTCGCTTTCCCCGAGATTGAAGACATCGAAGGGTGCACCCTCGTAGGTAAGCGCCGCCACAGTTCCCTCGAGGATGTCGTCGATGTAGGTGTAATCGCGTCGCGTGGTACCATCACCAAACTGATCGATGGGCTGGCCCGCCTGGATGCGTCTCGTGAATTGGTGAATTGCTAAATCGGGCCGTTGGCGCGGACCGTAGACGGTAAAGTAGCGCAACGCCACGATGCGCATTTTGTAAAGGTGCGAGTAAGTGGAACAAAGAAATTCCCCTGCGATCTTGGTGGCGGCGTACGGGCTGATCGTTCGCGTGAGATGCAGGTCTTCCGAAAATGGAACCGCTTTGGAAATTCCGTAGACCGAGGAGCTGGAAGCGAACACGATCCGCTCGACTCCGGTTACTCGCGCGGCCTCCAGAAGATGCAAAGTGCCGGCCACATTCGTGTCGTAATAGAGCCGGGGATGGGCAATCGAAGGACGAACGCCGGCCCGCGCCGCGAGATGAACGATGGTCCCGAATTTTTCCCGGTGAAAGAGATTCCGCACGGCATCGTCTTCGCGCAGATCGACCTGGTGAATTGCAATTTTGCCGGAAACCGCAGCGATATTCGCCCGCTTAATCTTCGGATCGTAAAAGTCGTTGAAATCGTCCAGAATGGAGACTTCATGTCCGGCCGCGAGTAGCTTTTCGACAAGATGCGATCCGATGAAACCAGCGCCGCCGGTAACGAGAATTCGCATGGCGCGAGCGTAAAGACGAAGGCAGTTCGGAGCAACAGCAGATTGGCGCTTGGCTTCTCGGTAGCGGCCGTCCTGGTCGTCTCATTTCTCGCCACTCTCTTTCTCCGGCTCTGGCCCGAACTGACCCGTCCCCGGCGGGTTGACCTCGCTTTCCAACTTCCAGCGCCGCTCGAACTGGCCTCCCTTCCAACGGTCGCCCGTTTCGATTTTCCGTTAGGCAGCGAAAACGGAGCCATGGCCTACAATGCCCAGCGCTTCACCGAAAATAAACATCTGGGCGACGATTTGAACGGTATCGGAGGCGAGAACAGCGACCTGGGCGATCCGGTTTACGCCGTCGCGGATGGCCGCGTTTTGCTGGCCAGAGAGGGTGGCCCCGGCTGGGGGAAGGTCATCATCGTCTTGCACGCCTTTCTGAAAAATGGCGAACGAAGCTATGTGGAATCCTATTATGGACACGTCGAGACGATGCTCGTCCGAGCAGGCGAAAATGTGTGGCGTGGCCAAAAAATTGCCACGGTCGGCACAGCCGATGGCCGTTATTTCGCGCATCTGCATTTCGAAATGCGCGAGTTCGTAACGCCGTTCATTGGTCCAGGCTACAGCCAGGACACCCGTGGCTGGCTGGATCCGACCGCCTTCATCCAACAGCACCGCGGCGCACCGGAGGACGACGTCGGGAGACAAGTCCCGTGAATCACACAATGCTTTCCAATGTCATCCTGAACCGCAAAGACGGTGAAGGACCCCACCTACCGGACGGCGTTACGCAAGCCTAACCAGAGTAATCCAGTATCAAAAGAGAGGTCCCTCGTCGTCTGCGCGACTCGGGATGACAAGCGCGGGATACTGCACGTTTCTTCTGTCGAGGCCGCTGTCCTCAGCGGCTAAACCGGAAACTGCCGCCGAGACGGCGGCCTCTACAGGTTGCGCCAGGTTGCCAGTAGATAAATCCAATTCAGCGCGAGCATCGCGATCACCAAAATCCGCACCAGTTTTTTTTGCGCGGCCGTCAGATCGCAGAGTCGCAGGCGCGGCGCGCCCGTCACCAGAACAACCGCGGCATAACCATCAAAGAGCGCCACAAAGCAAAGAGAAGCAAAGGCGAGTGGATTCCAGCGCAGTGCGGCCAGGAAATTTCCATGGAAAAATTGAATGGCCGCGCGCGTCGCGCCGCAGGTCAGACAAGGGTGTCCCGTGATCGCCAGAAAGGCACAGTGCGGCCAGGGCAACCCCACGGCCAGCCAGGCCGCCGCAGCCGCCAGCCCGGCCAGCGAGACACTCAACCACAATAATTCGTGATCGGTCTCGCGCGGCCCGACGCGACGCCAGCAGATCTGCATGGTCACCGAATCAGTGCCAATGATGATTCAATGCGCCAAGTCCGCCGGCCAACATCAGGAGGAGCATGCCGCCGCCGCAACAGACGATCAGCGGTAGAAGAACGGCCAGGACCGCCTTGCCAATGTCGATCTCATGCGCGCGAGATAAGCCAATGCAATTTGCGACCAAAGCCCAGATGCCAGCGACAATGCCGCCGCAAAATGGAATCATCTGCAGCGGGCCGGTCGAACCTTGCGAGAACGCCAGGACGCGAAAGGTCGTTTCAAATGGTTTCCTCGCTCCGCCCACAATCATGAGACAAAGATGAAGGATACCAGCGCCGATGAATAATCCGACGATCATAAAGATGGGCAGCAAAATAATGAATGCCATCGAGCCCACTCCCAGTCCGGCCAGCGAGTAAAACGCGTTCCGTTGTCCCGCAAAAAGACCGAACGAATGCAGGCCGAAAGAAAACAGAAAAGAAACGAGACCGCCCACGCATCCCCCGATCAAGCCATAGATCAGCGGCTCGCCCAGACCACCTTCCGTTTTCATCACGGTGAAAGCATCCGCCGGCCTCAGCAGGACCATCTGCAACGTCTCGATGAAAGCGCTGAAGAAATCCCGCTCGTGCCGGTGCTCCCACGGAAGTCCGGTGCGGGCGGCTGCCGTTTCCGCGGTCGCTCCCGTAACGGCAGGCGAGATGGCGGCCGGTGGAGGAGCTGCCGCCTGCGGAGGAGGAGCCGCCGGTGCAGGTCCCCCGAATTCCGGGAACTGCGAGAGTGATTGCCACGCAGCCATCCCTTCGCGCCAGCCAAGATCGGTGCCGATAAAGCGGCCGGTGCGCAGCCCTTCGCGCACGTCCTCTTCTGAAAATGTGCCCAGCGTGGTCCCGGAGCGATTGACGTGGATCATTGCCATAATAAGCGCGTTTTAGCGATCAGAGTGTTCAAAGTCAATCACGCTGGCTGTAGTGGCTGCCGTCCCGGCGGCTTTCTCACGCGGCATCTGTAGTGGCCGCCGTCTCGGCGGCTCTCGGTAGTGTCCTAGTTCGCTAGCCGGCTCTCCCGTGCCTTGCCGCTGAGGACAGCGGCCACTACAGCTAATCAAATCGATTGCTCGTCTCCGGTTTATCCAACGCGCGCCAGAAATACCACGCCGCCACGGAGCGATAAGGCCGCCATTTTTCGCCGTGTTTCATCAGCTGCTTCGGCTTGGGAAGTTTTCTTTTCCCGAAAGTCTTGGCAAAGCCTTTTTGCACGCCGTAATCCGCCACGGGCCAGACGTCGGGCCGGCCCAGGTCGAAAAGGAGAAGCATTTCAATGGTCCAACGACCGATGCCGCGCACCGTAATCAAGCGTTCAATGATTTCCTCGTCGGTCATGGCAGCGAGCTTGCGCGCCGAGGGCACGGTTCCATCGATGGTTTTGGCGGCGAGATCTTTCAAGGCCGCAACTTTACTGCGCGATAAGCCGGCGCCGCGTAGACGCTGGTCCGGGGTTTTCAAAACTTCTTTCGGATCGAGCCATTTCCTCTTGCCGTAAAGTGCGCGCACCCTGCCCCAGATCGTCGCGGCCGCCTTGCCACTGAGTTGCTGGTAAGCGATCGACTCCGCCAGCGCGTCGAAAGGTCGGAGGGCGGGAGTAATCTCAACCTTATAACGACGCGATCGAGCAATGAGCGCAGCGAGGCGCGGGTCCGTCGACGCGAGATGACGATGCGCTTTCTTGTGATTCATGGAACGACTTTAACTGTTTGGAAAAAAGGTCGCCGCAATAAAATTCTGGGCTGTAGCCACGGCGCTCTGTCGCCGTGTTTTTAAACCGCAAAACAACGCCCCGACAGAGCGGGGCGGCTACAGTTCCCTCCGCGACTCACATTCTTGATTGCCCAAATTATTTTGCCCGAGCCGCACTTTTCGCTTTCATCAGGACCATGGCTACGCAAACCAAACTCACCTGGTACGGTCAGGCCGCCTTCAAAATCATAACGCCCCGCGGAAATGTGCTCCTGATCGATCCCTGGATCATCAATCCGAAAAACGAGAACGGGCAGAACGACCTCGCGGCACTGACGCGGGTGGATCTGATTCTGCTGACCCATGGTCACTCCGATCATGTTGGCAACGCGGTTGAAATCGGCCGGAAAACCGGTGCGAAACTTGTCGCGGGAATCGATCTGGCTGCGGCTGTAACGATGGTGCTGGGCTATCCCGCCGCACAGGCCCAGGCGGACACGACCCCACTCTTCGGAGGCGAAGTTTCTCTTCTCGAGGGTGAGGTAATAATCACCCTGGTTCCCGCATTCCACGGCAGCGGAATTACAAAAGACGATAAGTCGCCACCGGTTTACGCCGGAGAAGCAAGCGGCATCATCGTCTCCGTCCGCGATGGCCCTACCTTTTACCATACCGGGGATACGGATTTATTTTCCGACATGGCCCTGGTGCCTCGTTATAACAAGATCGACATCATGTTGGTCTGCATCGGTGATCATTTTACGATGGGACCGAAACGCGCGGCGGACGCCGTTAAACTGGTCGAGCCCCGCACCGTAATTCCGATGCATTACGGCACTTTCCCGGTTCTGACCGGAACGCCTGAAGCTTTCGAGCGCGAGTTGAAACAGCGCAAAGCTCAAGCCGAACTGCGCGTCATGAAGATTGGCGAAACGATTGCGTTTTAGGGAAACGCAAAAGCTCCAAATCCCAACATCCAAGCACCAAGATCGCTCTTTCAGAGCGAAAGCACCAAGCTCCAACATCCAAGCTCCAGAGAAATCACAAACACCAAGCTCTAAAGGGGAAGAATGATTTCGCGCGCTGTTTGGTCATTGGAGCTTGGATGTTGGCGCTTGGAATTTGCAAAAGCCGCATTGTGCAATCGGCGCAGGTACGCTAGACAAAGGCCGGCATGAGAAAGTTTGCGCTCCTTCTTGCCTGTGCGATCGCGGCTTTCCCGGCAGGTTCAGCTTTTTCCGAGGGTGGGCCGGAAATCGTTACCCAATCGAAACCGGTGGAAACGGTTCCAACGGATATTTTCACGACCGAGAGTGCCTATGTCTTCGAGAGCGACCTGAATCACGGGGGCAGTTTCGGGAAGCAGGACGAGTTGCAAAATCAGTTCGAGTATGGGCACCGGTTTTTGCTGACCGGGGATTGGTATCTGCACCTCGGTCTGGCTTACAGCCGATTTGATTTCGGAAATACGAGTGCTCCGGTGCCGGATCATTTGCAGAGCGGCGCGGTGGTCATTGGTTTTGATTATATGCACGGCACGGACACCGGCGCGTTCCTGCAATTTCGGCCGGGCTTCTACACGGAAGACCACATCGGCCTCGCCTCTTTCGATTGTCCCATCGCGATCGGACGGTTTTGGGTTTTGCAGCAGGACAAGCTCTATGTTTTGACCGGGATCTACTCGTCGTTCCTCCACGGCGGTTTTCCCGTTTTGCCTCTGGCCGGAGTGGTCTGGAAGCCAAACGACAGCTTTCGGGTGATGGGTGTTTTGCCTCAGCCGCGCGCGATTTATACGATCAATAAACAACTTGAAGTGTGGGTCGGCGGAGAATTGACCGGGGGCGCTTTCCGCACCGATCATCACGACGACTATGTCGGACCGCACGTGGCCAAGCTCAGCGGGACGCAAGTCGATTATTACGATTACCGGGCCGGCGCGGGCCTGATTTTTTCGCCCACGCGCCAGGTCGACATTGATTTGAACGGCGGCTACGCAATCCAGCGCTCATTCAACTACCATCGCGCCGGCGAATACTATCGCACCGACCCTGCGCCTTACGTGGAGATCGCGCTCAAAGCGCACTTCTAGGGAAAGATCTCGTCGAGTTTTTTCGCGAGTCGCTGATCGCCGCGAACCTTCAGACGTCCGGTCAACGCGGCCCACGTACCGCTGAGCGTCCCGTTCGACAGCGCAACCCAATCCTTGTCGCTGGCCAGAAAAGTAACATTGGGCTGTTCGATCTTTCCGCGGCCCATCCGGAACTTTCCGTCATTCACTTCAATCCACCATTGCCCACCGTGCGGACCGCTTAATTCGAACTCATAGCGCGCATGCACTCCCCTGGCCTTCTCGATCTGAAAACTCCCGCGCATGGCATCGAACACATCCTGCGGAATCACTTTCTCGGGCGTCGGACTCGCCTGCGCCGGCAAGCAGCTGAGCGTCGCCATAACTAATCCGATCGTAACGCAAAAATGAAAGCGGCTGATCTTAATCGACGGAATGCCCACGGCAACCCTTCGCGTGACAAAAACCACGTGTCTAATTGTGAATCGCGACCCGGAGGGCCTCACGCTGGTCGGCACTCGACTGGCAACCGAAATTATTTCTTGGTGATCGTATATCCCGCCGCCGCTACCGGACTGTCGGGCACGCCGCTCTCGATCGCTATCGCCCTCACCGTCGTCGTCTGTTTCAACGTAAACGGTTTTGAAAAAACCGACGCCGAGGTAGTGGGCGTGGTACCATTGAGCGTGTAATAAATTATCGCGCCGGGCGTTCCCGTCGCCATGTTCACAGTCACCTTTTTCTTATATGTTCCCGTGGCCGGCGCAATGATGGGCGGCATGACACCGGCCGCTTCCGCTTGGTAAGTGTAATCCTGTGGCGGATTAACCCACGTCCCACTAACGAGCGACCAGAGCCGGACGTAAATGGGACGCCCATCAGTCGGAATGTTGCTTACGCTCCAGGAGTGCCCGCCAGTCTGGCCAGAGCTACAGATGTCGGTCCCGCCGAAAGTCGTCCCGACGGTTAACCAATAAGCCGACGCGCTCCCGGCGCTCCAGCTGAAAATCGCGCTGGACGATGACAAAGGACAATTAGGATCGGGGGTCAATATCTGCCCGGACGGGCCGGCGACCGACGCCGGGGGTGGTATTGCGCCGCCAGTCAGCGGCTGCAGTAATATGGCGATGTTTGGGACACCGAGACCCGTGCAAAGATCGTAACCGACTCCCGCAGAATAAGCGCCGTTGTTGCCGGTTGTAATATCTCTGAACGCAGTCGTCCCCAAAAGCGGATAGAGTTTTGGACCGAGCAGACCGGCCGGCGGCAAAGCAAGATTGGCGCGCGCTTGATTAATCATCGCGCAAAAACCGGCCCACATCGGGGCACTCCAACTCGTGCCACCAAATTGTTCCGACACGCCGTTGAGAATAACCAGGCCGCCTGTTTCAGGGTCGGCATCCGAGGAAACGTCGGGCACCAAACGCGTGCTCCCCGGCGGCACACCCGTTCCGACCTGCCAGATCGGACGATCAAAGACTCCGCTCTTTCCACCACCCGTCCCACCGTCGGCATTGTTCCAAACCGTTTCACTGCTAGCGCTCCCCGAGCAGGTACTGAGCACGAGGCTCGTTCCGCCGACGGCTGTGACATTTGGATCAGAAGCAAAATAACTGACCTGAGTCGTTCCGCCCTCTTCAGATCCGGAATCTCCGGACGAAACGAAAACGCTTAGCCCGCCCGCCACCATGGAAGCAAAGTACTGCGCATCTGTCTGCAGTTGACTCATCCCGACGTCACCTTCTCCCAATCCGAGACTGATCGACACCTCGTGCATTTGAGGCTGGCTCGGAAGATCATCCAGGATCGCTTGAAATGCTTGATCAACATTCACGAAGTCCAGCGTCAGGGTCCCATAAACGCGGACCTTCGCGCCCGAGGCGATCCCGCTGGCCCATTCCACATCCAGAGTTTCCTCGCCCGAAGGCGGATCGTAGGTACCGCTGACAACTTCCACTTCCTCGATATTGGAAAGCGATTGAGCGATTCCGTTGGTTGACCAGAAGGAGGTCAGATCGCTATCCAGCGGAAAAGTATCAATTACGATCGCGATCTTCTGTCCCGCCCCGGTCACGCTCAGCCCGTTGGCGTTGTAGGCTTTCATGATTTCGCTGACAAGGAACGGCGGGTGGTTGGCGGTCAGCGGCGAAGGCGAGGCCAGGGGATCGCGCCGGGCAGCGAATGGGTCCGACGACCGGGCCACGCGATGCGAGTGTTTGTGCGGTTTAATGTGAGGTTGCAGGCCGTTTATCCCCAGAACGACGGGCGCCAGTGTAGCCGGAATGCTCGGAGGCGTCACGGCCGAGACATACATTTTTCCGGCAACAGACACTCGACCGAAATCGACCTGCAAAATCTGCTGCACCTGACTGACTCTCCCGGAAACAAAAATGCCAAGGTGATTCGGATCGGTCTTGTTGATGGTCAGTCCCTGACTCGTTAGCCAATTGACCACGTTTTGGTAATCGGCCGCCAGAGGATAATATTTGGCCGACATTTCGGTCTGAGAAATCGTTTTGCCTCTCCCGATGCGACCAAGCAGATCCGCATAATTCCGCATCTTTAGCGCAACCATGAATTCGATTGGTTGATCCAAATCTGTGGAACTTGGCGCGACCACCGCGGCCGTGACCGGTTTGATGCTCTCGCTTAGACGCATTCGCGGACTCGAGGCTGAAACGGCCGAGGGACCGCCGATCAAAAATTCGAGGACAAGAAAAACAGCCAAAATCGGCCTGCCTATATGACCGGCCGAGCGAAAAACACGCGAAGTCATTTTGGAAAAACTAAGAAGGCGCAGGGACTCGGAAAGAACTGAACGGTTGTAGGCATTTCTTATTTCTTAGAGCAAAACTTTCCACGGCGATCCGCTGCCGCTCGAAACATCGAAAATGAATAACCGGCGCGTCAAAGGCAATATTATTCCTCGATTCGCTTCAGCAAGAAAGCGGCGCCGAGGAATGTGATGATGGCACCGGCCAGCAGCACGACGAGATCCGTCGCATAAAACGAAAACCCGGCCCGGTACATGTTGACCAGCCGATAGGCGCGACAGAAATGGGTGAGAGGAAAAAGCTCGGAGACATAGCGGATTCCCCGGGGCAACTGGCTCAGCGGGGCGAAGGCCCCGGAAAGCACGAAGACCGGCAGCAAAAAGAAAACTGAGAATTGAATGGCCTGAGTTTGGGTCCGCGAAATGGCCGAGATGAGCAGGCCGAGACCGAGCGAGCAGAGCAGAAAGAGCAGGCAGATCACGCTCAGCGCGGCCGGTTGATTCAGTGGCACCTGAAAATGCCAGCAGGTCACGAAATTGATAACCACAATCAGGCAAATCGAGATGACGAGGTAGGGCAGAATCTTTCCAATTACGATCTCTTCGCGTTTCAGCGCGGTCACCATCAATTGATAGAGCGTCCCGGATTCGCGTTCGCGCGCGATGGTACACGCCATCAAGGTAACGGTGAGCAATTGCAGAATCAGACCGATGATACCCGGGGTCACGTAGTCGATGAACCGTGTCTTCGGATTGTAAAGAACTCGCCCTTCGATTTCCCACGCGCTCATGAGTGAGACGAATTGTTTGCGGATGTCGACCGGTAACTTTTTTCCCAGTTCGAAGACTTCTTCGGGCAGGTTGTCGATCAGGACGTCGCGCTCCTTCATTTGAAAATCGGCCAGGCTTTTGTGCAGGCTGCCCTCCAGAGCGTCGGCCGTGTTGGTGTCGCTCCCGTCCAGATAGAGGGGCAGCGGCTTGGGATCGCCATTGGCCAGGCTATCGCTCCAACCGGCCGGAATGATGAGTGTAGCCTGCACGCCGTTGCCGAGCAGGTCCGATTCCCCGGTAAAATTCGGTGCCTGCTGGCGCCACTGAAAGGTTTTGTTCTTCATCACGATGTCGATGAAGCGCGCACTGCGCGGGGTTTGATCCCGGTCGATCAGCAAAGCTGGAACTCCAGTCAGCTCGGTTGTCTGGAAGGCGTGACCGAAAAGCAGGGTGAAGAGCGGCGGCAAAATCAGAAGCAGGAGCAGCACGCGACGATCCCTATAGATATGAAGGAACTCCTTGTAGGCGACGCTCCCGATGGCGGCGGGCGAGATCCCTCTCACAGGGTCGCTCCTTTCAACACTTCATCGTAACCCTGAGAATAGGCGGTAAAGACATCCTCCATATCCGGTTCCACCCAGCGCTCCCCTAACAATTTCAGGTCCGGGAAGGGCCATTTCCGACGCCAGCTCTCAATCAACTTCTCCGGATTCGAGGTGTAAAGCCGCAGACTGCCGCTGCGCAGCGAGACCCCCAGCATCTCGGGCAGATCGCGTAGTCGAACCAGCGCCGGCATGAGCGGCTCGACATCGATCTCGAGCAGGCGCGTCCGGAAACTTGTCTTTAGCTGGCGGGGTGAGGCTTTGGCCAGCAACCGGCCGCGATCGAGGAAACCGACCTCGGTGCAGCGTTCCGCCTCATCCATATAATGAGTGGTAATAAAAATCGTCTTCCCCTGGTGACCGAGATCGTAGAGCAAATTCCAAATTTGCTGTCGATGCACCGGATCAAGGCCCGAAGTGGGCTCATCGAGAAAGAGGAGCGGCGGATCGTGCACGAGAGCGCAGCCGAGCGCGAGCAATTGCCGCATTCCTCCAGACAAACTTCCCGCCGGAGTATCGCGTTTCGCTTCCAGGTCGGTGAGGTTAAGCAAACGGGCGACCTGTTTATCCAATTGCTCGCCCGGAACGCGGCATGCCCCGCCGAAGAAGCGAAGATTTTCCTCAACCGTCAGGTCCGGGTAAAGGCTGAAGCGTTGGGCCACGTAGCCGAATTTGGTGCGCACCAGATGGCGCTGTTTCCAGACGTGCAACCCGGCAATGGCGGCACTTCCGCTGCCCGGACGCGTCAGACCGCACAGCATCCGAATCGTGGTGGTCTTTCCTGCACCGTTCGCGCCGAGGAAACCAAATATTGCGCCCGCCTCAATGGCCAGGGAAACGTGTTGCACCGCACACACATTTCCAAAGTTCTTGCTCAAATCTTTGAGCACAATGACTGGTTCACTCATCCCGGTGTTTATTGCGACATGCTTACCTATTTGCAACCATGACGCGAGGGCGATACTAATGCCTTCAACATGACATTCAAAATCATGCGGCTTGGGCGGTCCTCCGGGCTAGTTAGCGTCGGGACGTTCGCGCTCTTTCTGTCCGCCACATCGCTCACGCTTCGCGCCGACGCTGTTTCCGAGCTCGCCGCCTTTTCCGTTTTCGACAAGGTCGATTTGACCGATCTGGCGAACAGCGATGTAAAAACCGCGCACGGTCCTCCCATGAGCAATGTCCGCTATTTGTCGGTGCAGAGCTGCTACGTGGCAGCGGGGTCCCCCAATCAATTCAACGAAGCGCTCCGGCAATGGAATCCGACCAAACACCGCGAGTTGAAGGTTTTTCTCCATTCCGATCTCCCGGCCGCGCCGACAGTTAACGATTTTTCAAAACTGCAGAATGCACCGGATAACGGAGCGGTTCGCACGCTCGTCAGTGCCACGGAAAAAATGAGTTCCGAGCTGCAAATCAGCCGGGAGGAAGCAAAGAAATTTTCCGCCTCGGCGGAAAAAGGCGGCGGTGCCATGCCTGCAGCTGTGGCGAAGTTTTGGGCGGACGTGCTAACCGGCCGGGCCCGGGCTTTTTCTTCCGGCGGAATTTCCAGCCAACTGGCCTACGATCACAGCGGAGCGGCAATTCGCGCGGGCGAGGATTTGAACGGATTGTTAGGACAACAGGAGAAGATTCGCCGGCAGTTCTCCGGTTTTCTCGGCGATACAGGGGCCGGCCGCGGGGCCGGATCGCTCAGGCCTGAACTTTACTGGGAGCTGGTCGACGTGGATGATCAGGGGGTCGTCACGTTGGGCGCGTCTTATAGACGCACCGGTGCCGGAGGAACCTGCCAGGCTGCGGACGTCCTCTACTACGCGAGTGGCGGTTATTATGTGGCCCTTACGCTTCATCAAATGTGGCCCGTGACCGTGAACGGCAAAGCTTCCACTTTGGTCTGGCGCGGCGACCTGATCTCGTCCGATTCGCTCGCCTCGTTGCACGGCGTGGAACGGCTCGCCTCCGAATCCGCCATGATGAAAGACGTTGCCAAAGCGATCACTCTGTTCCGACGCGACATGCCAGGGAAATGAGAATCCGTTGGCGACGTCTCCTTGCTCTCACGGTCGGCGGCGTCAGCGTCTTTTCCGTCGCGGCTCCTGGACTTGCCCAGGAGGCGGAAACCAATTCCGAATGGTTTAAGGCGATCTTTTCTTCCGGCGAATACGTTGCGGAAGAGACGTATGTCGGCGAAGCCGCCGTCCGTCGAGGTCATGACGTGGTCAATGATTTCGATGAACACGACACCACCATGCGCTTTGTTCTCACGCCCCGGACAGGTGTCGGGGTGCTGCGCCTCGGACTCGAATGGGAGCGGTTTTCCTTCGGTTTCCCCGACCGAACGCCGTTGCCCAATACTTTGCAGAATGGCGCCCTCGTGGTCGGCCTAGACACCCAATTTTCCGATTCGATTCTCGTACGGGTCGAAGCCCAGCCCGGCTTTTATGGCACGACCGACTTTACGGCCAACAATTTCAGCATTCCGTTCCTCATCGGCGGCACTTACATCTACAATCCCAACCTGCAAATTGTGCTCGGCGTGGAAGTCGATCTGCAGCGCGAATATCCAGTCCTGCCGGGCGCGGGTATCCGATGGAAAATCGCGCGCCAGTGGGTTCTCAACGCCGTTCTGCCGGCGCCGCGCGTCGAATATACGCCCGTCAAAAATCTGACGCTTTACGCAGGCGGCGTTTTCAAGGAAACAAACTTTCGGGCGAGCGATAATTTTGGTAATACGAAAGGAAATTCCAGACTGAATGACGCGTTCCTGACCTACAGCGAAGCACGAGCCGGAGTTGGGGCGGACTGGAAGCTTTCCTCCTTCGCGACCTTGTCGGGCGAGGTCGGGTATCAACCTTACCGAAGTTTTGATTACTATCGCGTCGATGTGCGCTTTCATCAGGACGGCAGCGCGCCCTACGGGATGCTTTCCCTGCACGGCGCCTTTTAGTCGTCAGGTGTAACAACCGGCGCGTTTGTCCCGCCGCCGTCTGTAGCAACCGGCCTGTGGCCGGTTCTGGCACCGCGCTTTCTGTAGCAACCGGCCTGTGGCCGGTTCGCACCGCGCACAGCGCGGTGGCTACACGCCCATCCCCGTATCGCACCGCGCTTTTTGTAGCAACGGGCCTGCGGCCCGTTCCCACCGCGCGCAGCGCGGTGGCTACACACTAGCGTCCCTCAAGCAGAACAATCTCGCCCTGATAGGGCCAGTCATCCGGATTGCTAACCAAACCAGCTCGCACCGGATTTTGGCTCACGTAGTCCCATTTTTGCCCATAGCTTTCGGCGCTGCGAAGCACATGATCAAAGAAGCCTTCCTGCCAGACTCGTCCGCGCGACCTGGAATATCCGCCAGCCTTGGCCAGCGCCTGCTTCAATGCCGCAGTCCATTGTCCAACTCTTGCCTCCAGATTCATGCGGACAAACAAATGCACATGATCAGGCATGATCACGAAGCGGCCCACGGCGATCCCGCGCTCAGACGCGCCCGCTGAAAATTTGATAAACGCCTGGTGAACGGATTCGACGGCCAGAATGCGGCGACGGCGATAAGTGCAAAACGTGATGAAATAGAGCGGACTAAAATATTTTTGGTGGATGAAAGTGAGTCGTCGCGGACGCTCTGGAAAGCTCTGGGCAAGCTTCACAATTCAATAAGTGGCGGGCGCGCCGCCCAACGACCAGCTTATTCTGTAGTAACCGGCCTGTGGCCGGTTCGCACCGCGCACAGCGCGGTGGCTACACACTTAGGCCCGCCAATCAGCACAGTACATTCGTCATTTCAGATTCCGATCCAGCGCGCCGATCTTGCGCGCTTCCGGCCAGAACATCGCCACTGCCACAACGACCAGAATCGTTCCGATACCTCCGCCCACCACTGAAACGACCGGACCAAAGAGGGCGGCCGTCAACCCAGACTCGAGAGCTCCGAATTCGTTGGAAGTGCCGATGAAAATATTGTTCACGGCGGAGACGCGGCCGCGCATCTCATCCGGAGTAACGAGCTGCACAATCGACCCACGGATAATGACACTCACGCTGTCGAACGCACCGGTCAGAACGAGCATGCCGAGCGATAACCAGAAAAACGTCGAAAAACCAAAGACAATGGTAGCAAGGCCAAAACCCGTGACGCACCAGAGAAGCGTTTTCCCCGCCTGCCGCATGGGCGGCAAATACGCAACCACCAGCGCCATGACGAAGGCGCCCACCGCCGGTGCGGCTCTGAGCCAACCAAGCCCGATCGGTCCGCAATGCAGAATCTGGTCGGCAAAAATCGGGAGCAGCGCAGTCGCGCCACCGAGCAGAACAGCAAACAAATCGAGCGTGATCGTTGCCAGAATCACATGCCTGCTAAAAACAAACCGCATTCCCGCGACGAGACTTCTCCAGGGATTCTTGTCCGCCTGATTCGTCGCACCCGAGCGCGGGCGAATGGGGAGCACAGCCAAAAAAAACACGAACGCACAAAACGCATCGATGGCGTAGACCAGGGGAAAGCCGATTTTCGCCACGAGCAGACCGCTGATGGCGGGCCCAACCACGGAGCCAACCTGAAAGATGCTGTTGTTCCATGTGACCGCATTCGAAAAAGCGTCGCGCGGCACCAGCATCGGAAAGAAGGACGCCCGCGCCGCCCACCCAAAACTCCGAGACACGCCGGCGATGAAAAGCAGGAGATAGATCAGCGGGACAGAGGGATCATCAAAATGAAATGCGGGGCGGTGGCGTTCGAAAACTCCCGCGATGGCAGCGAGTCCATGATTGGCCTCGCGGATCATACCCACCTGCGGAATCGTCAGATGTTTCCACGAAACGATGGCCAGCGCGACCGAGGCCAGTCCGCTGAAAATCTGCGTAACGAGAACAATCCGTTTGCGACTGAAGCGATCAGCCAGATGGCCGGCCGGCAGGGAGAGGGCAACGACGGGAACCGCGATCACCAGACCAACCAAACCAAGAGCAGTGGCAGAATGCGTGCGGGCATAGATCTCCCACTCGACCGCCACGGCCAGCATCTGGCGTCCGATGATCGAGAGCAGATTACCCGCGGTAAACAAACTGTAGCCGCGGAACCGGAAAGCAGCGTAAGGATCATGCCCCGATCGAACGGGCAGCGGTTCAAGTGGTTGCGACATGCTCGAGCGCGTCGGTTCGAGCACGCGCACCAGACTGTAAAATGGTTGCTTTCACGGGGGCAAGTGCAGAGCAGCGATAAATGTCCTGCCGAACAAAAATCCATTGCGCGAAATTTTGGCAATCAATTGGAATAAATTTTGCGACAAGCACAGACCACGGCTACAGGAAAACCTACCGCTTCATATGCCAATCCAAGCCGCTCCTCCAAAACCCCCTTCCCCAAAGCCGGCTCCTTCCCCTTCGCCCTACACCCGGACCAATCCGTTTCCGGGCAAGCTGGTCGTCAATCGCAGCCTGTGCGGCGAGGGATCGCTCAAGGACACGCGTCATTTCGAGATCGATCTCAAGGACTGGGGCCTGACCTATGAAGTAGGCGAATCCATGGCCGTCTGGCCAAAAAACGATCCAGCATTGGTCGACGAAATCCTTAAGGCACTCGGCGCGAAGGGCGACGAACCGGTGACCGGTCCGAAGGGACCGACCACCCTGCGCGAGGCTCTTTGGCGCGACTGCGGGATCACCCAGACAACGCCGAAATTTTTGAAGGCGATTGCGGCACGCGCCGACGCAGCCCCTTTGCTGACCGAACTTCTTGATCCGGAACGCAGACTGGACCTCGATCGCTACCTCTGGGGCATGGAAGTCATCGATTTCCTGATCGAACATCCCTCCATTCGATTCGTGCCCCAGGAATTTGTCGGCCTGCTTCCGAAATTGCAGCCGCGTTTATATTCGATCGCCTCAAGCCTGAAGGCTTATCCCGATCAGGTCCACCTGATGGTCGACGTCGTGCGTTACGAAAGTCACGGTCGCAAACGCAAGGGTGTCTGTTCGTCCTATCTGGCGGAATGCGAACCGGGCGCCCTGATTCCGGTGTTTCCGAGCATCTCGAAATTCCGTCTCCCCGAAGACGGCAACATTCCAATTATCATGGTCGGACCGGGAACGGGCCTGGCCCCATTCCGCGCTTATTTGCAGGAACGCAAGGCGATCGGCGCCAAAGGAAAAAACTGGCTCTTTTTCGGGTCGCAAAAGGCGCAATGCAATTACTTCTACAAAGACGACCTCGATCGCCTGCGTAGCGAAGGAGTTCTGACACGGATCGATTGCGCCTTCTCGCGCGATCAACCCGAAAAAATCTATGTCCAGAACCGCATGATGGAGAATGCGGCCGAAATATGGAAATGGCTCGACGGCGAAGGTGCGCATTTCTTTGTCTGCGGCGATGCCCGCCGCATGGCGAAGGATGTCAATGCCGCCCTCCTCAAGATCGTGCAGACGGAAGGCGGAAAGAGTCCCGAGAGCGCGAACGAGTACGTCGAAAAGCTCAAGAGCGACAAGCGTTACAAGCGCGACGTTTATTAGTTGTAGCAACCGACCCGTGGCCGGTTCCCACCACGCTTTTTGTAGCAACCGGCCTGCGGCCGGGTTCGCACCACGCTTTTTGTAGCAACCGGCCTGCGGCCGGTTCTCACCGCCGTGCTTTTGTAGCAACCGGCCTGTGGCCGGTTCTCACCGCGCACAGCGCGGTGGCTACACGACTTTGATCTCGAACCGTCACGCGGTGACTCGCTTTCTTTGCAGCGCAGCCATGACCGCTCCTCCCAGCCAGATCGTGCCGCAAACAATCGACAGGATACTCCCGGCAACAAGCCACCACGGCCGGTAAAACAGAATCAGTTTGCCGTGCGACCCGGCTGGCAATTCGACCGTCGGAAAGAGTCCGCGATACGAATCGACCGCGAGTTTCTTACCGGCAAGGCGGGCTTGATAACCTCCAAAATAGGGGCGCGAAAAGGTCAGGAGCGCGGGCGTCCCTCCCTCCGGCACGTCCACCTCGAGTTCCACCGAATTGCGAGCATCGTGAATCGCAGAAACTCCGGCGGAAGAAAACGCTCGATCGGGCTGTGAATCAATTTGAGTCACCGATCGCACCAACGGAAGAGGCGCGCCTTTGCGATTGAAAACGCGACCTTCGTTAGTGGAAAGGGCGAGGTCCCAATCCGAGGAGGGAGGCTCGACCGCCAGTTCCGGCGCAACGATGACCCCATCCACGCCGAGTTGCTCCAGAAGACCCGCGCCGCCCGCTTGTTTCTCTATCAAATACTTTCCAAAGTCCGAGTCGATTTCGCCGTGGGTGAAAAACTTGAACTCACGCGCGACGCCCGCGGCACGAATAGGACTGTAGCCGTTGATGAAGCGCAGTTGCGCCCACATCGGAGTGCTGCCGGGCCGCGCGACTCGGCCCATCGGTCCATCCTTGTATTCTCGTCCATAGGCAAACTCGGCCGGAGAATAAACCGCCAGGTAGAGGCGATTCAGGTCCAGCGGTTCCGGTTTCGTCAGTTCCTGCGAAAAGTTGTAGATCGGCACGCCGCCGTTCGTGGGAAGACATAAATAGGTCGCGAGAAAGGCCGCCAGCGTAACCAGAGCGGGAACCCACTTTTGGCGTTTCTGATTGCGAGAGACAACCTCAGACAGGGCCCAAAACCCCGCGAGCCCGAGAAAAATCCAGGTCAACGGAAAAGCAAAGCGGCCCTCGGCATGTTCCATTCGCATCGCCACCGCGGTCGTTGCGACCAGAACAAATGCAATCAAACCGGGACGAGCCCAGGATGCACGTCCCCCTTCCCGAAGCGCGCGCAATGCTTCCGCTGCTGACAAGGCGAGAAGCAAATGAATCAGCGGCAGCCAGCGAAAACTCCACCGGAACAGACCCGCGCTCGGCAGCATTGAGAGGATCAAAACCAATAGCAAAAGGGAAAGCTCCCAGCCAATCTGCCTAACGAGATGGCGGCCGCGTGTCATGAAGCCGGCCAGCAATGCGGCCGGCGGGACGATGCCGCACGCCAACTCGGTGGCCGTGTGCGGAAGAAAACGAGATGAGAAATTCGCCCAGTTCACCGTCCAGCAGGGCAGAACGAATCCCGGGAGCGCGCCGGGCTGGACCAGCCATTGCCAATGGGCCAAACCTGGCTGCATCTCGCGCGCGGAACCATGAACATAATCGAGCAGCGCCAGCCAGGCGGGCGCCGATAATCCAAACCCAAACGCCACGCCCGCGAGCATCGGAAGAATCGAGGATAACTTTCGCGTCTCGATCAGCGATTTAAAGGCAAGCCACGTCGTCAAAAGGCCAAGCATCACAACCGTGTACGGAAAACCGCCCGTCACCACCAGGTAGACAAAAGGCGCCGGCCAGACAAAGCGCCATCCGCGCCTTCCAGGTTCGAGCGCCCTCTCCATGGCCCACCAGGCCCAGGGCAGCCAGGCAAAGGCGCCGAGCGCGCCGAACCAATCGGTCGCACCCCAGCAAATGATCCAGCCATTCAAAGCGGCTACCAATGAAACGAAAATCGACAATGGAACGGAAAGGTCGCGACCGCGCGCGAGCAGGAAACCTCCGGCCGCCAGAACGAACAGATGGGCAATGGAAAGAGCGGCAGCCTGTTGTGCGAAAGTCAGCGGAAATTTCCAGATCAGAACGACCGCGGCGTTAACAAAAATGGAAAACGTCCCGTATTGAAATTCCCCGGCCAGATTACTGCAGACCCATGAGTACGGGCTGAGCAGCGGCCAATCACCACCGCCCCAACTCCGCGCCACATCGGCGAAAACCGGCAAAATGGATATCTGGTAATCGTCATTCCAAAAGAATAGCGGATTGCGCCAGAGCAGCAGCAGGCAAACCGCAACGACGATGAGGCCTGCTACGATTGCGCCTATTACATTGGCACGCCTGAATCGCGACTCGGGCATGTCGTGATCTCAAAGCAAACGTCCAACGCCCAACGCCCAACGCTCAACGCTCAATAAAGAAGAGCGCGTTTTCACTCGGAGTTCTTTTCGGCGGTCCGGATGCTTGCGAAGAAAATTCTGACAAGTTCTTCAGTCTCGCAAAGAATCGGCGACAGTCTTGCGGCGGAAAGCATTGCGGCCTTCTTTAAGAGCCGTAGCCAGCGTCTGGTTTCCTTCAACTCCTTGAGACAAATCCGGAGCTTGTGAATAAAATCTTTGCGTGATTCCGCTGCTTCAACTTCACCGTGGTTTCCATAGGGCGAGGTTCCGCAGCGCAACAATTGACCAGCGATATGATTCGCTGCTCTGGTGCGGGGGAGCGCATCAACTAGCCGAATAATCCGCGCACTGAATTCGAGCAATCGTTCCTCCAAATCAAAGTGCGTGTCCTTCCGCGGTTGAGGGTTGGGCGTTGAGCGTTGGGCGTTGGGCGTTGGTTCTTTTCTGTTTGAAGCAGCGTAAAGAGCAGAATCTTCGTTCAGGCGCTCGGCCGCGGTCCATTCCACGCTGGGCGTCCGGCGTTGGGCGTCGCACGTTCTTTTTTTTGTCTTCATAGGACAACCGGTTTGCCTTCTGTCATGACCAGCACGTTCTCTTCGATGCCGTGTGTCCGGGCTGCGGCCAACAGCCGCTCCAACGGTTCGTGCAACGGCTCAAAGCCCAATCGGAAGGTTCCGTAATGCATCGGCACCATGGTGCGGGCACCCAGTTCCGAAAATGCTCTGACCGCTTCCTCGGGATTCATATGAACTTCGCGTCCCGTGGGTGGATCGTAGGCCCCGATGGGAAGAAGAGCGACATCGATCTTGTAACGCTCGCCGATCTCCCTGAAGCCGGGGAAGAAGGCGCTGTCCCCGCAATGAAAAATAGTCCGCCCATCCACCGCGGCAACGAACCCGCCGAACCCACGATGTGAATCGGCGAGAAAGCGCGCGCCCCAGTGATAACAAGGCGTCAGGGACACTTCAATGGGTCCGATTTTCACCGTCTGCCAATAATCGAGCTCGTGCACGATGCGGAATCCCAGATCGTGGACCAAATTGCCCACCCCGATTGGGACAACGATTGGCTGGTCGGCCGCAACCCGGCGCAGGGTTCGGCGATCGAGATGATCAAAGTGCGCGTGCGTGACGAGAACGAAATCGATTTGGGGAAGATGATGGATCTCGAAGCCGGGTTGCTTGAGACGCTTGATGACCTTGAGCCATTTCGACCAGTTGGGATCAATCAGGACGTTGACCTCATGGGTCTGAATTAAAAAAGAAGCGTGCCCTATCCAGGTGATGCAGATTTCTCCCGGCTTAAGGACAGGAAATTGTGGCGACGCATGATCTCCCGATCGTTTTGTGAAAAGCGAAGGAATTAAAACACTGGTCAGGAAGTTGCGCTTATGCCAATCCGAGCCCGGTCGCAGACGCACGCGGGTCGATCTCTTGTTCTGGGCGCCGTTCTCCGAACCCTGGCGAACAACGTTTCGTCGGCTCTTTTTCGAAAAAGGAATCGGCACTCTCGCGAAATGATATAAGCTACTGGGGTTGAATCAAAGATTTTCGCCGATATGGGTATCGCGCGACCTTTCCCGGGACGGCGCGGCGCTCTATTCCTGCCACTTTCTTCGAAGCCCAAATTCCATTATGATTGTCCCATGAGCGATAATCCTGCGATGAATGCTCAGAAAACCGCCTTGCGCGCTGAGATGATGACGCAATTGCGCAGCCTCACGGCAGAAGATCGGGAATCTCTTTCGGAGGAGATTTGCGAGCGCATCCTGGAAATGAACCAATGGGTGGAAGCGCAAAATGTAATTCTCTTCGCCCCACTGCCCAGCGAACCGGTCATCACCCCGCTGAAACTGGACTGCCAGGCCCGAAAGGTTTCCTGTTTTACGATTCCGCAGAATGCCCGGAGCGAAGCCGAGACTCAGTTGCCTGAAGCGATTGATTTGATTTTGGTCCCCGGGCTCGCCTTTTCCAGAAACCGGTATCGCGTCGGACGCGGCGGCGGCTTCTTTGATCGTCTGCTGGCCGGACGAGCGGCTGGTGCTTTCAAGCTGGGCATTTGTTTCTCCTTTCAGCTGCTCGATGAAGTCCCGGTCGAAGATCATGATATCCAAATGGACGCAGTCGTGACCGATTCAACGGCGTGAGCCTTCTGCCATGACCGCGCTGCTCGCCGGGTCGATTTTGGTCCTGTTGCTTGATCAAATGGTCAAATTGCTCGTGCTTCGGCGGCTTCGACATGCATCGATTTCGCTGGGGCCAATGGGAAGCGTCAGAAGCGTGCAAACGCAAATGTGGATGGTGCGCGCGCCCTATAAACCGAAATCGGGGGGAATGTGGATCCTCTGGATTTTGGCGGCGTGTCTTCTGACTGTCGTAGATATGTTCGTGCCTTCCAGCGGCGTGTTTTGCGCGCTGCTGCTCGGCGGCTCGCTCAGTCACGTGCTCGAAACCTCTGTCCGCGGTTCCATCTGCGACTACGTTTGCCTTCGATTCTGGCCGGCATTCAACCTTGCGGACATCGCGATTACGGTGGGCGCAATAGGCGTAGGAATACAGCTGGTGATGGCGATGGCCCACGGCGGCGCCTGAACTCGCCTCAACCCCCCCGCATATTTAGTTTCGTACGGAATTGACAGCCTGCGCTGTTTCCCGCTTAAATGCACTTTACCTCCCGTGAGACTAGCTCACCGAGGCGGGATTAGGCCATGGCTAACAACCTAACGGGCGATTTTGACGCGATCTTCCAGATCAGCGTCAAACAGATCAACGGCATCCTCGCCACCATGCATCAGAGCAGGATCGATCCGAATGCATCGCCCACTTTTCCCCACAGCATCATCATAGGCGTAGGCGACCTTCCCAAGGCTCTTCTGCCGTCGGAATATTTTAAAGACTGGACGAGCGGGCTCGCAGCGCGAGTTCACGAAACGGGTGGAAGCACGGCGGAGGTCATACCCACTTATTACACGAAGAGTCTGCCGGGTTTATCGGCCTTATATAAAGAGGCTGTCATCGGGGTGGTAGACGAACATATTCACTTCCCCGCTTCGGACACGACTCGGGGGACGGCCTACGTGCAACTTTCTAATCCCGTCATCAGCTTCCGCGGGTCGGCCACGGAAGCCGTGATTGTTACGGTCGATGTTCGCGCCTTTTTCGTTCCCGATCCCAGTACCGGCGCGTTGCCGGAACCTATTCATGGACAGGTCCAGGCGGTTTACCTCGCCCAGACCATAACGAAGGGCGGCCGCAGATTTGCGCGCGTTGTTGTGCCGTCGGAAGACAGCCAGATCGAGTTTCACTCTGCCTCCGGCACCGGCCTTAGTAATCCGGAAATAGACGAGCTTGCAGGCGAAATCCGAAAAGCACTTAGAAAACACTTCGTTCCAACCGACGTCGACATCACGGACTTGCCAGTCTCACAATTTATTGCGCTGAGCAGCGGTGCCGGCCAGGCCATCGCTCTCCCCCTTCAAGTGCCGGGCTCCGCTGCGGCTGGCAATATCAACAGCATCACGAACCATTTGTTGGGCACGTTCGAATTTGCCATAGCCGTCAGCAAGCAATACGCCGAGACGCAGTTCGCGCCCATGATCCAGGCGTTGAAAAACTACGCCAACGCGCTGGTTATCAATGTCAGCACTCCCGTTGCCTCAACCGTTTACCACGCGGCGATTTCGAGCGTCGTCATTACCTGGAAACCAGGCGCGATCGATTTCTCCGCCTCGATTCATTTTCATACCGAATCCATTCTTCCCGACCAATCCATCAGCTTCACTCAAACCGTTACCCTCGAACTCGACGTCCCTTCTCAAACCGTCATGTTAAAAGCCGTCGGGGATCCGTCGGTCAATGAATCCAGCTTGATCGACCATGATTACGCTGTGAAAGCCGTCAAGGCCGGCCGCGATCAGGCCCTGACCAACCCCTCGCTTGCTTCGGTCTTTAGTGACGTCAGGCAAAAATTGATCAGTGGCATGAGGACGTTCGACAAATACGTCGACGTCAAATACCTCACCGTGGAAATCACGCCCGACGGAATTCTCCTTCGCGGGAAAATTGATAGCAGCGGCCGTCTCGATCCGGTGGTTCATTTTGAGGAGACGCCCGATCGCGGTTCCTTTACCGCTTTTAGCAGTTGGATTCCGGGCGGCGGAATCGATTCATACCACTGGACCTGGCCCGAAGGGTCTGCCTGGTTCAGCCACGTCGCTCATCTCGCCGATTCGCACCGTTTTATCATTCCCAAGCCGGCGGGGATCCAGGTGGCCAGCCAGATTTGTCTGCGGATTGAAGGCACGAGAACCACCGCCGATGGAACGCCGGAGAGCGTCACGGCGGGCGATACCTGCAAGCCAAGTTGGAGCGAACCGATTTTGGTCGTTCCATCCTGGTGGATGAAAGTAATGATTCCCTACTGGTGGCCGGATCCACCTTCCGAGATCAATCTCGAGGATGCCATTCGCGGTTATATCAATGTGGCTGGGCAACCGCGCGAACCCGGCCGGCCAGTCGCCAATACTTTGGTCCATTTCACCGGTGCACGGTTCGAAAAACCTCTCGCACAGCTCGGCCAGGTGATGCGTCAATCACAGCGGCAAGATGGATCGCTCATGATGATCCTGGTGCTGCCGGCTGGCACGCTCCGCCAAACGCGCCGCGAGGTCGAAGCGAGACTGGGCTCGCTCGATGAACAGTTCAAAGGACATTTGATTATCACCGAAGATTATCTCGATGGATGGACCAAAATTTTCGCCGCCCGGGAATTGCCCGCCACCTTTTTCCTGAACGCACGCCGGGAATTTGTTTGGAAACATGAAGGCGAGATCGACGCCCGAGCCTTCGCCGCTGCTCTGGAAGAACACATGGTTCCAGCACCGGCCGCACCAACCGGTCTGATGCAGTTGGCCGTTCGGCCGGGCGATGTCGCCCCCGATCTGGTTCTCGAGGATGAAAAGGGCGAAAAAATCGTCCTGCAACAATTGCGCGGCCAAAGTGTCATTCTCAATTT
This sequence comes from uncultured Verrucomicrobiae bacterium, assembly GCA_963788855.1. GTDB lineage: Bacteria > Verrucomicrobiota > Verrucomicrobiia > Chthoniobacterales > UBA10450 > CAWBIE01. Next base: position 71,845 of record CAWBIE010000004.1, read on the forward strand.
CTGGCAATCGTGGGCGCGGCCATGCCTTCGGGAATTGCAAAGATTGCAGCGGTTATTGCACCAAGGCGTCGGGAATCCTCCCGTCGTTTTGGCGATCAACGGTGGCGAGGAGCGCTCTGTTCTTGAGGGAGTGCGGCGGGAAAATGATTTCCGCTTCCCGCTGATTTACGATCCCGATCAGAGAATTGCCGCGCTTTTTGACGTCCAATGCTGGCCCACCACCGTATTTGTTAATCGAATGGGCGTCGTCGATCGCGTCCAGTTCGGGCTTGGTCGAGAGGATCAGGAAGAGCCAGGCAAAAAGCGGGCGCGCCCGCCCGCCACGAAATCGTAGCTTATCATGGACTGGCTCGTTCTTATCTTCCTCGTTCCGTTAATTCTTGTGCCCGTCGTGCTGCTCTGCGGTTTTGCCGGATGCGGTCTGGACGTGGTGGGCACTGCGATTTTGCCTCCATCCAATCTGAGCGCCACGGCGGGGGGGACGGATCTCGTTAACTTAAGTTGGCAGAACAACGGCGGCGCGGGAGTTGTCTTCTTTGTTGACCGGGGTCCGCCGGGCGGATCCTTGCTGCCGATTGCCAGTAACGTCAGCGCAACAACCTTCGCCAACTCGGGCTTGCCCGAAGGAACAACTTTTCTCTATCAGGTCAGATCGGGTACCTGCCCCGACTTATCCCGCCAGCCCATCAAACGTAGTTTCGGTCACCACTTTTCCGGCAACCCCAACGAATCTGGTTGCCACCGAAGTCGATGCGAGCCATGACCAACTCAGTTGGAATAACGCATCGACCAAGGCGAATAAGTTCAGTCTTGAACATCGCGCCTCCCCGGGCAGCGCATGGAGTGAGATCTACAAAGGATCTGCGACCACATTTTCGCCTGCCGCCATAACCCCTGGAGGCAACGATGAGTTCCGCATCACGGCCATTGTCGATGGCTTTGACAATAATGTCGCCAAAGAGGTTCGATCGAATCCGTCCGCGCCGATTAGCGGCATAATCAATATCCCGATAGGGCCGCCGCCGCCGCCAGGGACTACCTGGACGGTCGCCTATAACGTCCCCCTAACGAATGATATCCCCGGGCTGGAAAGCAACACGATTGTGCAGAGGATTAGCGCCGCCAACCTGACCAAGGCCGGCACCAAGGTTCGTATTACTTTGCGCGGTTCAAGCGCAGCAAACCTCGTCCTGAATAAGATTACGATCTCTCAACCCGCTGCAGCCGGACAGGCGTGGGACTCGGCCGCCGATCTCGTCGAAGTGCGTTTCGGCGGCGTCTCCGGAGCCACGCTTCCAGCCAACACGCCCAAGGTATCGGACGTCACCAACTATAATCTGGTCTCGGGCAAGGACCTGCTCATCGCCTTTGATGTGAGTGCGACCGCCGGCGCCGTGCGTCGGGCGGTCGTGGGGGGGTCTACCATGTACTCGAAGAAGAATACAGCTGAGGCCGGTGTGCAAAACAGGACCGCGAATTACGTGGTCAATATCGGTCTTGTTTACATTGTCGAAAAAATCGAAGTAGCACCTTAGGACATGTCTGATTGAATTTGGGTGAGCGCGGGAAGAGCGTTTTCCGGATAAAAAGATATGGCCGACAAATCTCCGTCGCATGCCAGATCGGCCGCGCTCATGGTGGGCCTGGACGTCGGATCAACGACGGTCAAGGCGGTCTGCGTCGATCCAGCGAACGGGCGTATTCTATGGAGCGATTATCAACGCCATGAAAGCCGCCAGGCCGAAAGGGCCTTGCAGCTCTTAGTCGACCTGACCAACACCGTTGGGATCGACGGAGAAGATAGCCGGATCTTTGTCACCGGATCCGGAGCAAAAAACTTAGCCGAACCGCTGGGAGCGGAGTTTGTGCAGGAAGTCAATGCCGTCACCTTGGCGGTCGAGTCTTTGCACCCCGATGTTGGCAGCGTCATCGAACTGGGCGGCCAGGACGCGAAGATCATCATTTTCAAAACGAATTTGGAGACGGGCGAAAAACAGCCGGTCTGCTCAATGAATGACAAGTGTGCCAGCGGAACGGGCGCGACGATCGACAAATGTCTGATCAAAGTAGGCATGTCGCGCGAAGAACTCGGCTCCCTGCGTTTCGACAGCTCAAAGTTACACAAGGTCGCGGCCAAATGCGGCGTGTTCGCGGAAACCGATATCGTTAATCTGGTCAAATCCGGCATCCCTTCCGCGGAGGTTATCTGTTCTCTGGCGGACGCAATTGTCTCACAAAACCTTGCCGTGCTGACGCGCGGCAGCACCTTGCTTCACAAAGTATTGCTCCTGGGCGGACCCAACACGTATCTGCCGCTCCTGCAGGATTGCTGGAGAACGCGAATTCCGGAGACGTGGAAACAACGAGGCCATTCCTATCCGGCGGACGTGCCGTTGGAGGAACTGATCGTGGTCCCACAGAATTCCCAGTATTATGCCGCTTACGGCGCGGTCCTTTACGGGATCGAGCTTCCATCACAAGTCGCCCGTTACCGCGGCAACAAAGCGTTCGCCGCCTACATTAAAGGGCAGAACTCGGGAGAAAATTTACGAAAAGGAGGACCTCCCCTCGTGCAAAATCGCGAGGAAGCCGAGAGTTTTCGTTTCGACAAAGCGGTTCCAAAATTCGAACCGGCAAGATTTGCGCCGGGCCAAATCGTGCGTGCGGTCATTGGCTTGGACGGCGGGTCCACGTCTTCCAAGGCGGTCCTCGTCAACGAGGAAGGCGCAGTTTTGGCGAAGGCCTATCGCCTTTCGAAGGGAAATCCGATTCAAGATATGAAAGACTTGCTCAGCGACCTTCGAACCCAGGTCGAAGAGCAATCCGCTCAGCTCGAAATCTTCGGCTTCGGCGCCACTGGCTACGCCGCCGACGTGCTGGAGAAAACGGTCGGCGCCGACGTCAACATCGTCGAAACGGTGGCCCACATGATGAGTGCCCGTCATTTCTTCCCGGAGGTCGATGTCATCTGCGATGTAGGGGGACAGGACATCAAGGTGCTCATGTTGCAGAACGGTGATATCAAAGACTTTCGTCTTTCCAATCAATGTTCGGCGGGCAACGGGATGCTGCTCCAGGCGATGGCAGAGCAATTTGGTGTTCCATTGTCCGATTATGCCGAGGCGGCTTTCACGGCGCAGACCGCGCCCGTCTTCAGCTACGGGTGCGCCGTGTTTCTGGACAGTGACCGGGTTAATTTCCAACGGGAGGGTTATTCGAAAGAAGAGCTTCTCGCCGGGCTCGCCACCGTGCTGCCGAAAAATATTTGGCAATATGTCGTGCAGATTCCTCGTCTGGCCGCGCTCGGAACCCGCTATGTATTGCAGGGCGGGACACAATATAATCTGGCGGCAGTCAAAGCTCAGGTTGATTACATCCGGCAACGGGTGCCGGCAGCGGAGATTTTCGTGCATCCTCACTGCGGAGAAGCCGGCGCGATTGGTGCAGCCATCGAGACGCTGCGCGTCGTGGAACGGCGCGGTCACTCAACTTTTATCGGCATCGACCAGGCAATCGGAATCGATTTTACGACACGAAACGACGCGAGCACGCAATGCCACTTCTGCCGTAACCACTGTTCCAGGACGTTCGTGGATGCGATCACCCCGAAAGGAATCTCGAGTCGCTACATCTCCGGGTTCTCCTGCGAAAAAGGAACCGTTGAGTCCAAGGAATCGATGATGGCTTTGCTCAAAAAGCGCAACGAGTTGAAAGATAAGTACGTCAATCTCTTGGAATACGAGTCGAGGCTCGCTTTCCGGACTTTCTACCAACCTGAGTCACTCCCGTCGGAGAACAGTCTGAGCGATGACGTCAAAGTGCGACATACGTGGTCTGGCAGGGTTCGGCGGCGGCTGGTTCGCCGGCCTTTTCGCCGCTCCGGTGCGGCCGCGGCGGCGCGCCGTGCCCAGTTGCGGATCGGAATTCCGCGCGTGCTGAATCTCTATTCCACGGCACCGATGTTTCGCACTTATTTTGAAGCGCTCGGGCTTGCCTCTGAGAACATCTGTTTTTCGCCGCCAACATCAGAGGAAATGTACCGGGAAGGGGCCAAGTACGGTTCCATCGATCCGTGTTATCCCTCAAAGGTCGTGCAAGCTCACCTCCATTTTCTCTTGTCCCGCACCCACCAGCCGCCGCAAAAACCGCTGCATTTCATCTTCTTCCCCAGCATCACACATTTGCCGACCTTTGTGACGCCGGTGATGGATTCGGCGACCTGCCCGATCGTTGCCGGAACACCCAATGTGATGAAGGCAGCCTTTACCAAAGAGGTCGACTTCTTCGCCGAACGAGGGGTCGAATATGTCGACAGCGCCGTCACGCTGGAGGAACGCGCCTATTTCAAGCGCCAAATGTTTGAGATTTGGGGCGGGCGACTCGGCATCACGGAAGACGAGAGCGACTTCGCCATCGATCAGGGATTCGAAGCGCTGCGGCGCTTCGACGCCGAAATGCAACGGCGCGGCCTGGAGGTATTGGAACGCGTCGAAGCTGAAAACAAGATCGCTCTTCTCGTGCTCGGACGACCATATCATGCCGATCCAGGTCAGAATCACGGATTGCCCGAGGATTTCCAGGCGCTCGGTTATCCTGTTCTTACGATTCGTTCCATTCCAAAAGATACAAGCTGGCTCGCACGCTGGTTCAAGAAAGAGAAAGAAGCCGGCACAACCGATGGACCGCTCGATATCCGGGACGTCTGGCCGGAGAACTATTCGACCAATAGCGTGCAAAAAGTGTGGGGCGCGAAATTTGCCGCGCGGCATCCAAACGTGGCTGTGCTGGACCTCTCCAGTTTCAAATGCGGCCACGATGCTCCCACCTACGGCATCATTAATGACATCATCACGACCAGCAAGACGCCCTATCTGGCGATGCACGACCTGGACGCCAACAAACCGGCCGGATCGCAAAAGATTCGGGTGAGAACCTACGCCTACACCCTGCAGCGTTACCAGGAAACACTGCAGGATCGCGCGGCGCGCATGTCGGAGCTCGAGAGAAACGTCGCGCGGCGCCGTCGGGCGCTCATGGCCGCACGACAAGCGTTATTGTCCATTACTCCTTCTGCGGAATTGACGGAAATGGATCGCGCGTTTCACGTTTATTTGGCAGAGGAAGAACCAGTGCTCGGCCTCCGCGCGCGGGACTTTGAAAGGACCTATCCATCGCTTCCTCCTCGCTTTGATCTGACCGCGGATGTTGCGCCGTTGCCTCCGAGGATTGATGCCATACCCGCCTGGCAATCCGGACACGATCGCGGCCACGGCTGTTCGGACTGCGCGTCGTCCTGCTGTCGAAGCGCCTCTCGCAATCTCGCTACCGCAGCATTGTAACCAACCCTATTCCATGCCCCCATCACCATTAACACTCGAAGAAATCGAAACCGAGGTAGAACAATTCGAAGCGGCGGAGAGGAAGCGCCTCGGCCTCGAACCAAGTCCCGTCCCGCAATGGCATGATGGGAATCCGCAACAGTTCGAACGCCGTCAGCGCCAGGAGACGACAATTCTGGTGGGTGGCCTCACGATTGCCCAGGATGCGCTCCTGCAGGCGGCGCTGGAAGCAATCGGTTACCGAATTGAAGTGTTGCCATGTCCAGATACCGCGGCATTGCACTACGGAAAGGAGTTTGGAAACCGCGGCCAGTGTAATCCAACTTACTTCACCGTAGGAAATTTGATCAAACGTTTGATTCACCTGCGGGACGCGAACGGGGTCTCTGCCGCCGAGATCGCCCAACGCTACGTTTTTTTGACAGCCGGTGCATGCGGACCATGCCGGTTCGGCACTTACGCCACCGAATATCGGAAGGCGCTGCGCGACTCAGGCTTCGATAACTTCCGGGTTCTGCTCTTTCAGCAACAGGGCGGTTTCCAGCAGGCGACCGGCCCCAATGCAGGATTGGAAATGAGCCCGCGTTTTTTTGTGCAGGTGGTGAAGTCTCTCCTCGCCGGCGATGTGCTAAACGCGATTGGTTATCGTATCCGACCTTACGAGGTCCGGGCGGGTGCGACCGATGAAGCCATCGAGGCTTGCAAGCAGATTTTATGTGAGGCCTTTCGCGCCGGACGATCGATCGTAAAAGCGCTGCGTCACTGTCGCCATCGGTTCGAGGCGATTCAGGTAAATTGGCTGCAAGCGAAACCGAAAGTCATGATCATCGGCGAATTCTGGGCCATGACCACGGAAGGCGATGGCAACCATCATCTACAACGCTTCCTCGAGGCGCAGGGTGCCGAAGTTGATATCCAACTTGTCACTTCATGGCTGCTTTATCTCATCTGGCAAAACCAGCGCGATACACGTCGCCGTCTCGACTTGCGCGAAGAGGATACTGTCGGAAAAGGTCTGGCGGGCCGCGATGGCGTCCAACTCCTTCGCCAACTTTGGTTCGCCGAGCGCCTGCTGCGGCTGATGTTTCGCGTCTTTGCCAGCGCCATCGGATTGCGTCGCTATCATCTACCCGACATGGAGGAATTGGCGACGGTGGCGCAGCCGTTCTACGATGTGGAGCTGCGCGGCGGGGAGGGCCACATGGAGGTCGGCAAGCTAATCCAGGCTGTCACTCAACATAAAGCACACATGGTTTTGTCCGTGAAACCGTTCGGCTGCATGCCGAGCTCCGGAGTTTCTGATGGCATCCAATCCGCCGTGCTCAGTCGCTATCCGCAAGCCGTTTTCTGTCCGGTTGAAACGTCCGGGGACGGAGAGGTCAATTTTCAGAGCCGCGTTCTCATGTATTTGTTCAAGGCTCGCCGTAAGGCCAGGGAGGAGTTTGAAGGGGCTCTGCAGGGTCGCGGATTCGATCTCAACGATGCCTCCCGGCGGATGAGGAGACTTCAGAAACGCGCGACACATTATCCTGCGCACGTCGTCGCTGGCTCGGCCGCGAACCGCGTCTGCGCCCTTAACTAGCCTTTATATTCAAGAGGAGTAATCCCGCGACAGCGGCGAGCGCGAGACCTGCCGCGACGACCTGATTGATGCGGACCCGACCAAACACCAAGTCCGGTGCCTGTCGCAACGGTTCCAGCCAAAAGCGTCCCAAACCATACCAAGCCAGACCGCCTAGCGCGAAAGTTCCGGGCGGAAAAGGTCGGCCCCAAAGAAGAAGAAGTCCGCCCAGAGCGAGGATCCACCAGGCAATTTCCAGCAATTGGACCGGAATACGGCGCTGGTAGGTGCCCTGAATATCGTGCGTACGCAAAGCCAACCACCCGCTCGTTTCCCTTCCGCCGCAACACCCGTTGAAGAGGCAACCGATACGGACCCAGATCGCACCGGCCACTATTCCAAAAATCATGTGATCCCAAAACGACGCCGGCGGAATTCGAAGCGTCGACGCCAGCAGGAATGAAAGCGGGACAATGGGAAGGAGAGCGCCAAAAACACTCCAGCCGCCGCGCCGTGAATCCCAAACCGCTCTCCAGGATGTTTCTCGCAAGTAATGCGGCGCAAACACAATCAAATGATAAATCCGCGCGCCAAACAAACCGGAGACGGCGCAGACTAGACAACCTATTCCCATCCGAAGAGGCGATAGGCCGGAGCGCTCTGCCAAAGCCGCGCTGACCAGGATTCCCGAATAGATACCAATGCAGAGAAAGACTTTATAGGCGCTTATCCAGTAACCGCCTACTTTGAAGAACCGCGGGAAACCGATGGTTCCGTCAGCTGTCATCACATTAGCTAGCTATGCTTGATCTTACCCGGTGCGCAAGCTGACTCCAGTCCTTCCCTGCTCCTCCGCCATTGGTCCTGAACCCCTCTCGACAAACGATCTGGGTTGATCGTCCGCGGGTTTCGCAGTCAATTGTGCGCGACATGCGTAGCTGGAGACTCATTGTTCCCCTGGTCCTGCTTTGCTCGGTCGCGCAGGCGGCCGAATCGCGCCTGCCCTTTAGCACGGTCTTCAAGGGACAGGACCAGTTCAACCGCCTGGTCGCGAAAGCGAAATCGGAAAACTGGAAATCTTTACCGATCGGGGAACGGACTGCCGCGGTCGGACAGGCGCTCACGGGAACGCGTTATCAATCCTACACCCTTGAAATCGACGATCATGTCGAAGCCCCGTCCGTAACCTTCAAAGGGTTGGATTGCTGGACCTTTTTCGAAGTCTCGCTCGCTTTCGCGCGCATGCTCGATGAACCGGAAGCAGATTGGACTCCCGAGACCATGTTGCATTACATCGAGCTCGATCGCTATCGGGGCGGCACCTGCGATGGCAATTACCTGTCGCGACTGCATTATCTGGAAGATTGGTTGTACGACAATAACCGCCGCGGAAATGTGGAGGATATTACGCGCACGCTCGGTGGAGTCAGCGTGCCGCACGCCGCCCATGAAATGACCGTGGGCCGGCGTCATTATCGTTACCTGGTCCACAATCCGTCGCTTCTGGGACCGCTTGGCCAGATGGAAGCAAGCGTGTCGTCGCGCGCGCTCTATCAAATTCCGAAAAACCGGGTGGCCAGGATCGAACCAAAGCTGAAGACAGGCGACATCATCGGAATTGTGTCGCACGACGGCCGGCTTTATTCCACCTCCCACGTCGGACTCGCCTTGCGCAGCAACGACGGGGTCTTGCATTTCATGCACGCGTCCGCCCCTTATAATTACGGCCACGTGGTCGTGGATGTGCGCCTCTCGGACTACCTGAACAAATATCGCAGCGACAGCGGAATTCTGGTGGCGCGGCCGCTAAAGTAGTCTCGATCTAATCTACCAGCTCGCGCAGCAGACGGGCGAGTCGCTCGACCGCTGCTTCGGCATCGCGGCCTTTGGCCTCGAGCACAGCCGTTGCGCCCTGATCCAGGTTGGCCCGGAGAATTTCAATGAGACTGGAGGCGGAGAACCGTTGTCCCTCCTTTATGATGCAGATCTCGGATCGAAAGGCCTTGGCGCGGCGAGCGAATTCGGCCGCGGGCCGCGCGTGCAAGCCGAGTTCGTTCAAGATCGTGATCTCGCGCCTTGCGATGGTCGCATCTTCGGTGCGCGACTTTCTCATTCAGATCACTGACTCGTGCCCCAGCGATGGTGCAGGAACCTTTCAATGGGCGAAAAGACAATCTTATCCGCGAGCAAACCAATAACCACGATGACCACCATGATGCCGATGACCTGCTCCATGGCGTGTTGTTCCCGGCCAAAATGCAGAAGCTGGCCCAGGCCGAAGCCAGTGAGAATAGTCACGAAGATCTCCGCCGCCATTAGCGAGCGCCAGGCGAAGGCCCAACCCTGCTTCATGCCGCTGACAATGAAGGGGAGCGCCGCCGGAAGAATGACTTTGAACCAGATGTGCAAACGTTTCGAACCCATGGTCAGAGCGGCCCTGCGATAAATGGGCGGGACGTTTCGCACCCCAGTCTCGGTGGCAATAATAACCGACCAAAGAGTGCCCATGACGACAACAAACAACATGGCGGTTTCGGTCTGACCGAACCAGAGGAGCGCGAGTGGCACCCAGCAAATACTTGGCAGGGTCTGCAAACCGAGCGCGGCCGTACCAAGGGTATCGCGAAGCAAAGTCCAACGCGCGGTTAAGAGCCCGAGCGGAAGCCCGAGGACAATCCCGGCTACATATCCAATCAGGAGCCGGCGCATCGTCGTAATGGTGGCATGTTCGAGAGTACCGTCGGCTATCGCATCCTTTAAATAATTCCAGACCTGCAAGGGCGATGGCACCAGGACCGGTGACCAGATTCTTGCCTGGAAAGCCCAATTCCAGAGCAAAACGAGCAAGGCGAAGAAGGCCGCAGCCGAAAGAAATCGCCTCATGCTGGAACCTCTGTTCGTTGCGCAGGGACGCTTTTGAGCGAACGCATGATCTTTCCCGCATATTCAGCAAGCTCGACCGTGTTAATGTCGCGCGGACGCTGCAGCTTGACCGTGAACTCTTCCTGAATGCGCCCGGGAGGCGGTGAGAACAACAGGACACGATCGCCCAGGCACGCTGCTTCCCGAACGTTATGCGTAACAAAAACAATCGTCTTCTTGCGCTCTTTCCAAATGGTCTGCAGATCGCCATACAACTGTTCGCGGGTAAGCGCATCCAGGGCGGCGAACGGTTCGTCCATCAGGAGAACACGCGGATTCGGGGCCAGAGCCCGCGCCAGGGCAACGCGCTGCTTCATCCCCCCCGACAGCTCGTGGACGTTGGCGCGTTCGAAGCGCGTCAAGCCAACCAGTTCGAGATAATATTTTGCAACATCGCGCCGATCCCGGTTGGTCAGCTTCGGTTTCAGCTTCAAACCGAAGAGCACGTTGTTAAACACATCGAGCCAGGGAAAAAGCGCGGCCTCTTGAAACATGACGAGCCGGTCCCGCCCCGGACTCGTGACCGGCTTGCCGTCCGCCAGCACGCGCCCGCTGTCGGGCTTTTCCAACCCGGCAATGATATTCAGCAAGGTCGTTTTTCCGCAGCCGCTCGGCCCGACCAGGCAGACAAATTCGCCCTCGTTGACCTGCAGACTGACGTGGTCGAGCGCGATCACGTTCCCGGTGGCGGTTTGGAAACTTTTCGAGACGTCCTCAATCGCTACCTTGCTGGGCGCGATAATCTGCAGTTCTTCCCTGACCGAGCTCGTCTTCTGGTGAAACATATTTATAAGAGACCAGTGCGCTTATCGGAGCAGTAGGGGGTGCAGTTGTACATTTAAGCGTACAGGTTCCGGCAATGCGAACCAAGCGCAAAGAAACCGTCTGACCGGCCGGTTCGACAGGACGCGGATGCCGTGCCGATTGCGTTTTCGGTGACAAATCGGCTTTAACCCGCGTCGGGGGACGGCATATTGCCCACATTAGCCATGCGAGCCCTCTGCGTTGTTGAACACGGTAATGCCCCTAGCACGCGCCTGCGCCTGCGCGAGTGCCTCGACCATTACGCGCGCCTGGGCGTTGAAACTACCGTGATTTCAACTCGCCGCTCCAGTATGGCCGGCCAGCTCAAGATCATGCAGCAGGCACGACACCATGACGTCGTGCTGCTTTTCAAGACTCTTGGTTTTACGCTTCTCGAACTTACCCTGCTGCGGCGGGCCAATCCGCGGATCATCTTCGACTTCGATGACGCCGTCATGTTTCGCGAGCAGAAGCATCGTCGCCCTCTGGCTGGGAAAAATTTCAGAAAATTTCTGCGCACCGTAAAACATTGTTCGGCCGTGGTGGCGGGCAACGATTTCCTGGCCTGTTTCGCCCAGGCCTGTGGCCGGCGCACGGTTGTCCTCCCGACCTCCATCGACCTGACCAAATATAAATTGAAGCAGCACTCCGAGGGCTTTGGACTGACCATTGGCTGGCTCGGTTTGAGCGATGGGTTACCCTATTTGAGACACATCCAGCCTGCGCTGAAACGCCTGACCCAACGGTTCCCGGATCTGCGCCTGAAGGTGATTTCCGACAAGCCCCTTCACCTTGAGGGGCTCGCGGTGGAGAACGAGCCGTGGCGACTTGAAACCGAACAAGCGAATCTCTCGAGCTTCGACATCGGGATCATGCCACTTTGGGACTCCGTTTGGACGCGCGGAAAATGTGGTTACAAGATCCTGCAATACATGGGTGTAGGCACGGCCGTCGTCGCTTCCGATGTGGGAGTGAATAACGAAATCATCACTTCGGGTGAAAACGGTTTTCTGGCCCGGACGGCAGGACGATTGGTTTACGGCCATCGGCAAGTTGGTCGAAGATGCCGGGCTGCGAAAAAAGTTCGGATTGCGCGGACGGGAACTGGTGGAGGCGCGTTATTCCCTGGAAGCGTTCACCCAGGGTTACGTCAGACTTTTGCGCGAGGTGGCGCACAGCCCGGGCGCCCAGCCGGCTCGCAACGTGAGCCATAACCTGCGGCGTTGGAATTTCAGCAGTCGCGCGCGGGAGCTTTCGGCGGAGACGCCATCGTTATTTCCGTGCCCAAGAGCGGACGCACCTGGGTGCGCACTTTTCTCTGCGCATATTTTTGCAGGCGGACGGGACGCCCCTTTACTCTCCGGCCGGATCGTTACCACGAACCGGGGATCCCGCGCTTGATTTATTCTCACGATTTCGCCGAGCAAAGGATGAAGGCCAGACTTTGGGATCGGGTGCGCGGGAAATACCTCGTGCCGGCTCGGGAGCTCGCTCGCGCGCATGTCATCCTCCTGGTGCGCGATCCGCGCGGACGCCTTCGTCTCGCTCTACATGCAGCTGGTTCACCGCACCCTCGAAACCCCTGCGCAATTAAAACAAAAAAGCGCAGGCGATCTTCTGCGCGATCGCCGCTATGGAATCACTTCTCTCATCAAGACGATGAATCTTTGGTTCTCCGAATTCGCGCGCCGAAAAAATTTCACCCTCCTTCAGTACGAATCACTGCGGGCCGCACCAGAAGAGAATTTCCGCGCACTCCTCGCCACCCTCGGCGAAGCCTCACCCGATCCGGATGCGTTTAAGTACGCGCTCGAGTTTTCTGACTTCGGCAATATGCAAAGACTGGAAGCAGCCGGCGTCTTCGACTCCAAAATTTTGCGCTCTCGCGACGTGGCCAATCCGGAATCCTTCAAGGTCCGCCGCGGCAAGGTCGGCGGGTTCCGAGATTATCTTTCCCCGGAGGATCAGGCGTTCGCGGCGGAGGCTTTGAAAGGTCTGGACGCCCGCTTCGGTTACACGGCCTAGCGCCGCGTGACTCCATGGATTCCTCCACCTCGGTCGCGAAAAGCCGCTCACCGCGCGCGCCCTGTGCTCATTCTCGGCGCACATCGTTCGGGAACGACCGCCACGGCGCGCGCGCTACAACTGCTGGGATTGCAAATCGGCCAGAACCTGGACAGCCATCATGAGTCCAAAGCGCTGCAACGCCTGCACGAGAAATATCTCCAGCGGCGCGGGGCGGCGTGGCATCGGCCGGGCCCGTTCCTGGAATGGGTGCAAACACCGGAAGGAGAGCGCGATTGCGTGGATTACCTGCGCAAAAATACGGGCGCGGCGTTTCGCCGCATTTTTGGTTACCGTAACAATCCCCGAGGTCTTTGGCTTTCTGCGCGCCTGAAACTCGGCGCAGCCTGGGGTTGGAAGGAGCCGCGCACCACCCTCTTCGCTCCCATGTGGCTGCAGCTGTTTCCCCAGGCGCGCATCGTCGATGTAATTCGGCATCCGCTCGCCGTGGCCACCAGTATCCGGCAGCGAGAATTACAATTTCGCGCCGCGGGCGATCCTCCCACGCCCGGCCTCGATCGACTGGATTACTGTTTGCGCCTGGCGCTCAGTTATGTCGAGCTCGGCGAACGTCTCGCGAGCCGCACGCCTCATTATCGGCGTCTTCGCTTCGAAGATTTGCAGGCGAACCCGGAGCGCGTCCTGCAGGATCTGGCCGGTTTCTGCGAATTGCGCCCGACGCGTGCTCGTCTCGCCCAGGCGACCGTCTACGATCAGACCGGAGAACTCGCGCTGGCGCGACGATCTCCCGGAAGAAACCGCGCGCGACCTGCTTTCCAACCACCCGCTGGTCGCGAAGCTCGGCTACCGATTGTCCGGGTAGGGACGCCGCGCTGCGGCGTCCGCGGACACCGCGATCAAGCGATGGTGTGGACGGCGCAGCGCGCCGTCCCTACCATTACTTCACGTTAGTCGCGTCTTCCCACCGAATGGCTGCACGCAACAATTCGGTCAGTGACGTAACTCCAAACTTCTCCTTGGCCCGCGCGCAGTAGGCTTGCACCGTCTTTAGACTTAAATGCAGGTCCGCTGCGATCTGCGACGTCGTCAGTCCCTGGCCGAGCAAGCGAAAGATTTCGAGTTCGCGATCGCTCAACTGCTCCACAGGCGAAGCGGCGGAAGCCTTTGCGCGAGGTTCCGAGGCGTCGGGCCATCGCTTTGAGCACCTTGTCGCTGACATAGACATCGCCCTGCAGCACCCGCCGCATGGCCGTCAAGACGTCCTTGGTGGTCTCGCGCTTCATGACATAACCACGAGCACCGGCCCGCAAGGCGCGTTCCGCGTACAAGAGTTCATCGTGCATCGAAAGCACGACCAGCGCGACGGCCGGAAAATGGACTCCGAGATCCTTGACCAGCTCAAGACCCGACGCCGTTTTCAAAGAGATGTCGATCAGGGCGAGATCTGGATGTTTCACTCCGATCCCGGCCAGAGCCTGCGCGGCATCTTCTGCTTCACCGCAGACGGTCAGGTCGTCCTGTTGATTAATTAAATTGGAGAGTCCTTCTCGCACGAGCGGGTGATCGTCCACGAGAAAAATCCGGTACTTGCGTTCGCCTTCTTCACTAGTTTTACGATTCATGACTGGGGTTCTATTGACACACTTACTTTGCACAAAACGGTGGTTCCGCCACCGCTATTCCGTTTCACCTGAAAATCCGCACCGACCAGGGCAGCGCCGTGCGCCATCAGACGCAGACCCAACCCGCCGCGACGAGGGAGCTTGCTGGGAAGTCCCGTGCCATCATCGGCTACCGCAAGGGCAAGGCTGGTCTCCGTCTCGATCAGCTGGATGTCCACGCGATTTGCGTCCGCATGTTTCATCGCATTCATGACCGCCTCCTGCGCGATTCGATATAGCTGCGTCGCGACGCCGGAATCGCGCACATTCTCGCCCCCTTCGCTTTCGAAAGTGCAAGGGATGTTGAACCGTTCCGTCATGTTCTCGGCCAGCTCTTCCAAGGCGACGACCAGACCCTGGGGCTCCAATTCCGGCGAGACAAAGCCCGCGCGCCAAACTGCGGCTCAGATCGATCCCCTCCTCTATATAACGGACCACTTTATCCGCTTCCCCTACTTCCGGGGCCGATCGCGCGGCCAACTTTTCCCGCAACGTTTGCGCGGTCAGGGCCGTCCCGGTTAAATGCTGGCAGATGCTGTCGTGCAATTCCTGGCCTAAACGGCGACGTTCGCGATCGGCCACGCTGGCCAGTTCCCGGTCGAGTCGCTCGCGCTCGGCAATCTCACGACGCAGGGCCGCGGTGCGAGCCCGCACGCGCTCGTCCAGTTCGGTGAACAAGTCGCGCAACTTGGAGAATAACAGGGTAAAAACCAGGTAGGCCGCGAGCGCCATTCCGACGTTCCAAAATCCCACCGCAGGAACACCGGCCGCCACATCGGAGATGATCCACGCCGCCACGCTCAGGACGGAAAAAATGATGCCGAGAGCGAGATTCCCCCGCCATGTCGCAAGGGTGACGGGCAACAGATAAAAGAGCAGAAACGACTGCTCGTAGCCGGTCCGATAATCACCATATCCGAGCACGACGACAAGGACGAGGCAGGCCGCCGTGACTGCGGTTTTGGATGAGACGAGCGAAAGGGTGCGCCCAAGTCTTTCCCCCAGGTTCATTGGATAGACCGCTGGGCTCGCGACGTGACTCGGCGTTTGCACTACCTTAAAGAAACCCCGGGAAACGGAAAAAGAAACGAATTAATGTCGTGCCCGGAGGTCGGCCGCCCAGGCCGGGGAATATTTGCACATTCTCGGCCCGGGAGTACCCTGTAGCAGTAAGGGGGCGCACTGGTTTCGACTCGTAGTTTGAAGCACAGGCGGCATGTCGAGGATGGTTCGTTGGCCTCGTTAAAAACCGAACCAAAACAAATAAACGCAGATTACCAAGATCTCGCTCTCGCGGCTTAATTGACCGTGACGTTTGGAGTTGGACGCCTGCTACGGCGCCAAACGTGGACAGCAGGCTAATCGTTCGGCGGAGTGACCGCGCCGGGCGGTGAAGGAACTTCGTGGACGCTCGGGAGTCGGCAGTGCGCCGGTGCAACGTCGGCTCCCTAAATTAAGCGCCGGATAAACATGTAGATGCCTGCGTGGAAAGCCGCGGGGACAGGGGTTCAACTCCCCTCGCCTCCAGCCCCGAAAGCTTTCGGGGCTGTCGCGCCGTAGCCTTGGCGGAGGCGGACCTCTTTTTTGACCTTCTGCCTAACGGCAAACGGAACCCGGCTGGCCGTTTGTCTGTTTTCCCAACCATTAGCTCTCGCGAGTGTTAACTACGCCTACAGCACCTTGGCACACGTGTTGCCTTTCTTGGCACATCACTTGCTGAAATGTCTAAAAACTTAACCAGAGACGAAGATGAAAACGGATACCGACCGTCCATTCGAATTTACCGTGCTTCTTGTTGAAGACGACGACAATTTTCGCGCACACCTCGCCCAATACCTACGCGGTGAGGGCTTTCAGATCGTCGAAGCAAACTCGAGTTCGGACGCCTGTGCATTGATTCGCGAACGCAAGGTTTCACTCGTGCTCCTGGATTGGGATCTCCACAAAGTCAATTCTTCCCCGGAACAGCCATCCACCGGCTTGAAAGTTCTTCAGACCTGCCACGAGGTCGATGCGCTCCTGCCAGTCGTAGTGATGAGTGGTGCATACCGCAATTTGAATGTTTGTGCTGACTCGCTGATGGCGGGAGCAGACTGCTTTCTACAAAAGCCAATTTCAATGCCGGCCATGACTGAGCACTTGCGCCGCTGGATGGGCAGAGTGAAAGCGGAAAAGAACCCGTTCACGCAGCTAACCGCTGGGTTCATTGAAACAGCTCATGCAGTCAATCGCGCATATACCCGCGCGGTTGTCGAAAGGGTCGGCTCGGCTTTGCAGGCCGCTCCAAAGCTTGGTCTCAGTCGCCAAACGGTAGCCTCCTATCTTGCATCCCCCAGCTCAATAAAGCCGTTAGGGGACCCGAAAGCGTCCGCGTTGTTGAATGAAATGGGGAGCCCGACACAACCGGCGAGACAAAATGCGGCCACTCAATCCTGGAAAGGACTCAACTTAGCATGAAAGGCTTTGTCATATGGAAGTAAGCGAACATCAGACAGACAGAACTCCGGAAAACCAAAAGAAGTGTCCGCAATGCGGGGTTGTTTTGGGCGCGGTGGTTTTGTCCGGTTTGTGTCCAAATTGTCTGTTGAAACAAGGATTGAAAGGGCCACCGGCGGAGGGCATTAAAACTTTTGAGCCGCCTTCGCTTGAATCCCTTGCCAAAGCGATGGCGATGCACGGAGTCGAACTAATTGAGTTTATTGGCCGAGGAGGAATGGGAGCGGTCTATAAAGGGCGCCAATACGACCTCAACCGCATCGTGGCGTTGAAAGTCATGCCGCCGCAGGCCGCCGATGGTGGCAGCAACCTTTATCACCGTTTTACACGTGAGGCGCGATCGCTGGCACGATTTAATCATCGGAATGTAGTTCGCATTTACGAGTTCGGATTGGCGGGCAATTTCCCATATTTCGCGATGGATTTTGTGGATGGAGCAAGCTTGCGCCAGATGCTGAAATCCGGGCCATTGAATCCGTCTCACGCCGTAACACTTTTTCTGCAATTGTGCGATGGATTGCAGCACGCCCATGAGAGGGGCGTCATCCATCGGGACATTAAGCCGGAGAACTTATTGGTGGATAAAGAAGGCCTTTTAAAGATTGCCGACTTTGGCCTCGCCAAGCTGAATGGCGGGGGTGCATCCAATGAGTGGCAAACCCTGGATGGCCGGGGAATGGGCACGCTGGGTTACATGGCTCCCGAACAGGTTGAAAAACCACAAGCAGTCGATCACCGGGCCGACATTTATTCGGCCGGCGTGGTTTTATATGAGATGCTGACCGGCGAGCTGCCGTTGGGTTCGAATTTCCCACGGCCTTCCCAAAAGGCCAAAGTTGATTCGTCGCTGGACGAGGTGTTGCTCAGAGCACTCGAAAAGAACGTGGCGCGTCGCTATCAGAACATTCGCGAGTTCAAACAGGCCGTGGAAGCGGTGCAAAAGAGGTATAGATCTGATTTAGAATGTCAACGTCAGCGCCTTAGAAAAGCTCTCCAGGAAACCCACGGGGATGTGCATGTTTGGGAACAGTTGAAACAGATTTGTGACCAGCTCAACGATGACGAAGGCAGCGTTTTGGCCTCGAGGAGGTTGGCCGGCCTTTATTGGCGGCAAAATCGTTTGGCGGAGGCTATATTAGAAGGGCAAAACCTCATGTTGCGACTGCCTAAAGGTTCCAAAGGATTTCGGGAGGCCAGACAAATTCTGTCCGACTTGGAAGAACGGCAAGGCCGCGAACTCGCACGAGGCTGCGTGAACACTTCATCCACTCAGGATTATTTTGCCACCACACGTTGGAGCTTGGTAATTGATGCGGGGAATTCTCAATCGCCCCGGGCCGAAAGTGCGTTGAATGAACTTTGCTCGCGTTATTGGTTTCCTTTATACGCCTACGCGCGTCATGCGTGGCACCGCGCACGCCGATGCCGAGGATTTGGTTCAAAGCTTCTTCTTCAGCCATTTTCTAAAGACGAATTTTCTGCAGGACCTGAACAGTAAGAAAGGACGGTTCCGGGCCCACTTGCTCGCATGTTTCAAAAATCATTCACGCAATGAATGGAAGCGGACTTGTTGCCAGAAACGCGGAGGCGGCGCGGATCACCTTCCGTTGGACGGGGTTGCCGAGGAAAAATATCAACTGATGACCGCGGGAACGCCGGAGCGCATATATGAGCGGGCTTGGGCCCTCACGCTGATGGAGCGAGTCCTGACGCAATTGGACCAGGAAATGCAGGCCAAAGGGAAACGCGAGCTGTTTGAGGTATTAAAATCGCTCCTCACGGTTGACCGGGACGACTTTAGCTATCGGACCGCTGCAATCCATTTGAAACTGAGTGAAGAGGCTACGCGGAAGGCGGCGCAGCGACTGCGTGAACTCTATGAGAAATTGCTCCTCCAGGAGATTCGGGAGACGTGCGACCCCGCACAGGTCGAAGAAGAAATCCGGTGGCTTTTGAATGTGTTTTCAGATTGACGCGAACAATCAGGAGAAAAAGCAAAAATAGTTCGTCACAGGCGGAGGCGAATGTTTCTGAGTTCAGTGAAGGAAACGATCATGAACTCCAACGACCCCCTGCCACCATCTACCGCTGAAGCCTGCAACCCCAATGGGCCAAAACCCCGTTTGATTTTTGAATTGTGGGGATTCCAACCCACGGGAGCCCATTCGGGCTCCAGTAACAACACCCGCAGCACCGGCGGGGTCCGCCTGGCCATGGTGGACATTGATTTGCCCGACACGACCGGATTTGAGGCAGCTGCCGGCGCATTGGCGCAAGGCTGGTTGCAGAACACCAACATCATCTTCTTTTCCCGCGATCCCAGCGATGATCGGGTGGCGATGGCCAGACAGTTTCCCGGCAGCATCTTCGTTCCCAAACCGTTTGAAATGCAAAATCTAATGGGGCTGATCCGAAAATTGTTTCCGAATGAACCGGCCCGCGAGTGTTAGTGGCAGAACATTCTGTTTATGAGTGCAAAACCGAATACACCTCAGCCCTCAACGCCCTCGGATTCACCCGACCTCGCTCAGATGGAGCGCGTGTTGAAAGAACAATTAGATCAAGCCGACAAGAATCCGCGAGATGTATTGTGGCAGCTGGCCCGGCTCTATAACGCGACTAAACGACACGATCAGGCTCTCCAATGCTTGCGCCGCATATTGGCTAGCGAATCAGACTTGGAAGTGAAGGCCAGCTGTGTGTTGGCGCTCGGGCAGACGATGGAACAGTGCAACGACTTTCCGTCGGCGATTAGGTTTTACCGTGAGGCGATGGCCATGGAACCCATCCGCAACGACACCTGGTATTTCATCCATAACAATCTCGGTTACAGCTACAATCAAGTCGGCCGGTTTGACGAAGGCGAAAGATGCTGCCGGTCCGCCATCCAGATCAATCCATCCCGCCCCAACGGCCACAAGAACCTTGGAATTGCTCTCGCGGCGCAGGGGAAATATCGGGAAGCGGCGATGAGTTACATTATAGGCACTTTCAATCAAGCCGGCGACGCACGTTCATTCAAACTGCTTCAAGAATTGTTCAAGGAGCACCCCGAGTTGGCGTTTGATTTCCAAAGTCATTTTGACCGCTGTGAGAAGAGCGTCAGGTTTGCGGCCCTCGCCTTGGAGCGGGCTCGTTCCGGCCGGCCATTTAAGGTTCTCTTGGGCGCTGCCGCTTCGGATTGGTTGAACCTGTGCGGTTACACTTTGACAGCCATCTCCGGCGGTGCCGTGGGAATCCAGGTTGTCGAAAACTTGTCGCAATTTATTGAGGCGGCGGGGAACGGAGATTTTGATCTTGGATTCCTCGCACCGGGTGGCTTTCCGGCGGGATCGGCTGGCGGCACAGCAACGGATTCATGGGAGCAGGCAGTCCGCGCGATTCGGCAAATCAAGAGTCAAAAGCCGATGGCTTTGGTTCTCGTTGGAGCCGCGGACGAACTGGCCCAGCATGATGCGGCCAGTCACGCCAGCGGGGTGGATGCAATGTTGGAGGCAAATCAACAAAGCGACGCATTGGTTGAGACGATCATTCACTTGGTGACGCAGACATAACCTTGCCACTTCAAATCCATGACCACAAATCCGCTCATTCTGTCCGGCCCGTACTGCCACGAAAACCTGACCATGTTTTTCTTTCATGGACCGGAAACAATAAATGGCGAGCGCTACATTTCTCTGAGCGAAGCCTTCGCGAAGGAACAGGTCCGCGTTTACGAGACGGGCACAGTCGGTCAGTTGGAAGCCGAAAACCTTTCTGAAAAGTTCGATATTTTTGTGCAGGCCGGAGACGTCCTCAAAGGCGGCCGACAGGATCGCACGATCGGGATCGACTTCATTATGCCGGCCAGATCGGGTCGTCTCCCGATCCCGGCCTTTTGCGTGGAGAGCGGTCGGTGGTACCGGCGTGGGAGGGAAGATGCTGGCCCATTTTAGCGGTTCGACCCATTCCATTCATCTCAAAAGCATGCGGCTCGCCGCCAAAATGGCGCACGATCAAGCCGCCGTCTGGGAGGGTGTCTCACATAGTCAGGTGACACTCGGTCACGCGCTAAACAAAGTACTTCGGGCCGCGCCTTCCCCCACCAGTTATCAGTTGAGCGTCGAGGACCTCGATCTAAAAAAGAGAAAGAGCGACTTTGAAAATAAACTGCGAAAAATCCCGGAAAACTCAGGCGACATTCTTGGCTATGCCTTCTACATCAACGGCCAACGCAACAGTGCCGACATTTATGGGTCGACCAAGCTGTTCCAGAAGCTCTGGGAAAAACTACTCGACGTCGCCATCCTGGAAGCGATCGGTGCGGGGAAAGAAAAGGGAAAGCCCCTGACCAAGCGCGGCGCGCGAGGAGTGGTTAAAGGAAGCCGGTCAATCGTGCCCGAAAGAGAAGAAGAGCGCACCGCCGCGCACTCGTCTTGACGTCAAATCATATAAAGACGGGGTCGTCTTTGAAACCTTCGACGAAGCCCTGGGGGACGGCGCGCCTTTGCACACCAACATCATTCACAAAAACACGGCTCCAACGTTGATAAACGAAGAAAAAATCGCATCGGAGCGCATCAACCGCAGAATCGTCATTGTAGATGATGAACCCATGATGTTGGTCCTCTTAGAGACTTACATCCGGGTCTGGCTTGAAGGACGCGGCTGGCTTGAAGATACTGTGGTGCTTCCTTTCCAAAACGGTCAAGCAGCGTGGCAGGAATTATCGCAGACAGACCCTGATGTTCTCATTACAGATATGCAGCGTTTTGGTATGAGCGGCTGGGAAATGATTCCGCTTCTGGCAGAGAGAAACGTCAAATATCCCGTTCTTCTGGTTACCGGCTACGGCGAGGAAAACGATCCCACAGACGGAAAAACGCTGCAGGATGTGCATGACTTGCTGCGGGGCACATGTTCAAACTTGGATGTAACAATTTTGCCGAAACCATTCGACTACGTGGGCCTCCGAAAAGCACTTGAGTCTTGTCTTAAAATCTCGTCGGAGATTTGAGCTATTCCCGCCTTTGCTCTCGACACCTGCGGCTAGAGCAAACTATCAAGTTCGCGTAGTTTGCGTTCTTGCTGAATGGCCGCTGAGATTAAAAAAGACATCGAGCTGGAGATCGGGCATGTCCTGTTTATCGACATCGTTGGTTATTCCAAGGGATTGATTAACGAGCAGAGCGAGTCGCTCCAGAAGCTAAAAGAGATCGTGTGGGCAACCGAGCAGTTCCGGCTGGCTCAAGCCGAAGGCAAATTACTGCGGTTACCGACCGGCGATGGTGGGGCTCTGGTGTTTCGCAACAACCCGGAAGCGCCGGTGCTCTGTGCGATGGAGATCAGCAAAGAGCTAAAGCGTCATCCCGAACTTCAGGTGCGAATGGGCATTCACAGTGGCCCGGTTAACGAAATCACGGACCTAAATGCGCAAGCCAACATTGCCGGCGCCGGTATCAACATCGCCCAGCGAGTGATGGATTGTGGGGATGCCGGTCACATTCTGCTGTCACGGCATGTCGCTGAAGATTTGGAACAATACCGGCAGTGGCAGCCACACTTGCACGATCTGGGCGAATGCGAAGTGAAACACGGCGTCCGCTTGCACGCGGTAAATCTCTACACCGACGACGTGGGCAACCCGGCCGTGCCGCAGAAATTCAAACGCGCCGATGCGGGGCCAGCCGCGGCGAAAGCGCCTCCCAAGCCGGGTATTCCAAAATGGGCATCGATCGGCGGAACGATCTTGCTCCTCGTCGGCATCACTGCCGGCAGTTTTCTGTTCTGGCAACAAGGGAAATCGAAAACCCCCGGGATCACATCAGCGATTCCAGAGAAATCGATCGCTGTTCTTCCATTCGAAAACCTGAGCGAAGACAAAGCGAATGCCTACTTTGCTGACGGCATCCAAGACGAAATTCTAACCCGCCTATCCAAGATCGCTGATCTAAAAGTGGTCTCGCGCACGTCCACGCAACAATATCAAAGTAAGCCGGGCAATCTTTCCGAAATTGCAAAGCAACTTGGCGTGGCCCACATCGTTGAAGGGAGCGTGCAAAAGAGCGCCGACTCTGTGCGGGTAAACGTGCAGTTAATCAGAGCAGCGAACGATTCCCATCTTTGGGCGGACACATTTGATCGCAAACTGACCGACATCTTTTCGGTTGAGAGCGAAGTCGCGAAATCTATCGCCGACCAGTTGCGAGCGAAACTCAGCGGTCAGGAAGAGCAAGTAATCGCCGCCCAACCGACTGACAATCCCGAGGCTTACGACGCCTACCTGCGCGGTCTCGCCTATTCACTCAAGGCTGGAATCATTGCCGCAAACTCCCTTGGCGCACAGAAATATTTAAGGGAAGCGGTGAAGTTAGACCCAAAGTTCGCTCTTGCGTGGGCCCTGCTCTCATCCATCGATTCGCGCGGCTACGCCACATCGACTCTTCAACCAACGGACGCTCTTCGCGAAGAGGCACGGCAAGCCGCCGAAACTGCGCTAAGTCTTCAGTCCACTCTCGGCGAAGCTGTCTGGGCCAAGGGCTTATACCACTACTCTTGTTTAAGAGATTACGACACCGCGGTGCGCTACTTTGAGCAAGCGCGACCGCTTCTGCCAAACAGCAGTCGGATTTCTGAGTCCCTGGCTCTTCTCGAGCGGAGACGAGGGCAATGGGAGCGAAGCGAAGCCTACTTCAACGAAGCTGAGCGGCTTGACCCGCGCAACGTTACCATGCTCGCCCAGCACGCGATTTCCTACATGGCCCTTCGTCGTTTTCCCGACGCGGAGAGAAAACTTGATCAGGTTCTCAATATTACGCCGGACGACGTGGATACACTCGCTACAAAGGCGGCTATCGCACAAGCTGAAGGTGATCTGCCGCGCGCGTCGGCGATCCTCGGTCCGCTGCGACCGGGCGCCGATCTTACGCAGGCATTGGAACAACAACTTTACCAAGCGATCCTTGAACGCCGCCCTGGACAGGTCATCGATCGGGTAAAGGAGATGTTGTCCAGGCCTGATCCAGCACTGGGCTTCCTCAATGGTGAACTGCGTTTTTACCTAGGCTGGGCACAAGATGTTGGCGGGGACCATGCCGCCGCCCATGAAAGTTGGAGCCAAGCGCACAGCGAACTAGAATCTTTTCTGAAGGAGCAGCCAGAAAATTCTGAGCTCATTGGAGATCTCGCGCTGACCAATCTGGGCCTAGGCGACAAGACCGCTGCATTGACGCTGGCCGGGCGAGCCATGGCGATCGTGCCCATCGAGAAAGACGCGGTGGCTGGTCCGAGACAGATCGACATTTTCGCTCGGGTTGCGGCGGGAGTGGGCGAGCCCGACAAATCTGTTGCAGCCGTGCAGAACGTGCTCTCGCTGCCGGGTGAGGGCCCCCTGGCTGAAAACGTGCCGCTCACTCCTGCGCTGCTCCGGCTCGATCCAATGTTCGATCCGCTCCGCGGCGATCCGCGCTTCCAGAAACTCTGCGAGCCGTCTCCTTCGCAAAACTCCAAGTAGACGACTGAGGAAGCTTGACCCAAGGGTCGTGGCTGTCTCGACCACGAAGGCTCGTTAGGTGAGACAGAATAATGGCTAAGAGACGCCTGCTTGTCCTCGTCAGTCTGATTAGGCTCGCTTTCGCCGGTCGCGATTGATTTTACTTGGTATCAACAACCATGGAGCCGGCGACCGTTTCCAAGATTTCGCGTATTCGCGGCTGGCTGCTGATGGTCCTCGGTTTCTGCCTTAGCCCCGGGGATGGCTGGGCTCACAGTCTATCTCGCCTGGATCGTCCCCTACCACGACCGTCCGGGCCGATCCCACTGGACCGGGAGCCACGATTTCACGATCAAGGTGTTCGAACTTTTTGCTGTCATCTTCATTCTTGGCCTGGTTGCCATCGGCGGCGGTATCTTCCAATTGCGACGCGGTCGTGTAAGCAAACCGGCGGCGGTGGTGATGTTTTTTCTCGGCGAGCGATCATCAACAGCCCGGGTTGAGAGCGGATAACGACCGCGCAATCAAACCGGCAAAGGAATTCTCACCCGCGGGCAAAGAACTGCCGGAAAGAAATCGCCGCTGAGGCCCGTGACGGCCGAAGATTTGATCCGAACGCCCGACTCTCATTTCCGGTCTTAGGTCCCCAGTCCCAACAGCGCTCAACTCCAAGTCAAATATCTCGCATCGTAAGCGGCTTACGATCCATGCGAAATTCGGCCTTCCTGTAGAGGGCAGAGCTGCGGCGAAGCGCAGATCGTCGGAGAACGACCATTCGGCTGTTCCAAGGCCTACGGTCGTGGCAGTTTCGGGCCCGGAAACGAAAATAAGACTTCCAATTTGGGAGCGCCTAGTGCATTATAAATACCATAACGTCAGCGGTGCGCATTGCTTCATGAAATCCAGGCTCCTGGCTAAAGTCGGTTATCTTTCCGCGATCCTGCTCGCCTGTTTCACCCTCGGCGCCCGGCCCCAGCAGCCTGTGATCCTCACCCCGGGTGAAAACGACCTGGTGGTCTTAAACGGTTGCGTGATTTCGGCCTGCAATTACCTGGCCGCCATAAAAACCCAGCACAGCCTGGAGGATAATTTTTGGGCCCGGATTCTTCTCGTTCGCTACAACGATCACCCCGCCGGCCACGCCTACTGTGTCTGGGAAACCGATGGCACCATTTACGGGTACGATCGTAATGCCGGGGCATTTCCGATCCCGGTTTACACCCGGGATCCACGCGCCATCGCCATTGTGCTGGCCCAGGAATTGTCGAAAGTCCTGGGCGCACCGCTCGGCGTGGACCGGGCGGAATTCGTCGAGCCGGTCAAGACGCAAGTCTACAAATACTAAGACGCCGTTTCGTTAGGCTATTTTTCTTCGCCCCACATCTTCTTTTTGAAAGAGGCTCGGCCCGAGCCTGTTTCGAAGGCGTCGAAATGTCCGGGGTTCTGCTGATAATATTTCTGGTGATAATCTTCCGCCGGATAGAATTTCATGGCCGGCAGGATTTCGGTCACGATTGGTTTGTCGAATTTTCCGGAATGCGCCAGCTTCTCCTTGGAAGCCTCCGCAATTTTTTTCTCCTCATCGCCATGGTAAAAAATTGCCGCGCGATAGCTCGGGCCGATGTCCGTGAATTGACCATCGCTCTGGGTGGGATTGATCTGCTTCCAATAAATGTCGAGCAGCTGTGCAAACGAGATCTTTTGCGGATCATAGGTGATCTCAATTGATTCGCGGTATTTTGTTCGTTCAGAAGTCACCAGTTCGTAGGTCGGATTCGGTTCGGTGCCGCCGCAATAACCGACCAGCGTTTTGATCACGCCCGGGGCCTGGTCAAAAGCTGGCTGAATACACCAGAAGCAGCCCCCGGCCAGAACGGCAGTCCGCGTTGCTCCGGGCGTTGGAGCTTCTGCTGCACCAACGTCAATCAGCAGGCCGGCCGAAATTCCAAGGAGAAGTGCGTAGGTTGCGATCCTGTTCATAGTTCGACCTTAGACACCGCCATGAACCGTTTTGTTGGCAAGTTTTCGGCTCACGGTTGAACCTTCGGTTCGCGCGACCCACATTGTCGCCATGGTCGAATTGATTCCGGAATCGTACGTCACCCGACTCGATCTGGAGGCGATCTTTGGACGGATCGCTCCTCTGCAGGTCGATCTCGGATGTGGCGACGGCTCGTTCATCTCGACCCTGGCCGGGCGTACGCCGGAACACGATTTTCTCGGCATCGAACGGCTGGTGGGCCGTGTTCGGAGTACCGCTCGCAAAGCAGCCACTATGGCTAACGTACGCGTTCTCCGCGTCGAAACCTCGTATGCCGTGCAGTACCTGTTGCCGGCCTCTTCCGTTAAAGTTTTCCATCTTCTTTTTCCCGATCCCTGGCCAAAGAGAAAACATCAGAGGCGCCGATTAGTGACCGGCGAATTCCTGAGTGGAATTGCGACCGCCCTGAGCGAAGACGGATTCTTTCGTATCGCGACGGATCAGCTCGACTACTTTGAACACATTCAGTCTTTGGCAGAACAATCCACTGACTTTGAAATCGCGTCCGACCATGGCGATGCTGGACTACCGCAAACGACCTTCGAGCGAAGATTTCGTGGCGCCGGGGCCAGGATCTACAGACTTGAGCTCCGGAAGGTTTCGCCCGTGATATAGGCGCGCGCCTCCCAATCACTTCGCCAGAAACGCAGCTGCACCGCGCCAGTTTCATCCTGGCGGAAGAGCTTGATGCCGCGGCTTTGCAAACCATCGGCCCATTCATCGGGGATACGCTCGTGCTCGGGGAAATCGCGGGAAGTGGCGATGATCAGGCGCGGACGTACGGCCTCCAGAAAGGGCAAAGAACCAGATTCACCGGAATGATGCTGACCTTTGATGATGATGTCGCTGCGCAAATCTACGCCAGATCTAACCAGGGTGTTCTCCGTTTCCGGGCCGCTGTCAGCCATGAGCAGAATGCGCGTGCCTGAAGGGATGTTGAGCTGCACGACAAGTCCCTGATCGTCGGCTTTCTCGGCCAATGAGAGGCGCGCCGGATACAGAATGTTGGCCGTCACACCTGGACCGATCTCGAACGAGTCACTCGCCGCCAGCTGCTCCGGCCGGATGCCGCATTGCTGGAAAAGGGTGCGTAACCGGCGATGCACAATCGATCTGTCCGGCAAAGGATTGTCGATTAAGTGGGCTGGCCGGCACTCCGACAGCAACCTAGCGGCACCGCCGATGTGGAGCGAATCGCCGTGCGTGAGAAGCAATCCACGCAAATCATTTACCCCGGCGGAGTGGAGATATTCCCGGACGACCCGCTCGTAATCGCGGTCGCTTCCGCAGTCAAATAACCAGTCGCCACCGCGCGTGCGGAGATGAACGGCGGCGCCAGCCCCGAGATCGAGCACGTTGATGCGCGTGTCGGCGCCATCGGGCCAATGCGAATGTTCAAAGTAACGGTGCCCCGCCGGAACCAGTGAAAAAAAGTGAACCGCCACGAGGACGAGGCGAGCCAAACACCAGTTTGCATTATTGAAAACGACGGAGATCCAGGGCAGGACGGGCCCAGTCATCAGGGAGAGCAGCGCTATGGCGAGGATGAAGAACGCAATCGGCACCACGACAAGATTCGCAAGCAAAGAAATCGGCGTAACGAGATGAAAATACCAGAGAACCAGGACAAAGGAGCCAATCCATGCGGCCACCGAAACGGATGCGCCCTTACCGAGCCAGATCATGCTGGCGTCGGTCACGCGACGCCGGCCTTGTAATAAACTGCGTGGCAGAAATGGATCGGGCGCGGTCCAACGCCGGATCAGGCGAGCAGCAGGGTCGGCCAGCAGGACGATGGCTCCGACCACGGCAAACGA
Source organism: uncultured Verrucomicrobiae bacterium (assembly GCA_963788855.1). Lineage (GTDB taxonomy): Bacteria > Verrucomicrobiota > Verrucomicrobiia > Chthoniobacterales > UBA10450 > CAWBIE01. Next base: position 99,982 of record CAWBIE010000004.1, read on the forward strand.
AAGCTGGAAACCGGTCGAGAAAATCTCGTTGGTATCCCAGGCGAGAAGAAGAAACGCCGCAGCCGCCAGGCTGTTCAGGGCGAAAACCTTTCGTTCGAAGAAAAAACCGCCGAGCAAAACGGCGCTCATGACGGCCGCTCGAATGCTGGAAACGTGCAGACCAGTCACGGCCGCATAAAAGAAGAGCAACGGGATAATCAGAGCAATGGACCATTTGCGCGGGAGCCGGCAGACTGAAGCGACCATCCACAATAACTGGGCAACAATGCCTACGTGCAGCCCGGCCACGGCAAATAAATGGAGCGTCCCGGTTTGTTGAAATGGTTCTTCGATGTCTTCGGTTGTCTGGTGCCGCAGACCCAGGGCGATGCCGCTGATGAAGTTTTGCACGTCGGGAGAGTCATCGAGGCCGCGGCATAAGATCGCCTGCAGGCGGACGCGACTGTTCTGCGCGGCGCGCAAAATTGGATTTCCGCCTCCATGTTGAATGAGCGTTCCGTCTTCGGCATCGCGCACGAATAGCCGGCGATAGACATCGTGGCGAGTCAGGTACGATCGCATGTCGAATTCACCAGGATTTCGCGGCGGCGCGATCGTTTCGGCGATGCCAAACAATTTCAACTCATCGCCAAATTCGGGATGGCCACGCCAGCGAACGAGGATGATCGCGTTGGTCGATTCTTTTTTTCCTTCGAGTTCGATGGATTCGAGCTGGCACAAGAAGGTGGCAATTCCGTTAGGCGCAATCTTTGGCTCGGTCACCACCGCGCCCGTGGCATTGATGGCGCGCGGCCGGTCGCCGAGCCGGGCGGCCAGCCATTGTCCGGTCGTGTTGGTCGTTTGGAAGCAGTGCAAGAGAAAGAAGCCGACTCCCACCATGAGATAAGTGAAGACCGGCTTCGGCCATGAAAGCACAAGGAGACAGCAAATCCCCGCGACCGCGGTAACGGGAATCAAACGGAGGGGCCCGAGCGGGTGATAATCGGCGAGAATGATTCCGATAACGGCCGCTCCAACCAAGCCAACGAATGGCTGACGCGGCGGACCCGGCAACTTCATTGGATGAACATGGCAAGGCCGAGGCTAGGGACCGGCGCGCCTGATCTCAAGAACGGTCGCTTTGGCGGGAAGGGAAATCAGGTGCAGAGATTCAGTCGGGGCCGTATTTTTGTCGCGTGCAGGATCTCTTTAGCGAGTCACCAGAGACGGAAGTGGAAAGTGCGACGAGCGCGGCTCCCCTGGCCACGCGAATGCGTCCCCGCACGCTCGAGGAGTTTGTGGGCCAGGAACACATCCTCGCTCCCGGCAAACTGCTGCGTCGCGCCATCGAAGCGGATCGCCTGCCGTCCGTGATTCTTTCCGGACCTCCGGGGACGGGAAAAACCACCCTGGCGCAAATTATCGCCGAGATGACCCATGCCCAGTTTGTCCGACTGAGCGGAGTCGAAAGCAACGTGGCGGAAATGCGACGTGTGCTCGCCGCTGCGACCAACCGTCTGCGCAATGCCGATAGAAAAACGATTCTTTTCATCGATGAGATTCATCATTTCAACAAGGCGCAACAGGATATTCTGCTTCCCGACGTCGAAACGGGAAACCTGCGTCTGATCGGCGCGACGACTTACAATCCTTTTTTCTATGTCAACAGCGCCCTCGTTTCGCGTTCGCAAGTCTTCCAACTGGAACCGCTGCGGGTTGAGCAACTCGAACAATTAGTGGATAGAGCGCTCGCCGATAGTGCGCGCGGACTTGGCCAATACAAAGTTCGGATCGACCAGGAGGCGCGGCGGCACCTCGCAAAGTTGAGCGACGGCGACGCGCGCAAATGTTTGAACGCGCTTGAAATCGGCGTGCTCACCACGCCACCTGACGGGAAAAATCTCATCCACTTCACTCTGGCCGTGGCCGAGGAAAGCATTCAGCAAAAAGCCATCGTTTACGACCGAGCGGGCGATGCGCACTACGACACGATCAGCGCGTTTATCAAAAGCATGCGCGCGTCCGATGAAAAGAGCGCGATGTATTGGCTGGCCAAAATGTTGCACGCGGGCGAGGACTTTCGCTTCATCGCGCGCCGCCTTGTCATCTTTGCGAGCGAAGACGTCGGTCTGGCCGATCCCGAAGCCCTGCCCCTGGCCATCGCCACGCAACAGGCCGTGGAGTTCATCGGCTTGCCCGAAGCACGCATCCCTCTCGGTCATGCCACGGCTTACATGTGCCGGGCGCGTAAGAGTCGCGAGGCCTACGATGCCCTCAACGCCGCGACGGAGGAGATTGAATCAGAGCAAACGAGCCGGATTCCGGAAAACTTAAAGAACAAGCATTTTCCGATAAACCCGGAGAAGTAACGCAGAGTGACAGCCGAAAGCGCGCGGGCCGTGACATTCAAAGATCATTTCTCCGTGCAAGCTGCCGAGTACGCGAAGTTTAGACCCACCTACCCTAACGAGTTATTCGAATACCTCGCGGGCCTCGCACCCGAGCGAAAGACCGCCTGGGATTGTGCCACGGGAAACGGCCAAGCTGCCATCGCGCTTGCCTCGCTTTTCGACCGGGTGATCGCGACCGATGCCAGCGAGAAACAGATCAGCCACGCCCAACCTCATGAAGGCGTCACCTATCGCATTGCATCCGCCGAAGAGAGCGGAATTGAATCCCGATTCGATCGACCTCGTCACCGTCGCGCAGGCACTGCACTGGTTTCGTCTCCCGGCCTTTTACACGGAAGCGAAACGTGTTCTAAAGCCAGGCGGCGCGCTGGCCGTCTGGAACTACACGCTGTTGCACATTACACCGGAGATCGACGCGATTGTTAATCGATTCTACGAGGAAATCGTCGGACCGTTTTGGCCGCCGGAGCGCAGGCTGGTCGAACGTGGATATGAGGACCTGCCGTTTCCTTTTGAAGAATTTAAGGCTCCCGAATTTCGAATGGCGGCGCGATGGACACTTGATCAGTTGCTCGGTTATCTTCGCACCTGGTCGGCGACCCGGCGATTCATCGAGGCCAAACGGGAGGATCCTCTCGCCCTGATTGCGGCTGAACTTCGTGAGGTCTGGGGCCCGCCCGAACATCCTCGCCAGGTATTCTGGCCGTTGACGATCCGAGTCGGGCGTTACGTCAGATAAAGCAAAGGGGCGGACCTTGCGATCCGCCCCGTCCACCAACCACAACACTTAAATCCTTAATTTCTGTTTTGGGAAACGACCTCGTTGAGTTTGAAGATCGGCAGGAACATGGCGATCACGATGCCGCCGACGATGACGCCGAGAAATACGATGAGCATCGGCTCGATCAAAGAGGTCAGCGCGTCGAGCATGGCTTCGATTTCTTCGTCCCAGAAGTCGGCCATTTTCTCGAGCATGGTGTCGATCTTGCCGGTCGCTTCGCCGGCCGCGACCATGCGCAAGAGCATGGGCGGGAAAATCTTTTTCTTCGCCAGCGCAACCGAGAGATTGTCGCCCTTTTCCACGTCCGCGCTGACGGACTTGATACTTGTCTCGATCACGTGATTGCCGGAGGTGCCGCCGACGATCTCGAGCACTTCGAGAATCGGAACACCGCTGCGAATGAGTTGGGCAAAGGTGCGCGAAAAACGCGACATAGAAATCTTATGCACAAGCGGCCCGAAGACCGGCAGTTTCAGTTTCCAGCGGTCGGATAATTGTTTGCCGCGCTTGGAACGTATGAAATAGCGAAGGCCGAAAATTGCTCCGCCGATCCCGAGTATCAGGTAATACCAGTTAGCCGCGCACGAAATCGCTGACGTCGATCAGGAATTGCGTGGGCGCGGGAAGCTGGGCGCCGAAGTCCTTAAAGATTTCGCCGAAGATCGGAACCACCCGAACGATCAGGAAAGTGGTAATGGCGAAGGCAATGGAGAGGACCACGACCGGATAGGTCATGGCTGATTTGACCTTCTTGCGCAGGCGCGCACTCGCCTCCAGAAATCCGGCCAGCCGATCGAGAATTTCGGCGAGCAGACCGCCGTGCTCGCCCGCTTTGACCATGCTGACAAAGAGCCGGTTGAAGACTCGGGGATGCTTGGCAATCGATTCGTGCAAGGTCTCGCCGCCCTGCACTCGCGAGGTCACATCACTGATGACATAGCGCAGATTGCGCTGGCGCTTCGCATCACATTGCTCGTAAAGAGCCGTCAATGCTTGCACGAGCGAAATACCCGCTTCAATCATGGTCGAAAGTTGCCGGGTGAAGAGGACCACGTCGGTTTCTTTCACCGTCCATATCTTTTTACGTGTTCGGCTGGCGTTGGCTTTCTTTTGCAGCGAAAGCACCATGAGCCCACGGCTCATCAGGCTGGTTATGGCATTATCTTCGTTGATAGCGTCCTGGACCCCGGTGACAATGCGTCCGGAAGCGTCGCGAGCCTGATAGGCAAACGTGATCATATTATTATAATTACTGTGAGTATAGCACCTAGGATGCCACGACCGCTCGATCCCCTCTTGGCCAGCTCTTACCTCAGCTCGCTTCCCCTACCAAAATGATCGCCGCAGAGGAGTTTCATCAGATCGGCCCCCATCTTTTCCTCTGGCACGCCTACGATCCCAAGGCGAAGGCGGAGCTCTTTTCGACCGCCGTCATTTCCGACGCCGGAACTCTGGTTGTCGACCCAATTCCTCTGGCAGAGCCTGCCCTGGTCGAGCTGCTGCAGAAGGCGCCGATTCGCGGAATCGTCCTTACGAATGCCAATCATTGGCGCGCTTCCGCCGGTCTCGCTAGCCGGCTCTCCGTGCCGGTCTTCGCTCACGAGGATGCACGACCGGAGGGAGCGATGTCGCCTTTCGAGTCAGTCACTCAAGGAACAAGAATTCTGAACACGCTAGACGTGATTGTCATCGAGGGGGCAGCTCCGGCGGAGATCGCTCTTCACATGGCGGCAAACGATGGATCGCTCATCATCGGTGACGCCCTGATTAATTTCGAGCCTTACGGATTCACATTCCTTCCCGCGAAATATTGCTCAAATCCAAAGCAGATGCGGCGCTCGCTCGGACAGCTGCTCGACTACCCGGCAGAGCGAATTCTCTTCGCTCATGGCCCGCCCATCCTTTCGCAAGCCCATGCTCGTTTGCAGCAGTTACTCCGAGGCGATTCTTGAAAGGAACGGTATGACCCAGCCGGACGAGCAAACCGAAGCGCCGATTCCGGCCGGATCAATCAGTCGTTTTCTTCGATTGATTCGTTTTTCCCACACAATTTTTGCTCTGCCCTTCGCTCTCGGTGCCCTGATCGTCGCGGCTCACGGCCACCCCACGCCACGAGTTCTGCTTCTCGTGCTGATTTGCATGGTTTGCGCCCGCACCGCCGCAATGCTCTTCAATCGTCTGGTCGATTGGTCGCTCGATCAACGCAACCCTCGAACCTCCTCCAGGCATCTTCTTCTGAGCCGCTCGGCCATCGTCGTCTGGCTCACCATCACCTCGACGATGTTTGTTCTCGCGGCCGCGGCCATCAATCGACTGACCTTCATCCTCGCCCCGCCGGCCTTGATCATTGTTTTTCTGTACTCCGTGACCAAGCGGTTTACTTCAGCCACTCATTTTTTTCTTGGGACCGCGCTGGCTGTGGCGCCAATCGGTGCGTGGATTGCGCAAACCGGGCGCATTGATCTGCCACCTATTGTCCTGGCGGCCGGCGTCGTCTGCTGGGTCGCAGGCTTCGATCTGATCTATGCAACCCAGGATTATGATTTCGACCAGCGCGAAGGGCTCCATTCGCTGGTTGTCAGACTTGGTCTTCGCCGCAGCCTGCAACTCGCGCAATGGCTGCACCTTGCCATGTTCGCAGTCTTGATCGCCTTCGGTCTGACCGCCAAACTCGGCTGGATCTATTATGGAGCCATGCCCGTGGTGGCGGCCGTTTTGTTTTACGAACACCGCAGCGCCCGCCGGCTCGATGTTGCCGGAATCAATCGCGCATTCTTCTATAGCAACGCCCTGGTCAGCGCAGTCTTCCTGATCGCGGTTTGCGCCGACCAGCTCGCTTAACCCATCGCGTTCAGTTCCGCCACGCGCCGCTCGTGACGGCCGCCCTCAAAAGGCGTCTCCAGCCATATCTGGACGAGGCGAAGGGCCAGCTCCTCGGGGATGAGACGCTGCCCCATGGAAAGAACGTTCGCGTCGTTGTGCTGCCGCGACAGACGGGTCGACTCTTCGTTCCAGCACAAGGCGCAGCGGACTCCCTTGACCTTATTCGCGGCCATGGCTTCGCCGTTGCCCGAACCGCCAAAAACGATCCCGCGATCGCACTCGCCCCGCGCCACCGCCTCCGCGGCCGGTCGAATAAACAAGGGGTAGTCCACCGGCTCCTCATTAAATGTTCCGCAATCCTTGACCTCGTGGCCGAGACGGCCAAGCAATTCTTTGACCTTCTCCTTGTAACGGAAACCGGCGTGATCGGAGCCGAGCGAAATTTTCATGCCGCCACCTTGTTAGGCCAGCAACCCCGTGATTGTCGAGAAGAACATGCCTGTTTATGCCCCATGCAATTTCGCCAACTCTCGCCAGATCTCCCGTTCCCGATCCGTGACTTTCTTGGGAATGTCGATTTGGATTTCGACGTAAAGATCTCCCCTTTTGCCGGTGCTGCTGGGAAGACCGCGCTCGCGCAGTCTGAAACGCTGGCCGTCCTGTGTGGCAGGAGGGATTTTCAGCCGCACGTTTCCTTCGAGCGTCCCCACTTTTAGTTCCGTGCCCAGGACCGCCTGCCACGGGGCGATCTTCTCTTCGTGAATCAGGTCGCTGCCTTCGACCGTGAAATCAGGGTGACGCGCCAGTCGGACCCGCAGAAACAGGTCGCCGCTTTTTCCCCCGCGCTCCCCGGCCTCACCCTGGCCGGCGAGGCGAATGCGTTGGCCCTCATGCACACCACGCGGAATCTTTACCTGATAGGTTTCAACCTTCTTCGATCCAGTGCGACGCAGCGACACGGTTCGGGTCGAGCCATTCAAGACTTCTTCGAGTGTCACCATGATGTCTGCTTCGACATCATGACCGCGCTCAGCCTCGGTCGAACGCTGGCCAAATCCACCGAAGGCCGATTGCCCGCCGCGGCCCCCTCCGAAAAACGCTTCGAAAAAATCACTAAAACCGGTGCCGCCAAATTCGAATTCGACGCCGCCGTCCTGTCCTCCGTAACGTTGAAATCCACCGCCTGGTTGCCCATGTCCCCATTGCGGCGGCGGTTGAAATCCGCCCGGTTGATTCCAATTCGCGCCCAACTGATCGTACTTGGTGCGCTTTTCCGGGTCGCTCAGAACTTCGTAAGCCTCGTTGATCTGCTTGAACTTCTCTTCCGCGGCTTTCTTGTCCTTCGCGACATCGGGATGATACTTTCGCGCCAGCTTTCGGAAGGCCGTCCGAATCTCATCCGCCGTGGCCGTCTTGGCCACGCCCAGCGTCTCGTAGTAATCTCTGAACTGAACCGCCATCGCACCACAACCTTGTTCGGCGGACCAATCGGCGCAACCCCGGGCGCACCGATCGTTTGCCTCCCGACCGGAACGGGCGATTTTGTGCCGTGCGCGATATGGGAAAATTCCTCGCCATCATTGGCGTGATCACAGCCCTGATCGGTCTGCTGTTTTGGAGCGGCTTTGCGCCCAGGTGGCTGGGGCGCCTGCCCGGCGACATTCGAATCGAACGCGGCAACTCCGCATTCTATTTCCCGGTCGTGACCTGCATTGTCATCAGCATCGTTCTGAGTTTGATCTTCTCGATCTTTCGCCGCTAGTCGGGAAACCTGGGCATGCCGAAAATTTCGCGCCACCAGGTGTTGCTCAATCGCCACGTCGCACGCCTGCGGCAATGCCGGCGTTGCCCGCGCATGAATCCGCCGCCCGTTTCGGGCGGCGCCGTCCTGAGCAAGATCATGCTGATTGGTCAGGCCCCCGGCGTTCGCGAGCCAATCGCCGGAAGACCATTCGCCTGGACCGCCGGCAAAACTCTTTTCCGCTGGTTCGAAGAATTTTGCGGCATGAATGAAACGACCATCAGAGCGCGCATTTATTTCGCGGCGGTTTGTCGATGCTTTCCCGGAAAAATCCGAGGCGGGAGCGACCGCGTTCCGGCGCCGGACGAAATTCGGAATTGCTCATCGTGGATGAATGAAGAATTCAAGATCCTGCGACCGCGCCTCGTCATTCCGGTTGGCAAACTCGCCATCGCCCAGTTCATCGCCTTCGACAAACTCGATGAAGTAATCGGGCGGCAATTCGCGATCCGCGATTACGGCATGACCTTCGACCTTATTCCTCTGCCCCATCCTTCCGGCGCATCTCCCTGGCCCAAAGTCTCGCCCGGTCGCGAACTGACGGCGCGCGCCCTGCGAAAAATTGCGCGTCATAAAACAATGCGCGACCTGAGGTAGAGACGCGGCTGTGCCACTGCCGATTGACCTTGATGACAGTTCGCGCTTAGTGAAACCCATGTCGCAGGAGTTACGCGTCACTGTCTGGGGCGAGAACGTGCACGAGAAGGAAAATGCGATCGTGCGCGAGATTTACCCGGAAGGAATGCACACGACCATCGCCGACGGCATCGCGGAGAAGGGCGAATTCGATGTGCGAACTTCGACCTTGCACGATCCCGAGCACGGCTTGACGGAACAGGTCCTTGAAAACACCGACGTGCTCCTCTGGTGGGGACACGCCGCCCACGGCCGGGTCGCAGACGACGTGGTCGACCGCGTGGTGAAGCGGGTGTGGCAAGGCATGGGCTTTATCGCGCTGCATTCATCGCATTACGCGAAGCCGTTCCTCCGTTTGATGGGAACGAGTTGCTCGCTCACCTGGCGCGAGGCCGGTGAGAAAGAGCGACTCTGGGTCTGCAATCCAGGGCATCCCATCGCGCGCGGCATCGATCGATATTTCGAAATCGAAAGGAACGAGATGTACGGCGAGCCTTTCGCCATCCCGACCCCCGATGAGATTGTATTTGTTTCGTGGTTCGAAGGCGGGGACGTGTTTCGATCCGGTTGCACCTGGAAACGCGGGAACGGCAAAATTTTTTACTTCGCGCCGGGCCACGAGGTTTACCCCATTTACTATCATCCAATGGTTAGGCTGGTTTTGCGCAATGCCGTAAAATGGGCGGCGCCTCCACCCGGCAAATGGATCGACAGTTGTCCGCAAATGTCCGCCGACCAGGCCGCCGAGCCTCTGACGGTCAAAGGGCCAAAGCTCCACCGGGAAGGCGAAGCCGGATTCAGATAGATCGGGCCGCGCGATTAAGGAAACAATGGAAGAAACCAAAATCCCCACCCGTGCCGAACTCGCTGAATCGGATAAATGGGATTTAAGCCGTTTGTTCGCGGACGTAAACAAATGGCAGGAGGATTTCGGATGGGTCCAGCAGATCTATCCGCGCATCGCCGAGTGGAAAGGCCAGATCGGCGAGTCGGCCCAGTCGCTCGCCTCGTGTTTGGAGTTTGAGAAGGAACTCGATCTCAAAATCGAGCGGCTCTTTCATTTCGCGTCCCTGCAACTGGCCGAGGACAGCGCCAACAACGATTATCTTTCCCGCGTAGGGCAGCTGCAAAATCTTCTGACCACGATGGGAGAGACGGTCGCGTTCGTCGTCCCGGAAATCCAGGCAATCGACGATAAACGTTGGTCGGAATTCCTGCGCGACCCGGTGCTCGAACCCTGGCGCATTAAAATGCACAAGATCCGCCGCCTGCGGGCGCATGTCCTGAGCGAGCGCGAAGAGCGCCTTCTCGCGCTGGGCGCGGCCGCCATGGACGGCTACGACGACACTTTCTCGCAACTGACCAATGTCGACATGAAGTTCGGTGTCTTGCGCGACGCCGAGGGGCAGGAACGGCCGCTGACCCAGAGCACCTACAGTTCTTTCTTGTTGAAGCCGGACCGCGATGTCCGGCGGCGCGCGTTTCATCAATTCTACGAAGAGTTTCAGGATCATCAGTACACCCTGGCCACCTCCCTGGCCTATTCCGTAAAGACCGATGTCTTCCACGCACGGGCGCGAAATCATCCGAGCGCGCTGGCCGCCTCCCTTTTCCAGGACGATGTCCCGATCGCGGTTTACGAAGGATTAATCGGCGCGGTGCGCAGCGGAATTCCCGTCTTGCTTCGTTACTATGAGTTGCGGCGCCGGGTTCTCGGTCTCGACCAACTCCATGCTTACGACACCTATGTTCCGCTGGTGCCGGACCTGGAAACGCGGATCAGTTTTGACGAAGCGATCGACAAAGTCATCGCCTCGCTCGCGCCATTGGGCGACGAGTATGTCCAAATTCTGGCCGCGGGTTTACGCGGCCGGTGGTGCGATCGCTACGAAACAAAGGGCAAACGGAGCGGCGCGTTTTCGAGTGGGAGCTACCACGCGCCGCCCTACATCCTCATGAACTACAAGGACGATATATTCGCCGACGTTTACACGCTGGCGCATGAGGCCGGACATTCCATGCACACCTGGCTGGCGCAGAAAACTCAACTGTTTCAGGATTACGATTACCCGATTTTCCTGGCCGAGGTCGCCAGCACTTTTAACGAAGAATTGCTCACCCATTTTCTCCTCACGGAAACAACCGACCCGGCGATGCGCGCCTACATCATCAATCGGCAGATCGACGATCTGCGGGGAACGCTCTTTCGCCAGACCATGTTCGCTGAGTTTGAAAAGGTCATTCACGAGATCGAAGAAAGCGGCCAGGCCCTCACCCTCGATATTTTCAAGTCGGAATACCGCAAGCTGATTGAGACCTACTTCGGCGATTCCATCGTGATCGATCCGCAGCTGGATTTGGAGTGTCTCCGCATCCCTCATTTTTACAGCGCCTTTTACGTCTACAAATATGCCACGGGAATTTCCGCGGCGATTGCTCTGGCGGAGCGCGTTCTGGGCGAAGCAAGCGGGAGCAACGGACAGATACCTTACGTTTCTCAAATCAGGGGGTTCACGGTTTCCTCTCGAAACCCTGAGGGTTGCGGGAGTCGACATGTTGACGCCGGCGCCGGTGCAAAGTGCATTGCGTCTGTTCGAGCGCCGGATCGCCGAGTTGGAAGACCTCCTGCTGTAGCGGCGGTCTCTGACCGCCGAATCCATATATAGTCGGCGGTCGGAGACCGCCGCTACAGTTCCTTGCCGAACTGGCTTGGTTTGCCGGGCTGATTTTTACGCTCAAACCGCATATTTGAGGGGCCAGAATTCTTGGAATTTCAATAATCGGCAAGGATTTTGCTTAAAACCTTTCCGTGAACTTTGAATGGCAGTTGCGGGCAGCGTGCGGCTATGCCGAACTCGGCATGACCCGCGAGTCTTTCGGCGAGTTGAATGCGATCGATCGTGAGTACCAAAACCGGCCGGAAGTATTACAACTGCGGCTTCATCACCTCATGCGCGAGAAACGCTGGGCTTACGCCTTGCGCGTCAGCCAGAAGCTTTGCCGGGCGGCCCCGGACTGCAGCGCTGGATTCCTCCACGCCGGCTTCTGTTTACATGAGCTCGGCAAGACCGCGCAGGCCAAGGCTGTCCTGCTCAAAGGTCCGGCCGCTCTGCTCGAGGAACCGATCTATTATTACAATATGGGGTGTTATGAGGCCTTGCTCGGCAATGTGAAGGACGCCCGCACCAATCTCGAAACCAGTTTCAAAATGGACGCCACCTTCCGGGAACTGGCCAAAAAAGATCCGGATCTGAAGTCGGTCCAGCCGCTTCTGTAGATCAAGGACCCTCCGGTTCCACAACCGTCGATCCGCCCAGGGTTTTGGCGGCGCATCCTTGTTCATTCTGCTACGCTGAGTTGCGGTGACGTTGCATACGATCGAGTTGCAAGAGCGGCTGCATCCGCTCTTCCACGAAAACTTCGAGAAATTTGGCGAGCTCGGGGCCGCCATTTCAACCTGGCAGAATGGGAGCCCGGTCGTCGATTATTGGGGCGGCTATTGCGACACGCGTCGCGAACATTCGTGGAATCCCGACACAATCGTCCTGTTTTGGTCGGCCAGCAAAGGCCTGGGGAGCGCCTGTCTGCTGCATGTGCTGCAGGAGAACGGAATTGAACTCGGACGCCGTGTGACCGACTTCTGGCCCGAGTTTGGGCAAGCCGGCAAAAAGAATATCACGCTGGCACAGTTACTTTCGCATCAAGCCGGTCTCTGCGCGCTGGATCGATCGGTGGATATCCTGGATTACGAAGCCGTTATCCGCGCGCTCGAAGCGCAAGCCCCGCTTTGGCCTCCGGGAGAAGGACACGGCTACCACGCGCGAACTTTTGGCTTCCTCCTCGACGAACTGGTGCGGCGTCTGGCCGGGACAAGGATCAGCCCGTACTGGCGCAAGGTCTTCGCCGAGCCCCTCGCGCTCGATATCTGGATTGGGTTGCCGGCGGCAGAGAACTCACGCGTCGCGACCATCTACGCGGCCCGCGCGGGCAAACTTCCGCAGCCGGAGAAATTCTATCGCGATCTCACCATCGCGGGGACCATGGCGCGCCGGACTTTCACGTCTCCCCATGGCTTGCATGCCGTCAGCGCAATGAACAAACCCGCGATTCGCCAACAAGCGATCGTATCGTTCGGTGGAATTGGCAGCGCGTCGTCGCTGGCCAAGTTTTACGCCATGCTGGCAAACCGCGGAGAGCTGAACGGCCACCAGTTCTTCTCCGCCCGGACCCTCGGCTGGATGACGACCACTCTGAGCGACGGGATGGATCGCGTTTTCCAAATCCCAACCGCGTTCTCGGCAGGCTTCATGAAGGATCCAAAAAACGCGAAAAGGCGGATCTTCGGCCCATCGCCATCAGCCTTCGGACATCCGGGGGCCGGCGGCAGTCACGCTCTGGCCGACCCGTCCAACAATCTGAGTTTCGCCTACGTGATGAATCAGATGGAGCAATCTCTCTTGCCTAACGAAAAATCGCTCCGCCTGCTGGATGCGCTTTACGCCGGATCCGAGCCGTTAAGCTGACCGCTGGACAGACGCGCGACCGGATTTCGTGAAACTTATTTCGTCCTCGTGGGTTTAGATATATATTCAGACAAGCGTATGAACGCATTCCCTCCCCTTCGACGCCGGTCCCTTTTCGCCTTAACCCTCCTCGCCGCCGCGGTGATGACAACGAACGCGTGGGCGGCCGGCCCGACCATCAGCGTATCGGTTTTTCCGGCCATGATCACGAACGAAGGACAGGATGCTGCCTTCACTCTCAATCTGTCGTCCCCCGCTTCTCGCAAGATTGCGGTGAACTTCGTGATGACCGGCCTGGCAGGACCTGACGAATACGCCCTCCTCGGAAATTTCAATTTCGGGCGGATCGTGATTTCAGCGGGTCAAAGTTCGGCCACGGTGGTACTGCACTCGTTGAGCGGCGACGTGAGGCCCCCTATCTCAACCGCCATTCTCAATATTTATGGTGGAGAGCACTACCGGGTAGGCCATCCATCCAATGCGACATTGAAGATCCAGAACTTGCCGTAGCGATCGCGCCATTCCATGGCGCCCGCGCGGGAAGGACAAGAGGCCTGCGTGCCTTTAAGCGTCTCCCATGATGGTGACGACAACCGTGCGTCGATGCGGATCACGCCGATGCTCGAACAGAAAAACGCCCTGCCAGGTGCCAAGCTGAATCTTTCCGCCGACGATCGGAATCGTTTCACTCGTCCGGGTCAGAACCATTCGAATATGTGAAGGCATGTCGTCCAAACCTTCCGCATTGTGCTCGAATTTTGCATTCTCCGGGACAAGCCGGTCGAAGAATTTTTCAAGATCACGGCGCGCGGTCGGATCTGCATTTTCCATGACGATCAAGCTGCAACTGGTGTGTCGCACAAAAATTGTGACGAGGCCGTTCCGAACGTTCGTTTCATGCACCAGCGCTGCGATGCGGCCGGTAATCTCGTAAGTGCCTTTTCCGGAAGTCGAGACGACAAAATCCTTGCTGGTTACCTGCATGCGACCGCAAGTTAGACGGCCCGATTTGCGCAGCAACCACTTCACGTGATTGATCTTTCGGTCCGGCGGTGGCCTAGTAATCCGTAAATGCAACAGGATCTCGACCGTATTCTCTTCCACGAGACCACGATTCTCAGCCGGCTCGATCAACTGGCCGCCGAAATTTCGCGGGATTATCGTGATCGTGAACTCACGGTCATCGCGGTTTTGAACGGGAGTCTGATGTTCATGGCCGACCTGCTCCGCCGAATTCCCCTGGCCCTCAAGCTCGATTGCCTGAGCGTGGCCAGCTACCATGGGAAAGCGGAAACCAGCGGCGAAGTCATCTTCAAGCAGATCGCGCTGCCAGACGTTATGAACCGCCACGTTCTGATCCTGGACGATATTTTGGACAGCGGTCACACCTTGTCGGCCATTCGCGAGAAACTCGAAACGGCCAAACCGCGCAGCATCAAGGTCTGCGTATTGCTGAGCAAAAAAAAACGCCGTTCTCGCCAGGTCGATGCCGATTACCTCGGGTTCGAAATCGAAGATGAATTCGTCGTCGGTTACGGACTCGATTTCATGGAACAGTACCGGAACCTCCCCTACATCGGAGTCCTGCGGGCTGAACTGATACGCCCGCCCGGCTCATAGCCATGCGATTACGCGTTCACTTTTATTCGCATTTGCGCGATCTGGCTGGAACCTCAGAGTTGGAGGTTGATCTGGCTGAGAATCAAACGGTGGCCGATCTTCTGGCGAAAATTTACGAGGAAAAACCCGCGCTCCGGGCCCGCGACAAAAGCATCCTCGTCGGCGCCGGCGTCGAATTCGTAGACCGCGATTACGAATGCAAGCCCAATGACGAAATTTCCATCATGCCTCCGGTGCAGGGCGGATAGAATCCGGGGAGGCAGGCCGGAAACCAGGCCCCGGAATCAATCCCGAAAGTTTTGGAACTCCGTGGCGACGCCAAAGTCCCGTCCGCGGACAAATTGGATAACGGCCTGAAGTTCGTCTCTCTTCTTTCCCGTGATCCGGATTTGACGGTCTTGCAATTGGCTTTGCACTTTGAAGTTCTGGGACTTGATCCCCAGAATGATCTCCTTGGCCTTGTCGCCCTCGAGCCCCTGTTTAATCTTCAATTCCTGCCGAGCGTGCCCGAGAGGGGAGATGGCGGGCTCAACCTGCTCTACATTACGAAGATCGACTCCCCGCTTGGACAATTTGCCAATGACGATTTCGCGCAGCCCGCGCAACCGGGAGGCATCTTCAGCCGTTAGAACAATCTTGTCCTTCTCGTGCAAAATCTCAGTTTTTGTATCCTTGAAATCGAAGCGCGTGGCCAGCTCCTTGCGCGCCTGGTTCAAGGCATTGTCCAATTCCTGTTTATCCACTTCCGAGACGATATCGAATGAAGGCATTTGCGAATTCTCAGTTTAGATTTTGAAATTGGAATTGGAAATCACGTTTTTTGATCTGTCTTGTCCGAATAGGGAAGGCGCGGCGCATTTGTGAATCGAAGCCTCTTTGGGCAAACGAGTTTTTGGTCCACGGGAACACGATTCTCCGGCGGCCTCGTGCTCGCCATCGGCCTCGTCCTCCCAGGGTGTCAGCCGCAACACGTCCGGGAAGAGAAATCATTGCGCTCCCAGCTGGCTCATGAGTTCCGCACCCATTCCTACGAAAGCGCGGTCCCTTTGGCCCGGCGCCTGATTCGAATCGCGCCGCAAGATGCCAAGGTGTGGAAACATCTGGTCCAGGCACAAATCGGTCTCCACGACTTTGACGGTGCCAGACAGACCCTGACGGATTGGCGCCAGACGGTGCGACCGCTGTCGGCCAGGCCGGATGAACTGCAAGGCGATGTCGCCCGGGAAGAGAGCAACTTCACGGGTGCGTTACAAGCGTGGAAGAAAGCTCTGGCCACCCAGCCGAAAAATCGGCGCGTCTTGGAGAAGATCGCCTTGGTCGAGCAACGCGAACAACACTGGCCGGAGGCAATCGCTGCCTGGACCGGCGCCCTGCAGGCGCATGACAATGCCACCGCGCGCATCAATCGCGCCGCCTGCTACCGTCGCTTGCGACAATGGAACGAGGCGTTCGAAGATCTGCATCATGCTCAAAAACTCGCACCCGACGATCCCGACGTGCAGCGCTGGTCCAGGGTTTTTGAGAGAGTCAGCAAGTTCGTCGATCAAATCCGCGAGTTCGACGCGCGCGTCACGGCCATCCCTGACGATCCCGGGCTGCTCGCGGACCGGGCCCTCCTCCTGATCCACGGCGGCGATCCGGAGTTGGCTTTGGACGATTGCGAAAAAGCGGTGAAGCTCGCACCCTGGGCGGTGCGACCCAGATTGTTCAAGGCTCTCGCCCTCATCGCTCTGAATCGGAGCAAGGAATGTGAAAAGTTATCAGTCCGTCTGCCTCTGCGCCTCGAATCATTGACGCCCGAATTCCTGGAGACAATCAGTCGGATTGATTCGGCCATTTCCGTCGAGCGCGATAATCCCGATCATTATATAGCGCGCGCCTGGCAACTAAACGAGATCGGCCAACCATCCCTCGCCTTCGAAGACACACAGACGGCGGTCCGGCTCGACAGTAAGTCGGCCAACGGATGGGCTGAAGCGAGCTACGCTTTAACCAAGCTTGGGCGCGGACGGGAGGCCTTCGAAAAAATCAAGCGGGCTACGGAGCTCGATCCCAACCTGGCGAGCGCATGGCAATATCGCGGAGAGTTGGAGATGGCGCGCGACGACAACCTGGCGGCCATCGATTCCCTGACCCATGCTCTGGCCATCCAGCGCACGGTCGCGGGACTGCAAAAGCGGGAGGAGTGTTATCGGCGCGCTGGACTGGGTGCTCGAGCGGATGAAGATCATCGCGCCTTGCAGGAGCTGACCAGCCGCACTCTGAAGTGATTCAAGCCGCCACCTTGCCGCCACTCAATCGAAGCGCAGAGCGATCACCGGATCTATCTTAAGCGCGCGTCGTGCCGGGAAGTAACAAGCCGCCAGGGCCGCCAGCGCGAGAAGCGATGTGACGCCGAAAAAAATAAGTGGGTCGCTCGGATTCACCCCATAGAGCAACGCGCCCACCAGACGCGTCGAACCGAAGGCCGCAAACAGTCCGAGAATCAAGCCGATCCCGGCCAGTGTCATCCCCTGACGCAGGACCAGCTGCAATACCTGGCGGGTCTGCGCGCCGAGGGCCATGCGAATTCCGAGCTCGCGCGTCCGCTGGCTGACCGAATACGCCATGACGCCGTAGACGCCGATCGAAGCGAGCAAGAGAGCGAGCAGGCCGAGGCTCCCCAGCATGACTGCCCCCATCCAGGACGGCCAAAGAGCAAAGGCCATGTGATCGCGCACTGTCTTCTCGTAAGTGATCGGAATATGAACATCGGTCTCGCGCACAATACGGCGGGCTTCCTTCAGAATCGGACCCGGCGTCCCCTGAGTGTGCATAAACAAGGTGATGCCACCGTCGGGCAGTTCGGTCAGCGGAAAATAGACCATCGGCGTCGGCGTCTCACCGAGGGTGGTCGCTTTGACATTCCGCGTCACGCCGACCACTTCGAACGATTCATTATTGACAAAGAATCGAAAGCGCCGCCCGATCGGATCTTCGTTAGGCCAAAACTGCCGCACCATGGTTTCGTCCACAACCGCCACGTGGGCCGCATTTTTCTCGCAATCGTGCTCGGTCAGGCCGCGACCGCGCAAGAGCGGGATTCCCATTGTTTCGAAATACCCGGGCGTGATCGGACTGACATCCGCGATCTTACGATTGTGCTCGTCGTTCTCCCCGCGTCCCTCGATCACGATGGTGCGACCCTCGCCTCCGAAACCAAGAGGAACCCATTGCCCGAGATCAACGCTGGCGATGCGGGAATCGCGTCTCATTTTCTCCAGGACAGAGAGCGCGACCTGGTGGCCCCGTTCCTTGTCATAGCCGGCCAGATTCGGATCCATGGTCAGAACGGCGAGATTCTCCATGCGAAATCCCGGGTTGATCGCCTGAGCCTGGTGAAAGGCCTTAAGAAACAAACCGGAGCCGATCAAAAGAAGCAGCGAAACAGCGATTTGCGCGACGACCAGCAGATTGCGCAAATTCCAGCGGCTGATCCCGCCCCCCGCGCTGGCCGCGCGTTCGCGCAGGCCCTGGGTCAGATCCCAGCGCGCTGTTTGCAGAGCGGGCGCAAGCCCAAAGAGAAGTCCGCTCAGGATCGTGAGAGCAAGAGCGAAAAGCAGGACCCGCCCGTCCGGTTGAGGATTGAACGCCAGCGGCACCGGTGTGGGAGGGAGCAGCGCCAGCAAAACATCGCCTAACCAGTAGGCCAGCATAATACCGCCGATGCCGCCGAGCAGCGCCAGAACCAGACTTTCGGTCAGGAGTTGACGGATGATCCTCCCGCGCCCCGCCCCGAGCGCGAGTCGAACCGCCATTTCGCGCTGCCTGGTGGTGGCTCGGGCCAGCAAAAGGTTGGCCACGTTCGCACAGGCGATGAGCAAAATGCTGCCGGCTGCTACGAGCAGGAGCAACGAAATGTTGGTGGCGCCATTCTCGTTATTGGGACCGCCGATTCCCTGCGCTTTGGCGATTTCGGCAGGGACCAGAGCAATCGAGCGCTCCTTATTCACATCGGGATAGGCCTGCTCGAGTTGCTGCGCGACCGCTTTCATTTGCGCTTCCGCCTGCGACAAACTCACGCCCGGCTTCAAACGCGCGATGGTACTGATGGACAAGGCCCGTCTCTTCTCAAACCACAGCTCGCCGCCGGGAAGGGCCCACCCGTGCATCGACATCGGGACCCACATGTCGGGAGCGACCCCGACATCCATTCCCGTGAAATCAGCCGGAGCAACGCCGATAACCGTAAACTGGCGCCCATTCAAAGTGATCGGGCTGCCGATAATTCCAGGATCGCCACCCAGCTTCTTCCAGAATCGGTGCCCCAGAACCACGACCGGATGGCCATTGGGCGTCGTGTCCTCCTCCGGAAGGAAGCCCCGTCCGAGCACCGGATGGATTTGCAGCAAATCAAAATAATTTCCGGAAACGAGCTGGCCGAAAATATTCGACGTCTCGCCACCTCGCGTCATTCCCATAACGGCAAAGCGATACGCCGACATGCCGGTGAAGACCGTGTTCTGTTTCGCGTAGTCCTCGAAGTTGAGATACGAATTCGACTGCTTGCCCGTGAAATGCGAATCCGTGGTGTAGACCTGCACCAACTCGTCGACGTGACCGACGGGCAACGGACGAAGGAGCAGGGTATTGACGATGCCAAAGATGGTCGTGTTCACACCGAGACCCAGCGCGATGGCCAGAAAGGCCACGATGGAAAAGCCCGGGCTCTTGACCAGCATCCGAAAAGCAAAACGAAGATCACTTATCATAGGGGGTTATGGATTTACTTCTGCGATTTTGATACTGCCGTTAGTCGTTTGAATCTTGATAGCGGCCCCGGAAGGGGCGCCGACCATGGTGTCGATCCTTTGCACCTGACCACCACTCCGGTCTTTCTGGTTGCTAAAATCGTTCTCGATACCGCCGCTGTCTGTGGCGGCCGACAAATGAAACGCGGCATCGCCCGGGATGAAGGCGTGCACGTCCCCGTTGACGATCTTTGCGTCGACCGAGAACCTGGTCTTTTCCCACCAATCGTAGGCTAGATCGAGGGTGCCATTAGCCACGAAGACGTGATGATCGCCGAAACAATTATGCTCGGACAGGTGACCGTTCACGAGATTGGCCTGCACCGAACTTCCGCGCATTCCCTCAACCAGTATTTCCCCATTCGTCAATTCCAGCCGCGAGATAGTGCAGGAGCGCGGGAACAATCAGGATGTAGTCGACCGTCCCGGAGCGATCATCCAGGCCTAACTTCGGCTTTGGCGGATAAAGAGTATCGATCGAAACGGAGGCGGGTTGCGCCGCCACGTTGATCACTATCTTATCAAGCCGCTCGCGACTGTAGGCTGTCTTGACCGCCTGCAGTTTTATCTCGGCGACGTCGGCCCCGTAGATCCGGACGGATCCATCGGTGTTGCGAAAGCTGAGTCGGGCGGTCGGATCGACCGGGTAGGATTGCGTGACCGTTTCCTCGACCGCACGCTCCTCCTTCGAGCCGCAGCCCAACATGGTCAAGGTGACGGCAAACAGTGCCAGATATGAGCACCAGGGAGCGCCAACCGCAATTCTGTGGTCCTTATTCATACCGAAGAGCAACCATTGGATCGACCTTCATGGCCCGACGCGCCGGGATGAGACTGGCCAGAAAGGCCGCGGCGCCAAGTAAAACGATGACACTCATATAAGTTGCTAGATCGCTCGCCTGCACACCATAAAGAAGTGTGGCCATCAGGCGGGTCGCCCCCAGGGCCGCAGCCAGGCCGACGCCGAGACCGATGATCACGAGCGTGAGACTCTGCCGCAGAATCATGGCCAGCATCGCTCTCCGCTGCGCGCCCAGGGCCATACGGATTCCAATCTCTCTCGTCCTTTGCGCCACACTGTAGGCAATCACACCATAAATCCCGATCGCCGCCAGAAGCATGGCCACGCCCGCGAAAATGCCGAGCAAGGTCGTGTTGAATTTCGGCTGCGCCAGGGTCGAGCCCACCCGGCTCTCGAGCGTCTCCAGCTTCGGTACATAAATGTCCTTGTCGAAGCGATGAACCGTCGCGGCAATCGAAGCCTGCAGGCCGCTCAGCTCCGGGCGCGCGACGCGAAAGACGATGTCCATCCGCCGCATCGGATCCTGGGCTGCCGGGATGTAAAACTCCGGTTCCGCCTCGAGCGCGAGCGATTCGTGGTGTGTGTTTCCGACAACTCCGACGACTTCCAAAGCCGGGGGTTTGGCTTCTTTTCCATCAACGACGATTTGCTGCCCGATGGGCTCGCTCTTTCCGAGAAAGCGGCGCGCAAAGGCCTCGTTGATAATGACGACACGGGCCGACCCATCGTTGTCATGAGCGTCAAAGTCCCGGCCGCGGCGAAGCGGAATGCGCATGGCCTGAAAATAATCCGGAGTAATCCATAGAGTCGAAGCAAGCGGGTGACTTCCTTCCGGGAGCGGAGGCTGGCCCACGACCGTAAAGGTGGAGTGCCAATCGTTTCCCGAAAATGGCATTGGCTCGCCAGCACCGACCGCCTCCACGCCCGGCAGTGAACCAAGCTGCGGAATAATCTGTTGAAAGAAGCGCCGATGATCTTCCTTGTCCGGATATTTGGCCATGGGCAGAGCAATCTCGAGCGTAGCCGCCCCGGCAGACTCGAAGCCCGGCGTGGTGGCGCGCATATTGGCAAAGCTCTTGATAAGGAGTCCGGCTCCGATAAGCAGAAGAAGCGAAAGCGCGACTTGCGTAATGACCAGCAAATCTCGCAAGCGATGTGATTCCGGCCCTGATCCACCACGACTTCCTTCCTGTAACGATTCATTGATGTTAGGCCGGGTCACTTGCAGGGCCGGGATGAGCCCGAACAACAAAGTGCTCCCAAACGCGACGACCAGGGTAAAAAGGCCGACCGTCCGATTGACGGCCACGTCGTTCAGGCGCGGAAGATCGTGTGGTCCGAAGGCGCGCAGAAAATCGGTCGCCCACCAGGAGAGAAGCAATCCTCCAATCGCTCCAAACAGCGCGAGCACGAAACCTTCGAGCAGGAGTTGGGAAATGATGCGCGACCGGCTGGCGCCCAGAGCAGTACGAATCGCAATCTCGCGGCGGCGCGCCGTCGCCCGTGCGAGCAGCAAGTTGGCAACATTGGCACAGGCGATGAGCAAGACAAAGAACACCGCTGCCAGGATGGTAAGCAAGGCAGGACGAACATCGCCGACCATGTCCTGATGCAGGGACACGACGCGGGTCCCCCGGCCGGTGTTTGAGTCTGGGTATTCCTGCGCCAGGCGGGCCGCAATCGTGTTTAGTTCGACGTCACATTGCGAGACGGTTACGCCCGGCTTCATTCGTCCCACCAGGACAAGGAAATGGCTGTCGCGGCGCTTGATGTCCTCCGGCACCAGGGGATGAAGCGGCATGAGATAGTCCACGCGTTCACCTTGAAGCGGGTACCGAAAACCCGGCGGCATGATCCCGATGACGGTGTAGTTGTGCCAGGAAATACTGACTTGTTTACCGATAATGTTTGGATCGCCGTTGAACCATGATTTCCAAGCCTCGTAGCTGAAGATGATGACCTGCGCGTCCGGATTATCCTCGGCCCGCGTATAAGCCCGCCCCATTACCGGAGAGACGCCGAGAACCCGAAAAATATCCGAGGTCGCAGCCAGACCCCGCAGCTCACGCGATTCATCTCTTCCCGTCAGAATGCCACCGGCCCGCGCGTAAGCCATCAAGCTTTGCAGGGTTTGCGCTTGATCGCGAAAATCGGCGTAGTTAGGAAAGGCCTCTCCTTCCCGCTCCGCGTTATCGCGCGGCACCCTTCCCCACACCGAAACCAATTCGTTAGGGGATGGAAAAGGCAAAGGCCGAAGGAGGACGGCATCGACTACGCTAAAAATGGCGCTGTTGGCGCCAATGCCCAGGACCAGAGTCAGGACGGCGATGGTCGCGAACCCCGGTGACTTGACCAGCATCCGGAGAGCGTAACGAAGGTGTGTCAGCATCGGATTTGAATCGCGACTTTATTCGGCGCGCAAAGCGATCATCGGGTCAACACGTCCGGCCCGGCGCGCCGGCCACCAACAGGCGACGCCCACGGCCGCGGCAAGAACGGCAGCCGCGCCAAACCATACCAGGGGAGCGGCGGCCGGAAGTTGCGGCCATCGCTGGTGAGCAAGTCGAACTGTTACCCAGGCGACTGTGCCTCCAACAAAGAATCCCGCCGCGAGCAGCCGTGCGCCTTGGGCGGCGACCAGCCTCATGAGGGCGGCAGCCGTTGCGCCCAGCGCAGCCCGCAAGCCGAACTCCCGTGTTCGACGCGTGACCTGAAGAGCGAGCAGTCCATAAACGCCGATCGTTGCCAGGAGAAGCCCAAGCACTCCAAACAATGTCACCAGAACGAAGAGAAAGCGCTCCGTCACCCACGATTCCGCGGCGGCCGCTTCCAGAGAAATCATACTGTAGGCGGCCAGACGGCCATCCACGTGAGCGATCGCGCCGCGCACGCCCGACTCCAGGAAATTCGGCGGCCCCCCTGTTTCGACAACAAAGGTCATTTCATCATCGCCCCCCGCGAGACCACGCGACAAAGGCAGATAAACGGTGCCGACCACCTCGCCATCCTGCGGATCCGCGATCGCTTTCGTATCTCCGACCACGCCAACGACCGTGTACCAGGGACGGGGTCCGTCGAGACGACCCTGTTTGACACGTTTGCCCACTGCATCCTCTCCCGGCCAAAAACGGCGCGCCAGGGAATCGTTGACCATGCACACGGGCATGGAATCGGCGCGATCGCTCTTGCTAAAATCGCGGCCGTGGATGAGCGGCTGCCCCAGCGTTGCGAAGTAACCTGGCTGCGTAGCCCGCAAGTAAGCCATGTAAAAACCACGGGGCTCAGGCGGACGACTGCCGTCCGGCGTGCAACCGATGAGGTCGCGCGCCGCTTCCATCGGAGACGGAACTGTCACCGAAGCCGAGCGGACGCCCGGAAGATTCCGTAATCCCGTCAGGGTGCGATCAATCGCCTGGGTCCGAGCTTCGGGAGAAGCGAAAAGACGGTCGGAGTACATGGCGTTAAAAATCAGCCGGCCGTCGGTCGAGAAACCCCACGGTTCGTTCACCACTTTTCGAAAGTACTGAGTGAGCGTCAGACTGCCCATCAGGAGGACAGCCGCCACCGCGATTTCGACCACGATGAGACCACTGAGCAATCGACGCGTACCACGGTCGACCGTTATTCCGCGGCCGACATTCCCCAGAGTACTCTTGAGATCAGGCCGCGAGGCCCGCCAGGCGGGAAGCAAACCAAAGCCCACGCCAATGAGCAACATCGCGCCGGCGGCAAACGCGAAAACCGGCCAATCGAGACGGACCGCATAATCAAACTCGCGAATCGCGCTACCGGTGGCGTCGGCGCCTTCTGGACTGATGGCGACCAGCACCGGCGTCAGCCACGATGCGATGAGCAGGCCACCGAGCGTCCCGCACACTGCGAGAATGAATGTTTGGGCGAGGCCCTGCCGAACGAGACGCCGGCGCGACGCGCCCAGAGCAGCGCGCAACGCCATTTCACCGTCACGCTCAATCACGCGCGCCAGCATCAGTCCCGCGAAATTCGCAGAAGCGACGAGCAAGGCGCAGAGCGCGGCCGCGGCAATGATGAGAAGCTTGGGACGCAATTCCAAAACAAAACTGTCGCGCAAGGGAATCATGTATGCGCGGCGCGAATTGCCCGGGTCGGGGGCCGTCTCGTTGATCGCCGCGCACATGCGCCGAGCCGCCGCGTCGGCTTGCGCGAGACTGATCCCAGGACGAAGCCGCGCCACGCCATAAAGGTAATGATTACGCCGGGCATCGGTGGCGAACTTTAGACCAAGGGGCAACCAGACATCCGCGCGATATGGATGCCTGAAAGTCCGCGGCATCACACCGACGACCGTATAAGCGGCCCCATCCAGATTAACTGTCTGACCCAACGCATCCGGACGCCCCCCCAGATTGCGCTGCCAGAAATCGTAGCTCACCATCACCACGCGCGGGCCGCCCGGCTGATCCTCCGCGGCCACGAAATTGCGGCCGAGCATCGGCTGCAAACCAAGAACGGTCAGAAAATTGGCGCTGATTCGAGCCGCCGGAAAGTTGCGTGCCGGTTCCGCGCCGGTCGCTCCCAGGGTGACGCTGGCTCCGGTGGCGGCCCCGAGACCTTCGAAAATGTCACCGCCATATTCACGCCACTGTTGCACGGTGGTCTCCGCGAGATTCAGCGTCGTGCTCCGCTCGCCGTTCTCATCAAAAGTCTCGTAGACACGCACGAGGCGGTCGGCTTGTGGAAATGGCAGCGGCCGAAGCAGCGCGCTTTCCACCACTGAAAAAATCGCGGTGTTGGCGCCAATCCCGAGAGCCAGCGTCAGAACCGCAATGCAGCTAAAAGCGGGAGACTTGAGCAGCAGGCGAACGGCGTAACGAAGATCTTGCAGCACGGCGGCAATTCTCAGACGACGAATCCGTCGCGTAGCTGGATGATGCGATTGCTGTAACTTGCATTCTTTTCCGAATGCGTCACCTGGATGATGGTCGTGCCCTCGCTGTTGAGCTTCTTGAATAATGTCATGATCTCTTCACCCTGGCTGGAGTGCAGATTACCGGTCGGTTCGTCGGCCAGAATCAGCTTGGGATTGGATATGATGGCGCGGGCCACACCGACGAGCTGCTGCTGACCGCCAGAGAGTTGTCGCGGATACAGATCCTTTTTCCCGACGATTTGAAACCGATCAAGCGTGTCGGCCACAATTGCGGCCCGCTCGCTCTTACCAACCCTTCGATACGAGAGCGGAATATCGAGGTTCTCATAGACGGTGAGATCGTCGAGCAAATGATAATTCTGAAAGACGAATCCAATCTGCTCGTTCCGCAGGGCAGCCCGCTCCTTGGGTTTGAGCTGGTGAATGGCCGCGTCGCCCAAAAAATATTCGCCGGTCCAGGCGTGATCGTGCATCCCCAAAATGTGAAGCAAAGATGATTTGCCGGCCCCAGAGGGCCCCATGATGGAGACAAAATCGCCCTCTGCGACTTCGAGGTTGATATCGCGCAGGACATAAAAAAACTGTCCTTTGGCCAGCGGGTAGGAGCGTTCGGTGTGACGAAGTCGAATCATATTCATGTATTATGGCTGAGGGCAATCATGGGATCCGCGCGGGTCGCGCGGCGGGCGGGAATATAGCTGGCGAGCAAGGCAGTCGCGGCGAGAGCGACCGTGACAAAAATAAAGGTCGCTGCGTCAAACGTTCCGACGCCGTACAGCAGGGTGGATAAAGCGCGGGTGGACAACAAGGCGAGGACAAGACCGATGGCTGCGCCAAGGAGGACCAGTTTGAACGCGTGACCGACGATAAGCGCAAGAACGTCGCGCCGCTGCGCACCCAGAGCCATGCGCACCCCGATCTCGTGCGTCCGCTGCACAACCAGGAATGAGATCACACCGTAAGTTCCAACAGCCGCCAAAAGCAGCGCGATGCCCGCGAAAACTGCAAGCAACACAACGGAGAGCCGCCGCGGCCCAACCGAATCGGCCACCACCTCGTCGAGCGTCCGAACGTTCGCAATCGGTTGCTCAGAATCGATTGACTGAATTTCACGGCGAATAGCCGAGGCCAGGCCACGCGGATCCTGGGAGCTCCGCACTGTCAGGATCATGCTCCGCTCCGGGAATTGCGCGTGCGGCGTGTAATATTCGGGCTGCGCTTCCACATCGAGACCGCGATGTTTAATGTTGCCCACAATACCGACAATCGTGATCCACGTCGGGTTCGGTTTGCGGGGATCGTCAAAGGTAATGCGCTTTCCCAGGGCCTCACCGTTTGGAAAATGTTTACGCGCCAGCGCTTCATTGACGATCACGACTTGCGGGCCGCTGGCGATGTCCGCCTCGGTAAAGAATCGTCCCTTTAACAAAGGTGTTTGCAGAACCCCGAAGTACTCCGGACTAACCGTGCGAATCTCTTCATCCGGGCCTGGTTCCTTCGAATTCATATCCCGCCCTTCGATCGCAAATGAGGAATCGCTGTTCGTCCCACTGAGCGGTAGAATCGTGGTGTCGGCCGTCGCCTCCACTCCCGGCAGTTGCGCGATGCGGCGATTAGCCTCGGCGAAAAAGGCGGTGGTGCTTTCGCCGCCCAGGTAACTCGGGCCCGCGGATGGATATTTCAACTGCGGAAGCGAGATTTCCATGGTTAGGACGTTGTGCGCGTTGAACCCGGGATTAACGTTTTGCAGCCGGACAAAGCTCTTCATCAACAAGCCAGCCCCGACCAGTAAGACGAGCGCGAGCGCGATTTCGACCACCACGAGGGAATTGCGAATCCGGTTGCGACGGCTCCCCGTTGTAGATCCGCGTCCGCCTTCTTTGAGCACCTCAGTGAGTTCAGGCTTCGCGCTGGCCAGCGCAGGGATCAGTCCAAACAAAATCCCAGTGACGATCGTAACCACCATGGTGAAGGCCAACACCCTGAAATCGAGGTTGACCTCGGCGAGACGCGGAATCGTGCGCGTGCCGATTCGTTTGAGCAGCTCGAGACCCCAAACAGACAGGAAGATGCCTGCCATGCCTCCACCGATCGCCAATAAGACGCTCTCGGTGAGCAATTGGCGCAGCAATCGCCACAACCCGGCGCCCAGGGCTACACGAATGGCGAGCTCACGCTCTCGCGCACTGGCGCGAGCCAGCAGCATGGTGGCCAGGTTGGCGCACGCGATGAGCAGGACGAAAGCGACGGCTCCGAGCAGAATGACAAGACCGGGTCGCATTCCTCCAGCAACTTGGTCCTGCAGCGGATAGATCCTGGCGGCGAAACGCGACTTCAGACTATAGTTATCGGGATAAGAGGCGAGCCAGTTCGTCACTATCAGATCAAGCTCCGACTGGGCAGCCGCCGCGGTGATGCCCGGCTGCAGACGCGCGATCACACCGTACGAGCGCGAACCGCGCGATTTCAGCTCGGCCGCAGTGAACGCAATCGGTTTCCAAATGTCGACCCGTTCCGCAAATTGACCGCCTTGCACATTGAAGAGCGGGATCGGAAATTCGAAAGTCTTCGGCATGACACCGATCACGGTGTAGCTACGTCCATTCAGAAGCAGCGTCTTGCCCAGCAACGTCGGATCGGAATTGAAACGCCGTTGCCACAGTCGCTCGCTGATGACGACGACATCGTCATGTCCCTCGCCCTGTTCCTCCCGCGCAAAAGTGCGCCCCCTGATCGGCTCGATCCCAAGCATCGGAAATAGCGCCGGCGAAACGACCGCGCCGGAGATCCGCTCGGGCATTCCCCCCCCGCCCAGGTTGAAAGTCGTGTAATCGAAGGCCGCGATTTGTCCGGCGCTCTTAAAATCCTTTTCGAAATCGAGAAATTCCGGCGCGGAGACCGGAATGCGATCGAGCCCCTGGGCGGCAAACTGTTCCCAAAGTAGAACTAACCGGTCCGGATTCTGGTAGGGCAGCGGCCTAACGAGCAAGGCATAGATCAGACTGAAGACGGAACTGTTCGCCGCGATCGCCAATGCCACCGTGGCCATGGCGATGATGGTAAACCCCGGGCTCTTCAGCAATCCACGAAGCGCAACTTTGATTTCGTTCCACATCGTCTGTCAGGGTTGATCATGCGCAGCAGCCGCGCCGTCGCGGCAGACCCGCTCGTCGCCATCGCGAACGCCGTGTTTTCACCAGCATTCTCGCCGCAAACCTCGATTGGCTGGACATAAGCCGCGAGGCTTTAGTCGTTAGGCAGCGATGCGGTTGTCTTCAACGACCCGGCCGTCAAAGAGATGAACGGTGCGATCGGCGTGCTGGGCGAAACGCGCGTCGTGTGTGACCATGCAAATGGTGGCGCCGGCGGCGTGCAGTTCCTTGAGCAGATCCATGACCGCTTCGCCATTTCGCGAATCCAGATTTCCGGTTGGTTCGTCCGCCAGCAGAATGGCTGGCTTGCCAGCCAGGGCGCGCGCCACGGCCACACGCTGCTGCTGACCGCCCGAGAGCTGACTCGGCAGGTGCTTGGCGCGATGGCCCATACCCACCCGCTCGAGCGCTTCGGTCACGAATTGCTTCCGCTCGCCCGCCGCCATTCCGCGGTAGGTCAGCGGCAGCTCGACATTTTCATACACGGTCAGGTCGCCGATCAGATTAAAGCTCTGAAAAATGAAGCCGATTTCCCGATTGCGGATGCGTGCCCGATCCGGAAATGACAGGTTAGCCACTTCCGTCCCCTTCAGCGAATATCTCCCGTCCGAGGGCGTATCGAGCAGACCCAGGATCGACAATAAAGTCGATTTCCCGCAGCCCGATGGCCCGGCAATGGAAATGTATTCGCCCATGCGAATATCGAGGTGAATTCCGGAGAGAGCGTGCGTCTCCACTTCATCAGTGAGAAAGACTTTGGTGACACCCTCGAGATGAATGAGACGTGTTGATCCGTTGTTCATAGAAGTGCGGGTTGGTTCTGGAGCAGTTAGCTGGGTTGTGGACATATATTCGATTAGATGTGTGTTAGTTGAGCCGGATGCGATCGTGCGCATCCCACGCGCTCGTGTCGGAGAGAATGACCTGGTCGCCGGGCTGTAGACCGTTCAGGATTTCAATCGTATTGACTGAACTCTTGCCGAGTTTGACCGGGGTGCGGACGGCATCCGGAGCTGCCGCTCACAAGTTTGAAAATTCCAACTGTGTTGTTTTCCTGACCAAAGGCCGGACGGCCGACGTAGATCACGTCGTTCAATCGCTCAAGCTCGATCGTTCCATCCACGCTCAGGTCCGGGCGCGCTCCCTTGGGCAGCTCGCCGTCAATCGCAACATCCACTTTGACGGTGCCCTGCTCAACCGCCGGATCGACCCGGACCACGTGGCCTTCCACCGTTCCATTGCGCGTATCGATGACGGCCTTCTGGTTAATTTGAATATCCTTGGCCTGCGTCTCCGCGATCTTGACCTCGGCCTTCAGTTTGGTCGGGTCCGCGACCCGCGCCAGATTCGTTCCGGGCGTGATGCGCTGGCCGACTTCGACCGGCAATTGTTGCAGCACTCCGGCCATGCCGGCCCGAACATGCAGCGCTTCGACCTGGTTGAGCTTTAACTGCGCAAGTTGTTTGGCCTGATCAACGGCGGCCTGCTTCGAGGCAATCTGTGGGTCGATCGATCCGCGCGCGAAATCCAGACGCTTCTGCTCGATCTCATCTCGATGCGACAATTCGTCTTCCTTCACTTTCGCGGTTTTGTAGGTCAGCTCGGCGACCAGGCCGTTTTTAGCCAGCTGGTCGTCCGTTTGCCGTTCCATCTTGGCCTGTTCGTACTCGGAATGGACGCGCGCGGTCGTCGATTCCTGGTCGAGAAGCTCACGCTGCAAAGTCGCGCGCAACGTTGTCAATTCGGCTTCGGCTGCCGTGGCCTGCAGTTCCGCGTCGTGTGCAGCCTGCTCCAACTCGGGACTGGTCAATTCTAAAATCAAGGTGTCGGCCTGCACTTGTGCGCCCGGGCGCACCACAATCTTATCCACCCGGCCTTCCGTGTTCGCAGCGATCCAGCGAATTTCTTCCGGCACGAGGGTTCCCAGGCCGCGAACCTGGCGCACCATCGGTCCGCGTTTGACCGTGTCGATCCACACGGTGGAACGATCGACACTCGGCACGGCCGGTTTCAACCGCGACAGAGCAATCGTCGCGAGCACCACCCCGAGAGCGACGGCCGAAATGATCATGATGCGGCGTTTCCGTTTCTTCGCGGCAACATTGGGGCGCGGAACGTCCATGGCAGACAGGCTAGGCGTGAAGCCGCTGGGGCGCACGATCGTACTTTCGGCTTTCGCTTCGCTGCTGCTTCTCATGGGGTCGGTCTCGTGCAATTAAATTCCGCCGAGCACGCGAACCAGGTCCGCCACTGCGTGAGCTCCGTTCAGGATGGGGAGCGCCGCCATCAACATGATCAGGCCATAGACAATTGCCTCGGCCAGAAAATACTGATGCGCCTCGCCCTTGAAGTAATCACGGCTAATGCTGTGGAAGGACGGACTCTCGGTTTTTGCGCACTGGCCCGCCTGGCCGTCGAGCGCGATTGACTGATAGTTAAAGTCGGTAACGGGAAAGCGCCGATTGCTCGTCCGGCCACCCTCGCGGTTATCGATCAATTGCATTGTTGGTTTCATATTTTCTTTAATTCCTTCTTCCTGTGAGATGCATTTCGCATCGTCGCTGGATTCAAAAGTTTTTTGAGACGGCCACACCTATTGCAAAGGCCGTGCCACGACTAATTGGAAAGTAATAAGTAACTTATGCTGAATAATTTACGACTCGACACGTTGGCCCGACATCAGTCGAGGCCATCCGCTAGTGGGACGCGCTCGTCCCGCAATTGGGACAGCTTGAAAGGTCCTCCGCTGTCAGCGTGGCAGCCGGAGAACCGCCTCGGCCCCTTTACCACCCGGCCGATTCGTTAGGCCAACGGACCCGCCGTGAGCCTCTGCGATTTGCCGGCTCAAGGCCAGGCCGATTCCCGAACCGCCCGGCTTGGTCGTAAAAAATGGCACGAATAAATTCGTCAGGTTCATGATCCCGGGGCCCTCGTCATCCACCAGCACTTCGATCCAATCGCCGGCTTCGCGCCAACCGATTGAGACGTTGCCGTGAGTCTCCAGCGAAGCGTCCACCGCGTTATGGACGAGGTTGATGAGCAGTTGCTCAATCTGCGCCGCGTCGGCCACGATTTTGAATTCCGGGCCCGGCCACGACATTTACGCTCAAGCGGGGTTCCAAACTAACGACCCTCCTGATCAGATCGCTCAAATCAACGTGTTCCTTTTGAGGAGGCGGGAGTTTTGCGAGCCGGGCGTAGGCCTGCATGAACCGTCCAAGCGAATCAGCCCGCGAGGCGATCGATTTCAGGCCGCTGCGCGCGTCATCCTTCCAGTCGGGCGGCGGCGTTTCGCGACGAAGCAAGGCTTCCAGACTTCCGGCGATCGACTTGATAGGCGCGAGCGAGTTATTCATCTCGTGGCCCAGCACCCGAACCAGTCTCTGCCAGGCTCGGCGTTCTTCTTCCCGCAGCGTCCGGCTCAGATCCGTTAGAACGAGCAGCTCATGGGGCAGGCCACGCTCGCGAAAAGTGCTCCGCCGTACGCCCCATCGGCCGGAGCCGCCCGGAAAACTTAAAGTGAGCGGCGCATCCTCATCAGCTTCAAGACAGACGGCCAGACCGAGATCGCTCGCCCGGCGGCCGAGCAATTTGTCGATCGGCTGACCAAGCAGGTGTTCGCCGGCGCGGTTGACCAGACGTAATCGATGCTCGGGATCAAAAGTGAAGACCGCGACATCGATCTCGGCCATGATCGTCCGGAGCAGGGCGGTCGCTTCGAAGGCGCCCAACCGCTGCACCCGGAGCGTTTCGCCCAG
Organism: uncultured Verrucomicrobiae bacterium; assembly: GCA_963788855.1. Classification (GTDB taxonomy): domain Bacteria; phylum Verrucomicrobiota; class Verrucomicrobiia; order Chthoniobacterales; family UBA10450; genus CAWBIE01. The sequence goes on from CAWBIE010000004.1 coordinate 131,967, forward strand.
CGAATTGATCTCGAGGAGCACCTCACCCAGGGCGTCATCCACACGGGCCCCGCGCGCGCGAATCGAATAATCTCCTTCGCGCAACGCGGCCAGGAGATTCGTCATCGTTTGCAGTGGATGGACCACATGTTCCCGCGCACTGGAGATGAATCCGAGGAAGCAGACGACGATGAAAAGGGTCACAGTCCACTCCACCTTGGCGCTGTAATCGCCGAACCAAATAACCGCCAGGGCGACAAAGATGGCCGGCGCGACCGCGCCAAAAACCAGCCAGGTCAGGCGATTCTCGTGGGAAATGCGATGACGAGCTTTGGGCGCCTGCTTCATTTGACTCGAATTCCGAATTCCAAATTCCGACCCGTCGGCCGTGGCGGGAATTCGAAATCCTCAGAGCCCATAGTGCTGCAAACGCCGATAGAAGGCGCTGCGGCTCAACCCGAGCGCTTCGGCCGCACTGCCGCGCGTTTCCGTCCGCCCGGGCCAGCGCTTTCTTGATAAGAAACGATTCCACTTCCTCCAGGCTCATGTCTTCCAGCCGGGTCGACTCATCCCGTCCGGTCGTTAGGCCGAGATCGCTCGCCTTGATCTGTTTGCCTTGCGACATCAAGACGGCCCGCTCAATGACATGATCGAGCTCTCGAACGTTTCCGGGAAAGGAATGATGCAGCAGCCGTTCGCGGGCGGTCTCATCGAAACCGCCGATTTCCTTGCGATAACGCTGGACGTGCGCGTCGCAGGAAACTGTTGGCCAGCGGCATGATGTCGTCGCGACGGTCGCGCAAGGGAGGGAGGGGTATCTCGATGGTGTTTAACCGGAAAAGCAGGTCCTGCCGAAAGCGTCCGGCCGCCACTTCGTCCAGCAGATTGGAATTGGTAGCTGAGATGATCCGCACGTTGGCATGCAGAGTCTTCGATGAACCAACCCGTTCGAATTCTCCGGTTTCAATCACGCGCAAGAGCTTGGCCTGCTGGTTCAGCGGAATGTTGGCAATTTCATCCATGAAAAGTGTGCTTTCATCGGCCAGCTCGAAACGGCCCGCGCGATCCGTCTTCGCGTCGGTGAAGGCGCCTTTGACGTGACCGAACAGTTCGCTCTCGAAAAGTGTTTCGGACAGACCGCCCATGTTCACCGTGATCATCGACTTGGCGGCCCGGGGCGAGAGCGCGTGCAGAGCCTGCGCCACCAGGCTTTTACCCGTGCCGTTTTCGCCCGTGATCAGGACGTTGGCGTCGGAGTGCGCCACCCGTGAAATCAATTCGAGCACCGGGCGCATCGCCACTGACTCGGCGATGATGTTGGGCGCGCTGCCACGCAGAAGTTGATTCTCGGCCTCCAGTTTTCGGCCACGCCGCAGCGCGCCGGCCAGCTCGATCTGCGTCCGGACAATCGTAAGTAATCGCTCGTTGTCCCAGGGCTTCGGAACAAAATCGCGCGCCCCGCGTTTCATCGCTTCAACCGCGAGATCAATTGTGGCCCACGCCGTCATGACCACGATCGGCAGGGTATTGTCGATCTCCTGGATCTTGGGAATGACTTCGAGGCCCTCCTGACCCGAGGTGGTGTCGCGCGTGTAATTCAGATCCATCATCAGGACCGCGTAATCTTTTTTCTCCAGCGCGTTGAAGATTCCGGCCAGGGAAGTGACGGCATCGGTTTGATAACCTTCGCCCTTGAGCAGAATGCGCAACGCTTCGAGCACGTCACGCTGATCGTCTGCGATGAGAATTCTAGTCACTTGTGTATTTCCAGATGTGATTGATGCGTTTTAACAGTGCAACCGCAGTGCCAGGAGAGAATCTTTGATTCAATCGCCTGCTCCGTAAAGACTTATAAGCTAAGCCCAATTTACAGGCCGGATAGCGCCGTTCCACGATTGGGAATCAACGGTTCCAATCCCGGGACATTCACAACCATCCCCAAGAGCTAACCCTGAAGATACGTTCGATCTTCGATTCTTCGATCTCGTCCGGAAGGCGGAAAGAGTATCTCGGCAACTTCAAACGTCTGATTGAGAAAAGGAAACGTCTTCAGACTTTTGACCGCCTGCTTGCTCAAACGGCCAAGGAAGCCGAAGAATAATCGGTGTTCACAACCGAGACCGATCAGTCGCAGAACCTGCTTTTGATCCGCTACCGCGGACACGTCACGGCGGAGGAAGCGCAGCGCTGCCTGGAGGAGGTTCCCGGGACGCTCGGCAATCTGGGCCCCCTCTTCCGCGTCCTGGTGGATCTCACCGAATTGCGATCGATGGATGTTTCCTGCGCGCCTTACCTGGAGAAAATAATGGATCTTTGCAACGTCAAGGGAGTCTCCGCCGTCGTTCGAGTGATTCCCGATCCTAAACGAGACATCGGTTTGCAGATCATGTCGTCCTTTCATTATGGCAGTGGCGTGCACATCGCGACCTGCGAAAGCCTCAGCGAAGCAATGAACATCCTGGCCGGGAACGAGACGGATCCGGCCTGATGCTCCGACATCTTCCCGCGGGCCGCCGTGTCGCCTTAGCGGAGTTTTCGACGAAGCAACACCAACCCGCCAAAAGCCAGCCCCAGGAGCGAACACGTGGAACCGGCGTCCGGAACGGGAGCACTCGGCCCCGCCCAGGCGGTGGTAGCGGTAAAAACCAGCGCGATTAGAAGAACGAATGTTAATTTAGGTAGCTCGGACATAATTTCCTTTCGGGTTGCGAATTGGCACCATAACCGGCGCCTTAAGCCGAAGCACGACTAATCGGAGAAAAAAATCTCCCCTCCGGAAAACCTCAAGGACGGCCCGCCGCCATCGTCGCGTCAGCCACGTCGGGGGCGGACGCGAGGGGCGCATTGGCCCGTTCTTCCGGATGTTGCCACCAGGAGCGCCAGCCTTCGGTCAACTCGAGCCAGGCCCATTGGCTCAAAGGAGTGATGAGACGCCATATGTCTCCGCGGCTAAGAGTGAATCCTGGAATCAGGCAACGCTTTCCCCGATTCGTTTTTCCCAGCGCATTCACAATGCGCCGGCGACGCGCAATTTGCGCGAAGCGTTTGTTATACAACTTCATGATGTGGAAAACCGGACGCGATGGCCCCGTGGAAAATGGCGGCTTGAGAAGGCCCTTCGCTCCGAGCTTGAAAGGCTGCGAAACGATTCCGAGATAATACAATCCGAGATCGAGACGGAATGCCATGCTCATGAGATCCCATTCGCCCATGTATTCGTATTTGTCCTTGTAAACAGATTCGAACCACGAGCGATGGCTCAGGACAAAGTCGCGATTGTGGCGCGCGACGCGTTCGGCCATCGGCTCGCCGCGTCTTTGCGCAGAGATCAACTCCGCCGCTGCGCTTGCCGTAAACGAAATCCAATCCATACCGGGGCTATAAAACGGATCCATGAAGGCGGCGGCATCGCCGACCAGCACGAAGCCGTCGCCCGCGATCGTGGTGCTGTAGTAGGCAAGGTTTCTCCGCCAAAGCATATCGTTCTCATCGAACTCGGCGTCGACGAGCATTTCGCGGCCAACCGGATGCTGCATGAGAAAGTTCTTCAGGCGTTCGCCAAGTTTTCCGCCGTCCTGCGGCCAGTCCACGAGGCGTTGGTCAAAGACAACACCGACGCTGACGTCGCCACCTTTGAGGGGAATCCACCAACTCCACCAACCGTCGCCAATAATGTGATTTGTCGCCGTGTTTCGGTTGGTATGAACCGCGAGTGACCACTCTGGATATTTCTGCGCGAGTTCCAGGCTGTCCCAGTCTTTTACGCCCTTCCAGCGCGACCACGCAGCCGCGGTCGGGTGCTCGGTATTTTGTCGCCACCAACCTTCTTTGTGGGCTAGCACTGCGGCCACGCCCGAAGCATCCACGATCCAACGGGTGCGAACAGTCTCCGTCGTTTCGCCATGGCGAATCACAAGTGTTTGCTCGCCACCCGGTGACAGCTCGAACCTGGTCACTGTGGCAGGCCGAAGAAGCTTCGCGCCCTCAATAACTGCACGCCGCAACACCTCCTCATCGAACGTCGCGCGATCGAGCAAATAGGATGGCAGCCGGACCTGGTAGCAACCGCCCAACTCACTCGCGTCGGCAACGGATTTCACGTCGTCGTTCGCGAACCAGAATCGCAACCCCTGTTTCGGCAGCTGCGACTCGTTCAGAAATTGCGTGAGTCCCAGCACCCGGCCCATGAAGAATGCGCTCACCTCCACAGTGGCCTCCCCCACGCGCCGCGAAAGTTTCGCCGATTTTTCGACAATCAAAAGACGCAAGCCGGGGTTCTGTCGCAACAACAGTGTGGCCGTGGCCCCGCCGGAAAGCGCTCCTCCGATCACGACGACATCATACGTGACGACGTCGTCGGAGGTCATCGCATTCATGGTGGAAGAATATCCGCCGACGGGCCACGCTGCAATCGCATTGCAGCAGCATGAAACCGACGCCCGGGCCGCGCTCGAAATTGTCGGCTAGGCGGCCTCGCGCGGCGGCGACTTTCAGCCTTGGGCGGCTATCGTATCAATCTCTTTCCAATCTTCCGGACTCAGCTTAAGCGAAGCCGATGCTTCGTTCTCCTCCAGGTGCGCGACCGAAGAGGTTCCGGGAATTGGCAGCATCACGGGTGACCGATGCAGAAGCCACGCCAGCGCAAGTTGCACCGCGCTTACATTATGACGCTTGGCCGCGGCGGCGAGGGCCCCGCCGGGATTGACCAGGCGGCCGGCTCCGATGGGCGACCATGGCATAAAGCCGAGACCCTGGTTCTCGCAAAAGATCAGCGCTTTCTCCGATTTGCGATTCTCGATGTTGTACTGATTCTGAATGCTCACGATTGGAACAATCTTGCGCGCCTGTTCGATTTCCTGCGGCGTCACTTCCGACAATCCAATATGGCGGATCTTTCCGGCATCCTGCATTTTCTTGAGCGCGCCTAACGATTCCTCAACAGGCACGTGGCTATCGATGCGGTGCAATTGATACAGGTCGATGCGCTCGAGGCGGAGCCGCTTCAGGCTCTTCTCCACACACTGGGTGAGGTATTCGGGGTGACCGTCCGGCACCCACCGACCCGGCCCTGGCCGGGTGAGACCGCCTTTGGTCGCAATCACGAGACCAGCCGGATAAGGATGAAGCGCTTCCGCGATCAGCAGCTCACTGACCTCAGGCCCGTAGGCGTCCGAAGTATCAATCAGGTTGACCCCGAGTTCGACTGCGCGCCGCAAAACCTTGAGCGCGTTCTCCCGGTCCGGCGGCCATCCCCAGATGCCCTCCCCCGTGATGCGCATCGCGCCAAAGCCAAGCCGGTTGACCGTAAGATCGCCGCCTAACTTGTAGGTTGAATCGGGAGCCGGGCTGGTGGCTCCACGTGAAGTCGATTGAAAAATCACAGCCGATCCTCCAGCCAGCAGCGTCGCTCCGCCTCCCAAGGTTGTGCCCAAAAATTTCCGGCGCGTGACGCCGCCACCTGCCTCCTTTTGCTCATCAGTCACAAACGAAAAGTACGTTTGTCGCGACAGCTGTCAATCAGACCCAGAGCGTACGATCGAAGGTGCGATACTGAATCGCTTCACTGACATGCTCCGGAGTGATGTCCTGAGCCGAATCGAGATCAGCGATGGTGCGCGAGACCTTCAGAATCCGATCGTAGGCTCGCGCGCTCAGATTTAATTCACTCATCGCGACGCGAATCAATTCGTTCGAATCGCTGTCGAGCCTGCAATGTTGCTTTAGATGCTTCGTCGTCATACGGGCGTTGCAATTCGTTTTCGCGTCTTTTTTAAAACGCGCTTGCTGCCGCTCGCGGCCCTGCATGATGCGCGCCCGGATGCTTGCTGAATTTTCTTCCATCCGCTCGCTCGCCACGTCGCGGTATTCCACTGCGGGAACCTCGATGTGCAGATCAATCCGGTCGAGCAACGGACCGGAAATTCGCTGGCGATAGCGCTGCACCTGCACAGGACTGCAGCGGCATTCGCGCTTGGGATCACCGAAATATCCGCAGGGACATGGATTCATCGCGGCCACCAACATGAACTCGGATGGAAACGTCAGGCTCCCCGCTGCGCGCGAGACCGTCACTTTCCCGTCCTCGAGCGGTTGGCGCAATACCTCCAGCGTGGAACGCTTGAACTCCGGAAGTTCGTCGAGAAACAGAACGCCGTTGTGTGCGATGCTGACTTCGCCGGGAGTGGGAAACGTTCCGCCACCCAGCAACCCGATGTCACTGATGGTGTGGTGCGGGGACCGAAACGGTCGCGTCGAGACGAACGATTTCTCGCCGTCGAGCAGACCGGCAATACTGTGAATCTTGGTCGTCTCGATCGCTTCCTCCAGCGACATCGGCGGAATAATTGTGGCAATCCGCTTGGAGAGCATTGATTTCCCCGACCCGGGCGGCCCGATCATTAATATATTGTGACCGCCCGCGACCGCGACCTCGATGGCCCGCTTGACGTGGCCCTGACCTTTGACGTCGCTGAAATCGACGTCGTACTCCTGGTGCGTGGAAAAGAAGCCGGTCAGATCGCCGCGGGTCGGCAAGATCGGGTGTCCGCCGCGCAGAAAATCGAAAGTCTGCCGCAGATTCTGCACGCCATAAATGTCGATGTTCGCGACCATGGCGGCTTCGTGCGCATTAGCCTCCGGCACAAACAAGGCGCGCTTTCCGCGGCGGCGCGCTTCCAGCGCAATCGGCAGCACTCCCTTGACCGGCCTAACGCCGCCGTCCAGGGCGAGTTCTCCGACGAAACTGAAATCCGCGAACGGAGCGCTGTCGATTTCCTCGCTCACCGCAATCATCCCGAGCGCGATGGGCAAATCGAAGCTCGGTCCCTCCTTCTTAATGTCAGCGGGCGCGAGATTGATCGTGGTGCGACCGCGTGACCATCGATAGCCGCTGTTCGCCACCGCCGTGGTCACGCGATCCCGACTCTCTTTAACCGCAGCATCGGGCAGTCCGACCACGACGACTGCGACCTCACCACGCCCGGCGTTGACTTCAACCTCGACTTCGTAGGCATCGACTCCGTAGACCGCGGCCGAATAAATCTTCGCCAGCATTGGGGTGCAGGCTTGCAGAAAACACGGGGCCCGCAAAGCGGCAAATGCTCACCCTCCGCACTGACCGTGGAAGCGAACTTTGAGCGTTATGGCGCGGGCCCCTGTCTATAATTACAAGAGTGCAGCGGACAGCATCGGACACGAGCGATTCGTTGCCCGTTAAGGCCATTCGGCACTCGACTAACGATAGTCGTAAAAAGATTGAACAACCCGTGCCTAAATCGTGTCGTAGATTTGCAATATTTAACCTTGTTAAATACTTTTGGAATGCTAAAACGTTCGACTAACAAAGGCCCGTCGCCCAGGGCGGCTGGCAGCTTTGCCCCATCCCCCCGTAATCTGCTTAATGAAAAAGAGTTATATGGCCGCTGAAGATAGCGATACCGGAATAAAGATTTACCTGCGTGAAATCGGGCAGATCCCGCTCTTGACGCCCAATCAGGAGATCGAGCTCGCCGCCAAGATCAAGAAAGGCGATCGCGAGGCCCGTGCCCTCATGATCCGCTCGAATCTTCGTCTGGTCGTGAAGATCGCGCACGATTACGCCAACCTCGGACTGCCGCTGCTCGACCTCATTTCCGAAGGCAACATCGGCCTGATGAAAGCGGTGGAGCGTTTCGACCCGGCCAAGGGCGGAAAGCTCAGCACCTACGCCGCCTGGTGGATCAAGCAATCGATCAAGCGCGCTCTGGCCAACCAGAGCAAGACGATCCGCCTGCCAGTCCATCTGGTCGACAAGATTTCCAAGATGCGCCGCGTCTCTTTGCAGATGAGCGAGGAACTCGGCCGCGAACCGACCGACGATGAATTGGGTGACGAAATCGGCATTGCCAGCGGCAAGGTTTCTCAGCTCAAGACGGTCTCGATCCGCCCGGCTTCGCTTGACGCGCCGATCAGCGATGACGATTCGACCGAGTTCGGCGAAATCGTCGGCGACGAGGACGCGCAAACGCCTTTCGAACTGTTGCGCGACAAGAATCTGCGCAACGAAGTCGGCGGCTTGCTCGACGTGCTCGACGATCGCGAGAAGAAAATCATCTTCCAGCGTTTCGGCCTCGATGGCGGCAAACCGAAGACCCTCGAGGAAGTCGGCAAGAAATTCGGCGTGACGCGCGAGCGTATTCGTCAGCTGCAGAACATTGCGCTTTCGAAACTGCGCCGCGCCCTGGGCAAGAAGGAGCGCCCGGTCGATGTCGAATTGCCGGTCGAGGCCTAGGACTTCGACAACATTCTGCTTCGAACGCGCGGACGGAAACGTCCGCGCGTTTTTTTCTGTAGCCGCTTCGCTGTGCGAAGCGTTGCCGTCCGTCAAATCACGATCGGACAACTCGGGGAGTTGTCCCTACCTACTTCGCGGTGCGCAATTGCACGCAATCAACCACCGCCTCGCCCGCGCGGACATCGCTGATGATGACAAGCTGATCGCCCGCTGCGGTCAGCTTGTTGTCACGCAGAAATTTTCTCGCCGCTTCGATCGTCGCGTTCGGATCGTCCGTGAAGTCGATTCGCACCGCGTAGACTCCCCAACAGATAGAGAGTTGCCGGCGAACCCCTTCGCTCGCTGTGAACGCGAAGATCGGCGCGTTCTCCGGCCGCAGATTGGAAACGTTCCGGGCCATGGTTCCGTGACGGGTAAAGACAATGATCTTGGCGCGCTTGAGCGAGTTCGCCAGCACGACGGCGGAAGCGACCGTTTTCTGGCGCGCATCCTCCAGAATGGCTGCCTTCGCGTAGCCGGCGCCGCCGCTTCGCTCGATGCGCAGCGCCACCCGATTTAAGACCTGGACGCATTCGACCGGATAGCGTCCCAAACTTGTTTCTCCGCTCAACATGATCGCGTCCGCCTGTTCAAAAACTGCGTTCGCTACGTCGGTGATTTCAGCGCGCGTTGGCACGGGATTCGAGATCATCGATTCCAACAGGTGAGTGGCCACTACGACCGGCTTCCCCAGCCGGATGCACATTTTGACAATTCGCCGCTGAATGATCGGCAGCTCTTCCATCGGGCATTCGATGCCCAGATCGCCACGCGCGATCATGATCGCGTCGGCCGCTTTAATCATCTGATCCAGCGAATGCACGGCCGATTGATCTTCAATCTTCGCCACAATCAAGGCCTTGCTTTCCTTCTCCCTGAGGATCCGCCTCAGTTGTTCTATATCACTCGCTTCGCGCACAAAGCTAAGCGCCACCAAATCCACCGCCAGTTCGATGCCGAGAGCCACATCCGTCAGATCCTTCTCCGTGAGGGATGGCAGATCAACGTGCACGCCCGGCAAATTGATGTGGCGGCGCGAACCGAGTGTGCCCGGAGTCATCACCCGGCAGCGAATCCGGTTCTGTCGCTTTTCGACGACCTCCAGCCGGATCATGCCGTTGTCGACCAGCACGGTGTCGCCCACCCGGACATCGTCCACCAGGCCGGCGTAGTTCACGTCGACCGAATACACTTCCTCGCTCCTGGCTCCGCGAACGGTGAATTCGAGGACGTCACCCGCCTTCAACTGGAGTTGGGCCTTGAGGTCGCCGGTGCGAATGGCTGGCCCCTGGGTGTCGAGCAGGATACCGACCGGCCGGCCGGTCTCTATCCCCAGTTCACGAATTTGCGGGACGATTTCGCGCACCCACTCGTGCGCAGCGTGGCTCATGTTCAAGCGCAGGATGTCGGCCCCTTGCTCTATCATTTGACGCAAGATCCCCCGCTCACTGGTCGCCGGCCCCAACGTGCAAATGATCTTCGTTTTGCGCATCGTCAGGCCACGATTCCAGTCGCTTCCACAAAACAAGCCGGTTTCTCTCTTATGCAGTCCCTCGCTCGTAAGAACTTTCAACCCGGCTGGCTACATCTTTGTAACCATAATCGGCCTCGTAAATCTGCTTCATGCAGTTGAGCGATTTTTCGCGCTCACCCATTTGCTCATAAACGAGGCCGAGATTGTAAACGATCTCCTTCTTCATTCCATCCATCGACAGAATTTCCTTGGAAGCTTCTTCCAGCTGCTTCATGGCCAGATCCATCATTCCGAGATCTCGATAGCAGCGCCCCAGCAGGTTCATGGCCTTGAGCCGGGCGTTGGGATTTTGACGCGCCCGCTGCAGCTCCGGCAACGCCTCCCGGAATTGCCCGGCATTGACCAGCTGTTCCCCCAGCTCGAAACGAAATTGCAAATCGGTCGGGTTGCGCTCCACGCGTTTGCGCGCTTCTTCGATCAAGAGAATCGCGCGATTCTTCCGGGCGGCTTCCAGCTCCTGTCTCCTCTGCGCGTGCGTTTCATCGTCGGCTGGTTGTTGCGAGAGAAATTCCTCGTGCTCCGCGATTTCGCGCTCGGACCGTTTCATCTTCAAATCGGAAACCTTGCGCACCAGCCCAGGGTCCGTCCCGCTGGTCAAGTCGGCTGCGTATTGATACCACGCAATGGCCGATTCAAGATCGCTTTTCTCCTCGTTGAGTGCGCCAAGCTGCCTGGCCAGATCGACATTCTGCGGCTCGACTTCGTGTTTGGCGAAGACCTCGGCGATTTGCTGTTCCAACGACTCGCCCGTCAGCTTCATCCGACTCTGTTGCTCCAGCGAAACCGCCACGTTCTTGTCTTTGATCAGGTCCCGATAGGTCTCTGCCTGGGTCCATCCGCCAGTCGCCATGGAGGCGCGGGCCGAAGCATCTTTCCCGAGCCGCACGGCTTCCGCATCTAACGGCTCGATTTCTACGATTCGATTGTAGGTTTCGACTTCTTCGTCGCTTGCACCCATGTCGTGATACAAGCGACCCAGTTCGTGGAGCAGTTTGGCATCGCGCGGATATTCTTCGAGCAACGTGCGCAAGGCGAAAACGCCGACTTCCGGCCAACCCGCTGCCACGGCCGCCTCTTTCAAGACAAGATTCGCCTGCCGGTTGTAAGGCTCGTCCTCCAGGACTTTCTCGACCATCTCGGCCGCCCGCTTGGGGTCTTTCTTCACCTCACGCTGTGCCTTCATCACCGCGATGGGAGCGGTTGAGATGGTAAAAAACGTTTTCTTGGCGGCCTTGTGTTTCGTTACTTCGGTTCGGCGGAGCAACTGCCGGCCGGTCAGGAACTGTGGCTCTTGTTTGAGGATTCCCTGCAACAAGGCAATGGCATACCCAAAGTTGCGCAACTCGATCGCCGCCACCGCTTTCAACCAGTGAGCGCGTTGCCTCTCGTCCAACTCTTTTTCCGTTATGACCGCCATCACATGCCTTTACCGGGCACTATAATTTCCTAGTCCCGCGTCGTCAGCGAAAAAGGATACGACGCCGCCATCGGTCGCCTAGAGCAAATCCATCTGCGGCTTTTCCGCCGTGGGCATATCGCGCCTCGCCCTCCCTTTTTTCCCCTTGGGCGCCGCTTCCTCCGTCTGCGGGCTTTCGAGGTGACTCAGAATATCCTTCGCCCGATCCAGAATCTCCCTCGGCAAACCAGCCAGGCGCGCGACCTGTATCCCGTAACTCTTATCCGCGCCACCCGGGACGATCTTGCGCAGGAAGATAATCTGCTCGTTCCACTCGCGCACGGCCACGTTGAAGTTGCAGACGCCGCTGCGCTCGTCCGCGAGTTTGGTCAGTTCGTGATAGTGGGTCGCGAAGAGAGTGCGGGCCTTTATCCTGTCATGGAGAAACTCTGCTACGCTCCAGGCGATGGAAAGGCCGTCGAAAGTTGAAGTACCGCGACCAATCTCATCCAGAATCACGAGGCTGCGCCCGGTCGCGTTGTTCACGATATTGGCGGTTTCGTTCATCTCCACCATAAAGGTCGATTGCCCGCGCGCGAGATCGTCGCTCGCGCCGACCCGCGTGAAAATCCGGTCGACCAGTCCGATCTCGGCGCTGGTGGCCGGGACAAAGCTCCCAATTTGCGCCATCAGGACAATCAGCGCGACCTGTCGAATGTAGGTGGACTTCCCGGCCATGTTCGGCCCCGTGATAATGGCCAGGCGCATCTTCTCCCCGTCCAGTTCGGTATCGTTAGGCACAAACTTCTCGTCGATCAGATTTTGATCGAGCACTGGATGCCGTCCGTCTCTGATAACAAGACGCAGGCTATGGTCCAGTACCGGACGGCAGTAGTGATAAAGTCGCGCCGTTTCGGCCAGGGCACAGATCGCGTCCAGCGCCGCGATGGCGTCGGCTGACGCTTGAATAGGAGCAATTTCCTCCAGCGTTTCGTCGCGCAATTTTTGAAAGAGCTGATATTCCAGGTTTCGCGCGCGCTCGTCGGCCCCAAGAATCCTGGCCTCCATCTCCTTCAATTCTGGCGTAATAAAACGTTCTCCTCCCACCGTGGTTTGCTTGCGTGTGTAATGGTCGGGCACGCCCGCCAGGTTGGACTTCGTTATTTCGATGAAATAACCGAACACGGAATTAAAGCGGACCTTCAGCGATTTGATCCCGGTGGCGGCAATCTCGCGCTCCTGTAAATCGCTGATCCACTTTTTCCCTTCACTCGAACCGCGACGCAGCTCATCCAGGTCTGCATCGTAGCCGTCGCAAAAAATCCCGCCCTCTTTCAGAGCCAGCGGCGGATCGTCCACGATGGCTCGGCCCAGTTTCGCGGCCAAAGCCGGCATTTCGCAAATCTCATTCTGTAAACGCTGCGCCAATTCCTGGTAGGGACGTTTCTCCGAAACGTCCAACAAATTGACCGGACGGCTCGGAGAGCCATCCCTGCCAGTTCCAAACTCGATGCGCTCAATCAACTTCTGCAGCTGACCTTTCAACTTCGGGATCTGCTCCAAAGACATCCTTAAGGCGGCCAGGTCACGCGCGTTACCCGAGGCCTGGCTCAAACGGCCCGCCGCTCGCTCAAAATCACGGATCGATTTTAGCTCGGTGCGAATAGCGCCGAGCAAGTCGGGTTCCTGCAGGAGATCGGCGATCGCCTGCTGACGGCCGGCCAATTCCGCCAGGTCGCGCAGGGGCTGCAAAATCCAGGACCGCAGTTTTCGCGCGCCCATCGGCGTGAGCGTGCGGTCGAGCACCGAGAGCAGGCTGATATCGCCCGCGCCCCGGCTTTCCACCAACTCCAGGTTCGTCTGGGTGGCGATATCGAGCGCCACATAATCGACCGGAGCCTCGCACCGGATCGACGTCAAATGGTCGATCTTTCGGCGCAGCTGATGTTTCAAATAGTGCACGATCGCGCCGGCTGCGCCGACCGCGGCGGACATATGCGAGCATCCGAAACCGTCGAGCGACTTTGTCTTAAAGTGTTCGCAGAGCGTGAAGGAAGCCTGCTCCGGAAGAAACGCGTAGGCATCGTAGCCATGCGCTTTCTCGATCTCTCCCCATATCTCGCGCTGTTCTTCGCTGATCAGCAATTCGGCCGGACTGACGCGGGCCACCTCATTCATAAGCGACACACGATCCGGCACCTGCAGCAGGCGAAACTCCCCAGTGCTCAGCTCGGCATAGGCCAGTCCGTAAACTCCGCTCTCTATATAGATGGCACCCAGATAATTCGCGCGTTTCGATTCGAGCAGATTCAATTCACTGATGGTCCCGGCGGTGATGATCTGGGTGATATCGCGGGAAACGATTTTCCCTGGCTGCGGCTCGCTTGTCTGGTCGCAAATCGCCACCCGCCGGCCGGCTTTGATCAACCTGGCGATATAGGTCGGGGCCGCGTGATAGGGCACACCACACATCGGAACCGCATTGCGCCTGGTCAGCGCGACGTTCAACAAGACTGACGCCTCTTTCGCGTCTTCGAAGAAAAGCTCGTAGAAATCGCCGAGGCGGAAAAGCAGGAGAGTGTCGGCAGGAATACTGCCCCTCAGCCTCTGGTATTGCTGCATCATCGGGGTAAGCGCGTCCGCCATGCTGGTAAAATGAATTTTGTCGTACCGAATTGCGAGTTTGGAATTGCTTAAATAAGCTCAAGCGCAACTTGCCCAAAACCATGTCTGGCACATTCCGCATTCGTCTCGCCGATCCGGCCGATGCCGACACCATCGCCTGGCATCGCGCCCGCATGTTTCAAGACATGGGAGACGTGCCCCCGGCCCTTTTCGATTCTTTCCGCGCCAAGTCGCGAGAAGCGATGAACGAGCTTTTCGCGCAGGGTGAATACATTGGTTGGCTGGCCAGTCCAGAAGACCAGCCGGACAGGATTGTCGCTGGTGCCGGTATCCAACTGCGTCGCGCTCTCCCTCATCCCCTGTCCCTCTCAAAGGGGGAAACGATCGTGGCGGCCGGGCGGCATGCCTCCATTTTGAATGTTTTCACGGAGCCGGAGTGGCGCCGCCGGGGCCTGGCCGCACTCCTGCTCGGGGAAATCATCCAATGGGCAAAGAATGAGCGCCTCGACCGCCTGGTGCTTCACGCCTCACCCGGAGGCCGCGCGCTTTATGAACGCCTCGGTTTCATCGAAACCAGCGAAATGAGATTTGCCGACACGTAGTCGCGATGGGGATAGCCCGGTCGGGCCACTCTAATGGCGGGAAAATTGCTCCTACACGCGCTGATTTTCCAGAGTTGCGCTTCATGATCTTATTCAAGCCATTCTCCCAGCGACATCCGGCCCGGATCTTCGCCGAGATGACCGGGCTCCTGCTCGGGATCGGACTGCTCGATTACGTAACCACCTACCAAATGAGTTTCTTTCTCTTTTATGGCGCGCCCATCTTTGCCGTTTCCTGGTACTGTGGAAAGAAATCAGGGGTTTTGGTCGCACTCATCGCCGGCATCATCTGGTGGTGGGCCGACCGGCAATCGGGACATCCCTACTTGCACGACTGGGTCGAGGGGTATGAGACGGCCGTGCGCCTTGGTTTTTTTCTTTTTGTCGCACTGGCAGCCTCCGCTCTGCGGGCCAAGAGCGACGAGGCGGACGCGCGCATCGCTTTGCTCGAACATTCACAACGCCTGGAACACGAGATCGTGAATATCAGCGAGCAAGAACGCCACCGCATCGGGCAGGACCTGCACGACGGACTTTGCCAATACCTGGCCGCGCTCGGATGCGCCGCGACCTCGCTGCGTGACGACCTGGAAAAACTCCGCTTGCCGGACGAAGCGAAGGCGGCGGGCGAATTGGCCATCCTCCTTCGGGATGCGGTCGTGCAAACGCGCGACCTGGCTCGCGGACTGGTGCCCGTCCATCTGGACGAGGCCGGCCTCGTTCTTGCCATGGAGGGCCTCGCCCAATCCGTCACCCGCTTGCAAGGAATCAACTGCACCTTCGAATCGAATGGAGTCACGACCAATTACGAGGATCAGGCCGCCATGCACTTTTACCGCATCGCGCAGGAAGCGATCAACAATGCGACCAAGCACGGCAAAGCGCGAAATATCGCCATCTCTCTGGATGCGAAAAAGGATCTTACCACTCTGCGTATCGCTGACGACGGAGCCGGTATTTCCAAAGCGCAGCCGAAAAAAGGCGGCATGGGACTAAACATCATGAGCTACCGCGCGAGGCTTACCGGAGGCAAACTAAGCATCCGGGATGCAAAGGGTGGCGGAACCATCGTTTTGTGCTCCGCGCCGAGCGAGCAGTGCAAGATTCACGAAGATGCCGTCGCCTGAAAAAACAAACATTGTCATCGTGGAAGACCACCTGATGTTCCGCGAGCAGCTCGCGCACTTGATCAACAAAGAACACGACATGTGTGTTTGTGGCGAGGCGGATAACATTCGCGACGGCTTCCAGATAATCAAAGAAACGCAACCGCAGGTCGCGCTCGTCGATATCACCCTCAAGGGATCGAGCGGTCTCGAGTTATTGAAAGATCTGCGGGCTCATCGCATCGAAGTCGCGACCCTGGTTCTCTCCATGCACGACGAATCGCTTTATGCCGAGCGAGCCCTGCGCGCCGGGGCCAGGGGCTATATCACCAAACATGAAGCCTCCGCCAAGGTCATGCTGGCTGTTCGGCACGTTCTGGGTGGTGAAATTTACCTGAAACCCCAGTTCATGGCCTCCATCGTCAGCCGGGTGGTGACCGGAAATCACGCCACCCTCCAGCCAGTCGACCGCTTGACCGATCGCGAACTGGAAGTCTTCGAATTGATCGGGCGTGGCCAAACCACCCGCGAAATCGGTGTGCGCCTTCGCGTCGGAATCACCACCGTGGACACCTATCGTGCCCGGATTAAGGAGAAATTAAACATCGAAAACGCGGCTCGTCTACATTCTGAAGCGAGCCGCTGGGTCGAGCAGCGCGTTTGAACGTGGCCGCGGCGCGGCTCGTTGTACTGTTTTCCATGACAGAAATGGACTGGGCCTTGTCGTGGCACTCCGGCGTCCCTCCTGCTTCCTTGGCAGGCAAACGCTCTATTTATGAAAAATCCTCTGAGTTACACACGCCGCGGTTTCACCCTTGTTGAGATCATGATTGTCGTCGCTATCATCGCCCTCCTGGCGTCCATTGCCGTCCCCGGGTTCCTGCGGGCACGCAAGCGCTCCCAGGCCAGCCGAATTATAAACGACCTCCGTCTCCTCGACAGCGCCGTCGATCAGTACGCCATCGAGACCAACAAACTAACCGGAATGAATCCAGCCTTTAGCGATCTGAAGGTTTATGTGAAAAAGGGCAGTGTTCTTTATACCACCGGGAAAGATATCTTCGGACATAGCTACGGCCCGTTCACGGTCGACTCCATCCCATCGGTTCCCTCTGCCAGTAAGACCGCTCTTTCCGATGTCACGGACTCGTCCTTCTGGTCGCCTTATAACTGACCGAACGAATCCCGATCGATCGCGAGCCTGACGCCGCGGCTCGTCCTCCCGGAAGATTGCACTCTCCTGAAGCCTCAGACCTCAGGCGATAATGAAATCGACATCCGGCAGCTCTTTGAGCAGGACATCGTGCAAAGAACGTTGCAAGAGCTGCCACGGCTTTTTCCTGCCCGGACGTCCCACCACGATGTGAGTAATTCCATATTCGCGAGCAAAAGCGACGAGCGCCTCGGCGACGTCTTCACCTTTCAACAGAATCACCAGCCCCCCCATTTTCTGTGCCGTTTCCAAAGTGTCTGTCACGCGCCGCTGATCTTCGGCTGAAATCTTGACCGCGGATTCCTGCGGCGTTTGCACGTAGACCGCGTACCAGTTGCCATTGAGCTGGGCGGCCAGCCGGGCAGTCTTGCGGAGCAACTTCTCCGCATCCGGCCCGCGACTGCTGATCGCCACCAGAACTTGCCCGATCGCACTGACCTTTGCCTCATCCGAGGCGCTTTCCCGCTGCTGGCGATCGAGAAAGTTCGCGCTCTCGCTCAAGGTCATCTCGCGCAAGCGAGTCAGGTTTCTTTTTGTAAAAAAATTCGCCATCGCCGCCTGAACTCGTTCCGGCGGATAAATCTTCCCCGATTGCAACCGGTCCAGGAGATCCTCAGCCGGAAGATCGACATTTACGATCTGGTCCGCCTGCGCGACGACTTCGTCGGGCACGCGTTCCTTAACCCGAACACCGGTCGCCTGTTCGACGATGTCGTAGAGCGATTCGAGATGCTGGATGTTGACGGTACTGATGACATTTATTCCCGCGGCCAGCAGATCCTGAATGTCCTCGTAGCGTTTGCGATTCTTATGGCCAGGCGCGTTGGTGTGAGCCAATTCGTCTACCAGGGCCACGGTCGGTTTGCGCGCGAGCAAGGCGTCGAGATCCATCTCGCGCAAAGTCACGTCGTGATACTTCACCGTCCGCGGCGCCACCACTTCCAAATCCCCAATCTGCGCCGTCGTCTCCGGCCGATCGTGCGGTTCGACGTAGCCGACCACTACGTCCACCCCGCGTTTTTTGAGCCGGTTGCCCTCCATCAGCATCTCGTACGTTTTTCCCACGCCCGGTGAAGATCCGAGATAGACCTTCAACTTTCCGCGCTGCTGCTCACGGATAATGGAAAGAAAATCTTCCGCGGTCGGTTTGGATGGAGCAGGGATCTCAGCCATGGGAGCGTCGTTCAACTAAATGATCGGCTGCGGCAACGCGCCGGCCTGACCTTGAACCTCGGTGAGCACAACATTTCTACAAGCAAGAGCTTGATCCGGGAACGCTAAGGTCATTGGCGTTTCGATGCCGAGTTTGGTTGACCAATCAGCCACTCGCAAGTGCAATTAGAAACATGCTTACCGGCCCCCTCGCGCTGCAACCGGACTGGCCAATCATGTGCCCATTTGGGTTGCTCTTGCTCGCCATCGCCTTCGGTCCGCTGATCGCTCAACACCATTGGCAGCGTCATTACCACAAGCTCTGCATCGCCCTTGCCGGGGTGGTCTGCTTCTATCATGTCTTCGTCGTCCATCAAACTGCGCGGGTCATCAATGCAGGGACTGATTACGTGACTTTCATGGTCGTGGTCGGTTCTTTTTTCGTCGTATCGGGCGGGATTCATTTGCGGGTCAGAGCCCCGAGCAGCCCAATCAGAAACACGCTGTTTCTTTTGTTGGGCGCGCTTTTGGCAAATCTGATCGGGACCATCGGCGCCTCGATGCTCCTCATTCGGCCCTGGATTGCAATGAACCGGCGGCGCATCGCACCAAGGCATATCGCGTTTTTCATCTTCGTGGTCAGTAACATCGGCGGCGGGCTCTTGCCGGTGGGGCCGCCTTTGTTCCTGGGATTTCTGAAAGGCGTGCCCTTCTGGTGGCCGCTCCAGCATTGCTGGCGTCAATGGCTGGCCACGGTTGGACTTGTTCTCCTCGTATTTTTTGTTCTCGATCTGGGCGCAAGCAGAAAGAGCAATCACGAAAGTGAGCTGACGCGATGGAGCTGCGACGGCGCACATAACTTCATTTTTTTGCTGGTAATTTTGGGGGCGCTCATTGCCGTTCCTGCAGGCTGGCGCGAACCGCTCATGATTCTAATCGCAGCTGGATCCTATCTGGCGACGCCGGGAAAAATTCGCGAAGCCAACAACTTTACCTTTGCACCGCTCAAGGAAGTCGGCTGGCTCTTTCTTGGCATTTTCGGAACGATGGTTCCGGTCTTGGAATACATGGAACATTCGGCCGGGAAACTGGACCTGCATACGAATTTCGCATTCTATTGGGGAACCGGCCTTCTGTCGGGACTGCTCGACAACGCGCCGACTTATCTGGTGTTCTTTGCCACTGCTCTCGGGCTTCATGATTTGGGCATCAACGATTCATCGCACATCGCGAAGTTCATTTCCGAAAACGGCCACCAGTTAATCGCGATTTCATTAGGCGCCACTTGTTTCGGAGCCCTCACTTATATCGGCAATGCGCCGAATTTAATGGTCAAGGCGATCGCGGAGCACGCCCGCGCACCGGCGCCAGGCTTTATTACCTACATCTGGAAATTCGCGATGCCGGTTCTCCTTCCGATTTTCGCGCTGATATCGATCTTGTTCTTCTGGTGCTAGCTACAGAAGAGTCAGCGTTGTTCGTTCAGGGCGAGGTTTAGTTTGAGAACGTTCACGCCCGCATCGCCGAGAATGCCAAATTGCGGACCCTCTGTGTTTTGTTTGACGAGATGGCGCACGTTGTCTTCGCTCAAACCGCGCGCTTTGGCCACGCGCGGCACTTGGATCCCGGCGTTCTTCACGCTGATATGCGGATCGAGTCCGCTGCCGGAGGAAGTCACGGCATCGGCCGGGACGAGCGCATCCGGCGCGAGGTTGTTTTCCTTGCGGTATTGCTCGACCGCGGCCTTGACCGCGTCGATCAGCTTCTGCGAAGTCGGCCCCAGATTCGTGCCGCTCGAGTTGGAAGCATCGTAGCCCGTTCCTGCCGCCGATGGGCGCGGATGGAAATACTTCTCCCCGCTGAACATTTGCCCGAGCAATTCGGAACCAACCAGGGTGCGATCCTTTCCTTCGATCAAGCTGCCATTTGCCTTATTCGGGAAGAAAAGCTGCGCGGCGCCGTAGACAATCAGCGGATAAATGGCGCACAGGATGATCGCTGAAACAATCGTCGCGATGACGGAGTTCTTAATTTCGATGAATATGTCTTTCATGGGTCAAATCAGGCCAGTTGCACCGCAGTAATAATCATGTCGATCATTTTGATTCCGATAAACGGAACCACGATTCCGCCCAGGCCGTAAATCAGCAGATTGCGCTGCAGAATCTTGGCCGCGCCGAGCGGCCGGAATTTTACGCCCTTCAGGGCGAGCGGAATCAGCGCGATGATGACCAGGGCGTTAAAAATAACAGCGCTCAGAATCGCGCTGGTCGGCGATTGCAGTCGCATGATATTGAGGGGAGCGATCACCGGGAAGGTGCCCAGTAACATCGCGGGAATGATGGCAAAGTATTTCGCCACATCGTTCGCAATGCTGAACGTGGTCAGCGCACCCCGGGTGATGAGCAGTTGTTTTCCAATCTCCACCACTTCCAGCAGTTTCGTCGGGTTCGAGTCGAGATCGACCATGTTGCCAGCTTCCTTGGCCGCTTGCGTGCCCGTATTCATGGCCACGCCCACATCCGCTTGCGCCAGCGCAGGCGCGTCGTTCGTGCCGTCGCCCGTCATGGCCACGAGGTGCCCCGCCTCCTGTTCCTTTCGAATGAGCGCCAGCTTGTCTTCCGGTTTCGCCTGCGCCAGGAAATCGTCGAGACCCGCCTCCTTGGCAATCGCAGCCGCCGTCAACGCATTGTCGCCCGTGATCATGACGGTGCGGATGCCGATGGCGCGAAAACGCTCGAACCGCTCCGACAGACCGCCCTTCACAATATCCTTGAGGTAAATGACGCCGAGCGCCTTTTGCTTCGACGCCACCACCAGCGGTGTGCCGCCATTGTTCGAGATCGATTCAACTTCATGCTCAATCTGTTTCGACAGACGGCCGCCCACCCAATCCCGGATCGCTCCGGCGGCCCCTTTTCGATAACTTTGACCGTTGTAATCCACGCCGCTCATTCGCGTCTGCGCGGTGAAGGGAACAAAAATGGCGTGCGGCATGTCGTGCAATTCGCGCCCGCGAATTCCGTATTTTTGTTTGGCCAACACCACTATGCTGCGCCCTTCCGGTGTTTCATCGGCCAGTGACGAAAGCTGGGCCGCTTCGGCCAGCTCCTGTTCGCTAACTCCCTCGGCCGGCACAAACGCGGCTGCCTGCCGATTGCCGAGCGTAATGGTGCCGGTTTTGTCGAGCAACAGGACATCGACATCTCCCGCCGCTTCCACCGCGCGGCCGCTCATGGCGAGCACATTCTTCTGCACCAGCCGGTCGATCCCCGCGATGCCGATGGCGCTGAGCAGACCACCGATGGTCGTCGGAATTAAACAAACCAGCAGCGCCACCAGCACCGTGATTGAGAATGTCACGCCGACGTAAACGCCGTAGGCCTTAAGCGAGATCAGGACGATGAGGAAAATAATGGTGAGCGCTGAGAGCAGAATAGTGAGCGCGATTTCGTTAGGCGTTTTCTGACGCTTCGCTCCTTCCACCAGGCCGATCATTCGATCCAGAAATGTCTCACCGGGATTCGACGTGATGCGAATCTTGATAATATCCGACAGGACGCGCGTCCCACCGGTCACGGCACTGCGATCGCCGCCGGCTTCGCGCACCACCGGCGCGGATTCACCGGTGATGGCCGACTCGTCCACGGTGGCGGCCCCTTCGATGATTTCGCCGTCGCCCGGAATCAACTCGCCCGCTTTTACCACAACGACGTCTCCCTTGCGCAGTTGATCGGCGGGCACCTGCTCCAGGCCACCACTCGGAGCAAGGCGCTGACCAAAGGTCTGGGTTCGGGCCTTGCGCAACGAATCCGCCTGCGCCTTGCCGCGACCCTCCGCCATCGCTTCAGCAAAATTCGCAAATAGAACCGTGAACCAGAGCCAGAGCGTGATTTGCAGAAGGAATCCAAAGGACGCTCCCTCCGTGCCGGTAAACATCAGCACGGTGGTGATGGCCGCGCCAACTTCGGTCACGAACATCACCGGGTTACCGACCATGTGCAGCGGATTAAGCTTCTTAAAAGCATCCCCGATTGCCGGAGCAACAATTGTCGGATCGAAGATCGAATGAGTTCTGGCAGCCATGAAAATTAAAACCTCAGAAAAGTTTGCCGCTATGCATCATGAAATGCTCGATAATCGGCCCAAGCGAAAGGGCCGGAAAAAAAGTGAGCGCGCCGATCAACATGACCGTCCCGACAAGCAGGGTCGTAAAAAGCGGACCCGACACAGGAAAGGTGCCGGCACTCGCGGCCACAAGTTTCTTGCGAGCGAGCGAACCGGCCAGGGCCAGAATTGGCACGATCATGGCAAAGCGTCCAAAAAGAGTGGCCAACCCGAGGGTGGTGTTGTACCAGAGCGTGTTACCGCCGATTCCGGCAAAGGCGCTGCCATTGTTCCCCGTGCACGAACTGTAGGCGTAGAGAATTTCACTGAAACCATGCGGCCCGTTGTTGTTCGTGCCGTCGGTCAATTGATGAGTCACCGGGTCGGGTGCGCCCCACTTGCTTAAACAAGCCCAAGCCGAAAAGCCGAGGATGGAAAATCCGAGCACGAGAATAACCAGCGCGGCCATCTTCACATCATACGGTTCGATCTTCTTGCCCAGGAACTCCGGCGTGCGGCCGACCATCAGCCCGGCGATGAAGACGGCGAGCACGACAAAAACCAGCATCCCGTAGAGTCCGGCGCCCACGCCGCCAAAGATGATTTCGCCCAGCTCGATGTTAAGCAGCGGCACCAGTCCGCCCAGCGGCGTAAAGGAATCGTGCATCGAATTCACAGCACCGCAGGACGCATCGGTCGTGATCGTGGCAAAAAGCGCGGAATTGAAGATACCGAAGCGAACTTCCTTCCCTTCCATGTTGCCGCCCGCCGGATCGACTCCGAGCTGATGCATGATCGGATTGCCTGCCGCTTCGTAATGCCAGGAAACCAAAACGCCGGCTAGAAAAACCACGAACATCGCGCTCCACACAGCCCAGCCGTGGCCCTGATTTTTCACCATTCGGCCCAGGTAATAGGTGAGCGCGCTGGGAATCGCAAAGATCGATAATATCTGAAGGAAATTGGAAAGCGGTGTCGGGTTTTCGAATGGATGCGCCGCGTTCGCATTCACGTAGCCGCCGCCATTGGTACCGAGCATCTTGATCGCAACCTGCGAAGCCATCGGGCCCTGCACGATGGTTTGGCTGTCGATCTTTTTGTCTTCCATGACCGGTTTGCCCTGGGCGTCGACCACGGGATTGCCTTTGTCATCAACCTTCGGCACCTGCGTCGTGAAAGGCTCCGTCAGGCTTACCGTGTCATAGGGCTTGAAGTTTTGAATCATGCCCTGAGAAACAAGGACGACCGCGTAAATCACGCAGATCGGCAGCAGCAGGTAGTAAGTCACACGGGTTAGATCGACCCAGAAGTTGCCGATGGTCTTGGAAGTGTGGCGCGCAATGCCGCGCACTAAGGCCGCGGCAATGGCGATGCCGACAGCGGCAGACCAGAAATTATGACTGGCCAGCCCCACCATCTGCGAAAAATACGACATGGTGCTTTCACCGCCGTAGTTCTGCCAATTGGTGTTGGTCGTAAAACTGGCCGCGGTGTTGAATGAGAGGTGCTCGGAAACCGCCGCCATCTTTTGCGGGTTGAGCCACAACACATTCTGCAACCTTAAAATCGCGTAGGTAAACAGCAACGTCACGAAGCTGAAAATCAGCATCGCGGCAGTGTAACGTTTCCAATCGTGTTCCTGCTCGGGATCGACGCAGAGCAATTTGTAGGTCAGCCGCTCGATCGGCCTCATGATGGGGTCGAGAAAAGTTTTGCCCCGTGCGTCCAGGACGCGCAGCAGGTAAAGGCCGAGTGGCTTCGTGATGAGAAGCAACAGACCGACGTAAAGAGCTAATTGGATCCAGCCGTTCGCATTCATAAATGATCAGCCATTAGAATTTCTCCGGACGAATAATGGTGAAGATGAGGTAAACGATCAGCCCGAGAGCGATGATTCCGACAATGAGGTTGGTCATAAATGGATCTCCGCTGTGGGCTAAACTTTGTCGCACGCCCAAATGAAAATGAGCATGAGGGCAAAAAAGCCGACGGTGAGTAAGATAAAAAGCAGGTCTTGCATAACTCGTTAGTTTAAAAGTAAGCGCGGAATGAGTCTTCCCTGACAAATCATGAGGTCGATCTGCGAGTTGAAGTCTTTTTGCGCAGCTTCTCGCAAAGCGAAATGGAGACGAGCGGCAGCACAAACATGCCCATCGTCACAATGAAAAGAAAAAGATTATGCATGAATTGGTCCCGTGTTAGAACGTTAGAATAAAATCCACTCCCACGGTGAACTGATCGCTATCACTCGAGTTGTTAAACGGTTGCGTGCCGTTAAGCGACCAGTCGTATCGGAGTTCGGGCCGGATCGCCAGTCCCGCCAGGGGCTTCGGCATGGGCGGCTTGATATTTACCCCGGCGGTAATCGCCCCATAGGTGGTTTTCCCGCCGCTAACGGTGCGCGGGTCGAGGGTCGGTTCGCCCTCCAGGGCACGCATCGGGTCGTGGTCGTTGGCGAACGACGCCACATAAAATCCTTTGTCGTCGCGGAAAATCTCGCCCCGGACACCCGCCGTCAGCCAGCTATTGATGGCATAGGTGAAATATTGGGCCACGCCGTAGCAGTCCGCATCGGCGCCGGCGTCATGCGTGTAGTTCAGGTCGGTGATGGAAGTAAGCTTGTCCGTGATCTTCCAGGTCGTGGTGATGCAATTGAGGTAGCGCTGATCGTGATTGTCGTTGGGCGTCTCAGGACCGATGGAGGTAGCCGCGAGAACCGTTAGTTTACCATCGAGAAGATTGAGTCCGACGCCGCCGTGAAAAGCAACGCTGTCATTATTGTCGTCGATGCTCGTGTTCACGCCGCGGGTTATTCCGCCATAAAGATCGAGCCACTTGGTGGCGTGGAACGTCGCCAGCCCGCCGGTGTGGTTGAACGGAATACCGAAGTTAAAGATGTAGGTGTGCGAGTAGAAAAAGTTCGTGCGCGGATCAATCGTCTCTGCTCCTTCCAGCGTGACGAATTTGCCAAGCTTCAAGTCGAGGCCGCCCTCGCTGATCATGGGAAAGTGCAGGTTGAGATAAGCTTCGACCAAGTCCGGCTGGAGGATCGAAGTAGACGCCGTGTCGCTGAATAAACCAAGCGAATGAATATAGCGCGCATCGCTGCCATACATCATTTGCAGCTTGAAGCCCCAATCGAATTCGCCCGGCTGCGGCGCCAGCGCGCGCTCGAAATTGATCACGAGCTGATTCAACATAGGTTCGTTCGCGCGATCGTCAAAATAACGGCCAAAGTTTTGATTATCTGCCGGGCTGGCGGGATTGCCCATGACTCCACTGTCGATCCAGCCGGAAATTTGAAAGCGTGGAGCCGGCGTCGGTGTCGGCGTCGGACTTGCCGCCTCGCCCGCGAAGCCGAGCTGCGCGGTCAGGCTGAACAAGCCAAGGCTGATGGCAAGTTTGAGATACGCGCAGCAGATTCTCATCTGCCGATATCCTGGTGTTCGAATTTTCACGTGGCGACCTCTTTAGCGCTTATCGTGCCTGACTTCCGCAACGCGCGATATCCAGTTCCCCTCCAGCGATTTACCAACCGGCAGGTCGCACAATTTCAACATCGGCTGCATGCAAAACGCAGGATCCGCCATTTCTGAGATTGCAAATCGCCCGGCTCGTTCTTAAGACTCTTCGCCGAGATTAATCGGCTCTTTGCTCGAGCCGAATTGAAACAGTTCAAAAAGGCGCCGCATATTCTGCTGCGCGGGTTCGTAATGTGAGTCGATGGCGATGGCGCGACCGTAGCACTTCTTTGCCACCGCATACTCGTGCTTCATTTCAAACAAAACGCCGAGAAGATTGTGCGCCTCGATCATGCGGTCATTCTGTTTGATCACTTCCGCCAGGTGGCCGCGGGCCAGGTCAAATTCCCGGTTGTTTATGGCTCGCTTGGCCACGAGCAAATGCACGCTCGCGTCGGCTACATATTTCGGCGCGCGCGCTTTCCGACCCGGCGTCAGCGGAGGCGCATGTCGCTCGATGACCTCGTTTAGAAGTGTTCGCAGTTGCTCGGGCGTGACCGGCTTGGCCAGGAAATCGATCGCCCCAAGCTTCATGGCCTTGACTGCATTCGGCACGTCGCCATAAGCGGTGATGATCACGGCGGGCGTCTTGATGTTCTTGTCCCGCATCACTTCCAAGAGCTCCAGGCCGTCCATTTCCGGCATGCGTAGATCCAGCACGGCAACATCGAACGTCGATTGCGCGAACTTTTCGACCGCCACCGCGCCGGACTCGGCTTCGGTCACGTCGAAACCCTCGGTTTCGAGCGCGGCTCGATACATCATGCGGACATTTCGCTCGTCTTCTACAATTAAGGTTCGTTTCTTCATGTTTTCTTTGCCTTCTGTTTGACGGGGCCCGTTATCACCTCGGCGACTGGTAGAACGAAATAGAATTCGCTCCCCTTGCCGGGCTGGCTGCTGAGGCCGACCCGGCCGTCGTGCGCGGTCACGATCTCGCGCGCGATGGCAAGTCCCAGACCGGCCCCGTGCGAGTCTGTGCCCGGCACGCGGAAGAACTTCTCGAACATCCGCGGCTGATATTGCAGTGGGATGCCCGGTCCATGGTCCGCCACGGAAAACCGGACGCCCCCCTCATTGTCGCGTCGCGCGCTAATGACAACTTCGTCGCCAGCACGCGAATACTTCACTCCGTTGGAAACAAGATTGGAAAAAACGTGGAAGATTTGCTGCGGCTCAACCGCCACCTCGGGCAGACCTGCTTCCACTTCAGATCGCAGCCGCACATCGCGCGCTTCAGCGATGTCGCTCATCCCGCTGACCGCCTTCTTCACGAGTTCGCTCGGCGAGTTTCGCTCCAGGCTCATTCGTCGCGAACCCGACTCAATTCGCGCGAGATCGAGCAAATCATTGATCATGCGAAGCAGGCGCTCCGAATCCTCCCGGGCCGCGAGCAGCAACTCGGTCTGTTTGGGATTAAGGGAGCCGAATTTTCTCTTCCAGGAGAAGATGAAGCCCCATGCGCACGCTGGTGAGCGGTGTTTTCAACTCGTGGCTTACGGTCGAAACAAGGTTTGTTTTCACGTCATCGAGCAAGCGGAAGCGCGTCACATCCTGGAGAACGACCGCCGCACCGAGGACGTTGCTGTGTTCGTCGCGCATGCCGATGACGCGGGGCAGAATAAAGGTCTCCTTATCGTCGATGCGTAAACAAAGAGCTTTCGCGAGGCTGGTCGGCAGAAAATCCCCAGCTCCTTTTAGAACGCGCTCCACCTCAGTGAGGACGGGGCTGGGCAGATGATTGGTCTCAAGCTTGGAAAACAGCCGGTCGGCCGCGGGATTCTTGAAATCAATCTTCCCGTCTTGCGACAGAACGATGATCGCATCGGGAAAAGCCGAAAAGGTGATCTCCGTCATCTGCCGCGCCTGTAAAATCTGATCGCCCGTCACTTGTCGGTAAGCGCGGAGCTTCCCGGCCATTTTGTTAAAGGCATCGGCCAGCTGGCCGAGTTCGTCGCGCGATAACACCGGCACGACCTGATCCAGGTTCCCTTCCCCAAGCTCCTTCGAAGAATCGGTTAGCGCCCGGATCGGACGCAGGATGGATTTTTGCAACCGAGCAGCGAAGAGCACGGCGATCACGAGACCGCCGCCCAGGACGATAATCATGTAGCGCGTCGATTTGCCGCTCAGGGCACGCGCATCCCGATCTGCTTTGAGCATGTTGTCCTGATTAATGCGAAGGATCTCGTTGGCCGTGTCTTTGATCGCAGTGAACTTCGGCAGCATTTCATCGAAGTACATCTTCCTTCGCTCGCTTAAATCGGTGGAAACCCAGAACCCTTCGGCTCGCTTCACGTACTGCTCGTGAAGCTGGGCCACTTGGTCGGCCAATTCCTTCTCCCCCGGGAGCGTGATGTTATTGAGTTCGGCCGTCAGGTTTTTGCGGAAAATCGGAAGATTCTCATTGTACATTTGCCGGCCGCGCTGCTCCTCGCCGACCAGGGAAAAGAACAGCCCCGAATCCATGCGCTCGGCGGACTCCTTCATGTTTTCAGCGGCAAGCACGCTGCGGAAGTTTTCGCGCAGAATTACATCCACCGCTCCTCCGAGCTTGGTGAAAAGCGAGACGGCGTAGATTCCCATTGCGATCAACAAGATGAAGATCGGGGCCAGGCCGAGGAGAATTCTGTTCCTCAACATCAAGGGCCGCTTTAGCTCAGGCCGTGCCATGGTCCTCGAATGAACTGTTACACATTTGCGGCCAACTGTTTAACGCAATCACAGAGGCAGGACGTCTCAACGGACGGCTTGCGCCTTGCACGAACTGCCGGACCCGAGCCATGCAGGACGCAACCTACGAGAGCTTCTTCCTTTTCCGGTACAGGGTTGCCGGGATCGATCCCCAGAATGGCGGCGGCTTCGTCCAATGTCCCCGTGTTCGCCATCACTTTTTGGATGTGGGCGCTCTCTATTTCCGCCAGTGTCATCTTGCCACCAATACGGATTTCCGGCTCCGGACTGATTGTCTCTGTCAGATCAGCGATCTGGACCTCTGCGCCGCCGCACAAAATCACGGCGCGTTCGATGACGTTTCGGAGCTCCCGAATGTTACCGGGCCATCTATAATGCTTCATCGCCTCAAGCGCGTCCGTCGAGATACCGGTGACCTGCTTGCCACAATGGCCCGCCACGAACCGAAGATGTTCCATGGCCAGTGTCTCGATGTCGTTGGGCCGATCGCGCAGCGGCGGCAGCGTGATTGCAATGACGTTCAAGCGATAGAAGAGATCTTCGCGAAAGCGGCCGGAAGCCACCGCCTTGGCAATCTCATGATTGGTCGCGGCGATCACTCGTGCGTCAGCCCGGCGCGGTTTGGTTTCGCCCACCCGTTCGTATTCCCGTTCCTGCAGAAGGCGCAACAGCTTGGCCTGAATCTCAGTGGGCAGATCTCCGATTTCGTCGAGAAAAAGTGTCCCGCCTTCCGCCGCCGTCACCTTGCCCCATGTCTCGTTGATCGCGCCGGTAAAAGCACCTTTTACATGCCCGAAAAGCTCGCTCGCCAGAAGTTCGCGCGTAAGACTGGGACAACTCACGGTCACAAATGCGCCGTTGGTGCGCGCGCTTCGTTGATGGATGGCGCGAGCCAGTACGCTCTTGCCCGTGCCGCTTTCCCCGAGAAGCAAAACAGTCGCTTCGCTCTCCGCTGCTTTGAAGGCCACTTCGAGCACCTTCTGCATGGCGGGCGATTTCGTCGTCAGGTTGACCTGCGGCGATTCCGCGCTCAGTCGCGACTCCAACTCGGCCACGCGCCCTTCCAATGCGCGCGTCCTCTTGATCCGCGCCAACACCTGCCGAACCTGCTCGGGCGTGCACGGCTTCGGCAGATAATCGAAGGCGCCCCGGCGCATCGCCTCCACCGCTGTTTCGATCGAAACGAACGCCGTTACCATAACCACCGCGAGCTTCGGTGAAATGCGCAGCGCTTCCTCCAGCACATCGAGTCCGCTTTCCTGGCTCAATTTCAGATCGAGCAACATAACGTCGAAGCGGCTCGCCTTGAGCTCCTTCAGCGCCAGGGTTCCGTTCGCCGCGCTCACCACCTCATGCTCCATCGATTCGAGCGCGAGCGTCAGAGCGCGCCGAATGTTCTGCTCGTCATCGACAATTAATACGCGCATGCCGCGAAACTATATGACGGCCTGGCGAAACGCGCTTGTCCGAATTTTGCAGGAGACGCGCCCTTCTCGAAACTGGATCATTTAGGCCGGTCATAATCCTGGAATGTGACGCCCAGCGGCGGCGTTGTTTGCACTCTTGACTTGTCACTCCTAACGAGCCCATACTCGCCGCCTAACGGAGGGTTCACCATGTTACATCTCGATACTGGCAATACCGCTTTCATGCTCCTGTGCGCCAGCCTGGTCATGTTGATGACCCCGGGGCTGGCCTTTTTTTACGGCGGACTGGTCGGACGCAAAAACGTGCTCGCCATCATGATGCAGAGCTTCGTCTCCATGGGCTGGACTACCGTCCTGTGGTGGGCCTTTGGGTTCTCCCTGTGTTTCTCCGGTGATCAGAAAAGTGGCACCGACTTTTTCGGCATTCTCGGCAATCTAAATTGGGCGGGTTTGCGCGGCATCACTTTGGCAACACCTTCCCCTAACGATACCATTCCGATGCTCGTCTTCTGCGCCTACCAGATGATGTTTGCCATCATCACGCCGGCCCTCATCACCGGCGCGTTCACCAATCGCATCACTTTCAAAGCTTACATGCTCTTTCTCACCGCCTGGCTGATCCTGGTTTACTTTCCTTTCGTCCACATGGTCTGGGGTGGCGGCATGCTGGCGCAGTGGGGCGTGAAAGACTTTGCCGGCGGCATCGTCGTGCACAACATCGCGGGCATCGCCGCTCTGGCCTCCATTCTTTACGTCGGCAAACGCAAAATCGTGGATCGCGGCCCGCATAGCATTCCTCTCGTCGCTCTCGGAACCGGTTTGCTCTGGTTCGGTTGGTATGGTTTCAATGCCGGATCCGAATTCCGCGTTGATGCGACCACCGCGGTCGCGTTTATCAATACCGATGTCGCCGCCTCCTTCGCCGCCATCGCCTGGTTGCTGGTCGATTGGCGAGTTTCGAAGAAGCCAAAATTCCTCGGCTTGCTCACGGGCGCGGTGGCCGGCCTGGCTACCATCACGCCGGCCGCCGGCTACGTGTCACCGGCCACTGCGGTCATCATCGGCCTCGCGGCCGGCGTCGTTTGCTACTACGCCTGCGCTCTGAAGAACAAGCTCGGCTGGGACGACGCTCTCGATGTCTGGGGCGTCCACGGGGTGGGTGGTTTTCTCGGCATCGTCTTGCTCGGCGTGTTCGCTTCCACCGCGTGGAATCCGGCGGTCAACGGCGGCGTCGACGGATTGCTGGCCGGCGATTCGAGCTTCTTCCTGAAACAACTTTGCGCGGGACTGTTTTCGTCTGTCTGGGCGTTCGTTTTCACTTTTGGCATGCTGTGGATCATCGACCGCGTAACCGTTGTTCGGGTTGACGATGCGCACGAGGAACTCGGACTCGATGAAGCGATCCACGGCGAGACGGCCTACACGGAAGTGGATATAACGGTCATCCGCTCGGGCCAACCGCTCTGATCGCAGCCGCCGCGAAACATTAATCCCGCAGCGTATTGATCCCCTGCCGGATGATCCGGTCGATCAACTGCGGATAGGACAAACCTGCTTTGCCCGCCGAAAGCGCGAAGTCTTCGTCCTCCGCAAGAATAGGATTCGGGTTCGCCTCAATGAAATAAACCTCGTTAGCCGCGGTCAGCCGCAGGTCGAGACGCGCGTAACCGTCAATCGTGAGCAGACGATAAATGCGTTTGCACGTCCGCTCGATGTGCGCGACGAGCGCCGGGTCGAGCCGCTCCGCGAATTGATTTTTCAAGCCTTTACGCTTGCGATATTCCTCGTCCCACTTGGCGTTGTAGGTCGCGATCTTCGGCTCGTTCGGCGACACCTCGCCGAAAGTCATCTCGCGGATGGGAAAAACGTTCAGCCGCAGATTGCCCATCACGCTCGCGTAGAGTTCCCGGCCCTCGATGTATTGTTCGGCGATCACGTCGGCATCGCGTTTTTCGTGAATAAACGCGACGCGTTCCTTGAATTGCTCGTCCGTTTCCACAAATGAAGCTTGCGCAATACCATAGGACGCTTCGTCTTTCACCGGTTTCACCAGGATTGGGAACCCGAGGTGTCGGGGCCGCGCGATCCGTTGTCCCCGCGGAATGACCGCGAAGTTCGGCACGTGGATGCGATGGTAGCCGAGGATCTTTTTGGAGATGCCCTTGTGCTTGCAAAGGGTCAGACCGGTCGCGCCGCAGCCGGTAAAGGGAAGGCCCTGCATTTCAAAAAACGAAACGATGTTCTGGTCGAAACCGGGGTTGTTCTTGAATTGCTCGACCAGGTTAAAAAGAACGTCGGGCGCAAAGGTTTCGAGTTTTTGGCGGAGCAAATCGACATCGTCATAAATGGCGAGATGCTCCGCCGTATGGCCGAGCTTGCCGAGCGCCGCCATGACGTTGGCTTCGGTTTGCCAGTCCTTGGTTTTCATCTCCTTGGTGAAGTCCTGATCGAGGGTGGTGGGACTGGTGCCGTCGAAAAGAACGAGGACTTTGAGTTTCTTTTTCACGCTATTTGGTGCGCTTGAACTTGCCGGTGAAGAGATAGTTCATCACCAATGTCGTGATGAAAGAGGTGACGCGAAAGTCCTGCTGCGGATCGTCGTTGAGCACGTGGAGTTCGAGCTGATCGCAGCGGTCGATCAGCCGGGCGAGGAGCTTGTTCACCCGGAATTTCTTTTCGTTCGTCCACTGACACACCGAATTCATGAGCCGTCTCCGCCGCAGGCGAAGATATGAGCTCGCGTTGATCCCGGCAGCCGCGGCAAAAAGTTGGCGCAGATCGGCGTCATAGAAATCCGGATAGGTATCTTCGTAGAGTTTCCGTTTGCGCGCATAATAGGTCTTGAGCTTGAGATTTAGGCAATCGTACCTCGGCCACCCGATAGGCCCGCCTGTGCACCGGTGACTTGCCGGCCAGTGATTTCATCAGCTCATCGACATATTTCAATTTTCGCAGCGCCTTCCAGCCGGCGTACCGTTTTTGCCAGTCGAGTCCCGGGGTGAGCCAGACGGCAAAGGTCTCCGCGAAATCCTCGTCCGCATGACTCTGCGCATACCAATCATCGAGATGCACAACGTAGCTGTGGCTGAACGGGCGCGGCCGGTAAGTATCCGGCGTCTCTTCGCGCGAAGTCTGTCCAAAGGTCTCCTGCCACTTTTTCTTACGCTGCATTTGATACGCGTAGCTGTAGGCGTGCGCCGCCTCGTGCCGCATCAGTTTCATGAACCACTCTGGCGTCTCGCCCTCGACCTCGAGCATCATGCGTCCGCTCCAACGCGCGCAGCCGGTTGTGGACGAGAAAAAACGGAATGAAAATCGCCGGGATGCCGATGGGCACGAACCATTCATCGCCAATATGACAGGGCGGATGAAACGTGAGGCCCTTGGCCGAAAGCTCGTCGTAAAGCTGCCGGATGAGCGGCTCCAGCGTCGTGCCCTCAAGCCGCAAACCGAGCTTGGAGATGCGGCGCTCGAGGAGATCCTCGATCGCTCAGTGACGCCCAATCGGCAGCTTCCATCTCGCGCACAGTATCACCGAGAAAAGCGCTGTCACGCCCGCACGAGAAATAGGCACTCCCGCTAGACAAATTTGCAAAGTGGCGGCGTTTCTTTAATTGAATCTAATTGCGCCGATTGGCGCATCCCAATTCTGTCGCTCCTATGATGACTGACCTTCGTTTTGCGCTTCGGCAATTGGTTAAGTCGCCCGGGTTCACTTTGCTGGCTTTGATCACGCTGGCCCTGGGGATTGGACTGAACACCGCCATCTTCAGCCTGATCAACGACCTTTTCCTGCGCGGGCTGCCCTTCAAGGAGCCGTCCCGGCTTGTCCACGTCTATGGCGAAATGAAGGAGCGGAATCTGACGCAGCTGCCTTACTCCATCCCGCGCTTCCGGCATTACCGCGACGGGCAGACCGTTTTTTCGGGGATTGCCGCTGATAATGGAAACGCCATGACCTTGACGGGCCTGGGCGATCCGGTGCAGCTCAATACCGCTTCCGTGACCGCGAATTATTTCGATGTTCTGGGCATTCAACCTATTCGGGGCCGGACATTCCTTCCTCAGGAAGAGGAAGGCGCGGACGTTGCCATGGTGAGCGAGAACTTCTGGCGCAATCGATTGGGCAACGACCCGAACGTCCTTGGTCGCAGCATCAATTTGAATGGCGTGGCTTACACGATCGTGGGAGTGCTGCCCAATCTTTCGGTCGCGTGGTTTGGACAGGACCTCGAGGTTTGCACGACGAAACCGTTCCAGCTCGGCGGATTTTCGCAGGAGCGCCTCATGCGCGGCGTGGGCTACCTCCGCGTCATCGGTCGGGTGAAACCGGGCCTTTCGCTCGAGCAAGCGCGCGCAGCCATGCCGTCGCTCGAACAAAGTTATCGCACACAATATTCGGATAAGAACGACGCTTCCTGGACAACCACGCTCGTGACCGCGCCGGAAGATGTGAGCGGTAATCTGCGTTCCGCCTTCGCGACTTTGCTTGCGGCCGTGAGTTTTGTGCTTCTGATCGCCTGTAGCAACGTCGCTAATTTGCTCCTGGTTCGTTTCAGCGGGCGTCGCCGCGAAATTGCGCTGCGCATGGCACTGGGTGGATCGCGCTCAAGCGTGGTGCGCCTCTTCGTATTCGAGAGCGTGCTGGTCAGCGTTTCGGCCGGTGTGCTGGGCGCGCTCCTGGCCTGGCGATTGATTCCGCTCGTCCCGAAAATCACGTCCAATTTTCTCCCGCTCGAATCGAACTCCGGCATCTCCACGCCGGTTCTCGGATTCGCGGTCGCGCTTTCCCTCCTCACCGGATTGATCATGGGATTGTATCCGGCCTGGCAGAGTTCGAAGGCCGATTTGGTGGATGGCTTGAAAGATGGTGGCCGCGCCGTGAGCGGAAGCGTGCGCCAGCAACGGTTCCGCCGCATCCTGGTCGGCGCGCAAGTGGCACTCTCCGTGACCCTGCTCGCCGGCGCTTCGTTGCTCATCGCCAGCTTTGTTCGCCTGAGTCACCAGGAAACCGGGTTTCGCTCCGATCATCTTTGGGTGGGCGGGATCACATTGCCCATGGCGCAATACCCGGACACAGATGCGCGCCAGCGTTTTGCCGATCAAATCGTGAAAGGTTTGCAGACGGTTCCAGGCCTGGAATCCGCAGCTGCCAGCGCCAGTATTCCGCTCGCCGGTGGCTCCCGATCCTATTATTGCCGCGCAGATGGCGAGATCGTCCCAGTCAATCAGAGGCCGGTCGCGCCGACGCACAATGTGTCGCCAGACTATTTTCGCACCTGGGGCATTCCGATTCTGGCGGGCCGCAATTTTGACGAGCGCGATACGCCGGACCATCCCATCGCGCTCATGATCAGCCAGGCGGGAGCGCGCAAGGTCTTCGGGAACGAAAATCCGATCGGGCACGAGTTATTGATCGGGAGCGCGAACGGCACGGGCGATCGCTGTCAGATTATCGCCGTGGTCGGCGACGTTCGTTCGACCCAGCTTGCCCTAACCAATGACGTCGAGCTCTACCGCTCCTGGGGACAGGAGAATGTTCCGTTCGTGAATCTGGCCGTGCGCAGCGCGCTAAGCACCGATGCGGTTACAAAACTCGTGCGAGCCGAGTTGACCAGGATCGATGCGGGACTTCCGATCTTTCAGCCGCAAGCGATGGATGCGGTCGTCGAGCAGTCGCTGGGTCAGGCGCGTTTGATGATGACATTGCTCGGAATCTTCGCAGGCGTGGCGCTGCTCCTCGCGACGGTCGGAATTTATGGCGCGGTCGCTTACACGGTGGAACAACGGACCGGCGAGATCGGCGTGCGCATGGCGCTCGGTGCGCAAACGCTCGACGTCTTGCGCCTGGTAGTAACGCAAGGGATGAAGCCCGTGCTGTTCGGATTGCTGGCGGGATTGGCGGCGGCGCTGGCACTGGGGCGTTTGATTACGGCGCAGCTTTATCAGGTGTCGGCCCACAATCCCCTCCTGCTCCTGGCCACCGCTGCCGTTCTGGCGCTCGCCGCGTTGCTCGCCTGCCTGCTGCCTGCGCGCCGGGCCAGCCTTCTTAATCCTGTGCAGGCCCTGCGTGCCGAGTGATTCCAATTCCACATCTCGATCCAAATGATGACTGACCTTCGTTTTGCGCTTCGGCAACTCATCAAGTCACCCGGATTCACTTTGCTGGCTTTGATCACGCTGGCCCTGGGGATCGGGTTGAACACTGCCATCTTCAGCCTGATCAACGATCTCTTCCTGCGCGGGCTGCCCTTCAAGGAACCGGCCAGGGTCGTGCATATGTTTGCGGGAGATAAGAGCCGCGGACTCGACGACTTACCATTGTCGGCGCCGCGCTTCATGCATTATCGCGATGGCCAGACGATTTTTGATGGATTCGCCGCCGAGAACGGAGTCGCGGTCACGCTGACCGGGCTGGGCGATCCGGTTCAAATTCCGGCCTTTCGGGTGACAGCCAATTATTTCGACGTGATCGGAGTTCGTCCCATCCAGGGCCGTAATTTCCTGCCCGAGGAAGAGGAAGGCGCGGACGTCGCGCTGGTCTCGGAAAATTTCTGGCGCAAACGGCTCGGGGGCGATCAGAACGTCGTCGGTCGCAGCGTCGCCCTCGACGGCGTGGCGCACACCATCGTCGGGGTGTTGCCCAACATGCCGGTGACATGGGTCGGACCGAATGGCAACGAGATCTGGACGACAAAACCGTTCGAAATTCCCGGGTTTTCGCACGAACGCATGATGCGCGGCACAGGATTTTTGCGCGTGGTCGGACGGGTGAAATCCGATGAAACAATCGATCAAGCGCGCGCGGCACTGCCGGCGTTGGACCAGGGTTACGGCGCGCAATACCCCGAGAAGATCGATGCCAAAGCGGCCACATCGATCAAGACGTTGCCGGAGGACGTAACCGGCAATCTGCGACCCGCCTTTGCCACGTTAATCGCGGCGGTGAGCTTCGTCTTGCTGATCGCGTGCAGCAATGTCGCAAATTTGTTGCTCGTCCGCTTCAGCGGACGGCGGCGCGAGATTGCACTGCGCATCGCCTTGGGCGCGTCGCGCGCCAGCGTTTTGCGACTCTTTGTTTTCGAAAGCCTGCTCGTCAGTGGGCTCGCCGGAATCGCAGGGGCGCTGCTCGCGTGGCGATTGGTCCCGCTCGTCCCGAGAATGGCGGCGAATTTTCTGCCGCTCGAAGCGAACACTGCGACCAGTCTCTCGCTTCCGTGCTCGGGTTCACCATCGCGTTGTCGATCTTGACCGGACTCGCCATGGGAATTTATCCGGCCCTGCAAAGTTCGCGCGCCGATCTGGTTGATGGATTGAAGGAAGGCGGCCGCGGATCGAGCGGCAGTCGTGCGACAACAACGTTTCCGCAAAATTCTGGTAGCCGCGCAGGTCGCGCTTTCGGTCGACATTGCTCGCCGGCGCGACATTGCTCATCGCCAGCTTCGTCCGGTTGAGCCATCAGAATACCGGATTTCGAGCCGATCATCTCTGGGTCGGTGGCGTGACGTTTCCGTCGGCGGCCTATCCCGACGTCGGCGGCACGCCAGCGTTTCGCTCAGCGAACCCTGGATGCTACGCGATCGATACCGGGTTTCGAGAATGCTGCCATCAGCGGGGATTTTCCGCTCATCGGCGGCGTTGGCGCCACGTTCTATTCACGCGCCGACGGCAACGTCTTGCCGGTGCCAGAACGGGCCTCGGCCCCGTCGCATGACATCGCGCCAGGATATTTTCGCGACCTGGGGTATTCCGATATTGTCCGGCCGCGATTTTGACGAGCACGACGTTGACGGCCACCAAAACGTGGTTCTAATCAGTCAGGCCGGCGCGCGAAAAGTTTTCGGCAACGAAAATCCGATCGGTAAGACGTTGCTGGTGACGAGCGCCAGTGTGCCGAGCGAGATCGTCGGCGTGGTCGGCGATGTGCGCACCGACCGGATTGCGCGGGAAAACGACATGGAATTCTATCGGCCGTGGGCGCAGGAGAATTTTCCATTCATGACCATCGCGGTGCGCAGCAACCTGGCGACGGAGGCGATCACAAAGCTGGTGCAATCGGCCATCAACACAATCGATCCCGGGCTCGCCATCGCGCAACCGCAATCGATGGAAACCGTCGTTGCACAAGCGCTCGGGCAAGCGCGCCTGATGATGATATTGCTCGGCATCTTCGCCGGGGTGGCGCTGCTCCTCGCCACGGTTGGCATTTACGGCGCGGTCGCTTACACGGTGGAACAGCGCACCGGGGAGATCGGCGTGCGCATGGCCCTCGGCGCGCAAACCATGGATGTGCTGCGTCTCGTGGTAATTCAGGGGATGAAACCGGTGTTTTTCGGATTGATCACCGGACTGGCCGCGGCCCTCGCGCTCGGCCGGTTGCTCACCTCGCAGCTCTATCAAGTGTCGGCGCACAATCCGCTTCTGCTCAGCGGAACGATGACAATCCTGGCGACGGCGGCGCTTGGTCGCCTGCCTGCTGCCAGCGCGCCGGGCCAGCCTGGTCAATCCGGTCGAAGCGCTGCGAGCCGAGTGATGGTGGATTCGAGCAGTCCCCTGCTCGATGTTAATCGAGGCGGCGAAGCCGCATTTATTTTAGCATCGCCCGCGGAGTGGCCGATCCACCCTGTTAATCGACAAGTTGGACGCCTTCCTTCGACGTGCGCTGGGCGTAGAGTTCGCTCAAACGTTTCGTCATCGGTCCAATCTCGCCGTCGCCGATGGTGCGGTTGTCGATCTGTGACGCCGACGAGCTCGCCCATCGTGCCGGTGCAAAACATTTCATCGGCGCCATAAATGTCATCGAGGGTAGATCCGCTTCGACGCAGCGGATTTTTTCGGCCGCACAAATTTCGATTACGGTTGCGCGAGTGATTCCTTCCGGACAGGCGACCAGCTGGCTCGTGGCCAGTCGCCTTTGCGCACGATGAAAATATTGGTCGCGTTGGTTTCTGCCACAAGCCGTTGGTATCGAGCATGAGTGCGTCGTCTGCCCCGGCGTTGTTCGCTTCGATCTTGGCCAGAATCGAGTTCAATAAATTGGCGTGATGAATCTGCGCATCGAGAACTTCCGGCGGCGGTCTCGCGATCTTGCTCGTAATCAAGGTCAGACCAGTCTTGGCGTAAACCGGCGACTTATGTTCGGCGAGAATAATCAAGGTCGGCCCGGATTCATTGAGCCGCGGGTCCATTCCGGAAGTGATTTTCACTCCACGCGTCAGCGTGAGGCGAATGTGGACGCGATCGCGCATTTTATTGGCAGCGAGTGTCTGCTTGATTTCGTCGATGATTTTTTCGCGCGCCGGAAGTTCGACAAACGCAAGCGCGCGGGCCGAACGCTCGAGGCGATCGAGATGCTCGTGCAATTTGAAAATGCGGCCGTTGTAAAGCCGCAGGCCTTCCCAGACCGCGTCCCCTCCTTGCACCGCGGAATCGAACGGACTGATGCCGGCCTGGTCGCGATGCACCAACTGGCCGTTGATGTTTACGATCAGGTTGCGGTTTTTCGGATTAAATTTCTGCAGCATCTTAAATCAGCTCACACAAAGTCCACCAAGGACACAAAGAATTTCTGATTCAGGGAACGTTGTGACCTTTGTGGCCTCCAGTGCGAGACCAATTAATGAAGGCGGTATTCATAAAGCCGGTCGTAACATTCGCGGCAGCGGTCGTGGATATCCCGTAGACGCTCCGGCACCGGTTCACGCTTTGGGGTGTATTGTTCGAACCCGGTCGATTTGGCAACGGCGTCATACCAATGCCTGGCCCGATTTCGTCGGTTTCGCGCAAGCCGGGCGGCCACGATAACATGGCCGGGTCGAACACGATTCCTAACGCCTGGCACAGGAGCCGCAGGATGCGCTCCGGATTTTGAGCACGTCCTTCGCATCGATCACAGGCGGTAGGGACGCCGCGCTGCGGCGTCCGCGGACATCGCCGCGCGATGTCCCTACCTTCGATCCTTGCACACCCAGTCGAAGATCTCCGCCTGCTGCACAAAGCCAACATCTTCCGCCGTCGGGTCCTCATTCTTCCTGATATACGAGTTGATCACCTCTGCCGGGTCGCGGATCAGGAAGCAATCGTCGCGGTGCGGAGCCATTGCCGATCCACTTCAGGCAGCAAGTGATGTGTCATTTGCTTCTGGTAGAAAATCGGTCGGGCTCCTGGAACCGGTCCGGTCAGACTGGCGATGACCTTATCCGCATCGGCCTCGCACTGTGCTAGAATTTCCCCGGTGAGCGGATGTTTCTTGCCTGTTGTCTTCAAATAAAACGCATAGAACGGTTCGTCCACGACGGTCGTGTCCGCTCGATTTCCCCACGAACGCATCATCGCAGTCGAGATATTGCGCGGGCCCGACCACATGGCGATGCGAATGGGGGCGCGCGAATCCGGCATCGGCTCAGAATCAGACGGGCAGACGGAGATTGCCAGACGCAATTCGTCGGCTGCGACCCGAGAGTGGGAGACTACGAGGAGAACTTCCCGTAAACCGCGATCAGCGGATAGAAGCAGGCATTCTTCGAGCGATAATCGCTGACAAATCCATCCCTGGTTCGAAGCTCCACGTGCCCCCTGCTTCGATTTCCGTAAACAATGACCGCGCCGACCGGAGCCGCATAGGGATCGCGGATCGGTAACCGTTTGAACCCGTAGGTGTGAACCAGTTCGTCTCCGCCTCCGCCGCGTAAGCCGTCTTTGGGTAGGAAT
This sequence comes from uncultured Verrucomicrobiae bacterium, assembly GCA_963788855.1. GTDB lineage: Bacteria > Verrucomicrobiota > Verrucomicrobiia > Chthoniobacterales > UBA10450 > CAWBIE01. Next base: position 172,344 of record CAWBIE010000004.1, read on the forward strand.
TGATCGCGCCGGCGGCGACCAGTGCATCTTTCACGTAATGCCAGCAGCGGGCCTGGGATCGGGCGGTGGCATGCTGCTGTGCAATCGTTGCTGCCCGCATTAATCTCGGATCAATCCGGGGATCGACCCGCGCGGCCGGATGGACAACCGGCACCCGCCAGTAGCGGACGACGCGGGTAAACCAAAGATATCGTGTCCCTCCTCTATAATAGAGGGCCGAATTCGCGGAGGGCACGACAGCGGCCTGAAGGGGCGCGGAGCAAAGCGCTATCCCGCAAATGAAGAGAAAAGCGGGAAATTTGGAGGCTCGCACCCAGGGTATTACTGCACCCCACGTGCCACCCTAAAAAACCTTTTGACAACCATGCCTGATCATCGATTGTAAGGGCCCTCGCTAAAGCCTGCTTCTTTGCAAGAACCACGGTGCGAGGGATTTACAACCTAACCAGAAGAGGCTGTTCAAGCCTTCTCCTGTTCAACCCCAGCGGCCCCTCTTTTGGGGTCCGCCCCCGCGGAAATCCGCGAACCAATTAAGATCATATGAAGCGTTCTTTTACTATTATAGGGCTAGCCGTCGCTTTGACGGGCCAGGCCTCTGCCGCCGAGCAATCCCTGCTCGCGCGCGTCACCGTTTACTGGCGGGGCGAATCCTGCCAGCAAGCTGCCTGGAAGGGCACCCATCTGCGACCCGGCCATTGCGCCGTGGATCCGAAGAAAATTCCATACGGCAGCAAAGTCATTTTCCCTGACGGGACCTGCACCGCGGTCGACACCGGCTCGGACGTGGTCAATCGCAAAGCGGCCCGCTTGAGCGGACGAACTCCCTCTCAGCGGAGCGCGCTCGTCATCGATCGATATTTCGACAGCAAGCAGGAAGCGCTGGCCTGGACCGCGAGGCATCCCATCTTTATGACGGTGCAGGTTCTGACGGCTGATTCTCATCAGACGAACACGGATCACGTGCAGGCGAGTGCAATAGTCGCGCCGCAGGCCGTTGCCGATCCGAGTTAACGCGTCGTCAATGTGACCGTCGAGTTCTCTGCACAAACGAGGTAGGTAGGGGCGATTGACCTCAATCGCCCGCGGGCGGTTCGGTGAACCGCCCCTACCTAAACTCTGCTTGGGAGGAAGCTCCCGGCACCGCGTGTCGATTGCCTTACACGCTACAAATCCGCTCGACACAAGGCCAACTCTGGGTCCAGTCGCATTCGGCGACCCAGGAGATAAACTATGGCGACACGTAGCGGATCAGCTGTTTGGAACGGCACTCTCAAGGAAGGCAAGGGAATGGTCAGGCTGGGCAGCGGCGCCTTCGAAGGCCCTTATTCATTTTCGTCCCGTTTCGAGGAAGGCGCGGGCACCAACCCCGAAGAATTGATCGGCGCGGCCGAGGCGGGCTGTTTTTCCATGGCCCTGGCGGCCAACCTGACCAAGGCGGGCCATTCGCCAAGCGAATCAGCACCGTCGCGACGGTGAAGCTCGAGATGGTGGGAGGCGGACCCAGGATCACCAGTATCGAATTGAATACCGAGGGCGAAGTTCCCGGAATCGACGAAGAGAAGTTTCAGGAACAGGCGGAACTCACCAAGAAAACCTGTCCGGTTTCCGTCGCTCTCGCCGGCACTGAGATCAAGCTCAACGCCAAGTTGCTGAAATAAATGTGGGAGGGGCCTCGGTGCCCCGATTCTGAAAGCAGCTCGTTGTCGGGAAGCTGGCTCCGAAAGGTTTCGCGAGCAGGAAGCTCCCCTACAGCGAAGAGTTACGACTTCGTGTAAACGCCCAGCAACGGACGGTGTGACGGAGTCGCTCGACGAAAGTCGCTTACAAAACCGTCTGTCGTGCGAATCTCGACGTGACCCGCGGCACGGTTAGCTCCATAGACGAGCACCGATCCCACCGGCGCCTTGAACGGATCCTGCACGGGAATCTTTCTAAAGCCGTAGTTGCTGACGAGTTCCTGGCCGGCCTGCTTCGCTAAAGGCGTCTTCGGGTAAGAGTTGACCGCACCCGACTTGAGCAGCGCTTCTTTCACGTACTGCCAGCAGCGCGAGTTCGAGTGAGCGTGCGCGCGTTCCTGGGCAATGGTGGCCGCATGCATCAACTTGGGGTCGACGCTGCGATCAACTTTCGCCAGGGGATGGACGATCTTCTTGGCCTGATACTGAGTCACAACCTCGGCCGACTGCGTCTTGCCATTGATGTCTTTGAAAACAAATTTCGACTCTGACGAAATCAAAGCCTGGCCGTGGGCGACGGTTGCGCAAATAAGGCCGCAAGCCACTACGACAATTAGGGGGGTACGAAGGCTGATTTTTGCCATAAAGAGCGCCGCATATCGTGCAGGATGGATGCCCTGGCAAGCTTTTTTTCAAAAAAAAGGCCCGCCGGCGAATGGCTCGACCCTGGACAGACGGCCTTCCCGAATATCTTTTCTCCGACGTTATTACCAGCAGCAGAGGCACTTGTGACTTGATACACCGGCGATTCTTGGACAGGCACGCGAGCGGCTGTATTATTGGACAGTGAAAACGATGAGCGCCCTCCTTCCCGCCGCCCGCTTTGGGCATGCAGCCTAGGTGCGCGTCAAGATTACGCCAGACACCGCCGCCTCCGGCGGGCGTTCTCCAGCCAATCACCCGCGAGATCTAATCGGTCTCCCCATCAATTCGGGATCCAATTTTAATTTATGAAACCAACACCTGAAATCAGCTCAAACGGGCGACACTCGCGTCGCCATGATCGGACCCGTGGCGATCACCGGAGCTTTCCCCCCACGGACTATTCCTATCAAACAACCGGTACGGCGCCGGCACCGCCGCCGCCGAGAAGAAATCGGCCGGAGACGCGCACCCTGCGCGCCCTGGGTCGCGCCTACGACTCCGAGTCGACGCGCGATTATGTGATCGAGGCGATCTCTTTTGCCTGTATCTCGGGCGTGGCCGCCTGGCCCCTCGCCATCCTGCTGCACGAGTTGCTCACCTTTATGATATAAAGGCCGCGGCTCCTCGCCCCTCGGATTTAGAGCGACGAAATAAGATCAACCATTCGCTGACGCATCTTCGCGTCAGGGAACGGCCCGTTGCCGCCTTGGATGTTGTCTTCAAGGTGGCGCGGGTTGTTCGTCGCCGGGATGGCGCAGGTCACCGCCGGATGGGCCATGACGAACTTCAGTGCCACCTGCGCCCAGGAAGTGGCAGTCGATCTCGGCCGCCCAGCCGGGCAGCGGGTGGCGCGCCACTGGCGCAGCAGCGCGCCTTCGCGGAACGGACGGTTGACGATGACGGCCGATGCCGCGCTCCTGCGCCAGCGGCAGGATGCGCTGCTTCCGCCTCGCGGTCGAGCAGGTTGTAGCTGATCTGCACGAAGTCGATGGTCTGCGCTGCGCATCAGCCTGTTCGATCTCGGCATGGCGCCGCCTTCGGAGGTGGTGATGCCGACGTAGCGCAACCGGCCGGCCGCCTTCATCTCGCAGGCGGCGGCAGGTGCTGCTGCCAGCCAGCAGGTTGTGCACCTGCATCAGGTCGATCCGTTTCGTTTGCAGCCGCGCGAACGATCGCTCCATCGACTCGATGCCCGCCTGCCGGCCGCGTGTCCAAACTTTGGTCGCCAGGAAAACCTGGTCGCGCAGACGAAGTTTGGCGATCAAATCACCGACGACTTGCTCGGCCTGTCCGTACATGGGTGAAGAATCGATCACGCTGCCGCGGAACCTCGCGAAAACACGCAGGACTTCTTCAAGCGGCGCGCGCGCCGTCTCCGATTGCCCGACATCAAAGGTCTGCCACGTGCCGAGCCCGATGACAGGGAGCTTTTCTCCTGAGGAAGGAATCGAGCGCGTCAGCATGGTGGTTGATTCGTTGGCCTGCATGCAGGTGGGACGCATTCATTGGCAAGAGCAAACCCGCAGTGCCCGCGCCTATCAGGCGCACGGCGTCGCGACGGCACAGGTTCTCGCCTTTTCTCGTCTTGCCTGTTGTCATGTCGAGCGTAGCCGAGACATTTCTCACTGTTAATATGATAACGGCAAGAGATTCCTCGACTTCGCTCGGAATGACAGAATCTTACCCGGCAAATGAAGACAATAACTCGACGGCATTTTATCAAGCATTCGGCTGTTGCTGGCGCTTTTGCCATGGCCGCGAGACCGACAAGTTTGTTCGCCGAACGATCTGCCAAGCCTTTGAGCATTCTCATTCTGGGTGGCACTGGATTTACCGGACCGTTCCAGGTGCGCTACGCTCTCAGTCGCGGCCACAAGGTTACGGTCTTCAATCGTGGTAAGACTCATCCGGGCGAACTCCCCAGTGAAGTCGAGCAATTGATCGGCGACCGCAATGGTCAGCTCGACGCGCTTAAAGGCCGGAAGTGGGATGTCGCAATCGACAACCCGACCACTCTCCCGGTATGGGTGCGCGACGCGGCCCAGATTCTCAAAGGAAATGTGAATCTCTATGTCTTTATCTCCACGATCTCTGTTTACGCCGACACGAGCAAAGGCGTCGATGAAACGGCGCCTACCGCCAAATACGATGGACCCGACGCGTACAAGGAGACCATCGAAGCCATGCGGGCGTCCGGTTATAAAACTTGTACGGTCCGCTCAAGGCTTTGTCGGAACAGGAAGCCGAAAAGGCTTTTCCGGGGAAGACCCTGGTTATTCGCCCGGGATTGATCGTGGGACCGCGTGATGAGACCGATCGCTTTACGTATTGGCCGGTGCGGATTGATCGTGGCGGAGAAGTGCTTGCGCCCGGTGATCCAACCGATCCGGTGCAAATTATCGACGCGCGCGATCTGGCGGAATGGACGATCCGAATGGCAGAGAAGGGCGGACCCGGAACATACAACGCCACCGGACCGGACAAGCCGCTCACCATCGGCGGGATGCTTGATGGCATCAAAGACGCGCTCAAGACCAACGCGCAATTCACCTGGGTGAACGCCGATTTCCTGAAGGCGCAGAAAGTTGAAGCGTGGTCTGACATGCCCGTGTGGACGGGCGACGAAAGTGGAATGGCCCGGACGAACAACAGCCGCGCGATCGCCCAGGGGTTAACGTTTCGTCCGTTGGCCGAGACCGCGCGCGACACGTCTTGCCTGGTTCAAATCACAAACGCCGGAGCGCCAGGCCAAGCTAAAGGCCGGGCTCACGTCCGAACGGGAAGCCGAAGTGCTCATCGCCTTTCACAAGGCGATGAAATGACGAAATCCGAATGACGAAGGGCGAAGGAATAACCAGATCGCGAATTCTTGTCATGCGACCTTCGACATGATTCGTCGATTCGCCATTCGTCATTCGTATCGTCCCCATCATTCCTCTCGTCACTCGTAATGAGTGCTTCGTCATTCTCCATCATTCATGTCGTCATGTCGTCATTTCATCTTGATGACCCGCCTCCTTCACAAGCTCGTCGACGTTCGGCCGAACGAAATTCGCGCTCTTTTGCTCGGCTTCGCTTTTCATTTCCTGATCCTGACCGGCTACTACATCATGCGGCCGATCCGCGATGCCATCGGCGCCGGCACGGATCTCGACAAGTTGCCGTGGATGTTCACGGCCACACTCGTGGCCATGTTGCTCGCCAACGCCCTCTTTGCCGCGATCGTCGCGCGGATGTCGCGGCGCAAATTTATCCCGCTCGCCTACGGATTCTTCATTTTCAATCTAGCGCTCTTTTTCGTCCTGATGCGAACCGGCTCACCAGGCCAGCAGGTTTGGATCGGTCGCTGCCTCTACGTCTGGGTCAGTGTTTTTAACCTTTTTAACACCGCCATTTTCTGGGCCTTCATGACCGACCTCTTCACGGTCGAGCAAGGCAAACGGCTTTACGGATTTATCGCGGTTGGCGGCTCGCTCGGCGCCATCCTCGGTGCCTACATCACGAAAAACTATGTGAAACTGGTTGGACCGGCCAATCTCCTGATTGTTTCCGCGATGATCTTTGTCATCGCCATGCTCATGGTGCGATTTTTCCCGAGCGGTTTTACCAACACAAAGAAAACTGCGGCGACAATGGAAAAACCGATCGGTGGATCGATTTGGTCGGGTCTGACCCACATTGCCCGCTCGCCTTACCTTCTCGGACTGGCCGCTTCCATGCTCTTTTACACGACGACCTCGACGTGGGCTTATTTTCAACAATCCGATCTAACGCGCGCGGCCTTGAGCGATAGCGGAGCGCGTACGGTCTTTCTCGCGAATCTGGACATCTGGGTCAACTCCATCACCGTCGTCATCCAAATTTCCCTCACCGGCCGTCTTTTGAAATGGTTCGGCGTCGGCTTCACCCTCGTCGCCATGCCGTTTCTTAGTGTGGTTGGTTTTGCCGCCATGGGAATCGCGCCCAGTCTGGCTTTGCTCGCCGTCTTTCAAGTCGTTCGTCGCGCCGCGGCTTACGCGCTCATGCGTCCATCCCGCGAGATTCTTTTCACGGTTCTGCGGCGCGAAGACAAATACAAGGTCAAGAGCGTGACGGATACGCTCGGATACCGCGTCGGTGACCAGTTGGGCGCGTGGTCGTATGGCGGCATGCATGCCATGGGCCTGGGACTTTCAAGCATCAGCTTTGTGGCCGTGCCGGTGGTGGTCGGCTGGTGTGGCCTGAGCGTCTGGCTGGCGCGCAAGCAACAGGCGCTGGCCGAGAGACAAATCCAGGACCACGAAGCTGTAGAGGCGGCTGTGCCAGCCGCCTAACTAATGGACAGGGTTCGCTGCGGCGGACCCCTCGAGATTACTTCGCCAATTCGTAGAGATATTGGACGAACGATAAGGCCGCGCCATCGTAACTCTGGATCTTCGGGTTAGTCGACTCGATCACGTAATATTCATCCGGTGCGTGCGCGCCGCTTCCATGCCCGAGTCCAAAATGTCCGGCCGCGAGTTTGAGCGGCTCACCGGTGAAAACATAGCCCGGATAAGAGCCTGCGTTGCGCGGCCACAACAGCGGATCGATCCCAAACTGCTTATAGGTTGCGATCTGCGCCTTAATTAGCCCGGCATCCGCGGAAGTGCTCGTCGGATCGTAGCCGCCGGTCATGTTCACCTCGATGTCGCCAAATCCGCGCTTGGCCAGATGCGCTTTCACGGCGGCCAGCGCGTCCGCCGCCTTCATGTCGGGTACGAGTCGCAGATCCAGTTTTGCCACCGCCTTGTGCGGTAAAATCGTTTTACCGCCGGGACCGGTGTAGCCGCCAACCAGTCCCTCTATATTAATAGTCGGCTGCGACTCGAGCCGCTCGTTGGCCTGCTCCCACGGCAGATCATTGATCCAATGCTGCACACTATATTGCTTTTTCGCCTGCGCCTCACTTCGCTGCTTCGACGCGGCCTCGATCATCGCCTTTTCCGTCGCGCTCAACGGCCGCGGCTTTGGATAATTGTCGACCGTGATTTCATTGCCATCGGCCGAGACCAGCGTGTCGAGCGCTTTTACCAGATGCCAGGCCGGACTATCGACCATCGCTTTGAGCGACGAGTGAATGTCTTTGCCCGGACCGCGTCCCCACTTTTCGCCGCTCGAAACCATCTCCAGTTCAATAACGCCTTTAGAGCCAAGGTTCACCGTCACAAATCCGTCCAAATCCTGCGTCGCACTCGGCATGAACACGCCGACGCACTTCGAAAGCGCCGCCTGCACTTCCGGTCGACGGACAATTTGCGGAATGTGGGGCGAACCAATTTCCTCTTCGCCTTCGGCCACCATCACCAAATTCACGGGCAGCTTTTGGCCGGCACCGCGAATTGCATGCAGGGCCGCGAGAAAAGCCGATTCAGGTCCTTTCTGATTAACCGCACCCCGGCCGACGATCGCCTTGCCCAGCCCGGGCTTGTCGACCAGCGCTGCATCGGTCGGCGAGGAAGTCCATTCCGCCGGATCGAACTGTTTCACGTCGTACATGAAATAAAGCCCGACGGTCTTTGGCGCGCCGGCGTCGAGTGTCGCGAAGACACCCGGCTTGCCCTCGGTATTAATGACGGTCGCCTGTTGAAATCCCGCATCGCGCGCCAATTGCGCCATGTATTCCGCGCCCTCGGGATAACCCCGATTCTCCGCCGCGATGGAAACCTGCTTGATCCAATCGTGTAGCCGCTTGACCGCCTCCTCATGCCGTTTTCCGATCTCTGCTTTGATCGGTGCAAGATCGTTTTCGGCCGAGTAAGAAAACCGGGAAGTAGTCAGAGCGAAGACCGTGATGGCAATTAAGGGGCAATAAATTCATGCCTCCTTGTTACGCTCGAGACCCGCGCCAAGGCAACTCAACATTATGCGCGACCGCAGAACGCGATCGCCCGGACACGATCCGCGCGGCACTTCACAACTGACCGATCTTCTCGGCCGCTTGCAATGGCATGCGCGAGATCGGTACGCGCCAGCTCGGGTTCGTTTTTTTGCCAATGATCAATGGCCTGCTGCGCGATCGTCGTCAGCTCTTTCGGCAAGGGATGCTGGTTCGGGCCGAACAGCGCCCGAGCCGATTCGATAGCGTCAGCCATTTTGTCCCGGGCAACGGCAATGGCGATGAGGGGCCAGAGCGCCATCCAGTCAAACCCGTAGGGATCCTTCATGCCATGCCACAAATCTAAGGCTTCCTGCGCCGACGTTTCCGCTTCGCTTGGATGGCCTTCGCGCCAGAATGCCCAGGCCAGGTTGGCTTTCACCATGGCCAAGTATTCGACCATTCCGATTTGGGTCGCGACTTTTAGGGCGCGCGGAGCATAACGCTTAATACCTACGACCTGATGCGCGCGCCGGTGCGCCACGACCAGATAAGTCAGACAACGCGCCTGGATAACGGGATCTCCAACTCGTTCCGCGAGCTGAAGGGCCGCCTCAAAATGTTCGACCGCGTCACCCAGATTGCCTCGCCACAAATGAACGAAGCCCAGGACAAATCGAGCATAAGCGATCTGCGGCAGATCAGCCGACTCTTCGGTGGCTGAAGCAGCCAGTTGGGCCAGGGCGAGACACTCCTCCGACGCCAGATAGCGATCTCGACTGAGGTGAGACAAAGCAAGCATTTGAAAGAATTTTCCGCGTTGCGCGGGCGTGGCTCGTTCTTCCACGAGGGGCCGGACTTTTGCGGCCAGCTCCATCATTTCACTCGCCATTCCCTGCCAGTAACAAAGAAACATCCTTTCAAGCTCGATCTGGACTTTTTCCTCCCACCACTCGTTGGTCGACGCGTCCGTCGCGACACCGAGCATTTCTCCGGCGAGATCCAGACTTCGCGCGGTCTCGTCGTAATGGCGCTGGACCGCCTGGCTCGAACCCCACTTCCGGTAAAGCCGGGAATGCCAGACTCGTTCGCCCAACGGAACCACCGATCGCGCCCGATCGTAGCTTGCCCTGGCCTCGACGTGCTCGCCCATCAGGTTCAAGACATCACCAAGCCCTTCATAAAGCCGGCCGGCGATTTCCTTCGTTCCGATCTCCTGTTTCGCGTCGAGAGTCGGCTCGAGTTGGGCAAGGGCCGATCGGTAAAATGCGACCGCCTCTTGGTTCGCGAAATTTGCCTGGGCTCGCTTCGCTGCGCGCCCGAGATAATAGGTAGCCCGCTCAGCCGCATGGGCCCGCTCGAAATGAAACCCCAGTGTGGCGGAGAGTTCTTCCAGCCTGTCGGGGAAAAGCGCCTCAATGGCTTCGGCGGCAAGCTTGTGCAGTTCTCTTCGCCGGGAGACGAGCATCGAGTTGTAGGCAACGTCATGAGTGATCGCATGTTTGAAAATGTATTCATTCTCCTGCAGCGCCGCTGCCTCGGATGTCCCTTGCTCTCGCGATTGAATGAATTCGCGCCGCTGGAGCTCACGCAGCGATCCATCCAGGCGCCGCTCTCTCAGTGATTTTTCGGCCTGGAGAAGAGCGAGCACCGCCTGCTGAAAGACACGGCCGATGACTGACGCTTTTTGCAACACTCCTTTGTTTCCGGCCTCCAACCGATCGATGCGTGCCATCAGGACGCTCTGGAGCGTCTCCGGAATATCAACCGATTGGATCTCGCGCGTCGGCACGATCCGTCCCTGCTCCAGCACGATCAAACCAGCGTCGAGCAGGGAACGCAGTAATTCTTCCAGGAAAAAGGGATTCCCTTCCGCTCGATCAAGAATCAACTCCCGCATCTGGTCAGGCAGGTTCTCGATCTTCAAGAGCTGCTCAATCAACGAGCCGCTTTCCTGACGACTCAACGGCGACAGCTGGATGCGCCGATACTTCGCGGAGTAGACTTCGCTGGTTCGCGCCAGCAACTCGGTCACCAATTTCTCATCCGGCCGCGAAGCCGCCAGCAGGAGCAATGGGACTTCTGCAGTAAGAGGCAAGAGAGTTTCGAACACCCGGAGCGACGAGGGATCGCACCAATGCAAATCTTCCCAGACCAGAACCAAAGCCTGCCGCCCGGCGCAAGCGCGAACATAGTCCTGGAATGCCTGCAGGATCCGCGCCTGTACCGTCTCGGCGGGAAGGAACTTCACTCGCTCTTCCATGTCCGCGGTCATCGCAATGTCGAGCACCCGTCCCAGGAAGGGATAAACGTCGTCCACCTTTCCGGGAAGTTCCTGCTCCAGACTGGCGCGCAAGGCGGCCTCGATCTTCGAAGGGGCTTCCTCGGCGTTGACCTTCAGCAGGCTGCAAAGAATCTCGCGCGCGAGCCAATAGCTCATCCCCGCGGTGTAAGAAAGCGCGCGACCTTCCGCCCACCGAACGGTTGCGGCGACCGGAGCCCGGGCCTCGGCAAGAAGCCGGCTCTTGCCCAGGCCAGCCTCTCCCACGACCGCCACAATTCCGCCCGACCCGCGCCGCACCGCGGCCAGCGCATCGTGTATTTCCGCCAGCTCCGTTTCGCGACCGACCAAAGGCGCGTGCAAGCCTTCAATCCCGCGAACGCGTTTGGATGCGCCACTCAATCCAATCAGCCGGTGAACCTCGATGGCCGACTCTTTGCCCTTCAGATTGAGGGGCGGAAGTTTTTCGAACTCAAAGAGTCCCGCGGTTTGGCGATGAGTCTTTGGTCCCACGAATATCTGACCGTCCGGAGAAGCGTCCTCCAGACGCGCCGCCAGGTTCACGGCGTCTCCCATCACGGAATAGTCGTGCCGATCCTGGGCTCCAATCTTCCCGGCGATGACTGGTCCGGTATTTATTCCGATGTGAAGATTGAGATCGGTGCCGTTTGCGCGATTGAATCCGGCCATCGCTTCCATTAGTTCCAGAGCGGTGCGCAGGGCGCGTTCCGCATCGTCTTCATGCGCCACCGGCGCACCGAACAGCGCCATGATTTCATCGCCGATGAATTTGTCGATGGTACCGCCGTATTTCTGCACGACCGGCACGAGATATTCGAAACAGGCATTGATAAGCGCCCGAACTTCTTCTGCATCCTTTTTCTCCGCTAAAGCGGTGAAACCCGAAACGTCGGCAAACAGGATCGTGACGATCTTGCGTTCCTCCGTTGCGCTGCCGTCAACGGACGAGGCTTCGAGCTGGGCAAGTTGCTGACGCAGCGCCGCCAGAGCCGAATCAACCACAGCATCACCCAGCGCGGCTCGTTGCGCTTCGAGGCCGACGATGGCGGCGTTTAATTTCTCAACTTGTTCATCGAGATCAGACATGGCTGCCCGAAGGGTTTGCTAGATGCCTTGTAGCAGTCAACGGCATGGTCATCGAGTCGTTAATCCGCGCGAGCGCCGTTCTCCGAATGGACAAAGAGCAGCTGTTCTACAGGGCCAGGGTCTCCTGCTTGGCCGAGGCTTCGGGCAGATTGGCAAACTTTTTGGCGAGCTCGTCCAGCTTGGCCAGGTAGTACTCGATGTTTTCGTCGCGGTTCTGCGGATCAAACTCAGAGGCGAGCCTGGCGTTTTCATACGCGGCCACCTTCTTACTCTCGCCAATGATGTAATAGCTGACCTGGTCGCCCGGCCGATAAGCGCGACCACTCGCCAGGGCGAGCTCGTAGGCGGCCGCGCGGTTTCGGGCCGAGCCGGCAATCTTTTGTCGATATTTCTCGAGCGAATCCTGGAGCGTGTCGGTTTTCATCAGCATGTCGATGTTCCATTCGCGGTTGCGTATTTTTCGCTCGAACTCTTCTCGCAACGCCCCGATCGCCTCCGGCTTTTCCTGCATGAGAAGCTTGATCATCTCTTCCAGGAAGACGCGCTGGAATTTCTCCAGGCCGCGCGATTTGAGCGCGCCGCCCTTGATGATGACCTCGACCGTCGCGCGTGAGAAGCGCGTAGTTCTTCGCCTTGTAGCTGAACATCGCCTCGAATTGCTCGTCGAATTCGACTTCGATCCCGGGCGGCAACTCTTTCGCCAAACCGGTGCGCAGCGCGTCCGATATCAACCTTCGGCGGCGGCACGAAATAAATCCCGTCGGTGTCTACCTCGATGACCTGCGCGCCGTGCTCGTTCAGCCAGTCGATCATCTTCTGCAACAGATCGCGCCCGATCTGGGTGACCCGCGCGGCCGCATCGAAATCGGCGAAATTTCCCTGCGCGAATCCGAGATACCCGTAAAAGCTGTTGATCAGGATCTTGAAAGTGTTTTGCAGGGCGTGAAAATACCGCTGGCGCGCCGGATCCTTGTCGGCCGCACGCATCTTGGCTTTTGCTTCGAGTCGAAACGTCCGCAAGTCCGTCAGCAAATGGCGGAAGATTTGCAGGCGATCGGACACCGGAAAGCAATCGAACTGCAACATGATCGACGGATAAAGCGAAGCGATGTCGCAATGCCAGACGTTGTGCGCGACGCCGGTGAAGAAAATGTCGGTGTAACCACCCTCGAACCCCCGCACCATCGGCATTTCCGGAATGGAGTGGCGTTGCCGGAAATATTCGCGCAGGAAAAGCGCGTTGATCCGGGTGGCGTTGCCGCGCACGATCACGTCCTGATAGTTGTACGGAAAAATCTGCGCCTGGATGAAGTAGCTCGGACTGAGGAGATCGACGATGGCGCGGGTTTCGCGCACGGCACAGAGAGCGCGCTTCGCGAAACGCTCGTTGCCGTCCTGGTAGGCGCGCTGCAATTCCTTGCCCGCCAGAGCGGACACTTCCTCGCTTTTCACATAAGCCGAAGTGCCGGGCGACATCGATCCTTTCGAAACCGGCAAGGCTGCGCATCCCGACGTCGTAGAATTGCGCGAGCAGGAACGTGTCGACGAAATGTCGGCCATCGATCGCGAACTTCGGGTAATCGATTGTCTTTTCGGCGATCTGCAGTCGCGACGGACGCGAGCGAAGAAATCCGCCGCTGCGTCCCCAATCGAGTTTGGTCTTCGCCTTCTTGGCGCGCGCCACGAGGTAGGGCAGATCAAAACGAAACAGGTTGTGACCCTCGATCACATCAGGATCGCGTTTCTTAATAATGCTGGTCAGGCGTTTGAGCGCGTCTCGCTCCGATTCTTCCACATTCTTTGGATCGACCAGGATCAGTTCCTCCCAGCCCGTGTTGTCGGACAGCGCGATGCTCATGATATGGTCACTGTAGCCACGGCCCTGTGGGCCGTGATCCGGGACGCTCCCCGGCTTGGCGCCGGCAGGTTCAAACGACAACACCTCCAGTTGCAGTCGTTTCAGTTCTTCGAACGGCAGATCCTTGAACAGCGTTCGCCCGGTCGCGGTGAGATAATGCTGAACCGGATCGGTTAAGGCAAAGAAGTCGCGCCCGGCCGCCTTCAGTCCATTGCGCAGCGCGATCAGTTCCTTCCAGCTATCGACCGTGATCAACCAATCGTATTTGAGGTCGCCTTCCAGTTTTTGCGCATTCTCGTAGCCGAGATCGGCGACGTCGGAATCGAGCCAGACAAATGGATGGAATGGCTCGACGTCGGCCATGGTCGAGCCGTCCTTTTCGCGGCGATAGACTTTGACCGTGCCAGTCTCGCCCAGCTCAATAGCCACGATCCGCGCGGTGGGATCGGCGCCAAAAAGGAGCGTATTCTTCTCAAATTCCATCCCAAGGCAACTACGCGGCGAATCGGAAGCGAATCAAGAAAAGAGAGCCGCTACAGTGCCCCCTCGCCGCTCGCCGTAAACTCTGATATAAATGCGGGATGAAGCTTCTGCCTTTTTCTATCCTGATCGCTCTTGCTCCAATGTTCGCTTTTGCTCAGCAGCCTGCGGTTGAAAAAATCGCTGAGAACGAGCTGCCGTCGCTTCTGGTCATCTATAAAGATATCCACAGCCACCCCGAATTATCCGGGCACGAAGAACGGACGTCGGCCATGGTCGCGAAAGAGCTGCGCGCGGCCGGCTGCGAAGTGACGGACCACTTCGGGAACTACGACAAGCCGAACATGAAATGTTACGGAGTGATCGGCATTATGAAAAACGGCAGCGGCCCGACCGTGATGGTGCGCACGGATATGGACGCGTTGCCCGTGCAGGAAGAAACCGGGTTGCCCTACGCGAGCAAAGTCACGACGCAAAACGACGCCGGCCAGGAGGTGCATGTCATGCACGCCTGCGGACATGACGTCCATATCGCGGCGTTTATCGGCGTAGCCCGCGCGCTGCAGCATGACAAGGATCAATGGCAGGGGACCGTCATGTTTGTGGCGCAACCCGCCGAAGAAGCCATCGGCGGCGCTCGAGCGCTGCTGAGGGGCGGTCTTTACGATCGTTTTGGCAAACCGGCGTTCGCCCTCGGATTTCACGACAACGCTCAAATGCAGACCGGACACATCGGGGTAACCGAGGGTTATACCTACGCCAATGTGGATTCGGTCGATATCACCGTCCGCGGTGTGGGAGGACACGGGGCCTACCCGCACAAGACGAAGGATCCCATCGTTCTCGCCGCAGAAATCGTCGTCGCACTGCAAACCATCGCCAGCCGCGAAAACAATCCGCTCGATCCGGTAGTCGTGACGGTTGGCTCAATTCACGGCGGAACGAAGCACAACATTATTCCCGATGAAGTAAAGTTGCAGCTCACCGTCCGCACTTATAAATCGGACGTGCGCGATCGCGTCCTGGCCGCGATCGACCGAATCGCGAAGGGTTGCGCGACGACAGCGGGCATTCCACCCGATCGCATGCCGATTGTGGAGGTCCTGAAAGACGAGTTTACCCCGGCCACCTACAACAACCCCGAACTAACGAAGCGCCTCGTGGCAGCCTGGAAAAAGGCGCTGGGCCCGGAGAATGTGGAAATGGTCGACGCCACGATGGGAGGTGAAGACTTTGCAGAATACAGTTTGCCGGATCATTCCATTCCAGCGGTTGATTTTCATGTCGGTGCGGTGGACCCATCGAAGATCGCGGAGAGCAAAAAGACCGGGAATCCCCTCCCCAGTTTGCATTCAAGCAAATTTGCGCCTGTGCCGGAACCGACCATTCGCCTGGCCATCACGGCCATGACCACCGCGGTGCTCGAGCTCTTGAAGAAGTAGGTAGGGACGCACCGCCGGGGCGTCCGAAAATTCTCACCGGACGAAATCGGCTGACACAAGTCGGACGCCCCGGAGGTGCGTCTTTACCTGGTTACTTCTACAAGTCGGACATCTCGGAGAGATGTCCCTACCTGCGTGGATTATTTCACGCGAATGTTTTTGCGCAGGAAAGTGGGCACGTCGAGGTCCTGGCCTTCCACAATGGTCGGCTCGCTTTTTTCGAAACGGCCGCGGGTGATCGGCTCAAACTGCATGACTTCCTGTTTGGCTTGCACGAATTTTTCGGGGGTCGGCTTCGGCTCGGCGACTGGTAACGGCTTTTTCTTGGGGACAATGAGTCGAGGCGCGGGAGCCGGTTTCGCGATTTCCGGGGCGGGCGCGGCTGGCGTTTCCATCGCGACCGGCTGCTCCACCGAAATCAACTCCTCCTCGGGTGCTGAAACCGGCTCCACCATGGCCGGCTCGGGCGGGATCTCCATGGCGGGTTGGATCACCGGCTGAGGTTGTTCCCAGATCGGCGGAATCGGTGCAGGCGCGGGCATCGGCATGGTCGGCATGGCCGGCATCGGCGCCGCAACTTCTCCTTCGGCGGCCAGCGAACTGATGATGGTCACGCTCAATCGATTCCCCATTCGTCCATCGACCGAGGTGCCAAACAGGATCTGGGTGTGATCGCGCACATGCCGCCCGAGTTCCTGCATGAGGATCTCGACTTCGGACAAGGTCATGCCGGGTCCGCCGGCCACCTGCACGAGAACGTTAGTCGCGTCGGCCAGCATGCGGCCGCGGTCCATCAGCGGGTTCTTCAAGGCCTGGGCCAGGGCGTCGTGAGCGCGGTTGTCGGAATCGGATTCACCAAAACCGAACAGACACCGGCCGTTCTGACTGCGCAGCGCCGACAGCAAATCGTCGAAGCCGATGCGGATGAGACCGGGACGCTGGATCAGGTTGACGATCGAGCGGACGCTTTGACTGATCGTGACGTCGGCCACGGCGAAGGCCTGATGAATTCCCGCCTTCGGCGCGACCATGTCGCCCATCCGATCGTTTTCGAAGCAGATGACCGCGTGGGCGATTTCGATTCAATCGCGCGAGCGACTTCCTGGGCTTGCGCGGCCCGGCGTTTACCCTCGAAGGAGAATGGCAGGGTGGCGAAAACGATGACCAGAGCGCTGGTTTCGCGCGCGAGCTGCGCCACGACCGGCGCGGCGCCGGAACCGGTACCGCCGCCGAGCCCCGCGCAAACAAAGATCATCCGCGCATCCGCCAGCGCCTGGCGGATTTCGTCAGCCGACTCGAGGGCCGCCTGATAGCCGAGCTCCGGATCTCCGCCGGTGCCGAGGCCGCGCGTTACGGTGCGTCCCAAGTTGCACTTTGTGCGCCGCGACCGATCTGGCGAGTGATTGCACGTCGGTGTTCACGGCGATGAGATCCGCCTTTTCCATCCCATCGAGCACGATGCGATCGAGCGCATTCGATCCGGCGCCGCCGACGCCGACCACTTTGATCGGAGATGTTCTCGCTTCGCGTTCGGGCAAGACTGTAGTTATGACTTAGTTGAATCATGATTAATCGAGGTTTGAGGCGTGGTTCGGCCGTTTCTTCATCGCATTCCGCTGAAAAACTTTCCCAGGATTTTCCCAAAATCGGCGCCGCGGGCGATCGGACTGGACGGCCTGGGCGTATTTGATCAGGCCAATCGCGGTGGAGAATTGCGGATTCTCAAACGCGGAGGTCAGTCCGGACATCGTTTGCGCATGAGCGACGTGCACCGGCATTTCAAAGATTTCCTCGGCCAGATGGTCGATCCCGCTGAGCAGACTGCAGCCGCCGGTGATGAAAATTCCCGCGCCGATGTAGTTGATGAACGATTCTTCATCGCAGTTTGCGTTTCAGCAGTTCAAAGCGTTTCGCGCAGGCGCAGATGGATGATCGTGTTGAGCGTTTCTCGTTCGATCTCCTTGCCGGCGAAACCGGAATCATCTTTCAGCAGAATGGTTTCGCCGGGCAGACAATTGCCCAGGGTGCACGCTGCCTTCCTCCGTCTTTAATTTCTCCGCGCGCGTCATCGGGATGCGCAGGCCCATCGAGATGTCGTTGGTGATGTGATCGCCGCCGACGGCCAGGACGCCGCTCTGTTTCACCGCGCCATCGACATAAAGAATGTAATCGGTCGTGCCGCCGCCGATGTCGATCACGAGCGCGCCGAGGTTCTTTTGATGTTGGAGTCAGCACGACCTGCGCGGAGGCGAGCGCGCTGAAAACCACGTCTTCGACTTCGAGCGGCAACTCCTTGACGCAGCGGATCGTGTTCTGAATGCGCGTGCGCACGCCGTGGATGATGTGAAAATCGGCCTCCAGCTTTTCGCCCAGCATGCCGACCGGATTAAGGACGCCGTCCTGCCCGTCGACGTGATAATGCTGAATGATGGAATGGAGGAAGGCGTTTTGCGCGGGAATGCTGACTTCGCGCGCGTTGATCTTCACGTCTTCGATATCCTGCTCGTCGATCTCGTCGCGATCTTCCGGCAGCATGACGCAGCCGCGGTTGTTGAAAGCTTTGAATGTGCGCGCCGGCGACGGCCGACATAGACGCTCCGGATCATGACGTCGCTTTTCTGCTCGGCGTCGACGACCGCTTCGTGCACGCATTTCATCGCCGTTTCGAAATCGACGATCTCGCCTTTGCGCACACCGCGCGACGGCGCCTGCCCGACGCCCAGAATCTTGATCGTTCCATCGGGGCGGCTTTCGCCGACCACGACACAAATCTTCGAGGTGCCGATTTCCAGACCGACCATCAAATCACTGCTTGCCATGTGCTTAGTCTTTCTTCTACGTTCAGCGGAATTGCTGCGGACCGGAGTGATGCCGACGTGTGCGTGACTTGCCGGCGCGGAGCGCGTCCTGCGATTTCGGCGGCGGACGCAACCGGAATTGCCTTCATGACTCGCGGGTCGGTCTCATCCGGATCGATCGTTTCATTAATGACTTCCGCAGGCGATTTGGCAAAGGTGACCGGAATGTTCCGCTGCACCAGCAGATTCACCGTCGCCAGCTCCTGTTTGCGAATCGTCGGAATAAACGAGGAACTGTTCGAGGCGCTGCAGCTGCGTGTCGAGATTGTCGAATCCGAAGGTGACGCGGCTGTGGTTCTTGTCCGTCACCAGCAGGCAATAACCTTTCGACAAATCGATCTCGCGAATCTGAAAACGCGTTTGCATAAAGCTGCGCGTGCTCATACGCAGTAGCTCGAGCGCGGCTTTTGCTTCGAACGACTCGACGATTTTCCCGGCCTCGAGCGATTCGCTCGTGCATCCCGAAATCAGCGGCAATCCCAGATATTCCGGCAACAACTTCTTCTCTTTCATCAAAACACCGCGCGCGTCCACCAGAAAAGCGGCCTCGGAAGCAAATGGATCGGCCATTTGTTTGTTCGC
This sequence comes from uncultured Verrucomicrobiae bacterium, assembly GCA_963788855.1. Taxonomy (GTDB): domain Bacteria; phylum Verrucomicrobiota; class Verrucomicrobiia; order Chthoniobacterales; family UBA10450; genus CAWBIE01. Next base: position 191,169 of record CAWBIE010000004.1, read on the forward strand.
TCGTGATCCAGGCGATCGGTCTTCGCTCGACCAGTTTGATGTCGATTTCGCCCGGCAATTTGCGCACTCACCTGCACTTCGTCGACCTGAGGCAGTTGCTGCAAGCGATCGTGCACCTCGCCAGATTCACGCGGAAAATGTTTTCGCCTTCGTGCAAATCGGCGACTCTGCAAAATCTGTTCGCGCTGCAAACGTGCCGTCGGTCTGCACGTCAATCGTGCTTACCCGATAGTCGGGATTATCGAAGAAAAGGCGCTTCGCTGCCTGTCGCACGCCGAGGTAAAGGCCGGCGCCAGGACCAGAAAGAGCACGACTTTTGAGATCACGACGAGAACACGGCGGTTCCGATGTTGCGTGGCGTTACGCGATCGGACTTTGACGTCGAGCAGATGCTGCTGCCGCCGTTGTCGCGCGATTCGAGACGCGCTTATTGCGTGGACGAGGCGATTTTCTGGACGCCTTCAATGCGATAGCGCGCTCCTTTCGTGCGCTGCGAAAGTTCGATGATGCGCAGGCAAAGATCGGCATAATTGATTCCGGCCGCGGCCGCCGCTTCCGGCAGCAAACTCGCCTCCGTCATTCCCGGAATCGTGTTCACTTCGAGCACGGTCGGCTCGCCCTTTTCCGGCAAAAGCACGTCGACCCGCGAATAAACTTCGAGACCGAGCGCGCGATGCGCGCGCAAGGCGAGCTCCTGAATCTCTCTGGTTTTTCCGGGTTCAATTTTCGCCGGACAAACGTGCTCGGCGCCGCCGCCAGCCTGCGGATTCAAGAAAGGGTACTTGTTCGTGAAATCGTAAAATCCGCCCTTGGGAATGATCTCCAGAATCGGCAGAGCCTGATCGCCGAGGATACCAATGGTCAATTCGCGACCCGGAATAAATTTCTCAATCAGCAATTCGCCGATCGTATTTCGCAGCCTCCGTCATGGCCGGGTCGATTTCCGGCTCGCTCTTAATAATATAGATACCCACGGTCGAGCCCTGCTCGCGGCGCCTTCAGGACAAAGGGAAGCGGAATCGTCGGACGCTCCCCGGCCGTGATCACTTGCCAGGCCGGCGTGGTCACTCCTTGTTCACGGAACTTTTCTTTCGATGCGGATCTTGTCGAAAGCGAGCTCGCTCTCTGCCACGCCCTCGCCCGTGTAAGCGACGCCGCGCTCCTCGAGGATTCGCTGCACCTGCCCGTCCTCCCCAAAAGTTCCATGCAAGGCAATGAAGGCGAGGTCGACCTTATCGGGCAGCTCAAAATTCTCGTCGCGCACATCGACCTCGACAACTTCGGCGCCCAGCGATCGTAAGGCCTTGGCCACGCCACGACCGGTCGCCATCGAGACGTCACGTTCGGAACCGGGACCGCCCATCAGCACCGCAATTTTTTTCGGTAGCTTTCATCAGGCCGCATCCCCCACGATTTGCACTTCCGTCTCCAGCTCGATGCCGCGCTTGGTTCGAGCCGCCGTCTTGATCTGCTCGATCAGCTCAAGCATTTCCGCCGCGGTCGCGTCGCCGTCGTTGACGATAAAATTTCCGTGCACTTCCGAAACGCGAGCCTTCCCCACTCGCGAATTTTTTAAACCCAGCTCGTCAACCAGTTTTCCGGCAGGGATGCTGTCTGGGTTCTTGAAGATGCACCCGGCGCTCTTGGCTGCTGGTTGGGTGGTGCGGCGTTTTTCCTGAGATTCCTCGAGCCGGCGCGTGATCACTTCGCGCGCCGCAGGTTCTCCACGGAAAACGGCTGAGACAGCATAATTGTGGGCCAAAGACGGCACGTGGCGATATTGAACGTCCAGTTCCTCGCGTGACTTGGTGTGCGGATTTCCTTCCGCATCCAGATACCGGACGCTCACGATCTTCTCGAAAGTCTGTGCGCCCATGGCCCCGGCGTTCATGCGCAGTCCGCCGCCCACCACGCCGGGAATTCCTTCCATCCATTCCAATCCGCCGAGGCCCGCGGCCCTTGCGGCGTAAGCGATCTCTTTCAACTTCGCTCCGACACCGGCCGTGATTTCGTTGCCGTTAACCTCGATCTTGTCGAAGTCGCCACCGCACGGATGCACCACGACTCCGTTAATCCCGCCGTCGCGCACCAGCAGATTCGAGCCCCGGCCGATGACGAACAGCGGCAAACCTTCGTGTGCGGCAAAAACGAATCAGCTCGGCGAACGCGTTTTCATCGCGCGGTTCGACCCAAAATTGGGCCGGCCCGCCCACTCGCAGGGTCGTGTGCTTGGCCAGCGGCTCATAAAGCCGCACTTCGCCTGTCGTCACCAACAATGTCGTCGAGTTTTTCCAGGATCACGAGATCGGCGGCCAGAATCGAGAGTTGTTCGTGAATATTTCCCGCGCCCAGACTCAGGACGAGATCGCCGGCATCGATCATGTTGCCGACGTCGCGATGCACCCATTCCAAGCGCGGTTGATAGCTGACGCCGCGATGACCGTGCGCGACCATTTCATCGACAATCGTTTGGCCGCTGATTCCCGGAATCGGCGCCTCGCTGGCCGCGTAGACATCGGTCACCACCACCCGGTCGGCGTCATCGAAAGCCGCGGCCAAATTCCCTGGGCAACGCCTTGGTGCGCGAATAGCGATGCGGCTGAAACATGGTCAGGACGCGTTTGCGACCGGTCGATCGCGCCGTTTTGAGCGTGGCGCGGATCTCGGTCGGATGATGCGCGTAATCATCGACCAGCAAAAAGCGCTCGCTCGCGTATTTGATTTCGAAGCGGCGGCGCGCGTGCTCGAATTTGCGCAGCGACGAAGCCACTTTGGCAAAGGGAATCCCGAGCTCCGTGGCCAGGGCGATCACGCCCATGGCGTTGTGAACATTGTGCCGCCCCGGAACATTCAGGATCGCCTCGCCCAGTTGCTTGTCGCCGCGATAAACACAAAAGGCGGAGGTGAAATTCTGGAGCTCGATGTCGGTGCCGCGATAATCGGCCTGCTCCGAGAGGCCGTAGGAAACACCGTGCCCGCAGGCTTGGCCGAGGCGGGCCGCGTTCGGTGTCGTCGGCGCTGTAAAAAACCGTGCCCGAAGTCTGGTCGATTAATTTGCCAAACACTTTCTCGATCGCCGCCAGATCGGCGTAAAAATCGAGATGCTCCTCCTCGATATTCAAAATGAGCGCATGCTCGGGATGAAAAAATCGCAGCGTGCCGTCGCTCTCGTCCCCTTCGGCCACGAAATATTCTCCCCGCGGATCCCAGTGCGCGTTCGTTCCCAGGATCGGAATTTCCGCGCCGACGTAATGCGATGGATGCAGGCCGCCTTCGCGCAAAACGTGCGCCATCATGGCGGAGGTCGTGGTCTTGCCGTGCATCCCGGCGATGACGATGCCGCGTTTGCCGCGCATGATCGCGGCCAGCGCTTCAGCCCGGCGCACCGCTCGGTTTACCCATCTCATAGCGCGGAGGCCAGGATCGGATTGTCCTTCTTGATCGCGGACGAGAAAATAACGAGATCGGCGTCGCTGGCGTCGGTCGGCGCGATGCTCTGGATGAAAGCGCAGACCCGAGACGCTGCAAGGCGCTCGGTTTCCTGAGTGCTCACTTTGTCCGACCCCGCTCACCTCGTGTCCCAACTCGAGCAGGAGCGCGGCAATACCGCTCATTCCGCTCCCGGCCACCCCGATCAGGTGAACGCGGTGACGCTCGCGCGTCAGAAAATTCAGGAGATCCATCTCAGGCGCGGCTTTTATGCATTCGTATATTTTTCCATGGTTGCGACGACCAGGCCCGCCGCATTCTTTGGCGCCAGGCGCAGGCAATTCTCCGACATTCGCCGGAGTTCTCGGCCGGTCGTCCGCTCAGATTCTTGAATCATGCGCGCGAGCACATCACCGACAAGTTCGGATTCCTTCAGCAAAACGGCTGCGCTCGGCGCGGGCAAAAATCTCGGCGTTACGCGTTTGATGATCTTCGGCCGCGTAAGGAAACGGAATCAGAATGCTGGGCAGACCAAAGAAGGCGAGCTCGGCCAGACTGGCCGCGCCGGAACGCGCCACCGCAAAATCGGCCGCGCTGTAGACTTCCTCCATGCGATGATGAAACGCGGCGACGTACGCCGGGATATTTTCGCGCTGATAATTATCGGCCACCAGACGCTCGTCGCGCGCGCCGGAAAGGTGAATGACCTGGAGCGGGACGTCCGCAAGAGCGGCAGCGACTTGATCATCGCCTGATTGATTCCACTCGCGCCCTGGCTTCCGCCCATCACCAGCAGAGTGAGCAAGATCCTCGCGCAAGCCCGAGCTTCTCGCGCGCGACCTTTCGATCAAGCCGCTGGAGTTCCGTCGCGAATCGGCGTGCCCGTGACTTCGGTGCGCACCTTCGGAAAGAACGGCGCGCATTCTTTGAATCCAAGCAGGACCGCGCGGACCATTCGCGCGGTCAGCCGGTTCGCCTTTCCGGGAATCGCGTTGGATTCGTGAATGAAAGTCGGAGACGCCGCGCATTCGTCCGGCCAGAACCGGCGCGGTCGAGGTGAAGCCACCCATGCCCAGCACGACCTGCGGTTTGAATTTCCGGTAGATCGATCGACAAAGCGAAAGGCTTTCGTTGAAGCGCCGAAGAAAACCGAAAATCGCCGGCGAAAAGGGCGACGGAAGTCCAATCGTCGGCAGTTTTTCGAAACGGAAATCGGAATGACCGGAAAGGGCGAGCGCGTCGATTTCCTTTTCGGAAACGAAGAGCATGACTTCGTGACCGCGCGCGCGCAGGACTTCGGCCACGGCCATTCCCGGAAAGAGATGTCCACCGGTTCCTCCACATGCAATGACTGCGTTCATTAATGTAGGTAATTCGTTAGATGCGCGGCGTAATCCGGACCTGCAGGGCCGCTCGTTTTCTGGTTCGCCGGTTCGAGGACTGCCCTGACGATAAATGTTCAGGAGCAATCCGATCTCCAAACAAACACGCCACCAGATTCGATCCGCCGTAGCTGACAAACGGCAGCGGCAAACCTTTGTTCGGCAGGAGCGAGGTGGTCACTCCGATGTTGACGGCCGCCTGCAATCCGAGCAGCGAGACAATTCCGCAGCCGAGGAGCAGTCCGAAGCGATCTTTGGCGTGCAAGCGCGATCATCATTCCGCAAACGATGATGACGACAAACAGGAACACGACCAGCAGACTGATGCGCAAACCGAGCTCTTCGCCGATCATCGGAAAAATAAAATCGGTGTGCGCGTAAGGCAGGTAGAGCATTTTTTGCCGGCCGTTGCCGAGGCCGAGTCCTTCTATTCCACCGCTGCCCCACGCGATCAGCGCCTGCATCTGCTGCAAACCGGCGTCTTCTTTGAAACGTTCGCGGATCGAGAAAAGCGGACAGCCGACCCATGCGCTCCGACATTTGCGTGGCGACAAAGAGAATGCCGCCCAACCCCCGAAACGAAACAGACCGAGCAGAATCGGATTCGTTCCCGCGACGAACATGATCACGAACGCGGTCGCACCGATCAACGCCGTCGTGCCGAGATCGACCTCCGCACAGAATCAACGAGCAGAAGCGAGCCACGATGACAAGCGGAATAACGAAACCGTAGAGAGGATGGCCGCTCTGCTTTCTCATAACGCGAAAACCAGGCAGCGAGAAAGAAAACGGCCGCGACCTTTGCGATTTCCGAGGGCTGAAAGCGTGAACGGACCCAAACCAACCCAGCGACGCGAACCGTTAATCCGCATTCCCAGGTGCGGAACGAAACAGAGCGCCAGAGCAACCAGCGGCCAGACGCGAACCAGATCCACCAGGTCCGTTGCCAGAAATGGTAATCGATCAGCGCCGCCAAGACGCAGACGCCAGTCCAACGCCGAGCCAGACGGCCTGCCGTTTCATGAAAAAGTAAACGTCGCCATGACTGTCGCGCGCAAATGCGCTCGTGCTGAAAAGCATGACGATCCCGATGACGAGCATGCCGAGCACAGCCAGGAACAAGATGTAGGCGCTTTTGCGATGCATTTAAGAACTTGCGTCGGGAGCGCACGCGCCTCGCGTGCGGGCGACGGCGCCTCGCCATCGCGACTTTCGCGAATGGGAGAAACGAGAAGCATGTTGCGGCGAGGCGCCGCACCGCACGCGAGACGCGTGCGCTCCCCGGCGAGATGTGCTCGGTGCGGTCATTCGTCGGCTTTCTTTGGTTTGGTCGTTTTGACTGGAATCAACAGCTTCTGTCCGATTTGCAGTTTGCGCGGATCGTCGATGTGGTTCAGCGCGAGCAGGTCGTCGTAGGAAACCTTGAATTTCTTCGCAATCGTCACCGGGTTATCGCCTTTCGCGACGACGTAGATTTTGCCCGAATCGGCTGGACGCGGGCTGCTCGCTTTCGACCGGCGTTGCCATCTGTTCGCTGGTTCCTTGCCGGCTGGCTTCGGCAGTCACGCTTGGCGACCTTGCCTTCCTCGATCGGTGCGAGCGCCACCGTCGGATCTCGTTTTGCCGGTCGCAGGCGCGGAGGCCGGAGAACTGTTCGCGACCGGCATCGGCTCAGGGACCGGAACTCTGCGTGCGTCTTGATCGCGTTGAAGGCAATGATGCCGGAGACCGCCACGACGTGCAGAACGAGAACAATAAGAAGCGCACGCGACAGCTTCATGTTGGGTTCGGACATTTCGTCGTAGTCCATTTCCGTGGCCGAGATGCGGAGCGGCGCCGCGCGGCGGTGGCGCGGAGTTTTTTGCGTTTCACTCTGAAGATGGCGGGAAGTTTCATTTTCATTTGGGGAGAGCGTGCACAAGCGCACGAAATTGATCGCCGCGATCGGCGTAGCTTTTGAACATGTCGAAGGAAGACGTGCCGGGCGAAAACAGGACGACTTCGCCCGGTTTGGCCGACGGCGTGAGCGCGCTCCACGGCGTCCGCGAGCGAGCCGGCAATCTGGCACGGCACGGCGCCGCTCCAGTCGCGCGCGATCCGCTCGCGCCATTTCGCCGATCAGGACGACGGATCTGACCTTTTCTTTCACCAGAGTCGCGCAGCGGTTCGAAGTTGAAGCCTTTATCTTTGCCGCCGGCAATGAGAATGACGGGTTTGCTTTGCGCGAGCAGCGCTTTCTCGACCGCGTCGAGATTGGTCGCTTTCGAATCGTTGATGTAATCGACGCCTCCAACCTCGCCGCACAAATTCGCACCGATGCGGTTGCGGTTCGTAGGCGCATAGCGGCGGCACCATTTGTTCGAAGGACAAACCGCGCGCCAGGCCCACCGCGAGCGTCGCCATCAGGTTCTCGATGTTGTGCGAGCCGCGCAGCTTGGTGTCGGCCATGCGGAGAACGGTCTCGTTCTGATAGACAATCGGCCGCCTTCGCGAGACGGAAGTCGGCCCGATCGGCATAAGCGCTGAACGTGACCGGTCGCGCGCCGCGATCTTCGGCAGGGTCTCAGCCGCATTGACCATCGCGACGTCGTCGCGCCGTTTGATTTTCAAAGATGCGCAGCTTGGCCGCGCGATATTCCGCGACCGAGCGATAACGATCGAGATGATCGGGAGCGAAATTCAACCAGACGCGATCGACGGCCGGAAGGTTTGAATCGTCTCGAGTTGAAACGAACTGACTTCGACCGTCAGCACGTCGAGATCGATCCTTTTTTCGCCGCACCACTTCCGAGAGCGGTTTGCCGATGTTGCCGCAAGCAATCGTGCGCTGACCGCACGCGTTCAGCATTTGCGCGAGCAACTCCGTCGTCGTGGTCTTGCCGTTCGTCCCGGTGATGGCGATGACCGGCACGTTCGCACGAGCGCCAGCCCAGCTCGAGTTCGCCGATCATCTCGATTTTCGGCTCGAAAAATTCCGGCGCCAGCGCGGAGGCCGGATCGATCCCCGGACTTAGGACGACGAAATCGTATTGGCGCCGAATCCTGTTGCGCAGCCGGTCCGCAGATGCACGCGAATGCCCTGCGCGCGCAGATTATCGAGGGTCGACTTGAGCAGGTTCTTTTCTTCGGCGCTGTCGAGGACGGTGACGTTGGCCCCTTCGCTCTCGAAGAAGAAGCGCGGCGGCCGTCCCGCTCAAGCCCGCTCCCAGAACAGCGACGTTTTGGTCCTGGTAACGCAAGTTCTACCTCAACTTCAGGGTGGCCAGACCGAGCAGGGCGAAGATCGCCGAGAGAATCCAGAACCGGACGATGACCGTGTTTTCCTTCCAGCCGATCAGTTCGAAATGATGATGAATCGGCGACATCGCGAAGATGCGTCGTCCGGTCAGCTTGAAACTCAGCACCTGCAGGATGACCGAGACCGCTTCGATCACGAAAACGCCGCCGACCACCACGAGCAGCAGTTCCTGTTTGCAGCAGATCGCGATCACTCCGATCATGCCGCCGATGGCGAGCGAGCCGGTGTCGCCCATGAAGACTCTTCGCCGGATGACAATTGAACCAGAGAAATCCGAGACCCGCGCCGACCAGCGCGCGCGCAGATGACGGTCAGTTCGCCGGTGAACGGATAGAACGGAACCTGCAGGTATTCGGCGATCCGAAAATTGCCGGCCGCGTAGGTGAGCAGGGCGTAGGCAAATGCGACCGTGATGGTGCAACCGGTGGCGAGACCATCGAGACCGTCGGTGAGATTGACCGCATTCGACGAACCGACGATGACGAGCGCGAAGAACACAAACGTGAACCAGCCCATGTTCGGAATGACCGGGATCTTGAAGAACGGCAGGTAGAGCGAGCGCGCCTGCACTTCGATCAGTGGACTGGTCAGAAAAACGGCCGTGACGACGGCGGCAAGCACGAGTTGGCAGAGCAGCTTGACGCGGCCGCTGATTCCATCCGATTTCTTCTTCGTGACCTTCAGGTAGTCGTCCACAAAGCCGAGAATGCCGAGATAAACCATGCTGAAGAGAGCGAGCCAGACGAAGCGATTGTCCGGGCGCGCCCAGAGCAGAGCTCGAAATCAGGACCGCGCCGATGATCAGCACGCCGCCCATGGTGGGCGTGCCCTGTTTGCCGCCGTGCAATTCCGCGAGACGATGAACCTCTTCCGCGCCCGCGAATCGGTTGACCTATTTTCAGCGCGGATCAATTTTGCGAATGACGAAATTGCCGAACAGAAGCGAGATGACGAAAGCGGTCACCGCGGCAGCTACGGCCCGGAAGGTGACGTAAAAGAAAACGTTGAACCCGTAAACTGGTCACTCAAGCGATGGAGGTAGTACATCATGAGCGAAGCCTCCGCTGGCTGATGCCGTTGACCGAATTCTTCGAGGACGCGCTCGGTCCGGGCCGAGCGGCTTCCTTTGACCAGGACCAGGTCGCCGGGCGCCGGCAATTTCCCGAGAAGTTCGGCGGCTTCCGCCGTGCCGGCCACGGCCGACGACTTTTTTGCAGTCCAGCAATCTTGGCTGCGCGCGCCATGATTTCGCCGCCCTTTCCGATGGCGATCAAGTGATCGATGCCAAGCGCGGCCGCCGTCTTCGCCCGACTTCACGATGACCGCGCTCGGATTCCTCGCCCAGCTCGCCCATTTCGCCGAGCACCGCGATCCGTTGTCCCGTCGGCCTCGAGTTCCACCAGCGTGCGCAACGCCGCCTTCATCGAATCCGGATTCGCGTTGTAGCTGTCGTCGATGAATTGCACGCCGTGGATCTCCTTGATCTGCAGACGCGCTTTGGTCAGGGGCGCAGTGGCCAGGCCGGCACGCGCATTCTTCGAGCGAAAGGCCAAAGGCGCGACCCGCCGCGACCGCGAGCATCGCGTTTTGCACCATGTGCAGACCGGGCACGGGCAACTGCGCGCGGCAGCGATGCGCCCCTTCCAGGATGGTAAACTCGGATCCGCTCGGCGCTTTGGCTGATTTCGCCGGCGCGAACCGCGCCCGCGGTCGGTGCCGGCGAAAATCACTCGGGCCTGCGTGTCGCGCGCGATCCCCGCGCTAAAGGGATCGTCCGCATTCAAAACGACCCAGCCATCCGGCCCGATCGCCTCCGCCAGCGCGCCTTTCTCCTGGGCGATCGCTTCGCGCGAGCCCATGAATTCAATGTGAGCGACGCCGACGTTCGTAATGATTGCGACATCGGGCGCCGCGATTTTCGCGAGGGCGGCGATCTCGCCCGGATGATTCATCCCGATTTCCCAAACTGCGATTTCATCCTGCGAGGTCGCTTCCAGCATGGTGCGCGGCAGACCGACGTGATTGTTGAAATTGCCTTCCGTCTTCGTGACGCGGAAACGTGCGACCCAGCACCGCGGCGGCGAAATCCTTCGTGCTGGTTTTGCCGTTGCTGCCGGTGATGGCCAGCACTTTGAGAGGCAGCGATTTTCGATAATTCGCCGCGAGATTCTGATAAGCTCGCAGCGTGATCTGCCACGCGCAGAAGCGCGAAGGTTGCCGGCACGTTCCCCTTCCAGGTCGCGATCGACGATCGCGCCGGCCGCGCCCGCCCTGGCTGCGCCTTCGACAAATTTGTGACCATCGAAATTCTCGCCGCGCAGCGCGACAAACAGTTCACCGCGTTTCACCGTCCGCGAATCGGTGCTGACCTTTTCGACGGCGACGCTTGCCATCTCCCGACTCGATCGAGGCGCCGGCGAACTCCGCAATTTGGGAGAGCGATCAGATCTATTCATCAAAACTCCACGGGACGGTCTTCCAGCGCGCGTCGCGCCACCTGCATGTCATCGAACGGCACTGTGTGATCGGCGAACTCCTGATAAGTTCTCGTGACCCTTGCCCGCGATCAGGACGATGTCGCGCGGCTGGGCCAGCGCGATCGCGCGCGCGATCGCCGCGGTGCGATCCGCGATTTTCTCGTAGTGATCGGAGCGAAAACCTTTTTCGACTTCGGCGATGATCGCGTCGGGATCTTCCTTGCGCGGATTATCCGAGGTGATGATGGCGTAATCGGCGTTTTGATCGACCACCGCGGCCCATGAGCGGGCGCTTCTGCCGGTCGCGATCGCCGCCGCAACCGAAGACGACGATGAGACGGCGCGGTCGCAGTTCGCGCAAGGTCTTGAGGACATTGAGGAGCGCGTCGGGCGTGTGCGCGTAATCGACGAAGACCTGGAATTGCCGCTTCGCCGGGACGGCCTCGAGCCGGCCCGGCACCTGCGGCGATTTGCCCAGGCTGAGAACTGCTTCGCGCAAACCGACGCCCAGGACGTTGGCTGCAGCCAGCGCGGCCAGCGAATTCGCCACGTTGAATCGGCCGATCAGCGGCACGCGGACGAGATAACTCTTGCCGCGCGCATCGAGTTGATAGGACGTTCCGCCGAATTCCGTGCGGTAATTTGAAGCGCGAAAATCGGCGCGCGCGCTCATTCCAAAGGTGACGACGGAGATCTTCTTGTCGATCCGATTGAGCAGTTGCTCGCCGTAGCGATCGTCGATATTGACCACCGCGACCGGCTTCTTTTTCTGCGGTTGTCCGGCCAATTGACTGAACAGTCTTGCCTTTGCCTCGAAATAATTCTCCATCGTGCCGTGAAAATCGAGATGGTCCTGCGTCAGATTTGTGAAGACGGCGACGTCCCATTCGAGGCCGCGGGTTCGTTCCTGCGCGAGCGCGTGCGAAGAGACTTCCATGGCCGCGGCCTTGCAGCCCGCATTCACCATTTGCGCGAGCAGCTCCTGTAGATCGAGCGATTCGGGTGTGGTGCGGGTCGCCGGCAGAACGCGTTCGCCAATTTCGTAACGAACTGTGCCGATCAAGCCGCAGCGCAAACCGGCTTTTTCGCAGATGTGTTTGATGAGAAAAGTCGTGGTGGTTTTGCCATTGGTGCCGGTGACCGCCAGCCAGCTTGAGGCGGCGCGACGGAAAACCGTAGAAATTGGCGGCCAGATCGGCCAGCGCGCTGCGGGCGTTTTCCACCACCACGCAGGTGGCGCGGGCATGTTTTTCTTCGCGCTCCGCCACGATGACGGTCGCGCCTTTTTCGATGGCCTGGCCTATGAACTCGTGGCCGTCGCCTTTTCTCCAGCGCAGCGCCACGAACAAGCCGTTCCTTTGCACTCGCCGCGAGTCATACGCGATACTTTCCACAGTGCGATCAAGTGGCCCGATGACCTGGCGGACTGGAATCGCGGCAACGAGAGTTTTGAGCTGCATGAGGCTTTAGCATGAGGGCGCAAGGCGCTCAACGGCGTGAGGCATTGGTTAAGGCGACTCGTTCCACCGGCACCGCCTTGCGCACTTCCTCATGCGGCTGCAAGATCGAGATAACGGGCCGCCTTCTCGGCAATGCGCGAAAAGATCGGACCAGCCACCAGGCCGCCATAATTTAATTCCGGTTTGCTCGTTTGCGCGTCATCCAGCACGACCAGACCAACAAACTCCGGGTGATCAGCCGGCAGATAGCCGACAAAGGAAACAACGTACCTCCCCTGTTCGTAGCCGCCTTTGGGATCGACTCTTTGTGCCGTGCCGGTTTTACCGGCAATGATGAAGCCGGGAACGGCGGCGGCGGCGGCGGTGCCGCGATCGCTCACGACACCGCGCAGCGCATTGCCGATTTGTCTCGCCGTCTGGGGAGAAATTACCTGTCGCAATTCAATCGGCGAAAGACGTGCTCATGGTCTTGCCGTCCTCCGTCGTGATCGACTTGACGATGCGCGGCGTCATGAGTTTTCCGCCGTTGGCGATCGTCGCCATGGCCATGGTCATTTGCAGCGGAGTGACTCCGACTTCGTGTCCCATCGGGATGCGAGTGATGGAAATCTTGCTCCAGGCCTGCGGCGGGCGAATCGAGTCCGGGAATCTCGCCCGGCAACTCGATGCCGGTGCGTTCGCCAAAACCAAAACGGCGGATGTATTCGTAGAATTTCTGCTCGCCGACGCTGAGAGCGAGCTTGGCCGCGCCGATGTTGCTCGATTTCACGAGGATGTCCTGCACGCTCAGGTCTCCGAACGGCCGTGATCGTGCAAAGCGGTCCCGCCATAGTTCCAAAGGCCGTTCTCGCAGAAAATGGTCGAATCCGAGCTGCACCTTGTGTTCGTTCAGAGCGGCGGCCACGCTGACGATCTTGAAAGTGGAACCGGGTTCCATCATGTCGATGATGGCGCGGTTCTTCATTTGCTCCGGCTTGGCGTCGGAACGCTAGATTCAGGTCGAAGTTCGGCCGATTGGCCATCGCCAGGATCTCGCCGGTCTGCGGACGCATCAGGATGATGGTCGCCTTTTTCGGCCGATACTCGCGCATCGCCGCGTCGATTTCGTTCTCGACGATGTTCTGCAGATTGAGATCGACCGTCAGATGAACCTGGTAACCGTTGCGCGGCGCCCGCTCCTGGCCGCGATAGAGCACCATCTCCTGACCGGCCCGGTTGTGCTCGATGTAGCGATAGCCATCCTGGCCGTGCAGATATTCCTCCATGGACGCTTCCACGCCCTGAATTCCGTGATGTTCGAAATCGGTGAATCCGATGACGTGGCAAAGCATCGAGCCGTTCGGATAAATGCGCGTGGCGTCGTGCTCGAAATAAATGCCGCGCAGATTTTGCGCGCGCAGTTTCGCCTCGCAGCTGATCGGCCACGCTCTCCGGCACCTCGCGCTTGCAGGACGATGTAACGGCGATCGCCGTGCAATTTTTCCGCCAGTTCGTCCGCCGGAATCTTCAGCTCGTCGCTGACGAAGGGCGACGGTTGCGTCGAGATTCGTTGAGGTGCGTGGCGTCGGCCACCACGGTTTCGACCGGAACGTTGTGCGCGAGCACTTCGTTGTTCGCGTCGAGGATCGCGCCGCGCTCCGCGTAGATCGTCTGCTTGTAAACGTGCTTTTCCGCCGCCAAGCCGGCGTACTCGTCGTGCTTGATCATCTGCAGGTAGATCAAGCGGAACGAGAAGCCGCTGAAAAGTGCGACAAACCCGAGGCAGACCAGCGCGCATCGAATCCGGCTGTTCCACTTCATCGTCCGGCGCGTTGGTTGGCGACGGGTTGAATCGCGTCTTCGCCGGGCGGGCCGCGCGGGAACGGTTAGCCGGACGATGTTGCGCTCGGAAATCGGGATCATTTTCAGATAGCCTTCCTTCAGACGGCGTTGCAGCGCCGAGCGCGAGGTCAAGGCGGCAATCTGCACGCTGGCGACGTCGTTTTGCGTGCGCAGACTCGGCCAGCTCGTTCTCCAGCGCCTTCTTCCGATCGCCCAGATGATAAAGCTGAAGCGTGAGATAAACGTAAATCAGTCCGGTCAGCGCCAGAAAGCCGTCAGCACAATCCAGCGCGCCAGCGAAGCGGCATTGACCGCATTCCAGTTTTTTTCGGCGGGAACGGTTCATCCGATCTTTTCCGCGACGCGCAGTTTCGCGCTGCGCGAGCGCGGGTTCGTTCGTTGTTCCTCTTCGCCCGGCTCGACCGGCTTCGAGGTAATCAGATTCAGCTGCGAAGTCCGGATTGCGGGCGCGGCTCCGGCCATTCCGGGCGATCAAGCCATTCGCGGCTGCGATCGCGAAAGAAATTCTTCACGATCCGATCTTCCAGCGAGTGAAAGGTGATGACGGCGATGCGCGCGCCCGGCTCCAGGCGCGCGGTCAGAACGCGCAATCCGTCCTCGCAGTGCGCCGAGTTCGTCGTTCACTTCCATGCGCAACGCCTGAAAAACCTGCGTCGCCGGATGCCGGCGTCCGTGGCGACCGACGACTTTCTCGATGGCCCGCGCCAGCTGCATGCGTTTCGCGAAACGGCGCAGTCTTGCGCATCTTGACGATCAGACTGGCGATGCGACGCGCGGCCGGTTCTTCGCCCAGATCGCGAAAGAGTCGGGTCAGCTCCTCTTCGCTGTAGGTGTTGACGATGTCGGCCGCGGTCAGCCACGCGCGCGGATCCATCCGCATATCGAGCGGACCGTTGCGCATGATGCTGAAACCGCGCTCGGCGTTTTCGAGTTGCCGCGACGAAACGCCCAGATCGAGCAGCGCGCCCGCCAATCGTCGCGATGCCGAGTTCGTCGAGCACTTTGCCGGCGTCGCGAAAGTTCGCCTGACGCAGAGTGACGCGCGCCGCCGACGTGGGCCAGTTGTTCGCGCGCGTGTTCGATCGCGTCCGGATCCTGGTCGAGCGCGAGCACATCGGCGCCGGTCTTGCAGAATCGCTTCGGTGTGACCGCCGCCGCCGCAGGTCGCATCGACCACCAGCGCGCCGGGGCGCGGCGCCAGCAGTTCGACCGCTTCCGCCGCCAGCACCGGACGGTGATAAGTGAAGTCCTCCATTTCCTGCGCCTCCTCTTCGAGACTCAGCGGACCGGTCGCGAACCAGACCGGCCGCTCAAACAGTAATGCGTTCATGATTCTTTCATCAGTCGCTTACAAACCGATGACATTCGCGACGTGCTGGTAGGTCGGCGTTTCCTCCTCGTGCGCCTGCTTCCAGCGCTGCAGATTCCAAATTTCAAAACGGCCGCGACCGCCCACGAGCGCGACCTCGCCTTTCAGACCCGACGCTTCTTGCAAAGTTCTTCCGGCAAAACGAGCCGGCCTTGTTGATCGGCCGCGCCGTGTTGGGCGCGCGAATGCAGTTGGCGGAAAAAAACGCGGCGATCGCGCGCGGAAACATTCGGCATCGGATTCGACCGCGGCGCTCATGCGAGAAAACTCTTCAGGCGACATGACCAGGAGAAATTGATGATTCGCTTCCGGAAGAATGATGAATTCTTCGGCGCCATCGCGCCGCCAGCGCGACGGAATGGTGATGCGATTTTTTTCGTCAATGGAATGACGGAATTCACCGGCGTAGAAGAGTTGGGCTGAGAGGACGTGTCCATGTGCGGGAGGAGAATTCGATCCATTCTAACCCACTTTCCTCCACTTTTAACCACCTTCCGTGCCAGGGGTCAATAAAAATAATCCCTCTTTTTTTGCCCCGCTCCCGCCCCCATTTCACCCAGCTCAAACTCACGCGATTCCGCGTTGGACGTTGAGCGTCCCACGTTCGACCTTCCCGCACTCATGAGGTCGTTTCGCTCCGTCCTGATTATTGCTGGTCCCGCCACGGTCTCGACTGTTCGCCGTCATCGCGCTCTGCGTCAGCGCAACTCCCGATGCCGCCTACAAGCGACACGGTTCGCGTCAAGGTGACCTTGAACCCCGACGGTTCGCGCACGGCTTACGAGTTCGACACGGCGCATCACACGGCGACCGCCACGACCACGAGCCGCGACGGCAAGCCCGCGGCAAAATTCAGTACGAGCTCGATGAGGCCGGCCGTTTCGCGACCGGCGTTGTTTACGGCCCGGACGGGAAGTTTCGCTTCAAGAGCTTATATAAGTACGACGACGCCGGCCGGCTGCAGGAAGAGACGCAACTCGACGAAGGATGGAGCGGTGATCAGCAAGATCGTGTACACCTACGATTCGGCCGGCAAAGTCGACCGGCTATTCCGTCTACGACGGTGCCGGCAAGCTTCTCGGGCGCACTTCCGCACCCGCGCCCAGTCCGCCCGCTTCATCCAAATCTCGCAAAGCCGGACAATAATCGAGGGACCGGGCGACGCCCTGTCTGTTGGCTTGCGGCTAGGGACGAAAAGCGGTAGAAGGAGGGCGTGATCGATTACATCCAAAAGGGCGGCTTGCTCATGTGGCCGATTCTGGTCTGCAGCATCATTTCGATCGCGCGTGTTCGCCGAGCGGCTCTTTTTATCTGCATCGCGCGACGATCCACGTCGGCGAGTTTTTGAAGGGACTTTCGAATCTCATTCAGCGGCGCAACTTCGCCGAGGCGCTGCATGAATCGGCCGGCACGCCCGGGCCGGTCGCGCGCGTGATTCACGCCGCCATTCTCCGCCACGATGCGCCCCGCGCGGAATTGCGCGAGATTGTGCAGGAAGCCGGGCAACTGGAGGTGCCGAAACTCGAGCGATTTCTCGGCGTGCTGGCCACGCTGGCCTTTCTCGCGCCGTTGCTTGGCTTGCTCGGCACGGTGGCCGGAATGATCGACGCCTTCGGCACGATCGCGTCGAATGGCGGCTACGCGACGGTGACCGAACTTTCCACCGGCGTTTACAAGAGTTTGCTCACGACGGCGGCCGGGTTGGTCGTCGCGACACCGACCTTCGTCGCCTACAGCTATCTCTCTTCCCGCGTGAACACGATGATGCACGAAATGGAGCGCGCCGGCATCGAGATCGTGCACATGCTGACGGACAGCGAGCCGCTCGAGCGGCATCATCAGTTTTCAGCAGGCCGGCGCGACCGGGCTGACGAGCAGGGCGGAAACGTGCGCCGCGATCATTAACGGCCCAGTTCTCGAGATCGATCATCGCGACAGGCTGGCATGAAGCTCACCCGCACGAAGGAATATCACTTCGGCTGGCTGGTCGTGTTCCCGCTGCTCGACGTCGTTTTTCTGCTGATTTTTTTTCTGCTGCTCAGCTCGAATTTCATCCTGCAACCCGGCATCTCGGTTTCGCTGCCCTTCTCGCGTTTCACCCTCGGGCCGCAGCTGAATCAGCAAATCATCAGCATCACCGGCGGCGCGGTTCCGGCGATTTATTTTCGCGATCAAAAAATCATCGCTGGAACAGCTCGGACCGTTGCTCGATGCCGCCAAGCGCGAAGGCCGGTCGATCATCATCAAGGCCGATCGTTTGACTCCGTACGAAATGGTCGTGGCGGTGACGAATGCCGCGCTCGAACACGGCATCACTTCGGTGGCCCTGGCGACGACTCCGCCGCGATGAACGCCCCGGCCTCAGCCGCGACCGCCCCGTCACTTCTGTTCGACTGGGATCCGCCGCCGCTCCCGGAGGCTGGCGATCACTGGCTTTCCTCGGCGCTTCCGTCGCTTCTCCATGCCTTTTGCTTTTACCTTTTTCAGATCGTTTATCCGCCGACTGTCGCGCTTCTGCCGCCGCCGGCGCGGGTCAGCCTGATCACCGGCGAACTCGGAGGAAGGCCGCACGCTGCTTCGCTGGGTCGAAGCGGAAGATCCGGCGCTCGCCTCTACCACGCAGCGGCCGCCGGAAGCCAGGCAGCGTCGCCCTGCCGCAGGGTCCAGCACGTTCCTTCCTACGTGGCCGAGGAACCCAGGCTCGAAACACGCACCGCCGCTGATTCTCGATCCTGCGCGCTCCCAGTTCGCAACCGCCCGGACCAGTCCCGATGGCCCGCCCGCAACCGCCTCCGGTGCCGGCTGCGATCCCAACGACGCATTGTCCTTTTCGGAGGAGCTCGACGAAGCTCGGCGCCCGATCACCCGGCCGGCTCTCCAATTTACGCGGCCTCGAACAATGAATCGCCGCAGGCGATCCGTTTCCGGATTGCGGTCGAGTCGCCCAGGGAGAGGTGCGTTATTGTTTCCTGCTCGATTCTTCGGCGATTCGGCGCTGGACGAGCAAGCGCGGCAACTATCTCGCGCTCTGCTCGTTTCCCTCGAAGTTCGACCGTCGCGCCGGACACCGAGCAAGCCCTCGTCTGGGGAATCGCGACGGTCGAATGGGGAAACGACGTCGCCCGTCCGCAGCCCGGAACCAGCCGCACGTCCACGCGCCGTGATCCGGGTCAGCCTCTCCGCGCTGGTCACGATTTATTTGCTGCTTTTTCTTGCGGCAGTTTTCCTCCTCTGGATAGTTGGGGAGTGGAATCGCCGCCGACGCGAGCGCCGCGCTTTACGTTATCGGCTGCGTTGCGTGATTTGCGCGTTCGAGTTTGAAGATCGAACGCGCCGCCTTGCTTCCGCGGTGTCCACGCTGCGGGAGCTTGAACGAAAGATTTAAACTGGAGCAAATTTAATAATGGGAATGTGGATTGGCCGAAATCGAAAAGCACGCGTCACCTACGGCTTTGACGAGATCGCGCTCGTGCCCGGGCGCGTCACGATCAATCCCAACGAAGTCGATATCACCTTGCGGCTACCGCGCAAGAATGCCGAGCCGCTCGCACTTGAAGATTCCGATCCTCGCCAGCGCGATGGATGGCGTGGTCGATGTGCGGTTTGCCATCGCCATGAGCAAACTCGGCGGCCTCGCCGTGCTCAATCTCGAAGGCGTGCAGACGCGTTACAAGAATCCGCAGGAAGTTCTGCAGAAGATTGTCGAGGCCGACAAAGCGGAGATCACGGCGCTGCTCCAAAAAATTTACAGGAGCCGGTCCAGGAGGATTTGATCGCCGCGCGCATCCGGCAAATCAAGGACGGCGGCGCGACTTGCCGCGGTCAGCTCGATTCCGCAACGCGCCGCCGAATTCGGGGCCGATCGCGCAGGAAGCCGGCGCCGACGTTTTCGTGGTGCAAAGCACGGTCTCGACCGTCCGCCATATTTCCTCCGAATACAAATCGCTCGATCTTGGAAAAGTTTTGCCGCGACATGCACATTCCGGTCATCGTCGGCAACACCGTCGGCTACGACGTCACCTTCGAAATCATGGAATGCGGCCCGGCGGCCGTGCTGATCGGCGTCGGACCCGGCGCGGCCTGCACTTCACGCGGCGTGCTCGGGCTCGGCGTGCCGCAGGTCACGGCCACGGTCGATTGCGCCGCGGCGCGCGATGCTTATTTCAAGAAAACCTCGCGCTACGTGCCGATCATCACCGACGGCGGAATGAGCAAAGGCGGCGACGTCTGCAAGGCGCTCGCCTGCGGCGCGGACGCCGTCATGGTCGGCAGCGCCTTCGCCAAGGCGCAAGAAGCGCCCGGCCGCGGCTATCATTGGGGCATGGCCACGCCGCACGCCAACCTGCCGCGCGGCACCCGCATCAAAGTCGGCGCGACCGGTTCGCTGAAGCAGATCCTCTTCGGCCCGGCCGAGGTCGATGACGGCAGCCAAAATCTGGTCGGCGCCATCACCACCTGCATGGGCAACGTCGGCGCGCGCAGACTCGCCGAGTTTCAGCAGACCGAAATCATCATCGCCCCTTCCATCAAGACCGAAGGCAAGCTTTTCCAGACCGTGCAAAGCGTCGGCATGGGAACGCGCTGAAAAAGTGACAAGTGACAAGTGGCTAGTGACAAGGTAACTGTCGTCTTGCCCCGCCCTTCTCTCGTCACCTATCACTCGTCACTCGTCACTTTTATGAATGATCGCAGAGTCGTCATCACCGGCCTGGGCGTGGTCACGCCGGTCGGGAACGACATCGACACCTTTTGGCGCAATCTCAAGAACGGCGTCAGCGGGATCGGCCGGATCAGGCCTTCGATACCACCGAGCTACGACTGCCGGATCGGCGGCGAGGTGCGCAACTTCGATCCGAAGCCGTTTTTCAAGAATCCGAAGGACGTTCGACGGACCGATCGCTTCGCGCAGCTGGCCATGGCCGCGGCCAAAATGGCGATGGACGACAGCGGCGATCGATATGGAGAAGATCAACCGGCGCGATCGCTTCGGCGTGATCGTGAGCAGCGGAATCGGCGGCCTGAAAACCCTCGAGGATCAGCACACCGTTCTGATGACCAAAGGGCCGACCCGGACTTCGCCTTTCACCATTCCGATGCTGATCAGCAACATGGCCAGCGGCATGATCTCGATGGAATTCGGATTGCAAGGCCCGAACCTGTGCATCGTCACGGCCTGCGCCACCTCGAACAACGCCATCGGCGAATCGTGGCGCATAATTAAGTTCGGCGACGCCGATATCTTTCTCGCCGGCGGCTCCGAAGCCTCGATCGTCACGATCGGGCTGGCCGGCTTTCGGCGCCATGAAGGCGCTCAGCACGCGCAACGACGAACCCGAACGCGCGTCGCGCCCGTGGGATCGCGATCGCGACGGTTTCGTCATGAGCGAGGGCGCCGGCGTGGTGGTGGTGGAGGAACTGGAACACGCCAAGGCGCGTGGCGCGAAAATCTATTGCGAACTGACCGGCTACGGACTTTCCGCCGACGCCTACCACATGACGGCACCGCCGCCGGATGGCGAAGGCGCCGCCCGCGCGATGCAAATGGCGCTCGATCACGCCGGAATCTCAGCCGATCAGGTGGACTACATCAACGCGCACGCCACCTCGACCGGTCTGGGCGATATCAGTGAAACGCGCGCGATCAAATCGGTCTTCGGCGAACATGCCAGGAAGGTTTCGATCAGCTCGACCAAGTCGATGACCGGCCACTTGTTAGGCGGCGCGGGCGCGGTGGAAATGGCGGCCTGCGCCTTGGCCATTCGCGACTCCGTCATTCCGCCGACGATCAATCTCGAAAATCCGGATGAAGAATGCGACCTCGATTACACTCCGAATAGCGCGCGGAAAAAAGAGTGCGCGTCGCGTTGAACAATTCGTTCGGCTTCGGCGGACACAACGCCACCCTGCTCGTGAAGAAGTTCGAGGGTTAGGTTTCGCCGTCAAGGAGTGTCGGCGAAGATGGGGCCGGCCTGACGTCGGCGGCGGTCGAATTCGAAACCGTGCCCGTTCTTCTGCAAAGTCTTGAGGATATCGGCGACGCTTTGGGCCGCGGTCGCAGAATAGAATCGAACCAGACCAACGGTCGTCCGCGTTCCGAAAACCGTGATCATGATCGTGTCGTCATCGACCGAGTTCATGAACATGTGACTGCCGTTCCCCTGGTGATAGAGCGCGTTGAATTCCACTTCGCCGATGCGGCGCGCGAGCTCCGTGTCGCCGCGAATGATCCGGCCGCCAGCGCCGCGATGATCGTCACGTCCATGACGTCATGATCGCCAAATTGCGAGATGACGTTGCCGCCGCGATCGATCACGACGGTCAGTTCCGCCTCGGCCTTTTTCAGAAAGTCGCCGAGGACGCCGTCGAGCGTCGCGACGTCTTCGATCGTCAGGACAGGAATCGCGTTCATGCGAGTGCGCTTTGCGCCTTGGGCACCGGCGGTTCGACCGGAATCGCGACCGGCGGAGCCGCGTGCTGGTGGCACTTCGCTTTGCTTGCTGAACTTGTGCAGCAAGAATCTGCGAGACCGCGTTGAGCGACGCGAAGACATTTTGGCCGGTGCTGGAGATGACTTCGAAACTTTGCAGGCGCTTCTTCCGGTTGTTCAGCACGTACTCCATGTAATTGACCGGCGCGATATTCTGGAGGTCGCGCTTGTTGTATTGCGAGCACACAGGGGATGTCATCGATGGAGATGTTTTGTTTGGCCAGGTTGTCTTCGAGGTTCTTAAAGCTCTCGACGTTCTCCTCCATTTTTTCCCACTGCGAATCGGCCACGAACACAATGCCGTCGACGCTGCGCAAGACCAGTTGCCGGGTGGCGTTGTAAATGACCTGGCCGGGAACGGTGTAGAGTTGGAACTTCGTCACAAACCCTTTGATCACGACCGCGTTCAGCGGCAGAAAATCGAAGAACAGGGTGCGATCCGCGGCCGTGGCGAGCGAAACGAGATCGCCGCGATTCTGCGGATTGATCCGCTGATGAATGTAGCTGAGATTCGTCGTCTTTCCGCAAAGGGCCGGACCGTAGTAGACGATCTTGAACTGAATCTCGCGGCTCGCGTAATTAATGATCGACATGGGTGGTCTCCGGTTGCGAATAGATTCGCGAAAGTTCTGTCGCCATTCCAGCTAGCTCGCTCTGCGTTCCAGAGGCGAGATCGCCGCCCGCGTGCAAGACAGCCAGGCAAACATTCCCTTTCATGAAAAATGTGATGGGGGATTTCTCGCAGTGCAGAGTCATCGAAGTCATGGGCCCAAGTTTGGTATCAAGCATGTGTCGATCAATCCGTTGAAGCAGCGATGGTGCCATGGCGCATAAACCATCCGCTGCCACCTCGGGCGGCAGGTTCCCCGCCAGGCTCAAGCCGTCCGCAAAGGTCACGGCGCAGGCCTTTACCCCGGGCAGCGCGCTGGCCCGCTCCACCACGTTCTTCGCTTCATTCCTGGCCTCGGACTTCCCGTCCTTCTTCGCTTCCAGCTTGTTCTCAGCCTTAGCCTCAGCCTTTTCGTCCTTCTTCGGCTCCGGTTTCTTCTCGGTTTTGGCCTCGATCTTTTCGGCGCTCCCGGCCGGAGCCTCTTTCTTCCTGGCCTTTTCCTTCAATTTCGCAGGCTTGCCCGACCCCGCGACGTACTTGAACACCTTCGATTCCTCTTTGGGTTCCTCCGTCGTGGCGGGCGTATCCGCCGCCGGCTCTTCGGGCTTTTTAGCCTCCGGAGGCGTGCTTGCAGCAAAACGCTTCGCATCTTCGGCAGCTTTGATAGAGAAAGGCGTCTCGAAGGCTGCCATCTCATCGGTTTTCTCCTGGTCCTCGCGCATCTTAAGGGCAGCGGCCGGCAAATTGTTCAGCACTTCCTGCAGGGGCAGCAACACGGGCGACTCGACCGCATCGATCACGAAGAGTGCCCGATGGGCCTCGGGCAAAGCCGCCTGGAACGTCTTCGCCGGGACCGCGATTCGTCCCTTGGCCAGTTGCGGCTCGATCAACGAAGCGAGAAATTCTATGCGCGCTTCCGCCGGAACCGTTTCCGCACTGCCGTTCAATTGAAAAGCCGGCATGTTTTGCATCACCGTCCGCAGACCGAGGGCGATTTTGACGTCGTCTTTTTTTGTTGGGGTCGTGGCGGACGACGGCGCGGCTCCTTCCTGGCTCTCAAAGCCGGGAACGAGCCGGAGTTTCGGTTTCAGATCCTCGCACGGCGCCGAAATCTTGAATGGAACACGCCCGGGCGTCGCGGCTTTGGGCATACTGATTGGAACGGACGGCCCGCTCGAGGCTGGAACTCCTTCGGAGGCAGGCACGCCCGTCCCGTTCGGTGGAAGATGAAAAGGAATGCGTGTGGGAACTACAGATTCAGGACCAGACGGTCTGGGAGGTGGGACGGTTGGCGCAGGCGGGGCCGGAATGGCAGTTCCTTTGGCCGGCTTGGCCGCTCGCCCGGAAGTCTCCTGCGCGGCCGGTTCCGGTTCCGCCTTGGAGAGTGCTTTCGCCGTGGCCGGCTCGACTAAAACCGGAGGGTGTTCGGAGGTCTGCAGAGTCGGCATGGTCGTTCCGAATCGCTCAGTGTCTTCAAGAGTGACCTGCAGGAAAGGCGTCTCCACCTGGGGCACATCCTGGTCACGCTCCTGATCGGGTCTGACCTGCACCTTTTGAAATTGGTCGAGAACCTTGTCGTAAGGCAGACCGATAAAGGTCGAATCGGTCGGCGCGACAGTATGCAGAAAAATTTCCGGCACCTGCTCGTAAACGGTCGCCAAAGAAACGCTCGGTTTGCCCGTGGCCATTCCCTTCTCGATCTCCGAAGCTTTCAGCAAAATACGCTGGGCCGAATCGAAGGTCTCGATCGGCTTGACGAAGCCGTTCGGCATTCCGTCGAGAATATCGCAGAGCTGGAGCGAGATGGCGCGCTCAACTTTCGGCTGAAGAGCGAGAGCCACGGTCGGTGGCAGATCGCGTCCGGCGGAACGCGACCCCGGGAGCCTGATGTTCGGCGACGAATCGGCAGCCTCTCTAAAAGGATCGAGCGAGGAGGTCCGTGTCATGTTGGGCAGAACCGTCTTGCTCAAGCGTTCGCTATCCGGTTTTTCGGCCGCTACCGCCGGACCCCGCGCCGACGGGGCGGGCGTGGCAAGTTCCATCAAGCGAGCCTTGGCTTTCTTGAACATGTCGAGGAATGGAATGGTCATTGGGTGCTAATGGTCTTCCGACGTCACGCGCCAGATTTCTTCGAGCGTGGTAATTCCTTCCTGCGCCTTCTCGATGCCGACCATGCGCAAGGTTTTCATCCCTTCGCTCATGGCCTGGTTCTTGATGACCGCGGCCGAAGCGCGCTTGATAATCAACCGGCGAATCGCTTCGCTCACCGGCAGGGCTTCGATGATCGCGACACGTCCGAGATAACCGCGGTCCTTGCAGCGATCGCAGCCGTGGCCCTGGAAGAAAACTGTTTCCGTCGACTCCTTGATTCCGAGCTTTTCGAAGATTTCCGGCTCCGGAACAAATTCTTCCCGGCAATTGCGTGCAGACGCGGCGCACCAGACGCTGAGCGCAACTCATCAGGATCGAGCTGGAAATCAGAAACGGCTCAATGCCCATGTCGTCGAGACGCGTAATCGCGCCGGCCGCATCGTTCGTGTGCAACGTGCTCAGAACCTGGTGACCGGTGAGCGCGGCTTTCACGGCGATGTCGGCCGTTTCGTTGTCACGAATTTCACCCACCATCACGATGTCGGGGTCCTGACGCAGGATCGAACGCAGGGCGGACGCGAAATCGAGCCCGATGTCGTTGCGCACCGCCACCTGATTGATGCCAATCAGTTCGTATTCGATCGGGTCTTCGACCGTCACGATGTTGTATGTGCGGGCTGTTCAGCTCCTGCAGCACGGAGTAAAGCGTGGTCGTCTTTCCGGAACCGGTCGGACCGGTCACCAGGATCATTCCGTGCGGGCGCGTCGATCGCCTTGCGGAATTTGCCGAGCGTCGATTCGTCCATGCCCATCTGGTCGATGCTGCCGGTAAGCGACGCTTTATCGAGAATACGAATAACGATCTTCTCACCGTGCGCGGTGGGCAGGATCGAGATACGCAAATCGACTTCTTTCCCCATGACCTTGATGCGGA
The DNA here is from genome assembly GCA_963788855.1 of uncultured Verrucomicrobiae bacterium. Classification (GTDB taxonomy): domain Bacteria; phylum Verrucomicrobiota; class Verrucomicrobiia; order Chthoniobacterales; family UBA10450; genus CAWBIE01. Next base: position 216,548 of record CAWBIE010000004.1, read on the forward strand.
AACGTCCGTCCTGCGGAACACGCCGCTCCGCGATGTTCAGGCCGGCCAGAATCTTGATGCGCGACGTGATGGCCAGCTGCAACGCCTTCGGCGGCGATTCCGCCAGCGATCAATTCGCCGTCGATACGGTATCGCAGCTTCAGCGTACGTTTGAGAACGGCTCGATGTGAATGTCGGATGCCTTTTCCTTGACCGCCTGGGCCAGAATCAGATTGACGATCTTGATGACGGGCGCGTCCTCGCTGTCCGAGGCGAGCCGGTCGAGATCGATCTCTTCGCGCTTGGCCGCTTTGCACTTCGACCGAATCGGCTGATTGCGCTGCTTCGTCCGAGAACTGGCGGAGCACCTGACTCATGTTGGCGCCGCTGTGGATACCGGCCAGGGCATCGGCCACGGCCCGCTCGGTCGCGATCATCGGCACGATCTCGAGCTGGACCCGGCGCTTGAGATCGTCGATCGCGAGCACGTTGGTCGGGTCGGCCATGGCCACGAAAAGCTTGCCGTTCAAGCGCGCGATCGGGACGAGCTTGTTCGCCTTGGCCATTTCGCGCGGCACGATGCGCCATGATGTCTTCCGGAATGCGTCAGCTTCGACAGATTGATCGGCGGCGTGTTGAGGCAACGCCCCATGCTGAAGGCCATGTCCTGGTCGGTGACGAACTGTTTGTCCGTCAAAATCTTGAGCAGACGTCCGCCCTCGCTCTTCTGAATGCCGACTGCTTCCTCGAGTTGATTCGGCAGGAGAAGCCCGTCCTCGATCAGAACATCAGCGATGCGTTCGCCGAAGGATTTGCTTCTCATGAACCGCTTAGGCCCGGCTCTCCAGGCGGTAGATGGACTGCAAACTTCTGATCAGCGCGGAAGGGCGCGCCAGATACCACGTCACTGTGTAATCGACCGATTGCTGCACCGCTTCGCGCCCTGTCGGCGTCGAACGGATTGCAGCACGCAACCATCATGGTGCGGCTGACCAGATCGAAAGGAACAAAAAGGCGGCCGAGCGTCAGGCTATCCGGCAACATCGGCGCGATCTGCCGGTCGAGGTCGTAATATTCGAGCGGCACATAGGCGAACTTGGTTCGGTCGATCAGGGCCGAGAGCACCTTCTCCATCCGATCGATATTGGCTTTGCAAAGCTCTGTCCAGCATCGAAACGGCCAGCGCTTGTCCGCTCAGATCCTTGTTCATGCGCTGCACGGACTGCAAGCGCGCTGCTCACTTCGTCTTCGCTGGAAAGAGCTGCTGCACGATCAGAAATTTCGCGAGATGTTCGTCGCCTCGCTCGCTCAGGTCGGCCTGCTTGGATTTGCCGTCGCGATTCCCGATATCGATCAGCGAACCGTCTCCATCGTCGGTGTTGGCCCGATTCGATCAGTCCTTTCTTCGATCCCTCGGAATTCGCGATGGCGTGACCGGACGCCTGCAGACGCGTCTCGATCTCGCCGAGCATGGCAAGGATCTCGGGCGCGTTCGGCTCCTTAAGCAGAATCACCTCGCACTCCTGCATCGCGAGGGTGAAACGAACCGACGTTGAAATAGGCTTCCGCCAGACGACGCGAGATGCGCAAAGAGTCCTCTAGCTTGCCTATCTTGTGATAGGCTTCCTTGAGAATTTCGAGCGATTGATAGTCGTCGGGCTGTGTTTGAGTGATCGACCTCAAACATCTCGATCGTCTGAACGATCTGATTATGTTCGTCTTCGGACAGGGTGTGTTCCAGCACGCGCCGGTAAAAAGCTAGAAACGTGCCCCTATTCCCTCTGGCGGCGGCAAATCGGTTCTTATACCCACGGACCGTCTCAAAACCGCCCTGTACCGGCGGTCTCGCACCGTCGAAATTCAATTCAACCGCGGATCCGCCTACGCCGAGGCTACGGCGTGACAGGTTACGCGAATAACGGATGCTCCCGCTCGCCCCTGTCCGCCAACGGACGGACTCGGCGTGTTCGCTTTGGACGAATCCGCCGTGGCGGGGCGATCTCCCCGCCCCCTGCTCTTGCCTCCGCTTAGCTCTTTCTACTTTCCAATTTCTAATTTATCCTTTTGCTGTGTTTTCCCGCGCCGTCACCGTCTCCAAATCCACGAAAAAATGCCGCCGCGCTTTCACACTCTTGGAGTTGTTGGTCGTTATTTCGATTATCGCCATTTTATTGGTGGCCGTAATTCCAGCGGTCACGGGGCTTTCCAAGGGAAGTGGAAGAAAAGGCGCCGTCAGCAATTTGATGAACGCACTCGAACAGGCGCGATCTCTCGCACTAACGAGCGGTTCCGCTACCTACGTTGTCTTCGCGGACGAAACCACGCCCGATAATTACCGGTGCAAGGCATTCATCATTTTCAAGGAGGATAAGACAACCTTCGTTCCGACAGCAGTCACGAGATGGTACTTTCCTTCCGACGGGGATCGCGTTTCAGCCTGGAAATGGCTTGCTGAGTCCTCGAATTAGGCACTCCGAAAATCACGTTTGCCTGCCCGGGCACGATGGGTTCCGTCGCATTGCCGTTTATTAAGTTCAATTCAACCGGCATGGTTACCGTGCCAAGCGGAACAACGCCCGCGTTGGTCGTAAATTTCTTTTCCGGCTCAGTGGCTTTGGGCGGCCAAATGATTTATACGGACCAAACACAGAAGGCGCTGAACGCCTCGGGAAAATTCGATCAAGTCCGCGCGTCGCTCGTTTTACCGGCCGCCACATTATGTCGACCCAGGTACGGGTTAGTGGCGCCGGCACCAGGGCGTTTACCCTGGTTGAGGTCGTGCTCGCGCTTGGCGTGATTTCTTTCGCTCTGGTTGCGATTCTTGGGGTGTTTCCCGGGGCTTTCAATGCCAACCGGGCAAGCATCACTGAGACCCGAGCCGCTCAACTTGCCAATGCCGTGACGAGCACGATTGACGGACAATGCGACACATACTCGAACGTCACCCTTTTTGGATTATCGCTTGATCTTGGCGCCCTCAGCACAACCGACGGAATAAAGACGCTCCTATGTAAGCTATCCCAGCCCAAACCAGCCAACTATTTCTAATGCGTCCAGTTCGGATTCGATCTACACAATTGAACTAAGTTTCAATAACAACCCTTTCGTGACACCGGCCCCGTCCAGCGTCCAGCTTGGCCCTGCGAAATTGAATCTGATTCAGATTCGGATCAGGCCGAAGGACGCAAATAACTTCACCGAATATTTTTACCTGGCTCGCAACCGGTCCTGATAATGCCGCGACGAGACCAAACAAAAAACAGTGGCGGCTTCACCCTCGCCGAAGTCTTGATCGCGATGACCATTACCCTCGTCATCGTGGTTTTTTGCTCTCGCGCGTTTTTGCAGCGGCGGCGAGCCAGTGGCAGGCGTCCGACCAACGGGTCGACACGTTCCGCGATGCGCGCGCGGCGCTTCAGATTATCACCCGCGATCTCAGTCGAGCCGACATTAACGGCGATCCGCAAATGCTCACCCTGACGAGCTCCGATCCATCCGGTTTTTTTAAGGAGGCCTATGCCATCACGCCGATTGGCAACGATGGGAAAAGTGATCTTTGCGGCGTTGGTTACTACACAGTGTGGGACCCAGCGACCAAGGCGTACACCCTGAAGCGCCTGATTAAGAACAGCGACACGATTTTCAACGACCTGAAGACGTCAAACTTTACCTCAATCTTTTCAAAGAACGCCGCCAACGAAGAAGACGTGGCTGCCTACGTCTGGGATCTCCGCTTCTACCCCGGCGTGCAGGGTGACCCCCAAAATCCGCCGACGGGACCATCGAGCCAATGGCGGTGGGTCGAAGTGCGATTCAAATCCATGAGCGCCGCCTCGGCCCGCAAGATTCGAAGTCTGCCGGTCGGCCAGGGCACCTGGTCCAATCCGTCGGATCCTTTATACAAAGCCGCGATTCTCCGTACCAACAGCAATTCGTGACCAGAGTTATGCTGCAACAAACTCACTAGATGACAACACCGAGCCATCGCCATACCGACTCCGGCTTTGCTCTCATCGCGACGATCATCATGGTGTCTCTCCTCACCGTCATGGCTGTGGCCCTATTGATTAGTAGTGGAATGGATCAAACCACGGCCCGCGCGGCGGCGAACAAGCGAAATCCGAACTGGCCGCGAAGGCAGCGGTCGATGTGGCGGTGGCGCGGTTGGTCGACGATCTCACGCATACCCGGACTCGGCCACGACTTGGGAAACCATCAACAGTAACGACGGAACGGTCGTCTATTACCATGACAAAACGCCGGAAGTAGCCGCAGCCGGCGGTGGTACTGCCCAACTCTATGTCTTGCCCCTGATTTCTGGAGCCACCCCGCAGTTAGCAGCGAACAAGGCAGCGTCACTTCCCGTCTTGAACGACCTCGATGCGCCCGGGATTCCGGCCAACGCCTTTGATTTGAATCACGCGCGATTCTCAGGAGACATCCAAGGCTGGATTGGCGCGCCCCCGAGTGCGGTCACCCGTCCGCCCTTCCGCGGTCAGTGGATCGAGCTAAAGGACTCCGACAACAAAGTGACCAGCCGATACGCCTACTGGATGGAGGAACGAAAGCTTCAAAGCGAACGTAAATCTTCTTGGTAACACGAAGCGCGGCTCAACCAGTCTCGGGCAATCTCCTTCCGAGATCCCGCTGGAGGGTGTGTTCAAAACCGCTCTGATTAGCGGTCCAGACACCGTCGCGAGCGATACCTTTGGCCTGCGCTCCGGATTTCCGAGTTCGGCTTTTTTCGGGTACCGCGCCCTTAATCAGGTAAACGGTCAACCAACCCTCGCGGATTCGTTGAAATTCGAAGCGACGATTTTTTCCGGGACGTCCAGATCTATCGCGCGCCGGGTCGAAGCGCGTAAACCTGAACAAGGTTGTCGCCGATTCAACCGACCCAACAGCGATTCGCAGACAGCTGGATGAAATCATCAACGCAATCACTTACCACCTGCCCAACTTCGCTCAGCGCTTCTCGACCCGAAACGGATCGGATAAAAACTCGATAGATGTCTCGAGCACCGGTTCGCCTTCCAATCAAACGATCTATCTAAACAAAATCGCCGCAAATATTCGCGATTACATAGATACCGATTCTCAGCCGACGATTGTAAACAATGACCTCACCGTAAACATTGGAACCGTCCCAGTGCACAGTCTTCCGGGCGGTGGTGCCTCCGGCGCGAACGAGGTCATTGCCATAGGAAAAGAGGCCGTGCCTTTCATTCAGGAGTATTTGCTCCGCGTTAAGGAGGACATTTTTAGTAACCGACTTGGAGCAAGCGCCACTTACAAACTCGAGATCGACCACTACGTTGAGGTTTGGAACATGACCAACAAGGATATTACCGTGGCAAACTTGGGTTCTAATCCGTTTTTTCACGTTGCAAATCAGTTCGGCTGGGATGCGGGCGGAGCCACAGATATCCCGGAAAATCCCTCGCGCGATTTCAGCATTCCCCTGAGTTCGTTTACAAACTCTAGCGGAAACCCGCTGTCCTTTCCTGCAGGCAGCGTGACTGTGCTCACCACCGATCCAAGCCCGCTTCCCTCAACCTTTCCGGGAGTGGACGTGACCCGAGTTTTTCATCCGCCTTCGGGTAACCGCAGCGGATTCGTATAGGATTTACCAGGGTAGACGAAAAAGAAGAGTGGCAGCAATCTGCGTATCGACAGTATTCCTCGCCCTAGCAACAGTTCCACGGCGGCTGACTTGGAAACCGAATTGGTTTTCGGCAACGATAGTGGCGTTTTGGAGTCCTTTGGCGGACCTGCCGTTTACTACATGACCGTGAATGTCGACGACGGAAACAGCAACTCTGACAGGTACGCGTTCTGACACGACCGAATACTACTTTCGTGCCAGCAGCTTGAAGGGAAACGCAGCGGCGGCCATTGCTTCTCAAGTTGGGGACCCTCGAACGAACAATGAGCAGCTCTCTGTGACAACCAGCGTCGCGAACGACGATCAGACAGCCTACAAGTTAGAGGCTTGGAACTCTCCGGCACAGATCCCAAACACCACTTTCACTGCGCTGAACGCCAACTATGTAAATCCCGCGCTTTGGGTTGATCCGGCCAACAATGTGACTGACGCGGCACATGCTCCGGCGGTAATTGCAAATTCTCAGCTGACTTCGATAGGCGAGCTTGGCGACGTCTTTGATCCAGCCCGATCGACCGGGGCGGCGCCGACCGGATCTGGAAACATAATCTACAGCCGTGGAGGCGGTCGTACGTTTAAGATCGGCCAACCTGAGCGATACGATTCAACCACGAACACGAGCGGACTTCGGGATGGCAACAGTATCTCGGCCAGTCGTGAATCGGACGGCCTGGCGATTGACGGACATTTTTTCGACATCTAATTCCGTCCAGCTTGACGGACGGATCAACATAAATGGAATAGGTCGCGATAATGGGGCCGCTTTGAAAGCCGCCTTGTACGGCTACAATTTTCAACCAACTCCAAGTTCCGATCCGAACCTTGCGGGGCAAGGCTTTCGATATCGATCCCACAAACTCGGGCGACAAGATCAACGTCTTAATCACACAGCTGCTGGATCGCCTCGAAGAATCAAGGCTCGTTCACGCAAACGGTCGGGCCTTTGTCGGAGCGAGGTGAGTTGTCCGAGCTGCCAATGTTTGATACGGGCACTGATCTTGGCGACCAGCGTCAACACGACCAACGCGTACGATCGTGGCCGCGAAGAGCTTTTTCGTCGGTTGGTCGAATTGATCACGACCCATGGCAACATCTTTACGGTATATGCGGCCGGGCAATCGTTGATTCCTCAGCCTGGTACGACACTCCAATCGTCACCTCCACTTCGCAGATGAGGGTGACGTTTAGAGTTGATCCGATTTGGAATGCAGGCACCCCGATCGATCCGTTTGATCCCACCGCTAACGCGAGATTCCAGAAGCCCGACAAGTATGCGATCAAGATATTGTACGCTGGCCAGTAGTTCCCTGCTCTGCGCGCTGCTCATCGCCAGCCTCGATGGACAAATGTCCTGCCCCCAAGGTCGGCTACGTCCGGTTTTGGAACATGCTGCCCGCCTCGAATGGGAGTTTTCAACTTCGCCAAGCGGCTAAGACGGGAGACGTAATCGCCACAGCTACCGCCTATCGGTATTCCAGCTATGTCGAGCTACCGATTGGTGGTTCGACTTTTCGTTGTCAAAAACGGCGGAGACGCATCGATAAAGAATCTCTCGGTTGATTTAAAGCCCGATACTTACTTCACCGTTATTCTCGCCCCGCAAGGCGCCGGATTCAAAGTGGACTTCCTCGAAGATACGGTCGACCCGAAGGCAACTTCCGGGACAATTACGATGCGAAATTATTTTCCAGGGACCGCCATTTCGGTTGCTGCGGGCAATCAAATGCTCGCAAGCAGCATAAACTACGGAAACTCGTCTGCTGTCGAAGGATTGGCTGCCTCAAAAATGACTGTGACGATCCAGGCTAAGCTTCCCAACGGAACTCCGGCGCAATCGATTGTCGATTTAGATTTCACGGCGAGCAAACACGTGACGTTGCTGGTCATCCCTGACTCCTACGGCCGCTTTCGCCCTCGTATCGTCGCGGACGGTCGCAATCTCTAATCCTGCCATCGGTCGACGCTACAAGAATCCGTTTACTGACGTCCAATCCGCTAGTCTTCTGGTCCATCTCTTGCTCCAAAATGGGACTATGATCACCGGACTTTCTCCCAGAATTTCGCGGGATGCTCTTCTTAGAGTCACCGTCTTTCTCTTGCGCGTCCTGAGTCTCGGCGCGGCCGTCGCCTACGCGGTCGTAGGGCGATAAGAAGCCGGGAGCAGGGAGCCCGGAGCTGGAAGCCGAAAAACTGAAACGCTGAAATTCGGATGGGCCAGCGATTCCTGAGCAGCCCCGCTCGGAATCCGTCTGAATCCGCGCAATCCGCGGTCACGAAAATGAATCAGGTGCGGCCGTCGAACATCTGCCCCGTGAGCGGCGCATTTTCCTTCGCCTGTCAGCCATGCATCGTAAGCCGCTTACGATGGAGCAGAAATGGCGCGAACGGACCTCGATCGACGAATCGCGCAGGCGCTCCGATAGCCAGGCAAATGCAACGACATCCGTCCATCCCAGCGGAGTTCGTCTGTATCATAAGCCGCTTACGATGCGGCGAAAGCGTGCGGCCATGCCTATCTGATCGGTGCATCGCGCAGGTGCCCCGATAGCCGGGCAAATGTGCAACGACATCCGTCCATCCCAGCGAAGTTCGTCTGTATCATAAGCCGCTTACGATGCGACGAAAGCGTGCGACCGGACCTCGATCGACGAATCGCGTGTCCGCTAAATCCCAAGCGAACGCGTGGGATATTCTTTCAACCCAACCGCGCGGTTCTCTCGGATCGTAAGCCGCTTACGATGCTTTAGAAAAGAGTCCCCAGGAAAGGGGAGTTGTCTTCCGAATGCCGGGTAAGCGGCGGCTCGCGGGTTGATCTTTGCGCGTGGTTAACGGCGTGCGGCCAAGCGCGGACAACGGCTTCCCCGCTTTAATCGCAGCGCGTTTTGCCTCGCGGATAGCCACCATCTGGCGCGCGTGCGACTTAGTCAGTTCGCGGCGACTCGATTTGCCGCCGCGCTGGCCGATGCGAGCCAAATATTCCCGAACGTTCTTTTCCGCCTGGCTGACCGGCTTCTTCATTCATGCATCGTAAGCGGCTTACGATGCATGAGACAACAAAGATCCGAGCGCCCGGTGAAGTCGGAGATCAGAGGTCTGCGGGCAGCGGGCAGAAGACAGAGGTTCGCCACGGCGAATCCGTCCGATGGCGAATCGGAGGTCAACGATCAGAGGGCAGCCGCCTGCGCACGAGGCTACGGCGAGCCAAGGAGGACGGAAGACGGAGGACAGAGGCAGAGGTCGAAGTCAGAGGTCAGCTTGCCACGCCGGAGCCTTGGCGAAGGCGGGAGGTCCGGTGACGAAATCTTACGTTTGCGCGGCGCCGTTCCTGAGCACTGCAGCCACGTGCAATCCTGCAATCTCCGCCTGGCCATCGTTGTCGGAGAATATGATGACGCGGGAGCCTTTCGGATTCACCGCCGCGTGATCGGCCGTAGGAACAACATATTCACGCTCGTCACTGGTTCGAATAGTAAACAGCTCAAACGGCGAGGCATGGAGGAGCTCTCGAATTCGAGGAATCACAACTCCCAATCTACCAAAGTTTCATCCCACCCTCAACTCTTAGTGGGGGGACAGCCGCCTGCGCACGAGGCTACGGCGAGCCAAGGAGGACGGAGGACAGAGGACAGCGATCAGAGGGCAGAGGACAGAGGACGGAGGTCAGAAGTCAGCGGTCAGCGGTCAGCGAACGTCAGACCCGCCATTTCAGCGTTTCAGCCCCGAAAGGGTTCGGGGTCGTCCCGCCACGGCGGGCGGACTTTTCAGTTTTCCGTTTCAGCTTTTCGCTTCTTAACGTCTTTGCGTGGTGAGCTGTCTGATGGCGTCGCGCAGCTCGGCGGCGCGCTCGTACATTTCGCTTGCGATGGCGTTCTCCATCTCGCGCTGCATGATCTCGAGTTTGGAGAGCGGGCGTTTCGCTTTCACTTCTTCGAGCCACTCGTCCAGGAACGCGATCTCGGAGCTCTTGGCCGCCAGTTCCGGGGCGCTCGAACGCTGAAAAAAATCCGCGATCGCGTCGCGTCCGTACTGAATCTGAAGCATGGCCTCGGCAAATTTCCCCTGGGCCAGCAGGACCGACGCCTTGGCGCGGGTGTTCATCATGAGCACATAAGGCCGGAATTGTTGCATGCTCCAGCCCAGTTCTTCCCGGTCGGTGTGCTCGGTGACAAAGTTAAAGAGATCCAGATTGCGCTGCGTGTCGCGCACGACGCCGTTAAATTCGTTGATCTGAAACAGGCTCAGGTAGCGGTGGTAATATTGAATACCTTCCTGCTGGAGCTCGGTGCATTGCTCGGCCGAGAGCGAGTACTCCGCGCCTCGTTCCTCGGCTCGCGCGGCGCGCTGTTGATGATAGGCGAGCAGCGATTCACAGCCGTGGGGACGGACGCCATCCGGGCGACCGGTCATTTCCATCTGCAGCACCCCCAGATCGATCCGGAGTTGCAGCTTCTCGCGACCGTCGAGTCCCACAATCTTACGCACCTTGATTGCGCCGGATTCATGCGGCCAATCCCTCAGAATCGTGTTGAGATCCAAGCTCATGTTAAAGAAATGATCGGACATTTAACCTTGGCTTGTCAACAAGGTCGCGGTCGCGCGCAGGTTTTATGGGCAGCCAGGCGGGGTAATTCACGCTGTTTTGTTGGACGGCGGACGCCGGGCACTGTTCAAAATCAACGGGATACGTGGCGGCGGCGAGGATCGCGGCCATACAAGGGTGGCACCTCGCGTATGGTCGGTTCGGCGGTCTGAGACCGCCGCTACAGCCCGAAGGTTGAGCCCGCTGTTTCTACTTCCTACTTTCTACTTTCTACTTGATGGTTCGGATGCATGGAGCAGGCGATCGAGTCGTTTATCCGCTTCCTCGCAGTCGAACGCGGTCTCTCCGAAAACTACCAGCTTTCGACTCAGCGTTCGCTCAACGAATTCGCCCAGTGGTGCGCGACGCGGAAGAAAATCGCGAGCGTGCGGGCCGTGCAACTGCCGCTCATCAGCGAGTATCTGGCAGATCGGAAACGAGCCGGACTGGCCGCGTCGTCCATCAAACTCATCGTCGTCGCGCTTAAAATTTTCTTCCGATACCTGACTGGCAAAGGCCAGGTGCCGCGCGATCCGACTGAAGGATTGACCCTGCCCCGGATCGAGCGGTATCTGCCGGAGACGCTGAACGAGATGCAGGTTGAGCAGTTAATCGATGCGATCGACACAAAAATTCCGCTGGGACTGCGCGACCGCGCGATCGTCGAACTGCTCTATGCCAGTGGCTTGCGCATTTCCGAACTGGCGAATGCGCGTCTCGAAAATTTTGGGACTGAAGAAGGCATCCTGCGCGTGACCGGCAAAGGAAACAAGACGCGGCTGGTTCCGGTCGGTCGTAAGGCGTGTGAGGCACTTGCCTCCTACCTTTCGACCGAGCGCCCCAAGCTGGTGAAAGGCCGGAGCGGCAGCGAGATCTTCCTCTCTGAACGAGGGGGAAAGCTCACGACAGCCCGGATCTGGCAGATCGTAAAGAAACACGCCCGTCATTCGGGTTTGGAAGCGAATATTTACCCCCACCTTCTGAGGCATAGTTTCGCCACGCATTTGCTCGGGAACGGTGCTGATCTGCGGATCATCCAGGAAATGCTCGGCCATGCCGATATTTCGACGACGCAAGTCTATACCCATGTCGATCAGCAGCGGCTCAAGGCCGTGCATCGGCAATTTCATCCCCGAGCGTGAGGGCACGGAAGAGTTGTTGGTTGAGAGTTGAGGGGAACGATTCGGCGGTCGGAGACCGCCGCTACAGCTAGAATTTGCCGCTGGGGACAGCGGCCTCTACAGTCTTGCCCCATGAAAAGAGGCGTGCTGTCTGTAATCGCCGGCCTACTAGCCGCCCTGGCCATTGGCTATGCCCTGCGGACGTCCCAAAAAACGTCCAATGCCGCGGTCACGGCGCTGCTGCCCGCCGAGACGGTTATTTTTGTCCATGTGCCGGATTTCAACCGCACGCGCGAGGAATGGCACCGGTCCGATATCTACCAGCTTTATTTGGAGCCGGCGGTGCAGAATTTTCTGCGCAAACCTCTGACCCGCGTGCCGGTCACGAGTTTGTTCTCTCAGAAAATTCAGGAAATCGAGCGGCTCGAGATCAGGGATGGTTTTCTGGCGGTGACGTCGATCGCAAACGAGAACCCTACACTGGTCGCGGGATTTCGTTTCCGCGGAAGCGAGGCGGAAGCCGAGAAGACAATTGGGGGATGGCGTTCGCAGCTGCAATCGAAGAACGGGATCTCGGCGACGAACGAGACAATCGATTACCAGCAACACAAGATCGATATCTCGAAGGCTGGCCCTGCCTCGCTGGCCACCGCCTACGATGGACCATGGTTCTTTGCTTCGACCGATACGGATGAGCTGAAGGCGACCCTCGATCGCGCCGATGGCCGGAACAAGGATGGGCGACCGTTGCTCAGTGGCGAGGCAACATTTCGAGAGGGGATGGCGCAGATGCCGGCAAGTTATGCGACCTGTTTTTACTTAAGACCAAAGGCCCTCGTGGAGAAGCTGGCGGCCCTGCGCAGCACGAGCGGGCAGCCCGTCACGACCGATCAACGCAGTTTGATGGACCAGATCCGATGTGTTTGCGCCGCCACGCGATTCGATAATGGAAAACTCCACGATGTGGTGTTCGTTGGCATGCCCAAGCAGATTCCGGACGCCGACTTGACTCGCAATTCCATCGGCCTTGCAACGAAGAACACGTTCACTTATTTCGCGACCCTGGTCGATATTTCGAAACAGTTCGCGCTGGTCGATCCGTCGGCGGGAGCGAGTTATCTGGGCGCGCGTTTGCAAAAGATTGGGCGCGGTTTGGCCGCGGCAGGAATGACGGCCGCAGAATGGAAGGCCATCTTTGGATCGGAACTCGGATTGCTGGCCGATTGGTCAACCGACAGTCACTGGCCGTCGGCGCTCGTGATCTCCGCGGTCAAGGATGCGCCGCGCGCAAAAAAAATGGCCGGCGTCCTGGCGCGAGTTCTGGATGACGACGGGGCCTGGGTCGAAACCGATAAGGACGGTGTTCACTACATCTCGACGCCGTATGCAGCGGGCTTGTTGACTTTTCGGCCGACAATCGGCGTGTCCGATCGCTTCATGGTGGCCGGGTTGGACAGTGCCTCGGTGGAAGCGGCCATGCGGCGCAGTGCGAGCGGGGCATCTGAATTATTAAACTCAGAGAGCTATACAAAGGCGTCGCGGGCGGTGCCGCCCCCGAGCAATGCTTTCGCATACGTGGACCCCGCTCTTTTGTATACCCGGCTCGATGCAACCTTGCGCCCGATGTTGCTGATGAGCGCGGCCTTCATGCCGTCGATCGGCGATTACGCGGATCTGAATAAGCTTCCCGGTCCGGAAGTTGTGACAAGACATTTGAGCCCGATTGTCTGGTCACAAAGATACAACGGAAACGGCTACCTGGCGGAGTCGGTGGGGCCAATCACGATGAGCCAATGTGGAGTGGTCACGATTTTGGCGGGCGCCTTCGGAGCCTGGGGCTATCAACATTCCGGGCTGAGCGGTTTAAGCGGATTAGGCGTCCCATCATCGCTTACGGCGCCCGCCGCGGCTTCTCCTAGTCCGAGCGGAACTCCTTAGATCAGGATCAGGAGGATCAGAGGTCAGAGGAGGTCAGCTTGCCACGCCGGAGCCTTGGCGAAGGCGGGAGGTCAGAGGACAGAGGACGGAGGACAGAGGTCAGAGGTCAGAGGTCAGAAGTCGACGGAAGTCAGAGGTCGGAGGTCAGAGGTCAGAGGTCGGACAAATGACGAATGACGAATGACGAAGGACAGAGAGTTGCGGTGACGAGTTTGGCGACTGCGGGTTAGATTTTTTGCTCCAGCCATAACTACCAGAAATATACTTGAGCCATTTCGGCGCTAACGGCGCGTAACCTATCGTTTGTGAGAGAAAACTGCTGCGGTCCGGCCAAAATATGTTATGCTTCCCGGCCTATGGCTATTCTTAAGAAAAATGCATTTTCCCGTCGAGTTCCGGACTTGGTCACCGAGGAACTGGTTGCGGTGCTTTCGCGGCGTGCATCCTTCGAATTCAAGCAGCTCTTCGACATCGTTCATGAGAATCTGCGTGCCCGGAACGCAGCGAGCGGGGGCGAAGAAATGCTGAGACTCCGAGCCTACGAGAAACTGCAAAATCTTGTGGCGCGTGGTGCGGTCAAAAAGAATGGCAAGAAATACAAGGGACTGCCTGCCGCGTTGGCCATCGCCATCCAGCCGCAAAACGGTCACCTCGCCGGAGTCAGCGGCTTGCGATAACGGTCACGCGCGTAACGCGCTCTGAGCCGCCAGGATATGCTGCGGGATTATCTGCCTGTTCTCCTGCAGATCATCGTGGCGATGGTTTTTGCCGCGTCGGCGCTGCTGGTCAGCATCGTTGTCGGAAAAACTGGCAAACGCACCCGCACCAAGGATATGGCCTACGAGTGCGGCATGATTCCGCAAGGGGAAGCTCAGCCACGGTTCAGCGTGAGATTTTACCTGGTGGCCATGCTTTTCATCCTTTTCGACCTCGAAATCGTCTTCATGTATCCCTGGGCGGTTGTTTACAAAGAGGTCGTCGTCCAAAGCGCGTCGATCTTTTGGAGCATGCTGAGCTTCGTCAGTATCCTGATGGTCGGGTACGTTTACGCGCTGAAAAAGGGCGCGCTCGACTGGAAGAGATAGCCCGAAGAAAGTCCGCCCGCCGTGGCGGGACGACCCCGAACCCTTTCGGGGCGGAAAAGCTGAAATAAGTCGCGATTCCGTTACGCTTTCCGCTTTTCTAAAACGCCCACCAGCCGCGCACGAAGAGGCAGGTGAAGAGGCCAAGGAACAGGAGCGACCACGCGGTGATGACGAGGTTCCAGAACCGGTTGGCGGCCAAGAGCGCGAACAGGATGAAGATCGGGAAGAGGGTCAAGGCATAGCGCGGCTCGCTTTCGATAAACTTTGCGCAGGTGAAAAGCAGCCAGCTGCCGGTGATCCACGTCGCGTAGACCGGCCGGAGTTTGAACCAGCTCACCACCGTGCACGCTAGGCCGAGCAGGGCGAAGAACAGCTCCTGGGTGCCAACAATTTCGGCCTCGTTCGGAGGACGGCGCAGATTCCCGATGGCTTCGCGAATTCCGACCCAGGGCCAGCCGAATGAGACGGCGGTCAGGTCGTGCCGCATGCGCAAAAACGCGAAAGCGTCGCCCGTGACATGGAAATTGAGCAGGAGGTAAACGCCGAGGCCTGCAGGGACGAGAGCGATCCAGAGCCACCGCCATTGCCAGCGTTTGGTCAGCGCAAATTGATGGGCGGCCTCGACCGCCAGAGTCGGAAGGAGGATGAGGCCGTTGGCGCGTGTCATCCACGAGAACGCCCCGAGAAGTCCGGCCAGCCACCATCGTTCGCGCCGCGCGGCCATAATCGAGCCGAGGGCCAGAGCAATGAACAGGCTTTCGGTATAGCCGATGTGCAAAAAGTAGGTGGTCGGAAAGATCAAAAAGAACCAGACCGCGCGATGGGCAACTTCCCCCGAAAAATCGAGTTGAACGAGGCGGCGCAGGAGGATGGCGGCCGCGATGAGCGCGATGCCCGACACGACAAAGGCACCGACCAGATAGTCCCCGTCGATGACCCGGCCGACAACGCGCACGGTCCACGGAAACAAGGGATAAAACCATGCTTTCCAAATGCTGGCCGAATCATAGCCGGACTGCGCGAGGCGTTGATAATGGACCGAATCCCATCGGTTCCAAATTTGAAGCCAGCTACCGCCAGGCAACGGTTTGTTTTGAAGAATTCGGTAGCTCTCTGCCCCGAAAACAAAGAGTAACACCTTGGTAGCCAGCACACTAGCTACCACGATCCAATCATCTTTGGGAATGCGACGAAGAAAGGCAAACAACGGACCCCCGATTGCGACTTTGGCTTCGTCTGTTTCGCTCATTTCGAAAGAAACAAAATGTTCTCTTGTCCCGCTCCTGCGGTGAACCTAATTATCTGCTCACGAGGGGAATGACGAACCAATAAATGCCGCCTGGCGCGTCGGTTTCCCACTTGCGCCTGCCGCTGGAACCGCCTAATACCTTTAGCCTCGAATGATTCACCACGTCGTCCTTTACAAGCTCAAGTCTGACGTCACTCCCGCCCGGGTCGAAGAGATGATGATGAACGCCCGCATGCAGCTGCTTAAGATTCCGGAAGTGCTGAGCATAAAATGCGGCAAGCGAGTCGATCCAGAGGTGCCGTGGCCGTTCTTTATCGCCATTGATTTCGAGTCGATGGACAAATACGCCATTTTTCGCGAAGACTCGGTCCACGTGAAATTCATGGAGGAAGTGATCAAGCCAAACACAACGGATGCGCTGAGCCTGGATTTCGAGATGGACCCGGGGAAAGACGTGCGTTTTTCGTAGGTCAACGTTTTCAGAGTTCTGGAACCTTCACCGCTGAGCCCCCTTTTTCGGCATTACCTTTGCGGTTTCAGAAATGCTGACGGATAGAGTCGGCACATGAGGAAGAAAGCAATTCTACTCGCAGGCGGCGCCGGAACGCGTCTGTTTCCGATCACCAAGATCGTCTGCAAGCAGCTGTTGCCGGTTTACGACAAGCCGATGATCTGCTACCCGCTGGCCACGCTCATGCTGGGCGGACTGCGCGAGGTGTTGATCATTTCCACGCCCAAGGACGTGCCCATGCTGCGAGATTTTCTGGGCGACGGCGCGCACCTTGGCATCCACATCGAATATGCCGCACAAGCGAAGCCGGAAGGAATCGCGCAGGCCTTCTTGATCGGCGCCGATTTCATTGGCGACGCGGGCGCCTCTCTCATTTTGGGCGACAATATTTTTTACGGGAAGCTCGACTTTTACCGGGAGGCCCTCGCGATCGAACGGGGCGCGTGCGTCTTTGCTTATCAGGTGCGCGATCCCGAACGCTACGGCGTGGTGGAATTTGGCGCGGACGGTCGTGCCATCAGCCTGGAAGAGAAGCCGAAGCAACCCAGGAGCCAATTCGCCGTTCCCGGCCTTTACGTCTATGACGATCGCGTGGTCGATCTTTGTCGCGGGCTGCGACCGTCCGCGCGCGGCGAGCTTGAGATCACCGATTTGAATCTCCTTTATCTCAAGAAGAATGAACTGCACGTCCGGTTACTTAGTCGCGGGATGGCGTGGCTTGATACGGGCACGCAAACGAGCTTGCTCGAAGCCGGCAATTACATCGCGACGATCGAGCATCGCCAGGGCTTGAAGGTGGCCTGCCTGGAAGAGGTGGCTCTGCGCATGGGATTTATCAGCCAGTCGGAACTGGCCGCAATCATCAACTCCAGTCCCAAAGGGGAGTATCGCGATTATCTGCAGACGGTTTGCGAGGAAGGGCCCGCCCATCCCCTCGCGCCGTCGGGTTAGCAACGCCGCCGCCGAAAGAGCAGCGCCGATGGATTCACTTTGGCTGCTCGCGCAGCAAGTGACTGGTGTCGGCCAGTAATTTCGTCACGGCATCAGGCGCGGTCGCATCGTAATAGCCGCGAATCACCCCGTGTCGATCGACCAGAACCATCCGGGTACTGTGCACAGGCGTGCCGTTTTCCGCGCTGCCGTCCGAGACGCCGAGCTTAAAGCCATTGCGCGATACGTCGTAGATCGTGCTTCTGGCCCCCGTAAGAAAGTCCCACCGACCGGGCTGCGCCTTTAATTTCTCGGCGTAATCGCGCAGAACCTCCGGCGTGTCTCTTTCGGGATCCACGGTGAACGAGACCAGATGAACGTCGGTATCCTGGAGCGGCTTTTGCATCTCACTCATACGGCTGCTGATCATCGGGCAAGGGCCAGGGCAGGCGGTAAAGATAAAGTCGGCAATCCAAATCTTGCCCGAGAGCTGCGAACTGCCGAAAGCACGCCCATCCTGATTCACGAGCTCAAAGGCCGGAGCATTGCCATAAGAGGAAATCGTGCGCTGGGCCAGGGCGTTTACTTCGAGATGTCTCAGCCAAAATAATCCGGCCGCGGTGAGAAGCGGAACGAGCAGGAGCGTCCATTTCCACGCCGTAGACGCGGCCGACGAGGCGCGCGGCACTGAGGCAAGATCTGAATTCATAGTTTTGTCAGAACGAGCGCACCCAACAGGAGCGGCAGATAAAGGATCGAAGTAATGAAAAGCGAACGGGCGGCGGGCGCAGTATGGAGGCGCAGGAATCGCATGGCACTGGCCACGTACCACCCGCCCAGGACCAGCTCGATCGGAACATAAATCTGGGACGAGATTCCGGTAAAAGCGGGCAGACCGGCGGCAATGAAAAGCAGCATGGCGAAGAATACACTCTGGCTGGCGCTGCGCGCCGCCTGCGGATCATCGTTCGAAATCATTTGGAATCCAGCGCGCGCGTAATCGTCGCGATACATCCAGGCGATGGCGAAGAAATGCGGCAGTTGCCAAAGAACAAGGATGGCGAAGAGACTCCAGGCGGCCGCGTCGAGTCGCCCGCCGGCGGCGGTCCAGCCAATAAGAGGAGGCAGTGCGCCGGGCACGGCGCCCACGAGAGTGTTGAAAGTGCTGACTCGCTTCAGTGGAGTGTAAGCAAAAATATAAATTAGGATGGTGAGCGCACAGAGGGCGGCGCTCAACCTGTTGCAGGCGATGGCCAGATAGGCCACGCCGGCCAGCGAGAGGACGCCGCCGACGATCAGGGCTTGCCGCGGAGACATTCGTCCGCCGGGAACCGGGCGCGTTCTGGTTCGATGCATGAGCGCGTCCACTTTTCGTTCCCACCATTGATTCAGAGCCGCTGCGCCTGCCGCCGCCGCCGCCGTGCCCAAGACCGCGTGCATGAATCCGACGTAATTGACCGGCGGTCTCGAGCCAAGGTAATAGCCAACCGCCGTGGTGAGCAGGACCAGCAGAGTCAATCGAGCCTTTACCAATTCCGCGTAGTCCGACGCGACGTGGTTCCGCGATTGAGGACTCGGTCCGGCCGGTTCCGGTTGCGAGAGAGTCTCAGTCAGATTCGCTTTCACGGGACGTCTGCGGTGTTCGATGAAATCCGACTGCAAATCG
This sequence comes from uncultured Verrucomicrobiae bacterium, assembly GCA_963788855.1. Classification (GTDB taxonomy): domain Bacteria; phylum Verrucomicrobiota; class Verrucomicrobiia; order Chthoniobacterales; family UBA10450; genus CAWBIE01. The sequence goes on from CAWBIE010000004.1 coordinate 235,271, forward strand.
CCGCGATGCTCACACCGAAAGATAGCATGATCGCGCCGAGGGCGACATGCGCCGTGGCGACGTCGGCGGCTTTGTTACTCCAAATCGTCCATGCCCCGAGGGTGAGCTGACAAAAGAGAAGGGCGACCCACCAAATGGAGAGTCGCTTCAGGACCGGAACATTTCCGGCGTATCGCCAAATGCGAACAGCACAGGCCACCACCGCCAGCGTGATAATTAGCGCGCCGAAGCGGTGCGCCATTTGCAGCCAGATCTGAAACGAGTTCACATCGGACAATCCGCGCGCGCTTCGCCAGACGTTCAGGACGGCCACCGTTCGGGCGCTGGTATCGGGAAGCCAGGCTCCGTTGGCCGTGGGAAAGTCGAGAATGGAGAGATCGCGATGCTGATGCCGCATCGTAGCGCCAAGGCCGAGCTGGACATAGATGGCGAGCGTCGTGAGAAAAACCAGGATTGTAACCGGCCGAAATTGTTCTGATGTCATTTTGACGTCTGACAGGGATCGCCAAAATTTTGTCGTGGCCAATGCGATGAAGACAAGCAATCCGAGGAACGCCTGAGCCAGGCACGCGTGAAAGATTCCGATCTCGTCCTTGATCAGGGTTACGCGAAGACCGCCCAATACGCCCTGCAGGATCGACGGCCGCGAGCGCGATCAATCCGAGGCGGCGGAGCCAGGGCCGATTGTCGGCGCGCCATAGCCAGATGGCGAGAATAATGGTGAGGAACCCGACGACGGAGGCGATGAGACGGTGAGTGTGTTCAAAGAGAATTCCACCGACCCATTGGGAAACCGGAAACAAAAACATGTTGTAGCCGAAGGTCGTCGGCCAATCGGGGACGGCCATGCCCGCGCCTTTACTGGTCACCATTCCGCCGCTGCAAATCAACAGCAGCGTCGCAAAAGCGGTAAACCAGGTAAACCGGCTAAGCCAGCGCGACGATTCCGGTTGGGTGGGCATGGAAAATCTTAACCGTAGATTGCGCAGATTTCACAGATCAGATACTCGGCCCGGGAGTTTTCGGAAAGATCCTCGCCGCCCCTGCCCCACCCACGCATGGCAGCGACGCCGGCCTTCACGAACGTTACGGCTCGGCAGGCAGAGCGAGGCGGCTACATCACTTCGCGCCTTAGTTTTTGGAAGCAGGCGCGCCGGACGGGGGCGGAGAGGCAGACGCAGTCGGACCTTTGGACAGTTCAACCCGTTCTTTCAACCATGCCTGGTAATCCTCCGGCGAATCCACCACGAGAGTGCCTTTCATTCCGTAGTGTCCAAGGCCGCAGAGCTGGCCGCAGACAACCTCATAAGTTCCGGTCTTAATCGGTTTGAACCACATCGGAATAAGGGAACCGGGAATGGCGTCCTGCGCGATGCGCATACTGGGCAAGGCAAAATTATGAATCACGTCTTTCGATGAAAGTTCGATGATGACGGGCTTATTCACCGGGACATGCAATTCACCCAGCACGACAATGTCGTCTCGCGAGGCGGGGTCACTGGGATCGAGCCCGATCTGATTCGAATTCGTAACCAAGCTGGCATCGCGACGTCCGAACTGCCCGTCCGGACCCGGGAGATGAAAGTTCCAACTAAACTGCTGGCCGGTGGCATGCACGAGAATGACATCCTTCCCCTCGGGAAACTGATTGACGCGTTTGGCCCAGAGCGGAATGGCGAAACCAATCAAGAGGACCGCTTCGATCAGGACAGCGGAGAACTCGAGGTGGGTGGAGATGCCGCTTTTGACGCCGTGATGATCGGCGACGGGTTGACGGCCCTTGCGAAACCGAAACAAAACGTAAATGAAGTAAAGCGACCATCCCACGAAGAGTGACGCCATGAACCAGTGGCTGAATTCCAGGATGTGATCGATCTGATAACCGTGCTCAGAAGCATTCGGTGGCTGGCCCAGGAACTCGTTGATGAGAGCGAAGCTATTCATATTTTTCGAGGTCCTCCTCGACTAATTCCTCGTGCGGCTCGAGCGGGGCCCGAGCATGACGCCAGATATGAAGGCTGAATGCGCCGATCCCGCCGAGCACGGACATAACCGCGCCGAACAGAAACCAGATCGCCACCGCCATATGCTCCGCCCCTTTTCCGTCTTTCGCGCCGTAGCAAAAGGAACAAGCCATGGCCTGGCCAAGCGGCGAAAAAATCGCGACCAGCAAAAAGAAGAGAATTCTCGCTCTCATGTGAGGATACCCAATCGCTTCATCTTACGATAAAACCAGACGCCATAGATAACCAGGACGACCGCACAAAGGAACGAGGCCACCGCGCCGGCCAGGTAAATCGGCGCCCCTTCTACTAAATCGATCCAAACGCACCAACCGCCGCAACCGAGCGCGAGGAGCGTGGAGAAAGCAATAAAAACGATGTGAAAACCTTTCAATGACATTTAATGCCCGGTGGGGCCGACAATGGGGTTGTACCAAGCCAGATAAGTGAGCCAGAAAAGTCCAAGCACAAAAAAACCTGTGAAGATCAGGACGCGATAGATCAATCGTTTTTCGGCTGCCAAATGCATGAAGATGGCGCCCACCAGGCCGGCCTTAAAGGTCGCGACGAGCATGGCGACGGCGACATTGGCCTTGCGAGTCCCGAAGTCGACGTAGGAAAGGGCAACAGTGATGCCGGTGAACAGGAGCAGAGTCGCCCCGACCATGAGGTAACCTTTGACGTGCTTCTGCACATTATGCGCGTACTCCTCGTGCTCGGCGGGATCCTGGGAAACGTCAGGCGGGTTATTCATACGTCAGAGTAAATAAAATAGCGGAAACACAAAAATCCAAACGAGATCGACAAAATGCCAGAAGAGACCGCACACTTCGACGCGATTGGCGAGATGCTCGGGATTACTCTGGTAAAGCCTCTTGCTTACCGGCAACCACATGTAGATGAAGACGAGAACGCCGCCGAGTACGTGCAGACCGTGCAGTCCCGTGATCGTGAAGTAGGTCGCAAAATAGGTGCTGTGGGTCGGGAGGAACATGGTCGCGCGCTCGACATCTTCTTTTTCGATCGTTGCCACCTTGTCGGTCGGCGGGACATAAAAGAAATGGGGCCGATCCATATATGGATTGGTTGGATCCGCATTCACCGGATCCAGCCCGATTTCGTATTCTTTAATGTTGGGATCGGTTAGGGCGGCGCGGTTGTGCAAATGCCCGGTAATCTCGAGGCGCGGCGGCAGTCCCCTCTCAGCCAGATGCTGGTTGCCAAGGTAGGGTTCATACTTCTCGAGCGCGTCCGGTTTAATGTAAGCGCCGAAGTGATCAAACTTCTGGGGCCATTCGTAAGCCAATTTAACAACCAGAAAGGTCACGCCGCACAAAATCGTGATCAGCATGTACCACCAGTAGGCGCGGTAACGCCGCATCTTGAGCGCGGCCCAGGCGAGGACCACCGTGACAGACGAAGCGATGAGAATGGCGGTGTTCATGGTGCCGACCGGAACATTGAGGAGTCCGTGTGGCCACATCCCGGGCGGCGCATCGAGGCGCAAGAAGATGTAGGCGGAGAAAAGACCGCCAAAAAGCATCACTTCAGACGCGAGAAAAAGCCAGATCCCGATCTTGGCATTCCAAAGCCCGGTGTCGGGCCGGGTCGAGATCGTGTAGGGAATTTCCATGGTTCCGGCTAAGCGATCATCGGCTCTTCCGCAGGTTTGTGACGCATTCGCTCGGTCGGTTCCACAGGTTCGTTTTGCATGGTAAAATCCCTGTCGCGGCCGGGGAGGCTGTATTCGTAGGGGCCGCGATAGGCCACGGGGGTGTGAACAAAATTTCCGTGCGGAGGCGGAGACGGTGCGGTCCACTCGAGGGTGGTTGCTTCCCACGGATTGTCATTCACCTTTTTCCCGTGTTTGATGCTCCAAAAGAAATTGATGATGAACGGGATTTGGGCGAGGCCCATGGCCCAGGCCGCCCACGAGATGGGTGTGTTCCACTGAAATCCGGTGAGGCCCCAGACTTTCTCATTGGCAAGGGTCCAACCCTGACCCCCATCGTACCAGCGGCGGTGCATGCTCAGCATGCCCTGCAAGAACATCGGCAGAAAGATCACGTTCATGCAAATGAACGACGGCCAGAAGTGGACCTTGCCCCAGAACTCGCTCATCGTCCGCCCCGTGGCTTTGGGATACCAATAGTAAATACCGGCGAAGAGACCAAAGATCGTCCCGGGCGCGACAATGTAATGGAAATGCGCGATCACATAATAGGTATCGTGCAGATACAAATCGGCCGTGTTGAAAGCCAGCGGAATCCCGGTGAGGCCGCCAATTCCAAACATGGGTAGAAAAGCGGTCGCGAAAAGCATCGGCACATTAAAGCGGATTGATCCGCCCCAGAGCGAAATGAAGAAGGCGCTCAAAATGATGACCGACGGGATGGAAATGAGCAGGGTGGTCGTCTGAAAGAATGCGCTCACGGTCGTGCCCATGCCGGTGAGCCACATGTGATGGGCCCACACGATGAAAGAGAGAAAACCGAGCACGAGCACGGAGAAGACGAGCGATTTGTAACCCCAAAGCGGTTTACGCGAATTGTTGGCCAGGATTTCGGCAACGATCCCGAAGGCCGGCAAAATCAGCACGTAAACCTCGGGATGCCCGAGGAACCAGAAGAGATGCTGCCACAAAAGCGGACTGCCTCCGCCGCTGATATGGACGAGGGCCCCATTTACGACCAGGCCGGTGGGAAGAAAGAAACTCGTCGCCGCGACGCGATCCATGAGTTGCATGATGGCGGCAGCCTCCAGCGGGGGGAAAGCGAGGAGCAGGAGAAAGGCAGTCACGAACTGCGTCCAAACAAAGAAAGGAAGCCGCATCCAGGTCAGACCCTTGGCCCGCAGCTGGATGATGGTGGTGATGAAATTAACGGCCCCGAGCAGGGAAGAACTGATTAAAAATACGAAACCAAGGATCCACATCGTCTGGCCGTTGAAAATGGGAGAATACCCGGGGCCGGTATCGGCGATGTCGGCAAGCGGCGTATAAGATGTCCACCCGCCTTTGGCCGCGCCGCCGTGGACAAAGAAGCTGGCCAGCATAATGCCACTGCCAACGAAGAAAGCCCAGAAACTGGCGGCGTTGACCTTCGGGAAGGTCATATCGGGCGCCCCGATCTGGAGGGGGACGACAAAATTGCCAAAGGCGGCAAAGGCAACCGGCACGACACCAAGGAAGATCATGATCGTGCCGTGCATCGCGCCTAACGAGTTATAGAACTCGGGTGCCATTTTCCCATCAGGCATGCTGCCGGGCCCGAAAACGCGCCCGATCATATCGCCGATGACGGGCAGTGCCTGGCCCGGATACGCCAGTTGCCAGCGCATCAACATCATGAGGGAGAAGCCGAAGAACAGGAAAACGAGGCCGCAGAGGCCGTACTGAATTCCGATCACCTTGTGGTCGGTCGAAAAAATGTATTTTCGCCAAAAGCCAAGCTCATGGTGCTCGTGCCCGGCGTCGTGAGAGTGAGGATCGTGATGCGTTTCTAGAGAGGCGGAGGCGTCCATTTTCAGGAGAAAGTTACTGTTCCAATATCAAGAGACAAACCGTCATTGCAAAGTCCGAAATTACCAAATCCGAAGGGAATTCAGCGGTCGAGGAAGAGACACGATATTGGGCCGGGAAGGGACCTAGCCCGACCTCGCTTGCCGCTCCATTTCGCGCCGAACCATCTCATCCCGATGGCAACCCAACCAACGGTATGAAAAGACGTTGAGGCCATGCGCGAGCAATCCTATTCCCCATCCGAGCATGACCCATTGAAACCAAAGATGATGCGGACTCCGGACGAGGTTGATCACGAGCAGGGAAAAATTTACAACGGCATAGATCATGACGTGCCGATAAAACGCGAAACGTGCTTCGACCCGGGCCAGCGCCCGCCGATAGGCAATCTCGTCCACGGCTAGAGTTCAGCATCTCCTTCACACGGTGGCGAGCGGAAAATGAGAATGACACGTTTTCTTGATCGGCGATCTGGCGATTCATTTCGACGAAACGGCCGCGCCGGGGTGACGGCAGAAGGCGGCCTTACTATTCGCCTTCGCTTCCCATATTCCACCAACTCGACAAACTCGCGTGCGGCATCTTCGGAATTGCCCAGCCTGCGGCATCGTAATGCGATGTGTCGTTGAAGAGGGTTAGCCGCGCACGCGTGGTATCGCGAAAATCGACAATATTCAAAGCGGCGGGCTTTTGATCGAGGTTGTCCCGATACTTGCGCGGATCAAAACCGAGGAGCGAACTCAGGAGCAGCCGAATGGTCGCCTTGTGCGAGACAACAAGAATGGTTTGGTCGGAACACTGCCGCACCAACTCGATCAGAACCGGCAGGGCGCGGGCCGTGACCGCCAGGCCGCTTTCGCCGCCTTTCGGCGCAAAGGTGTATGGATCCTTTTCCCACTCCGCTGCTTCTTCCGGAAAGCGTTCTTCCACCTCGCGTCTGGTCAGAAGTTCCCATCTTCCGTGCGAGATTTCGCGCAAACCGTCGCGCGTTTGCACTTCGAGCCCATGAGGGGCCGCAAGGATCTGGGCGGTTTCAACCGTCCGACCCAAGGGCGAAGCGAAGATGGCCGTGATCTTCTCGCCGCTTAATCGTTCCGCCAGTCGACGCGTCTGCTCGCGTCCTTCGTCGGAAAGGGCGACATCGGTGGCGCCGGCGAAACGGTCCTCCGCACTCAGGACGGTGGCGCCGTGCCTGACCATGAAAACGCGCGTTGCTCCGGTGGCCATACGTGTTTGGTCATGACTGAAATCCGCGCAAAAGACAACTCTCGGCTTCCAACTAGGGAGAACTCACTTGAAGACGAATGAAGCGCGTCGCGCCGGGCGTGCCGTCGATCGGCACGGTGTCGCGCACTTCTACGACGAAAAACGGCGCGGACCCGGTTTCAGCAACAAACCCGGGGCCGCTCGTGGCGCCGCCGGCACTACTCGTTGCCAGGTTTGTCCAGGTCGCCAGATCGCTCGAACCTTGGACTGTGTAAGTCAGATCGGTCGCGACCGACGATCGCGTGAACGTCATCGACAGATAATCCACGCCTCCGTAATTCTTTTCCGTTACGACGGGCAGCCCAGCCAGAGAAGCCACGGTAGGGTCGAGGTTTAATGCGTACTCCATTAGATTGGCAACGCCATCGCCGTCGTAATCAAATAAAGGATCAGCGTTGCCGCCAGTCAGTCCATAACTGGCGAGATAGTTGGCAACCTGGGTCACCGCCGCCAAAGAAAAAGTCTGTTGCGCATCGGGTAAGACCCCATTGCTCGCCGTGACTGTAATGTCCGGAAAAATCCCGGATCCGGCGGAAGTCGCGGTGCCAGAAACAACACCTCCGGCAGAGAGAGTCAGGTCAGGTGGCAACGTCCCACTCGTTAGACTGAAAGAGGGTGTCGGATTGCCAGAAGTCTTAAAAGTAAACGAATAAGGCGTCCCGACGATGACTGGCGACGGCGGCGGACCATTGGTGATGGCGGGCGCCGAATTGCAACTTGTCGAGCATACGTAAGAACCGCTCAAGAGATTAATGGTGTCGATCCGCCAGATCGCACCCGAGACGCTGACACTCGTATCGCAGGCCAGTCGCCAGCGGAATTGGACGTTTTGGCCAGCCGCGCCTGGTGGCAAATTGATCAACGTCGTGGTGTAACCCGTGTTGTTGTTGCCACTCCAGGCGCTGGCCCCGGCGATCGGGCTGCCGAAGTGCGTGTCGATGGTGCTGTTGTATCCGCCACTGACGAAGATGCCGCCCGCTGCGATGATATCGGTGAAAGCGCCGCCGTTGATCGAAATTTCCAGGATGCCGCCGTCGTAAGTGCTTTCCAGGTTCCAACGATGCCGGAAAGAAAGTTGCGGGGCGGATAACGGAACACTCACGACCGGCGAAGTCAGGCGGTTATCGCTTGCGCTTGTCACGGTGGTCGCGGCCACCGAGTTAGGCGCGCTGTCCGGACTTGTGGCACTAGTCGTCCACGGCGTCATCAATCCGGTCACCACTTGAGCGATCCAGCCGGCTGGAAGGGTCGGCGGCGAGACGGAATCGAAGTTCTGCAGCAGGGCTGTCGAAGTGGTAAAGACGCCCAGTTGAATCACATAATTGATGGTACCGTAGTTCACCGCACCATCCTGCAACTGCAGCGTGACGGTGATGGTGCCACCGCAGGTGCCGGAGGCCGTAAACTGAAACGCCCGCGTGGTCGCGCCATTCGCGGCGATCGCTCCGTAGTTTTGGCTGACGGTAATTGGCGTAACCCCGCCGGAATTTTGCAGGGTCGCGACAAGATTGGATGTCGGCGAGGTGCCGGTATTATTGATGGGAAGGTTTACGGTCACTGTTTCTCCGGGATCGACGGCGCCGTTGGCGGGGGTGCAACCTTCCGAGGTCGGGGCAGACGCGATGCCTGCCTGCGGATCAGGATTGGCCGAGGCGACCACGGTCACAGCAAAGATTTGGACGGCGGCCGCTCCGCAGGAATCAAGCACGGTGACCCGGACAGACGTGACTCCGAGCGTCGAAGTCGCCGTCGCGGTGACTGTGACGCTCCCGGTCAACTGATCCACGGTAATGGTTCCGCCGCCCGGCAAAGCGGCGGCAGAGACCGTGTAGGGACTCGCCGTGAGATTATTGTTCGAATCAGCTGCCGGCGATGCCGGGGTTGAGATCGCGCTGCTGCTGCGCGCCACTGAAATGTTTGGGTACGCGCCAACTGTAGGGGAAGGATTCGGCGCGACGTTCAGATTGACAGTGCGCGAGGTGGTCGCGCTGTTGCTATCGCTCACTGTAAGGATGATGGGATACGTGCGGGTAGTCAGGGTTGTCGTCAGGCGGCAATCGGCGAGCGCGCTAAGCAAAATGTTTCCGTTGGAGAGACTCGGCGTAACGGTTGCGCCATAAGGAACGCCCGAGACGGAAACGGTCAGGGGATCACCCTGGGCGTCGCTCGTTGTCCCGACGGTCGCAACGGTCGCACCAGGCGTTCCGCGAATCACTGTGATGTCGCCTGTAATATTTACGGTCGGCGCCGTGTTGGTCGACGTGATCGTCAGGTTCGCGTCGGAGATATCGAAAAAGATATTGCCGACCGCCTCGACTTTGATTCGCCCCTGAGTGGTAGCGATGTTGGGAAGCGTGACCAAAGCGCTGCCGTTATTGGCCACGCTATTCGCCAGGACGATGGGAAAAGTGTAGCCGCCGTCGGTCGAAAATGAGATTTTCACATTCGCGCAACTTACCGGCGCAGCCGTGGTATTGGCGACGTTCCAAGTGACGGTGGTTTGCGATCCGCCAGCAAAGGTCGCCACCGTGTTCGGGGCAGTAATGACAAACGGGCCGGCCGCCGTGGTCGAGGTCACGGTCGTGACAATGTAATTCGAGCCGCCACCGCCGACGTGATTATCCCGCACGGTGCAGCGGTAGGTCATGACCCGGGTCGTGGTGGGCAGAAATTCGCCGGTGGCGAAACCACCAACCGTGGCCGGCGGAACATTCGCGTTGTTTAATATGTAGGTAAGCGACGGGAAGATGCGTGCTGGGTTGGTCGTGGGAGCGAAGGATCGAAAGATGGGAGAACTGCCGTTATCGCGCGGCGCGGCGGTGGGATCCTGGGCCGGACCCTTGTCGAATTCTTCCCAGCAATAAGTCAGCGTATCCCCGTCCGCATCCGTCGCGCTGGCCGTGAGCGCAAAAGGCGTCTGCATCGGAACGGTGGTGGCTGTGACCGGATTGAGGACAGGCGGGCTGTTCCCGGTTGAACTGACGATCGCACACCCAGCGCCGCTCCCGCTCGAAGTAAAGGTATCGATCTCGTCGTAGTTGACGGTGTGAAAATAATCGTCGCTATGCGGAGCAAGGTCCTGCGGACTGCAGATGCCGGCATAGGCCATTATGGTTGTGCCGCTCCCGGGTTCGTAAGCCGTCGCAGCGTTTCTATTTCCGCCGCTGCAGGAGCCACTTGTTCCGTTGAAAGGATGGTTTGCCCCGAACTCGTGCCCGATTTCGTGCACCACAAAATCGATGTCGTACGGGTCGCCGACGGGATTGTCAGAGCCGGTCACGCCATGGGCTTTTGCGCCGGTCACACAAACCACGTCCAGATCCGCAATGCCTCCACCGCCCGTACTAAAGACGTGTCCGAAATCATAGTTCGCGTTGCCGATGACGCTATCGATGTTGCTTTGATTCTCGTCGAGCATGGTCGCACCATCATTGTTAGTGTAAGGGTCGGTGCTGCCGTTTAGATAAATGAGTTTGTCGGTGTTGTTGATGAGCAAAAAGCGTATGGACAGATCGCGCTCGTAAACGGCGCTGCAGCGATTCACCGAAGTCAGCATGGCTGCCAGGGCCCCGGCCGTGGTGGGAGCGGCCGGCGCGCAAACCGCCGTGGCGTATTCACCCGTGCAGGCCAGGGCTAATCGATAACTTCTCAGATTTGCGCCGGTAGGCCGCGCGACCTCGGTCGCGACCTTGGTCGCGTTCTTCCCGGCCGTCTGTTTTGAGGCTTCAATCAAGCAAGAAAACGGTTTATCCGCCGGGATGAAATCGCTCTTGAAATAGGAAATGTACTCGGTGTCTGTCTCCCGCGAATAAGGATCGACAAACACTTCTCCTCCGGCGGAAAGAATGATCGCGTGAAATCCGCGCGGCGTGACATCGATGCGCATCGTGGCGCTGGGATCGTCGATCCCCTGTCCTACGTAGGTCTTTAACTCCGGGTATCTGGCCGCGAGTTCGGGCTCCATGATAGGCGATTCCTGGATGAGAAATCGGCCAAAATCTCCGGCCGGCATTGGAACTTGCAGTTCCCGGCCCATCGTTTCGATCGGCCCGCTGGTCTCCGGCAAAGTGGAAGCCAGCACATCCATCAGAGCAGGTTTGTTTAACGAAACCGTGCGATAAACTTGCGGCACGATATCCCGCCGCGGAGAGACCCCGGCCGCGGCGGTCAATGCTCGAACAATCGTTCGCTCATCGACATCGCGCCAGATACCGGACCCTGTGCCAGGTGTCGCGGTCTGAGCACAGAGAGACCGAACCGCGACGGCCAGCACCAGAGCAAAAAGGGGCGCGCGACGGGGGGAGAACATAAAAGGCATGTGACAACAGACATTCTGGTATTTTCAGCCAGAGAAGTCGATGGCAGTCAACGGCTCGTCACGAAATGACGCGCCCTGAGCCAGCGCAAGCCCGGTTTAAAGACGTTGCCGAGGAAGCGTGTCGGGCAATCCGTAAAACAGAATTGGAACGAGAGCGGCTACGACGCCGGCAACGATCGTCAGAATCCTGGACGACCACGAAAGAAGATCGTCCGTCATGCGGTGGGAAAAGGCGATATATGCCGAAAGCGCCAGAATAGTCAGGACGATCGCTTCGATCACCAGGCAACGAACCAGGCGGACCCGGCGCCTTTGTTGCAGATTCGGCCACGGCTTCGTTTCGTCGGACACGAATTCCTCGGTTTCCCAAAGATAGGGCTGGGACGAATCTTCCTCCGGCTGCACTTCTGGTTTCGGGGCGGATACCGGCGGAAAATTTACCCTGGCAGCCGCGCCTGGTGGCAGAGACGGCCGCGCGTGAGCGGGCGGGTTCACGGTTGCTCCGGCGGTCGAAAGCTGCGGCGAAGGCGATAATGGTCGCAAACGCGCGGGTGCCGGTGCCATGCGCACAGGAGGCAAAACGGTACGCGAGATCTTGGGCAGGGCGGGCGTGGGTCCGGTCCATTGAACGGGTTTGACCGTTCGCGTTACGGGAGCGTTCTCTTTCGCTTCATCTCGCTTGGCTGGTGCCACCGTTGATGGACGCGCGACCTCCACAATCTTTTCGCCGTTCGGCGGTTGGCCCGCTCTCGGCGGCGCTGTTGCGGGTGGGACGCGATTCGCGACAACTGATGGTTGCGCCGCGAGCGCAGGCACAGTTTTGGCGACCACTTCCGGCGTCCGCGCAATCCTGGGAGCGCCGTTGTTCACAGGCGACGGCATCGATGGCTTTACCAGGTTGCTCGACGGTTTTGCTTCACGCACACGATCAGGTACGGGAGTCCGTTGAACACTCGGAGCTTTTGGAAAATTCTGGCGCGTGTGGCGCCAGCCAAGCAGATCAGGGAAGCTCGTCGACTCGCTTGGAATGAGAGACATCGGGCGGATGATGTCCGGAATCTCTCAGGTCATCAAGCCTAATTCGCAGGACCAGCCCAGAGGCAAAAGTTCCGCCCCGCGCGAGAGAGGTTCAACCTCTGGTCACGACCGCCAAAGCCGCGAGCCCGAGCGCGCTCAGGACCAAAAGAAGGACCTTGATCTGGCGTTTGGTCGGGAACGGTTCCGAAAAAACGGGGAGTGTCACCTGGCCGTTGTTCTCGACGACCCTCACAATATCCTCATAATAGAGTCTCCGGGTCTCATCCCTTTCCCCCGGTGGCCTCTGACTATGGATCACAATTTTGTCGAGGCACTGATTTAACGAGGCGGTTTGACAGGCAGCCCTCTGGTAGGCTTCCCGAACCCCGACCGGCAGCTCATTCGGGCTCGAGTACTCCTGCCCGTTATATCGGATCTTTGGTCTGACGTTAATTTTCACACTAGGGCGTTTTTACTATAGCAATTCACCTGCCATCGAGGACCAGCCAGATGAAGCATCAGACCAATGGAGGAGTTCGCGGCGCGACGTTTGACGGCGTCGCACCGGAAAGGTGAGGTTTTAGGCACGCCAGCATGCCGTCGACGCCCCTCCAACTCCCTTTACGGCACATCATCCACCTGGATATGGACTGTTTTTACGCCGCCATAGAGATGCGGGACCGCCCGGCCCTGCGCGGCAAGCCGATCGGGGTTGGTGGGGCACGCGATCGACGCGGCGTGCTTACCACCTGTAACTATGAAGCGCGCAAGTTTGGCGTGCACTCCGCCATGCCGACCTTCATGGCGCTGCAAAGATGCCCCCAGTTGATCGTGTTACCGACACGCTTTGATGTTTACCGGCAGGAGGCGACGGTCATTCGAGGCATTTTGCAGCGCTTCACTCCGCTGGTTGAACCGCTATCGCTCGACGAAGCCTACCTTGATGTTACGGCCCATCCCGGTGCGCCCGGAGCGCTCGCCCAGGTGATTCGCGAAATGATTTTTCGGAAGACGAAACTCACGTCCTCGGCCGGGATCGGGCCGAACAAGCTCGTTGCTAAGATTGCGAGCGAAATCAACAAGCCTAACGGGCAACTTGAGGTCACATCCGAAGGTGTTTCATCATTCATGGCCAGCCTCCCCGTGCGCAAGATTTGGGGAATCGGCCCGGCAGCGGAGCAAAAACTGAAACAACTTGGAAGCAAGACCTGTGGCGATTTGCAGCGATTTCCCCGGATTGAGTTACAGCAATTGTTCGGAAGATTTGGCCTCGAGTTATACGATCTGTGTCGAGGATTGGACACTCGCCCGGTCGAACCGGACCGACCACGCAAGTCGTTAAGCACGGAGGAGACTTTTGCCAGTGACCTGCACACGCTCGAACAGTGCGAAGAAAAGATCGGACAGTTGTTCGAAGAGCTGATGGCCGAGCTCGCCCAAAAGGAGGAGGAGCGAGTCGTGACCAAGATATTTGTGAAATTGAAGTTTAACGATTTTACCCGGACGACAGTGGAACGCGCGGGACTGGAGCCATCGCTCAGTTCTTACCAATCGCTCCTCAAGGAAGGCTACGCGCGGACCGGCAAGCCGATTCGCCTGATCGGGGTGGGTGTGCGTTTCGCTGACGAAACGGACGAAACCGAAACGCAGTTGCCATTACTCTAGCCCGGCAATCATCGGGCATTTCTCCTACAGTCGCCGTGGGTCGAAATCTCAAGAAACAGTCGCGTGCCGCGGTGTGCTAAGGTAATCGAAGATGACCTCGGCTCAGCAGGAGGCAATCGCGGCGGTCGGGTGCGAAGTGCATTTCGACGACCTGACCCGCCAGCTCTACGCAACCGATGCTTCGATTTACCAAATGCGACCGCAAGGGGTCGCCTTTCCCCGCAGCGCCGAGCAGGCCAGCGTGATAATCCAGGCCGCTGCGGCCGCAAACATTCCGGTTACGCCGCGCGGCGCGGGCACCAGCCTGTCCGGCGGCGCCATCGGCGAAGGACTGATTGTGGATTTCTCGCGAGGCAATCGCCAAATCTCAAATCTAAATATCGACGACCGGAGCGTGACCGTCGGCGCAGGGGTTGTGCTTGATCAGCTGAACGCGTTCTTGCGGCCGCACGGATTTTGCTTCGGTCCGGACGTGGCGACGAGTTCGCGCGCGACCCTGGGCGGAATGGTCGCAAACAATTCGTCGGGAGCGAGAGTGCCGATTTACGGGACGACGGCCGATCACGTTCTCGCGCTCGAGATTGTTCTGGCTGATGGGCGAATCGAAAAGATCGGACCCGGCGGCCAATCGTTGCCCGAGGTACGTCGCAGGATAGGCAGCCTGGTCCGCGCGCACGCGCTGGAAATTGCGCAACGAATGCCACCAGGACTGTTAAAACGGTGGCCCGGCTACGGCCTCGAGCGATTTCTCCGGGCGCCGGACAACTTGAATGAGATTTTGGCGGGCAGCGAAGGAACGCTGGCCGCCATCTTTTCCGCGAAGCTGAAAATCTCGCTTCTGCCCCGCGAGAAAGGCCTGGGATTGATCTTCTTCGCTTCGATCACGGAAGCGATGCAGGCGACCGTTGCACTTCTCGATCTTAAGCCCGCGGCGATCGAGCACATCGATCATCCTTTGCTCGAGCAGACGAAGGGACAACTCCATTTCCGGGCGGCACGCGATCTCCTCGAGCTCGAGACCAGACCGTGTCAGTCAATTTTGATGGTGGAATTCTACGACGACAACGTGGCGGGGCGCTTAGCCGCACTGGAATCGCGTCGGCTTGGATTGAGAACGAGAATTCTGACCGCGCCAGACGCGATGAATCTTGTCTGGTCGGTGCGCAAAGCGGGGCTATCGCTGTTGACCGGGTGCGTTGGCCCGGCAAAGCCGGTCGCATTTATCGAGGACGCGGCGGTTCGACCGGAACAGTTGCCGGATTACGTGGCCGGATTGCAGTCGATTATGCACCCACTGGGCCTGGAGGCGTCCTACTACGGACATGCCGCCGCCGGCCTGCTGCACGTCCGTCCCGTGCTTGATCTGCATCGCCCGGCCGACCTGAAGAAGCTTCGTCTGGTCGCGGATCAAACCTCCGCGCTCGTTAGGCAATTCAAGGGCTCGCTTTCGGCGGAACACGGCGTCGGCATCGCGCGAACCGAATACATGCGTGAACAATTGGGCGACGAACTGCTCGCCCTCATGCGCGAAATCAAGGCCACCTTTGATCCGGGAAACATTTTCAATCCGGGCAAAATCCTGAACGACGGCCGGCAGAAGATCGACGGTCATCTGCGCGAAAACTTCGCCCGACCGATCGAGCTTCCGTTCGAACCGCGGCTGGCCTTCGCGTTCAAGGATCGATCGTTCATCGGCAATCTCGAACAATGCAACGGTTGTGGCGGTTGTCGCAAAGATACGCCGACCATGTGCCCCACCTTTTTGGCCACGGGCGACGAACTGATGTCCACGCGCGGTCGAGCCAATATCATCCGGGCCGCGTTAGAATTGCGCACCGGCGCACGCGATCCGCTCCGCTCAAACGAGCTGGATGCGGCGCTAAGTAACTGCCTTTCCTGCAAAGGCTGCACGCCGGAATGCCCGTCCAACGTCAACCTTGCTTTGCTCAAAGCGGAGCTGCTCTACGCCCGCCATCGTCGTGATGGATTACCACTGCGCGAGCGCGTCGTCAGCAACGTCGATCTGCTCGGACGTCTTGGATGTGCGCTGCCGTCAGTGGCGAATGCCATGCTGGAATTCGCCCCGCTGCGCCGCCTGATCGAGAGAACGCTCGGACTTTCCGCGAAACGTTCGCTGCCACATTACGCGCACCAGCGATTCGATGACTGGTTTGCCAAGCACCAAGCAACGTCGTCGCGCGGCACCGACCGGACGCCGCAGCGCGGCGTCCCTACCGGAGGCAGAGTCATTCTGTGGGATGACACGTTTGTTCGTTATCACGAGCCGCACATTGGCATTGCCGCCGTTAAAGTGCTCGAGGCGCTCGGGTTTGACGTTAAACTTGCGCGCGATCGCCGCTGCTGCGGACGGCCCGCTTTCAGTCAGGGAAACCTCGACGCGGCGACAAAATCCGGGCAGCACAATATCGATCTTCTCGGGCGGAGCGATGACTCCGTGCCGGTCGTTTTTCTCGAGCCGTCCTGCTACTCGATGTTTGTGGAGGATTATCGCGAGCTAAAGATCGAGCACGCGGAAAAAATCGCGGCGCGCTGCTGGTTGTTCGAAGATTTCGCGGAGGACCTGTTGATGAAGAATCCGAACGCCCTCCAATTCAGGAGTTCGCCGAATCCGAATGGAGATGTGAACGTCGCGATCCACGCGCATTGCCACGCCAAAGCTTTGCGCGAACCCGGGTTCATGGCTCGACTGGTCGAGCGCCTGCCGGGAAGGAAGGCCACCTTGCTCGAGACGGGCTGCTGCGGAATGGCGGGAGCGTTCGGCGCGCAAGCGTCCAAATACGAACTGTCATTGCGAGTAGCGGAACCACTCATCCGCCAGATCAAGAGTCAGGCAAGCGGGAGCGAGATCGTCGCTTCCGGAACAAGTTGCCGGCACCAGATCGCTGATCTGACCGAAGCGAGACCGAAGCACATGGCCGAAGTGATCGCGGACGCGCTTTAGCACAAACCGCGAGAGTTATGCCGAACGAGCTACGGCTTGGGCGGGGCACCCGGGGCCGGACTCCCTTGCGGCTTGGGAGGCTCGTCCGGTTTTCCAGCCGCCGGTGCGCCGCCGGGAAGATTCTCGTCGGCTGAGACGGCGTCCAGATCGGGTTGAGTGAAAGAATCTGTGCGGCCGGCCAGGTCTTTGCGGAGTGCGCCGATCCCTTCAGATGCAACCGGGCCGCCGGTGTTGCCCCATTCCTGGCGAACGAAAGTCAGAACATCGGCGATTCTTTGATCGTTCAAGGTCTGTCCCCAAGGTTGCATTTGCGCGGAGGTAACGAATTGCTGGCCTTTCACTTTGATCGGGCCGACCAGGCCTTTGAGAACAATCATCCCGAGGCGTTTGGTGCCGCCGTTCACGTACTCCGAACCAGCGAGCGGCGGATATTGTCCCGGCACGCCGAGGCCGGTCATTTGATGGCAGGTCGCGCAGTTGGCGGAGAATATCTTCTTCCCGCGATCAGCCTGCGAAAGCTCAACCTGTTGCGCGCCCCCCTGCGGTCCCCCGGCCCGGTTGGCTTGCGGAGGGCTGCCATACGGATCGAGACTCTCTCCGCTAAAACTTCCGGAGAATCGGCCGAGGTAAGCGCCGCCGAAAAAGACTGCCAGACCGTAAACGGCGATCAACCAGATCGAGAGCGGCTCGAGTCCAACGAGCGGCTCGCGCTTCTCCCGCTGAATGGCGGCGTGCACATTTTGCACGTCAGCGCTTTCGCCATAATCCATTCCCTGGCTGGGCCGCGCGGCGGGTTTGGGGACGTTCTCGTTCATTTGGAAGGCGCCTTCCCCGGGGCCGGCGGCGCGGGCGGTGCGCCGGATTTTACTTCCTTCAAGGGATGCGATTGGTCGAGTGACATCAGGTAAGCCACCAGGCATTTGGCGTCAAAACTTGGAACAATTTCCCAGCCGGCCGGAGGTGCGTCGGCCTCGGTCAGGTTCAGGGCATCGACGGAACGTTCGCCAGTGATGTAATGCTTATCATACAAGAACCGGTAGGCCGGCATGTTCGAATCGAGATTCATGCTGCGCGGCGAATAGAGATGCCGATGATGCCAGGCAGCCGAGTAATTGGGTGGCTGGGCCGGGTTCGCCCCGGAATCGATCGCACTCGCAACCGCCGGAGCAGGCGATGCGCCTTGAGCCGGTGCCGGCGACGCCGCCGTTGGCGCGCTCGCGGCGGCAGGTGACGCTGAAGCAACCGCGGCAGGCGACACTCCCGCGGCGGCGGGTGGACTCTGACCAGGCGAAGGCGCAGGCGATCCCGCCGGCGCCGTTCCGGTAGCCGCAGCATTTTGATCTTCGGTCGGCGCGCTCTTGGCCATGTTGGAAAGATCCGGACCGTCGCGCATTTTGCCGAGTTGGACAGGACGATCAAAGATGTAATCGCGTGGCGCGCTGCGGCGCACGCCCCACTTCGGATGCGGTTCGAGATCGCGCGTCCGATCAAGATCCGAAGCTGCGTAGTCCGGTCTCAATTGTTGGCTGTGGCAATAGAAACAGCCATTGGCCGTGTAAACTTTGCGGCCGCGCTCGACCATCCCCGATTGCGGCATCGGATAAATGTCCGTGCCATCCTCGTCGCTTTGCGGATCGAGATGTCCAATTTGCGAATTCGGAATCAGGGCCAACCCGACCCAGGAGAACGCAAAGGTCCCGAAGAGACCGCAAAGAAGTGGCCAGAGTCCTTTCATAAATGGGATTCGGAGCCTTCCGCTTCGACCGGATTCAAGAAATGTCGGCACGCTCGCGGTTCGACCTAGACCGAAGAGCATGAGGCCAAAATGGAAAGCGAAGATGAAGTGCGAGACCATCATGAGCATGCCGGCCAGAGAGCTGGCCGCGAAGATACGGCATCACGGACTGGGTCGCTCTCGGAAAAGGAAAGGGACGGATTCTCCATGCTCAGCCCCTGGACCCATCCGCCGACGAGCAGCATCAGGGTCATCAGACCGATTCCATAAACCGAGCTCCAGAAGTGCAGCTTAATGAGCGAGGCATAGCGCCACTCGCGGCCAACCAATCGCGGCACGATGTAGTACATCGAGCCGAACATGACCATGCTGAAAAAGGCGTAGAGACCCAGGTGCGAATAGGCGACGCTGGCCTCAGTGAAGTTCACGTAGCGCGCCATGGAACGGAGCGACATCAGCACGCCGAGCGCGCTAAAAACGGTGTAGGAAATCGCGCCGAAAACGGTGAAACGCAGAGTCGGACTGTATCGCAGCAGTGGAAAGTGCCCTTGCATCGTCATGTGATGATTCAGACCCACGGTCGCAACCGGAATGATGGTAAGAATCGTCGCAGCGATACTGGCGGTGATCATCCAGGCCGGGAACGGTCCATCGACCAGGCGCTGCATTCCGGTCCAGCTGGAGAAGAGCGCGTACGTCCAAAATCCGATGGTCGCCAGTTGATAACTGTAAACCGGCCGGCCGATCACTTTCGGAATCATGTAATAAGCCGTGCCGAGGCCGATGGCCCCGAACCAGAGAAAGAGAAGATTATTGGCGTACCACCAGGAGACGGCCGCCTGCATTACGCCCTGTACGGGCACGACGAAGAGCATCACCTGGGCGGCGGCGTAGAGCCACGGGAACCAGAGAAACGCGCCGACCAAATACCATTGCGTGATGTAGATCTGCTCGCCGCGGCGGAAACGGAACATCAGCACCGCCCACGACATGATGAGCGAGTAGGCGACGAACAGAACGATGGCGGCGTACGATGGAAACTCGAGCCATTGGTAGCCGGTGCTGTCGCCCGCGAGAATTCCGCCGACGCCAAGCAATACCCCCAGATTCCAAAAACCGGCGCCAGCAACAAGGATAAGCGGATGCCGCAAGACTGTGCGGCACAAACGCGCCATCAACCAGATGCCGGTGCCCATGCCGGCCATCGAGGCCCAGCCGTAGATCATGATGTTCATGTGGGCCGGACGGACCCGGCCCCAGGTCAGGAAACTGATGTTCCCGAGCAGATCGGGAGAGTGCAGTTTGAAGGAGACAAAGCCGGCGAGCAGAGTGCCGATCAGCAGCCAAAGCGATCGCCGACGCGTAAAACATCAGGACCGGCACGCGAGTCGAAGCGTCGATCAACGCGCGCTCGACCTGCTCGACTTCACTCGTCGGAACATCGATCGCACGGGACGGCGTTTTCAGCGAAACCTCAGTGGCATCCATAAGTTGAGAAAAGATCGATGTCATTGTGGCAACAAAAGCAAAAAGGCTCATGACGTCTTCACCGGAGCGGGCGCGGGCGTGGCGCCGCGGCAGTTGGTGACGGGCGTCCCGGAAGGGGCCGCGCCCGGCTTGGCCGTGGACGGAGCCGGCGAGGCCTGGGCCGGCGGAGCGGGAGGTGGCGTGATTACGATTGGATAGGCGGGCGCCGGTTTTTTCTCGGCAGTTCCGCCACCGTTAATTCCATGGCGCGATCGATCGGGATTCGGGCGACGCCTTTGTTCTTATCGACCCACGCATAAGTGGTCAGAGCCTTGGCGTCTTCTCACGTTCCGTCTTCAGTTTATCAAACCGCTTTTTGGCGCGCGGCTTGCTCGTAGTCGTCGCCGCGCGGCGACGGTCCGATGATGGCCAGCACGATCACGCCAAAGAGCGCGAAAAGGCAGAACAATGCCGATCCACGCCGAGAACGGCGCGCGCGGCTGCGCTACCTGGCGAATTGATTCGCTCGGCCATATCAATTCACCAGGTTCAGAGATTCGATCAAGCGCGGATCACGCACGGGAAAGAGCGATGGCCGCCGCACAATCCGCAAGAAAACGAAGGCCAGAGTTGCGCCCATGCCGACGACCGGAACAAAATCCCAGATGCTCAGATGCACGCCGGTTCCGTGCAGGGCAGGCAGAATGACGATGTACATATCGAGCAGCTGCATGCAGAGAATCCAGCCGGCGACCTAGCAAAGTTGATGGGGATGTCTTCTTGATCGAGCGCAGGAGCAAGATCGCGAACGGACCGAAGAAGCGGCCGAAGACGAGCAGACATGCTCAGGTTCCACCAGCACTCGGTGTTCCGAGCGATGAAGTATTGCAGTCTCCTCCGGCATGTTCGCGTACCAGATGAGCATGTACTGGCTGAACCCGATGTAGGCCCAGAAAACGGTGAAAGCGAGCATCCATTTCCCCATGATGTGGTAATGCTCGATCGTGACGACTTCCTTCAGATAACCGGCGCTGCGCAGAGCCGGTGATGACGAGCACGAGCAGCGACATCGAGCTGCCGGCCGCTCCGGCAAAAATGTAGACGCCCCACATGGTCGAGAACCAGTGATAGTTCAGGCTCATGAGCCAATCGTAGGCGCCGAAGGTGAGGCAGAGCGCAAAAAGCGGCAGACTGACGAACGAGACCTTACGCAATCATCAGGGTGTAACGCGGGATTCCCGTCCTTATCCTGACGGATCGAAAATCGACGCAGCAGCAGCGACGCGATGATAAAGAAAGCCGAAGACAGAAAATCGCGCGCACAAGGAAGAAATTCCAGTTGAGATAAGCGCGCTTGCTATCGAGCACGTGATCCTGTGCCCGGCGGAACGTTCATCCAGTGGTAGAGGTGATGGCGAAGCAACAGGACCGGGATGAAAAACAACGCCATCACCGCGAAAAGACGAGCAAATGTTTTCCAGCTGACGCCGCACCACGACCGTCCATTCGGCATCGGTCGCGTAATGCACGATCGTCCAGAAGAAGCAGCCCGCGCAAAGCGTGAAGAAAAAGGCAAAGGCGAAGAGCCAGGAAAAGCTGAATTGCATACGGCTCGACGTAGCGCACCGACCACGCAAAGAGCCAGGGCGACGAAGGCGATGCACGCCGAGCAGCACGGAAAGTCCGGCAAACGCGCGTACTCTCAAAGTACTCGCCTTCGGGCGTGGCAATGCTTGGGAACGTTCGCTCATTTCTTGGCGCCTCCGATTTGGCTCAGGTTCGGTGCCGCCGGTTTCTCCAGTTCCGCGCGATGTTCGGCACATCGCGACGCGTTTTGGCTGCGCTGCAACGCGCGCAGATAGGCAATGATCGCCCAACGATCCGCCACCGTGAGGTTCGGCCCGTAGGCCATCATCGTGTTCTTGCCGTTGGTGATCGTGTTGAAAATTTCGCCGTCCGCCATTTTGCGAATGCGGTCGTCCTGCAAAGTCACGACGGTAGCAAGACCGTACTGCTTGGTGATTCCATTGCCCGCTGCGGTGGCTCCGTGACACATGGCACAAGTGATAGTGAAACGCTGCCGGCCGCGCTCCATCAATTCCTGGCGTCACCTCCACCGGAATACCCGTGCCCCAGCTGGTCGCCCATTTTTCCGGTGTTGTAATAATCGGTGCCTTCGCTGAAGGCGAGACGCGAACGGGCTACCGGGACTTCGACCGCGGCGCGCCGGAGTGGCGATTGTTTCCGGCTTCGGCATTTCGTATCCGATCGGAACGGTGCCCGCGACCGGCACGCGCGGACCGCGACCGTCGGCAAAAAAGTCGAGCGGCGCCTGCGCGCGCACTTTCATCTGGCGCACCATGTCGGGAAAAATCTCGATCGGCGAGCCGGTGCTTTTTTGCCCGCGAAACCCGAACACGGCGACCAGCGCGATGGTGAACAACAGAAGAAATGAGGAGGAAGCCGCGTAGCATATCTAGTCCTCGTGCACAATGGTGATATGCTGGCCGCCGCTGCTCTCGAGCAGCTCGCGCGCTTCCACTTCCGTAAAACGCGGATCGCGCGCCTCGATGACGAGGAAAGAATCCGTCGTTGGTCGCGCGCGCTGAATCGATCCCAGTTAAAGAGCGGATGATTCCAGCGCGGCAATCCGTTCATGATCAGCCAGGCGAAAAACAGCCGCGAACGCCGAGAAAAGAACCGTCAGCTCGAACATGATCGGGAAAAATGCCGGCACGGTTCTCCAGTCGAAAGGTTTTCCGTGCACAATCAGCGGGTAAATGAACCAAGACGGGCCAAATTCCAGAACCATGGCGGTGAGCAAGCCGGTGATGCCGCCCGCCAGCACGACCGCGCTGAGCCACGATTTGCCGAGCCCCATCGCTTCGTCCATTCCGTGAATCGGAAACGGCGAATGCACGTCCCATCGCTTGAAACCGGCGTCGCGCACCTTTTTCGCCGCTTCATAGAGCGACGGCCGCGCTCGGATACTCCGCCGCCATCGCGTAAACTTTGTGACCGGAAGGCGTTCTCATGCTCTGCTCCTTTCCTCTCGGCGGCGGGCTGATGGCCACCGGGCAAGGCATAATGCGGATCCGCCTCCGGCAGAACAATTTTGACTTCCGACATCGCGATCATCGGCAGGAAGCGAATGAAAAGCAGGAAGAGCGAAGTGAAGATGCCGAACGTGCCGATGAAGGTCCAGATGTCGACCCAGGTCGGATAAAACATGCCCCACGAGGACGGCAGAAAGTCGCGGTGCAATCCGCCAACGATGATGATGAATCGCTCGAACCACATGCCGGCGTTCACGCACATGCAGACGAAGTAAACGACGAAGACATTCCGCCGGCACCACTTGAACCAGAAGAGCTGCGGCGAAAGCACGTTGCAGAACAACATTCCCACCCACCAGTACCACCAGTAGGGACCGAAGCACGCGGTTGCAAGAAGGCGAACCGCTCGAACTGATTGCCGCTGTACCAGGCGATGAAGAACTCCATGCGCGTAGGCGTAGCCGACGATCGAGCCGGTCAGCAAAATGATCTTCGCCATTTTGTCCACGTGCTGCGGCGTGATGATGTCGTGCAGCTTGAAAATGGCGCGCGCCGGAATCATCAGCGTCAGCACCATGGCGAAGCCGCCGAAGATCGCGCCGGCCACGAAGTAGGGCGGGAAGATGGTGGTGTGCCAGGTGGGAAGGATCGACGTGGCGAAGTCGAAGGACACGACGCTATGCACGGAGAGCACCAGCGGCGTGGAAAGACCGGCCAGGAGCAGATAGGCCATTTCGTAATGCCGCCAGTGGCGGTTCGATCCGCGCCAGCCGAGGGCAAAGACACCGAAGAGGAATTTCTTGATCTTCGACGTCGCGCGATCGCGCAACGTGGCGAGATCCGGAACCAGTCCCGTGTACCAAAACAGAACCGAGACGGTGAAGTAGGTCGAGACCGCGAACACGTCCCAGAGCAGCGGACTGCGGAAATTCGGCCAGATGCCGTAGTTGTTCGGCAACGGCGCGAGAAACCACGCCATCCAGACGCGACCCACGTGGACGCCCGGAAAAATTGCGGCGCAGATGACCGCGAAAAGCGTCATCGCTTCGGCCGCGCGATTGATCGAGGTGCGCCACTTCTGTCGAAGCAAGAAACAAAATGGCGGAGATCAGCGTGCCGGCGTGACCGATACCGATCCAGAAAACGAAGTTGGTGATGTCCCAGGCCCAGCCGACCGGATGATTCAGTCCCCATGTGCCGACCCCGGTGGAGATCTGGTAGCCGAGGCAGAACAGTCCGATCATCGGCGATGGCTGCCGTGATCGTAAATGTCACCCACCACCAGCGCGGCGCCGATTGTTCGACCACGCCGGAAATTCGTTCGGTCAGCCAGCTGAAATTCCGTTTGTTCAGAACAAGCGGAACGCGGGCAAGCGGCCGCTCGGACGAGATCACGGCCCCGCCTTGCAATGCTTCTGGAACTGTGGATGCGCTATCCATGTTTCAATTCCGGGATCCTCACGATTTGTCCTCCGGCGACGCGGCGGCGTGTTCCTTTTCCGCCGGACTGGCCACTCCAATCTTGCTCGCGTCCGGCATTTTCGGATTGGGATTGCGAATGCGCGCCAGATAACTCGATCCGCGTGTTCACATTCAAATACTCGAGCAGCCGGTAATTGCGGTCCTGCGCCTTCAGCTTCGAAACGCGGCTCTCGGGATCGTTAATGTCGCCGAACACAATCGCGTCATTCGGACAAGCCTGCGCGCAGGCACTGGTAAACGAATCTCGCGGAATGCGCGTGTCGGCCGAGGCGCCCGCGTGCACGTGGGCGGCGATCTTCGCTTCCTCGATGCGCTGCACGCAAAAAGTGCATTTCTCCATCACGCCGCGCATGCGCACGGTGACGTTCGGATTTTTCTGCATCTTGATCGATGTCGGGCGCGCCCTTGATCGTGAACGGCGCGACGTATTCTTCGTAGACGGCAAATTTTCCAGAGATCTCCTTTTTGCCGACGGGCCGCTGGTTGTAATCGAAGAAGTTAAAGCGGCGCACTTTGAACGGGCAGTTGTTCGCGCAATACCGCGTGCCGATGCAACGGTTGTAGGCCATGACGTTGAGACCGTCCTCGCTGTGGACGGTGGCATTGACCGGGCAAACGGTTTCGCACGGCGCGTTCTCGCAGTGCTGGCACATCATCGGTTCGTGCACGATCTCGGGATTCTCCGGCCATTCGCCCCGATCCTGTTGGAACGACTTCTCGCTCGCGAAGTAACGATCGATCCGAATCCAATGCATCGCGCGACCATGGCTGACCTGCAGCTTGCCGACGATCGGAATGTTGTTTTCGGCCTGGCAGGCAATGACGCACGCGCTGCAACCGGTGCAGACGTTCAGATCGACGCTCATGCCCCACTGTTGCGACGACGTCAGCGGCGGATGGATATAAAGTGAAGGCAACTTGGGCGGAAGATCTTCATCACCGGCGATCTTCTTCACGAATTCAGTTGTCTTCCCGGTAATGATCGAGCGTGGCTTCGCGGACCAGGCCGCGACCTTCAATGCTCCAGTGGTCCTGCGTGATCGAGAGCGGATATTTCTCGCCCACCTTCTTGACCTTCACGCTTTCAACTCCTTTGCCGTCGGCCACAATAAAATGCGGATTCGGCCGCGGTGCGCAGGAGATAGGCATTGAAGCCGATCTGTTCCGCGGTCCTTGAATGCTCTTCCACGGCGCCGCCAGAATAAGGAAGCGAGTCGAATCCCGGCATCTTGCGACCGTAGCCGAGCGGAATGGTAATGGAATGATCGGCGTGCCCAGGCGAAATCAGCGCCGCGATCACCAACTCGCGTTTGATGGGTTGATCGTTCGCCGGACCGGCCTTTTCGGTAACGGTCACCTGGATGAGATCGCCGGTCTCAACCTTCAGATGCTTCGCCAGAGCCGGACTCATCAGCGCCGCGTTGTCCCAGGTCAGTTTCGTGATGGGATCGGGCAACTCCTGCAGCCAGCCGTTGTTCATGTAACGCCCGTCGTCCATCGCGTAACTGCGGACGAAGACAATCTCGGGCGAATCCGCCGTCGGCGCCGGCATCGTCGCCCACAGTCTTTTGCCCTAACGGCCGGCCGCCGCTGTTGTTAAAGCCGACCGGTTCGATCGCGCAACGGCGCGGACGCCGCAAATCCGTCATGCAAAAATTTCGACCACGCCGTCGCAAAATCTCCGGACGGACCCGTGGCGCGGAAAGTTTGCCTGAACCAGTTCCGGGCCATCGACTTTCGGTCCGCCGAGCAGCGCGTTCAGCAGCTCGATTTCGGAGAGACCGCCAAAAAGCGGCAGGATCATCGGCTGAATCGGCCAGGTAAGCCGCCGTCGGAAGTCACGCGCGTCGCCCCACGCTTCCAGATAATGCGCCATCGGCACATGCCAGTGGCTCAAACTCGAGGTCGCGTCTTCGTGATAACCGAGTCGAACCACTTCCGGCACTTTCTTCTGCAAATCCGCCCAATCCACCGGCCGGGCTTGCTCGCTGTGATCCTGGGTCAACGCTCGCGGTGCGTTGTAAACCGGATCACCTCCAAAAATGAAAAGTTGTTTGATCCGACCGGCATCGATCTTCGCCGGCCAGCTGCAGAATGCCTCAGCGTCTTCGGATTGCGCGGGAAGTCGCGAAGCAGAAGTGTCTGCCCGATATTCTTGAGCGCGGAATTGATTCGCGTAGACCAGGAACTGCACCACCGACCGGCTGATGCGGACCGGCCAGCACCAGGCTGACCCCGCTTTTCGCGACGAGATCGCCGGCCGCTTCGGTCGAGCCATTGATCGTCGAAGGTTTCGCCGCGCCGGCAGGCGCCGGCAAAGTCGCGAGCAGAGCGGAAAGTCCCGGCGTCGGTCGTCGCATCCGCAATCTTGCGCGCGAGCGCGTAAGCCAGCGCCGGAATCTGGCTGGCCGGGCAACGCAGACGATGATCGGCCATCGCACCGGTCAGCGTGAATCGATTCTCCACCACGTAGAGCCGGTTCATCGTCTCTTTCGATTCCGAGATCCGGCGCCGCGAAGTGAAGGCGCGCACCGAAGCGAGGTCGCCCTTCGCCGCAATCGAGAAAATCGCTAGTCCAGCGCGAGAACCACGTCGGCGCGTTCGAGCCGCGGAACGAGACGGTAGTTCTCGCCAAAGGCGGCCTGGGTGGCAGTACTTCTGAGCGTCCGACTCAGGCCGGCGTCGTAAACGCACCAACGCATGTTCGGGAACGTCTTCTCCAACTCCGCGCGCAACCGTTCGCGCGTCGGCGAATGCACTTCCTCGACCAGGAAAGCCAGACCCGTCGCCGCCATCGGCTTTGAGCTGTGCCACGCAGCTTCTCCATATATGCGTCGAACTCGGCGCGATCGGTCGGAGCTTTGCCATGGTCGAACGACTCGTCTGCGAGCGAGTCGGATCGTAAAGATCGAGAATCGAAGCCTGCGCAAAAGCGTCGGTGGCGCCGCCGCTCGCCGGATGAAGCGGATTGCCTTCCAATCTTGATCGGTCGGCCATCAACCGTGGTGGCGATGAGCGGAATCGCGCCGGTACGCCGCGGCATGGCCGTCGCGTAGTAAAGAGGTTTGCCCGGGATCGTCCATTCCACGCTCTTGGTAAATGGAACCAGGTGCGCCTCAGGGCGCCGACAACTGCTCAAACCAAAACCGGCCAGCGCCATCGAAGCGCCCATCAGTTTCAGGAAACCGCGGCGCGACCATTCGTCGTTCGCTTCAGCTCGGCCGCGCCGGCTGGAAATTCGCGCTCCAGCCAGTCGCGAAACTCGGGCGTGTCGCTCAATTCGCCGAGACTGCGCCAGTAACGTTTCCCGGTCAACCGGCTCGGGCGGATGTTGAAAGACACGTTTCATCGGTGGCACCCCTGGCAATTGATCGGCGGATTGAATGTTCCACTTCTCCTTCAAGCGTCTGGCCGATCTCCGCTTGGGTGAGATTTTTCTTCTTCGACCAATCCTCCGTCACGCCCTCGGGCTGTCCGTATTTCGCGACAAATTCCGCCGGTTTCACGTCGTCCGGTTTCCAATCGAGATTAAAAATCTGATCCTCCGGGCGCAGAAAATTTTCCGGATGCCGATGACATTCGAGGCACCACGCCATGCTGTGCGGTTTGGCGTGATAAACCACCGGCATCTGATTGACCTGGCCGTGGCAACTGAAACAGCTGATGCCGCGGTTGACGTGCGCGGAGTGATTGTAAAAAACGTAATCGGGCGTCCGATGAATCTGCACCCACTCGATCGGCTTGCCCGTCTTCCAGCTGGCGCGCACCGGTTCGAGCTTCGGATTATCCTTTTGCACCTGCTGATGGCAATTCATGCAGGTCTGGGTGTTCGGTAAATTCGAATGCGCCGCCACCTCGACGAAGCTGTGGCAATACCGGCAATCCATCCCGAGCTGCGAAACGTGAATGTCGTGCGGAAAGGGCACCGGCTGGATCGGCTGATAGCCGACGCGCGTGTATTTGGGCGTGACGTAATACCACGTCGCTGCGGTCAGGCCGCAAACGATCAGCACGCCGCAGATCGCGATTTTGAGCGGCAGCCAGTTGGTCCAGCGTGGAAAAAAGTTCGCCATATGTTAGCCGACACCCCGGCTGCCCAACCACAGCCGCCAACCCAAAAACGAACCAGAGCTGAGTTTAGGAAATATTTCGTTCAGACGGTGGAAAATTTAAGGTGAAGTGCTGGCCAAGACTCTATGAATCGGCACGGGCTCGGCAAAGGAAATTCGTAATTCAATGTCATGTCGATTCAAAATTGAAAACCGCCAGGGCGACCCGTATAAAAACCGAATAATTGGCCAAATCGATAACGTCAAAAGTTCATGACACCGTCAAGTGAAAGTGCGACCGGGGTCTTTCTTGTTTTTCCGCCTTTTGGCGGACTTCAAGCTGTCGTATGTTAATTAGAAGGAAATCATGTTTAGGACCCGCTCCCCGATTGTCCAAGTGGTCGTCGTGCTCGCCGCTTTTCTTGTCGGCACAGCGCTGGGCCATTGGATGACGGACGTCGGCCAGCCGGCCGGCCCCGTTGCCAAGGTGGACCCGGTGGCTCTATCCAAGCCAAAGGCGACGCCGAGACCTGTTTCATCCGAAAATTCTGGCGGAGCCGCCGAAGCCAGCGCGGTCGCACCGACTCAAAAGAAATCGCTGACCGATATTCTAAAAGAGCGTAACTCCACGGAGCGAACAAAAGATCTGGAAGAGTTCGCCAGGAGTCTGCCTAGCTCGGAATTTGGCGCCGCTCTGAAACAATTGCACCGCATGCCGGAGAGCAGTGCGCGCGAACTTGCGCTGCGTCTCTTGACTGCTCGCTGGACGGAGACCGATCCGGAAGGGGCGCTGCAATTTGCCGCGCAGAATCATGATTTCGACTACATCGCCAGCGATGTTTACCAGCAGTTTGCCGCGGATAATTTTCAAGGCGCCCTGGCGCGCGCGCAAAGCATCGCCGACCCGAATATGCGTTACCAGGCCTTGCTGGGCGTGCTCAGTTATATGGCCGATCAGGATCCGCTCGGCGCGCTGAAACTTGCCGGCACGTTAGGCTCCTTTCCCAATAATGAACCGCTGAGTCAGGCGATTTATCGACAATGGTCGGCGATCGATCCGCAGGCGGCAGCCGCGCAGGCTGCCCTGGACCCGGCGGGTCAAGGCTGGCGCTCCCCGGTCAGCCAAGTGCTGCGTAACTGGGCGACTCAGGATCCACTCGCGGCTATCGCGTGGTCAAACTCCGTGGCTGATGCGACGAGCCAGGCCCGCGACATTGGCCAGGTCATTCGGCAATGGAGCCGCGACGACCCGACTGCGGCCGCGAACTGGGTGAACACTGTTCCGACAGGGAACGTGCGCGATTCAGCGGCGGCAGCGCTCGCTTTTTCCCTGGCCGGGACAGATCCAAGTGCTGCACTCGGTTGGGCTGAAAGCATCTCCGATGCAACGCAACGGGATAACGCCATGCAACGTCTCAGCCGCGAGATCATGTATCGCAATCCCGCGAATGGCGCCGCCATTCTCCAGGCTGCCGGCGTTCCGCAAAATCTCATTCCGCCGCCGCCCAATCCAAATCAGGGGCGAGGTCGCGGGCCCTAGAAAGCCCCGCTCTTCGCTGTTTGGATTGATCTCCGCGCTGCTCCCTGGCCTGGTGGGCTTTCTGTGGGAAAAATGCGAAGCGTCCGCTCGTCTCGTTTCTTATCGCCTAACGAAATAGGATCCGTGCAAAAACCTGTTCTGTAGGAGCCAGCCGGCCAGCATGCAGGCAAATAACGGGTAAGAGGCCCAATCTATGAAATGAGCTTGAAATGGTGTGATGAAGACAATCGATCCATGACAGTTGAACGGTGTTGTGTACGAACCTTCGGGAGCACTGGGAGAGGAGAAAACGCGCCAGCACAATCCACCACATAGTTATCCCACTAACAGTGAGAACGGCGAGCGTCGCCAAGGCGACCTTATATGCCCATGCCGCCGTTCGAGACCGGAGCTGCGCCGGCTTCGTCATTTGGTCTTCGGAGCCGGGAGAACCGATGAAGCAATACCGATATAAAATGCCGGCTATCCACAATGTGGCACCGATAATTGCCACAGGCCAAAAACCTGGATGTTCTTCCATCGCAAACGACGAGAACACGACGAGGACGAAACCGAAGAAGGTAACAATCCGGGCTTTCTTCTCACGCGGTGTGATGATCGAGACTTTGCCGCCATCGCTCATTTCGTGTGGAGAATCTCCAGGACCTGGCGCGGCGACAGAATCCGAATGCGCTGAAAATTTTTCAGTACGAGGAAATCCTCATCGCCTGTCACGATGAGGTCCGCGCGTCCGGCGAGCGCACTAGCGAGGACAACCTCATCATCGGGATCGCGACAGACGCGTCTCGGCAGCGTGGCAGGTTTCACTATCTCGCAGATATCACTGAAAGCATTGATCGTCTCCAGAACCCCGGGGGTAACGAGGCGTTTACGACGCAAGACGCGAACGAGCTCAGCGCGAAGCGGAACCGACCAGATAATCGTGCAGAGATCAATTGTTTCCTCGAGCAACTCTTCGCAAAGGCCACGAACCGTGAACGCCGCAAAAAGCACGTTCGTATCGAACAAGACTCTCACGAAACGGTTTTGAACACATCCTCATCCGTGTAGATGCCTTTGGCGCGCGCTTTGGGCAGCAGCTCGGCGCGAGCAGCGCGCAACGATCGCCGAAAAAGTTCAGCCTTAAGGGCTCGGCGGACGAATTCGCTTTTGCTCAGGCCATCTGCCTCCGCCGCCTTGCTCAATTGCTTGCGCATCAGGGGCGGAATACTGATCGTCACGGTCTCTCTCATGGCTGTAAGACAATATCATACAGCCTGCGACAACTCAAGCCGGGATCGATAACTACGAGTAGAGATACTCGTCGTGATATTCGCGCTGGGGCGCGAATTGCACGGTTTGATCGCCGCCGACTTCGGGGTACTCGAAGATTTGTCCTTCGTAGTTCCGGATCACGATCTTCTCGTTGTCATGGTAGAGAACATAACCCGGATTGATTGGGACTTTGCCGCCGCCACCCGGCGCATCGATCACATACTGCGGCACGGCATAACCGGTGGTGTGACCACGTAATCCTTCGATAATCTCGATTCCCTTCGCGACAGAGGTACGCAGGTGCGATGAGCCGTTAATCAAGTCGCATTGGTAAATATAATACGGACGCACCCGACACATGAGAAGCTTGTGCACCAGAGTCTTCATTGTCTCGAGATCGTCGTTCACGCCCTTGAGCAGGACGCTTTGATTTCCAAGCGGGATGCCGGCGTTGGCCAGACGCTCCAGCGCTGCCTTTACCTCGGTCGTGAGCTCGCGCGGATGATTGACATGCACGCTCATCCAGAGCGGATGGTATTTTTGCAGCATCGCGCACAGCTCGGGCGTAATGCGCTGCGGCACAAAAATGGGCACGCGCGTGCCGATGCGCACAAATTCGATGTGCGGAATGCCGCGCAGACGGCTCAGGATTTTTTCGAGCTTGTCGTCGCTAAAAAGCAAGGCGTCTCCGCCGCTCAAAAGAACGTCGCGCACTTCGGTATGCGATTCGAGATAACGAAATGCCTCCTCGAAATTCGTGTGCAACTCCTGTTCGCCCACTCCGCTGACCACCCGGCTGCGTGTGCAATAGCGGCAATAACTCGCGCAGCGATCGGTCACGAGAAAAAGCACGCGATCCGGATAGCGATGAACCAAACCAGGCACCGGCATGTGGGAATCCTCGCCACATGGATCAGCCATGTCGTAGGGCGACGCCCAAGTCTCCTCGATCCGCGGAATGACCTGCCTGCGGATTGGGTCATCCGGATTGTCGCGCGGAATCAGGTTGAAAAAATGAGGCGTAACGGCCAACGCCAGTTTATCGCCGGACAACAGAACGCCACTTCGTTCCTCGTCACTCAGCTCAAGATGTTGCTCGAGTTGCACGAGCGACGTGACCCGGTTTTTGAGCTGCCATTTCCAATCATTCCAAAGCTCCGCCGGCACATCGGGCCAGTAACCGGGCGCGTGTGAGACGAACTCTTTTCCATCCATCTTCCCTGCGGCAAGCGTAGGCATTTTCAATTGAGAACGGAAATGTTAAGACCCTTAACAATCGTGTCAACGGAGGCACTTTTCTGTGCGCTACGCACCTCAACGAAAAGCCTTACACGGGTTAAACCAGACCCCAGGCGTTCGCCGGAATTCCCACTTCCCGGTCGCCCTCCCTCACATTTCCCGACATCAGGTCTCTATAATATGAAGTCCAGCCTTCCGTCGGCGACCGGACATAGCCGTGAAGTTCGGCGCCGTCCGCATCTTTCGCCGGCATTGGATGTCCCCGGGTTGCGAAATGACGACAGACGCCATGAAGCCACTCGTGTAACCAGACTTCCCCTGGTGCCTCTCGCCTCCAGGCGGTCGACGGAGCATTCGCCACCGCCGCATAGGTGGCGCCGTTCGTCCGATCGCTTGCCCCCATGCCAAGGCCCCAGGCCCCGCCGGGAACGCTGACGTTCGTGGCGAAGTTGTGTTGCGGCCAGAACACAAAAATCGAATTGAGCGAGCCTGCTTTTTCCAACTCCCGGCGCGTGTCGTCCGGCGACGGCCAGAAACAATTTCTGTCATTTTCCGAAAGAGTCTTGAGCGGCTCGTCACTTGTCACAATCCGCGCCTCGATCCGCACGGCTCCGTCGGTCAGGCGGCCCACCAGTTTCGGAAAGGCTTTGAACGACCGAGTTGCATCCGCGATTTCCGATTTGCTCGCGATGTGATGAAACCGTTTCCTGCGAATGTGCGCATCAAGCTCGGGATAAATAATGAGCAACGATCGCCAAACCGACATCAGCGGAACGTTAGTCCCGTCCGGCACTGGAATCGAATCGCGCCCCTCGCGTCTCGGGGCAAGCGCCGGTCTATTGCACGGTCACCACCGTGCCGATTGGAATTTCGGCATATAGTTTGCGCGCCGCGTCTCCAGGCAATCGAATGCAGCCATGAGAGGCTGGATAGTTTGGGACAACGCCCTCGTGCATTCCGAAATCGAGGCAGCTGAGACGCATGAAATACGGCATGTCGACCTTGTAAATCGTCGACCGATGATTCCGTTCCTTATCCGTAATCACGTAATCGCCGGCGTGCGTGGAATAGCCCTGCCGTCCGGTCGAACAGACCGTGTTGAAGATGGGCACCCCATCTTTCACGACGGCGACGTGTTGCGAGGCGAGATGGATTTCAACGTGCAGTTGCTCCGGCGGAGGACCGCCGCCGAGCAGGATCTGTGTGCATTGCCACTTGCCAGTCTGGGCGGCCAGATAAAGAGCGAGCATCTTGCAACGGCCGGTGGCGCGGTTTCGATCCGCGCCCGCTTCCAGCAGTGCCCGCACGTAATCAGATTGGCCAAGGCCGGCGGCGAGCATCAGGACCGTCACTCCCTGATCATCTTCGAGATAGCTGCATAGCGACTTGGACGGCACGGCTTCCAGGAAATTGTGGTCACACTTATTCGGGAGCGTGGTGTTGGGGTCGGCTCCAGCGGCGAGAAGCATCTTGAATTGGGCGGCGTTGTTGGAGGCAATAGTGTAGGCCAGCAAAGGCACATTGCTGCCCTCGGGAGTTGGCGGCACGGCATGCTTGCTCAGCAGCAACCTGATGCGGTCGCTATTTCCCGCCGACATTGCCGTGTCAAGAGCGCGTCGCGTCTTGGCGGTCCACTGCGGAATGGTGGAAACGCGGTTAAAAATGAGGTCGATGATGTCCCGGTTGCCGGTCTCGAGGGCATCCGCCACCAGGTCGCCGCTTTGATTCCCGAGATCCGGAGTTAAGAGCAAGAGCAACTGCACGACGTCCGTCTTTTGTCCGGCGACGGCATATTGCAGCGCGCTGCGGCCGGTCCGATCAGTCGCATTAATGTTGGTTACGCCACCGGCGAATTCGCGGACCGCTTCCAGATCGCCCTGCATGGCGGCCGCCATCAGCGGTGTCAGTCCCGCGTCATCGGCCAGATCGACGCTTGCGCCCGCCTTGAGCAGCCGACTGACAGTCGGCCAATCGCGCTGCAGGGTCGCTTCCAGAATGAGCGGACGATCGTGAGCGGCACGGGCATTTGGGTTGAGATTCTGTGCAAAGTACAAGTCAACCAGCGAAGTGCGCTGCGCGGCCATGGCCCGAATAAACTCATCGGACGAGATCGGACTGCGTACCTGCGGTTCGGGGCCAAAGCCGCTGGTGGCCAGGAAGACCACCACGGCAAGGATAACACCCAGCATGGTTTGAATCTTCAAAGTGGGCATTCTCAAAAGGCCGTCTGACTAATGATACCGAATAGTTCAGCGATTGGCGAGCCAAAATAGCCTTTTTCCGTAAGAACAAAGCCGGGAGGCGAAGGAATGAATGGAGCGCGCTGGGAAGCCGCGACATGCACGGTCAAGCCCGCGAGGGTAGCGGGGTGACTGAACGGGAGCGAAGGAATGAATGGAGCGCGCCGGGAGGCCGCGACATGCACGGTCAAGCCCGCGAGGGTAGCGGGGTGACTGAGCGGGAGCGAAGGAATGAATGGAGCGCGCCGGGAGGCCGCGACATGCACGGTCAAGCCCGCGAGGGTAGCGGGTGACTGAGCGGGAGCGAAGGAATGAACGTTGCTCCACCGAGGCTGTCCAAATTGCGAAACCGATGCGCATCCTTTTTTCCCTGATTTTTCTCGTAATCGCGACCTCCACCGCAGTCACGGCGGCGACGCCTGAAGTTGCACCCCTCCCGACGGTTCCGCCCGCCGCGGCTGAAGCGGGCAAGGATGTTGTTCACCAGCTGAATAACGCCTTTGCCAGGGTCTTCGAGACCGTTGCGCCGAGCGTGGTCATCATTGAGATCACGAAGAAGGTCGATACGAGCGACAATCCCGGGCTGGACGATTTATTTTTCCAGGGACCGCCCGATGAGAACGATCCACGGCGAAATCCGCGTGGCGCGCCACCGATCCAAAGCGAGGGTTCCGGGTTCATTGTCCGGCCCGACGGTTACATCTTCACGAATTTTCACGTCGTGGAAGGGGCCGACAAGATTGACGTCAAGCTGAAGGATGGGCGCGAATTTCAGGCCAAAGTCGTCGGCACCGACGAGAAAACCGATATCGCGGTCATCAAGATCGACGCCACGGACTTGCCGATCGTGCAACTGGGAGACAGCGACGCGGTTCGGGTCGGCCAATTTGCTTTTGCCATCGGCGCGCCGTTCAAGCTCGATTACACGTTTACTTATGGGGTTATTAGCGGCAAGGGGCGCAACAAGCTGATCGCCAACGCCGGATATTCGATTTCGGATTATTTGCAGACGGATGCCTCGATCAATCCGGGCAACAGTGGCGGACCGCTTTGCGATATTGATGGCAACGTGATCGGGATGAACACACTCATCAACGGCCTGAACCGCGGACTCGGCTTCGCCATTCCGAGTAACATGGCCAAAGAAATCGGCACCGAACTCATGGCCGGCCACAAGATTGTGCGGCCCTGGCTCGGCATCCGGATTGAATCGCTCGGTGACGACCCGACCATTCGAGATTTGTTCAAGGGTTTGGACAAAGGCGTCATTGTTCGAACGATCGAAGCCGACGCACCGGCGAATAAGAGTCAGTTGCGGCCTTTCGACGTGATCACGCAGGTCGATGGCACGCCGGTCACAACCGATGCACAGCTGCAACATGAGATTCTAAAAAAGAAAGTGGGACAAAACCTCGAGCTGACGGTTTGGCGAAAAGGACAGACCATCAAAGTTCCGGTGACGACTGGAGAATTGCCGGGCGAAGTGGCCCGCGCCTCAAACGAGCCGCTTAGACCGGGACAACCGAAACCGGAAGACCTCGGGAAATTTGGTTTGCAAGTTCAAGACCTGAGCAAGGAAGTCGCCGACCGGCTCCATCTGGACGTGCAGCAGGGCGTCATTGTCACCGATGTGGCCGACAACAGCATCGCGGCGCAACAGGATATTCAGCGCGAAGACGTGATTACGGAAGTGGACGGCAAACCGGTGACCAACGTGCAATCGTTCCGCGATGCGCTGGTCAAAGCCGATCCGAAGCGCGGCGTTCTTCTTTACCTCGATCGCAAAGGCAACAAGACCTTTGCCGTTCTCAAGACCGGCAACTCGTAATCCAACGCAGGGACGGCGACGAGGAATGGCCGCCCTATATTTCAGGTCTGACGCGTGCTGACGACGAGCAGAACAATTCCGCCGACGAGACACAGGCCGCCAAGAATCGGCGGAAACGAAATGTTGTGCTCCTGCTGTTGAGTCACCTGCAGGGGTCCGAGATCCACCACCTTTTTCTGGGTCGTAAATCGAAATCCGCCGTAAGCAAAGGCAATAATACCGATGACGATCAGGATGATGCCGACGATCCCCGCGGGTTTCATGATTAGAGCGGCCGCCGCCCTTGAATCAAATTCACGATTAGCACGACGATGGCGATGACAAGCAGAAGATGAATCAGACCGCCGCCAATATGGCCGATGAAACCAAGAAGCCAGAGCACGAGCAGGATGATAAATATTGTCCAGAGCATATAAAAGTTCCTTTGGGTTGAGATCCGACTTCTGCTGATATAACCCAATCACATCCATCCGCCAAAGAAATTGGCGAAGGCTCGGCCAAGAAATTTCTGGCGAGCTCGACAAGCATCGACGGGTTCACCCGCCGATGTGGTCCAGCACGGCACGCAAATTCCAGCCCCCGGCCTCGAGGCGTTCGCGCGCAGAATTGTAATCGCATCCGGCCAACTCAGAGACCAGGCGGGTCGCCCGATCACGCAATTTTGCGCTCGAGGCGTGCAGATCGATCATCAAATTGCCGCGCACCTTGCCAAGCGCCACCATCGCCCCCGTGCTGATGATGTTGAGCGCGATTTTTGTGGCGGTTCCCGCCTTTAGTCTGGTCGAACCAGTGAGAATTTCCGGGCCGACCGCCAGCGCGATGATCAGATCGATTCCTGCCCTGGCCGGTCCCGCCGGGTTGCAGTTCACCAGGATCGTCTTCGCTCCGGATACCTTGGCGCGGGCCAGCGCACCGAGAACAAAGGGGGTTCGTCCGCTCGCGGTAATGCCGACGACCACGTCAGTCTCCTTGATCCCCCGCTCCTCCATCGCGATCGCTCCTCCGCCCTCTTCGTCCTCCGCGCCTTCCACGCTGCGAAAAAGTGCGGTCACGCCGCCGGCCATGATTCCCTGCACCAATTCCGGCGGAGCGCCAAAGGTCGGCGGGATTTCGCTCGCATCCAAAACACCAATCCGTCCGCTGCTCCCCGCGCCCACGTAAAATAGCCGCCCGCCTTTGCGCAGACTTTTGGTCACGATCTCGATGGCTCGAGCAAGGTCGCCGGACGCTTTGCGCAAAGCATCCTGCACCGAACTCTCTTCCTCAACGAAGAGCCCCACCAGGTCCGGGATGCTGAGTTTCTCCAGATCCTGCGAGCGCGGGTTGCGCTGTTCCGTCAAGGCCGCCGCCAGATCGTCAAGCTTGTCTCGCTCGGCGCTGTATTGCAGGCGTGGAAGCTCGCGCATTTCGGCCGCGAGCCAGGCCGCACCCATCTCCGGGGTTCGCTCAGCATTGGAGACGCGCGCATCGGGAAGATTCTTTTTCAAACGACGCCGGAAGGCATGCGCATAAATCGAATCGCGTTGGAACAGTCCGCCCAAAAGCAAAACCTTGGGCGCGAGGGCGTGGAGCCGCGTTGCCACTGCCTCGGTGTATTCGGTCAGGACCCGGGCCCCTTCTTCCAAAATCTCCGACACGCGCTCATCCCCATTAGCCGCGGCTTCGAAGACGACCGGCGCGAGCAACGCGATTTCCATCTTGTCGGCGGTCTGCGCCCAGCGCACGAGTTCGTCCAGATTATTGAGAGAAAGAGCGCGCAAAACTCTCTCGGTGAACTGCACTTCTCCCCGATGCAGATCGTATTCGCGCAGAATGAGCCGAAGCGCCTGAATAACGAGAAAATATCCGCCGCCTGCGTCGCCGAGGATGTGCCCCCAGCCTCCGGCCTTCTCGATTCGATCGTCGCGACGGCCGGTGACGGAAGAGCCGCTCCCGGCATTGACGACAATTCCATCGCCGTGCCCGAGAGCGGCGGCCATGCCCGAATCGCGATCGCTCCCCGTGACAATCTTCGCCGCCGGCCAGATCTCAGCGCAAAGCCGGGACAACGAATGCCGGTCTTCGTCCGTGACACAGCCGGCGAGAAAAACGCCAGCCCGATTCACCTCCCTGGGGAACTGCGCAAAAATTGCGCGCAACTGCTCAGTCGTGGTCAAGCGAAGATTGGAGGGCGGCAGTTTGCCCCCATCCAGGACCCGGAAGTCCTCTCCGGTTCGTTCGACCAGCACCCAGGCGGTCTTGGTTCCGCCACCTTCAACGCCGAGAATTTTCTCGTCAGGCTCCATTGCCGAGTTATACGACGACTATATCATGGCATCATGACTGCGGATGAGGCGCAAGTCGCAAAGCGCATCGCGCAGTTGCGGCTGGAAATTGAAGATCATAATCGACGTTACTACGACGAAAGCGCCCCTATCGTCAGCGACCGCGCATATGATCGGCTTTACCAGGAGCTTGTCGATCTCGAAGAACGCTTTCCCAAGCTGGTTTCGCCCGATTCGCCTACCCAGCGGGTGGGTGGCTCCCCACTGAAGGCGTTTGCCCAGGTCCGACACCGGCTGCCCATGCTCAGCCTGGACAACACCTACTCGGAAGAGGAGGTCGCTGATTTTTATGCAAGGATCACCCGGCTCCTGCCCAACGAAGAGATTCCCGTCGTGATCGAGCCCAAGGTCGATGGGGTGGCTATTTCGCTGACGTATGAAAAAGGAAAATTGCTTTACGCCGCCACCCGCGGAGACGGAGTCGTGGGCGACGACATCACTCAAAACATCAAGACGATCCGCTCCATTCCGGAGCAGTTGCGCGGCGCGGTCCCGCCGCTCCTGGAGGTTCGCGGCGAAGTCTATATGGACAAGCAGGGCTTCGAGAAACTGAACGCGCAGCGCACCGAGGCCGGACTGCCCGTTTTCGCCAATCCGCGCAATGCGGCCGCCGGATCTCTCAAACACCTCGATCCGAAGATCGTCGCGCGCCGCCCGCTCGGCGTCGTCTTCTACGGCACAGGCGCGGTCGAAGGTCTTAAGGTTGCGCTTCAATCGGAGATTTTTCCTTTTCTGAAAAAACTCGGATTGCCTTCAGCGCAGCGATGGTGGGTTGCCAATTCCGTCGCCGAAGTCCTGCACGCAATTCACGAACTGGACGGTGTGCGCCACAATTTCGCCTATCAAACCGACGGCGCGGTCGTGAAAGTAAACTCGTTCGCGCAACGCGAGCGTCTCGGCTTCACGGCCAAGGCACCTCGCTGGGCGATCGCCTATAAGTACGAAGCAGAACAGGTTGAAACGCGCCTGACTGACATCCTCGTGCAGGTGGGCCGGACCGGGATCCTCACGCCCGTCGCGGTTCTCGAACCCGTGACGGTGAGCGGCAGCCGGGTCGCGCGCGCCACTCTGCACAACGAGGACGAGATTAAACGCAAAGACATTCGCGTCGGCGACACGGTGGTCATTGAAAAAGCCGGGGAAGTGATTCCGGCCGTCGTCGAGGTCGTGAAATCAAAACGGCCCCGCTCGGCCAGGCCGTTCGATTTTTTTGAGCACATTCACGGGAAATGCCCGGTTTGCGGCGGACCAGTCCATCGCGATCCGGAATTTGTAGCCTGGCGTTGCCAAAACCTACACTGTCCCGCTCAGACAACCCGCCGGGTGGAATTCCTCACCAATCGCGGCGCGCTCGATATCGAGACAGTCGGCGGAATTGTGGCGGACAAGCTGGTGGAAGGCGGCCTGGTGCGGGAACCTCTCGATCTTTTTGAGCTGAACATCGCGCAACTGGCGACATTGAATCTGGGCACGGAGGAAGCGCCCCGTATTTTCGGAGAAAAGAACGCGACCAAGGCGATCAACGCGATCGAACGAGCCAGGACATTTCCGCTTTCGCGCTGGCTGTTTGCTCTGGCCATTCCCGGAGGTTGGCAAGACCACCGCCGCACAATTGGCGGCTTTTCACCAAAGTATCGAGGAGGTCGGCAAACTCGCCCCTGCTGCGTGACGTGCGGGATTATCATCGGAAACTGGAAGAAGCGCGAGAGATTCGCCGCGAGAATCCCGCCCGCTACGAGAAGTTGAGGGAGCAAATCGAGGAGATCGCAAGTCGCCTGATCGCCTCCGGGTTCGCCGGAAAGATCAAAGGCCAAGAACGGCAGGGAATTTGGGATCGTGACCGAGGTAGGACCGGTGGTGGCGACCAGCGTGCTGGATTTTTTTGCATCCGATGCAGGGAAAAAAGCGGTCCGCCGCATGAAACAACTTGGCATCCGGCCGAAGAGCGAAAAATTTTCGCGTGAGAAAGCAGCCAAACTGCCTTTCACCGGCAAGACGTTCGTTCTGACCGGCACTTTATCGGGAATGACACGGGAAGAGGCCAGCGCCAGGATTGCAGCGCTCGGCGGACACGTCAGCAGCAGCGTAAGCAAAAAGACGGATTTCGTGGTGGCTGGCGAAGAAGCGGGAAGCAAACTGACCAGGGCCAAAGAACTCGGCGTCCCGGTTCTGAGCGAAACCGATTTTCGCAAGATGCTGTAGCGGCGATCGCCGACCCGCGATCCGAATGCTTTTGAGACCGCGATTCCGTGGCCTATGGCTTCCCTTGGGGAGAGGAGAGCAGATTGAGCGGAATGGTCCGGTTGATGGGCGACAAAGGCAGGTCGCTCATCAAAGGCGGTCGCCTGGCGCCGGGATGAAAATCAGCCTGGACGTTGAAGGTGAGGACTTTTCCGTCGCGCACGACCGTAATTGGCACGACATCACCGGCCGTAATAAAAAATGAGGCGTCCAGGACATCCTCCGGTTCACGCACTTTCACCGTTCCAACCTGCAGGAGGATGTCGCCGGGTTTCATGCCCGAATCCGTCGCCGGGGTCGTACTCATGATTTCCGCGATCTCGGCCCGGGACCCTTCGACCACCGTTTTCGCCTCCGTCACGGTGGCCCCGATCCAACCATGGCGCACTTCTCCAAAACGCACAAAATCGCCGCGAATCTTTTCCGCCGCTTCGATGGGCAGGGCGTAGCACGAAGAATTGTTCTCCAAACTGCTTACCAGGATTCCGACGACCTCTCCTTTGAGATTCAGCAGGGGCGCGCCGGCCTCGCCGCGCTGCGTCGGCAAGTTGACGCGCAGGTGCGTCGTATGAAAATAACTACCCAGATATTTGCGATCAAATCCGGCGATCATTCCAAAGCTCGGGGTTTTAGGAAGATCGAGCGGAAACCCGATTGTCACCACCGGGGTGGCGACCTCCAACT
Organism: uncultured Verrucomicrobiae bacterium; assembly: GCA_963788855.1. GTDB lineage: Bacteria > Verrucomicrobiota > Verrucomicrobiia > Chthoniobacterales > UBA10450 > CAWBIE01. The sequence continues at coordinate 277,161 of CAWBIE010000004.1, forward strand.
GCCCGGCTTTTCCAATTGGCAGGGCGGGGGTGGCGACATCAACCTTCAACAGGGCCACCCCGCTGCGATCGTCCGCGAGAACCTGGCGGGCCGGATAGCTTTGGCCGCGAAACTCAACCGTGAAGTTTCCGGCTTCGCCCCCGACGGAGTAGGACGTGTAGAGTGTTCCGGTCGGGTCGATGAAAAATCCGGTCCCAAAAATCTCGCTGTGTTCATCCACCCCGTGGACCTTCACCACGGCTTTGGCCGCGCGCTCGAAGACCTCTTTAACCTCCTGACTTATGGAGGAAGCGGACGGCTGTTGTGCCCAAGCCGGGCCAACGGCCAGGACTGAGATGGCAGCGAGGGCGGCGCCCCCGTAGCTCGCAGGCAGCCGCATTTCGGAAAAGATCCCGGCAGACCTGCTAAAAACGGAGAGTCGACTCATAACTCACGGGAACGCTATCAAGCACATAGCGTGGCTGGGTGGCGCGGTGAGTTTGGGCGCTTCCATTAAAATTATGAAGCGGCTTCGTGCTCAGGACCTCCGTGGAAGCCGGCAAGGCCAGCGTCCATTCCCCATCCGCACTAACCGGGGCGGTCAAGGCCGGCCGACTCTGAGCGAGGCTCGATGTCTCGGGCGTTTGATAAATCTTGAACGAGATCACAGCGGCGAAGAGCAGGACTGCAGTCACGGCCGCCGGGTAAGATGTCAGCGACGGGAAGCTCAACCGCAGCATGAAGTCTTGAGCCCGATCCAGGCAGATCTGCCAGAGCGGTTGGCGCAGCAATTCATCGCGCTGACGCCGGTGAAATTCGTGCAGGAAATTTTCGAAGTAGCCAGGGGGGGGCTGTTCGTACTTCTTCAAGCGCAGCAACTTTGTAATTTCGTTATCGTTGAATTCGTCCATGAGTAGGGCCCCTTTTAAGAAACCGGGTTTTTGCGGAACTCGTCCAGGTAATTTTGCAGCTGCCGATTGGCATAAAAGAGTCGGGATCGTACCGTGCCCTCGGAAACGTGCAAGATCTTGCTGATCTCGGCATGAGGCATCCCCTGGATATGAAACATGGTGACCACAGCTCTGTGTTCTTCAGACAGTTTCATCATCGCCTCGTTCAATCTCTTCTGCAGCTCCGAGAGGTCAGCCTCCCGGACCGGGCTGCTGGTGGCGGTCAATTCCAGGAACTCCTTGTCGTTCTGAATGCTGGCATCAACGTCATCGAGGCTCAGGTGGTAGCGACGGCCCCGTTTCTTCAGGAAATTCAGGGTCATATTGACCGCGATGGAGTGAATCCAGGTATAAAAGGACGATTTCCCGCGGAAACCACGGATGGCCTTGTAGGCCTTGGCAGAAAACGTCCTGCAGCAGGTCGTTCGTGTCCTCGTGGTTTGAGGTCATGTTGTAGACCAGGCCGTACAGGCGCGGCGTGTATTTTACGACCAGCTGATCGAAGGCGGCCGCTTCGCCCCCCTGGGTGCGTGCTACCAATTGCTGATCTTCATCGATTCGTGGCTGGTCCATCGCCTTGCGCTTAGACTTATCACGCAGGCCAAGGCCGGACGACAACAAATCAGACAGGCGCCGAGCCGGAGGCAATGCGATGGAAGGATTCATCTTCTTCAAGTCGTCGCAACGAGCGCCTAGTTCCGCCGATCGCGCATGGAAAGCAGCCAGAGCAGGTTGCCGAGAGCCGCGATAAAGGCAGCCACGTAAGTCAGCGCGGCAGCATTGAGGACGTTGTTTACGCCGGCCATTTCCTGCCCCGGTTGAATGATCCCCATCTGTTGCAGAATGATCTTGGCGCGCCGCGAAGCGTCGAACTCCACCGGCAGGGTGATGAGCTGAAAAACGAGCAGGATCAGGTAGCAATAAATGCCGAGCGTGATCAGGCCGGTGATGTGAAAAAACAGACCGCCCAGGATGACAAACGGCAACATGCTGCGACGCAATCGATGGTCATCGGCACAATCGCCATCCGAGCTTTCAGCGGGGCGTAAGCCTTGGCGTGCTGAATGGCGTGCCCCGTTTCGTGCGCGGCGATACCAAGTGCCGCGACCGACGGCGTATTATAGACGTTGGTCGACAGGCAAAGACGTTTGCTCGTCGGATCGTAGTGGTCGCCCAGAAAGTCGTTCGTCTCCACCACGGTGACATCGTTAATTTGCGCCGCCTGCAGGATTTCACGGGCGCATTCCGCACCGGTGATGTTCGCAGCTCGCCCGGACCTCGCCCCATTTCCGAAACGCACGGGTCACGCGGAATTGCGCCCAAAGCCCTATAATAAGAGGCAGCCCGATGTAGAGCAGCCAGTTGTGGCCAATACCGTAGGGATAAAACATTCCTGTCTTAAGTGAGTCTGCTTAATTAGACGCCCGGCGGGAGCCTTCGTTCAGATTTCCGCATCCGGGACGGAACGTTGCCCTAATGTCATTCCGAGACGACCGAGGAACCCCACTCAAACACGCACGTCACCCTCACTTCGATGAATCCCGGTTCGCGAGGAAAGTCTTTCGCGAGTGGGAGAGATCCTTCGGCCCTGGCCTCAGGATGACAGGTCTGGTGGTTGATCAGATCTCCAATTGCTTCGGAAACCGGGAGAGCATCTTGCACCCGCTCTTTGTCACCATGACGACGTCTTCCAGTCGCACCCCGCCCAGTCCGGGATAATACAAACCGGGTTCCACGGTGACGACCTGACGCTCTTTCAGTGTGACTTTCTGCAAACGCGGGTATTCGTGGATTTCGAGGCCAAGCCCGTGGCCGGTTCCATGGAAAAATCCCACCCGCCGGCCTCTTCGCACTCCGGTGGGATAGCCTCGCTTAGCGAACAGCTCCTGGATGGCGTTGTGTATCTCGAGGCCGTCTACCCCGGCCTTGATTCTCCGCAAGGCGAGTGCCTGTCCGGCTTTGACCGCGTCCCACAGCTTGCGCTGTGCTTCACTAGCGCGCCCGCGCAGAACGGTCCGGGTTAAATCACCGAAGTAGCCTGACTTCCCATCGCGCGGGAAGACATCGAGAATGATCAGAGAATTGGCGAGGAGCGGACCCGACCCTCGTTCGTGCGGATCGCACGCCTGGTCGCCACCCGCGACAATGGTTCCTCCCGGAAGACCACCGGCGCGCAAGATCGCCGAGTCGATTTCGGCGCGCAGCAGTTCGGAAGTCAATAACTTGCCCGCCCACCGCAGCCGTTTCCCGGTTCCGGGCCTCGACGCCTTCAGAACCTCCATGGCCCGGGCCAAACCGGCCTCGGTAATGCGGGAAGCGCGCGTCAGCAGCTCGATTTCCTTGTCCGACTTGGCTTGACGCTGCGGCCAGAACAAACCAGGGGCCGGACGCAGCCCGACTTTGCCCGCCGCCAGCGCGCGAGCGTAGCCCAGCGGAAAATTCGCCGGAACTGTGACCGATCTGATTCCACGCTGGCGCAGAAAATGGGCGAGAACCTTTTCGTAGGCGGGCGCTTTCTTCGACTTGCCCTGCACTTCGCGCTCAAGCTGACTAAGGGAGACAAATTCGTTGGCCCTGGCCGTGCGGCGCGCCCGATCGATTTCCAAATCGCTCAAAACAAGTGTGCGACGGCCATTCCGTTCCAGGAAGATAAACGGATCCGGCACCCAAAATCTCGTGGCGTAAAACATGTCGGCATCCGTTTCACTGGACGCGACGATTAGACGTGTTTCTCCGTTTCTGGTCTTACTCATCTGCTCGTTTCCCCCTCTGTTTTCGTTATCTCCGCCGGACTTCGAGTTGCCGGCGCAAGATCCAATGCAAGAACACGAGCAGGCCCAGGCTCGAGCCGACCAGCACAATCGTGTTCCATACGAACACACTGACCTTCATCCCGAGATAGGCTTTTTGCGCGCCAAAGAACACGTTCGGCCGGGTTCCGCGCCGGTAATCGCTCTGCTCCATCTCGGCATTGGCAATCAGATCGGACACCTTCTGATTGACGTAGAGTTGCTCCGCCGTGATCGGGCCGCTCGCGCCCTTAAAGGCGGCACGATTAAAGGGCTTTTTCCCATCGAGCACCTGATCAACCAGCCCCAGGTAATGATCGAGGCCTCTGGCGGTTTTCGCTTCCAGACCCGAAAGAATGGCGAGCGTTTCTTTCAAGTCATCCAGGCGCTTGCTGTCCTTCGGATTTGGGGAATGCCTCGCCACGAGCGCGTCGATTTCGCGCTGCGCTCGATCCTGTCGCCGGGTCAACGGGTTGAGCTTGGCCTGCGCCACGACCATTTCCTCATACGACCAGCGCATGGCGATGAACTGACAGATAAACGGGACCTCCAGCCTGCTCTCCATTTTCTTCCCAAGATCCTTGTTCGGATGCTCCTTGAACCAATGGCTCAGAGCATAGACCAGGGTGAGATTCCGGTTCATGTCCTCGTACTTGATCAGCGCGCCGCCCATGATGATCTGCGGAATCAGAACGAGCGGGACAATGTTGGCCGCCGTCTTCGGATCGGCCACGAGCGAGGAAATCACGAGACCGAGAGCGACCCCGCCCATCGCGGTCATGAACATGATGGCCAGATCGATCCAGAACATCCCGCGGATTTGCAGAACGTAGTTGCCGATCAAGACGAAGAGCATGCACTGGACGAGCGCGAAAATGCCCAGGGTGACACTTTTCGAAATGACGTAATAGGACAAGCGCACATTCAGATTGCGCTCCCGCTGCAGGACCGGCCCGATCGCGAATGATGTCGTCGGCGCTGTTGGTCAGCCCGAGGAACATGGCCACGATCAAACTCAGAAACAAGAAAGGTCGGAATATGATAGGCGGAGGCAAAATCGTAGTGCCCACTGTCCGAATAACGCAGATATCGTGGCGATGAGCAGCGCCAGAACCGGCGCGACACAAAGCGTGATAACGAGGTTCGCTCGATTGCGCAGCTTGCTGATGAAGGAACGCCGCAGCAGCGTGCGGAACTGCGTCCATTCGTCGTGCCAGCGAATCGGAGAACCGCTTCTTCTTTGCGGCCGGCGCGGCCGGCAACAGCGGTGCCGGACTCTTTGCGCAGCGACACTTGCTTGACGTCCTGGATCAGCCGGAACGCTTCATACTTGTCCCGCCAGAATTCCGGCGAATAACGACGGGCCGCGACCAGTTGGCCGCGATTGTTTTCTTCGTAGATGATGTCGCCGCTCAGATCGCGCAGCGGCGTCTCGAGCACATCGAAGATAAATTCCGGCCGCGTCGTGCCGCACGATGGACAGGCGCCCAGCTCGGCGCCGAATTGATGCTGATGCTCGGCTTCGGCGAAATAACGAAGCATGTCCGACGGCGTGCCGAAAAAAACCAGGCGCCCGCCTTTGTCGAGCAGGATCGCCTTGTGAAACATCTGGAACAGCTTCGAGCTCGGCTGGTGGATCGTGACGATGATGATCTTGTTGTGCGCCATCGCTCCGGATGATCTCGATGACGTGCTCGGAATCCTTCGACGAAAGGCCGGAGGTCGGCTCGTCGAAAAGGTAAACGTCCGCCATGCCGATCATGTCGAGACCGATGTTGAGCCGTTTGCGCTCGCCGCCGCTCAACGTCTTCTTCACCGCGCTCCCGACCACGGCGTCGCGCCGTTCGCCCAGTCCGAGTTCGACCAGTTTGCCTTCCAGGCGGCGCATCCGATCGCGCCGCGACAGATGCGGCGCGCGAATCGCGGCGGCGAAATTGAAGATTCTCCCCGATGGTCAGGTGCTCGTCGAAGGCGTCTTCCTGCGGGATGTAACTGATGTAGCGCTTGAGCTCGTCGAGATTTTGATAAAGCGACTGGCCATTGAGCAGGACCTGTCCGCTGCGTCGGCTGAAGCTGCCCGGCCAAGCACTTTCAGGAGCGTGCTTTTGCCCGAGCCGCTCGCGCCCATCACGCAAACCAGCTCGCCGCGGTTGACCGCTGAAGGAAATGCCGTCCAGCGCCACCTCGCCGTTGCCGAAACGATGAGTCACATCGCTCACCTCGAGCGTGCGAATGATGTTGCGCTCTTCCTCGATGATTCGTTCGGAAAAATTGCAGCGCAGGAATTGGCCGATGTCGATCCGGATGGTGTCGCCATCCTTCAGAGCGGCGCGGTCGTGCGCACCGGCGTCTCGCCCACCATGATCGGCCGGTCGGCCTCGATCACTTCCAGTTGTGCCGACCCGCTTGTCGTAATCGCAGAAAATCTTCAGCAGCACGTCGCCGCTCGTCCCGGGCGAAAGCAGAATGTCGTCGGCCTCGAGCAAGCTCGGATTGTTCGAGACCAGATATTCGGACTTGGAGGCCTTGAGCTGGAACCGGCCACCCATCGCGCGGGCGCGCCGCCGCAGATCGAGTCAAGTCCAGTCTCGCTGTCGTTATGAAAGATGATCTTGTCTTCGAGCGTCGCCTCAACTTGCGTCCCGGCTTTCAGCGGCACGTTCCGTTGAGCACGGCATCGACGTCGCGCAACGCCTTGACCTGCACCTTCAGGCCGAACGTGACCTCGAGCGCACTTTCCCGCGTTCGCGACCGTTCCAGCTCGACTTCATCGACATCCTTGTGCACGCGCACGAAGATTTGCGGAAGCGAGACGTTCTTCTTGGCGTTGAAATAGGTGCGCCAGCTCCTGATAGGTCAGCACCTGGTCGCCCACCAGAATCCGTTGGCCCGGATAAATTCGGCAAAAACCGCCGCGCACCAGCGGCCGGCCGCGCACCGAGACGTTCTGCCCGCTGTAGTTCTTGAGCAGGATCAGATCGTGATAACGAAACGCGAGCAAGCCGGTCGCTCCCGCTCAGACTCTTCAACGTCACGTCGGCCGGCCGTTCGTTCCGAACGAAAGCGATTCCAGCGGAGACGCGCCGCGTTGATAAATGGACGGATCGGAATCCTCCGAGGCGTTCAGTTGATAAACGATATCGATCGCCTGCGCCGCCATGCCGAGCTGCGACATGAAGGAATAAAACGCGACGACCTGTTCCTGCTTCAGGCCGGCCTGCGAAATCAGATCGTAGAGCTGAACGCCGAGCATGATCTTGCGCTCCGTGCTCGAGCTCGCGCGACGAGCTTCTGCGCCATGGCCGAGAGATCCTGCTGCTCGTAGAGCGCCTGCCGGAAAAGTTGGCGCAGCTCCGAGTAAACCGCTTCCGGATAATCGTAGCGCAGGAACCCGAGGCTCGAGTCGATTTCTTCCTCGAGCAGAACGCCGTCCGCTTTCGAAAAACTGGCCAGCACCTGAATGAGCAGCGGCAACAGATTCGGTCCCTCCGAAACGCTGCGCGGTTTGCGCAAGGCGCGCCGCATCCAGCGCCGGCCCCTCCGCTGGATCCGATAGGCCAGCGGCGTAACACGTTGCACCGCGCGATCGATCTTATCTGCGACTGTTGTAACTAGTTCAGTCATGAAGATGCGGATCGAAATTTTAGCGAGATCGCCGACCGGCGCAATGTAGAGCCAGTCCAGCTGGTCGCGGCGATCGCTCGGTGGCTCGGCTCCTTCAAGAATCGAATGGTCCATTTGCCACCCGCGGTTGTGCTGATGAATATCTGGCCATTACCTCTTAACTATTCGCCTCGCTTCCCTCTGGCGGTCCGCCTCCTGCTCTTTGCATTGAACGATCTTCATGTTAGCCTGTTTTCCCGGTAAAACGTTCCTCATTCATGGCCTCAACCCGATCGCAATTCTCAGCGGGATAACAAACCGCGCGGCAACGAACCCAGTTTCAACTGGCGCGGCGTCATCCTGATCGCCATCGCCTTCGGCTTTACTCGGTCTCGCCGTCGTCTTCCGCGGCGGCGCCTACGCCAATGTCGAGGACGTTCCCTACAACCGCTTCCTCGAGCTGCTCGAGAACAAGCAAATCGTCAACGACAAAAACACTCCGCTCACCCTCGTTGTCGAAGAAGGCCGACCCACCCAGACTTTGCGCGGCTTTTACCTGCAAGCAAGGCGCCGGCGCCGACGCAGGCCGTGCCATTCCGCACCACCGTCTATCTGAACTTCACAATAACCTCCAGGAAAAGCTGGCCGCGGCCGACATTCAGCCGGCCATCAAGACGGAGTCGCAATTTCCTTGGCCCAAACCCTCCTCGGTTTTCTGCCCATCGCCGCTTTTCCTCTTGTTCTCTATTTCCTCTTCCGCCAGCAAATCCGCATGGCCGGCAAAGGCGCGCTCAATTTCGGCAAATCCAAGGCGCGCATGCTCGCGCGCGACAAAAACAAGATCACCTTCAAGGACGTCGCCGGAGTCGAGGAAGCCAAGGATGAAGTCCAGGAACTGGTCGAGTTCTTGCGCGACCCGAAGAAATTCCAGAAACTCGGCGGACGCATTCCCAAAGGGCGTTCTCCTGGTCGGCCCTCCCGGCACCGGCAAGACTCTGCTCGCCCGCGCCATCGCCGGCGAAGCCGACGTGCCGTTTTTCTCCATCAGCGGCTCGGATTTCGTCGAAATGTTCGTCGGCGTCGGCGCCAGCCGCGTGCGCGACATGTTCGAGCAGGGCAAGAAATCCGCGCCGTGCATCATTTTCATCGACGAAATCGACGCCGTCGGCCGCCATCGCGGCCACGGCGTGGGCGGCGGACACGACGAACGCGAGCAGACGCTCAATGCGCTTGCTCGTCGAGATGGACGGCTTCGACACGCAGGAAGGCGTCATCATCATCGCCGCCACCAACCGGCCCGACGTGCTCGATCCCGGCGCTGCTGCGCCCGGGCCGTTTCGATCGCCAGATCACCGTCAATCTGCCCGACGTGAAAGGCCGCGAAGAAATTCTGCGGGTTCACTCCAAGAAAGTGAAGCTCGCCGAAGGCGTCGATCTCGCGGTCGTCGCCCGCGGCACGCCGGGATATTCCGGCGCGGAACTGGCCAACGTGATCAACGAAGCCGCGCTGCTCGCAGCCCGGCGCGGATTGAAGGGAATCACGCTCCGCGAACTGGAAGAAGCGCGCGACAAAGTGCGCTGGGGCAAGGAACGCCGCAGCCTGGCCTTGAGCGAAAAGGAAAAGACGAACACCGCCTATCACGAAGCCGGTCACGCGCTTCTCCTCGAACTTCTTGCCGCACACCGAGCCGCTCCACAAGGTCACCATCATTCCGCGCGGACCGTCGCTCGGCTCGACCATGTGGTTGCCGGAGGAAGACAAATACACCAATCGCAAGAACGAACTGCTCGCCAGTCTGGCCGTCGGCATGGGCGGACGCGTCGCTGAGGAGATTGTTTTTGGCGACGTCACCAACGGCGCTCGCGGCGATATCAAGACGGCCACGGCCATTGCTCGCCGGATGGTTTGCGAATGGGGCATGAGCGAAAAAATGGGCATGGTCGAATACGGCGAACACGAAGATTACGTTTTCCTCGGCCGCGACATCTCGCGGGCCCGCGATTACAGCGAAGCCACCGCGGAAGAGATCGATCACGAAGTGCGACAGCTTCTCGACGACGCTTATCAAACCGCGAAAGAGACTTTGACGGCGCACCGCAACGCGCTCGATGTCATCGCCAAGGCGTTGCTCGAATACGAAACGCTCGACGGCTCGCAGATCAAGGAAATCATCGACCACGGCCGGCTTCTGAATCCGCCGCCTGGCGCAACCCCGACAGGTGGAGAAAGAACGCCGGCGGAAAAACCGCCCCGCCAGGTACCCGCCCCGGACGTTGCGCCACCTCTTCCCGGCGCTCTCGGCGGCGCGCCCGCCTAGAAGACCAAACCAGGGCCCGTCCCCACGAATTAGGTAGGGGCGATTGACCCCAATCGCGCAGACCCGACCCGACGCCCTACTTCGGCGAACGCGTCTGGGCGTGCGTCTTTACCTCGCGCCTTTGCTTTTCCACGATGTGGCGCAGCTGGCGCTCCATCGTCTTGAAGGCGTCGTGGATCACTTTGGTGAGCGGTTCATGCGCGCCGCTGTCTTTTTGCTTTTCGTCCGCCACCAGCTCATGACCACGCGAGATGGTCACATCGATGCGCACTCGATAAGCGTTGCCCTTGTGATGGGTGTGATTCGGTTGTTCGATGGCGACGTCGCAGCGGTTGATGTGATCGCAGAATTTCTCGAGCCGCCCGGCGTATTCGAGAACGAGATCGTCAATATTTTCTGATTTTTCCAAACCACGGTAGCTGATTTTGACAGGCCTTTGCATGTTGTTTGGACATTACTGCAGGCTCAGTTGTTGAGGAAGCGAAACATGCACAATCTCACCTGCCGGCTGCGACCCTGGCCTGCCAGCTCAGATCGGCTGCAGGGAACGGAAATGCGTCGACAACTTCGCCGGCTCAATTTTTACCAGATCGGATTTAACGTGCTCCACAATCCGATCCCGCACCGGCGTGGACAGAAGATCGACCAAGGCCGAGTGCATCGCAGCCGGGGCGGCCAGCGACCAGCCCTCCATGCCGTCGCTCTGCACAATCTTCACAATTTGATCGGCCAGTTGCTTGTAGATGCGGCGATCGGTTTCGGTTTCAAGCTGCGTCCGCTCGGCAATCGAATTCATATGACGGCCATTTGGCGCCGCGCCTATCGGAAACCGGCCGGCCGTGTCGGTGACCTTGTCGTGAAGTCTGCCGTGCGCGTCGGTCGTATCGAAGGCTTGCACGAGTCGCAAATGCGGGCCACGCGTTGGCGTTTCATCCACCCGGTAGGCTTTTAAGCTGCCGCGGTCAGTGACGATAACAAGAGAGCTCGGTGTCATAATGAATTGGGGACGATTGTTGATTCGCGCAGAAACGGCGCGCCCCTACATTCTATAGTCGATTCGCCCGCGACCACAAGATTGCATGGTCCCCGCCTTTTGGACCGAATCCTGCCTAGCCCGCTTTTCGGATGCGTTCGCGCTCCTCCTCGGCCGTCAACGCCGCAGGCAACCCGACGGAACGTTTCTTCCACGACTCGTGGCGCGCTTGCGCCTGGACACCACCGCTTAGCCGCAGCAGACAGGCCGACCGGTCGGCCACCTCTACGTCGTCGCCCGAGGCGAATTTCCTCGTCTTCTCGAGGAAGCCCTCCTCCTCCGCGGTGGCGATAATCAATTCCCATTCCAACTTTTCGAGCCCAGGCAGGACGAATGAAATCGCTTCATAATGCGCGTTGATCAGCAGCAGGAAGGTTTGGTCGTCCACGGGATGGCCTTCAAAATTCAAAACGTCGCCCGTGTCCCCGCTCAGAAGCATGCCCAGACAACGAACAAAAGGAAAACCCCATTCTTCCTCACTCATCTCGTTTCCTCCGGGATTAAACCACATCACGTCCGTGCTTTTCGATCCGCGGGTTTGCCGTCCCTCCAGGAATTTCGGGCGCCGAAAGACGGGATGTTCCTTGCGCAGCTGGATCAATCGGCGGGTGAATTCGAGCAGCTGCTCTTGCTGGTCGTCGCGCTCCCAGCTGAACCAGCTGATCTCGTTATCCTGGCAGTAGGCATTGTTGTTTCCATTTTGGGTGCGGCCAAACTCATCTCCACCGAGGAGCATCGGCACACCCTGCGATAGAAAGAGCGTGACCAGAAAATTCCGGCGCTGCCGGCGGCGCAACGCCAGGATTTCGCGATCGTCCGTGGCGCCTTCCACGCCGCAATTCCAGGATTGATTGTTGTTGTCACCGTCGCCGTTGTTCTCCCCGTTCGTTTCGTTGTGCTTCTCGTTGTAGCTGACCAGGTCGCTGAGCGTAAAACCATCGTGCGAGGTCACAAAATTGATGCTCGCCGAAGGCCGCCGGCCATCATGTTGATAGAAATCGGGGCTGCCCGTAAGCCGATCGGCCATTTCGCCAATGCGGCCTTCGTCACCTTTCCAATAGCCGCGCACCGTGTCGCGGTACTTGCCGTTCCATTCCGACCACCGCACCGGAAAATTTCCAACCTGATAGCCCCCGTCTCCCACATCCCACGGCTCGGCGATCAGTTTGGCCTGCGCCAGCACCGGATCCTGGTGCACGGCCGCAAAAAATGGATGCAACTTGTTTACCCCTTCGCGATCGCGCGCCAGGGCCGAAGCCAGATCGAAACGGAAACCATCAACCCGCATTTCCACAACCCAATACCGAAGGCTGTCCATGACCAGCTGCAGCGTGCGCGGGTGGAGCAGATCAAACGTGTTCCCCGTGCCCGTAAAGTCCATGTAAAATCGCGGTGTCTCCGGGACCAGACGGTAGTAGGCGCGATTGTCTATTCCCCGGAAAGAGAGAGTCGGACCGAGATGATTGCCTTCCGCGGTATGGTTATAGACGACATCCAGAATCACTTCGATTCCGGCGGCGTGGAAATTCCGCACCATGGTCTTGAACTCCGCCACTTCCTCGCCTCTCTCCCCTCCCCTGCCGTACTGGGAATGCGGTGCAAAAAATCCGATCGAGTTGTAGCCCCAATAATTCGTTAGGCCGCGATCGGCCAGAACTTTGTCGTCGATGTGAGCGTGCACGGGCAGGAGTTCAATCGCAGTCACACCGAGGTTTTTGAGATACTCAATGGCGCCGGGACTCCCCAGTCCGGCGTAGGTGCCGCGCAACTCCGGCGGAACCTTCGGACAGAGCTGTGTAAAGCCCTTCACATGCACCTCGTAGATGACCGATTGGTCGATCGGGATTCCCGGTTTCCTGTCGTCCTTCCAATCGAAGGCCGGGTCGATCACGACCGCTTTCGACATGCCCGCAGCATCGTCCCGAAGGTCGCGCGTCAGATCCTCGTTCGGACCACCGGCTACGTAACCAAACATTTCGTCTGACCAGTGAACCTGCCCGGCGATCGCTTTGGCATACGGATCGATCAGGAGCTTTGAATTATTGCAGCGCAGTCCCAGTTCGGGTTCGTAGGGACCGGAAACGCGAAACCCATATAACTGGCCCGGCCGGGCCTCGGGCAAAAAGATATGCCAAACCTGGTCGGTCTGCTCGGTCATGGAGAGGCGAACGTTTTCCTGCCGGGCTTCGCAACTTTCGAACAGGCAAAGATCGACGGCCGTGGCACGCCCCGAAAAAATGGCGAAATTCACACCGTTTCCCGTCCATGTCGCGCCCAGCGGATACGGGTGACCCGCCCAGGTCTTGATCGATGTCATTAAACGGCTATCCACTACGCGGCTCGTGTCCGCAACGGATGAAAACGAAGTCGTGCCAGAAACACGCAACGACTCGCGTATACTGAATATTCTGATGTGGAAAAGAGCAATCTTGCTGATCGCGATCTGCCTGGGCGGGACAATTGTTTATGCGCACCACCATTGGAATCGACTGCCCGACGGCACAACGATCGACCGCATCGTGGTGGAAAAATCCGCGAGAGAATTATCGATCTGGCGCGGTGGCGAGAAACTCAAGACTTATAATGTGGCCCTTGGCCATTGCCCGTTCGGGCCGAAAGAGCAGGAAGGCGACATGAAAACACCGGAAGGGGTTTACACGATCGACTATCGCAATCCCCACAGCGACTTTCACCTCGCTCTCCACATTTCGTATCCATCTGCCGAAGACGAAGCGAGAGCAGCCGCTCGCGGCGTGGCGCCTGGTTTCGATATCATGATCCATGGTTTGCCCAACGGCCATGGCTGGGTCGGCGCCTTCCATCGCTGGAAGGATTGGACGGCGGGTTGCATCGCGCTGACCGACGACGAGATCGAAGAGCTTTGGCACGTGACGCCCGACGGAGCGCCGGTCGAAATTCGGCCGTAAGCCAACGTTGTTGTCTGCCGGAGTTTCGAGTTGTCGTCCTGCGCGGCCACACCGACAATCGAACGAATGGCGGCGTTATTTCCCTTGTTGGCGGCCGCTCTTCCAACACGACCCCCAAGTCCCGCTGCCTTGGGAATTCTCTACTGCACGTCCGAAGTCTTTCTCGGCATCACACGGCGGTCCGGATCGGGCACTGTCTCGTGCGATCGGCGTTCCCTCCCCCTGCTTTGGGCCGTCATTCTCGTCAGCATTGCGCTCGGCATCCAGGTACTGTTTCTCTGTCCGGGTGCGCGCTTTTCGCATCCGCTGATCTGCTACGTGCTCGGCATGCTGCTCTTTGTCGGCGGCATCGTTCTGCGTTGGTATTCCATTTTCTATCTCGGCCGCTTTTTCACGGTCGATGTGGCGATCGCCCAGGGGCAGAAAATCATCGACTCCGGTCCGTATCGTTTCATCCGCCACCCCTCTTACACCGGCGCGTTGATTGCATTTCTTGGCTTCGGCTTGTGTGTGGGGAATTGGCTGGCTCTAATCTGTTTGCTCGTGCCCATCATCGCTGCTTTCCTTTGGCGAATTCGCGTGGAAGAACGCGCCTTAAGCGAAGCATTGGGAGACGCTTACCGCGCCTATATTCTGCGCACGAAACGACTGATCCCGTTTGTTTATTAGGGATTCATAGGCCGCGCAGCACTCCCTCGGATCGTTTACCACTCTGAAAATATCTCAGCCTCAGAAGATCGGCTTCCTCACGGCCTGCGCCATTGTCATTGCCAACATCATCGGCACCGGGGTGTTTACGAGTCTCGGCTTCCAACTGGCCGACATCCGTTCCGGGTTCGCCCTGCTCATGCTCTGGATGGTGGGCGGGATCATCGCTCTGTGCGGAGCGCTCTCTTATAGTGAACTGAGCGCCGCCTTGCCGCGCTCGGGCGGTGAATACCACTTTCTCTCGGCGATTTACCATCCCGCCCTCGGGTTCATGGCCGGCTTCGTCTCCGCCACCGTCGGTTTCGCCGCGCCCATTGCTCTTGCTGCCATGGCTTTTGGCAGGTATTTCCAAGGTGTTTCCCATTTCGCGTCGCCCATCGCGCTCTCTTTCGCGCTTGTTTGGATCAATGCGCTTGTCCATTTGAGCGGCTTGAGAACTGGCAGCCTGTTTCAGAATCTCTCCACGCTCCTGAAAGTGTTGCTGATTGGCGCTCTGATTGCCGCGGGTTTGTTCGTCTATCCTAAACAGCCCATCGCCTTCCTGCCGCAGCTCGGCGATTCGGCCGCGATATTCAGCGGCTCGTTTGCAGTCGCTCTTGTTTTTGTCATGTATTCCTACTCGGGTTGGAACGCGGCCGTCTACATCACCGGCGAAATCGAGCGACCTGAAAAAAATGTCCCGCACGCCTTATTGAGCGGCACGCTCGTGGTGCTCGTCATCTACACCGCGCTCAACGCCATTTTTCTCGCCACCACCCCCGCCGCGGAGATGCGCGCACAGGTGGAAGTGGCCTTGATTGCGGGCAAACACATCTTTGGCGAAGGAGGAGCCAGATTGGTCGGTGGGATCATCTGCCTCGGGCTCATTTCAACCATCAGCTCGATGACCTGGATAGGGCCTCGAGTCATGATGGCGATGGGCGAAGATCACCGGCCTTTGCGATTTCTCGCGGGCAAAGACCGCCATGGAATCCCGCGATCTGCAATCCTCGTCCAACTCCTCATCGTAAATTTGCTGCTCCTGACCGGGAGCTTTGAACTGGTCCTTCTGTACGTCCAGTTCAGCCTCCTGCTTTGCTCGTTGCTGACGGTGGTGGGGGTGATTGTCTTGCGGTGGACCCGTCCGGAACTGATCCGTCCATATCGCGTCTGGGCCTATCCTCTGCCGCCCCTGATCTTTGCCGCGGTCACGATCTGGATGATGATCCATGTCTTGCGCTCTTATCCAACTGAATCATTGTTTGGCGTCGCAACGATGTTTGCCGGACTAATGCTCTATTTTTTCGTGGGAAAGTCATCAACGCCCTCGTCCGCAACATGAAATCGGTCGGGCTCCCGATCATTACTGGGATCGCCTGCTCGATCCTCGCCAGCCCGGAAGCGAAATCGGCGCCCAAGTCTCCGGGACAGCCGGCGCATCCACCGCCGGTCACCCAGCCAGCGCTTCCATCGGCCGACGATACCGCCAAGTTTCTTGCTGGAATGCCGCTCCCGCCGAATTCGCCGCTCGGCTCTCTCACCCAGAACCCGGCCTGGCAGCGGCACTGCGCCTTTTTCGACAACGCCTTTGCCAAGCTCAAGGCCCAACGCCTCGACAAGGTGCACACCTGGCAAAGCGACTATCTCCCGGAGTCCAAGAGCTCCGTGCCGGTCGCATTCTACATGTTTAGCGGTCCGGATTTTCTCTACGTCGACCAATTTTTCCCGGGTGCCGCAGCCTACGTTCTATGTGGGAAAGAAGCGATGGGCCCGGTGCCGGATCCGTTGCGCATCAGCAATCTCCCCGGGGCGCTGCAAAACCTGGAGAACGCGATGTCCTCGTACCTGACTGCGAGCTATTTCATCACCAAGGACATGAAAGTCGATTTGGAGCAGCAAAATCTCAACGGCACCCTGCCCATCCTTTACGTGTTTCTTGCTCGCCTCGGCAAGACGATTCAGGACGTCGCGTCCGTCTCGTTAGACCACGGCGGCGGAATTCACGAAGGTCATCCCGGTGCAGGTGGCACTCCCGGGGTGCGTATTAACTATCGGGACAATGGTTTCGACGGATCGAGGACTCTTTATTATTTTACGACGGATATTTCCGACGGCGGAATTAGCGCGAGCCCGGCCTTTATAAATTTTTGCAACAAGTTCGGGACCGGCAACAGCTTTCTCAAGTCTTCTTCCTACCTGATGTTCGAAGAAGGCTTCTCCCGGGTGCGCAACTTCATTCTCGACCACAGTCGTCTGATTGTGCAGGACGATTCCGGAATCCCGGTGCGTTACTTCAATCGCGACAAATGGAAGCTGCGGCTTTTTGGCACCTACGTCGGCCCGATCGAGCTTTTCAAACAATACTACCAGCCGGACTTGAGCAACTTATTCAAACAGAACAGCGCCCAACCGTTCGGCGTCGGGTTCGGTTACCAATGGAATTATACCAAGAGTAACCTGATCGTGGCGGAGCGGAATTGAATTGAGCTGAATGGCACCATCCTACTCCTGGAATCGTCGAAACCAGGAATAGGGAAAGGCGTCGCCCGGACAATCCGTTGGCCACCGGGGCGGATTCATTTCCCGGTGCGGCTTTACGATGGCGTAATGGTTACCAACCTTGCCACAGCGCTGCCGCAGATAGCGAATGAGCTCCTCACACGACTCAAGCTGTGCCCGGGTCGGTTGATCGCGATTAAAATCGCCGACCAGGCAAATCCCGAGCGCAATATTATTGAGGTAATCGCTGTGCACGTGACCTCCATTGATCTGACGCCGCCACCGATCGCCGACTTCGATTTGTCCGTTACCCGTCGAAGTGCCGTTGCCGATCACGAAATGGTAGGCGAGACCGTTCTGCATGTGCCGAACATGCCGATGATAGTAATCAAACACTCGCGCGTTGCCTTGCCGCGTTCCGCTGTTATGCACGACGATGAATTGCCACGGCGGATTCCGCCGGTCTGCCGGCGCGCGATCGATCTCAGCGCGGACTGAGCGGGTAAGATAACGGTAGCCGCCGCTGCTGCTGCGCGTCCCGCCGCCGAAGACTCGGGCCCAAAAACCCGGACGCTTTTCGTAACCCGTTTTCTCAATCGTCAGTTGCGCCGGTTCCTCCGGCTTTTCGTCGAGGGCAGCTGCGCTCGGCGCGGGCGCTGCCGCGGCTGTTGGAACAGAAGCAGCGCGGGGTACCGTCACAGTTGGTCGCGCGGCGGGTGTTTCCGAGGGCCGGGGAGATTCCGCTCTTACGGCCTTGGGCGCTTTCTCGCTCTCCGCTTCTTCATCCTTCCTGGGAGGCAACCCGGACTTCGCCGCCTTCTTCCGGCCGGTTGTTGTCCCCTTTTTCGAGGCCGTTTTCTTTTTCGCCGGTTTCGGGGTGGTATCTTCCGACTCGGCCGAGGTGGAATTTGCCTTCGCCTTCGGCGTCGCTTCATCGTCGGGCGTTTTATGTTTTCTGGCCTTGGATTTTGGACTCGGTGACTTCCTTGGCGTCGGCGACGAACTCTTTGCGGTCTTCGCTTTGTGCTTCGAGGATTTTGGTTTGGCTGTCGGGCTGGGCGATTCGCCCGCCTGCGCTTCCTGCCCCATGCTCAGAGAACCGTCAGCCTTATGTTTTTCTTCATCGCTCACTTGAGCGTGAAGCAGCGTCGCGATGAGCGCGCCGAGCGCAAAAGCTGTTACCAACCAGATCCGAACACGCACCACTGCAGCGGAGCGTATCAGAGCGATGGGCGCGTTCAAGCGGCCTGCGTTACCGGACCAGTTGACGCCGCTACCGTTCTCTTGTCGCGGTCGCGCCGGAGAATCGCGTTCAGCTTGCCGCCGAGCAGGAGGAGCAGACAGGTCAAATACATCCAGGTCAGCAAAACGATGATCGAGGCCAGTGCCAGGTAGGTCGGGTTGTAGCGGTCGTATCTTGCCACATAGAACTGAAATAACTTCGTCACCGTGATCCAGCCGACCGAAAAAAAGATCGCCCCGGGCAGCGCCTGCCGAATGGTCAGATGATTTTCCGGCGTCAGAAGATAGAGAGCGAGTGCGAGAATCACGAGCGCCAGCGCGGTAAAGGGAAGATTTAAGGCCGCGACCCACTCTTGCAGGGGGATTCTCAGTTGAAAATTTACTTCCGCGACGCCGGCCAGCGTTTCCCCGAAGACCACGACGTTGAAACAAACGAGGATCGTGATTCCGAACCAGAAAAGCAGGAAAAATGAAACGATGTATTTCGACCACCAATTGCGATCCTCCTGCACGCCATGGGTGTGATTCAAGGCGCGCGAAATTGTGGCAATAAAAACAGTGCCGAAGTAAATGCCCAGAATAATGCCGGCGTTCGCCAACATGCCACTTGGGCCCGTGACGACGACACTGGCGACGGCCGTGTCGAGGATATCCTGCACTTTCGGATCCGGCGGCATGAACCCCTCCAAAACGAGAAAAATCTCGTGCAACTTCGAGGGATCGGTCCCGAAAAGTCCAAGGAGATGCCAGAGAAACAGCAATCCCGGAGCCAGCGCGACCAGAAGCAGGTAGGCCATCTGCGCCGCCAGACCGGTCGTATTGTCGGTGGCAGTTTCCCAGACCAGACGTCGCAAAATTCGCCAGACAAAGCGGATCAGTTTCATGGCGTGGAGAGTTTACTTTGCCGGGCCGAAATATCCATTAAACTTCGACCGCCTCGCCTCGGGGAGGATCGACCTAACGAACCGTGAAGAAAATTCTGATCCTGACCGCCAGCTATGGCGAGGGTCACAATAGCGCAGCCCGCGGGATTCAAGCCGGGCTCGCGCGGATCGCCCCGGACGTGCAGGTGGCGTCGCATGATTTGTTCGCGGAGACCTACGGTGGTGCGAATGACTGGATTCGCAAAGGCTATCTGACGATCATCAACCATTGGCCGCGTTCCTGGGGCCTGGTTTACCGATGGCTCGATCGCCAGCGGGATTTTGACCGAAACCTGGCCATTTTCTCGCCCGTGAAAAAGAAATTCGGCGACCTGCTGGAACGTTTTCAGCCGAACCTCGTCGTTTCCGTCTTTCCGCCCTATCCGTATCTGCTGCAACAGCTCTTACCCGGCCGAAAGTGCCGGAGCGTGGTCGTCGTGACGGATTCGATCACCGTCAATGCAATTTGGTATCGCTCTCCCGCTGACTATTTTCTTGTTCCCAACGAACAGAGTGCCGCCGTGGTTCGCGCGGGCGGGGTCGCGCCGGAAGTGATCAAAACGTTCGGTTTCCCCGTGAATCCGAAATTTGCAGATCTCGCCGGAAAACGACCGCCGCTTCCCCTTCACGCGACTCCGCGCGTGCTCTTAATGATCGGTGGCGGCAAACGCCGGGCGCCGGAGTTGGTCCAGCGACTGGCCGATCTTGATATTCATTTAACCGTCACGGTTGGACGGGACGACAAACTCCGGCAAACGATCGAGCCGCTGGCACAGCCCCGCGGAATCGATGTCGTGGGCTGGACCGATCAGTTGCCGGAACTGTTGAGCGCGAGCCACCTTTTGATCGGCAAGGCGGGCGGCGCGACCGTTCAGGAAACAATTGCGGCCGGTTGCCCAATGATCATCAATCACGTGGTCTCCGGTCAGGAAGAAGGAAACGCTCAACTCATCGTTGAAACCGGCTCCGGCGCGATTGCCAAGTCCCCGCTCGATGTTGCCACCCGCCTGGAACAGGCCTTCGTCGACGGTGGCAGGCAATGGCGGGATTGGGCGCAGAACATCGCCCGGTTGAGCCGCCCGCGGGCTTCTCTCGATATCGCCGAGTTTCTGGTCGCCCTGTAGGGGAAGGGGTTACCTTCCCATTTAAACAAAGGGAAGCTGGCAGCTTCCCCTACAGACGAAACACTTCCTCGCCCGCCACGAAGGTTTGGAGAACTTCCAATTCCTGAGACAGCACAACAAAATCAGCGTCGGCACCCACGGCCAACCGCCCTTTGGAGGCCAGACCGATCAAACGTGCCGACGTCTCCGTCGCCATCGCGATCGCTTCATGAAGGGGGACGCCAACTTCTTTTACCATTACCCGCACGAGATCGATCATGCGCGACGCGCTCCCCGCCAATGCCGATCCGTCTGCCAACAGACAAACGCCATCGCGAATGATGCAATCGGTCCCGGCCAGGGAAAAATGGGATCCGTCCGGCAAGCCCGCGCCCGCCGTCGCGTCGGTAACGAGCGCGATTCCGGAAGGACCCTTGGTTCGATACAGCATTTTCATCAGGGTCGTCGAAACGTGATGTCCGTCGGCGATCAATTCGCAGGTTACGCCCGGCTCGCTGAGGGCGAACTCGAGCAGGCCGGCCACCCGCTGCAGACCACGCCGCCGCGCCGACGACATGCAGTTGAAAGTGTGCGTCACACTGCGCATTCCGCGTTCGAAACCCGCGCGCGCTTCTTCGTCCCAGGCATCGCTGTGGCCCCCGCTTACGCTGACGCCACGCTCGAAAAATTGTACTATCGCATCGAGGCCGCCCCGCAGTTCTGGCGCAATCGTGGCGCGCTTGATTACGTCCGCATATTCAAGCAGCTGCTCGACTGCGGTCGCGTCCGGATCTCGAATAAACTCTTCACGCTGCGCTCCGCGTTTCAGTTTGGAAATGAACGGCCCCTCAACGTGCACTCCGGCAATTTGTTTGATGGAAGATCGACAATCACGCACGGTCTTTATCACATCGACAATCGCCCCGATTGGCGCGGTGGCCGTGGTCAGGAGCAGCGAGGTGCTGCCGCCCCTCGCGTGATAATCGCAGATCGCGCGGAATGCCTCGTGAGAACCTTCCATCGTGTCACGACCGACTGCTCCGTGGACATGGAGATCGACAAAACCGGGGGCAAGATATTTTCCGGCAAGATCCACATCGTCCTTTCCTCGGCCGTTGGTTTGCGGC
Organism: uncultured Verrucomicrobiae bacterium; assembly: GCA_963788855.1. Taxonomy (GTDB): domain Bacteria; phylum Verrucomicrobiota; class Verrucomicrobiia; order Chthoniobacterales; family UBA10450; genus CAWBIE01. Next base: position 298,341 of record CAWBIE010000004.1, read on the forward strand.
CGCAACTCAGCAATTTTTCCATCGCGAACGACGACCTCTAGTCCATTGCGGATGCCGTCGGGAAAAATGCAACGTGTGTTTTGCAGAATCATGTCAAAGTAAAGCGAGACTCCGTCGAGCCAGAGAATTTCGCGAGAGAAATTTCATCCACTGCCTGGGCTCTGTAGCCGCCCCGCTCTGTCGGGGCGCCGTCCCACGGCGACAGAGCGCCGTGGCTACAACCTCAAACCATCCGAAGAAGATCGGTCGCCCGCGTCAGCACGTCGCCGCCGAAACCGAGAGCCTGCTTGAATTGCCAATCACGCTCCAGTGGATTTTTCAGCTTCTGAATCCGGCGAAACGTCTCACCATTAAGAAGCCGCTGCAGCCATAATCGATGGCCCAGCACGGGCACGGGAAAATCGCTGCCGTGCAGAATTCGCGGGGCGATTTCATGACGCAGGCAATCGCGCAAATGAGCGCACCGGTTTAGCGACACCATCGCGCTGACGTCGCCGTAAAGATTTGGAAACTCGCGCAACATACCGGTCCAATCATCGAAATAATCCCGATCGAACGGTCCGCTGCTCGTGGCGCAGTGCGCCGCGATTACCGTCACGCCGCATTGCAACGGAAATCGGAGCAGCTTCGGATCGGCGAAAGCAGCATCGATCACCGGCACGGTATATTCCCCTCCGGTGTGCGCCAGCAACGGCAGGCGCAACTCCGCCATGCGTTCCCAGAATGGTTGGTAATGCCTGTCCGAAACATCGATGTTTTGGCAATTCGGCAAACATTTCATCAGGACTGCGCCAAGCTCGACGCAGCGCTCCAATTCATCCATGGCATCACTCCGAGCCGGATGAATCGAAACTCCCGCCAAAAACTCGGGATGCTGCCGGGCGAGTCGCAGAACGGAGTCGTTTGGAACATACATCGATCCGAGATCCTGCCGCAGAGTCCCGTCCGCCTCGTAGACCTGTTCATGCGCGAGAAGGACGACCGCATCGAGTGACGATTCGCGGACGAGCCGCAATAAGCTTTCGGCATACAATCCATCCAGATCGCCCCGCAACACGCTCCCGGGCAGGCCGAGCTGATGAACCATGAAGCCGGCCAGCAAGCTGTGCCGTCCGCTCAAACGCAGCCATCCTCCCAGGCCATCGCCACCGTTTCCCACCATGTGGACATGCATGTCGATTCGTCGCGGCCGCGAATTTTCCCTGTCAGGCACTTCGGACATCATCGCGATAACACTTGTAACTGATTGCCTTTGGAAGCGCATTTTCCCAAACTGCAATTTCGCGGCGAGCGATTCACAGATTGAATGAAGGCCAATGCCACTCAAACCGCATCGAGCCGTTTTGCTGTGCACGGATTGTTCTGGCGGCAATGTATCGATTGGGTCGTTTTGCACGTGCCGGTCGCCCTTCATTCCGTCTTCGTTTTTATCGCAACGTTGCTCTTTTTTTTCTTTGCCGCGCCGGCGCGCAGAACGGCGCTGCACCATCTCGCCATTGTTCTGCCAGGCTCCTGGCGGGTGACGAATTATTTTCGTGTCTTCCACATCTTCTGGAATTTCGGATGGGCCCTGACCGACGCCGCGGCTTATCGCCTGCTAAAACCGCAATTCGCCTATGAACTAAACGGGAAGAAGAATTTGGACGATCTCGCCGCGGCCAAGGGCGGCATCGTTCTGACCGCTCACATCGGAAACAGCGATCTGGGCGCGGCAATTTTCGCGGAGAAATTTCAGCGCGGCCTGCGTATGGTACGCGCACCCGAACCCGACGCCCAAAGCGGGCAGCATCTTGATCGCTCCTTCGAAGAATCGGGCGCGGGCGCGCTCAAGGTGGATTACAACACAGACGGAACTTTGCTCTCGTTCGATCTATTGAACGCGTTGCGTCGCGGAGAAATCATTTCGATTCAAGGTGATCGCGTAATTGGCGACGTCTCCCAGTCGCCCGTGCCACTTTTTGGCCACACTGTGCTGCTGCCGAACGGGCCCTTCGTTCTCGCCCTGGTTTCTGGCGCTCCAATTTATCCGGTCTTCGTGATCCGGTCCGGCTCGCGCCGCTACAAAATTGTGGCTTGCGACCCGATCGCTTGCCTGCGCTCTGGCGAGTCGCGCGACCAGGATGTCGCCGCCGCCATGCATTGCTGGGCGCAGGTCCTGGAAAAGGAAATCAGCCAGTCCTGGCCGCAGTGGTACACCTTTACTCCCGTGTTCTAGGAGGGATAAAGCAAATCCATATACCAGCGGAGTAATCTTTCGCCGAAAAACATCCAGCTCACCGCGCCGAAGGCGAGATAAGGTCCAAAGGGCAGCTTGGACGACCAGACACGCTTCCCCAGAATGAGCGTGGCCAATCCGACAAGCGATCCAACCACCGATCCGGCAAAAATACTGAACAAAACGGCGCGCCAGCCAAAGAACGCCCCAATCGCGGCCAGAAATTTCAGATCGCCACGCCCCATGGCTTCGCGCGGGATTTGGAGTTCGCGTACCACGCCCGAAACTTCGTCGATCGTATCGAGCACGAATTCCTCGGAACCAACCGCGACCCGATCGTAATGAAATTCGAGGGTGACATCCGTGTAGCGCCGATGATCGATCGTCGCCTCGCTGCATTCCAGAAGCAGCCTGTCCGAGGCGCGCGCAAAGTGGTCGCTCCACAAGCTGCGTTCATCGCCCACCACCAAGTCCGCGTCTTCTCCCTGTCTCCGCCACGAGAATGGCGTCGGGCCGTCGAGGCGAATGCGCTTTCGACCAAAGGCGATCTTGCCTGCCTCGAGAACCATCCAAAGTGCCAGATAACCGAGGGCCGCCGCGAGGGCGGAGCGGATCACGGCGACCAGTCGCGAATCCGTGCTCATCAATTCCGGAACCGCCAGGCAGGCGATCAAACCGGCTACGGTTCCACCAATCGTGACCTGATCGGGAATGATAAAATGTTCGAAATCGACAAAGGTGGCGACAATCACGATGGAAACGAAAACCCAGTAGGCCACAGCCATGGGCCACGGGAAACTTCGCCAGACCGCCAGAAACAGAAGCGCGGTGATTAGTTCGACGCCGAAATAGCGAAACGCGATCTTACTTCCGCACCTGGCACAATGACCGCGCAGGACAAGCCAGCTAAGCAGGGGCAGATTTTGGTGCCAGGGAATCGGGTTCTTGCACGCCGGGCAGAACGAGCGACGCGGTTTATTAACAGAAAGGTCGAGGGGTAACCGGTAAATGCAGACGTTCAAGAAGGAACCGACGCAAGCCCCGAGAATAAAGGCCGCCGCGCCGAAGAGACTCTGGTAGGCGGATTCGTCCACGCGATTTCAGCCAGCCACCGATCTGGAATTGCGACGTTCCATCAGCCAGGCAATCCAGATGCAGCTTTCGTAGAGCAAACACATCGGCAGTCCCATCGCGATCAAGGTCAGAATATCGGGCGTGGGCGTAATGATGGTGGCGAGCAGAAAGATCAGAACGATGGCGTACGGGCGGGTTCGCGCCATAAACCGGTAGGTCACGAGGCCGAATTTCACGAGGGCCAGGACCACCACGGGCAGTTCAAAGGCGAGGCCGAAGCCGATCGTGAATCTGGTAACAAAGGAATAATATTGCTGCACCGTCCAGGCCGGCGTCCAACCGAGCGACTGGGTGTCGCGAAAGAAAAACAGAATCGTTTTCGGCAGCAGCCAAAAGTAGCAAACGAGCACGCCGAACAGGAATAGTCCGAAGCTCACGAAAATCGCGGGCAGCAAGAAGCGCTTCTCTACCGCGGTGAGGGCCGGCAGAACGAACTCGGCCAGGAAATAAAGCAGGATCGGAAACGAAAGCACGATCCCGGCGTAAAACGCCAGTTGAAATGAAATGGTGATGGAATCGGTGATGCCCAGGGCGCGGAGCGCGCCGACTTGCGGATCGACCGCGTGCAACGGGGCTTGCATGACGCGCACCAGCATCGAGCGAAAGGCGAGACAAACGACCATCGCGACGAGGAGGGTGATTGCCATCTTCACGATCGTCCATCGAAGATCCTCGAGATGTTCGAGGAACGGCTTGGATGTTTCGCTTTCCGGGAGCTCGCGAAATTTAAAAATGTCCCGTAGAGCCATGGGAATTAACGCACCTCGAAGGAAAGGAAACCGCGCGCCGCCAAACGGGCACACATGCCCAAGGTATTGGCATCGCAGATCTCGCCGTCGCCGATCATGCGCTGCAATTCAGCTACCGTAAAAGCGCGACAATCCAGAATCGACTCTGCGTCATCCTGTGGCCTATCCCGGCAACGCTCGACCGGCCGCGCCAGGAAAAAATAGCCGTGCTCGTCGGTAAATCCCGGCGAGGAAAAAAAGTGCCCGAGAGCGATCAGTTCTCCGTCCGCCGCCAGTTCGTGACCGGTTTCTTCGCGTAACTCTCGCAGGGCGGTCGTTTCTATCTGCTCCTGAGTCGGGGCAAGCGTCCCGTCGATCTGCCCGGCCGGCATTTCCCAAATGGCCGACCGAATGGGGATCCGTTCCTGTTGCACGAGCAGAAATTTCCCTGCCCGCGTCATCGGCGCGATAACCACAAAGCTCTTGCGCCGCACTGTCGTCCACTCCCTGGGCTTGGCCCGGCCCGGCGCTTCTCACTTCTTCGGTCACGACCTCAAGATGCTCGTCCGTGTACCGCGTCCTACGAGTCAGCGTCTCCCAGCCGTTTTGATCTCGCTCAAGCCTGCTCCAGCGCACGCGGAAGATTATGAACGAAGCGCGGAAAAGCGAATGATTAGCGAGCTCGGACCCGAAGCGGCTGCCGATCGTCGCTCCGACTCATTTCAGCAATCCGCGCCAGTGCTCGATTCGGGATTTAATATTTTCAGGAGATGGCGATCCGATGGCCGTGCGACTGCGCAAAGAACGTCGCGCATCGAAGACGGCATTTACGTTTCCCCCGAGAAGCGGAGATATTTCCTGCATTTGCAGAGGCGAAACATTGTCGAGGGCCAGATGCAAACTCGCGGCCCGGGCAGCCAGTTTGCCGACGACCTCATGAGCCTCGCGAAAAGGAACCCCTTTCTTAACCAGGTATTCGGCCAGATCGGTCGCGAGCAGGCTCGGATCGCGAGCTGCGACTTCCATTCTGTCCGAAGCGATCTTTATTTCAGGCAGCATCGCGCTCCAGATTTCGAGGGCCGCGCGGACCGTGTCGACCGAGTCGAAAAGCGCCTCCTTGTCTTCCTGGAGATCGCGATGGTAGGACGAGGGCAGGCCCTTCAAGGTCGTTAGGAAAGAAACGAGATTCCCATAAAGTCGTCCCGTTTTTCCGCGGGTCAGCTCGGCCATGTCGGGATTTTTCTTTTGCGGCATCAGGCTCGAACCGGTGGAAAACGCATCGCTGAATTCGACGAAACCGAACTCGGTCGTGCTCCAGAGAATAAAGTCCTCGCTCAATCGGGAGAGATGCAACCCGAGCATGGCGAGGCAGAAAAGAAATTCGCCCACAAAATCGCGGTCCCCCACGGCATCGAGACTGTTCTGAGTTACGCTCGCAAAACCGAGCTCACGCGCGAGCGATTCCCGATCCAGCACAATGGTCGATCCGGCGAGCGCGCCCGAGCCAAGCGGGAGAACATCCGTGCGAGAAAGACAATCGCGCAGTCGAGTTGCATCCCGTTCGAAGGCTTCGATCTGCGCAAGCAGGTAATGCGCGAAAAAAATCGGTTGGGCACGCTGCAAATGCGTGTAACCCGGCATCATGACCTCGCGATGCTTCTCGGCCAGCTGCAACAAAGCGGTCTGCATCGATCGCGTTCGCACATTGATCTCCGCAATCTCGGCTTTTACGTAAAGCCGTAGATCGAGCGCCACCTGATCGTTGCGGCTACGCGCTGTGTGCAGCTTCGATCCGGCCGCGCCGATTCGTTTGGTCAGCGCCGCTTCGATGTTCATGTGCACGTCTTCGAGCGATTGATCCCACAGGAAAGTTCCCGCTTCGATCTCCCCCTCGATTTCACGCAACCCGCCTTCGATACTCTGCCGCTCCTCGTGCGAAATAATGCCGGCCGCGGCCAGCGCCGCGGCGTGGGCCATTGAACCAGCGATATCGTGCCGATAGAGCCGGTGGTCGAAGGAAACCGATTGGCTGAATTTCTGCGCTACTTCCGCCGCGGGCGCGTTCAATCTTCCCCGTCGCATTCGGCTAACTCTCCGGTGCTGTCCGCGTTACGATGACCGCGACACATTCGGCGTCCGGCAGAACGAATTTGCGCAGCTCGACTTGCACTTTGCTGACAGCCAGGGATTGGAGAAGCTTTTCGGCCAGTCCGGCAGCGAGCGTTTCGATTAAACGATCCGATTGCGCGGCGGCAAAATCGCGAGCCACCGCGCAAATGGCCGAGTAATTCGCAGTGTTGGCGATATCGTCCTCCAGATCGTCAAATCGCCTGCGTGGCCAGACAGTCATGGTCAGGGTCAGGCGCTGCGGATTGGCGCGCTCGTTTTCCGTCACACCGACCCGAGTAAAAATCTCGAGCTGATCGACGCGAATGCAGTCGGCCGACGATACTGGGTCCACGCTGTAGCAGTTGCACGCCGGAGAGATTTCGCAACCGGCAACCGTTGTTTCTAATTCCGGCGCGCGGCCCGGCTTGTCACGGCCGCACGGGTCACGCCGCTCAGGACAGCGATCTGCGACAGGATAACAAGGAACGGAGCCCACAATTTATTTATTCCGCGCGATTCCTCGGCCGCGTCCCGCATGGCCCGAAAGAAAAAGAGACGCTCACCTCGTTTGGCCGTCCCCTGATATTGCCGATAGTACTTGAAAGCCCCGTGGCCATACTTCACGTGCTGCGTCAGGAACGAGCCCAGCGTCAGGGTTCGGTTGTGCGCCACCACCGCCTCGGGCGCATAGATTAAACGATAACCGTTTCGCACCAGCCGGTCGCAGAGTTCGCGATCTTCGTAGCCCGGCCACAGATCCTCATGATAGCCGCCGCCCCGTTCGAACCATTCTTTCGCCACGCCAAAGTTATTGCCGTTTAGAAAAAGGACGGCGGACGGATCGGCTTCGTATCTCCAGTAGGCCTTGGTGCCGAGCAAATGATGCACACTCGCGTTCACATCGCCCGGAACGGCGTTGACGGTTCGGCCTCCGACAGCGCGACGGCCTCCCGCGAGAAGTCGTTGGTGGATCGCGCGAAGCCAGCCACGTTCCGGAAGACAGTCGTCGTCCGTAAATGCAAGGTAAGCGCCGCGAGCCTGGCTGACGCCGCGATTTCTGGCTGCGCCCGGTCCTCCACGCGGCTGACGAATCACGACCAGGTTCGAGATTCGATCAAAGTTGCAAAGCTGAGGCTCGACTGGTTCCGGTGAACCGTCATCCACGACGACCACTTCAAATTCATCCGGCGGAAAATCGGATACGGCCAGGGCCTCCAGACAACCCCTGAGCGCTGCCGCCCGCCCGTAAGTTGGAATGACGACTGAAATTTCAATCACTCGGCAACAAGCCCCTTTCTGCCGGCCGCAAGTGGCGGCATCGATGGAACTCCATGCTAATCCGGCGCTCTACCGAACGGCAGTCGGATCCTTTCAAAATGCCGCAGGCCGCCCCGAAAGTAAGCGATATTGTGCCCGCAACCAGGACGCAGAACAGACCCGGCATTCGCCGGAGGGGAAATCCGATGCGGAGGGCATTCCGCAGCGCGCGTTGCAATCGCACTAATATGAGGCCCGGCGTCGCCGCGGCCCACCCCACTCGGCGGATGGCGGACCATTGTTCCCATTTTGCCCGAGAACTCCAGAATACGCGTGTTGCGGAATATTGCTCCCATAACAAGGAAGAAAAGATCGCGAGGTTGACGTGCGCAGTTCGGGCCTGCGCTTCTAAGAACAGCTGGTATCCCTTCTTCAGCAGATCCGCGTGCAAAAGGCCCTCGGCCCCCAGCATGAAACCAAGTCGTTCGCCGTAACCGTGGAGGAAGTCGGCCTTATAAGAGCTGTTATGTGTTGGGATGTACCTGTTTACGCCGCTGGACCGGCAGTCTAAGCTTGGACCGAAATCCAATAGGATCGACGCCCAACTCACGAGGCTGTCGTCATTCGCGTTGGTTAGGGTGGCACCGACGCCTCCCCACCCGTCACGATGAGCTTCGATAAGCGCGGCCGCCCAGTTCGGTTCCGGCCAGGAATGATCTTCTCCGAAGGCGATGACTGGTCCAGTCGCGGCCCGCGTCGCAATTGCGCGGGGCTCTCCGGTCGATTGAATAGGTCCGACCTCCACCAATCGCAGCGCAGCGAAGTCCGATAGTTCGGCATGATCCGGGTGCAACTCGCGCAGAGATGGAGCGCCGATCACGACTTCGATGCAATCCTTCGCCGTTTGACGGCGCAAATATCCGATGGTCTTTCGCAGCCGATCGTACCGGTCGGGTGTCACGATCACCACGGATAGCGCGATCTTCGGGTTCGTACTCATGCGGAGAGGTTCGCCGCGCAAGGTACTGTTCGACCGGTCCGGGATGATTCCTCGGCCGCTTCCAGGGCCTCCTGACAGCGCAAACCATCTTCGAAGTCCGGATATTCATCATTCGATCCACGGACTCGCGCGACGAAACGTGCCATGGCCGCTGCGTAGGAGGGCTCGTGCAGAGGCGACCTCAACTTTTCCAGAAATCCGCCGTTAGGCAGAAATTGGCTTATCAAATTTTTCAACCCCTGACCAAGTCCGGCCTGTTGAGCGACAGAGGTAAACTGAACATTTTGGCTCAAGCACCGGTCGACCGTTAGCTTTCCACGGTCTCCATAAATCTCGATCGTGTCTTCATCGACCGTGCATAACGAAAAGAACGACAGCACGGTTACGTTATTGGAGAGCGTCAGTCGCAAGGCGGCGCAATCGTCTTCGGTTTGCTGCGACCAGATTCGAGCGCTCACTTCGTCAATGCTGGAGCCGCACAAATGTCGAATGAGATCTACGTGATGCGAAGCCAGATCGAGCAGAACGCCGCCGCCGCTTCGTCGAGATTTTTTCCATACCGGCATGGCCCGCGACGATAACGAAAATGCGCTGCGCAGGAAGCGCACGTTCCCGACCCGACCTGCTCTTATTTGTTCGCGGGCCGACTGGATTAGGCGGTTGAACCTGTAATTGAAGCCGATCATTCCTGTGCGATCGGTGCACCGCCAGACCTCTACCAGATTCAACGCACCAGCCACGGTGATCGCAGCCGGCTTTTCGAGGTAGACATGTTTGCCCTGCGCCAAAGCCGCGAGCGCGAGATCCTGGTGAACCTGGGGCGGGGCGCTGATCACCACCGAGTCAAACTCGGATTGCGACAGCATTTCGGCCTGATCTTCGTAAAAGCGCGCCCGCGGAAACAATTGGCGAGCCAGGGCTCGCCGCGCAGTCTCGGGATCGGCGATGGCGACCAATTCGACGCCGGCCATCCGGCGCAGGACCGGCAGATGCACTTCGGCCGCCAATTGGCCGAAGCCGGTAAGCGCCACTCGCACGGGGATGATCGAAGCTGCCATGAGAATTTTCATGGTAGCCGCCTGGGATGAGAATGTGCAACTCGTTGGACAGCCCAGTCGGATTCTCGCCCCCGGACGTTAATCCCGTCAGCCCAGGCGAAACCGGATACCGCGGACTATTTTTGCGCCGAAACGTTTCTTCAGTTTTCGCAAAACGTCAGCCTTCGAAACCTGCTCGAGCTCGTAATGCAGGGCCGGTTGCAGGACGCGCACGTAAAGAATGCCTTCGCGTAACGCGACCGGCGCGGAGTGCGCTGCGATGAAAGCTCCAACCGTGTTTGCCCATGCCTCGATGACTTCGTTTTCGTGCAGGCGCTCCCTCAAACCCAGACGCTGCATGATTTTCGGCAACACCTCACCAGCCGGCTGAAATCGATCGGGACGAACCTTTGGCTCAGGCAGTCCGCGCCACTCGGCGATGACGGCGGCGCGCAGGGAGAAATTCATCAACTCTTTTCTAGCCCCAGGCAAACCCAGATGAAACACAGATTTAAAAAATATAGCATACCCCGGATCGTTGCCAGGAACCGAGAATCGCTTCTTTCACGCTCGTGTCACTCATCGATTCGCCGGTGGCGAGCTGGTTTGATCTTCCGCCGCCAGCCGCGCTTCGGCGGCGGCGAGCATGGCCTTGAAACGGGGATCGTCGCGCAGCGAGTCGAGGTCTGGATCGACCCTGGCGTGGTTTAACAGGCTGCATCGATGTCTTGCGCGAAAACCGGCCCGAGCAGTTCGAGCGCGGCGTCTGGACCTTCGCCTATCGTTCGCAAGGCCGCAGGCAAAGTTGTAGCGCATAGTCCATGTTGTCGGGATCGATCAGCAGGGCACGATTCATCCATTCCTTGGCCCGTTCGGCTTCGCCAAGGCATGCAAGAGCAATAACCCCCCAGCCCATAACCGCTGCCATTGTTGCGATCCTGCGCGAGAACTTTCTCGGCTCTGCGCGAGCGTGATCTCTGCCGCGCGCCGGGTAGCTTGGGAATCTCCGAGGGCGGCGTAGCAAGTTGATCAGCATGGCAGGCGACGCGACATCCGTTTCCATGAGCGCCGCCGCCTTTTCCCAATAGCGGATCGCATCTTCCAGCCGCCGCTGTCTGAAGCTCAAAAGCCCCGCCGACCTGTTTACCTCAAAGGACTCGGGGTCGAGACGAAGGCCGCTGGCAATTTCGGCCGACGCTTCGTCGTGACGACCGTTTTCGGCACAATATTCTGGCCTTTACGGCATGGGCCTCGGCCAGATTGGCGTCCAGCGCAAGGGCGCGTTCCGCGGCCGCCAGACCGTCCTCGCCTTTTCCTCCATGGATGAAGCGCACGATCATTTGGCCAAGCGCCATGCAGGGCCCAGGCGTCTGCATAGTTCGGGATCGATTTCCGTGACGCGGTGACAGATGCGGATGGTTGCTTCCATCCCGCCGAGCATCGCTTTCAGTTGCCGGTGACGTAGTTCTGGCGCGCCATCAGATAGAGATTGTAGGCCTCGACGTTGTCCGTGCCGCGTTGCTCGATGGCCTTCTTCTCCTCCGGCAGCAGTTTCAGCTTCAGCGCCTTGACGATGGCTTCGGAGATTTCGTCCTGCAGGGCGAAGATGTCGTTCAGGTCGCGGTCGTAGCGCTCGGCCCAGACGTGGTCGTTGCTCGCGCCGTCGATCAGCTGCGCGGTGATGCGCACGCGGCCTGCCGGACTTTGCGCACGCTGCCTTCCAGCACATGGCTGACCTTCAGCTCGCGCGCGACCTTGCGGAAGATCAACATGCTTGCCCTTGTACGTGAAGGCGCTGTTGCGCGCGATGACCGACGAGCGCGGAGACCTTGCTCAGATCAGTGATGATGTCTTCGCTGATGCCGTCGCTGAAATACTCCTGCTCGGCGTCGCCGCTCATGTTGGCGAACGGCAGGACGCAGATGGACGAGCTTGCGGGGCGCTTCGACTTTGCGCGCCTCGGTTTCGCCGGGCCCAGCGGCGCGGACCGAAAAGACATGGACCGGACGCTCGATGTTCTTGACCGTATGTTCGCCCATGTCCTCGAACACGCAGGGCGTTTTGCCTTCTACCTGATCGCGGACGACGCGGGAGAGGGCTACGCCGCCGACCGGAGCGAGCGCCTGTAGCCGCGCCGCCACGTTGACGCCTTCGCCGTAGATGTCGTCGCCCTCGACAATGACTTCGCCCAGATTGATGCCAATGCGGTAGCGGATGCGCTTGCCTTCGGCGATCTCAGTTCCGGCCCTTTCCGTCGCTTCCTGTATGGCCAGCGCGCAGTTCACAGCTGCAATGACGCTTGGAAACTCCACCAACGCGCCGTCGCCCATCAGCTTGAACACGCGGCCGCCATGGGTGGCAACGTGGGGATCGAAAATTGCGCTGCGGTTGGCCTTCAGCCGTTCCAGCGTCCCCGCCTCGTCGGCCTCCATGAGGCCGCTGTAGCCGACCACATCGGCGGACAGAATGGCGGTGAGTTTGCGCTGCATGATTCCAAACGAGGGCGGCTACCTTAGCAGAGACCCCACCTTGGCTGCAAACTCGTCCGCTTTAACGCTGCAACCCTTTCACGGTTCAACGTGAGCCGCAGGCTCAATACTTCCGCCGCATGTTGCTCGGGCAGAATGTTCAGCTCGGTGCGATATTTCGCGACGGTGCGGCGCGCAATCGGGATACCGCGCTGACTCAGAATTTCGACGATTTCCTTGTCGCTTAACGGAGCGTTACCTTCTTCGCCTTTGACCAGGTCGAGGATCGCTTCTTTCACGCTGGTGTTGCTCATCGATTCACCCGTGGCGGTCTGATAACCCGGCGTGAAAAAGTATTTCATTTCAAAGACGCCCTGCGGCGTCGACATGTATTTGCCGGAGATGGCGCGGCTCACCGTCGTTTCGTGCACGCCGACCGCGTCGGCGATTTGCACCATGGTCATCGGCTTGAGATGCGACGATCCGTGATCGAAGAACTCGCGCTGCCGCGAGACGATCTGCTGCGCGATATTTGAGATGGTCTGCTGGCGCTGGTGAATTGATTTGATGAGGAACTTCCCGCTTCGGATCTTGTCCCGGATGTAGTCCTTCACGTCGCTGCCGTTGCCGTCCTGCGCCATGATGTCCTTGTAGGTGTTGCTGATGCGCAGGTGCGGAATTTGTTCGCCGTTCAGGATCACCTGATATTCGCCGTTCACTTTCTCGACCGTCACATCCGGCAGCACGTAATTCTGCGGAGCCTGGGCGAAGATCGCGCCGGGTCGCGGATCAAGCTGCGCGATGTTGTTGGCGCATTTCTGCACCTGCTCCACGCTGATCCCCATGCGCCGGGCAATTTCAGGAAACCGTCGTTTCCCGAGGTCGGCCATGTGCTCGGAGACAATCTTGTACTCGAGGCTGCCCTGCTTGCCTTCGCGCTTGAGTTGGATGAGCAAACAATCGCGCAAATCGACGGCTCCCACTCCCGGCGGATAGAAACTCTGAATCAGGGTGAGCATGTGCTCGAAATCGTCCTTCGGAATGCCGGTGTTGAGCGCCATTTCTTCGGGCGTGGTCTGGAGCAATCCGTTGTCGTCGATGTTGCCGATGATGAGTTCGGCAGTCTTGCGATCGTCGCCGTTGAGCACGGTCTGGTTCAGTTGCCCCATCAGATGCTGCTGCAAGGTTTCTTGCGTGGCGATCGAATCGAAAAAGAACTGCCGCTTGTCTTCGGTCTTCCTGGGAGCGGCCACTGTAGCTGCTCGATTGCGCCATGTAATCGCGCCACTCGTCATCCAGCTTGGCTAGTTGATCGAACTCGGCCTTGAACTCTTCGTCGCTCGAATTGGTCTTCTTCTTTTCCTCCTGCTCCTCCGGGCCCGCTTCGGTCGCAAGTTCTTCGAGAACCGGATTCGTCTCCATTTCCTGCTGAACGAGATTACGCAGCTCAAGCAGCGGGGCCTGCAGGATCAAAAGGCTTTGCTGCAGCTGCGGGGCAAGGACTTGTTGCAGAGAGAGATTCTGCGACTGATGCATTCCTTGGCCGGCCATGTGCGGAGTTTACCGATTGCGTCGACGAGAGGCAAGCAGTTTACGCGCCGTACTTCGCTTTCCCGGTGAAATGGCATGTGCCGGAACACGACTTGCTCTCTCCTAGCCCTGAAACCGATCTCCAAAATGAAGCGCTTTATATCGTACGCGGTGCTTGCCATTATTGCTTCAATCATTGCCTCCGGCTCGGGCCCAGACCCCGGCAGCCAATGATGAGCAACAGCTGCTTGCCCTCATCAAAGACGTGCAGGCACAGCAGACGCAGATTGCTGAGAACCAGGATAAGATCGATACCCGGCTTTCGGATACCGCGGAAGCCGTGCGCGTCGCGAGAATTTTCGCCGGCCGGGGAGGCAGATGATGCGCACTCTTCAGACGATCAGTTTCGTTCTTGCGCTCGGCCTGACGCTCTCGTCCCAGGAAACGCAGGCTCAAACTCCAGCGCCGATTGTGATTCAGGCTGCATCGGCTTCCAGCACGCCGTCCGTCCCGCGCCCGGCAGCCCCCGTGGCGCCGGCTGACTCCCTCTCACTTCAAACTGCGATCAAAACGCTCCAGGAGCTAAAGGCCGCCAACGAAGAAATCCTGAAGAAGCAGGAAGCGACTCTCCAGCGATTGGACGAAGTGCAAAAGGAAGCCGAGCAGCTGAAGATCTTCAGCAAGCGGAGCTAAGCAGCAGCGGCTTCTTACAAGCCGGCCAGATCCCATTTCACGACCGTGTCCTGAATCAGGCGCGTAATCTTGTCGTTCACTTTGGCGAAGTAAGCCCTGGCCTTGGCCAGGTCAAAGTTCGGATAACCCTCGCCCTCCTTGTAGAGCAGAATGGTCGACGGAAACGGATAGGCGCTCCAGGTATTGGGTGCGGGAAGAGCCGTCGCCATTTCAGGTCCGGTATAGCGCTTCTTATCAACGAGGGACGGATCGATCGCCATCATGTAGGCAGTCTCGGTATTACCGGCATGCCCGCCGTCTTCGCCGAAAACTTCCCGTGTCACATCGCTGCAATACGACCACCAGTTTACAACCAGGAGCCGCGTACCGGTTTCGCGCCCGACCTCCTGGGCAAGGGCAGCGAGAATCGCTGTCTGGCCGCCGCCGTGGCCGTTCAGCATGATGATGTTTTTGAACTTGTTTCGTGCGAGACCGACCAGGACCGCACGGACATAGGCCCGATAGACCTCCTCCGGAACGGTGAAACTGCCGGGATATGCGTCCATCACGCCGGTAAAGCCGTAAGGAATCACCGGTGCAATCATGGCATTCACGCGCGGCGCGATCTCCTGCGCCATCCTGACGGGCACAAGAATGTCGGTACCGTTCGCGATAACTCCGTGCGGCTCGATTGTTCCAAGCGGGAGCAGGACCGTATTAATTCTCGCCGGAACCCACTCGCGAAACTCCAAGCCAGTTGATGCGCTCCATTTCGCGCGTGCTCGGATGGGAACGGCGCTTTGCGGCCATAATCCGAGCCTACAAGCACGATCGCCGGCAAGGAAGATCGATTTCCAAACGTTCCGGCAGGCGCCAGCCGGGCCGCGGGTTAAAATCTACTTCTTGCTCTTCGGTTCCACCTTGCGGTAGAGCGTCGCCATGCTGATGCCGAGCACGCTGGCCGCTTTCTCGCGCGAACCACCGCAGTGGGTCAAGGTCGCCTCAATGTAACCGCGTTCCTGTTGTTGAATGAATTCGTCGAGCGATTGGCCCACCGGCATGGCCGCGATCGCCTTCTCTGCCTTTTCGCCTTGCGCGTCGCTGACAATGTGCGGCGGCAGATCGCTCGGCAAAATCATGTCCTCTTCACACAGCGCGCAGGCCCGCTCGATCGCATTCTCCAGTTCGCGCACGTTGCCCGGATAATCGTAGTGGCACAAAATGTCGACCGCCGCCGGATCGATCTTCTTCGGTTCACCGCCGCTCGCGCTCGCTTGCTTTTGCAGGAAATGATTTACGAGCAGCGGCACATCCTCCAGTCGCTCCCGCAGCGGCGGGATATCCACCGGAATGACCGCCAACCGGTAATAAAGATCTTCGCGGAATGTGCCGTCCTTCAGTTTCGGCTTGCAGCGGTTCGTTGGTCGCGCCGACCACGCGAACGTTCACCGGTGAACTTTTGTTGTCGCCCACCCGGCGGACTTCGCGCTCCTGCAGGACACGCAGCAGCTTCGTCTGCAGCGGCGGCGCCATGGAATTGACCTCGTCGAGAAAAATCGTTCCGAGGTTGGCCTCTTCGAACAAGACCGCGTTTGTCCGCGACCGCGCCGGTAAACGCCCCCTTCTTGTGACCGAACAATTCCGATTCGAGCAAGTTTTCGGGGAGCGCGCTGCAGTTGATGGCCACGAACGGGTGATGCTGACGATTGCTGTTGAAGTGCAGGCCGCGCGCGACCAGTTCCTTGCCCGTCCCGCTTTCGCCGACGATCAACACCGTGCTGTCCGTATCCGCGACCTTGTTAATCAAATTGTAAACGTGCTGCATCTTGCGGCTCGTCCCGATGATGTTCTCAAAGCGATAGCGGTTCTTGAGTTCCTTGCGGAGATAAACGTTCTCGCGAAGCGCCGCCTGATAATCGAGCGCACGCTGCACGGTCATCTGCAGCTCGTCGATCTTGAACGGCTTGGTCACGTAATCGTAGGCCCCCATCTTCATGGCCTCGACCGCTGTCTCGACCGAGGCATACGCCGTAATCAGAATGACGGCGGTCTGGCGATGGTGTTCGCGCACGTGCCGCAGCACGTCGAAACCGGTCATCGTCTCCATCTTAATGTCAGCAATGACGACTTGCGGCTGAATCTCGTCGAGCTGCTCGATCGCTTTGGGTGCCGAATTGAATGGGAAAACCTGGTGCCCTTTGTCGCGACAGAGCGTCACAATGACCTCCACCATGGCGGGTTCGTCGTCGATTATAATAATTTTAGCCATAAAAATCTCAGCGCGGAGAATATTTCAAGTTTGAGAAAAGGAAAGCGATTTTGAGAATCGCAGCACAGCTTATGCCTGTGCCTTGCCTGATGTCATTATCCAGGGCACCCCGGCGTCAAAAGCGACGATGTTCCTCATACAGCGTCTCAGGCCCCCCGGTCACCGGAACCGCCACCAAATCTGCCAGGTAATTGGGGCGCAGACACCCCAGCAGATCGGGCTTCCCCAGAGCTTTCGCCGGATTGCGAGTCACCATTCTCAGAATCTCCTCCGGCGCGACCTTGGGAAAGGTCTCTCTGAAACTCGCGCATCTCAGCGAAGAGACTCAAATCGTCATTGCTGGCCAGACTATCCGTGCCGAGACAGACGTTGAAGCCGAGCTCGCGCAGCCGTTCAAACTGAAAAGGCTCGTGCTCAAAGTAGGCGTGACTGCGCGGACAATGTACGACGTGACATTTCGTCGACTGCCGAGCCAGCAATTCGAGATCGCCGTCTCGCACCGAGTTGAGATGAACAACCAGCCATCGGCCGTCCAAACGAGCCACATTTCTCAGCACGTGCTCGACGGGCGTTTGCCCGTTGGACTCGAACAGATCTGGATTAATCCCGCTGAGAAAATCGGCCAGAGGGCCGGCCAAACCTAACGACATCTGCATCTCTTCGCGAGACTCGGCCAAATGCGTCGCCAACAAAACATTCTCGCGTTCTGCAATTTCCTCACACCGCCGAAACAAGTTTGCTGAAGCCGTGAATGGTGCATGCGGCGCCAGTCCCCAATGCTCCGCCGATTTCAACGACTCGACCGCGAGATCGACGGCTTGATTTGCGCGATCTGGATCACGAACGTCGATCAGTTCGGCAAACCACCACGTTCGGATCGGCGCCTTAACGCGCGAAATTAATTCCGGAAACGCCTCGAAATTCACGAGGGCCGTTGTTCCAAAACGACGCGCCTCAGCCAAACCGTCGTCGATCGAGCGGATATAATCCTCCGCGGAGAGCTTCGCTTTCTCCGCGTTTATCGCGCGAATCCAATCGGTGAAAGTCTTTTGCCGCCCAATCCGGCCGCGTAGACAGGTGTAATCGAGATGGCAATGCGCGTTGATTAAGCCCGGCAGGAGCGCGCACTCCCCGAGATCCGTGATCTCGCCGGGGTGGCGCGCTTTAATTTCGCCAACCGGCCCGAGATCTATAATTCGATCGCCCGAGATCGCGACCGCGCCATTCTCAATTGGCGGGCCATTCATTGTGACCACAATGCGTGCGCGAATGACCATAGGCAGGGACGGCTCTCCGAGCCGTCCGATCAACTGAACGGACGTTTCTGAGAAACGTCCGTACTTTTCACGATCTTCCGGCATTCGGCGACTAACAGATTACAGGCCTCCTGGCAAAGTAGCGGAATACCATGTTCGCCCCGCCCACTTTGATCATGCGATGCATCAAATTTCTCCGGCGGCAACCTCGTGGAAGGCACCGTCCCCGCGGCATCACGCTTCCACAGGATGGCGCGCAAACATCCGCCCTCCGACCGGCAATAGTTGCCGACCAATTCATTGATCTGATCGTCAGAAATCGTGCTGGCAATGCGGTACATGCCGGACTGCCGCTCCAGGGTTGCGCGCAGGGCCGTCGCTTTCAGCTCGCCGCTTTGCCAGGCGACAACAACCGCCAATCGTCCCGGATAAAAATAATCGAGCGCCTGCCGCAGTTCTTTGAGCGATGAGATCTCCAAGCTCCAGCCGTGGCGCAGATTTGGCGCGGTCTTGAGCGGTCGATATTTTCCGGCGTCATCAAATCGCACGAGATGGATCGCGTCTTCCGCGCGCCCAAAAGTCCGCAACTCGTTGCGTTGCAGATCGTCGCGATGAGTCAGAAGATAGCCATCGGTCCTGGCCAGGATTGCGATTTCGCCCATCTGGCACGAGCCCCCGGTCAGCGCAGCTTGCAGAGCCCGCTCGATCGCGTCTGGCATCGCGCTGCCCTGCTCTTACGACAAACAGTGAGCGATCAGGGCGCCGGCCCGCTCGAGAAACTTCAGGTCTTCGTTCCCGAACGCATCCAGTTTGTCACTCTCGGCGTCGAGCATGCCGACAACGTGCCGGCGCTCATTAATCATAGGCACGATGATCTCCGAGCGCGTGTTATGAAAGGCCGGCAGACAACGCGCATCCTTCCGCACATCGCCCAGGATGATCGGCTTGCGGGACTCGAGCACCGCGCCGCACAAACCCTGGGTAATGGGAAACCGCGGATAAGCCAGCGGTTCATTGCCGGTCCCGGCCAGGGCCACGAATTCCTTTTTCGTCACCTTGTAAATTCCAATCCAACGGTAATTGCCCGCGGCCCGGATCATTTCGGCCACGTCCTTCACTCGTTTTGTCCCGCAACCCCCGGCCAGCACGAACGCGGCAATCTCCTGGAGTTTCTCGCAGGTCTCGACTTTCATCGTTTTCATGGCGGGGGAGTAATCTGGTTCAAAAATTCGCGAGAGCGAGCGTGATTTTTAGCCGCCAAAACTTAGCGCTTGACTAACAATGATGTCGGCAAATGCAGAATCCGTGCCGATGGAGGCCGCGTAAAAAAGGGACCGGTTGTCGATCTCGGTACGGGTTGCGGCGAAAAATCTCGCCGCCGTCGGGCGCAGCGGTTGCCGCCCCCTCCTTCGCGATTCCCAGCAGCACCGGAATATCCTCGTAACTGTGCAAGCCGTCAGAGATGAAAAACGGCACCACCACCACATTGGGCGTGCTGGTTAACTTCCTCCAGTCCGCCACGAGCGGCGGTTCCTCCATGTAAACGTTGAGCACAGCCGCATACTCACCACGGCTGCGAATGCGTTCCGCCTCACGTTTGGCCGCGAACGCACTGTTCTCGTTCAAGTCCGTGCCGTGGGCCACGATCAGCAAGCTCGCCTCGGACGGAGCAATATCGGGCGCCACTTCGCGGGCGCGACGCAAGAGCATGTCAGTTACAGAAGGATTATTCCCGACCGGCTGGCAGTATTTCCAAATTTGCCCGTTCGCGCGCTTCGTCGTCGGTCCGTTCAACTCCAGTTCCCGCGGGATGACTGTCTGCGTGAAGTAACCCTCGCTGATGAAATTCGGGACGACGAAGACTTCGCGAATTTCCGCCGGATCAAACAGAAGCAAGGCATCGCGCAGACTGGGCTCCTCTTTCCAAAAGGCGCAACCGACGGCGGCGAAAGCGTTCCGACGACGAATCTCAATCGCATGAGCAAGCGTCGGCGCGCTGGAATCCGGATTCACAGTAGATCCGTGCCCGACGATGAGAAGAGCAGCAGCATTGCCGTTTGCAATCATGCGAGTTCCGGCAAGGTCGAACGCCGAACCCGCCTTCGCAAGGCTACGGCGTGGCAGGCGTCCAACGCCCACTTAGCGCGGTGAGAGCTTCGTCGAGCTATGGCTTTTCCGCGGCCAGTTCCTGGAAACGCGGATCATTCCGGATCTCATCCCAAATCGGATCGAGTCGCAGCAGCGCGGGGTTAATCGGTTGCCCGTACGGTATCTGCAGCAGCCGCTTGAGAATGGGAATCGCGTGGTCGGCATCCCCCAGAAGAGCGTAAATCTGCGCCGCAGCCTCCTCGTAACCTGGCCCATCCAATGGATTCTTGGAGGTCGGATCGATAGCCATGGCTCTTTGTCCTTCAGCCACAGCGGAGGCCGCTTCGCCCAAACCGGCGTAGGCCCGACCCAAATCGGCGTGCATCGCCGCCGCCTCCATAGAGTCACGCTCTACCTTCTCGAGCTGGCGTTGAAGAACCTGTTTTGCTCGCTCGTAAGTTGCCCGGGCCGCGGCACCATCGCCGGCCCGCTGTTGACTTAAGCCAAGCCTGAAGAGTGGCCACTGCCACGACTCGCTCTCCTCTTCAGGTTTGTCGGCCAGCCCCTTTGAGAGTACCTCCATGGCAGCGGCGTAATGCCTCTGGAATAACGCCTGCTCGCCGCGCAGAGCCGGGTGGTCAAGGCCGGGGTCCGCAAGCAGCGACTCTACCGCCTCGAGATCTTGCGTTGACCAGAAGGCTCTTGCCTTCATCCAAAGGGCAAGCGCATTCGTCGGCTCGAACACAAGAACACGGTCAACCGTGGCGAGAACTTCGGGAAAACGGCGCAAGGCCTCGTAACTGATCGCGAGATTAATGGAGTCATTGATGTTGCGAGGATCGAGTTCGACAGCCCGGCGTCCAGTCTCAACTGCCTCTTCCCAGTGCCCAAGCCGCCGTTGGATCTGGGCAACGGCCGTGATGACGTCAGCGTTATTGGGAAGGCCCTGCTCGGCTTGTTTGAATTCGACCAGGGCCGCGGCGAAATCGCGGTCCCCGTAGTGGCGGTAGTAACCGAGAGCAAGATGCGTCTCCGGCAGGTTCGGCCCGAGCGCGAGAGCGCGATCGACAGCCTCTCTGGCTGCCGCCAACCGGCCCGGACTGGCATCATATCCCATCCAGTAATATGTGCTTTGCGCACGGGATAGGTGGGCCCAGGCCAGCGTAAAACCTGGATCCAACTTTACTGCCTCTTGATACAACCGGATGGCCCCCTCCAGGTTGACGCGATTCATTTGCAAGCCGGCGCTAAACGCGCGGCCACGCAAATAGGCATCGTAAGCGGCGGTATTGGTCGTCGGTTTGGACTCCACCCGTGCGTTTTCTTGCGGAGTCAGAGTGGCCTGGAGCGTCGTCGCGATTTCTTTGGCAAGTTCACCCTGAAGACCAAGAGAATCAGTCAGTGTTCGATCGTAGCGCTTTGCCCAGAGTTGGCGGTCGCTGCGCGTGTCGATCAATTGCACGTTCACGGCCACGCGGTCTCCGGCGCGTCGCACGCTGCCTTCCAGGACATGAGTCACTCCGAGTGCCTCGCCGATCTCACGCATATTGCGCGTTCCGGTATGGCGATAAGCCATAACACTTCTATGACTGATCACTTTCAGGTCCCTGATCGTTCCCAGACTCGTGAGCACGTCGTCTTGAATGCCATCGGCAAAAAATGGGTCCTCTTTGTTTTCGCCTAGATTTTCGAACGGCAGCACCGCGATCGACTTTTCGGGCAACGACGTGAGCGTGGAGACTGATGATGCGTTATTGCCTGCAGGCGGGGACGTTGCTTTCTGCCGGTTCAGTCGTAGCGCGAAAAGCGTGCCCGCGGCAACTGCCACGACCACGGTGACGGTGGCCAGTTGACGGAGTGAATAAAAACCGCCGCCACGAGCCAGTCTTCGACGGCAGGACTCCAGGGCTTCCAATAATTCCCGCGCCGATGCCGGCCGCTCCGCCGGATTTACCGAAAGGGTGCGACTCAGCAGCTTAATGACCGGCGCCGGGGCTTTATGCGCGACCAACTGTTGGACCGGCAGATCGGCGCAGTTCTGAGCGGTGCGAATTTCCTCCATGGTTTTGCCAGGACATGGGACCTCGCCAGTGAGCGCATACCAGAGCGTGACCCCTAACGAGTAGATATCCGACCGCGCATCGACCGGGCCGGCGCCAAACTGTTCCGGACTGGCGAAGGTCGGCGTGCCGACGAATCCGCCGTGGGTAAGGTCCATTTCGTTAGCTGCATCGACCGTCGCCTTGGCGAGACCGAAATCGATGACTTTGACTTCCAGCTTCTGCGTCGCGGCATCCGCCGGAGTGAGCATGATATTTCCCGGCTTCAGGTCGCGATGAATCAGACCATGGGCCGCAGCGGCGACGAGTGCCCGCGAAACCTGGATCGCAATTTCCAGGGCCAGCTCGACCTTGAGCGGACCCTCCCGCCGCACCCGATCCTCCAGGGTTTCGCCCTCGATCAGTTCCATCGCATAATAGCAGCGATCGGCCTCCGGCGAGGCGCCGAACTGAAACACGCCAGCCACATTTGGGTGTCGCAAGGCCGCCGCCGAGCGCGCTTCGCGTAGAAAGCGATCGCGCACCGCCTCTGACCCGCCCGCCGCTGGCGTCTTGACGACTTTCAGCGCAACATCGCGATGCAGCACTTTGTCCAGCGCGCGATAAGTCACACCCATCGCGCCGCATCCCAATTCCCAGAAGGAGCCATCTTCGCGTCGAGCGATCTCGAAATCGCCGAAAATCAGCGTGGCGGTTGAGGGCGCAGCCTCTCCGGCCAGTTCGTCGAATCCCGCGTGCAGCAGACAAGCCATGCAGTCACGCGTTCCGCTCAATGACCGGCCGCAGATGGAGCACACCGCGACGGATGCCGTTGCTATCATGAGTCCCCTTAATCTCCCGCGAACACGCGAAACAATTCGTGCAGCTCTCCGTCCACCTCCGCCTCTGAGTCCACCGTCCGGCGAACCTCGGCACGTAACGCACCCCGGTAACGCGCTCGCATTCGGGCGACATGGCTCCGCAGGGTCGATGCCGCCGCGCCCAGCCGAACAGCCAGATCAGAGTAACTCGGGAGTGGATCGGCGCCGCCAGTGAGGAAGATCTTTAATTCTTCAAAGACTTTCTCCTTCCCCTCGGTTCGGTAATCCGCCGCCAGCCGCTCGAGGCTGCTGGCGACCAGCGCCTCTGCCCAGCCCCGTTCGAAGAGTCGGTCTTCGCCAGACCCATTGTTGAAGGCAGATTGGCTCTGGAAAAGTGTTTCCGCCTCGTCGATCTGCGCTTCGCGCAGAGGCACAAAATCGTAGGCCCCACCACGCTTCAGTGTTCGTTCGCGGTCGGAAGTGTCGGCCAGAAAATTCTTTAGCGAAGCCAGCAGGAACGACCGGAACTTGCCCTTTTGCCGATCAGCGCGCGCGTAGATTTTGTGTTCGATGAGGTAAACGAAAAAACTTTGCGTGAGATCCTGCGCATCGTGCGGGGCATACCCGCGGCTGCGCACGAAAGTGTAAAGGGGCGCCCAGTAAGTTTGGCAAAGCTGAGCGAGCGCGGCCTCCGCAACCTCGGGATCAGCCCGGCTGCTTCCGGCCGCGAAAATCACGCTCCAATGGGTCGGAGCAAAGGGCTCGTTCGGGCCATGGATCGTCCCCGGCAGGGGCTTCATTAGAACCGTTGTATCAAACTTGCCCAAAAAAGGCAAGTCGCCCGGCGATTTCTTGCAACGCCGTCTCCGGAATCCCTTTGTAAAGACGGAAAGCAATCACCATTTAACGAAAAACTCGCCGTGTGACTGCAACCCCAAGACGACTGAACTCATTCAAACTTAATACGTTACTCACCATGAAATATCTAATCTCGGCAAAATGCATGTGCTTGCTCCTGCTTGTTAGCTTTTCTCTGTTTGCTTACCCGGCCTTAGCTCAAAGCCCAACGTCTCACAGCAGAAGTCCTTTCCATCGCTACAGTTCGATGAAGGGCGAGGCGGCTAATCCGGACAACAATAGTCTCACGACTGTTCAGCATTGGAACGGGCAGATTTTCTTCCAGGGAATTTCATATCCCTACAGCATGGTTGGTACGGATCCGCGGCTGGGCTCTGCGACGACGGTGATACCCACACTCATTATCCCGTTGCGCTTTGTTTTCGCAGACGGCTCCGTCGTCGATGCCGGCAGCGATTTGATAGACGGTCAGACCGCGATCCACGGCATTCTCAATTCGCCAATCTTTCAGCCTTATCCGTTTACCAGCGGCGGAACGAAGGTAGGCAATACTCGATACCCGGATGCGTTCCAGCGCGCGAACTTCTGGAACTACGTCTCAACCAAGTCAAAGGATTACCATGTCCTCTTAGGCAAACCGACGGTTCTGGCTACCCAAGCGATCAACGTCCCGGCGGACAAAGGTGGTTACGAGGTGGATACATTCTTTGGCAGCGACACGATCTATCCTTTTGTCGACACAGCGTTCCTCGATCAACAGGTAAAGGCCCTGATTGTGTCGCTTGGAATATCGCCACAATCGCTTCCCATTTTCGTCACCGGAACTGCGTGGCCCGAAGAATTTGCCGTTTCTTATCATAGCGCTAGCAATGCTCTTGGTAAACCGGGTGCAGTTGCCGGCGCACAGACCTGGATCGTTGCGTCGTATCAGCGCCAGAGCAGCTTCAACGGTTTCCTCCCTGACGTATCTTCTCTCAGCCATGAAGTGAACGAGTGGCTGGACGATCCTTTTGTTAATAACTATTCGCCTGGATGGAATTTCGTGGGTGACTTCTTCGCGCAGTGCGACAGCTACTTTACCGACGACCTGCTGGAGGTTTGCGATCCATTGGAGTTTTCCCCGGGGACAACGCATTCGCTTCCGTCCAATTCTTTCACTTATCACGTGGACGACTCCTGCTTCCTCGATTTCTACACCCGCTCGCCCCACTCCAATTCAGTGAATGGCCAATATAGCTTTTTCGGCGGCGCCACTTCTCCTACATCCACTTGCACCGCCCACCTGCAGATCGATTACAACTTCGTTTCCGTTCCGGGGTCAACAGCGACCTTCCTTATTGGCATGAACAATCTGGGACAGGTTGTCGGTTTCTACTATGACTCAGCCGGGCAGGGACACGGGTTTCTGAGCAATGGAAAGCAATTCACAACCATCGATCCGCCGGGTGCGACATTCACAGAACTCGCGAGTGTTAATGATGCGGGTGTGGTTGGCGGCGAGTACGCCGGAACAGATGGCATTTATCACGGTTTTTCGTATCAGAACGGAAAGTTCACCCGGATTGATTTCCCGAACTCGACAGGCACGTTTGTCAGCTCGGTTAATCTGTTCGGGGACGTTGTCGGAAGTTATTTCGATGCCAGTGGATTTGAACACGGGTTCATTTTAAGTCACGGTCATTACCAGACCGCGGACGCCCCGAACGCGGTCAACACCTACCTCGGATTCGAAAACAACCTGCGACAGATCGTCGGCGGAGCCTTCACCGATCCGGTGAACGGTCCTGTTCTCGGCTTTCTCCAGAATGGCAAGAATTACACGAGCATCCGGTTTCCGGACGCTTTCAGCACAGAACCCAGTTGCATCAACAATCTGGGCATGACCGTTGGGTTCTTCATCAATGACAATGGCTATGCCGACGGCTTTGTCACGGTCTATGGATTTCCCTACGAAATCTTTGGCGGTGCCAGCGGAATCAATGATCTTGGCCAGATCTGTGGATACGTCATAAACACCGACGGTGTATTAGTTGGCTTCACCGCCCAGCTCCCGCTGCAACCGACGAAGCCGTGAGCCGGCCAAGAACGAACCGAACGTGTCCGTGCCAATTCTCTCGTCGCTTACGCGGCCAGATGAAATCCCTCCTGTAAAATACATGCGCTCACCAGGCTCATCAGGATCTGGTCGTACGCTACGCGGGCGCTCTCATCCATCGTGCTCAGGCCGTCCAGAAGGCCGATGATTTTCTTTTGATCGAAAAACGGAATCGAGGCGAGCGTCGGGCCGCGCAGTGTGTCCTGCACGAGCGTGTGAAGTTTTTCCTTGGGGTTCAAAGTCGCCGGCGGACTCAGAAACGGGTGTTTTTGCCGGCGGTAAACTGTGTCGGTGATGACGTCACGAACCGACTCCCGCAGAAATGTACTTCTCAGTCGTGCCCCGGATCTTTTGCGTCACGGGTTGAGAACGAATCACCTCCACAAGACGATGATCGAGAAACGGGACACGCCCCTCGATCGAGTGCGCCATTTCCATGCGATCGCCGAGCACCGTCAGGATGTAGTTCGGCAGAAGCGTCTTTGACCAGAGATAGAGCGATTGATGCACCGGATCGCGCCCGCTGAGCTGGCCGCGTACATCGAGATCGCAGAAAAGGGCATGATACCCTTCATGCTGTCCAAACTTTTGCAGAAACTCTTCCGACAGCAAACCGTGCATCTTGGCCGCCCGGGCCGAGAAGGTTTCAATCCACGAGGGCACAAAGCCAAGCAGTCGCTTGACGTTTTCGAGCGGCAACGCCTCCCCATGCGGCAAGAGCAATCCGCGCGAGACCGGATTGAGTCTCTCCAAATCCTTCAGCAGCGTCGCGACCGCGGCCGGATCCTGCCCCTCTTTGTTATAGAGAAGCATGTCGCGACGAAAGTGGGCGTAGCCGCCAAGGATTTCATCCGAGCCTTCTCCGGTCAGCACAACTTTGTATCCGGCATCGCGCACGGCCTTGCTCAGCAGGTATTTGGCTACGCCGTGAGCATTGATGCAAAACGTCTCCGATTGTCGGATCGCATCGGCGAAATGATCGGCCAGATCGTCCTGCCGGATCGGGATCGGGAAAAATTCGGCGCCCGCCCTGGCCGCCATCTCCTTTGCTTCCGCTTCTTCGTCGTAATCGCCCCGATCAAAGGTGAGGGTAAAGGCGCGGATCGGATCGGGATGATGCCTGGCGGCCAGACCGAGCACAGCGCAGGAGTCCAACCCACCGCTGAGGTAACAACCGACCGGAACGTCAGCGCGAAGCCGGATGCGAACAGCCTCTTCCAAGGTGTCGCGAAACTCGGCCACGTAATCGGCATCCGAGCGTTGCCGTCCATCGTGACCGGCTTTGGGATAATTAAAATCCCAGTACCGATGGATTTGAAAGTGTTTGTCGGTGGCAATCAGGTAGTGACCCGGTGGAACCTGGAACACGCCATCGTAGAGCGTGCGAACCGGATGCCCGCCGAATTCGACAGCCTGAGAGACCGACTCTGCATCCCAGCGCGCGGGCACTCCCGCGGCAAACAGAGCCTTTACTTCCGAAGCAAAGTAAAGTGTCTCGCCGTGGAACGCGTAGAACAGTGGCTTGATTCCAAAGCGGTCGCGCGCGGCCAACATCGTCCGGTTCGTGTCATCCCAAAGCACAAACGCAAATTCGCCGCGTAACCGATGCAGGCACTGTGGGCCGATATTTTCGTAAAGATGCAGCGCGATTTCGCTGTCCGACCGGGTGCGCAGACGGTGGCCCGACTTCTCGAGTTCGCGCTGGATCGTTTCGTAACCATAGAACTCGCCGTTCACGACAATCCTGCGGCGTTCATCTTCACTAACGATCGGCTGATCACCGGTCGCCAAGTCGATGATGCTGAGCCGAGCATGTCCTAGAGCAACGCGCTGATCGGATGAGATCCAATGGCGTTGCCCATCCGGGCCGCGGTGATACAGGCTCTGGGTAGCTCGTTCCACTACCGCACGCGCGATCGGTTCGCGACGCGAGAAGAAGGCGACTATTCCGCACATTGCTTAAGCGAGGTGATAGGTGGGCACACGATGACCGGCACCACACCAGAAATCGCCAGGCCCAACAAGAGTCAACTGGGAATAGCCGTCAATATCCACAGATACGCGGCAGAGTCTTCCCACACATCGTAAGCGGCTTACGATGCATGAAGGTAGACCTCGGCGGATCGGACAAAAGGAAGATGTATCCGGCAGGTTGGCCCCTGCTCGGCGAGGAAGGTTGGACGTTGCGTTCATCCTTCGGTAAACTGAACGCACATGCTTTACCGCACATACACAAATACCGATCTGAAGGTAAGCGAAGTCGGCTTCGGCCTTTGGACCATCTCCACCGGGTGGTGGGGAAAATTCACGGAAGGCGAGGCCATCGCGCTCATGCACAAGGCCTTTGATCTGGGTGTGACTTTGTTCGACGCGGCCGACACTTATGGCAATGGCCTGAGCGAGGACCTGATCGCAAAAGCGTTCCCAACGCAGCGCGACGAAATTGTCATAGCCACGAAAGTTGGCTACGATTTTGTTACCCACGGCGAAGCACGCGGGCGTGGTCAGCGCGAGATCCCCCAGGATTTTTCGCCCGATGCGATTCATCGCGCCACCGATGCAGCGCTCAAACGTCTCAAGACCGACCGGATCGATCTGTTACAACTTCACAATATCCGGATGGAGCAGGTCTACGATGACGCGCTCTGGACCGCGCTCGAGAGTTTGAAGACCTCCGGAAAGATTCGTTATTACGGCATCGCTCTTGGTCCGGCCATTGGCTGGCTTTACGAAGGGGTAAATTGCATTCGCGAACGGAATATCACGAGCGTGCAGCATATCTACAACCTGCTCGAACAACGTCCCGGACGCGCCATCAATGACGCCGCCACCGAAACCGGCAAGGAAACCATGTTTCTTATCCGCGTGACCCATTCATCCGGAATGCTGGAAGGAAAATACACGGCCGAGACGACTTTCCCGCCCACCGATCACCGAAGCCATCGGCCCCGCAGCTGGCTGTTAAACGGAATTAAAAAGATCGATCAGCTGCGTTTCCTCGAAAATTCCGATCGCACCCTCGGCCAGGCAGCCTTGCAATGGTTGCTCACCGACCAGCGCGTCGCCTCCACCTTGCCGAACATTTACAACGAAGAGCAGCTCATCGAGTTCGCGCAGGCGCCAGAATCTCCCAGCCTAACGACCGATGACCTGGCCAGGATCGACGACCTATACGCCGGAAATTTCGGGCTCGATCCCGAGGAACCGAAGTTCAAAGGCACCATGGAGATGCCGAAGGAAACCGCGGCGGCCTAACGTCTGATTGTAGGGCAGGCGCTCCGCCTGCCAATTGATTGAGGTCGGCAACCGGAGCGGTCGCCCTACACTATTGGCGCGGCCTAATCCGAGTCGTCTTGTTCTTCGACCGGTTGGGCTTTCCGAATGTTATCCTCGGTAGGTTCAGGTCGGTGGCGAGCGTTGGCTGATGGGGCTTTGGGTTGCCCTTTATAGACCTGCTTGAAAATATCACCGATCATGGGTGCAGCGGCCGAGCCGCCGTGGACTTTGCTGCCGACTTCACCCTCGTAAAGTGAGGCAAAAGCATAAAGCGGTTGATTGGCCGGCACGAATCCAGCGAACCAGGCCGCCGTTCGCTCTTTGTCCTTCGGACCCCACTGTGCCGTGCCGGTCTTGCCCGCAACTTCGACATTTTCCAGGCTGGCTTGATGGGCTGTTCCATTGGCGCCGTTGACCACATCGAGCATTCCGGTATGCACCAGGTCCATCGTCTGGGGCGAGAGATCGAGCGTCCGTTTGGCACGGACCTGATAAGCGCTGACAATTTCATTGTCGAATGTTTGCACCTGGTGAACGAGTCGCGTTTGGAAGAGCGTTCCGCCGTTCCCGACGGTCGCCATGGCTTGCGCCATCTGCAGCGGCGTGACGAGAACGTCGCCCTGGCCGATGGAAATGTTGGCGATGTCGCCGTTAAGTATTTTTCGGCCGTGCGTGGCTTTCATGTACTGATCGTCCGGCATGCGCCCCCCCACCTCGCCGCGCAACGGGATTCCGCACTTGGCGCCAAAACCAAGTCGGAGCGCCCAGTCGATGATCGGTTCGGCGCCGGTCTTGATTCCGGCCTGATAAAACCAGGTGTCGCAAGACTGGGTTAGAGCCTCAACAAAGTTCAACGCGCCCTGGTTTCCTTTCTTCCAGTTGTGAAAAGTGGTGTTGCCCACATCGAGCGCAGCCACGCAATCAAACTGATCATCGGGACGGACTGCGCCGCTTTCCAAGGCCGCGATTCCGACGGCAACCTTGAAAGTGGAGCCCGGCGGATAAGACGAGCGAAACGCCCTCGGGAGGAGCGGAATATCCGGATCATTCTGCAAGGCCTTGAACTGTTCCGCCGAAATCGACGGGATAAATAAATTCGGGTCGTAGGTTGGCCAGGAGGCCATGGCGAGAATGTCGCCATTGTTCGGATCGAGGATGACGATGGCTCCGCGTTTCGCCTTCGCCTCGAGCGCTTTCTCGGCGAGCGCCTGCAGGTGAAGATCGATTGTGGTGATGACGTTGTAACCGGGAACGGGCGGCGTGACCAGTTTCTCCGAAGTCTTTCGGCCATCCTTGTCAAAGGTCAGTCTGTACTCGCCGTGCTTACCCTTGAGCATCGAATTAAAGGTTTGTTCCAGGCCTTCTCGTCCCTCCGTCTCCGGCCAAAGTGTCTCGTGATTGTCGATGATCCCATCGAGGGTGCGGCCGGTTTTCCCGGTGTAACCGACGATCTGGCCTCCGACTTTTCCGTTGGGATAGATTCGGACATAAATCGGCCGCAGCGTCATACCCGCCGGCAGGTGATCTTTGACCTTGTCGTATTCTGCTTGCGTCAGGTTCTGGGCAATCTCGAACGGCAGAATTCCGCGGTTGCGATAGTGGCGGGCAATCAATGCATCCGGAATTTTGATCGGGCGGCCGATCAACTTCTCCGCCTGGGCGATCTTCTCACGCGCGAAACCGAGCACCTGAGCATCGGAGAAATCGAGAGGCGTCGGAAATGCGATGGCGAGATTGTAACTGAGTTTGTTTTGCGCGAGGGGCGCACCTGTTCGGTCCGTTATCTGGCCGCGCGGAGCCGGAACGTCGAGTGTGTAGGTCCGGGCCAGCTTTTGCGTCTCGAAAGTGGGGACAATGTTTTCGTCATCGGCCACAGGGCTTGGACTCGGGCTGGGCGTCGGGCTCGGTGGCGTCTGCCCAGGCAATGCAAGCGGCCAGACAAAGATGGCCAACAAAAAGGCGGCGACGTTTCTCCGAAACGGCCGTCGAATAAGTCGGACAGGTCGGAGTGCCGTCCCTACCTTGTTTGCGCCGTGCATTGACAGAATCTGCGGACAACTAGTGCCGCTGCAAGAACCGATGCACCTCTTCCGCCATTTTGCGTCCGATGCCTTCGGTCGCGGCAATCTCCTCCGCGCTTGCCTTGCGCAGCCGGTTGACCGATCCAAATTTCCGGAGCAGCAGGTTCTTGCGATTCTGGCTCACGCCCGGACAATCGTCCAAAATGCTCTCGCCGATTCGCTTCTTCATCAGGAGTTGGTGGTAAGCGTTGGCGAAACGGTGGGCTTCGTCACGGATCCTTTGCAGCAAACGCAACGCTCCGGAATCGCGAGGAAGCTGCAAGGGGAGCGCGCGCCCGGGGCGATAAATCTCCTCGTGCTCCTTGGCCAGACCGATAATGGGAAGGTCGTGCAAGCCCAGGCGCTGCAGCTCGCCGCAGGCCGAAGAGAGCTGGCCCTTCCCGCCGTCCACAATGATCAAATCGGGTAAACGAATCGCCACATATTTTCCCGTAGCGGCCGCCGCCTCGGCGGCTCGCGCGCTTGGCTCGTCCTCCTCGCCGCCGGGGACGGCGGCCTCTACAGAATCGTGGTCGGCTCTTTCCAGCGCTTCCGCCGGATTTTCCTGAGAGAAATCGGCCACCTCGGGATTGGCTCGGCGAGCTTCCAGGAGCACGCGCGAGTACCGCCGGCGAACCACTTCCGCCATGCTGGCAAAGTCATCCTGACCTTCGACCGTGCGAACCCGATACTTGCGATAGAAATTCTTGTCGGGCACGCCATCACGGAAGCAAACCATGGAGGCAACCACGTGAGTCGTGGAAATGTTCGAGATATCGAAGCACTCCATCACTGCGGGCAGACGCGGCAGCTGCAGGGCATCCGCCAGGTCCTGCACGTCGGCGAGCGGATCGATCGTGCTGGGCAGCGAGCCGCGCGTGAAACGTCGCGTCGGCTTGGTCGTGCTGCGCAAATCCGCGACCATGTTACGTAACTCCGCGGCCTTTTCGAAATCCATCTTCTCGGCCGACTTGCGCATCTCTTCTTCCAGCGTGTCGATCATCTCGCGCGAGTGTCCCTCCAAAAATTCGCAGGCTTCCGCGACCCGCTCTCGATATTGCCCGGCCGAGATCTCGCTCAGACGCACCGGGACCTGATAGGTCGAGGATTTCAATTCACGCTCGCTCGGCGAGCCGCGTCCGAAAGTGAGAACGCCGAATTTCTTGCGCATGAAATTCAAGGTCTGGCGCAACGCCCCGGAGTGCGCATACGGTCCGAAGTAACGCGCGTTGTCGTCCTTCTTGAATCGAGCGAGCCGAAAGCGCGGCCAGTCTTCGGATAGATCCACTTTGACGAGAAGGAATCGTTTGTCATCGCGGAACGACACATTGTAGCGCGGCCGGTATTCCTTGATCAATTTGCCCTCCAGCAGAAGCGACTCGGTTTCGCTGTGCACAGTGTGAATCTCAAAATCCCAAACGCTCTCCAGCATCGCGCGCGTCTTGATGTCGGCGACCGCCAGCTTCGAGGGCAAAAAATAGGAGGAAACGCGTTTTCGCAGATCGCGCGCCTTGCCCACATAGATGACGCGGCCAAAGCGATCCCGCATCAGGTAGACGCCCGGCTTGTGCGGCACATCGTGCACCTTCTTACTCAAATCCGGTTTTTCTTTGCTCGATAAGGCCATGGCGCCAGGAGACCCTTAGTTTACGCGCATAGAGGCGAGTGGAAAATCCGTTCTACCCGGCGCAAGATCGACCGTGATCTTTGATGTCGCCATCGTGGGGGGCGGGCCGGCCGGCTCGACCTGCGCGACGTTCTGCGCGCTGGCCGGGCTCCGCGTGCTCGTGCTCGAGCGCGAAACATTTCCGCGCGAGAAAGTGTGCGGCGATTGCCTTAACCCCGCGTGCTGGCCCGTGCTCGATCGTCTCGGTTTGGCGGAACGGGTGCGCGCGTTGCCCCACGCTCATCTCGAGACCGTCCAGTTCATCGCCATTGGCGGACAAACCGTGACCATAAACCTGCCGTCAGGTGACGAAGCCGAGATCGCGATCAAACGAAGCCTTTTCGACCAACTGCTGCTCAACCGCGCTCGCGAAGCGGGGGCCGATGTTCGCGAAAACGTCACCGTCACCGCGCTGGAGAGTGACGTGGCCGACCATTGGAAAATCAAAGCGGACGGCCAAACGTTTTTCGCGCACACAATGGTCGGCGCCGATGGACGCAATTCCACGATTGCCCGTCTTTGCAATTTCCTGCCCAAACCACAACGGGAGAGGGTCGCGCTCCAAACCCATATCCCGTTGCCGCGGGAATTCGGAAACCGCGTCGTCTTGCAATTTCTGCGAGAAGGATACTCGGGCCAGGCACCCGTGGACGACAACCAGCTGAATCTTTGCCTGGTGGCAAAGCCCCGCGACCTCGATGCCTTGAAACGATGGGCCAACACCTCATTTGGTATTTCGCGCGACCATTCGTGGCGCACGATCACGCCGCTGACGCGCGCGGCCATGCCCCCCGCCCATGATAATTTATTCTTCATAGGAGACGCCGCGCGCGTTGTGGAACCGTTTACCGGTGAAGGAATTTATTATGCGCTGCGCTCGGGAGAGCTGGCCGCTTCAGCGATCGCTCGAACCGCGCGTGGTGAAGATCGACGATCCATTTCATGTGACTTCCAACGCGACTATGCCGCAATGTATCGCGGCCGATTATGGATCAATCGACTGGCCCGCGCGGGAGTGTTGTCGCCGCGAGTCGCATCGCTCTTCGTCCACCTTGCACGAATTCAGCCGGCAGCGTTGCGGCGGTTAACGGCGAAGATCGTCAGGTAGGGGCGGTTCACCGAACCGCCCGCGAGCGATTGGGGTCAATCGCCCCTACCTTCGGGGCGTCTCGAAAACACGGCGACAGAGCGCCGTGGCTACAGCGATTGCCGGCAGGCTTTGACCGTGTTCGACATCAACATGGCGATCGTCATCGGGCCGACGCCGCCGGGCACGGGCGTGATGGCCGCCGCCTTGGGCACGACTTCTTCAAAATCAACATCTCCCACAAGCCTGTAACCTCGTTCTCGGCTGGCATCCTCCACGCGATTGATGCCGACATCGATCACGACCGCGCCATCGCGCACATGGTTGCTCTTCACGAAACCGGGTTGTCCAATCGCGGCGACCAGGACGTCGGCCGAGCGCGTGATCGCATCAAGATTACGACTCCGCGAATGAACCACCGTAACGGTCGCGTCGCCGCCGGCGCCTTTTCTCATGAAAAGGAGAGCCAACGGTTTGCCCACAATCATGCTGCGCCCCAGCACGACCACGTGCGCACCCGTGATCTCGATTTTACTTTCCAGCAGCAGTCGCTGCACGCCCAGAGGAGTGCATGGGACAAAACCGCTCGCGTCGCCCAGCACCAGCTTGGCCACGTTTAAGGGATGGAATCCGTCAATGTCCTTCGCCGGATCGAGCGCGCGCACGATTGCCGCCTCATCGATTTGTTTCGGAGGTGGCGATTGCACAAGGATCCCATGCACGGCCGGGTCCCGATTCAACTCTTCTACCCGGGCGAGCAATTCATTCTGGGAGATCGTGGCCGGAAGCTCGAGTTTGACGGAGTGCAAGCCCAACTCCCGGCTCATTTTGTCTTTGGAACGCACATAGGCACGCGACGCCGGATCGTCGCCCACCAGGATGACAGCGAGCCCCGGCGTCACACCCTGGGATTTTAGTTCCGCGATTTGCTGGCGGAGATCGAGATAGACGCTCTCCGCAATGACACGGCCATCGATCAGTTTCGCCATGGGCCGAAGGTAAATGACTCAGCGCTCCTCAACCAGTGACATCATCGCATTTTGCAAACGCAACCGTTCGGTCTCGAACTCCTCTTCCGTCGCGCTCGCCGCAATCTGATGTGGCGTGCCGAAAATAACCCGCGCCTTCGCAAAAGGGCGTGGCAGAAAGAATCGGTCCCAACTTTTCACGCGCCAGTAGCTTGAATATTCGATGTTCACAGGGATGACCGGTGCGCCGGACTGCTGCCCCAGAAAAATAATTCCTGCGCCGAGTTGATAAACCGGGCCGCGTGGACCATCAGGCGCGATAACGACGTCGCGGCCGGACGCGAGGACTTCGCTCATCTGCAGAACGGCCGTCACTCCTTGCCGCGAGCTGGAGCCTCTCACTACGTCAAAACCGACTCGTCTGACCAGCGCCGCAATCCAGGCGCCGTCGCGACTGGCGCTGATTAAGGCGGCACCGCGACGCTGCGGCAAAAAGCGTCGCAGAACCAGAGGCGTAATGAGTAATCGATTGTGCCAGACGGCGCCGATGGCGGCGGCGCTGACCGGCCGGCCCGAGATATTGCCGCGATCCTCCACGACGTAGCGGAGCGTCCGCGACCAGAGCCAAAGCAACCAAAAACCAACCGCAATAAGCCCTCGCCCGGGCCAACCTTCGGCTGTGATTCTCAAGGGACGTCCGATCCCGCCTGCCAGCGGTAGGCGCTCGGATTGGGCAGGCCGATTTGGTCCAGAACGCGCCAGATAACCGTGTCGACAACATCAGCGACAGATTTCGGCCGGCTGTAGAATGATGGAATGGCGGGCAGCACGATGGCGCCCGCCTCGAGCAAGGTCACGATGTTGCGGGCGTGAATCAAACTCCAGGGCGTCTCGCGCGGTACGAGAATGAGTTTGCGCCGCTCTTTCAGGAAGACGTCGGCTGCGCGCAACAGGGCGCTCTCGCTCGCGCCCGAAGCGATGCGCCCAATCGTCGCCATCGAACACGGGATAATCACCATGGCATCAAAGCGGGCCGAGCCGCTGACAAACGGAACGTTCAGATCGTTTTCCGCATGTTGCTTGATCCCGGAAGGAATCGTGAGGCCGTCCACTTCGGCAGCAGCGACCTGTTTCGCGTGCGCACTCATGACCAGATGAACCTCGTGCGCCGCGCAATCGATCTGTTCGAGCAATCGCTGCAGGTAAACCGTTCCGCTGGCGCCGGTCGCCGCAATCACAAGTTTCATGGCCTACAGAACTACAACCGTTCGCGTAACTCGACAATCCAGAGATGCAGCCACGTAGCCACGGCCGGGCACGCCGAAGCCTTCCGCACCATGTAGCCACGGCCCTGCCTGCCACGCCGAAGCCTTCGGCGAAGGTGGGCGGGCCGTGCGCACGCGGCGCGCAGCGCCGCGGCTACAATGCCTTGGTTCCTGGAAGGAGATGCCGCGTTCGGAGTTTGAATTTCTCCGGCATCCGGGCAATAAGACTTCGCCATGATAAAAAAACTCTTACACACACGATACCGCGTGACCGACCTCGAAAAAACGGTCGCGTTTTATACGGACGTGCTCGGCCTCAAAGAAACACGCCGGCACACCTCCGGACGCGGATCGCAACTGGTCTTTCTGAAGGCGCCGCAAAGCGAAGAAGAGATCGAGATTTGCAAATTTGATCAAAGCGGGCCGGTCGTGGTAGGACCCGACCTGACGCATCTGGCCTTCGAAGTCGATAATCTGGATCAGTTTGCGCGCGAGGCGGCCGCTAAAGGCCATCCCCTTTCCGACGGACCTCATCGGAGCCCGGGCGGCGATGCCATCGCCTTTATCGACGCGCCTGAGGGATACGAGATCGAACTGATCGAACGCGCCGCCAGGTAGAGACGGAGAGCGACGATGACGATGGACTTGTGCAATCGAAAGCCTTATCGGTAACGTCCGCCCATGAAGTTCTCGCGCGCCTGGCTTCTGTGCCTTTGCACTTTTGTGATTGC
Organism: uncultured Verrucomicrobiae bacterium; assembly: GCA_963788855.1. GTDB lineage: Bacteria > Verrucomicrobiota > Verrucomicrobiia > Chthoniobacterales > UBA10450 > CAWBIE01. The sequence continues at coordinate 334,970 of CAWBIE010000004.1, forward strand.
GCTGCCCGCCTTTGGGCAAACGGTCGAGAAGGCGATTCCCGTTCGGCCGAGCGGAATCAGCGCGCCGGTTTCCAAGGAAGAGTCGTCGCCAACTCCCGCACCAAAGCGAACTCGCTCCCGAACCGTTCGCGCCGCCGCCGAGCCGCCCCGGACTTCCGGTGGCGTCCCTAACACCGGCGCCAGATCGGTCATAATGATCGATGCCCGGAGCGGACAGATACTTTACGAAAAAAACGCGGATGAGACGCGCGCGGCCGGGAGCACGCAGAAATTATTGACTGCGCTCCTGGTCGTGGAACGCGGGTCGCTGGATCAACCTGTAACGGTCGAAACGATCGATACCCTGGCTGAGCCGGTGAAGTTGAATATCAAGCCGGGCGATACCTACCAGCGGATCGATCTCCTGCGCGCGTTGCTGGTCAAGAGTCCAAACGATGTCGCGAGGTGTCTCGCCCGCGATTATGCCGGCAGCATCGAAGCCTTCGCCGCGGTTATGAACGACAAGGCGCGCGAACTGGGCGCCATCCACTCGCATTTTGTGAATCCCAACGGTTTGCCCTCGCCCGATCAATATTCCTCGGCACGCGATCTTTCCATGATTGCGCGCGCGGCTTACGCCAACCCCACCATCCGGTCGATCGTTTGCCTTCCACAACTCATCTTTCGTTTTGCCAACGGGCGGACACGAGAGCTCGAGAACACAAACAAGGTCCTGAGACAGCTTCCCTACTGCAACGGAATGAAAACCGGCTATACCGAGGCCGCCGGCCATTGTCTGATCTGTAGTGGAGCGCGCCCGGGCCGGGACGTCATTGTGGTGGTTCTGGGGGACAGCAAGGCCGGCGTATGGCGGGATGCCTCTGCCCTGCTTTCCTGGGGTTTGTGGATGTAGATCCGCCACGGCGGGTTGCTCCATGGCCGGTCTCTTCGCAGAACAACTGGAAGCGCTTCGGACCAACTCGCTCTTCCGGCAACTGCGCGAGATCGGAAGCGCGCAGGGCGCATGCGTTGATCTGGCCGGCCGGCGTCTGATCAACTTCTCGTCAAACGATTACCTTGGTTTGGCAAACGAGCCGCGCCTGCGCGATGCCGCGATTGCGACGATCAAAGAGTTCGGCGTGGGCGCCGGGGCGTCGCGTTTGGTCAGCGGCACCCAATCGCCCCATCTCCGATTGGAAGAGGCTTTGGCCAGATGGAAGGGAACGGAGGCAGCCCTGTCTTTCAGCAGTGGATATGCTGCCGCCGTCGGAACGCTTCCGGCTTTGGTCACGAGCAAGGATGTCGTTCTGCTCGACAAACTTTGCCACGCGTCGCTCATCGACGGCGCGAAGCTGAGCGGCGCAATTCTGCGCGTGTTTCCGCACAACCATCTCCCAAAACTCAAGAGCCACCTCGAGTGGGCCCGCCGCAAATATCCGCAGGGGCGCGTTCTCATTGTCACCGAATCCGTTTTTTCCATGGATGGCGATCGCGCGCCGTTGCGAGAACTGGTCGAACTAAAGCGTCGCTTCGAAGCCATGTTGTTCGTAGACGAAGCGCACGCCATTGGAGTGCTCGGTCCCGGCGGCCGCGGTCTGGCCGCGGAAGAAGAGGTCGCGGGAGACGTCGACGTGCAAATGGGAACCCTGAGCAAGGCACTCGGCGGAAGCGGAGGTTACATCTGTGGTTCGCGCAGCCTGATCGATTGGCTCATTAACCGCGCACGATCCTTCATTTTTTCCACGGCCCAGCCCGCCGCCGTAGCAGGAGCCGCCCTCGCCGCGGTCGAGTTGATCAACTCCCCGGAAGGCGAACAACGCCGTCGGCGGCTCTGGCACAATATCGAAATGTTGCGAAGTTGCCTTCCATCGTTACCGGATGCAGCCGGGCGGGCTCGGGCTAACAGCGCAATCCTTCCCTGGATCGTCGGCAATGAACAAGATGCCGTTGATCTCTCCCGCGCCCTGCTGGACGAAGGATTTCTCGCTCCAGCCATCCGTTATCCGACCGTCGCGAAAGGCTCGGCGCGCTTGCGTATTACAGTGACGTCGGCGCATGACGAGGCGCAAATCCGCGCGTTCGGCCATGCGATCGAGCGGCTGCGGACTCTCTAGATTCGAAAAACTATGGAGTCGCGGAAGCCGCCGAATAGCGTAACACCGGAGTTGGCACCAAAGCGGGGTTACTAGTTACGTTGTTGGGCACGTCTGGCGGAATATCATGCGGGCCTTCGGCGGGGGGTGCTGGCTCGTCCTCCTTCGCGGCTGTGTCCGCGCTGGCATGCTTGGCCATCAATCTCTGCTCCAGGGTCTGATGGCCGGCCGTGGTTTGACTGGTACTCGAGCAGGCTGGAAGCAGAGCGAGACTAATCAAACAGGCAGCAATTTCGATTTTCATGAGTGCGATGCGTCATGGTCGGAAGAGCCTTCCCCCCGCCAACGTCTCTATAATTACTATAATTACTGCTCTGAGGGCAAGCGGTTTTTCGACTCCCCCCTAGAGGAACCGCCCCAAAATAGGCCGCAGCTTCTCGACCGTGGCCGGTGGCCACAGCTTGCGGTCGGTCACCAAAGCCGAGTCCAGGGCCGAGTGCTCCGGCCAGTCCGGGGTCACCGGGATCCGCGGAATGACCTCCCGCAAAACTCTCTTCGCCGTCTCGGCGTTGGCCATTAAATGACCCAAAACGGTTTGGGCCGAAACCGGCTCCTCCTCCACCTTCCAGCAATCGTAGTCCGTAATCATCGCCATGGTGGAAAGGGCAATCTCCGCTTCACGCGCCAGCTTTGCTTCAGGCACATTCGTCATACCGACGACGTCGAACCCATTCCTCCGGTTCAACTCCGACTCAGCCCGGGTGGAGAAGGCTGGTCCATCCATGTTGACGTAAGTGCCACCGTTGTGAACCGTCACCCCCAGAGATCGCGCGGATTCGTCAATGATCTTGCGCAAGTTCGCGCTGATCGGTTCCGCGAAGCCGACATGCGCGGCAATCCCCTCTCCAAAAAAGGTGTGGTTCGCCCTCGAGCTCGTGCGATCGAAGAACTGCGAGGGAAGGAAAAGGTCACGCGGGGCATACTTCTCCTGCAAGCTGCCCACCGCCGTGACGCAGACGATCCATCGAACGTTCAACGCGCGCAGCGCGTAAATGTTGGCGCGATGATTCAGTTCGTGAGGCAGCAGGCGATGACCGCGACCGTGCCGGGGAAGGAAGTAGACCTGGCGACCGCTGATCGTCCCGCCGATCAGAGTGTCCGAGGGAGGTCCGAACGGAGTATCGACCTTGTGCTCCTTCGCATCGCCAACCTGCTCCATCTGGTAGAGCCCGCTGCCTCCGATGATTCCGATGGCCGGTGTTTCGTCCCTCATCCAGCTGATTAAACCCAAAACGGAGATCAGCTGGGAAGTCGATAATCTCTCCGTGGCCAACCGGGTCTCTCCGTGTATTATTTCCGCCCATCCATGCCGAAATTCTTCATCAAGACCTACGGCTGTCAGATGAATGAACGCGACTCGGAACAGGTCGCGCATTCCCTGGTCGAACGTGGCTACGAACGTGTCGCGCATGAAGCAGACGCGGATGTGGTTCTGCTCAACACCTGCAGCGTGCGAGACATGGCGGACCAGAAGGCTCTCGGAAAGATGGGAATGCTTGGGCACATGGCCAAGGATCGGCCCCATGTCGTCTTCGGCTTCCTCGGATGCATGGCCCAGGCCCGGGGCGCCTCACTCCTCCAAAATCTGCCCCACCTCGATCTCGTCGTCGGCACCCAAAAATTTCATCGCGTGGCCGATTACGTCGAAGATGCGTTCGCGAACAAGACAGGCGCGCTGCCGACATCGCAGCGCATGGACGATCCCCGCTTTTCCATCGTCGATATCGGGGAAGAGCCCGGCTCTCAGGAAACGATCCGCGATCAGCAACTCCGCCCCCGGCAGGCCACCGCCTTCGTCTCGATCATGCAGGGCTGCAACATGCGTTGCACTTTTTGCATCGTTCCCCGAACACGCGGGCCGGAACGCAGCCGTTCCATCTCAGAGATTGCCGGTGAAGTCGGCAAACTTGTTGAGCAGGGCGTCAAAGAGGTCACCCTGCTCGGACAAATCGTGAATTTGTATGGGCGACACGAGTTCCCGGAGCGCGAGGGCAAGAGCCCATTTGTTCAATTGCTCGAGGCCGTGCATGCAATCGATGGACTGAAACGCCTGCGCTTTACATCACCGCATCCCATCGGCTTTCGCCATGATCTGGTCGACGCTTTGGCCCGCCTGCCTAAAGTGGTCGAACACGTTCATCTGCCTGTGCAGTCAGGTTCGAACAGGATCCTCAAAGCGATGCACCGCGCTTACACCGCGGAAAAATATGTCGATCTGGCGCGCCGCATCCGCCAGGCCCGCCCCGGCATGGCCCTCACCACCGATGTGATCGTCGGTTTCCCCGGTGAAACGGAGGAGGATTACCGGCAAACACGCGATTTGGTGGAACAAATGCAATTCGACAACGCCTTTGTCTTTCGTTATTCGCCCAGACGCGACACGCCGGCAGCGACCATGGATCTTCAGGTCGATGAAGACGTCAAGGAGCAGCGCAACCGCGATCTGTTGAGCGTGGTGGATGCCTCCGCGCGGCGCGCCAACGAGCGTCTGGTTGGTCGCGAAGTCGAAGTGCTTTGTGAGGGACCCAGCAAAACCAATCGGGCGCGCCTCATGGGGCGGACGACCACGAACAAGATCGTGGTTTTCGAAGCCGAAGAAGAGCTCACGGGCCAGACTTTGAAGATACAAATCAAGGAGGCCAATGGATTCAGCTTGTATGGAACACCAATCTCGCGAACCTGACGCACTCCGCGCGATCGATCCATGATATATCATTTTTCTCTGCAGAGTGTCGCGGTCCTGGCGGGCGTGATCCTGCTCCTGCTCGGTCTGCCGGGAATGCTACGGCCGGCCCTCCTGCAGGATTGGGCGAAACGTTTGCCGCGTTCCTATATCGCCGGCGTCATTCTGCTGACGATTGATCTAATCTGGAGCCTGTGGCTACTCGCCACCATGGAGATGGGCGAGTTCTCGAGCTTCCGGCGACCCCTGCTTATCGTTCTGCCCATCGGTTATTTTCTTGTCCTTCGCTTTGTCGATGAATTCCTCGCGGTTCGCGCGCTTGGCATTCTCTGTCTACTCGCGGCCGAGCCGTTGCTGGACGCAGCGTTTTTTCGCAACGACGCCGCGCGCCTGGTTGTAACCGTCTTCGCTTATCTGTTGATCGTGGCAGGGATAATCTGGGTGACCATGCCATATTTGCTGCGCGATCAGATTCGTTGGAGCGCGCAGAGCAACACGCGATGGCGTTCTCTGCACGTCATCGCCCTGCTCTATGGAGCGGTCATGCTGGCACTCGCTCTCACGCTTTATTAATCCGCGGCCGGCCGCAGAAAACAAATGCGACGGTCAGAGACCGCCGCTACAGAAGCTGGAATGAATCGGATTCTCGTGATCCGCGGCGGCGCCATCGGGGACTTCATTCTCACTTTGCCGGCCCTGAAAGCGCTGCGGGAGGCCAATCCCGGCGCGCACATCGAAATCCTTGGTTACGCTCACATCGCGGAGCTCGCGCGTAATCGCTTTTATGCGAATCGGGTTCGCTCGATCGAATACGGGCCACTTTCGCGATTCTTCGCCAGAGATTCGGAGCTTTCGCCCGAGCTGTCGAATTACTTTGGCTCCTTCAACCTCGCTGTCAGTTACCTCTACGATCCGGATCTCATCTTCGAAAATAATCTTCGAAAATGCGACCTTCAAAACATCGTGCACGGTCCGGGGCGAATCAGGACTGGCAAACACGCCGTTTGGCAGCTGGCCCGCCCAATCGAGAAGCTCGGTCTCGACCTCGCCGATGCCGCGCCCAGGCTCTATCCTTCGATTGAAGACCGGCAAGTCGCGAAGGATGTCCTCGGGAAATACGCCGAACCTCTGGTCGCGCTTCATCCCGGCAGCGGCAGTGAGAAGAAAAATTGGCCGATCGATAAATGGATCGAGCTGGGAAACACCCTGCTGGGTTCCGGGAATTTTCATGGAACCATTCTCGTGGTTGCAGGCGAGGCGGACGATGCTCAAACCGCCGGGCTCGAATCGGTCTGGAGAAATCCCCAGGTCCGTTTTGCCAAAAATCTACCGCTCCCGCATCTGGCCGCCCTGCTGGAAAGTTCCACCTTTATCGGACACGACAGCGGAATCTCGCATTTGGCGGCCGCGGCAGGCGCAGACTGCATTTTGCTGTTCGGGCCAACCGATCCCGCTGTCTGGGCTCCGTTAAACAAAAACGTGATCGTCGTTCGCGCACCAGAAGGTGACTTGCGAATCCTGGAGATCGAAACGGTGCGCAAGGCCGCGCCCATTTTCTCCTGGTAGGGACAGCGCGCTGCGCTGTCCACCGGACACCGCAGCGCGGCGTCCCTACCCTGAAACAGATTACGCGCTGATGCGCATCGGCATCAGGACGTAAAGAAACGGGCTCTGAATCTTGACCACCCCCGGGCTCATCTCATCGATGAGATCCAGAAAAACCTCGTCCTCCGTCAGGTTCCGCAGCGGCGCCATCAGGAACTCCGGGTTAAACGCGATGGACAAGTCGCGGCCCTTGTACGCGACGGGCAACGACTCTTTGGCTTCGCCGACTTCGGGCGTGTTCGCCGTGATGTCGATGTTGTTCTTGGTAAAATTGAGTTTAATCGAGTTCGACTTATCGCTGGCCAGAAGGGAAACGCGCCGCAGCGAGTTGAGGAATGTTTCGCGCTCGAGCGTAACACGTTCCTTGGCCTCCGACGGAATGACCTGCTTGTAATTCGGGTAATTTCCCTCAATCAGCTTGGAAACGAGCAACGTTTTATTGAGATCGAAGGCGATCTGCCCGCTGCCGATACTCACCTTGACCTCGCCTTCGTCCGTGAGCAGGCGCTGCAATTCGGTCACGGCCTTGGTCGGCACAATGATGTCGGCCTCGTGACTCCGCGGAAACTCCAGCTCGATATCCAGCATGGCCAGGCGCCGGCCGTCCGTCGCTACCAGAGTCAGCTTGTTTTCTTTGAAACTGAAAAGCACGCCGTTGAGAACATAACGGGTCTCGTCGGTCGAAATCGCATACGAGGTCTTGCGCAAGCCGTCCCGCAAATCTTTCTGTCGCATGGTCACGACCTTGGCGTTTTCGAATTTTGAGAGAGGCGGAAATTCCTCCTCCGGCAGCCCGAGAATCTTGAAAAAGCTTTGCCCACTGCGAATGGAGGCGGCGTTCTTGCCGTCGACATCGACCTGGATGTCGCTGGAGGGCAGCTCGCGCACAATATTGAAGAGCCGTCGCGCCGGCAGCGTCGTCGCGCCCTCTTTCTCGATCGTGGCCTCAAAGCTCCCGCGCACGCCGACATCGAGATCCGTGGTGGTTAAATGAACCTCACCGCCTTTCGCCTGCAGTAACACGTTCGAAAGAATCGGAAGCGTCGTTCGTGTGCTCACGACGTTTTGAACCTGTTGCAGGCCCTCGAGCAGTTTTTCCTTGGTCACGCTGAATTTCATGAGGAGCTAGGCACGCCTAAGATGTAAAGCCTTCGATTTTGTTCGGCAACCGCAAACTCGTCGCAAGTCGTTAGCGTTGCAACGCGCTGTCGATGAAGGAAATCGTCTGGCGAATGCTGTCCTGTTCGATCATTCGCTTTTTCACGAGTTTGCAGGCGTGCAAGACCGTGCCGTGATCGCGGCCGCCGAAAGCCTCCCCAATTTCATTGAGCGAGGCTTTGGTCAGTTCGCGCGCCAGATACATGGCCACCTGTCGGGGGAAGGCAATGTTGGCCGGCCGTCGCTTGCTCGTCATGTCCGCCAGTCGCACATCGAAATGCTCCGCCACGCGGCGCTGGATCTGCTCGATGGTCACCGAATTTCGAGCCTCCTCCTGCAGAATGTCCTTGAGCAGGTGCTCGATCACTTCCTGCGTCAGTTCTTTCCCGCTCAACGAGGCAAACGACGCCACCCGCATGAGCGCGCCCTCCAGGCGGCGCACGTTCGACCGAATCCGGTTGGCCAGAAATTCAAAGACTTGATCATCCAGCTGGATCTGAAGGATGCGCGCCTTCTTCCTCAGAATGGCCATGCGCGTTTCCACGGCGGGTGGCTGTAGTTCAGCCGTCAGTCCCCACTCGAAGCGTGAAACCAGGCGGTGCTCCAGGTTGGCAATCTCGGAGGCGGGCCGATCGCTCGAAAGGACGATCTGTTTATGCCCGTCAAACAGCGTGTTAAAGGTATGGAAAAATTCTTCCTGCGATCGCTCTTTGCCCCCCAGAAATTGAATGTCGTCGATGAGCAACAATTCCGCCTGACGGTAGCGCTTCCGGAACTTGACCAGATTATTGTGCTGAATCGCGTCAATGAACTCGTTGATGAACAACTCGCTCGAGAGATACATTACCTTGGTGTTCTTTTTCTTGGCCCAAACATACTGGCCAATCGCCTGCATCAGGTGCGTTTTGCCCAGTCCCACTCCGCCGTAGATAAAAAGCGGATTGTAGGTCCGGGCCGGCGACTGCGCGACCGCCAGGCTGGCCGCGTGCGCAATTTCGTTGTTCGGACCGACCACAAAGCTCTCGAAACTGTTGCGCGGATTCAGTCCGAGCGCGCTGCCGGTGGTTTTCGTGTCGGGCAGCGGCTCCGCCGGCAACTCCCGAGCGGCCACGACATGACTTCTCAAGTCCGCCGGAACTCCCGGGGGAAGACAGAATTTTATTTGTCGCGGCCCCCCCAGCGCTGTCGTGATGGCGGCCTGCAAAGCCGCCATGTGATTACTCTCGATCCAAAATTGATAAATGTTGTTGGGGACGCTGAAAGTCAGCGAATCTTTGCTGGCATTGACGAGCTCTACGGCGGAGAACCAGCGCTTAAAGGTATCGGGGCTGACCTGCGGTTTGAGGGCCAGGGACAACTTCTGCCATAGCTGAGTACATTTGTTGTCCATACTGAAACTTGTTAACAGTGTTACAGAATTGCCACAGAGGCAGATACCCAGTGAAATTTGCCTCTCAGCGAGGAGTTCCGCTTGGGCGCGGGCCAAAAAACATCATCCTCGCTCCGTTTCGTTACGAGGGAAAAAGAGGAAAAATACGAGGGAAGAACCGATTCTGATGAGGGAACGCTTCGCTGCCGGCCGGTCAGATCGACATACTCATGCAGGTGTTGCTTCAATGGGCTTAACGTTTCAGTCATTTTCAGGCGGCAAAAGTTTCTGAGATCTGTTCACATGTTATTCACATCACTGCCCTGCCCGCCCTGCCAGCGGCTTGAGATTAGAAACCGCCCCAAACGTCGACAAGAAAAAATCTGAACTTTATTTTGCGGCGCCGGTCAAAAAAATCTTGACTGAAAATGCGAAATCGCATTTCACCCGAACACGAGAAATCATCCTCGCAGCAACGTTGACGGAGTTTCCGCACTCGCGCATGATTTCCCGCCTGCGGGAGCGAGGCGAGCCTTCCCTCCGCCCAAGAAAATGAATTTTACGGCCGACGAAACCGGCAACCGGATGAACTAAATGGCCGGACGCGTATTTTGGTTTTCACTCAGCGTGTTTTTTCTCTTCGCCTTTCCCGCGGCAGCGGCGGGTGACGAACAGCTCACGCCACCGTTCGGATTTCGCTGGAATCAGTCCATGGCGACGGTAGAGGCGGTCCTGAAAGGAGCCAAGGCGACGGTGGTCGAGCGGGAAAAAAAAGAGGGCAGAGAGATCTGGACTGTTGAAGGCCTCGTGCACCCCGGCCTGAAGCGCACGCTGTTTACTTTTAAGCGAGGCGCACTCTACGGCGTCGAATTGCAATATGAGTATCCTGATTGGACCATTGAACGGTACAACGGCCGAATGGGCGATATCCGTCGCTACTTCGACACCAAATTCGGGACCGGCAAGCTGGTCTCACGCTCGCGGGACAGCGACACCGACGTAATCCAGACGCTCGTCGGCTACCAATGGATGGTCGGCGAAACCATGCTTGAACTATTCTATTTTTCCGCGCAGCGCGGCGACAACGTCTACCGCACCATCAGCGTCGATTACAAGGCGCTTTGACCGGCGCGAGCCAGCCGATCCTTGCCCTGATCGCGTTGTGTCTCCTTCTGCAGCCGCTTGAGCCGCGGCGCCAGGCTGGTTTTGGCGGCCGAGTTCATCCGGTCGACAAACAGAATTCCATTAAGGTGATCGACTTCATGTTGCAGGGCGCGGGCCAGCAGTCCGGTCGCTTCGATCTCGACCGGCTCTCCCGTCACGGTTTCCGCGCGCACCACCACGGACTCGGCGCGCTCAATCTCCCCGGTGATTTCGGGAAAGCTTAAACAGCCCTCCGTCCCCAGGGTGAATTGCGTTCCCAGCGTGATCCGTGGATTAATCAAAACGAGCGGCATCGCTCTCTGCACATCCGCCGCAGAGCCGTTCAATTTCAGCGTGCTGGGCCGATCCTCGACTGCCGAAACGTCGATCACGGTAAGCTGGAGAGCCTGGCCGATCTGTTGGGCCGCGAGGCCCACCCCGTTCGCCGCATGCATGGTCTCGATCATGGCGGCGGCCAATTCCCGAATCGCCTGATCGATTTGTGTAATCCGCCGGCCTTTGGCGCGCAGAATCGGATCGCCGTACTGACGAATTGGCAGTGTCATTTCTCCGGTTGAGTGAAAGCGGGCAGGTTCTTTACACCGGCGAGCTTCAAAGCGTCCATCACTTTGATAATCGTCCCGAAGGAAGCCTTGCGGTCGGCTTGCAAGGCGAGCGACGATTTGCGCGTGGCCGGCAAATCACCCACTGCTTTCTCCAGTTCGCCGATGTCGATCGCACGCCCGTCCAGTTTGATCTCGTCGCTTTCGTCCACTGTGACCAGAGCATGTTCCAGTTCCGACGGCGCGTTGGTCGCCGTTTTCGATTCGGGAAGATTAATTTGAACTTCCGGCTGATCCGTTTTGAACGTGGTCGAGACAACAAAAAAGATGAGCAGGATGACCAGAATATCCACCAGCGAAACGATAATAATGGATGGGGCCCGCCGCTTACGGACTGCGAATTTCATAGTTCGAGATCAGCCCGGCCTCACGCCACCGGCGCACGCGCTGGCATGGTGGTCCGCGGGACCGGCGTCTCCCCTCCCATGCGACCGTAATAGCACTTCGAGAGAAGGTCGGTAACGAGCGATTCCATTTCCACGGACATCACCTCGACCTTTTTCGAGAAATAAACAAAAGCGATCAAACTCGGCACCGAGATTCCCAGCCCGAAGATCGTACAACTGAGGGCTTCCGAAATGCCCAGCGCGATCCGTTTGGCGTCGGCCGAGCCCGCGCTCAAGCCCAGGCTCGCAAAAACGTGAATCAGGCCCGAAACGGTTCCTATCAGTCCGATCAACGGAGCAATCCCAACGATGACCTCCAGCAAGACCAGACCACGTTCCAGCCGGACCATCTCGTGGCGCGCGCGTGTTTGCACGGCTTCGACATTTTCGGAACGGGGCCAGCGCAGATGCGACAAGGCCACCCGCACGATGCGGGCGAGCGAGGAGGGATCGTGATGCACGATGCGGGCCAGGCGCTCGGCACTGGCGCCTGGGACGAGCCGTTCCATCTCGCTCTCGATCACCAGCGGCAACACATTTTTCTCCCGCAAAGCAAAGGTGCGCAGGATAATGGTGGTTAGCGAAACGATCGAACAAACCAGCAGCGGCCACATGAAGAGACCGCCCTTGGTAAAGAAGCCGCTAAAGCTCTGCAGCGCCTCCGGCACTTGGGCAATGGTGAGCATGGCGACCATTAATTTGGATAAATGATGAAGTTCATCCCCTCTACTTCGAGTCCTTGCGGCGGCAACGTGTCTGCCACGTCTTCAGGAATCGGGGGAAGCTGCGCTTCCAAGATCGATTGTAAACAAATATTCGCGAAAGCCTCATTCGAGGTATTCTCCGTGATCCTGAGGTTTCTGATTTTCCCGCTGCGATCTACAAAAAAATGAACCTGGAGCGTGCCGATGTTGGCCATATCGCGCCTCTGCTCCATGTAATTGTACCAGCGCGACCCAATCGCATCCTTCAGGATCTTTTCGTAGCGCCCGAGCGGTGTGCCCAACGCATTCACTGACGAGATCCCACGATTGCTGATGCTGCCCGAAATACGCGTTTGCTGTTTGAGCGGCTGATAAGTCGACCTGGTTTGCTGCGGCGTGGGCGTCGGTTGAACGGCTGGTTTCGGCGTCGGCCGCAACATGGCAAATTGGTCCGGCGGCGGTGTCGCGGTCGGCTGAGCGGACGGTGCCGCGGTGGGAGTGGGCGTTGCTTCCGGCTGCACCGTGGGCTGGGGCAGCGCGCCGTTCACGGCCAGAGAGGCGTCGTGCGTCTCCAAATCGACCGAGGGCCGATCCTTACCCTGTTGCGAAGGCAGGGGCGCACTGCCAGTGGCCGGAAGCTGGCTGGCCGCAATCGAATTGGCGTTCGATTCGAAAGTTTTTTCCTTCGGCTGTTCCACTGTTTGCTTCTTCTCGTCGGTCTCCATGAACATCGGATTTTTCCGTACCGCCGGCGGCGGCGTGGAAAGATCCATCAACGTAAGCTCGACCGGCTTGTCCTCGATTGGAACGGCGGGCGAGAAAAGTCCGCTGGAAACCGCCAGAAAATAGCCAATCAGCAGGTGCAGGAACAGAGCGGCGAGCAAGGCCCACCCAATCTTGCGCACCTCCTGCTTTCTTTCGGCCGCATCATCGACCGATCGTCCAATCAGAAAGTCCGAAGCCGTCGTCGTCATGAAAGCCGCGTACTAATTATGAGGAACAGACCGAAGCTGGGAGTTTTCACACATTTAGCGAAGAAGGACAGTATCGCAGCCACCTACCTCTGACAAACCGCGGGCCTTTTCGTTGCCCACTTTCGTTGTCCGGCGGCGCCTCGCTTTTTCACTCCGGGGTCGTCCTTTCCGAGGTCCCTGGTTAGCCGGCAGGATGACCGGCCTCTGTTTTGCGGGCTTCCCCCGTGGCCGATCGACGCTTCGTCTTGCGAGCATGATGAAACAAATATTGCTGCGCGTAGCCTCCATGAGCGCCGAAATAATCTGCCGAGAACTCACGCATTTGCCGTTCCGTAATTTTTCGTTTCCGCGGAAAGTATTGCTCTTTTAAGACCCGCGCGATCCAGACATCGATCGGAAAAGCGCGCAGGCGTTCGTACGCGAACAGCATTACGCAATGAGCAACCTTCGCGCCTACGCCTGGCAGCTGGCAAAGTTTGCCGCGCAGATCGGAATCAGCGAGACCGGCCCATGCCTCGAGATTTGCCTCCCCCGAGGCAACCAGTCGCGCCGTGGCCAGCAGGTTCCTGGCGCGATAACCGAGGGCGCACCTGCGCAATTGCTCTTCCGAACCGCGCGCAAGGGCTCGAGGTGATGGGAATGTATACACGGTCTGGTTTCCGATCCGGTGCTCTTCGCCGAAACGCTCACGGAGCGCCCGCGACATTTGGCGAATGTGCGCCACCTGCTTCATTGAGGAGGTGATGAACGTCGCCAGGCACTCCCAACGCGGCTGCCGCATGATACGAAGGCCGCGGCAGTAGGCGCGCGCTGCCCTCATGGCAGCATCATCCGGGAACGAAGCACATATCCTGGCCAGCGCATGATCGAGTGCGAAATAGTCCCGGATCAGCGTTTCGGCACCGCCGGCAAAACGCAGCGTTTCCCCATCCTGCTCCAAATAAATCGGCTCGCGGCCAATCGTTCCGACAAACCCACTCCCCATCCTTTCCCAATGAAAGACCTGCCCCGAATCCAGGGTCATGGCCAAATCAAAATTGGGCGCGGATATCTGTCGAAGTCTCATAGGAAGGTTTTCGCCAAAGATTAACACGGACAAATGACAAAATCCGAATGACGAATGACGAAACAAATCCGAATGCTTGAATGTCAAAGGCGGCTTGGGTTTGGTCATTCCTTCGTCATTCGTCATTCGTGCTTCGTCATTCGTGCCTCGTCATTCGTCCCTCGTCATTCGAAAAACCTCTTTGCGCTTAACGTGTTTTCTGCCACCTAAGTTCGAATGGATGCGCGCCTCGCCGTCGATGCCGGAGTTCTCTTCCTCTATTTCTTCATCATCATCTTTATCGGCCTGCGCATGGGCCGAAAGGAAGACAACCTCGAGGACTTCGCCCTCGGGGGCCGGCAAATTCCGTGGTGGGCAGTTCTCGCTTCCATTGTGGCGGCAGAAACGAGCGCCGGAACTTTTTTCGGAACGCCGGGCGAAGGGTTCGCGCTGCGCAACTACACTTATATCCAACTCGCCTTCGGCACGATCATCGCGCGCATCCTGGTCAGCTACATTTTCATCAAGCCGTACTATGACTACAAAGTTTATCTCGATCTACGAATATCTGACCGCCCGCTTCGGCGTCGCCTCGAAAAACGCCGCGTCCGCCGTTTTCATGTTCACGCGTGTCCTCGCGTCCGGCGCGCGGCTCTATGTGGCGGCCATTGCGCTCGTGCTTGCTTATGAAATGATTCGCGGCACGCGTCCCGGACAAACCGAAACGCTCCTCGATCTACATCGGGGCGACGGTTGTAATCGTAATTCTGACTGCGATCTACACCACCATTGGTGGAATCAAGGCAGTGGTTTGGACCGATTTCATTCAGGCTTCCATCATGATCGGCAGTGCGCTCGTCGCGCTCGGTCTGCTTTACAGCGCGATCCCCGGTGGCTGGCACAAAATCGTGGAGCTTCACGGCGGTTTTCATTTGTCCGACGTCATTACGACCGGACTTGATCCGGCCAAAACCGGTTGGGACAAGATCAAAGGGATGTTCGAGGTCGAGTACACGATTTTTGCAGGACTCATCGGATCGACATTCATCACCATGGCAACGCACGGCACCGATCAGGACATGGTGCAACGCATGTTAACCGCTGTGGATATCCGGCGCAGCCGGCGCTCGCTCATTCTTTCGGGGCTTGCCGATATTCCGATCGCGCTCACCTTTTTGAGCATCGGTTTGCTGCTCTGGGTCTATTACCAGACACATTTCGATCCGAACCTGCCGAAATCGCCGAACGAAACGTTTTGCCATTTCATTCTCTACGAAATGCCAGTCGGCCTGCGCGGGTTGCTGCTCGCAGGGATTTTTGCCACGGCCATGGGTTCGCTCAGTACCGCGATCAATGCGCTCGCCACCAGTTTCACGCGTGATTGGTACGAGCCCTACGTTAATCCGGGCGCAACCGGCGCACAAAGTCTGCGCACTGTCCGCTGGGCTACGGTGGGCTTTTCCGTTCTCATGATCATCGTCGCGTCGGCCACTTCTTATTTTGTGATCGCGCTTCCGAACGTGCGCATCATCCCGATCGTGATCGGGATCTATGGCTACACCTACGGTCCGGTGCTCGGCGTTTTTCTAGCCGGCATGCTGACAAAATCCCGCGGGAATAACCTGGGAAACATCTTCGCCATGATCTCGGGTTTCATTGTCGTCACCATCATCAGCAACCTGCCGAACGCAATTGCGGGAGTGTTCGGAAAAATAGCGTACCATCCCCCAGACTGGCTTCCGATCATGGAATTCCCGTGGTGGATTTGCTTCGGCACGATCGTCACATTTTTCGTGGCCATTCTTTTCCGGAGCGACGGGACGCATCAGCGACCGACTGGATAGACCGGCAGCTAAAACAGCTGCCCTAGGATTTATCTTTCGCCAGCTTGATCGACAAATCGCGCAACTGGCGCGGATCCACATCGGCTGGCGACTGCGACATCAGATCCATGCCGCGGTTATTTTTCGGGAAGGCCATCACGTCGCGAATTGATTCTCCGCCGCAAATGAGCATGACCAGACGGTCGAGCCCCAGCGCGATGCCGCCGTGCGGAGGAGCGCCCAGGCGAAAGGCGCGCAGCAAATGGCCGAACATTAATTGTCGATCTTCCGGACTGATGCCGAGGGCTTCGAACATTTTCTCCTGCAATTCCGGCTCGTGAATTCGCAGGCTGCCCCCGCCGATCTCCACGCCGTTCAAGACGACGTCGTAGGCTTCCGCGCGGATTTCGCCAAATTTTTTCGCCTCCAGCAATGGCACATCTTCGGCCTTAGGCCGCGTGAACGGATGATGGACCGCGTTCCATTTATTCTCCTCCGCACTCCATTGCATGAGCGGAAAATCGGTCACCCAGAGAAAATCGAGCTGCTCTGAGTCGCGCACCAGATTTTGATATTCGGCGATGCGCAGCCGAAGCCGGCCGAGCACTTCGCACGCAATCTCCCATTTGTCGGCCGCGAACATAACCAGGTCGCCCTCCTCGATTCCCAGCTTTTCTTGCAAGGCCGCTTTCTCCGCCGCGCTGAAAAACTTCACGATGGGCGATTTCCATTCGCCGTTCTCGATCTTGATGAAGGCCAGGCCTTTGGCACCAAAAGTTTTTGCAACGGCCGTCAGCTCGTCGGTTTGTCCGATGGTCAGACTGGCAAAGCCCTTGGCGTTGATCGCCTTGACCACGCCGCCGGCGTCCAGCGCGCCACGAAAGACCTTAAAACTGCTGGCCCGGAAATCGTCACCCAAATCGACAAGCTCCATGCCGAAACGGCGATCGGGTTTATCGCTGCCGTATCGACCGACCGCCTCCCGGTAGGTGAGACGATCAAACGGCGTCTTGATATCGATTCCACGCGTCGCCTTGAAAGATGGCGGCCAACATTCCCTCAGTCAGCGCAAAGATGTCGTTCGCCTCCACAAAGGACGACTCGATGTCGATCTGGGTGAACTCCGGTTGACGGTCGGCGCGCAGATCTTCGTCGCGAAAACATTTCGCGATCTGAAAATATTTTTCCACCCCCGCCACCATGAGCAACTGCTTGTATTGCTGAGGCGCCTGCGGAAGCGCGTAGAATTTTCCCGGCGTAAGCCGGCTCGGCACCAGAAAATCGCGCGCGCCCTCCGGCGTGCTCTTGGACAGAATCGGGGTCTCCACTTCGATATACCCCTGCTGATCGAGATAATCGCGGGTCGCCTTGGCGGTCTTGTGACGCAGGCGCAAATTGCGGGCGAGCTGCGGCCGGCGCAGATCGAAATAACGATAGGTCAGGCGCAGATCCTCGTTGTGGATCTCGGTATCGAGTTGAAATGGCAGATCGGTGGCACGATTCAGAACGCGCAACTCGTTAGGCAGAACTTCGATGTCACCGGTAGCGAGCTTTGGGTTCTCGGTGCCGGGCAGGCGCGGGGCTACCTTGCCCGTTACCTGGATGACATCTTCACTCCGCAAACTGTGGGATTGCTTCGCCACCTCCGCATTTTCTTCCGGGCGGAACACGACCTGCGTTAGTCCTTCGCGGTCGCGAAGATCGATGAAAATCACGCCGCCGTGATCACGCGAGACGTGAACCCAGCCGGCCAGGGTAACTGTCCTGCCGATGTCAGTCTTCGCGCAGTTCGTTGCAGTGATGGGTCCTGATCATGGAAGAAGCCTGCCGTTCTGAGATCGCCGCGGCGATCTCACGATGACCGCGTTAGGTGTGTAAGCAACTCATCATGTGGGATGAGCTGCTCATCGCGCGTGGCCAGCGTCTTCACTTTCACCTGCGGCCATTCGTCTCCAAACAAAATTGCCACCTGCGCGCCGAGCTGTTCTGCGAGTTGAAATTGCTTGCCGACTCTCTCGGGTGCGAGCCCGTAATCGACGCGATAACCGCGGTCGCGCAGCGCCTGAATTTGCCCCATGGCGTCGCCGCGCCGGTCCTCTTTCGCGATCACCACATAGACGTCGATCGTTTGTGCGGTCTGTCGCTCCTCTTCCATCTGTCGCAGCGCGCCGGCGTGATTCTTAATCAGTTCCCCGAGCACCACGTCGCCCATGGCAAAACCCAGTGCCGGTAACGACACGGCCCCGTCGCTCAGTTGCTCAATCAGATTGTCATACCGACCGCCACCGGCAATGGCGCGGAGTTTGCCGGCCCGATCAAAGACCTCGAACACAATGCCCGTGTAATAGGCAAGGCCCCGCACGATTCGCACGTCGATCTCGACGAAATCAGCGAGTCCGCGCAGACGAAGACCGGTCGCGACTTGCTCCAACTTCTCGCTCTTGCCCCCCTTTTCCAAAAACGAAAAGACCGGGCCAGCCAGGCCACCCAGTTTCTCGGTCGTCTTGTCGCGTGGCTCTCGCCCGGACTTGTCGATCACCTGCAGGATTTCGTGCCAGCGCTCCGCTGGAACGTTCTGCCCGCGAAGAAAATCGGTCCAAAACCCGCGATCGCTCATGCGCACCACAAAATCTTTTTCGGTAAACCCAAACGCGCGCAGGAGATCGACGCAAAGCGCGATCAACTCCACGTCGGCGCCTGATTCCGCTTCACCAACGATGTCGCAATTCAGCTGGAAGTGCTCGCGCAAACGGCCGCGCTGTTGCTTTTCATAGCGAAAGAATTGGCCAATCGAGAACCATTTGAGCGGCTTCTTGAAGGCTCGTTCCTGCGCTGCCACGACCCGGGCCAGGGTTGGGGTCAGTTCCGGACGCATCGCCACCTCGCGCTCCCCTTTGTCCACAAAATTGAAAAGTTGATCGACGATCTCGGGTCCGCTTTTCTTCCGGTAAAGCTCGGTCGGCTCCAGAATCGGGCCCTCCCATTCCACAAAACCGTAACGACGCGCGACTTCCCGCCATTTGGCAAAAATGTAGTTCCGGGCCGCGCAATCGGCCGGCAAAAAATCGCGAAAACCAGGTAAAGGCTGCATGTGGGTTAAGAAAATGGAGCGGGACGAACAGACCTAATTCCCGAGATACAACCATGGGCCGCGTAGTTTACGAAGCAAGAATCATCCATCAGGCGCTCCTTTTGTAGCGGCGGTCTGTGACCGCCGACAAGTTCGCGCGACAGACACGCTTTCTCCGGCGCTCGATAGAGCGCCGCTACAGATCAATCTTCGTAGCCGCGCGGAAATTTTTGATGCCATTTCCAGGCGCTCTCCAGAATGGTGTCGAGCGATTGGAACAAAGGTCTCCACCCGAGCTCAACTTCTATTTTCGCAGAAGCTGCAATCAGTCGAGGCGGATCGCCGGGCCGCCGCGGTTTCTCCACGACGTCGATTTTCTTTCCCGTAACCTTGCGGGCGGCCTCGATCACTTCGCGCACACTTGAGCCGCCACCGGTCCCGAGATTGTAGAACTCGCTCCTGGCCGAATCGAGCGCCAGAATGTGGGCCCGCGCCAGATCCAGGATGTGAATGTAATCGCGAATGCAGGTGCCGTCGGGCGTGTCGTAGTCGGTGCCATAGATTTCCACGTGCGCTTTTTCACCCAGCGCAACCTTGAGCACGTTCGGGATGAGATGGGTTTCGATCCGATGATCCTCGCCCAGGCGGGCCGAGGCTCCGGCGGCGTTGAAATAACGCAACGAGACGAATCTCAAACCATGGATCTCGTCGTACCACCGCAGGATTTTTTCGAAGGCCAGCTTTGATTCGCCGTAGGGATTGATGGGCCGCGTCGGCAGATCTTCGTCGATCGGCACGCGCTCAGGCGGTCCGAAAATGGCGCAGGTTGAGGAGAAGACGAGACGCTTCGTCCGCGTCGCCACCATGGCATCGAGCAGGTTCAAGCCGTTGGCGATGTTATTGCGGAAATACTTCGACGGGTTGGTCATCGATTCGCCCACCAGGGCGCTGGCCGCAAAATGCATGACCGCGTTCGGGATGAAAACGGGAGAGCGCCGTTTCAATTGCTGATCGATCGGCCAGGTCGCCTTCCGTGAAATGGGCGCGCGGATCGATCGCGCGACGATGACCTTCGCCAAGGTTGTCGAAGATCGATACTTCGTGGCCTTCATCGAGCAGCAGCTCGGAGCAAACGCTGCCGATGTAGCCTGCACCGCCGACGACGAGAATTTTCATGCGCGGCAACGTCGCTGGACGCGCGTGACTAAATCAATCCAAAGCGGGATTGCTCGAATGGACAGGATATTTCTTCTGCAGCGCGATGATCATTTGATGCACCGACGGATGTTTCGCGCGCGGCGTCAGCACTTCCAGGCTCTTCTCCTCCGATCCCCATTGCAGAATATCAATGTCGACGTGCCGGACGCCCCATCGCTTCATCTCCAGCCGGTTCGGTTTGTAGAGGTCGATCGTTTCGGTGCCGATCAGCGCCGTCCCGTAATCGTCGATGATGTATTCTTCCTTGGTATCGACGATCCGGAATCGCGTTCCGAGCGGAAAACGCGACCAATCTGAGGCGGCGCTCATGACATTGCGGCCGGACAAATTGCATCCGATGGCGTTATGACCGCCGCCCTTTTCACCGCGCGTGTAGGCCGTGGTCCGAACCTGATTGATTCGATGAACAGAAGGCCGGGAGGCCGTTTGTTTGGGTTGTTGGGCACAGCTGGCCAGAAAGCACCCGCCCGCCACGGCCAGGATCAGTTTCGAATGTCTAATCATTGTCGGACCCGGCGGCCTAAATACAATTGAAGGCGTCTCTCGCAAGAATTATTTGCGTCGTTAAGCAATTTCCTGGTCCTGCGTCCGGTCGGGACAGGTGGATCGCGCGCTCCGAGCGCGATGCTAAAAGCGCCAGCGCCGCCAGGCGCTCAAAATAAGCGGCTGCGCCGTTTGAACCCTTTAGCATCGCGCTCGGAGCACGCGATCCACCACCTACCCGCGCGAGCCCGCCAGCTCCGTCGTGCAATGTGGACAGCGCGTCGCCTTGATCGGGATCGTCATCGCGCAGGCCGGGCAATCCTTCAAAACGGACGCCGCCGTGGCCGAAGTCTTTTTCATCTTGTTCATCGCCTTGACCACGAGAAAAATGCAGAACGTGACGATCAAAAAGTTGATGCTCACAGTGATAAAGTTGCCGTAGGCGAACGCAGGCAGACCGGCTTTTTTCACGTCGGCGAGCGACATGCCCGGCGTGATTTTGTCCGAGAGGGGGATATAGAGATTGGTAAAGTCGAGGTTCCCGACAATCTTTCCAATCGGCGGCATAATCAGATCCTCGACGATCGAAGTGACAATTTTTCCGAAGGCCGCTCCAATAACCACGCCGACGGCGAGGTCAATGGCATTACCCTTGACGGCGAATTCCTTAAATTCCTTAAACATGGGCTACGACTTTTGATCAGGTCGCCACGATGTTGACAAGCTTTTTGGGCACGATCACCACCTTGCCGATGGTTTTCCCGGCCAGGAGTGGCTGAATCTTCGGTGACGCAAGCACGATCGCCTTTACTTCATCTTCGCTGGCACTGATCGACACGGTCAGACGGTCGCGCACTTTGCCGTTCACTTGCACGACGATCTCGACTTCCTCCTCGAGGAGGATCTGTTCGTCATAAGGTGGCCAGGACTGTTCTGTGATCTCGCCGGCGCGATCGGAAAACTTCCTGTTCAATGTCTGCCAAAGCTCGGAACTAACGTGCGGCGCGAACGGATTCAGAAGCACCAGAAATATTCGCATCGCGCTCAGCGGGACGGTTTCGGCGGTGGTGAATGCGTTTACGAAAATCATCATCTGCGAAATGGCCGTGTTAAACGAAAGCGACTCGATGTCTTCGGTGACTTTCTTGATCGTGGCATGCGTGATTTTCAGCTGTGCCTGAATTGGGGCCGTCTCTTGCACCGCGGATGACAGCTCCCATTCGCCGGCCTGATTCTCGGTCATGATGAGACGCCAGACGCGCGCCAGAAATCGGGAAACGCCCTCGACGCCCCGCATGCTCCAGGGCTTCATCTGCTCGAGCGGACCCATAAACATTTCGTAACATCGAAACGCGTCGGCTCCGTATTGCGCGATGACGTCATCGGGATCGATGACGTTTCCCCAGCGCTTCGACATTTTGCGGTTGTCCTCACCGAGAATCATCCCCTGGTTCACGAGTCGTTGAAACGGCTCCGGCCTGGACAAATATCCGAGATCAAAAAGCACCTTATGCCAGAAGCGCGCATACAGGAGATGCAACACCGCGTGCTCCGTTCCGCCGATGTACAAGTCCACGCCGCCCGGCGTTGCTGGAATGCGAATGACGAATGACGGAGAGATTTTCTGCTCGCGTTCGTCATTCCTTTCCGGTTTCGTCAATCGTGCTTTCGTCATTATCTCCGTCCCATCCAGTATTTTTCCGCATCCTCTCCGACGAAACGCCGGTCGTTTTGCGGATCGCAAAACCTCAGGTAGTACCAGCACGAGCCCGCCCATTGCGGCATGGTGTTCGTCTCGCGTCGGGTCGCTTCAGAATAACGAATCCAGTCTTTCGCCTTGGCCAGGGGCGGTTCGCCCGTGCCCGTTGGTTTGTAATCCTCGAGTTCCGGTGGAACGACCGGCAGCTCGCTTGCCTCGAGCGCGCGATGTTTTCCATTTTCCCAAACGATCGGGAAAGGCTCGCCCCAATACCGCTGGCGCGAGAAAAGCCAGTCGCGCAGTTTATAACGCACGTCCGGACGGCCGCGACCGCGCTCCTCGCAACCATGAAATGATTTTCTTTTTCGCTTCCGGGGTCGGCAGCCCATTCATGATGGGTGAATTGATTGCGACTCCGTCTTCCAAAAACCCGATCGATTCCTCGGCCGTTTTTCCGGGAGCCTGAACAACCGGGAGGATCGACATCTTGAATTTGCGCGCGAACTCCAGATCGCGGTCGTCGTGACCGGGCACTCCCATGATCGGCGCCGGTGCCGTAGCCCATCAGCACGTAGTCGGCGATCCAGATCGGAATCTTTTCGGAGTTCACCGGATTGATCGCATAGGCGCCGATGAAGACGCCCGTTTTTTCTTTGGTCAGATCGGTGCGCTCGAGATCGGATTTCGACGCGATGGTGATGCGATATTCTTCCACGGCAGATTTCCGATCGGGTGTGGCCAGTCGATCGACCAGAGGGTGTTCGGGTGAGAGCACCATGTAGGTCGCGCCGTAAATCGTGTCAGCGCGCGTCGTGAAAACGGTGATGGTAGGGGCGATTGACCGCAATCGCCCAGGCGGTTGCGGTGAACCGCCCCTACCTAATTCGGACTCATCGATCCCGAGGATTGGAAATTCGATCTCCGCGCCCTCGCTTCGGCCAATCCAATTGCGTTGCAGCAATTTGATCGACTCTGGCCAATCCAGGCCCTCCAGTTCCTCGATCAATCGATCGGCGAAGGCCGTGATGCGCAACATCCATTGCCGCATCGGCCGTTTGACCACCGGAAATCCGCCGACTTCGCTTTTACCCTCGACGACTTCTTCGTTGGCCAGAACGGTGCCGAGTTCCGGGCACCAATTGACCGGCACCTCGGCAACGTAGGCGAGTCGCACATTGTCAGGGTCATCGCCCGCGGTAGGTCGAAATCGGTTCCGCTTTGTTCGTCTTCGGGTTGAACCAGGAATTGTAGATCTGCAGAAAGATCCACTGCGTCCACTTGTAATAACGTGGATCGGTCGTGTTGATCTCGCGTTGCCAATCGTAGGAAAAACCGATCGCTTTGAGTTGTGACCGGAATTTGGCGACGTTCTCCCTCGTGGTGATGGAAGGATGCTGGCCGGTTTTGATCGCGTATTGTTCGGCCGGCAACCCGAACGCATCCCACCCCATGGGATGCAGGACATTGAACCCGCGCATGCGTTTGTAGCGCGCCACGATGTCTGTGGCGGTATACCCTTCGGGGTGTCCGACGTGGAGCCCGGCGCCGCTCGGATAGGGAAACATGTCGAGCACATAGAATTTCGGTCTGGCCGGATCGAAATTCTTTTCGCCCGGGTTCGTCGCGTGAAAGGTTTGCCGCTCTTCCCAGATGGCCTGCCATTTCGGCTCAAACTGATCGAATGGATAGGGCTTGCGGCGTTCGCTCATGAAATCAGAAGGAAGTTGGGCGAATCAGGAACGCAGGAAAGCGGGAAATTACAAAAAGTTTGTGACGATTAGTCATTCGACGATCGCCGGCTTGGGTAGGCAGGCGGAGCGCCCGCCCTACAACGCCCATCTTGCCCGCGATCCCGCAGCCGTTGTAGGGCAAGCGCACCGCTTGCCGAACGTTTACGCGGCGAACGTTTTCGTTCTAAGGTCTCTGCATGACTTCCTTGCTTCTCGCCACGCGTAACACCCACAAAACGCGTGAGGTTCGGGAAATTTTCGGTCCCGGCTTCGAGATTCGAGATCTTTCCGTTCATCCAGAAATCCCGGAAGCGATCGAGACCGGGACGACGTTTCAGGAGAACGCGACCATCAAGGCGCTCGCTACCTCAGAAAAGTGTTCCGGCCTGGTCATGGCCGACGATTCGGGACTGGAAGTAGAGGCTCTTGCCGGCGCGCCTGGGATTTACTCGGCGCGCTACGCCGGAAAAGACGCGACCGCACAGAACAATATCGAGAAATTGCTGACTGAGCTGAAACGGCGAGACGCGTCGGCCGGACGACGGGCAGCGCAATTCCGTTGTGTAATTGCGCTGGCGCGAGGCGGCAAGTTGCTCTGCACAGTCGACGGCACGGTGGAGGGAATAATTGTTGATCCGCCGCGTGGCTCCACCGGTTTCGGATACGATCCCGTTTTTCAACCTGTAGGATTCGACAAAACCTTCGGCGAATTATCAGCTGAGATTAAAAATCGAATCAGCCACCGGGCGAAAGCGATCGAAGCGCTGCGCGGGCCGCTGCGCGACTTGGGTGGTGACTAAAAGGACGCGCCACCCAGCGCAAACGTGATCGGGATGCGAACGCGTCTGACCGTTCCGGGCTTGAAGCGCCAACGCCTGAATGCGCTGACCGTCGCATCATCAAGAATCGGGCTTCCGATGCTTTGCTCCATGCTCGCATCGATGACACATCCGCTCGCCGGATCCACCGTGACGAGCGCGACGCCGCTCCCGGTGACATGGCGGCTGCGCGCTTCGTATGGATACTCCGGACGTGGTGCGCTCACCGCGTAGGTCTTGAAATTTCCTCTCGAAACGAGCGAGGCCGGTCCCTGCGACCGGATCGGAGAGACCGGACGCGGCTTCGCATTTCGTGGGGAGGGTTGCGGCGGATCGAAAAAGTCCGTGGGAAACGATGGCGTCGGCGGCGAATCGATCGGCACGTCAACCTGCGGTGGGGCCGGCGGTTCGGCTGGGAAGTCCACCACATCAATGGCCATAAAGGGCGCGTCAGTGACGGCCGGCGCTTCGCCATGAAGCGACGCAATTGCAAGCGCCGAGACGTAAATCGTGATCGCCATCATGAACGCGGTGATGAGCGACCGACTCGAGCCTCGCCGGTATAAGAGCGCTTTGTTCACAATTGTCCCTCATGGAGGTAAACAATTGAGAAGAGAAAAAATTAAACGAGAACTGACGCCAAACCGATGAGCATCCGGCGACTTTCGGCGTGAGCGCCTAACCTGACCTTCACCAGCTAGTGCTGTGGGGTGGCGGCGCGGATCTGATAACCAACCTTCTTGATCCCGGCGATGCGCACCTTATCGAGGACCGAAATCACGTCGCCGTGCATGGCCATCATTTCGGCGCTGATCGAGACTTTCAGGTCGGGATTGCCCTGCGCGAGCGCCCACAGCTTTGGCATGACCTGATCGTCCGGCGTGTAGACATTATCAAAATAGTAGACGGGCCCAGCCGCGACCCGGATCGCCACGTAATCCTTTTTCTGAGGATTTTGCGGCGCAACGGCGGCCGGCAGATTCACTTTGATGCCCTTCATGTGGGTCTGGCTCAAACTGACCATCATGAAACTGGCGAGCAGAAAGAACATGATATCGATCAGTGGAATGATCTCGATGCGGGCGCGCTTCTTGGGCAGAGGTGACGAGAGATGCATGGCAAAGTCAGTAGGACGCGCCGGCCATCGTAAAGGTAATGGGGATTTTGACCTTGGAGACCATCCCGGGTTTAAATCGCCACCTTCGAAAAGCACTCAGGGCCGCGTTGTCTAGAATCGGATTGCCGATGCTTTGCACCATGGTCGCATCGGTCACGGAGCCGCTCGCAACATCCACGCTCACGACGCAGACACCGCTCCCCATGACGTGACGGGAACGGGCTTCATAAGGATACTCAGGCCGCGGCGCGTTGATGGCCAGGGCCTTCGCGCCGGAGATCGACATCGGACCGGCCACCCGGCCAACTTGCGGCGCTTTGATCGGGGCCGCATGCGAACTTTGCACTCGTGGGGGCGGCGTATTTTCCTCGTGAAACTCCGGGATCTCCTGCGGCATGGGCGGCGGCTCGGGAAGAGGAATATCTTCCGGAGGCGGAGTCGGCTGGTCCTCCGGTTGATCCAAAGACGCTTCGACCGTGGCGGTGGGAATGTCGGTCAGATCCATCGGCGGTTTCTCACGCTTCATCGCCGCGACCACGGCCGTGACATAAATCAAGGCCGTACAGGCGAGGGCAGTCCAAGTCTGCCATGTCGGGGGCGGTGTGTAGAGTAACGGCTTCGCCATATTTAGGCCCTATGGTCCTCCAGGCCCCGGGCCGGGCACTCCGGCGGTCGCCTGGCTCTTGATTTCAAAGGCGACTTTGTAAAAACCAACCGATCGCAGGATGTCGAGCACACGGATGATGTTGCCATGGACCGTATCCGCGATCGCCCCGGATGAACACCTTGGCTTCCGGATCATCGTCGTGAACCTTCTTCAGGATTGCGGTAAGCTCGTCGTAATTCTTCATTTCTTTCTTGTCGAAATACGGATTACCATCAGCGTCGACAGAGACGCTGATGTAATCGCTCTTGGCCTGCGTTTCGCCCGATTGCGCCGATGGGCAGCTTCACCTTGATGCCCTTCATGTGCACCTGGCTCAGGCTCACCATCATGAAGCTGGCGAGCAGAAAGAACATGATGTCGATCAACGGGATGATCTCGATGCGCGCCTTCTTGTGCGGAATGGGCGTAGCGATTTTCATCGCATTGACTTTCGTAGATCGACGACCCTTTGCAGATCGCTCGGCGGTGAATCCGTCGCTGCTATCTCGAACTGTCTCTCCGCTTCCGTTTGCTTTGCATTCGCTTCCAGCATCACCTCCAGGTTCGTGGCTGCGGTTTGCAGCTCGAACTCTAAGTTAGACACTCGGGAAGTGAAAAAGTTAAACGGAATCAACGCGAAGATGGCGATGCCGAGACCGCAGGCCGTGGCGATGAGCGCTTCGGCGATACCGCCGGTGACCGCCGTCACGGCGCAGTTCTTCGTTGCCGAGGAAGCTGAAGGACCGAATCAGACCGGTGATCGTGCCCAACAGACCGAGCAACGGCGCGAGCGTGACCAGCGTGTCCATGACGACGAGAAACCGGCCGGCGCGTTTGATCTCGATACCGGCGGCCACCTGCAGCGCGCCCTGCAGCGACGCGTGCTGGTGATTCAGACCGTTCCACATCATGCGCAAAACCGGATCGCGCGAATCGCGCGACAGCCGCGACGCCTCCGCCACGTCGCCGACTTCGATGGCGGTGAAAACTTTTTCGATCCGCTTCGGATCGCGGCGGAACCAGCGACCCGTCCACCAAAAGATTCGCTCGATCACCACGGTGAGCGCCGATGATCGAGACGATCAGGATCGGCCACATGATCGGGCCGCCCTTGCGGAAGTTGTCGATGAAGAAGTTGCCGGTGACTGGGCGGACCGCTGGGCGCCGCCGGGGCCGCGGAAGCTGCGGGGGCCGCCGCGACGGATGGAGTCGGCGAAAGACTGCCGCTCAAGGTTGCGCTGATGCTCGCGCCCGGCATGGCCGGGAGCGCCCGGAGACATTCCCGGAGCCCCGGTGGCCGCTGGCATGGCCGCCCCAGGATTGCCGGTGGCGGCGGGATTCGCCGGCATGGCCGGAATCTGCGGCGCAATCGAGGGCGCGGTCGTCGGAGGAGCAGGCGGTGCGACCGGCTTATTCTGGGCGAACGCAGCTCAGCGCGATCAGGCTGAGACAGAGAGTAAGTAATGTTTTCATAGTTGCGGCCATTTGTTGAGTTACCAGCTCATGGCTGGGACCCATCTTTATCCCAAACGGGTTTGATCGATGAGTCGAGCAAAACTTTTCACTTTTGGGTTGATCGACACTTCGCTTGCCGAAGGTCGCGTATACTAGATCGAATTATCCGCGCCGCGGGATGTAAGGCAAGCTTATGGAATTCATTGCGTCGAAAAAGGATGGTCCGCCGCGCTTGGAACAGCAGGTCAACCCGCAGCGCCCGAATTTCGCAAGGGTGGCCAGTCGCCAATCACTGCCTCCAGATCGATCGCCCGCCTGGATCGGTCCGACGCCGGACGGCGTGCCGGTCAGAATGACATCGCCCGGCAAGAAGGGTCAGCGATTGACTGGCAAACGAGACGATTTCCGCCACCGAATAAATCATCTGGCTGGTGCGCGCTTTCTGACGCACCTCGCCGTTTTGCCGCAACTCGACCGGCAAGATCGCGGACATCGACATCGCGCGTAAACGAACGGCCCGATCGGCGTGTAGGTATCGAACGATTTGCAGCGGCGCAAATTGCTTTTCCGATTTTTGCAGATCGCGATCGCTCACATCGAGAGCCGACGGTGTAGCCAAAGACATAATCGAGCGCGCGTTCTGATCGAAACATTCTTGCCCGCGCCCCGATCACGATGGCGAGCTCGACTTCGAAATCGGTCTGATGTTGCGGGAAAGCGATCTCGATCGTTCCGCCCTGCGCGAAGAAGCGAACTCGGCGCCTTGAACCAGATCAAGCGGCGTGCCGAGCGGCGTCCGCTTCATTTCTGCGATGTGATCGGCGTAGTTCAATCCCACCGCGATCAGCTTGGAGGGCGCAACCGGAAGATCGACCTCTACCATTTCAAGCTTCACAATTTCTGCCCGACGGTTCCACCTCGATCCAATACGGATTCTTGAGCACATGAACTTCCTCTCCCCGGACTTCACCGTAGAAGAATTCGGTCGTCTAATCTGAAACCGCCGAACGTGCGCATATCTTTAAGAACTGGAGATTACTCAGATTACGCGGATGTAAAATGGCAGCTGTAGCGGCGCCCGACTTCGTCCGTCGATCGAACTCGAGAAATCTCTAACGAAAGTCAGCGCTAGTTGATTCAGCCACCCGCCGCTCAGAAAATAGCTGAGAGATTTCTCCCGCCGCGGCGGGGCTCGTCATGACATACGGCGCTAGCGTAAACGAGTTACGCCGCAACGGCGACATTCGCGCGATCCGCGGTTAATCCTTCTTCGGCGCAATTCCCACAAAATCCCGCACCGTTTTCACTTCCGAGATCGAGAAGGCGCTTCCTCCCGCTTGAACCAGAAGGCGCTCGACGATCCGCCATCAAGGTTCAAAGCGCGCTGCACTTCTGAAATCGTCGGCCAGGCGCATCACGGCGCGAGAATGTGGGCGAGTTGCGCGAGGGACACGGCGGAACAAACCCCGAGCGCCGCGTGATCGCCTCCGAGGGCCGCAAATGTTCGTCGCGCCGAGCGGGTTGAATCCAATCCTTTCACCGGACGGCCCCCGCATCGACCAGCAACGGCCCGCACTGCAACGCGCGACCAGACATTGCCGATGACGACGAATATTCGCCCACCCGAAGGATCTGCGGGAATGGGGCGAACGAAATCAGCACCCCGGTCATCAAGTCGCGCCCGAAGCAGCGGCCGTAACGGTCTTGCCGTCCTCGATGCGCAGGCCGATCGGCACGAAATTCGGATCGAAGTAGCCGCCGTTTACTCCGGCCAGGCAGCCTCTCGGCCGGCATCGCGCCGGCCAGATCGGACGAGCCGCCCGCGTTATCGATGACCTGCAGGCAAAATTTCGATTTGAGTGGGAAGAGGGCGAGATCGAGCGCCGCGCTCTGACCACTGGCGGCGTCGTCCAATGCGAGGTGCCGGTGGATTACGCGGCGTCCGGCGAGTTTCGCTGCGCGAGTCTTTCTCGATCCACTCCGCCCGCGCCGTAACCGCGGCCACCAGAAGAAACGAATCGCTGCCCTACGCTCTGTGCACCGTATTTATCGGACCACTAGGCGCCGGTGTGTATTTTGCGAGGAGCGCCTGAAAGCGCGGATCGTTGCGAATCGGATCCCACAGCGGATTGATCTTGAGGAGCGAAACCATGGTCGCGCTCGGCCGCGAGAGCAAACCGTCCAGCAATTCGATGGCGCGGTCCGAGTTGCCAAGAATGCAGTGAACGGCCGCCACTCCTTCCGTGATGTTTGGACCCTCGAAGGCATCTTTGCTTTCCGGCAACAACTCGGAGGCGCGCGCCGCTTCCGCCAGAGCCGCCTCCTTCTCTCCCAGCCAGGCCAGCGCCTGCGCCAGCTCCACATGACGGTTGGCGTTCTGGGGATCTTGTTTGAGCTGGGCCTCGGCGAATTCTTTCGCCTTCAAGAACGCCGCGTGCGCACCCGCTTCATCGTGCAGCGCCCTGCGCGTGATTCCGATCAATTGATACTTCGACGCACACGCACCCGGATAAGCGAGGATGGCGCTATCACTGAGGTCCTCCATCGCCCGCAACGCCTCCGTATAATTGCGCTGCAAAAGCAAAATATTGGCCCGGGCGATGGCAAGTTTGCTGTCCTTATCCGCCTCCGGCGGGAGCGCGCCTAACACGGACAACCCTTTTTGCGCGACGCTGAAGTCCCCATTTTGCTCGATCGCGATTCTTGCTTTCAACTCCCACAGCTGGAACGCATTTGGATTGATCTTGAGAGCCCGGTCGATCGTCTGGTTGGCGGCGACAAAGTTCCGGTTCATCTCGTAATTGAAAAAAAGATTTTGCAACGGCCAGGCGTCGTTCGGATTCAAGCTGGCCGCCTTTTCCAGGTTAGCGGTGGACTCGCTCCACTGGCCCTGCCGCCGCTGAATCGCTCCCATCGCCAGATAGGCTTCGGATTCGTTAGGCAGTCCGGCTTTGGCGATTTCAAATTCCCGGGCCGCGGCGGCGTAATCCTTGTCGCAATAGTAATGCACAAAGCCAAGAGCGAGATGCCCCTCGGGCAAATCGGGCTGCAACTGCAGCGAGCGCTCGGCCAGGGAGCGGGCTTTATCGCGACGCGCGGGCGTGTTTTCGAAGCTATGAACGATCCAGCTCTCCAATTGCGAGTAGCGGGCATCGGCGAGCGCAAAATTCGGATCAAGCTGGATAGCGCGCTCGTAGAGCTGCTCGGCTTGTTTCAGCTTCGGCAGATCCTCCAACTCGCCGTGAAGATTGTGCGCCTGGACAAAGGCAAGATAGGCATCGCCATTCTGGGTTGGCTTGCGCTCCATGCGTTCCTTCTCCACCGGCGAAAGCGTGGCCTGCAAGGCGTTGGCGATCTCGTGGGCGAGGTCCGTTTGAATGGCAAAAACGTCGGTCAAATCGCGGTCGTAATCGCTGGCCCAGATGTGCTCGATCGTTGGTCGCGTCGATCAGCTGCACATTGACCCGCACCCGATTGCCGGACCGTCGCACACTGCCTTCGAGAATGGTGGAAACGCCTAGTGCTTTGCCGATGTCGCGGACATTTTTTGTATTGCCGCGATACGACATGACGGAGGTGCGCGAGATCACTTTCAGGTCGCCTATTTTCGACAGATTGGTCAGGACGTCGTCCTGAATGCCGTCGGCGAAGTAGGCGTTCTCCTTGTCGTCGCTCAGATTTTCAAACGGCAGCACGGCGATCGATTTGTCGATTTTGCGGGCAGAGGCCCGGGGCAGAAGAAAGAAACCCGCGGCTGCGGAAACGACCACGCCCGTCGCGATCAGCATGATCAAGTTGCGACGACGGTGTGCTCCGGGCGCACTCGAGGTCACTCGAATGCCCTGCGGAGTGACGTCGTAGGCCCAGGCCAGGATCAGGGCTATGGGAAACCCGATCAACAACAGCACAACGACCAGACGAAACGTCCAGTTCGGCAGCTCCCACGCGGGAAAAACGGCCGAGCCGATCTGAATAATAAAGCCGGCTGCAATAATATAAGCCGCTGCCACGCGATAGACCTTCCGGCGCTGCACTTCCTGGAAGAAGCCGCTCATACCAAGTGATTTGGATTCCTGGTGGTCCATTAATTAAGCCTGCTCCCAGATAGACAATAGCTCCGCTCCGAGCGTTGAACCTAAGCCACGTGCGGCTGAGTGGCGAATCGTGAACGGTCGCCGACCTCCCTCAGTGGCCTCGCCCCGCGAAGGTGGATCGAGCGCTCCGAGCTCGATGTTAACAAATGGCCCCGAAGCATTCGGGGCATCAAAGCAACATCCGCGGGGCGGACGTTCCACCTTGCTCAGCAGTTTTGGAAAACTGAGACCCCTATTTTACTCCGGTGGCAAACACGGTTTGAAAATGCGGGCTCTCTTTTTCCCGGGCCACCACCCGCACGTCGATATTTCCGAAGCCCGCCTCCTGCAAAAGCTCGTGCAATTGCACTTCGCTGAAGCCGAGCCAGTGGTCGAGGTAAAGCTCGCGCGCTTTCTCAAACTGATGGCTGAGCAAATCGAGAATCACGAGCCGGCCGCCTTTCTTTAATATGCGATGGGCCGAGGCCAGGGCGCGCTCCGGACGAAGCGCGTGATGCAGGGCCTGACTGAAGATGGCCAGATCGACGCTGTTCTTCGGGATGGGCGGATCCTGAATGTCCCCTAACCGGTACTCCAGGTTTCTAAAGCCGTGTTCTTTCGCGAGTCGCGATCCGAACGCGACCATTTTCGGCGAATTGTCGATGGCGATGACTTTGCGGGCGTTTTTGGCGAGCAACTGAGCCAGGGTCCCCTCGCCGGCTCCCAGATCAGCCACGGTCCACGCCGGCAGCAACGCGATCAGGGTATGGGCGAGGGCCTGCCAGGAGCGGCCCGGCACGTAACTCCGGCCGAACTTTCCTGCCAGTTCGTCGAAATATTCACGCGCTTTGTCCTGCCGTTTTCGGAGAATCAGTTTCAGAGCCGTGCGATCGCGCGCCGTTTCCGGCACCTCGTGCGCAAGTGCGCGCACGATTTCGTCGACCCGGGCGGACGCGCCATTTTTCTTCCGGCGCTTGGCCGGCCCGTAATAAACATTCTTGCCCGAACGGCGGCTCTCGACCACGCCGGCGCGCTTCAGCTGGGCCAGATGACTGGAAATGCGCGATTGGCCCATGCCGAGGATTTCCTGCAATTCGGCCACGGAAAGCTCTTCCTCTTCGAGCAGAAGGAGCAGGCGCAACCGGGTGGGATCGGCCAGAAGCCGCAGTAAATTTATGGTTGACGCCGTCGGCCATTCAAAACTATATATCGACGTATCATGATTGGTCAATATGTTGCCTGAGTCGGGCGGCCGATTGCCCGAGTCCCGTTGGTCGCGTTTTTGCTATCACTTCTCACTAATCACCAGTTCGCTTACCATGCTTCGTCGTTTCATTTTCTCTTCCGAGTCCGTTGGTGAAGGTCACCCGGACAAAGTCTGTGACACCATCTCCGACGCCGTGCTCGATGCCTGCCTGGCCCGGGACCGCCGCAGCCGCGTCGCCTGCGAGACCTATGCCAAGAGCAACGTGGTCGTGGTCGGGCGGCGAGATCACCATTCCGAATCTGCCGAAACGCGCTCATCTGGAAGACGTCATTCCCATCACCCAGATCGTGCGCGATACCGTCCGCGATATTGGTTACGTCCATGATGACGACGTTTTCCACGCCCGGAAGATTTTCGTTAACACCGTCATCACCGACCAGTCCCACGACATCGCCCAGGGAGTGGACGCGAGGAAGGCGAAGGGCAAGAAAACAGCAGAGCAAGGCGCCGGCGATCAGGGTCTCATGTTCGGATTCGCCTGCGACGACACGCCCGAGCTCATGCCGGCGCCGATCATGTTCGCGCATCGCCTCGGACGCGAATTGACGCGCATTCGCAAGAGCGGAAAAGCGGACTGGCTCCGGCCCGACGCCAAATCGCAGGTCTCCGTCATTTACGAAAACGGGAAACCGATCGGCATTTCCAACGTCGTTCTCTCGACGCAGCACATCGAAGGCATGGCCCATCGCGAGATCGAAAAGTTCTGCATCGAAAAGGTCATCCGCAAAGTGCTGCCCAAATCGATGCTCAATGGCACGACCAGGTTTTTGGTTAACCCAACCGGACGTTTTGTCATCGGCGGCCCGCAAGGCGATACCGGCCTGACCGGCCGCAAGATCATTGTCGACAGCTACGGCGGCTGGGCCGGCACGGCGGCGGCGCATTCTCGGGCAAGGATCCGAGCAAAGTCGATCGCAGCGCCGCTTACATGGGCCGCTGGGTGGCGAAAAACGTCGTGGCCTCCGGCCTCGCCACGCGCTGCGAAATTCAATTCGCTTACGCCATCGGTTATCCCGATCCCGTCAGCATGAACATCAATACCTTTGAGACCAACACGGTGCCGGAGGAAGTGATCGAGCGCGCCATCAGCCGCACGTTTTCCTTCAAACCAGCCGACATCATCGAGCAGCTCGACTTGCTGCGTCCTATTTACCGCAAGACAACCAATTACGGCCACTTCGGCAAAGATGATCCCGATATCACGTGGGAAAAGACGGATAAGGCGAAAGAGCTGCGGAAGGCAGCTCGTTAGGTTTCAGATTTCAGAGTTCAGGTTTCAAGATATGGCATTTCAATCGTTCGAAGATTTGGAAGTTTGGCAGCGCGGTTGTCGTCTTTCGGTTGACATCTTTGAGACATTTGCCGACCTGCAGCAACTTCACGATGCAAGATCAGGTGCAGCGAGCCGCCCTCTCGATTCCATCGAACATTGCGGAAGGTTATGAGCGAAACAGCAACAAGGAATTCATTCGCTTTCTCAATATCTCGAAGGGTTCCTGCGGTGAACTTCGCACGCAGGTTTACATTTCCCGCAAACTAAAGTTTCTAACCAAGAACGACTTCGATCGAGTAATTGGCGAGATGCAAAGAAATCTCCGCGATGCTGCATGGACTCTCCCGCACTGTCGCGAAAACGCTTGAAACCCAAGCTGAAGCGTCGTCGCAGAATCCGAACTGAAACCTGAAACCTGAACCCCTCTTAAAACTTAAAGCCATACTAACTATGCCTAAAACAACCACAGCCCCCGAAGTTACGAAAGAGGATTTCAAAGTCGCCGATATCAGCTCGCCGACTTTGGCCGCAAAGGAAATGTCGATTGCGGAAAAGGAAATGCCCGGCCTCATGGCGATTCGCGAAAAATACGCCAAATCGAAACCGCTGGCCGGCGTGCGCGTGACCGGATCGCTGCACATGACAATTCAGACGGCCGTGTTGATCGAGACCCTGGTCGATCTGGGCGCGACCGTGCGCTGGGCGAGTTGCAACATCTTTTCGACCCAGGATCACGCCGCCGCCGCGATCGCGAAAACCGGTGTTCCAGTCTTCGCCTGGAAAGGCGAAAGCCTCGAAGAATATTGGTGGTGCACCTATCGCGCGATCTCGCACGCGGACGGCAAAGGTCCTCAACTTATCGTCGACGACGGCGGTGACGCGACTCTTCTCATCCATAAAGGCTACGAGCTCGAAGAAGGAAGCGATTGGGCGAAAACCAAATCAGCGAACAAGGAAGAGCAGGTCATCAAGGATCTGTTGCTCGAAGTGCAGCGCGAGAATCCGTACCGCTGGCATGAGTTGGTCAAGGAATGGCGCGGAGTTTCCGAGGAAACGACCACCGGGGTCCATCGCCTTTACAAGATGTTTCAGGAAGGCCGGCTGCTCGTGCCCGCCCTTAACGTGAACGATTCGGTTACGAAATCGAAGTTCGACAACCTTTACGGCTGCCGCCATTCACTGGTCGACGGCCTGAACCGCGCGCTTGATGTCATGATCGCTGGAAAAGTCGCGGTCGTGTGCGGTTACGGCGACGTCGGCAAAGGCTGCGCGCAATCCCTGCGCGGCCAGGGCGCGCGCGTCGTGATTACCGAAGTGGATCCGATCAATGCGTTGCAGGCCGCCATGGAAGGCTTTGAGGTTACCACCATCGAGGACACTCTCGGCCGTGGCGACATTTACGTCAGCACCACGGGTAATATTGACGTCATCACGCTCGATCACATGTCGCGCATGAAAGATCAGGCAGTCGTCTGCAATATCGGTCATTTCGATAACGAAATTCAGGTCGAGGCCTTGAATTCCGCTCCCAACGTCAAGCGCACCAACATCAAACCGCAGGTGGACAAATACACCTTCAGCACCGGCCGCGAGATTTTCCTGCTTGCGGAAGGCCGCCTCGTAAATCTCGGGTGCGCCACCGGTCACCCGAGTTTCGTGATGTCGAACTCATTTTCCAATCAAGTGCTCGCGCAACTCGATCTCTGGCAGAATCGGGACACTTACAAGATCGGCGTTTACGTTTTGTCCAAGAAACTCGACGAAGAAGTCGCGCGCCTGCATTTGCAAAAGATCGGCGTCAAACTCACAGCGTTGTCGAAGGCGCAGGCCGATTACCTCGGCGTGCCGGTGGAAGGCCCGTACAAGTCCGAGCATTACCGCTACTAAAACACCGAAGGTAGGGACGCACCTCCGGGGCGTCCGATTTTGGTAGGGACATCGCGCTGCGATGTCCGCGGACGCCGCAGCGCGGCGTCCCTACCGAACGCTGACCCGCGTAACGTTTACGTAGCTGCAGCTCTTGTCCTTACCGTGCTGCCACGTGCCCGAGACATGAACGCGACTGCCGCGCTTGGCCGCCTGGGTGAGAACTTTGCTGTCGCTCATTTTGGCGGCCAGCGACACGATCGCCCGCGAACTGGCGCTACGGAAATCGAACATGATCTGCGGCGTGCACGGTTGTCCGGCATGCATGGAAACGATGCCGATCTCGTCAAATCCCGAGCTCGCCAGCATCGTTTTGGTCGCCGTGGCTGGCGCCGGCTTGTTTTCGCTCTGCGCACAACCGGCGAATCCAACCGCCATGATCGCGATGGCCAGCCAGTTTAGAATTGGTTTCATCCAGTCCATATCTTCAGGTAATCGGCTGCCCCTGGCCCGGGCGCAAGCGGCTGGTCTTTCGATCCCGTAACTTGAGGTTCAGCATCTCGATGAAGAGCGAGAAGGCCATGGCAAAGTAGATGTAGCCTTTCGGAATGTGAAAGCCGGCCCCATCGGCGATCAGGCTGACGCCGATGAGCAGGAGAAAACCGAGCGCCAGCATTTTGAGTGTCGGATACTTATCGATGAATCGACTAATCGTTCCGACAAAGATCATCATCACGGCGACGGCGATCACGATGGCGGCGATCATAATGCTGACATGGTCCACCATGCCAACCGCTGTGATCACGGAATCGAGCGAAAAGACGATGTCGAGCAACACGATCTGAACGATCACCGCGAGAAACGAGGGCGGCGCGTGCACGACACCGTGCCTTTCGATACTCTCCATTTTGTTATGAATCTCACTGGTGCTTTTGGCCAAAAGAAACAACCCCCCGCCGATCAGGATCAGGGCGCGGCCGTTGACAACCAATCCGGCGATCGAAAACAGAGGTCGCGTCAGTCCCATGATCCAGGAGAGCGAGAGCAGGAGCAAAATTCGCACAAACATCGCGAGGAAAAGGCCGATGCGGCGCGCCCGCGGTTGGCTGGCCACCGGAAGGTTGCCGGCCAGAATCGAAATGAAAATGACGTTGTCGATCCCGAGAACAATCTCGAGCGCGGTCAGGGTAAGCAGCCCAGCCCACGCCTGGGGACTAAGTAATAATTCCATGCTCAGCGCTTTGATCTGCGATGGAGATCATAAATGGGCGACAGGGTTACGGTACTTTTAAGCTCGAGATCCGAAACTCGAAGCTCGAAACAATGTATGAATGAGCACCGACCAAAACTCCAAACAATATTAGAACCGCGGATGACGCAGATTTCGCGGATTCCTGTAGGGAAAGCTGCCAGCTTCCCAATGCTTGTAGGGCGAGCGCTCCGCTTGTCTTATCCCTGGACTCTTAAAACTTAATTCTTAAAGCTTAAGACTGAATTCCCCCTTCCCGCTCGATGAACTTCGCAAGCTCGCGACTCTGTGGGTCCGGCGCGTTTTGCAAGGCCAGCAGCATCTTCTCCTGATCCTCGGGCGAGCGGTTTTGCCCAAGTTTAAACTTTGCTTCCACGCGTGTGATCTCGATGGCGAAACCGACAATGGCCCTGCACATCCCTTCGATCTCCTCGTCGGACAACGGAATCTTCCAGGGCTCCGGCATCGGCGATTCGTACTTGCTCGTGGTGTCGAAAACGATCTGCCGGAGCGCGGCCGCATCCACGATCCTGGGCCGGCCGTAAACGTGGACGGCCGCATAGTTCCAGGTCGGAACCGTGTGCTGTATCACGTACCAGGATGGCGAGATGTAGGCGTGCGGTCCGCGGAAAATGCAAAGAACTTCCTGATCAGGCACAAGCTGCTTCCATTGCGGGTTGGCTCGCGCCATGTGGCTGCGCAAAGCGCCGAGACCATCCGGACTCTCGTCCAATAAAACCGGCAGATGACTGGCAAAAGGTACACCATCCTGGTGGGTGAAAAGAGTCGCGAAACCATGCGCGTGGATAAACGCGTTGATCTTCTTACGGTCCTCAATGCGATTGAAAGGCGGGATGTACATGGCGACTAAATTACGCTACACACATGTCCCGAGTCTTGTCATCCTGAGCCTGTCGAAGGATCTCTAACTTTTTCTCTCTTCACCAGAACCGCGGATAACACGGATTACGCGGATTTCCCGGCAACCTCCCCTCGCGCCCCGAAGGCCGATAAATCGCCGAATTTAAAACCGAGTGCCGCATTCCAAAGCTCACATCATCCATTACTTTATTGGCTCTTCATTACGCGTCCCGCTCTCTCCAGGGCGACTCTTTTTGCATGTATCGTAAGCCGCTTATGATGGATGCTTTGGTCTTAGGTTATTGTGTTTTGCCACCAATCGTAAGCCGCTTAGGATGCGACATTTTTCGCGGACCTTCGCATGATTGGACGGCGGGAGTGCGTAACGCTTGAGTTTTGCTACGCGTCTATTGGGGAATAGGAAAAATGCTAATCAGAACCGCGGATAACACGGATTTCGCGGATTCCCATCTGTAGCGGCGGTCTCTGACCGCCGAAATTATCCGGAAATGGATGGAAAGCCGCCTGGACCGCCTCAGCTCTTCTCATTAGCACCGAACCTGACAAAACTTTGTTCGTGATAAACGGCGAATGTTCGTCTATCTCTCGTTAGGTCTATGCCGCGCGGGTTCATCATTGCCGTCATCGCCGCGATCTGTCTGTCTCGTATCGTTCATGCGGAGACTCACCAGCGCACATTGATGCATGCATTTCAGGAGGGCTCACGCATTGTGTATGTCACCATCGTTGATCGCCCTCCGGCTCCTGTAGGCTTGGTCTCTTCGGAAGATCCGAGTCGCAAAGAACGCTGGTTCATGGTTTCTCGATCACGGTTCAATGAGATGTGGAGCACGCTTATGTCTGCTGGAGTGGAGAAGTATGCGGGCGACGAAAAAGCCAACAGAAGATACGACGCCACGAACTACTGCGTTTTCTCCGCAGCAGAGATGCCGCACGGCTGGAAGAAGAACTATGCCGTCCCGAATAGCAAGGCGCCTCCCGCTCTCCTCGCTCTCGCCAAGCAGTTCCGTGGGTA
This sequence comes from uncultured Verrucomicrobiae bacterium, assembly GCA_963788855.1. Taxonomy (GTDB): domain Bacteria; phylum Verrucomicrobiota; class Verrucomicrobiia; order Chthoniobacterales; family UBA10450; genus CAWBIE01. The sequence continues at coordinate 374,476 of CAWBIE010000004.1, forward strand.
CGCGGAATAGACCTAACAGAAGCCGCTTGGACCGCCTTAGCTCTTCTCATTAACATCGAACCAGACGAAACTTTGTTCGTGATAAAACCGGCTATATCTCGTTAGGCTTCACGGTCAATCCTTGTGACCATCGGGAAAAATTTCGTCGCGGTAACGTTCCTCGGGCGGCGGCAGAGGATCGCGAACCTCTCTCAGCCAGTGCGGACGCAATAACGGGCGCGGTTCGGCGGCCAGATCGACGTTCGGATCGACGTAAAGCTGCAGCTTCCGTCCGTTGATCGAGCTGAGAATGCGGGCTTCGACCCGGAGCGGCCGCGGACCCCGGCGCGGCATGACTCGAGCCAGGTATTGCGCAAATTGCACACAAATGTCGGGCGAATAAGCCATGATTGAGCGCTGACGCTCATTGAGAAATTCTGATGGTCCCACCTGGGTCGTTTCTTCGGTGTTTGGATCGGTCACGTAGAAGAAGCTCCGCACCCCCCCTTCCTGGAGGAGCATGCGCCAACTGAAGCGGTGTTCCGCATAAGTCCACTCCATCCCGCCCGGAGTCAGAAGATGGCGCAGCGGCACCAGGACCTGAATGAGCGCGTAAATCATGACCAATCCGAGGACGACTGCCTCCTTCCATCCCGCTTCCGTCGTGCGGGAGTCCGACGGAGACGAACCTCGCTGCCATCCGGCCAGTGCGAGCGCCCGACGGGGCCAGCTCGGGGAAAAGAACAAGGTCGTGGCGGCGATGGCAAGCCAGGGAAAAATCCCGATGTCGAAGAAATGCATGTTGAGAAAGTGAAAAACCAAAGCGAAGCAAAACGCCACGACACGAGTCCGGCGCCAGAGCAGTAGAGGGACGACCAGAAGATCCAGCAGAAGCGAGCCATAGCTCACTAAATAGACCGCCCATTCCTCGCGAAAGAAGCGGCCGATCACCGGAAAATCGACAGCGTCGCGCAGCCAGAATCGCATCGGCTCTCCGCGCAGCCAGTCGGGCGCAATCTTCGCTACGCCCGCATAAACGTAAACGACTCCCATTTGCAATCGCAGCAACCAAAGATTCCAGGCTGGGACGGTTTGCGCGCGAAGGCCAGGCCTGAGCCACGAATCCACGGAAAAGGCGCGGTGCGCCGGGATCAGAGCGAGCAGAAAACTGAAGAGACAAATAAGGTAGGTGTGATTGACGTAACGCGCTTCATCCAGAAGAAAAAAATAGGTGCAGCTCAGGCACAAAAGGACGGCGCTGGCCCGATAGCAGAGACCAATTGCGACAAGGAACGCGAGAACTCCCAGAGCGACCCAATGAATATAAAGACCATGTCCCGGCCACGGCTGCACCCAGGAGAAACCGTAATATTTGAAAAGGAAGGGGGGCTCGAGCCAGTAGGTCGCAACCTTGCCATCCGCCAGATACTCCCAGACGTGCCAAACGAGCAGGCCACCGAAAACGAGACGGAAAAAAACGATCGAGGCGATATCGACCGGGGCAAAGGCGCGCGATAGGAGTCGATTGAGAATTTCTCTCAGCCCGCGCATTCCAGCAATGGATCCGGCTTTGACCTGGGCATTTCTTTTAGACTCTATCCTGGCACGCGCTGCAAAAAACATGTCGTCCCCCGTTTACCGGATGGTGGTGTAATCTCCTTGATGCCTCTACTCGGGTGGGGGTAACGGATCATGGATTTCATTCAACGACGGCGTGTGCAACAGTGGATGCGATTTCCGCCGCCAGGTCAACGTTCGATCTAACGGCTACCCGGCGTACTTTCTTGCAGTTAGTAGCTGGAAGATCGAAGTTGGCAGCAAGTGGCGGCGATGGTAGCCGTAGCTTCGTTAGGCTTTGCCCTGATCTGAAAAGAACACTGAACCCCAGCATGCCAATTTTCGAAAAGACTATTCGTTTTGCCGCCATTGCCCTTGCCGGGCTGTTCATCGGTTTGAGCCTCCTCGGCATCTTCGGCGCGTGGTTCGTTAATCGCTCTGCCATTGACGTCGCGCTGAAGGGGTTTGGTCTCATCGAGACCGGCATCGGGGTAGCCAATGCCGGAGTGGGGCGCGTGGAGGACCTTATTGCGACGAGCCGGACGGAAGTACCAGCAGGCCTCCGAGACCATCACCACCGTCGGCGCACAGGCGCAGGCGAACAGCCCCGTACTCAACGCGCTGAACGACCGCCTGGAGACGGGTCTGGCGCCACGCATTGCGCAGATGCAGCAGGCGCTGGCTCCTGTGCGGGGTGCGCTGGGGACCGTCGCGAACGCAGTGAGCGTGCTGAACTCGGTGCCGATGATGGCCGACCGTGCTCCGCGGCTGGCGGCGCTGGACGAGAGCTTCAACCGTATCGAAGAGATGTCCGCGGACGCGACGCAACTGCGCGGGACCCTGCGAGGGCTGGTGTCGGTGCAGAAGAGCGGTGTCACCGCTGAGACCGTCGCCACGCTCAACGAGCTCACGCAGCGCATCGACACCCGGCTGGGAGAGGTGCAGACCAACGTTCAGGGGGTGCAAGCGGATATCGCGGCGTTGCAGGTCCGGCTGGACACACGCAAGTCGCGCTTGCTGTTCGTTTTCAACTTACTGGCGTTTCTGTCGACGCTGATGCTGGCCTGGATCCTCTACACCCAGGTCGTTGTCATCCAGCACCACTGGGCCCACGTACGCGGCCGCTTGAAGCCAGGGTTGAGGGATGATGGTTGAGAGCTACAGAGCTGGACTACAGTAGCCACGGGTAATCTTATTCTCGTTAGGTCTATGCGCGCTCTCGCTTACCAAGGCTCGATTGTTCGGCCAGTCCGATAGCTATGAACTAGCTGTGAAAACAGCGGTTAACGACCGGCGCTTTTGAACTAACCGGACAAGTCGCGCGAAGGGAGTTTCTCGGTAGGTCAAGAGTCGATACCAAAACGTGCTTTTCACTCCACCCTCGACCTGTTACAGATGAGGCACATCACAGTCTTTTCGTGAACCGGAACGATCACGCTTGGGCGGCCGGTCTCTGTGTATGGGGGGTGCCGCCGGCGAGCGCTGCGACGGGGGTAGCGTCAAAGCGGCCTATGCCTGGCAGGTTACAATTATGTGACGCCCGGAAGACGCCGCGCGCGCCGTTCTTTCTGATCGTCGCGACAGTTGCTGCATTCGCACCAATCTTCGCCGCGAACGCACCGGCCGCGGAACCCAAGCGCGTCTTGTTGATCCATTCCTTTGGCAGCGCCACGCCGCCATTCACGGTCGAGTCGACGGCTTTCGAGACTGAGTTAGCAAAGAAGATGGGGGAGCGAGTCGATCTGGACGAGGTTTCGCTGGATATGGCGCGCTATGCCGATCGCGATATGCAGGAGGCGATTGTTGATTATTTGCAAAAGCGGAAGGCCAAATGGCGTCCGGACCTGGTCGTGACGATCGGAGCGCCCGCGGGTATCTTCGCCGCAAACTATCGCGACCGGCTGTTTCCGGAAACGCCCATCCTTTATGCGACACTCGATCGCAGGTTACTGCCGCCGGGCGCGTTGGACAACAACGCCACCTACATCGGGCAGGTATATGAGATTCCCGGCTTCATTGAAGATATGCTGCAAATTGCGCCCGCGACAAAAAATATCGAGGTGATAGTAGGTGCGACGCCGCTCGAACATCTTTGGCAGGAGGCCTTCAAGAAGGCAGCTGAGCCACTCGCAGGCCGGGTTAAGTTCAGCTACTACAGCGACCTCTCCTTCGACCAAATGAAGGAGAGGGTCTCGAAGTTGCCACCAAATTCCTACATTTTTTTTCTCTTGCTGCTGCGCGATGCCGCGGGTGTAACTCTCAATGGCGACGAGGCGCTTCAACGCCTTCATGCAGTGGCGAACGCTCCGATCAATTCCATCTTCAATCACCAACTCGGCTTGGGGATCGTGGGTGGCCACCTTCACCAGAGCGACCGTGTCGGGAACGAAGCTGCGCAGATGGCCATTCGTATTTTGCATGGCGAACCAGCTTCCAGTATCCCTCCGAAACTGATCGACCGTCTCCCGCCGAGTTATGACTGGCGCGAGCTACACCGCTGGAAGATTAGTGAGAAACTCCTGCCGCCTGGAAGCACCGTCCTCTTCCGCGAGCCGACGGTTTGGGACCGCTACCGGACGTGGATCATAGCTGGTGTTTCGATTTTTATTCTGGAAGGACTGCTTCTTACCGGTTTGCTGGCTAATTTCGTGAAACGCCGCCGGGCGGAGCGTTCCTTAAGTGAAAGCGAGAAACGTTTTCAGGCCATGGCTGATGCCGCGCCTGTCCTGATGTGGGTGTCGGGCGAAGATAAGCTTTGCACCTACGTCAATAAGGGCTGGCTTGAGTTTACCGGCCAAAGCCTGGAACACGAACTGGGCAACGGCTGGAGCGAAGGCATTTATCCGGATGACGTGGAGAAGGCTGTACAGACCTATGGCAGCGCTTTCGACGCGCGCGAACCTTTCGTCATGCAATACCGTCTGAGGCGCCGCGACGGAGAATATCGCTGGATTACCGATCAAGGAGTGCCGCGCTATGGGCCACGCGGGAATTTCCGCGGTTATGTCGGGACCTGCCTGGATATCACTGACTTATTGAAGAAGGAAGCAGCGCTGCGCGAATTCGAAGAACGCGTCGCGCTGGCGGCAGAAGCCGCGCAGCACGGTGTGTGGGAATTGGACACGGTTACTAACGAGTTGTGGGTCTCGGACAAGGTACGCGCTCTACTTCAACTGGATGGTGATGCGCCGACATATGAAGACTTTCAAGCGCGTGTGCATTCCGACGATCGCGCCGCGCGCGATGCCGCGATCAAAAAGGCCATCGCCACCAAAGACGATTACGAACTTGAGTACCGTGTTTCCCTGCGCGACGGAGCCATCCGATGGATCGGTGAACGCGCTCGTTGCCTTGCCGACGAAAACGGTGAGCTAACGCGGTTGCTGGGCGTTTCGGTCGATGTGACCAAACGCAAGGAGGCAGAAGAGGAGGCGCGCCGTGCTGCGCGAACAGATTAACCTGATCAGTCGCGTGAGCTTACTCGGTGAGATGACAGCCTCTCTCGCCCATGAACTGAACCAGCCGCTCTCAGGCATCGTCAGCAATGCGAGCGCTGGCATGCGGTTTATCGACAGGGGCAAGGAAGACCCGGCAACGTTGCGCGAGATCCTGGTCGACGTGGAGGCAGACGCGCGCCGCGCCCACGATATCATCAACAACGTGCGCAACACAATTAAGAAGGGCGATCCAACCCGGCGCCGGATTAATCTAAATGAGCTGGTCACTAATGTAGCGCATGTCGTCAGACCTGACGCAGTGGCCTACTCCTGCGAGATACAAACATCGCTGGCCAACGACCTGCCACTGATCGAAATAGATCCGGTCCAGATTCAGCAGGTTCTGGTGAACCTGGTCAATAATGCTCTTGATGCCATGCGGCACACACCACCGGACCGACGCAAGGTAGAGATTAGCACGGCTGGCAATGGCGAGAACAAAGTGCGCCTGAGCGTTCGCGATCACGGCACAGGCATTCGCACTGAAGTGCACGAACGCTTGTTCGACCAGTTTTTTACCACCAAGGAAGAGGGGCTGGGAATGGGATTGGCCATTGTGCGCTCCATCGTGGAATCGCATGGCGGTGAAATCCAGGCCGAGAATGTCGCCGATGGCGGCGCGCTCTTTTATTTTACTTTACCGGTGACGAGAAGAAAACATGATGGCGCGATCATGGGTATTCAGTGATCGAGCGTGCCGTCGACCGCAGGACATAAGACCAAAGTCTCATTTCCATCTGCCTGACTGAGGTTGTCTAATTCGGCAGCGTTCTTCGGATATATGACCCAGACAACTGAAACAAAGCTGCCGGCTGACTCTTTTCTCAACTAGCGTCCGCGGAGATATGCTATGTCGTTGACGACGACCCATCGATATGCAAATCCGTCACTCGGCTGCTCGAATTGGAAGGATTCAAGGTGCGTGCCTTTGGCAATCCAGAGGATTTTCTCAATCAAATGGCGACAAATCCCGTGCGACTTGTTGTCCTGGATATCTGGATGGAACAAATGACGGGAATGGAGTTGCTCGCGCACCTGTGTGCGAGATCGCCCGGGACTCGTGTGATTTTCATTACGGGTCATGAGGATCGCGCTGCCGAAGCCACCGTGATGCGGGCCGGTGCCCGTGGTTTTTTCATCAAGCCTTTGGATAGCGAGAAATTCATCGCTGCCGTTCGAGACGCACTTAAGGAAGTCTAGAGATTACCGTGGAAAAGAGCGCGCCCGCCCGCGCGCAGGCGTGCGTTCGCAAATAGCCGTTATGCCTGACAATCCAACTGATGATTCGGAATCTTTGCCGGCTTCCAGGATTATCCCTGGTCCGGCTCATCTGCGGCAATATCCCGCCCATGATCTGGTCGCCTGGCAACCACAAGGCGTACTGGATGATCGTCTGCTCGACGAGATTGGCGAATGGCTTTGTGAGTTTGAAAAAGACGTCGTCGCCATTGAGGAGATTCGTTGATTTCAGTCGACTAACGCAAGTGGCAGTTCGCACCAGCCATGTTTTTAACTTTGCACGGAAACGGGCGGAGCAATTCGCCGGGGTAGCCGAGTGAAGTCGGCTTTGTTTAGCGAAGATTGGATCGGTTTTGGCATTGCCAGCATGTACGAAGGCCTGATGAAGGAAACGCCAATCGACGCGCACGCATTTCGCGAGCGCGACAAGGCAGCCGTCTGGCTCGGCGTGCCGGCGGAGATTTTGAAACTTGAGGATCGCCCGGCATCTCCCCACTAGGCCTAGAATCAGAACCGCGGATAACGCGGATTTCCCCTGTAGCGGCGGTCTCCGACCGCCGAAATTATCGGGATGGACCGGGAAGCCGCCTGGGCCGCTTAGCTCTTCTCGTCAACAGCACCAGGCGAAACTTTGCTCGCGATAAAAGACGAACGCTCGTATATTTATCGTTAGACCTAGTCGCGCCATGATGAACGATACCACCGAACGGACCCCGGCAGCGCGGCCATTCCAGTTCACCGGACGCATTCGCAGCTTTTATCATGCGATCCGTGGTGTCTTGCGCATGGTTCGCTGTCAACACAACGCATGGATTCATGCTGCCGCCACGCTGGTCGTCCTCGGCGCGGGATTATTCTTCCGTGTGTCATCGGCCGATTGGTGTTGGATCATCCTCGCCATGTCCATCGTTTGGACGGCTGAGGCGTTAAACACCGCATTTGAGTTTCTCGCAGACGCAGCTTCGCCAGAATTTCATCCGCTGGTGCGCGAAGCCAAGGATGTTGCCGCCGGCGCCGTCCTCATTACCGCTGTCGCTGCTGTCATCATCGGTGCGATCATTTTCTGGCCCTACATTCAAAAACTATTTGTGTGATTCATCGCAGGCTAGGTCCATATGCCGTCTGACGACGTTGCAACTCAGCATAGCCGCGCGATTTTTTCAGCCAGGTAGGCGGAAAAATAGCCGGCGTAGCGCTTCTGCGTGTCGGAGCGCTGCCAATCTTTGCCGGTGAGCGTGCCGCGACAGTTGGCCGCACCGCAATTGCATTTCGCCGCGTAATCATCGTCATCGGTCGTGGCCCAGTCGTGGGTCAGCTCTTCGCCGGCTGCGATGTCGCGCATGGCGACAAAGGTGATTTCTCCGCGCATCCCGAGGTTGGGATCGCATGAGTGATTGCTGTAAAGCATCGACCCTTCACGCTCATCCGCCGTGACCGGGGCGATGTAAAGGCCGTCACCGATCTGAATCTCAACCGGGCCGAGTTCGCGCGTTATCTCCTGTAATTGCCGGCGCGAGATGATGTGTCCGCCTTTCACGGCCACGATCTCATCTTTGGCAATAGCCGCAGTCGCAAATAGTCCCCGGCCGTGAATCTTGCTCTCCCGCACCTCGGTCTTGGGCGAGCGATAGGACAACGGCTTTGTCATCTCGACAACATAATGGAGGGACATGCGCCGTCATGTCCCAGATAATTGGGACGCGACAGCGCGCATCCCTCCCGTCAGACAGTTACGGATAAACCACGCGATAGAAACGGGCACTCAAGTGGGCCGTGTCGTCGAAAGCAAACGTTCCATCGCCCAGGGCTGTGACCGTTCCAATGGGCATGAACTGTTGCGTGAGATCGGTGGTCGCCTGGACGGTGTGATTCTGAAACGGCACCCCGGTGCCGCGCACGATGATGTCTCCACTGAGAGAGTCTTTCGTCACGCTATCGATCTGCACGTTCGGCGTGGCCGGAATAATCTTATAGACATTGCCTTTGTCGATGTCGGTGATGTAAAGCTCGCCGTTCGCGTCCTCGCCGAAAGCGGATGGCGATCCCAGGGAGATATTGCCCGTGGCCGTGGGAAACAATTGCGACGTGATGTCCTGGAAGTTGGTAGCCGCCGTAGTCGTGCCGTCGTAATTGAGGGTAAAGATTTTGTGGTTGAGGTAATCGCCAAACACATAGGTTCCCTGCAGGGCCGGAATCTGTTTCCCGCGATAAACATAACCGCCGATCGTGGTTCCGCCGACCGAGCGCGGATAATCATAGATGGGCTCGATCCCGCCAAGAGGCGGATCACCTCCGACTGGCGGATTGCCCATGATGGTTGGGGTCGCAATCGTTCCCTCGCGCAATCGCCATTCGTAATTCTCGCCACCGCCCGGATTGGTTGCTTCCTGCGCATCGATCTCCTCGCGGGTGCTTTGGCCGACGTCGCCGATAAACATCCGCCCGGTTAGCCGATCGAAGCTGTCGCGAAACGGGTTGCGCAAACCGAAGCAAAAAATTTCTCCTCGATCTCCGCTCGTACTAACAAACGGATTGTTGGCCGGGATCGAGGCGGTGCCGCTCGCCGAGTCGACGTGAATCCGGAGTATTTTCCCGAGCAGGGTGGTGAGGTTTTGTGCGTTGCCCCCAGGCTCGATGTGACCGGTGCCCTGGTCATTGGCGTTGCCACCATCGCCAGTCGAGATGTAAAGATTGTTGTCATCGCCCGCGCGCGGACTAAAGGCGATCCAACCACCGTTGTGATTGTTTTCCGGATGATCGAAAGTGAGCAGAATCTTTTCGTTCGAGGTATCGGCGATGTCCGGATTGGCCGAGACCTGAAACTGCGAGACATGAGTCGTGCCGTTGCCGTAAGCGCCGCCGGGCACGGTGAAATTAAGATAGAATTTTCCGTTGGTGGCGTAGTTTGGATCGAACGCCATTCCGAGCAAACCCTGCTCGCCATTCGTGGCCGTGAGAAGGGAATGAATATCCAGGAACGGCGTAGCGTTCACAGCGCCGGTCTCGAGATTCAAAATGTGAACCTGCCCGGTTTGTCGCACGATGAAAATGCGGTTGTAATCTCCGGGCGGTGCCGTCACAAACAGCGGCTGCGTCAATCCCGACGCCACCCGAGTCGCGTCAAGTCCGGTGACCGCCTGGGCTCTCGCGTTTGAGGCCAGGGCGAGCGCCGCAAAAATGCCAAAAAGAAACGCGCGCCGCCCGACAAAATGCATCCGATTTCTATCCCGTTCCATGCTCCCCTCGCCCTGAGAAGGGTAACACTAATGCCCTTTACGGGACAATCTTATAAACGCTGCCGCTGCCGATATCGGTGATATAAAGTTCGCCGCTGGCGTCCTCACATAACGAGGAGAGCGCATTCAGGGTAAATCCGCCTACCCGGGTCGGGAAGAGTTGCGAAGTGATGTCCTGAAAGTTCGAAGCGGTCGTGCCATCGTAATCGAGAGTGAAGATTTTCCCGGCGAGATAATCACCGAAAACATATTTGCCCTGCAGCGCGGGAATTGCCGTCCCGCGATAGACGCACCCGCCGATCACCGTCCCGCCGGTCGAGCGCGGATAATCGATGATCGGATCCACGGCCCCGGGTGGTGGTGAACCGCCCACCACTGGATTTCCCGTGGGCGTCGCAATGGTCCCTTCGCGCAAGCGCCACCCGTAGTTCTCGCCGCCACCGGGATTGGTCGCCTCCTGCACGTCCACCTCCTCGCGTGTGTTCTGTCCCACATCGCCGATAAACATCCGCCCGTTTTGCTGGTCGAAACTGGCGCGAAACGGATTGCGCAATCCGTAGGCCCAAATTTCGTGTCGAAACGTGCTCGAGGACGCAAACGGATTGTCCGACGGAATGGAAGCCGTTCCCGCGGTGGAATCGATATGGATGCGAAGAATTTTTCCGAGCAGCGTGGTGTTGTTTTGCGCGTTGCCGCCCGGCTCGATGTGACCGGGCCCCTGGTCGTTGCCGTTGCCGCCGTCGCCCGTGCTGATATAAAGATTGTTATCGTCGCCCGCGCGGGGACTAAAGCCAATCCAGCCTCCGTTATGATTGGTTTGCGGATGGTCGAAGGTCAGCAAAATCTTTTCGTTCAGATTGGGATGCTTCTTCTTCTTTGGCTTGGTTGCCGCCGGCATAACCTGAAATTGCGAGACATGTGTGGTCCCGTTGCCGAAGACTCCGCCGGGCACCGTGAAGTCGAGATAGAATTTTTGGTTGGTGGCGAAATTCGGATCAAATGCCATCCCGAGGAGCCCTTGCTCGCCCGAGGTGCTGGTCAGCATTCCCGCGACGCTGAAGAACGGCGGTGGTGGCTTCGTTTTCTTCTTTTTCTTCGTCCCGAGAGGAACGGCCGTTTGCAGACTGACCATGGTAATTTGCCCGGTCTGCTGAACCACAAAAATATTGTTCATATCTCCAGGCGGCGCCGTCACGAACAGCGGCTGGCTCAAGCCTGAAGCCACGCGCGTCGCGGTAAACGAAACGGCTGCCAGTGGCTGTTTGCCCGATTCAGCTTGGTCCGCTTCCTGCGACCTGAGGCCCGGGGTGGCGAGGAGGGCGAGCGCAACACCATATAATATAGAGCGCACCCGTCGGTCGTGTTTTTGTCCCTTGCGCATAGCCCCGTTCAGACGCCTAAAATAGAGCATAATGCGGACCCGTTCAAACGCCTGTCCAAACCCTGCGCCCAAGGAAAATATTGCAGATTTTCTCGCTTGGACGATGAACCAATCGTGAGACGCGCTCCGAGGATCGACTCGATTTTCTTGATCGCGGTCATGATGGCCGCCTGGCTCGCCATTTCAAACCATTGCGCGCTTGTCGCGGTCGCTGCGACGCCGAACGTGGCGCCGGCCTGCCACGAATGTTTGCTCCACGCCAGACAATCAACGCCGGCTAAACCAAAGACACCTCCTTCCTCGACGTGTTGCAAAAACTTGCGGGCAACGGCGCTGAAGTTCGCCGGTGGTTCCGCCGTAAGACTGCTCTTTCTTGGGCAAATTGATTTCGCGCCCGCTTTGGTTGCGCCGACTCCCCGGATCGCGTTTCGCGCGCGGCCTCTCGATACCGGACCACCAGGGCGGTCTTCGTTCGCTGAACTAGTCTTGCAGCGAAGCATTCTCGCGCACGCTCCGCCCATCGCAGGGTAAGGACGCCCGCACGGGAGTGGCGTTCGGACGGCGCAGCGCGCCGTCCCTACCACAAACGCTGTAGCGGCAGGCGTGTCGTCTGTGTTCGCGAAACCGACGCGGCTGCCACTACAGAATTCGAGGCAATTTCACAATCAACATGCGGAAAACACTTCAGACGCTACTCATGATCGCGAGCTTTCTCGTGATGCACGCGACCCTTGCGCAAACGATGGCCGCGCCGCAGCGCTACACCTGTGTCATGCACCCCGAAGTTGTGATGGATCATCCGGGCGCATGTCCCAAATGCGGAATGACGCTTGTGCCAATGAAGCCTGCCGCCCCGAGTCATCCTCATACTCCTGATCGTGCCCAGATCATGATCGAATGTCCTCTGCTGCGACAAAGGATCAGGATCATGAGCATGAGGCGAAGATGGAGATGCGATCGTCCATCGACCTGGCCGATCCGATGAGTCGCGAGAGTTCCGGCACAAGCTGGGTGCCGGATTCGACCCCGGTTTACGGCAAAATGTTCATGTTCGGCGACGACATGCTGATGCTGCACGGCGCCATCTTTCCGCGCTACACGAATGTCAGTTCGTTACGCGGCGACGACCGCATCGATGCGCCCAACTGGTTTATGGCGATGTTCTCACATCCGATCGGCGACAACGCCCAGCTTGGATTTCGCGGCATGATGAGCCTGGACCCGCTCACGGAAGGCGGACGCGGTTACCCGCTCCTTTTCCAAACCGGCGAAACATGGCACGACCAGCCATTGCACGATCGGCAGCATCCGCACGATTTGTTTGATGAACTCTCCGCCACCTATGCGCAGGAGTTCGGTCACGATCTCTCCGCTTATTTGTACGTCGGTTACCCGGGCGAACCGGCGCTCGGTCCTCCTACCTTCATGCATCGCCTCTCTGCCATGGACGATCCGGACGCGCCCATCGGTCATCATTGGCAGGATTCCACGCATGTGACTTTCGGCGTCGTCACGCTTGGCGCACAATGGCGCGATCTGAAAATCGAAGGCAGCGCCTTCAACGGACGCGAGCCGGACGAGGATCGTTACGATTTCGATTCACCCCAACTGGATTCCTTCAGCGGCCGAATCTCCTGGAATCCGACGCCGAATCTGGCTTTGCAGATTTCCTATGGCTACATCAAAAGCCCGGAAGCAACGGCGCCGGATGTCGATCGTCATCGCACAACCGCTTCCGCGATCTACAATCTTCCGCTCGGCCCGGACTCCAATTGGGCGACCTCGTTTGTCTGGGGACAAAACAACGACACTGGAGAAGGCACGACCGAATCGTTCCTCCTCGAATCGGATTACCAGTTCGAGCGCAACACAGTTTACGGACGTTGGGAAATCGTTGAAAAATCCGGAACCGAGCTCGTGCTCAAACCGCGCGACGCGCAGCTCGTCTCAACGCTCAACGCGATTTCGGTGGGTTACGTTCGCGATCTCACGCACGGGAACAAGCTCGACGTCGGACTCGGCGGACAATTCACTCTGAACGTCTGGCCGGATAAACTCGATCAATATTACGGCAACGGACCTGGCTACGGGTTCGAGATCTTCCTGCGCATCCGGCCATCGTTACATGGTCATGCGCATGCGATGGAAAACGAGGGAGCACCGGCCCCGAAATAATGGGACGCGACAGAGCGCGTCCCTCCAATTATTAGTGATCGGGTGAAAGCGAGCAAAGCTGCCATCACATTCATTCTGGTCACCGTGACCCTCGATATTCTGGCGATGGGGTTGATCATCCCCGTCTTGCCAAAACTGATCCTGGATTTTCTGGGCGGCCAAATGACGGACGCAGCCAAGTGGAGCGCTCGATTCGCGGTGGTCTTCGCCGTCATGCAGTTTGTTTGTTCCCCGATTCTCGGCGTTTTGTCCGACCGTTTCGGCCGGCGCCCGGTCATCCTGCTCTCGAACCTCGGACTGGGCCTGGACTACGTCGTCATGGCGCTGGCCCCCACCCTGTCGTGGCTCTTTCTTGGCCGAATCATTTCCGGGATCACGACGTCGAGCATTCCCACGGCCATGGCTTACATCGCCGACGTGACGCCGAGGGAGAAGCGGGCGGGAGCTTTTGGCATGATCGGGGTCGCTTTCGGAGTCGGGTTTACCTTTGGTCCCGCGATCGGCGGCCTATTGAGCAATGTGAATCCCCGTCTCGCTTTCTGGACAGCGGCCGGACTTAGCCTGACCAACTGGTTGTGGGGGTATTTTTTCGTGCCGGAATCGCTCGCTCCGGAGCAGCGGAAAAAATTCGAATTGCGCCGGGCCAATCCGGTCGGCTCACTCAAGCTGTTACGTTCGCATCACGAGCTCTGGCGGCTCGCCACCATTCAGTTCCTGGCCTATATCGCCCACAACGTCTTTAGCGTCTGGGCGCTCTACGGCATTTATCGCTATGCCTGGAGCCAATCGATGATCGGCCTTTCGCTCATGATTGTCGGAATCGTGACGGCCGTCATTTCCGGCGGCCTGACCGGACGAATGGTTAAGCGCTTCGGTGAAAAAGTCACCCTCTACACTGGCCAGCTTTTCGGCGCCTCCGGCATGTTCGTCGCCGCCCTGGCGAGGACGGGCGGATGGTTGATCGCTTCGATTCCAATCATTTCCCTCTGGAATATTTCCATGCCCGCAGCGCAAAGCATGATGACCCATCGCGTGAGCGAGCGCGAACAAGGCGAGCTGCAAGGCGCGTTACAAAGCATGCGTTCGATTACATTCATCGTCGGCCCGTGGCTGTTCCTGCGAATCTTTGGCTGGTTCATCGATCCAAAACTTCCGGTTCACATTCCCGGCGCACCGTTCTTTCTCGCGGGGGCGCTCCTCTTTGCTGCGGCAATCATGTCGACACGGCTGAAAGGTCCGGAATCGAAAATTCTGCAACCGCAGGTCTCTCCGGAAGAGCCGGAGACGGTCCCCAGCGTGATCCCGCCCGGCGTATCCGAACCGCCGAATTTCTAGGAACCGTCGGACTGGAATTCCCTGGTCATCCGCACCACGCCGATGGTCAGGCCATTTGGCAACGGAACCTCGGACCTCTCCTGTTCGACATAGCCAAACGCGGCATAGAATGGAATTCCGGGCAACGTTGAGGCCAGCTCGACCCGGCTGAATCCCGCCGCCCCAATTGCGTTCTCGCACTCCACCAGAACTGCGCGGGCCACGCCGCGACGGGCCCAATCCGGGTGAACAAAAAACGCGCGAATGCGAGCCGCCTCACGCGCTGGGTCCAGTTCAGCGCTGTCGCGATCGGAATGATGATCGCTTCCAAAAAGCGTCTTGCGTTTACTCCAGCCGCCGCAGCCAACGAGCCTGCCGCGATGTTCGACGACAAAGTATGTGCCGTCGCGAATCAATTGCCGGTCGACCCCAAAAACCGATCCGAGGGCGCCCTCCATCTGCTGCGCCGAATAATGGGCCGCCTGCAATCCGCGAACCGACTGCTCGATCAAAGCTTCGATTGCCGAAACATCGTCCTCGCGCGCCAGCCGCATCTCGGAGCCATCGGTTAATAGCACCGAGTATTTTTGCTCGCCTTGTTACGTACGTCACGGCCAGACTCCGTCGCGGAAGATGAAAGTCTGCCTGCTCGTAATCGCCTCGATGATCGCTGCGGCAGCTGTGCTCTTCGCCAACGGCGGCGCGTGGCAAGTCGGGGTGCCGGGAACGGGCACCGCCAGTGCCTCAGACAAGAACCATAAAACAGACGTCACCATCGAAGACGAGACCCTGTCCATCAATCTGGGGTCGGAATCGGCCGCGGTCGAAGTTCATTACCGCATGCACAACACCGGCAAAAAAGTGGAACAGGATTTCTTTTTCCCGGTCGAGCGATGGGGGACGCCTCCGGGCGAAGAAACGCGCACGCCCGCCGAGCTCGATCAATATCATATCGCGGTTGACGGCGACGATTTGAAGTGGACCGACGTGCGCTCGGGAAAACAGGCGACGCCGGAAACCGTCTCCGGAGAGCTGTGGGAAGAAGAGGTGCCGATCATCAAGAGCTGGAAGAAATCTGTCATTCCTTTCGAGCGCGATCAGACACGCTCCGTGACGATCAAGTACAACTCGAAATACTCTGAGAACGACGAGTCGGTCTCGGACGACGAACATATCAGCGATGCCGTTTTCGCCTATTCACTTTCGCCGGCCGCGACGTGGAAGGGGACGATCGGAAAGGGCAAAATCGATATCAACGTTCTGCATCCCGAGCCGGAAGATGTTTCGATCGAAAAACCGGAAGGCCGTTTTCAGAAACTGAGCGACACGCACTACCAGTGGATTTTTGAGAATTTGAAACCTTCCCTGGCGGACGACATTCGCATCGTAGCCCATTCCAAGTACGACAAGTATCCGACAGGTTATTCAGAAGAGGAAATGAAGCGGCACAACTTTTACGTTCTGCGCGCGCATCAATATTTTCTCGATCACACCGATTACGACGCGACCGCCAGTTCGACTCTGGCTCCGCAGGGCAAACACAATTACGACGTCATCAATATCAAGGCCGATCCACAAAGAGAAGTTCCCTCTCCCTGGGCCGAAGGAGTGGACGGAGACGGCATCGGGGAGAGCATCACGCTTGATGTGAAGCGGCCGCTCCCGCTCTACGGCATTTTGATTCGACCGGGATATTACGATTACGATGAGAAGGATCCGTGGTGGAACAATAACCGGGTGGCCACGCTCGAAATCACGCTGAACGACGAGCACACCTTTACCGAGACGATCCCCGATGAATATTTCGAGGATCCCTACCTCCTGCGGGTGCGGGACTACTCGAAACCGGTCACCAAAGTAAAACTCGTGATCAAGGCGGTCTATCGTGGGAAGCAGTTTCGCGATACCTGCATTTCGCTCGTGCAACTGCGCGCCGCTCTCTCCCAGAAACCCGAGATTCAACCGGCGCGATGAATCCGCGCGCGGCCGGGCTCTTCCTTGCCGCCGTGGTCGCCGTTAGCCCGGCCGCCGCCGGGAGCGCAAATCTCCCTATCTATATAGAGGATAGCCACGCCGGCACATTTTATTGGCTGGCCGGGCAGGTTGATCTCGAGGAGTCATGCACGCTCATTCATTTCGACGCCCACAGCGACGCCTCCGCCATCTTTGACTCGGACAGACTTCGCGGCGCTCTACGCGATGTCGCTTCGCCAGACGAACGGCAACAATTGCTCGAAAAATGGCGGAGCGAAGGCGTCATCCAATGTTTCAACTGGATTGAACCACTCATTCCGGCGCCGGTCGCAAAAGTCATCTGGGTCCCCGGAGTGAGACTGACGCCCCCGGAAACAGATCGGCGTGCCCGGGAGGCCACCGCATTACTCGATGGACACCTGGAGGCGGCTCCTCGCCAGGCCGGAACATTTCGCGATCGCTATATCGTCTCGGACCTCGAACATTTGCCGGAACAAATCGACCCTAACGAGCCGGTCATCGTGACGATCGACCTCGACTATTTCGCCAGAAATTCAGCCGCCGAACAAGCTGGCGCGTTCGCCCAGGTCTGGAATTTCGTGCTCGCGCAACCAAATCTGCGCGCAGTCACGTTCGCGATCTCGCGCCCGTATCTGACCGATGACGTTGAAGCAAATCGCCTTCTGCAACTCGCGCTCGACGCCTCCCTAGCCCTGCCCACCGCTCATGTTCGATTCGAACCGTTCGCTTCAGTGGCAAACGATCGATCGACGCGCGCGAAGGAACTCAGAGCGGCCGGCCGCGCCCTGCCCTTTTACGATATCACCCGGGCCCCGCAGGAAATCCGGTCCAGGCTGCTCGCTGAGAGTGTTGTGGTGCAGCGGGATCATGCGCACTGGGAGACGCTGCTACGCAATTGGCGGAACGAAGCACCGCTATTTCACCTCGAAGTGAAGGGCGCCCAGCAATCAACCGACGGAGCCTGGCGCGTCCCGGCGCGCGAACACGCCGAGGTTGAGCTAATCGCCGAGCCCTGGATGGCCAAGCCGGAGCGGATCGAGTGGTTTGCGCTTATCCCAAAATACTCATCCTGCAATGTCACAACCCTGCGGTCGGATCAGGTTGGCTTTGTCGCGAATGCCGCGCCGCGGCCGGCCTGGACTGAAATTCCTCTTCCTCAATCGAGCGCAGTGCTTTCGCTCGACGAGGTCGATCGTTTCTTTGATCCACAATTGCATTGTGGATCGCTGCGGGTGCGCGCCCGCGTTTTAATCGACGGAAAAGTGCGAGAAACACCCGTCGTGGAAGTGCGGCGCGCGTGGGGGACGGGCTTTCGCGCAGCCCTCAGCGAGCAGTTTGGTCTGCCCTATTTATTTGGCAGCGGCGAATTGTCGGATGGCGCGAGCACGGGCTCCGAAACGAATCTTGGCGCCGATTGTGCAAATTTCGTCGTTTTTGCCATGCGCCGGCAAGGCATCCGCGTTCCCTGGACCGACCCGAAGGGGTTACGCCAATATCTCACCCCCATCGCGTCGTCTGTTGCGCCGGGCACGGCAACCTTCTCGCCAGAGGAATTGGACCACGGCTTGATCGTAAATCTCGGCGCGCATGTCGCCGCCGTCATGGAAGATCGCCCACCGTTTGGGGTGCTTGATGAAAACGATATCGTTGCGCATCAGCTCAAAGGTGTTCCGGAGGCGCTTACGCTTGGTGCGCTTCTGCGCGAGCAAAAGAAAGCGACCTTCGATTTGTTGAGCGTCCCCGCCGGAAACACGACCGAGGCAACGACAACGCTTCTTTTTGGCGGTGACGTCATGCTGGGGCGAACTTGCGCGCAAAAGATTGAACACGGAATCGATCCTTTCGCCGGCATTCGAGACCTGGTGACCCACTCGAAATTCGCGGCCGCGAATCTGGAATGTGTCATTTCCAACTCCGCGCGGCCCGCCAACCATGGCGCCTATTCATTGTGGGCGCCTCCCCAGGCGGCGAAATTGCTTCGCTCCGCGGGATTTGCGGCGGTCGGACTGGCTAACAATCACGCCTCGGATTTCGGCGCCGACGCGTTAAGCACGTGCGTCTCTCGACTTGCGCGCGAACAGGTCGAGCCGGTCGGCGCCGGCGATGAACCTTACGCAGCGAAATTCTTTCCCTTACCCGGCGGAAAGACAACTTGCCTTACTCGCGATCACGGACGTGACGAATCATGGCCAGGCCGAAACGCAGATCGCGCTTGCCTCCGACCGGGTGCGCCTGCAAGCGGCGCTCGAACAAGCGCGATCCCGGGCCGACTTCGTGGTCTGCCTCGTCCACTGGGGCATCGAGAACACAAGCAGGGTCACGGAAAAGCAACAGACTCTCGCGCGCTGGCTGATCGCTCACGGGGTCGACGCGATCATCGGATCCCATCCGCACTGCCTGCAACCACTGGATTTCTACCACGGCTGCCCCATCGCCTATTCGTTAGGCAATCTTGTCTTTGATGGCGCTCCTGGCGTGTCGTGGTGGAACCAGGGTGCCTTGCTGCGACTGGCGCTGTCCGATGAGACAAAGCTTTCAGCGGTGAATTTGATTCCGATTCATCTTGATCGTGGACTGCCGCGGCTGACCCGGCCAGCATACGACGTGCTTGCGAAACAGTAGCAAACGTTCGACACAGTTATCTCCCATGCCTCGCCTGCCCAAACAGAACTACCGCGACATCGAACGGATCATAGAACTGGATTTCGTCCGCGCGACCGAAGCAGCGGCGCTCAACTCTCTGCGCTGGCTTGGACGCGGGGAGAAGGAGAAGGCCGATGACGCCGCCTGCGATGCCATGCGCGGGATGTTCGATTTGATGAACATCTGCGGCGAAGTCGTGATCGGGGAAGGCATCAAGGACGACGCCCCCGGAATCTTTAAGGGCGAGCAACTCGGTACCTGGCTTCCCGGTTCCCCGCCGTTCGATATCGCGATCGATCCGATCGACGGCACGACCAACATTTCCAAAGGCGCCCCCAATTCGATTAGTTGTATCGCGGCGGCGAGTCCGGAGACCGGAGTCAAAGTGGCGCTGCGCGATATCCCGTCGTTTTACATGTCCAAGCTGGCTTACGGACCGCGCGTGGTTCAATACATGCAGAAGCGGGGCGACACTCTCAATGTCGACAGTCCGATTCCGGAAACGCTGGCCATCGTGGCCCGGGCGGTGGAGAAGCGCGTCCAGGATGTGGTCGTCATGATGCTCGACCGGCCCCGGCACAAGGAGATCGTGGCCGAAATCCGGAAAGCAGGCGCCTCGTTGCGCATGATTGGGGACGGCGATATTGCCGCCGCCATGGCGCCGTCCCTGCCGGAGAGCGATATCGATCTTTACATGGGCATCGGCGGAGCGCCCGAAGCCGTGCTGGCCGCGGCTGGAATCAAATGCCTTGGCGGCGAGATGCAGTGCAAAATGTGGCCGCGCGACGAGAACGAACGCGAGAAATTGATCGAGGACGGGAGCGAAGAGGACGTTGAGCGCGTCTTTTGGACCGACGATCTGGCCAACGGCAAAAACATCATTTTCTGCGCGACCGGCATTAGCGACAGCGCTCTCCTGCGCGGTGTAAAATCGAAAGGCGCCACGGCCATCACTCATTCCATCCTGATGCGAGCCAAGAGCAAGACCGTTCGTTTCATCCGCACCACCCACAACCTGCAAAGCAAGACCATCCGGCTGCGCTCCGATAACCGCGAGCATTTGATCTGAGAATCTCGCTCCAAGACCGGGCCGGAGCGGCGTCCTACCTGACCCGATGGCGAGCGCGAGATTAAAAATCTCTTGCTCGACAGCCCTGTCTTCCTTTGTTCAAATCAGACAAATTCGCCGCTTATGAGACAAATATCGAAAACCGACTTATCGCCCGCCAATGGCTGCATCATCGACACAAAATGGAAGCTGGGACCTCTGAGTTATCATGCGTCCGCCGCGGGGAAAGAGCAGGCCAAGCCATCAACCGAAATCATTCGTCTCCCTGAACTCGTGATTTACGATCACATTGGCTTCGGCGGCGCCTATGCGCGCACGAATCTTAGCTTCCATTTTATTGGCGACTTCTGGAACGATCGGATCAGCTGTCTCATCGTGGTTAGCGGAGTCTGGCGTTTTTATCGCGATGAATACTATAAAGGGCCTTCGTGGGATCTCGGTCCCGGTTACTACGAAAGCTTCTTCTCCGCGAAGGGCCCCGACGACTGTGTCAGTTCCTTCCAGGCAGTTGCCTTGACGTAAGGAGCTGCGGCGCAGCTCTGCGACGCGACGGCCGGAAAGGATCGGGACTGCCCGGACGGACCGAGGACATGAGCACGGTCGGAAAGGTGGACAGCCTCTGGCGCTACCCGGTCAAGAGCATGCGCGGCGAGGAGTTAAGCGAAGCGTACTTGGGGTTCTCCGGAATTTACGGCGACCGCCTTTTTGCCTTTCGCAGCTCGGCCAGTCCGAAGGCCTTTCCCTACCTGACGGCCCGGGAGCAGCGAAAACTTTTGCGCTGCCGGCCGCGCTTCCGTTATCCGGAGAAAGCAGCGCGACCCATCAATTTGGCGGAAGCCGAGAGCATCGGTTCCGGTTTGAATCCGGTCTCCGCAGACCCGCCGGATTTGATGATCGATGTGGAAGCCCCGACTGGGGAGACTCTGGCGATCGACGACCCGGCCCTGATCGGAATGCTGCGTGAAGGGGTTACCGGTGCGCCGGACGTGACGCTGGTCCGATCGGATCGACCGATGACTGATTGCCGCCCGGTGTCGCTCTTTTCCGTGCAATCGGCACGTCAACTCGGCGAGGAGATGAGAACCACCGTAGATCAGCGGCGTTTCCGGGCGAACATCTATCTCGACTTCCACACGGCTGGCGGCTTCGCAGAGGACGGATTTGTCGGCCGCGCTCTGCGCATCGGATCCAAGGCAGTGGTGTCGATTCTGGACCGCGACACGCGCTGCGCGGTGATCACGCTCGATCCCGAAACAGGAGAATCGAGGCCGGAGTTCCTGCGCCAAATCGCGAAGGCCCATAACGGCAAGGCCGGCGTTTATGGCGCTGTTCTGGTCGAAGGCACGCTGCGCAGGGGCGACGCGATCGAGTTGCTGGACTAGCTTCGTTTTGCGGGTTCCGCCCTAACGGCCGGCCCCGACGAGATCCCGCACCCTGGCGGCACAACCCCACGACAAAGTGAATCCGGAACCGCCGTGGCCGTAGTTGTGGATAAGGACGCGCCCGTCGCCAAACCGGTTCAGCTCTACACGCACCCCTTTCTTCCGGAATGGGCGCAACCCGACGCGCTCGGCGAGCACAATCGGTCGGGTTATGTCCAGCACCCGGCTGCATTCCGCAACGATGCGCGAGGTGGTCGCCGGATCGACCTCGCGGCTGTCGCTGACTTCATTGGTTCCGCCGAAGACGCAGTCGTTGGCGCGGGGGATGGCGTACATCAGCGGAGCGTCATCAGCCACGATCGCACAGGAGATATCCATCTTCGGCACAATCGCGACCTGACCGCGATGCGGTTCCAAATCGGAATCGTCAGCTAGAATTCTTGCGCCGATTCCAGCGCAATTGATCACGAGCTCGAAGTCGTCGCTCACATCTTCCAGTCTTGCCAGCGAGACAGGAGCGTGGATCTGGCCGCCCGCGGCTCCAAATCGCCGGGCCAGATAATCGAGGTAGATCGTCGTATCGGTCAGCGGAATCTCAAGCCCGAAGCCGCTGTGAAATCTGGCATACGGAGTCAGGCGCCGTGCGCCAAGGTCGTGAGCCCAGGCCGGGATTTCGATTTCGCCGGTTCGCGCAAAGGTGCGCAATTCGATCATCGAAACTCCGCTTTGTGGATCGCGGGCCAGATCCGTAAGCACTTCATAAGTTTCAAGCGCCCAAGCGATCACCTTGTCCGCCGGCTCGGCATCATATGGAAACCAAATCGCTCCGGCCACAGCTGACGTCGTTAACTGCCCGGCTTCCCTCGCAAAAATCGAAGCCCGATATCCGGCCTCGGCCAGGACAACGCCACAAGTCAACCCCGACACGCCCGCGCCTACAATCGCCACAGAATCGCGCATGCCGTGAAGCTAGACGGAATCAAACGCGGCGGGAAGATTCCTCGTGCGTCAGGTGACGGCACACGGAGGCCGCCCAGCTTCAAGGTGGCCGTTTCTCCAAGGAAAAGGCCTCGTCTCGCGCGACCAAACCGATTAGATGAAAGGGTGCTCCAGGCCCATCCGCCTTCGATTTCTGGCGCCAGCTTCAACCCGGTTGCCAAACCGCTCGTAAGGACGGTGCAGTTCCGCTAAATTGTCGCGATGGTCTCACAAAATCGAGACGGACTCACTGAGAAGGTCCTGGCCGGCGAAAGGATTTCCTGCGCTGAAGCCCTCGAACTCTATGGCTGGCCTCTGGAGGAGCTCGGGGTGCTGGCCAATGCACGACGCGATCTCGCAAAAGCCGGGGCTTACGGCGGACGCGGAGGCGAGCTCGTGACCTACATCGTCGATCGGAACATCAATTACACCAACGTTTGCAACGTTTACTGCAAGTTCTGCGCGTTTTACCGAACAGAGAAGGACGCAGATCATTACGTACTTTCGTTCGAACAGATTGATGAAAAACTCGACGAACTTTCCGCTGCCGGCGGGGTTCAAATCCTGATGCAAGGCGGGCATCATCCGAAACTGGGGTTCGCGTGGTATGTCGATCTCTTGCATCACATCCGCGAAAAATATCCGCACATTAATATTCACGGATTCAGCCCGCCGGAGTTCCAGCACTTCGCCGAGACCTTCCGCATGCCTCTGCGCGAAGTGATCCTGGAATTCAAGAAAGCGGGCCTGGGATCGATTCCGGGAGGAGGAGGCGAGATCCTGGTCGATCGGGTGCGCCGGAAGATTTCACCATTGAAATGTGATTCCGATCAGTGGCTGGAAGTGATGCAGATTGCGCACGAAGCCGGACTAAAATCGAGCGCCACCATGATGTTTGGACATGTGGAAACGATCGAAGACCGGATCGAACATTTGCAACGCGTCCGCGACCAACAAGACCAGAGCGGCGGATTCACCGCTTTCATTTGCTGGACATTCCAACCGCAACACACAGTCCTGAAAGTGACGCAACCGACCGGCGTCTCCGAATATCTGCGCACGCAGGCGCTGGCCCGCATTTTTTTGGACAACATCGAAAACGTGCAAAGCTCCTGGGTGACCCAGGGTCCGGGGATCGGGCAGGTCGCCCTAAAGTACGGCGCTAATGATTTTGGCTCGGTCATGATGGAAGAGAATGTCGTGAGCAGCGCGGGCACGACATTTCGCCTAAACGCCGGGCAAATTGAGTCCCTCATTCGCGATGCCGGCTACGAACCGCGGCGCCGAAACAATTGGTACGAACTACTGGACTGAAGGGCATTTCGGGCTGTTTATTTACGCACGCGGCCGTGGCCCCAAAAAAATCACGCCTTGACGATTGCCATGTTATTCCTCATATAGCCGCCTGTCCCGCGTGGGCTACCTCCGCGGGACGCGCCATCTTTAATCCCTGCTTATGACATTATTCACAGGATCGAGCCGCCGCCCCGCCTGGTCGGTGCTGGTGGCGTCGGTTTTCGCGATGTGGGGCGCGATCCCGGTCCATGGACAGCAGGGGCCTCCCATCGTCCGGTCCATTGACGTGGAATACACGGGACCTGCGACGGTCAGTAAGGAGCGGATCATCGCCCAAATGCGGACGGCCGTGGGGCAACCCTATTCCGACCAAATCGTGGAGCAGGACATTCGCCAGCTCTATTCGACTGGTTCCATTCGAAACGTCCGCATTTTCGCGCAACCGGCCGGCGACGGAGTCAAGGTGGTGGTGGCCGTGCAAACACGCTCGGTGGTACGCGAAATTGAAATTGATGGCGCTCAGAAAATCAGCGCCAAACGATTGCGCAAAGATATTGCCATTAAGATTAACACTCCGATCAACGAGGAAGAACTCGAGAAGGCTCGCCAAAAGATCATCGATGCCTACAAGGGACGAGGCTTCAACGACGTGACGGTGGAGTTCCGGGTCGATCCGATCGAGGAGAACCGCGGGACCGCGCGTGTCGTCTACACCATCAATGAGGGTGTGAAAGGTGCTGTGCGGAGTGTGCAATTCGAGGGCAACCAACACTTCAGCGACAGGGTGCTGCGCAAGCAAATGAAGACGCGCGGCAAGACCATGCTCGCCATCTTCGACAAATCGGGACGGCTGGATGAGGTGCAACTGCAGCAGGATCTCGACAGTATCAAGGAGTATTACCAGAACCACGGTTACATCGACGTCGAAGTCACGGACGTGCGCAAAGAGCATGTCAGCGGCCCTATCATCATCACCATTGCGATCGTCGAAGGACAGCAGTATCACACCGGCAAGATCACCTTTTCAGGCTACAAGGTGACGACGGAGGCAAAACTTCGCGGCCTCCTCAAGATGAAGGAAGGCGGAGTCTATTCGCCGAAAGGCCTGCACGACGACGCCAAGATGATAGCCGATGCCTACGGCACCGGCGGTTACGTCGATCTGGTGGTCCTGCCTGAAGGCTCGCCGGCGGGTCCCGGCCAAGATCGACGTCCATTACAAGATCGAAGAAGGTAATCGTTCATTCGTCCAACGCGTCAACATCGTCGGAAATACGCGCACCAAGGATAAGGTGATTCGCCGCGAGGTGCTGATCGCGCCGGGCGATGTCTTCAACACCGTCCGCGTGGAGACAACGAAGAAGCGCCTCGATAACCTGGGCTACTTCGCCAAGGTCGAGACCTACCCGGAAGACACCGGTGTGCCCGGTCGCAAGGATCTCACCATTCAAGTGGAAGAGAAGCGCACCGGCTCACTCAGCTTCGGCGGCGGTTTCAGTACCGTGGATTCAGTTGGTCGTCTTTGGCGAACTGACCCAGGGCAATTTCGACTTGATGAATTGGCCGGGCTTTACCGGAGGCGGACAGAAATTCAGACTGCGCGTCCAGCTCGGCACGCAACGGCAGGACGTTATCCTCGCCTTGACCGAGCCTTACTTTCTCGACCGTCGTCTCTCTCTCGGTGGCCAGGCATTCTATACCGACGCCAATTATCTGAGCTCCGTTTACGATCAGCGCAATTACGGGATATCCTTCGAGCTGCGCAAGCCTCTGAGCGCTTACATGTACGGCACGTTGGGTTATAGGCTGGAAGACGTCGACATCTATAATGTCTCATCCGGCGTTTCGCCGGAAATCCGCTACGAGCAGGGATCAACCGTGAACAGCGAGATTCTGACCAGCCTGGTCTTTGATCGTCGCGACAATCCGCTGCTCACCAGGAAAGGACAGCGCATTGTCTTCTCGCCTTACGTCGCGGGCGGTTTTCTCGGAGGCGACATCCAGGTTTACGGAGGCGACATTGAGGCATCCCAATACTTTCACCTGCCCTACGATCTGATCTTCTTGCTCAATGGTGAAGCCGCGGTCGTAGACTACTGGGGCAACGGGCCCGATCCGATCATCGTACCAGGAACCCCGACGACAAATCATCCCGATCCACCCCCGGTGGTGATCGACGCGGTGCCGATCTGGGACCGTCTTTATCTCGGCGGCTCGAACAACCTGCGCGGTTTCCAATATCGCGACGTCGGTCCGAGAGACAACCACGGCGAACCGATCGGCGGCAATACCATGGCGCGAGCGACCATGGAAATGACCTTCCCGATTATCGAAAAGGCACGAGGCGCAATTTTTTATGACACCGGCTTCGTCAACGCCGATTCCTACGATTTCAGCACCAACCACGTAGCCTCGGATTTCGGTTTCGGACTGCGGCTCGATTTGCCAATCGGTCCGTTACGGATTGATTATGGCATCCCCATCCAGACGGATGGGCGGTCCAGCAAGGGACACTTCAACTTCAATGTCGGCTATCAATTTTGAACGAATATTGACAACTTCGGTCTAATGCGCTCCAAGTCATTGTCTATCCTCCTCTTATGAAGAAACTTCTAACTATCGCCCTGAGCACGATGCTGGCACTCCCCGTCGCCGCGTTTGCTCAAGGCACGCTCAAAGTCGGAACCGTCGATATGAATCGCGCGTTCAAGGACTACAACAAAACCAAGGACGCTGAGGCCAAGATTAACGAGGCCAAGAATGCGGCCAAGAAGGAATACGACGATCGTGCGGATGCCTACAAGAAGGCCTTCGACGAGATCAACAACTTGAACAAGCAGCTCGATAATCCTGCCCTTAGCGCCGACGCCAAAGGGCAAAAGGCCAAGGATCGCGACGAGAAGATCGCCAACATCAAGAACATGGAGCGCGAGATCAACGAGTTCCGCCAGACGCGCGAGCGCCAGCTCCAGGAACAGGCGCTGCGCATGCGCGAAGGAATCGTCAAGGAAATCACCGAGGTCGTAATGGACAAGGTCAAAACCAACGGCCTGGACCTGGTGTTCGACAAATCCGGCATGAGCTTGAACGGTGTGCCGCTTTTACTCTATTCCAGGGATAACGTCGATTTCACCACCGACATTGTGACCGTCCTGAACAAACCGGGGCGCCCCTCCACGCCGATCACGCTCGAAAAACCCGCGACCGCTCCGGCGCCTGCGGCCGCGGCCAGTCCGGCCAAGCCGAAGCCTTAACTCGAACTCTTTCCGCGTTTCGAAACACACGCGAGCGAACCTCGCGTGTGTTTTTTTTACAGGTGTGGGATAAGTCGCTCTTAGGACTCAAGCGAGCGACATGAAACCCCGGAACCTGAATATCTTTGCAGCGCGTCCGCGCCGCTTCGGAACCGGGGCCATCCTTTTGCTGGCGACGAGTGCTTTGTGCCTGGCCGCAATCAACTGGCAGTCGACCCTGAGCAAGGAACCGGTCGGCAATTTCGCGGAATTACGCCCGTTCCAGGGCACCTATCATTTTGGCTGGACCGGCCTCACCGCCGCGACAGCGGATGTGCATTTCTCAAGGCCGAGCGAGAATCGCCTGCAACTCGAGGGCACCGGACGCACCGTTGGACTGGCCCGCGCCTTGTGGAAGTTTGACGTGAATCATCGCTCCCTCATCGACGCCAGCACCCTGCGACCGGTGGAGAACAATCAAACTGAAGTCGTTCGGTCCAAGAAGGTCGTAACCCGCCTCGTTTTTAACAACGCCGGCGTGACCCGCGATCGGACCGAAAATGCCGATCCACTCAAGACCAAGGAGTTCAAGTTCCAAAACCTGTACGATCTGGATTCGGCCATGCTTTATTTGCGAAGCCAGCCTCTGAAGGATCGAGCAAGCGATCGGGTGGTGGTTTATCCCGGAAATTCCGCCTATGTCGCCACGATTACGGTGATCGGTCGCGAAAAGATTACCGTCCACGCAGGCAGTTACAACGCGATCAAGCTCGACCTGCAGCTCAGCAAAATCGGAAAAGACTTCGATCTCGAGCCCCACCGGAAATTCCGCAAGGCGACCATCTGGATATCAGATGACGCCGACCGCGTTATTCTGCGCATTGAGGCGCAAATTTTTCTCGGTACCGTTTTTGCCGAGCTACAGACTGCTCATTTCGAGAACGGAAAGCAGTGACACCTCGCACCAGCCCAGGGGCGAGCAGTGCTAAGGCCGAATCCACTCTCCGCGGACCGGCGGCTCCGTCGAGGGCACGATCCGTCTTGGGACAAAAATCGGCGGCCGCGCCCCCGGCAGCAAGCCAAGCGCACCGAGCGTTTCCAGATCCAGGCGCCCGGTTGTAGCCAATCCGATACGCGATTGATAAGCCCGCAACGAGAATTCCAGATCGGGTCCATAGAACCCGTCGGGCGGACCTTTAAAGAGACCCTGACGCGCTAGAATTCTCTGGGCCGTGATAATGACATTCCGTTGCACCGGCGGAGGCGCCGTTTCATATGGTGTCTCGGCAAAAACTCCTGTCGCCCAGGGGACAACCTTCCCCGGATAGATCGTGGGAGGCGGGGCCGTGGGTGGTCCGGACGGCGCGCCAAAAGGCTGAACCGGCGGCGCTACGTTTGCCGGCGCACGCGGCGGTGCATTCTGGTCCCGGAGATCGGAGGAATCGGGGTCCGACCGCTGCGCCGGGGAAGCGGAGGCCTGGGGGACCGGGGCAGGCGCGGGCGAGGAAGCGGCGGCGCTGCGCAAGGATTGCAACGTTTCGTCGTTCAATTCGCCTGTGACTTGCAAGCCATTGCGAATTTGAAATCTCCGAATCGCAGCGCTGGTGTCCGCATTTTTTTCGCCCGTGACCTGTCCGTAATAAAAACCCTGGTCTTTCAGCTCCTGCTGCGCGCTCGCCATGGTGTCGTCCGCGCGAAGCTGCGCGACCGAAACAAACAACAGGATGGCAATTGAGATTCTCATGCTGGCTGATTTGACGTCAGCCTTCCGGTATTATTCGGTTGGCGGCGCCCCCGTCACAGCCAGGGTCGATTGTCGCGCTTTCAACAGATCGCGATACCGAATAATTCCCTCGCTAATCGCAACCGCGATTCGCTCGCGATAGTCGAGGTCGGCCAGCTTCGCCGTATCCTCCTTGTTGGATAGGAATCCTCCTTCAATCAAAACCGCGGGCTGGTGAACATTTGCGATCACAAAAAATTGCTCTGCTTTGGCGCCGCGATCAACCGCTTGGGTTCGCGCGACCAGCGCTTCCTGAACGCAATCAGCCAGGTTCTTGCTTTCGAGATTGGGCATCGGCCCGCCGGTTCGTTGCAGGAAGGGGAGCCACGAGACGATGGGCGTCGTCGGAGTAATCTGATGATCGGCATAGTAGGTCTCTATGCCGCTGGCAACGGGTTTATTCCCTTCGTTGAAATGAATGCTCACGAGAATGCAATCGGGCACCCGATTCACCAGCGCGGCTCGCTCGGCCAGGGATACGTAGCTGTCGCCTACTCGAGTCATTACCGTGTCCAGCCCTTGTGATTGCAAGAGCCGATCGACCCGTTGTGCAATATCGAGGGCCAGATCCTTCTCCACGACTTCGCCCACGATCGCACCGGAATCCTGACCGCCGTGTCCGGGATCCAGGACAACCACTCCGAACGGCTCATGCCTTGAAGCCGATCGCGGAGACATCGGTCCTCCGGGTTTCGAGGTCCATTGCAGCCAGGCAAATGAGACCGCCATGAGCAGCATCCCCATCCAGGCGACAAGGTCCCGCATCGCTCGCGCTGCCTGGTTTGGCTGGGAAGCCATTATTTTGTTCGTTACGCTCGAATCGCGGAGCGCACCTCGTCATCGGACAAGGCACGGTAACAGATCGGGGTCTTCGCCTCCCGTTCCAGCACGGCCGCCTCAATGCCGCCCGTTACGAGTTGCGCTTGCCGATGAGCAGTGATGGCCGCGCGATCGGGCATTTTTCTCGACGAGTCTTCGCTCAGACTCAGGTGACCAACGCTCCAGGCGTCGACGGCAGAGTTAATTGCGCTCTCCAGGCTGGCGTTGTTTTGATGGGCACCCTGCAAAAACAATTCCATCAGCTCAGTGGATTGGCGAGTGGCGCTCAGGGCAGCGAAATCCTGCCTCGCCTGAGAAATGGCAGACCCATTCGCAGCAATGGCACCATCGTATTCTATGCGGAGAAACAGGTCTTCCCCCTGACTCGCCCCAACCTCGGCAAAAAGAAGACGCGCCAGATACGGTGCACCGTAAATTTGTTCGAACGCTGCCTTCATCACCGGGCTAAGCGAATAATGCGCCAGGCGCCGAAGGGAGACATCCGCCGCCGAGCGAGTGAAGCCCTCGGTGCTGGCCAGTTCAATCGCCGCCATGCGCAGCCTTTCGATGTCGCCGGGATGGCCGATCGCTCCCATGGCTATCCGGTCGTAAATCTCGAAGATCTTTCTGGCGCGCGCGACCAAGCGTAACAAATAAGATTCCCTCGCCATAACCAACCGCCACGATCGGGCTGCCGGCAGCAAGCTGCGTCTCGATGTACTCGCGACGGTTCGCGATCGCTTCCACCCAGCGATACGGCTCTTCAATCATGCCACCGATTTCTTGAAAATGGCCGCGATTTTTCGTCCGGCAGCGTGCTGATTCCTTCACTCGAAACGATCTTGATGATCGGAAAAATCTTTGCGTTCCGATCGACACCGCCAGTCGCCGTGTCCGATTCCGCTGCCGTGTCGAGGGCGCGCAGCGCAATGGCCACCGCCTCATCCTCATTCAGTTTTTGGAGCGGTTTATCTCCCCATTTATTCTCGTAATAGAGAATCCCGCGCACCGCCGGCGACCCCGATCCGGTGGCGGCGTAGTCGGCGGCCTCGAACTGTGCGCCCATCGCATCGTAAAAATAGAGGCGGGCCGCCGGCGCAGCTCCGCGATCGTAGGTTGCGAAGATCGGGCACGACCATGCCGACGCCTTGCATGACAAAACCGAAATTGTCGCGCAGGAGTTTGGACAAGGCGCGGACTTTCCCGTCCACACTCATTTCCTGCAACTGGGTGCGCCGAAAGTATTGGAACGAATGTTCGAGCACGCGGGCCATTTCCCAGGCCGTCGCCGGAACACCTGCTATGGCCATGATCGAATGCCGATCGATTTCCAGGACTTTGTCGGCTCGATCGTAGACCACCGTGCTGCCAGCCGTGGCACGACGATCGCCGGCCACGAGCACGCCGCCGCCAAATTTGAATGCCATGATAGTGGTCGATTCGGTTTGCGCCCAATGGCGCGAACCGGCGGCCGACTCGGCGATCGCCGGCGAAGCGGCGAGCAGACCTCTCCTTCGCAAGAGCGCGGGAAAATCCTCGCTCGCGCCGGAAATCACCTGGTCAAGCGCCACGACGAGCCGCTCCCCTCATTGGCCCGTGCGCTGGCGATAGCGTTTGGACTGATTCGGATCCACTTTGCGCATTTTCTTGAGCAGATCCTTCGTGTCGGGCCGGGAGACATCAGGAGATCTCGGACCGCCCCCGTCCCCCTGCTTTGGCGCCCATGGAACAGGATCGATCGGTCTTTCGGTGCGCTCCGGCATGGTGAAATTTACGAAAAAACAGCGGTAAAGGCAAGTTGACCCGTACTTGCCAGAAAAACCCGCCAATGCCAACATCTGAGAAGATGAAGTTCCTCGCCTCCAGCGCCGCCGCCTTTATGGGGGCCCTGCTCTTCTCGTCCGCATCCGGGCAAACCCTGGCGCCAACGGCCTCCGCTTCAGATGAGACAACTCAATTGCAAACGCTAGCTCGCAAGATCGATGAGCAGAACGCGAAAATCGATCTGTTGTCCCAACAAATCCTGAAGCTCGAGCAGCAGATCTCGAATCCGCGTCCGGGCGTGATGATCGGAGAAGCCACGCCCGCGACTTCAAGTTCAACTACGGCCGAACCCCCGGCCCACGCCGGTAACGGCAGCACTCACGTGGTCGCTCGCGGCGAAACGCTCACCTCCATCGCCAAGATGCACAACGTGGCGGTGGGCGAGTTGCAAAAATTTAACCATATCGAGAACGATCGAAAACTGCAGATCGGCCAGACCATCATGATCCCTGGCCCGCCCACGCCCACACCGGCCGCAACATCACCGGCCAACTGAGCGATGGAGCAGCCGTCAAGTCAGCAGTGGTATCTGCGCAAGTATGAAGACGGTACCGTCTTCGGGCCGCTGCCTTTCGAACAGCTCGCTCTCTGGGCTTCGACCGCACAGGTCGCTCCTCATGATGCCATCTCCACGGATCACGTCACCTGGATGAAAGCGCCCATGTTGCCACAGCTCGGCATGGACTGGCTGGTCGAGGTGACCAGTGAACGCTACTACGGGCCAACCACGCTCGGCGCGATTCAGGAATTCATCCGCCTCCGCGAGATCGACGGAGAAACCTTTATCATCAATGCCTGCGACGGCACCCGACACCTGATCCGGGAATTGCCCGGCCTGGAATTGATGCCGGAGCCGGCGGCGGCCGAACCGGAACCGAGTGAATCACCCGCTCCTGCGGAACCGACTCCCACCGGCATCTCCATCGATCTGCAGGATCGAATTCGTGATCTTGAACAAAGCCTGCGTGAAGAGCGGCGCGCCTCCGAGGAAACAGAGGAGCGTTATCGCGAACTTGAACGGCGCTACCATGAGCTGGAGGAAAAACTCTCGTCTTTTGGCTCGTCGGCCTGACCGCCGCAGGCGACCGCTTTCTTTACCGCGAATCTAATTGAATTTCTTCCGCGATGGGCGGCGGCTGGATTAACTCGCGCTCCAGCGATTCAGGATCGATTTCCCTGGCGGCCTGGTCTTCGCGTGTCTCCAACAGGCTTTGTTGACATAAAGCGGCGTACTTTTCCGCCACGCTCGATCAACTCTTCATGCCGGCCACGCTCGATGATGCGACCGTGATCAAGCACCAGAATCTGATCGGCGCGGACGATGGTGGAGAGGCGGTGCGCAATCACAATCGAAGTTCGGTTGGACATTAGATTCTCCAGGGCTCCCTGAATCAGGCGTTCCGTTGCGGTATCAACGCTGGCGGTTGCTTCGTCCAAAATCAGAATTGGCGGATCCTTGAGCAGGGCTCGCGCAATCGATAAGCGCTGCTTTTCGCCAACGCTTAGCTTGACGCCGCGCTCGCCCACGACGCTTTCCAGGCCATTCGGCAGACGATCGATGAAGCCGCGCGCGTTGGCCGCCTCGATTGACCGCCACAACTCCGCCTCGTCGGCCTCAGGCTTTCCCATCAACAGATTCTCCCGGATCGAACCGTTAAAAAGAAAACTCTCCTGCGTCACAACGCCGATCGCCTCGCGCAAGGCGTGCAGTCCACATGTGCGAATCGGTTTATCATCGATGTAAATTTCGCCGCTCGTGAATTCGTAAAATCGGACGAGCAGATTGACGAGCGTCGATTTCCCGGACCCGGTCGCGCCGACCAGGGCAATCGTCTCTCCGGGTCGAGCATGCAGCGAAACATGGCTCAGCGCCGTGAGTTGTTCTCCATAACCAAAGCTGACGTCTTCGTAGCGAATATCCCCGGCGATCCGCTCTGAGCGCGGTTCCTCGCTCCAGCCCGGCTCGATAGGCGTATCTATAATTTCAAAGACGCGTTCCCCCGCGGCCCGGCCGGCCTGCACCAGTTGATTGAGCTGATGCAATCTTCCGATGGGCTCATAGAGAAAGCCGGTCAACATAAGAAAGGCAACCAGATCGCCGAGGGGCATGGCTCCGTTCAGGACCATCCTCGCGCCGACCGCTACGACCAGAACAATGCCTAACGAACCGGAGAGATACATGGAAGGGTGATAGATCGCCCAAACTCGCATGACCACGAGAGTGGCGTGGCGCAGCTGCTGGCTCACCCGGTTGAAGCGCACGTGCTGCTCTTTCTCACGGGCAAAACTCTTGATCTGGCGAATGCCAGCCAGATTGTCGTGCAACAGCGAATTCATGGCCGATGAAGCCTGGCGCTGCAGACGGTAACGGCGATGCGCGGTCAGCGTATACCAGAGAGCCCCGCCGACCAGAAAAGGAAGAGGCGACAGGGCCAGCAAAGCCAGTGTCACGCTCACGTAGAACATGACTCCCAGCACGATGATCACCTGCAGGGCGGCCACCACGCCCTGCTCCACTCCATCGATTAGCACGCGCTCAACCGAGCTCACGTCCTCGAGTA
This sequence comes from uncultured Verrucomicrobiae bacterium, assembly GCA_963788855.1. Classification (GTDB taxonomy): domain Bacteria; phylum Verrucomicrobiota; class Verrucomicrobiia; order Chthoniobacterales; family UBA10450; genus CAWBIE01. The sequence continues at coordinate 408,437 of CAWBIE010000004.1, forward strand.
CCCGCGTCATAAGATCGCCCGTGGCCCGGTTATCAAACCAGCGCAGCGGAAGCATTTGAATGTGCGAGTACAGATCGCTGCGCAGGTCGAAGATTACTTTCTGCTCAAAGGTGTTGTTCAGAACGATGCGAACGGCGTTAAACCCGTGTTGCAGAAAAAATGCGAGCGCGGCAAACAGGACCAGCGGCATGAGTCGCTCTTCGTGTCGTTGGTATATGACCTCATCGACAATTTTTTTGGTGACCGCCGGAAAGGCAATCACCATGAGGGTCCCGGCAATGGCGCAGGCGAGCGTCCCCGTGGCCAGCCACGGATAACGCTTCAGATAGGCAAAGACGCGCCAAATGGTTCTCATTTGTTCCAGTTTCGTCAACGAGGCACTGTTGCCCATGGGCATATGATCCCACAGCCTGGAAGCCGGTGCCACTCCGCCACACGAAGACGCGTGCCATCCCGGGGCGCAGGCAACACTTATAAGTGACTGATCGCACGAGCCGCCCAGCAAGCGGCCGGCCGAATTCTAATGTCGATCTTTGAAGGTCAATTCGGCAATCCCCGACTTGTCGAGTTCGCCCAATCCATCCGCGATCATGCGGTCGTATTGCGCCTTGGTCGCGCGCGCCAGCGGCAAATCGAGGCCGAACTGGCGGGCGAGTTCGAGCGCGATGCCGCTGTCTTTGGCCGCATGGGCTGCAGAAAAAAAGCAGCTGTGTTCGCGGTTCTCCATGTCCTCCCCGTCCGTCTGCAAAACGCGCGAGGCCGCGCCGGTTTGCGAAAATATTTCGCGCAACATTTTTAAATCGAGCCCGAGCGCAGCGCCTAATCCAAGGCCCTCGGCCAGGCCGGCGGTGTTGATATTCATGACCATGTTGACCAGCGCTTTCACTTTGGCCGCTTCCCCTGCCCGTCCGATGAACCGGACGGTTGAGGCGAGTTCCTTTAGGACAGGCTCCGCTTTCTGAAAGGCTTCCTTCGTTCCGCCGCACATCAAATAAAGCGAACCTTCCCGCGCCTGGGTAATGCTCGACGCCATGCATGCCTCCAGGGCCTGCGCGCCGGCAGCCTGCGCCATTTTCTCCACTTCGACGTGCGTCTGCGGCGAGATGGTGGCGCAATTGATGAACAGCTTTCCGCCCGCCTTACTGAGCAGATTGTCGGCGCTTCCAGCAAAAATGTCGCGCATGGCCGCGTCATCACTGACCACGGTAATAATCACGTCCGCGCTTGCCGTTACCTCGGCAAGATTCTGACTGGCCACGCTGCCAAGTTCCTGCGCCAGCGCGACGGCATGCTCTCGCTGCCGGTCGTAAATCGACGTCACGTTAAAACCGCGATCCTTCAACCGGCGCGCCATGTTTGCGCCCATCCGGCCGACCCCAACGAAAGCAACGCTCATCGATTCAGATTTTGCCGGCAAAGAAAGGATTATGCACTTTCTCTTCTCCCACCGTGGTCATCGGTCCGTGACCGGGACAGATGATTGTCTTTTCGGGTAGCGTCAGGATTTTCTCGAGATTGTTTCGGAGCGCGTGTTCATAGGAGACGCTGCCACCGCCCATGGATCCAGCGAAAAGAGAATCACCTACGATCGCGACCGGACGGGCCAGACCGTGGATCACGTAGGTCATTCCGCCCCGCGAATGTCCCCAGGTCAGCCGCGTATCAATCTCGATGTTACCGAGACGAAAACGCTTCCCCTCCTCAATCAACTCCACACCCGCCACCGGTTCGCGCACAGAAACATAAGCCGGCGCACCGGTCTCTTCCCGAAGGCGAGAAAGATCGGCTACATGATCGGGGTGCGCATGAGTCAGGAGGATCATCTTGACCGTGAGCTTCTCCCTGGCCGCGAAGTCAAGAATCTCCCGGCAGTCCGCGCCGGTATCGAAAACAGCCGCTGCGCGCGATGCGCGATCCCAAACCAGGTAGGCATTGACCCCCATCTCGTGGTAACGCGTGCTGAATTGCGCGAGGCCGTCGACGTGCTCCCTCTCCGGGCGCCACTCCCCGGCGGCCAACTCACACAGCGCACGACTGGCCAGTTTCAATACCCCGGCCACTCGCATGAGCGCCAGTTCGTCGAATTCGCCAGCGCGCAATTTTCGGATTTTCTGAGAACTGACCCGCGCTTTTTCGGCAAGCTCCGTGTCGGAGAGGCGCAACCCGCGTTGCGCTTTTCCCACCACATCGGCAAAATTATCTTCAAGAGCAATCATCGTGAATTTGGTTAGGCAACGGCCGGCTCTGCTTTTTTCCCGGCGCGCAGGTCGGCCATGCCCTCGGCCGCCATTTTCTCAAAGACAGCGGCTACGTCGACAACGGAATTTGGTTGACCTGTTTCGAGTTCCATCGAGGTCATTTTCACGTTCGCGAGGCCACACGGGGCGATGTAGCCAAATGGGGTGAGATCGCCGCACACGTTCAGAGCAAATCCATGCATGGTAATCCAGTGACGCACACCCACTCCGATGGACGCGATCTTTCGTTCTTGCACCCAGACCCCGGTCAGGCCATCGCGCCGGGTTGCCGAAATTTCATAGGCAGCGAGCAGCTCAATCAGCTGTTGCTCGAGCCAGCGCAGGTATCGATGCAAATCCTGCCCGCACCGGCGCAAATCGATAATGGGGTAGCCAATCAACTGGCCAGGCCCATGATAAGTCGCCTGCCCTCCGCGGTTGATCGGAAAAAGCGGATACGGCAGATGCGAGGCACCCAGAAGACTCGACCGATCCGGTGTGCGGCCAATCGTGTAAACCGGTTCGTGCTCCAGCAAAAGTAATTGATCCGGCGACGAGGAATCCCGGCGCTTCCGAGCTACGAGTTTTTCCTGCCGCGCCAGCGCGTCGCTGAAGTTGGTTCGACCCAGCCAATGCGTTTTTAAATCGCAATTCATATCTGTTTGACGCCGGGAAGACCAAGACCCGCCGTCTGTTGCGCGCGAAGATGGGTCAGTCCGATGGCCAGGGCATCAGCCGCATCGGAGTCAGGTGTCTCCGTCAAGCCGAGTAGTGCCCGCACCATGAAGGCGACCTGATTTTTCCCCGCGCCGCCCCTCCCGACGGTCGCCTGCTTGATCCGGGTGGGCGCATATTCAAAGACCGGGAGGCCCTTTTCGCTGGCGGCGAGAATCGCGGCGCCACGCGCTGCCCCGAGCAGGATGGCGGTCTTGTAGCTCTGCACATAAATCACCGATTCGAGCGCGCAACAATCCGGGGAATGTTCACCTATCAGCTCGGCCAGACGGTCGCGAATCGCGACCAGACATGAGGACGAGCGCAGCGAAACGGTGTTGTGGATGGTGCCGTAATAAAGGGCTCGCGCCGTACCGTTGCTTGCGTCCACGATGGCGACGCCGGTATTTCGCAGGGATGCGTCAATGGCCAAAACACGCATGACATCAGTGAATCAAAAACGCGTGAATGAGAGAGACGCAGCCAACGGCGCCAAAGATCAGACTGCCAATCCAAAAGCGCGGCTTCCTGGTCAGCGCAGAAATCGCCGCGATGGCGATGGCGATTTGGAACAGGGTAACGGCACGCGCCAGAACTTCATGCTGATGAAAGCTTGTTCTCGATTCGGCTTCCAGCTTTTCAGCCTCGGACTTGATCTCTGATTCCTCCTCCTCGTATTTCGCGATCCTGGCTCGGTCTTTCTCATCGGCCGTGGCGGGCAGCGACATCCTGGCATCGAGCACCGCCGCCTTGATACTCTTCGCCTGGTAATAGCCCCATTGATCGGAAGCCCGCATCTGATTCATCATCGCTTCATTGGCATGGCTGCCGGAAAGCAAACCGGCAATGGCGGCAAGAACCGCGAGCACAGCCGTGCTCAGCGCCACCCAGGAAATCCACGCCTCCCCGCCGTGCTCGGCGCGCTCCTGCACGTCCTCGTGCAAATGTTCGAGGGGAATTTCTGGTTCTTCCATCGAGTGTCAGTCTAAGATCAGCCATCGCTGGTTCAAGATCGAATCGGCCAGACGCTCGCGATCATTGACCTCCAGCGAAAATGATGGGGCAAACGAAAAGCGATGACTGACACAGGGCCGAGTTCCAAGCCACGTAATCTAATCGTCCGGTTCTTTTCCAACCTCGGCCCGGGTGTCATCGCCGGCGCGGCCGATGACGACCCATCGGGCATCGCCACCTACTCTTCGGCTGGAGCGTTGCTCGGAACCGGCCAGCTCTGGACGGCCCTGGTCACCTGGCCGCTGATGGCCAGCGTGCAAATGATGCGCACGTGTCGGCATGGTCACCGGACGCGGATTGGCGGGCGCTCTGCGCCATAAACTGCCCAAGAGCTTGATCGTGATTTTTGCCGTGGCCCTGCTCATCGCCAATACCATCAACTTCCTGCTCTAGCGCCACGCGCCTTGGCCTTCGCCCCCTTGCCTTGGTCGGCGGCCGCTTGCGCAAGAAATGCACAAGCTTTGACAAACACCGGCGAGCCGAGCCGAATCACGCGCATCATGCTGGATTGCGATGATAGCAAAGACCCAATCCTCTGATCGTGATTGCCACGCATGGTCACACCGGTTGGAAACACTTTTGTATTGGAAGCACGGCCGAACGCGTAGTGCGGGCCGCCCCCTGTCCGGTGCTGGTGGTCCGCGAAAAGGAACATGAATTCTCCTAGAAAGCCTGAGATATGAAAAAGGAAAGAATGATGAAGACTACAACCGCGGACACCATTGAAAACGAATCCATCGCGACGCGCGTCGCGCTCCATCCCTTTGTCGCGGGGATGAATCACAAAGAGCTGGCCTTATTGACCGACTGCGCCATCGCCGCTCATTTCAAGGCCGGCCAGACAATTCTTCGCGAAGGCGAGATCGCCAACCGGTTTTATCTTATCGAAAACGGCAAAGTCGTGCTCGAATCCGGTGCTGGTTGCGGCGCACCGGTGGTCATAGAAATGATCGGCCCGGGAGACCTCCTCGGCTGGTCCTGGATGTTTCCGCCCTACACATGGCAGTTTACGGCGCGCGCAGTTGAACCAACCGACGCCATTTTCTTTTACGGGACAATTCTGAGAGAATACTGCGAAAGAGATCATTCTTTGGGCTACGAACTCTTTAAGCGCATGAGTGCAGTGATGACGAAACGCCTCCAGGCCGCGCGCGCCAAAATGATTTCTCTGCACGTGCATGGCTCGACCTTGCCACCGGTCGTGCTGAAGCCGCCCTTCATGGATCAAGAAAGCGACACCGTCGCAAATAACCGAACGGAATTTCGGGAAGGTACCGATTAACTGACGCTCCGCCGTTCGGTGCGCCGCAGTTCATCGGAACGGCCGCCGGGTTTCCGGCTGGAACGCAAGAAACGAATCGTTTATGGCAAGCAATGACGAGACACCCGGGCTCAGGGCATTTAATAGTCTAATCATGAAACATACGAGCATTCAGACGATTCTTGTGCCGGTCGATTTTTCGAAGATGTCCGGGGGAAGCATTGAAACCGCGAAACGCCTGGGTCGAAGGTTTGGAGCGACTATTCATCTCGCGCACATTCACGATCTCCCCTACCCGACCGGCTTTATGACACCTGCCGTCCCGATGGTTTCCTGGCCGATTGCTTATAGCGAAGACATCGAGCAAGAACTCGCTCGGCGGCTGGTCGCGTTGGCCAAGAAGCATGGTTTGTCGTCAGCCGGCACCTGTCACATTCGAAGCGGGACGCCCGCCTTCGATGAAATCTGTTTCCTGGCCAGGGAGCTTTCGGCCGATCTGATCGTCACGCCGACGCACGGTTACACGGGATTGAAACACATTTTGCTTGGCAGTACCGCGGAACGCGTCGTGCAACATTCTCCCTGCCCCGTCCTCGTGGCGCGACCACGGACACAACGGCATCCGGAAAATTCTCTGACCATCGACACCATCCTGGTGCCGGTCGATTTCTCCGCGTGCTCGCTCGATGGTCTCAAGTATGCGATCCAATTCGCCGATCGCTTTGCCGCCAGGATCATCGTCTTCCACGCCGTCTATCTCCCTTACGCATACAGCGGAGACGGCCGGACCATGCTTGATCCTTCTGTTTTCCTGGACGCGGCCGCAGAAGGCGCCAAAGCGCAAATGCGTGAGTTTGTGCGAGCGGTGAAATTTGGCGGGGTCAAATTCGAGACCAAAATCGCAGTCGGACCGTCCGCCGATGAGGTCTGTGCCGCCGCCAGCAATTGCAAGGTTGATCTTGTCATTACTTCGACGCACGGGCACACCGGTTTCACGCATGTCTTAATCGGGAGCACAGCCGAGTACGTGGTGAGACACGCTCCTTGCCCAGTTCTGGTGGTGCCATCTCATTCCGATGTCAGGGCGGCGAATCTAACTCGCTCAAAAACACGCCAGACCGTGCGGCCAATCGCAAGCCAACCCGCCGCGAAGGGCCGTGAAAGGGAGCAACTGACCAGGCGTTATCGCAAGCTAAAAGTCAAAGCCTTTCCGGAGCGTCGCCGCACGAACAAATTTCGCGAATCGCACGCGCCAACGATCTGAACTCGTCGCGCGGTTAATCGACGCATTCATCTGTCGTCGCGACAGAAGGTGTTGCAATATCTCCCGTGCTTTCCGCCGATTCCATCGTCACCGAACTTCGGGATGTCTGCCTGAGTTTCGGCCAGAAAAGCGTTCTTGATGACGTTTCGCTCGGTGTCGATCGGAAGGAGCGCCTGGTCATTATCGGCCTTAGCGGCGCGGGCAAGACCACAATCCTGCGGCTGATTCTCGGGATCCTGGCGCCAACCGCGGGGTCAGTTTTTTTCGAACACCAGGACATATCTCAACTCGATCGCCATGGCCTCGAACGAATGCGGCGGCGCATCGGGATGGTTTATCAGGACGCCGCCCTGCTCAGTTCGCTGACCGTGCGCGAGAACCTTGCCCTGCCTCTGGAGGAACTGACAAAAAAAACGGCTGCCGAAATCAACCGGGTCGTAGACGAGAAACTGGAACTCGTCGAAATGGCTGGCGACGCAGATCTGATGCCTTATGAACTAAGCGGCGGGATGCGCAAACGCGTCGGTCTGGCGCGCGCGCTTGTCATGGAGCCGGAGTTGATCCTTTTCGACGAGCCGACCGCAGGGCTCGACCCGGTGATCGGCGCTGTCATCGACGAATTGATCATCAATCTGACGGCAAGATCAAAAGTCACATCGGTCATCGTCACCCATCTGATGGACAGCGCCTTCCGGATCGCGACACGCATGGCCATGCTGCATCAGGGAAAGATCGTCGAAGAAGGATCACCCGATCACCTGAAGCAATCAACCAATCCTATTGTGGTTCAATTCCTGAACGGAAGTCCCGTTGGGCCGATGTTGGAGCGAAGCAAGTATCACATGCTGTCGCCGGCGGATTAGCCTGATCACCGGCTGCGTTCGCCGCGACACGCGACGCTCAAGCATGAGAGGGAACGAGTACCGCTGCGCCGCTCAGTTTGCCCTGGCGCAGCGCCTCGAGAGCTTCATTAGCCTGGGCGAGCGGAAAGACGCGCGTTTCGGTCTTGACGGGCACACGCGGGGCGATCTTGAGGAATTCAGCCGTATCGTCGCGCGTAAGGTTCGCAATCGAGCAAATCGCTCGCTCGTGCCAAAGGTCACGGTAGGGGAAAGAAGGAATATCGCTCATGTGAATGCCGCCACAGACAACAATCCCTCCACGATCCACAGCTCGCAAGGCGACGGGCACCAGTTCGCCCGCCGGTGCAAAGATAATGGCCGCATCAATCCTGCTCGGAGGCGATTCATCCGAGCTGCCGGCCCATTCCGCCCCCATGGCCAGAGCGAACTGTTGCGCAGCAAGGTCGCCTGCGCGCGTGAAGGCAAACACTCTGCGTCCCTCGTGCCGCGCCACTTGGGTGACGATGTGAGCTGCCGCCCCAAATCCGTAAATTCCAATGCACTGCGCGTCCGCCGTCCTGCGAAACGAGCGATATCCAATAACACCCGCGCACAGCAACGGCGCCGCCGCCACGTCATCGTACTCGTCCGGAATGCGAAAGCAGAAACGCGCGTCGGCGAGGGTGAACTCGGCATAGCCACCGTCGATGGTGTAGCCCGTAAAGCGCGCCCGTTCGCAGAGATTTTCACACCCTGATCGGCAAAATTTGCACTCGCCGCAGGTCCAACCCAGCCACGGGATGCCAACGCGATCACCCACCCGAAATCCTTCCACGCCTATGCCCAACTTCTCGACCCTTCCGACAATCTCATGCCCAGGAATCAGAGGGAGCTTGGGCTTGGCCAGCTCGCCGTCGACCACGTGCAGGTCCGTGCGACAGACGGCGCACGCGGTCACCCGGACCAGAATCTGGCCAGCACCCGGGGCGGGCGCAGCGACTTCGCGCTCGACCAACGGATGACCGGGCGATTCCAGAAACATCGCACGCATAGCATCATCGCGTACACTGAACCTGGTCGCGTTTAAAGGCTTAACAGCTTTAGGCCTGCACGTGGCGCTTTCCCGTGGACACGACGAGTCACGCGATGATTGAACCAAATTTGCGCCCGCAATTTTTGCTCAATCAAACACAACTCATGGTTATCGCGGAACGAATGCAGACCGTAATAATGAAGCGAAGAAGGAGGAATTATGAAAAACATAAAACAAGTCCCTGTTACGGAACCACGAACGGCGGCGCTGGCGATCGGCCTGACCATCGGTCTTGGGCTGGTCGTGCATGAGATTTTCTTCCTCATTGCGCTCGCTCTGGGAGTGGTTGTGACAGTGGAATCGGTCATCAACGCGGGGCACGCCCACGGTAGTTATGTGAACCTGCTGGACCGCCACTAGTGAAGAGGAGTGAACTGGCAGGGCGGTTGGCCCGGAGCAGTTCAAAAATCGCGCTTCTTGGATTCGCTCTGTTATTTGGAGGATCTGCTCTCCTCCAAGCCAACCACCCGAACTCAGAAGGCAAAACGCCACGACTGACCCCGAAAGATCCAAGTATGGCCGCCGCATTCGGCGAAGTCGTGCGCGGTCCGCAGGGTAAATCGGAAATCGCCCTCACCTTTGATGCCGGCGGGGAGGCCGATTGCTTTCAAGACCTGATCACGGCTCTGGAAGATGCACATGTCCAGAGCACGTTCTTCATTACCGGCAAATGGGCCAATCGGAACCGCGGCTGCGCCGAAGCCATCACCAAACATGGACACGAAGTGGGCAACCACACATGGAATCATTTCGATCTCACCAGGCAACCGGATGACATCGTCAGGGACGAAATTGCTCGCACTGAAATTTTTCTGACCGAGATTACTGGTCAAAATCCGAGGCCGCGCTGGAGAGCGCCCTATGGCTCCCGGGATAATCGCGTCCTCAAAATCGCGAACCATCTCGGTTATAAGTCAATTTATTGGACTATCGATAGCCTGGACTCCGTGAGTCCGCCCAAGACGCCTCAATTCCTGATTAATCGGTTGACCGGTAAGACTGACACGCAACTTGATGGCGCGATTATTTTGATGCACGTCGGCGAACGAAGCACGGCGGATGCTTTGCCCGCCATCATCGGGAATCTCCAGGCCCGCGGATTTCACCTCGTGACCGTTTCCAAACTCCTGCAACCATCGGGAAAGTAAGCCCGGAGCAAGAATTGCATTTATGAAAACAACAAACATCCAGCGCAAACCTCGGACTCGGCGGAATGCAGGTCGCGGGCCAGACAAGAGGCGACCGGCAAAGCCGTTGCCAATCCGCAGGGTCCTTGTTCCGATAGACTTTTCTCAGCCTTCGCGCGATGCGCTCGAATTTGCACTCCCCTTGCTAAAAGGCTTCGGCGCCGAGCTTCACCTCGCCCACGTCGTTCCACCGGATTCCCCGTTGTCAGGTCTGGCGGATTTGCCCCTGGTTGTCCCCGAAATCGAAATTGGCCGGCGCGTCAAAACTCATTTGAAAGACGCGACCAGAAAATTTTCGGTGCATCTGCGTCGTGGAAATATTCACGCCCTCAAGGGACGACCGTTCGAAGAAATCTGCCGGCTCGCCCGTGAAATCAAAATTGATCTGATTATCACGGCCACGCGCGGACTGACCGGTCTCAAACATCTCACTCTGGGCAGCACGGCCGAACGTGTCGTTCGCTACTCGCCCTGTCCCGTGCTCGTCGTGCGGAGCCGGAATGGAAAATCACGCAAGGGTAGGAGCGGAAGATCGCGAACCCCCTTTGGGAGAATCCTGGTGCCGATTGACTTTTCCGACTGCTCCGAGAAAGGCCTGCTTTACGCGATTAATTTCGCCAGGCGGTTCAAATCAAAACTCGTTCTGCTCCATTCGATTGCGCTGCAATACTACGGCACAAACGATGAATACATGAGTTACGATCTGCCTGCCTTGATTGAGTGGGCCGAGAAAGCCGCGCACCAGCAAATGCATGATTTGGTGCAACGAACCAACTGGGACGGGCTCCAGGTCGACACTTCCGTACCGATCGGTCACGCCGGAGAGCAGATCTGTGCTGGGGCCGGCGACGCTGGGGCCGACCTGATCATCACTTCCACGCATGGAACGACCGGACTGAAGCATGTTTTACTGGGCAGCACGGCCGAATACGTTGTGCGGCACGCGCATTGCCCCGTGCTCGTCGTGCCGAGCCATGAAGGAAGACCGCTGACGAAAAAATCGACACGTCTTTAAAAATGGACCGCGCGCCTGCATCGCAGCCGGGCGGCACCCGACAGGCCCCGGTTCCCGTGGTTGAGCTTTACACCTGCTCAGCAACGACCTAGTTGAAGTTCCTGGTGGAAGAACAAGGCGCCCCCGAAGTCCAAAACCAATCTCCGTCTGGATCCGCTCTGATGACATCTCCTCAGCGCGCCGACGAAATCTTCCTGGAAGGGCCGCGCTCCCGCCTCGATGAGTTCGTCACACTCTTGCGCGTGATGCGCGATTTCTTGCGCGGCTTCCGTGTTCTGCATTTCGTCGGCCCGTGCGTCACTGTTTTCGGCTCGGCCCGCGTGACGCCGGACAGTCCATACTACGAACTGGCGCGCAAAATGGGGGCTGCCATTGCCCAGATCGGTTTTACGGTCATGACCGGCGGCGGACCCGGCATCATGGAAGCAGCCAATCGCGGGGCGAAGGACGTGGGCGGACGGTCCGTTGGCTGCGGGATCGAGCTGCCCCACGAGCAAACAAACAATGCCTATCTCGATCGCTCCGTGACAATGCACTACTTTTTCGTTCGCAAGACTCTGCTCGTTAAATATTCCTACGCTTTCGTCGTCATGCCGGGAGGAGCCGGTACACTCGACGAATTGTTTGAAGCGCTCACTCTTGTCCAAACAGGAAAAATTAAAAATTTTCCGATCGTCGTCATGGGCACGGATTACTGGCGAGAACTGACCGATTTGCTCGGCAAGATGGCGCAATCCGGCACGATCAGTCCTTCGGATCTGGGCTTGATTTACACGACCGATTCTGTGGACGACGCCATCGCACATATTCGGAGCAAGACGATTAAGCCGTTTGGGCTCAAGTTGGTGACCCACATCCGCCGCCGCTTTCTCTTGCTGGGCGAGCGCGGTCTCCCGGCCACGAACAAACAAAACTCGGGCTAATTCATCATGGCTTGCTGGCGGCGTTCGTCGGCGACGTCAGCACGCAACGAAAACCGTAAATCACATCGCGCTCGTTGCGATCCACCACGTTGCGATAGGACGATTCCATCTCCCCCCGATTGCTTGTCGCCCAGGATCCACCCCGCAAGACGCCCCAATCGCGCCCAGCCGTTCCACTGTCGCCCTTGTAACCTTCTGCGCACCATTCCCAGACATTTCCGCCCAGATCGAAGAGCCCGAAAGCGTTTGACCTGAAGCGCCCGGCCGGCGCCGTTTGCGCGAAGCCGTCTGCATAACCATCGAGGATTCCGCCACGCGCGCGCTGGCTGTTCTTGTCCGCGTAGTTCCCCGATCCGCTGGGCGGCGGCCATTGCTTCCCCCATGGAAATTCATTGTGAATTTTTCCGTCGCGCGATTCCGGAGTGGTGCCGCCTTCGTTGCGCAAGCCTACCGCCGCACTCCATTCTCCATCGGTCGGCAGACGATAGGCTTGTCCATCCTCGAGCAGATTTTCATCACGTTCTTTATCCGTCAGCCATTTGCAAAACGCCGTGGCATCGAACCAATTCACTTTCACAACCGGATGGGTCGGGCCTTGCGAAAAATCGGGCGGATCATGGTGATGCCCCGTAGCCGCGCAAAATGCGTCGTAATCCTGCACCCTCGTTTCCCAGATCGACATGCGGATCGGACCGACCGGCACGAACTTCATGCCCAACGAATTCGTCCACGAGCTGACCAGGTTCCGGGTTGACGCTTTTTTCCAGGCGCCCCGCCAGAAAGGCCTGTTCGTGCGGCGCAACCTGTCCGCTAACCGGCATCGATTTATAGCCAGGCAGCCGAAGCTCATAGGTGACCGCGCCCGGCTTCACTTCCTCAATCACGAGCGGCGTTTGTCCAAGTTCACGTCCGTCGGCCATAACTTTTGCGCCCCCCGGCGCGCTCGTGATTTTCACGCTCCCGTTGGCGAAAACGAATCGGGCGCTGTTATCATGCTGCGCCCGCACAAGAAGGGACTGGCGCTCCTCCGGCCAGCCGGCCAAACGCGCTATTATCACGTGCGAGCGGGCCGCGACGTCGACATGCACGGGCGTTCGACCTAACGAATTCCCATCCATAAAAATCTCCACGCCGGCGGGCTCGCTTGTGATATCGACCGGCGCGTTCACGAACCCAAATGACTTGCGCAGCGTTTGGCCGCGCTCGATCTCTATGGTCTCGGGGATCTCCCAGTCCCCTTGTCGCGCGCTCAATGAATATTTTCCAGTCGGCAATTCAAAGAGTTTCGCGGGCAGCGTCCCACTGCGCGAAACGCGGCCGTCCTCGCTGCGCAAGGTAAATTGCGCACCCGCTGGATCCGACTCGATTTCCATCGCGCCCCGGCTTCGTACTAATTGAAAAACGGGTAACTCCGGCGCTCTCTGGTCCGTAAAATCAACCACCGTTTCAACCGGTTCGTATCCCGGACTCATGATGCGGAGATTGTATTTGCGCGCCTCGAGATCAGTGAAGGATGCGGGACTTTTGTTGGCGTGATCACCAAGCATAACAAGCGCGCCGGGCGGATCGGTGCGGACCGTCGTTTGGAGATGAATCTCAGCCACCGGCTGCGGGGAGTAGTGCGACCAAAGAAAAAAGGCGCCGACCCCGACGCCAAGCAAAAGAGCCGCGAGCGCGGCTTTGGCACGCGACACTCTTCGTTCAGGAACGCGACCAGCCGCGAGCGTTGCGAGATCGGCATTCATCTCTGCGGCCGAGCGGTACCTTTTCCGAGGATCGCTCGCGCAGGCGTTGACCAGCACATCGTTCAAACGCAGGAGCTGTTGCTTGTCCGGACGGCTGGTCAGTTGCGAATCCAGTTCGGGAAAATCGAGCCGGTCTTTGCCGGTGCTGATTTCGTAAAGAACCTTCCCCAGACTAAAAATGTCCGCCGCCGGCGTGCCCGGTCCCTCCGGCGGCACATATCCTTCGGTCCCGACGAATGAGCGCTGCCCGGTGGCGGCGACCAATCCGATATCGGCAAGCTTGGGCACCCCCTCGATGAAAATAATGTTCGATGGTTTGATGTCGCGATGGGCCAACCCGTGCTCATGCAGCGCTTGCAGAGCCTTTGTCAGGGAAATTCCCAGTTGAATCGATTCACTGGCCGAAAGACGCCGCTCACGATCAAGGTCGCTCTTCAAAGTGCGGGGCGCATAATTTGTGATGTCTATCCTGGGTCCAGCCAGGTGATCGTCGGCCAGTTCCATGATGTAATAAAGATACTGGCCGGTGCGCCCCACGTGCAGAATGTCAACAAACCCGTCGTGCGCGCGAGAGATCGGCTCGAAGCTCGACATGCCCTGAAACTCACGTTGAAAGGCGCGCTCGCTTTCGAAAGTACTGCGATGCACCACTTTGACCGCGCGCAGCGCCCCAGTCAGACTGCGGGCCAGCCAAATTTCGCCATACGCGCCTCGCCCGATCACGCGCAAGACTTCGTGATCCGGAATCAGCGGAATTTGGGCGGAGCCGGAACGCCCCGCCGCGCGATCTTTCACTTCCTCAGCAATGTCCCGATTTTACACGGATGCGCTTTCGGGAGCAATTGCGCAACGGTAGTGGCCGCCGTCCCCGGCGGCGCGGATCAAACATAAACCAACCCTCAGCCGCTGAGGACAGCGGCCACTACAAATCGCGTCCTCGACCCAGCTTCTCCAGCGCCTTGACTTCTTTTTTCAAGATCGCCGACACGCGATGACGGGTCAGGTAAACCTGTCCCACGCTGACATTCAGTTCGGCTGCCACTTTCTGCGCCGGCCAGTTCTTGCGCACATAGCAATCGAAGATCTGAAACTGCTTGGGATCGATCTTCTTCTTCACCCGATCCAAGGCGGCGGCGAGCAGGTTCTCCTGCCATTCCTTTTCCCAAAGCGCATCCAGATCGAGCGCGTTGCCATCAGGCACTCGCTCAATCGTGGCGGTTGATCGATCGTCGCGAGAAGAGCTGCGCTGGCTTTGACCCGGCTGACGCTTGCGGAATTGATCGGCAATTCGCCACCGCGTGATGTGCAGCAGCCAGCCCTTGAACGATCCAACGGCCGGATCGTAATGCAGCTTGCCTATTTTCTTGGCCACCGTGATCACCGTTTCCTGCACTACTTCCTGTGATTCCGCGTCCGTCAGTCCCGATTTTCGCGCGGCCGAGTAGATGAGCTTCCAATAGGCATCGAAGAACTCCTGCCAATGCTTGCGGTCATCCCAGTTCTCGAGGCGATCGACCAGGCTGCGGCGCGTCGCCAATAGGCTGGTGGCTCTCATGTCGATAATGGTAGGGACGGTGCGCTGCGGCGTCCAGGACAGCGCAGCGCGCTGTCCCTACCAATTTTCCTGAAAGATTCGCGCGTGCCGTCCGTATTCCCCACAAATGAACGAATCGCTCTCGAAAATCTCGCGCCGGCTCCGTCGTCTCTTCGCCTCGTGGGCCGAAAACATTTTCGGTCGGATCTCCTGGAATCCTCCCCGATGGCTCGGCCGAGCGAGCACGATATGCGCCGATTTTCATCGCGCCCGGCCAGGGCTCGCGAGGTCGCTAATCATATCAATTCTGTTGCTCTCCGGCGGCGCGATCTGGAGCTGGCACTACTACCAACACCTGCCCAGACCCCGCTACCTCACCGTCACGGTCGCGCCATTGCCCGTAACGGAATTGCGCAAAGAGAATCTGCAATTCCCACCTTTGCTCGTCTCTTTCGGCGATTCGGCGGCCCGCCTCGAAGATTTGAACAGACCTCTGTCACAGGGCGTGCGCCTGGAGCCAGCTATTCCGGGCAGCTGGCGTTGGATTACGGACAAGAAGCTCACCTTTCAACCAACCCAGGATTGGCCGGCTGATCAAAAGTTCCGGATCATCTTCGAGAAGAAATTCTTCCCTCCGCATCTAATCCTGGAGCGGCTGACCTATGACGCGCAGACTCCGGCGTTCGCTCTCGCGATCAAGGAGCTGAAATTTTATCAAGATCCAACCGATCCGAAACAGCGCCAGGTGACGGCCACGCTCGAACTGACCCACGAGGTCGCCCCTGGCGAGCTGGAGCGACACATCCAACTGGCCACGATTGGTGGCGAAGCAATTTTTTCGCCGTCAGATCCGGCACCACATTTCGCGATCACGTACGGGCTGCATCATCGGCTCGCTTACCTGCGGAGCTCGCTGGTCACGTTGCCCGAGCGGGAGGACTTTCTCAAAGTAAGCGTGAGTAAAGGCGCACGCACCGTGCAGGGCGGGGCCACGACGCACGACGATCTCGAGGCGAAAGTGCGCATCCCTTCGATCGCGACCATGTTTCGGATCGAATCGGCTGAGGGCACGATCGCCCGCAATAAGAACAGCGAGCCGGAACAGATTCTGATCCTGCATACAACGGCCGACATCAGCACGCGCGAACTGGCCAAGGCCCTGGAGATCCGATTGCTGCCGAAGCGCGAAAAAGCAAAGACTGGCGAAGAGGCGCAGAATGAAGAAAGCGAGGCATCGAGTCCCGAAGATGGGGATCCGAATGAGAGCAGCTCCGAGGAAGACAGTGCCAACCTTGTCAAGGATCCCGAAGAAAGATGGCAGAGCCCGACGGACGTGCCGGACGAGGTTCTCGCGAGCGCGAAGCGCGTGGAGTTTACGGCGCTCCCCTCGGATAAAGCGCAAGATCGACAGCATGCCTTTCGTGTTCGCGTCGAGTCCGACGGCGAGTTGTATCTCCGGATCCGCAAAGGCGTGCGCGCGCCTGGCGATTACCCGCTGGCCGAGGATTACAATGCCGTGGTCCCGGTGCCGCAGCTGCCGCGCGAAGTGCAGATCGAGGGACCCGGCGGCCTGCTCGCCCTGAACGGCGAACACAAATTGTCGATTCGATCGCGCGGTCTTTCCGCCATCGAATATGAAATCGCCCGCGTGGCGACCACGCAAATCAATCATCTCGTCAGCCAGACGGAGGGACAATTTCAGCATCCGGATTTTCGGGCGCCTTGGGCATTCAATCAGGAAAACATCTCACGTCTGGTGCTCGAGCATCAGACGATCGCCCTGGAAAACAAATGGAAGGCAAACTATTCCGCCTTCGACTTTTCCGAACATCTGCGCAAACCCGCCGACGGCGGGAGCGAGCGGGGCTTGTTTTTTCTGACCGCCCGCGGGTGGGATGCAGACAAGAAGAAGCCTCTGAAATCGGTCCGGGACCGTCGCTTCATTCTCGTGACCGACATCGGGATTCTCGCGAAAAATAACGCGGACGGCAGTCATGACGTTTTTCTGATGTCGATCCAAAACGGTATGCCTCTCGCCAACGCGACCGTGGAAATCCTGGGAAAGAACGGCATCGCCCTCCAAACCGGCCGCACTGACGCGGAAGGTCATTGTGGGTTTTCCACGGTTGATAAGTCGGTGCGGGAAAAATTGCCGGTCGCCATCGTGGCTCGCAATGGGGACGACGTCGCTTTCATGCCTTATGCGCGACAGGATCGGGTACTGAATTTTTCGCGCTTCGATATCGAGGGCGTTGAAAACGTGCTGCCCGACAGTCTCGATGCCTTCGTCTTTACGGAACGCGGAGTTTATCGGCCCGGCGACGAAATTCACATCGCCCTGGCTGTGAAAGAGCGTGATTGGCGGGGCCAACTCAAAGGTTTGCCCGTTGAAACGGAAGTGACGGATGCGCGCGGACTATCCGTGCAAACCAGAAAACTGACGTTGCCGGAAGGCGGATTCACCGAACTCACTTACCAAACGGCGAACGAGTCTCCGACCGGTCTCTACACGTTCAACGTTTACCTCACCAAAAACAACAAGCGCGGAACGTTGCTCGGTTCAACCACGGCGCAGGTAAAGGAGTTTCTGCCCGACCGAATGAAGATCGAGACGCATCTATCGCAGAATGCGCCCCACGGATGGATTAGTCCAAAGGAAGTGCGGGCCTCAATCGGGTTGTCTAACCTCTACGGCACGCCCGCCACAGAGCGGCGCGTGACCGGCCGGATCCAGCTGGCCCCCGCGGCTTTCTCATTCAAAGAGTTTCCCGGCTTCGTTTTTTATGATTCGCTGCGCGACGATCAACCGGCGCCGGCAGATCAATCCATCGACCTCGGCGAAAAGAAGACCGACGGCAATGGCCGGACAGAGTTTGATCTCCAACTCGAGCGCTTCGCCGATGCGACCTACGCCGCGCGCTTTATTACTGAAGGATTCGAAGCGGAAGGGGGACGCAGCGTAACTGGCGATGTGGAGACGCTTGTCTCCGCCTTGCCCTACCTGATTGGCGGCAAAGCCGATGGCGATCTTCGCTACATCGAGGCGAACAAGCCGCGCACCCTCCAGTTGGTGGCGGTGGATTCACAACTGCATCGCATTGCCGTCCAAAACATCACCGCCAATATCATCGCGCAGGAGTACGTTTCGGTTCTGACGAAGCAGGAAAACGGAAACTACAGCTACGATTCTGTCCTGAAAGAGCGCATCAGTAAATCCGAAAAGATCGCGGTCCCGGCGGCGGGGCTTCGCTACAATCTTCCGACGGAGGAGCCGGGCAATTACGTCTTTGAATTACGTGACGATCAAAATCGCCGGCTGAGCAGGATGCAATTCTGCGTCACGGGCCGGGGCGCGGCTTCGCGCTCGCTGGCAAGAAACGCCGAGCTCGAAGTAAAACTGGATCGTGCCAAATACAACACCGGTGACGATATCGCGATTAGTATCACCGCGCCCTACGCCGGAAGCGGTTTGATCACGATCGAGCGCGACAAGGTCTACGCGGCGCAATGGTTTCAAAGCAATACCGCCAGCAGCGTTCAGCACATCCGTGTCCCGGCCGGATTCGAAGGCAGCGGTTACATCAATGTCGCGTTCGTTCGCGCGCTTGATTGCAAAGAGATCTTCGTTAGCCCGCTGAGCTACGGGGTCGTTCCCTTCACGGCCAATGTCGAGAAACGACGGCTCAAGATCGATCTGCAGACTGCGGCTGCGGCCAAACCGGGCGAAGCGCTGCGCATCACCTACAAAACGGATCGGCCGAGCAAGATCGTTATTTTTGCCGTCGATCAGGGCATCCTGCAGGTGACCGATTATAAAACGCCCGATCCCCTCGGCTTCTTCTTCCGCAAATGCGCTCTCGCCGTCCAGACCACGCAGATTGTGGATTTGATTATCCCGGAGTTCTCTCTCTGGCGATCCGCCTCGGCCTTTGGTGGCGGCGGCGACATTCAACACCTGAACCCCTTCAAACGAGTCACGGACAAGCCGGTTGTGTTTTGGTCCGGGATCATCGACGCGGATCCAACCGAACGCGAGGTGATCTACGACGTTCCGGATTTTTTTGACGGCACTCTAAAGATCATGGCCGTGGCCGTTTCTACGGAAACGACGGGCTCGAGCGAGCGCGATGCGCTGATTCGCGGACCGTTCGTTATTACGCCCAGCGTGCCCGTCTTGGCCGCGCCTGGCGATGAGTTCGAAGCCGGGGTCACAGTCGCGAACAACGTGGAAGGCTCAGGGCCCGAAGCCCAAATCGAATTGCGCGCCGAAACCAACGAACAGTTGTCGGTCCTGCAATCAGCTGTGCAAACGCTGCGCGTCGCCGAAGGACATGAGCAGAGCGCCGTCTTCCGGTTTCACGTCAACGACAAACTCGGAGCGGGTGAGATCCGATTCAGCGCGAGCCGAAGTGGAACCGAGACGCGCCGGCGCGCAACCCTCAGCGTACGGCCACCCGTGCCCTACATGATCGACGTGCGCGGCGCCCATTTCGAGAAAAGCAGCCGTGCGGTTCCCGTCACCCAGTCGATGCATCCGGAGTTTCGCAAACTCAACGCGATCGTCTCGGCCGTTCCACTCGGGTTAGCCCACGGACTCGACGCCTACCTGAAAGATTTCCCGCATGGCTGCAGCGAGCAGCTAACCAGCGGAGCGTTCTGCCGTCTGGTCCTCTCCGATGAAGCCGATTTCGGGCTGCCGCGCCCCGAGGTCAATGCCCAGTTGGAAAAGACCTTCTCCGTGTTACGCCGCCGGCAAAACGACCAGGGTGCCTTCGGCTACTGGGCCACCGAGACCGGCAGTGGAATCAGTTTTATCTCCGTTTACGTCATGGATTTCCTCAGTGAAGCCAAGGCCGCCGGCTTCGCTCCGCCCGCCGAGATGTTCGCCAGCGGTCTGCGCAATTTGCAAAAGATGGTCGCGCAGGAGCCTTCCAACCTGTCCGACGCTCGCACCGTTGCCTATGCAATCTATGTCATGACCCGCGAAGGCGTCATCACGACCAATTACATTCTGAACCTGCGGGATTATCTCGATAAGCACGAGCGCGACAAATGGGAGAACGACATCACCGGCGTCTATCTGGCTGGCGCCTTGCATCTCCTGCATAAGGACGATGAGGCGGAAAATCTAATCGGCCGATACAAGATGGAAAGGCGGTCTTTGCGGGACGGCGATGACTTTTATCAGCCGCTTGGCGAAGATTCACAATACCTGGCTGTCCTGGCGCGTGAATTCCCGACCCGTCTCAGGAAGATCTCGGCCGAAGAATTTGAAAATATCGTGCGACCGATCGGTGATGGCGATTTCAATACGCTCTCCGCCGCTTATGCGGTGCGCGCATTAAAGGCCTACTCGCATTCCGTGGCCCAAAGTCTGCCGGAATTGAGCGTTACCGAAATCCACGCTGACAAAAGCGAACGGCGTGCTTACCAGTGGCGCCCGATTGTTGCAGCGATGCGATTTTTCGGCCAATGCGATCGCCCTTCGCTTCGACTGTGCCACACGCCTGAGTGGACCGGGCGCATTTTTTCAAGTGGTCGAGGCGGGTTTCGACGGCAAGGTTCCGAATGAACCGCTCCGCCAGGGACTGGAAGTTTACCGCGAACTGCTCGGCAGCGGCAATCAGCCGGTGACCCGCACGCAACTGGGCGCACCCATCCACGTGCGCTTGCACATTCGCAGCCTGCAACAGAAGGCCGTCACCAATGTAGCCATTGTGGATCTGCTGCCCGGCGGATTCGAGATTGTCGATTCCTCATTGCGCTCGGGAGTCTCATCGATTCACAACGTCGATCATGTCGACCTGCGTGAAGATCGCGCTGTCTTCTTCACCACCGCGCCAACCAACGCGCTCGAAATCGATTACCAGATCAAGTCGTGCAACCGCGGCGAATTCATCGTGCCGCCGGTTTTTGCGGAGTCGATGTACGAGCGCAACACCAAGGGCCGCGGCGTAGGCGGACACATCACGGTGACCGAATAACTTGAACCCGGGACACACCATGATGCTTATCATCCCGAAGTCGCCGCGGCGACCGAGGGACCTCCCATTACGTGACAGATCACCCAATCTCCTCAGCGTGTTCCAGGCTCCATGGGGGAGGTCCCTCGCTGCGCTCGGGATGACAACGAAAAAAGCGCTGCGCCTCAAGAAGACGCTCTTTGCCGCCGTGCTTTTGAGCGGCGTTCTCGCAAGCATTTGGTTAACGTTACCAAAGCCGCCTCTGCTCGATGGAATTCCATTTTCGCAATGTGTGCGCGACCGCAACGGCCAATTGCTCCGAATCACGCTGACCCAGGATCAGAAATTCCGGGTCTGGACGCCGCTCGACAGAATCTCCCCGGACCTGATCGAAGCAACCTTGCAATACGAAGACAAATATTATGCGCATCATCCGGGCGTTAATCCGGTCGCGCTCGCGCGTTCGGCTTGCGGCCTCTTACAGCATGCGAACGCGCGCACTGGCGGCTCGACCATTACCATGCAGCTCGCTCGACTGCGTTTTCATCTTCATACCCGGACGATCAGCGGAAAATTAAGGCAGATCGCAGATGCCCTCGAAATCGAACGTCATTATTCGAAATCGAAAATCCTCGAAGCCTATCTCAACCTGGCGCCATATGGCCGAAACATCGAAGGGATCGGCGCCGCTACTCAGATCTATTTTGGCAAACCTCCTGCGCACCTGACTGGTCCCGAGGCCGTCGCGTTGAGCGTCATACCGCAAAGCCCAAACCGGCGCACGCTCGCAGCGGATTCCGACAATCGATCGGTCGATCGCGCGCAAAACAACTGGTACGACCGCGCCGGCGTCCAAATGGGTGTGGAATTCTCGCCGCGCCTCTTTCAGGCGCGGGCCAAAACCGAAACGAAAATGCTCGCTCCACATTTTGTGCGCCAGATTCTCGAAACCGACAAACGCCACGCTGAAATCACGGCTACTCTCGATCTCGAGAAACAGCAGTTAATCGAGCGCCGCGTCACCGATTATGTCGCGTCAAATCGTTCACGCGGAATTCAGAATGCTGCCGTCATGCTGGTCGATTCGAGGACCATGGATGTGCTCGCCCAGGTGGGATCGGCCGATTTCTCGAACATAGCCATCAATGGCCAGGTCGACGGAACCCGCAGCCTGCGTTCGCCCGGGTCCACCCTGAAGCCGTTTGTTTACGCGCTCGCGCTCGACCAGGGCCTGATTCATCCGCTGTCGATCCTGGCCGACGCGCCCCGTAGCTTCGGCGATTACAATCCGGAGAATTTCGATCGCGAATTTCTAGGGCCCATTCGCGCGACCGATGCGCTCGCCCGCAGCCGCAATATTCCAGCAGTCACGCTCACTGCCGGGCTGTCTCATCCGACACTCTACGAGTTCCTACGAAACGCCGACCTGAATCTGCCGCATTCGGAAGCATTTTACGGGCTGGCCTTATCTCTCGGGGGAGCCGAGGTCTCCATGCAGGATCTGGTTCGCCTTTATGCTGCGCTCGCTAACCACGGCGAATTGCGCCCGCTTCGCCGTACTTCCCTCGATCCCGTCAGCGTCAAGGGTCGTCGCATTTTGTCTCCGGAAGCGGCTTTTCTCACTCTCGAAATGTTATCAAATGTGCCGCGTCCGGAAATGAACTGCGCGGATGGTGGAGGTGCCGATCGAGTTTGTTGGAAGACGGGTACCTCCCACGGCTTTCATGATGCCTGGTCGATCGCCGTGTTCGATCATTATGTGCTGGCGGTCTGGATCGGGAATTTTGACGGCCGGCCTAACAACACCTTTGTCGGACGGACCGCCGCTGCGCCGCTCTTGTTTCAAATCATCGATGGCCTGCGCTCGACCTGGTCAGAGCCTCGTGAGTCACACGCCGCGCCGACGGGCGCGAATCTGAAACGGATCGAGTTTTGCGCAGTTTCCGGCGATCTCCCGGAACCCTGGTGCACGCAACGCGTCGAGGGCTGGTTCATTCCCGGAGTCTCCCCGATCAAAAAATGCGACATCCACCGGGAGGTGCTGGTCGACGACGTGACCGGCTTGCGCGTGCCGATCGATGACGGAACGCGATCGTTGCACCGCGAGGTTTATGAGTTTTGGCCGGGCGAACTGCTGGCCCTTTTCGAGCGGGCCGGACTGCCTCGGCGCTCACCACCGCCGTTTCTACCGGGCAGCTTAACCGACATCCTGGGACGCAGCGGGCAAGCGCCGCAAATCCTTGTTCCAGCCAGCGGCAACACGCGCGAAATCATTCTCGCGGCATCGGAAGCAAAAATCGCGATTCCACTTCGCGCGAAAACTGAGGCCGACGTGCGGGAGGTCTACTGGTTTGCGGGCAAGACCTTCATCGGGAAGGCCAAGGCCACGGAGGTTGCTTCCTGGAGACCGACCGCCGGCTCATATGAACTGATCGCCTTGGACGATCACGGACGCTCGGGTTCCTGCAAGGTGACAGTGCGATAGAGTTGAGCGTTAGGGGCCCGTGGGACCGGTAGCACCCGTGGGACCAGTGTCACCGGTCGGACCGGTTACGCCTGTGGGACCAGTTGGACCGATCGGACCGGGATATCGGGTTATAATCAGATGCGCTGATACAGAATTCGTTCCTCCCGCTGACGGAGTAATGGTTAGGGCGGTAACTTCTCCATTAGGATTATGAACCTCGAGTTTCGAATTTGGAGCCGAGGTTCTGACCAACGCCGTTCCTACTATCTGACTACTACCGGTCGCCCGCCCAACGACGGTCGAGGGAATTTCAGCGAACCCTGTCCCCGGATCAAGAGCCAGGACCAGTTGACCGGCTTCGGTCACACTCACTTGGAAAAAGACCTGATAAACACCTATTTCAGACAACTGAAATGTTGACAGGCCTGTTCTTATAATGACGCCACTTCCGTTCGACTCTCCATTTTGGGGAAACCCGACCGCACTGCCCGGTGCCACCGTTGCCGCGTTGTCTCCCGGCATCAAGGCGAAGAAATCAGCGTAATCCAATATCCCATCCGTTCCGGTGGGGCCCGTCGGCCCGGTATCTCCGGTGGATCCCGCCGGGCCAGTGGCGCCGGTTGGGCCCGTCGCGCCAGTCAATCCGACCGGACCGGTTGCACCAGTCACACCCGTCGGTCCGATCCGGCCGACGTGGAGGTGTCGCAAGGCGGTTTGCGCATGGGCCGTGGGCAGAACAAGGATGAACAAGCCTGCCGCCACCAGCA
Organism: uncultured Verrucomicrobiae bacterium; assembly: GCA_963788855.1. Lineage (GTDB taxonomy): Bacteria > Verrucomicrobiota > Verrucomicrobiia > Chthoniobacterales > UBA10450 > CAWBIE01. The sequence goes on from CAWBIE010000004.1 coordinate 432,463, forward strand.
AGAGCACACCTGCCGCGGCCTGAGATGGAGGTTTGATTGGTGAGCACAGTTTCAGGATTGGTTTCATATTTTTGGACACCTATTTTTCACACACCGCCCTCGACCACGCTTCGGACCCAACGGGTTACTTGAGTCCCAGGCGAAGACGTCGGTAAGACCAATAGAGCTACCAGCATGCCGTGCTCGCTTCATCCTTACGGACAAGGCCATACCTCAATTCGCGGAAATGTCTTCAATCTTGATCCGAATTATTACGACGGGTGATTGCATCGGCGTGGCCGGTTGCCGCAGATTGGTTTGATGTCTGAAGCCAAGGCCAATGCGCCACGCCGGACCGCGCTAGCAGTGCTGGGCGGCGCGCTTTTGCTGGGTGCTCTCCTCGCCGCCTACGCAAACCATTTCCAGAACAGCTTCCATTTCGATGACGCACATACGATCGAAAACAACGCAGCCATCCGCGATCTACGAAACATCCCGCTCTTCTTCCGCGATGCGACGACCTTCAGCTCGCTCCCGAGCAATCAATCGTATCGGCCGCTCGTCTCGACCCTGCTCGCTCTCGCCTACAGCCTCGGCGACGGGCTGCGGCCGTTCTGGTTTCATTTTTGCGTATTCGTCCTCTTCGTCACCTTGACGTTCCTGCTCGCTTTCGTCGTTTATCACCTGCTCGAAAAGGCGGTGGCTTCGGCGCGAAACGTCTGGATCGCTCTCGTCGCCGCGGCGGCCTACGGACTTCACCCGGCCAATGCAGACACGGTTAACTATCTCATCGCGTCCTCCGAGGTGATCGCGACCCTCGGCGTGACGACGTCCTTTGCCGTCTATTTTGCCTTTCCCAAACTGCGGCCGTTCTGTGTTTACGTTTTTCCGGCCGCGCTTGCCATCCTGGCTAAGCCGCCCGCCGCCATCTTTGCGATCCTGTTCGCTATCTATTGTCTGCTCTTTCGCGACGATACCATACCGGCAACATCGCGTCCGCCCAAGATAGCTCGCTACCTTGTCGAGATCGCTCCCTCCTTCCTGATCTGCGGAGCAATACTTCTTTTCGTGCAGCACATGACGCCGCGCACCTGGATCGCCGGTGCCGTCAGCACGCGCAATTACCTGATCACGCAACCCTACGTGGCGCTGCTTTACTTAAAAACGTTCTTCTGGCCGAGCAGCCTTTCTGCCGACTACGACCTTCGTCCGCTCACAACCATGGCGGATCCTCGCTGCTCGGCAGGTTTCGCCTTGCTCGCTCTTGTCGCGGCGTTGGCGATCGCGTTGGCCGTCCTCAAGCAGACGCGTGTGATCGCGTTCGGTCTCCTCTGGTTCCTGATCGCGCTCCTGTCGACCTCGTTGCTGCCGCTTGCGGAAGTGATGAATGATCACCGTACATTTCCTGCCCTATGTCGGACTCGTGATCGCGATGGCCGGCGCGGCCTCTCTGCTAATTAATCGCGAGGTGCGAGGCGGAATTTGGGCAGGAATCGCGGCCACTTGCGCAGTGACGCTGGTCCTCTGCGCAAGCGGCTACGCCACGTTTCAACGGAACAAGGTTTGGAAAAGCGAGGAAACGCTGTGGCACGACGCCGTCAGCCAGAGCCCGGGTAATGCGCGTGCCTTGATGAACTACGGCAATACCTTGATGGCAAAGGGCGACTACAGGAACGCGCTTGATTATTTCCATCGCGCCCAGCATCTGGCCCCGCAGTATTCTTTACTGTTGATCAATCTCGCCATTGCCGAGGACGCGACCGGACAAAGCGCGGCCGCCGAGCAACATTTCAAAGAAGCGCTGCGCCTGGCACCCTCCTCCCCCGACAGCTACAGCTACTACGCGCGCTATTTACTCTCGCAATCGCGCGCCGATGAGGCGCGGGCGTTCCTGCGCCACGCGTTGGAGCTGAGTCCAAGAGATCTGACCGCACGCGATCTTCTCGCCCAAGCCGAAGGTCAGGCACCGAATCGACCAGCGACACAGACGCCCGAATCCTATCTCGCCATTAGTCTCCAATGCTATGGCGAAGAGCGCTATGTAGAGGCGATCGCTGCTTGTCGCGAAGCGCTGGAACTTCGCCCGAATTATGCGGAAGCCTGGAACAATATGGGTGCAGCCTATAACAAACTCGGCCGCTACGATGATGCTGCCGCAGCTTGCGAGCAGGCGATTCGTCTTAAACCGGACTTCGCGCTCGCGCGCAATAACCTGCAATACGCCCGCGAAATGGCGAAGGCGCCAACTAAATAGCGATAAATCATCCGGCAGCGCCGACGACCAGCCGGTCGCTCTCCAGCAAAGCATACCAGATTCCCATTGAAGTGTGGGCGGCGCGACAGCAGCGTAACGGTTCATGTCCCGCCAATACACGCTGCAACGCGCTCCCTCGTCGACTTCGATTCACATCGATTACGCGGCGGAACTGAACGAGCAGCAATTGGCCGCGGTCACGGCCTCGCCGGGCCCGCTCCTCGTTATTGCCGGGGCTGGCTCGGGAAAGACACGAACGCTCACCTATCGCGTGGCCTATCTTCTGGAAAACGGAATCGACCCGCGCAACATCCTGCTGCTCACCTTCACCAATAAAGCCGCGCGGCAAATGCTTGATCGGGTCGCCAATTTGTTGCCGGTCGATGCCAGCGGACTTTGGGGCGGCACCTTCCATTCCATCGGCAACCGCATGCTGCGACGTCACGGACGCGCCCTCGGCTATTCAAGCGGATTCACGATCATGGATCGCGAGGATCAAAAGGATTTGATCAACACGGTGGTGGCAAACGCCGGCATCGACCCGAAAGAGATACGCTTCCCAAAAGGCGACGTCCTCGCGGACATTTTCAGTTTCGCCGTCAACACGGAACGTCCGATGGAAGAGTTGCTCGCGGAAAAGTTTCCGTATTTCCTGCCCCTGCTCGATAAGATCAAAGACGTTCATGCGCACTATGAACGGAAGAAGAAGGCGGCTAATTCTGTGGACTTCGATGATCTGCTTGAAAAGACGCTGCTCATGTTGAAGCAGGACGAAGGCATCGCGTCGTTTTATCGGCGGCAATTTCAATTCCTGCTCGTCGATGAGTATCAGGACACGAACAAGATTCAGGCGGACCTGATTGACACCCTCGCGCTCGAACATCGCAACGTCATGGTGGTGGGCGACGACGCGCAATCGATTTACTCGTGGCGCGGCGCCAATTTTCAAAACATTCTCGAATTCCCGAAACGCTATCCTGGAGCGCAGGTCTTCAAGATCGAAATGAATTACCGCAGCGTGCCGGAGATTCTTGAGGTCGCCAACGCCGCCATTGCCGCAAACGTTCAGCAATTTCGCAAGCATTTGACGGCCACGCGCGAGTCAAAATCGGTCAGACCCGCTCTGGTTGCGCTGAATGACGGCAACGAACAGGCGCAGTTCGTGGCGCAACGCATTCTCGAGCTTCGCGATGAAGACGTTGCTCTGAATGATATCGCCGTGCTTTATCGCGCGCATTACCACGCGATCGAACTGCAACTCGAGCTCTCCCGGCGCGGCATCCCCTATCAGATCACCAGCGGCATCCGTTTTTTTGAGCAGGCCCACGTCAAGGACGTCACCGCCTTCCTGCGTGCCGTGGCTAACCCGCGGGATGAAGTTGCCTTCAAGCGAATGGTAAAGCTCCTGCCTGGCATCGGGAACCGCAGCGCAGACAGCCTCTGGAACGCGCTGGAGAACTCGCTTAACCAGCAGGCAGAAATTGCCTCGTGGGGCGAACGATTGCGGTCGTTGAATGTCAGTGCAAAATCGAAAAAATCCTGGACGCAACTCGCGCACACGCTCGATGAAATCGCCCCCGGCGGCCAGCCCAACTCTCCCTCGGAAATGATCACCTCCGTGGTGGAAGCAATTTACGATGATTACGCCAAGGTGAACTTCACCAATTATGAGTTGCGCCGCGAGGACCTGAACCAAATGGCCGCTTTCGCGCGGCAGTTCAAAGACGTGCACGAGTTTCTCGCGCAGTTAGCTCTTATCAGTAACGTCGACGCCGAGGCGGCACCGAACCAGGGCGCCGACAAGGAAGCGGTCAATCTCTCGAGCGTGCACCAGGCCAAGGGACTGGAGTTTCATACCGTCTTCGTAATCTGGCTGACCGACGGAATGTTTCCGAGCAGCCGCTCACTCGATACCCGCGACGCGCTCGAAGAAGAACGGCGACTCTTCTACGTCGCCGTGACCCGGGCGCGCGACGAACTCTATCTTAGCTTTCCCCAGCTGCGACTCAACGCAGGTTACGGCGACGTTTTTCAGCGGCCGTCGCGTTTTCTAAAAGAGATTCCGAACGAACTCGTCGAAGACTGGCAGGTGAAAAGAGCCCAATGACGAAGCACGAATGCCGAATGCCGAATGTCGAAACATCTGCCAGGCCTCCGCGCCGTTCGCTCATTCGGCCTTCCTTGGTCATTCGTCAATCGTCATTCGTCATTTCCTTCACTTTCTACCGCGAGGACTAGTTAGGCCGTGGATCTAACACCGGAAAAACGAATCGCCGGCGTTCTCGCGCCGCTCTTTGCCCTTCGTAGAGACGACGACCTCGGAATTGGCGACGTGGCGACTTTGCGGGAATTCATTGATTGGGCCCGGCAGATCGGTTTCAAACTCGTGCAATTGCTGCCCATTAACGAAACGGGCGGAGACAACAGCCCTTACAACGCCATCAGCGCGATGGCGATCGAGCCGACTACGCTGCATCTCGCTCCCGGCTCTCCCGTAGATCTGACGCGCGCAGACTTTGACGCCGTCATCGACACGGTGAGTCTGGAGCGACTTCGGCGTGGGTCGGTGAAGTATGCGCGCGTCAAAAAACTGAAGCGCCGCCTCCTCCAAAGAGCCTACGCAAATTTCTTGATCAGCGGCGGCGAAAATCGGCAGAGCGAATTCCAAAAATTTTGCGAGGAAGAGTCGGCCTGGCTCGATGACTACACGTTGTTTCGGGCGCTTATGGAGGAGAACCGCGGAGACGAAGCCTGGGAGCAGTGGCGCCCGGAGCATAACTCGATCGAGAAGGCGCGTAGCTGGGGGAAAAGCCTGACGCCGAAACGACAACTAAAGTTCGAAGCTCGGCGGAATTTTTTTGCTTACGTGCAATGGATCGCGCACCAGCAATGGCGCGAGGTAAAAGCCTATGCCGCGGAGCGGGGCGTGGGCTTAATGGGGGATATTCCCTTCGGCGTCAGTTACTGCAGCGCGGACGTATTCGCGCGGCCAGCGGAATTCATTCTTGATTGGTCCGGAGGCGCGCCGCCCGAGCCGTATTTCAAAGACGACGAATTCACCCAAAAGTGGGGTCAAAATTGGGGCATCCCGGTCTATCGCTGGGATATCATGCGCGCGAAAAATCTGGAATGGTGGCGGCAGCGAATTGGCGCTGTGCGACACGTTTTTCACGTTTTTCGAATCGATCATGTGCTGGGATTTTATCGGATCTACGCCTTCCCGTGGCGTCCTCGGAGCAATCCGGAATTCCTTCCTCTCGACTGGCAGCAAATGCTCGGGCGAACCGGCGGACACGGGCCACACTTCGTTCCGCGTGATGACTCAACCTGGGAAAATTGTGCGGCAAACTGCCGCGAAGGCGAAGAATATTTGCGCGTAGTCCTGGCCGAATCGGGAGCGACGCGCGTGGTGGGCGAGGATCTCGGTACGGTTCCGGACTACGTTCGGCCTAACTTGCATGCTCTCGGCATCGCCGGTTTCAAGATTCCGCAATGGGAGATTCACCACGGGCGCGTGACGCCCGGCAGCGAATACACGCGTCTCTCTCTTGCCACCTACGCGACCCACGATCACAAGCCCATTCGCTCTCTCTGGGAGGAAGCTTTTCAACGACCGACCGCAAGCACGGAGCAGGCGCGATACGACTTGGGAAAAATGGCCGAATTTGCCGGCCTTCCCTCGCCGAGCGAACACACCGATTACGAGAAAGATTTTTATCCCTCCATTATGGAAGCACTGTTCCGGAGCGACGCCTGGCTGGCCGTGACCATGATTACCGACCTCCTTGTTTATCGCGATCGCTTCAATGTTCCGGGCACGGCTGCGGCTTCAAACTGGGCCCACCGCTTGCGCATGAGCGTGACGCGCCTGCGCTCCAGCCGTTCGGTCGGCGAGAGAATGCGATTAATCCGCAATCTCCTCGAGAGAACGGGGAGAATTTAGCCACAGATTGACACGAATTTCACAGATACAGAGAAGCGTGTTTCTCAAAGACGGACGAACGGCCCAAGAGGACGCCGAGCCCCTCCGAGCTTTATTTCGATCAAAGAATAATCTGTGTTTCATCTGTGCAAATCTGTGGCAAGAAAATACTTTTCCCGTTTCATCTGAGTTGAATTGTGGCAAAGAACTAGCATGACTTCTCCGCTCAAGATCGCTGTCACCGGCGCGGCCGGCCAGATCGGCTACTCTCTCCTGTTTCGAATCGCGTCAGGCCAGATGTTTGGGCCCGATCAGCCCGTCGCGCTGCATCTGATTGAGATCCCCAGTGTTTTGCCTGCGCTTGAAGGCGTAGTTATGGAATTGCAGGATTGCGCGTTCCCGCTTCTCCATTCGATTGTCCAGACCGCCGACTTGAATGAAGGTTTTCGTGACGTGAATTGGGCCCTGCTCGTCGGCAGCATCCCGAGGAAAGCCGGCATGGAGCGCAAGGATCTCCTTGGAATCAACGGCAAGATTTTCATCGGACAAGGGCAGGCGATCGAAAAAAATGCGGCCAGGGACGTGCGCGTTCTCGTGGTTGGGAATCCCTGCAACACCAATTGCCTGATTGCCATGAACAACGCCAAAGCGATTCCGCGCGACCGTTGGTTTGCCATGACTCGCCTCGACGAAAACCGGGCCCGTGCCCAGCTCGCCCACAAGGCCGGCGTCGAAATCACGCGCGTCACCAATATGACGATTTGGGGAAACCACTCCGCCACGCAATATCCGGATTTTTACAATGCCAGGATCGATCAGCGCCCGGCCAACGAAGTGATCGGGGATGAAACATGGCTGAAGGATACGTTCATCGCGAATGTTCAGCAGCGCGGCGCCGCCATCATCAAAGCTCGTGGTCTTTCTTCGGCGGGCTCGGCTGCGAATGCGATTATCGACACTGTCCGTTCCCTTACCACCGATACACCGGGCGAAGACTGGCACAGCGTCGCGGTTTATTCCGATGGGAGCTACGCGGCTGATGAAGGTTTGATCTCGGGGTTTCCCATCCGGGTCCGGGGAGGAAAATGGAAGATCGTGCCCGGTCTGCCAATCAACGAATTCAGTCGCGACCGGATCAGCAAATCAATCGCCGAGTTAAAAGAAGAGAAAGCGCTGGTTAGCGAGTTACTGTAGCCACGGCGCTCTGTCGCCGTGTTGCGCAAAAGACAATAGCCGCGACGCAGCTGTAGTCGCCCCGCTCTGCCCGCCGCGCCGGAGCGCGGTGCGAAGGCGGGTCGGGGCGTCTGCTATCACCCGACACGGCGACAGAGCGCCGTGGCTACAGGAATCCCGCGGGAAGCAAATCGCGCGCTACTTTAGTTTTTCGCCCGTAATCTTCTCGTACGCTTCGATGTATTTGGCAGAAGTCTTCTCAATAACCTCGGGCGGCAGTTTCGGGCCCGGGCACCGTCTTATTCCAATCCAGCGTCTCGAGATAATCGCGCACGAATTGCTTATCAAAGCTCGGCGGACTCTTGCCCACCACGTACTGATCTTTCGGCCAGAAACGCGAAGAATCCGGGGTCAGACACTCGTCAATCAACAACAGCTTTCCGTCGACCGTCCCAAATTCGAATTTTGTGTCGGCCACAATGATCCCGCGTTTCCCTGCGTGATCCCGGCCTCCGGAATAAATCCTGAGACTAAGATCCCTCGCTCGATTGGCGATCTCATCGCCCACAATCCGCCGGCACTCCTGCATGTCGATATTCTCGTCGTGACCGACGTCGTTCTTCGTCGCGGGCGTGAAAATTGGTTCTGGCAAGGGCGAGGCCAGTTGCAGGCCGGCGGGCAATTTCTCGCCGCACACGCTCTGTGATTCCTGATATTCCTTCCAACCAGAGCCCGCGAGATAGCCGCGCACCACACATTCCACCGCCAAAGGTTTGGTCTTGCGCACAATCATGGATCGACCGGCAAGCTGATCGCGAAACCGGGACAGGACCTTGGGAAACTCATCGAAATCGGCGGTCACAAAATGATTGTCGATCTGATCAAATCGCTTGAACCAAAAAGCCGAGATTTGATTAAGGACGGCGCCTTTGTGTGGAATTGGATCCGGCAGGATCACGTCGAAAGCGGAGAGCCGGTCCGTGACGACAAAGAGCAGGGTTTCGCCCAGATCGAAGACTTCGCGCACTTTACCACTGCGAAGCTTTTTTATCCCTGGAAGTTCGATGGTTGATTGCGCATTCGATTGCATCATTCCTCACCATGGCCAAATGCGAGCCTGTCGCAACCGGCCTCCGCCTCACAACGCGTCTTGAAAAATCCTCAAGGATTCCCGTCGAGTGTCACCGCACACCTTGTGGGATGGTGATCTTACCAGAGGCGAGCGGGCGAAGAGTCTCAAGGCCGGTGAGTTCGAGATTCCAAACGCGACTTTGGCCGGCGGTCAGGAAAACTTTGCCGTCAGGCATTTCGGTGAGTGTAGGCATGCCGGGCGCCTTAGAAAGGTGCCGCCAATCCTCACCGGGCGGTGGTGCGATTGAGGCGCGAGGTTTTTCCCCGGCAGAGCCGAAGACGGCGCCAAGCGCGTAACCATCCACCGTCGTGAGTTGCCACGAGCCGCCTGGCGTCGGAAGGAGCCGAATCTTGGAAGGGGTCGCCTCAGGCACGGGACCGATGTGTGGCCGGTAGTCGCCATCGCCAACGCGCTCGAGCACGATTTCGGCGCCGGCACGCGGTGTGAGTACCAGCAGGACGCGGTCGTTCTCGATCACAAAGCGCGCCGCGCGGACCGGATCGCCGGTGACAATGCCAAGACACGCGGCGCGGCCTGTGCCGGAATTGATGCGCCATTCGCAGCCTCCCGCATACATCAGTCGGGGATCGCTTGGATGAATAGCGGCAGGCGAACCAGAATCAGGCGGCGCGAAGAATTCGTGCACAAGGCGACCCTCTGCGGCCGCAGTAGTCCAGACGCTGATGCGCTTGGGGACGGCGGCGCCCTCCGCGACCCAGAGCTGACCGGTGGCATCCAATGCGAGCGCGCGAATGTCGCTCATCCGATCGGGTTGCCAGGCACCGTGTGGAGCACGCCCGCCCACTTTCCCGGCAACATAGGTAATGACATCGCTGTCCAGCGCGGAGCGGGCCTGCACCTGGTCAGACGGAGATCCGAGCGCGACAAAGATGTCATGCATGTGATGCTTTGCGCCATCGCCGATCATGCTAAGAGCAGTGATGCTCTGGTCGCCATCCGTGGGCGTGAGGTCGCTGGCGACGAGCCAGATCGGATCATGCACGAGGAGCAGCTTGCCAATGGTTCCACCTTTTAGCGCGGTCACCACGAAGTCCGCGTCGACGAGCACATTCGGCTTTTCAGGCGTGTCGGTTTTCGTTCCCACGGAATCGATCGCGCCAGGAGGAGAACCAACGATAGTTTGCAAGTACGCGCCGGTCTTCGCATCCAGCACGGAAATGAAATTGCCCGCGGTGAAGCTGAGATAGATCCGCCCGTTTTTCACCGCGAGATAATCGGCTCGGGCCGGACTGTCCTTGTGATCAGCGGGCCAAAGGGAAGTGATTGCAAGGTCGGCGCGGCCGTTCGGCCATGGAATCGGGGCACCGTCTTTGGCTCTGAGTTTGTAAAGCGCGCCGCCTTCCGCGTCCGCCGCTTCTCCACCGAGCACGAACACGGTTCCCGCGTCCACAGCGAGGGCCCGGCATCCCGAGAGCGCGCCGCGGCGGTGTGTCCAGCGGATGACGCCGGCAGGGTCGCAGGCAACCACGGCATCGGAATTGGCGGAAGCGAGGGACCAGCCAAGATAAATCTTCGCATCATCGGCGGCGGCAGCGCTCGGAACGCCACGGTCGCCGCCCCAGTCTCCCACCCAACCACGGAGCCGGAGTGCGAGGCCGTCGTGGATGACGGCGCGCCAGGTGTAATCACCGGACGGGAGCGGCGCGCCATTGTCGAGCCCGTCCCATGCGGTCTTGTGGTTTCCGGCGGCGAAGCGTTTACCGCTCAGGAGCTGGCGGACGAGCGCGCCATCGGCTCGGTAAAGGTTCAGCGAGACATACCCCGGGTGGTCGGTGTGAAAACAAATCGGCGGCACTGCATGCGCGTGAAGCGCCAGCGCGAGAAGCAAGAAAGGAACGCAGGCATGGATGCGTTGAGGATTTCCATGCAAAAAATTGAAATGAAACCTCTTAAGACGAGCGGGATCCACAGTCTTTCCTGTTAAGTCTTAAACCTCTTACTGACATCGTACGGCGCACAGCGCCGTAGCTACACACATTGAGCGTTGGACGTTGAGCGTTCAACATTGGACGTTGGCCCCCTCCATGGCTGGACTTGTCATTAAACCCCGCGCCCGCATTCTGCACGGACACGACTGGGTCTTTTCCAGCGAGGTGCTGAAGGTCTTCGGCAAGCCAAACGACGGCGATGTGATCTCTTTGAAGGACGGCAAGGACCATTTGATCGGGAGCGCCATTTACAATTCCAAGTCGCAAATCGTGGCGCGCCGCTTTTCCCGGCGGAAGCAGGAGCTTGATCTCGATTTCTTTCAGCGTCGGATTGCCCAGGCTGCCGAATACCGGACGCGCCGGCAAATCAATCCAAAGCTTTGCCGGGTCGTCTGGAGCGAAAGCGACGGCTTGCCGGGCGTGATTCTTGATCGCTACGGGGATCAATTCGTCCTGCAGACGCTGACCCTGGCGATGGATTTGCGCAAAGATTTGATCGCGCGGGCCATCGCGCAGATTTTTGGACAGGTCACAATCATCGAGCGGAATGATGCGCCGGTGCGTCGAGCCGAAGGGCTGGAACTGCGCAGCGGAATTCTAGAGGGATCTCCCCCGGGACGCGCGACTCTTATTGAGATAGCTGGAACTGGACAGGTCTCGCCGCTCCAGGTCGAGATTGATCTGCTCCGTGGCCAAAAAACGGGATTCTACCTCGATCAGCTCCGCCATTATGAAATTGTGGCCGAATTTGCCCATGGACGACGCGTGCTCGACTGCTTTACCAATCAAGGCGCCTTCGCGCTGGCCTGTGCGCGGGCCGGCGCAGCGGACGTGACCGCGGTTGAAGCGAGTGCGGAGAATATCGCGGCCGCGAGGAGAAACGCGGAACGCAACGCTCTCTCGGTAAATTGGATTGAGCGGGATGTTTTTGAATTTCTCCGTCAGGCGGAGAAGTCCGGCACGCAATACGATCTCATTATTCTCGATCCGCCCTCCTTTGCCAAAGCGAAAGGCGGATTGCGCGACGCTTTGCGCGGCTATCGCGAACTCCATGTGCGCGCGTTCAAGCTTCTTTCCAAGGACGGAGTGCTGGCGACTTTTTCGTGCTCGCATCACGTCAGTGAAATTGCCTTCGCGGAGACAATTACCGATGCCTTGGTGGACGCGCGGCGCTCCGCGAGGAAGCTTCGGCACCTGGAACAGGCGCCCGATCACCCCGTCGTGCCAACCATCCCGGAGACCGAGTACTTCAAGGGGTTGTTATTCGAGATGATGCCCGGACGCTAGGTTTAACACCCCCGTTGATTTGTCATCCTGAGTGAAAACGAAGGATCTCACACAGGCGAGAAAATCGTTCCTTATTGGTTGTGTATCCAAAGCTGCGAATGTGAGGTCCCTCGCTCCGCTCGGGATGACATCGGTTGTGTGGCGGTCAGGTCATCGGCAGCCGGCGCAAGCGTCAAAAATTCTCTCGGGAAAAATCTGGAATTCTCGAAATGCGTAATTAAGGTGACGAGGCGGCGATCACGAATCCGGCGCGCCGAATGCGAAAATTTATCATGCCTGAAAAAATTCGACCGATCGAACAGATGCTTGAACTGAGCGAAGATGCCATGTCCCCGGAGCATCTCGACTCGCAGGTGCAAAAGGCACAGGAGCAATTGCTCCAGCTTAAACGTCAGCAGGACCAGATTGAAAAGCAAAAGCGGGAGCTCGAGGAGCTGAGCCGGCGCCAGGAGGAATTGGAACGCGGCCGGGCCGAGATGGGCGACAAACTAGCGCGCTCGCTGGTCGTTCTGGAGCGTGAAGCTTACGACACGCAAAAGAAACTCGAGCAGTTGCGCGGCACGCGCGAGAGTTTCGGACAACATCTGGAATTGATCGAGGCGATCGATCCCAAGAGTTGGAACCCAGCCGAACTGCACAAGGAATTGAGCCGGGCGCTTAGTACGGTGGAGGACGCGCGAACCGAGTTCAGTCAACAACGCAGCCGCCTGCAGGCAACGGACGAGGCCAACGTGGGCTTGCCCGAAGCAGCTCCTGACGTCGGGGAACTATTGCGCAGCGGCCGTTCGTTCGGGCAATGGGTGCGAATCGGGTTCGCCATCACTTTGCCGCTGATCATTTTCGGAATTGGCGCTTTGCTTGTTTTTCTGTGGATGGCTTCAAGGCCTTGATGCTCGCTCATGCGTCGTCGCTCGAGTAGATCGCCCACCGCGCTCGACCACAGCAAGGAGGAGCTGGTGCGGCAGGAATCGGAGCTGCGCGAAAAGATGGAGAAGCTCGAACGCATGATCGCTGACGCGCCGCGAGTCGCCGAGGAGATCACGCGGCAGCAACGTGAAGAACTGCTCCGGCGCGCGAGCGAGGGACGCAGTCGCCTCGATGTCGCGGTCGGCTTGCCGGACAAACGTTACGGCGACGACGATGGCGGGAGCGGACGGCCGCGCGGGGCCATGCGCAAGGAACGTCGCGAAGGCCGCATCGTTTTCATTGTCTTGATTATCGCCCTGGCCGGCGCGGTCATTTGGCTCGTCAGTCATCTGCAACACTTTTGATCGGCGCCGGCATGAGCAAGTCCAACGATCTTGACGTTGCTTACGTGGCCAAGTTGGCGCGCGTCAATCTGACTGCCGAAGAAACGCAATTGTTCCAGAAGCAACTGGGCGACCTTCTTAGCTACGCGGAGAAGCTGCGTGAAGTGGACGTGAGTCAGGTGGAAGCGGCCGCCCACGCCGTTCCCGTATGTCAACGTCTTTCGTGAAGATGAGCCGCGCCCCTGGTTTACGGCTGAGGAAGCGTTAAGCAACGCTCCGCGCCGGCACAACAATCTCTTTATCGTCACGAAAGTTGTCGAATGACCGGCGCCGATCTGCCGGCGCTAAACATCGCTGACCTGCGGGGATTACTGCGCCGCCGCGAGGTTTCGCCGCGAGATGTGCTCGAGGCCTTGCGCACGCGCATCGCCGAGATCGACCCGAGGATCGACGCCTACTTGTCGATCGATTTCGATGCCGCCGCCCGGGAAGCGGAAAAAGCAGATGTCGATCTTCCTCTCGGCGGCGTGCCCATTGCCATCAAGGACATCATCAACGTGTCGGGACAGCCGTGCACGTGCGCCTCGAAGATGCTGGCCAATTATCGCGCGCCCTATGATGCCACCGTCATCCGGAGATTGCGCGCCGCCGGCGCCATTCCCTTCGGCAAAATGAACATGGACGAATTTGCCATGGGCTCCTCGACCGAAAACTCGAGCGTCAAAGCAACGCGCAATCCGTGGGACGTGTCGCGCGTGCCCGGCGGTTCCAGCGGCGGTTCGGCAGCGGCCGTGGCAGCGGACGAAGCGTTCGCCGCACTCGGTACCGATACAGGTGGATCGGTCCGACAGCCGGCCGCCCTTTCCGGTGTCGTCGGATTGAAACCGACTTACGGACGCGTCTCTCGTTTTGGGGTCGTGTCGTTTGCCTCGTCCCTCGATCAGGTCGGACCGCTCACGAAAACGGTCCGCGACTCGGCCTTATTGATGAACGCGCTGGCCGGTCACGATCCGCAGGACTCAACCTCCCTGAACGAACCGGTGCCCGATTACACGGCCGGCCTCGATCGGGATCTGCGTGGCATCCGGGTAGGTCTGCCGAAGCAATACGCGCTCGAAGGAATAGATCCGCAAGTCAAGGCGGCCGTCGATCTCGCGGTCAAGCAACTTCAGGCGCTCGGCGCGGAGATTGTCGAGGTCAGTCTCCCGCACATCGATTATGCCATCGCCGTCTACTACATCGTCGCGACGGCGGAAGCGTCGGCCAATCTGGCGCGCTTTGACGGCGTCCGTTACGGATATAGTGCAAAGAATCCACGCGACTTGCTCGATCATTACGGCCGCACGCGCGAGGAAGGATTTGGCCCCGAGGTGAAGCGCCGGATCATTCTCGGCACCTACGTCCTGAGCTCCGGCTATTACGACGCCTACTACTTGCGCGCGCAGAAAGTGCGCGCCCTGATCCGGCAGGATTTCGCGCAGGCCTTCACCAAAGTCGACGCGCTCGTTTCGCCCACCTCGCCCACTCCGGCCTTTAAATTAGGCGAACGAACCTCCGATCCCTTGCAGATGTACCTGGCCGATATTTTTACGAACGCGGGAAGTCTGGCCGGAGTTTGCGGGATCAGTCTGCCGTGCGGGTTCGCGGAACTGGACGGCCATCGTCTACCGATCGGCTTGCAGCTGCTGGGCAAGGCGCTGGATGAAGCGCGCATCCTGCAGATTGCTCACGGCTACGAGCAGAGTACCGACTGGCATAAGGCGCGTCCTCAGCTCGCCTAAAATCCGCCACGAGAGAGCAAGCCCGCGACAATTCTTAAATTTCTTTCAGGCCTGACTTTCCTTCGCCGCAAACTCTGCTAAAGACAGCACCTTGCAACCTGCCATGGACAAGCAATCAAAAACGCGCCGGAATCAAAAAGAGAAAAGAGCGCCCTTCCAATTGCGTGATTTGGCGCCGCGAAAGGATGCAAAGGGTGGAGGCTCCTCGCCGTCCACAGTCCCTGCCTCGCTGCAAGATTTTCTAAAACGCGACTCCTTCCCGATCAAAAGTTGACGGCCGAGCTGGCGCAAGGTGGAGCCGACGACGAGATTCGAACTCGTGACCTACGGTTTACGAAACCGTTGCTCTACCAGCTGAGCTACGTCGGCGCGGAGCCGGGCAAGATTGCACTCCGCGAATAACCCGGCAAGGCGAAGCTGCGGCTCGACGCTCCGGTCTCTTTGGGATTTGGAGGTTGGTAATTGCTACTTTATCAATGGAAATGAGCCGATTGGACGAGATCCTTCAGGTCAAACGCGGAGAGATCGAACAGCTACGACCTCGGGCCGCGGAGTTACACCGAAAGGCTCTGGAGCGAACGGATTTCCGCAGTTTTCGGTCGGCCTTAAAGCGAGTGGACGGCAAGCTGGCGTTGATTGCCGAAGTGAAAAAGGCTTCCCCTTCCGCCGGCCTCATCGCGGAGTCGTTCCACCCCGTCGAGGTGGCAACGAGTTACGAGCAAGCCGGCGCCGAGGCCATCTCGGTCTTGACGGACGAGCAATTTTTCCAGGGGAAACTCGAATATCTTTCCCGGATTCGAGAAGTCGTTCGCGTCCCGCTTTTGCGAAAAGATTTCATTCTCGATGAAATTCAGGTCACGGAATCGGTGGTGGCGGGAGCCGACGCGATTCTGCTGATTGTGGCCGCAGTCGAATCAACTCAACTGACGGTCTTGTCGGCCGCGGCCGCGAAGCATGAGCTCGATGTCCTCGTAGAAGTCCACACTTTGGAAGAGCTCGATCGCGCGCTCGATGCCGGGGCGGAAATCATAGGGATTAACAATCGGAATCTCGCCACCTTCGAGGTCGATATTTCCGTCACGGAAAGATTGAGCGAGGAAGTTCCAGACGGGATTGTGCTGGTGAGCGAAAGCGGTATCAAGAGTCTCAACGATGCAACGCAGATCGATGGCTGGGGGGTGGACGCCATCCTGGTGGGCGAAGCCCTCATGCGCGGGGAGATATCGATCGAAGCCCTGCGAGGCTAAAACGGCTCCGGGCGCCTTCCCTCATACGCAAATTCCATTGCGTCAGCGGGGTTTCTTTCTAACCTTCCCCTCGCTCAAAGAGCTGATTATGGCGGACGCTGCAAACAAATACGCGGAAAACGTGGCAGGGAAATTTTACGTCGACGACCAGTGCATCGACTGCGACTTGTGCCGGGAAACGGCGCCAGCCAATTTCAAACGGAATGACGACGGCGGCCATTCCTTCGTTTACAAGCAACCGGAGTCTCCTGAGGAGGAAGCGCTTTGCAAAGAAGCGATGGAAGGCTGTCCGGTCGAAGCGATTGGCAGCGACGGCACATAGGATTTCTGGAGCGGCGGCTTTAACCGCCTGATTCAATGGCCGGTTCTTCACCGCCCGTCGCCCTGACCATCGCCGGATCGGACAGTAGCGCCGGCGCCGGGATCCAGGCCGATCTCAAGACGTTCTCGGCCTTCGGCGTCTATGGATTAACCGCCGTCACTTGCGTCGTCGCCGAAACACCCGGCCAGGTTTCCCGGATCGAATCGGTAACGGCCGAGACGATCCGCCAACAGCTTCGCCTTCTGCTCACAAACTTTCCCGTCGCCGCGATCAAGACAGGACTTCTCTATTCGTCAGAGACTGTCTCTGCCGTAACACAGGTAATGAAGGATTTCGCGCGCAAGAGTCAGCCCCGCATTCCCTTGGTGGTCGACCCCGTGATGATTGCCACGAGCGGCGCCCGACTGCTGCTCCCTGATGCGGTCGCGCTTTACGAGAACGAGTTGTTTCCACTGGCGACCTTGATTACGCCGAATCTCGATGAAGCCGGCAGTCTGCTTGGCACCACCATCCAAAATCGATCAGCCATGGAGGAGGCAGGGCGAGACCTGGCAAAGCGATACGGCGTGCCCGTGCTTCTCAAAGGAGGTCACCTCGCGGGAGACAGCGCAGTTGATTTACTCTTTCAGAATGGAACGAGCACGGAGTTTGCAGCACCGTTCGTTCGCGATGTTGCCACCCACGGAACCGGTTGTGCGTATTCGG
The DNA here is from genome assembly GCA_963788855.1 of uncultured Verrucomicrobiae bacterium. GTDB lineage: Bacteria > Verrucomicrobiota > Verrucomicrobiia > Chthoniobacterales > UBA10450 > CAWBIE01. The sequence continues at coordinate 449,464 of CAWBIE010000004.1, forward strand.
CCGCGATCACGGCCGGTCTTGCAACCGGTCTTTCATTGCAAGATGCGATTCAGCGCGCGAAGACGTTTGTGACCACCGCAATTCGGAATCACTTCGAATGGACCGGACAATCGGGAAAGGTGATGCAGGCGCTGAATCATTCGCCGGAGATTCCGACCCCTTAATTGCTGCGCGCCGAGCCAACCGCGGAACGCGCCTCGCAGAGGCGCGGCTACAATTAGGCGGACCCTCTTTTCTCCCAATGCTTTAATTGCAGCGCCTCTTCGGCGGCGGCGGTCTCGGCTTGTTTTTTGTTCCGGCCGCTCCCCTTCCCGAGGACCATTCCTTCCCAGCTAACTTCGACGACAAACGTTTTTTCGTGTTCGGGTCCGCTTTGCGAGATGACCTCGTAAACCGGGCTGCTGGGCGAAATGCTTTGCAGGAGTTCCTGCAAATTCCCCTTGGGATTGATGTCAACCGGTTGCTCCGCGATTTGTTCCAGATCGGCTTGCGCCTGCGTGAGAATGAATTTTCGCGCGGCTTCCAATCCGCTGTCGAGATAGATCGCGCCAATCAACGCCTCGAAGGCGTCACCCAGGGTGGAGGTCCGTTCCCGTCCGCCGCTGGAATCTTCTCCGCGACCCATCATCAGATAAGCGCCGAGATCGAGCGCGAGCGCATAGGTCTTGAGCGTTTCACGCGAGACCAGCCGGGAACGCAGTTTGGTCAGCCGACCTTCTGCCTCTTCATCAAAGTGCCGGAACAAGCGCTCCGTGATGACAAGCTGCAGAACCGCGTCCCCTAAAAACTCAAGACGTTGATTATCCAAATGATCCCGTTGCGTCTCGTGCCGTACACTTGGATGTGTGAGCGCCTCCGCCAGAAGGAGAGAATTTCGGAACTTGTAACCGATGCGTTCTTCGAGCGGAGTCACCTTATCGTTTTTGATAAATCTCGAGCGAGGTCACGAGATCAAGGGCGCGTTGTAAAACCGCATCGCGCGGCAACCTTTCCTGCGCGCGCAGGCGGCGTTGCTCGATCGGTTCCAACTCCGGATTCGTTCCGGCGAGCAAGGCCGCTTCATTCAAGTGCGGGCGCTCGGTCTCGTAAACAAACGGACCCAGCCCCTTGTCCATGCTCATCTGAAATACCTGCCGCTTGTCGACCGCAGACATCTCGACCGGCAAATCGGGATTGATTCCCTGCGGATACAAGGCCTGGCCATCGGGCGAAACCGCTTCCGCCACCGCCACGCGCAGAATTTTGCCGCTCGGCAAGGGCAGATCGGCATATTCCACGGCCCGCCCGGCGGTCAGTTGACCAATAACCAGGGCCTTGTCGAAATACCGCAGCGCGCTGGCCAGCGCCTCGGCCCCTCCTCCCGTATCTCCATCCGCGAGCACAAAAAGCAATCCCTGGTAGGCCGGATCCCGATCCGAACTGAAAACGCGATCCTGATGGCCCGCTTTGCGCAGAGTAAAGAGGGCTTTCCCTTTGGGACAAAACCGTTTGGCAAAATCCGCCGCGATTCCAAAATCGTTAGCCGAGCTACTGCGGAGATCGAGAATCAATGCATCAACCTTTCGACTCGCGAATTCTCCAAGTTTCTTATCGAGGGTTTGAAGATTCGCACTGGTCAGGGAACCGGGGCGCAGGTAACCGATATGGTTTTCGAGAATCTCGCCGTAGAACGGGGCCAGCGGTTCGGGAGCAGCGCCCGGCTTGTCCGGCAAGACCATCAAACCGTGGCCAAGTCGCGCCATCAATCCCTGCAGGGTGGCCCGATTCAATTCAGTCTCACTGATCGCATCAGGTTTCGTGAAGTTCGCTTTCAGGAGCGGGATGGCGGCCTGGAGATCCGCGGCACTCAGTGAATTAATCAATTGTTCAGGGGAAAGGGCCGCCGGCGAGGGTGCAGTCGAGGGCGACGGCGCCACCGATGGCGAAGGCGAGAGAACGGCGACGGACTTCGGCGAGGCGGACGGAGCAGGCGATTGCGCGGACAAATTAGCCGCCAACAGCCACAGCGCGAAAATTGGCAAAGAAGGCCGATGCATGATTACTCAGGCGGGGTCGCCGGTGAGAGCAATATCAGTCCGGCAACGGCAACCATCGAAGTGAATCAACGAGATTGTTTCGTAAGCGCGCGTGCGCGCTGCTTCGAGCGTGGAACCAAGCGCGGTCACGGAAAGAACCCGGCCCCCGGACGTAACAATTTCATCATTCACGCGACGAGTTCCGGCATGAAAGACCTGCACATCGTCTCGTTGAGCCGCCTCGTTCAGGCCCGAGATCCATTTTCCAGTCTCGACCTTGTCCGGGTAACCGCCCGAAGCCAGCACGACCGTGACGGTGGCGCGTTCGTCCCATTCGATCGTGCAATCGTCGAGTTTACCATCGATGGTCGCCAGGAGCAGCGGTAACAAGTCGGACTTCATACGCGGCAAGATGGCCTGGGTCTCAGGATCGCCGAAGCGGCAATTGAATTCGAGAACGCGCCCCTCGTTTCCATCGATCATAAGCCCGGGGAAAAGAAGCCCGCGGAACACGACTCCTTCCTCGGAGAGGGCACTCAGCAACGGCCGAATGATTTTCTGGTCGAACTGGGACCGCAGGGCGTCATTCCAATTATTGGCCGGGCTGAACGCGCCCATTCCTCCGGTGTTTGGACCGCGATCGCCATCGAAAGCGCGCTTGTAATCGCGCGCCGCCGCCAGGAGACAGTAGCTCGTTCCATCCACGAGCGCGTGTAATGAACACTCCGAGCCACGCAGGAATTCTTCGATCACAACGCGACGGCCGGCTTCGCCAAATCGCCGCTGATTCATCATGGCGTCGATTGTCGATCGGGCCGAGGCCGCATCGGCTGCAATAATGACGCCCTTGCCCAGGGCCAGGCCGTCTGCCTTGATCACAATCGGCGGACTCAGTTCGTCACAATAGGCCAAAGCCTCGTCACTATCCGTGAACGTTCTCGCCTGCGCTGTGGGGATTCCCTTCTTTCGCATTAACTCCTTCGCGAAGATTTTCGAAGACTCGAGTTTGGTCGCAGTTTTGGTCGGACCGAAAATGCGTAAACCCTGGGCCGTAAAAAGATCGACGATGCCCAGTGCCAGCGGATCGTCCGGTCCTACTACCGTGAGATCGACACTGTTCTGCTTGGCAAAACGGACGAGGGCAGCCAGGTCGCTCGGACCAATGGCAACGTTCTCGGCAATTTGCGACGTGCCGGCATTACCCGGCGCGCAAAACATTCGGTCAACCCCGGGCGACTGCTTCAGTTTCCAGGCGAGAGCGTGCTCACGGCCTCCGCTGCCGATGACAAGGATCTTCACAGTGAGATGGACACGGTTCGACGCATGGCCGGCAAGAACCGTGCGCTAGCGCGGGCGTGAACGCAAGAGTGCTTAAAATCCGTAGCGCGCCGGCCAGTCGAGGGCCGGTCCGCCCAATTCTCGGGCGCAGGCCTTCAGTTCGTCTTCAAAAAATTGGGCGAGGTGCGATCGGACGCTTGCCGTCAGTTCAAGTTTTTCCAGCTTCGCCTTCGGGTTGTGGCCAGCCGTCAAATGACCGCTGGGCTTGGCCGCGTCGCCTCCGAGGAACTGGATAATCGACCCGCGCAATTCTGCGGGGTCACGTTTCAAATCGTCGAAAAAGTAAACCCGAAAAAATGGGATATGCCTGCGCCAGCGGCCGACGATTTTACTGGGATAGGAGCGACGCTGCACTTCCGGTCGAAGCAAATGCTCGGTGATTCGGCCCAAATCGTCGGGTTTGAACGCTTCGATAACTCCATGCCGCACCCACATGGAAAGATGCGACCATGCTCGCTCCACCGGGTCGCGCGCCAAAAAAATAATTTTCGCCTTCGGAAATCGCCGCGCGATTCGCGCGATCGATTCATCTTCCAGGGTGGAATATCCGGGCGTGATGTCGCCGGAGACCAACGACCCCTTGCCGGAAAAAAGTTCGGCGTATTTTTCCAGGTCGATCTCGGGGCTTTGAGCCAGGGTTTCCATGCGATCGAGAAAGCGCAGGTCCCGCTCATCACGAGCGCTCTGGCGCGCCGTCCCGATCCGTTCCTCGGATTTACGCGCCGCCCGCGAGGATCTCCAGAGCCGATCGAAATAATGCAGCTCCTTCAGCGGCGGCATCCAAAAATCCGGATGGGAACGAAGTTGCTCGTAGAGCCAGCCGGTCCCGCCCTTTTGGGCGCCGACGCAAAAAAAGTCCGGGCCTATGGCTGTGGGCGTTTCGGAATCCATCGATGATCACCCTCACCTTAATCCTCTCCCGGGCAAGGGAGAGGAAAGGACCGCCGCAATATCACGCAGCGAATTCCGTGTCCGGGTAGGCCGGTGGAACGCGATCTCCGAGCGCGTTGCTAAACCTCCGCCCTGAACCCATCAGGAGCCATTATTCCAGCCAGAGGTCGATCCAGCTCGGTGCACAAATCCTTGTCATCGATACGCTACTTTTAGTGTGTTACTCTCTTCTTGCTCGTTAAAGACGAGCTGCTAAGAAAAAGAGATGAGAAAATCTTCGAGCGACGGCTCGGTCATGGACGCGCAGTGCCCCTCGCGACTCGTGCTCGACCGGATTGCCGACAAGTGGACAGCCCTGATTATTCAGGTCCTCGCTCATGGCACAAAACGTTATGCCGAGCTGCAGCGTGAGATCGGCGGGATTTCGCAAAAAATGCTGACCCAGACATTGCGCAGCCTGGAACGCGACGGACTGGTGCAACGCAAAGTCCATCCGGTCGTGCCCCCGAAAGTCGAATATGCGTTGACCCGTCTGGGGCGGACTCTGATCGAGCCGCTGCACGGTCTCTGTCGATGGTCCGAAAAACATCTGTCAGAGTTGCAGGCCAATCGCGCCCGCGCCCAAGCCAGAGAGAGCGGACAAAACCGGCCGGCCGCTGTCTGATCGGCGGGCGCTGATTACCGCGTCATTGTTCGGAACTCAGTTCGAAATTCACTTTAACGTCGTAATGCTTGCCATCGCCCAGGCCGGCGGGCAGTGGATCAACGCGCGTCACACGCTTGGCAATCGCTGTGACCGATTCATCAACCATGGCATTCCCGGACCCTTTGACGATTTCAAAACTTGAAACCCGGCCGTCCTTTTCAATGCGAATCTTAACGAGTGCGGACGCTTTGGCCCCTGCCTCCAGACTGCTCGTCGGTTGGATCCATTCGCTGTAAAACCGATCGTGCAGCATGCTGCCGTACCAGCCGAATTGCGATTCGCCGCTGCCACCCGCGGCATGACCACCCGCACCAGCTGATGTTCCCCTGCCCCTTCCCTCGGGCGCGACGGTCGGGTTCTTTATTGTCTCCGGCTTCACCTTGTCCAATGCCGCCTTTGCAATTTGTTCTTTCTCCGCTTCGTGAGCGGCCTGCTCATTGTCCTCGACCGATTCCTCGGGCGTCGGCTTTAACGTCGGCGAGGGCTTTGGCGAAGCCCTGGCCAGAATGAGCTTTTTGGGACTTGGCTTCGGCTTCGGCTTGGGCGTTGGCTTTGGGACAGGTTTTGGGGTTGGCTTCGGTGTCCCCTTGACCAAGGGCGTCGAGCTCGGCTTTGGCCTGGGTGTCGGCGTCGCGGTCGGCGTTGGGGCGGGCAATTGAATATCGCTCCTGGCCGCAGCTAAAACTGACCGATCTTCTTCCGATTCTTCCGGCGGCGTTGGCGTTAATTCGGGCGAAGGGCTCGCGACCTCGACCGGTTTCGGCGTTGCCGTCGGGGTCGCCGCGCCATCTCCGCCACCGCCACCACCATTCATCCAGACGATGCTCTGGGCGTTGGCCGGCTTACTCTCGCGATTCCAACGGATCAGTCCGTAAATGACGGCCACGTGAGCCAGTCCGATGAGCGTAACGTTGCGCCAAAAGCGGACGCCGGTCGACATGTCTACTTTGTCTCGGCTTTCGTTGCGATCCCCACCTTCATGATCCCAGCACGCTGCAGCGCGTCCATTAAGGTAATTAATTTTTGCACCGGCAATTCGCGATCGGGCCGAATGATCACGGCTGCGTCAGGAATCGTCCGCTTCAACTCAATTAATCGCGCAGCCAGCGCTGCGGGATCGATGACTTGATTGTTTAGCTTGATCGTCTCAGCGCGATCGATCGAAATGGTTTGAACCTGGGACGAATTCACCGGTGGATTCGGCGCGCCGCTCGATGGAATCACGAGGTTCATGCTGTTTTCGAGCAGGGGCGTCGTGATCATGAAGATAATTAACAAAACGAACGCGAGATCGAGTAACGGCGTGATGTTGATCTCGGAGAGAGAAGTTAAATTATTGCGCTGAGAGTAGCGTCTCATCGGCGAAACTCTGGTGCACGCGACCCGTGATCGACAAATTTGTGCTCGAATTCGGAGGCGAACTCAGCCGCAAAATTATCCATCTGCACGATCATGGCGCGGATGCTGGTGACCAGAAAATTGTAACCGAACATGGCCGGAATGGCGACGCACAGCGCCGTCACTGTCGTGATCAAAGCGCCGGAAACGCCGGGCGCCATCGAGGCCAGACTGGGCGAACCCGCCTCGGCCACGCCCGTGAACGCATCCATCACGCCCCACACCGTCCCAAGCAAGCCGAGAAAGGGGGACCCGCTCACGGCGGTGGCCAGCAGAATCATTTGCGATTCGAGATCGAGCGCAGTTTCCCCGACCGCCCGCTCCATGGCCGCATTGACCGCGCCCATCTGGGCCGGCGAAATCTTATCCGCGGTCTCGAGGCGCGCGCGAAAGGTCTCGTCGACCTCAGCCGAACCAAGCAGATGGAATGTCATCTCTCGACAGCCAGCCCGATAGACGTTGAAAAGAGGCGAACCGGGAAAGCGCGCGTTCTTTTCGAACAGCCGCAGGGGCTGCCGATCCTGACGGAACGCCGCGAGAAAACGGGCGTTTTGCTTTCGCGCGAATTGAATCACGCGCAGCTTCGTGATCATGATCGACCAGCTAAAAATCGAAGCGACCGCGAGCAGGGCCAGAACAACCTTGCCGGCAATTGTCGCATGCTCGAACGCGAAAAGCAGACCGCCGGCCGCAATCAACTTCGGAATGAGCATTTCCGCTTCACCTGTTTAAGTAATAACGGATTCCGATGAAAGCGAAAGTGCTTCTTGTCATTTCGACCGAAGCCTTTGTCATGTCGAGCCCCGCTGTGGCGGGGAGACATCTCTTATTATTCGTCCTAATCCAATAGTAAGAGATTCCTCCACTTCGGTCGGAATGACAGATTGCTAGGCCGTCATCCTCTTCGGATACGTCGGCCGCAGTTTCGCCACGACGATGAACGCGATCCCGATGGCGAACAGAAAAAACGAGAAGAACTGGCCGCGGGTAAATCCGGCGATGAGGGTGGCATCCGGCTCGCGAAAAGTTTCCAGGAAAATGCGGAAGACGGCGTAACAAAGAAAAAACAAGCCGGTCAAAACGCCGTTCGGCTGCCGGGTACGTGTCCGCACCAGCCACAAGATCGCAAACAGAACAATTCCCTCGAAGAAAGCTTCGTACAATTGTGACGGGTGCCTCGGAGTAAGAATGGCGCGGAGAGCCTCCCGAACCTGGGGTTGCTGATGCGCCGCTGCGACAATCGCATCCGGCGTGATGAGGGACGGATCAATCTGAGAACAGGCCTTGGCCGCCCGTTCCGCTTCGGCCGAATCATCGAACAGCTCCTTCGGAAACTGCATCGCCCACGGACGGTCGGCGATTCGTCCGAAGAGTTCGCCATTAATAAAATTGGCGCAGCGACCAAAGAACAATCCGATTGGCGCCGTGACGACGAGGTTATCGCCGAGATTCGTCCACGAGACATGGTGACGATGCGCGAAGTAGAATGTGAAAAGTAAGACGCCGATCATGCCGCCGTGGCTCGACATCCCGCCTTCCCAAACGCGAAAGATCGAGAAGGGCTCGCGCAACATCTCGGGTTTGTAAAAAAGAACGTAACCGAGGCGTCCGCCGAGAATTACACCGAGCAACGCGCATCCCGTGATGAAATCGCCAACTTTGTTGGGCGGGAGGTCGCAATAGCCGTATTTGGACAAAACGCGTAGCAGCGCGTAGCTGCACGCGAAAGCGAGTACGTAGGCCATGCCATACCAGCGGGGTCCGATATTTTCCGTGATATGAAAAATGAACGGATCGAAGTTGTGGAGATAGTACGCGAGCATCGCTGCCGGATTCATACCGAACCAGAGCACAAGCAGCAATACAAACGCATCCTGTAGCCACGGCGCTCGGTCGCCGTGTGTCCTTGCGCAACGCCCCGACCCGCCTTCGCGCCGCTACGGCGTGGCAGGCAGAGCGGGGCGGCTACAGCTCAGCGCGCCAAGGTCTGGCCCAGCGTCGTCTTCAGCACGTCGCGCAAGAACGGCGCGGTCCGGCTCAATCTGTTGCCCGCAATTTCTTCAGGTGTGCCGAAGGCGACTAGCTCGCCGCCTTCCGCGCCGGCTTCCGGCCCAAGATCAACGATGTAATCCGCCTCTGCGATGACGCTGACATTGTGCTCGATGACGATGACGGTGTTGCCTTCGTCCACCAGCGCATGAACCACGTTGAGCAGCAATTCGATATCGGCCATGTGCAGGCCGATGGTTGGTTCCTCGAGCAGGTAGAGCGTCGAGCCCGGCTTGCGCATCTTGCGGAGCCTTTCGTTTTGGGCCCGCCCCACTCCGCGTTTCAATTCCGTAACGAGCTTCAGCCTTTGCGCTTCCCCGCCGCTCAGGGTGGGACTCGGCTGACCCAGCTTCAGGTATCCGAGACCGGTCTCGACAAGGAGAGAGAGCGGGCGCGCGATTTTCGGATGCGCGGAAAAGAACTCGGCCGCCTGGTCAACCGTCATTTCCATGACGTCGCCGATCGACCTCTCATTATATAGAACCTCGAGCGTCTGCGGATTATAGCGACGTCCGCCGCAATCTTCGCACGGCACAAAACTGCTCGGCAGAAAGTTCATCTCGAGCTTGATCACGCCCTGGCCCTTGCAGGTTTCGCAGCGACCTCCTTCCGCGTTGAAGGAGAACCGGCTGGCGGAATAACCGCGGACCCGTGAGACCGGCAATTGAGCGTAGGAATTTCGGATCTCGTCGAAAACTTTCATGTAGGTCGCCGGAGTCGATCGCGAGGTCTTGCCAATGGGCGATTGATCGACTTCGTAAACCGCTTCGATTTGCGTCGTGCCGCTGACCAGCCGGAACAAATCTCCGTTCCCGCTCTGCTTCTTTCTGTTCAATTGTTCCCGCACCGCCGGCAGCAGAACGTCGTGCATGAGGGTCGATTTTCCTGAGCCGGAGATGCCGGTGATAACGGAAAGGCGACCGATGGGAAATCGCACATCGACGTTTTTCAAGTTATTCGCCCGGGCGCCCCGGATCTCGATCCAGCCTTCCACATTCGCGAGTGAGCGGCGCCCTTGCCGGAGAGGATGAGAAATGGGCGACCGCAAGCAGCGTCCCGTCTCGGAGTTTTTGGCCTCTTGAATGTCGCGCAATGTTCCCTGGGCAACGACCTCCCCGCCGTGCAGCCCGGCCCGCGGGCCAAGATCGATAATGTGATCGGCGCGGCGCATCGTTTCTTCGTCGTGTTCGACGATGACGAGCGAGTTTCCCTTTTCCCGCAAAGCGCGTCAGGGTTTCGAGCAGACGCAGGTTATCGCGGGGATGCAGGCCGATCGTCGGTTCATCGAGCACATAAAGGACACCACGCAAGATTCGATCCGAGCTGGGCGGCCAGACGAATGCGTTGCGATTCGCCGCCGCTCAAGGTCTTGGCCGAACGGCCCAGCGCGAGATAACCGAGCCCGACATTTTCCATGAATTGCAGCCGCTGTTCGATCTCCGGCAGCAATTCTGTCAGCAATCGTCTTGTGCGTGCCGCGAAACCGGAGCTTCGCGGTCAACTGACGGGCTTCGCTCGCCGCCAGTTCGGTGAACTGGTCGATGGTGAGGCCTTGCACCCGAACGTGTCGGGCCACCGCGTTCAGGCGCGAACCCTGACAGCTCGGGCACGGGCGCGCTTCGTCTTCCTCGATCCATTCGAACTCGCGCTCCGCGGCCAGCTCGTTTTCCAGAGCCGATTCTCCGTTATCCTCCGTGCCGGTTTGCAGCGACCGATTCCAGATTTCGCCAAATCCGCCGCATTCCTCGCAAGCACCATGCGGAGAGTTGAATGAAAACAAACGCGGATCGAGTTCTCAAACGCCCGACCACAACCCGGGCAACTCATCTCCGTGCTCATGACCGTCAGGCGATTTTTCGAGTCGAGCAGATGAGCCGTGCCGCGACCGATCTCGAGGGCGCGTTGCGTCAGATTACGCGCTTTCAGAATTCGCTTCGCGTCAATCGCTCCGACCACCACGTCGATGGTGTGTTCCTTGAAACGCTCGAGCTTTCGAAATTGCGAGACCGGGATGAGCATTGCCATCGACATAAAGCGTGTCGAATCCCTGCCGCTCCGCCCAGCGCGCGACGTCGGTGTGAAAGCCTTTGCGCGCTTTGACCAGCGGCGCCAGGACCTTGAGCGGCGCCGCGTTTGGCCGCGGCCTCAACTTGTTTCACGATGGCGGCGAGGCTCTGCTTTTCGACCGGCAAATCGCAGTCGGGACAAAATTGCGTTCCGGTCTTGGCAAAGAGCAGCCGCAGAAAATGATAAACCTCGGTCACGGTCGCGACGGTTGATTTGCCGCCGCCGCGCGTGACCCGCTGTTCGATCGCGACGCTCGGCGGGCAAGCCTTCGACCAGATCGACATCCGGTTTCTCGAGTTGTTCGACGAATTGCCGCGCATAGGGCGACATGCTGTCGAGAAAGCGGCGTTGCCCTTCGGCAAAGAGAATATCGAACGCGAGGGTCGATTTCCCCGAACCGCTCAAGCCGGTGATGACGACCATTTGATCGCGCGGAATTTCGACGGAGATGTTCTTCAGATTGTGCTCGCGCGCGCCGTGGATCTGAATCGATCGTTGTTTGGCCACGTTCGATAACGCGGGGCCACTTCCGCTGCGCGCGACAGTTCCTCGTTCTGGGGAGCCATCGGCATCTCTGCGCGCGGAGCGCGACGATCCTGCCGCGTTCTATCATGCTGTCCGGGCCTGCTGTCGGCCGGCAGGATGCGGCCGTCGCACGCTGGAAGCGCGCGCTCCGCCAGCGTCCCCAGAACACTGCGAAGAAATCGTCCCGTGTGCGACTCGTCAACCTTCGCGATCTGTTCCGGCGTTCCAGCCGCCACGACTTCGCCGCCGTTGTCGCCAGCTTCCGGACCGAGATCGATGATCCAGTCGGCGCACTTAAGCACCTCGAGATTGTGCTCGATCACCACGATGGAATGACCCACGATCGACCAGCCGTTGAAACAGTTTCACGAGGATCGCGACGTCGTCGAAGTGCAATCCCGTCGTCGGCTCATCGAAGATGAAAAGATCACCCACCGCGGATTTCAAAGGGCTGGAGGGCGCCGCGCTGTCGGCGCCCTGAGTGGGACGCGACGGCGCGCGTCCCTCCACATCGGTGAGATGCCGAACCAGTTTCAGGCGCTGCGATTCGCCGCCCGAAAGCGTATTCAGCGGCTGGCCCAGTCGGAGGTAACCAAGCCCGACCTCGTCGAGGACTGTGGAGCGGATCAGACAGCGTCCTTTGTTCCCCAATTCGGGCAAAGAATTGAATCGCCTCACTCACGGTCAGTTCCAGCACATCGTGGATCGATTTGCCGTGCACCTGCACTTTGAGAACGTGCGACTGGAAGCGCCGGCCCTCGCATTCCGCGCAACGCACATACAGATCGCTCAGGAACTGCATCTCGATTTTTTCGAAGCCGGTGCCGGAACATCGTTCGCAACGGCCGCTGCCGGAATTGAACGAAAACGCGCTTGCCGTCAGTCCTTGCGACATCGCTTCCGGATTGCGCGGCGAAACAATTCGCGCACCCGATCGTAAAGCCCGAGATACAGGATCGGCGTCGAACGCGGCGTGCGCGCGAGCGGCGATTGATCGACCATGACCAGGTCGCCGATGCGATGCGCTCCGGTTACACACTTGCACGCGCCCGGCTCCTGATCGGATGTCTGACCCTTTGGCGCGGAGAAGATTTTCGATAAAGAACATCGTGAATGAGGGTCGATTTTCCGGACCCGGATACACCGGTGACACAGGGAAAGACGCCGAGCGGAAGATCGACATCGAGATTCTTCAGATTGTGCTCGCGGGCGCCGGTGATCTTGATCGAGGTTGTCGATTTCCGGCGCGATTTCGGGACGGGAATCGATTTGCGACCGCTGAGATAATCGCGGGTCAGGGATTCGGGAGCGCACGCATCCTGCGTGCTACGTTTGGCATCCTGCCGAACGCTTCCCTTAGGTTTCCGCGGCAAAGATGCCGCGGAATGCACGCTGGAAGCGCGCGCTCCCCAATCAGGAAGAAAATCTCCTAGCGCGCCGCTGAAAACGAGCTCGCCTCCGCGTTCGCCGCGGCCGGGACCGATGTCGATCAGATTATCGGCCGCTCGAATGATTGCTTCCTCATGCTCGACGACGAGCAGGGTGTTGCCCTTGTCGCGCAGATTGTGCATGACGCGGACCAGCCGGCCGACATCGCGCGGATGCAGTCCGACACTTGGCTCGTCCATGACAAAGAGCGTGTTCGACGAGCGACGCGCCCAGACAGGTCGTCAGATTAACGCGCTGCACTTCGCCGCCGCTCAGCGTGCGAGTAGATCGATCGAGCGTGAGATAGCCGAGACCAACCTCGCAAAGATATTGCAGACGGGCACAAATCTCCTCGGCGAAGCATCGCCGCGGTGGAATCGTCAGGCGGAATCTCGATGTCGGTGAAGAAGATCACGCGCTTGAGCAATGGAAAGAGCGTCGAACTCAGGAAGGGTCAGCTGTAGCGGCGGTCTCTGACCGCCGAAATGATGCGGACGGCGGTCGGAGACCGCCGCTACAGAGGAATTTTGTAATTCAGCGTTTCGGGCTGAAAACGTCCGCCTCGCACTTCGGACACTTCGTGTAGGCGCGATATCGGCTGAGCAGAACGCGCACGTGCATTTTGTAGGTCTTGCTTTCGAGCCAGCGGAAAAATCCGCGCACGCCGTACCAGCGATCATCGTCGTCATATTCGTCCTCCGCGCCGCATCACTCCGCTTTTCGCCATCAATGACAAAATTCTGATCAGCCTTGGGCAGTTCCTCGAATGGAACCCTGATATCGATCTCTTCGCGCGCGCAGGCGCGAAGCAGATCCTTTTGCGATTCGCCGAATTCCTCGCCCCGAAAAACGCGCACCACGCCTTGCGCAATGCTCAGGCTGCGATCCGGAATCGCCTTGTTCAGGTCGATCGCGATGGTGCGACCAAAGCCACGACATTCCGGACATGCCCCGAGCGGATTGTTGAAACTGAAAAGTCCGGGCGTCGGCGGACGAATATCGATATCGCAATGCGCGCAATGCCAGCCGGTGGAGAAAGGAAGTTCGTCGATTTCGGATTTCGGATTTTGATTTGGATTTGGAGGCGCCGCGCCGTCGGCACGTTTCGCCGTCGTATCCGACATCAGCACCACGTTGATTCTGTCCTTTGCCGAAACGAAGCGCCGTTTCGATGGCTTCGATCAGGCGCGCGCGGTTTCCGTCGGTGATCGCGATGCGGTCCTGAATGACCTGCACGCGGGCGCCGAGACGTTTGATTTTGGCGTCGCCATCGACGCGAACGACTTTCTTGATCGATCCAGACCCGCAGGTAGCCTTGCTGCTGAAGGAAATCGAAGAATTCACGCGGCTCCGTTTTCGCCGGAACGGCCACCCAGAAGGTGATCAGAACATTTTGCCGTGGCAGGTCGCGCAATACTTCGTCGGCAATCGAACTGCGCGGTTTCCGGTCGGATTTCGCGGCCGCAGCCCGGACAAAAGGCACGCGCGATGCGCGGCCAGAGCAATTTCAGATAGTCGTTGATCTCCGTCATCGTGCCGACGGTCGATCGCGAACTCTTGACCGGGTTCGATTGCTCGATGGCGATGGCCGGCGGGATGCCGCGGATCTCATCGACCGCGGTTTGTCCATGCGATCGAGGAATTGCCGCATGTACGGACTGAAAGTTTCGACGTAGCGGCGCTGGCCCTTCCGCGTAGATCGTGTCGAAGGCGAGGACTCGATTTGCCGCTCCCGCTCGGGCCGGTCATGAACCGTCATTTGACCGAGCGGAAGATCGACATCGATGCCCTTCAGGTTGTTCTGACGCGCCCCGCGAATCTCGATCGCACCCGTCTCAGACGAACGACCGGTCCGGTGACGGATTCCTTTTCGATAACCTTCGAACCCACTGGAGACAATCCCAGATGGGGCGACGAATCGCAAGCCGACTGCGGATTGCCCGGATTCTCTTGTAGGGGAAGCAGTTTGCTTTCCGAGGGAGGTTGGCTCCGAAAGCTTTCGCGAGCGGGGCAGCCTCCCCTACAGCGCTATTTCGCCAAGCGCTTTTCGAGTTTTTCACGCTGCGCTAACAGCTCCTTCGGCACCACACCGCCGAGCGAGTCGAAGAATTTTTTGTGACCTTCAAGTTCCTTCTGCCATTGTCCGCGATCGATCCTCGAGAAGTTCGACGATCGACTGCGTGGGCAGATCTCGAGGCCGTTCAAGATCGAGATCTTCCGGCGTGGCAGCCAGCCGATCGGAGACTCCGCGGCGCGCGTCGCTGCCTTCGCATCGATCAATGATCCATTTCAGGACGCGCATGTTGTCGCCGAACCCGGGCCAAAGGAATTTTCCATCCGCTCCCTTGCGAAACCAGTTCACGTTGAAAATGAGCGGTGGATTGGTCAGCCGTGTTCCGATCTCGAGCCAATGCTGGAAATAATCGCCGATGTTGTAGCCGCAGAATGGCAACATCGCCATCGGATCACGACGCACCTGACCGACCGCTCCGGTCGCCGCAGCGGTGGTTTCGGACGCCATGGTCGCGCCGAGATAGACGCCGTGCTCCCAATCGAGCGCTTGAAGCACCAGCGGCATGGTGTCGCTGCGGCGTCCGCCGAAAATGATCGCACTAATCGGCACGCCCTCGCCTTTCTCGACATCCGGGTCGAGAACCGGATTGTTGCGCATCGGCGTGGCAAACCGGCTGTTGGGATGCGCGGCTTTTTCCTTTGAGGCCGGCGTCCAATCGTTCCCCCGCCAATCGATCGCGTGTGCCGGCGGAGGACCATCTTTGCCTTCCCACCAGACATCGCCGTCATCGGTCAGCGCGACATTGGTATAGAGCGTGTCGTGCTCGATCGATTTCATCGCGTTCGGGTTTGATTTGTAGCTCGTTCCCGGCACGACGCCGAAGTAGCCGTTCTCCGGATTGACGGCATAGAGGCGACCGTCACGAATCTGCATCCAGGCGATGTCGTCACCGACGGTCGTAACTTTCCAGCCCTGGAAATGCGACGGCGGAATCAGCATGGCGAAATTTGTTTTGCCGCAGGCGCTCGGAAAGGCCGCGGCCACGTAATGTTTTCGTCCTTCGGGCGATTCCACGCCGAGGATCAACATGTGCTCGGCCATCCAGCCTTGCTTGTCGCGCCAGATACGAACCGATGCGCAGGGCGAGACATTTCTTGCTCAGCAAGACGTTGCCGCCGTAACCGGAGCCGACCGAAATGATCGCGTTGTCCTGCGGAAAATGGCAGATGAAGCGGCGGGCCGGATTGACATCCAGTAATGAATGCAGGCCGCGATTCCATTCCGCCTTTGTATCCGAGCCCAGCCGCTTGATCGCGACCTCGCCCATGCGCGTCATGATTCGCATGCTCAGAACGACGTAAATGCGAATCGGTGATTTCGAACCCGACCTTGGTCAGCGGCGAATCGGGCGGACCCATGATGTAGGGAACGACAAACATGGTGCGGCCCGCGCATTGCGCCTTTGAGCAGTCCGTGCAGCTTCGCGTAGGTCTCCGCGGGGGCGGACCAATTGTTGGTCGGACCAGCTTCCTCTTTGGTGGGCGTGCAGATGAAAGTGAACTGTTCGACCCGGGCGACGTCGTTCGGATTTGAGCGATGCAGATAAGAGCGGGGAACTTTTTGCTCGTTGAGTTTGACGAGGACGTTCTGCCGGCATCGCTTGCTCGAGCAGAAATTCGTTTTCCTGGTCGGAGCCGTCGCACCAGAAAATGTTGTCCGGCTTGGTCAGAGCCTGAACCTCCTGCACCCAATCGAGCACCGCCTGGTTGGCCGGCTTGTTCCCGCCGATCCCGGTTGGGGGCGAAATGGCGGGTGCGATGTTGTTCATGAGTTTGATGATCGATCACCCACCGGGGCGTAACGAGGGGTTACAATTTCGCCATCCTCCCCCGCTTCTCCAAGGAGATTTTTCGAGCGGCACCGAAAAATGAGCCAACACCAGAGGAAAGCTCCAGCCAGCAATGTCCCGGGATTTCGCCGTCTGTTCTTCATTGGCGTTTCGTGGTTGGAATTTCATTGGTTCCTGGATGCCGCTCGCGAAAACTTTCGGAGTTGGAGCCCGGTGTTTTTTGCTCTGAACGAGCGAGAGTTGTCTTGCGCGGGCCGAAGCCCGGCTGTTTACTTATAATATGTTCGGAGTCACTACCTCCGATGATTACCGCCCGGTGACGTGGATGGGACGCTACCCCGTTGATGTCACTACCATTCTGGTCGGATGTACATGTCGCCTGCGCGATTCTGGCGGCGCTTATCGTCGCCGCGGGCTACTCGGCCGGCTTCAGCTACGTGTTTTTGACAGCGCCTATGTGTGGCACGGCGGGCAAGTCTGGCGAATCGCCACTTACGCCTTTGTGCACACACCGTCGGCGCTGCTCTGGTTCGCCATCGAGATGTACATGCTTTTCGTTTTCGGTCGCGAAGTAGAGCGGTTCATCGGCCAGCGCGCTTACATCGGACTGTATCTGATCCTCTTGCTGGCGCCGACCATCGTGCTGACAATCTGGGGGCTCTGGCAACGCTCGGGCCTGGCCGGGTCGCCGGCACTGCATTTCGGAATTTTTGTCGCCTTCGTCACGATTTACCCGCGGGTCGAAATGTTTTTGCGGATCATGGCAAAATGGGTGGTGCTGGTCCTCGCGGCCGTTTACACCTTTCAACTTCTGGCCATCGAACGCCTGGACCGATCTCGTGGTGGTCTGGATCAGCATCGGCGCGGCCTTCCTTTTCATAGAATTGCGCGGAGCCGGCCCGGAGTTGGCCTGGTGGGACAATCTGAAAGCCTACGCTCGTCCCAAGCCCCGTTTGCACGTTGTCCCCAGGGTTACGACCACGCCGCACGCGGTCGAGCCGGACGATGTTTACAGTTCGATCGATCCAATCCTCGAAAAGATTTCCAAATCCGGGATCGGCAGTTTAACCGACAGCGAACGCCGGCAGTTGGATCGGGCCCGGAACCGGTTGCTCAAGAAACCGGAATAATCGGCTTCAACCGAACGGGCGTTCGTCGGCCCGCAGAATGTCGAGAAATTCCTTCGGGCTGGCGGCGTAAAGCAGCTCTTGCCGGACCTCGTCATCTTTCAAGAGACGAACGAGCGCACCCACGCAAACCAGATAATCACTGGCCAGCCGCTGGGGCACACCGATCAGGAAAATCAGGTGCGCCCGCTCGCTCTCTTCTCTAAACGCCAGCCCGGCGCGGCTCCGTCCAATTCCCAGTACAATCTTATCTACCAGATCAGTTCGCGCGTGGGGAAAAGCGACATCGTGCTCCACCACGCTCGGGCTCACGCGCTCGCGGGCCAGCACCTGCTCGAGAAATTCCTCCGGCGCGCGAACCTGCTGGTTCACGACCAGTAGCCGCACGATTTTTCGCAGCGCTTTCTCGACGCTCCGCGTGCTCAGGTCGAGATCGACCTGTTTTTCGTCAAAGAGATCGGCGAGAACGATGGCCATAAGGCGATGATTTGTTGGATTCTGCCCGGAAAGCAGTTATCCAGTTAATCGAGCAGCCGTGGCAACTGAAAATATTCCAGGCGCATCGACCGACGAGGCGACCATCTCGCTGCAGAAGAGCCTTTATGATCCGGGCTACGTCAATGCCATGTCGCATTTTTATCGGGGCGAAATGGGCCGCATTATGATCTGGCGGCAGCGACTCGACATCACGACCAACTGGGCCATCACCAGCAGCACCGCCATCATTACGATTGCGTTCTCCAATCGCGAAGTACCGCACATCATCTTCTTTTTCAATCTCGCCATCGTCTGGGTCATGCTTTGGATCGAGGCGCGGCGTTATCGTTTTTACGACGCTTTCCGCGCCCGGGTTCGCATGCTGGAGGCGCATTTCCTGGTCCCGATGGTGATGGAAAACCGGGACATGCTGCAGGGCGAATGGAAGAAGCTTGTTTGCGAAGATCTCATTCTGCCCTGCTTCAAGATCACCCGGCTGGAAGCGATCGGCCGCCGCTTGAGACGCAACTACGTTTTTATCTTCATTCTCATCATGGTGGCCTGGATCACGAAAATCTTTCTGCATGGGCCGATGGCAATGGACAGCGTACCCTCCTTTTATCACGCCCTGCGCGTTGGCCACATTCCCTCGTGGTTGGTCGCCTCGGTTTTTGTCGCTACCCTCGCCAGCGTGATCGGAATCACGATTTACGCGGAGCGGAATGCATCGAGCGAAATTTCCGAGTTCGGCACGCACCGGTCGCTCTGGCATATTTGAACGGGGTTGATAGTTGAGAGTTGATTGTTGATGGAACCAGACGAGAGACCTCAGACCGGCATCGACCATCAACCATCATCCATCAACTTTGCCCGGCTTTGCGATATCGTGGCCCAACTGCGCGCGCCTGGCGGTTGTCCGTGGGATCGCGAGCAAACCCATCAATCCATCCTCCCGCAGTTGATCGAGGAGGCCTACGAAGTGGCCGGGGCCGTGCGCGCAAACGATACCGCGAATTTCCGCGAGGAACTGGGCGATCTTCTCCTCCACATCGTGATGCAGGCGGAAATCGCGCGCGAGGCCGGGACGTTCACCATGAACGACGTCCTCGGAGAGGTTTCGGAGAAACTCGTCCGGCGGCATCCGCACGTCTTTGCCAAGAGCAACGCCAAAGATACCGGCGCGGTCTTAAAACAATGGGAAGCAATCAAGCGTGAGGAAAAGAGAGAGAGCCACGCTCATTATCTTGATGGCTTGCCCGCCGCTCTGCCGGCCTTGATGCGCGCGCAAAAGGGACAGGCCAAGGCGGCACGGGTTAATTTTGATTGGATCGATCTGAACGATGTGGTCGCGAAAGTTGAAGAAGAACTCAGGGAGGTGAAAACCGCCATCGCTTCGGGCGACGAGAAATCGATCGGCGATGAAATTGGCGATCTGCTGTTTTCGGTCGTGAATCTGGCGCGCAAAAACAGACTGGATGCCGAAGCCGCGTTACAATGCGCGACGGATAAGTTTGTAGCGCGATTTAACCGGCTGGAAGAGGAATTGAAAGCCCAGGGCAAACGTCTCGGAGAGGTTGGACTCGACGAGTTGGATGCGATCTGGAATCGGATCAAGAAGATCCCTTTACCATCGTAACTCCCCCTCACCTCCCGGCCTGCGAACGGCTACGGCTGTTCGGCGGTCAGAGACCGCCGCTACAGCTGTTCTCGCGAACGCTAAGGAGTCTCGATCACAATCCTCTCCTCAACTCGTCGGGGAGAGGAAGAACGGCACCTCTCTCGACTCCAGCGGTACACCTTCTCGCTTTTTCCTCGCCCTTTGAAAAGGGAGAGGATTTAAGGTGAGGGATTGGGGCACCTCGCCCGACCTATTTACAATGTCCTCCCCTCGCCGGCGAGAGAACTCCGTCCCGGCCTGGATTCACGATCTCACACCTTACCCGTCTCGGCGTCCCGCTCTTTTTCCTCGCCCTTTGAAAAGGGAGAGGATTTCAAGGTGAGGGATTGGGGCGGCCGGCGCCTAACCTATTTACAAACGTCTCTCCCTCGCCATATTGCCCGTCCCGATGTCGATTCTGATTAACATACTGCTCTCCCTCTGGATGCTGGTGGCCCTGCTCATGATTTTTGTGATCCTCATGCAGCGGCCGAAAAGCGAGGGCCTGGGCGCAGCCTTCGGCGGCGGGGTCACCGAAAATATTTTCGGCGCCCAAACCACCAATGTTCTGGTCAAGTTCACCAGCTGGCTGGCCGGGATCTTTTTCATTTTGACCTTTGTCCTCTCGATTCTCTACGCCAACAAGAACGCAGGCGACACTGCGCTGCGACGTGAGTTAATGAAAACGCAAGCCGCTCCGCAAACATCGCCGGCGGCCTCGGTCGCAGCACCTTTGAACGCGAACGTTCCGCCTGCGAGCAGCGCAGCCCCGGTCGCTTCGCCGGCTTCAACGGCGGGCCTCGTGCCGTCCGCGAACGCATCCGTCGCGCCTTCGGCAAGTCCGGCGGCCACGGCCAAGCCGTAGTTCTTCGTCCGTGGTAGGGACAGCGCGCTGCGCTGTCCGCGGACGCCGCCGCGCGGCGTCCCTACCGATCGCCTGGCGCTGATTCACGGAGTCTCGATCAATTTCGATGTATCGGTGGACCCTTTGTAGAATCCGGCATCCTTGCCATCCTGCACGGCCTTGGCCACCAGTTCTGTGGAAACGTCGGCGGTGAAATGAATGCGTTTCCAAGCCTG
The DNA here is from genome assembly GCA_963788855.1 of uncultured Verrucomicrobiae bacterium. GTDB lineage: Bacteria > Verrucomicrobiota > Verrucomicrobiia > Chthoniobacterales > UBA10450 > CAWBIE01. The sequence goes on from CAWBIE010000004.1 coordinate 470,085, forward strand.
GGCTACTGCCTCCGGCGGAAAGGCCGTCCTCGTCTCCTCTTTTAGTTCGCCGATCACCAATTTCTGAGCCTCGTCGGGATGGGCCCGGATCCATTCGGTCAGTTCCTGATTGGCCGTCGCAATTTTTTTCGCCAGATCGCGATGATCCTTGAGAAATTTGACGCTGGAAGCCAGCCAGGTCGTGATGACGTTGCTGTCCTCGAGGAAAATCCTGGCCCTGGCCTCGCGTTCGAGAAGCGTGACCCATGGTTCCACCGTCCAGACGGCGTCGACTCCGCCGCTCTGCAGCAAGGCAAGCTGATCAGGATTGGCCGTGGGCACAACCAGGACGTCACCGCCCGTCTGGGTGACTTTGAATCCCTGCGCCTTCAACCAGGCGCGACACGAAATATCCTGAGTGTTGCCCAGTTGTGGGGTCGCAATTCTCTTCCCCCGAAAGTCGTTCCCGACCTTGATCGGACTGTCGGGCTTTATCACCAGGGCCGCGCCGCCATTGGCCGCGCCACCCAGAATTCGAACTTCCTCGCCATTCGATCTAAAGTGAGCGTTCAGCGCCGGGCCCTGGCCGACGTAAGTGAGATCGAGTGAGCCGGCAAAGATTGCTTCCATGGCGGAAGGCCCGGCATTGTAGGTGAACCACTGGATCTCCACGCTGGGACCCAGCCGCTCCTCAAACCAGCCTTTGCCCTGCCGGGAGAGCGCGTGAGCGATCACGCCCTGGGCGTGAGTAATGTTCGGGAAGTGCCCGAAGCGGAGAATGGTTTTCGGTTCCGCACTAAACGCGGCGGCACAGAAAAAGAGTGAAGCCACGATCAGAGTAAGCCTGCTTGTTTTCATAAGGAGATTCCTAGATCCGATTCGCATACTTAAGGCCGTGTCCTTTCATTGAAAACCCGATATGCGACGCGAAGGCGCCCGAACGTAACGCAATTGTTACTTGGCCGTCATTCATTTGTCACAATCGCTTTCTAGCGTTCGGCGAGATCACGAGAAGCGAGGGTCATGGCACTTCTCACTCGGGATCCAATATCCGTAACCAACGCCGCAACCACAAAGGAGAAACAATGTTGACCAAGAAGTTCGTTCTGATCACCGCTCTAGTTACTTTTCTGTCCGGCACCATTTCCGTGCGCGCCCAGGATGCGAACGCATTGCTGGATTTACTGGTTAAGAAAAAGATTGTCACCGAGAAGGAAGCAGAATCGCTCAGAGCGGATCTTTCCAAAGGTGGTCCGCCGCCGGTCACGCCAACGGTCAACAGCGGCGATAAATGGAAACTCTCCACACCGATCACCGAGCTTGAGCTCTACGGCGACGCCCGCATGCGATACGAATATCGCGGCGGGGAGACTGAGAATGATATTCCCGGCAATCCGAATGACTGGCAGGAGCGCAAGCGCGAGCGTTATCGTCTGCGCATTGGGCTTCGCGGAATACTGGCCGACGATTGGTTCTTCGGGGTTCGATTAGAAACGAGCCAAAATGAGCGTTCTACCAATGTCACTTTCGGTGACGATACTTCCACGAGTTCACCGGGCGGCGGTGGGCCTTTCGCCAAGGGCAGCGACGGGATAGACGTGGGCCAGGCGTATTTCGGTTACAAGGGATTCAAAGACATCACGCTGACTGCGGGCAAAATGCCTAATCCGCTTGTCACGACGCTCATGGTCTGGGATGCCGACATCAATCCCGAGGGATTGGCTGAGCAATGGAAGCATTCGTTCAATTTTTCCTTCGGCGGCGGAGTGAGCGAGCCGAGCGTTTCATACAGCAAGGATGGCAAATCGGTGGCGCAGACGGCATCCGAGCCGTTCAAGCTTAAGATTGACGTCTTCGCGAACTTCGCACAGTTCGTTTACGACGACCAGAATCCGGAAAATCCGATCGGTCCAAGCCCGACCACGACGGGAAACGGAGGACATCAGCTAATCCCGAGCGCGGACGCGTTTATGATGGCCTGGCAGGTAGGCGCCCGGTTCAATTTTCCGAAAAACGTTTACGCGCAGATCGCGCCGACTCTCTACAACTACACCGGCAACGGCGACACCTTTAACATCCATTTCCAAGGCGGCGACCCCAACCTTTCGAACAGCGCCTCGACGGCGCAAAATCAAACGGGCATCAATAGTTTGCTGGTCTTTGACATCCCGGCGGAAATCGGTTGGAAGATCGGCGAGTTACCGATGCGGATTTTCGGCGATTTCGCGGTCAACCTGGAGGCCGATGATCGCGCGGCAGCCGCGGGTCATCCCGGGAAAGGCGATCAACGCTACGCCTACCAGATTGGCCTCGGCATCGGCCAGCTAAAGGTGAAAAACGACTGGCAGTTGAATATCTTCTGGCAGCACACCGAACAATACTCACTCGATCCAAACCTGGTCGACTCCGATATCTTTGACAGCCGCGTAAACATGCAAGGCGTGGCTGTGCAAGCGGGTTACATGTTGACCAATGCGACCAGCATCAATCTCACTTATGCGTACGGCTGGGCCAGCGATACCAGCCTTGGCACGGGCGGGACGGGCGATATCGCCGTCAACCCGATTGACCATTACCAGCTATTCCAAGCCGACTTAAACCTGAAATTTTGATCGCGGTTAGGTCGCGCAAGGCCCGCCAGTGACAATACCTGGCGGGCCTTTGCCCTTTCATAATGCCTTTGCTGGGTCGCTCAGCGCCTGCGTTCGCGAATACCAGGTTCGGGAGCGGTTGCAAATCCGACAAACCGAGAGCATCACGGGCACTTCCACCAGCACACCGACGACCGTCGCCAAGGCGGCCGGGCTGGTCGGGCCGAATAGCGTGATGGCCACCGCCACCGCCAGTTCGAAGAAGTTGCTTGCACCGATGAGCGCGCCGGGCGCCGCGACGTTGTGGGGAACGCGGAGCCAGCGCATCAGCAGATAAGCGAGGCCGGAATTGAAATACACCTGGACTAGAATCGGCACGGCCAGCAACAGCACGGCAATCCACTGGCGGGTGATATTCTCGGCTTGGAAAGCGAAAATCAACACCAGCGTGGCCAGCAGCGCAATAACGGTGACCGGCTGGAATCCGGGCAAAAACTTTTGCTCGAACCAAGGGAGGCCTCGTTTTTTCACCAGCCAATGGCGCGAAGCAAAGCCCGCTGCCAGCGGAATGACTATGAACACCACGACCGAAGTGACGAGCACCGTGCCGGGAATTACGACGTTGGCCACGCCACAGAGAAACATAACGATAGGGGCAAACGCGACGAGCATGATGAGATCGTTGACCGCCACTTGTGCCAAGGTGTAAGCGGGGTCTCCGTCGGTCAGATAACTCCAGACAAAGACCATCGCCGTGCAAGGCGCCGCGGCGAGGATGATAAGGCCGGCGGTGTATTGTTGAGCGTCAGGGGAGGAAATCAGCGAGCCGAAGACGCCCTTGAGGAAGAGCCAGGCAAAGAACGCCATGCTGAACGGCTTGACCAGCCAGTTGACGAACAGCGTGATGAAAAGACCTCTGGGTCGTCGCGCCACTCCCTTAATGCCGGCGAAGTTAACTTTGAGCATCATGGGATAGATCATCAACCAGATGAGAACCGCGATGGGCGCGTTGACATGGGAGTCTTTGACGAACTCCAGCGCGCTCAGTCGATGCACCAAGCCGGGCAACAGTTTGCCCAGAGAAAGTCCCAGCAGCATGCAGATGAGTACCCAGAGCGACAGGTAGCGTTCGAAAAACGCGAGGCGTTTAGGCTTTGGGCTTTGTTGAGACATTGCGGACCTATCTCATAACCAGAGTCCTTGCCTCAATCCGCGCTCGCTTCTGCCGCAGCTCCTTCACGAGGTCGCGGCGCTATTGCAATGTTCCGCGCAAAAACCATCGATCTTCGCGCGAATTTGCTTGAGCACACGGCGCGTCTGCGCCAGGCGCTCCTCGTGCGTGCCGCTAAACTTTGACGGATCAGGAAACGGCCAATGCAAGCGCGTCGTCACCCCGGGGAAGACTGGACAACCCTCAGCCTCCGCTTCGCTGCAAACGGTCACGACATATTGAAATAGCCGGCCTGATGTCCAGAGATCGAAGACGCGCTGCGTCTTGTTTCCCGAAATATCAATATCAAGCTCCAGGAGCGCCTCCACAGCCAATGGGTTAAGGGCTCCTGGCTCCAAGCCGGCGCTTTCGGCTTCGAAGAACTCAGCACATATCTTGTTCGTGAGCGCCGCGGCCATTTGGCTGCGCGCGCTGTTGTGAACGCAGACAAAAAGCATTTTCTTCTTGTTCATTTACTTGTTCTGCTTTGCTGGGTCGTGGCGAAGACCGCGGCCGGTTTACAGCAGGCCTTGCGTAAGGACATGAGTTTCTTCAAATCGCGCGCGAACACGGGGTCCGATTGGGAGCAGTCTTGTAAACATTTGAGGTTTATCACCAACTCGGGCGCACGCTTCTTCGGCAATGAATAGATCATCCAATTTTGCTCCCGCGTCGCTACGGCCATTCCCCTGCTCCGAAGATAGCGCAGGTGCTTGGAGATTTTCACCTGCGGCTCGCCCAGAATCTCCTGGAAATGGCAGACACAAAGCGGCGTCTTTGTCAGCAGATGCAAAATGCGAAGCCGCGTCCGATCGCAAAAGCACTGATATATCTGGATTAGGTCCATGGGAGAACCTGCGTTAGCAACAGGCCCTCGCCGTTTCCGGTTCGACCATCCCACATCCGCAAGAGTCCTGGTCAATTCCGCATTGTTCCTTCGCGAGGCAGTCCGTATGTTTCGTCCCAAGCGTAAACTCGAGACCGTCGCCGGTCACCGCGAAGGACTCGACCGGGAATTGGGAAATTGCGTAGTCGTCGTACTCGACTTCGACGTTTAAATCATCGTTTGGCAGAACCCTGTCCCCAAGCGACAGAATCGATGCGAACTTCCCGGCATCCAAACGGTGATTGCTATCGCTGTCGTTTACCCACAATTGCAGAACGCAGGCCTCCGTTTTGCGCGTGGTCCCGCCGCAATCAATAAAATTCTTCTCGACTCGCCCCACTTCAGTGAGATGGAAATGAGCGGGAACGCGATCGCCGTCAGGCAGTACAAACCGCGGGAACCTGGTGGGGTGACATCGGAGAACGGCCTTCAGTTCGTGCAGTGTCATGGCGCATCTATATGCCTGTATGGGTATATTGTCAATTGAGCCAGCAGAGGCGGAACCCCGCCTTTGTCACTCCATCGTCACCTAATCTTGACAATTCGTAACCTGACGCCGCCCCCGCCTCAGTTTATCGGAGGCTTAACTATGAGCGTGATGACAATCCAAAGAACGTTAAAGCGAAAGCCGCTGGCAACGACGATGCGGTCATTCCGGGAATTGACGCGTAGTTATTTCGCGCGTGAGAGGCATTGGGAATTTCTGATCGAAGCGGCCCTCTTTGCCATCCTCGTCTCCATTTCCGTGTGGCCGGTTTTATTGGCCGCGGATGCCCTGAGCGTATTTCTGCAGGGCGCTCCGGGAGCTTGATCGCCTATTCTCCCGGCACTTTTTGCTTCGGCAGGACGACGGGAGACGCTTCGGCCGCACTTTCGTCGGCGGATCGGTAAACGGTCTTGGCGGGTTGGTTGCGCACTTCCTCGACGCCCGGGCCGACCATGCCGCAAGCACTGATCAAGAGCGTGCCCACGATCGCGAAAGCAGAAAGCAATGGCTTCATCGGGCGAATATGAGACCGGCCCGGGATCTCCGGCAAGCCGCTCTTGCGAACGTTCAACGTTCCTCGGCGACAGGCTGATGACGAATGTCTTCGGCCGCGGCCGCGTAAACGGCGTCTTCCGCAATATTGGTGGCATGATCGCCGACACGCTCCAGACACCGGGCGATAAAAATTAGGTTCAAGTAGCCTCGGAGTTGATCCGGGTCCTGGGCCATGCGTTCGATCAATTGCCGCTGCAGGGTCGCGTTCATTTCGTCGAGCTCTTCGTCGCGCGGAATGATGTCCATGGCGAGGGGAACGTCCTCCTTGACGTAGGCATCGATGGCGTCCTTAAACATGGACATGGCGAGCGCGTAGAGCGGCTCGATCAGTTCCGTCTCCTCCAAAGGCGGATGGCGGTTCAATTTACGGGCCCGACGCGCCACGGTGGTGGCCTGATCGCCCACCCGCTCGATGTTGGGGCCGAGCTTCATGGCCGCGACCACCCGCCGCAAATCGGAAGCGACCGGCTGGAAACGGAGAAGTAGATCGACTCCCTCCTTATCGATCTGTTTTTCCAGTTGATCGATCTCCTCGTCATCGGCGATCGCGTTGGCACAAAGATCGTCATCGCGCTCCAAGAGGCCCTTGATGGCGCGGTCAAAGCTACGCTCGGTCAGTCCCGCCATCATGAGCACGTTGTTGCGCAGAGACGCGAGCGCCTCGTCGAAAGTTCCGAGAATATGCCTTTGTGCAATCATCAAGCGTTACTTCTTAGCCGAATCGTCCCGTAATGTAATCCTCCGTCTGCCGCTCGCTTGGATTGGTAAAGATCTTGGTGGTGGGTCCAAACTCGATCAGCCGGCCAAGGTAAAAGAAGGCGGTGTGATCGGAGACGCGGCCGGCCTGTTGCATATTGTGCGTCACAATTACGATCGTGTACTCTGTTTTAAGCCGATGGATTAATTCCTCAACCTTGGCCGTCGCGATTGGGTCGAGCGCCGAGCACGGCTCGTCCATGAGGATCACTTCCGGCTCCACAGCAAGAGCGCGGGCAATGCAGAGCCGCTGCTGCTGACCGCCGGAGAGACTGGTGCCCGGTTTGTGAAGATCATCTTTCACTTCATCCCACAGCGCAGCCATACGGAGCGACTTTTCCAGACGTTCATTGAGAAATCTCTGGTTGCGTACTCCGTTCAAGCGCAAACCGATGACGACATTCTCGCCAATCGACATGGTCGGAAAGGGATTCGATTTTTGAAAAACCATGCCGACGCGCCGGCGAACGATCGCGGCATTAACGGCTTGTGAATAGAGATCCTCGCCCTGCAGAAGCACTTTGCCCTCGATACGCGTCCGCGGGACAAGTTCGTGCATCCGGTTGAGACATCGGAGAAAGGTTGATTTCCCGCAACCGCTCGGTCCGATGATCGAGGTCACCGCGTTAGAGGGAATGTCGAGCGTTACGTTTTCAATGGCCCGCTTCTCGCCGTACCACACTGACAGATTCCTCACCTGAAAAGTCGGCTGTGGGACAGCCTCGGATCCGGGGGCTGACCCGGTCGCTTGATCGGCGTCCTCGAGAACGATTGGATCCGGAGATGCCATAACTAAATTAGCCATTCGTAGAAGCTGTCAGACGGCGCGACCGCGGGTCAAAGCTCTAACCAATACGTTAATACAAAAAATTCCGGTGACGAGCACGAGTGCGCCGGCCCAGGCCTGACGATGCCAATCGTCGTAGGGTGAAATCGCATAGGTAAAAATCTGCAACGGGAGCGCGGCGATGGGCTCGCTCAGGCTGTGGTTCCAAAAACGGTTGCCGAAAGCGGTAAAGAGCAGTGGCGCGGTTTCCCCGCCCACGCGCGCCAGAGCCAACAGGACGCCGGTGATGATTCCCCTGGATGCAGTCTTCATGACGACATGCACAATAGTTTTCCAACGAGCTACCCCGAGAGCAAGAGCCGCTTCACGATAGCCGTTTGGCACCAGCAGAATGACTTCTTCGGTCGTGCGCATGATCAGCGGAATCATGATCAGACCAAGCGCGAGCCCACCCGCATAAGCTGAGAAGCCTTTAAAGCGCAGCACCACCAGTCCATAAACCACCACCCCCCACGTGATCGATGGAACTCCGTTGAGCACGTCAGCGACAAACCGCAGCATGGAATTCCCGCGAGCCGAGCCATATTCCGCAAGATAGACCCCGCCCAGAACACCAACCGGAATTCCAATCGCGGAAGCGAGTCCGAGCAGCTCCAGCGAACCGACAATCGCGTTTGCCATTCCACCACCGACCACACCGACCGGCTTCGGTAATTGCGTGAAGAAATCCCAATTCACCGAACTGGCGCCGTTGATGAGAAGGTGAAAGAAAACGAGGCCCAATGGCGCGACTACCAGAAGCGCTGCGAGGAAGGCAATTCCTGAGACCACCGCGCTCTTGATCTTGCGCCACGTATGCTTGTCTGCTCGTCCGGAATGCATCGCTATTGCACGGCGCCTGTCGTGGACGTCGTGGTCATTGTTTTGAGAAGCAGCTGCGCGATCAGATTTGCGAGGATAGTTGTTCCGAAAAGAACCAGCCCGATCTCGAAGAGCGCCTGGAGATAAAGATCGGTGGTCGCTTCTGTAAACTCATTCGCGATCACACTGGCGAGCGTGTAGCCGGGCTTAAGCAGCGAAATGGCGATTTGTGGCGTGTTGCCGATTACCATTGTCACCGCCATGGTTTCGCCGAGAGCGCGGCCCAGGCCGAGAATGACCGCGCCGAACAGGCCTTTCCTGGCATAACTGAGCACCGCGATCCGCGTCACTTCCCAGCGGGTGGCACCGAGCGCGTAGGCCGCTTCGCGTTGCAAATTCGGAACGCTGCGCAGAATTTCGCGTGAGACTGAGGTGATGATCGGCAAAATCATAATCGCGATAATGATCCCACCCGCCAGCATGCTCGTTCCGTAAATGGGTCCGGAAAAAAAGGGGGTCCAGCCGAAAAATCGTTTCAGAAACGGGAACGGATAATCGCGCAACCATGGAATCATGACGAAAATGCCCCACAGTCCGAGGATCACGCTTGGAATCGCCGCCAACATTTCAATGAGCGAGACGAGCGGCTGGCGAAGCCAAAGCGGCGCAAGTTCCGTCAGATAGACTGCTGTCGCGATGCTCAACGGCACGGCGATGAGTAAAGCGATCAGGGATGAGACCACCGTGCCATAAATGAACGGGAGCGCGCCGAATTGCTCGGCCACCGGATCCCAGGTCGTGGTGGTAAGGAAATGAAATCCAAATTTCTTGATCGCGATGGAAGATCCGCGCGCCAGTTGCCAGCCGATGAGAAAAACAAGCAGGACCACCGCCAGGGCCATCGCCAGGGCGAGCCATTCGAAGGCTTTGTCGCCAAAGCGCGACACCGGCTTGAGTCGCATCTGAACGCCGCCTTCGATTGATTGCGCTACCACGACTGACATAGTGTTTCCGCGATCAACCCCGGACTCGTTCCGGGCCTTCTCGCTTAATACTTAATTTCGCTGACTCTCTTCAGGACGCGATCCCGCAAGCCCTCGGGCAGGGGCGCATAGTCCAAATCTTTGGCCATCTGCTCGCCCGCCGTCTCCGACCATTTCAGGAACTCCACGATCTTTTTGCCTTTGGTCGCATCGTTCTGCTGCTCGTAAACAAGAAGCCAGGTCGCGCCGCAGATAGGGTATGAATCGTCACCCGGCGCGTTCGTGATCGAGAAGCGAAAATCGTCCGGAATCTGTGCCGTCGCCATCGCCGCGGTAATCGATTCGAGTGTCGGCTTCACGAACTTGCCCGCGGAATTCTTGACGTTGGCATAAGGCATCTTGTTCTGGATTGCGTAAATCAATTCAACGTAACCAAGAGCGCCCGGAGTTTGTTTCACTTGACCGGCCACGCCTTCGTTGCCCTTGCCGCCCAGACCAGTCGGCCAGTTCACCGAAGTATTTGTGCCAACCTTTTGCTTCCACTCCGCGCTGATTTTGCTCAGATAATCCGTCCAGATGTAAGTCGTACCGCTCCCGTCGCTACGATGCACCACGACGATCTCCTGGTCGGGAAGATCCACGTTGGGATTTGTCGCCTTAATTTTCGGATCATTCCATTTCTTGATCTGGCCGAGAAAAATCCCCGCAATCGTGTCCGCATCCAGCATCAGGGTTGGATTGCCCGGGAGGTTGTAAGTGACCACATCGGCGCCTGCAACCGTCGGGATGTGCAGGAGCTTGCCTGGGGCTTTCGCCAGATTGTCATCGCTCATCGGTCCATCCGACGCTCCGAAATCGACCGTTTGGGCGAGGATTTGCTTCTGTCCGCCACCGGAACCGATGGATTGGTAATTAAAACGAACCGAAGGGTCTACCTTCGCGTATTCGTCAAACCACTTCGAATAGATTGGATATGGAAAGGTGGCCCCAGCACCGTTGATCATCATCTGCGCCGACGCAGTCCGATTTCCGGCAATGAGCAGCGTGAGTATGCCGATTAGAAGGAACTTCATGCGGTCGAAGTTGCCGCACCGCGCTCCGCGGGGTCAAAACGTTTAGTGTTACGTTTCTGTGACGGAGGCCGGGGGCACGTCGCCATTGAGGGGAAGCCACACCCGGACCGTCGTTCCTTTCCCGAGCTCGCTTTCAGCCTCAACACGTCCGCCGTGCATTTGCGCGATATGCTTCACAATGGAGAGCCCAAGCCCGGTGCCGCCAAGCTCCCGACTGCGCGCCTTATCCGCGCGGTAGAATCTTTCAAAAATTCGCGGTAGATCTGTCTCGTTAATACCTACTCCAGTGTCACTTACGCTCAGTCCAACCTCTTGACCATGGCGTTGCGCCTGGAGTCCGATCTTGCTCCCCGGCCTCGAGTATTTCAGGGCGTTATCCAGCAGGTTATAGAGAATCTCCTGCAGGCGGGTTTCGTCGGCCCGAATAGCCGGCAGATCGGACGCAACCCCGACCTGAATGCTCAGTTTCTTCTCGGCAAATTTCTTGGCCCAATCCCGCACGATGGCGGCAAAAAGCTCGCTCAGGCGCACCTCGGACAACTGCAGGTTGGGATTGGCCGACTCCAATTGCGCGAGCGTGAGCAAATCGTCAACCAGGACTCCGAGACGATCGGAGTGTTTCCGCATCACCTCCAGGATTCGCGCCAGTTCCTCCGGCGAAGTATCGGGATCGTCGGCCAGAGTCTCGATGTAGCCACGCAAAATGGACAACGGAGTGCGCAGCTCATGGGAAACGTTGGCCACAAAATCGCGCCGGATTTCATCGGCTTGTCTGAGTTGGGTGATATCGTGAAAGAGGACGACCACTCCCGTTTTTTCCTCGCGCTCATTCTTCAAGGCGACGGCGCTAATCTGCATGCGGCGGGGGGCATTGCTTAGCAGATCGGCAACGGTCAATTCGCAGTGCTGTGGTCCGCTGCCCTGCAATGTTTCGCCAACCAGCCGATCAAGCGCGGGATCACGAATGACTTCGAGCAGAGGCCGTCCCAGCGAAGTCTTCCCGGGGACCAAAGAGTTGCTGAAAGGTTCGATTCACGAGGGTGACACGGTGTCGCATGTCGACCACGAGCAAGCCGTCGTGGAGCGCGGCAAAGATCGTCTGCGCCCCGGCGGTTCGTTCCGCCGTTTGCTGATTAAACTCCTGGGAACGATTAAAGAGATCCTCGAGCGCGAGGCCGACCCGCCGTGGCCCGGCTCCGCCGTTGATCAGGAAGGTTCCGGGTTTTTCACCGTGCGCGATCCGATCGACCACGGCTTCGATCGAGCGCCACGGCACAACCCATTTTCGCCACACGACGTAGCCGAGGCTAATCGTTAGGCCTACAACCGCGGCAAGCACGAACCACATCATCCCGCCCTATTTCTCCCGAAAGCGATAGCCGAATCCGCGCACGGTCTCGATCACGTCGCTCGCTTTGCCCAGCTTGTCGCGCAGGCGGCGCACATGGGTGTCGACCGTGCGCGTGTCGATCACGCTTTCGTAACCCCAGACGTCGTTGAGCAAACGATCGCGCGCCTGCACGCGACCGCGCCGTTCCACCAGGGTGCGCAGCAGTTTGAATTCGATGCTGGTGAGATGCACGGTCTTGCCCGATACGGAAACCTGGTGCCGGGCCGGATCGATCACAATCGAGCCCGCGGTCAGCCGTTCCTCGGGTTGTTTGGCCTCGCCTCGTCGCATGATGGCCTGGATGCGCAGAACGACTTCACGCGGACTAAACGGCTTCGTCACATAATCGTCCGCCCCGAACTCCAGACCGACGATGCGATCGATTTCCTCCGCCTTGGCCGTCAACATCATGACGGGGATATGCCGGGTGGCCGGGTCGCTCTTCAAGATCTTGCAAACCTCCAGGCCCGACATCTTGGGCAACATGAGATCGAGGATGATGAAGGCCGGCTTTTCCGTCCGCGCCCTGGCCAAACCGGTCGACTCCGTCCGCGGCAGTCGTGATCGAAAAGCCGCCGGCCTTGCGCAGGTTAAGCGTCAGAAGATCGACCACGTCGCGCTCGTCCTCGACGATGAGGATTGTCTTACCAGAGGCCGCTTCCATAGGCAGCAGCTTTGGGCAGGCGACCGGCTAGGATTCGCCGCCGAGGCCTTCGGCTTTGGCGCCGGCTATCTCGTTCAAGGCCTGCGTAAATTCCTGCAAACTGGAGACAATCTGGGGCGCTTTTGTCAAAACGGTGGTGGCGAGTTTCTCCGCGTAGTCCGGCCGGCGTTGCGACATCTCGGATAGTGCCATCATGACGGCAAGCGCGTTGTTAATCGAGTGTTTGATCTCGCTAAATTTCTTCTGCAATTGTCCGAGTTCCTCGGGCGTAGCGGTGTGGGCGGGCTCACTCATGATTTCGGGGGCGATTTAGCTGGAGAAAAGGGGCTGTTGTGCTTGACTAAAAGGTTCGACATTTGTCGTCCCGATGCCTGCGCAAGTTATCAAGATCAGTGGTGCGCGCCAGCACAATCTCAAGAATCTCAACGTCGAGATTCCGCGCGAGAAACTCGTCGTTATCACCGGCCTAAGCGGCTCGGGAAAGTCTTCGCTCGCTTTCGACACCCTCTATGCCGAAGGCCAGCGACGCTACGTGGAAAGCCTCTCGGCTTATGCCCGGCAATTCCTCGACCAGATGGAAAAACCGGACGTCGATTTCATCGAAGGACTCTCGCCGGCCATCGCGATCGAACAGCGCAGCGCCGGAGCCAACCCCAGATCGACCATCGCGACCACGACCGAAATTTACGATTATCTGCGCGTACTCTTCTCGGCGGTTGGGCAACCGCATGATCCCGTCACTGGCCAGCCGATTCATCGGCAGACGCCTCAGCAAATCGTCGACCAGATTCTCGCATATCCGCCCGGGACAAAAATCGTCCTTCTCGCGCCCCTGGTGCAGAATCAGATGGGTGAGTTTCGCGACGTCATCGAAAAAGCGAGGCGGGAAGGGTTCGTCCGGATCCGCCTTGATGGCGAGATCGTCGAGCTCGGCGGGCCGGAGCCGATTCGGTTGAAAAAGAACCAGCGGCACACGATTGCCGCGGTGGTCGATCGATTGGTGGTACGCGAAGGAATTCGTGTCCGACTGACGGACTCCATCGAGACGGCACTAAAGTGGGGTGGAAATCGGGTCGTGGTTTTGCGACAGCAGCGGAGTCCCGAGGAGAGTGTGGGAGGAGGTTCCGCTACTCGACTGATTACGGTAATGGCGACGGCCGACTTCACTTTGGGCGAACTGACTCCGAAGCATTTTTCCTTTAACAGCCATCTGGGCGCGTGTCCGGCCTGTCACGGACTGGGGACCGAACTGGTTTGCGATCCCGAATTGATGATTTCGGATCAGACGAAAACGCTGGCCGAGGGTGCGATTGCGCCGTGGCGGCGCGGGACCAAACCGATGCGGGCCTACTATCGGCACGTGCAAAGCGCCCTGGTGAAACATTTTCAGGTCGATGAAGACGTTCCTTTTGCGGATTTGCCCGAGCCCTTCAAGCAGGCGCTCTACTTCGGCACGGGCGACGACCCGATCGACATGAATTTCAGCAGCAACGGGAGAAGAAAAAAGCGGCGCGACCTTTCGAGGGCCTGATCCCGCAGATGGAGCGGCTCTATCAGGAAACCGAGAGTGAGTTCACTCGTAATCGCATTCGTTCATTCATGAGAAAGGTGCCCTGCAAAACATGCCGGGGCGCGCGACTCAAACCGGAAATTCTCGCCGTCACGATCAAAGACCAGGAGGCGCGCGAATTAAACATTCATCAGTTCAGCGAGCTAACGATCGAAGCCGCCGCGCAATATATTGATGCGCTCCAGTTGTCGGCCCAGCAACAGACCATCGTAACGGAGGTGGTGCGCGAGATTCGATCGCGTCTGAAGTTCCTGGTCGAAGTCGGGCTCGGCTATCTCACGCTCAATCGCGAGAGCGGCACGCTTTCCGGCGGCGAAGCGCAGCGGATTCGCCTGGCCACACAGATCGGTTCCGGACTGGCCGGCGTGCTTTATGTGCTCGACGAACCGAGCATCGGTTTACATCAACGTGATAACGCGCGCCTGCTCGGGACGCTGCGACAATTGCGCGATCTCGGGAATTCCGTGATTGTCGTCGAACATGACGAAGAGACGATCCGGGCGGCGGATCATGTCATTGACCTTGGACCCGGGGCCGGCCCGCGCGGTGGCGAAATCGTTGCCCAGGGCACCCTCGATGAAATCCTGCGGGCGCGGAATTCCCTGACCTCGGATTATTTGTCGGGTCGGGTGAAGATCTCAATCCCGCGCAAGCGGGTTCGCCCGGGAAAAATCAATCCCGCGCCGCCGCCACGTCGGACATCTCCGGCTGGCTGACGGTGGTCGGGGCGACTGAGAACAACTTAAAGAATATCACGGCCTCCTTCCCGCTCGGCTGTTTTACGTGTGTGACGGGAGTTTCGGGCAGCGGGAAATCGACCCTGGTGGACGACATTCTGCGACGGGCGCTTTTCCGGCATTTCTATAATTCGAAGGATAAACCCGGAAGTTTTCAGGCGCTGCGCGGAATTGATCAGCTGGACAAGGCAATCGTTATCGATCAGAGCGCGATTGGGCGAACCCCGCGATCGAATCCGATAACTTATACGGGCGCGTTCACGCCCATCCGTGAATTGTTCGCGCAGCTTCCCGCAGCCCGCGTCCGTGGCTACGACGCCGGGCGGTTCAGCTTTAACGTCAAGGGCGGTCGCTGTGAGAATTGCGAAGGCGGGGGTCTGATCAAAATCGAGATGCACTTCCTGCCGGACGTTTATGTCGAATGCGAGGTCTGCCACGGCCAGCGTTACAATCGGGAGACCCTCGAAATTACCTACAAAGGCAAGAACATCGCCGATGTTCTCAATATGACGGTGGACGAAGGGGCGCGCTTTTTCCGGAATGTGCCTGGCGTTGCCGACAAACTGACGGCGCTCCTCGATGTGGGACTCGGCTACTTGCGACTCGGCCAGGCGGGCACAACTCTTTCCGGTGGCGAAGCGCAACGCGTGAAACTGGCGACTGAGCTGGCCAAGAGAGCGACGGGACGAACACTCTATATTCTGGACGAGCCCACCACCGGCCTGCATTTCGTGGATATTGAAAAACTGCTGCAGGTGTTAATGAAGCTGCGGGATGCCGGAAACACCCTGGTCGTGATTGAGCACAATCTTGAAATGATCAAGTGCGCGGATTGGATCATCGATCTCGGTCCGGAAGGCGGCGAGCATGGCGGAGAAATCCTCGGGGCGGGCCCGCCGGAAGAGATAATCGGTCTGGAGAACAGTTTTACGGGCAAGTTCCTGAGACCGTTATTGGAGCCGCGATGACCGCCACCCGTCTGCTACGTCCATGGTGCCGAGGCCGGCTGCTCCTCGTCAGTCTGCTTGGACTGACGGCGCTGACTTTGCCACCGATGCAGGCCGAAGCCCCGAAAATTACCGCGGCTGCCCAGGCAACGGCCGAGGGCGTGCCGGAAGTAGCGGTCACACGGCTGCGCGAATTACTCGGCAACACCGAGCAAACGGAAGAATGGCGCGCCACTGCGATCCACCTGGTGGAAGCGCTCCTTGCCGCGCAGCAACCGGAGCAGGCGCTGGCTTTGTTAGACGATGCCAGACTCAAAGGTGTCCCGTCGTCCGGTTTTTGGCGTGGACAAGCGCTGGCCAGCCTGCGGCGCTGGAGAGAAGCGCTTCCCGCGTATCAAAGCGTGGCCGCCGACACGACGTCGCCTTTTCAGGCGGAAGCGATTTTTGGGAAGGCCGAGATGTTGCGCGCTTTGGGACGGAAAGATGAGGCGTTAGAGACCCTGGCTCCGCTCAAGCGGGACAAGCAATGGGCCGTTCGGGCGCGCCTGCGCTCGGCCGAATTGTTCCTCGACAAATCCGACTGGGGTAGCGCCCAGCGCCTCCTGGACGAGACGAACCCGAACCCCAGCACCGAAAGAAAAGAACGGCGATTCCTGCGCGCCCGTCTCGAACTTGTGCGACAAAGACCGGAAAGAGCAATCGGCACTTTCGAATCGCTGGTCAAGAACCCCGAGGGGGCAAGCCATTCGCTTTTGCTGGCCGCCCTGTTTGGCGTGGCCGACGCGCGCCTGCTTTTGAAAACGCCGGAATCGGGCGACGATTTTCTGGAGGATTTCATCGACCGGCATCCGCAGGATGAGGACCTTCCTGCGATTTTTGCAAAGCTCGACGAGCTGTACCGCGCGGAGCGAAAACCGGCACGCGTCGAACTGGAGAAATGGACGCGCGAACCAGAGCAACCACGCCGGGCTTTTGCACAATGGTATCTCGCGCGCATCGAAATTCGCGCCGGACATCGCGATCGCGCCCTGCAGTTGTTCAGCGAGCTGCGAAAGGGCAGCACCAGGTCATCCGCGATCGCGCCCGCCCTGCTGGAATTCGCCAAGCTCAAATCGGACGACGGACATTTCGACGAAGCGATCGCTATTTTGGACGAGGCCCGGGCCCTCCAACCGCCGCCGGCGCTGGTCGATCGAATCAACCTGCTCGCGGGCGAATCGCACTACGCCGCCGGGCAATTCGAAGCCGCGACGGCGAGCTTCGAGCAACTCACTCATTCCGGCTCCACCCTGGCCGCGACCTCGATCTTTAACGCCTCGTTGGGCTGGCTGCAGCTTGGAAATCAAGCTCGCTTTCTGGCTGCTTCCAACCAGTTGGAAGCGCAGGGAGGCGACCGTGAATCGGGGGCCGAGTTGCGCCTGGAGGAAGGGCTCGTGCAGGCGGCCAAAGGCGCCAAGAACGCCCCCGAGTTGTTGCAAAAGTTTTTGCACGATTTTCCAGAGAATCCGCGCGCGTCAGAGGCATGGGTTGCTCTCGCGGAGGTCGCCTTCCATGCCACCCCACCCCGCCTCGACGAAGCACGAAAGGACCTGCAACGGGCGATGGAATCCAAGCCCACCGCAGCTGCCGTTGAGCAGGCCGACTATCTCGCGATCTGGATCGAAGATGCCGTGCCGGACAACGATGCCCAGTTAATCGCGCGGGCCGCGAAGTTCCTGACCGAACACCCTACTTCATCGTTCGCAGGGGATGTCAGAATGAAGCTGGCCGAGGCCTATTACCGCCGCCAGGATTTTGCCAACGCCCAAACGCAATTCGAAACCCTCGCCCAACAGAACCCAACGGGGTCGGTGGCCGAAAAGGCGCTCTTTTTCGCGGCCGAGTCAGCTATGTCAACCATGGGACCCCATTCTCTTGACCGGGCCGTCGAGCTTTTCGATCGCGTCGTGCAGTTGAAGGGCGATTTGCGGTGGCCCGCTCGAAACGAGCAGGCCGTGATTGAACGCAAGCTGGGCCGGCCGGCGGAAGCTCTCCTGCTCTACGAGGAGGTTTTGAAGAGCGACGCGAAGCTGAATGAAAAGCGAGAGGCGCTGTGCGGGAAAGGAGATATCTACTTCGACATGGGAACGGAGGATCCGGCGAATTACGAACGGGCGATCGAAGCCTACGAGCAACTCGCGGTGGACAGCCGCGAGGCCGGGCATTGGCGGAATCAGGCACTCTTTAAAAAGGGCGTTTGTCTGGAAAAAAAGGCCGATCGTGATGGCGCTCTCACCACATTTTACACAGTGCTCGAAGCACAGGCGCGCCCCGATCGAACGCCTGAATTCTTTTGGTTTTACAAAGCCGGGTTCAATGCCGCCAGGTTGCTCGAGGATGCAGCCAAATGGGAGTCGGCCGCGGCCGTCTACGAGAAACTTGTGGCGGCAGGAGGGACGCGCAGCGAAGAGGCACAGGCGCGGCTGAGTCGTTTGCGCCTCGAACACTTTCTCTGGGGCAATTGACCGGCTACACCCTACTTTTTCATCTTGTTTTTTGCCGAAAAAGTGGCAAATTATAGCTCATGAAAACTGCACTAAAACTGACCAGCGTGGTGATGGCGGTTGCATTCTGTGCTTCAGCCTTTGCTGACCCGTCCAAGAACGTGGTCCAGCAAATAGAGGTAAAGCCGCAGAAGCACAAAGTTTGCTACGCCATGGTTACGGCCTCGGGCATTCCCACGCCTTGTGATCGCCTCGGTGTCATCCCGAGCGTCGACCACCCGATGGACGTGCTCGGAAGTAGAGCCGGCAAGTAGTTGCGGCGACCAATTGGTCGCGTTTGACGCGCTGCCGACGCCGGCAGCGCGCGGGGGTTAGCTTTTTCTTTTCCAGCCCATCATCCCCCGCAATTTGCTCCCGACTCTCTCAATGGGATGCCTCCGGGCCGCGTGCAAGAGCTCACGGTAACGTTTTCTTCCGCCGTTCATTTCGCGTATAAACTCGCGCGCAAAATTTCCGCTCCGGATATTCTTCAGGGCCTTCGTCATGTTCGCGCGAACCCGGGCGTCGACAATTTGCGGACCAACGGTCAGTTCACCCCATTTCGCGGTGTCCGAAATGAGTGATCGCATGCCCGCGATCCCGTCTTCGTGGATCAGATCGACGATAAATTTAAGCTCGTGCAGACATTCGAAGTAAGCCAGTTCCTCCGGATAACCTGCTCGAACAAGAGTTTCAAAACCATTTCGAATCAGAGCTGCGACGCCGCCACATAACACCGCTTGCTCGCCAAAAAGATCCGTTTCCGTTTCCTCCCGAAATGTCGTCTCGATTACGCCGGCGCGCGCGCAGCCGATTGCTTTTGCCCAGGCGAGCGCCGTTTTCCTGGCGCGACCGCTCGGATTTTGATGGACCGCAATCAAGGCGGGCACGCCGCGTCCCCCGACGAACTCGCGTCGCACCATCGGCCCAAGACCTTTGGGCGCGACCATCACCACGTCCACATCCTGAGGCGGAACGATCGTCCGGTAGTAAATGGCGAAGCCGTGCGCGAAGAGCAAGGTTTGCCCGCCACGTAAAAAAGCGGCGACCTCTTTCTCAAAAACTTCCGGAATTTTCGTGTCGGGGAGCGCCAGAAAGACAATGTCCGCCGCGCGGACAGCTTCAGCCGTATTGAGCACCCGCAGTCCCGATCTTCTGGCCGCCCGGCGAGACTTACTGGCCGGGTAAAGTCCGACGACCGACCTTGCAACCGCTGTCCCGCAGATTCAAAGCCTGCGCCCTCCCCTGAGATCCGAATCCGATCACCGCGCAGATCTTTCCTTTCAGGGAACGAAGATCGATCTCTCGATCAGTATAAATGCGCGCGGCCATATCACGGCTAGCGAGCGCCGATGCTACCGCATCGACCAGCGAAGTCAAACGACCAGCGAAACTCTACAGTCGTTTACGAGATAGAATCAGTTTACAGCCTTCTCGGGGCCGGCCAGTGATCTCAGTCGAGATACTTCCGCGAGAGCCGCTTGCGCTTCATCGCGGTGGCCCATCTTGTCCAGGATATTGGACAGAAGCAAATATTGTCGCGGCTCATCCGGTTGGCGGGCTACGGCCATGCGCTGGCTTCGGCATGCATCCTCTAATCGATCCTGGCCCATCCTGACAAAGGCGATCAGATTCAAAGCCGCCGTCTCATGCAGATCAAGCCAGCTGGCGTGACGCAAAGCCGTGGCGGCTCCATCGACATCACCTTTTTGCGCGAGCAAGCGTCCCGTTGCCATCCATGCCCCATAATGCCACCAGTTTCGCTGGGCGTACGGCTGGATAACGTTCAGGGCTGCGTCTAACTTGCCCGACTCGCGTAACAATTCACTCTCCGAACTCATCAAGTCCCAGGCCTCGGGATAATCCTGTCGCGCCTTTTCCAGGACGGCAATGGCACCGGCATCGTCCTTTTGGTCATGACGGAAGTGGGCAAGATTCAAGGCGGCCATCCACGTCCGCGGATAGTCTTTCATCGCCGCGTGCGCCATCTTCGTCGACTCCGCCAGAAGCTTTTCCGCCTCCTCCTTCTTGCCCAGGTGAATCAGCGCGTCCGCGAGATTGTTCCTGGCAATCGGATAATCCGGGGAAAGCTCCACCGCTCGCCGCAAAAGTTTCTCCGCCTCCACGTAGTCGCCACGGCCGGTAAACACCTGCCCAAGCAACAAGGCGACCCGGACCGTTGCTCCTCCCGATCGGATGGTATGTCGGGCAAAGATTTCCGGTGTCGTCCAATCGCTGCTTCGTACAATGCTGCGCGTTCCCAGCGCGACCACGGCGAGAGAAGCGAAGGCGATAATCCGCGGACGCCATCGCTCCGGCAGGTCCAGGGCACACCCGGCAAGAAAGATGAGGAATCCGACGCTCGGCAAGTAGAGCCAATGCTCGGCCACAGTCGCATTGAGCTCGATCAGATTCGAAGTCGGAAGGTAGGCGAGAAGAAACCACGCCGCCCCAAAAATCCGAAGGCGTTGTCCCGTGCCAGGCCGGCGCGCCAGAAGTATCAGGGTGCCAAGAAGGACGACGCCGCCGACCGAGAGATACTCCATTTCGATCAAGCTCCAGCGGGCCGTCTCGCTCTTGACTGCCGCTGGGTTATAAACCGTGCGTTCCATGTGCAGATTCCACGGAACAAGCATCAGCCGGCCGTAATCTCCCAAGGCCCGCAACATGAGGACGCTGCGAAGCGAAGGCGGATAGCCGGACGAAGAACCGCCGGGCGCCCGGCCGCCAGGCAGTTGTCGCAGGCCAAAATAGACGACGAACATTGCCAGGCAGGCGATCGTCAGAATCCAGCGCCGCCCGGATTTCATCGAACGCTGAAAGACAAAGAGATAGAGAAGAAAAATTGCCGGCCACAGGCATCCGCTCTCGCGCGCACAAAGGGCAAGCAGGCCGGAGAGCCAGGCGAGAAACAGCGTGATCCAGCGAAAGGTGCGACTGCCGAGTTCTGTTCCTTTAAGGTATAGGAGCCATCCTCCGCATCCGAAGAAGAAGGCCAGACTATCGGCGCGTCCGGAAAGATAATCGACCGCAGCGCTGTGAACCGGATGCACCACCCAGAGCAGCGCAACGAAGAAAGCCAGCCACGAACTCATCTGGGATTTGCTGCCCGGCGTTGCGGACTTGTTAGGCTGAACGTTTCTTAAGAGCGGCTCGAACAACCGGGTGAGTAGACAATACAAAAGAATGGCAGCGGCGGTGTGCCAGAGGATATTCGAGATGTGGTAACCATAGGTGTTACCGTTCCAGATAAGATAATCCGCCATGTACGAGATATTCTGAACCGGGCGGTAATGCGTCGAAAGCGAGTCCGGAAACAGATAATGCCGGAAGACTTCCAGAATGAGGAGCGGGCTTTTGATAAACGGGTTGGCCCGAATGAGGTACTCGTCGTCCCACAGGAGTTCGCCCTGCAGCGCGGGGATTCTTACGAGAAACCCCACAACCCCGAGCAGCATGCAATGCAGCCATGGCTTGTTCGCATAAACGCGAATCCGCGATCGGAGCTCGGGCAGAGCGGCAGATTCCGCGCGGAGGCTGGACTCGTTCACGGTTATTCGTGGATAGCAAGGAGCGGAAGGAGACCTAAGTCCCTTCCGCTCGTCTGGGATTTGCCATCTCTCGCGCCAAGGCGAGAAACTAAACTAAAAGTGCCCGTACGGAGACCAGAAAGTGTCATCCGTCACGTCGGAAAGCGAGTTCCAGGCGTTGTTTGTCGCTTTGGGGATCGAATCCACCGTTTGCGACCCGTAAGGATTGCCAAACAGATCGTTCCCCGTGGTGTAAAGGACTGTGTCCTTCTTAACGTAATTGGTCCAGTCTACCGTGTCGACTGGGTCGCCGGTTCTCCGGCCGGTTTCGATTGCATATTGATCTACGGCTGCATCAATCATGCGCAGATCGTTCAGGATCTTGGAGGCTTGCGAGCGTTTGCGCGCGCGCAGAAATCCAGGAACCGCGATTGCCGCCAAGAAGTGCGATGATTGCAACTACAATCATGATTTCCACGAGGGTAAAGCCCCCGCGCGTTTGTTCGTTGACTTCATTTGGTATAACATGCGTTTTAATTGTTATTTATTATCTATTATTTACATGCGAGCTGTGATCAGCGGAACCTCAGGCTCTCCTCTCACAACTCATTCCCTGCCACTCGGACGAACCGATGACAGGAGAATGAATCGTGAGATTCTTAGTTATACGGCGACCAGAAGGTCGCGTCGGTCACGTCGGACAACGCGGTAGACGCGCTGGCCGGAACCTTCGGTAGCGAATCGACGGTTTGGGCGCCGTATGCGTCGCCAAAAAGGTCCTTCCCTGTCGTCCAGAGAACGGTGCCTTTCTTCAGGTAGTTGGTCCAGTCGACCGTGTTGACGACTGCCCCAGTCTGCTTGTTGGTTTCGATCGCATACTGGTCAACCGCTGAGTCGATCAAGCGAAGATCGTTCAGAATACGGCTGGCTTGCGAGCGTTTGCGGGCCCGGAGGAATCCAGGCACCGCAATCGCCGCCAATAGGGCGATGATCGCCACGACGATCATGATTTCCACGAGGGTGAAGCCCCCGCGGCGTTTGTTGATTTTGTTTAACATGTTATTTGCTTTCCTTTTGTTTCGTTTGATTGCGGTCCGCGAAAAATCCATCTCGCGAACATGGCTCCTTTAAAGCAGTGTTGATGCCAATCGTGGGCCTTTTTATAATTTCTAGACTCCCCGGACAGCCCTTGGACAGGCTTGGAAAGGGTCGGTCTGCCGGGGCCCTTTGCCGGGCGCGAAGCCTTCGGGCTGAACGGTTAACGTGAAAGCCGTTCAGCGCTTCATGCGGCGTTCCCTCCCGCCCGCCGCCTATCTTTTTGCCGGCGTGTTTCTCGTCCGGCTCTTTGTCCTGGCTCGCTTTACCGCTTCGCCCCTTCTGCTTCCACTCCACGGCGACATGTATTTTTATAACGACTGGGCGCAGAGGATCTTACGAGGCGAGTGGACGGACCACCTCGCCTTTTATGGTTTGCCGGGTTACGCCTACCTGCTCGCGATCCTCTATAAGCTCTTTGGCTACAGCCCCTTCGTCCCTGGCTTCCTCCAGGCACTTTTAGAGGGTGGAACGGCGGTCCTGATCTATAAGATTACGCTTCGCTTGTTTTCGGTAGATAGATCGCCGAACCGCGCCTCGCGCGACGGACATACCCGGCGTTTCCTTTCCGCCAAAAGCGGAGAGTTTCCAGCGCTGGGCGCCGCTCTCGGTTGGACATTTTTTGTCCCGGCTCAGACCTACTCCGTCATTCTGATGCCCACCGCATGGCTGATCTTTGCCTTCTGGTTCGTTGTCTGGCGGATTATCAGGAAGCATGAAGCGCCCAGCCTGAAGGAATGCCTGTTTCTTGGCTTGCTCATGGGCGGGACGGCCACCGCGATCGCGACGATCCTGTTTCTGATTCCACTCGTTATGGCGGCGACTCTCTTCAAACCCAGCCTCTACACCCGCCATTCCTGGCGAGGCCCCGTTTTCGGCATCACTGCGCTTCTCTTCGGAGTCGTGGCCGGAACTTCGCCCTGCTGGATTCACAACTATTTTGTGGCGCGCGATCCCGTCGTCCTTTCCGCCCATAGCGGAATCAATTTCTGGATCGGGAATAATCCCGCTGCCAATGGCTACCCTCAATTTCCGCCCGGCTTGCGGGCCGGCCAGGCAGCCATGCTGGAGGATTCCATCACGAGCGCAGAGTTAGCCGCCGGACGACCCCTCAAACGCTCTGAGGTTTCGGCCTATTGGTCGGGCCAGGCCCGCAACTATATCGCGCACCACCCCGCGGAATGGTTCGAACTCCTGCTGACCAAACTGCGTAATTTTTGGAGCGCATTCCAATACGATGACCTGAGCGTGATCACGAGTTTGCGCGAAGGAAGTGTCACACTCCCAGGCATCTACTATGGGCTGATTGCCGCCTTTGCTCTTCCCGGAATATTCCTCCTCTGGTCGATCTATCCCTTGTCCCGTTGGGTGGCGGCCGCAATTTTGCTGCACATGCTGGCCTTGCTTACGGTGTTCGTAACCGAACGCTATCGCCTGGCCGCCGTCCCCGGTTTGCTGATCTTTGCCGCGGCCTCGTTGTCCTGCCTTTCGCAAACACTCATGGCAGGAGATTATCGCCGAGTCGTTATCTATCTCGGCCTGCTGGCGGCATCGACCATGGTCGTTTCATGGCCTCAGCAGAAACCGTCGCTTTGGGCGTTGGACGCATATAACTCGGGCCGCGAGGCCCTCGATGCGGGGAACCTTGCGCTCGCCGAGAAGAATTTGCTGCTGGCCCACGCCTACGTTCCGACCAATCCGGAGACGAACTTCGCCCTGGGAAATTTGCGGTTCGCCCAGGGCGAGAGTGGCGCCGCCTCCTCTTTCTACCTTATTACGCTTAAATTTGACGAAACCCATCGCGGTGCGCTTAACAACCTTGGGCTGGTGGCGCTGCAAAACCAAAACTACGACGCGGCTGAGACCTGGTTCCGCCGCGCCCTTTCTCTCGACCCACGCAACTCGAAAACGCATTTTCTTCTCGCCAAAGTTTTGTTGGCTGAAGGCCGACACGAACCCGCGCAACGCGAGTTGGACATCGCGATTGAACTGAACCCGAGTCAGCCAGAATTCAAACAGTTCCGGCAAGAATTGGAGCACAGCCCGCCCTAACGCACGGCCGCCCCGCTTGCCTGCGTCGTAACCGCCAGCGGTATCGAAGCTGCTCAAGCTGCGATGATGAATCGGTTTGGGCGTGTAGCACGCAGCATTGAATTTAGCGTGGCCGCTTTGCTCACGCTCGAAATCATCGCGTTGCGCTTCAGCGTCGTGCAACACCTCGGGCCGCTCTGGCGCGATGAAATTAGCAGTCTCGGAGTCGCCACCATGCCCACTTTGACAGGGTTGTGGTCCGCCCTTGTTTACGATCCCGTCCCCGCGCTTTTCTTCGTAATTCTGCGTGTCTGGACTTGGCTCTTCTCCGGTGCAGGCGACGAAAGTTTGCGATATCTTGGTTTCGTCATCGGTCTTGGAATCGTGGGCGCACTCTGGCTGGCAGCCTGGTGCATGAAGAAGTCTCCACCCACCTGGTCTCTTTTGCTCTTCGGTCTCAATCCTATCTCCCTGGTGTGGAGCGATTCGCTGCGGGCTTATGGTCTCGGTTGCCTTTTTAACATCCTGGCCATTGGTTTCATCTCCCAGTTATTTTGTGAACGTCCGCGCCGCGTCCACATCGCGTGGGCCACTGCGGCCGCTCTCTGCAGCGTCCACTCTCTTTTTCCAAATTCGCTTCTGCTTTTTGCCGCCGCGGCCGGCGCAATGGTGGTGGCCATTTATCGGCACTGGTGGCGAACGCTCATGATCCTTCTCGGCATCGGGCTGGTCGCGGCCCTTTCGCTTCTTCCCTACGCACCAATTATTCGTCAGACCGATAGTTGGAGCGGTTTATGCACGGGAGGAATCGATATCTCGCAAATATTGAGCATGCTGCTGCGCGCCACCAGATCCGGGGGCGACCTGGGTCCGACCTTGTGGATCGTCGGAGCGGTCTTGCTTTGCGGCGGCTGCCTCCTGAGCGTCGCCAGGCCAGCCCTTCTCCAAATGGACGAGCGCGACCAAAATCTGCTCCTTTATGCCACCATCACGATGATCGTGGCGATCGTGTTAACCCTCTGCTTTTTGCGCTGGGTAGCATGGACCACAGCTGGTTGGTACTATCTGCCGATGATGTCGACGGTGGCTGTCTGTCTCGACGGCGCCTCCAGAGTCCTGCGCAAGACGCCGGTCGCGAACATCGGCAACTCCGCTCTCATCACGATTGCCGTCCTGATCGTGAGTCCCATGGCCTTGCAAACGACGATGCTCCGCCTAACGAATGTGGATCTGGCCGCGACCACGATCGCCCAGCGCGCCAAACCCCTGGACCTCATCGTGGTGGATAATTATTTCTACGCCATCAGTTTTCACCGCTATTACCACGGCAAAACGCCCTGGCTTTCCCTGCCGGAGGTCAGCGCCCCGGGTTTGCACCGCTGGGACATATTGATTGATACCATGCGGCGACCGCGCCCGCTTCAACCCGTTCTCGACCGCATCGATCAAACCTTACGAGCAGGCCACGATGTTTACGTTGTCGGATTTGCACCCCTCGGTCACGGGCCATCCGCGCCGGCTGATCTCTCCCCAGCCCCCGCGGGATCGTCGGGCTGGAATCTGTGGCCCTACATGCGCCGCTGGATGTCTCAGATCGCTTACGCCGCCCAAACCCAGGCAGCGCATGGCCAGGTTCTCACGTCGCCATGCAGTCAACCCGTGTGCAACGCCGAACAGGTGAATGCAGTCGTGGTCTCGGGTTGGAACAGTAATTAACCCCGCAATTCCATTATGGGAGACGACCATGGGCCGTCCTCCCCTCTCGCCGGCTTCGAAATCAGTTCCGGAGCGCGACCGGAGCGCGCCGATGATACAAATCGTAGGCACCAGACCGGCCGCAGAGTTGGAAATTGGCCTCAATAACCCGCATCGGAGCTTCAGACGCGAATCTCATTGATTCGTTAGGCTCATTCCATTTGTCATAGGCGTGCGTTAGAATGAGCCAGTCGGCCGTGGCAACATCGCTGGCCAGGCGCGAGTTTGGACGGTTGGCCGATTCTGGATTCATCTCCAGAAAATAGGTGGCCGGGCGCAGCCGCGGCAGCAGATAGTAAATAAAGGTCTCGTTGGAATTTGTGCGCCGCAGATCAGCGGGTCCCACGAAGAGTCGGTCCCCTGGCGCAGAATGCTGATCGACCCTGTCTAAGACGGCGGCGAGACTTGAGACCGCCTGTGGGGAATGAAGTGGAAAGGATCGCCCACCGTGTTCAAGAAAAACGGCATAAGGCGCAACTCCATTCAGACTGTCCACCGTTCGGTTAAGCGCGTTGATTCCAAAGTTCGGTGCGATGATCTGCAGTAAGATCAATACGATGCCGGCGGCAAGAACGGCATGGCGTGGACGAGCAGGCACGGAGCGCCAGTGCGAGTGTAGCCAGAAAATCGATACTGGCAGCACCGTCATCGAAAGAAGCGCGGCTGGGAGCAGGTGACCAAAATCCAATCTTTGCGATGCCTGGTGGGTCAGGCCAAGCCCCAGCAATCCCAGACTGAGAAGCACGCGAGCGTCCGGGTTTCGGCGATCACTTCGCATGGCCAGGACACCAGCCAGGATGTTGGTCGGGACCGCCACCAGATGCATGACGAACATGGAGATCAAGTACCCGGCGGCGAAAGATATCGGCAAGTGGCGGCCGGGGCTGCAATAAAGGACCGGAAAGAGCACGAGATTGTTCAGGATCTGCTGAGGCCCGGCGACGACTGTCAGCCACAGCAAGGGGAGCAACCCCAAAGCGGCCCCTCCCAGATAATTCCAGCGCCGGGCTGGTGACATGAGTAGAAAAAACGGCAGACCGGATGCGACAATCGCCGGACCCAAATCGGGGCGGAATAAAACGGCTAACCCCGCCAGGAAGCCGCCGCATAAACAGCGGCGCGGAGAGCCAACCTTCAGAACGGCCCAAATCGACCAAAGGGCACACGCGATCGCACCGATCCAGGCAACCGCCTCCAATCCAAGGGAAACCATGAGCAAGGCGGCAATCGCGGTGCCGCCGGCCGCGAGCGTCGAATTCCATCGATCTATGAGCACGAAAAAAGCGATCAGAATAAGAATCCGGTAAGCAAGTCCCACCGCGCGCTCGGCAAAAATGCCGGGACCAACAACAGCATATACACCGGCCAGGACTAACGAATTGGCCGGACCGTAAAACGTTTCAAAGTCGCGATACGGTAAGTCGCCCTTCAAGACCAATTCGGGATAAACGAGCAATGAGCCTTCTTCCATAAGCGGACCGGGCCGATCAAAGCCCGACCACATCGGCAGCGAGATCGCGACGATAAGCAGCGTCGCGACTAGAAATTTTTTACCTGGGACCTGCATGAAAGACGCGCCCTCCCGCTTACGCCGCGAAGGTCATTTCAATTCCGAGTCTTTGCCATCGACGAGGTCGTGAATCTCGCGCTGAGCGTTGCCGTTTTTCCGCCCGAACATCTCTCTCGTGCGAGAGCGTTCTTCATGCCACAACCGCTGCGGCCGCGACGCCGCTAACGGCTGATTTCGAGCCAGTCGGGATGCTTCTCCGCGTGAATCGCAATCTCTTCCAGAATCCTCTCAACACCCGTTTGCGGGCGCCATTTCCAGTCCGTTCGCGCGCGCCTGCAATCCAAAACCAGCCATGGAACGTCAAACCTTCGGACGCGCCGGTCGCTTCCGATCCTGTGCGGCCCAAATCGCCTGGCGCACCAGGCACTCAATTGCCGCAAGGACATGCCGCTCTCCATCCCTCCGCCGAAATTGCAAACCGCCGGACCTTTTGTACCGCGCATCTGCTTGAGCAATACAGGAACGAGATCCCGCGGATGAAGACAATCTCGCACCTGGTGACCTTTTCCATCGAAGCCAATGTACTTTAGCGGCCTGCGCCAGCGGTAACTGTGAATCCAAAAGGAAAAAATTCCCTGGTCGGCTTTGCCAAATTGCCCGGCGCCGGCCAGCACCCCACACCGGTTGAGGTACACCGGGAATTGAAAGGCATCGCCGTACTCGAGGGCGAGCTGCTCGGAAGCGCGCTTGGCCGCGCCATAGAGCGAAGCGGGCGACTCGGTCGAGAATTCTTCTGAGATTCCGTATTTCGTTAGGCCGATTATGTCTTGCCCGGCCACCGGCTGATAAGCCTCCTTTTCAACCCTCAGCTTTATCCGCGTTAGCGCCGGAATGGAATGGACCCGGCTGGTGCTCAGGAGGATGAATCCCGCGCCATGGGTCTTGCAATATTCCAGCAGGTTGATCGTGCCCACCAGGTTGTGCTCGATGACTTGCCGGCTGGTCGAGCCCTCGGTCACGCCGGCGAGCACGCTGGGATTGGCGGCCGCGTCGATGATCCAATCCGCCGGTCCGAGCGAGGCCACGTCACCGGCGTTTCGGATATCGAGGTGATGCAGTTCGATCCCCATTCTGGAAATGGCCCGGCGGTTCAGCTCGCTGCCGGGACGGCTGAGGTTATCGAGGCCGATGATCTTGAGTCCCTCTCTAGCCTGGAGCAGCCCGGCCGCGATGGTACTGCCGGTAAAGCCGCACACCCCCGTAAGAACGATCTTCATACTGCGCGCCTATTAAGTGCTGGCCAAAGATTGAATGCAACCGTCGATTGTCGGAGTTCGCACTGCGACCGGACGGCAAAGAAACGCTTTGCGTCTGGCGCGTCTGGCGCGACGCGATAAGGTGCCTGGCGTGGAATCTGCGAACGCTTCGGCTGTCATGCGCAACTATGTGATCGCTCTCGTCCTCGTATTTCTGGCCGGAACGTTCCTGCGGCTCCCGCCCTCTTTGTTTTCGGAACCTTCCGGGCCATTGCGATCGCTGGCTGCTCTTCATCCAAATCCAAAGTGGCACGATCTGCACCTGGTTGGCGTAGATGAAGCGCTTTATTGCGACTACGTGAACGAACTAAGCAGTCGCGGTCTGCGGCAATATCCCGACATCGTTCTGCACTATATAGAGAAGCAGATAAAATTGCCGGGTTCGGTTCTTCCGCCCGTACGCTTCCTCTACATCTTTACAGCCTATCTCTGGCGTTGCCTTTTTCATTCGGAAACGCTCGAGACTCTCAAGAATGTCGCGGCCTTCTTCAGTATCCTGACCCTCGCAGTTTCGGCAGCCCTGGCCTGGCGAATGAGAGGCCCGGGCTGGGCCCTGGCTGTGACTGCGCTGGTCGCATGTGCTCCGACCCAGATTCACATGTCGCAACACGCCTTGGTGGACGGCTTCTTCACCTTCTGGGCCCTGCTGACTGTATGGATGCTTTGGGAGAACCTTCAGGCCCCGCGTCATTGGGTTTGGTTGTCCGGCTACACGGTCTCGCTCGCCCTGCTCGTGCTGACAAAGGAGAATTCGTTTTTTGTCTGGGTCGCGATTGTTGTGATCCTTCTGGCCAATCGGTGGCTTCGCTACGGCACGGTCACTCGCGAATTGCTCATCGCGACCGTGCTTGGACCGCTTCTCGGTGTCGTTACGCTCATTTTTCTGGCCGGCGGCGTTGACGTTCTTTTTGGCACGTATCGACTGCTCATTAGTAAGAATTATCAGCTGCCCTACGCCATCCGCACAGGTGACGGCCCCTGGCATCGCTACCTGGTCGATCTACTCCTGGTTAGCCCAATAATCCTGCTCCTTGCCATTGGCGCAATTTTCCGGATTGATCGCACTAAAAAACCGGAGCTCTTTTTTCTGATGTTTATCGCGGGGAGCTACCTCGTCATGGGAAACCTCAAATACGGAATGAATCTGCGGTATGCCAACATGTGGGACATGCCGTTGCGGTTTCTTGCCGTCAGCACGCTCGTTATGCTGGCGGCTCCTCTGCATCGCTATCGCCGCCTCGCTCTTGGTTTGGCCATCGCGCTTATCTGCACCATGGAACTGCGCCAATACCTGATTCTTTTTGTCGATTTTCCGCTCTACGAATTGGTCAGCGAGGGGCTACTGCGGGCCTTGCATATCCTGAAATAACGGCGAGACGCCGCGTGTTCTCAGGCAACCTGTTCCAGGACCTGGGCGCGCAGCGCTGAACTGCTCGAGATCGTTTCCTTGAGTAAGTGACGCGCGTCGGGAAGAGCGCGGGCGCGGACAAAAATCTGGTAGGCAAAAAGTCCCTTGGCCATTGCGAGCAAAACCTGATTCAGCTTTAGGAGAATCCTGCTCCAGGAGTTCTGACCGAGCGCTAACGGAAACGGTGCGGGCACTCCTCGCTCTTCGATGACCTCGTATCCCGCTTGCTCCAAAAGTGCGCGCAAGGACTTGAAGGTAAAAAGCCGTCGATGGCCGATCCCGAGAATCCCCTTTCGGCTGTAGTTGAATTGTCCGAGGGCCAGCATGATCCGCGTCACGAAGAAAGCGACATTCGCCGCCGTGATAATGACTTCCGGACGCCGGCCGTTTGTTTTGCGCCGCAATTCATCCATGAATTTTTCCGGATCGTGCAGGTGTTCGACCAGATCCATGAGCAGGATTTGGTGATACCTCGCCACGTCAGCCGGAACGCCGGGTTTTGACGCAAACAGGGAATTGCTTCCCTTATCGGCGATCTCGTTCGATCCGAAATCAATCGCTGTGACATGGCAAAGCTTTTTCTCGAGTTCAGCCGTCACATTTTCGTGGCCGATTCCGAGTTGGAGAACGTAGCGGCCGGCGACGCACGCTTGCACCGCGAACGTTTGTGACGATGGAAATCCAAGCTTGTCGCTGTGGGTGGCGGGTTGCGGATCTACCTCGAATCTCCGGTCATGAAATAGCTGGATTCCGCACAAACGCGCCTTGACCGTTGATCGACAAACATTCCAGGCGTAGCGCAGTCCGTTTACATGGCAGATTTCGTCGCCATAGAATGTCGGAATAGGCAATTCGGCAATGCGCAGCTTCTTCAGAACAAATTGAATGATGATCTCGGTGTCGAAATGAAAATCGCTGGTGTTTTTCTCGAAAGGAACCTGCGCCAGGGCTTTGGTCGCATAGAGCCGATAACCCGAATGGAATTCGGACAGCCGGGTTCCAAGGATGCGGTTTTGCAAGGCCGTCAGGATCTGGTTGCCAATCCATTTATAAACCGGCATCCCGCCGCGCCGCGCGGCTGCCTTGTCGATCATGCGCGAGCCAAAGACCGCGTCTGCTTCATTATTAAGCAGCGGGCGAAGCAGGTTCGGCAATTCTTCCGGAGTGTACTGGCCGTCCCCATGCACCAATGCGACCAGGTCGAAACCATTGTCGATGGCATAGCGGTAGCCCAGTTTTTGATTGCCGCCGTATCCCTGATTCTCCGGGGTTCGGAGCAGCGTAATTTTGAAATCGGATCGGCGCTGCTGATAACGCAGCCCCGTAACGAAAGTGTCGTCCTTCGACGAATCATCGATGATCAAGACTTCGACTTGATCGGAGTGCAGCGATTTGGGAATGCGACCGAGCACCTTTTCGATCGTGGTCTCCGCGTTATATGCCACGATGAAAACAAGGAGGCGTTTACCGCCGAGATCCACAGGTTCGAGCGCGGTAGAAATCACGCGCCTTCTCGCAGCTAGATTTAGGCCAGTTTATCTGTAGCCGCTTCGCTGTGCGAAGCGTATTCCAGTGCCCAGCCCGTACGGATTGCGTCGCCCAGAGGGCGGCGGCTACAATTATGTTTTGGGTCCGCCAGCGCTCCGCAACGCAGAATCCGCCGCCTTTAGTACCGCGTCGTCTTCGTTGTCGTTTAATCCTGCAAGAAATCCACGGATTCTGCGGAATGATTGGCGCAGAAAAAGGTCGGCCGCGTGATGTTGCACGGGGGCCGAACCACCGTTGCGCTGCCCCGCTTGCAATTCGCCGTCCCAGCGCGCCAGGACGCAGGCCGACGCGAACAATTCCGTGGCCACGCCGGCAATTCTTTCCTGGACCAGCTGCATATCGAGGATCGGTTCGCGATAGGTGATGAGCGCGCGGTTCACCGCGAAATTAAACCGCCAGATCAAACGGCCCAATTGGCTCGAAAACGAGCGCAACTCCGAACTGCGCACTGGCACATCCGGGATCCGCACTGCCGCACCCAGTCGATTCATCCCGGCCGACCACGCTTTGCCCAGACGACCACCCAACGGCTTTAGCATGCTGTCGTAGATCTCCTTGAATTCCATGCCCGGCCCGCGCATTCCCACCAGGGCCACAAAAGAGGTGAGCACTTCATTGCTGCCTTCGCCGATTTGATTGATGCGCGCATCCCGCAACATCCGTTCCAGCGGAAGATCATTGAAGTAAGCGGAGCCGCCGTAAATCTGAAAGGTGTCGTTGATCGCGTCCCACAGGCGCTCGGTCGTAAACACTTTCAGCATCGCCGTCTCGATCATGTAGTCCTCCAGTCCGCGATCGATCAGCGAAGCGGTGATCGTCGTCATCGCCTCCATCGCGTAGATGTCAGCCGCAATGCGGGCGATCTTCTTTTGCACGAGATGAAATTCGCCCAGTGTCTTGTTGAATTGCTTGCGCGTGTTGGCGTGTTCGATCGCCATCCGTAAACAAGTTTTCGCGCCTCCCGTGCAACAGGCGCCAAAAGTGGTACGCCCGAAATCCAGCACGGTCAGCGCGACCCGCAAACCTTTGCCGAGAACTCCCAGGATGTTCTCTTTCGGCACGCGCACGTCGCGCAACGCGAATCGTCCCGTGGCTGTGCCGCGAATGCCGAGCTTCGGCATGCGCGGCTCTAACATCGTGAATCCCGGCATGTCCGGTGTCACCATGAACGCTGTGATGGCCGTTTTATCCGAGCCCGGCACGGGCGTGCGTGCCATGACCGTAAGCACTTGCGCGATCGCGGCGTTCGTAATGTAACGCTTCTCTCCGTTCAGAATGTAATGCGAACCGTCGTCGCTGAGACGCGCCTGCATCTGCACGTTGGCCGCATCCGAACCCGCTTCCGGCTCCGTCAGGGCGAAAGCCGCCAGCTGTTCGCCTGTCACCAGACGGGGCAACCATTTTTGTTTCTGCGCGTGCGTTCCGAACAAGAGCAAGGCCCTAATCCCAATGGAGTGGTGCGCGTTGACGAAAACCGAGGTCGATGCGCAGCGGCTCCCTATCTCTTCCAAAATCCTGCAATTCGCCATCTGCGAAAAGCCGCGACCGCCGAATTCCTTGGGCGCGGTCATACCGAGAACACCCACCCGCCCGAGTCCGTCGATCACATGTCGCGGAATGTCGGCCGCTTGATCGATCGCGACAGCATCGAGCTCTTCATCAAGAAACTTGCGCACTTCGACCAGCGCCCGATCGAGTTCCGTTTGCTGGGCCGCCGGAATCCGGGGATACGGCATCACCCAATCGGAAACAAACCGACCGAGAAAGAGACCCTTGGCAAAGCCCAACGCCTGGGGCCCGGCGAAAAGCAACTCTTCCGCCTGCTCCATTTCCTTTTGTCGTTGTGCTTCAGTCTCGGTCATAAAAGGGACGTTCCTCCGGCCTCGGACGAACACGGGCCACGAATCTAGCCAGCTGCGGGGGCATGTCCAACGCGCGCCGCTTCGATTTCTGTAGGGGGAAGGCGATGGCTCGCGAAAGCTTTCGGAGTTGCCTTTCCCGGGAAGCTAACAGCTTCCCCTACAGTGTTATTTGAGAGCTTTGCTTTTTCAGCTACAACCCTGACTTGTCCCGCACTCCGTGCAGACGCCGCAGGCTCCGGCCCGGATCACTTTGTCGCTCCCGCACACCGAGCAGATGATGTCCATAAACATGCCGCCCAGGGCTTCCTGAACGCGATCGGCGTGGCTGTTGCCGTTGGTCATAACCTGTGGCGCGCCGTCGTTCGGGGCATGGTTGGTGATCACGTCGATTAGTTCCTTTTCGCCGGTGCGCGGAAGATCCGAGACCGGCCGATTGAGCGCTTTCTTTTCCATCTCCGGTATTTCCTTGAGCGGCAGCTCAGCTTGTCCGCGGCTCGGGGAAGTCGCCTCCTTGTAACCTTTGATGAACTGGCAGCCGAGCCAGCGAAAGACGTAATCGGTAATGCTGGTGGCGTTGCGAATGTCGGGATTCTTGGTAAATCCGCTCGGCTCGAAACGCTGGTAAGCAAATTTCTTGACCAGACTTTCCAGCGGCACGCCGTATTGCAGCGCCACCGAGGTCAGGGTGCCGACCGTATCCATCAAACCGCCGATCGTGCTTCCTTCCTTGGCCATGTGGATAAAAAGCTCGCCCGGCTGACCATCTTCGTAGAGCCCGACCGTGATGTAACCTTCGTGACCGGCGATCTCGAATTTATGCGTGAGCGACATGCGGGTGTCGGACATGCGATGCCGGATCGGTTGATTGGCCAGTCCGCGCAGCGTGGTCATCTCTTCTTCCAGCTCGAGGATTCGTCTCTGGTATTCTTCGCGCTCAACCGTCACATCGAGGGCGCCGTCAAAGTCGCCGTTCCCACCCATGTCTTTGGTCTTGCGCGTGTTGAGTGGGGCAGACCGTTTTGATCCTTCGCGATAAATTGCCACCGACTTCAAACCGAGGCGCCACCCTTCAATATAAGTGTTCATTATTTCCTCGACCGAGGCCGACTCCGGCAGATTGACGGTCTTGGAAATGGCGCCGCTCAAAAACGGCTGGGCCGCCGCCATCATGCGCAGGTGGGCCATGTAGTTGAGCGCGCGCTCGCCTTTGTGCGGCTTGAACGCGCAATCGAAAATCGACAGGTGCTCGGGCTTTAATCCGGACGAAATGGTTGATCCGTCCGAGTCGAGGATGTCTTCCACCGTGTCGAAAGCGTCGATGTGGGCGAGGATGCGTTCGATCTCTTCGGAGTTGTATCCGAGCTTCTCCAAAGCCGGCTTGATCGTTTGATTGACGATTTTGAGCATGCCGCCGCCGGCCAGGAGCTTGTATTTCACGAGCGCGAGATCGGGCTCGATCCCGGTCGTGTCGCAATCCATGAAAAAGCTGATCGTGCCCGTCGGCGCGAGCACGGTGACCTGCGCGTTGCGATAGCCGTGACGTTTGCCGAGCCGTACCGCGCGGTCCCAGGTCCGGGCCGCCTCCTGTTTCAAGTAGGCAAACTCTTCGACATCCGGAATTTCGCTGACCGCTCCGCGATGCAGATCAATCACGTCCAGCATGGCGGCCACGTTATCCTTCGCGACCGGTTTCGGAACGCCGCTCGCGCGCGCATCGCGATATCCCGGAAACGGACCCATTTCCCGGGCCATGACCGCGCTCTGATCGTAAGCCTCTCCTGTCATGATCGACGTAATCGCGCCACAGAGCGCGCGACCTTCCACGCTGTCGTAGCCGTACCCGTAACTCATGATGAGAGAGCCCAGGTTGCTATAACCCAGGCCGAGAGTGCGAAAGATGTGGGAGTTCTCCGCGATTTGTTTGATCGGATAACTCGCGTTA
Organism: uncultured Verrucomicrobiae bacterium; assembly: GCA_963788855.1. GTDB lineage: Bacteria > Verrucomicrobiota > Verrucomicrobiia > Chthoniobacterales > UBA10450 > CAWBIE01. Next base: position 506,080 of record CAWBIE010000004.1, read on the forward strand.
TCCACGATGATCTCCTGTGCAGTGATAAAAATCCGCACGGCCGCTTTGAATCGCTCGACGTCGAAGGAGCCATCGGCGGATTTGAACTTCATCAGGTTCAAGGAGGCGAGATTGCAGGCCGTGTTATCAAGAAAGAGATACTCGGAACAGGGATTGGTGGAGTTCTGGCGATCCGTTCCCTTGCAGGTGTGCCATTTGTGGATCGTAGTATCGAATTGCACCCCCGGATCCCCGCACACGTGTGTGCCCTCCGCGATCTTGCGCAAGAGCGTGCGCGCGTCCTTGCATTCACAAGGTTGACCGTCGCGCACCCGGCGGGTCCACCATTCCCGGCCTTCGATGGCCGCGTCCATGAATTCATCGCTCACGCGCGCGCTCAGATTTTCGTTCTGGTACATGACCGAGCCGTAGGCGTCGCCGTTGTAGCTGCCGTCGTAGCCCTGCTGGATCAGCGCCCACGCCTTTTTCTCTTCTTTCTGTTTCGCTTCGATGAATTCTTCGATGTCGGGGTGCCAGTCTTTCAGCGTGTTCATTTTGGCGGCGCGCCGCGTTTTGCCGCCGCTTTTGACCACGTTCGCGACCTGGTCGTAAACTTTCAGAAACGAAAGCGGACCGCTCGGCTTGCCTCCGCCGCTTAATTTTTCCCGGGTCGAGCGGAGCGAGGAAAGGTCGGAGCCGGTGCCGCTCCCGTATTTAAAGAGCATCGCTTCGCTCATGGCCAGGCGCATGATGTCTTCCATGGTGTCGCCGACCGATTGAATGAAACAGGCGCTGCCCTGCGGATATTCGTATTGCGTCGTGGCTCGATCCGCCCGGCCCGTCTTCCGATTGTAAAAGTAGTTTCCGGCCCCGGCGTCCTTGCCGATGCCGTATTCGTGATACAAGCCCACGTTGAACCAAACCGGTGAGTTAAAGGCGCCGTATTGATTCAGGCACAGCCAGGTCAGCTCATCATAAAAAATATCGGCCGTTTCCTGGTCGGCGAAATAGCCGTCGGCCATCCCGCAATCGGTGAGGGTTCGGGTGACGCGATGAATGAGTTGCCGGACCGAGGTTTCGCGGCCCCCTTTGCGCGGGTTCGTGCCGTTCGAAATATCGCCGTAAAAATACTTGGAGACCGCGATTTTCGTGGCCAGCGCCGTCCAACTCTTCGGCACCTCCACTTCTTCCTGCTTAAAAATGACTTTGCCGCTGTCGTCAGTGATCTCGGCGGTGCGATGTTCCCATTCCGTCTGGTCAAACGGCGCAACGGCCGCATCGCTAAAGACGCGCTCGAAGTTCAAGCCGGCACTTTTTTTCCTGTGGGTCTGCGTTTTTTGCGATGTCTTGCGCGTCTTACGAAGAGAGGAAGGTGCGATGCCGGCTTTCAGTTGGATCATGGCGGTGAAGGAAGGTTAAGAGTTGTGAATAACTTCAAATTTCGAGACGGAGACACGCCAACAACCTGTGAACAGCCGTCGAAAAACCACTAACGACGGTCAATAACACAATATATTGGGAATCCCGCCTTGCGGACACACAAGATGCAGTGCAAAACGGCTTTCGATCAAGCCCAAAATTGTGACATTTTTTTTACCTTTTTATCTCAAACCAGCCGAGTGGTTTGCCCAACGGATGGAGCGCGTAAATCGGTCATAAGAACGGTTCAAAATCCATTTTCCTTTGGAAAAGTCGTTTTCGCGCGGTGACCCGATTGGACCCGATTTTACAAACGCTACCCGGCATTCAATAGTGAGCGCGCCACTTGAGTGTTTCCTGACCGACGTAATTTGGAAGGGTGGCTGAGTCCGGTTTAAGGCACTCGACTCGAAATCGAGCGTGGGGTTAAACCCACCGTGGGTTCGAATCCCACCCCTTCCGCCATGTTCCAGCGATTGGCGTGACTGTTCCCTCGCACCGCACCCATTGCTTACATGAACCGGAGATTCGAACGCCGTTCGATCCGCCAAAGGACGGATTCGTCCGCAGGCGAACTGGCGCGTTACACGCAAGAGTTCTTTCAGATTTCGACATTCGTCATTCGGAACTCCGCCACCAGGCGGCCATCCCACCCCTTCCGCATTTCATCTCCGTTTCAGAAGCCGATTTTGGATTTCTCGGCGGCCTGCCACGGCGTAGCCTTCTTGACGCGCCGTAGCTTCAGCGACACGCTGGCCGCGGCGTATGCCGAAGTTGAGGACTTCACGAGGGAAGTAGCAAATAGTCTTCCTTTTGTGCGGTCTACCATGTCCAGTCTGCTTTCTTTCGTTTCTGCACGGGCAGGAACGGAACACCAACGGGAGACCTGCATTTCGTAAGGCGGATGATCTTGCAATCCTCCGTGCCGGCGAGCGTCTTCGTCTCCCCGAAAACCTCCCGCGGCTCACCGTGGCTCGTCATGTGCCAGGCGGCGACTCCGCAGGGCCAACGCACGTATCCCAACGAATGCGACAGTGTGTAAAGAGGGAGCCTGTGCCTCTCGCGCTCCGAAGGGCCTAAAATCCTTACGACATTTCAATTCGCGTTCAGATCGAGGTCGTGCGAATCATCGAAGTTGGCGAGTTCCACTAATTCGCTGGTAATCGTGTATCAAGACAAAGGCGACTATAATTTCCAGTGACAGGTATAACACGGATAGCCCATCGACACCTGTTGTGTCTCGCAAATGTTAGGCGGTACTTCACCGCACCAAAGGCATGTAAACAACTGCGGTGGAGTTGGCTCACAACTCGGAATTAACGTCGCCCCGGTTTGCGTGAGTGTTAGTTGCATATTTGGTTTCATTTTAATGTTACGGGAGTTCAGACGGGCTGCGCTTGCCGCGCAATTCTTTCTGGCCGCTTATGATCGAGGCGACTGCGCATAACTGCGCAACGCTGTTCAAGGTCGGCGATTTGAGCACTGAGAAGGGCCACGCCAGCGCGACCGGTCGCTATATTGAAAAACAAATCGGCCAGCCGCGTGTTGCGGCCCAGATCACTTGTTGGGATTAAATGGGACATAAAACTATGACTTCAAGGGGTTAAACGGTTCAAGAGGGACGGGCCGAACCCGCGCGGTCGATTGACCCTGCGAATTTCCTTAGACGCCAAGGGTCGCTTTCAGAAGAGATCAGGGCAGGACGTTAGTGCACGTTAGTCCCATATGCTTTCCGGCTGGAAAACTCGCACCTCCCCTGGCAACGCACAGACCGAGCCTTGTTTTGTTTTTGGCGTTGAAGACGTAGAGCACGCATATCCAGCCAGCTTTGACGGCAGATCTTAGGATTGTATTAAGCGCCTGCGTCGAGTAGTGCAGGAGTGGAACAGGAGGAGCCGAAGCGTGAAACAGATAATACTACTAATAACAGCCGGGCTTGTTGTGGCGGGCTGTTGTTCGACGCAGAATGAACTTCAACATTTATCCACTTCCGATCTGCAACTGCGGCGCTACGAACTCAACCATTGCTTGAGCATGGCGGGCATGAGTTGGGACAAGCGACCGTGGCAGAGCAACGCCTATGATGCGACCAATTACGACCTCGCAGAATTGGAAGCCATCGAGCGAGAAATTACACGCCGTGGCGTGACGGATTATCACTGGCCATCTTCGGTGACATACCAATACGTACCTGATCATTGTCACTGTCGATCCTGGGTTGTTGTCCTTCCCCAGTGAAGGTCAGCTTCATCAAGCCCGTTTATTATTGGAGTCAGGTCAGACTAGAATCGCCCGGTCGATTACCCTGAGAGTTAGGGTGGATCGCGCGCTCCGAGCGCGATGTTAAAAGTGGCCCCGAAAGCTTTCAGGGCAAATATTTCCTGGCAACGCGCTCGGATATCGCGTTCCACCTGGCCGACGCGCGTCAGGCAACGATTAATGAACCATCCAGCTTCTCTTGCCACTGGCACATGAATTGCAGCATAATGGGATTCCGATGGTCAGGGCGAATTGTCGGGAGCGGTTTACAGGCGCGGATTTCGATTTCGTGGTCCACGCTTTGGCCCGTTCGTCCACTGATCGCGTTTCGCTGGTCGATCTTTTGAGCGACGCCGAGACTCGCGACTCCGTTCTGGATAATCCCCGTCTGGTCGACGCCATCCTGAGCAACGCCGGACATCTTCACATTTCGTCGCAGTTTTATTTTTACGTGCTCGCCCGCCACGTTTTGCAACGGGCCGGCATCGGCGATCGCAAGTTGTGCGATTATGTGGCCTCCCTGCTGGAAGCATTTTCGCGGGCCAGCGTTTTGCGCGCGCCGCACACAGCCGATTCCGTGCAGCAATACATCTCCGATATGCTGATCGCGCTCCAGCGTGTCACGCCCGAGCAAGCCTTCCTCCTCCGTGCCCACGTGGGCAACTACTCGCTTTTCGTGAGCGGCATTTTTCATGAGAACACCCACCGCCGCAGTTTGCGCGGCGCGCCCGACGTAAAATTTTACGAACAAATCGGCCGGACCAATTATCAATTGGTGGCTTCGCACGCCGCGGCCCGCCGTTGCGAGCTGGACGATGTATTTGAAAAACTGGCCGAACGTTTTCGCGAGGTTCGCTGCGCGCTCAACCGTCTTTCCGATCAGTTACTGAATCTGGACGACGACATGCGTCCCTCGCTTGCTTTGTGAACGAGACTCTCTTCAGCCAAATCCAGCGCCTCTTCGAACGCACCTACGCGCAGGTCGGCATCAATCTGGAAGATTGCCTGATCGATCGACAGCGTTGCGCGCAATTGTCGATTCTGGCGGGCGCGTCGGCCCGCGAACTGAGCGATCTGGCGCGCACATTCCTCCGCCGAGCCGACGAACAGCTTTATGTCGGCATCTATTATTCGCGCTGGCTGATCGAGCAGCTGGAAAGGCACGATCCGCGGGCCGGTTTGAGCGATCGCAACATTCGGTCCCTCATCACCTTCGTGGAGGAGATTAATCACGCTTTGCACGCCGCTCTCCAATTTAAGAACGGAGAACGCAACATCGCTTCGGAAGATTTCGCGCGTAATCTCGAGCTTCAGGCCCAGGTCGACACCTACCTCGTGCTCCTGCTTTTTGTCGCGCTCTTCCGCAAAGCGCAGCGCGTCTCGCGCCTCGATCGCCGCTGGTTGCGCTTTCATCTCTTCGCCCGGCAATGCCCCGACGCCTTTCACGATCAGAATTTGCGCAACCGTTATCAGGAAACGAACGAGCTCGCCTCGAGCTACACACATTATCTGGATACTCTCAATGGCTTGCGGCGCCTGGAAGAGATCCGCCGCTTTCGTTCGCTTGATTACGATGCCAAGAAACGCCGCATCTTCGCACTGATGGATGCAACGCGGCCCAAGATGCTGCCATCCTAGAACGCCGGAATAGATTGTAGCGGCGGTCTCTGACCGCCGGCCTCTGAATTTCGGCGCTCAGAGAGCGCCGCTACAGTTACCTGAAAGCCAAATCCACGTCGGCGGACGCACGCGTTGTCATCCCGAGCCGCGCAGGCGGCGAGGGACCTCACTCATTCAGGCGGCGTCACTCACCCGATCATTCGCGTGCCACAGCGGCGAATGCGAGGTCCCTCGCTTGCGCTCGGGATGACAAGTTATAAAGCAAAGTGCGAACTCGTTTGTTTCTATTTGTGAAACAAGTTGGCTTCGATTAATCATCCGACGTGTTCAGCTTGACCATGCTCGGCAGCGGCAGCGCGGGAAATAGCGCGCTGGTCGCGACCGATCATTGCCGGATTCTGATCGATGGCGGATTGAGCGCGCGGCAACTCGTGCTCCGGCTCGCCCAATGCGGCGTCACGCCCGATCAGCTCGACGGCGTTCTCCTAACCCACGAGCACGGCGATCACGTTTGCGGACTGGAAGTTCTTTGCCGGAAATTTTCCGTGCCGATCTTATTGCAACGCGCTCACCGCGGACGCCATCCGCTGGAACAACCTGCTCGATGGGCATCGTAACTGGCGAATTTTTCGGACCGGCGCGGAATTCTCGATTTGCGACGTGACCGTGCAAACGTTTCCCGGTGCCGCATGACGCTGTCGATCCGGTCGGGCTTCGCTTTGCATGCGGGCGGCGAAGCGCCTCGGATTTATCACCGATCTTGGCTACGCCACAAAAATGTTAATCGAACGGTTGCGTCAGGTGCACACCCTCGTGATCGAGACGAACCACGACGAAAAAATGCTGCAGAACGATCCGTATCGGCCGTGGCCGGTGAAGCAGCGTATTCAATCGCGGCATGGGCATCTCTCGAACACCGCGGCCGCCGAGCGTGATCGAACAATTGCTCCCGGGAAAAATCGAGCGCGTTGTCCTCGGGCATCTCAGCCGCGATTGCAATACGCCGGAATTGGCCTGTGGCGAAGTGAAAAGCCTGCTCACACGCGGCGGCCAAAGCGAGATCGAGGTTTACTGCGCCACGCAATTTGAGTTGAGTCCGCAATTTGCCATCGGCGAGACGAAGGCCGGCCCCTTCCAGCCGACCTTCGAGAATGCGTTCTTTCAAACCCGGGCGGGTCCTTGTAGCGGCGATTTATGACCGCCGAAATGACTTTGCGACGCAGCAAGGGCCGGCGGTCGGAGACCGCCGCTACAGAAGAGATGATTATTCGCGACGCGACCAAGGCCGATCTGCCGGCCATCGTTGATATTTATAATGCCGCCGTGGCCACGCGCCTGTCGACCGCGCAACTGGAGCTCGTCACGGTGGAGAGCCGGCGCGACTGGCTGGCTGAGCACTCACCCGACCAATATCCATTTTGGATCCTGGAAATGGATGGCCGCGTTGTGGCCTGGCTTACTTTCAAAAGTTTTCTTCCGCGCTGCGCCTACCGCGGCACCGCTCGAGCTCAGCGTTTACGTCCACGAAGAATTCCGCCGTCGCGGGGCGGCACGCCGATTGTTGCAGGAAGCCATCACCCGCGCGCCCGCGCTCGGGATCACCGCCCTGGTCGGGTTGATCTTCGCGCACAATCGAGCCGAGTCTGAGACTATTCAGGCAACTGGGATTCAGCCGTTGGGGTTTGCTTCCGCGCGTGGCCCGGCTTGACGAGGCCGAGCGCGATCTCACCATCATGGGAAGACACGTTTAGGAAAGCTGATCGAGAGGCACCAGGTGGATCGGCCTCTCCGAGGACGATGTTTAGAAATGGCCCCGAAAGCATTCGGGGCGACGAGTCTTAGCAACGCGCTCGGAGATCGCGTTCCACCCTAGTCGCCTTGCGATCACGCTTCCTCGTGACCAATCACGAGGTGAATCACGCCGTTCGGCGCCGAGACGAAAAAGCCGTCGAAATCTTCGCGCAATTGTTCGACTTCATCGCGCCGCGTCACGCCGTTCACTTTCGAGAAATGACGCCGCCGCTTCGGTGTCGTTCGTTTCCAGTTCCAGCCAGATGTCGGGGTGACTCAGGCTTGGTACCTTATCGATCCAGAGCCGATTGGGACCGAATTGGAAAATGCAGCCGTCCGCTTCTTCCTCGATCAACGGCAGGGCCAGGGTGTCGCGATAGAAGGCGATCGTTTGGTCGTAGGTGTGGGTCGGACATTTGATGGCAATGTTCGCGCCGCCGGAAAATTGCGGACCATTGACGTTGGCAACCATATCGTATAATGAGCGGCGCAGCGCGACTCTCGCTAAAGTTGCGCCACAATTTTCTGCGCGACCGTTTTCGCTTTTTCCAGGGCCGTATCCTCATCCACGCCGCGAGAGCCCGACCGTGATCAAGCGAGTTGCCCTTAATGACATAAAGCATGACCAGCGTTGGCGGCAGACCCGCTGGCCGCGCCGCTGTGAAACCTGGGCCTTGATCGCCCAGCCCCGAGAACGGCTGGGCCGAACCGGTGCTCGCCTGCACCATCTCAAGTTCTTTTTGCGGATCGAACCCGGCCGCGGCTTGATAGACCCGAAGGACGAGCGTTTTGCCCGAGCTGCACACTGTAGTAATTGCACTTCGAGTAGTAACCGTCGCCCCCCTCCAGATTCCGCGGTGCCGGCTCCTTTACCGGTTCGCCCGATGACAGATTCGGCCACGCTCTTGTCGATGATTTTTGACACATCGATATCGTCCTCGGCCGCCAGAGCGTGCGGGTTGGCCAGCGTCAGAAGTCCCGCAGCGAGGCTGAGTGACGAAGCTGGTGCATCGACAGGTTCATCCGCCGGCCGCTCCTTGACCGCCGGGTTCGGTCATCGCCACGGATCGAGCACGCGATCCAGTTCCGCTTCGGGCAGCACTTTCTTTTCGCGACAAATTTCGCGGACCGTCTTGCCGGTCTTCGCGCTCTCCTTGGCGATTTCGGCGGCGCGATCGTAGCCGATCTTCGGCGCCAGGCTCGTCACCATCGCCATCGACAGTTCGACCAGTTCGTCGCAGCGCGCCTTGTTGGCCGCGATGCCGGTCACGCATTTGTCGCAAAAAGCATCGACCGCGTTGGCCAGAAGCCGGATCGATTCGAGAAGATCGTGCGCCATCACCGGCATCATGACGTTCAGCTCGAAATTGCCGTTCGCGCCCGCCCAGGTGATGGCCGCGTCGTTGCCGATCACTTGCGCGCACACCATCATGAGCGATTCGCACATGACCGGGTTGACCTTGCCCGGCATGATCGAGCTGCCCGGCTGCGTGGCCGGCAGTTGAATCTCGCCGATGCCGCAGCGCGGCCCGCTGCCGAGCCAGCGGATGTCGTTGGCGATCTTGAACAAACTGACCGCGATGGTCTTCAGCTGGCCGCTCGCTTCGACGACCGCGTCTTTGCCGCCTTGCGCTTCGAAATGATTTTTCGCCTCGCAAAAAGCGATGCCCGTGCGCTGTTCCAGATGCCGCATGACCTTGCGCGGGAAAATCGAGATGGCGATTCAGCCCGGTGCCGACCGCGGTGCCGCCGAGCGCCAGTTCGCGCAAGACTTCAATCGCCTTTTCGCGCGCGCTCCTTGCGCATAAGCGATCTGCTGCGCGTAGCCGCCAAATTCCTGGCCCAGCCGGACCGGCGTCGCGTCCATCAGGTGGGTGCGGCCGATCTTGATGACGTCCCAGAATTCCTTCGCCTTGGCCTCCAGCGCGCCGTGCAGTTTGTCCAGCGCGGGCATGAGGCGATTCTTGCAGTTGTTCGGCGGCGCTGACGTGAATGGCGGAGGGGATCACGTCGTTGCTCGACTGGCCCATGTTGACGTGATCGTTCGGATGAACCGGCTCGCGCGCTCCGATCGGTTTGCCCGCCAGCTGGGCGCAACGATTGGCGATCACCTCGTTGGCGTTCATGTTCGTGCTGGTGCCCGAGCCGGTCTGGAAAATATCGAGCGGAAAATGCTCGTCGAGCTTTCCTTCGACCACTTCCTCGGCCGCCTGCACGATGAGCGCGCTGCGCTCGGCATCGAGCAAACCGAGATCGTGGTTGGCCTGGGCCGCGGCCCATTTGATCAGACCGAGCGCGCGAATGAATGGCCGGGAGAACCGGTAGCCGACTGATCGGGAAATTGAGGACCGCGCGCTGGGTGGACGCACCGTAGAGGGCCGACGCCGGAACGGACATCTCGCCCATCGAGTCCTTTTCGATGCGCGTCGCCGCCGCCGGTCATCGCGGGAGTTCGGGGAGAATCGTTGCGGCGACGGTGCCGGATGGACGCGCGTCCGTTCAGGCCGCTGGCCTTTTCGAAAACGGTGATGAACATCGGCGGAATATTTTGCAGAAAATATTCCGACTTCGCGTGATCGAAGATGGTGGCGTGCTGTTTGAGTTCGTTGGTGACCTGATAAATGATGAAACTGGCCGCCGGGCGCGAGCGCATCGTGCGTTTTCTGCAGAAGCGCACGTTTCTTGTCGATCTTCAGAATGCTGAACGGAATTCCGGAAAGAATGTAATCGCAGTGCGCGATCCCGGCCGTTGCAGTTCGTCGGGCAAGACGCGGCCGCATCCCGATTGATGCACGTGGACCCGCGGATCGTCCGCAAATTGCCGCTTCAGATCGCGGGAGAATGCGGGGTCCAGTTCGAACAGGAGCAATTGCGCCTCGGGCTGCATGCGGCGCGCGATCTCGCGTGAGTGGACCCCTTCGCCCGGGCCGTATTCGGCAATCACCCGTGGCTTGCTCGAAATCCATCTTGCTCCGCCACGCGTTCCACCAGCGCCTTGGAACTGGGCACGATCGACGCGATTTGAAACGGGCGTTGCAAAAATCGTTTGAAGAATAAGAGCGCTCATCGAAGCGCGAATAGTCAACTGCCGCGCCCCGCCTTGTCCAGTCGCGAAGTGCTCCTGGCCGTCATCCCTATGGTTATCAGTGGAAAGTGGCCACGAGGGACTTAACTGGCATGCTCGAAGAAGAGATTGACATCGATTATAAAATTTATAATGCTAGCCGAAGCGAAAATGTCTTGCCCATTGTCTCCGCAACTTGGTGTTTTCTGCCATGCATAACCTTCTGACGGTCAAGGAAACGGCCAAGTATCTCCGCATTCCGTTGCCGACCGTTTATTATCTTGTTCAACGTGGACAGCTGCCCGCCATCCAAATTGGCGGGCGTTGGCGCATCAAGAAATCCTCTCTCGACAAGGATATTCTCAAGGAAGATAAGTCCGGCCAGCCCACCGTGCTGGTCGTGGACGACGACGAAAGCTTACAAAACCTTTTTAAGCTTTTCCTGAAAAAAATCGGGTTCAGCCGAGTCGTTGTTGGCACCGTCAAGGAGGCGCTGGCCGCGCTCGATAAACAGAAAGTTCGATCTCATTTTTCTCGATCTCAAGTTGCCGGATGGGCCGGCCGACGATGTTTACGACATCGCGAAAAGCGAACAACCGGAATGCCCGATCGTCATCATTACGGGCTATCCCGACAGCGAAATGCTGGATCGAATTCTCGCCAAAGGCCCGGTGACGGTTTTGAAGAAGCCGCTCAAAGTCGAGCAGTTGAAGGAGACGGTGCGTATTCTCGGGCACAAAGACGCCGTCAAATTGGCGGCTTAATTACCCGCCCCGGTCGAGACAGATTGGGCCGACGCGGGTGGGCCGCCCGCCATTTGCATTCACGCTGCCGTCGTCGCCCCGGCGCTAGCCAACTTGCCAAGGCAACCCGCGCGTCGCATAATTGCGCCCTGATTCGACTGCGCGGTTAGCTCAGTGGTAGAGCACTACCTTGACACGGTAGGGGTCAGAGGTTCGAAACCTCTACCGCGCACCATTTTAATTCACGCGCATGCGCAGTTCATCCCAAATCCTGCAAGACGCCATCGCCGGCGCACACCAGACCCTGCAATCGACCGCCGGCCTCGAGGCGCAAGTCGGCCGGGCCGCTGAGTTGATCGCGGAGTGCCTGGGCCGGGGCAATAAGTTGCTCGTTTGCGGCAATGGGGGCAGCGCCGCCGATGCGGCCGATTTCTGCACCGAGTTCGCCTGCCGATTTGTGGAAGATCGACGCCCTTATCCCGCGCTCAACTTGTCGCAGGGCGGCAGCCTCATCACCGCCACCGGCAACGATTATGGTTTCGATGAAATCTTTGCCCGGCAAGTCTGGGCCTTCGCGAAGCCCGGCGACGTTTTCCTGGCGATTTCCACAAGCGGCAAATCGTCCAATATTCGGCACGCGCTCGAGCAGGCGAAATTACGGAAATTGCAAACGATTGCCCTGTTGGGCCGCGATGGCGGACCAAGCAAAGATATTGCCGAGATCGATCTGATCGTGAAAGGCGAGTCCACCGCTCGCATTCAGGAAGCGCACAAGTTTCTGCTCCACGTCCTTTGCGAAATCGTGGAGACGCGTCTGCCCAAATAAGTGCACCCGGGGGCCATGATTGGCGCCTCGACATTTTCCCGAGGGAGGAGTAACTTGGGAACATGAAAATACTCCTCCCCGGTATCGCGCTGTTTCTCCTCTGCGCTGCTTCAGCCTCGGCTCAGATCTATCCGAATCGCCCTTCCGGCGTGGTCACGGCGAATCACGACGTCGTCACCCGGTTTGGCACCGACTTCAGCTACGTCCTTTCCGCGCCGAGACCCGTCTATCCCCCGGGAGCTTTGCACCATGGCATCTCCGGGCACGGCGTTTTTCTGGCGGATCTCAGTCTGCTTTACGGGACAGTGGACGATGTGCGCGTGCTAACCAGCACCGGTTCACAGGTTCTGGATGACGCCGCCATCGATGCGTTACGAACCTGGACGTTCCGTCGTTACACCATCTACAAGGCTTCGATCCCGGTCGACTTCGACGCCTCTGGTCGCGTGATGCTTGGCTCTGCGCCGGAGCGGAGCGAGTACATCTCGGCCATCCTCGGCCAGGTCGACAAAGTGCCGCGCAAAAGGCACAAGTAATCGGTTCGTAGAAGTTAGGGAAAAGAGAAGCGCTCGCGGGAGATTCCGGCGAGGTCTGGCCGCCGCCACCCGCCTTCGCTGCGGCTACGGCGTGGCAAGCGGAGCAACGTGGCCATGTGTAGACTTTACACTGCGAGCGTCTCGCTTTCGACTTCTGTCACCGGGCTCGGCGCGCGCCGACTCAGGCGATAGCGCCAGATGGCAAAACCGACGAATAACAAATCGAGGATAACAAAGGTCGCCACATAGGTTTCGCCGCCGATGCCAAACCCATAACTGTGCAAACCCTGGCCCAGGAAAGAGCGTTCACTCCGATCTTGTTGGCCAACGTTGACAACCCATCAAAGGAAGCGTCGAATCGTTGGCTCTGCGCGCGCATCCCGATCCTGTGACCGACAATACGAAAACCGCGCCACGCTGGGGCCGCCGTCACTGGGTTGTCGTGATGGCGTTTCTTGCCGTCACCGTTGCCTACTCGGACCGCGTCAATATCTCGGTCGCCTCGGTCGCCATGAAAGACCAATTCGGCTGGACCCAGACGACCAAGGGGTTGGTGCTGGCCGCCTTTTTCATTGGCTACATGGGCTTCATGTTCCTCGGCGGTTGTCTTGCGACGCGCTACGGCGGGAAACGAGTCCTTGGTTTGGCGGTTCTCTGGTGGTCGGTGTTTACACTTCTGACGCCAATCGCTGCGAGCATATCCCTGCCGGTCCTCATCGCGGCCCGCATCGCCATCGGTTTGGGCGAAGCGGCGGTATTCCCGGCCGCCATCGAGCTGTTTGGTCGCTGGATACCGGCGGCGGAGCGGACCCGGGCAGTCGCCATTCTGATGAGCGGCATCTCGCTGGGTACGGTGGTCGGTCTGCTTGCCACCGGCTGGATCGTCGGACACAGCAGCTGGCCGTTCGCGTTCTACGTGTTTGGTCTCATCGGCCTCGTCTGGGTGGCAGTCTGGTTTGCCGGCGCGATCAACGACCCCGCCGGCGATGCCCGGTTGCACCGCGTGGAACGTGAACTACTCGTTGCCACCGCTTCCCGCGCCGTCGCGTCAGCGACACCGACGCCGTGGCGCGCACTGTTGCTGCGCCCACAGGTCCTGGCAGTCTGTGTTACGCATTTCGCGTCCAATTGGACGCTCTATGTGCTGCTCACCTGGCTGCCGAGTTATCTCCGCGACAGCCTTGGCTTGAGCATTGAAAATTCAGGCGTCCTTTCAGCTGGCCCGTGGCTGGCGATGTTTTTTGGGACCTACGCCGGCGCTGGTCTTTCGGACGCAATCATGCGCCGCACCGGCCGGCTGGCCTTCACGCGCAAGCTCATGCAGTCCGCGGGGCTGCTCGGATCCGGCGCGATGCTATTGCTCGCGCAACGAACCAGCACGGTGCCGATGGCCATCGCCGTGATCTGCGTGGCGGCGGGCCTGTTGGGACTTACGTGGTCCGGTTATGCCCCGAACTTCCTCGATCTTGCGCCCCGGCACAGCGGTTTGCTCGTGGGTTTTAGCAATACCTTCGCCACCATTCCCGGCATCGTCGGCGTCGCATTGACCGGCTGGCTCGTGGACACAACCGGCACCTATACGGCGGCGTTTTTGCTTGCGGCCACCGTCAGCGTCGTCGGAACGGTCGCTTACATTGCCTTGGGCAGGACCGAACCGATCGTGGAATGATTTACGATTGGCTTCCCGCCATGGCATTCTTGATCATGCCGACGATGGCCATCAAAACACCGCCGCCCACGGTTCCACCGGCGATGTTGCCGATCATGGCGTTATCCGGGGAGATGCCGATTTTGCTCAGAAGCATCGCGCCCAAGCCGCCACCGAGGATGCCTACCACGCTATTCCAAATAGGCCCGAGATTGAATTTCTTGAGCAGGAAGCCGGCGATGTTTCCGCCGACCGCTCCGGCCAGGAGTTGAATGATGAGGTTAGTGTCCATTTTTTTCAGGGTTGGTTTTGGCTGGGTGCGTCCGTTGGGGCGCACTCCAGCTGGCTTTATCCCAGGTCTGCCGCCCGGGGCAAGACTTTTCTAACCAATGGCATCCCAGCTTGTTAGACCGGGCCGCGCAGGGCCCCTCATCACGGAGCTTGTATTTCGGCGATAATAGGCGATAATCCCCTCGTTATTGGAAGGTTCTGTTCTGTTCGTAGCGTGGTAGATCGTCGACTGGGATTTCCTCAGTGGTGGTTTGAAACCCGATTCCCGGGAACGGCTCTGTAGCTGGCAGTTTTCTCCAAAATCAAATCACAATGAAACTATACGTAGGAAATCTTTCCTTCGACACCACTGAGAACGATCTTCAAGATCTTTTCGAAAAACATGGCCAGGTCACGGAAGTGAAACTGGTTACCGATCGCATGACCGCCAAGTCGCGCGGGTTTGCGTTTGTCACCATGGCCGCGGCGGCCGAGGGCAACGCTGCCATGACCGCGCTCAACGGCAAGGACTTCGGTGGCCGTGCCCTGACCGTTAACGAGGCTCGCGCCCGCGAGGAGCGTCCCGGCTCATTTGCCGGCAACAGCCGATAAAGGTAGAATTTGATCGCGCCGCCGGCGCTCATTCGTTTGAGCGCCGGTTGGCCCGGTCGAGCATTATGAATTCAGAAAAAGCTATCGAGGTGGAAGGAACGATCATGTCGGTTCTCCCCGGGACCATGTTTCGGGTCGCGCTCGCTAACGAGCACCTCGTCCTCGCGCATATTTCCGGCAAAATGCGCAAGCGCTTTATCCGCCTCACCATTGGCGACCGCGTCAAACTGGAGATGTCGCCCTACGACGTCGACAAGGCGCGCATTGTTTACCGGCTCGGCTAAAATTTATGATAACAACCCCGCAAAAACCAAAGGGACCAATCATCAAGCGGTTATTGGTCAGATGTCCATCAACCGCGAAACTCACTGCGACCGGGCAGACCATCGAGGAACAATTGTGGGCCGACGCCAAGGTCAAGAATCAGAAGTTCAACTGCCCGCATTGCTCGCAGGTTCATACCTGGGCAAAAAAGGACGTCGTCCTCGCTCGCTAAATCAAAGGGCGCAGCGATCCTGATCGCCCGCCTCAGCGCGAGATCGTTCTAGGCGCGGCCCGAGCGCCGATGCTAGCCTGACGGGCGTGAGGCCTTTCGTTTCGCTGCTGCCGGCGGTGCTGCTGCTGACCCCAATCAGACTGAGTCTCGCCACCGCCGAGAAAACCATCGACCTGGAAGTCGTGGTAAAAGCGCCCGTCCAAAAGGTCTGGCAGGCCTGGACCACGAGCGACGGAATCAAGACATTCTTTGCTCCCGACGCGCATGTCGATCTCCGCGTGGATGGGCCATTTGAAATTTTCATCAATCCTTACGCGCCGCCCGGTCAAAAAGGCGCCGACGGGATGCGCATCATCGGGTTTCAGACGGAGCGCATGTTGTCGTTCACGTGGAACGCGCCGCCCGATCTGCCCGAAGCCCGCCAACAGCGAACCATCGTCATCCTGCGGTTCGAACCGCTGGGCGACGAACAAACCCGGGTCACGTTGCATCACGTTGGCTGGGGAGAAGGGGGCGAATGGGACAAGGCGTTCGCCTATTTTTCGGAGGCGTGGCCGCATGTTTTGCAAAATCTGCAGGACCGGTTCACCAAAGGTCCAAAGGATTGGACCCAATGGTTGGAGCAAATGAAGAAGATTTCAAAATGAAAGCTGGATTGGTTGCCCTTTTCGGCCTGCTCTTTCTGGCCGGCGGCACTTGCGGGCGAGCCGCTGATTATCCAGCGCCCACGGAAGGCGATTACACGATCCGCGATTTCAAATTCGCCTCCGGCGAGACGTTGCCGGAATTACGAATTCATTATCGCACGCTCGGAAAGCCGGAGAAAGATGCGCAAGGCCGGACTACGAACGCGGTCCTGATTACGCACGGTACCACCGGAAGTGGGACGCAATTCATTCGCCCGGAATTTGCGGGAGAGCTTTTTGGCAAAGATCAGCCGCTCGATGCCACAAAATTTTTCATCATTTTGCCGGACGGGATTGGTCACGGGAAGTCGAGCAAACCGAGCGATGGCCTGCATGCGAAATTCCCGCGCTACGGTTATCTCGACATGGTGGACGCGCAGTATCGCCTGCTTACCCAAGGCCTGGGAGTGAATCACGCGCGCCTCGTCATGGGCACGTCGATGGGCGGAATGCACACCTGGTTGTGGGGCGAGTTGCATCCGGATTTTATGGACGCACTGATGCCGCTCGCCAGTTTGCCGACGCAAATTTCCGGACGGAACCGCGCCTGGCGTCGCATGCTGATCGACGCGATTCGCAACGATCCCGAGTGGAAGGGCGGGGATTACACATCGCAGCCGCCGAGTCTGCGCACCGCCGCGGAGATGCTTTGGTTCATGAGCAGTAACCCCGTGTTGCGACAAAAGGAAGCACCGACCCTGGCCAAGACAGATGAAGCGCTCGACAAGTTCGTCGCTCAAATCACGAAGGCGGACGATGCCAACGATGTTCTCTACGCAATCGAAGCATCGCACGATTACGATCCGGGACCGAACCTCGAAAAAATTCGCGCGCCGCTGGTGGCGATCAACTCAGCCGACGATCTGATTAATCCACCCGAGCTTGGCATTCTCGAACGCGAGATCAAACGGGTCCCGCACGGCCGCGCCGTGGTGCTCCCGTTCAGCGAGAAAACACACGGACATGGAAGCCACACGATGGCCGCGCTCTGGAAAGATGAGCTGGTCAAATTGCTGAAGGAGTCGGAACAACCAGCGAAATAAATCTCCTGATCGATGAGCAAGGCTTTCACTCGCGAAGAAAGCGAAGGCCCCAATTTGCCCGACCTGAGGCCGACGGCGTCGGCATTGCCGCCCGGGGCCAAAAACTACATGACCCGCGCCGGCGCCGACCGCCTGCGGACAGAGCTGGCCGAACTCCTGGAAAGAGAGCGGCCTCAGCTTGCCGGCCGGCCCGAAGATCCGGAGGCAAAGCGGCGATTGGGAATTCTCGATCAGCGGATCTTTCAATTGGAGCAAAGCCTGCAGTCGGCCGAAGTCGTTTCGCCGCCGAACGGATCTCCTCAGCTCGTGACTTTCGGCGCCAGCGTCACGGTGCGTGAACCGAACGGGGACGAAGCGACCTATCAAATTGTCGGCGTGGACGAAGCCGATTTCGAGCGCGGCTGCGTGAGTTGGCTTTCACCGATCGCGCGCGCGCTCATGAACGCAAAACGCGGCCAGCGAGTCCGGTTTAAATTTCCCTCGGGCGAAAAAGAACTGGAGATTGTCGAAATAACGTACGAATGAAAATTGCCAATTCAGGTTCGCTGATTGCCTGAAGTGGCGGACGGGCGACCCCTCACGAACGTTTCGCCATAACCTCGGCGATTTTGGAGCGCGATCGACGAATAGTCGCGCACACAGCCCGTTTGATAAGGGAGGGCAAAAGGCCGAGATTTGTCTTAATAATGGATCCAATTCGCACGATCAAACTGCGTTGGCTGCAAGGCGCCTCGAGCGACGTGCCCTACCAGCTGACGCGCGTGCAGTTTTCGCTTTTCGCGCCGCATGCGTGGCAGCCGGCCATTAACGCCTATCGGTGCGAGAAGTGCATTTGCATCTGCGTCGATCTGGCGGGAGTTGATCGTGCCGGGGTCAAACTGCAGATCGAACCACAACGTCTGATTTTGCGAGGTGAGCGCGACGTGCCGGAGCCAAGGATCAAAGAAGGTTCCGCCCTTCAAACGATCGCCATGGAGATAGATTACGGACCGTTTATCCGAATCGTACCGTTACCAGCCGAGGTCGACACCGATAAGGCAAAGGTCGAGCAGGAAAACGGATTGCTTTGGATTTGTCTGCCCCTGAAAAAATCATGAGTGCCGAGTTACTGACCGCCTTGCAGACCGGACCGGAGGCCGATGCAGTCAATCTGACCGGCGGTGCGAAGGCTGGGGCTGAACAGGTTCGAACGCCGAAAATTCCGGATGTCTTATCGATTCTGCCCCTGCGCGACTTCGTTATTTTTCCCGGCACGGTCGCCCCCCTCAACGTGCGCCGCGCCGCCTCCATCAAGCTGCTCGATGAGACGCTCCCGCAAAGCAAGGTCATCGGATTGGTCACGCAGCGGGATGAAAGCAAGGAGGATCCGGGGGCGCAGGATATTTACGGGGTGGGCACGGCCGCAGTGGTGCTCAAACTCCTGCGCCAGGCCGACGACCATGTGATCGCGCTGGTGCAAGGGCTGCGCCGGTTTTCTCTGCGCAAGATTGTTTCCACTGATCCTTTTATTCGCGCGGAAATCGCGCTGCTCGATTCCATTCAGCCGGCGCCTTCCAAGGAGTGGGAGGCAGCCTTTCGAAACCTGCGCGATTCGGCGGCGCATCTGCTCGACCTGACCCCGGACGCGCCTGATCAGTCCGGCGCGCTCGTTCGCAGCATCGATGATCCGGAACAACTGGTCGATTTTCTCGCGCCAAATCTGAATGTCGAGTCCGGCGCAGAAACAGGCCATGCTGGAAGAACTCGATCTCGGAAAAGCGAGTCCGCGCCGTGCAGACCAGCATCTCGTCCCAGCTCGAGATCGCGCAGATTCAGCAGAGACTGCAGAAGGATGTGCAGTCGCAGTTTTCCGATGCGCAGCGACGCGCCTACTTGCGCGAGCAACTCAAAGCCATCCAGCGTGAGCTCGGCGAAGGCGACACCGGGACCGACGAGCAAGTTACGCAGTTGCGGATCCGGCTGGAAGAAGCGAAACCGCCCGCCGACGTATTGGCCCAGGCCGAGCGCGAATTAAAGCGTCTCGATTTCATCCCGCCGGCCAGCCCGGAATATTCCGTCATCGTCAGCTATGTCGAAACGATCGCCGAACTGCCCTGGTCCAAGACGAGCGAGGACAATCTTGATCTCGATCAGGCGCAGAAGATTCTCGATCGCGATCATTACGACCTCGAAAAGGTCAAGCGGCGGTTGATCGAATACCTGGCCGTGCGCAAACTCAATCCGCAGGGACACGGACCGATCCTCTGTTTTCTCGGCCCGCCCGGCGTCGGCAAAACCAGTCTCGGGCAATCGATGGCCGACGCGCTCGGCCGGAAATTCGTGCGTATCAGCCTGGGCGGCATCCGCGACGAAGCCGAGATCCGCGGGCATCGCCGCACCTACATCGGATCGATGCCGGGCCGGATCATCCAGGAGTTGCGCCGCGCCGGCACGCGCAATCCGGTCATCATGCTCGACGAGATCGACAAGATCGGCGCGGATTTTCGCGGCGACCCGGCGAGCGCCCTGCTGGAAGTGCTCGACCCGCGGCAGAACCACGCCTTCGTCGATCGCTACCTCGATGTCCCGTTCGATCTCTCGCAGGTCATTTTCATCGCCACGGCCAATTACATTGGAGGCGTCCCGAACCGCTGCGCGATCGGATGGAATTGATTTCGCTCCCGGTTACACCGAACGCGAGAAACTGGAGATCGCAAAAAAATATCTGGTCCGGCGACAACTCGAGGAAAACGGGCTCAAGCCGGAGCAATGCGAATGGACAGGAAGAGGCCCTTCGACCGGTGATCAACGATTACACTCACGAAGCGGGGGTGCGCGAACTCGAACGCCAGATCGGTGCGATTTGCCGCGCGGTGGCGGCACGATGCGCGCGTGGAGAGTGCGAGCACACCATTGTCACCCCTGAGATTTGCCGCGCGCACGCTCGGGCCGGCGCGTTACGTCCGCGAAACGAGGCTGCAAACGAGCAAGCCGGGCGTGGTCACCGGTCTGGCCTACACGCCGATGGGCGGCGAGATTCTTTACATCGAGGCCGACTCGTTATCCGGGAAAGGGAAATGTGACCCTGACCGGTCAAATTGGCGACGTGATGAAGGAATCGGCGCAGGCCGCCTTCAGTCTGGTGCGCAGCCGCGATGGTCAGATCGGCGCGACTGCGGAGGACTTTCTCAATTCCGATATTCACGTGCATGTACCGGCCGGCGCCATTCCCAAGGACGGACCATCCGCCGGCGTCGCCATGTTCACCGCGCTCGCCTCTCTGTTCAGCAATACGCCGGTGCGACCGGAAGTCGCCATGACCGGCGAGATTACGCTGCGTGGACTCGTGCTGCCGATCGGCGGCTTAAAGGAAAAGAGTTTGGCAGCCATGCGAGCCGGCATCACCACCGTCATCATTCCGAAACTGAACGAGAAAGATCTGGTCGATGTGCCGGAGGAAGCGAAGGAGAAAATCAAGTTCGTGCCGGTCGAAAATGTTGATGAGGTTTTGAGTGTGGCTCTGGAGAAGAAGGGCGCGGACGTTACCGCGAGTAAATAGCAGAAGATCCCCATTCAAAATGGGAAGCAAACTCCGAAGGCTTTCGCGAGTAAACTGCTTCCCCTATAGACGTCGATCTATCAGACTCAGCGCATGCTGCGCTCTCTCGTCTTTGTCCTGGTTTTGTCAGGGTCGGTCTTAACGCTCCGTGCTCAGGCTCCCGCACCGTTCGACGTCATTATCAAAGGCGGCACGGTTTACGATGGCTCAGGTGGAGAAGGGAAACGAACAGATGTCGCCATTCGCGGTGATCGCATCGCCGGCCTCGGCGACTTCTCCACCGCCGCGGCGAAGACGGTGGTAGACGCGAAGGGGCTCGCGGTGGCGCCGGGCTTTATCAACATGCTGTCGTGGTCAACCGACTCGCTCATTCAGGACGGACGTTCGCAAAGCGAGATCCGGCAGGGCGTGACCACCGAGATCATGGGTGAAGGCGAATCGATGGGACCGCTGAACGATCGAATGAAGAAACGAATGACCGAACAGCAGGGGGACATCAAGTACGAGATCAAATGGAACACGCTGACGGAATATCTTCAGTATCTCCAGGCGCGCGGTGTCTCCTGCAATGTGGCGTCGTTTATCGGTGCAACCACTCTTCGTGAATATGCCATAGGCTTGGAAGATAAAGCGCCGACGTCTTCTCAGCTTGACCAGATGCGTGAACTCGTGCGCAAGGAAATGGAAGCCGGTGCGCTCGGCATCGGCACGTCGCTCATTTATCCGCCGGCGTTTTATGCCCGGACCGACGAATTGATCGAGCTTTGCAAGGTCGCGGCCAAATATCAGGGGAAATACATCTCGCATATGCGGAGCGAAGGAAACCGCCTGCTCGAAGCGCTCGATGAACTGATTCGAATCAGCCGGGAAGCGGGAATCCCCGCGGAGATTTATCACATCAAGGCAGCCGGCCAGCAAAATTGGCCGAAGATCGACGAGTTCCTTTCCCGGATTGAAGCCGCCCAAAAGGAGGGGCTGAAAATCACGGCCGATATGTATACCTACACCGCGGGAGGAACCGGCCTCGACGCCTCCCTGCCACCGTGGACGGAAGACGGTGGTTACCCGGCGTTGTTCAAACGCCTGCGCGACCCGGCGACCCGGGCAAAGATTGCCGCGGAAGTGAGAAAACCGAGCGACGCATGGGAAAACATGTATCTGGCCGCCGGATCACCCGATCGGATCCTGCTGGTCGGTTTCAAATCAGAAAAATTGAAACCGCTCACCGGCAAATCCCTGGCCGAAGTGGCCAGGATGCGCGGCAAAGATCCGATTGAAACGATAATGGACTTGATCGCGGAAGACGAATCCCGCATCGACACCCTCTATTTCATTGTTGCGGAGGAAAACGTGAAGAAGGAAATGGCGAAACCGTGGATCTCTTTCGGTTCTGACGAAGCCTCGCAAGCACCGGAAGGCGTTTTCCTGAAGTCGAATCCGCATCCGCGCGCCTACGGAAACTTCGCGCGCGTGCTGGGCAAATATGTGCGGGACGAAAAAGTGATCCCGCTCACCGAAGCGGTGCGCCGGCTAAGCGCCTTGCCCGCCACCAACCTGGGACTGGATCACCGTGGCTTGATCAAGGAAGGAATGTTTGCTGACCTCGTGGTCTTCGATCCGGCGACCATCGCGGATCGCGCAACTTTCGATAAGCCGCATCAGTACGCAGTTGGAATGAAAGACGTGTTCGTGAACGGCGTGCAGGTTTTGAAGGACGGCGAGCATACCGGTGCCAAACCGGGCCGGGCCTTGTGGGGTCCCGGGAAACTCTAGGGGAAGCGGCTCGCTTCCCAGATCGAGCCGACGCGAACTGAGTTCCCCAACCGTCAATGCCCTTCCGCGTTCGCGCGCTGTTCGATTTGATCCATGCTTGGATCGGCGCTTCGAATCCAGGCGCGCGTTTCGTTGATGTCAGACGCGTTCACCGGGATCGCTTTGGGAATTTCCGCCGGAGTAGCCTCTGCGAGATCGCGCTGTTTGACCGGTTTGGCGCGCTTGATCGTATATTTCCAATGACGTCCGAATTTGTAGAGCGAGTAATACATGGTGCCGGCTTCCACCGCTCCGACGCCGCTGCAGCGCATGGCGTTGTAAAACATCCGATCGCACTCCTGCCACGGCCGGTTGTGCTGATCGTAGGATACGTCATGGAGAACCGATGCATTACGATATTTCCCTTCAAACGGGCCGCCCATGATCGACCAAAGCGACTTCGGAATCGACGCTCCATCGACAACGGAGCCAGCTGGCGCTATCCAAACTACGCCCTTGGGATCGGTGTAGCGCAATTCGTTGAGCAAAGTCATCGTCCGGCCATCCGGATCCCAGCGCGTTTCCGGAAACCCGCTGTAGTAACCCCACTTATGTGACTGCAGCGCTTCAGAGGTCCAGTTCGGTTGTTTGCCTGAGGCACATCCGATCAGGCAGGCCAGGCCCATCAGCCAGGTGATTTTCCCTAATTTCACTCTCGATTACTAAGCAAAATCACGTCCGCCTCAAGCACCGATTGCACTGTAGCCGCCCCGCTCTGCTCGCCACGCCGTAGCGACGCGAAGGCGGGTCGGGGCGAGGACACGGCGACAGAGCGCCGTAGCTACAGTTGTTCCTTTACGAGGACTCAATGGCCCTCCGTTCCCGCGAGTGCGACGGTGGGCCGCTTTTCCGGACGCGCCTTCTGCGCCGCTGGCCTAATCGGTTGCCCCACCGTTTGTTTCCGGTAGGGCCGCAAGTAAAACATCATGAAAACGCCAGCCACCACGAGCAGCGATCCGATCCAGCCGCGGTTCAAACGGTCAGTTGGACGGCTCCCGCGTCCGGCCTTCCACGGGGCGGCACGCTTTTCTATCAGTCCCGCCAGGCTTTCCAGCGTTTGCGCAGCGGCTTGGTATACCGGTCCACGTCGAGATCTCGCAAGCGGCTGACTCCGTCCTTCACCGTTTCGGCCGAGTCTTCATATTTCTCTTTCACGCTCCTAAGGAGAGGCCAGAGAAAGGGCAGAGAGAGAAAGCTCCAGCCAAAGCCGCCGAGTGGCGATTCTGCTTCGGCTTCCTTTTCGTCGGGAGCGGTGGCATAACGCAAGGCCCATCCAAGGGCCAGCCCAACGGCCAGCGCGCCAACGATGGTTGGCACCGGGTTTTCGCGGAGAAAGACCTCGGTGCGTTCGCGCGCAACCCCGGCTTTCTCTCTGGTCTGCTGCCATTTTTCGCCGGCCGCAGCCGACGCCTTCCGGGCCGCTTCGCGCAGCCGGCTCTCGCCCTCGGTTGTTCGCCCCGATCCCAGTGGATCGTCCTCTACAAAATCATTTTCGCTCGGATTATTCATATAAGCAGTTGGTAATTCGGCCGCCCTCCGCGTCTCCCACGTTGTGATTCTGGACCTTCGAGACGACCCTGTTGTGGATCACAACATTACACGAAGAACGAAAGGAATAAATACGGAAAAGCCAGCACCCCGCCCCGGGAAAACCCGATCCGTGGCCCAACCCGCCGGTGCTCAGCGCACTGACTCCGTGATCTACGGCGCGAGCCGATCGATCAACCACGAGCCATCCGGCCGGCGCAGATACCGAAACCGGTCGTGCAAACGATTGGCACGGCCCTGCCAAAACTCCATGGTGTCGGGTTTAACCCGGTAACCACCCCAATGAGGCGGCAAGGAAATGGGTTTCCCGGCGAAACGCTCGGTCATCTGGGCCAGGCGAGCGTCGAGCACGCGACGCGCGTCGATGACTTCACTCTGGTGCGAGGCCCACGCGCCAAGCTGGCTGGCCGCCGGGCGCGAATGAAAATATCGTTCCGATTCCTGGCGCGAAGTTTTTTCTGCCGGACCGCTAATCCGGATCTGCCGGTCCAACTCGATCCAGTAAAAGGCGAGCGCGGCGTAAGAATTCGATTCCAGTTCCCGGCCCTTTTGACTCTCGTAGTTGGTAAAAAAAACGAACCCGTCCTGATCGAATCCCTTCAAGAGGACGGTTCGGACGGAGGGGCGACCATCCGGCGTGGCCGTGGCCAGGCTCATGGCGTTGACGTCGCGGATCCCTGCCTCGATCGAGGCGGTGAACCAGTTCGAGAACTGTTTAATTGGATCGGGATCGAGATCGCGCCGGTGCAGGCCGCGCGCGGCATGGTCGTAACGGGAAGAGGCTGGATCAACGGGCGTGTCCATGTTTGAGACCGAACGACGAAATGTTATGCGCTGCCGTGGAATTGTCTATGTTCGGCGCGACCGGCCGGGCGACCGATCTTAACCAGGAACAACGATTTGGGTGAGCTGGCGATGCACGGCTGCGCCGGCCGCGTCGTCGTCATCGTAACCCCACACTACGAGCTCGAGCATTTGCGCACCGATCTCTCGCCAGCCACGGACCGCCGCCCTGATACGGCCACGCGGTGTCCAATCTTCCTTCTCGCCGGCTCCCGGCTGCTCGCCTGACGAGCGTGCATCCCAATAACAATAGAACACGTGCAACGGGGCGCCACGATCTTCAAACCGATAAGACCGGACCGGAAGATTCACGCCGTTGACGTTCATTAATCTGATCCCGCTGTCACTCACCAGAGTCATTCCGCTGGCCGGAAGACAAATATCGGGTCGGTGCGTCTTGACGAAGAGCGCGGCTGTCCGGCCGGGGAGCCATCGGAAAAAATACATCATCCACTCGTGACCATCAGACCCGCTCCAAGTTGCACCGCCTCCTTCATTGTAACGGAGCAGACTTTCCGCTTCGGCCCCGACTGGCACAGATCGGCAGGTTGCCTCCGCGCTAGGCCAATGCACATCCCAACGCGAGCCTGCCATGGGCGACTGATGCGCTCCGTACCATGCTTGGACGCTGCCCTCGACCAGCAGCATCCAGAGCGCGAGCGAGATGAAGAAGGATGAAGGAAAGATTGCGGATAAATTCCGGTCAGATGGCCCGGCCGGAGTTTCCGCAGGCCGGCGCCGCCACAACTCCAGGCTAACGACCCAGAGACCGAAAAGGCAGACAAGCAGAATGCTAAGACCAGCGGGATCGTGCCAGGATTGGATCGCACTCGCACCGTGATTCGCGCCCACCCAGACGAGCAAAGCCGTGCGGGCGAGATTACAGACGAAGGCAAGCACCAGCCCGAAAGCGACGAGCAAGATTCGGCGCGCCATTGAGAACGAGTAAAGGCCGCCCAGAAAGAGCGAGATCATCAGGGTGGCCTGGAGCGAGCGCACTCCACTGCAAGCCTCTTCTATTCCGATCAAACCGGAGCCTACTTCGATCACGTTGCCGCGCGCCATGGCCGGGATCCCGGCCATGTTCAGAATGAACACGTTGATCGCGGTCACGCTTCGCATCAGATTTTGCACGACAAACTGTTCGAACTGCGTGGGCCAGGGCACGGCCACGAGGAAGAAGAGAAATGGAAAGGCGAAGTGACGGAGCCAGGGAAGGCCTCCAATGAGAAACACAAAGCTGAGCGAGATCGCCACCGCCATGAGCGCGATGCCCCAACTCAGGAGGCGCCAATCCGGATTTGCCTCGGATAGAAAGCGAACGGGCAAGAGAAGGAATGCGCAGATAACAATCAACGTCCTGGGCCAGAATCCCGAACTTGGTGGCGTGGCCGGAGGACGATCGGGCCAGAGTTTCCACAACAGGAAAAAAGCTACGAACGGGACGACCCACCCATAGCCGTATTGTGGGTTAACCGACCACTCGCTTCTTAATTGATTGATGACTTCAAACCAAAGAATCGCAAAAGCGAAAACTGCGGCGGCGCACGGCCAAACCGCGGTTCCTGAAGTCATCAAAGGCGCAGCGTCGGCGCGCGCGACCGTTGCTTTCATTTCGGTGTTCAGCAGGCAGGTTGGCAGCAGGTTGCGAGCCGTAATGATGCGCCTCCATTTCGGAGAACGCGCGGCCGGGCGGACGGCACTGACGGGGGTCCGGTTGACTTTCCAAACGGCCGCCGCAGCCTAGCGTGTACCAGTCGTGGACCTATCTACCGAGAGGACGCAGCGGACCTACATTAAACTCACGCTTGGCGCGCTGGTTGGGCTGCTTGCGTTTATTTTTCTTTGCTACTTCGGTTATCGATCGTACAGCGCCTTTGAATCGAAGCGCCAGGTCAGGCGCGCGGCCGCGTTCTTGAGTGGCGGAGATTTCCGCAAAGCCGTGCTCAGCGCGCTGCGCGCGCAGCAACTGGATCCGCAAAATGTGGAAGCCGTGCGCCAGCTGGCACAAATCGCGGAGACTTCCGGCGATAAGACCGCGTTGGACTGGCGGCGCAAGGCTTGCGAGTTGCAGCCGCGCAACGCGGACGATGCGCTGGCCCTGGTGACGTGCGCCGTGCAATTCAAAGATATCGAGCTGGCGGACAAGGCACTCGATCGCTTCGACAAGGGCTCTCGGGAAACGCCGGAATTTCATATCGCCGCGGCGCGTCTGGCCGAGGCAAAGAAAGATCTGCCGGGGGCGGCGCAAAACTGGGAAGAAGCAATCAGACTGGTCCCGGCGAATACAGCCTATCAATTGCAGTATGCCATGGCTCTCTTGCGCATGAACGATCGCACGAAATGGGAGCGAGCCCGCGCCATGCTCGAACAACTGCGCAGCGATCCAGCGCAACGAGCGTCCGCGACGCGAGCCTTGCTGGCCGACTCAGCTGCCCACAGCCACGATGCCGATCGCTTGGTTACGCTCGCGCAGGAACTTCAGAGCTACTCCGAAGCACTCTTCTCCGATCGCATCCTGTATCTTGATATCCTTCACCAGGTCCACGATTCGAGGTTCGCCGCCTACCTAACGAACGTGGAAAGAGATGCCTCGTCCAAGCCGACCGATTTGGCCAGTCTGTTTTCGTGGATGAATGCCAACGGGTTGAGTTTGCTCGCGATTGACTTCGCGCGAACCCTTCCTCCAGATATTATGACAAAGTGGCCGGTGCCTTTGGCGATCGCTCAGTCCTACGCGCGATTGGCCGACTGGCCCGCGCTCGAGGCCTGCGTCAAAAGCGGCAATTGGGGAGAATTCGATTTCCTGAGACACGCTCATCTGGCGCTTGCTTATCGCGGAGAGAACAAATCGACCCTGGCGGATCGGGAATGGACCGTGGCAAGCAGACAGGCCGAAAGCCATCCGCAGTTCCTCTCGATGCTGTCGCGGGAAACCGCCGGGTGGGGTTGGCGCAAGGAAACGTCGGATTTGCTTTGGGCCATGACGAAGCATCCCGATGCACGAATGGACGCTCTGCAGAGCCTTTATCAAGCGGCCGTAGAAACGGGAGACACTCCCGGCCTCTACCGCGTGTTGCTTCGGATGAATGAATTAAAGCCCGACGATCGGATGCTTCAGAATAACCTGGCCCAAGTCAGTCTTCTCCTGCACACGAATACGGCCCGCGCCCAAACGCTGGCTGCTGAACTTTATCGTCAGGAACCTTCAAATCCTGCCTACGCTTCGACTTTTGCTTATGCGCTCTACACCAAGGGCGATATCCGCGGGGCATTGAAAGCGTTGGACGAACTGGGGGAGAACCGGCTGCGCGAACCATCAGTCGCCGCTTATTACGGCGTCATCCTGGCGGCTTCCGGCGACACCGCGCGGGCCCGGGACTTTCTCAAACTGGCCGGGTCGGCGAAACTTATTCCCGAAGAAAAGGCGCTGGTCGCCAAGGCCGAGAGCGCGATCAAGTGATGCGCCGCTCCTGTGAACCTACAGGTTGTGCCAGGAATACTGGCTGCCCATAAAGGCTTTCTCCAACTCTTTGAAATCGGCCTGGCGGCACACGAGTTGAAATCGAATTTGTTCCTGGTCGCGGTTCAAAAACAGAATCGAGCGGCTAAAACTCGTCCCGTACAAATCATAGGTGAGGGTGATAAGAAATGTGTCTTTGCGTTGAATGCGCAATGGGTTTTTTTCTTGTGAGACGATCTGGACATTTGTGCTTCCCTTGGGTACCGACGCGATCATCTCGTCGGCCAGTTTCTTCATGGTGGCATCGTCAAAACTGCCGGGCTGCGCAAGAGACACCTTGCAGACGATCGCTTCGGCTTGGGATTTCTTCGGCGGATGCAAGGTCAATTGGCTGGCGCTTCCGGAATAATCCCATCCGTGCGGAGCCTGGTAGGTGACCTGTTTCCCGCCATCGGGAAACGCGAGTTGCTTCAACCTGACGCCATCAAGCTCGTATTCCACGACGCTGGGTGTCAGCTGCAACTCGGCCCGCGCCGAGGCGGCCAGCAGCACCGCGATTACAGTGTGAATTAAAGGACGGACCATCTGCCTTTGATGTAGCTGTAAACCATGATCGAACCGGGGGGCGGTTTGGTTTGGAAATTGTTATCGAAGAACCATTCGCGCGTCGGCGGGACATAGACGTTGGCCTTGCCCCATTCTCCAACCGATTGCTTGCTTGGATAAAGCTCCACCATCGACCCGTAATAAGTGAGGGTCTGGTTGGTCCAATTCTCAAGGAACCGTGGGAAGTTCTCCGCGCCTCCGCTGTAAGCGCCATCGCCATAGGTATTGGTCGGAACGGTCCCCGAGATGATCGCCGCGTTGATGGTGGTCGGCGAAGCCGCTGGAACGGTACCGGAATTAGCGTCACTCCAACTGTTGGAAAGGATGTCCACCGCATCGGCCAGAATCGAAGTGGGCGCGCGGGTATAACCGGAGACTTGAGCAGCCGGTGGACTCGATGGAGTAAGGTAGGTGCCATTGGAATTGAAGTTAGAAGGATTGTTTGATGGAACCGCGCTTCCGGTCCCGCCGGTGTTGAAGTCTCCCTGAATGTAAACAGGATTGTTGCTCGCCACGCTCAATCCTCCGACGGGAATTTTCGACCCGTTCTTGATCCGAATGCCCCGCCTTGCACTGGAAGTCGCACTGGCGTCGTACATGTAAATGATGGGAGCCGCGGGAAGGCCGGCCTTGTAGGTCGGATTTCCGCTGGCCGCATTTTCGATCTGGCTCACATCGAGTGTTGCAACCGTAAGGGTGGCGCCCTCCCGGTTATCCTGGATGGTTTGATTCGTAGTGATCGCGCCAGAGAGCGCGGTGTAGAGCGAGCCGCTGGTGATCGCCGAAGATAAAGCGCCGGTCGACGTATCGGTCACGGTATAGAACTTCACTGAATCGTGTCCGTTTACGCCGTCGAAACCTGGCACTCCAGCGACCCCATCCGTGACCTGGATGATTACGTTAGCCTGATCCCAATAACGCTGGCCGGCCAGCGGATCGGTGTACCCCGCTGTCGGCGGCTCGATCAGCTCGCGATAACTGTCATTGTTCGGATTCGTGTCGCTCGTATTGAAGATCGAGGTCGAGTCCATGCCGAATGGCTGCAAAGCTTGATCGCGGGCCGGAGGAAGATTCGATGGCCAGTTCGGGGCGGCCGGAGTCTCCGTATGATAGGCGTCGCCCGGCATGAATCCATATGTTGGATTCTGCGTAGTCGGGTAGAACCAGTCTGCGCCAAACGTCACTTTGTCCGCGAAGGTGAGCGTATTGTGGCCGGTATAAAGATTGGAGTTCGTGTGCACCCATCCGGTCACGGTAAATTGTGGGCCCGGATGAATTTCGAGCGGATCGATATAGAAAATAGCAAAGTTCCAAGGGGACTGCTGTTGTTTTTGAAATACGCGCCGAATTTTTGCGACGATGGTTGGGTTCGATCCCAGCGCCGGCAACGTCACGTCGGCCGAAGCGATATAATTGTAAGTTGCAGAAGTCGTAGGCGAAACACTGCTGACGTTGCCGGTGAGTTGCCCCAGCTGAGGTTCGGGGGTTGCCGTGGCGCTGGCCAGGGCTTTCCATTCGGCATTTACCGCCACGACCTTGTAGTTAGAGATTGTATAGGTTGCGTCGTATTCGTCGGTCGCCGGATTGTAGCTCGCCCCTCGTTTCACGAAATTTGAGACGGTCGGGAGATTCGGGAACTGCCCGGGACTCGGAGTTGGAATGGGAGCGGCGGCAATATTGGTCGTCGTCAATGGCGAAGTCGGCGTAGCCCGACAGGTCGTTCTCCAGCTGTTAAATAGAATCTCGATGCAACTGTCGCCCACGGCGAGCGCGCTCTCCAGGGTGTTGTTGCGCTGGGAGTTTCGGTTGACGTTCATGGTGAATTCAGCCGCTATTCCAGCGATTACCATGAGCGTTGCGGTGATGGAGACCACTACGACGAGGGTACTGCCGGACCGGTTAGGATATGAGATTGCTTTCATTGGTAGGTAGTAAGTCGCGCTCTCATCGGAACTTGGCCGTTGAGTAAAATGTTTGCAGATTTGTAGCCGCGGTTGCTGTAAGCGAGATCGGACGTCGAAAGATTGATCGCGGCGACGAAGCGATAATAAAGGGCGCCGGCCGGAGTAACCGGCGTGTTGAAAGGGGTGGCGTTGGTGATGTCGTTGCCGGCCGGGCGCTGGCCACCCTGCCAGTTCCAAGTCAGTGTGTTATTCGAGACCGTGTAGGAGCAGCGATCTGTCACGAAGCAAATGACGTCTCCCGCAGGTACTGCCCGTTCCAGCAATGGCCGCCGGCAGCGTCGTCACAGGATAGGTCACTCCCGTCAGCGCGGGACCGTATATATTATTGAGAGTCACCGTGAAGGTACCGCTGGATCCGGTGACCGCGGTGATGTCCGCTTCAATTTCATAGGCCGGAACAATCAAGTGTTGCCCCACGATCGGCGTCGGATTGCCCGTTCCAGTGGTGAGATTTAGCGTAATTTGATTTTGGCCGGCGGCGGCGTCGCTCTTGATCTGATGCGGACCGCTTGACCATTTCTGAAACGCGATTCCCTCAGCGTTGACGGGAGCCGGCGATGCGTACCGGGTGCCGCTGGCGTTGGCCAGCGCCGGCAACGACACGGCCAAATGCAGATCTTGCAACATGTCCATCATGGCGATTCGTGCCTGCTGATGCGCAAAGTTAACGGCCGTGTTCTTGGCTCCCAGCACCGTGCTGGTAAACAGGATCGAATAAATAAGAAGCCCAACGACGCCGACCAGGATGGTCGTAAACATCATCTCGACGAGGGTCGCGCCGCGAGTTTGAGGAGATAATTTCATATGTCGGAACTCCGGATCGTACTCATGCTGTAGGTGTATTGCTTCCCGCAATACGAGTAAGTCACTTGAAACACAGCCTGATAGGGGCCGCTGCTCGGACTGGTTCCGGCGAAATTGAGGTCGGTGACCTGTTCCTGCACTTGTCCCTGAACAACGACCACCGTCCCGCTGACGGGATCCGTATATTGATAGACCGGAACGTTAAAAGTCGTGCCGTCGATAGAGATCGAGCGCCATGTTCCGGCAGCGGTCGTGGTCATATCGTACTTTGGATAACTGCCGTTGCACGCATCCGTGGGAATCTGCGCTGTAATCAAACCGGAGCAGGGATCGGCTGTTTGATTTGTTTTCTGGGGGTTGAACGGGCTCATCGATTGAAAGAGATCGACCTGGTTCTGCAGAACCGAGTAAGCGCCGGTTCTATTGCGAGCCGCGGCAGCGATCGAATTTATCCGGGTGAGCGCGGCGATGGTGGAAGCGGCCCCAATTCCCAGGACAGCAATAGCCACGACGGCTTCAACCAGGGTGAACCCGGCCCTCCGCAGACGCTTATGGGAAATATGGTTAATCACGGAAATCCTAATAGCACTTCATATACCAACAATCACGATCCGGAGGGCAATGTTGCTTGTAATGCTTCCATAAATATCTGGGCACAAGCCACTTCACAGCTGTTCATAGGCGTTGCCTCAATATCATATGCCCATGTTTTGCCCGGGACCGCGACGTTTGGGTCCTCGGCCGCCTTATAAGGCCCGTCCCCACCGGCGCACCGCAACGAGTTCCCCCGCCAGCGCGGGTCATTCCCCAGTCCTAATCTGGCTGTTCTCACCCCGAATTGCGAGGGCAGGCGTGGCCTGCGACCCTTCGGGTGACTGCCGGTTTACACCATCCTGGCCACCGGCTGCGCCGGAGAAATCATCGGCCAAAGCAAAGAAAAGGCCGTGGTTGGCATACAAATTTTATTGACCATGAGACGCGAATATGAGAATTATGGAAAACATGGATTCACACATCGCATCGGCCGGCGACGCTGCGCCCCTTTCGTCTCCTTTGATCCCAACACCCGCGCTTCACCTCGCCCTCCTCTGCGCCTTTTGCTGCATCGCCCTTAGCCCGGCCCGGGCTGCTCTCGCCCCTTTGATCTACCAGCCCAATCCGGTCGATCTCGACGACCTTGACCATCACTTGGTCTACACCTGGCGTCTCGACAATATCAACCTCAACAACGTCGATGTCACCAGCGCCAGCCTGACCTTCACCAACATCGCCAACTGGGACAGCAACATAAATGTCCTTCACATCCATCTCCTGGACACGGCCATCAATCCCGGCGTTGCCTCGTTTGTCGACGACCCAACGGACAGCTCTCCCGTAACCGATCTCACCGACGACTTCGTCAGCACCCGGTTTCATAATTCTCCGGGCTGGCTGGTCGCGGCGGGCACGAAGGATACACTTTTGGGCAATCCGTCATTCACCACCACCGCCACGACCTACACGATCAATTTCACGGCGTCGCAACTCGCTGCCCTCAAAGATTACATCGCCAACGGACACGATATCGCTTTCGGCCTCGATCCGGACTGCCATTTCTTTAACGACGGCATCACCTTCACCATGAACCTGGCTCCACTGAGCGTGACGCCAGTTCCGGAAGTGACACCCGCCGTGCCGGCCGCTTGCTTGATCATCAGCGCAACCATGCTGGAGGTCCGCCGGCGCCGGCGCTCAGCGCGGCGCAATCTCGCCTAATTTTCTCCTGGTTCGTTTGGACAGATGGCCGCTCCGCCGGGGCGGCCATTTGCTTTTTTGGGAATCGAGGACTGAAAGGGATCCTCAGACGGCTCCACCCTACGGAACGGACTGAACCACCGGCTGCGCACCGGCACGTGACGTGGCCGACAGTGCCCGAAGCTTCTCGATAACCTCAGGAACTGTCTTGCTCGCCCTTTCCAGGTCGCTCTCCGAATTAAATCGGCCGAAGGAGAAGCGGAGACTGCCGCGTACCCTGGCATCCGGCACGTTCATCGCTCGCAGAACGTGAGAAGCTTCTCCCGAACCCGTTTTGCAAGCCGAGCCGGCCGAGGCGCAGACCCCGCTTCGATCCAACAAGATCAGGGCGGCCTGCGACTCAATACCCGCGAAAGACACACTGGATGTATTCGTCAGGCGCGGAGCATTCGCGCCGTTGATTCCTGCGTCGGGCAGACGATCCAGGATTGCTTTCTCGAATCGATCCCGCATGACCCCGGCATGCACCTGTTCTTCCAGCACGCATTCGCCCGCCCGCTCCGCCGCTTTTCCCAAGCCGACGATTGAGGCCACATTTTCCGTCCCGGCGCGGCGGCCGCCTTCGTGCGCGCCGCCAATCATGGACGGACGGAACCGCGTTCGCTCCTTTATATAGAGCGCGCCGACGCCTTTGGGTCCGTGAAACTTGTGCGCGGAAAGGGAGAGAAAGTTGATGGCCGTGTCGCCCAGACGCAGCGGAACTTTACCAACCACCTGCACTGCGTCCGTATGAAAGAGGACTCGCTTGCGGCGACAGATTTCCGCGATCTGCTCGACCGGAAACAAAACGCCGGTCTCGTTATTGGCCCACATGATCGAAACGATTGCTGTTTGCGGCCGGATTGAGCTCTCCAGTTCGGCCAAATCGAGGCTCCCGTCCCGGTCGACCCCCAGGAATGTCACTTCACAGCCGCGCTTGGCGAGTTCCTCACAATATCGCCGGATCGCACTGTGCTCCACCGCGCTCGTGACCACGTGTTTGCCGCGGGCCTCGAATTCCAGGGCTGAGCTAAGCGCGGCATTGTTCGATTCCGTTCCGCCGCTCGTAAACATGATTTCGGAAGGCTTGCACCCGAGCAGAGCGGCCAGTCTTTCGCGGGCCTGCTCGATGGCCTTCCGGACCTGGGCGGCGAATCGATAGCCGCTCGAGGGATTGCCATAAGAGGTGGTGAGAAACGGCAACATTTCCTCTACCACCACAGGATCGATCCGGGTGGTGGCGTTGTTATCCAGGTAGATGATGTCGCTCTCGGACATTGGATTAAAATACGATGACTCGTTCCCGGCGTAAACTCACTCTTCGGCCCGCGGTTCTGCTCCAGGGTGGGTGGCCTGGTGATGCGTATAACGGAAATACAAATTGCGCAGATAAATCGGGAGAGGGAGCAGATTTTGCAGCACACCGACCGAATCCCTCTTGTAGATGAAATAGCTCAGCACCAGGATGCTGCCGAGCGCGCTGCACTCCCAAAACCCCACGGGAATGACACTCTTTTTTGCACGTTCTGAGGCAATCCACTGGATCAGGAATCGCGCCCCGAAAATTCCGGCTCCGAGCCAACCGACAATCTTCCACGGATAGATTGTTAGACCGGAGAACGATTGGTCGGCGAGGTAATGAAGACAGTCCATAACGCTCGAAACGTTGAGACAGATACCGCGCCCTGAACAGCTTTTTCCGTGGACCGGTGCCGGGGCATGGTCCCGGCCTGGCCTGTTCATCTTGAGATTTCTGTCTAAGGTCAGAGCAATGAATTCGATCTGGGATTGTGCCTGTCCGCAACTGCGCGGGCTCACGGTTTACGAGCCGGGCAAGCCAATCGAAGAAACGGCCCGCGAGCTGGGCGTCGATCCGGCGGAGATCATCAAGCTGGCCTCGAACGAGAATCCTCTCGGCCCGTCACCGCGGGCGCTGGAAGCGATCCGCCGTGCCCTTGATAACGCCCAACTTTATCCGGATGGCGGCGCTTTCTATCTCCGCGAGATGCTGGCCAGTCGCCTTGGCCTGGCACGGGAGAACATCATCCTGGGCAATGGGTCTAACGAAATTATCGAACTTCTCGGCCATGCCTTTCTCGATCGCGGGGACGAGGTTATCACGTCACAACACGCCTTTATCGCTTACAAGCTCATTGCCACTCTTTTTGGGGCGCGCACCATCGAAACCCCAAGCCCCGATTACCAGCACAATCTCGATGCCATGATCGACGCGATTACGCCAAAGACGCGCTTGATCTTCGTGGCCAACCCAAACAATCCAACCGGGGCCCTCGTCTCCCAGGCCATGATCGACCGGTTCATGGCGCGTGTTCCCGAAAACATCGTGACCGTTTTCGATGAAGCCTACTTCGAGTTTCTCGACCAACCCCCGGACACGCTTCGCTACCTGCGTGAAGGACGAAACATCGTGATCCTGCGCACCTTTTCCAAGATCCACGGCCTCGCCGGCCTGCGAGTCGGTTACGGGATGGCGCGGCGCGAACTGATCGAAGTGCTGCAGAAAACGAGACAGCCATTCAACGTGAACGGCATTGCTCAAATCGGCGCTTTGGCCGCGTTACAGGATGATGCGCATCAATGCGAGACCAAGCGCGTGACCGACATAGGCCGGGCTTATCTGGAAAAGCAATTGGCTGAGATGGATCTGCCGTTCGTGCCAAGCTTCGGAAACTTTGTCATGGCCAATGTGGGCGACGGACCGGAAGTTTTTAGACATCTGCTGAACCGCAAAATTATCGTGCGCCCGCTCAAAGGCTATCAGCTAGCTTCCTGGATCCGGATTTCCGTGGGAACAATGGAACAAAACCGACAATGCATCGCAAAGTTGAAGGAAGTCCTCTCCGAAGCGCGGCCCCGCTGAGGCTGTTTCCTGGCGGAGAGACGATTGCCGCGATCTCGACCCCACCGGGCGAGGGCGCGATTGCACTCGTGCGCATATCCGGTCGCGGCGCGCTCGACGTTGCGGATCAAATTTTTCGTGGCCAGGACAAGCCGTCGGCGTTTCCAACTCGCCTTCAACATTTCGGCGAACTGATTGACCGCGACCAGCTAATCGATCAGGTGATCATGACGGCCCACCGCGCACCCGCCAGTTATACCGGCGAGGACGTTGTCGAGATCAGTTGTCATGGTGGCACTTTGATCAGCGCGCGGGTTCTCGAAGCCTGCCTGCGCGCGGGAGCACGCGCTGCCCGACCCGGGGAATTTACGGAGCGCGCCTTTCGCAACGGAAAGATGGACCTGACCCAGGCGGAGGCGGTCATCGATTTGATCCGGGCCCGGACCGATCTCGCGTTGCGTTCCGCCCAGGAGCAGCTCGAAGGGAAACTCGGCCAGAAAATCCAGGAGATCCGCGATGCTTTAATCAAGCTGAGCGCTCACCTTGAAGCCTCGATCGATTTTCCCGAGGAAGGGGTCGCGCCCGACGAAGGAGAAAAGTTAGGCGCACAATTGGCCGTGGTGCGCGACAGGATATCCGATTTGCTGGCCACCGCGGATCAGGGACGCATCCTGCGCGAGGGCGTCCGGGTTGTGCTTTACGGGGCCACCAATGCCGGCAAGTCGAGTTTGCTTAACCGATTGCTCGGATACGATCGCGTGATCGTGAGCGAAACGCACGGCACGACCCGCGACACAGTTGAAGAAATGATCAATCTCCGGGACGTGCCGATCCGGCTGCTCGACACGGCCGGCCTGCGCGAATCGACTGACCCGCTCGAAGGCCAGGGCATCGCACGCACCGAGCGATCTCTCCAAACTGCCGACTTGCGCATTCATATCGCAGATAGAAACGCTCCCCGTCCTCCGCGGTTTGAAACTCGCGGCGAGAACGGAGCCGAGATCCTCGTTCTAAACAAAGCCGATCTGCCCGAGCATCGCGACTGGAGCAAAGTCGAAGCGCTGCGCATCTCCTGCGCAACCGGAGAAGGACTCAGCCAGCTCGAAGAAGAAATTCTGGAGCAAATCGCCGTGGGAAACTTGCGACCCGAGAACACGATCGCGATCAACGCGCGACATCGCATCTGCCTGCAACGCGCCCTCGAATCCTGCGATCGCGCCGGCGACGCCATCGCCCGGGCTGTCGCGCCCGAGTACGTGGCAGTCGATCTTGCCGAAGCATTGCGTGCGGTTGGAGAAGTCGTCGGAGTGGTCGATGCCGAACAGGTGCTCGACGCCGTCTTCAGCCAGTTCTGTATCGGCAAATGAATTCGGCCGGGGCTTACGAAAAATTCGCGAGGCCCCTGCTCTTTTCGCTCGAGGCCGAAACCGCGCACCACCTCGCTCTTGGATTTTTGCGGCAGGCCTCGCATATCGGTGTGGCCCTGGCCGCCCTGCGCCGCTTTCAGCCACCGGCGCAACCAAAGACGGTCTTCGGCATAAATTTTCCCAATCCAATTGGTCTGGCTGCCGGCTTCGATAAGAATGGCATCGCTCTGCCCGCGCTCGCGGCCCTGGGATTCGGATTCCTCGAAATCGGCACTGTCACCGCCCAGGCACAGACCGGCAATCCCCGACCACGCATGTTCCGATTTTCGGAACAGGAGGCCCTGATCAATCGACTCGGCTTCAACAATGATGGCGCGGACATGGTGGCAAATCGTCTGCGGCAATTGCGCGAGAGCGGACGATGGCCGGCCATTCCGATCGGTATCAATATCGGCAAGTCGAAGGCCACACCCCTCGACCAGGCGCCGGCCGATTACCTGCATTCATTTCGACGGCTGCGCAATTTTGCCGATTACATTGTTCTCAACGTGAGTTCGCCGAACACGCCCGGATTGCGCTCCCTCCAGGATCGTGAGTCTCTTTCCATCCTTTTGCGCGCGGTTCAGGAAGAGAATCGGACAGCCAGGCCTATCATCGTGAAGATTGCGCCTGATCTCTCCTTCTCCGAAGTCGATGAAATCATCGCTACCTGTGAAAAAAACCAGGTCGCCGGCATCATCGCCACCAACACCACGGTCAATCATTCCTCCATTCCATCGGATCGTGATCAGGAGGGCGGTTTGAGCGGGACGCCGTTACGCGAGAAATCGACCGCCCTGATACGCGAGATCGCCGCGAAATCGACCATCCTGGTGATTGGTTGTGGCGGAATATCCGACGCGGAATCAGCCCGCGAAAAAATTGAAGCCGGCGCCGCTCTTCTCCAGATTTACACCGGCCTGATTTATCGCGGGCCGGGCTTGTTACGGGAAATCGCCGAAGGTTTGGCTGTATCCCCGCAGCCGTTGTAGGGCAACCGCACCGGTTGCCGTTTTAGGAATTGGCAGGCGGAGCGCCCGCCCTACAATTGTCCGGGACGAGTTGAAACTTTGAAGCTCTCGCACAAGATCGCCAAGCTTACCGCGCGCGAAACATACGAGCGCGGCTGGAGAAAGGCTCGCCGCCGTCTTGCCCCCATCGCCTTAAAACCGCTGCTCGCTCAAGTCGATCAAGCGCGCTTGCGCGACATTCAACGACGTTACGCCGGCTCCGCCTTGAACTACGCAAAATATGCCGACGTCGAACGATGGCTTAAACGACACATCGGTCGCGTGCAGGACCTGCAACTCCATCGCTCGCCGCCGAAGGACATCCTTGATCTTGGTTGCGGTGGCGGCTTTTTCCTTTTTGTCGCCCGGCAGTACGGTCATTCCGGGATGGGCTTGGATATCGACGAGTTTCCGCTGATGAGAGAGTTGACCGCTTTGTTTGACGTCCCTCGCACCGTCTGGACGATTCAGCCGTTTCAAGGGTTGCCCGATTTTGCGCAGAAATTTGATTGGATTACCGCTTTCTCGACTCGCTTCAATCGAGACCGGGATGACCGCAACGTCTGGGGCGTCAAAGAATGGGGATTTTTTCTGGACGATTTGTCGCGTCTCCTGCGTCCTGACGGGAAAGTGTTTTTCGAGATCAATTCCGGAAAGACGAAATCATATTATCCCGCCCAGGTCCGCCAGCTTTTTAAAGACCGCGGGGCCTCGCTCGAGCGCGACAACGTCTTTTTTCAGCGCGGCATTCTGTAGCCCCTTCGCTCCGCAAGCGCAGGTAGGGACGGCTCTCCGAGCCGTCCGGCAAAGAGCGGACGCCCCGGAGGTGCGTCCCTACCTGTGAGGAACGGGGCAGCGGTCTTCCGGTCGGCCGGAGAGCGGCCGCTACGGCGGAGACATTCCGGGAGGCGGAGGTGGTCCATGCAGTGTGTGCCACTGACGATGTTGCGCCTCGAGTTGTTCCAATTTATGACGCTGTTCATCGGTCAGCAGCGCCGCCATCTCGCGATGCGACTCCATAAACGTTTCGTGCACGCGACGCCCGGTCTCCATTCTGATTTGCTCAAGTTGAGCCGCCATCTTGTCCACCAGGGGTGAGATCTTGTTGAGTTGATCCGGCGTTAAATTCAACTCTCCGCGCAGCCGTTCCTTCATGTGCGCAGCCACCAGGGCCGGCTCATGGCTTTCAAAGAAAAAATTGCGCGCATGCGAAGCCGCCAGCAGAGCGCCGGTCATCATCCCGGCGATAAAGACCAGGACAAAGCCGGCAATGAGTTTCCACTGCAAGGCGCGGTTCATCTGCGGAATTCATCCTGAATGGCGTAGTCGGCGATCGCGAACTCGTTCGTCACGGAGTCGCCGATTTCGCGGCTCTGTCGGACCTCGCGGACGGCCGCAGCCGTCGCCACCACGATGATTGCGGCGGAGAGCAGAACAACTCGCCGGAGCAGGCCGACCAGGCCGTTTGGCTTGCTCGCGTTCGCGCGCCAGAGCGCCACGACGCGGGTATCGAAGCCGAACGGCGCCGGAGTGGCGGCATCATCGCTCTCCCGCGCGGCCGATCGCACCAGGCGATCAAACGATTTATCGAGATCGTCCATTTACCTTTCCTCCGGTGAAATTCTGGCCAGTTGTTGTTTCATCTTCTGCCGCGCACGAAAAGCCCGCACCTTCACCAGTGCGGAACTCCAGCCGGTCATCTGTCGCGCTTCCTCGACCGAACGTCCCTGCAGATAAAGCAGGTCGATCACCAAACGTTCGGCTGGCTTGAGCGCTTCCAGAAGGTGCTCAACCAGCTGGCGGGAAGCAAGCCGCTTATCCGGCGCCAGCTCCTCCGAGGTAGTCGCCAGGTTTTCCACCACCGCCACTTCTTCTTCGCTCAGGTCCGCGTGCCGCAGCTCGGGGCGCACCTTCTCCGATTCGATCTGGTTGAGACACGTGTTCACGGCGATGCGAGAAACCCAATGTTCCAGTGGCACTTTCCCGGAAAATTGAGGGAGTTTTTGAAAAACTTTCATGAAAATCATTTGGCAGAGATCCTCTTCGGCGGTGCGACGGGGCCGATGGGCGCGAACCACTTTTGAGACCATGGGATAAAGCTGCCGGACCAGTGCGCGAGCTGCCTCATCGTCATGCTCGAGCGCAGCTTGAACCAGCGCGCCTGCATCAGGATCATCCATGTAGTCGTAATCGAGTCCACACCAACCTTTATGACCGGCGCTGGAACCTTCCGGTTACAACTTTGTCGCCTTCAAATCGAGAGAAAGCTTGGCGAGATCTGCGGGGCCTCCTCGGCGCCCGGTTGGAGCGACGTGTGAACCGGCCGCAGGCCGGTTGCTACAAGGTGAAAAATTCTTGTAACCGGAGAATGTGCGCACCGGTCATCACCTATGAAGCGAGGGCATTGAAAAGCGCTCGCCCAGGAAGAAAGAAACAAAAACAAATGAAACGAAACTTACTCACATTGTTAGCCGGCAGCGCGATCGTGCTGGGCGGATTTGCTTTGGCACAGGGTCAGGGCGCTGGGAGTCCCAGCGGCCACGGCGACTGGCACGGTGCTCACGGCAGTCCGCTCGAACATATCACCCAGACATTGAACCTGACGCCGGATCAACAGGCCAAAGTTCAGCCGATCGTTGATCAGGCCAAGCCGCAAATCGCTGCCATCCACGAGGATGCCATGCAGAAGACGAAGGCGATCATGGACAACGTCATGGCCCAAATCCGGCCGCTCCTCACGCCGGATCAGCAAGCCAAGGCGGATAACCTGCAAAAGGCCCATCAGGACATGATGAACGCGGCGAAAGAGATGCACGACGCCCACAGCAAGTAATTGGACAGGGTTGGTCCAGAGCGGCGGCGTCCGGAAACGGTCGCCGCCGTTTCGGTTTTGAATTAAGGGGCCGCGGCCGCCCCGGCGCGAGAAGCTGACCCTATTTCTATGGAGATGGTTTTCCCGCGACGGTTTTCAAATCGCTGATACTTCCGTCGGTAAAGATGATCAAATTCCCGTTGCCATGCACGTCGCCCACCTCCGCGAACCAGGGCTGGCGCGGCCATTGATGCGGGGTCGTCGGCTTATCATCAAACGTGGTCGCAACGTAATCGACGCGCACATTTTCAGGTTTCGAGAGATCGGGGTTCTGCAACAACCCCTGGATGGTTGGACAGATCCAGGTTTTTTGTGTCGGACCGAACGGAGCCAAAGCAGCAATCCAGGCGGTGGCGTAAGCCTGGTCCGATGAATCAGATTCGTCGTCCGCCACCGCAATTTGCGGCCAGCTTCCGTTTTGTTGCACGAATAATTCCGCAGCGGTGTAGAGACTGCGAAGATT
Organism: uncultured Verrucomicrobiae bacterium; assembly: GCA_963788855.1. Taxonomy (GTDB): domain Bacteria; phylum Verrucomicrobiota; class Verrucomicrobiia; order Chthoniobacterales; family UBA10450; genus CAWBIE01. The sequence continues at coordinate 548,034 of CAWBIE010000004.1, forward strand.
AGCCATGCACTGGGCCCGTTGCGCCCGGGCGCGCATCGACGAGATCGCCGGCAGCAACAACAACGTCAGGATGAGAATGATGACTACGACGGTGGCCAGCTCGAGCACGGTGAAGCCTCGCTGGCGGCACCGGGTTGGTCGCTGCACTAAACCGCGCACATGATAGCCGCGCCGGGCTTAGCTAGTGGCTTCGGATTGCTTGAAGCCGCGAACTTTGTATTGAATGGGACCGCCACTGTCCCCGGCTGGATCAGTTGCATTCGCGCCTAATACATAGGTAAGCGAAGCCTTACCTCTGATTCTGGCGGTAGACGTGCTAAGCGGATTCGTGTTGGCCACAATCTTTGTATTCAGAAACTGGCCGTTGGCGAGGTAATGCTCGGTTATCGTAGTAGTACCCGATTGTCTATCCTGATCGAACTCGGCATTCAAGATACCCGTTAGCTTGCCCGAATCCGGATCTGCCGAGCCCTGAATCCCCCCGGGATAAAAAAATCCATTCCGAAAAACGGCGGAAGTCCCTGTGGCCAATCCGCGGTTCGGGACGACGAGCGTAAAAAGGGCCAGTGAATTGTCGGTCATGGTGATCGGCGGCGGTCCCGGGGAAACGGTCGTCGGAATGGGAATAAACACCCCTGAGTAAACGCCGGTAACCGTTACCTGCGCCCCGGTGTAAACAGGTCCGCCGTCGATCGCGAAACACTCGGCATCGCCCAGCACCAGGCACATGAGGCAAGCCAGGAGGATTTTCATGCCATTGATCTAAAAAGGAATTGTCTCGCCGGTCAATCCGAAACTGAAACCCGCGATGTAGCCGCCCCGCTCTGCCTGCCGAGCCGTAACGTTCTGTGAAGGCTGGTCGGGGCGTCGGGCGGCGATGGGCACGGCGACAGAGCGCCGTGGCTACAGGGCGTTACTCCGCGCCTCGGTTTCAATCTTCATCCCCAACTCGCGCAGCAACGCCACATCCCGGTCGGCCGCCGGATTTTCGGCGGTCAGAAGTTTGTCACCGTAGAAAATGGAATTGGCGCCTGCAAAAAAGCAAAGAGCCTGGCCCTCGCGCGAAAGCCGGGTCCGGCCGGCCGCGAGTCTGACGCGTGCCTTGGGCAGGGCGATTCGGGTTACGGCAATCAGCCGGACGAGCTGAAAAATATCAACTGCCGCCTGATCCTCGAGCGGCGTTCCCGGCATCGCCATCAGACAATTGATCGGCACGCTCTCGGGCGCCGGATCGAAATTGCTCAATGTCTCCAGCATGCGCAGGCGATCGGTCTCGCTTTCGCCCATGCCGATAATTCCGCCGCAACACACCGACATGCCGCTTTCCTGTACGGCAGCGATCGTGTCGAGCCGATCCTGAAAGGTGTGCGTGCTGACAATCCGGGGATAAAACTCCGGCGAGGTATCGATGTTGTGATTGTAGGCGGTCACGCCTGCCGCCTTCAGTTTGTGCGCTTCGGCCGGGCCGATTTGGCCCAGCGTCACGCAAACTTCCATGCCGAGCTGGCTCACGGCGCGCACGGTTTCGAGTACCTGTTCGAATTTTTCCGTGCCGTCGCGCACTCCGCGCCAGGCGGCCCCCATGCAGAAACGGGTCGCGCCTTGCACGCGCGCGCGCTGCGCCGCGGACGAAATGGCTTCGATCGACATCAACTCCTCCCGCTCGAGTCCAGTGGCGTAATGCGCACTTTGCGCGCAATAGGCGCAGTCTTCGCTGCAGCCACCCGTCTTGATGCTGAGCAAACTGCAACGCTGCACTTCTTCACCCTGCCAATGCTGCAGATGAATTTCGCGGCTCTGCGAGATCAGCTCGAACAACGGCTGATGATAGAGAGCGGAGAGTTGATCAAGATTCATCGCAGCGCGGCGATGTTAGATCGAGATAGGAACTTGAGCCAGTAGAATGACGAAGCTCGAATGACGAATGTCGAAACAAACCCGAATGCTCAAATGACGAGACCGCGACCGCGCGTCCATTCGTCATTCGCCTGCCGCGCCGTAGCCCTGCGAAGGCGGGTCATTCGTCATTTTTCCTTCAGTTCACCCACTTGCCGCCTTCCGAGACGAGGATAGGCAGCTCTTCCATCATGAACTGGGTCTTGCCAAGGGCCCCGATCATGCGAGTCCCGGTCGCGCTATACCATTTCTTGGACATTTCCTCGCCCGTGTGGCAACCCCAGCTCTGGACGTAGGCTTTGCGCGCAAAATCGCGCCGGCTGATCTGGACCAGCTCCGAGTCGTGCAAAAACGATTTCGCCGCGCTGTCGACGTTACTGCTGTAGTCGAACATGAAGCAGGCTTTGTTTGAATGTCCGAAGTATTCGAAGCCGACGATTTTCAGGGTATCGCGCGGCTGGCCGTTGTTCAGATAATCGATCACATCGGGGCCGCTCTTAAACCAGACGAGATTGAGTTGATACTTGTCGCGGACCGAATTGATATAACCGATCAAATCCTGGTGTTCCTGCTCGGCGCGATCGATATAGCCCTGCTTATAAACAAGCCAGGTAATTTTGGCATCCGGGCCCAGGCTCTTGCGCAATTGTTCGGTGCGCAGGCGCGCGGCATGCACAAAGTTAGCCCACCAATGATCGTGCGGCTGCGCCTTGTATTGCTCCCATTCCTTGAGCGACGGCCCGCCCACCAGAATGATCCATTCGCCCGAGGCGGGGGCGGCTCCCCTCGCTAAAGGAGCAGCGACTGACAATAGAAAAACAAGAAGGAGCCGTCTCATGCGCGAAGCCCGGAGGGAGCATTACTTATGCTGAAAAGATGCGGTCGCGCAAGCGGGCGGATCGCGAGATGCTTCCCGCCGAAGAAAAGGGAAGCTAACTCCGAAGGCTTTCGCGAGTAAACAGCTTCCCCTACAGAAGATTGGGCGGGTGACAATGTTATGACCTCGCCAAGGTGGATCGGGCTCTCCGAGCGCGATGATGAACTCAGCCGGCGAAGCCGCTCTTAATAGAACGCGTGCACTTCCCCCGCGCTCGAAATCCCTCACCTCCAATCCTCTCCCTTCTATAAGGGCGAGGAAGAAGAACGATCGCGTGCAAACTTCTTGCGCCATCACAACGCGCAATTCCCTTTCCTCTCCTCCTCGTCCGAGGAGAGGACCTAAGGTGAGGAGTCGATTACCAGTTCGGGTCGACCTCGTCGCGCACCAGGTCTTCGATCTTTTGCCGGTTTCGGATCAGCGCACACTTGCTACCGGAGACGAGCGCCTCCGCCGGGAGCGGCCGGGAATTGTAATTGGAGGCCATGACAAAGCCGTAAGCGCCCGCGCTCATGATCGCGAGTAGATCGCCCGCCTGCACCGGCGGCATCTCGCGATCCAGGGCGAAGAAATCTCCGGTCTCGCAAACCGGCCCGACGACATCCATCTTTTCGGTCCCGTCGCCGCACGGCTGCTCGACCGGAACGATTTCGTGATAACCGTGATAGAGCGCCGGCCGGATCAAGTCGTTCATGCCGGCATCGACAATGGCAAACTTTTTCTGGTCGCTGGTCTTGAGGTAGCGAACGCGCGTCAGCAGCACCCCGGCATTGCCGACCAGCAACCGCCCGGGTTCGAGCAGAATCCGCAAATTCAATTCGCGTAATGGCGCCAGAAGCGCGTCCACGTATTCCTGAATCGACAACTGCTGATGCGGCGGATCGGTTCTCTTCCACCACTCGCCGCTGCCGCTGGCGACGGATGATTCGTAAACAATGCCAAGGCCTCCGCCGACACTGAAGAATTCGATGCCGTAATTGGATTTCAGTTCGCCTACCAGGGGCGCGACCTTCCGGATGGCATCCGCGAACGGCGCCGCTTCCGTAATCTGAGAACCGATGTGCATCTGCAGGCCAACGATGTCGAGGTTGCGCATTTTGGCGGCCCCAGCGTAGACGGCGGTCAGTCGAGCCAGCGCGATGCCGAACTTGTTCTCGTGCGAACCGGTCGAAATGTATTCGTGGGTGTGCGGATCGACGTCCGGATTGGCCCGCAAAGCGATGCGAGCCCGTCGCTTTTTGGCACCGGCGATCTGATCGATGTAATCAAGTTCTGCCTCGCTTTCGACGTTGAAGCTGTAAACGCCCTGCTCGAGCGCGTACTCAATTTCTTCGCGGGACTTACCAACCCCGGCAAACGTGCACTTTGACGGATCGCCGCCGGCGCCAATCACGCGGAATAGTTCGCCGCCCGAGACAATGTCGAACCCGGCACCAGCCCGGCCGAGTAATCTTAGGATGGCGCGATTCGAGTTGGCCTTGACGGCGTAACAGATCAGGTGATCGAGCGGCGCGAGGGCGGCATCGAGACGGCCATAGTGATCGAGAATCGTGCCCGCGCTATATATATATAGTGGGGTGCCAAAATCCCGGGCCACCGAGGAGAGATCGACCTCCTCGCAGACAAGCTTTCCATCGCGGTAGCGAAACGAATGCATTCCTCAGAATGCGCGTTCCTGCCTGTCGCGCAAATGCGCCATCCGGCTGTAGCGGCGGTCTCTGACCGTCGCAAATTGCTATCATCCGGCGCTCAAAGAACCGCTACAGCACACGAAATCGGGCTCGAACCAGCGTGTAAATGGAAATGACGACGAGGAGCGCGCCAAAGGTGCAAACGATGGCCGCGCCGGAGGGCAGATCCCACCAAAAGGAAAGAAACAGACCGCCGATCCCGCCGATCCAGGCGATGATCCAGCCAATAAGCAGCCGGTGACCGGTCCGGCGCGCCAGATTGATTCCGCAAACCGCCGGGACAATCAAGTAGCTAAACACCAGCAACACTCCCGCGATCCGGACAAAGACGGTCACAACCAGGCCGAACGACGCGTAAAATAGAAAATCCCACCAGCGCACGCGCAGCCCGCTTTCAAAGGCGCGCTCGCGATTGAACGAAACAAGCAGGAACGATCGGCGCAGAGCGAAATGAAACACACCGACGGCGACGAAAACGGCAAAACACCTCCAGACGTCACCGGGCGAAACCAGCAGAATATTGCCGACCAGCATCTGCTTGATTTCTTCATCGCCTTCGGCAGCACGACTTAACAGTAAAACGGCGGCGGCGGCAGCCACCACATAGGCGATCCCGATGACGGCTTCCTGCGGAATCTGGCTTGCGCGTTTTCCGGTAATGGAAAAGATCGCCGCGCCGCTGAGGGTAAAGGCGAGCGCGATGGCGAAGGTTGTCCAGCTATGAAGGTCAATACGGAAGAGTAACGCGACGCAAATGCCTAACGAGGCCATCTGCGCCATGGCGATGTCGACGAAAATGATTCCGCGTTGCACCACATGCAGGCCGAGATAAACCAGCAGCCACGGCAAAAGGACGCAGGCCACGATCGGCCAAAACATTACTTCCCACATAATAAGCTCCTCATCATAATTCCTCTCCGGGGAGCGCACGCGCCCTCGCGTGCTGCGTTCGGCGCCTTCGCCGGGCGTAAATAATAAACAATTGAAACCTTTCCGACGGGGCGTCGAAAAGTGCACGCGAGGCGCGTGCGCTCTACGGAAAAAACGTAATGAAAGAGATCATTTCAGGGCGGCGCTCAGCCGCGATATCAGTGCATCAATCAGTTTCACATATGTGTCCGTATCGGGCAGAGCGCCCGGATATTGCGCAAAATCGATAACTTTCGCGCCGGTCGCGCTCGCCACCCGCTCGGCCACTTTACGATCGTGAAACGGCTCGACGATGACCGCCTTGATGTGTTGCGCCTTCATCTGCGCAATGACTTCGGCCAGATGCGAAGGCGAGGGGGGTATGCCCGGCTTCGGTTCGAGGAAGACATCGATGTTTATGCCAAAGCGGTGCGCGAAATACGGCCAGGAATCGTGATACGCGACCACGCTCTGACCCTTGAACGGCAACATGGCGGTGCCCCATTCCTGTAACTTCGCGTTAATGGTCGCTTCAAATTTCTTGTAGTTGGCGTCGTAGAAACCGGCGTTGGGGGGATCGACCGTGGAAAATGATTGCGCGATATGCTGCGCGACCGCCTTGGCAATGATCGGATCGGTCATGAAGTGCGGATTGCCAAGGGCGTGCACGTCGCCGGCGGCTCGCGTCACGTTGGTGGGCACATTCATGAGACGAATTCCGCCCGAGGCCTGGACGCGGCCGGGTTGACCGACCTCCAGCTTCGGATTGCGCGCGTTTTGCAGGAGTGGCGGTAACCAACCGAGCTCGAGCTCGGCACCTCCATCGATCAGGACGTCGGCATTCCGCAAAGAGACGACAAAACTGGGACGCGCATCTACGAAGTGCGGATCTTCTGTCGGCTTGGCCAGGGTGACGACTTCGACTTTGTCGCCACCGATTTCACGCGCGAGCGAGCCGAAGTCAGGCAGGGTTGCGACGACGTGGAGCTTGGCTTCACAACGGAATGCGCAGCTAAGAATGACGGATAGGATTAACAGGTTTCTTTTTCATAAATTAGGATTTCTTGTGATGAGCGCGCGCTTCCCCTGGTCATTCCGAGCGGAGCGAGGAACCTCACAATCGAAGCAACGGTCATACTGAATAGATTGTGTGCCGCCAGGACCAGCGGGAGGTCCTTCACTTCGTTCAGGATGACCGTGTTTGACCGGCTCATATCAGAATTTGTGCGCACCATGCGCGCCGAGGATGAATTCAAATTGCAGAAAAACGGAGTCAACGTTCATGCTGGGAAAGAAGAAATTTTCTTCCAGAAAATCATGATTGTATTGCAACCGGATTTTCGAAAATTCGGTCGGATACCACGTGAGGTTTGCACTGATCCGTTCCCGACTTTGCCGGGTGTAATCGTCGGTGTATTCGGAATCCTGCATATGGAGATAATCGCCGCGTATGCCAGCGACCCAGCCCTTCTTGAAACCCCAAAGCACCTGCGAATACATCCCCCAATCGTGGAACGTTTCCGAGACTGGGAAGGAGTTATCGACGCCGCGGCCGGCTTCGAAGCGTCGATACATGGCCTCGGTTTGCCATTTCACAAAAGGAAAGCCGCCTTCTGCGTTGGCACTTTTCCATTTGTAGAGAAGATCCGCGCCGTAAATTTGCGTACGGGTGTTGGTGCCGGTGTCGTTCGATCCAAAGGCGCCGGAGACGCCGGCCAGGACGACCTGCGTTGGACTGAGATCGACCGAATTCTCCCACCGCGGTAGCCAAAGGAAATCGTAGAGGCCGCGCGCGTCGCGATCGTTCGTCGTGCGGTCGAAGAAAGTCCCGTCATCGCCCGGATTCCGAAATGAATAGGCGGTACCACCCCGGCCATTTTGCATCGCGAAGATGAGTTGCGAATACCAGGGGACTGGAGCGGTCCAGGATATCTGGGCGCCAACACCGCGCAATCCGTCCGGCCCGAGCAATCGCCCCTCGATCAGCGGCGCGTCCGCGAAATCCCAGGTATGTGGATGCGTCGGGTTAAGCCGGCCAAACGCGGCGAAGAATTGACCGGCCTTGAGCTGCAAATTAAATGGCAGGCTGGTGGTTTGCAGAAACGCTTCCTCTGCTTCCACTTCGGTTTCGTTGTCGTTGGTCAGCAGGAAAACGATATTGGCGAAGCCCTCGAAGTAAGGATCGACCGCACCATCCAGAGCCAACTCCAGGTTGCGGGCATTGAACCCTCGCTGTTGGGGATCGTGGTCGCCCACTTCGATTTTATCGAGGTGCGGATCGCTCGAGTAGGCGGCCGCGAACATCCCGTCGAAGGAAATGTTCATGTAATTCTTGCCCCCGCCGATGGTGATCGGCGCGGTCAGGGAGGAGCCGGGGGATGAGATAACAGATGAATCCGTGGACGATGCGACGACGCCGCTATCGGTGGTTGGAAACGCCCCGGGCGGACCGGCACTGGTCGCGTTCGCCCCACCAGCATTTGCCGCCGCAGGCGCGCTTGCGCCGGCAACGACCGATGCGTCCTCCGTGGGAATGAGCGGTGGCGCCGTTGCCGCCGCCTTTGCACCAGGGGAAGCGCCAGCAGCGACCGCACCGGTCGACTGCGTTTCAGGATTCTGCGGGAGGGGCGCCGCGCCCGTGAGATTGGCCTTCTCCAGGGTGGCCTGTTGATCTTTCACCTGCTGTTGTAGCACCTTCACGGTTTCGGTAAGCGACTGGACTTGCTGACGCAGAACCTCGACATCACCGACCGTCGCCACGGGCGACCCGCTGTTCGCAGGGCGACGGAGACTCCGACGCGGAAACTTGCGCGCAGGCGAATCCAATCGGCCAAATCGCCAGCGCAATGCAAACGAATTTTTTCATCAATACTCCTGATCAAAAAACTGGACACAGTTGTGCCCAACACTTCGTGTGTAGCGCTCGCGCGCGTTGATCAGCGGCTACAGGAACGCGCTATAAGCCGCCGCCCGTATCGGGGATACCAACGGTTCAGAGGCAGCAGGGGGGCGCATGCTCCAGAATCGAAGTCTGCAGGGCGACGATACCGACCGGCAATCCCGCCGGAGAGAAGGCCGTCACGGGCGGAAGCGGCCGCGGGGCCAGTGCGATTTCATCGAAAGCTACGCGCTCGCAGTTGCCCGATGCGAAAATCGTTACGGCGCATTCATGCCGCGGTGCGCTCGCATTATGAATTCGCTCGTGGAGACCAGGCCCGGACGAAGCTGCGACAAGAAAGAAGAGCGCGGCGATTGAGGCGAACACACCCAGTCGCAGACGATTCCTCATTTAAACGAATGATCCTGCTCGGATGTGCGATCCTCGGGCATTTCGACCGCAATCATGACCGCGAATTTATCGAGCGCAACCTGCTTTTGCGAACCTCCCGCGATCGTCACCCCATACCGGAGCGACCGAGAGACCGGTTCAACTCGCTAACGAGCGAGCAGCCTCAAACAGATATTGAGAAGCCCGATCATCGCCACGCCCGCCGAAAAACTGGTGACAACGAGTTTCTTTCCATGCTTCAACATTTCTCCGAGGAGGGCGTGCGCGGCCAAATAGAAAAATCCGCCGCCTACGTGTGCCATAATCAGGGCGAGCCAAAACGTCGAAGCTTTCCCCAGAAAGAGAAAACCGATTACTCCGCCAAGGAGCGTAGTGGCTTCGACTGCGGCAACCCAACCGAGCGCGATCCTGCGTTGCAATCCAGCGCCGATCAAAAGGCTGCCCAGCGCGAGGCCTTCCGGAACTTTGTGGATGCAGAGAGCGCAGAAAAGCGACCATTTTTCAGCGTCCGCCGCGGGAATTTCCGATCCAATTCCCAAAGCCAGACCGTCGGTCGTGCTGTGAATTGCCAACGCGACGATCAGCGCGGTCGCGATTTCGCTGAAATGTCGGGTGGCATCTGCGTCGAAATGACTGGCGGCACAAGCGGGGCAAACGTGATGGACATATTTGCTGACGAAGAAGAACAGCGCATATCCGGTAGCCGCCGCCAAGACGACGGCCCACCAATTACTGTTGCTCAAGCTTTCAGGCAAAACGGCGAAGAGCGTCACGCCCAGGAGTGTGCCGGCGGCCAGACTGATCAACGCGCAAAGCGTTTCATGCGCCAGTCGCAGTGACGTGCTGACCGCTCCACCGGCCAGGGCGAAGACATAGGCTGTCACGACCAGCCAAAGAGTGAGTTGGCCGTTCAAGAGGTGGTCACCGATTCGTGACCTTCCTGGCAGGCCTGCGTCTCGATCGTGACATGAACCAGCTCTTCATGCTCGCAAAGTAGGTCGCGATACGCGTCAGAGGTCTTCGGTTCATGCGCAACAATGGAAACAATGGCGGCAAATTTCCCGACACCGAGTTGCCAGACATGAAGATCAGTCACCATCGAATCGCCATCCGCCTCGACGGCCCGACGAATTTCCTCCGGTAAATCCGAGGATGCCGGTGTGCGATCGAGCAGAATCCCGCTGGTCGCGCGCAAGAGGCCGTAAGCCCACGAAAACACCACGCCACTTCCGACTATGCCCACAACCGGATCGAGCCACGTCCAGCCGAAGAATTTTCCCGATGTCAGTGCCGCGATCGCGAGAAACGTGGTCAAGGCATCGGCCAGCACGTGCAAATAGGCGGCGCGAAGATTGAGATCGTGGTCATGCGAATGATGATGACCGTTGTGTCCGGGACGATCATGAGAGTGATAGTGATTCTCTTTCAACAAAACAGCACAGACAAGGTTTACGGTGAGAGCGATGCAAGCGATCCCAATCGCTTCATTGAAATGAATGGCCCGCGGGACAAAAAGGCGGTGCACCGATTCGCTCGCCATTAGGAACGCGACCACCGAAAGTATCACCGCGCTGGCGAAGCCGCCGAGCACACCGATCTTGGCGGTGCCGAAACTGAAGCGAACGTCGGACGCATGCCGACGCGTAAAGTGGTAGGCGATTGCCGTGATGAGAAATGCGGTCACGTGCGTGCTCATGTGCCAGCCATCGGCCAGCAAGGCCATTGAATGGGAAAGAAGCCCGGCCGTAATTTCGACGACCATCATCACGCTCGTAATCCCAATTACGATGCGCGTGCGGCGCTCGCCTTTTGAGAAATCGCGAACGAAATCGTGTGAATGCCGGAAATGGGAGTGATCTGTCCGATGCATCAATGGAAAGATACTTCTATGGCAGCGGAGTCAGATCAAAAATGAGGTGACGCCGCGGGATTCGGAGACTTCGCAGGCGTAACTGCGGGGATGGTCACGCTTGGAGATGTGAGTTGGTTGTGCGGACTGGGCCGCGTCTTCGGCAATCCGGGTCGCTCTCCGCCCTTATCCATGGCAAGTAGCTCGGACACGGTCACGAATTTGAATCCCTTCGCCAGGAGGGCATCAAAGACCTGGGGCATCGCTTCGATTGTTGGCGGATGGATGTCGTGCGACAAAATAATCGATCCCGGACGTGCACCGGCGATGATCCGACGCGCCACCACACTTGGTCCCGGCCGCTTCCAATCCAAGGGATCGACATCCCACAAGATGACTTTGTAGCCAAAGTCGTGATTCACTAATACGCGCTGTCGCTTAGTCAGTTCGCCGTAGGGCGGCCGCATCAGCTTGGGCTTCACGCCCGCCGTCTTGACGATGATGTCTTCCGTTCGTTTCAATTGATCGCGGACGGCCTCGTCTGAAAGTTTGGCCAGATTGGGGTGCGACCAGGAGTGATTGCCGATCTCATGTCCGGCCGCAACCTCACTTTGGAGAACGGCTGGATTCTGTTCAATGCATTCACCGAGCACAAAGAACGTAAGCTTGATGTGCCTTTTGGCGGCCATTTCAAGCAGCTTCGCAGTGTTGGTCGCATGCGGGCCGTCATCAAAGGTCATCGCGATGTAGGGTCCATCGACATTTACCTCAGTGAAGGTGATTTTCTCTGCGGCGGAACCGGCGATGGGCGACGACACCGGTGGTGTGCCGGGCGGCTCCTGGGCGTGGGCGATTGCCGCCAGAATGGGGAGGAGCGATGCCGCAAAAAGAGGAAATCGGATCATACTGCGTGGTTGTGTCCTCATGTTTAGCTCGCGTTCAGAAGTCGTACGCCACCGTGCCGTAAAACCCTCGCCGCTGACCGAACTGTGGCGCGCCCACTCCAATGCCGCTGCCGTCGCGCAGTTCGTAAATCTTGTCGAAGAGATTCACGACATCGAACCGGACCGTGACGGACGTCTTTTCCGTAATCTTGATCCGGCGTTGCAGACTGATGTTAAAGGTCTCGTAGGGATGATTCTTTTCCGTATTGGCGAAACCTTTGCGCAAGCCGTTGCCATAGAGCGCATCGATGGCCGCCTTCCAATCGTTCCACGTGTAGGACACGCCGGCTGAGCCGGTGAAACGCTGGTCATGGTCGAGGAAGACCCAGTGATGACTGATGTAGGCCAGCTCATCCGGATCAAAAAGAAATTGCGCGGAGCCGACATGCGTGCCCCGCGCCCATTCGTAGCCAAAGTTGAAGTAGGCAGAGACGGGACCCTGATCGTAACTGGAAGTGAATTCTCCGCCATAAATCTCTCCTCGCTTATAGTTGAATGAGGAAAGAATCAGTGCCTGGCCGAACTGGCCCTCGTCCAAAGTCGAGTGCGAACTCTTGTAGAATCCGTCGACTCCCATCTGAAAGCCTTTCCCAAGTTGCTGGGTGGCGCCGGCATCGAAGTAGTTGGCGCGCTCTGATGTGACAGGCGAATTTTTTGTAATGGCCGATTCATTGGTCGTCCCCGCGAACTTCGCAATCGTGCTCTGATCGACATTCTCCAGCGGCGGCGGCGTGAAATAGCGGGCGTAGCCTGCGTGCAGAGTGGTTCCCTTAAACGGCTCGTAAACCACGTTGAGGCGCGGACTGAGCTGGTTCTCGTCCGAGAAAGCATCCACCACGTCGAAGCGGCCGCCGAAGTTGATGGTGAGCTGCTCAAACGGCTTCCACTCATCCTGCAGGTAAAAGCCGTAGAAGTACCCGTACTTGCCGCTGTCATCGACGATTCGCTGCGATACATCGCTGGTCTGATTGCCCATGGCGTCGACCGGGAAGACCAGGGTGGCTGTTCCGACCGTGGCGTGCTGTTCGGTGAAGAGAAATCCGCCGCGGATCGTGTGCTGATCGTTCAGTTTGTAACTGGCGTCGAACTCCAGACCGTTTGAAAGAATGTCCCGATCAACCCGCGAGGCGACTCCGTTGAAGATGAGATCGCCGACATTATCTGGCCGGAAGAGAATGGAACTATACCGGTTAAAAATGGAGGTCTGAAAGTTGAAGTCGTCGGACTTCTTTTGATAGGTCAGAATTTCATAGGCCGATTGCTCCGTTTGATTCTCATTCAGTTTGGCCGAGTTAAAGTTCGTTCGGCCGTTGTCATTAAAGGCGGGCGTTTGCCCAGGATTGTTCGGAATCTGGAAGTCGCTGTGGTTGCCGCTGATGAGGAGCGTGAGCCGGCTCGTCTCGTCAAAGACATAAGACAGATAACCGAAAAGTTTGTACTGATCGGTGTCGTCGTGAATCGGATCGTTGCTGCTCGTTGGATTTTCAACGCCGATCCCGTCGTGCAGATAATTCACGGTCCCGTAGTAGCTGAGCTTCCCCGCTACTCCGCCGTATTCAATGCTCGGCATGATTGTGTCGAAACTGCCACCGTAAAGGGAGGCTTCGCCACCCTGGAAGACAGCGCCGTTTTTTGTGTGGATATCGATTACGCCCGTGGTGCGGAACCCGAATTGGGCGGGCAGGGCCCCGGTCATGAGCGAGATGTTGTCGGCAAAGCGCGTCGCCAGTTCCTGGCCGAACCCCGGAATGCCTTCCGGCAGCAGCACATCATCGATGCGGTACTGCAGATTGGCATGTTCTCCCCGGACGTGCAGCTGGCCGAATGAGTCCTGGGCCACCCCAGGAAGCCGCAGAATGGTCTGGTTAAATGGCGCGTTTTCGCCTTGCGCCTGCGAATCGATGCGGTCGGGACCAATGGTGTAACGGGTGGCACCGAGGCTGGGCACAATTTCCTCGCGCGAAACATCGAGTTCCTGACTCGTAACCGTAACACGTTCGGCTTCGGACATAGTGGATGGTGAAGAAGCGGGCGACGCCGCAGGAGCGGCGTCTTGCGCGATCACAATGGTCGCGCGCATGAGCAGCGTAATCGCTGCGATCAGAAATTTTTTCATGACTGGGTTTTGGAAATGGATTTTTCAAAGTTTTAAATGAGTTGTGGCGCACACGATTTGCGTGGAACGCCGGTGAAAGCGCGGTTCTGGCACGAGCGTCGTGCCGCGATACGGTGCGCGGAGTAAAGTTTCCCTAGTGCTCCGCGGAAGGCGCGGCCCGGGTACGTGCTTAAGCGCGCGCGGGTGGCGCGTGCTCGAAGATGCAGGCGCTCAGAAACAGCGACTCGACCCAATGCGGGGTCAGGGCCGGAATCCTGGAAAATTGAATGGCCGCCACCGGCGCGGTGACCGCTGGGAGAGTCACTCCGTGATCGTAACTGCCGGAAGTAATTAAGGTCGCCGCGCAGGTGTGTTCGGTTCGATTGGCATCCGGGTGGACTCGCGCATGCAGCTGCGGCGAGCTACTCAGCGCAAGCGACCAGAGGAACGCCGCGGACACGCAACTGGCGACGAAAGCATGCGTCCCTCGGACAAAGGGCGGGGTTGCGTCGCTCCTCATTGCTCGGCGAGCTTCTGTCCGAGGCAAGAATTGTGCAAGACCTTTTTGCCCACGTTCAAGTGGTTTCATCTTCGTGACGGAGGCTGATGTAGCGACGGTCGTGCCAACGGCCGGACCAAATGTCAGGTTCCGCGCCGCTGGACAGCACCCGGGACTTGGATTACGAATGCGGCAACCATGTTGGGCCCTGCCAGAACTTACTTCATTGTCTTTGGACTTCTTACGATCCTCGGCGGCGTGATCGGCTATGTAAAAGCGGGCAGCACCGTTTCCATCATTTCCGGCTCAATCGCTGGAATTCTGTTGCTGGTTGCCGCCTATGTTCTGCCGGAACATCTCCGCACCGGTCTGGCCATCGTGTTGATCGTTTCGTTGCTTCTGGCCGGCCGGTTCATTCCGAATTTCTTTGCCACCGGCCGGGTTATGCCAGCCGGGTTGATGTCGATCCTGAGCGCCATCGGCATCGTCGTGGCCGCGGTTACCTGGCTGAAAAGGTAACGCGCGTGCAAGAACTTCGTGTGAGCACGTGGCGACGCCTCGTGCTGGTCTGCCTGATCCTGATTCTCGCTGCCATCGTTTATCGCTGGATCTCGCTGGAGCGTCTCCAGCGCGTCGTCCCGCCCACGACGGAATCCACGCCCGCGCCCTCGCCGGAACCCACGCCCACGCGGCCACCGGTGGTCACGGGCAAACTCGATACCACGAAAATTTTCAATGGGATCACGCTGCATGCGACCGTCGACACTCCGCCGGGAGCCGACGCCGCCACGGAGCGCGCCGATCCGCAAAGTTATATTGTTGAGTTGCAGCTCAAAGCGCGCATGCCGGCGCCAAATACGACGATGGACGAGCTGGCCAAGGTCAGTCCGCAACTGCCCGCTCTTTTGCCGGGCCTGGCCGCAATGATCGGCCCTGAATCTCTGTCGCCGTTATTCGCCGAGCTCTACGCCAACAAGGTAAAGATACTGCGCGAGAATTTGAGCCGCCTCGATCTGGTTTTGTCGCGCCACAACTTCTACGATTGTCAGACCGTCTTGCAGTTACAGTCCCCGCAAAGTCATCGCAAAGCGCTCCTGCTCCAGGCCGATATGGACGTGGACGCTGACGGTTCGGATGGCGACCGCCTGCCGGATGGACAAGGGGTCAGCACCAACTTCAAGCCGTTCACCAGCTATCGCTGGGGAAAGAAGACCGCGGCAGTAAATCCCTACCTGCCCGCCACGGAAGAGAAGTTGAAAAAATATGAAGACGAGGCGGCCCTCAAAACGACGGCGGCCGATCGCAAACGGGATTTGCACACGGCCATCAATCAACTGCGGGATGAGGTTGTCGCCCTCAAGAAGTTCAGTTTTCTGATTGGGGCGACCGATCCGTACATCGTGATACCAAGTGCGTTCGCGCACAGTCATGACGGGCCCAAGGTCGGAGACTACGCGGTCGTGATTTTTGCGGATACGATTTACCCCGCCATCGTGGGCGATATCGGGCCTAACGACAAGGTTGGAGAAGCCTCGCTGCGCATCGCCAAGGAGATCAACAAACTGGCCACGCCGTATAATCGGCCGGTCAGTGATTTAAAGGTGACCTATCTCATTTTTCCCGGCACTGCGAATACCCCATTTGGCGCGCCCGACCTGGACCAAATTCAAGCACGTTGCCAGACGCTCCTCGATGAAATCGGCGGCGCCGGCGCGCCTTTGCACCATTGGGAGAACACGATCCCGCCACCACCGACACCTACACCTGCGCCCAGTGTCACGCCGGCCACGAGCGCTTCCCCCAGCTCGTCTGCGTCGCCCGAAGCATCCGGCTCGCCCTCGCCCTCCCCGGCCTCGACTTTCGCATTTCCGATTGCCTCGCCCGCGACCTCGCCGGGCTCGCCGGGCTCGTCCCCGCATTAAGAATCGTTCTTAATATCCGGGACCGTACGGAGGCGGTGGCGGAGGCGGGTAGTAGATACGACGACGGGGCGGAACCGTTAGCCGGGCGGCATTGCGCGGCACGATCACGGTTCTGCCGGAAGGCAGGAGTAAAATCAAATTGCCGTCCGGCGTCATTCCAACATACCTCGCGTGCACCGTGCCGTTGCTCGGGCGAGGCGTTCCCGCGGAAGCAGCTTTCGTTTTGCCTGGAACTGATTTCGATCCCGTTCCGGGCGATGGCCCTGACGTCTGGATTCCTGGTTGCTCCGTTCAGTTGCGGGCCCGCGTCAGGCGGAGAGGCCGCTGCCGTTTCATCTCCCGAGACGGCGCCTTGCGAGGGTACCCTGCCTCGCAATCTTTGGCTGGCCATTTGGACCCGCCGCGCGCTCCCACACGGTTTGCGGAGCTGACGCTTGCGGTGAAGTCACCGTACCTGCCGTGTCTGCGGATGGCGGACTTCCGGACGCGCGCGCGTTCGCCGCAATCTCCGGCGAAGAATCCGGTGATCGGACACCAAAGTTCGGATTTACGCCTTGAGCGGATTGCCCCGACGAAAACGCGTTCTGCGCTTCCGTCGCCGGCGGGGTTGGCGAGATCGAGGCCGGTCCGGCCTGAACAATCGTCCCGTGCGGCAAAATCGAGGGCGCCGGAGAAGAATCCGCCACGCCTACGGGGACTCCAATTGTCCGGCCGTCACGATCGTTGTGCAGAATTAAGCTGACTGGGGCAGGCAGGAACGCGGCGGCGATGACAGCAAGAGCAATGAGCAGAGCTGCGATCGGTAACGCTCTCCGCCAGAACCAACTCGGCGGTTTTGCCTCCGTTTCGGGCGCGGCGGCCGCGATCGCATTCTCGACCGGTTCGGTCACCGCAGTTCTCTTCCCAGCTCTCGCCATCACCGGGACAAAGGGAACTCCGAATTTCTGCGCCAGTCCCTGTCGCCGTTCCACTCTCTGAAGGCACGACCGAATCTCTTGCGCGAACAGGATCGGGTCCTGCGGACGTTCCTCGGGATTCGGGCACAACGTCGGGGCAATCAAATTGCGCAATGGTCTCGTGAACCGTCTGGTCTGGAACGATCGAGGTTCCGTCGAATCGAAGGCACCGGTCAGTAGAAAACACATGGTGGCGCCGAGAGAATAGATTTCGGACCTGAAATCGATCTTCCCCGTCTGCGTCTGCTCGGGGCTGAGGAATTCCGGAGCCGGAACGTCCGCCACTTTCGTCGCCGGATCGACCGGCAGGCCGGCGAGGCCGAAATTCGTAACCTTGATCAGGGGCCAACCACCTTCGGCGGTCTGGCCCGGAACAATCATCAGGTTGGCAGGCTGGATTGCCGAATGGGTTACGCCATAAAAGCTGGCCGCGCCTAGCGCGCCGGTCACCTGCAGCGCCACGCGTAAAACGGCGTCAACCGGCATCGGGCCTTGCCCTGCGACCCACGACTCGAGCGTTTCGCCCTGCGGAAATTCCGAAACAAAGGCGAATTGATCCAGCTCGGTGCCGAATGCGACGATCTTTTCGATATTGATATGGTCGAGCTGCAGGGCGCCGCGAGCCTGCGCTTCGAAACGTTCGCGCTCCGCCGGATCGATGCTGGCTATGGGAATGAGCGTCAATCTCACGTCCGTTCCGGACCGCAAATCCGATCCCTTGTAATGGATGGCTGGTCCGGTTCGGCCGATTTCAATCGGCGAGCCGTCGTAATCCCGGCTAAGCCGGTAGTGCTCGAAGAAGGTCTTGGGTGACATAACTGTTCACCGGGCCCAGCCAGGTCGGCGGGGTGCCAATGCGCCGGGGCCCGTCCTGATTAAACTACGCGAAACGAAAATGGATTCATCCAAATTACACGTAACCGCAAACCGGCGATCTCTCGCCACCTTGGAATGAATAATCACGTTCCTCGCCGAAATAGGTCGCCGCGAAAACAGGGCAGAAAATCCCAAAAACAGGCCGTAAATCGCATTGTCAGCAACGGCTTTCATTTGCTAACCAATAGCGAATGGGATTCTTGATTTCCTCGCAGAAAGCAATGCTGCATCGCATCCTGCGGGCCAGCCAGTTCAATCCGTTCGATTTCGACATCGTTCCTGCGATAGCCAGGACTCCGGGCAATGAACAGGGAGACTCGTTGCGATTTAGAGACTCGCCTTACTATTTTGCAGTTTACCCAAACGAACACGATGATTCGTACTTCCCCGATAAATTCCTGGTCGAATACTTTCTGGGCCAATCTCCCGAGCTT
The DNA here is from genome assembly GCA_963788855.1 of uncultured Verrucomicrobiae bacterium. Taxonomy (GTDB): domain Bacteria; phylum Verrucomicrobiota; class Verrucomicrobiia; order Chthoniobacterales; family UBA10450; genus CAWBIE01. Next base: position 566,271 of record CAWBIE010000004.1, read on the forward strand.
GAGTCATGCCCCGACTGGCAGGCTGTGTGCGCGGCCTTTGAAGACTACTTAACCTATTTCCCTCGGGAATGGCTAAACGGCGACACTTCGAGAGAGGATGCCAGAATTATCTGTCCGAACCACCTGACTACTTCTGCCGCACCTTGAGTCCGACCGAATCCAGACAGTCGCCGCCCCGCGATTTCCTTCGATGCCATCCCTGGCAGTTATGGGTTAGGGCACGGACCAATGCCTAACGAGCGCAAAGCGGATGTCCGAGCGCTCCACTACGTCCTCTTGACGCGCTAATTCGCGCTGCATTTTTGGAAGGTTCGACACCGTCAAAGGTTGAGCGCTTTCACGGATCGCTCCAGCGCGGGAGAGCTCTGTCATAAAGCCTTCTGCCGCAACGAGAAAGCGTGAACTTTCTTGTCACGCATCTGTCACTTAACGCGCGCCCAAATGTTACCCTTCTCTTCTCGACGAAAACGCGCGTTCCCTCCTAAGTATTGGCGCCATGAAAACAGTGTGGATCTGCGATTTCAATCTCAGTTCCGCACCAACCAGAATAACCACAAAGGAGAAACGTCAGGGAAAAATCGCTCATGAATAAACCATTTCTTAAGACAATGCTGCTGGCTTCGGCCGGAATAGCACTTCTTGGCGTCATCCTCGATGGCGCAATCTTCAGTCACCTACGCGCAGGGAGACTTCCTTCTCGGATTTCGTGCCACTGGCGGAACGGGTTCAGGAAGCAACGTCCTGGTCGATATCGGACCTGGCTCCGGCTTCTTGACCTCGAGCACGCCGGTTACGTTTACTTTGAGTAACCTTTTTGGAAGTTTGAACGGCACGTTCGGCGCCAGCTGGACGACTCGCTCAGATGTCTTCTGGAGCGTGGCCGGGGCTGACCCTACGGTTAACAGCACGGTCTACATTACCGCGCCTGGGCCCAACGCGACGCCCTGGACCGGTCAAGGCACGTCTCTGCAGACCGGTGTCAAAAATAAGCTCAATACCGAAGGCGGTGTCCCTAACACCGCCGGATACAATTTTTACACCGGACTCACAAACCCGAACGGTGCGGGTCCGGCGGTGATTGAAGGGAACACCGATACAAGCAGTTACGGGAGTTTCATGCCGGGCGGCGCCAATGCTGGGCCGGCGCCTGGAATCAGCTACAACCTGTTCAATCCGACCGTCGAAGGCACCTTCGCTAATGGAACAGCCGGAGTTCAGTTGGACCTTATTCAGTTAACGTCCGCCACCGGCGCAGGGAATCCGGGCGTGGATCTTGGGGACTTCACCATTAGCAACACTGGCGTGCTCACTTTCACGCCAGCGGCAGTTCCAGAGCCTTCCACTTTCGCCAGCGCTGTGTTCGGTGCTGCTCTCCTTTTTGTCGCGATGCGCCGACGCCGGCAGTCCTCGAAAGCCTAGAACACGTTCAATTCAACTAATCCAAACCAACCAAACCCATTCAGCTTAAGAAGTACTGAAAACTTTAAACCAAATGAAAACACTTAGAAACTTGCTCGCGATTACGATCGCCTTGACCATGGTCGGAACCCTGTCCGCCCAGACGCACATATATATTACAGGTTCGACCGCGTTTCGTTCGGGCGCTGTAACCGCGCTGAACACCTTCCTGGGAAAGACACCCGACGCGTGGGATGGGCTTTCGAGTGGTGTGACCAGCTCCACCAACGCGAACGCGCAAATCTGGAATACCGGGACTTATATCGTCAAGGCATCCTGGTCGGGCTCATCCGGAGGCATTCAAACCGTCGCGGGCGCACCGCATTTCAACGTTCGTTTCCTGGCAGACATTGGAACCGGTGGGGTCGTTGCTGGCAGCGGCAACACCGATCCGCGCGGCGCGAGCAGCACGAATGCCGAACCGCATGTTCCGGATATGAACTTTATGGACACGTTCCAAGGTGGCTCAGCGTTTAACGGAACGGTGAACGGCGTTGCCTACGCGGTTGAAACCGCGCCGATCGTCGGCGTGGTAACGTTCCGCTGGACTGCCAGCACCGGTTTCCCTGCGACGAACATGACGCCCCAGTTAGCTCAATATCTGTATCTTAACGTTGGCGTTGCTCCATTATCCATGTGGACTGGACTTACTGCCGACGCGACCAAGGTAGTTTACGCCGGCGGGCGCGACCCCGACTCGGGAACCCGCGCTACGGCTTACGCCGAGAGCGGCATCGGCATCTTCAACGTCGTACAGCAATGGCAGCCAATCAATATTTCAGCCGGTGTGATCGGCGACATCAAATTGTATGATCCGCAGATTGTCAACGGCATCTCATTCCCACAAGGTGATGGCGGCGAAAGCAGCGGCAGCTCGCTGCGAGCCTTCCTGACCAATACGCTTTCGGCAACGGCCGCGGGCGAATATAACGGCGCCGGCACAGGGTACCTGATTACCTATCTCGGTGTGAGCGACTCTAACGGGGTAATCAGCGGCCAAGTGGCTCCGAACGGAAACGCGGTGGGGCTCACTTGGAATGGTGTTGCCTTCTCGCAAACCGCGGTTGAGCAGGGCCAATACACCTTCTGGGGCTACGAGCATCTTGGTTACGTTGGCAATCTGGACGGCAATAATACTTCCGGCGGCAAACTGTTCTTCGCCAACCAGGTTGCGGCTGGCCTGCTGGCGGAATCGGACGCAACTATATCGCCGAACGTTAAGTACGGCAATATGGCTGTCAGTCGTGCTTCAGACGGCGGCAACGTTTCACCGAACGGATTCTAATCATCTGATAGACAGCCATTCAAAGATCGATCTGAAACGGTGCGGGTGGCAACATCCGCGCCGTTTCCCGTTTTACTGAAAGACAGGACGATGCGGTTTTCCAAACTCAGCGACGGTGCCAGGCAAACCTTCGCACAGTTCCTTGTCCCGTTTACCATCACCTTCGCAGTTGGTCTTGGCGCTTTAATCCTGTACTCACGAATTACCTCCGAAGGGATGGCCACAACACCCCCGGCGAATGCATCCGCTAACGAAGTTGTCAAAGAGTCAGGTGAGAGCGACACGGGAGAAACCGGGCCCACGGGGGAACCCGCTCGCGATGGCGGTTCCGATTGGAACGATTCAGTGGGGACCACCCGCCGAAGCGATTTCAGCACGGATCACACAAACGATGACCAATCGCGAATGCAGCCTGCGGCGAATGAGCGAGAGAACGATGGTCGATTTGTCACCTCGCTACCATTAGGGTCGAGCCGCTTTGACCCGGCACCGAGATATCAAGCCAGCTTATCGGCATTCGCGTCGTCCGGATCTTTGAGCGACGTTCCCGCGACGCGTGACACGGCTCGGAATGCCACGCCCAATTCCCCCGTCGCTGCGGCCCCTGATCCCATGAACAGCCCGAGTGAATACCCACCAAGGCGGATTCCCTGGCACCAGGGCTTCACTCTGGAACAGGAGTGGTATCGCAGTTGGTACGGCTGGGCCGCCTTTGAGGCCGAGCAAACAGCAGCAGTCTATCAAAACGACCAGCCTTAGGGACTCTGGCCAGACGAGCCGGATAGTTTCGCCGGAGCAAATTTGCTGGTGCGAAGCTTTTCGGCCAACCGATTGCCTTCCTCGACCTGGGCCGGCGTAAGGCCCTTTCCCCATTCGGCTAGGAGGTTCCTTGCCGTTACTTCGCCTTTTTCCGCACTAAGCTTTAGCCATGCGTACGCCTGGACGGGATCTTGATCCGCATCGGCACCGGTAGCATAGAACTGGCCGAGATTACTTTGCGCCTTGGCGTCTCCCTGCTCGGCCGCTTTACGATACAATTCCAGTGCGGCCTTTGGATCAGCCTTCATGCCCAATCCATGTTGGGTCATGAAGCCGACCGCGTTCTGAGCCCAGGCGTTGCCTTGCTGGGCGGGACGCATCAGCCATTTCGCAGCAGCTGCGTAATTCAACTGCACGCCTTCGTCTCCAAAATAGTAAAGCCGTCCCAGATGCAATTCGGCATCGACCAGACCTTGATCGGCTGCCTGTTTAAACCATTTCTCCGCTTCCTTAGCATCCTTCTTCACTCCAACGCCATTCAGGAACATGGTTCCCACCGTGTCCTGCGATTGTGGAATTCTTTGGTCGGCAGCTGCATGGAACCATTTGAACGCCTCGGCCTCGTCTTTTTTTACGCCTCTGCCCTGAAGGTACATGATTCCAAGATTATGCTGGGCCTTTCCGTGACCTTGCTCAGCCGCTTGCCGGAATAATTGTGCCGCTTTTGCGTCATCCCGTGCGGCGCCGTCACCATAAAAGGAAACTCGACCCAGTTGAAATTCAGCCTCGGCCTCGCCCTCCGCCGCCGCGGTCTTCCACTCTTCGATCGCGACAGAATCGGCAGCGTCAATCCAACTGGGGACAAGCAACAGCGCCAGCGCCATTCCGACACTCGATCTCCTAAGAAATGCGTTCGCGAGCCTTTCCCACCTCATCTGCTAGCAAGCACCTGGCTATCGGTTCGCCTGTTGGAGACTTGGAGTGACTGCTTTTCCGCCGATGTTTGCGGCTGGTCCCGCTGCGTTTTCTTCCGGCGGCGTTCCTCCTCGTCCTGCTCGTCGCCGCCGTACCCGATCACTTCCACAGAAATGATCGAGGGGACATCCTGTTGCGCGACAGGAGCGTTGTTTTGATTGGCGATCTGGTTAGCTACATTGGAGGTTGCCGCCGTCGTGTTCGCCGCGTTTGTCAGTCCGGCAACGTTGGGAGCTGCAATCGTTGGAACGCCCGCGCTCGAGCCGGCCACCTGGATATTACCCGCGTTGAGCACGATTAGCGCGGCGATATTAATGTTTCCGGAAACGCGAATCCCGGCATCGCCGGCGTTAATCGTGCCGACAGGTGCGATCAGATCGACGTCCGACGGGGGGACTCCCGCCACGGATTCGAGTACGCCGATCCCACCACCCGTGGCCAGGCCCGCCAGGTCCGTCTGCAGGTCGGCGCTCTGTGGATCAATCAGCACGCGCGTGGGCGGCGCCGACTGCACGGTCTTGGAAGAAGAGCCGGCATCAATATCTCCGATGGTAGACCAGATGATTTCGTTGCCGCCGCGTAAAGTGAAAATGCGTGATGTGCCGACGTTCACGTCCGTGTGGGTAAAGATTGAGATGTTGCCACCGTGCTCGGTCAGGATACCCTGGTCGGCCGCCTGGCCAGCCCCGGAACTAACGCCCACGTTTAAGGCGCCGCCTGGCGCAAAGAGCGAGATATCGCCTCCGTTGGCTGTCTTGATCTCGCGCGAAGTCAGCGAAATGTCGCCCTGCCATTGTGTGCTATCGGGAAACAATGCGGCGATGGCGGCGTTCCCATTCGCATAATTACCAAAGTTTGCGCTGCCTGGATCATTGTGATCGCGCCCGGCATCGCGCAAAACGAGGTAGAAGATATCGAGGGCGAACTGGTCTTGATCTTCCGGCGGGAGCGACTCAAATTTTGCCCAAGTCTCCGAGTCGCTCGCCCCGGTTAGACCGAGTAAGGTTCCTAAATCGGGAAGATACCGCGCCGACTGTCCGCTTGAATTGGATGGATCCAGGAATTGTGAAATAAAGGTGCCGAAATCGGCCTTGCTCTCGGCCAGGCCATTGGAAACACCGATGCCCGCGCCGGCAACGATGTCGGCGCCCGCAAACGGCAGATAAGGATTCCGGGCATTGCCAATACTGGTAATGCCCACCCCGGTGCCATCTGCATTGTTTGGACCCGCTCCGAGATCGAGATTTCGTCCCGCCAGCACTTCCAATGTGCCCGGTCCGCTAATTTGGATATCGCCCGCCTCGGGGCCGTTTTGAATTTCGTTTCCGGCCGACTGCGCCACGATTCGCAGAGAGGAATTCGGATCGTAGGCGATAAGATCACGACCAGCTGCCACGACGCTGATATCGCTCGCCTTGTCATTCTGGATATAAAGACCAATGTCGGTGATGTCCTGACCAGCCACGACGCGGGCCGCCTTGCCGGAGAACAAGGTAAATCCAGAGATGTCACCGGTTCCGGCATAAAGATGAATAGGATCCGGATCATTGGCATGGAGCGGACCAGCCGCGTGGAGCGCCTGCTTCGCCTGCAAGACACCGGCCGATCCCTCGGTCGATCCCGTTTCGGCAAATAGACTATCGATTGCATCAAGAAAGTCCGTGCCCGTGGTTTGATTCAAGGCCGAAGAATTCGCGGGAAGGATAACTGTCCGGTAAGCGTAAGGAGAAGCGATGCCCGGGATCCTCGTCGGGTCGGCGTCGGAAAGATTAATCGTGCTCGCGTCCCACGTAACCAGGGAAGCGTTATTGAACGAACCGACCCCGTTCGGCTGCAGCCCGCTGATCGCCCCTTTGGCTGCCAGATCGATCGTTCCCGTGGGCGAAGGAAACAAGGTGAGATTTCCGACGACGTTTACATTTCCCGAAAAAGCGGAGGCGCGAAGGGTGGAAGGCATCAGCGAGACGAGAGTGGTGAACGGAGTGACGTCAGTTTCATCGAGCCGCAACCATGGCTGATAAAATGAAGCGCTTCGCGCCCCGAAAGTAGTATTCAGAACGGAAATGGCGGACAGCCAGGCTTGCAGGGTGGGCAACGAATTCCTCGATGGGGTGACATTCTCGCGCAGAGTCACATCGCCGGTGAGAGAGGCCACGTTGACTGCATCGGTGGATGCATAGGTGGAAAAGTAAGTCTTGTACCAAAAAATATTATTCACGCCCTCAGGCAAGAGAAAGGGATTCGCGATAGGGCCCAGCAGCACATCTCCGCGCGCCGAGACATCGAAGTCGCCCTGGCCCAGAAAGAGTGTGGTCGGCAGCCAGGTTGTGGAGGGTAAGATGGCATCAGGAATAACGAGCGTCGTCAGAGACGGCGAACGCGTGCTGTTCGTGAGAATGCTGTTACCAGCCGTTAGTGTTCCCTGGCCGCGCTCCACATAGTAGACACCGCCGTTGATGTCGTTGCCGGCCGTCACCGTGACGTCGCCTCCGCCAAGCTCCACGAGTGAACTCGCATTCGGGGCAATGGGATTAGCACTGGAATCTCTTCCGGATATGCGCGCATTCGTGGGTGCGACGGCGTCGACGTTAGCCACGTCGTGCCCGGCGGCGAGGGTCACGTTTCCACCTCCGAGTGTGCCTACTCCTTCGAAGAAGTTGCTGAAATCGACCCACCATGTGGTCGAGCCAACGTCGCTGCTCCCGCTTCTGGTTATGGGCGCGAAAAGGCCGGTCGCAGGATCGACGTAACCGCGACGATAAAGCCAATTATTAGGGAGCTCGCGCGACGAATCAGCAACGACAGTGCCGTCAGTTGTCTGGGTGAGATGCGTAATATCATTCTGAGCAGAGATAGAGACATTGCCGCCGGCGTAGCTGTATTGCGGGAGATAGCCCGGACGGGCCTGTTGCGCCGCACCGAGCGTGCCGGTGCTCTGACCAAATGCATCCGTCTTGGGAATATCGAATGCGCCGTTCAGGGTTTGATTCGGCGCGAGCACGCCAGCCGTATAGATCGTGGCGAATTCATTCAGCAACTGAACATCGCGACCAGCCGAAATGTCGATGTCGCCTGTGCCACTACGAATGACCTGGAAACGCGTGGAGACTGCGTTGATCGTCGAAGCCGATGGGCCTGACGGGGTGAAAACATTGTTGAGGTAGTTCTTACCGAGTTGGAGGGAACCTGAGTCCTGTGCCAGAAGCGACAGCGGCTCAACCTGTTGAAAATCCGCCGCACTGAAGTCCGCCCCTGAGATGAGCCGATAGGACCAGGATTGGACGTTGGCCGGCAGGAGCGAATTCTGACCTAACAACACAGCGTTGTAAGCGCTGGAGATAAAGCCGTCGCTCAGTGCGTTATAGAAGACGAGGTTGCCCGCTGCGCGGAGGGTCAACACGCCCGGGGCGCTGTTTGGCCCAAAGCGATACGTGGAGAGATCCCAATCGCTGGCCGCAGTTGAATCGGGCGTGCCCAGCGTCAAGTCTCCATTCAGATTAATAATTTCGGCGCCCGGTGCCACGACCGTGACGGGCGCGAGACCGGGATTGTTTGCGAGCAACCGCCCGCCAATCGCAGCGCTGTTTCCACCAAAGACTATTCCGTTGGCAAGAACATTGGCTTCCTGATTGTCGATCGAGCCATCGGTCGCGTTGAAAATTTTGTATCCTTCCACCACGATGCTCGACGCGCCGACGATGGTTCCATCGATTGAATGCATTTGCAGATCCGTCCCATCCGCGGTCTGCGGCGCCCGCAGATGCAATGTGCCGGTGAAATCACCGAGCGCAGCCGAATTGGCGGTATTGCCGGCGACCGATAGATCGATGGTCGATCCGTGCTCGATGTCTAATATCGCGCTCGCACTGTAATTACCGACCGTTTCCGATCCGGCCTCGAGCGAGACAGCGCCGCCTTTACCGGCGTGATCAAAATTCTGAGCGGCTACCGTGAGCAGTGCACCTGATTCCAGGGTCAGGCTGCCGGACGCGATCAGGTTAATTGTTCCACCAGTGGCACCTGACGCGTTGATAGTGCCGGTCACGTCGATGGATCCCTGGTCGGCAGAAAGCAGGAAAGAGCGAGCGGTCGCAGTGCCATCAACCAGCACATCGCCGGTGCGCACGCGAATAGAACGCGACTGAGTGAACGACGCGGCATTGAGGATGACGTCGAGATTCCCGAGCGCAGATAGACTGCCGACATCGAGCACGAAGGTTCCGTTTACTCCGTCGGCTCCGCCCTGGCCGTTCATCGCTCCATTCATGACGAAGGTTCCCGTGGGCGCGCTGACCGAAATGGTTCCGGCATTGCCACCGCCGGCCTGCGCCGCAACCGAGAGGGTGCTTCCGGCAGCCACACTCACCGAGCCGTTGTCAGCGAGCAGGTTGATCTGCCCTCCACTGGTGTACTTCGTCAGATCAAAGAACGTTTGCGCCGTGCCGCCAACATCCAGCGCGCTTCCGGAAACAGCCCCGACGGCCAGATCGCCATTTGTCGCGTGCAGCGTCAATTCACCACTCGGCAAACTGATGTTTGTATCGATCGACACGCTTGCGCCCGTAATCGTGACGTTCGCCCCAAGTCCACCGGTTACCGTTGCGGTTGATGAACCACCGCCCGGAGCCTGCAAACGAACTACCCCGCTTGCCGTGATCGCTTCGCTCGACCTGAGCGCGCCGGTGATGAGCGGCGTGGTCAAGGTGAGATCGCCCTGGGTTGAGAGACCTCCGGAGCCTTGGGTCAAAATTCCACCGCTGGCATTGAGCGCCAGCGCGGAAAACTGATCCACGCGCAATTGATTCTCCCCGATTTTAATCGTGTTCGCATCAAACTGAAGCGTGCCGTTCGGTGAAGTGACCGCCCCCGGCACGCTCGCGTTCGCGGAGTTATCCAGAGTGATGTCTTTGGCCGCGAACTCGACCGTTCCGCCATCATTGAAGCCGCGAATTTCGCCCGCGTGCAGTTGCAGAGCGTTTGAGGCGGTGATGGTGCCCGTACCGTAAATGTCGATGGAGGAATAGCTCAGGAGCGAGAGCGATTGCACCGACTCGACGTTCTCCAGGGCAATGCCGGCCAGGACCAGGCCGGCGGTCGATTGCGAAACAGTTCCGTCGGGCAATTGAATGCTGATCTGGCCACTGTTCAGGTTCACCGCCGCTGCACCGACAGTTGCGCTCGGATCGAGACTTGTGCCGTAGGTGGAATCCAACGTCACGCTGGCACCAAGCAGGCGCGCATTTGCTCCGATCACTTCATGAGGAACCGTTGAAGAATTCACCCCGACCCGACTGATGGATGCACTCGGATCGGCACTCACTCGCAGCAAAACGCCGTCGCCGCTCCCGGAAACAGATGAATTCCCAAACAGGAGCGGCGTTGCCGATGAAAGTGAACCGGACGCTTCGATATCCGCCCCCGGAGCAAGAGTAAGGTTGCGGTTTGCGACGAGGATCAGATCCGGCACGGACAAGGGAGTTCCGGCGTTGTCGACCGTGATTGCATCCGCTGTCACGGTCACGCCTGTTCCCGCCGAACTGAAAGTGCGAAATCCGCCGATCAGTAAACTCTCTGCGCCGAACGCGCTGAGCTCGGAGGAATTGAGAACGAGAACGCCCGCCTCAGGAGCAGCTCCAGGCGACGCAATCAGAATGTCGAGCGGACTGCTAATATCGACTTCGCCGCCGCGAGCGCCGGCCGGAGCCGTAGCCATGAGCGTGCCCTCGATGCCGATCGCCTGGGTGGCGTCGAGCAAAAGGTGGCCGGCATCCATGGGCAAACGCGGAACGGATTGATTGCTTGTCAGTGCGCCCTGCTTCAAAAACGTGTTAGCGGAGAAGTCGGTATACTGAGCGCGCTCCCGGACCACCGATTGGGAAGCAACTTCAAAAGAAGAGAAGAGCGGCTGATTCGCGGGAGTATCGAACCCGCTAAAACGATAACCGGAGACGATGGCAGAACCGTCCGCCTGAACGGAGCTACCGTTTGGAGTGCCGGATTTTGGGGTTACTAAAAATGCTCCCGGCAGGAGCGCATATCTGGCCGGCAACAAAGTGTAACTACCAGCCGGAAGTCCATTGCTCGCGTTCAGATACACGCGGTCGCCGACAGTGAGGCTATTGTTCACGTAGCCCTGGTCAGAGCCAAACACGCTGGATGGAGGATTTGCGTTGTAGGGCGCATACGGCGCAAATTCCGCCTGATAGCCCGGGATTACGGCAAAGCTGGAGGATGAACCGAGAATGTCGTTAGTCCCGCCGGTTCCGGAAAGGAACTCGTAAGCGTAGAGATCGCCTCCCCCGCGCAGGTCAATGGTCGACCCGGCCTGATTGGAGACGTTCGCGCCGGCCACATTGATCGACTTGGTCGGAACACCTCCGGCTGTGATGTCGATTCCCGTCGGATCGATCCAGGATGTGCCATTCGGGTTCGTCCCGTACGGAATCGTCAGCGCGGCGCCGGTCACGGGATCGACAGCCGAAACCGAAGTGACGCTGGTCGACGAGAGCGTGACTTGCTGCGCGACCGGAACGGCCTGACCCGTCATCAAATCGACCGGCGCGGTTCCGGTGCCATCCCAGCCGATGTTGATCGTGCCGATCGGGGCGCGCAATACACCGCCATCATTGATGATCGAACTGTAAAGGCTGAGTTGGCCGCCGGCGGACAATGGTAGTTGGCGGTCTCCTGACCCGATCAGGGTGATCGAGCCCTGGTGCAACATCCCGCTGGCCGTGTAATCGTAGGCCGCGAGGGTGAAGCTGACCGCCGTGGGCGGATAAATCTGGCCGGCGGTGATGGAAAGATTTCCCGCTATGTCAAAGGTCCCATCGCCGCGCACATCGCCGTTGTGCGCGACAAGGCTGGCGCTGCCAATGTTTTGCAGTGAGAGATTTCCGATGTCGATCAGCTGGGCTGAAACCGAAAGCTGACCTGCTCCATACGTCGGCGCAAAGGTGAAAGGTTGGCCGCCGACGATGAACGCGTCGGTGATCTGCTGCGGTTGCAGCGGCGCTTGGAACGACGTGCCTAATTCCACATAGGGCGCACTCAGGTTGATGGCGGAGTCCCCAAAAATGACGCCGCCGTTCGCTGCTACGATGCTACGATTGGCCGTGATGGTAACCGGACCAGAAAACTGAAGGCTGCCGCTCAGCGCGAGGGAATCGAGACCGGAGCTGTTGAACTTGTCTGCCGCAAAATAGCCCCGGCCGAAGATCGGGTTGCCGTTCCCGTCAACCACGGCGTGGCCGATCGCCGTCTCGCCTGGTCCATAAAAAACGGTGGGAATGGTTGGCGCGCTTTGCGTCACCACCAATGAAACGTCGAGTGGAGTTTGCGGGTTTCCGCCACTGATTGGAACGAAGCGACCCGACGAAATCGAAAGACTCCCGCCGATAGCTGACGGTCCTCCGGCGGCGCCCTTAAAGGCGGCATCGGTGAACAGTTCCTGAGTTCCTTTCGAGCGTGATGGATCCGCCATTGCTGTCGACGCGCGTCGGAACAAACGAATTTGCCGCGAGCGACCCGGAAAGCGCTGTTCCGCTGTATCCAGGCGCGAGATCAAGGACATCGCTCGCACCCGAGACGTCCATAACGGACCCGTTCTCGGCAACGATGTTGCCGGAAATCGTGATGTTGCCTCCCGCCAGAACAGTTCCGGTTCGCAGCCCGAGCGAGTTCGGCGTCAAGAGAGTCGTTCCGGCAGCGGATAAAATGCTGTCTGGCCCAATGTCGACAGTCGGCAAAGCCTCTGATTGACCAGCGCTAAACAGACTCACTGAATTGCCGCCGCTAATCGAAATCCTGCCACCGGGCGCGAAAATCGAGCCCAACACCGCGGCGGTGTCTCCACTGATCGACACGCTGGCGCGCGGATCCGTTTGGATGACGGCGCCTTCTCCCATGACGAAATCGCCGCGCACGGCCGGCAGCACAGTTCCATTGAACGGATCCCTTATGTCCGGCGCGCGAAATGACAGGCTCACCGGAGTGCGAAGACCTTGTGGCAACAACGCCGGCGTGAGCGCCAGCGTGCCGGGTCCATTTGGATCGAGGCTTGCCTGCCAACTTTGCGCGACGGGCGCGATCAACGTGCCGGGAGCGATGACAACTCCAGGAACAAATTGCTCCGGTTGCCCGGTAGCTTCTCCAAGACCGATGAGAGAAAAACTGCTGAACCCACCCTGGCTGAAGAAATCCGGCGAAAGCAAAAGCGAATTCGGATTACTGGAAGCGCCACCGACCTGTATGAGAGGCGCGAGAATGTTCAGCGAGCCGCCCGTTCCGCCGGAGTACCCGGCGAGATTGGCACCAAGCGTCAACCGTCCTCCAAGGACGGTCGGAATTTCAAGATCCTGCCCGGCTGCGATCGTGATGCTCCCGCCCGTGCCGTATGATATCGCTCCGGTGGCGCCAACGGTCACTCCGCCCGATACGTTGATGCTGCTGCCGGACTGGAGGTTCACATTGTAACTGTTGATCGTGACTCTCCCGCCGTTCGCGAGATAGACCGGATTGGCCGGCAACACCGAGTCAGCGCGGTTATCCGTAATCATTCCGGCGACGCTCAAAGAAGCGTCCGGACCGAGGACAAAATCTCCGCGAGTTGGATCCGGAGGCGGAGTTTGCGAACCAGGCCCTAACAATGCAAATACTGCGGGCGAAATATCGTAGACATTGAAAGTCAAGCTGCCGCCCGGTGATGTCATTTTGCCTTCGATATCGATGTTGGCAGCGGAAAAGCTGATAGACCCCGAAGGGAGACGTCGTGAGACTGATGTTGGCCGGGACGGTGATGTTGCCGTCACTGTTGTTTATTTTCAGGACACCGAAGCCGTCGACATCGACAAGATCCGGAGAAAGAACGACCTGCTCTTTCCGGTCGGCGCGCAGGACTAGAGGGTTGCCCGAACTGTCGAGCGCAAACGGATCCGCAGGGGCAAGGCTGGAAGTCGGTTGAAAGGTGATTGCCGGGGGAGTCGGAGAAAACGGCAGAAAGGCCGGCGGCGTCGGATCCTGTGCTTGAAACGTCAATGACAACGAACTCGACACCGGCGGGACCGTGTTTTGGCGCGGACCTGCGATGGTCGTGCCGCTCAACCGCCCATCCAATGCCATTGACGGTGCCGTGATGGTCAGGCTCCCACCGTTTCCGCCCTGAACATAACCGGCTTCAAAACGACCAGTGGTCGTGGCGGAATTTCCGAAAATATCGACGACACCCCATTTGGGATGAACGCTCGTGGAGCCGTTTAGCACTGCGTCGTAAACACGATCGGGTGTGGCTTGAGAAATATCGAAGACGTTTCCGCCCGAAACCACCTGCGTGGTCTTGACCAGTCCTCCCTGATAATTGACGGAGCCGCCCGAAACATTCACGCTCGAGCCAGGCTGCATGATGACCGATTCGCCCGCGCTTAGTGTTACGTTGCCGCCATTGGTCGTTAGTTCCCCGACGGTGCGCTGCACCAGATTCACATACCCGGAAACGTCTGCCAATGGCGTCCCCACCCAGGTTTGCCCGTTGTACGTGCCCGCCTTAGTGATGTCGACGTAAACGGTTTGGCCACGCAATGGGCCGTTGCGTTGCAACGGAGAGTCGGCCAGCTCCGGGCCGAGCAGTTGTGCGGCAACAATGTTCTCGGCGACCGACGCACTGACGTTCTGAGAACCGGAGACGTCGATGACGGCGCCAGCGTCGAGATAAATCTGGCCACCGGACGACACGAGCTGACTGACGGTCTGTCCAGGACCGCCACTCGTATAATAAGCCCAAGTGCCCGCGTCTATCATGGCATCGGCGCCAGGCGCGATTAAGACGGCGTCCGCCGCCTCGTGGATTGCCAGTCCCTGAATGTTCACTTGGGAGAGCAAAGCCAACTGAGTTCCGACGACGCGATCGGAGCTGGTGAGTTCCGGCAGGATCTGGCTCACGCTGTCGGACCCGAGCGTCACCGTACCCGTCGACTGGAAAAGGAAGGGAGGCGGATTTGTTAACTGCGTATTCGTATTGCCGACTGCGTTGTAGTCAGCCAAAAGATCGATCCGCCCGTTTAACGCGACTGAAGTTGAGCTGTCGATGAAGCCCATTTGATCGACGCGCCTGCCGATAATAGTGACGTCTGCACGCGGTGCTTCGATGAGGGCGCCATTTGTAGCGGTGCCGGCGTAAGCGGCGAGCGACGAGAGGGGATCGACAACCGCGCCGACATAGACATCCAAACCACGCAGGCTCGGGTCGCTGCTCGGGTGCGCCCCGAATCCGACCTGCAGGCCAGCGGCGAGAATGGTTTGGCCGTCGGGAGTGGTGATCGTGCCGTCGTTGGCGACGTTGGCGCCGATCAGGGCGACGCGGCCGCCGACGTGGTCGGCCGTGGTCGGACTGGTGATCTGCGCGCCAGATTGGACTGTGACGTCGCCGTAGTGGCCGTCGGGCGTGTTCGACGCCGGCGGTGTGAAGGCGGGTGTGCCGTTGCTGCCGGACGGAAGCGCCAACGCGGAGAAGAGAAATTGGTTGTCCGGATTGTTGAGTAATCCGCGCGCGATCAGGTTGTCGTTGATCGGCAGCGCGGAGGCGACCAGAGCGTGAGTGTTGATCTGCGATGATCCGCCGAAGATGATTCCATTGGCGTTGATGACGTAAACCTGGCCGATGGCGTCGAGCGATCCCAGAATCTGTGATGGCACGCCGGACGGGTCGTTCACCTTGTTGAAGGCGATCCACTGGCTGGCGTTCGCGCCGCCGGCGGTCTGGTCAAAGGTCAGGTGCGTCTCCTTGCTGATATTGAACGTTTGCCAGTTCAACAACGCCTGTTGCGCGTTCTGGACGATCGTTACATTGGTCTTGCCGCCGCTTGCAGTTTGAGTCGGCAGATTCGCGCCCTGCCAAAGCTGCGGATTTTCTCCCGCCCCGGGATGCGAGAGATCGGCGGGAACACCGGGCGCCACCTGCAATCCCCCGGGCCCTAATCCGTTTGGCACATCGGGTAATTGCTGGCCCGGATGATTTGGATCGCTCCCAAGATTATTGGCGCCATTCGCCGCCGCCGCGCGTGCGGCTGTTTGAATTGTCTGCAAAGCCTGCAGCGCCTGAGTTGTCTGCGCTAACGTTCCGCCGGTGGTCGTGCCCGCTTGATTGCCAGGACTTGCCGGATTACTCGCGGCGGCGGATTTGCCACGACCGATCGCCGCGTTGGCAGCAACCGCTTGCGCCGCGGCCTGCATCGCCTGCATGGCCTGAAGCGCCTGCGCCGTTTGGGAAAGAATCCCGGTCGCATTGATGCTCGCTTGCACCGCGGCCGCCGTCGGATTTCCGTCCGGCCCCTTTCCCTTGGAATGCCCGCCACCACCCGAGGCACGCAAGACTTCTCCGGCCTGCCCGGTCAGATTGAGCGCCAGATTAAGGATGCCAATCAGTGCAGTCAGGAACGCTCGCAGGAACGGACGGTGCCGCCTGGGGGTGAGTCGTAGTTTGGACAAAAGCATAGATGGGGGATCAACGACGCGACGTCGTTCTATCAAGGTGCGGCCGAACCGGCCCTTCTGCCCTCCGGTTGGCCGCAAGACCAAGCTCCATCACTATGGCCATCATGGCTCGTGACATCTAAGCAACAATCCGGTGACGAACCGCGTCATTGCTTGACCAGCTGGTCAGAAAGCTTGTCTTGATAATCCTGAACGAGGTTTTCCAGCTTCACTCGCGCAATGCCGGTGAATGGCTCCCGCGCCGCCAATGACTCGCCCAGGCCAAATTTTTCGTAGCGGGTGAGAATCTCGTTACCGAGTTTGAAAAGCGCGAGGTTCTTGCTTTCCCGATCGGCCAATTTCCTTTTTAGGATAATCTCCTCGCCGGCAAGCCTGGCGCGCTCGGCCTCGGTTTTTTGTGCAGCCGTGGCCGCCAACTCGTAACCGGATTTCCATTTGCCGAAGGCCTCCTTGGCTTGTGCAAGCTCGGTTTCCTGGTCGGTGACCTTGGTCGTCAGACCGGCAATTGTGTCCTTATCGGCCGCCGCTTGCTTCGTCAGCGCGCCAACCTTGTCTGTGAGCGTCTTTTTCTCCTGCTCGAACTGCGCCTTTTCGCTGAGCAAGTTATTGCGCTCCGTTTCCGCAGAGCGCAACCGCAACGTCAGCACACGAAGAGTCTCCTTGAGACGAGCATCGTCCGCAGCGCAGGCATTGTCGCTTAGAGACAATGCAGAGATGGTGAACGTGATGATGACCGCGAGTTTTGGTTTCATTAGAATTTGGCGTTAAAGTCGAACTGCAGAATGTCATTTTGAAACGTGGGACCAGCGATTTCGTTGGTACTCATCCAGCGCAAGGCCAGCCAGATGTGCGGCGTTAAAGCGACGGCGCCAAAGATCGTGTAACCCTTGACGTTTGTGCCGCCGCCCCCGAAATCGGAATCGTTGAAACCGTCGACCACCGCATCCGATTCGATGTAGGAATAGCTGACTCCGACGTTCCAGTCCCACGCTTTCTCGAGTGCGGGGTGGCCGGCTTTCAAACCCACCGTCCATGCGGTGTTGCCGCCGGCGAAATTGCCGGGTATGGCAGGACTACCCGGGGTCGACGGGCGATTCGGTCCGCGATTGTTGATGGCCTTACTGTTTATATCGGCATAGTCAAAGGCGACGTTGTCATCGAACTGCCCGAACAGAGTGAGGTGAAACGGATCGAAGTGCGCGTAATCGACTTGTCCGGAGAAATCGAACACCCGAAACGGCGTCGCTAATCCAAAATACTGAAATTGCTTCGTCGTCCCAAAACCGTTGTCCACCGTCGGAATAATGTCGCGAATTGGAAAGTAGGTATTGCCGTGTTGCGCAAAGGCCGGCCGGCTATCGTCGGTGTTTCCTTGGTCCGAGCTGCTGAGAGGCACGAACGGATCGGACAGTTTGCCCTGAATATTTTCGAAGTCATAAAAAGCGCCCGCAATCTTGGCGCTGAAATCCTTGTTAAAGCGAAAGCTCGACCCAGCCTGAATCGCCAGAAGCCACTTGTCTTCGCTCGGAAACTTGTCGGGACGGTTGGATGAAAAATTCAGCTCCGTATTGAAGACCGGGAACCCACCGACGGTCGCGAATGGCGTGACCCCTTCTGCCACGCGGTACCTCCCCGAAAGCGCCAGGCCGTCAAAGCCCAGATCGTCGTCCCAGATGATTTCGCTCGTCCGATAGAAAGGGTTATCGAACCGGCCGAAATTGGCCGTGAAATCTTCGCCCGGCTTTCCGCCGATCTCATAACGGACGAACGCGCGATCGATCCAGATGGCGTACTTGCTGAAGTTTCCCCCTTGGGCATTATTCGCCACCCCGAGCGTTTGATTGGGCGAGGTGGGCGTATTTGTTTCTCCCGTGGCAATACGAAGCCCCATGGTGAAGCCATCCTCGAGGTCGAGCTGTGCGCCAAAACGGGCGCGAAATCGAAATCGGTTACGGTCTTCGTTCACGTTCAGCTCGGGCGGGAAATTAGTGCTGGTCAGGTCAAAGGGCGCCCCCGTGTTGATGGCGTTGAAATTTACAAACTGGAAGGTGGCTCCAGTGTCGTCATTGCCATCGGGGAAAAATATCCCTTCGTAGCGGGTGCGGAGATCGGCGAATGGAATAATGCGCAGCACCCAGTCCGGGAACGTTCGCGGATTCGCCCAATTCTCCTCCCGCGCCTGCTCCATCACCTCCTCGCGGATTTCATCGCGCAATTGCTTCTTTACGACTTCGGGGACGTAGTGGACATGGACAGTGTCCTCTTCGCTCGAAGGAGCCGGCTCCGTTCCGCCTTCTGCGGGCGGCGCGGGCTGGGCGGTGACAGTGGAACTGGTCAGCGGCGCCGGCTCGATCGGGAACGAGGGGTCCGCCTCCTCAGATCGCGACTTCTGCTCCTGCGCTTTTGCGGCCGCCATTCTTGCCGTGGCTGCGTCGTCTTCTGCCTGTTTGATCAATTCATCCGCATCCTGTTGGGTCAGAACGCCACGTTGCACCAGCCGATGGATGAGGTTGATCGTGACGTTCGGCGATGGCGTCGCTTTGGGCACTGGCGCCACGGTGGCGACGGTCGCATTTTGATTTCCCGGCAGGTTCTCGGCTGCGTGATCGGCCGGGGTGGATTGCGCGATCAGTTTTTCCCGCTGGCTGACCGGCAGGTCGCCGGGTGTTTCACGTTCCCGCAAAGGAAAGGAATCCTGCCCAGGAGAGTCCCACGCGAAAACGCAGACGAAAACAATCGGAAGGAGCGCCCGCCCGGGGGGGGTCAGAATCCGATAAATGAAATGTGGGTTGATCGAAAGCATGAGTGGACCGTTTGAATCATTAGTGAGGCCGGCGCGCGGCAACGCGCAGCGTGATGGGTGCGGGCATTCCGGCGGGAGGTGGCTCCTGCAGCTGCAAGCCGGTTAGAACTTCGTCTCGCAAGGCCGCATCCAAGGCGATGTCGCCGGTGGATCCGGCAAGTTGCGCGCGGCTGATCCGACCGGTTGCATCCGGCCACACGCGCACGTTTACGGTCATGCTGGCACTTCGGGTTTTGCGATTCTGTTGCAGGGCCTGCTGAATGCGCGATTGCACCTGACTCGCGTACCAGCCCCACTTGCTGCCATCTCCACCACCACCGATCCGACCGTTGCCCGTACCGCTGCCCAGACCAAAGTTGTCGGGACCGTCGCCTTTAATTCCAGTGCCCAGAGGCGGCTCATCCTTCGGCGGCTCATCTTTCGGCTGGTCCTCCTTAATCATTGGCTGCTCCATCTTTTGCTCCTCCTGTTGCGGTGGAGGAGGCGGGGTCATGATCGGCGGCGGAGGCGGCGGTGGAAGGCTGACATAGGTGATCGACTCCCGTTTCGATGATCCACCACCGCTCGAGGCCAGCTTCGCAACCGCGATGACGCCGATCAGAAGAACCGCCGTGACGATGATCGCGACGCGAAATCGTTTCAGAAAGCCTTGTGGCGGCGGTTCGGGCTCATCGTCGAATTCCATGTCCATCCCTTGTTATTTGCCCTGCGGCTTGGTGGCCAAACCGATCTGCGAAATTCCGACCCGTCCGACACATCGAGCACGTCCATGACCGCCTGATATTGCGTAAGGCTGTCTCCCCTAACGACTACCGGAAAGTCCGGCGTCTGCGCCTTCTGCGAACTGAGTCTCTGCTCAAGCTCCGGAATTGTGACCGGGACGGTGTCGAGAAAGATCTTGCCTTCGTTGTTAATCGTGATGGCCTTGGTCTGCGGCTTGGCCAGACTCGGCGACGTGCTCGCTTTCGGCAGATTGACTTTCAGGCCCTGCACCGTGGCCGTCGTCATCAGGATAAAGATAACGAGCAGCACATAGGCGAGGTCCAACATCGGCGTGATGTTGATGTCGTCGTACGGTTTGTCGCCTTGAACTTGCATGGTGAGTGCCGGTCGAATCTCAGACGGCCTTATGCGATCATCTCTAACTCCATCGCTTCCTCTTTGTGAGCGAGCGTTGCCGTTGCCGTTGGGGTTGCGTCGGCCGCCGTAGTACTCGGCGATTTTGGTGACGAACTCGTCGATGAAAACGTGCATGTCGTTGGTGGCCTCTTTCACCCGCGACAGGAGATAGTTGTAACCAAAGAGCGCGGGAATCGCGACGATCAGACCGGCGACGGTCGCGGCCAGCGCGGCCGCAATACCCGGGGCAATTGCGTTCACGTTGACGTCACCCTGCTGGGCGATGGCAGCGAACGTAATCATGACACCGACGACCGTGCCTAACAGGCCCAGAAAGGGTCCTCCGGAAATCGCAATGGTCAGCAGCACCATCAGGTTGTTCAGCTTTTGCGTTTCCCGCACGAGGCCGCCATCGAGAGTCGCCCGAATCGCCTGGATCGAGCGCGAGGAAAGCTCATGGGATTCCGCGGCCCCTTCCACGGCGAGGCGATGCCGGATTTCTTCCGCGCCGATTTTGTAGATCCGATAGACGGACGCGAACTTCACGATTTGCCGTTCGCGGCTGTCGATCCGGCCGCCGAGTGTGAGCACTTTGCGCGCATCGGTGTCGTCCAGGAAACTCAAATCCGCGGCGACGTGGTTCCAATCCTTGAAGAACTGCGCGTTACCCTTGGTCGTGGCGCTCAGATAACGAGCCTTGTTCACCATCACAACCCAGCTGATGGCCGACATGACGATGAGCACACAAATGACGAGCCAGCCATCGACCGTGAGCGAGCCGAGAATGACGCCGATGTATCCGCCACTGAACCAGCTGGTTTTCGTTTCGTCGTTCGCGAACGTCATCAACTTGGAGGCCTTATCCGTGCCCTGGGTCAGGGCTGCGAGTTTGATAAATCCCGCCGGGCGCGCGGCTTTCGACATCTCCAGCTCGTCCATTTCGCCGGAGAATCCGGTTCCGCCGCTGGCATCGCCCCCGATGGAAAGCGCAGCGGTCGAAGCCGGAAGCCCGGCGCTGAGCGTGGCCGCGCTCTGGCCATCTATATATAGAGTGATGGTCGAGCCTGCCGCGGTCACCGCGAGATGGTGCCAGCTGCTGGGAGCCAAGGCCGGCGCCCCCTGCGTGCGCGCGCCGTTCACTTCGACATAAGGAATGCCGTTGTCCGCCCCGATTAGAAAGGCGTTCGTGCCCTCGCGCCGGCTGAAGATGATCGCATTCGATTGATTGGCGGCCGGCTTGACCCATGCCGACCAGGTCAAGACCGCTCCTTCCGTCCAGGCCAGCGATTCCGAATTCGCGATCGTGATCGGATTCGTTCCGTCAAATCGAATACCCGGTCCGATCAACGCGCCGGCCACCGGAACGCCGGGATTCTGCGCGTTGTTGCCGTAGGTCGTCGAATCGTGCGCGGGCGCGTTGTTCTCCGCGAAGTGATAGACAACGACGGTGTTGACGTCATAAGTGCCTTTCGGGTCGTCGACCCGCGTCGCCTTCGAGCCGCCGTTTCCGTAGTACATCCAGAACGTCGTCTTTGCGCCAGGCTTGAGGTCGGGAATTTTCACCCACACAAACCCCTCGTTCAGAATCGAATCGTATTTTTCGATGTGATAGGTCAACTGCGTCTTGTCGTCTGCCGCCAGGAATCGAAGGTCGCTGCCGTCCTCCTTGGCATCGGTGAAGCGAAAATTTCCGTCATGCAGACGAATTAGGATCGCGGTTGTCCCGATCGGATCCGAGATGGGCGCGCCCGCCGTTGTCGTGTCGATCTCGATCTTTTTCCGAATCGTCCAGTCGCTGTTCCACCAGGCGCCCGCCTTGCCCGCCGCGGCTAGAAACAGAAAGCAAACAAACAAGCCGGCCAGAGTAGAGGACGATCGAAAGAGCTTCGTTTTCATATTCGTTGGTGCTTGTTGGAGGGAGATCAAAAATCCGCCCAGACTCGGAAGGTAAGGCGCAGATCGAGGGCGGCGGTGTCCACCTGGCTGATCAAAGGCAGGGCCGCATCGAGCGAGCCGTTGAAATGATTGTGAAAGCGAATCCGACTGCCCACGCCCAGACTGGCCAGGGCAAAAGTGGAGTCCTGTTCCGGCAATGAATCGATCAACGTGAGATAACCGCCGTCGACGAAAACATAAAAACGCCAGTCGTTGGCGTCGGCTCCGAGGGCGTTCAAGAGCGAGGGGCTGCGCAGTTCTACCGTCCCGGTCACCCCATCATCGCCCAGCACTTCCGCCTCCAGGTAACCTCGGACGCTGCTCAGGCCGCCACCGGCGAACTGCTCGCTGTTGACGAGAGGTTGATCGGAAACCTGGCCCTGCACTTTCCCGAATACCTGAAAGCCCGCAGGCAGATCATGTTGATGCGAAAGATCGCCGCGCAAATAGATGAAGTTGCCTCTGGCGTCGAAGCGATTGAGATCGAATTCCGACGACGTGCTGCCCATCCCACGAACGTGAAAAGTGACCCCGACATTCGCATTCGTAATCGAATTCTTTGGCGCCCACGTTGCGCTGTAATTCGCGCTGAACGGATAGTAAGTGATCGGAGTAGGCAGCGTGACTCCCGCGATAGTGACATCCTGATTAAAGTGCTTTCGATCGAAACCGAGCGTGATCGAGTGATAAAAATCAGTCTGGGCCGGCAATGTAATGATGGCACGGCCACCCTCGACATTGCCCCGGCCTGCCACCGCGGTGCTTCCCAGCGTGCTAACGTTCGATTCCTGAACCACGCCTTGCGCGATCATGGCCAGCCAACTCGCCTCTGGAAAACGCGCGACGTAATAGCCGGAGTAAACCCTGACGTCGTCGAGATTTTGCGGCGAGATCTGCACGCTGCCGCCGATCGAGTGATTGAGCTGCCAGAGGTTATTGTAACTGGCAGACGCATTCAGTCGCAGCGGAGTTGTGTCTGCGCTATAGCGATTGTTGAGTTCGAGGCTGCCGTGGAGTGGCAGGGTGTCTTCCACGTTTAAATCGATGTCGACCGTTCCCGGGACGACCCCGGCCTTCAACGCAGGCGTCACCCGGCGATCAGGCATCTGGTTGAGCGCGACAATGTCTTTCGTGACCTGGCCAAACTCGGGCACCGTGCCTTCGGCGAGCGACGGAGCTCCCTCTTTGATCTTGGGCAACGAAAAGTATCTCGAATTGCGCACTCGCAGGCGGCCGACGGTAGCCTCGACAACGCGGAGCACTACAACACCGTTGGCCGGGTTCTGCGGCGGCACTTGAACCGAGACGGTTTGATAGCCCTTTGCCTGGAAAGCCTTCTCGAGTGCGGCGCGAGCTTGTTCGACATCCTCGCTCGTTCGACCCGGGCCGAGAAATGGATAGACCGCTTCTTCAATCTCGATCCGGGGCAAGTGACGCGCGCCGACGATCCGGTACTCCTTAATATAAAGGGGCCGCGCGGTTTGTTGGTCCGCTCGCCTGGCCGCGTTCCGGGCCGCCCCGCTGTTTTCGGGATTATCGCCCTCCCGGCCGGCGGCGGAAGGCGCGGCGGCGGGGAAGCACTGCCCGCTTCCGAACAGGAAGAGGGCGAAGGCGACGAAGATGTATTCCCTGCCGCGCGTATCGCGGTTCGAGTACACAAAGACGCGATTTTCTACGATTGATCGCACGCATCTTGATTATGATTTGAGGATCACGCGCCTCAAGTTGCGCGTTGTTACATTTGCGAGACAGCACGTGGCAAAAACGTGACGCCGGCAAAAAATCTGACGGCCGCGAGGAACGAAGGAGGCCTGGCGGCCGCGCATCGAAAACCCAGCCTGCAATATGTAACAGAACTTTAACACAACGGTAACCGTAACGTCACGTTCCTTCGATTAAGCTCCACCAGATTGCGATGAGCAAACTCAAACGGGAGAAATCGATGTCCATACGCGAACACGACGGCAACATGGTTGCGCCGCTCGCTCTCAGAACGGATTCCCGGAACAGGGATGGCTCTGACGACGGCCACATGGGGCCTAAGTCGAGCAAGAACATTCTCATCATTGAGGATGAACAGGACGTGATCGATCTCCTCGCTCTGCATCTCCTGAAAGAACAAACCTTTACAATTTCGACCGCCATGAATGGCCTCGTTGGTTTGCAAAAGGCACGGGCCGAATTGCCCTGGCTGATAATTCTCGATCTGATGCTCCCCAGGATGTCGGGCCAGGAGGTTTGCAAGATGCTCAAAGCGGACCCCGCCACCCATCATATCCCGATCATTATGCTGACCGCAAAGGCCGCCGAAAATGATCGGGTTGCCGGGCTTGAGCTTGGCGCCGACGACTATGTTACCAAGCCCTTCAGTCCGCGGGAAGTCGTTCTGCGCATCAAGACAATCGAGCGTCGCGGCACCGACCTTGGTGATCAAAAACTCACCTCGGGGATCATCACCGTCGATCCGGTGCGCCATCGGGTTGAGGTGGGCGGCAAGCCGGTTGGCCTAACCACTGCCGAATTCAGATTGCTCACGCTGCTACTCAAGAAGCCCGGTCGATTACTCTCGAGAGAAATGTTACTCACTGCCGCGTGGGGTTATGAAAACGTCATCAACACGCGCACCGTCGACACCCACATCCGGCGCTTGCGACAAAAGCTGGGGAAAGCTGCTCGCGCCGTCGAGACCGTCCGTGGATTTGGATATCGCCTGCGCGATAATTAGCGGGATCCCGGTTGGATTAGTAGATCAGCCAAACTTTCCTTCGCTTTAACACGCGACGCTTGTGCACGGGACCACTGTGCAAATGTTGCCAAATCCTGAAGGCGCTAAGTGCAATAATTCCGCACAAGGTGGCGAGCACGACAGCTTGAAGGAATGGATCGAGATCTTCGAACGCGCGTAGTATGGCCATGAATAAAGCTTGGGGCGCGCTCAAACATGAAACAAGTAACGCCTCTGTGAAAGTTGCGTTACGGCTCCGCGTCAACGGTTACCAGGCGCGGCCACGCAACGTGCGGTCTAACGAATCGCCCGTTTTCTCACACTTTTTGCGATCGCACCGGAGGCCCGTGGAAACTAATTTACTATGAGGGTTATACCGGGCGGGAAGACGCTGAAGGCCGGGAAAAGTATCTAAAAAGCGGGGCTGGGCCCGTCGCTTCATATCGGACCTGTTAGAGGCGGACGGAAATCGTTGCGATTTGCAAATTGCGATTTAAGTGTGTCCCTGCCGATGCGAATCGAAAAATCGGCAATCGCGGATCGAGACTGCCAACATACCCCGTGGTGTAACGGTAACACAGCGCCCTTTGGAGGCGTTATTCATGGTTCAAATCCATGCGGGGTAGCCCGGGCGTAAAAAGGCTTCGCCTCGCGCGGCTGTGGGGAATTTCCTAAGGTAAATGCGCAACTGGACGTGCAAGAAGCGCCGGCGAAATAAAATGATGGCATCCATTTGTGCCAAAGTGACGCATCTGCGCAACTGCCAGAATTGCAGTGGTTCGGAGCGCGGGGCAGGGAAATGGCGGTTCGCAAATCGACGGAACCCGCTTATATTCTTGGTCTACCAAGTATGAACGAACTGCGTGTCGAAAACCTGCACGTTACGATCGCCGACAAGGAGATTGTCCGCGGCCTGACCCTGCATGTCCCAAAAGGTGAAGTCCACGCCATTATGGGCCCAAACGGCTCGGGCAAGAGCACCCTGGCCAAGGTTCTGGCCGGTCATCCCGATTATCAGGTTACCCAGGGCAAGATCCTCATGGATGGCGAAAATCTGCTCGAACTGGAGCCCGACGAACGCGCCCGCAACGGCTTGTTCATGGCCTTTCAATATCCCAGCGAAGTTCCCGGCGTGACGATCGCGAATTTTCTGCGCGCCGCCGTTCAAGCCCGTTTGCCGGAGGGCGAAGAACTCGAGGCGACCGAGTATTACGCCCGTCTCTACGAGAAAATGGAACTCCTGGGAATGGATCGCTCTTTCACCTCGCGGTCGGTCAACGAAGGGTTCTCCGGCGGCGAAAAAAAGCGGAATGAAATTTTGCAACTGGCCATGCTCGAGCCGAAGTACGCGGTTCTGGATGAGACCGACAGCGGTCTGGACATCGACGCGCTCAAGATCGTGGCCCACGGTGTGAACTCGTTGCGCGGCCCGAATCTCGGAATACTTTTGATTACCCATTACCAGCGGCTTCTGAATTATATCGTGCCCGATCACGTCCACGTCATGGTGGCTGGGCGGATTGTCCGCAGCGGCCGGCAAAGAACTCGCCCTCGAATTGGAAGAGCGTGGCTACGATTGGGCACGCAGGAGGAGCCGAGCTGGCTGCAACCTAGATAGGATCAAGATGAAAACGGAAACTTCAGCAGTCGATATCGACCGGAACATTGGCGATTTTCTTACCCGAGGTGCATGTGCGCGACGCAGGCATGGGTCTGACCGACAAGACGATTCATTACATCTCCGACGTGAAAGAGGATCCCGATTGGGTGCGCGAGTTTCGTCTCCGCGGATTGAAGACATTCCTTGAAAAACCGATGCCGACGCATTGGGCGAGCAAGGATCTCGAGGCCATCCATTTCGACAAGATCCGTTATTATCTCGCGGCCGGGACCGCGACCGAAGCGCAACTGGGAGGACGTGCCGGACGACATCAAGCGCACCTTCGAACGACTCGGCATTCCAGAACAGGAACGCAAATTCCTGGCCGGAGTTGAAGCGCAGTTCGACAGCGAGGCCGTTTATTCAAACATCAAGAAGGCGGTCGGCGAACAGGGCGTCATCTTCGTCGGATCGACCGAAGGTTTAAAGAATCACCCGGAAATTTTCCGAAAATGGTTCGGCAAGGTCATTCCGACCGGCGACAACAAATTCAGCGCGCTGAACTCCGCCGTCTTTAGCGGCGGCTCGTTCATCTACGTCCCGCCGGGGGTAAAGGTGAAGCATCCGCTCCAGGCCTACTTCCGAATTAACGCGGAGAACTTCGGCCAGTTCGAGCGCACCCTCATCATCGTCGATGAAGGCGCCGAGTTGACCTACATGGAGGGGTGCACCGCGCCGAAATTCAACACCGCCACGCTTGCATAGCGCGGTGGTGGAATTGGTCGCCCTGAAAGGCGCCAAGCTCCAGTACATCACGGTCCAGAACTGGTCGGCCAACGTCTTTAATCTGGTCACCAAAGCGCGGACTGGCGCACGAAGACGCCGAGATCAAATGGATCGATTGCAATATCGGCTCGCGCCTGACCATGAAATATCCGGGCGTGATCATGAAAGGCCGGAAAGCGCGCGGCGAAGTTCTTGTCCATCGCCCTGGCCAATAACGGCCAGCACCAGGATACCGGCGCGAAAATGATTCATGCCGCTGATGAAACCACTTCGAACATTATTTCCAAATCGATCTCGATCGGCAAAGGCCGCGCCACCTACCGCGGTCTGGTCCACGTCCCCAAGCATCTCAAGAACTGCAAGAACAACACGGAGTGCGACGCCTTGCTCATCAATTCAACCAGTCGGACCGACACTTATCCCGCCATCACCGTGCGCGGCACCGGGAATTCGGTGCAACACGAGGCCAGCGTGAGCCAGGTCAGCGCCGAGCAGATCTTTTACATGCAACAGCGCGGGTTGAGCGAAGCGCAGGCCATGAGCTTGAGCGTGAACGGTTTCGTGAACGACCTTGTCCGCCAGTTTCCCATGGAATACAGCGTGGAGCTTAAGCGCCTGATCGAGCTTGAGATGGAAGGCTCGGTCGGATAATTTTTTCGCCTGTCCCAAGATGAGCGCCGGCGGTCTATGGACCGCCGTTCGCGTCTAACATTAGCCATGCGCCCCGAATCAATTGCCCTTGATCAGATGACCGACGCCGGATCGGCTGGCGGGCCGCGCCCCATTCTTTCCGGTCCGACCGGCGCGGAAGATCTCCCCGCCTGGTTTCGCGACCAGCAGGGTGTCGCATGGAAACAATTTGAAACGCTGCCGGCGCCTACCCGCAAAGATCAGGCATGGCGTTTCTCCAATGTCGATCTTCTCGATCTTTCGCCTTTCACTCGCGGGCAGCACCCTGGCCGAACACGAGCGGGAGAGAATTCTCGAACGGTCGCGCGGGCTTAATGAAGTTACGGCCCGGTTAGTCTTCGCCGACGACCGAGCTCTTGCATGCCGACGCCCTGCCGGACAAGCTGCGCGAACGTGGCGTGATCCTGCAGCCGCTCGAGCGGGCCATGGTCGAGCACGCCGAACTTGTTTCGGAAGCATTTTATGTCGCAGCCGGCAAAGCTTGGTTCGGCCAGGTTCGCCGCTCTGCACCAGGCTTTTGTCACCTCGGGAACTTTTCTATTTGTGCCTCGCGGCGTCGAAATCGAACAAGCCAATTGAGATTTTTCACTGGCTGTGCCGGGAGAACTCGGCCGTGTTTCCACACCTGCTGCTCGTGACCGACGAGCTCGCCAAAGTGACCGTGATCGAGCATTTTCGCTCGACCGATCGACAAACGCCGGGCTTTGCCTGCGGAGTGAACGATCTCGTGGCCGGTCCCGGAGCGAAAGTGACCTACGTGTGCGCGCAGACCTGGGGCGATCGGGTGCGCGCGCTGCAGATGAACACGACGACGGTGGATCATGACGCCTCGGCCATGAGTTTGAATGTCCATCTCGGCGCAAACTATTCCCGCTTCGAAAGTCTGAGCCGTTTAATCGGAGAAGGAGCACGCAGCGATCTGCTGGCCGTTTCCGTGGCCAGCGGCGATCAGGAATTTGACGCCCGCACTTTGCAGGATCACGCTTCGCCACGAACGACGAGCGATCTCCTTTACAAGAATGCGTTGAATGATCGGGCGCGCAGCATTTTTGGCGGACTCATCCGGGTCGAACCCCACGCTCATTTTACCGACGCCTATCAAAAGGTGCGCAATCTTCTTCTCAGCGATGAGGCCGAAGCGGACTCCATGCCGGGTTTCGAAATTCTGGCCGACAATGTGAAATGCTCGCATGGCGCCACTTCCGGACAGGTCGACGAGGATGAAATGTTTTACCTGCTGACGCGCGGGATTCCGCCCGCCCTGGCGCGACAACTTGTCGTGACCGGTTTCCTTAACGAAGTGATTCAACGCCTCGATCGCCCCGCCATCTCGGATTATTTGCACCAACTGATCGAAGCGAAGTTCGTCAAGGAATAGGGACCTCGCACAAAGGCCACAACGGGCACGGAGGATTGGTTGAGTCCAAGTTGTCCGTTGTGTCCGTTGTGGACTTTGCGCGAGAAAGTTAATCTTTGGCTACCAGCGATCCGGTCTTGCGCAAGCGGACTCGATTACTTTAAAGTGAGGTGACACTTTTTCGATTGATCCCACACCCATGGATGTAAGCGGAAACATCGGCACGGTCCTGAACCAAAAGAGCCGGGAAATCTTTTCGGTTCTCCCGGAGACGACCGTCTACGACGCGATCGAGCTGATGGACCAGAAGAATATCGGCGCCTTGCTGGTCATGAAGGGCGATAAATTGGTGGGCATGTTTTCCGAACGGGATTACACGCGAAAAGTCGTCTTGCGCGGGAAACGCTCGCGGGAGACGACAGTGTCCGAGATTATGTCGTCAGAGAACCTGGTCGTGACGCACCCTCAGGAGGGTGTCGAAAAATGCCTCCGCGTCATGACTGACAAACGCATTCGCCATCTCCCGGTGGTGGAGGGCGAGAAGGTCGTCGGCATCATCTCGATCGGCGATTTGGTGAAATGGGTCATTGCCAGCCAGAGCGCGGCCATCGCCCATCTCGAGAACTACATCAGCGGCGGCTACTCCGGGTGAGTTTGTAGCGGCGCTCTCTGAGCGCCGCAACCTATTTCATCCGGCGGTCGTAGACCGCCGCTACAGTTTCCAGACGGTCTTGCCGCCCACGATGGTCCGCACGGCGCGCCCTTTCAGCTTCCAGCCATCAAATGGCGTGTTACGCGAGGCCGATTGAAATTCTTCCGATCGCACGGTCCATTCCATTTCCGGATCGATCAGGGTCAAGTCGGCCGGCGCACCAACCGACATCGTGCCCGCCTCGAGTTTGAGTAATTTGGCTGGTTCGATCGTGTACATTTCGATCAAACGTTTGATGTCGATCCTGCGATGTTTGTGCACGAGCAGATCGATAAACAGCCCAAGCTCCGTCTCCAGCCCGACAATCCCGAACGGCGCGGCGTCGAACTCAACTTCCTTCTCGAAATCCGCATGGGGCGCGTGATCCGAGGCCAGGATGGATAGGGTTCCGTCCGCGATTCCCTCGAGCAGGGCGTCGACGTCGGCCTGTGATCTGAGCGGCGGGTTCATTTTGTAATTCGTGTCGAACCCCTGAATGGCCTCGTCGGTCAAAGCGATGTGATGCGGACAAACCTCCCCACTGATTTTTACCCCGCGCGCGCGGGCTTCGCGAATCAACCGCACACTGCCGGCGCTACTGACGTGCTGGCAGTGGAGGTGGTGCTGGCAAAGTTCGGCCAGCAGAATATTGCGCATGACCACGGCCTCCTCACCGGCCGCCGGCCAGCCGCGCAATCCGAGTAAAGTGCTCCAATAACCTTCGTTCACCACGCCCTGGCCTACCAAATTGTAGTCCTGGCAATGATCCATGACCGGAAGTTCGAACATGCGCGCGTATTCCACGGCGCGGCGCATCAACTCGTTATTTTGCACGCAGTGGCCGTCGTCGGTCAGCGCAACCACTCCGGCTTGCTTGAGCGAACCGATGGGTGCGAGTTCTTCGCCCTCGAGACCTTTGGAAAGCGCTCCGGTCGGCAAAACATGAACGCACGCTTTCGCCGCAGCGCGGTCTTTAATCCACGCGATCGTGCTCGGCGCATCGGCCACCGGTGAGGTGTTCGGCATGGAAACAATGGTTGTAAACCCGCCCGCGGCCGCCGCACGCGCGCCCGACTCGATCGTCTCCTTGTGCCCGAACCCAGGCTCGCGCAGATGGACATGAATATCGATCAAACCCGGGCAGACGATGAGATTACGGGCGTCGATCTCTTCGATTTTGGATTTTGGATTTTGGATTTTGGATTTCTCGGAAATGCGTCCGTCGACTATCACGAGATCCGCCATCTCGTCCCGGTTGTTCGCGGGATCAATGACCCGCCCGTTTCGAATAATGGTCGCGCTCATGAGGTGGCGATTCCTCCGCAGAGATAAAGGACGGCCATGCGCACGGCGAGCCCGTTGGTGACCTGTTCGAGAATTACACTCTGCCGTCCATCAGCGACTTCGCTGTCGATTTCCACTCCGCGATTGATCGGCCCCGGATGCATGATTAGACAGTCCGGCTTCAATCGCCCGGCCCGCTCCTTGGTTAACCCGAAAAGCCGGGTGTATTCGGCAATGCCGGGAAAATACTCTTTGCGCTGCCGTTCGTGCTGAATGCGCAGCAAATTCACCACATCGGCTTCGGGCAGGACGCGATCGAGATCATGCGACACGGAGACGCCGAGTTTTTCAAACTCCCGCGGCACCAGGGTGCTTGGACCGACCAGTGTAACGCGCGCGCCCAGCTTGGTTAGGCCAAAAATATTCGAGCGCGCAACCCGACTGAACAAAATGTCTCCGACGATGACAACGTGGAGCCCGGCGATGCTTTGTCGCTTCTCGCGAATGGTGTAAAGATCGAGGAGCGCCTGGGTCGGATGCTCGTGGGCGCCATCGCCGGCGTTGATGACACTGGTCTTGAGCCTCTGGGCCAGAAACTGAGGCGCCCCGGCGGAACTATGACGCAGGACCAGAATGTCAGCGTGCAACGCTTCCAGATTCCGCGCCGTGTCCTTGAGCGTCTCACCCTTGGTCAGGCTTGACGTTGTCGCAGAAACATTGATGACATCTGCGCTTAACCGGAACGCCGCCAGCTCGAACGAGATCCTGGTGCGCGTGCTGGGCTCGATAAAGAAGTTAACCATGGTCTTGCCACGCAAGGCCGGAACCTTCTTGATCTCGCGAGTCCCGACCTGCTTAAAGGCATCGGCCGTTTCCAGAATGAAATTGATTTCCTCCGCGGAAAGTTCACGGAGGCCCAGGAGGTCTTTGCGGGTCCAGCGCGCGCTCATGGCTTGATTAACCAGACCCCGTCCGCTTCTCCCTCGACTCCGATTCGCAACTCGACGGTTTCGTTCACGGCCGTAGGCAAATTTTTGCCAACGTAATCTGCGCGAATTGGTAATTCGCGGTGTCCGCGATCGATCAAAGTCGCGAGCTGAATCCGGGCCGGGCGGCCGAACGAACCGATGGCATCCATGGCGGCTCGCACGGTGCGACCGGTATAGAGAACATCGTCGACAATGATCACAGTGCGTCCCTCCAGGGGCGTCGGAAGCTGAGAAGCGCGCACAATCGGCAGGTCGGCGCGCGTGCCCACATCATCGCGATGCATGGCGACATCGATGACTCCACACGCGATGTCGGTCTTCCCAATCGTACCGATGAAGCCGGCGAGGCGGCGGGCGATCTCGTTGCCGCGCGACGGAATGCCGGCCAGCACAATGGAACTTAAATCCGGATTGCGCTCGATGATTTCGTGCGCGATGCGGCGCAAGGCTCGCTCAATGGCCGGCGCGTCCATCACGGGGACGGCCGCAGAATCGGTTGGTCTTGAATCGTTCATTACATCCTTCGCGACCTCGCAGGATCGCGTTAAAGGAGAAAAAAATTAGGAGGGAGCTTTCGCTGCCTCCTTTAGTCGCTTGTCTCGCCAGCTGGAGCGGTGTTTCACGATCCAGTCAAGCAGCGCCT
The DNA here is from genome assembly GCA_963788855.1 of uncultured Verrucomicrobiae bacterium. Taxonomy (GTDB): domain Bacteria; phylum Verrucomicrobiota; class Verrucomicrobiia; order Chthoniobacterales; family UBA10450; genus CAWBIE01. The sequence goes on from CAWBIE010000004.1 coordinate 598,857, forward strand.
TTTCAAAGCCGATATCGGCACCGGCCTTTTCGCTTTCAATCCACTTATGCTTCAGGATTTCCTCCCGTTCGGCCAGGAATTCCTTGTAAAGAACCGAATTCTTAACAAAGCGCGTTCGATCCTCCGGGGTAGGGGACATTTGGCGACTTTTTTCCATAAAACGGTATGGGTCAACAAAAACTAACCTTACTATATATGACGGAGCATCGACCATACCTATTTAAAGGCTGAGACAAAATGCCCCAAAGAACGCCAGTCGCAGGGCCAAACGATGGTCGGGGGGACGATCCCTTGCATTGCCTCGAGCCCTAAGAGGGGTATATTTCGCCCATGAGGCCACGCTCGCCTGGCGCTTTGTTCGCCCTGGTTGTTTGCGCGTCGCTCATTCTCATAACCACTCCAACGCGCGCGGGCCTTTTGCCGCAGTCAACCCCGCGGTGCTGCGCCGGAATGATGGGTTCTGCCGCCAGTGGGGCCGGTCCGGCCAGCCATTGCCCGGCCAATCCGATCCAGCAGAAGCAATGCTGCGCCGCCTGTGCGCTCTCGTTAACCTTGTTCCTGGGTAGCCCCTCTTCCTTCATTTATCTGGCCGGTCGTCAATCCACGATGGACGATACTTCCAGTCGCGCGTCCGCGCGCTCCGATCCTCCTCCCGTTCCGCCGCCGCGTTTCTTCCGCGGTTGAGATGCGACGGCCCACCACAGGTGTGTGTGGGAAAATTCAGTTCAAATTCAAGACAGGAGAATATCATGAAATATTTCCTATTGATCGCAGCGCTGGCCACGGCCTTCGGCTTGACGCGAGCTACCAGCTCGACGCCGAAAGCGGCTAATTGCTGCGATGGGGGCGGCTGTTGCCAGGCGCATGAGGCCTGCTGCGACACTGCTGAGTAGACAACAGTTAGACTAAAAGCGAGCCCTCGCTGACGAAATGTCGGCGGGGGCTTTGCTTTTTTGCCGAATGCCACGATTATACGCCCCATGGCGTTGATGAAAAAGGAGCTGTTCATCTGCGATCGCTGCGGTTTGAGGAAGCGTTTGCAGAGCTCGGCCCGTCACTGGTGCGACAATTGCGACTACAGCGGACATGTGGAAATGAGACCCGCGCGTGACAAGAGACTCGTAATCGCCAGTCGCACGCGAGAACCGCAGGCGAAATAGATAGATCAGGCCGCCGGTCGGACGCAATTGATCCCTTACGCAAGGGTTTCCTGTAACATCTGCGCGATGCGCCGAAATTCCGCTCCCACGGCGGACTCGCGATCTTCCGCCGTAATCGGCATCCCGCGATCGCCGGCCTCGCGGGTTGCGATATCGATCGGGATTTGGCCGAGCAACGGCACGCGGAGACGCTTCGCTTCACGTTCGCCACCGCCGCTGCCAAAGATGTCGTAACGCTTCCCATCGCCCGGACAAACGAAGTAGCTCATGTTCTCAATCAGACCGAGCACGGGGACATTGACCTTCTCGAACATGGTCGCGGCCTTGCGCGCGTCGATGAGCGCGACTTCCTGCGGTGTAGTAACGATGATGGCCCCGGCCAGGGCCACGGTCTGAACAATGGTCAGCTGGATATCACCTGTCCCGGGAGGCAGATCGAGCACGAGATAATCGAGTTCGCCCCATTCGACCTGCCGCAGAAATTGCTGCGTATACCTGGTCACCATCGGTCCGCGCAGAATCGCGGGCGAGGCGTCGTCGAGCAGGAAGCCCATCGACATCAGCTTGAGATCGTACTGCTCGATGGGGACAATCTTATTCTCGCCCGTTGCCATGGGCCGTTCGCGCGATCCGAACATGAGCGCAATGCTCGGTCCATAAATGTCGCAATCACAGAGACCGACGCGCGCCTTGGTCTTTTGCAGCGCCACCGCCAGGTTTGCGGCCACGGTCGATTTGCCGACCCCGCCCTTGCCACTGGCCACGGCAATGACGTGCTTGATTCCTGGAATTCGCGTTGCCCCGACTCCCGCCCCCGTGCCCGCGCCGGCCGGAGGCGCATGAATATCGATCAAAACCTTTGCCTCGCGGACCCCGTCCATGCCGCGCAATATGTTTTCCGCCTCGCTCTTGATCGTGGCAGGAATGGCAGGATCATTCGTGGCCAGGGCGAGTTGCACACGGACCGCGCCATTTTCGATGTCGATCGACTTGACCAATCCGAACGACACGATATCGCGGCTAAAGCCCGGATACCTCACGCCGCTCAGCGCGTCTTTCACCTGTTTTTCCGTCAAAATCATGGCTGAGCGGCAAAGGTACCCAGCGCGATCAATGGGTAAAGTGGAGGGGACGCGGCCTGTCCTATTTCTTCTCGTGAAGAAGGTCGATGCGCTTCTTCGTTCCCCTCATTTCAAGGACAAGGCTGGAGTAGTTCCAAACGCCAACCGATTTGGTCGCCGCCACGTACAAGGTAGCCGATCCTTTCGGGCCGGAGATCGGGATGGCCAGGTTCGCCTCACCGGAAGCGCCATTCACGTTGGTGCCGCCCGAAAGGAACATTCCTTCTTTAATGGGCGAACCGAGCGCTTCGATCGCCGCGGGTGCAACCTTGGCCCGGGCCACCGCTTCCCGGTAAACGTCGGTCGACTTCATCGCGCCGAACACAACCACGACGATTAAGCTGACGAGGGCGGCAAAGAAAACCAAAACGGTAAGACAACCGGTCGGGACGAGCCATTTCCAGTTCCTTGTCCACCAGTTGCCTTTCGCCGGCGGCGGGGTTGGCAGCGACGCTTCCATCATAGAACTTTCCTAGCGTGGCAAAGGTTGCTCGCAATTGGCCAACGCGTACGCTGCGACCGCCACCGCGGCCGAGTTTTCGGCCAGCTCCTTTGGGACGATCTTGTCGAGCGTGTCGGCGGCAGTGTGGTGATAATTGAAATAGAAACGGCTGTCCTGCATCGGACTGAAGGCCGGCACGCCTGCTTTCTCCATCGGCTCGGTATCCGCGCCGATGTGGTCCGCCAGGTTCAAACCGCCCGCGCCGCTCCCTTGCAGAATCGTCGCAACCGGTTCGAGGATCTTTTTAAAAAGCGGGTCGCCCTTAAGGTTCAGACCGACGGGGTGGCCGGCACCGCTGTCCGTTTCGTTGACGGCGAAATGTTTGGCGAATTCGCTGGCGTGATCCTTGTCGTATTGTTTGGAACCGCGCGTGCCATTTTCTTCATTCATCCACGCGATCACGCGAATTGTTCGCTTCGGCTTAAGATGAAGTTTTTGGATGAGATTCGCCACTTCCATCGCCACAGCAACGCCCGCACCATCGTCAATCGCCCCGGTTCCCAAGTCCCACGAATCTAAATGACCCGAGACGATGACGAATTGTTCGGGATATTGGCTGCCTTTGAGGTCGCCGATGACATTCGCGCTTTCAGTATCCGGTAAAGTCTGCGGCGTGAGCACAAGATGCATCCTGGTTGTGCCTTGGGCCGTGAGATGGGCGAGCAACTCCGCGTCTTCCGCGGTTACCGCGGCAGCCGGAATCTTCGGAGCGTCATCCTGATAATGAGTTGAGCCGGTATGGGGAAGGCGATAGTCCGCCCCACCGACCGATTTGATCAAACATGCCACGGCACCCATGCGCGCCGCCGCGCTCGGCCCGTCGCTCCGATAAACGACGGCCTGTCCGTAGGCCTCGCCGCCGCGACCTTGCGCCGCCATTTGTTTGTCAAAGGAATGGTTAAACACTACGATCTTGCCGCTTACTTTCCCGCGGGGCAACGCCTTGAGTTCATCGAAATCGCGCACACAGACGATCTCGGCTGTAATCCCGTCGCCCGGCGTGGCCACGCTTCCGCCGAGCGCGCACAGCACAATTTTCTGCGTCGTGTTTTCCGCCTGACCGGGGAATTGAACGAGCGCGGCCGTCTCTTCACCGCGCACCCAGTGTGGCACCATCACCTTCTCCAGTTGCACCTCGCAGCCGATCTCTTTTAATTCGCCGGCCACATACTCGACCGCTTTTGCCGCCTGAGCCGATCCGCTCAGGCGCGGCCCAATGTTATCCGCGAGATGCGCCACTTGTCGAAAGGCGTAATCGCTGGTTAAGGCCGCCTGCTGCACTCGCTTGAGGTCAGCCAGAGTTTGCGGCGAAAAGAACAGGGGCGTTGGGGCCGGTGACGGCGGCGCCGTGGCTTCCGTATCGCTCGCGATCGATGTTTTTGGCGGCGCGCCGGATTGCGCATCCGACAATGAAAGGCGGATCAACGACCCAACCAGAAGGAGGAGCCAGGAAACAGGCGAGCGGGCTTCGAACATTCGAAATTCTGCCAGAAAAAGATTGATCTTCAATCTCCGCTGGCACCCGGCCGATTACGCCTCGGAAAAGGGGACCGCAATCGCTCCGGGGTCTTAGCGAATGCCTGTGTCCAGATCCATATCAACCCGGATGGTTTGATTCGAAGCGATGGCAAATGATCGCGGTTTGGCGCGCACATGTCCGGGAGCACGGCCTTGCACATCGAGAACATAATCGCCCGGCGGCAGCTCAACACGATAGTTTCCGTTCTTATCCGGGGTGACCGAGGCGATTTCTTTCTTTTCGTTCTTGCTCAAAATGATGAGCGGATACTCGGTATAGTTGTGAGCCGTGAACTTCGGCGCATTTGCCCCCGCCAGCTCAACCGGTTTGGGCGAAACGATCGTCAAGTGTCCTTCCACAAAACCTGGTGGCACGGCGTCATTCGCTGCCGTGCCAGCAACCGGAATCAAAAAGACGGCACTGGCGATCAGGTATTTGAGGAACAAATATCACCTCATCGGAAATCTGGGCGGGATAGTTTTTCCACTATCCCGCCCAGCACAAACTAACTAAGGCAGCTGCAGCGACCAGGCACTGCGTCCGTGCGTAGCGGCAAACAACTTGCGCGCCGACGTCGCGATAGTCAGGCCGCAAACCTCGACCATGGGTAGACCGGGAGCTGCTGCTACCCAGGTGGAGCTTCCGTTAGGCAAGCGCAGAACACCAAAGTCTGTCGAGGCGTAGAGGTCGCCCGTAGGATCGTCCCGGACGAGACCGGTCACGGGCAGGTCACCCATCGGGCCTGTCCCACCATCAATGTTCGTCCATGTCGCGTCGGTCGTTCCATTATAGGTGACTTCGAAGACGTGGCCAGGCGTGGTCGGTGTGTTGGCATTGTAGCCGGAGTACGAGATCCACGCGTGATTTGAGTTCGCTGGATCGATGTAAATGCCGGTGACGAACCGATTCGGATTCGTCGTTGCACTAGGCAGCGTATCCAACCGCGTAAAGGTGACGCTTGCCGCAGGCGCATCGGCATTCTTCGATATGAACACGCGACCCGTGCCGGTTGCCACCCAGAGTGTGCTGGTGTCGCTCGTCCTGCGTGCAAATGCCGCCACAAACGTGCCGGCACGCGTCGTGCCGCGGTAATCGGCAGCACTCGCCGTCAGGTCGGTAGCTCCGGCCGGCCCGATACGAACAAAGTCTCCGCAAGCCGGGTTGGCCCCTGAGGTAGTGAACTCCGGGCAGTTGGCTTCGAGAAACGCCTGACTGCCGCCCCAATCCTGTGTTCGCCAAACGCTCTGCGAGCCTTGGAAGATCGTTCCTGCGCTCGCGGAATTCGGATCAGCAATAACTGGCGTGTAGAAGTACGAGCCCTCCGGACTCGCGGCAATCGCCCCCGTCGCGATGACCCACTTGGTCGGGTCGCCGCTTTGGAAGTTTACATCGTTGAACTGGCCGGTGAACGAATTGAAGCGCATTGCCGGGTTGGCGGCGTTGAAGCCCGATTGACCACCGTCGCCGTAGATGACCTGCGGCCACACCGTGGTCGAGCCGGTGGTTTGGAACGTGCCGTTATCCTGCGTGCCACCCATCAAGTTCGTGGCGTCGAAGGGATTGACCGAGACGCTTTGGAATTGCAGCGTGGAGAGTCCGTCATTATAGGTTGTAAAGAGTTGTGTCGGAATGCGCGACAGAAGCTGTTGGCACAACGCCAGATTCGCCCCAGTTAGACCGCGGCCGGCGCACTGCGCCGATGCATTGGTGAAGGTGCCGCTCGTGCGCGTCAGCCCACCGTCCCCTCCGAAGAACGCCGCGTCCGTGCCCGGGACCTCCACGATTGCATGTGAGTCCGGGTGCATACCGTTTGGCGCGGTCGCATTGGGTTGGCAGCAGGTCCCTGGCGGTGCTGGGGTCGTCGATGCGTCCCATGTCATATCGGTGAAACTGCTGCCACCGTCTGTGGAATAGATGAAGGCGCGGCCGTTGTTGGTAAAGCCGTAGCTGCCGTAGTCGAAGGAGCCGCCGAGGTAGACGACGTTGGGCTTTCCGGGCGGAGAGTAGACCACATTGTCGTACCAGCACTGGCTTGAGCAATAACCAGCGTTCTGCGTTGTGGTCATGTTGGCGAACACCGGTACACCGGTCTCGGCCTGATCACTCCGATAGTAACGGGAAGTAAACGAGCCGTTGTCGCCCGCTCCGAGATACATCCGGGTATGCCCACTTGGAAGCGCCGCAACCGCAATCGAATCGCGCTCGATGGCAGACGCTGGATTGACCCCCGCGAAGATTTGCGTCCAGTTCGCGCCGCCATCTGTCGAGCGGTAAACACCCTGTGAGAATTGGCTGGCGTAGATCGTGTTGTGGTTCGACGGGTCCAGCTTCACGTTAACCGCGCCACGCAGAGGGAAGGGCAAACCCGAAGTGGCACTATTCAGCAGCGTAAAGGTGGCACCGCCATCGGTGCTCTTATAGATCCCGCGCCCCGGCAGCGGAACGGGCGGCGCGGCATCTGCGCCATTCAAAACAGAAGCGATACCGCGTACGGCGCTTGCTGACGCGACGTAAAGAGTGTTCGAATTGGTCGGGTCCACGGCGATTTCACTGATCGCTCGATTCAAGAATGCATTTCCGGTGTAGATACCCGAAATGGTTGTGCTTGTCACAGCGGGTAGCAGCGTCCAGGTGTTGCCACCATCGGTCGATTTATAGAGACCGAGACCGGCCTCTGAATCGGCCGATGCATTCGGCTCCCCGGTGCCGGCATAGAGAGTGTTCCCGCTCGGATCAGTTGGATCGATGAGGAGTGCACCGATTGCGTTGGTAGCAAAGCTGCCGGAGATAAAGTCCCATTTTTGGGAAGGGTTGGTGTGAAGCGCCTTATCGGTTCTCCAGATCCCGCCACCGGCGGCGGCAACGTATAGGTAGCAATGGCCTTGTCCGCAGTTTGGTGAAATGGCGAGGGCAGTAATTCGACCAGAAGTCGTGTAGCTGGCGCCGCTAAAGGTCAATATGTTGGGAAAGTTAGCCGAGCTCGGACCGATCAACGCCCAGCTGGGGGTGGGTGTCGGTTTGGCCGGCTTGCCTTGCAGGCGGGGTCCATGTCGCCCTTTGCTAACCGGGCCGGCGACACCGCGAGCCATGACTTGAGTAAAGGCCGCATGTGCTTTGGCGGCCGCATTCGCGGGTATGTCCGTCAGAGGATACGCGCGCTTCGCGTAATCTTCTGCCGCTGCGGCCAGTGGCCCCAGGTCTTTGTCGGCCCCGGGCATCGTCCGCTTATTGCCGAACAGTTCATCGCGATCCATTCGGAATTTGTTGATCGTTTCTCTCTTTTGATCCGATTTTCCCGACAAAAGCGGGCTGGATGGTTTGACCGCGACGAAGGCCATCGCCGCCGCCGCGACGACGAGTGAGCCCGCGAGGGCGATGCGCAGATATGACAGAACAGAATTTTGACGAGTAAACCAGAGCGGAGTTTTCATAGATTTCATTCTTGGAAACGGGGTTGAAGTGAACCATAAGCGTCGACCCGCACCGCAAATCGGGTCAATATTTTTAACATTACGTTTCCGTCATCTTTGATGAGAGAAGATCGAGCCTCAGCCTAACGAGTAGAGTCGGCGTCGAAATAACGTTCAGTCCTGGAACCGCGCTCGACATGACACCCGGGCGTTCCAGGACAGGCGGCGCCCCGGCCAAATCGGATTCAGCAACTAAAGCGCATTGAAGATCGCTTCCGGGAGTGCGGGATTGACCTGGAACGACTTCACCGTCGTGGTCTCGAGCACTTTTCCCGTGGAGAGATCGACGTCCGCGCCCGCGAACGAGAATTGCACTCCGGAGATTTTACGAAAATCCGAGTAGCGTGATTCGATGGTGACCGGCGTGGGATCCATGTCGACGTGAAGAGGGCGCACATCGCGGCGGCGCGTAATCAGCCAGGTCCCCGGATCGACGTAGAGCGACGTCGTGTAGCCGTCAGCGAAGGTCAGCCGCAGAACATAATAATCGACTCCATCTACAGTTTCCCGTCCCGTCAGCTCGAGCTTGTGACCGCGTTGTTGCACTTCATGCAATCCGAAGAGCTTGCCCGGCAGCTCCACACCATGTCGCAAAGCCGCGGTTGCCTTCGCTGATGCGCTGGCCGGAACGTCTTTTCCCTCCCAGCCTCGCTGGCCGTTGAACGCCTCCGTGAAAACGCGTTTCCCGCCGGACATCACGTCGATGCGCATCTTGCCCGGCCGCATCGCGCGATAGACGCCATCGACGGCGAAGCCCGGATCGACAATGTGCAGATCGACCTGAATCGCCCGCACTGCCTCGATGGCTGGCTGACCTCCTGTCGCTTTCGTGTTTCGCTCTATGACCTCTTCCAGCGTCAATAGCTTCCGGTTGCATCCACCGAAGCTGACTGTGGCCAGGAAAAGAAGCATCCAGCCCCGCCAAGCGTTGGGCACCGGGTAAAGATGAAGCGGCATCTAATGATAAGACGTCGCCCAAACTGGAATCTGTCTGTTTTGCCTACTTCTGTTTTCCCAGGTCCGTCACGAAATCATTGACCATGGCCTGTAGCTTCGCGCTCAACGGACCGATCTTGGTTTGCATTTGTTCCTGCGCTTTCTTCATGGCTACCGGGTACTTCTCCGTCATGGCTTTGCCGGCCGGAGACTTGTAAAAGGCGATGATCCCGTTGACCTCATCCTGCGTAAAAGTCTCGCGATAGGATTGCATATAGATATCTTTTACCTTGGCGAAGGAAAGCTCTTCATTGGCCGTGGCCGTGAATTTCGCATGGAATGTGTCGATCGCCGTCTTCTGGGCCGGAGTCAGCGTCTTGCCTTGAAGAGATTTCTGCAGCCCCTGCGTCATGCTTTGGGACATCCCTTCATCCATCTGCTTCAAGGCCTGGCTCAGTAATCCCCGCAACTGCATTGCGTCCATCATTTCATTGATCGATTGATCCGAAGGCGGAGCGGCAAGGCCCGAACTAATTACGGCACAACTGAGCGCGGCGGAAAGGAGTAAGCGTTTCATCATCCCGAAACCTTCCGTGTCCCATGCGGCCATGGCGAGATTTTTTTCGATTCGAGTCGTCTTTTATGCAGGGTCAAGCACCCGCGGCTCAGGCACGCCGCGGTCCTGACCAGGGAGACCGGCTGTCGTGCGCAACCGCTCTGCCTAACTCAATCCAGCCGCTTCTCGTCGAAATCGATCAGGTCCGGAATGGTTGTGATATCGTGCCGCTCGGAGATGCCGGCTTCCTTCTTCCGGCGAGTCAGTACCGGCGTCGCGAAATCGCGCCACCCCAGTTTCGAGGCGAAACCGTTCCAAACCACGTTATCGCCCTCGTTGAGGCGACGGCCCGTTTCGAAACACCATTCCAAAATCTCTTCGTCGCTTCCGCCTTTGAGCACGCGCTCGCGAAGATCGGCATAGTTGACCCGCAAGAAATTGCAGCACATGCCATCGCCAGCCGCGGCCCCGCCCAGATTGGCGTGATAATCCTCGCCGAGTTCGCCCCGCGCGTGGAGACGAATCTTGTCCAGCATCCGGGGGAAATACATCATCCCGCCAACCATTTCTTTCGGACTTTTTGGATATGTGCTCATATCTGTGAAAGTCTAGTCACTGATCCGTTCCTCAGCAAAACATGAATAGGAAGCCCTCCCATATTTTGGTGCGCTCGGGAAAGATCGAGTTCCTGAAGTTCAATACCGCCAAGCGCGACTGGCGCGATGCTTATCATTGGATTCTCTCGCTGACTTGGCCCCGCTTTTCCGCTTTCATTCTGGGCGGCTACTTCGCCCTCAATCTGTTGTTTGCCACGGCTTACAGCCTGGGTGGCCGCTGCATCGCCGAAATGAGACCGGGTAATTTCCCCGAGGCGTTCTTTTTCAGTGTCGAAACGCTTGCCACGGTCGGTTATGGCCACATGTATCCAGACACGCTCTACGGACACATTCTGACCACCCTCGAGATCATTGTCGGCACGTTCTGGCTGGCCGTTGTCACCGGCCTGATCTTCGTGCGTTTTTCGCGTCCCAAAGCGCGCATCGTTTTCAGCAGATCGGCCGTCGTCTCCCTCTTCGACGGGCAGCCCGCGCTCATGATCCGGGTGGCCAACCTGCGCCACACCAGCGTGGTTGAAGCCAGGTTCCGGATCATGTTCATGCGCGACGTGACCGTTCGCGAAGGCGAAGTCTTTCGCCGTTTCTATAGGCTGAAGGTGGATCCCCTTCGCATGCCCACGTTTCCAGCCGCCCTCACCATCCGGCACTTCATCGATCAACACAGTCCACTTTACGGCATGACGGCCGAGACCTTGGAGGCATGCGATGCACGACTGATGGCGTCAGTCGTGTGTGTCGAAACCGTGCTCCACGCCTCCGTTGAGAGCCAGCAGGACTACTCATGGGACGAAATCCGCTTCGGCGAGCGCCTGGTTGAGATATATAATGAGTTGGGCGACGGGCGGCTCACGGTCGACTACGGCAGGCTGCACGACACGGAACCGGCGCCTTTCGACGAGGTCAACGCTCCAAAGTAATCGCTCCTAATTCAGCGGAGCGGGGACATAGGCACGCTTGGTCGATTCGGAGCGGCGCTGAATCCCGTTCGGGTGCAAGCCTATCAAGAACTGAGTGCACGCCCACGCGCGCACGATCGCTTCCACGCCTACCGCGAGCAGCAGGATCGGAATCCGAACCTCCTGCGTCCGGGAAACCACCATGATCGCTCGCACCCGCTCGGCCAGGCTTTGCGTCTTCATATAGAAACCCTTGTTACGTTTCAATCTCAGATACCCAAGAGTCACGGCCGCTCGTTGATTAATATAGTCCGACAGCCGAAGCGGGCTCGGACTGATTATCCGGGCCTGCGGAAGATACCGCGTCACAAATCCCTTGCGCAGCAGCGCCACCTCCAATTCCGCCTCATCCACAATCGATTTCGGATCGATACTCTCCACCACATTTCTAAAGGTCGTGATCTCGGTCGACTTTGGGAACCTCGTAGCAATAACGTGGTGCAGCGACCACATCAGGCGCGTGATTTCAAAGGCAAGATTCCCCTGAGTCCCAAAGGGAACGGGGCGCGCCGCCGCCACCCCGACCGATGGATCTTTGAATTCCTGCACGAGCAGGGAGATGCAATTGTCTGCCGGCAAAACGTCGCCGCTCACCAAAACGATGATTTCAACGTCGCTCAATTCCCGAATACATTGATTGATGGCGGCCGGTTTTCCGCTGCGTTGCTCGTTGGCAATCAGCTTAACCGGCGTCGAGGTGCTCTGCGCGAATTTCGTCACGATTTCATTCGTGCCATCCTTCGAACTGTCGCTCACGACAACAAACCGCCTGGGCCCCTGGCCATCGACCCTGGTGCGATCCAGGGCCGGAAGAAGCGCGGGCAGATTTTGCGCTTCGTTAAAACAGGGAACCGCGAAGGCAAACGTCAGCGGGCGAGACGTCGTGACGTTACCATCGGCGGGATTCATCTCATTTCATTTCATTTTCAGGATCGGCCGGTCCGATCAGACCAGTCCCTGATCCATCATTGCGTTAGCGACCTTCAGGAAGCCCGCGATGTTGGCCCCGTTTACATAGTTTCCGGGCGTGCCGTATTTCTCCGCCGTGCGGTAACAAACCTCGTGGATCGTCTTCATGATGTTATAAAGGCGGTTATCAACCTCCTCGCGCGTCCATGAGATACGCATGCTGTTCTGCGCCATCTCGAGCCCCGAGGTGGCAACCCCGCCGGCATTGGCGGCCTTGCCCGGACCGAAAAGAATTTTCGCTTCGAGGAATTTATGGATGCCGCCGATCGTGGTCGGCATGTTCGCGCCTTCCGAGACGACGTAAACTCCGTTCTTCAACAAGTTCGCCGCATCCTTCTCATTGATCTCGTTCTGGGTCGCGCTCGGGAAGGCGCACTCCGCCTTAACACTCCAGAGAGGATTGTGATCGAGCTTGGGATTGGCCGGCGTAAAGGTTGCGCCTTTGAATTTGGTCGCGTACTCGTCGATGCGACCGCGGCGCACATTCTTGAGATCGATGACAAAGGCGAGCTTTTCTCGCGTGATTCCGTCCTTGTCATGAATGAAACCGTTTGAGTCGGAGAGAGTGACCGGCAGCGCCCCCAGGGTAATGAGTTTCTCAACCGTGTATTGCGCCACGTTTCCGCTTCCTGAAATCAGGCAGGTCTTGCCTTTCAGATCTTCTTTCCGCGTCTTGAGCATTTCCTCGGCGAAATAAACCGCGCCGTATCCGGTCGCCTCCGGACGAATGACCGACCCGCCCCAGGTCAGGCCCTTGCCTGTCATGACGCCGGTGAACTCGTTACGAAGTCTTTTGTACATGCCAAACATGAATCCGATTTCGCGCGCGCCCACCCCGATGTCACCCGCCGGGATATCGGTGTTCGGCCCGATATGCCGGAAGAGTTCCGACATGAAAGCCTGAGAAAAGCGCATCACTTCGAAATCGCTCTTTCCTTTGGGATCGAAGTCGGCCCCCCCCTTGGCGCCACCCATCGGGAGCGTGGTCAGTGCGTTCTTGAACACCTGTTCGAAAGCGAGGAACTTGAGAATGCCAAGGTTAACCGACGGATGAAAACGCAGCCCGCCTTTGTAAGGGCCGATCGCGCTGTTCATTTGAATCCGAAAACCGCGATTCACGTGAAACTTGCCCTCGTCGTCGCGCCACGGCACGCGAAACATGATGACGCGTTCCGGCTCGATGATGCGTTCGAGAATTTTGTGCTCGTGATATTCCGGATGGCGATCGAGCACTATGGCCAGCGATTCGACCACTTCCTGGACCGCCTGGTGAAACTCCGGCTCGGCCGGGTTCTTGGCCTTCACCTCGGCCATTAACTTTGAAACGTAATCTTTCATTAAAATGTGTTTCCGTCCGCCGCGGGCAGCGACGGGTTTTGAAGCTGTTAAGGTATGTCCGACGCGAAACTAAAACAGAAGCTTAAAATTGACGACAGGTAGGGATGGCTCTCCGAGGCGTCCAACGAAGTGTTAAACCGCGGATTTTCGCGAATAACAGAACCCATCTGGCCAGTTTTTCAATTGCACCATGGCCGGTAAACAAAACAGCCGGACCATTGCTGGCCCGGCTGCTGTAATCTTGTCGGACGGCTCGGAGAGCCATCCCTACCTGGGCTGAATCAATAATCCATGCCGCCCATGCCACCCATGCCGCCGCCGCCGGGCATCGGAGGAGTCTTCTCCTTCTCCGGAAGCTCGGTCACGATCGCTTCGGTGGTGAGCAACAGGCCCGAGATGGAAGCGGCGTTTTGCAACGCGCTGCGCGTGACCTTGGTCGGATCGACGATGCCGGCTTTTACCATGTCGGCGTATTCTCCGGTGGCCACGTTGTAGCCTTCGTTGCCTTTGCGCTTCTTGACCTCTTGCACGATAAGCGCGCCTTCCTGGCCCGCGTTGTCGGCGAGCTGACGAAGCGGCTCTTCGATGGCGCGGCGCACAATCTGCACGCCGACTGCCTCGTCGCCTTCGAGACCCTTCATGTTGTCGAGCGCCTTCTGCGCGCGGATGAATGCCACACCGCCCCCAGGGACGATGCCTTCTTCAACCGCCGCGCGCGTGGCGTGCAACGCGTCTTCCACACGTGCTTTTTTCTCTTTCATCTCCGTCTCGGTGGCTGCGCCGACGTTAACAACCGCGACACCGCCTGCGAGTTTGGCGAGGCGCTCCTGCAATTTCTCGCGATCGTAGTCGCTCGTCGTCTCTTCAATCTGGCGACGAATCTGCGCCACCCGGCCCTGGATGTCGGCCTTCTTGCCTTCACCTTCCACGATGGTGGTGTTCTCCTTGTCGATGGTCACGCGTTTGGCACGGCCCAGATCTTCCAGCTTCACGTTCTCGAGCTTGATCCCGAGATCTTCGGTGATGCAACGCCCGCCGGTCAGCACGCCGATGTCTTCCAACATCGCCTTGCGACGATCGCCGAAGCCCGGAGCCTTGACTGCGCAGACTTGCAACGTGCCGCGGAGCTTGTTCACGACCAGAGTCGCGAGCGCTTCGCCTTCCACGTCTTCCGCAATAATCAGGAGCGGCCGGCCCGCTTTCGCTACTTTTTCAAGCAACGGAAGCATATCCTTCAGGCTCGAGATTTTCTTCTCGTGAATGAGGATGTAAGCGTTTTCGAGAGTGGCTTCCATCTCCTCCGCGTTGGTCACGAAGTAGGGCGAGAGATAACCTTTGTCGAACTGCATGCCTTCGACCACGTCGAGCGTTGTCTCAATCGACTTCGCTTCTTCCACCGTGATGGTGCCGTCCTTGCCGACCTTGTCCATGGCGTCGGCAATAATCTCGCCGATCGTCTTGTCCCAGTTGGCAGACACGGTCGCGACTTGCGCGATCTCGGTGCGGTCGCTGACCTTCTTCGAGATCTTCTCCAGCTCGGCCACAATGGCTTCGACGGCCTTGTTAATGCCGCGCTGCAGGGAGGTCGGGTTGGCCCCGGCCGTCACGTTGCGCAGTCCTTCTTTATAGATGGACTCGGCCAGAACCGTCGCCGTGGTGGTGCCGTCGCCAGCAATATCCGAAGTTTTGGAAGCGACTTCGCGCACGAGCTGCGCACCCATATTTTCATATGGATCCTCGAGCTCGATCTCTTTCGCGACGGTCACACCGTCCTTCGTGATGGTGGGACTGCCGAATTTCTTGTCGAGAATGACGTTGCGACCGCTCGGTCCGAGCGTCGCCTTTACGGCTCTCGCCAGTTTCTCGATCCCGCGCAACAAAGCGTGCCGCGCGTTTTCATCGAATTGTAATTGTTTAGCTGCCATATATTAAGTTGATAGTTGAGAGTTAATTGTTGAGCGCGCCGATTAGCCGATGATGCCGAGGATGTCGTCCTCGCGCATGATCAGAAACGTGTCGCCATCGATTTTGATTTCGGTGCCACCGTATTTGGAGATCAGCACTTTGTCGCCTTTCTTGACCGTGAACTCGACCTTCTTGCCCTCTTCGTTCACTTTGCCCGTTCCGAGAGCGACGACTTTGCCCTCCTGCGGTTTTTCCTTGGCGGTATCGGGAATGATGATGCCGCCCTTTTTTACTTCCTGCTCTTCAATCGGTTGCACCAGCACCCGATCTCCCAGCGGTCTTACGTTAACTGTTGCCATAAGGTGTTCTTCTTACTCCTTCTGATGTTTGGGTTGCGCCGGCCGACCCTTCATGTGAAGCGGCCGCCAGCAAATTTTTCTCGTTATTTCTTCTTGTCGTCGTCGACCACTTCGAATTCCGCGTCGACCACGTCGCCCTCTCCGCCGCGTTTCCCGGCACCTTGTTCGGCGCCGCCCTGCGGCTGCGCTTCCGGTCCGGGTTGCGCGCCAGCCTGGCCGCCGCCCGCTCCAGCCGAAGCCTGTTTGTAGAGCTCCGCGCTGATTTCCTGGAACTTGTTCTGCAGATCGTCGTAGGTCCGCTTCATCGCGTCTGTATCGTTTTGGTTGATCGCTTCGCGCACCGCCGCGATTGCGTCCTCGACCTGCTTTTTCTTGTCGGCCGGAACCTTGTCGCCCAGATCCTTCAACTGCTTCTCGCTTTGATAGGCGAGCATGTCCGCGTTGTTCTTGATCTCGATCGCTTCCTTGGCCTTTTTATCCTCTTCCGCGTGCGCTTCCGCCTCGCGCTGCATCTTCTCGATCTCGTCCTTCGAAAGTCCGGAACTGCCGGTGATGGAGATCTTTTGTTCCTTGCCGGTGCCGAGGTCCTTGGCTGAGACGTGCAGAATGCCGTTGGCGTCGATGTCGAAAGTGACTTCGATCTGCGGAACGCCGCGGGGAGCCGGCGGGATTCCATCGAGATGGAAGGTGCCGAGATTCTTGTTGTCGCGGGAGAGCGGCCGCTCGCCTTGCAGCACTTTGATTTCCACGCCCGGCTGATTGTCGCTGTAGGTCGAGAAGATCTGCGACTTGCGCGTTGGGATCGTGGTGTTGCGCGGGATCATCGGTGTGGCCACGCCGCCGGCGGTTTCGATGGCCAGCGTCAATGGCGTGACATCGAGCAGGAGCACGTCCTTGACGTCGCCCTTGAGCACGCCGCCCTGGATGCCGGCGCCGATCGCAACCACTTCATCCGGGTTCACGCCCTTGTGCGGTTCCTTGCCCGTAATGCTGCGCGCGATCTCGATCACTTTCGGCATGCGGGTCATGCCGCCGACCAGGACCAGCTCGTTGATTTCCTTCTCGGAAATCTTGGCATCCGCCAGACACGCCTTGACCGGCGGAATCGTCCGCTGGAAAAGATCGTCGGAAAGCTGCTCGAGCTTGGAGCGGGTCAGTTTCTTCTGAATGTGTTTCGGTCCGCTCGCATCCGCCGTGATGAACGGCAGATTGATTTCGTATTCCTGCGTCGAGGAGAGCGCGATCTTCGCTTTCTCGGCTTCTTCTTTGATCCGCTGGATCGCATCCGGCTGCTTGGTTAGGTCGATGCCGGTATCCTTCTTAAATTCGTTCACGATCCAATCCATGATGCGCGCATCCCAGTCGTCGCCACCCAGGTGGGTGTCGCCGTTGGTCGCCTTCACTTCGAAAACGCCATCGCCGATTTCGAGAACGGAAATGTCGAAGGTGCCGCCGCCCAAATCGTAAACCGCGATCTTCTCGTCCTTCTTTTTGTCGAGACCGTAAGCGAGCGAGGCCGCCGTCGGTTCGTTGATGATGCGAAGAACTTCGAGGCCGGCGATTTTGCCCGCGTCCTTGGTGGCGTTGCGCTGCGAGTCGTTGAAGTAGGCCGGCACCGTGATGACAGCCTGCGTGATTTTCTCGCCGAGCTTCGCTTCCGCGTCGGCTTTCAGCTTTGACAAAATCATCGCCGAGATTTCCTGCGGCGAGAACGTCTTGCGCTCTCCGTTTACGTCGACCTGCACGTGGGCGTCGCCATTGGCCGCCTTCACAATCTTGTAAGGCACGCGCTTTTGCTTCTTCATGAACTTCGTCGAATTTGCGACCCATGAAGCGCTTGATTGAGAAAATCGTGTTCGCCGGGTTGGTCACGGCCTGACGTTTGGCGGCCTGGCCGACCAGGCGTTCACCATTTTTCGTAAATGCGACGACTGAAGGCGTCGTGCGCGCGCCTTCGCTATTTTCCAAAACTACGGGGTCCCCACCCTCCATGACAGCCATGCAGGAGTTGGTGGTGCCCAGATCGATACCTAAAACTTTAGCCATTTGAGTATAATTCCTCCGGGCCAGTCTTTAGCAATCCATATTCCAGTGGCGCCATGCGACATAAAGCGTTGGAAATCAATCGGTTCATAAAATCCGGCCTCTGTAAGAATGTGCCGAAATGTCGCATCCATGGCACATGAGTGAGACAATGCGTTACGGATCGATCTCCCGTTAGCCGCATTCCTTTAGCTTACATGCCGCGCGCACGAATCAGAAGGCCCGAAGGCCCAGAAACCGGGGACAGATTCCAATAATTGGTGGTTGGTGATTGGAGCTTGGAGCTTCCAGCACGCCAGTGCTGGCCTGTCTCCTGCTTTTCATTTCCTCCGAATGGATGTCGCCGCGCCCGCTTTAGCCCAAGCTTCGCCCGACATCACATTCGCGTGCGTTCATTGTTCCTCTGCCTTGGTGGTCGATGCGGCGGCCGCGGGGATGACTCTGGCTTGTCAGAAGTGCGGCAAACCGACGCCGGTGCCGGCGATCTTGTCGCGCGAGGAGAAGCTGGACAAAGCCGGAGCTCAGGTCGCTGATTTGAAACGCCAGCTAAAAGAGAACGAATCACAGCGCACTGAGATCACGGGTTACATCAATCAGTTGAGCATACAGCTGCATCGCTGGCAGCTCCGTCTGCAAACTCTGAACGAGCGCAAAGCGCAACTCGAAAAAGAGCTGCGAGCGACGCAGTAAAAGCCTCGAGACAAACTCGAATCTTCTGTAGCGACGGTCTCTGACCGTCGTTCTAGGATTTCGGCGCTCAGAGAGCGCCGCTACAGTTCAAGGCGATCTAACTTGCGCGCCAGGCAAGGTGGATCGGTCGCTCCGCGGGCGATGTTAAATTAATTTGCAGCTGCGCCGTCATTCTATCGTCATTTTGCTTTCGCCAAACCGCGCCGCCGCACTAAGTTTTTCGCGTGCGGCAATATCACGACCTTCTTCGGCTCGTCCTCGAGAACGGTCAGACGCGCACCGATCGCACCGGGGTCGGCACACTCTCCGTCTTTGGGGCGCAGGCCCGCTTCGATCTGAGGCCAAATGGCCCGGGTTTCCCGCTCCTCACGACGAAGAAGCTGCACCTGAAGTCGATCATCCACGAGCTGCTCTGGTTTCTTCGCGGCGACACCAATATCCGTTCCCTGAACGAACACGGCGTCACCATCTGGGACGAGTGGGCCGACGAGCGCGGCGATCTTGGCCGGGTTTACGGCGCGCAATGGCGGGACTGGCGCGGGGAGAACGGCGTGCGCGTCGATCAAATCGACAACGTCATCGCGCAGATCAAATCCAATCCACACAGCCGGCGCCTGATCGTGAGCGCGTGGAATCCGGCGGAAGTGGAGAAGATGGCGTTACCGCCCTGCCACGTTCTTTTCCAATTCTACGTGTCCGCCACGGCGGATTCATCCTCCAGCGAACACAGAGGCGAACTCAGCTGCCAGCTTTATCAGCGGAGCGCCGATCTTTTCCTCGGCGTCCCGTTCAATATCGCGTCGTATGCGCTGCTCACCTTGATGGTGGCGCAGGTCACTAACCTTCGCCCCGGCGATTTCGTCCACACCTTTGGCGACTTGCATCTCTATCAAAACCACCTCGACCAGGCGCGCGAACAACTTTCGCGCGATTGCCGGCCGTTGCCCGAGATGCGACTGAACCCCGCGATCAAGAACATTCACGATTTTCAGTTCGAAGATTTCGAACTGGTCGATTACAACCCGCACCCCGGAATCAAAGCACCCATCGCGGTGTGAGGTGGAAGCTTTTGTCGTGGCGCCGACTGTGGTGGATCGTGCTCTCCGAGCGCGATGTTGTGATGAGACGGCAAGGCCGTCATTCTTTAGCATCGTCCTCGGAGAGGCCGATCCACCTTTCAATCAAGGGACCGATTGCGTGTAGCCACCGCGCTGTGCGCGGTGTGCAAACCGGCCGCAGGCCGGTTGCTACAGTCTATTCTTGCGCTGGCTTCCCGTGGGAAGCTGACAGCTTCCCCTGCAGAAAAACAATTCGTCGACCAGCGCCCCGGAATCAAAGCACCCATCGCGGTGTAGCCACGTCGATTCATGCTTCGTGTGTAGCCACCGCGCTGTGCGCGGTGTCCCAAACCGGCCGCAGGCCGGTTGCTACAATCCGGGTGTTTGGCAACGTCCGACACAAAGAAAATGCTGGGTGGATTTCGTCAGAAGTTTGCTCAGTTTCCGCATGAAACGTTGTCGGCTCGCCTATAAGGACTACCAGTCAGTGCCCGAGCGAAGCCTCATCCTTCGCCTTCTCGGCCTTCCAGACGGGGCCTTGTTTGGCGAACGCCGGTGCTTCGCCTCCGGAACGCGTGACGTCGCCGGCGGCGAGTTTGAAGATCGGAAGGATCGGATTCCCTTTCGCATCTTTCTCGTACTGCACGCCATCTTTCTCGAGCAACAGCCAGGCTTTGAAATCTCCGCCGGGCCACTCGCCGATGAGCACGTCCATGGGATAACTCTCGCCGCCATTTACTTGAAATGGTTCGCCGCGGCCCAGGCCCTTGTACCACCCCATCTTGGGATCGAGTTGCAGCCCGGCGCTGGCATAAAAGCTCTGCGGTCCGTGCCCGCTCGGCGTAGTCGATCCGCAATCGAGCACGACCTTGCCGTTGAATCTCACGACCATGACGTCATCCGCCATGCCGACGAATCGAAAGGTCCCGCTCTCCGTCGGAACCACGTTCCCCTTATAATGCACGACCCACATTTTGGGCTGAACGCGTCCACCCAGCCCGAAGGCGAGCGGGCCCTGGTCGGCGTTGATCTTCGGGATGAAGATTTGCGTCGTGTAAAGCGGATTGGGACCAACGAAATACTTCTCGAGATTCGATTCGTTCCAGCCGCTGTTTACGAACTTCGCGATCTCGCTCGGGAAACCATTTTGCTGGTCGAGTTTCGAGGGCGTGCCGTTTTTGAGTTGCTTGAGGTCGTAAAACTTTCCGGTCAACGATCCGCCACCTTTCGATTCGCGGAAGCCAAAGAATGGAACGGCCGCCCCACCGGCTCCGGAACCGCCACTTGTGGTCATGCCGCCGGGATCAAAGCTCACGTCCGCGCCACCGGCGCCCGCCATTTTCACAGGAGGCGCCGCCAGTTTCGGCATGGCTGGCATCTCCGGCAGCGACACTTTGGAAAGACCGGTCGTGGTAATGCGCCTGGTCATGGCCGGCGCGCTCATGGTGCTTTGCTTCTTGGCGAGCTGCACCTTGTGTTCGAGCGCGCGGGTCGACGGATTGGGTGAGGGCGGTCCGCCTTTGAAGGTCAGTTTTCGATCGGCCTGATAACGTTGCACCACCACGTAGGCCGCCAGGGAGATGAACAGCACGTGCGCCACGATGCTGATGAACAGAAATTTGCTGTCGAGAATTCTCTTATGCCAGGGCCGCCGCGCGACCGGTCTCTCCACCCTCGGTTCCACGGTGGCGCCGTTCATTCTTCCTCGTTTACGGTAAAGGTGACGTTATCGATCCTGGCCACGGCCAGGGCATCGAGCACATCGATGGTGCGGCTGTATTTCGCCTGCTCATCGCTGATGATCGTGACAACGGCCGGCGTTTTCGCAGCGTCGGCGTTTTGTTTCAGTCGCATGAGCGTGGCTTTGAGTTGCGGCAGATCGGTGCTCTTGGCCGAGTCGAACGGCTCGTCGTTCAAACTGACTTCGCCCGTGTCCGAAATCGTGATGATCTGTTCGTCGACGAAGTCGGCGGAGGTCGCGGCCGTGCCTGGCAACTGCGTGTTCAATTCGTTCTCAACCTTGACCGCTCCGGCCATGACCATGAAAAAGAGCATGATCACGAAGACCACGTCGATCATGGGCGCGATCTGGAAACCAAAGGTGCCTTCGTTAGGATTCGTGATGAGTCGCATATCAGTTCATCCAGGGTTTACGCCGCGCGCTTCCCGGGGAGCGCACGCTTCCAGCGTGTTCCTCGCGGCATCCCTGCCGCGACCCCTCCCCATGTGCCCGGCAGGATGCCGGACACCGCACGCAAGATGCGCGCGCTCCCCGGAAGATTGGTTTCGGACACGCATGGCAATCAATCAAGTCATGTTGCATTCGTTAGTCCTTGTTCACGGCGGAGAAAGAGATGTCCGTGATCCCGGCTTCGGCGCAGGCGTTCATGGCCTGCGAGACATGGATGGCCGGCACATCGCGATCGCCCCGAATGACCGCGCGAAACGTTGGATTAGCCGTGCCGGTGACCTTCTTCTCCCCGGTGATTCTGGCCGTCTTCAGCGGTTCGACCATGGCGGTGGCCTGCGCATAAACGTGATCGTCGAAAACGAACTGCGCTTTCTTATCTTTCCAGCGCACGTTCACCACCGCTTCGGCGCGCGAGTTATCTTTCTTCTGGGCATCTTTCGCCACGGGCAAGGTAATTGTCTTGTCGACCTTCAGCACTTGCGCGGAAGTAATGGTCATAAAGAAAACCAGAATCGTGAGCAGTACATCAATCATGGGCGCGACCTGAAATTCAGGTTCACCCGACTGCGCGCCTCCTGTTCCCGCCGCCATATGCCCTAACTACCCGACTGTTCGGCTGTGATAATCTTGCCCGTTTGTCCGGACCCGGAGGGTTGCACGAGCCAGTTGGGAATCGCGGCATACAGTTCCTCTTCGCCCAACTGGACACCCGCGAGCGACTCATACGGCATCTTGCGAAACAGGCTGTTGATGATGTCCTGAATGCGGTGCAGCGAGGCACCAGCGCGATTGCGCAGAAAATAGAAAGCACCGAAAGCGGGAATCGCGATGATCAATCCGCTGGCAGTCGCAACCAGCACTTCGCCAATGGCGGCGGAAAGGCCGGACGGATCGCCAATTCCCGAGGAACCAAGTTTCGCGAAAGCCTTGATCATTCCGGTCACTGTGCCGAGAAGACCGATCATGGGCGCGCAAACACCGATGACCGAGAGATAGCTGATGTAGGTTTGCATGCTCGAATTCTCCTTGGCGAGCTCGCCGAGCATTCCTTCTTCGGTGATTTCTTTCCCTTCCCCGAGCAGGCCGATTCCAACCCGTAGCACATTGTTCAGGGGCGACTGGTTTTCTTTGCAATATTTATAGGCACCCACGTAATCGCCGTGCCGGAAAAGATCTTTCACGTGTTGCTCCTGCTCGGCCGGCGCGACGCGCTTGGGCGAGGTGCGAAGAATTCCGTCACCGATCAGATACAGGGTCGCGACCGAGCAGAGTGCGATCGGTACCATGACCCAGCCTCCTTCCTTGATCTGTTCCCAAAGTGTTTTCGATCGGATCGATTCAGCTGCCGGTGAAGGCGAGGGCGATTGGGCCAGCGCCGGCGAGGCCAGCATGGTGAAAGTGATAAAGAGAAGAGCGGTGAGAGAACGGAGTTTTACTTTCATAAAGGCACTACTTTTCGTCAGGGAGCTTGCATTTTTTGCAGTTCGGTTTGGGCCACGGCTGCTTCTGCCGATTTCGGATAAGTCGCGATCAAATCGTTCAAGGACCTTTTGGCCCGAGCCGCGTCATCCAGTCGCGTGTAGGCGCGGGCGCTCCCCAGCAAGGCAGCGGGAATGGACGGCTTCTGGTCGCTGTAAAAGACCGGAACATGGAGGTAGGCAAGCAAGGCCGCCTCCCATTGTTTCTCGGCGAACAAAGCATCTCCCTTGTGCACCCACGCGTCGGCCATGACTTCGGGATTGCTGCTCTGTTTAAGGGCCGCGTCGCAGATCGCGATGGCTTTGGCATAATCCTTCTTCCGGATCAGTCCCGACGACAGCCGGACTTGAATCGCGAGGGCCGCTTCCGGGTCGGTCGCGGCCTTTTGGATTTCCGCGGCCAAGGCATCCGCCTCGGCGTCGCGCTGCAAAGCGGCCAGAGCCGACATTTTAATAAGAGCGGCCTGAGTCCACCATGCGCCGGGCAAATCCTTGAATGGTGCGTAAAACACAACCACCGGTTCAATTTCGGCGAGCGCCTTGT
This sequence comes from uncultured Verrucomicrobiae bacterium, assembly GCA_963788855.1. Classification (GTDB taxonomy): domain Bacteria; phylum Verrucomicrobiota; class Verrucomicrobiia; order Chthoniobacterales; family UBA10450; genus CAWBIE01. The sequence continues at coordinate 622,269 of CAWBIE010000004.1, forward strand.
CCGGCTGCCGTTGGGCCAGCAGTTCTGAAGCGTTCTTGAGACCGCGCGGTTCGGGAAACTCGATCCTGGCAATTTGCGAAGCGTGGTAACCGACCTCGCCACTGCCGGTGCCGACCTGCACCGTTCCCATGACCATCTCGCCATCCCGCCGCACCCTCTGAGTTTCCACTTTCTGGCCGGTCTTGAGCGTGATGGTTTGGGCCTGGGCCCGCTGATCGATCATGATCAGGAGCATGACCAGGAGCAGGAAGATCCTATTTCTGACCTCTGATCTCTGACGTCTGATCTCTGGCGGTGTCATCCCTGTTGGCCCATGGCTTGGAGCCGTTTGCGCGCTTCCTGCGTCTCAGCAAAGCCGGCTAGTTTTTCGTTTCGCAAGAGTTCGCGATAAGTATTGGCGGCTTCCTGGGTCTTTCCGAGTTTCTCGAAGCTTTCGCCGCTCCGAATATAAGCCTTTGCGACCCAGGGTAGAAATTTCTGGTAGCCGACGTAAACGCGCTGAAAGTAAGCGTTCGCTTCCGCCCAGCGTCCGCGTTTCGCTTCAATTTCACCGAGCGAGTAAACACTGAAGGCAGTCGATTCGCCCCGCCATTCGCGCACGGAGGCGACCTGTTCGAAAGCTTTCTTGGCTTCGTCGAGACGATCCATGGCCAGGAGCGTCTTGCCTTTGCCGACCGTGAGATCCTTCAGTTTTTGGGAGGCGACAATCTTGTCGGTGCCGTCGGAAAAATAACGAAGCGCGCTGGGCAGATCATTTTTTTGAAACGCGATCTCGCCCAGCCCGTTGTAGGCGAAGTCCAGGTAGTCGCTCTTTACAAAGTCATCCATTAATCGCTGATAAAAGGCGGCCGCCTGATCCGGTTGATGCTGGCTGGCGCGATAATCGCCCGCGCGACCGAGAAGCAGCGGGCTCAGATCCTCCGGACTGAATTCCGCAATCCTGGCAATATTCTTTTCTTCTTCGGCGGGTTGCCGGCGCAAGCGGGCGAGCTCGGCCTTTGCAAAAAACACCCGGGCACGCGTGGTCGCATTTGCATCTTTGGCACTCGATCCGAGCAGGGCATCCAACTCGGCTCCCGGATCATCCGTGACCGGAGCCGGGATGGCGGCGGCGCCAGACTGGGTGTCGTCTGCTTGTTTCTTTTTCACGCACAACTGAGCCAGTTGGGTGAGAAGCAATTCGACCGCCTCGCGCTTGGGATCGGCGATGTACTTCTTGATCGTGTCGGCCGTGATTCGCTTGGCCTCATCGACCTTGCCCTCATGCGATTTGGCTTTACCGACCCAGTAAAGCGCGGAGACCACGGTCGGGCTGTCCGGCTTTTCCTGAATGAATTCGTCAAACAGGCTTGCCACTTTGTCCCATTGCCCGCGCTTTTGCAGAAGCTTGCTCGCGGCGAAGAGCGAGTAATTCATGACTTCGTCGGTAGAGGCGATCTTGTAAGAGCGGACGTAAATCGGGATCGCGTCGCTTTCCCGATCGCTGGCCGCGTAGGCATCGGCCAGAAGCGCGAGAACTTCGCCAAGCTGCTGATTTTTTGGAAACTCGTTCTCCCAGGCTTTGCAATCCTTGATGACGTCGTCGTAAAGCGAGGCCGCATATTTACAAACGGCCAGCCGGTACCTGGCATCGCTCACATACTGTCCGTGAGGATACTTGTTCAGGTAGGCCCCAAGTTGATTCATGGCGTCCTGATACTTGCCCGAGAAAAGGGCGGTCAGGGCGAGCCGGTAGTTCACGTCCTCGACACTTTGGCCGTTGGGAAATTCGCTCAGGTATTTCTTATATTCCGCGGTGGCTTCATCGTACTTGCCCTCCATGAATTTAGCGTTCCCGAGCAAGTAACGCATTTGATCGCGATAGGAACTCTTGGCCTGCGTGTCGAGCATGCGGCTGAAATAGGTCTCGGCGGCGCGCGGATCATTGGCTTGCAAGGCGACCGCGCCCAGCATGTAGCCGACGGTCTCGGCGTTCGGCCCGGTCTTGAATTCGCCCAGATATTGTTCGCAGCGCGTCTCCGCTTTTTGCGGTTGGTTGATTTCGGCTAACGAGACAATCAAGCCGAAGAGGGCCGGTTCGCGTTCCGGGATGTGTGGAAAACGATCGATGATTTCCTGATAAACGAGGACCGCTTCCCATTTGCGGTCGATCTCGTAGAAGCAACGGGCCATTCTCATGTAAATGGCCGGCGTGATGGAGGGCAGCTTCTGAAAATCCTCGAGCAGCTTTTGCAGGCGCGCGGTGCTGGCCTTGAGCTGGGCGTTGGCGGCCGCGAGTTGCCCGAATTGGGAGGGATCGATCCGCGCAGCCGCCAGATTTTCGTCAATGGCGCGTTGCAGGGCGGCGAGACGGTCGCTTTGCAGACGCACGATTTGCTCACGCGGATAGGCCGCGCGGTAGCACTCCAGCGCGTCGGCGTAATTTCTTTTGGCGAATAATTGGTCGCCGAGTTCCACCGTCATGCTGTTGAGTTCGACAATGTCGTCAACCAAAGCCATCTGCTCGTGCAGCTTCTTGATCAGGGCGATGGCCTTATCCGGACTGCCCTTCTGCGAGTAGAGTTGGGCCAGCATGACAGCGCCGCGGACCGCGAGGGGCGTTTTCAATTCCGCTGCGGTGAGTTTTTCCCACGTGCCTATGGCTTGATCGGTCTTGCCCGCTTCTTTGCTGGCCGTCCCGCCGAAGAACAGCGCCTGATCGCGATAACGCGAGTCTTTCTCCAAAGCGGCAAAAAGCGCAACCGCGTCGGCATAGTTTTTGGCCAGCAAATTTGCCTGAGCGATCGCGTAGCTCACTTCGGGAGCGTGAGCCCCGGTCGGGAATTTGCTCAGGTAGGTCTTGAAAGCGCCGATCGCCTTCTTGTAATCGGGAATGTTGAAATAGGCCGAGCCGACTGTGAAAAAAGCCGGTTCCAGTTGCGGGCCGAATTCCGCCTTGGTCACGAGGGCGTCGAGGTCGGCCGCCGCCTTTGCGTAGTCGCCGGCCTGAAACTCTGCCATGCCCCGGGCGTAGAGCTGGGGTAACTCAGACCCGGCACCCGAGCTGCCCGCGGGTTGCTGCGCCATGGCCGAGGTGGCCATAAACAGAAACCCCATTGCTGCGTGCCGCTTGCTGGCAACGATACGGCGAAGGCAGGAGGGCATGCGGAAATCCTACCCAGCTGCGCTCAAATTGGAAAGCGCCGCGTCCCGCAACCCGCCATGCTGAAAAACGTTAAGGATGAACGCTGGCCGTCTTTGGTCCGCGCGAAAGATCAACCAGGTCGTTCAGGATATTGAGCGTCTCGTCCCGCTCCGGATCGAGAGCCGGCTCCTTGGTCTCGTCAGCCCCATCGAGCACGTCATCCGAGTCGGGATCGTCGGTGGCCTCGGGCGAAACTTTGGGCGCCACACCCTTGGCTTTGGCCTGCGCCAGTTTGCCCGGGAACATGATCAACTGCAGGTTCGGCTTATCGACAGTGTCGAGGGTCAACCGATAGATCCGGGGTTCCTCTTCATGGCGCGCCAGACGCTCTTTCGAGCGCGTTTCCTTGCGAATCTTGTCTTCGTCGAGTTCCTTGCGCCGGACGTCTTCGTTCAGCGTGATGCGATTTTCATCCAGCTTGTGCCGCAGCCGCTCCATGTCTTCCATCACGTAATGAAACTCCGGATTGTTCTGCACGCGCTCAGCCGAGCGATGTTTCAGTTCGTCGATGAAGAGGGAATGCGACTCCGACCACTTGGTGTAGTGCGCCTTCGGCACTTCGTCGTAGGGAAGGCAATTCTTCAGCGCGCCTTCTCCGTATTCAGGCAGATCGGTCAGGGTCGGCAACACAATATCGGAGGCGACGCCGTGAAGCTGCGTTGAACCGCCGGCCACACGATAGAATTTTTGAATGGTGAGTTTCAAAGCGCCGTCATCCTGGGAACGGCTGCCGAGCAAGCGAAGTGAACCGGCCGATCTCCAGAATCGTTTGCACCGTGCCTTTACCAAACGTGTTCTTATCTCCGACGATCAGGGCGCGGCCATAATCCTGCAGCGCCGCGGCGAAAATCTCACTGGCCGATGCGCTCTGCCGGCTCGTCAAAACCACCAGTGGTCCGGCGTAGGCAATGCCCGGGATCGGGATCACTTGAAACAACAATATTTCCGTTCGAGCCTTTGGTTTGCACGATCGGTCCGGACTTCAGAAACAGCCCGGTCAGCGAGATCGCTTCCTCGAGGGAACCGCCGCCGTTACGGCGCAGATCGACGACCAGTCCGTCGATGTTTTCCTTCTTCAGCCGCTTCAGCAGCGCCAGCACGTCCTTGGTCGTGCTTTTCTGGTGCTTGTCCATGTCGGCGTAAAACGATGGCAGCGTGATCCAGCCCAGCTTCACCGGGTTTCCGTCTTCGTCCTTCTTAATAATAATGTCGGCGCGCGCTTCCTGGTCTTTCAGCTTAATTTCATCGCGCACCAGTTCGACGTTCTTGCGCTTGGAGGGATCGGCCGCATCCGCCGGAATCACCAGCAGGCGCACGTGCGTTCCCTTTTTGCCGCGAATCATATCGACGACTTTGTCGAGCCGCATGTCGCGCACATCGACAAAATCAGCCGGGCCCTGCGCCACCGCCGTAATTCGATCGCCGACCTTTAAGCGGCCATCTGTTTGGGCCGGACCGCCGGCGACGAGGCTTTCGATTTTCGCGTAACCATCTTCAGTCCGCAGCATGGCGCCGATCCCGACCAGCGACAGGCCCATGTTGATGCTGAAGTTCTTCAGGTCCGACTTGCTCAGGTATTCGGAATGCGGGTCGTAGGTCTGGGCCAGCGCATCGAGAAAAAGTTTTACCTGCTCATCCCGGTCTTCCTCGTGAACGTTGCGGGCCAGACGATCGTAACGTCGCGCGACCAGCTGCGGCCCTGGCTCGATCGGATGTTCGCTCAGCTTTTCCTGCAGCAGCTCATTGTCGATTCGACCGCGCCAGAGTTGGTCGGCTTCGGCTTCATCTTTCGGCCAGGGCGCTTTTTGCCGAGCTCAGCTCGATGGTGTCGTTGCTCTTGAAATCCATCGGCTGCTTGAGCAGCTCTTTGACCTTGGCCACACGCTCGTCGACGCGCTTGGTATAGAGATCGTAGATTTCGTAGGCCGGTTTCAGGTTTCCAAGCAGGACATCATCGTCGATGCGAAGTGCCGTATTTGGCGGTCAGCGCGTCGACATCCTGCTGCGTGAAAAAGAGATGGCTGAAATCGAGCAGCTCGAGGTAGGTGCGCAGAAACTTGCGCGACATCTCGTCGTTGAGCGGCTGATGAGTGTAGTGGCCTTCCTCCAAAAGGCGACCGACCGAAACACAAATCTGCTCGGTGTCCGACTTCGCCTGCAGGGACTGCGGCGGCGTCGCCAGGGTAAGAACTGCGACCGGGAGCACCAGCAAAACAGCAAGGCGATGTTTCATGAAAAAAGAGGTTTACTACTGTCGCAGATTTCGCTCTGCAACGCAAGGTAAGCCGGTCGGAATCAACATGTGAGAAGTGAGACACTGCCGGTCTGACAACATTCAAAAAACCATCGAAATTTCCCGTTCAAGAGGCAATTTCCGTTCCCCGGGGGCTCGGCCATACAAAGGCCCTTTTCCATGTTAGCTTCACGGCCTGGATGACTTATCACACCTTCTGCGGCGGCCTTTTTGAGACGAATTGCTACCTGATCGACGCACCTTCAGGTGCCATTCTGTTTGACGCTCCCGAAGGCGCATGTGCCTGGCTGGAATCACGTCAGGTCGATTTGAAGCTCTTAATCCTGACCCATGGCCATATCGATCACGTGCAGGATGTTGCCCGGATCAAACAGACGATTCGGATGCCAGGTGGGTTGCCATGCGGAGACGGCGCCCATGATTTCGGACCGCGACTTCTTCCGCAATTTCGGATTCGGATTCGAAATCGAGCCGACTCAGCCGGATTTCCTGATTGGGGAGACGGCGGAGCGCGATTTCCTCGGGCTCAAACTTCAGGTCTTGGAAGTGCCGGGGCATTGTCCGGGTAGTCTTTGCTTCTTTGCCCGCAGCGAGGAATTGCTGGTCGGCGGCGACGTGCTTTTTGCCGGCGGCGTCGGGCGCTGGGATTTGCCTGGCGGCGATGCCGAGGTCTCTTTTTGAAGGAATCAGGAAGAAGCTATTCCCTTTGGGCGACAATGTGACCGTTCTGCCCGGTCACGGCCCGCCGACCAGGATCGGGACCGAGCGCCGCACCAATCCGTTTCTGCAACAGGCCTCCCGTTGAAACCGCGGGAGCACAGCGCGACTGGTTAGGGAATTACGAAAGCCGTGCCAGGAGCGAGCGCAACGGCTCCGCGCCATCGATCTCGTCTACAATCACCCGCAAGGATTGCAGGGCCACGGGAATGTGTTCAAGGAATGTCCGGTGGCCTTTGACCAATCCCAGGAAGCCGTAAGCGCCTAACGCTTGCATCAATCGTTGCATGGCACATAACCGCAGGACGCGGTCGAAGTCGCGGCTAGTCGGCCCGCCCCGTTCTTGGTAATAGCTGGCTAATTCAGCGCGCTCCGCCGGCGAAAGCTCGACATAAGGATCGAACAGGAGCGAGGCGAGATCGTAGGCTGCGAGACCGGGGCGCATCCCCTGAAAATCAATCAAGTGGGCTTGCCCATTTCGGAGAATAATGTTTTGCGACTGAAAGTCGCGATGCACCAGGACCCGGGGGAGGGCATCGAGCTGGAGGGCAATGTCCTGCAGCGCGGACAAGGCCGCCAGTTTTTCCAGGGTCGAACTATCGATCTTGAAGTAACGGCCCAGACAATTCTCTAAGAAATAATGCTGCTCCCAGAGATAGAGTGCGGCGTTGAATTCAGCCGGCAGGTTCGGAACCGATGGCGCCGGAGACGGCCGGTTGAACCGATGAAGCCTGGCTACTTCATCGAGCGCGGATTCATAAAAAGCGCGACGCACCAGCCAGCTTTCGTCGCGATAGCTAAACAGATCGCGTTCGCCTAGATCTTCGATCCAGATCAGGCCTTCTTCCGGATCGTGAAAATAAATCTTGGGCGCGCGAATTCCATTCTCCTCCAGGAATTTCGGCGATCTCGACGTAGTGCCGGTTTTCCTCGCGCTCGAGATTGTACTTTACCAGGATGATCGTCTGATCGGGAGAGAAGCGAACCCGATAGAATTTCCGATCGGAGCCGCCTTTTTCGATCGGATGAATCTCCACTTCGGCATCGTCGAAGCGCGGAAAATGCATCCGCGTCTGGCGCAGGAGAAGATCGGTTTTCATTACCTTGGATAGCAAACTTTAGAGGTCGGCGTCGCGATGAGTGCCTTCCACCTTTTTCAGGCTGCGGACAATACAACCAAGTAGATCGCTTCGGGAAGCAATTTGTGAGGCCGGCCAAAGGATGGTGTCATCAAGGATGGCCTCGGCGCCGACGCGACAATCTTCGCCGACGACTGAACAGCCACGTATCTGGGCGCTGGGATCCACCGTGGCCGTCATGGCCCGGCGCCGCGGCCAGCCCGCATCCGTCACGTATTTCGGCTTCCAACTCTCCTCGCCGATGGTCCGGTGAACTTGCAGATATTCCGCGCGCGAACCGACGTTGAACCACTGGCCGTCGTTTAGAACCGCGCCGCCGATTCGGCCGCCTTCCCGAATCCATTCGACCAAAATCGGGATAAACGAAACCTTTTTTGGTTCCGGGATTCTTTGGAAGATAGCGGAGCTCCAGACTGAGACATTGGCATAGTCGTAGCCCCCGGAACTGGCCGATGCCTTTCCGATATCGACGATGCGTCCGTTTTCCAGATGCACGCCGGCCGCAAGGCCGGTCTTGCGCAGGGCCAGTGTGACATCATTTCCGGACCGGAAATGCTCCCGGATCAACGGCCGCAAATCGAAGTCGGCCAGAACGTCGCCGCTATACACGATGAACGACTCCGCCCCGAGGAACGGTTCGGCATTCTTAATTCCGCCGCCGGTTTCGAGCAGGTTCGGCTCGTGGACGAGTTGCACGGGGTGCCGTCGATAAGAGCCTCCCGGGAAAAGGGCCTCAAATTTCTCCGGCAAATGATGGGTGTTGATAACGAAGCGCTCTACGCCAATGGAAAGCAAATGATCCAGGGCAAAAGTGATGAGCGGTTTTTGAAAGATCGGCATGAGGGGCTTTGGTAGATCGTCTGTCAGGGGCCGTAAGCGCGTGCCAAGACCCGCCCCCAAGACAAATGCCTGTCGGATCGACGATGCCATTAGCGCCTTGTGCTTGACCGCGGTCCTGCTAGAACTCTGACCATGGCCGAAGAGACTGTCTGGCGCGGCACTTCCTCGCAGTGGAGGAATTTGGCCCAATATGCGTTAGCCGGGCTACTGGGCTGCGTCATTGTAACGATGTTTGCCATGCTGCGCCAGGCGTCGTCGGCAGGGCTCAGGGGATTTAGTCCATTCATCTTGTGGTCGCTGCTGGTGCCGATCTTTATGGCTCTCGCGCGTTATCTCCAAACGAAAAGTAAAACTTACGAGCTGACCAGCGAACGGTTGAAAATCAGGGAAGGTGTCTTTGCCAAGAAGACCGACACTCTGGAATTGTACCGGGTCAAGGATCTGGAGACGCGACAGCCATTCCTTTATCGGATGGCTGGCCTGCAGAACCTGACGCTCAACACGTCCGATGCTTCGTCGCCCAGCGTTTTGATTGAAGCGATTCCGTGCGCCGTGGGCCTGGCGGACAAGGTTCGGAATCAGGTTGAAGCAATCCGCGCGCAAAAAGGCGTACGCGAGATTGACATGGAATAAGAGACCGTCCGCGTATGTCATCGGTTGTCTTTCCGCGGGCGATCAAGATCTGTAAGATTCTGCAGGAGGTAGGGGTCGGTCTTCCGGGTCTCATCTCCCCCCAGGCTTGTTCTCCTCAAGACCTCTCTCGAGGTCAATCAGGGCGCGCAAACTGGCGCGTTCATATTTGTCGAGCCAGCGCTCGGAAATCTGCTTGAGAGGGACGGGATTGAGGTAGTGGAGTTTTTCGCGGCCCCGCCAAAGCGGAATGACCAGGTTCGCCTTCCTCAGCAGGTCCAGATGTTTGGTCACGGCTTGCCGGGTCATGTCGAGACCGCGACAGAGTTCGGTGAGGGTCTGGCTATTGGTCAGGTGCAACTGATCGAGCAACTGTCTTCGGCTCGGATGAGCGATTGCCTGGAAGACAAGATCCACTAGGAAAAATTATGCAACTAAATGGTTGCATGTCAATCCCGAGGGATTCTACCCATATAATAATACCCATGACCTCCGGCCGGGCCTTGGTTCCGCCGCCGAGCCCAAACGAAGTCCCCTATCTCCTCAGGTAAAGAGTGCGCGTGCCGAAATCGATAATCCCATGATGCCTGTTCAAGATCTCGCCGCCCAGCAGACCCGCCACCGGAGGCGTCGCGTGCAGGAGTTTGATGTGGATCAACCCTTCCAGATCGACCACGCCGACCTCTTTGCCGAGAATGTCGACTGTGCCGATTGAAAGCTTGCGAACGCGGGCGACCTGCACCCCGCGCTGCTTCAAGTTCACCGCGGCCGAGCTGAAGGGGGTCTCATGCACCGGGATGCGCATTTGCCGAACGAACGAACGATGAAGCAAGGTCGCGAAGGCTCCCGTATCGACCATCAGCTTGGCTGGCGTTCCATTGATGGACGCGTTGACGTAGAGGTTGAATCCGTCACTGACCTGAATCGGCACCGCATTGAGCCCGCGATAATCATAACCGGAGGCATGACCGGCCAACTCGGGATCCAATTTCAAGAGGAGGACTTGCCGCTGGCAATCAAGGACTGCTTTGGTCGGGAACAGAATATCGGCTCCGAGGATCCCGTCGATCTGCTGCTCGTCCCCCCGGCGACCTGCCCGGGGCGAGTTGCCAAGATCAACCGTCACGACCGGCTCATCGAGGAGATCGAGCCCGCCCAGCCGCAGGTGATGGGCGATCGCCACGCTATTGAAGGCCCCGTTGATCTGCAGCCGGCCGGGCAAACTCGAACTGGTCGGAATACTGGTGAGACGAAAGTGTTCTCGACGATTCGAAGATATGGCGCTGACCGGTGCGCCGCTGTCCACGCCGAGCCAGGCCTCCTTGCCATTGATCGTGGCTCGAACCAGCAAATGATTTTGCCGCGATCGGATAAGGGGCAGTGCCTCGAATTCCGAACTCGAACGATTACTCGTGCGAGCCGGCTGCGTGGCTGCCGAGACATCAGCCACCAGAGCGACAACGAACACGAAGGCGCAACAGAAATTTCGGGTCGGGCGTAGAAAACCGGGGTTCGTCACGGGCCGGAGAATACCATGCTTATGCCGGGGCGAAAGCGGCGTTTGACCTGCAAGGTGCCAGAGAAGAATCGACCACGAGAAAGGCGGAACATGCGGTGTTTTGGCGTTGCCCCGCGCGCCAGAGCGGTGATTAACTCTCCGCGCATTCGAGCAACTCAAACTCCACAGCCTTATGTCACCACCATCTGCAGCCAACAACGGCAAGTTCGTTCAAGGACTCGGCCTGCTCGACTCGACCATGCTCGTCGCGGGCTCGATGATTGGCTCGGGTATTTTCATCGTTTCGGCGGACATCACCCGGCTGGTCGGCTCGGCGGGCTGGCTGCTGGTGGTGTGGGGGTTGACCGGCGCGCTCACGGTCATGGCCGCGCTCACCTACGGCGAACTGGCCGCGATGATGCCCCGCGCCGGCGGACAATACGTTTATCTTCGCGAAGCCTACAGTCCTCTCTGGGGATTTCTTTACGGATGGACGTTGTTCCTCGTGATTCAGACCGGCACGATTGCCGCGGTGGCGGTCGCGTTCGCGCGATTTCTCGGTGTGCTCGCGCCGATTATCTCACCGACCCACTGGGTCGTTCCGCCGATCAGTCTCTCGACCAACTACGCCATCAGTCTTTCGACCCAACAACTGGTGGCGATCGTCGTGATCGGCTTCCTGACGATTTTGAACACGCGCGGCCTCCGACTCGGGAAGCTCATCCAAAACGTGTTTACCTCGGCCAAGACGTTGTCCCTTTTGGTGCTCGTCCTGCTCGGCCTGTTCATCGGCCGTAACGGCGATGTGCTCAGCGCCAATCTCACCAACTTGTGGACGCCAGGCGAAGTGTTGCCGATCAAGTCCGATCTGTCGTTCGTCGCTTCGGTTTCGGCGACGGGCGGCGCGCTGGGACTGTTGATTGCCGTGTGCGTGGCGCAGGTCGGCTCGCTGTTTTCCTCGGATGCCTGGAACAACATCACGTTCACCGCCGGCGAGGTGAAAAATCCGCGGCGGAATCTGCCGCTCTCGCTTGCTTTGGGCACCGGGCTTGTCATCACGCTCTATCTGCTGGCGAACGTGGCTTACCTCTGTGTGCTGCCGCTGGAAAAAATCCAGCACGCGCCGGATGACCGCGTGGGCACGGCTGCTATGGAAGTGATGTTCGGCGGGGCGGGCGCCGTGATTATGGCGGTGGCCATCATGGTCTCGACGTTCGGCTGTAACAATGGACTGATCCTGGCCGGCGCGCGCGTTTATTACGCGATGGCCCAGGACGGTTTGTTCTTCAAAGCCACAGGACGACTCAATACTCGGCACGTTCCCGCGGTGGCGCTGCTCCTGCAGGGCCTCTGGACCGCATTGCTGGTGCTGCCGCGCACGCGCTTGCGCGATGCCGTCACGGGCGCACCCCTGCTCGATGCGTCCGGGGTTGAGCAATATGGCAACATCTATGGCGTGTTGCTCGACTACGTCGTGTTCGCGGTGCTGATTTTCTACGTGCTGACGATCGCCGGTGTGTTTGTGCTGCGGCGCACGCGGCCAGATGCGGAGCGACCGTATCGCGCCTTCGGTTATCCCGTGCTGCCGGTCTTCTATATCATCGCGGCGACTGTCATTCTTCTGGTCCTGGCTCTTTATCGGACCCAAACCTCGTGGCCGGGCTTGCTCATCGTGCTCGCGGGTGTGCCCGTTTACTTTCTCTGGAGAAAATCGCGGACGGACGCGACCTGACATTTGCTTGACTTGCCGCTCGCGGCGGCCCATTTAGCAAAGCCAAAAACCAACCCATGAATTTATTTCGCCGAAAGAGTGTCACCGATCTGCAGGCTGAAGCGCTCACCGACCATAGTCTCAAGCGTGCGCTTGGCCCGGTAAATCTCACCGCGCTCGGGATTGGCGCGATTATCGGCACAGGCATCTTCGTGCTCACCGGCACAGTCGCGGCGCAGAACGCCGGACCTGCGGTGGTCCTCTCCTTTGTGCTGGCGGGTGTCGCATCGGTGTTCGCCGCGTTGTGTTACAGCGAATTCGCGTCGCTCGTGCCAATGGCCGGGAGCGCCTACACCTATGGCTACGCCACTCTTGGCGAACTCTTTGCCTGGATCATCGGCTGGGATTTGATCCTCGAATACGCGGTCGGCGCAATCACCGTGGCCATCGGTTGGTCCGGCTATGTGGTCTCGTTCCTGCACGATTTTGGCATCGATATCCCACCCGCATTGTCGGCGGCGCGCGGAACGGCGTTGATTGAAATTCCTGCGGCACTCGCCGCGCTGGTGAAAGCCAAGGCCGGATGGGTGGTCAGTAGCGCGGCGCTACTCGATCAAATCAAAACCGCGGGAACTGACCCGGCGACGCTCCATCAGGTCTCGGCCATCTTCAATCTGCCGGCCGTTCTCATCATCTTTGTGGTTACAACGTTGCTCGTGGTCGGCATCAAGGAATCGGCGAACTTCAACAACCTGATCGTGATGGTAAAGGTAGCGGTGGTGCTGCTGTTCATCGTCGGCGCGTCTCGCGCCATCATGGCGGCGAACTGGCATCCTTTTATTCCGGCGAACACGGGCCAGTCCGGTCACTTCGGCTGGAGCGGCGTCATGACCGGCGCCGGCATCGTCTTTTTCGCCTACATCGGCTTTGACGCCGTGAGCACCGCGGCGCAGGAAGCGAAAAATCCCCAACGCGACATGCCCATCGCCATCATCGGCTCGTTGTTGCTTTGCACGGTGCTCTATATCCTGGTGTCGGCGAATCGCGACAGGCGTTGTGCCTTACGGCCAGCTTGACGTGCCCGATCCGATCGCGGTGGTGGCGGATCACGCGGGCCTGGATTGGATGGGACGTTTCATCAAGCTCGGCGCCATCGCAGGTCTGTCGTCGGTCATCCTGGTGCTATTGCTGGGCCAATCGCGCGTATTTTACAGCATGGCCCGTGATGGTCTGCTCCCGCCGTTCGTTAGCCGGGTGCATCCCCGCTTTCAGACACCGTGGCTGACGTCCATCGTGACCGGCGTGGGCGTGGCGATCTTTTCTGCCCTGTTCTCAGTTCGCGAGGCCGGCAGCCTTTGCTCCATCGGCACCTTGCTGGCGTTTGTCATCGTGTCGGTGGGCATTCTCGTGCTGCGGGTGCGCGAGCCAGACCTGCCGCGCAAATTCACCACGCCGTGGGTCTGGTTCGTCGCGCCGGCGGGCGCACTCTCCGCATTGGCGCTCATGGCCGCGCTACCGTGGCCAACATGGCGCCGGTTGCTGGTCTGGTTCGCCATCGGCATCGTGTTTTACTTTTGCTACGGCGTGCGCCGGAGCAAACTGGCGCAGCCGTCCAACAATCGTTAGGCCGAACGGTTCGGATTACTTCCCCGCGCTGCGGCAAAAAGGAAAGAAAGCCCGCCTAACTAGCTGGCGAATGAACTCCAACTACTGCCACCGAAGGCATGCGCCGGGCTGGTCGCTCCAAAGCCAAGAATAGCCTCCGTCCGTTTGCGCAGAAAATCATTGTCCTGGCCATGGGCAAACCCGTGGCGAGCCGAATCCAGCTCGGAGACCGAAAGATCCATGGCGTAAAGAATCTGCCACTCCTCAGGAGTCAGCTCCTCCTCTCCCGTGGTCACCGCGCGTTTTTGCAGGCGCGCCAAAATCCCGGCCAGGCCATTCCCGTTCGACGCCCTAAACAGATCGATCAACCGCTGAAAACTGAGATGAAACGGCACCGTAGCCAGATCGACATCCACATTTACCGAGGCGCCATCCGGTGGCATACGCACGGCCTCGGAAGTCGCGACCGAACGCCAGCCGTCGGCCGCATCATAATAACCGACTTCCACATGGTAGAGACTCCCCGGTTGGGCGGCCGCCGCATAGTAACTGCCGAGCATCGGTTCGACCACCGATTCGGATTCGTCGGTGCCGTCGGCCTTTTTCACGCGCAAATAGACCTGTTTGTCGACCGGCTCGCCTCTGGCGAAAACATCCGACCAATCGACGTTCCAACACGTAAACAACGTTTTCGCATCCCGCGCGATGGCGAATAAGACCGGCGCGCCGTAGGCACGCGGGAGTTCGCCAAGGTCCGAGGCAGCGGCTTGCTCACCCGGCCGGCGTCGTACCACCGGCCGCGTCGAGATACGAAATCCGGGACCTCGCGAGCGATCCGTTTTTCCTGATGTATCTTCCGTGGCCATCGCAATGCAATTCGCGCCTACAAGTTGGCCAGAACTAATAAAACGCAACCTCCGATTCTCACGCCCTGCCACATCACCCGGCAAGCAGACGCGAGCCAACCAATTCTAAATGCGGAGCCGGTGTTGCTTCAAACGCCAGGCGGCAGAAATTGGCCTTTCCGGCGGGATCAATCGTCAAGGCCGCCGGTGTCATCGTGAATCCCGAAAAGAAAGAAATGAGGAACAAGATTATCAGCGCGGAAGAGCTGGCCGCGTGCGCCACGAAATTACGGGCCGAGGGCCGGAAGCTTGTTTTTACCAACGGGTGCTTCGATTTATTGCACGTTGGTCACGTCCGTTACCTGCAGACCGCACGCGACCTGGGTGACGTTCTGGCTGTCGGAGTGAATGGCGACCAATCGGTGCGAGAGCTCAAAGGTTCGAACCGGCCGATTAACAACGAGCGGGATCGCGCCGAGGTCCTGGCCGCGGTGGAGTGCGTCGATCTCGTGACCATCTTCCAGGATGTCCGCGCAACCCGGTTGCTCGATTTGGTTCGCCCGGCGATCTACGTGAAGGGCGGCGACTACACACGCGGAACGTTGAACGCGGAGGAGCGGGCTGTCCTGGAAAAAATAAGCGCCGATATCCAGATCATTCCTTTTGAAACAGGCTATTCGACTTCGCTCATCCTTGAAAAGTTGAAGAGCGTTCCCGAATGAGCCGACTGCGCCTGGGAATTCTGGGCTCGGGCAAGGGAAGCAATTGCCGCGCGATTCTGGAGCGCATTCAAGCGCAGGCCCTCCGGGCGGAAGCGGTCCTCGTCATCTCGGATGTGGTCGACGCGCCCATCCTCGGGATCGCGCGCGAGTTCTCCGTTGCCAACGCCTATCTGCCCCCCGGATCCTCCCGGACGAAACTGGACCCTGTGGCCGAGACCGAACTCGTTCGCCTGCTGCGCGCGGCCGGAGTCCAACTGGTCGTGCTGGCTGGTTTCATGCGCATCCTCAAGGCCCCGATGCTGGAGGCCTTTCCGCGAAAGATTTTGAATATCCATCCATCGCTACTGCCAAAATTTCCGGGTCTGGCTGCGTGGAAGCAGGCGCTCGCCGCGCGCGAGAAGATTACCGGCTGTACGGTGCATTACGTGGATGCGAAAATAGATCACGGCGATATCATCGCACAACGTGAGGTCCCGATTTTGCCTAACGATACCCCGGAAACATTGCACGCGCGCATTCAAGTGGCCGAGCGCGAACTGTACCCGGAAGCGATCAGCAAATTCTGTTAGAGCCGCTCGGCCTTTTGGTCGCGCTGCAGCAAATCTCTCAGTCCCTGGGCGGGCGGTTTTCCCTGGTAGAGAACGGCGTAGACCTGGTCGATGATCGGAGTATCGACGTTGAGCTGTCGCGCGCAGTCATAAGCACTCTTGGTGGTTGGAATCCCCTCCGCCACCATCTGCATCGATGAAGTCACAGCGTCGAGCGATTCACCGCGCGCCAGCCTTTGGCCGACGCTCCGATTGCGGCTGTGCTGACTAAAGCAGGTGGCAATTAAATCGCCTGCGCCGCTCAGTCCGTAAAATGTGCGCGGACTCCCGCCCATGGCCGTGCCGAGCCGGACCAATTCGGCGAGCGATCGGGTAACGAGCGCCGCTTTTGAATTGTCCCCCAAGCCAAAGCCGTCGCTCACGCCCGCGGGAAGCGCGAACACATTCTTTAGAGCGCCGCCGAGTTCGATCCCAACCAGCTCGTCACTCGTGTAAATGCGAAAGCGAGAACTTCCCAGATGAGTTTGCAGTTCAGCCGCCCACTCCGCGTCGGCACAACCAATTACGGTCGCGGTGGGAAGTCCCTTCGCCACTTCCACGGCGAGGTTCGGACCAGAAAGCACCGCGATCACCTGACCCGGAAAAATCTCCGATAGGATCTGGCTCATGCGCATTCCCGTGCCGTGCTCGATTCCTTTTGTGCAACTGAGCAGCACCGAATTCTTCTCCGTGACCACGGCGGCGAAGCGCTGGGCAATCGCCCGAAACGCGGTAGATGGAACCACAAAAACGACGAGCGAGCAGCCCGCGCAGTCGCCCAGGGCGTTCGTCACCCGGACCGACTCCTGGAGTTTCACGCCAGGCAGGTATTCGTTGTTTTCGCGCGTCTCTTGCAGACGGGCCACGCGCGACGCGTTGTTCCCCCAAAGGACAATTTCTCGTCCATCCTTTGCCCAAAGAGCGGCCAGTGCCGTCCCCCAGCTTCCGGTTCCCAAGATCGCGGTCGCCTCAATCTTCATGGCGTCGAAAGCGCGGTTCCGTGCCCTGCAGCAATCGCGAAAAATTCGATCGATGTCGCAAAATCACAATGATGGCCAGACCAATCGAAGCGTACAAAACCAAGGGTCCGCGCGTATGCATGAAGTGCGTCAAAATAAATACCGTGGTAGGCAGGGCGATGGAGGCGATCATGGACGCGATCGAAACGTATCGTGTAACCCGGAATGTAACCACCCAGATCACAAAGGCTACGATCGCGGCAATTGGGGTCAGTCCGAAAAATACCCCAGCCGAGGTGGCGACGCCTTTTCCCCCTCGAAAACGCAACCACACCGGAAAAGCGTTTCCCAGAATGCAAAAAACACCGGACGCGATCTGCAAAACATCCTGCGAAGAATCCGGCGCAAATCTCTTTCCGATGAACGTCGAAAGACAGATCGTTCCGAGGCCCTTGAAAAAGTCGGCGAAGAAAACCGCGTATCCGTAGCGCTTACCTAACACACGGGTCACGTTGGTTGCGCCCATGCTCCCGCTCCCCGATTGGCGAATATCGATGCCTGCCATCCTGCCGGCGAGGTAACCCGAGGGTATCGCTCCAATGAGATAGCTAAGCAGGGCGATGGCGGCGAATAAGATCACAAGCCTCCTTTACGGCAGTTCGCTCTGCGCCATTTCTCCCGTCGAAGAATTATATTGTAAGTCATTCTTAATCAACCATATAGATATGATCGCTATGTCAGCCGGCGTCACTCCGCTCACCCGCGCGGCTTGCCCAAGGGATGTCGGTCTGATGGCGGCAAGTTTTTGCCGCGTTTCGGCTCGCAAGCCAGGAATCTGAGTAAAATCCAGCGCGTCGGGAATCCGCTGCTCGCTCCGTCGCGCGACCGCGCGATTCTGTTCGGATTGCCGCGCGGCATATCCTTCGTACTTAAATTCCGTTTCAACGAGATCCCATATTTCTGGATGCGCCGTCGATCGAACCTCGGCGGGTAGATTTGCTGACGTAAAATCAGGGCGCTTTAGAAGTTGCGCGCCTGAGATTCCGCCGATTCTCCATTCCAAAGCAGCCGTGCGAGCTGCCTCGACGAGCGTCATTTTTCGCCCGTAATCCTTCCATCGGTTCTCGTCTACCAGCCCGGCTTCAAACGCTCGAGGAGTCAGCCGCTGATCGGCATTATCCTGTCGAAGCCTTAGCCGATCCTCCGCCCGGCTCGTAAACATCCGGTAAGGCTCTTCGGTCCCCCTCGTTACCAAATCGTCTATCAATACCCCGATGTAGGCTTCGCTTCGCTCGAAGACCAAAGGCTCGCGTCCCAGCATACGCAGTCCAGCGTTGGCTCCCGCGACCAGACCCTGAGCGCCAGCCTCTTCGTAGCCCGAGGTCCCGTTGACCTGGCCTGCAAAATACAAACCGCTGATCCGCTTCGTCTCCAAAGTGTGCCGGAGCTGCGTCGGAGGAAAGAAATCGTATTCGACCGCGTATCCCGGCCGCATGATCTCGGCCCTCTCCAAAGCCGGAATCGACCTGTACAAATTCCAGCTGGACCTCAAACGGAAGGCTCGTCGAAATGCCATTTATATAGAATTCCTCGGTATGACGGCCTTCAGGCTCCAGGAAGAGTTGATGCGATGTCTTATCGGCAAATTTCACCACTTTATCCTCGATGGAGGGACAGTAGCGAGGCCCGGTACCCTCGATACGGCCCGCATACAGGGGCGACCGGTGGAGGTTGGCCCGGATAATTTCGTGGGTGCGCTGGATCGTGTGGGTTATCCAGCATGGAATTTGTTCCACGTGGAACTCTCCGCCTTCCTCGTGATTCAGGGTAAAGATGTCTCCTTTCAGCCGGGCCAGACTGCCAGTCTGGAAAGCGAACCTCGGCGGCGGCTCGTCTCCCAGCTGGATTTCACATTTAGAAAAGTCAATCGATCGTCGGTTGATCCGGCAGGGGGTGCCGGTCTTGAAACGGCCTACCTCGAATCCGAGCTGCCTCAAATTCTCGCTCAATCCAGAACTCGCATCCGCCATCCGCCCCCCGGGTTTTTGGTTCTCGCCCACATGAAGAAGACCGCGCAAGAACGTGCCTGAGGTGATCACGACCGCCCCGGCCGCGATCCTTGATCCAATGTCTGTTTCTACTCCGATCACCCGATCGTTTTGCACGGCCACTTTTGAGACCGTCGCCTGCTGAATATCCAGATTCCCGGCGCGTTCGAGGACCGCTTTCATCCGAAACTGGTAGGCCTTCTTATCGCATTGCGCGCGAGGCGCTCTGACCGATGGACCCTTCGCCCGGTTGAGCATGCGAAACTGGATCCCGGTCGCATCGGCATTCAATCCCATGGCGCCGCCAAGTGCGTCAATTTCCCGGACGATATGCCCCTTAGCCAACCCGCCGATCGCCGGATTACACGACATCTGCCCGATGGTATCGAGATTTTGCGTTACCATCAGGGTCCGGCATCCGAGACGCGCCGCTGCCAGGGCCGCCTCAATCCCAGCGTGGCCGCTTCCGACGACCACCACGTCGTAATCAGTCGGCAGCTTAAACATTTCGGTGTGATTCCAGGATGCCTTGGGCCGGCCGGGGCAGCAGCTTGCCAAGCGGCAAAGTTTCACTGACGCCGCCAACCGTCGACATAATCACTTCCATTTCCGGATTAAATTCCGCCAGCACCTGGCGGCAGGCCCCACACGGCACAATCGGCTCCTTTGAGTCAGCCACTACTGCGATCGCGAGAAACTCCTTTTCTCCTTCAAGCACCGCGGCCGCGACCGCTACCTGCTCAGCGCACATCGTTAGTCTGAACGAGATATTTTCAACGTTGCATCCCACAAAGACCCGGCCCGACTTCGTTAGCAACGCTGCGCCTACGGCAAACTTTGAGTAGGGCACGTAAGCCTGCGACCGCGCTTCTCTCGCCTCGGCTATGAGTCTAATTACATCCATAACTACCTTGTAATAAGATGTTTATACAGTTGCGGTAGGGCGCACTGACTCTTGCGCCTGCTCCTCAATGTCAGCTTGAACATGTGATTTTTGCATGGCCCGGACCGCGATGCGACTGAGCACGAGCAAGAGAAGCGCTGTCGCAACGAAAGCCCCACCCCATGTCCAATACTCAATCATACGCGGATGCGTTTTGCCGCGCGCCAGATTCAAGCCGAACTGGCCCAGCGTTCCAAGATAAACATACAGGAAGAGCCCGGGGGCGCGGCCAACCGAAACCCAAAGCATGTAGGTCCAAAAACGAATTCTGGTTAGGCCATAGAAATAATTAATCAGGCTGGTCGGAAAAAGGGGATGCAGTTGGGTGAGAAGAATGATTTTCCAGCCCTCGCGTTCCACGGCCGGCTCGAGCGCGCGAAAGGTTGCGTTGCGCGAAAGCTTCCGGCGAAACCAGTGTTTTCCCACCCAGCGGCTCAGGGCGAAGGCAATGGCCGCGCCGATGCCATTGCCAATCAGGACCAGGAAAAATCCCCACCACAATCCGAAGAAAAAACCGCTCCCCACGCACAATATTCCCCCCGGTAAAAGCAGCACATTGCAAAGCGCGAAGAGGAAAGGATAACAAATGCCGCTCCATCGGCCCCATCTCATGACGGCTTCCTGCGCTCGCGCCATGAATTCAACGAGGTGAACGGTGTGCGAAAGCAGGAGGACCGACACAATCGCAGCCCCGACCGTGGCTAACTGAAGATAAAAGGCGCGACGAGTTTCCAACACCGCGAAACATTCCGCGCTTCAGACCTCGCGCGCAAATCTCGCCCTTCTAAGCCGGGGCCTGTGCGCTTCGCCGGCGCGGAATGCCGAGGCTGTCAAAAATTATCCGCGTCGCGTCCGAGCGATTGAGCGTATAGAAGTGAATGCCTGCAACGTTGTTATCCAAAAGGTCGTGACATTGTTCCAAGGGCGAAGTGAACGCCGACGCGATTAACCATTTCTGAATCGTTTTGCATCGCTGGAGAGCGCGCAAAAGCTTCGCCGGGAAGCGTGTCCCGCCGGCGAGTTCGGCCATGCGTTTGAATCCGCTCATGGAAGTAATCGGCATGATCCCGGCGATAATGGGGACGTGGATATCGGCCAGCGCACAGCGTTCACGGAAGTCGAGGAAGTCGCGATTATCGAAAAATAGTTGAGTGACGATGTAGTCGGCGCCCGCATCGACCTTCGCTTTCAGGTGATCCATTTCGACCAATCGATTCGGCGTCGCGGGATGCCCTTCGGGAAAACCGGCCACACCGATCCCGAAACCCCGCCGATCCGGATGCACACCCGACTCGTTGAATCTGCGAATGAACTTCACCAAATCGATCGCGTGTTGAAAGGAGTCGTGCGATTTGTCGTAGGCAATTCCGCGCGGTCTATCGCCTCCGAGCGCGAGAATGTTTCCAATTGCTGACCTGGCATATCGAAGCAGAATCGCCTGGATCTCCTCTTCGTTGTGGCAGACGCAGGTCAGGTGAGGGATAGGATCCAGTTTTGTGGTGTGTTGAATGCGCTCGACCAGATCGTGGGTTAGATCTCGGGTTGAACCACCCGCCCCATAAGTCACGCTGACAAAGTGCGGCCTGTACGATTCGAGATCTCGAATCGTTTGGTAGAGAGTCTCGGCCGCCTCCGGCGTTTTGGGAGGAAAAAACTCGAACGAAAACGTGGGAGAATCCCCCCGCATGATGTCCGTGATGTGCATTTACCCCGTGAGATACCTCCGCAACCTTGTTTTGATGTACCGCTTTCCCCAAGCAGTCTTTAAATATTTCTCGCGTTGAGCGGCATCACTGTCATTCAAACAGCCCTCCCAATAGACAAGCCGCAACGGGATACGTCTTTTCGTTGAAGCGACGAGTCCTCTATTATGCGCGTGAAACCGTGCTCGCAAATCTCTTGTCAAGCCAACATAAAATTGATGATCTGCCATGGAACGCAAAACATATACATAGCAGTAGGCTGGCATATCTCTCATCTCACGGGGTGAATTCAGAGCTTAGCTTCGTTCGTGCCGCGACTTGGGGTCAACTCACCAAGCACATTTTCGACCACCCTTTAGGAAAGTATTGGCAAATAAAACGAGCCGAAAATATGCGTCTCCTTTCATGTTTTGGGTGTCAATGGATCGCTCAGCAACAATCCAACAAGTTCGAATAACTCTTAATAGATTACGGCGGTGTTTGCTATAGGTGGCTTTGTTGATTTTTCTCCGGCTCATTATTCACAGGGTTTAGCGCACCCCTTTTCCCTCGCCCAGAAGGTCTTTATCCAAACTTATTCGTGAGCAGAAGGTGAAGACTCTTTTTGCTAGCCAATAAAAATAAGATATCTGCTTGCCAACAACATTTTCGAAATGCCGATTCACCAGGTGCTTGATCCGGGCGCAATCAAAAAACAGGAGCCCCTGCTTTGCGCGCTTGGAATAATGACCAAAGCTCCGCAGGCGGGAAAGGTGAAAACAAGACTTAGTCCCCCGCTGACACCAGATGAAGCGGCCGAGATAAATAAATGTTTTCTGCGAGATATGGCAGGCTCCATCTCGCGAGCGTGTCAGCAGGCCCCGGCACGCGGAGTAGGCGTTTATACACCGCTTGGATCCGAGGCGGTTTACGAAAACATATTATCTCCGGATTTTGTTCTCATTTCTCAGCGTGGCCGCGATTTCGGCGAGCGCCTATATTTTGCGGCCAAGGATCTGTTCGCGGTCGGGTTTGAATCAGTTTGTTTGATTAACTCAGACAGCCCGACGGTGCCATCTTCCAGTTTTGCCGAGGCAGCGAACGTCCTGGCGAGACCGGGCGATCGCGTCGTTCTGGGGCCAAGCGAGGATGGTGGATATTACCTGATTGGATTGAAACAGGCGCATGGCCGATTCTTTGAGGACATCGCATGGAGCACCGAGCGCGTATTTGAGCAGACGGTGCAGCGCGCTGGCGAGATGGGCATTGCAGTGCATGAATTGCCGCCCGGCTTCGATGTGGATGATGAAGCGACTCTCAGAAAGCTTTGCCGGGAGCTGCTGCAAGACGAATCGGCCGCTGCGGCGGTAGCGCCAAATACGCGAGCCTTTCTGATGAAAATGAGAGAGCACAAAGACCACGCTAGACTGTTCTCAAACTAGAAGATCCGTTCTGCGAAGCTGAGGGGCTTGGCACAAACGTCTCGACAACCTACGGTGCGATTCGCATGACGAGCACAGAAAATAGAGCTCTTGTAACCGGTGGCGCCGGATTGATCGGCTCTCACCTTGCCGATTTGCTGGTGCGCGAGGGATGGAAGGTTCGGGTGCTCGATAACATAGAGCCGCAAACGCACCGGCACGGCCAGCCCGCCTGGATTTCGGACAAGGTGGAATTCGTCAAGGGCGACGTAACCGATCGCGCGACCGTCGCATCTGTACTGCAGGATATCGACGTTGTTTTTCATCAGGCTGCCTACGGCGGATACATGCCGGAGATCGCCAAGTATGTGCACGTCAACTCGTTTGGAACGGCACTGCTGTTGGAAGTCATTCGCGAGAAAAATCTTCCTATTCGAAAAATAATCGTAGCCAGCTCGCAGGCGGTTTACAGCGAGGGCGCCGGGATTTGTCCCCGGCATGGGCTCGTTTTCCCGAAGGTCCGTCCGGTCGAACAGTTGCGGCTGGGCGATTGGTCCGTGCACTGCCCGATTTGCCACGTCGTCACGACGAGCGCGGCCACGCCTGAAGATGCGCCCGTTGGTGGAGAGACAGTTTATGGGTTAACAAAAGTTGATCAGGAAAAACTGGTGCTTCTCTGGGGAAAACAAAACAGTCTGCCGACCGTGGCCTTGCGTTATTCGTGTACCTACGGACCGCGACAGTCTGTTTTCAATCCTTACACCGGGGTCATCGCCATTTTCTGCACGCGCCTGCTCAATAATCTGGCTCCCGTTCTCTACGAAGACGGTGAGCAAACCCGCGATTTTTCTTTCGTGGAAGACATCGCCCGGGCCAATCTCATCGTTGCGCAATCGGACAAGCTGGATGGCTTGCCGATTAACGTCGGGAGCGGCCGGGGTGTCCCGATTCGTGAAATCGCTGCGCAAATTTCAGAGGCACTGAATATCCACATTGCGCCGGAAGCAAAGGGAGAGTTTAGGCCGGGCGAAATGAGGCACCTGACCAGCGACACGACCCGAATTCGGGCTCTTGGTTATGAGCCACAAGTTGATCTTGCCGCCGGTATCGGACGTTATCTCGACTGGATCCGTGGGCAGTCTGAGGTGCGAGATTACTTCGGTGAAGCCGCCGCAATCCTTCGCAGCAAAGGGATCGTGCATCGGGTGGAAAAGCGATAGAAAGCGAGAGGCGCCGCCGCGGTGCGGCTGGACTGCCGACAAGATGTCTTTCATTTCCGTCGTAATTCCCGCGCTCAACGAAGAAGATCCAATCGCGGGTGTGATCCGCGAGGTAGCGGCATCCAACATGGCGCACGAGATCATCGTGGTCGACAACGCCAGCACCGATCGAACGGCGGAGCGCGCGCGGGCGGCGGGGGCGAAGGTGATCGTCGAACCGAGACCCGGCTATGGTCGCGCCTGCGGGGCTGGCGTTCGAGCGATCTCACCCGACTGCGAGATCGTGGTCTTCCTGGACGGTGATGGAAGCGATTGTCCCGAGTTCATGAGCGAAATGGTCAATCCAATCATATCCGGCACGCATGATTTCGTCATCGGATCGCGGACCCGCGGCCAGCGCGAACCGGGAAGCATGAATTTTCAACAGGTAGCGTCCGGTCGTCTCGCCGGATTTCTTCTGCGCTTGATCTACGGGGTCCGCTACACCGATATGTGTCCGTTTCGGGCGATCAGACGCGACGCGCTCGAGCGACTTAACATGCGCGAGCAAACCTATGGATGGAATCTGGAAATGCAGATGAGGGCCGCTCGCGCCGGGCTTCGCATCCTGGAGGTGCCGGTGAATCATCGCTGCCGAACGGGTGGACAGTCGAAAGTATCGGGCACATGGCGTGGAACCTTTGTCGCCGGAACCCGAATTATTGCGACCTTGTTGCGCATCGCGTTTGAGCCTTCCCAGGGAAGCTAGCAGCATCCCCTGCAGAGCGGAGAAGTCCTCTCCGATTCCACTCGAGCAATCTCTTCTTCTGTAGGGGAAGCTGTTAGCTTCCCAGCAATTTCCCCAGTAATTTCATTCCATTGCTCCCGCGAGCTTGTAAGATGGTCTGTTCATGAGTAGAACGAAGGCGCTTCGTGCTGGCTTGTTCGCCGGACTGATTGCCGGCCTCGCCATGACAGTTCTGATGCTGTTGCTCGCGTGCTTTGGAGTGGCGACGCCGCTTGCCACATTCGGCGACCGCATGTCGGTGTTTATTTCACCCGGGCCATTCCTATGGGTTATGCGCCGAGTCGGCGGATACAATCATCTGAAACAACTGGGCGTTGGTTCGACCATGGTGGGACAGCTCGTCGTGGGCGCCCTGGGAGGAGCGGTTTATGGGCTTGCTCTGCGCTCCAAACCGGAGCAAACGAGGACTGCCGCTACCCTGGTCGTATTCGTCTTACTTCCGATTATCGCGGCCGGGATTTTGTTGTGGCCCGTTTTGGGAACCAGTTACGTGGGGCTGCCGATCGGTGTCGCCCGTCTGGTCACGCTGATTGGTTTCGCTCTGAGTGTCTTGATCTTCGAACGAACGCTGGTTGGCAGTTTTCGATTTCTGACGCAGGAAAAAGCGGGCGCGGGCGCGGAGTTTTCACCTTCCATCGGCCGCCGGACGCTGATTCTAAGCGGCCTGGGCGTTTTGCTCGCTGGCGGCGGCGCTGGCTTATTGCGAAAACTTTATCGGACCGCCAGTTTCAGTTACGACGGCACCCAGTACCTGGGGCCCGGCGTCCAGGCGATCACGCCTAACGACCAATTTTATTGTGTGACCAAGAATGTGATCGATCCCCGGGTCGACCTTTCGCTTTGGCACCTTGAAATCGACGGCCTGGTGGATAACCCGCGCATCTACAATCTCGAGGACCTGAAGAGCATCGCGCCGGTCGAGCAGGAGACGACTCTGATGTGCATCAGCAACGGACTCGATGCGGGACTGATGAGCAACGCTGTTTGGAAGGGCGTGGCCATGCGGGATCTACTCGATCCGGCGGCGCCGCGTGCGAATGCCGCCAAGGTGCGGGTCTACGGCGTAGACAACTACACCGATACCTTTCCCCTCGAGAAAGCCATGGAGCCGAGCACGCTGGTTGCCTATGAAATGAATGGGCAGCCATTGCCTGACAAACACGGTTATCCGGCCCGGGTCATCGTGCCCGGATATTTCGGCGAGAAACACGTGAAATGGCTCACGCGGATTGAAGTCACGACGGCCGAGGCAACGGGTTTCTATGAAACCCAGGGTTGGGGCCCCGATTTCATTGTCCCGACTCGTTCGCGCATTGATGTGCCGGATAACAATTCCCTATTTTCCCTGAGCAAACTAAATGGCCCGATCGAGGTGAAGGGCGTGGCGTTCGGAGGAGATCGCGGAATTTCGCGCGTGGAACTCAGTTTTGATGATGGCAACACCTGGGCTGATGCCGACATTTATTATACCGGCGGGAATCTGGCGTGGTCTTTATGGAGCGCGCGCCAAGGCTGGCTTCCGGCCAAAGCCGGTGATTACACGATCGTGGTTCGGGCGACCGACGGGAAGGGTCAGGTGCAAAGGTTCGAGGAAAACCGCAGCCCCTACTCGGGCGCGACCGGTCTGCACAAAATTGCGGCGTGGGTTACGGCGTAACGGTCTTCTGTAGGGGAAGCTGCCAGCTTCCCAAGGGAAGGCGAGTCGACCCGCGCGAACATGGCATTTAAAGGTGGATCGAGCAGTCCCTTGCTCGATGCTAGAAATGGCGGCGAAAGCCATAACGGTTAACATCGTCCGACGGAGCGGCCGATCCACCTTACGGTGCCGCTCGCTCTCTTTCGGCACTTGCGCAGCGTGCTAGATTTACTCATGGAGAAGGTCATCATCGTAGGCAGCGGCTGTGCCGGCTTGACGGCCGCAATTTATGCGGCGCGCGCGAATTTGAATCCGCTGGTCCTGGAAGGTCGCAGCCCGGCGGACAGCTGTCCACGACGACGCTGGTCGAAAATTATCCCGGATTTCCTGACGGCATCGAAGGTCCGCAGTTGATCATGAACATGCACCAGCAGGCTGAGAAGTTTGGCGCCCGTTTTTCTTATTCGGAGGTGACCGACTTCGATGGCAGCGGCCGGAACGTGAGAATCAAAGCCGATGATGAGTGGCTCGAAACGCAGGCGCTCATCATTGCCAGTGGCGCGTCGGCCCGCTGGCTCGGCCTGGACAACGAAGAGAAATTGGTCGGCCATGGCCTGACCTCATGCGCGACGTGCGATGGAGCTTTTTACAAAAATGTGCCGGTCTGTGTCGTGGGCGGAGGGGATTCGGCGGCGGAAGAAGCGCTTTTTCTCACCCGTTTCGCCTCCAAGGTTTACTTGATTCATCGACGGGACAAAATGCGCGCGTCGAAGATCATGGCTGAGCGCGTGTTCGCGCACAAAAAGATCGAGCCAATCTGGAACACAGTCGTGACGAAATACCTTCCGGACGAGAAAGGCGAGATGCGCGCGGTGCGCTTGCGCAACGTGAAAACGAACGAGGAGCGGGAGTTGCCGGTCGCCTGCGTCTTTGTGGCCATTGGTCACGATCCGAACACGAATGCCTTTAAGGGAAAGCTTGAGACCGACCCGGAGGGCTATTTGCTGGCCAACCATTTGGCCGAGAGCAAACATCCCGGCGTTTTCATTGCCGGCGACGTTTCGGATCGCGTTTACAAGCAGGCGGTCACCGCGGCCGGCGCCGGCTGCGCGGCCGCCATGGAGGCGGAGCGGTATCTGAGCAAGCTCGAAGCGTCCTAGCCGCCCCGCTCTGCTTGCCACGCCGTAGGCCACCGCGGCGACCGAAGGCGGGTCGGGGCGCAGCAGTAAGGCGATAAGTTAGACAGATTGCGTCGCCCAGAGGTCGACGGCTACAGTTTATTCGTTGAAGATTTGCGATCTCACGCAGTTTTACTCGCCGCTCAGCGGCGGGGTGAAGCGCTATGTCCACGAAAAGATCGGCTACATCGAGAATCATTCGCCCGGCGACGAGCACATCTTGATTGTGCCCGGCCCGAAAACCGAAATGAATTCCAGCGGTGCGCTCGCGTATTTACTCGATTCATTCGCCGCTTCTTTCCCGCACGTCGCGCTACCGAGCGCTTCTGAATCTGCGCGCGGTCGAAGAAATTCTTGAGCGCGAGCGCCCCGACATCATTGAATCGAGCGATCCCTATCAAATCGCCTGGAAATGCATTGCCTCGGGGCGGGGCCTCGGGATTCCGGTTGTCGGATTTTATCACTCGCATTTTCCGGAAGCCTACTTGCGCAGCACCGGCAAGTATCTCGGCGCGACCGCCACCGAAGCGGTCATGGATCTGGCCAGTCGTTACGTCCGGAATCTTTACAATCGCTTTGAGGCGACCCTGGTCCCTTCCGAACTCCTGGCAACTGTTCTGGTCGGATGGGGTGTGCGAAATGTCCGGGCCGTCCGGCTGGGCGTAAACATAGACGTCTTTAAACCTGACCCGGACGATGCCGCTGCGACCCGTGCGTCTCTTGGAATTGCGACCGGAAAAAGATTACTACTTTATGTCGGACGCCTGGCCCGGGAGAAGAACACACAGACCTTGTTCGAGGCCTTTGCGCTCTCTGCGACAGCAACGCCCCGATGGTTTTCACCTTCTCATTGTGGGGGACGGATCGGCAGCGCGATCGGTTGCAGGAACTGCAACGAGCCAGCAAGCGATGTCTCCTGGATCCAGTATTGCACAGACTCACTTGATCTGGCCCGCTATTATCGCGCGGCGGATCTTTTCGTTCATCCCGGCGTCCAGGAAACGTTCGGACTTGTAGCGCTCGAAAGTCAGGCCTGCGGCACGCCGGTGGTGGGAATTCGCGGCAGCTACATGGACCGCATCATTTTTCACGAACAGGAATCGTGGGCTCGCGAGAACACGGCGGGATGCTCTGGCCGAGGCCATCGAACAAACAAGTGGACGAAAATTGTCACATTTGGGAGACAGAAGCTTCGGAAACAGCCGGCCGCCTCTACAGTTGGCCGCGGGTATTTGAGCAACTGTTTTGCATTTATCGTGAGGTCTGCGCAAACTATCAGCGACCCTGATGGAAACGAAGAACACACAGCCCTTGACCATTCGCAGCTATCGGCCGTCCGATCGCGAGGCGGTGCGAAGATTGTGCTGCGAGACCGGCTTTCTCGGCGAACCGATCGACCCGGTTTACGAGGATCGGGAGTTATTCGCCGATTTTCTCACCACTTATTACACGGACTGGGAACCGGAATCGTCTTTTGTCGTCGAGATGGACGGCGAGATCCGCGGTTATCTGCTCGGGTCGCGCAAGCCGCTGCGCAATCAGCTTTACTCTTTCTGGCAGAACGTCTCGCTGTTCGTGAAAATGATCAGTCGATATTTTCGCTACAACGATCGTTCGCGGCGTTTCATTCGCTGGACGGTGACCCATGGCTGGCGCGAAGTGCCGGCGCGGCCCCGGCGGGTGCCGCATTTTCACATCAATCTGCTGCCGGACGCTCGCAAGATGTCGACCACGCGCGCGCTCATGAGCGCGTATCTGAGTTATCTTTATCGCTGCGGCGAAAAGATGGTTTACGGACAGATCGTCACCTTCGAGAGCCGGCGCGGCGAAAAGATGTTCGAGCGTTACGGGTTCAACGTTTTGAACCGGGCCGAGATCACCAAGTACAAAGGCCTCCACCCGGAGTCGGTTTATCTGAGCACCGTGGTCAAGAACCTGGAGACGGCCGAGCCGCTGTCTGTGACGTCGCGCTCGCGTTCGTAGGGCGCCTCCGTTTACTCATGACGTGTAACCGGCCACAGGCCGGTTGCTACAGCCGGCCGGCTGCGTTAATGTCGCGCGTCCTTTTCGCCGGCATAGCTCAGTTGGTAGAGCAGCTGATTTGTAATCAGCAGGTCGTCGGTTCGAATCCGTCTGCCGGCTCCGTAAATAACATATTGTATATCAACATCAGCCTTGTCCCTTCTTGGACTTTCTCTCATGGGCTTGGCTTTCCTTCGCCGGAAGCTCTGCTAAAAAGCCAGCACATTCGAGTTTCCAGTTTGCTCATGTTGTGCGATCTGGCCGACCGCAAAGAGATCAGCGGCCACTACCCGTGTTGAGTGCAAATACGGATAAGGCCTCTTCCAAAATCTGCTTCACGAAGTTGTAAATATCTGGGTCTTGGGAGGCTCTCGTTCCTGCCACGTTGAGCGTCTCGATGTGGTGCCCGTCAATAAAGCGGAGTAGCTGGGCTGGGACGTCATGCATGCCGTGGTGAAGATGAACACAGGGCTTGCCGTGTTTTCGCGCAAGTTCAGCGGTTTCCTTAGAACCGCCACTTAGCTCTCGTGCAAAGATCACCGTTCCATCTGAGTCCTCAACATTCTTCTCAGTACGTTCATGATAGTTCGCGGTTGATGTTTCCTGTAACTGATACCGCTTATCGATGATTCCATCTTCGGCCAGTCGCCCCTTCGGGCAACAGCCGCCGTGCGGTATATTATGGTCGATGGCGAAATCGAGAGCCGCTCGATCCGCGCCGGCCTGACCGCCACTAATGATCTTCTTAATCATCGCCCCTAATTACCGTCCACTCGGCGGAAGGCGTCATACGAGCTGTGTTTGCCTCGTGGGCATTGTTTGTGACCGCTTATGATCGATGCGACTGCGCATCGCTGCACACCGCTGTTCGAGGTCGGTGATTTGAGCACTGAGGAGGGCGACGCCAGCGTTGGAGGCCGTCACGTTTGGGAGCAACGTAGCGAGCCACGTCTTGCGGGCCCGCTCATTTGTCGGGATTAGATGTGACATAATATATGATTCCTTATGGGGAGATCAGCACAATAGGACATTAGTCCAATAGTTCGGTCTCCGCGCATCTACGTTGCATCAAGCAACTGTCATACCACATATAGACATACGGCTTTCTACGGAACACTTCCCCTTGTATATGCAGGCTGGCGATCAGGAACGCGAAGGGGTTTCCTCGACCGTAGATTTTTTTTGCTACGTTCAAGTTTCCGCTTTCCCTCCGCCGACGGCGGAAACATGAACTCCGCTGGGCAAGGAAGGAATTCGCTTTCGTGCGCTTCAGCAAAAGCGCTGGGAGGCGTGGCGTTCGCTGGAATCCTGGGGATGTTCGTCGGTGCCACTCTTCTGGCGCTCGGCTATCAGCTCTTTATGAGTTGGGTGGCGGCCAACCGAAACGTCGGGCGAGCTCACGCGGAAAGCAACGCGCAGTCGGCGCGCTGAATTACCTCCCACCGTTTTGGAACAACGCGAGTCTCTCAAGGTTGGCACGTTTGTCGTGTGGAAGAAACTTTCAGATCCGTGTCGATTGGGCCCTTGAACGGTTTCGACGCGGATTCGCATTACCTTCGCAATTCCAGCGTTGCTCTAGGACTAACGTCCAATGGACCAACGTCCCATAGACTAAGGTTTAATCATGAGATGTACCATTAGCTGTCCGGTCAGTGTGGCGCGAAAGCGGACAATCTGGCTGGCTGGCGGACGGGAGCCAAAGTCAAATTCCCGGTTTAATTAAGGAGTAGAAAATGGGTATTACCGATGAACAAGGTCAAGCGATCAGAAATGAATTCAAACGCTTCGCAGGGGAGATAACCCTCTCGGATGAACAAAAGACAAAACTTCACGAGCGGCTGGCTTTTGCGGCCGGCAGGCTGGCCGAATACAAGAAGTCCCATCCGGACGTTACCCGGCAGGACATCATCAAAGCGGTCGGGTCTCATCGAGCCGAACTGCGCGAGGGGCTGGAGCGATTCCTTACCCCGGAACAGTTAACGAAATGGGATGCCGAAGTGGCCAAAGCGAAAGAGTTTCTGGGTCAACCCGCGGCATGAGCCGGTGACGATCGAAACGCAAAGTGGCTGGCGCGAAACTTTCGCGCCGGCTACTGGATCGAGAATCTGGGGTGGTCGCCCCATGGCCGCAAGGCTCCCATCACGCGCAAGGGATTGATAGAAATGCTCGATAGAAACCTTGAAGAAGAACAAGCCCCGTGGGTGGATGAACGTCTGGCGAGGGTTGCCCGGATCGTTGTTGAGCAATATGACGGGGATGTGCAGGCGTTTGTCGAATCGATCCGTTACAGAATAGAGGTAAATCGGAAGGCTGAGGCCGCGTCGGACCATGGCGACGAGGCGACATTGCGTAAATGCCCGTCCACGACAAAGATTATCGGGAGAATTTCGCGCGCTCATTGTTCCTGACGGGGAAGATAACGCAGGAGACCGCGCACGCCCTAAGCCCGCGAATAAAAGAGCTCCGAGCCGCCAGCGGTGATCCGATAACCCTTTACATCGACAGCCCCGGCGGATCGTCCGCGGTTGCGGAGGGCATCCGTTTTCTAATTAAGGCCCCGGATCAGGACGGAAGAAGATGCCGATTAATTACCGTCGTGATAGGGACGGCAGCGAGCGCGGCAGCGGATTTGTTGGCGCTGGGTGATTATGCCATCGCGGAACCTCAAGCTGATATTGTTTATCACGGGTCCAGACAGGCGTTCGAGCAAGTGCTGACTTTTGAGGGAGCAACCTCGGTCGCGGCCAATCTTCACGAAGCCAATGAAAGGCTTGCGCTTCGCCTGGCGCGTTCGTCGTTCCGGAGGATTATCTGGCGCGTGGTCCGGTTGAAGGATGCGATCGAGAAATTTCGGGCCGGGCCGGAGGGGCTGGAAGAATTGGTCGAGGCTTTGACGGCCAAATTCACACCGGAAAATGCGATGCTGCTGAGAGAGGCGATTGCAAAGCAAAAATCACTGCAAGAGGTTAAAACTGCGGCCGATAATTACTTGAAGAGGCGCAAGAACGTCGCGCAGTGGCCAAACAAGCAGTTGGAGCCCGAGTTGGTGCGGGCCATCGTGAACTACAGAAGCAGACTGCATAAGGAAGATGATTGGCTGTTGAGCCGCACGGGAATGCGCGAAGTGGCGAGCGACTTCAATCTCATTCATGATTACGCTTCGCAAACGAAGGACCTGGATGCTCAGCTGGAGGTTTATGGCAGCCTGTTTCTGACTCAGGCGCAAAGCGCCGAATTCAAAAGCAAAAGCGATGAAGAGCACAAAGTTTATCTGGAGAGCCATGCGGCAGACAAGCTCGACGTCCTATGGTATTTCGTCGTTTCATTGTGTCGTCTGCTGCAAACAAAAGATTACCGACTAACACCGGAAGAGGCGTATTGGCTCGGGGTGGTTGACGAGGTCACTGGATCCGACCTGCAAAGTGACAGGGAGATGATTGAAATGATCCAGTCGACGGAGTCGGCAACGCGCAAGTCATGAAGGACTTGAAAAGCGAGAACCTGCACGGCGATCGATTTTTCCGGAATCGCTGTCGGGCTGGCCCGATGTGAGTAAATGTAAAGTCCCGCGGCAGCAGCGACGAGAATCAGTGCCGCGATCCACGCGCGTGATCGTCCAGTTGACGAGGAGCCAGTTATTCCGGCAATCCTCCACTTGACAGTCTAGGCGAAAGATTGAACAGTCCTTCACCAAGACTGTCTAGGCTTTCAACGATTATGGCGAAAGAAAAACCGGACCTGGTTTACGGAACGCTCGACATGTTAATCTTGAAGGCGCTCCAGTACGATGCGCGGCACGGGCTCGCGATTGCCGATCGAATCCAGCAAATGTCGAAGGACATTTTGCACGTTGAGCAAGGCTCGCTGTATCCCGCGCTTTATCGTTTGGAAGCACAGGGCTGGATAAGGGCGGAATGGGGCGTTTCAGAGAACAATCGCAAAGCGCGCTATTACAAGCTGACCGCAGCTGGACGGAAACAATTAGCAGCCGAAACGGGGCATTGGCTTCGCATCACCAAAGGAATCGATCTCGTTCTCGCCGGAGGCTAACGAGTATGCCGCGACTTCGCGCCTGGTTTTCTCGATTAGTCGGATTGTTTAGCAAAAGTCGTCACGACGCCGAGATGGCCCAAGAACTGCAGGCGCATGTCGATCTTTTGACTGACCGGAACATCGCAGCGGGAATGTCCCCCGATGAAGCCCGTAACGCCGCCCTTCGACAATTCGGTGGCTTTGAACAAATCAAGGAGGTCGCGCGCGAACAACGCGTGTGGCAATGGGCCGACGAATTTATTCAGGACCTGAGATTCGGCGCGCGAATGCTCTGGCGCACGCCGGGTTTTTCAATGCTGGCGATTCTGTGTCTAACACTTGGCATCGGCACAAACGCAGCGGTGTTCAGTTGGATCGAAGGAATACTGATTCGGCCCTACCCGCTCGTCGCGCATCAGGACCGGATGTTCGCGCTCGAGGGCACGACGCGTGGTACGGTAGAGGGCAACGGACTTTCCTATCCCGATTTTGTCGATCTCGAAAAACATTCCACGCTTTTCGAGTCGTTCATTATTGATCGGATCGTGGGCACAACGCTGAGTGTTGGGGATCGGGCGGAACGCGCGTCCGGTGGAATTGTTTCCGCGAATTATTTCGACGCGCTTGGCGTGCAGCCCATGCTTGGCCGCGGCTTTAGACCGGAAGAAGGGACCGGACGCAACGCGCACCCGGTCACGGTGATCAGTTACCTGACCTGGAAGGATCGATACAAAGGCGATCCGGACATTGTTGGCAAAACGCAATATCTCAACGGCGTTCAACACACCATCATCGGCGTCGCCCCGGAAAAATTTCACGGCACGTTTGTCGGCTATTCGTTCAACTTTTGGGTGCCGACGTCGATGCAGGAGACGTTCGACAACACGGGCTACAAACTCGAGGACCGCGGCGCGCGCTGGATCGAAAGCTACGCATTTCTAAAAGCAGGCGTGACGCGACAGCAAGCGCAGACAGAATTGTCCGCGATCGCGCAACGTCTCGAAAAAGATTATCCGGAAACGAATCGCGGACACGGTGTCGAGATTTTGCCCCTGTGGAAAACGCCGTTCAATGGCGCGGGCAACATGTCGCCGACGCTTGGAATTACCATGGCCGTCGTGTTTCTCGTGCTGCTGATCGCATGCGCAAACGTCAGCAATCTCCTGCTCGTTCGATCATTGCTTCGCCGGCACGAAATGACAATGCGGCTCGCGCTAGGCGCGGGACGACGTCGCTTGATCAAGCAACTTTTCACCGAGGGCTTGCTTCTGTCATTGATCGCCGCGGTTGGCGGACTCGCAGTCGCCTATTGGTGCCGTAACGCGCTGGTGCTGGCATTCCCGCCGCCGACGACAGGAATCGTGATCAATTATCCGGGACAAATCGACTGGCGCGTGCTGGCCCTGAGCGCGGGCATTTGCATTCTGTCAACGCTGGTCTTTGCGCTCGTGCCCGCGATTCAGGCGAGCCATGTCGATCTTTCCGGCGCGCTTAAAACCGAAGGCGGCGGTGTTCTCGGGGGAACGGGCCGTTCACGCCTGCGCTCAACTCTGGTTCTAGTTCAGGTCTCGTTGAGTTTCGTTTTGCTAGCAGGCACCGGCTTGCTTTTGCAGAGCCTGCAAAGAATACAAAACGCTAGCCCCGGTTTTTCCACGAATGTGATCGTGTCCGGCGTCGATTTGTTTTCGGCCGGCTACAAACTCGACCGCGCAAAAATTTTCCACACTCAGTTGCTCGACCGGGTGCGCGCGATTCCCGGTGTCGAATCGGCGGCTTTGACGCGCGTGGTTCCGTTCAGCTACACAACTTACTCTTCCGCGCCGATCGAGCTCGACGGCTATCAACCCGCGCCCGACGAACAGCCGAACGCGGAATTCGATCAAGTTGGCGAGGATTAT
The DNA here is from genome assembly GCA_963788855.1 of uncultured Verrucomicrobiae bacterium. Classification (GTDB taxonomy): domain Bacteria; phylum Verrucomicrobiota; class Verrucomicrobiia; order Chthoniobacterales; family UBA10450; genus CAWBIE01. The sequence continues at coordinate 657,827 of CAWBIE010000004.1, forward strand.
TTCGCCACCCTCGAAATTCCGATTGTCTCCGGCCGCGCATTTCTCCGGCCCGACGACGAAAACGCGCCGCCGGTGGCAATTGTCAACGAAACGATGGCGGCGAAGTATTGGCCAGGAAAAGACGCCGTCGGTCAGCGGCTCAAAGTCAAAGATCGTTGGATGCAGATCGTCGGCGTGGCGAAAAACGCGAACTATCGAACGAAGCTCGAGCAGCCCGGGCCGTTCTTTTATGTGCCGGTGCGTCAGAATTTTTTTGTGGGGAACAGTCTGCTGATCCGCACGCGCGAAACGCCGGGCGCGATCATGAATGCGCTGGCCCGCGAAGTTCACGCGCTCGATCCGACATTGGCGCCGGGAGCTGCCTATCGTTTGCAGGAACAAGTCGATCGCGTGAGTTATACGCAACGGCTGGCGGTAACGCTGGTCGCGCTTTTTGGCGGGATGGCGTTGTTCTTGGCTGCGATCGGACTTTACGCGGTGATGTCCTATGCCGTTTCGCAAAGCACGCGCGAGCTTGGCTTGCGAATGGCGCTCGGCGCCGGGGTGCAGGATCTCTTGCGATTGGTCGTTTCGCGCGGGCTTCGACTTACTGCCGCGGGAATCGTGATTGGAGCGATCGCGGCGATCATCCTCACACGTTTGATGGGCAACCTGCTGTGCAAGAGTGAGCCCGAGCGATCCGCTGGCATTTGGGTTCGCATTCGTTGTGATGATCTTCGTCGCATTGATCGCCTGTCTTCTCCCTGCTCGCCGCGCAACCAGAATCGATCCGGTTTGCGCGCTGCGGATTTAGTTGTCGATCTTCCGAGGCGGACTGGCCTCGCTGTTAGTCCACGCCCTTCATGAAATCTATCTCGCCAGTGCGACGAGGTGCCTGCTTTTGATCTTTCTTCGCGTTTGTCGTGCCGCCTTTGCGTCGGCCTTCGGTTCAGATCGCGGACTTCGACTTTTCTTATCTTCGTTTTGGTCGGCTCAGGCTCGTTCTTGCGCGAGGTTTCGAATGAGTAGTTGAACATTTTAGCTCCTTGGGTTGGTCGATAGTTACAGCGCTCGTCACAATAGAGCAATTGTCATACCACATATACGAGGAGCCATCTCCGAGGCAACACTGTCGGTTGTGTACACCAGATGGTGTTTCTTGGTGAAGTCGTTGGTAGGACCCATCGTGCCCAGGCGTTGTGGCGTACGGGATGTGGAGGAATCGCCTCTTAATAGATAGGAACGGGCCCGGTGCTGGTTCAGAATCGGACGGGCCACCGATGCCCATGACGAGCACGATTTTCGTCAACGCGTCGGCCGTCATGCAATTGTCCGCGCAAACGCTTAGGCTCACATCGCCCCAGACAGGCCGGCGTGTCCGGCCATCGATCAGCGGACTTTTCCGGTCGTGGACACGCCGGGTGAAGTAGAGCGCGGAGGTGGCGAGCGCGCTTTCCCGCAAGACAAGCCGCTTCCCGATTCGTCCCGGGTCGGACGGGTGCCGAATATGCACAACGTGCGGTTTCGGTCCGAACACGCGCAAATCGCCCCCGGCATTGACGACTCCTTGGGTCACACCGGCGCGTTTCAAGGCGGCCACCGCGCAGTCGACCGCGAAGCCCTTGGCGAGTCCGCCCAGATCCACCAGCAGTCGCCGGCGGAATTGAACATCCCGAGCGTCCGTGAGAATGAGATCATACCACGTCGCTTCAGGGTCGAGCGAAGAATCTGAGCAGGGCAGAAAATTCCACGCTGCCAGCAGCCGTGCGACGGTGATGTCAAACGCACCATCGCTTTCCCGCGAAAGCCTCTGCGCATATTTCAAAACACGCCAGGTCCAGGGGGCGACCGTTACTTTGCGCCGAAAAGCATCGCGATTGATCCGTGAGACATCGCTTTGCAGATCATGGAAACTCATCAGGCGATGGACAGCGCAAACCGCCGCGAAAGCCCGATTGATCGCGCTGTGCAATTTCGTTTCGCTCCCGCCCCAGGCGGTGATCTCGACAAAAGTGCCGAGAAGCGGGCGCGCCCGACGCACCTCATTTGAGACAGACTTCATAGGTCGCAAGGATCCTGCGCACTCCTTCGGTGACATGGCGGCTGGACAAGGTCGCGCCGCTGATATTTGTGATTCCATTATTCAACGCGAAACGCGACTGCGGTGTCTTGCCGACGAATTGTTTGCGCCAATCGGGATTACGAATTTCGCCACCGTAGCTTTCGCGATAGTTCAGGATTTCGATTTGCCTGACAGAGCCCTCCGGCGAAAGGGCAACGACATAGTCGATGACAAGGTGTTTGCCGATGACGTAATCGACGATGAAAAAACCCTGCAACTTTCCGGTTTTCAACGCCCGCCAGACTTCCTGACCGCGCAAAAGCTGCTTTTGCCCACTGGCGGCCTCAATCGACTTGATCTGGGCAGGGGTGAACCGCAAATGGGCGACCGCGAACTGATCGGCTTCCGGAAAACACAACTGCTGGGCCGCGGGGACGGTCAGGTATTGCACCGCATAAGCACGGCAATGGCACGGTGACCCCGATGGCCGCGGGCAAGATCCAGCGTGGGAATTGAGTCATTGCAGGAAGCGTTCGAACGCGGGTGTTAGAAAAAGAAGCCGACTGCGCCCAGCAAGTGATCCGCGCGCGGTGAGTTAGACGCGTCGTCCAGGGCGAATTGATAATCGAGTTTCAGGACGATTTGCGGGGTTGGGAAAGCGGCGATGCCGAAAGTATGAAACTGCCGGCGACCCTGGCCGGTCGGCATGTTCTGATCGGTTCCCGCAAATCCACCGGTCTGAAAATCTTCGTAGGTATAACGATAGAACGGCACGATCTCCCAGCCATTGTGGATGGGCTCGCTCAGATCGATGTGATAGGCCGCTTCCAGCGAGAAGCCCCAAAGTTGTTTGCCGACGTTGTTCGTCGGATCGCCGTCATTGTTCGCGCGAAGATCGCGCGGCGTGCCCATGATCACGTCCACTATTTCGCCCCGCAATTCCAGCCCGGTATTTGGCATACGGTAGCGAAGTTCGCTGTCGAGCATGGTCACACTATTGTGGGCGAGCGTATTGCCGTCATCGCCGTAAGCGCCGCGCGGGGTTACATTCGGCGTGAAGAAAACACTCGAGCTACCATTCAGTCCGGGCGTGAACGGTGGTGTGTAGCTCAGACGCAACGCGAAACCGGGCGCGTTCTTTGTCTGATTAAAATCGCCTATTGGCGTCCGCGCCAAGCCGAGCGCATCGACGCTGCTGATCCCCGCGGGATAGGACGCGTGATCGTCCGGGACGCCATCCTTGGAGCCGACGTCCTCGAGTCCGGTATTGATTTGAAATTGATAGTTCAAATTATTGACGATCTTGCCGTAAATGCTGGTGCTGCCTTCGAACCAGGTCGTTGGGATCAATCCGTTATCCAGTTCCGGCCGCTGCACACTGTAGAACTGGGTCGGCTCGTGAAAGAGATTGATGAATCCGAACGGGACGACATCGACCCCGGGAGCGCGCCAATTGATGTAATCGTTGAACTTGAAATCGATATACGCCTGCTCGACGTCCACCGAGCCGGTGAGTTTGTCGTCGTCATCCTGAGCGATGCCGCCGTGCTCGAACTCCAGTTCTGCATTGAACGTAATCGAGTCCGTGACCTGGAGCGTCGGGAGCAAGACAATGCGGCCGGCATCGAACCCATCTTTCCATCCTCCCGGGGCTTCCTGTCCGCCAAATTTCAACTCGCCGTAGGCGCCGATGCTCAGGATCGCATGGCTGCGATAGCCGAGACCGAAAAGCGAATGCTCGTTAGACGAAATGACTGTCTCGCTGCCGCCACTGTCGGTGCCGCTGTCCATCACGGTGTTCTTGCCGGAAGCAATCGACGCTTTCTCGCGATCGACATCCCCTCCTGATTTCGCGCTCGCCGTTGCATTGCGTTTTTCCCTGGCCTCATAATGCGCCACTTTTTCTTCCAGCGTCGCCACCTTTGCTTCCAACGCCTTCATTTCTTTCAACAATTCGGCGTTGCTAACCGCTTGTTGATCGACCGGCGAAGTTTGGGCATTCAAAAAAGATGAAGCCGCGATGAAGGTCGCGCCGGAAACAATCAATTTGATTCGCCTTGAAAAAGACGAGTTCGGCAATTTCATTGTTTCGACGCTAGCGAATCGAAACAACCTCTGCTGTCGCTGCCTTGCGTATTTTTAGCGATCGCTTGCCCTGAGCGATGCCAGCAATGCGCGCTTAAAGGCACGCACTTTCTCCGCCTGACCCCAATGCGCTCTATTGCTGCTGCAGGTCCTTGCCCTTCGGCACGATCATCGGTTTGGGAGTATTGACTTTGCCGCCGACGAGCGGGAACTGGATCCGAAAAAGAGCGCCTAACATGGCCACGGAGTTGTCGCTCCACAATCCACCGTGACCCCAAATAATGTCCTTGGGCACGCGCACAATCCAACAGGGCACGCGGGCGTTGCCGCTATAAACGAATTGCCATTGTCGCCAGAGTTCCTTTCCCGTGGGCGGATGGACCTCACCGGGATTGTAGTCGCCGTTGCGGCAAAAGGCGTTTTCGTGACCGTCGTTGTGCTCGCTCGTATAGAATTTAAAATCCGGGTGGTTTTGTCTGATATTGGCTTCGAAGGCTCGGTTCTCCGTCGCTTTCAGATTCGAGGGCGTCGCCGTTTCTCCGAGCGGAACGACCTGGTAGTTGACCAGGTACCTATTATTGCCAGGCGTGTGGGTATAGAACTCCTGCTCGGACACTCTTTCTCCGGGATGCCCTGGCACCGGCACCTTTTCCCAGTGATAACGAAGACCGGCCACGTTAGAAAGTCCGGTGCCGATCGGGAAAATCTGTCCAGTGGCCGAGTCGTTCTCGGATTGTAAAAACACGAGAGCGGGGCGGTTTTCGCTCACCGCGGTTGTCTCTTCCCCGAGATTGGACCGGCTGACGTAGGCGTGCCGCTGGGGGTCGTACTTATATAGATAATTAAGTTCGGCCATCAGTTGTCGGGTGCCGATGGAGCCCGCCGCCGAGTTGAAAGCCACGGCCATGTCCCAGGGGCTGGAGCTACGCCCGCTCTCGCCGTTGGCGCCGAGGATGGAGTGAGAAATCGTGTTCCCAAGAACCAAAGCGCCGAACGAGTGCCCAAGCAGCACGGTGTGGTGATACTCCTTGCCCGGTTCCCGCGCGGCGACGGCAAGTTCTTCAATGGTGGCAAGGACACTATTGCCCGCCGCAATTCCTTCCCCCGTGGATTTGCGGCTCCAAAATGTGAAAAATTTTAACCCTGGTATCGTTAGGTCCTGGCCGCGCCACGCGATGTAAACGCCAATCACGTTGATCTTTCGTCCGGTGAATTCGGGGTAACTGGAAACCGTATCGAGGAAATGCTCGAAGCGGCAGACGTCGCTGGAGACGGCGTTGTTTTGCCAGCCGTGAACATAAACGAAGAGAAGCGGACGCGGCGCTTGATGGATCAGTTCAAGAGCGGCCTTTCGCTGCAAATTATCCAGGGGCGAGCCCTGATCGCCGAATTCGACGAAAGCGATTTTGTAGCGCCCATCCTGGGATCCTCGCACGGAGTTAAACGGCTCCGCCGCGGTGTTGGCATGGTAAGGGCCGTATGACGCACACGATGCCAGAAGCATCGCCGGAGCGAGCGTAGCGAATTTCAGGTAAAGCGCAGTACGATTACGCATTGCGGCGGATGGTAGATATTGGCTGTGGTGGGGTCAATTGGACATTGGTCTTACAAGAGGCGTAGCGGGGAGCGGGGAGCAGGAAGCGTGGGCCGGAAACTCTCTCAACAGGCCGCTCGCGAATTCGCCCGCGATTGCCTAAAGTCTCATAGAGGGACGCACCAAAATCGAAAGACGTTTTGTGTCGACCGATCCATTTCCAAAACCGCTCGTTCTCCGAAAGCAACTCACATGAAAAAGCTCAAAGAAGAATTCTTCAAGATTCTCCCGCCGACGATCTACTTTTTCGTCGCGCTGCATCTCGTCATGTTTATTCGCGTCTTGATGTTGGAAGGAACCGGGCTCTCGCCCTCCTCTTCAGCTTCAATTGCTGTCGCTGCCCTCGTTCTTGGCAAGGCAGTGTTGATCGCGGACATGCTGCCGTTGATCAATCGTTTTCCTGACAAACCATTAATCTACAACATTGCGTGGAAGACCGGTATCTATCTGGTCATCTCTGCTGTCATTCATTATCTGGAGCGTCTGATCGATTTCTGGCGCGAGACCGGCAGCTTTGTCGCTGGCAACGAAAAGTTACTCTCCGTAATCGTCTGGCCGCATTTCTGGGCCATCCAAATCATCCTTTTCGTCCTCATCCTGGCCTATTGCATGGTCCATGAATTAGTCCGCGTGATCGGCAAGGAAAAGGCCATGCGGATCTTCTTCGGGCCGATGCCGGCCCCGGAGGTATGAGCAACCGTCAACAGGAGGACACAGAGATAAGAGAGACGGAAAAGCGGAAATTCCGTTTCCTCTGTTATCTCCTGTTGAGAAATCTCCTGTTTAACCCGTAATTCTGCCCGAAGGCATCGGACTATGGTCCCATGGATAAGGGCCCCGGGGTCTGCGAAATTTTGTTTTCCCCAAAATCTCGCTGCAGGGACGTTGATGTTCTTCAAGAAATTCTCGCCGCGTCTGGAAGCGAGTGAACAATGACTTCGATAATGCAACCGGAACGACGGGATCAAGTATGAAAACTCTTCTCGCACTGAGCGCCGCGATCTGCGGCCTGCTCTGCTTCACGGCCTCGGCAGCGAACCATCCCAACATCATCTTTATCATGGCCGACGACCTCGGGAATGCCGACGTCGGTTATCACGGGAGTGACATTAAGACGCCGAACATCGATAAGCTCGCAAACGAGGGTGTACGGCTCGAAAATTTCCATGGCATGCCGGTTTGCACCCCGTCACGCGCGGCGCTGATGACGGGGCGTTATCCCATGCGTTACGGCCTGCAGACGCTGGTAATCTTCCCAAATCACACCTACGGTCTGCCGACTGACGAGAGGACTTTGCCGCAGGCGCTAAAGGAGGCGGGCTATTCGACCTACATGGTCGGGAAATGGCACCTCGGCCATGCGGACAAAAAGTATTGGCCCCAGAACCGCGGGTTCGATCACTTCTACGGTAATCTCGTCGGCGAAGTGGATTACTTCACCAAGGTACGCGGCGGCATCGTTGACTGGCAGCGCGACGGAAAGTTTCTTCAAGAGAAGGGTTATTACCTCGATCTGATCGGCGACGAGGCCGTCAAGCTGATTGAACAGCAGGATCCGAACAAACCATTCTTCCTCTACTTCGCGTCCCTCGCGCCCCATGCGCCTTATCAGGCGAAAAAGTCCGACGAAGCGCGCTATGCCGACACGATCAAGGACCCGACGCGCCGCACTTACGCCGCCATGGTCACGTCGGTTGACGATCAAGTCGGACGAATCGTCGCCGCACTGGAAAAGCAGGGCTTGCGTGAGAACACCATGATCATCTTCTCGAGCGACAACGGCGGCCCGCGCAATGCGGTGGTTGCCAGTGGCGCGCACTCCAAAGAGGAACGTGCCGAGGGCGGCGTGAAGGAGGGGTCGTTGCCAGCGAGCAATGGCGATCTCCGTGGCGGCAAGGGCAGCCTCTACGAAGGCGGTGTCCGCACGCCGACCATTTTCAACTGGCCGGCCAAACTCAAGCCACGCGTCGTTAACGAGCCGCTCCACATGGTGGACATTATGCCCACGGCACTCGCGCTCGCTGGCGCCAAGGCGAGTCCCGACAAGCCGCTCGACGGCAAAGACGTCTGGACGACCGTCGCCGAAGGTCAACCGTCGTCACATGAGGATATCCTGGTAAATGTCGAAGCATTCCGCGGTGCCATCATCAGAGGCAAGTGGAAACTCGTGAAAATCGCGCTGCTGCCGGGCAAGATCGAGTTGTTCGATCTGACTGCCGATCCAGGCGAGAAGAACAATGTCGCCGATACAAATCCCGAAGTCGTTAGGGATCTTGAGAGCCGACTGATCGCCTATGCCAAGGAACAGAAGATGAGCGAGTGGCTGAAGGCCCAGCCGGATTACCTCGGCGCGCAGGGTAAGACCGTCTTCGATCCTGACTTCGACATTGACGACGACGGCCTTCCGCACGCGAAGACAGTGCTGCCGCAAAAATAATCCAACAAGGCAACCGAGCTGACCGCTGAGCCCCGAAACTTGAACAGGAGCAAACCGAGATAACGGAGATGAACTGCAAAAAGATCAATTCACTCCCCATGCGCGTTATTCGCGTTATTCGCGGGCAGTCCCCTCCCGATTTCAGCTTTTCCGTTTTCAGCGTTTCAGCTTTTCAGAGTCCCTACTCTGCTCCCTCCGTTACCTTTTGTTAGAAAATCCATTCTGTTGAAGCCAGACGCATGAAGTATCTGCTCTCAACCGTGGTGGTCATGTTGATGTTGTCCATCGGCATGAGCGTGAGTCCCCGGCAACTGATGGAGAACTGGCGCCGCTTGACGCCTTCACTTTGGGCGCGGTTGCTCGCGGCAACGTTCTTCGTGCCGCCGTTGCTGGCGCTCGGGCTGGGACGATTGCTGCCGCTGGATGGACCAGCCATGGCGGGGTTGTTCTTCATCGCGGCTGTGCCAGGCGCTCCTTTGATGACGCGGGGCGCAGCCAAAAGGGGCTTCGATATGCAGATGGCGGCAAGCTACCAGGTGTGGGGTGCGCTGCTCACGCCCTTCATTGTCCCTTTATTGATCGCCGCCGGCGGCTGGTTGTATGGGCGCGACATCTGGGTGCCGCCGATGAAGCTGCTGGCCGTGATCGCGAAACAGCAGTTCGTGCCATTGCTCGCGGGCATGGCGCTCGTGTGGCTGGCACCCGCATTCTCCACCCGCGTCCAGCGCCTGCTGACAACGGTGGGTAACGCGCTCCTCCTCATCGTAATCGTTGCCCTGCTCTACAAAATGGGGCTCGCGTTGCAGAAGGTGAGTCCATGGGTGGTCCTGGCGGCGATGCTGCTTGCAGTCGGATGCCTGCTGGCCGTGCGTTTGGTGGCCGGCCGGCGATCCTCCACGGTCCAGACGTTGTCCATCTGCAATGTGAACCGGCACGTCGGTCTCGCGCTCTTGGTCTCCGGCCAGCACATCCACGACCAGCGACCAGTGCCTGCGATCGCGGCCTATGCCCTGTCGGCCCTGTTGGTGATGGCGCTTTATGCGAAGTTCGCTCACCGGAACGAGGAGGCGTTGGCGACGTAACGCGAGCATTCCTATGGACGAAATTCTTCGCTTTATTTTTCGAAATCAATGGTTGGTCTTGATCATCGTCGGGCTGGCGTTGCTTGGTCTGGCCGAGGTTGGATTCCGCGCCGGGCTGCGGCTTTTTGTAAGAAAAGATGAACCGCGCAAAGGCCAGATCAGCACTATCCAAGGCGCGATTCTGGGGATGCTCGCCCTGCTCCTCGGTTTTACTTTCTCCATGGCTCTGGCCCGCTATGAAGCTCGCCGCGACCTGGTGCTGCAGGAGGCGAATGCCATAGGCACGACTTATCTCCGTGCATCATTTCTGCCGGAGACAAACATGAAGGCAGTGCAGGATTTACTGCGCCATTACGTTGATGCGCGGCTCAATTTCTACGGCGCAGGCAGTGACTCCGGTAAAATCGCTGCCGCCGAAGACGAAGCAGCCAGGCTGCAACGTGAGCTCTGGGCGCAGACCGTCGCCGCAGCAAAGGAAGCGCCTTCGCCGATGACCGCGACATTTATCAACGCGCTCAACGAGACGATCGATCTCGACGCCACCCGACTGAACGCGCTGCGCTCGCGCGTGCCCGGGGCGGTCTGGTTGCTCCTCGTGATCGTGGCCGGCGCGGGTTGTTTCGCCAGCGGCTACGGGGCCGGCGCCAGCGGGGAGCGCACTGGTTTTTCCGCGGTGTTGGTGCCATTGCTCATCGCCGTGGTCATCACCATCATCGCCGATTTCGACCGTCCACGCCAGGGGCTGATCGGAATCAGCCAGCAACCGCTGCTCGATCTCAAAGAATCTTTGCAATCGAGGCGGTGAAGTAACGAAGGAATGAACGGAATTTCAACTCCGACCAAGTCGCGAGCAGGCAGCTGCAAACGGAGAGAACAGACGTGGAAGGCAAGCTGCGGCGAGGTGAGTGTTGGCCCGCATTCGTTTGCGTTAACTGCACGAGCCTGATGAAACGCTGAACTCGCGGGCTGGGCGGCCCGCAATTCTTGCTTGGGTATTTCGAGCAAACGATCAACACTCGGGGTCTATGGGAATACTCTCTTGGATATTTCTCGGTTTGGTCGCCGGAGCGCTTGCCAAGTTCATCATGCCTGGCAAAGACCCGGGCGGATTCATCGTCACCATCCTCATCGGCATCGCTGGCGCAATCATTGGCGGTTTCCTTGGATCCTTTATCGGTCTGGGGAAAATCGAATCGTTCGACCTGGGTGGCATCCTCATCGCAACGGTCGGTGCCATTCTTCTGTTGATCATCTATCGCCTGATTAAGAAAAACCAGGCCTGACAAGTCGCGAGCAGGCAGCCGCCAGGCGGCTGATTTTTTAACAGGAGGCCGCAGAGATCACAGAGAAGATAGCTCTTTAAGCAGGGAGTTTTCTCCGTGTCCTCTGCGATCTCCCCCGGCACGCCGTAGCGCATCGCGCGAAGGAGGCTGTTCAACTCCGATGGGCGCAGGCGGTCGGAGTTAAAGAGTTCGGTTAGGTCCGGCCTATAGGACCAAAGTCCCATAGGAGGCGCGCGAGGGACCTGCGAAAGTTTTGGTTTCTCCAAAGCAAGGAATCAAAATTATGAAACGAATCTCATTTAATATGATCAGTGCCATCGCGCTCATTGCGCTAACGGCGGGCTGTTCCACCACAGCCAGCACGCAAAACCGAGAGAGCATGCTGGTGGCTTCGGGCTTCAAGGTCATCACGCCCAAGACGACGGCTCAGCAGCAAAAGCTGCAAAATCTTGCGCCAGGCAGGATTGCCATGCTCCACAAAAGTGGGAAAACCTACTACATCTTTCCGGACGCAGCGCATAATCAAGCCTATGTCGGCGGACCAAAGGAGTACGAGGCTTACAAGCAAATGCGCGCCGCCAACGCCGCCGCCCAGCAGAACGTTGAAACGGTTGTCGTTGTCCAGACCGGCGACATGAACTACCCGGGCTACATGGGTTGGGGTGGCTGGGGTGCGGGCTGGGGACCAATGGGAATGGGAATGGACAGGGTCGGGCGGTTTTAGATTCACACGACGCCCAAGTCTTCCGAACCAACAATCGAAAGACGAATCATTTGAACAGGAGGTCGCAGAGGTAACAGAGATCAAATCGACGGTGATCTGTTCGCAAAGGCCGCTCTGTTGGCAACCGCAATTCAAGTAACACAGAACCATGAAACGAATATTAAAACTCACACTGATTACGCTGGCCTTCGGGCTGGCGGCTGGCGTCGGCGCTCCGGCGCAGGCGGCGGACAAGAAAACCAACATCGTCATCCTGATGACGGACGACACCGGATGGGGCGACTTTGGCTGTTATGGCGGCGGCGCGAACCTCGGCCATCCGACCCCAAACATTGATCGCGTGGCCAAGGAAGGCGCGGTATTCACCTGCTGGTATGGCCAGGCGAGCTGTACGGCAGGCCGTTCCTCGTTCATGACCGGTCGTTACCCGATCCGCTCGGCCCTCTCGGTCGTGGTAGCGCCGGGTGATCCGAATGGACTGACAAAGTCCACGCCGACCATCGCCGAGTTCTTCAATAAGAACGGCTACACGACCTATTTCTCCGGCAAATGGCATTTAGGTGACCAGCCCAAGTTCTATCCGATTGAACACGGCTTCGATGAAATGAAGGAATTCGCCGCCTATTATCCGGGCGTTTATACCTATGACGACACCGACTGGTTCGCCCATCCGTGGTTTCCGAAATTTAACCCGGAATATTGGGATATGTATCAAAAAATTGTCAATCTATACGAATGGGAAGGCACTGCCGGCAAACCTGCGGTCAAGGTTGCGCGGATTGACTACGATTACCTGCATGAGTTCGATGTGCGGCAGGCGGATTCGGCGGTGGAATACATCAAGGCGCACGGCAAGGGCGACAAGCCGTTCTTCATGGATGTCAACTTCATGAAAATGCACAATCCGAACATCCCGGCCAAGGCGTTCATCGGCAAATCGCACCTCGGCTATTATTCGGATGCCGAGTTGGAACTTGACGACAACATCGGCAAGGTCATGGCGGCCATCCGGGAAGTGGCGCCCAACACCATCGTCATCATCACCGCCGACAATGGCGCGTGGCAGGATGCGTATCCCGACGCCGGCACCACGCCGTTCCGAGGCGAAAAAGGTTCGCCGTTCGAGGGCGGTTTCCGTGTGCCCGGCATCATGTGGGCTCCCGGCAAGATTCCGGCCGGGGCGCGTTATGGCGAGATGATGTCGCACATTGACTGCTGGTCCACACTGGCTTCGATGGTCGGTCTGACTCCGCCGCCGCATGGCGCATGGAAGGACAACGATGGCAAGCCCATCTATTTCGACAGCATTGACAACAGTGCATATATCATGGGCAAAGCCAAACATTCGGCGCGTGACGGATGGATCTATATGGACGGTGAATCCTTCGGTGGCATGCGCGCCGACATCGCTGGCGATCCCAGCAATCCCGATCTCAAAATCGCATGGAAATACCTCTATACCGCCAAGGACACCTGGCTCGGGCCCAAGCAGGATCTCGGCGGTATCGGTGCGTGCTACAACCTGACCATGGACCCGTATGAGAAATACGACATGACGTTCAATGGGGCGGTGAGCACGCGCATGCCCACGACTTCGCCGGGCCGTTATGCCGGCTATGACAATGGCTGGTGTCTATCGCTGATGTATATCCCGCTGATGGAGTTTGACAAATCCATCGTGGATTATCCGAACATCAAGCGCTTCCCCGGTGGAGCATCGAACGATATGCAGCCGGATCTTCAGCATCCGGAAAATCCATTACCCTTGATGGATATTCACAAGCTCGTGCAAGTCATCGGCGCAGGTGACTAACCGGGTGGTTCGATTATCAAACAAGCGACGAATCATTTGAACAGGAGGACGCAGAGGTAACGGAGATGGAATCTGAAAGCTCTGTGACCTCCGTAAAAGAAAACAAAACGTAGTGAAATGATCAGCGATGGGTTCGTAAAGGCTGACCTGTCGCAATCTCAACCCAAACGAGGCAGAGACATGAAACGAATACAAAAACTAATATTGATTACACTGGCCTTCGGGCTGGCGGCCAATGTCGGCGCTCCCGCGCAGGCGCAGGACAAGAAACCAAACATCCTGTTCATCATGGGCGATGACATCGGCTGGATGCAGCCGAGTTGTTATCACCGCGGCCTGATGGTCGGGGAAACACCAAACATCGACCGCCTCGCGAAGGAAGGCGGCATCTTCATGACCGCCTACGCGGAGTCGAGCTGCACCGCCGGGCGCACGGCCTTCATCACTGGCATGACCCCCATGCGCGCGGGCATGCTCATGCCGCAGTTGCCCGGCGCGATTTCCTATCTGCGCCCCGGCACGCCGTGTCTGGCCAAGTTCCTGTTGGACCTCGGCTACAACACCGGCCAGTTCGGCAAGAACCACCTCGGCGACCATCCGGATTCCCTGCCGACGGCGCACGGCTTCCAGGAATATCTGGGGCTACCTCTATCACCTCGACGCGATGCAGCAGGTCAGCTTCCCGGACATCAACAGCAGCCCGGACAAGCAGGCCATCGTGCCGCCGATGAAGATGATCCCGATTCCCGGCATCCCGCCGACCCCGGGCGAGATTGACTCCCGAACAGGGCATCTGCATGGCCGCTCCCCGGCCGGTCCTGTGGATGAAATCCCCCGACGGCACGGCGGCAAGAACCAGATGGGCAAGGATGAAGGTCCGCTCACCCTCGAACGCTCCAAGACCGTGGATGAGGAAATCTCCTCGCACGTCGTCGACTGGCTCGATCGCAACGACCCGAAGAAGACCAACAAGCCGTTCTTCTGCTGGTACAATCCCGCCCGCATGCACATCACCACCGTGCTCTCGCCGAAGTATGAAGCCATGCTCGGGACCAGGGGTGGCAAAGATTGGGGCCCCAACGAAGCCGGCATGAAGCAGCTGGACGACAACATCGGCGTCGTGCTGAAGAAGCTCGAAGACATGGGTGAACTCGACAACACCATCGTCGTTTTCACCACCGACAACGGTGCGGAGCAGCAAACCTACCCGGATGGGGGCGTCACCCCGTTCAAAGGCAACAAGATGACGACGTGGGAAGGCGGCATGCGCGTTCCGCAGGTCATCCGCTGGAAAGGCGTGATCCAGCCGGGCACGGTCTTCAACGGTATCTTCGCCTTGTATGACTGGCTGCCCACGTTCGTGGAAATCGCCGGCGGCCCGAAGGGGGATGAGCTCAACAAGCAGATCATGGCAGGCAAGTACGAGGGCATCAAGAAGACCAAGCTCGCCGGTATCAACCAGCTCTCCTACCTCCAGGGCAAGACGGAGAGCAATCGCGATTACTTCTTCTACTACCAGGGTCACATCCCATCGGCCCTCCGCTACAAGAACTGGAAGTTCTACTACACCATGATGGGCGCGACCGGCATCAAGTCGATCATAGCTCCTGACGACGTACGCCTGGACTCAGGTCGACAACATCGCGCGCGATCCGTTCGAAGCGGCCTGGGGAGACGGTACGAAGACTGTGAACGGGTACGGCGGCGCCCTCGCCGCCCCGAGCACGGCGTATGTGTATGACTGGAACACCCTGCCCATCGGCCAGCTCATGTGGGAAAAGGAACTCATGTCTTACGAGGAGTTCCCACCGCTCCAGGTGGCCGCGAGTTACAACCTCTCGGTCATCCTCCAAAAGGTTAAGGAGATGGCCGCGCAACATCCGAGCCAATAGTCCGAAAGCCAGGGGTCTGTCGAAACGCCAGCCAATATTTCGATCATGAAACGCGCGGGCCGTCTCGTTAGGCGGCCCGCATTCATTTAGGGACCACCGGATCGTGGACAAACAGCAATCATAAGGGCCCGGCCCTTCACCAAATCGATCCGCAGCCTTTGTTTCCGTCTGAGATTGGCGTCGCCAACGTTGCCGCCGTTCACCGAAGTCTCGGCGGCAGAGCGAGTCGGTAGGCCTAAGGTCCTATAGCGGGTCGCCGTAAAATCAGAAACCCTTGGCTTTAAAGCTTCCGTTTACGGGATGGCTGCAACCCTCTCTTCCGACAAAAAATTCGCGACTTCTATTTTCAGACTAACGAAATCAAAAGCTCAGAAATCACAACGTTGCCTTTCTTCCCTCGCGGCCTAACGAACATAAATAAATAAAGATAAACGCTATGAAACTAATGCAGAAGTTAATATTACTAACGACGGCTTTTGTTGTAGTTACCTCCAGTTACTCAATCAGTCAAGCGGCAGACCTCTCCGGCCAGGTGCTCGTCGCGGGCAATGCCGTCGCCGACGCCACCGTAACCCTTTACGCAGCGGGCACGGGCGCTCCACAGCAGTTGGCGCAGGGCAAGTCTAACGAGACGGGCGCCTTCACTCTAACTTACACCAGCGCTCCGGCGGACGGCGTTCTTTATCTCGTCGCCAAAGGCGGGACACCGAAGGCCGGCAAGGGCGCGAGCGAGAGCCTCGCGCTGCTCGCGCTGCTCGGTAAAGCGCCGTCGACGAAAGTGACGGTGAACGAATTCACCACCGTCGCCTCGGCCTGCACCGCCGCGCGATTCATCCAAGGCGAGGCCATCTCCGGGAATCTGCCCGGCCTGCGGATCGCCGCCATGAACGTCCCGAATCTCGTGAACCTGCAAACCGGTGGCTGGGGAACCGTCATCATCGATAGCCTCAATCTCACGCGCAGCACGACGCTGGCGAAATTTAATACCCTCGCGTCCTTCATCACCTATGCCGCCACCTCTGCCAGCGATGACTGGCGCACGCGGTTCTTCAAAGCGGCCACGCCAACCGGAGGAACGACGCCGTCGAACACGGCGGGAGCGCTGGCCGGTATTGCCCGTGAGTCGTGGGCGCATCCCAAGGACCTCTTCGCTCTCTTCGAGGAAGCCTATCCGCAGGTGAAGGAGGGTTTGCTGACCCCAATGCCGTTTGTGCCTTACCTGCAATATGCGCCCGAAGACTTCGCGCTCATCTTGCGCTTTGCGGGCGGTGGCAACTACGCACCGGGCCGGGTGATGGTCGACCCCGAGGGCAATCTCTGGAGCGGTTCGAACTGGATGCCGGGCTCGCAATCCAGTGCCGTGTTGGGCATCGGCGGAGGCGTCGCGAAGTTCGGCCCCGACGGGGCCACGCTCTCGCCCCCGGTCACCGGGTTCACGGGTGCAGGGATCAACGGAATCGGCTGGGGCACCGCCGTGACGAAGGAAAACGTCTGGGCCTCGAGTTTCAACGGCAAGATCCTGGTGATGGACTTTCAGGGCCATCCGGTCGCGACCGAGCAGGACTTTCCATTTAAAGAAAAGCTGCACGGCCTCATGGGCATCGGCGTCTCGGCGAAGGGCGATGTCTGGATCGCCGACGGCGAGGGCGATCAACTGCTCTACTTCCCGGGCGGTCGCGTGAAAGAGGGGAAAATCGTCAAGCCCGCCGGCCTCGCGAGCCCCTTCGATGTGGTCATCGATGATCAGGATCGCGTTTGGGTTTCGAATTCGCGGTCCGTCACGGTCAGCCGATTCCCGGCCAATGATCCGACCAAAGTGGAGACCTTCCGAGTCGGGGTGGCGCCCCGCGCCCTGGCCCTCGATTCGAAGAACAACGTCTGGGTCGTCAGCTTCCTGTCTCCGGACTTTCCGGGCCTGAAGCCCCTCCCGCCGCACGCGACGATCATGGAAGAGTTCAAGGCGTTCCGCGCCCTCTACGCCCCACTCCAATCAGGGCAGGTGAAGTCCACGGGCTTCGTCAGCATGATTCGTCCGGACGGCACACAACTGCCCTCGGCGGGCAGCGGCTACAATGGCGATGGGGCCATCAGCATTCCGTGGGGAGCCAATGTCGACGGCAACGACGACGTGTGGACGACCAACTGCTGGGCACTCCGGGTCGTGTATATGGCCGGCGACAACACGAAGGGACATCCGGCCGGCACCAAGATCGGCGACGTTTTGCACGTATTCAACAGCGGCGTCTTCGAGAGTATCATTGACCTCTCCATCGACGCCGCGGGCAATGCCTGGTCCACCAATAACTGGAATGATCTTCCCGTCGCCACAGGCATCAATGACAACCCCGCACATTCCACGTGGGGCGGAGGGACCGGAATCAATGTCATCTATGGAGTGGCTGAGCCGGTGAAGCCGCCGCGCATGGGCAAGGTGCAACGGCCATAGGAATAGAAACGCAGAAGTGCGGACGACGGCGTGGGAAAACAACGACGAGAACAGGTTCTCCAACAGGTGCATGAGATGAGCAAGCGCCACCCGAGCGAATAACCGGGAAGCCAGGGGCCTGTTAAACGGGCACCGGCCAAATCTTTTGATCATGAAACGCGCGGGCCGTCTTCGGTCGGCCCGCGAATCCATTTGGGAATTAGGCGATCCTGTTAGGTGCCGAACAACCGGGTCCTGTTGCTTTTCAGACACGATCCAAATAGGACCAAGGTCCCATATCGCTTCCAGGGCGTGGTAGCCAAAGTTGGGATTCTATGAGTCCTTACAAGTTTCCGCTTAAATCCATTTTTCCAGTCGCGCTGGCATTGATTGCGATGTCGTTAGCGACCGGTGCCTTTGCGCAAGACAAGAAACCCAACATCCTCTTCATCATGGGCGATGACATCGGCATGTGGAACATCGGCGCCTACCACCGCGGCCTGATGGCCGGCCGAACGCCCACCCTCGATAAGATGGCCAAGGAAGGCATGCTCTTCACCGACTACTACGCCGAAGCGAGTTGCACGGCGGGGCGCGCGAACTTCATCACGGGCGAGCTGCCCATCCGCACCGGCATGACCACGGTCGGCCAGGCGGGCGCCAAGATCGGCATTCCGGCGGAGGCCTGCACGATTGCCACCGCGCTCAAAGCGCAGGGCTACGCCACCGGCCAGTTCGGCAAGAACCACCTCGGCGATCTCAATGAGTTCCTGCCCACCGTCCACGGCTTCGATGAATTCTTCGGCTACCTCTATCACCTGGACGCGATGGAAGATCCGGCGCATCCCAACTATCCGCAGGACCTGCTGAACGTCGGTCGGTCCGCGCAACATGGTCCATTCCTGGGCGACCGACACGGACGACGCGACGGTGATGCCGCGCTGGGGCAAGATCGGCAAGCAGAAGATCGAAGACGCCGGCACGCTTTATCCCAAAGCGGATGGAAACCGTGGATGACGAGATCCGCGACCTCGCCATCAAATTCATGGACAAGGCCAAAAAGGACGGCAAGCCGTTCTTCTGCTGGCTCAACCCGACGCGCATGCACATCGTCACCCATCTCTCCCAGAAATGGGAAGCGACGCGCAACTCGGAGAATGGCTGGTCGGAAGAAGAAGCCGGCATGGCCCAGCTCGATAACGACATCGCTTTGGTGATGCAGAATCTCAAGGACAACGGCGTCGATGACAACACCATCGTCGTG
Organism: uncultured Verrucomicrobiae bacterium; assembly: GCA_963788855.1. Taxonomy (GTDB): domain Bacteria; phylum Verrucomicrobiota; class Verrucomicrobiia; order Chthoniobacterales; family UBA10450; genus CAWBIE01. The sequence continues at coordinate 676,467 of CAWBIE010000004.1, forward strand.
TTCACCACCGACAACGGCACCGAACTCTTCACCTGGCCCGATGGCGGCACGACGCCGTTCGCGCAGTGCAAAGGGACGGTCATGGAAGGCGGCTTCCGCGTACCGTGCATCCTGCGCTGGCCCGGCCACGTTCCGGCAGACTCCGTGCAGAACGGCATCTTCTCCGGCATGGACTGGTTTCCGACCTTCCTCGACTGCCGCTGGCAACCCGAATATCACCGACCAGTTACTCAAGGGCGTGAAACTCGGTGATCGGACCTACAAGAACCATCTCGACGGCTACGATCAGATGGCGGCCATCACTGGCAAAGGACCATCGAATCGTCACGAAATCTTCTACCTCGGGGAAAGCACAGTCGGCGCCGTGCGCATTGACGACTACAAGTACCGTTTCATCGACCAGCCCGCCGGCTGGCTTGGAGCCAAGACGCACGTTGACGTGCCCTACCTGATCAATCTGCGTCTCGATCCGTTTGAGCGCCAGGGCTGGCCTAACGATGGAACGAAAGAAGGGGCGCAACAATACTTCGACTGGTTCAAGTTCCAGTTCTGGCGCTTTGTGTTTGTTCAACAGGTGATGGGCAAGGAACTCCAGACCTTCCTCGAATATCCGCCGATGCAGCGAGGCGCGAGTTTCAATCTTGACGCCGTGAAAGCTGAGATGGCGGCCAAGATGGCCCAGGCGGAGGCGGCGGCCAAAGGCCCCAGCCAGTAACGGAAAAGCAACCCTGACGGTGGGCGGCTCGCAAGGGCCGCCCGCCTTTCTTATTGATTTCACCGGCGACCAACTTTCAAGAATCAGCCATGAGAATTCAACATGAGGAAGCAGAGGCAACGGAGATGAAGTCTGAAAACTCTGTTACCGGTGCTACCTCCTGTTTAAGCTAGCTCTCTTGGCACGCCGTAGCCGATAGGCGAAGGAGGCTGTTAGTTTTTAAACTATGAAACCCATCCGCGCCGCATTCTCTCTGCTAGCGATTGCTCTCGCCGGCCTCACCACAACCAAAGCTCAGGACGACCCGCTCCCATCATGGAACGACAGCCCGGCGAAACAAGCCATCGTGGACTTTGTCGCGAAGGTAACGAAGGAGGGCACGTCGGATTTTGTTCCGCCGGAGAAGCGCATCGCTACGTTTGATAACGACGGCACACTCTGGTGCGAGCAGCCGTTGTATTTCCAACTACTCTTCGCCCTTGACCGCGTGAAAGCACTCGCTCCGCAACATCCCGAATGGAAAACGAAGGAACCGTTTGCTTCGTTGCTCAAGGGCGACATAAAGGGCGCGCTCGCGGGTGGCGAAAAGGCGATGCTTCAGATCGTCGCCGCGACCCACGCGGGTATGAGCACGGAGGATTTCGAGAAGATCGTGACGGATTGGATTGCAACGGCGAAGCATCCAAAATTTAAGCAACCCTACACCGAGTGCGTTTATCAGCCGATGGTGGAATTGCTCGCCTATCTGCGAGCGAACGGCTTCAAGACCTTCATCGTTTCGGGCGGTGGCATTGAGTTCATGCGCCCGTGGACCGAGAAGGTCTATGGCATCCCACCCGAACAGGTCGTCGGTAGCAGCATTAAGACGAAGTACGAAATGCAGAACGGCAAGCCCGTGCTCATGCGTTTACCGGAGGTGAACTTTATCAACGACAAGACGGGCAAACCGATCGGCATCAACGAGCATATCGGCCGCCGTCCCATCGCCGCGTTTGGTAACTCAGACGGCGATCAGCAGATGCTGGAGTGGACGCAAGCCGGCGATGGCGCGCGCCTGATGATGCTGGTGCATCACGATGACGCAGTCCGCGAGTTTGAATACGGCGCGAAGTCGCACATTGGCACATTTAGCGATGCGCTCATGGAGGAAGCGAAAAAGAACAACTGGACGGTGATCAGCATGAAGGACGACTGGAAGACTGTCTTCGCTTTCGAGAAGAACTGAACCGGAAGCTTAACAGGAGGTAACAGAGGTAACAGAGGTAACGGAGATGGACTCCGGAAAAATCTCTGTTTCCCCAGGGTTCTCCTGTTAACCATTAATGGTGCATTCCTTGTTTGAACGGGCATCCGGGTTGACTGAAAGCATTATTGGAGCGGCGATCGAGGTACATCGAGACAAAAGCCCGGGTCTGATTGAATCGATTTATGAATGGTGCCTCGCGAAAGAATTCGAAATACGCGGATTGGCATGCCTAAGCCAGAAGAGCGTTGTGATCACCTACAAAGGCTTCACACGCCAAGAGCCGCTGCGTTTTGATCTTTTGGTGGAAGATTGCGTTCTGGTGGAAGCAAAAGCCGTGGAGAAGATTCTACCCTTACACACAGCCCAGCTGCTTAGCTACATGAAGCTCCTGGACATCCCAATCGGGTTGCTCATCAATTTTCACGAGGCGAAACTGACCGACGGTGTTCACCGACTTATCCTTCCAGGCGCGAACAGAGGAGCTAGAAGCCTTAACCAGAAGTAAGGGAGTCGACGGAGATAAACTCCGGCAAAACCTCCGTTGCCTCTGTTACCTCCTGTTAAAAATATTCTCACCCTAACAAAGACAAGCGACCAGTGTCCACTTCAACTCCGACGCAAGGTGAGGTGGACGACCTCGGCGGGAGCATTCACGCGCAGCGGGAACCAGTTTCCGACTCCGTTTGAGACGATGAGTTTGCTATCACCTCGAGTGTAGAGTCCGGACCAATACTTGAAGAGCGCCGGCCCGAAACCCTGGTGCTCGTTCCACATTAATTGGCCACCGTGGGTGTGACCGGAGAGTGTGAGAGGCATTCCGGATTCGGCCGCCGCATCAAAAGCGTGCGGATGATGAGCCAGCAGAATTGGAAAGGCATTGGCGCGGCGTTGCTCGAGGAGCCGGCGGACCGCGCCGGCGATTGCTTCGTCCCGGTTCACTTGCGTCCGGGTCCAACTCAGGCCTAACAATTGGATCTGCTCGCCTCGTAGCGAGACCACCGCGGATTGATCGAGCAGAAACGGAATTCCGGATGCCCGGACGCGAGATTCAAATTCCGACGGATTCTCAATCAGGTCATGGTTACCTTCGATCAGAAACAATCCGGAGCGCGGATCCATCGCGCGAACCAGAGCAATGCCGTCGTCCAGATCGGCCAGCGCATCGTTGATCAGGTCTCCGGTCAGGAGAACGAGATCCGCGCGCAATTCATTCACCGCATCAACCATATCGCGCAAGACGCGTCCCGAGGTAAACCGGCCGACATGCATATCGCTGACCTGTGCGATGGTGAGTCCATCCAGTCCGGCCGGGAGACCGGGAATCGGCAGAACAAATCGGCGGATGCGAAAACGGTTGAGCTGGCTCAATGCGATACCGCTGAGGCTCAAGGTGAAAAGAGGCGGACCGAAAGTGGCGGCGAAACCAATAAATTCGCGGCGGGTCCAGCCGTTGCGACTCTCAATCGATCCGACTTCTGCCGGCCGGTTCCCGGGCGCCCTTTGGACAACCGCTTTAACGATCAGAAAAGGAACGAGCAGGCCTGCAACAAGGACGAACAGGCCGAGGCCGATGAAATGCCAGATAAAGACGGCGCTCGCGGCGAATTTGGGCAATTCCAGATTCCATCCCGGGCGGAACAGGCGTCCAAAAATGATCCAAAGGAGACCGATCATTTGTGCGCCCATAAATATGGCAATCACAAGTCGCCAGGTTGTGCGGCCGGCGAGATGAGCGGACAGCCCCCACCAGATCGCATCCAGCGCGATCATCGATCCGATGATTGTGAGAATGAACTTCACGCGGAGAAGCTAACCTCACATGTCTTCACGCGCGACAATCCTTCAAGACTGGAACACCGAAGCTTAACAGCCGCCTTCGCCCATTGGCTACGGCGAGCCAAGGGAGGTAACAGAGAGAACGGAGATGAACTCTGAAAAACCTCTGTATCCTCCGCGATCTCCCTTGGCGCGCCGTAGCCGACTGGCGAAGGAGGCTGTTCAAATGGAAAAGAAAACCTCTGTTACGTCGTGTTAAAAACAACTAAAGGTCGAATCTGTGCGCGTTGCGATTCTTTCTCTCGTTCTTTTTCTCTCGGGGATCAGCGCACTGATCTTTGAAACGCTGTGGCTCAGGCTAAGTGGCCTTGCTTTTGGTAACTCGGTTTGGTCCGCGGCACTCATTCTTTCCAGTTTCATGGCGGGCCTGGCCCTGGGTAGCATTATCGCGGCCTCCCGGAATCGACCGCGTGCCCTTTCAGGATTGCGGGCGTATGCGTTGCTCGAGCTGATTATTGGATTTCTGGGATGCACGATCGTTTTCGGGATTCCCGTTTTGGGAGATTGGATGCATCCGATCTTCCAGGCCTTGTGGAATCATGATGGCATCCTCAACGCGCTTCGACTCTTGATGTCATTTCTTGTGTTGCTTGTGCCGACCACGGCCATGGGACTGACCTTGCCGGTTTTGTTGAATGATCCCGGTTTGAGAAGCTGTCATTTTGGTCGCGCCATCGGCCTGCTTTATGGCTTCAATACACTCGGCGCGGTGGCCGGCGCGTTAATTGGCGAAGCCTATCTGGTCAGAGCGTTCGGTCTGCATGGGACGGCGTTGGCGGCCGGGTTGTTGAACTGCGCGGCAGCAGCGCTCGCATTGGTTTTGGCGATGGCGGAAAATCGAGCGACTGAGAATGGCGCAGAGGCGGACGCGGCGTCGCCAGGAATCGAAGTTGCCCGTTGGCGTCTTCTCTTCGTCGCTTTTGGCGCGGGTTTCCTGCTCCTTAGTCTCGAACTGGTTTGGTTCCGCTTTTTGCGACTTTATGTTGCGTCATCCGCAACGGCTTTTTCCGTAATGCTGGCCGTAGTCCTTGCTGGAATCGGCCTCGGTGGAGTCATTGCCGGCGCGCTTCAGCGACGCGCCGCACGACTCAGCGGTTGGTTGCCTGCAATTCTCGCCGCCGCGGGTCTGGCGACGCTTATCTCGTATCTTTCCTTCCAGATCTCATTTCTTCCGCATGCCGACTTCTATCTGGACACATGGCAGGAGATTGGGCTGCTCTCCCTGCTGCTGATGTTTCCGGCAGCGTTTTTCTCGGGGATCGTTTTTCCATTGTTGATTGCCGAGATCCACACCGGCACGCGCGATCGGATGGGCAGCGCCGGCACGGTGACTCTCTTTAACACGATCGGCGCGACGATTGGACCATTGCTCATGACGTTCGTGTTCTTACCGCTCGTTGGATTCCAGCGGAACCTTGTGGCGTGCGCGGCGGGTTACGTTTTGCTGGCTCTCCTTGTAACCAGTCGAAAGGAATGGTCGCTGAAGCGGGTGCGCGCGTGGACGGCGTTCGCTCTCTGCGCGGCTACCGTGGCGATTATTTTATTTTTTCCTTACCGGCGGGATGAGGCGCACTTTGCCCACGCCCGTCAACCTTTCGAAAATGACGGCTCGCGTTTGATCAAAAAGGTCGAAGGCAACTCCGACACGCTTCAACTGCTGCGACGCGATTTTCTGGGCGAACCGTACTACTACAGGCTGTTGACCAATGCGTTCACCATGTCGGACACGCGCTATCAGAACCAACGTTATATGCGTCTGTTCGCGTATCTCCCGCTCTCCTTGCGGTCCGAGTCAGAAGACGCGTTGCTGATCTGCTATGGGTGCGGGGTTACGGCGAACGCCCTGATCCACGATTCTCATCTCAAGCGCGTCGACATCGTGGATATTTCCCGGGAAGTATTCGACCTGGCGAAGTATTACGCTGGGCCGGATTTCTCCAATCCGCTGGACGATCCCCGAGTAACGCAATTCGTCCAGGACGGGCGTTTCTTCCTGCAGGCCAGTCCCCGGCAATATGACGTGATCACCGGAGAGCCACCACCGCCCAAGGTTGCGGGAACCGTCAATCTTTACACCGAGGAATTTTTCTCGCTCATGCGCGGGCGTTTAAAGGAGGGCGGGATCGCGACTTTCTGGCTTCCGATCAATCAACTCAAGGTGGATGAAGCCAAAGCGATCCTGCGCGCGTTTCATAACGCGTTCCCGAACGCCTCTGTCTGGGCGAACTCGGATTACGAGTGGATCATGATGGGGATAAAGGGGCAGGGACCGCGACTTGAGCGAGAGCAAAGCCGGCGGTTGTGGAGCGATCCAGATATCCGTGCCGATCTAAATAGAATCGGCCTCGAAATTCCTGAGCAACTGCCGGCTTTGTTCGTGATGGATGCCGTCGAAATAGATCGCGCCACAAACGGAGTCGCGCCGTTGACCGACCTCTATCCCAAGCGCCTAAGCGACGAGCCCGCTGATCTTGAAGAGACCAATCGTTTCGCCTCGAATTACATGGACGCAACTTCGGCCGCCCGCCGTTTCGGCTCCTCTACGCTGATGCAGCGGTTGTGGCCTGAGACGAAGCCGGATGCGCTCGATCCATTCTTTGTCCTCCGCGACACGCGATTTCTCTCCGCGGCGCAGGGCAGCAACTGGCTGGCAGAACTCGATCTCTACCTGCGCCATTCCTTGTTGCGCCTGCCAGTCCTGGAGGTTCTAAACAGCGATCCTTTTCGGTTGTCGATCGCAGAGAAGGTTGCCCAGGCATCGTCCGCCCTGCCTGCGCAAGCGCTATCGGATCTCGCAGCGGGAGCGTTGGCAGCGCGCGACTTCAACCGGGCGATCCAACTCTTGGAGGAGGAGAGATCGCAGCGGGTGGCCAGTCGCAACGATCTGCTTCTCCTCGTCTACGTTTATTGTCTGAACGGAAATGTGGAAAAAGCGGAAGGAGTCGCGGCAGACATTCAGTCACCCCCGGGGGATCGACTGACCGATTGGTTGTGGGGCACGCTGCAGGCGGAATTCGGCTTTCGACCTCCGCGGTGAGACACGCTACCGCGCATCCGCATGGCGCAGGTAAAGACACATCCCGCCCATGTCGATGATAGCGAAGTTGAACGACAGATGTTCTTCACCGAGGAGGCCAGCGCCAAGTTCGCTCGACAGGTTGGCGAGTTCTACTTCGGCATCGGGGATTGTGAAGCTGCCTATGGCCAGATCTTTGACGTGGCCGCCATTTACCCGGACCGACCGGCCGTCGCCCGTATCGGCCGAGGCGTGGATAGGAGCGGGGACAACGCCCGCCTTCGCCGCAAAATCCTTCCCAAGCAAGGTGGTTCCGGCACCTGTATCGACGATAAGGCGGGCGGGATGGCCGTTGAGGGCTCCCTCCACTTCAACGTGATGGCCCGAGGTAAAGCGCAACGGGATTCTGGTGAACCCCCTCCCGGCCAAAAATCCGGCTAACTTCTGGCTCGTTCCGCTGCTCGGGCCTCGCGGGTTGATGTATAACATCTGTCGACCGCAGTCGATCACGCAGCCGAACTTCGTCATTTCGTAGGCTCCAAAGAGGCCGTCGACATGTGCAATCCGGAGGAACTCATTCATGTCACTGGTGTCGGCGATGGTCACGGGAACATTGACCAGTGTGCAATTGCCCATGGCCAGGGTTTTCAGTTCGCTCACGCCAAAGTTTTCGTGGGTCGGTCCGAAGGCGCGACTCACCCGAGCCTTGGTCGGCTTGACCGCCAATCCGAGGCTGGCGACACTGCCCCGGTCGATCAGCGTAAAAGGCGATCCTGTGTCGACGGCCAGAGCGGTATGTTTGCCGTTAATGACGGTGGAAGCGAGAAGATGGTTGCCAAAGCGGCGCTCGAGGGGCGCGCCGGCAAAACCTTCGCCGGCGAGAAAACCTTTGACTGAACCGGGCCCCGCTTCACTCGCGCCTTCCGCCGCGCCGCCTTGAGAGAGGGGAAGAACCGCGCAGATAATCAAGCAACCGAGAAGTCGTTTCATTTTGAACGGTGATTCTTTACAAGCAGGCCAGGAAGGTCAACGTCCATGCTGCAATGGCGAGACGGTCGCGGTGAGGAACGCTACCGCGGGTCGGGGTGCCGCAGGTAGAGAGCGAGTCCGGCTACATCGATGACGGCGAAATTCCACGACAGGTACTCTTCGCCCAAGAGACCAGCGCCCACCTCCGCGGCGATGTCGGTGATCGCGATATCCGCGTTCTTGATTTTGAAACCACCCACCACCAGTTCCTTTACCTTGCCCTCGGTAATTCGCGCGACGCGTCCGCCTCGGGCGTTCGCCGTCTGCGAAAGAGCCGTAAATGCGACGCCCGCTTGCGCAGCGGTTTGGTTCGCGAGTAGGCTGGTGCCGGCTCCGGTATCGACCAGCAATCGCACGGGATGTCCGTTGATTGCGGCGGCCACGTCGAAATGCCGGTCAGACGTGTATCGCATCGGGATTCGGAAGAACCCCCTGCGCGCGAGAAAGCCAGCCAGTTTCCTGCTCGTATCGCCGTTGCCTCCGTGGGGATCGACGTACAGCATCTGCCGCGCGCAATCGATCACCATTCCGAACTTCAGCATCTCATGCGCCCCGAACAAACCATCCAGATGCGAAAGGCGAGTGTAATGGTTAATCTCGCTTTCATCGGCGATGGTCACGGGAACGTTCGTCAAAACGCAATTGCCCATGGCAAGCGTGTCGAGCCTGCTGACACCGAAGCGTTCGCGCGTCCATCCGAAGACGTCTCCGACTCTTAGGTTCGTCCTTTCCACCTGTAAACGCAGCCGGCTCACGCTGTTCTTGTCGATGAGCGTGTGCGGCGCACCGGTATCGATCATCAGGGCCGTGCGCTGATTGTTTATGGCGGCGGCGACAAACAGGTGGTTACCGTAGCGCCGATGCAAAGGCGCTCCGGCATAACCTTCGCGGGAGAGAAACATTCGCAGAGACCCCGGGCCGGATCCGGAAGCGGGGGCCGCCGGCAAGGGTGACAAACCCGAAAGACTGAGTCCTGCCAGGAAAAAATAGAAGAAACGCCGTGGGCGATCTCCTGTCTGGCGGATTTGCATAGGTCCATCCGTTAAAGCAACTGATAAGGATCAACGTCCACTGCAACCGCGACATCCTCCGGAAAGGGTAATTTATCCAACGTCTCACGCACCAGCCGGCTTAATCGCACGATGGCCTGGCCGCGCATCAGAATGTGAAAACGGAATTGGCCCTGCAACTTTTCCAACGGCGCCGGCGCTGCCTCGCCGAGAGTAAATTCGGAACCGAGAGCCTCTTTCAGGCGGCGGGCCAAAGTTTCGGCCGAGAATTTCGCCCGCGCCTCGTGCGTGGAACGCACCGTCACAAGGATGGCGTGCTGAAACGGCGGGAAGCCGCACCGTTCCCGAAACTCGAGTTCCTGTTCGAAATAACCGGCGAAATCGTGATGCCGGGCAAACTGAATCGATGGACTGAAGGGCGTAAAAGTTTGGACGAACACTTCGCCGGGAGTTTCTCCCCGGCCGGCCCGGCCGGCCACCTGAGTGAGCAACTGAAACGTTCGTTCCCCGGCCCGGAAATCCGGCATGTGCAAGGCGAGGTCGGCGTTAATGATGCCAACCAGCGTGACATTTGGAAAATGCAGACCCTTGGCGATCATCTGGGTGCCGACAAGAATGTCGATCTTGCCAGAGCGAAAGCTTCTCAGGGTTTCGCGATAAGCGTCTTTGCGAGTCATGGAATCTGCGTCCATCCGTCGCACCACGGCCTTCGGGAACACCTGTGAAACGGTTGCTTCGACTTTTTCCGTTCCGAACCCCGAATAGATGAGCGCGTCTTTTCCGCAGGCCGGACATTTTTTCGGGACGGCCGAGATGTGACCACACAAGTGGCAGCTCAGGCGCGCGACATTGCGATGAAAGGTAAGAGCCACGCTGCAGTTCGGACAGTTGCGAGCCTCGCCGCAAGCACTACAGAGCAGAGAAGTCGAGAATCCGCGACGGTTAAGGAATAAAATGGTTTGTTCGCGGCGTTCCAGGCGGGCATCGATCGCGGCCCGCAGTTTTTCCGAGAGGATGGTGATCGATTTTCCCTTTCGCCGCTCCTGCCGCAGATCGACAATCCGTATGAGCGGCATCTGACATTGGTCGACGCGCTGGGTCAGGGTAGACAGGACGTACTTATTGGTCGTCGCGTTGTGATAGGTTTCGAGCGAGGGCGTGGCGGTTCCGAGCAGAACAACGCACTTTTCGATTTTTGCGCGCACCACCGCCACGTCGCGCGCATGGTAGCGCGGCGCTTCTTCCTGTTTGTAAGTACTCTCGTGCTCCTCATCCACGACGATCAAACCGAGGTTCTTGAGCGGCGCAAAAACCGCGCTGCGCGCGCCAATCACAATCCGAGCCCGGCCAGAGTTAATTTTGTGCCACTCATCGTGGCGTTCGCCTTGCGACAAATGGCTGTGCAACACTGCGACCAGGTCGGCTCCTTCGGCAAATCGGCCTTTAAACCGCTCCACCGTCTGAGGCGTGAGTGAAATCTCGGGAACAAGAACGATGGCCGTGCGCCCGCGCTCGAGCGCCGCGCGGATGGCTTGCAAATATATTTCGGTTTTGCCGCTCCCGGTTACGCCGTGGAGCAGGATGGGTCGCGCTTCCTGGGGCGACTCGAACGCCGCGGTGACGGCATGAAGCGCCACCACTTGTTCCGGATTCAGTTCCAACTTGTTGGTGGCCACGAATTGCTCCTCTCCGTGCGGATCACGCACTACGGCTTCCTCACGCAATTCCGCCATGCCCCGCTTGACGAGGGCTCGCAGCGTTTGGTTATCGAGGGAAGTCTGTCGCAGAAGCTCCGCTGCGGAAACGGGGGTTTGCAGACGCAGGATCGCCTTCAAGAGCTCGGCCTGGCGCGGCGCGCGCCGCCGAAGTTTCTCCATTTCCTCGGGATCAACATTCCGGGACGGCTGCACGAACAACTGCTTCTTCCATCCGATCTCCGCCCGTCGCACCACCTGCGGAAGCAGGCTGCGCAGAACGGTTTCAATCGGGCAGCAATAATAAGCACTCATCCATTTTCCGAGTTCCAGCAGTTCCGGACTCAGGGCAGGCGCTTCGCCAACGATCGCTTCGACCGGCCGCACACCTTCGACTTCGGTTTGCTCCATGATCCCGACTACGGTGGCGAGAGCCGACCTGTCGCGGAACGGAACCCTTACCCGCGACCCGATGCTGATACGATCGGCCAGGGTTTCGGGCACGAGATAGTCGAGTTCGCGATGGATGGCGCGATCGATAATTACGCGGATGTATCGGGTATCAGATACCGGGAGCACTTTGGAATTTAATTGAATGCGGGGACGATGCATGGATTGATGCTAATTTCCTGCCGGATGAGAATGTGGCCGATGTTGTTCCGCGACTGAGCATGATTCGTTTCATTCTTAAGTTAATCTTTTGCCTGCTCTTCGCACTTGCTACCGGATTCGTCTGTCTTGCGCTGCGTTCGGGCGATCCAGTCTACACGCTCTACGAGTGGATCAGCCCGGCGCGTTTTCAGCAATACGATCGCCTCATCCGCGCGGTGGCCGATGCCCACGACCTCGATCCCATGCTCGTTAAAGCAGTGGTCTGGCGCGAAAGCCGTTTCGACCCTCGTAAATACGGAACGGCCGGGGAGCGTGGCCTCATGCAAGTGAGTGGCAAAGCCGCCAATGAATGGGCCAGGGAAGACAAGGTCGATAATTTCCGGGTCGAGCAACTTTTCGATCCGAAGATCAATTTGGAAGCGGGCACCTGGTATTTGCAGCGCGCCTTGAAACATTGGGAACAACAGCCGGACCCGCTTCCATTTGCCCTTGCTGAGTACAATGCCGGCGCCAGTCGGGCCCAGCGATGGGCCGGCGGGAGTGCGGGAGTCGTGATGCCGGCGGAAGAATTTTTGCGTAACATCGATTTTCCCAGTACGCGCAAGTACGTCGATTCTATAATCGAGCGTTACCAATTCTATAAGCGGCGCGGAAAAATGTAGCTCCGATTCAAGGCCGCGTGACGCGGAGCCGGGCAAACAAATGGGATGAAGTTCCGGGGTCGATCTTCGCAGTGATCTTTTGCAGATCGCCTGCGATTGCGCCTGCTTCGTCCTGGGTCGTGGCGGTCGACCATGAGACCAGATCGCTCGATTGCTCGACGGCGTAGACCAGATCCGTACCGGGCACGAGGAGCTTGGAATAAGTGAGGGTTAGAAAGTTGCCGTCATACCCAACCTGCGGATTGGCGATGACGCTGCCGATCCAAACGAGTTCAGAGGAGATTCGACTGCCGTAAAATCCGGTGGGCGCCGGCGAGTCTCCGCTGATCAGAGTGAAGCTGCTGCCGTCGGATGTGTAGAAGCCCCGGGCGTCGAAAATGGCGGCGGTAAATTCCGAAGAGTTGTCCGGGGTGGTGTAAAGGTCGTCCACGGCGTAATTAATGGCGGCCAGCTTCCAGGTGTTGTCGCTCGAATCGTTTATAAAAATGCCCCCGCCCGAGTCCCCTGACGATAAATGCGATTCATTTGGGTGATCGTTAGGCTGAACATGTTGATCGAAAGTGGCATTGAGCAGATCATGTCCCTGGTAGGGAACAATCTGGGCCACATCGTTTTCGCCCCAGCGCTGCACCCCATCCCCGGGTCCCCAGGACCAGCCACGGGTTTCTCCATCCATGGTAATCTCGCCGCCCCGCTGGGTGCCGCGACCGATGACAATGAGGTGGGCCGAGAGTTCGTCTCGCTTCGAATAAAGCGGCGCGAAGGATGAAAACGTCTCGTTCACCTGCCAGATTAGCAAATCGCTGCCGGGAAGAGAAAATGAGCGCACGATGGTGTAATTCGATCCCTGGAAAACAAGATGAGTGTCGGCGTGGCCGATGTGCGCCGCGCTGATAAAGAAATGTGGAGCGATCGGCGTTCCGAGGTTTCCGCCCCAGGTCCCTTCGTATTGCCATCCGCTCCCGGCGAGATTCCCTGTGGGCGCGGTGGTGTTCGCGGTCGGATCGGCCGTGTCGAATAAAATGACGGCGTGGGCCGCGCCCAAGCCCAACAACAAAACGGCGCCGGCCGCGGCTCCGGCGCGCCAACTCCGGCTTGTCAGCCGATTCTGCATCCAGTTCGAAACCGCAGACAGATTCACCCTCATTTCCTCCTTGGAAGCCGGATTCTACAATAAAACGATTTCTTGGCGACCCCAGTCCCCGCGAAGAGATCGACGGACGGGCAATCTGCGCTAATCGTTGAAGAGGATGACCAAGGCCCAAATCGCGGAAGTGCTCGAGCAAATAGCGACCCTGCTCGAATTGAAGGACGAAAATCCGTTTAAGATTCGCGCCTACGCCAACGCTGCGCGAGCCATTGAAGCCTGGGGCGGCGGCCTTTCCGAACTGCAGGATGAGGAAACGCTCAAGAAACTGCCCGGCATAGGCAAAGCGATCGCGGGCAAGATTAAGGAACTCGCGACCACCGGATCCCTCAAATACCTGGATGAGCTGCGTGCCGAATTTCCCGCCGCCATACTCGAGCTGTTTTCCATTCCCGGCCTGGGCGCCAAAAAGATAAAGGCCTTGTACGAGCAACTTCACATCAGCTCGATTGAGCAACTCCAGCAAGCATGCCAGTCAGGCCGCGTCGCCCAATTGCCGGGCTTTGGCGAAACAACTCAGGAAAAGCTGGGCCGGGCCATTGCCGAAAGGGCCACGCATTCCGGATCGTTCCAGTTCGGCCAGGTTGCCACCGAAGCCGAGACGCTGAGGCGGGAACTCGCCGCCCTCCCTGATGCTTTGCGCGTGGAGGTGGCCGGAAGTTACCGGCGTCGCCGGGAAATCGTGCGCGATCTCGATTTCATCGTCGCGACGAAAAATGCCGAAATGATCACAAAATTTCTGACCGAACATCCACTCGTGGCATCGGTCATCGCACAAGGTCCAACCAAGACAAGCGTGCGCCTGCGCTCTGGAATTCAATGCGACCTCAGGGTGGTGAATCCGGCGGAATATCCGTTTGCTCTGAATTATTTTACCGGCAGCAAGGAGCACAACATCGAGATGCGCAACCGGGCTCTGAAGCGAGGCTGGACGCTGAACGAGTATCGCCTCGCACCGCTCCCGGCGGAACCGAAGAAAGGGAAGCCCCTCAAACCGGGCAAGATTCCGCGCATCCACGACGAGTCCGATCTGTATCGTGCCCTGGCTCTCGATTTCATCCCGCCGGAGCTGCGCGAGCAATGTGGTGAATTCGAAGCGGCGGAAACGCACGCGCTGCCGCAGTTAATCGAGAAGGAAAATCTTCGTGGCACGTTTCATTGCCATACCACGGCAAGCGATGGGCATAACACCCTCGAAGAAATGGCGGCGGCGGCGCAGGAACTAGGTCTCGAATATCTCGGCATTGCCGACCACAGCCGCAGCTCGATTCAAGCGCACGGGCTGGACGAACCAAAACTGCGCGCGCAGGCCGCCACGATCCGCAAGTTGAACAGGAAGTTCGATGGATTTCGTTTATTCGCGGGGGTCGAGTGCGATATTCTTCGCCAGGGCGCTCTCGATTTCAGCGACGACCTGCTGCGGGATCTGGACTTCGTCGTCGCTTCCGTTCACTCCGTCTTCAATCTTTCGGAAGCGGAGATGACGCGGCGCATCATTCGCGCCATGGAGAGTCCGTATGTGACCATGCTTGGACATCCGACGGGGCGCCTCCTGCTCAAGCGGGAACCTTATACCGTGGACATCCCGGCCATCCTCGAGGCCGCTGCGGCGACCGGCACCTGGATCGAAATTAACGCCGCACCCAAGCGACTCGATCTCGATTGGCGGTGGTGGCCGCTGGCGAAAGAGAAGGGCGTAAAATGCGTGATCAATCCCGATGCTCACCGGGTTGAGCGCTTGCAGGATCTATGGTTCGGCGTCGGTGTCGCGCGCAAGGGATGGCTGAGCAAAAACGATGTCATGAATTGTTTGCCGCTCGCGAAGATGGAAAAGGCGCTGCGCCAAAAACGACAGAACGCCAGGTAGGGACGCGCCGCCGGGGCGTCCGATTCCCATTTCGAGATTCAGGACGGACGCCCCGGCGGTGCGTCCCTACCTGGATATGGATTCCCGCTGTGGCAGGAACATGGTTAGACATTTGCACGCTCCACCGGCTTTCAGGAATTCGGTCATGGGAAGCTCATGACAATGGTAACCGCGATCGTGCAGGGTGGCCACGAGGGCAGGGGCGCCTTCCGGGAGAACGATTTCTCGTTCCAGGACGACTGCGTTGCAGGAAAAATGGGCGGCTTCTTCCGGTGAAACATCGATCAAATCCCGAACATGCTCCCGGATAGCGCGTTGTCCGTATTCATCAAATGCGGCCGGGAACCAAAACGCACCGCCATCGGGGAGCGGACAAAAGCAGGTATCAAGGTGATAGAAACGCGGATCAACAAGTTCGACCGAGATGGAGAGACAACCCAGCATTTCGGCGACCGCATGATGCGATTTGATGTCAGACCGAAACTTGTAACCGCAAAACAACGCCTCGCCTCCAAACAAGGCATCGCCCTCGCCCTCGAAATAAAGGTTGGCTGGCAACCAAGTCACTTCGTAGCCATGTTTTTCCATCCAATCGGCAAAGAAGGGCGCCTCCCCGGCGCGCTCCTGATGCCGGAAATTGCTCGGAATGAATTTTCGGCCCACGGCCAGGCCGGCGTTCGCGGTGAAAACCATATCCGGCAACTTTGGCTTCGGCTGAATCAAATGGATCTTGCACTTCAGTTTTGCCAACATGGCGTGCAGGTCCTGCCACTGCTTTTGCGCGACGGCGACTTCAGCGCCCCGCGCGCGACTCATCCAGGGATTAATCTCATACTCAATCCCGTAGTGATCCGGCGGACAAAGCAGTAACTCGCGCATAACCGTTCGACAATTATGCGCCGCCGGTGCCGATTATGGCATCGGCTAGCTCGCGCAGGAACGGTTCCACATCGGTGACCAGCCCGATCGTCTGAAAAGGCTGGTGTTCGATGGCCCGCTCCACCGCAGAAGGATCGATATCGACGCACACGGTCTTGACCGTGGGCGCGAGCATGCTCGCCACGGCCAGAGAATGCTGGATCGTTGCGAGAAGCAGCACGTGCGTGATATCTGCAAGTTTCTCTCGCATCACTTTCTGTGCTGCAATCACGTCGGTCGTGACTCCAGGAATCGGCCCCTCGTCCCGGATCGACCCGGTGAGGACGATGTCCACGCCGGAACGAACGCAGGAATACATGATGCCGCGAGTCAGAATCTTTCGCTCTACCGCGCTCGAAATTCCGCCGCACTCCCGCAGAATGTTGATGGCGCGCATGTGATTTTCGTGACCGACGCCAGCGAGGGCCCGTTCGGGGTCGATGCCTAACGAAGTACCAAACAGCGCCCGCTCGACATCGTAAACCGCGAAAGCGTTGCCGGCGAAAAGTCGGTCCACGTATTGAAGCTCGATCAGCCGTTGCAGGTGCTCGCCCGCGCCGGTCAGCACGAGGGCGGGACCGGCGACGACTGCGATCTTGCCGCCGGTTACCCGAGCCCGCTTGAATTCGCGACCGAGTTCCAGAATGACAGCAGACTTTGGCTCATCCGCCCCGATGCTCTTGTTGATGAATTGAAATACGTCCGTATGCGAAGTGGCGCGTTGCACGGGAACGACGCGAATACCCTGGTGGCCAACGACGATTTCGTCCCCTTTACGGACATCGAAAAATTTTACCGCCCGCGCCGCTTTTCCATGGAGGGCAATCGCGCTATCCATCATGGCGGGACGCACCTCGATTTCCTTGCCCTTGAATCTCACGAATGTCTGCTGATTGGTCGTGACGTAGAAGTCGCGGGGGAAAACTCCGTCGGCCGGGGCCTGTGTCAGCTGCACGTTGGCTCGCTCCACAGCTTCAGCGCCGTGTTGCCGAAGTCGCAGGATCAGTTCATCGAGAGCCTCGTTCGTGGTGGCCGCGACCTCGATCCGGGCAAAGCTCTGATCGACCCGATTTTGGCCGATCTTGATTTCAGCGATCTTGAAGGTTGCCCCGTGGGTCAGGATCTGATCCAGCACCTTGGGCAGGATCAAGGAATCGATAATGTGACCACGCAGTTCGATAGTCTCGGAGACCATTCGAGCAACCTAGCTCATAGGAATCCCGGCGCCAGTTTGGGCGACGACTTCGATTCTAGTCCAGAAATCGCCGACGCGTCGTGATCGTAAAGTTAGCCGCCGCCGTAGCGCTATCGGTGTTGCCGAGTTTGACGGCCTTGGTCTGCACAGTCGCAGAATGTGTCATGTTGAACTTGCCGTGGTAGAGAGTCCAGATGGGAGAACTGCCACCTTGTAGCGTATAGAAAATCGTGGCCCCTGGCGTGGCGCAAGACAGTGTGATCGTCACCTTCTTTCGATAAGTGCCTCCATTGGGCAGGATCGAAGGAGTTGCAACAGTCGGGAGCGGTGTCGGAGTGGGAGTGGCAGTGGGAGTGGGACTAGGAGTGGGAATGGGAGTTGGCGTGGGTGTTGGAGTTGGCGTTGGAGTCGGTGTGGGTGTCGGCGTAGGCGACGAGCCATCGACGGTCAAAATTCCGGCGCCGATCCCGGTTTGCCCATCGGGATTTGTGACCGTGACGTTGTGCGGTCCAGCGGCGGCGCCGATCGTATTCAGATCGAGGGCAATATGCGTGGAATCAGTAAAGGTGACGGAGTTAACCACGACGCCGCCAGTCACACTGGCCGCAAGACGATTCGGGAATCCGGCGCCGGGATCAAAAAAACCGGATCCCGAGGTCGAAGTTCCAGTAATGGTCACATGAACCGATGACTGGCCCCCAGCCACGCTGGAACTGGCTGACGAAGGCGTAGCCGGCGGTGGCGCAACCAGTTTAGCGACTTCCAATCCGTAAGTGTTCGTCCCGTCGCAGAATTCCTGGATCGTCCACATCGTCATGTCGTCGTTAGGATCGGCAGTGGTGAATGAGTAATCGCCCCAGCGGCGGCTTCCGTTCCCATTCCCGTTGTCGCCGGACGGGTTGTAGGAAGTGTTGCTGGCGGTGAAGAGAACCGGCGCATTCAAGGTGCCAAGCGTGTCCGTCGCGAGACGGCCGTTTGTTGCCGCGTCCACTCGAAATGACGTTCCCGCCGTGCTGAAGCCAAGGGCGGCATGCCCCTGCCCGGAGACGGCCACGGACGGGATCCAATAATAGCGCGCTGAAGAAACAGCCGACGTACTATCAAAGACCGTCCCCGACTGAATTACGGTTGGCGTGCCCGCGCCGACTGGGACATCCAACTCGTACCAGCGGACGGCGTCGCGTCGCTGGGAGTCGACGTCCGAAGCAATGCCCGCCGATGTGACGGCGATGTTGTGCGCCGTCCACAATCTGCCGTTACGCATCTGCGCGGCGTAGAGACGGTCATCCAACGCGTCAAGCTGCCCATTGGTGCCGCCCGTATTCCCGAGATGGGGGACGTTTATGGGCTCGGCGGTGGCATTTACCGTGATGGGAATATTCGCAGAAATGGTCGGCGTGCCGCCTGGGTCGCTTACACGGCGCAAGACCAGCCGTCCGAAGGTGGCGTCGCTCGAGCCGACGATGTAGCCTTCTGTCGCGGCGGCGTCGTAATTATCCACGCCGCGCGGGCTGTCTGGTCCATCACCATTGACAATCAGTCCGCGGAATGCCGTCACCACAATGGGGCCGCCATTTAAGATGGAGCTCTTGCGGATGACGAAGGCCGATGTGGTAGTAAAATCGCCGCCTGCCGCGTCAAACATATTCCCGCCGACGTAGAGCGCATTTTTATCAACCCCGAGCGAGTCGTAATCGAGAGACTCTCCCGTGTCTCCACCGCCAATGGTGTTTTGTTGGACAAAGTAAAACGTCCAAACGGTGTTTGCGCTGATCACGCCGGTACTGGCCGCGTCGGACACGGCAAGGAGGATGCGGTTGGGCAGGTTGCCGAGATTATGCGAAGAGGTGCTCGGCTCGTCGATGATCGTGAGAATCCAGCGGCCCGACAGCCGATCATAGCGGATCTGGGGATCGGTTGTTGAGTTGAGGGCGGAAGAGAAGACCGGGGTCATGACCGACGAAAAAAAGACATCGGGATCGACGTTCATGACGCCATCGGCCGCCCCGGAAGCCTTGTTGAAACTCCGTATCCGGCCGTTCACGAAGATCAGAAACTGCGACGGGCCGACTGCACCCATCGAGTCGGGTGGGAACGAGCCCGTTTGCGACGGCCCGGTGACGCCGTCGAAGGTTGTGACCACGGTTTGCGCCGCGCCAGTCGCGAGGCGGCCGGCCTGAGTCGCTACCGCACTTTGAGTTATTGGCCCGCGGCGTGGGGGCCATTGGGATTCTGTGGGTGCGTTGCGATCCTGCGGGCGATTCTCCCGGCCCGGGATTTCATGTTCGCGTTTCAGGATGATGTAATCGCGCGGTTTGCTGGCGGCGGCCGCAGCCATGATTTCGGCGTTGGTTTTCGGGACACCGCGCTGACCTTGCCAGGCCTGGCCGGCTATCCGGATATTGGCGACGTCACCGGCCGGGGTTTGTCCAAGAAGTCCCGAATTGGCAAAGAGTAGCGCCGCCGAAATGACGGAAACCGGGAGACGCGTCGGGAGGGCGAGCTTTTGGAAGAAAAGATACATTAATGAAGGGCCGTCTGCCGGCCGACCAGAGCGGTAACTAACGCAGCAAGAAGAGCGCCGAGCCGGGGATTCGTACGGGACGGAATTATGTCGGATTTCTCGCCTTAAAGCAAATGGATCGACTGTGTCGTATCCTATCCGACGTCGCGCTGGCGGTCGTCATTTTCGCCTGAGAAAAATCCGGTCAGCGGGCTGGTCGGCGCGGCGGTAGACAATTTACCGGCCAAACCGATCTCACACGCTTCAAGGCCGGCTTCCACCGCCTTCTTGAAAGCCCGGGCCATCCGAACAGGATCGGCGGCGATTGCGATTGCGGTGTTTACCAGCACGGCATCTGCACCCATCTCCATGGCCTCGGCCGCCTGGCTAGGCGCGCCCAGGCCGGCATCAACCACGACCGGCACAGTGGCCTGCTCGATAATGATTTCGATTTGCGGTCGGGTTTCGATGCCACGATTGCTCCCGATTGGTGAACCCAATGGCATCACCGTGGCAGTTCCCACATCCTGTAATCGCTTGGCCAGAACTGGATCCGCATTGATGTAAGGCAGGACGGTGAATCCCTCTTTCACCAGGATTTCCGCCGCCGCGAGAGTTTCCACGCCATCCGGCAGCAGGTAGCGCGGATCGGGGTGAATTTCGAGTTTCACCCAGGTGGGAAGACCCGCCGCCGCCGCCAGACGCGCCAGGCGCACTGCCTCCGTGGCATTTCGCGCTCCGCTTGTATTGGGCAGAACGAGGAATCGTTTCGGATCGATGAAATCCAGGATGTTCGCGAACGGATCACCTTTCCCGGAAAGATCGGCGCGCCGTAGCGCTACCGTCACAATTTCAGTGCCGCTCGCGTTGAGCGCGTCGCGCATCAAATCGTTGGAAGCGAATTTACCGGTGCCGATGAGCAAGCGCGACGTAAATTCGCGATCGCCAATCTTCAATTTCGACGGTTTATCCGACATGGGGTGAATCTATCCTTTTTTTGGTGTCTGGCCACCGGTGGCTGTAGCAAAAAAGACTACAGCCCTACAAAAATCTGTACGAGCCAATCAATGTGAGGCAGGCTACCGGGGTGACCAGGTTCGTGCTGCGGCGCGGTGATTGCCTCAAAGGAATGATGCGGCTCCCCAAGGGCTTGATCGATCTCGTCGTGACCTCGCCACCTTACAACCTTGGGATCAAGTACGGAAAATACTCCGATCGGCAGGACCGGCTGTCCTATTTGAGTTGGTGCCGCGATTGGGCAACTCAAATTCGCCGGATCCTGAATCCCGCCGGTTCTTTTTTTCTCAATCTCGGCGCAGCCCCATCCAATCCCATGCTGCCGCACGAGGTCGTTATGGCTCTTCGCGAGCTATTTATTCTGCAAAACACGATTCACTGGATCAAATCGATTTCGATCCAGGACCGCGGTGGCGCGGTTCAGTCGCACGGACACTTCAAACCGATCAGTTCGAAGCGGTTTTTGAACGATTGTCACGAATACATTTTTCATTTCACGATCACAGGCAAGGTCGAACTCCACCGGCTTGCTCTGGGTGTGCCTTATGCCGACAAGAGTAACATCGCGCGTTGGTCGCATACCGGCGGAACCGACCTTCGCTGCCGCGGCAATACCTGGTTCGTTCCGTACGAAACCATCCAAAATCGGGGCAAGGAACGTCCTCACCCGGCCACCTTTCCGGTGCAACTGGCGGAGTGGTGCGTCAAATTGCACGGCGCTTCGCGCGTCCGATCAATGCTCGATCCATTTCTCGGAATCGGGAATTCAGCGGTTGCCGCGCAAAAGTGCGGTGTCCCAAAATTTGTTGGCTTCGAGATCGATCAGATCTACCTGGCCGAAGCGAAGCGACGTCTTTCTTTGTAGGGGAAGCATCTGCTTCCCATGGGACGCCAGCTCCGAAAGCTTGCGCGAGCCAGCGGCGTCCCCTACAGGAGTTTTTCGTCTTTTGACGCCTCAGGCGCTTGAAATTTCTCCAACGGCTTCACCAGATTCCCGGGCAGCGGCCGGACGCGATCGAAAATGCGTGGAGCCAGCGGCTTGGCCGTGGTGTAACCAAGCGCGAACATTTCCAGACGGGCATCGAGGTTATCGATGTAATGCAGAGCCATGGCTTCCGGTGTCTTCGGGCTGACGGGGGAGCCAAACTCCGGCTCGCCGTGGTGCGCGCTAATCAAATGGAGCAAGTGCAGGCGCACGTCCTCCGACGCGGGAGTGAGATCTTTCCATTCGTCTGCCTTGTCGGAAGTCAGTTTTCGCCAAAGTGAATTGACCAGCTCGAGTCCGATCGAAATGTGACCCATCAGTTCGCCGCGCTCGTCGTAACTCATGGTGAATCCGTTTTCCGGCAGCTGGTTCTCCCAGAGTTTTCCGGAGTCGTGAAACAAGATTCCCGCCATCAGCAGGTCCGAATTGAGCTGCGGATAAAGCGGCGCGATGGCCAGCCCGACGCGCATCATCTGGGCGGTGTGCTCCACCAACCCGCCACGGCGGGCATGATGATAATTGCGGGCGGCGGCAGTGCGCCGAAACCGTTCGCCCCATTCCTTCAAGAACGCCTCGCACAAAGCCCGCAAACGGGGGTCGTCGAGTTGTCTGATCGTTTGCAGAATGAATTCCCAATCGGACTTCTGTCTGGCGCGCAGATCGGCCGGACCTTGCAGCAATTCGGTTTTCTCCTGCTCCTTGAGCGGGCGCATCGTCCATTTGCGCGCCTCCAGGCCGTATTGCTGGTGGTGATGAAACTCACCGGAGAGTTCGACGAAGTGTTCCGAGGTCAGGGCGCTGCAGGTCTGATAAGCGGGATGATCGCTCCAGACGCGCAGTCTCATCCGATCGCACGCATCCGCCAACGCAAGCTCGCAGTAGGGCTGCTGCTCGCGCGTCAATTTCGGAGCAGCCGCCTCTACTTGCACGTGGACGCGGGCCGACACCGGCTTTCCGGTCTGAGCCAATCGGCGAATTTCTCGTAGCGTCATTAAGTCCATGCAATGATTCAGGTAGGGGCGATTGACCTCAATCGCCAGGCTTCAGCTGGTGTCGTAACGGGCCGGGGAAGGCTTACGGTTTGGCCACCCCAATCACGCCGCAAGCGACTCGGGCTCCGGCGTTGCCCGTCGGCTGAGTCTTCAAATCGTCTGCCTTTTCATGGACGATCACGGCATGGCCGACAATCGAGTCCGGACCGTCGAGTTTCATCACCTTGTCGGTAAGCTCGAGGTGCGCTTTACCAGAGGCATCCGCTTCGATATTGCCGAGATCGCCGGCGTGACGATCGGTCGCATCCGGTGCGCCATGCTGATGATGTGTTGGATTGAAATGCCCGCCCGCCGACATCGCGTCAGGAGAGGAACAATCGCCGAACTCATGAATGTGAAATCCGTGCTTACCCGGGGTGAGCCCGCTGACGTCGGCCACCACCTTCACTTCGTCACCGGATTTCGTAAAGGTGACCGTGCCCATGACGTTGTTGCCCGCCGTAGGATGGAGCACGGCCACAGCCTTGGTCACGTCTCCGGCAAAGGCGGAAGAGCCAATCAGTAAAATCGCGGCCACGAGTGCGCCGCCGCAGATGCTGAGGAAAGAATAGGGATGTTTCATGCCAGGAGCTTACGCCCCATTCGGGGAAATATAAACTAATCCAGAAGACGCCGTTCCAGCCCGGCGTACGCGTCAATTCGGCGATCGCGCAGAAATGGCCAATGGGTCCGGTATTCATTGACCAGGTTCCAATCGATCTCCGCCAGGACAATTTCTTCGCGATCCACGGAGCCTTTCGCGATAATTTCGCCGCTCGGCGCCGCAACAAAGCTTTGGCCCCAGAATTCGATGCCGTCCCCGCCGGCCGGAGTTTCGTGTCCAACACGATTCGGGACTGCGACATAGCATCCATTGGCAATGGCATGACTGCGCTGGATAGTTTCCCAGGAAGAATGCTGAGCGACTCCAAATTCCTTTTTTTCCTTTGGATGCCAGCCGATAGCCGTAGGATAAAAAAGAATTTCTGCGCCACGCAGTGCAGTCAGGCGGGCCGCCTCCGGATACCATTGGTCCCAGCAGATACAGACGCCGATTTTTCCGCGAGCCGTCTCCCAGGCCTGAAATCCCAAATCGCCCGGGGCGAAATAGAACTTCTCGTGGTAAAGCGGATCGTCCGGGATATGCATCTTGCGATATTTGCCGAGGAATTTGCCATCGGCGTCGATGATGGCGGCGGTATTGTGATAAAGACCGGCGCTGCGTTTTTCGAAAAGTGACGCGATGATAACGAGGCCGAGTTCGCGCGCCAGCTCGCTCAGTCGGGCCGTGGACGGGCCGGGAATTTCTTCGGCCAGGGAGAAATTCGTGTGCTCCTCGGTTTGGCAAAAATATTGCGATCGAAAAAGCTCGGGCAAACAAACGATCTTCGCGTTCCTGCCGGCGGCGTCGCGAATGAACTCCAGCGCGCGTTCGAAGTTCTTCTCCGGCTCCGGGCCGCAGCGCATCTGGACGAGCGCGATCTTGGTTTGTGCAGGCTTCGTCATAAAGGTGGATCGTGCTCTCCGAGCGCGATGCTAAACATTCGGACGTTTCGGAGAAACGTCCCTGCCTATTTAATGGAATCCGCCGGGACGATGCTGATGCTTTCGATGACAATCCGCCTCGTCGGCTTGCTGTTTTCACCCTGGCTATTTCTGGTAACCGCGGCTTCGCCGATCTTTTCCAGCACGTCGTCGCCTTTGATCACCTTGCCAAAGGTGGTGTATTGATGATCGAGGCGCGGGACGGATCCGAGGCAGATAAAAAACTGCGAGCCGGCCGAATCCGGGTCAAGCTCGCGCGCCATTGAGATGACGCCGCGCTCGTGGCTGTGATCGTTGAATTCGGCTTTGATCTTGTAGCCGGGTCCGCCTGAGCCGTAGCGTGCTTCCTTGCTCGGGTCCTTGGAGAGAGGATCCCCACCTTGAATCATGAATCCACTGACGATACGATGGAAAGCCGTGCCGTTGTAAAATCCGGCCCGTGCCAGTTTCTTAAAATTTTCCACCGTGCCGGGTGCGGCGTCGGTCCAAAACTGAACGACCATTTCGCCTTCGCTCGTTTTGATCACGGCGACCTCATTTGCTGTACTGGCGGATGAGTTTTGTTCGGTTGCAAACAGCGCTGAGCTAAACAGCAGCGCCACTAAGATCGGCAATTTCATTCCGGGACCACTGACATGAAAGCGCACAGTTGTCATCCTGTCATTCCGGCCAAATCGTCACCCGCCCCAAGTAACTTGTATCAACCGGCCTGCAGCCGGTTTGGGACACCGCGCACAGCGCGGTGGCTACACGCTATAGGTGTCTTGATTGAGGGTGGATCGGCCTTTGGACTTTGAACGTTTTCTAGAATTTCCTGGCGTGATATTCCTGCAGGCTGCGGACCTGCACTTTGCTCTTTTGCAGGGAGCGAATGCCGTTCGCGCTCGCCTGGGCGGCACGCACCGTCGTCATGATGGGGATTTTTTTGGCGAGGGCGGCGTTGCGGATCATGACTTCATCCTCACGCGGAATTTTGCCGCTGGGCGTATTGATGATGAAGTTGATATCGCCGTTTTTGACGCGATCCAGCACGTTAGGCCGGCCTTCGCGCAGTTTGAAGACCTTGGTCACCTTGATTCTTGCCTTGCTCAGGGCCGCAGCCGTTCCGCTCGTGGCGATGACTCCGAAACCCAGTTTCACAAATTCACGGGCCACGGGGACGATCGCCTCCTTGTCGGTATCCTTGACACTGATAAAGACATTTCCTTTCTTGGGCAGCGGCGGCGGCGCGGCCATCTGCGATTTGGCGTAGGCCAGGCCAAGATCGGCATCCATGCCCATGACCTCGCCGGTCGATTTCATTTCCGGTCCGAGCGAGATGTCGACGCCTTGATAGCGGAGAAAAGGGAAGACAGCCTCTTTCACTGAATAATGTTTCGGCACGATTTCCTTGGTGAAACCGAGCTCGCGCAGGGTTTTGCCGGCCATGACCTTGGCCGCCAGTTTGGCCAGGGGAACGCCGATGGCCTTGCTCACGAACGGGACCGTTCGGGAGGCGCGCGGGTTGACTTCCAAAACATAAACGTCGTCGCCTTTCACCGCGAACTGCACATTCATCAGACCGCGCACATTCAGCTCCCGCGCCATCGCTTTGGTGGCGGCGGTGATCTCAGCCAGCACTTTATCCGACAAGGAAAAAGTGGGGATGACGCAGGCACTGTCCCCACTGTGAATGCCGGCCTCCTCGATGTGCTCCATGATGGCGCCAATCACGCTCGTTTCGCCGTCGGCGACGCAGTCGACATCCACTTCGATGGCATCCTCGAGGAAGCGGTCAACCAGCACGGGCCGATCGGGGGTCACTTCAATGGCGCTCGACATATAGCGCCGGAGATCTTCGTCGTGGTAAACGAGTTCCATGGCACGTCCTCCCAGCACGAAGCTTGGCCTAACGAGCACAGGATACCCAATCTTATGCGCAATGGCCACCGCTTCGTCCGTGGTAACGGCGGATCCGCTGGGCGTCTGGCGCAGCCCGAGTTTGTCGAGCATGGCGGCGAAGAGCTTGCGATCCTCCGCGGTCTCAATGCTTTCCGGTTGCGTCCCCAAAATGGGGACGCCGGCGGCCTTGAGTCCGTCGGCCAGATTCAGCGGCGTCTGACCTCCGAATTGGACGACCACGCCTTCGGGCTTTTCCTGGTCATAGATATTGAGCACGTCTTCGAGAGTGAGCGGCTCAAAATAGAGTTTGTCGCTCGTGTCGTAATCGGTCGAAACCGTTTCCGGGTTCGAGTTCACCATGATGGTCTCGAATCCCAGTTCGCGCAGGGCGAAGGCCGCGTGCACGCAACAGTAATCAAATTCGATGCCCTGGCCGATGCGATTCGGTCCGCCGCCCAGGATCATGATTTTGCGCTTCCCGCTTTCGCGTCGCTCGTTCTCGTCTCCGTAGGTTGAATAGTAGTACGGCGTGTAGGCCTCAAATTCAGCCGCGCAGGTGTCGACAAGGCGATAAGTAGGCAGCACGCCAAATTTCTTGCGTCCTTCCCGGATGTGACTGTCCGGCGTCTGGTAAAGGTGTCCGAGTTGACGGTCGGAGAATCCGAGCTTTTTCACGCTGCGCATGTAGCCAGACAGAACGGCGGCGTGCTCCTTCTCCGGAACATTCTTGGTCAGTGCCTTGCCACTGCGCTTTGGAATCTCTGCGGTTTTTAAAACGATTTCTCGGATATTCTCCAGAAACCAGCGATCGATCCTGGTCAGCTCGAAGATTTCATCGATGGACAGGCCATCCTGGAAGGCCTGGGCCAGATAAAAGATTCGTTCGGCGTTCGGGATGGAGAGCCGAAGGCGCAAAGTTTCCTGATCGACGCGCTTCTCCGCGCCGTCACCAACCAGGCCAAAGCGTTTGATTTCCAAGCTGCGCAGAGCTTTTTGCAACGCCTCTTTAAAAGTGCGACCGATGGCCATCGCTTCGCCCACGCTTTTCATCTGCGTCGTGAGGGTGGCGTCAGCCTGGGGAAACTTTTCGAAAGTGAAACGCGGCACCTTTACGACACAGTAGTCAATGGTGGGTTCGAACGAGGCCGGCGTTTCGCGGGTGATGTCATTCTTGATTTCGTCGAGGGTGTAACCAACCGCGAGTTTGGCCGCGATCTTTGCGATCGGAAAGCCCGTTGCCTTGGAGGCCAGGGCGCTGGAACGCGAGACGCGCGGATTCATCTCGATTACGACCATGCGACCATTCTCGGGATTGACCGCGAACTGAATGTTCGAACCGCCGGTCTCCACTCCGATCTCGCGAATGACGGCAAAGGCCGCGTCGCGCATCATCTGGTATTCCTTATCCGTGAGCGTTTGCACGGGCGCGACCGTAATGGAGTCGCCGGTGTGCACACCCATGGGATCGAAATTCTCGATCGAGCACACGACCACGCAGTTGTCCATCCGGTCGCGCATGACTTCCATCTCGAATTCCTTCCAGCCGACCAGCGATTCTTCAATGAGCACTTCGTTCACGGGCGACATATCGAGTCCGCGTCCCGCAATTTCCTCCAGTTCGTCGCGATTATAGGCGATGCCGCCGCCGCTGCCGCCCAGAGTAAAGGCGGGGCGAATGATGAGCGGAAACGTTCCGATTTCGTCCACCATCCGGCTGGCGTCGAGCAGCGAATGGGCCACTCCGGAACGGGGGACGTCGAGCCCGATGCGCAACATCGCCTCCTTGAACAATTGCCGGTCTTCGCCTTTGGCGATGGCCTGTGCGTTCGCACCAATCAGCTTCACGCTGTGCCGGGCGAGAGCCCCGTTGCGATAAAGCTCCATGGCGGCGTTGAGCGCGGTCTGACCCCCCATGGTGGGCAGGAGCGCGTCCGGTTTTTCGCGTTCCATGATCGCTTCGATCACATCCGGCGTGATCGGCTCAATGTAGGTGCGATCGGCGAATTCCGGATCGGTCATGATGGTGGCTGGGTTCGAATTGACCAGCACGACCTCGTAACCGTCTTCGCGCAGCGCCTTGCACGCTTGGACGCCGGAATAATCAAATTCGCAGCCTTGCCCGATCACGATGGGACCGGACCCGATGAGCAGGATCTTCTTGAGTTGATCGTTTCGCGGCATTGGCGCGCCGGATGATAAATGAAATCAGCCGAAGTTCACGCGCGAATCTGTTTCCCGCCCGGCCTCGCCTGGTTAGGTGGCCTGGTGAGTCGACGACGGCTCCCAGGGAGTTGTCGTCCTGAGCCAGCGGAGACGGCGAAGGATCTCGCCTGTTTAGACGGTGCTACACTTATAGATTCGTGTGATCCACGGAGCGCAGGTGGGGTCCCTCGCTTGCGCTCGGGATGACAAGGCTTTTGTGGCCTTACGCTACTTGTGTCTGCGCGATGCGCCGTCTATCCAGGTAGACCTTACAGATTCCCTTAATGCGTGTGAGAACGTAGTAGATCGTCTGGCTGCGGATGCGCACGAGCTCGGTCCCGACGATTCGGGTTACGAAATCGCTCGGCAAATCGAGAATCTCCTGCGGAGTGCAGCCATCGAGGCCTTTGCACAGAATCGCGGTCATGGCTCGGGTCAGCGTTTGCACTTCAGGGCCGAGGGTCATGCGAATATGTGCCTTGCCCTCGGCGTCGACGTGCAGATAAACGCCCACCGTGTCGGCACATTCCTCATCTTTGCGCACATCCGAAAGATCGAATGTCTCTCCCGTCCGCGGCTCCTGCTTCCTGGCGTTATCGGAATAGGAAACCAGCGTTTCCCGGCGCTCATCCTCGGGCAACGTTTCGAAGAGCTCGATGATTTTGTTCAGCTTGACCGGATACATGTGAAGACGGATCGCCCATACCCGGGCGAGGTCCGACGAATCGAAAACTAGGCTCCCTTCTCGATCGGCGCGCCGACCCGGTTACCCCATTCGGTCCATGAACCATCGTAATTGCGGACCTTATCGAGCCCGAGCAGATAGGTGAGCACAAACCACGTGTGACTCGAGCGCTCACCGATGCGACAATACACGACCGTTTCCGTGCCGGGTTTCACCCCGCATTGCTCGAAATAAATCTTCGCCAGTTCCGACGCGGGCTTGAAAGTGGCGTCGTCGTTGGTGGCAGTCTTCCACGGCATGCTCTTGGCCCCGGGAATGTGGCCGCCCCGCAGCACCCCCTCTTGTGGATACTCCGGCATGTGCGTGACCTCGCCTTTAAATTCACCAGGAGAACGCACATCGATCAGAGGCTTGCTCGCTTTGCTCTGGGCGAGCGCTTCATCGGCGAAAGCGCGAATCTCCTTGTCGAAGCGCTTTTTCGGAACCGGATAGTTGCTGGTCGGGACCTTTGCGCTCTCGCGGGTCATGGGCCGGCCTTCCGCTTTCCATTTGTCGCGGCCACCGTTCAAGATTTTTACGTTCTCATGGCCAAACAAACGGAACGCCCAGAGCGCGTAGCACGCCCACCAGTTGGCTTTGTCGCCGTAGAAAATGCAGGTCGTTTCCGGAGTGATCCCGTTTCGACTGCAGAGCCGCGCAAATTTCTCGGGCGTAATGTAATCGCGAATAACCGGGTCCTGCAGATCGGCCCGCCAATCGATATGCACTGCCCCCGGAATGTGCCCAGTGTCGTAGAGCAGAACATCCTCGTTCGATTCAACAATCCGGATATCCTTATCCTGCAGATGCTTCTCCAGCCACTCCGTGTCGACGAGAGCCTCGGGATGCGCGTAAGACGTAGGGTTCATATTCATGGACCCAAAATTTCAATGCGCTTCGTTGTCGGGGCAAGCGGATTTACCGGCGAGCCCTCGATCGCGAGGGTCGCAATATGCCGCGGTTGGGCAGCGTTCCGTGATGAGTTTTGCGCGGCGGGGATTCGCCCGAGTCGATGCGGCGCAAACCCTATTCGATGTTATACTTAGGGTCTTTGACCTGTTTCCGGACGGCGGCAAAAACCTTCTTGATGCCAAAGGCGCTGGCTCCATTGGCGAGGAAGGCGGGCAACGCGCCCCCGCTATCACTATAAATAGAATAAGTCGCTCGAGTTCTGTTGGCGCCGTCCGGCTCGAGCAACCAGGTTCCTTCGCACAATTTTACCCGCAAGACATCCTTCTTCTCGGCGGGACCGAGCTCATTGGCCGATTCCCACCGGTCGAGATAGACAAGGCCGCCCGGTCCGGCCCACGATTTCTGGTGGATGCGGATTGTGTAGTCACGGTCGCTGCAAATCTTGGGTGAGAGATGCTGATAAGTGATCACGGCGTCGCCATCCCGCCCCACAATCCGGCACTCCGTAGTGAACGGCATAAAGCTGGGATAGCTGTGGACATCGTCGAGGACATTGTGAACCGCCTTGGTCGGCGCATCGATCGCCCCGACTGCCTTAAACTCCTTCAGGGGAGAATTCGCGCGTGGACGACTGTAGAGGGCTATGCCGCCGCTTTGGCTGGATAACCTCCAGCCCTCGGTGCTGTTCGAACCGGCCGCGTCCGCAGCGAGGCCGGCACGCGGGCCGACCAGAACGAGCGGCATCAGAATCGCCGCAAGAGTCCGCCGGTCCATTCCCCTAACTCCAGCCTTCAGTCCTCAGCAGATTCTGGCACTGCCTTTTCCGCGGCTTGAAATCCAATTTTCGAATGGGTGCCATCACAAAACGGTTTGGTGGTGGAGGCGCCGCAGCGGCAGAGCGCCATTCTCGGCTCGGTCGGATACTTGTTACCTGCCGCGTCCTTCAGCTCTACCGGGCCGGTTACGATGAGCGGGCCGTTCTTCCGCACCTCTATAATTACTTCTGCCATGACGGAATATTTCTCATGATTAGGGGTTCCTGACAAACCGGTGTCGTCGAGGCGGCCAAGGTTCCGGCTCTGGTTCGTCGTTACTTCTTCGGTCTTGCCGCCATCTCCATATGCAATTGAGCAAAGAGGAACGAGTACTCGTCGGCCAACTGTTTGATTCGCTCGCTCAAGGCTGTGCCGATGCCATGCCCGGCGCTTGTGCTGGTGCGCAGAAGAATCGGATTGCCCAATTTGCTCGCTTCTTCGAGGCGCGCCACCATTTTGCGTGAATGATAAGGTGCGACTCGTCCGTCGTTTGCACCGGTCATCATGAGAATCGCGGGGTAATTCGTGCCGTCGACAACATGATGATAGGGCGAATAAGCGTAGAGCGCCTTGAACTGTTCCGGATCCTTCACTGTCCCGAACTCCGTGACATTAAAAGCGCCGTTCGGGGCGAGTTCCACCCGAAGCATGTCGTAAATGCCGACGGCCGAAATAACCGCATGCATCAAATCGGGGTGCTGCGTGATCATCGCGCCCATGAGTAATCCGCCGTTGCTCCCGCCCAGGAGCGCGAGTTTGTCCGGCTGGGTGTATTTTTCTTTAACCAGGTATTCGGCCGCGGCCGCGAAATCGTCGAAGACGTTTTGCTTGCGGGTGAGATTGCCGGCTTTATGCCAATCCTCGCCGAACTCACCGCCACCTCGAATATTGGCCACCACATAAACGCCACCGCGATCGAACCAAAGGCGGCGAGTGAAATCGAAATTCGGCGACATGCTGACGCCGTACCCGCCGTAACCGTAGAGAAGAGTTGGATTCCGGCCGTCGCGTTTCGTCCCTTTCCGGCAAACGATGTTGAGCGGAACCTTGGTACCGTCCTTCGAAGTCGCGAATTCCCGCGTGACCTCGATATCTGAAAACGAAACCGGCGAGGTGTTGACCAGGGCAGTCTTAACCGGGTCCGGTTTGCCGGGCAGGCAATGAAACCAGGCGGCGGGCTCGGTGTAACTGACATCGCGAAAGAGCAGAGAATTATCCTCGAGCGCCTCCATTTCGGAAACGGCCGATATCTTTTGGATCGGGATGACCGTCTGGCCACTGCCATCCAGGCCGAATCGCCGGATTTGTGAGGGGCCGCCCAGCAGATCACCAACGTAAAGAGCGTCGGCCGTTGGCACCAGAGTTTGAATCACGGCGTCGCCCGCGGGGACGATCACGATGGCCTTGGCAAGCTCCGGAGTATCGAGCGGAGAGGCGTAAAATCTTGCCGCGCGGAGCGTCGGCTCGTGAAAGAAGATAAAGCGCGTTGTCCCTTCCCAAGCGCGCCGTTTTGATCTGATCGCTGAACTGCGTGATCTGCTTCCAGTTTCCATCCGGGCCGAGTAAATAATGAGAAAAGTCGCCGCCATCGCCGTTTGCCACGGTTGCGAGAATGTATTTGCCGTCTGACGAAGCTTCGAGCGCGACCTCCGCAATGCGCGGGAAGTCTTTGCCAATCGAATAGGTGTCCGCAGTGTCGGGGGTTCCGATTTTATGAAAATAAACCTGCTGATAAAAATTCAGGTCGGCCTCCGGGCGCTCACCGGCGCGCGGAAAACGCGTATAATAGATTCCGGTATCGTCACTGTTCCAGGCGGCGCTTCCCCCGGCAGTGGGATATTGCACATGCGCGATCGTGTCGGAGAGCGCTTTACCGGTGGATGTTTCGTAGATGTGGAGCGTCCCGTCTTCGCTGCCGCCTTTCGAAATGGAGATGGCCACGTGTTTTCCGTCGTTCGACGGCGCAAACCAATCGATCGTGGTGGTCCCCTTGGCATCGAGCACATTCGGGTCGAGCACCATCTTCTCGGATTTGAGGTCGTCGGCCGAGGCCAGCGTCACGAGCATCGGTTGCTGCTTGGGTGGTTGGAACTTTAAAGCGAATAAAAGGCCCGGACGCGAGACGAGCGCCGAATAACTGGGCGAAGTTCTGGCGTACCATTCGGTCAACTGCTTCTCGACGGCCGAGCGCGACGGCAGTTTATCGAGATAAGCGCGGGTGCGCTGATTCTGCGCGTCCGACCACGCCTTGACCGCCGGATCGTCGTCCTTTTCCAGCCATTGATAAGGATCCTCGACTTTGACTCCCTGATATTCATCCGTCACCGGTTGCTTCGGGGTGGCTTGATTCGGCGGCGAGGCGGAAAGACTTGGCAGCGAAAGCGCGAAGATCGCGCCCAGGACAAACAGCAGATCATTCAACTTCATGGGCAGGTAAGAACGGCCCGGACGCGGCATTGGGCAACGGCTTTTTCCGTGCCCGCGCGGTTCCGTTCCTGAGGAAGGTCGCCCCTTAACGGCGGAGCGCGGTGATCTTGTTCATCCGCTTCTTGACTTCGGAAATCGAAATGGTGCCCTCGTTCTTGCGGCGGGCGAAGGTGGCCAGATCCTGCAAATCGTCGAGCAAATCCTCGTATTCTTCCAGAAGAAGGACAACGGGCTTGGCCTTGACCCCTCTCACGATCTCTTCGGTATTTGGATTGAGTGTGTTAATTGAGACTTTCTAGCGAGCAGACTAGCTCTGCGCGTTTTCCCACCCTAACCCGGTTGCTGCTATTTAGCGAATGGCGAGAGAGTCGGCGCGATAGAGCACGCCGTTCTTCATCACGCCATCAATATCGGAGGCGTGTGCGATGTCATCGAGTGGATTTGACTTCAGGATGACGAGATCGGCGAGTTTGCCCTGGCCGATCGAGCCAAGACGAGCGCCCGTCTCGCCGCCGAAAAACTTGGCGGCGTTGCTGGTCGTGCACTGTAGAATCTGCATGGGGCTAAGGCCGGCTTCCTTCATGAGCTGAAATTCCCGAAAGAGCGCGGGTCCGTGAATGGTGCCGATGTTTCCGGCGTCGGTGCCGGCCGCGATGGTGATGCCCGCGTCCTCCAGCGTTTTCAAATTTTTGAACGCGATGGCGTAAGTGTGTTTGATCCGATCGAGCACGGCATCGGGGTCGGCCAACGCGGTCTTGATCCGGTCGGGCAGTTGGTCGGGCGGCAGTTTCGTTACGTCGAGCGACGCGATCACGTCCGGGTTACCCCATGCTTTTTCTTCCGGCGTAAGGTTCAACCGGTTGGCAAAAGTGCGGCCATACCGTTCGAAGACGACGAGCGTGGGTGTCAGGATGATGTGCTTCTCCTTCAGCAACTGCACAAAGCGGTCGTCGACTTCCTGGTCGATCACGCTATGCACAAGAACGTCGGCCCCTTCTTCGACCGCGGCGCGCGCCGTCTCCAACTCAGTCGCATGAACAGCGACGCGCAACTTGTGGGCGTGACTCTCCTCGACCGTGGCGCGGACGATCGGTCGGAAGCTGTCGACCGGATGGTCCTTGTCGACAATGTACCAAATCTTTACGAAATCCGGATTGTAGGGAGCGAGTTTGCGGACGAACTCGCGCGCCTGTTCGGGCGTGTCGATTTTGACGATGGGCGGATCGCCCAGGTCGAGCTGCGGACGGGAAACGCTCGAGATGAGCGGTCCGGCTACGGCGACGCGCGGAGCTTTGGCGGTCTGTTGCGCGATCTTTCGCACCTCGAAATTCCAGAATGGTCCGCCCACATCGACCACGGAGGTGATGCCGCTGCGCAAATAGCGCTCGAACTTATCCGGCAGGTTCTGTTTATTCCAAGCGACCTCTTCGGCATAGGGACGCACTTTGGTAAGATCAGCAGCGTCCGGCCGGGTAAAGATATCGCCTGATTGAAAGAAGTGAACGTGTGTGTCGATGTAACCCGGGAGGATGAATTTGCCTTTGCAATCGACGATGCGCGTGCCGGAGGGAAATTTCGTGAAGCGCAATTCACCGGCATCACTGATATGGTCTCCATCGATCAGAATCGTGGCGTTCTGAACAACCTGGTTGTTGCCAGGATTGATCAGTGTGCCGTTCATAAGCGCGATTTTCTCGGCATGCGCGGTAGCAGCGAAGATCGACAACACAATTGCGAACGCTGTTTGGAGTTTCATCAGTGAGAGATTCCTCGACTTCGCTTGGAATGACAAGAAGGTAGGGGCGGTGCGCTGCGCCGTCCGGCGAAGGATTCCAACTATGCGTATGCAAACAAGACTCTTGCCTGCCGTCATTTTCATGCTCGCCGCTTCGATCCAGGCGCAGATTGGGCCGACCGAACCGGGCACGCCTAAGAAACATTCTTTCACATTCGAAGAAATGATGGCGCTGAAAAGGGTCGCGGAACCGGTTCCTGCGCCGGATGGAAAGTGGGTGGTGTTTGCGGCAGAGGATGTGGATCTGGCGGCCAACACCAAAAAGTCGCATCTCTGGGTCGTGCCTGCGGCCGGAGGGACGGCTCGAAGGTTGAATCAATCCCCTAACGAGGAAGAGCGGCCGCGCTTTTCGCCGGATGGAAAGCATTTGATCTTCACCTCGAAGGCGTCCGATCCGGCGCAAGTCTGGCTGTGCGATTTCGATTCGACCACGGGTGCGCTGGGTGACAAGCCACATCAGGTCAGCGCGATTTCCACGGGGGCGGACAATGCCATCTGGTCGCCGGACGGAAAGAACATCGTGTTCGTTTCTTCGGTTTACGCCGATGCCAGGGACGATGCAGAGAACAAGGCACGGGACGAAGAACTGGCGAAGAGCAAAGTGAAGGCGAAGATCTTCACGCGGCTCTTTTACCGCCACTGGAACGCCTACACGGATTTCAAGCGCCGGCACCTTTTTGTGATCAGTGCGGAGGCCGATGCCGGGCAACCATCAGGCGCGACGGCCCGGGATCTCACGCCGGGGGATCACGATGTGCCGCCATTCCATCTTGGCGGGCAGGACATGTATGCGATTTCGCCTGACGGTCGGGAGCTTGCCTACACGAGCAACGTCGATGAGGTCGAAGCGGCCAGCACCAATAACGAAATATTCGTCGTGCCGATGGCGGGCGGAACGCCGAAGAAAATCTCGACCAGTCCGGGAAGCGATTCGACCCCGCTCTATTCGCCGGATGGGAAAATGATCGCTTGGAAATCCATGGCGCGGGCTGGGTATGAAGCGGACCGATCGCGCCTGTTTATCTACGATCTGGAATCAGGGCAGAATGGCGACGCCACAAAAGAGTTTGATCGCTCCGTCGGAAGTTTTGCCTGGGCGCGCGATTCCAGAGCAATTTTTTTCACGGCGGAAGATCACGGCAATTCCCCCATCTGGGGGCTGCCGCTCGAGGCGACACAGCCGATTGAGATTGCGCCGCAGATCCACGCGGACGACCTGACGGTTTCCAGGGACGGGGCGACGCTTTTCTTCAGCAGGATGTCGATTTCGGCTCCGAATGAAATCGGGCGCCTCGATTTGCGTGCCTGGCAGAACGGAGCCAGCGCGACGCCCGCAGCCGTGACCGATATGAACGAGGCGCGTCTGTCCCAAATTGAGATGCAACCGCTCGAATCATTTACCTTCAAGGGTGCGGACAACGACGAGGTGCAGGGTTTTCTGATCAAGCCGCCGGGGTTCGATCAGCACATCAAGTATCCATTGAAATTCTTGATTCATGGCGGACCGCAGGGAGCCTGGGGAAACAGCTGGAGCTATCGTTGGAATGCCGAGCTCTTCGCGGCCAACGGCTATGTCGTTGTGATGATTAACTTTCATGGTTCGACTGGTTACGGACAAAAGTTTACCGAATCGATCAGTGGCGACTGGGGCGGCAAACCGTTTATCGACCTGATGAAGGGGCTCGATTACGTGGAGAAGACCTGTCCGTTTATCGACAAAAATCGCGAGGCCGCGCTGGGCGCGAGCTATGGCGGGTACATGGCGAATTGGATTTTGGGCCACACCGATCGATTCAAGTGCATCGTTTCGCACGACGGCATGTTTAACGCCGAGACAGCCTATGGCACGACGGAGGAGCTGTGGTTCAACGAGTGGGAATTCAAAGGGCCGCCCTGGACCCAGCGCGAGTTATATCGGAAATGGTCGCCGCAGGAGTACGCGAAGAATTTCAAAACGCCGACCCTGGTGATCCATGGCCAGCTCGACTATCGCCTGGATGTCTCGCAAGGCTTTGATCTCTTCACCACGTTGCAGCGGCTGAAGGTGCCTTCAAAGATGCTTTATTTTCCCGATGAAGGTCACTGGGTTCTCAAGCCGCAAAACAGCCAGCTTTGGTACAAGACGGTGAACGACTGGGTCGATCAGTGGTGCAAAAAGTAAAGCCCAAGCACCAAGCACCAAAATCCAAAGAAGCCTTAAACTTCAATATCCAAACGCGTCCGCCTGAACGTGGTTGTTTGGAAGATTGAGAATTGTTTGGAGCTTGGATGCCCGCTCGCGAAAGCTTTCGGAGTTGGGATTTTGAGCTTTTTTACTTGCGTCTACGTCCGAAAGAATAGCCGCGATGCGAGCGGCCGCCGCCGATGGACCGTTTGCCCATGGAAGCCGATTCCGGCTCGAAGAGCACGGTGTAAAGATAGGCAAAGTTCTCAAGCTTAAGCCGCGGTATTTTTTGCCCGATAAAACGCTCGATGGCATGAAGCGATCCCACTTCTTCGCCGTTCATTAAGGTGAAGGCGTCGCCGACATTCTGAGCACGCCCGGTGCGGCCGATTCGGTGCACATAATCTTCCGGATGCTCGGGCACATCGTAATTGATGACGTGGCTTACGCCGGCGATATCGAGGCCACGCGCCGCGATGTCGGTTGCGACCATGACCTCGTATTTGCCGCTCTTAAAACCCTCGAGCGCTTCAATGCGCTCCCGCTGTGTGCGATTGGAATGCAGGACGGCAACGGAATGTTTTCCCTGTTTCAGTCGATGCGCGATGCGATCGGCTCCGTGTTTGGTGCGCGAGAAGATAAGAGCGCTGTCAAAGTTGGTGCGTTCGAGCAGCGCCATGAGCAAATCGAATTTTTGCTCTGCTGCGACAGGATAGACGGCGTGCGTAACTGTCTCGGCGGGCGAGCGGCGCACGCCAATCTCCACAAGTTCGGGATCGCGCAGGACCCAGGCGGCAAGTCGCTCGATCTCGGGCGGAAGGGTAGCCGAAAAGAGCAGGGTTTGACGATCGGTTGAAATTTTTTCAACGATACGCCGGACATCCGGCAAGAAGCCCATGTCGAGCATGCGATCGACTTCGTCGAGCACGAGAATGTTGACCTCGCGAAAATTCAAGGTGCCCTGCTCGAGATGATCGAGTAAACGACCCGGCGTCGCCACGACGACATCGACGCCCCGTTTCAGATCGTCGCGCTGCTTGCCATAACCGACCCCGCCGTGAATGACGGTTACTCCCAGGTCGGTGAAGCGGCCATAATCGCGAAACGCGGTCTCAACCTGGGCGGCCAATTCGCGGGTCGGCTCCAGCACGAGACAACGAAAGGCGCCGTGTTTGGCTAGAAGAGTGAGAATGGGCAGGGCGAAGGCCGCGGTCTTTCCCGTGCCGGTCTGGGCGGTGCCAATCAGATCTTTGCCCGCCAGGATGATGGGAAAGGCGCGCAGCTGAATCGGAGTCGGCTCGGCAAACCCCATGGCCTGCGTGCCGCGCACGACTTCAGGCGAGAGGGCGAAATTATTGAACGACACGCTGCGAATCTAAGGCTTCGCGCCAAGGACGCAAAGGCGCACTAACCGATTTCAAATTAGTTGAGTCCATGTCCGGTTGGGACCTTAGTGACCGTAGGGCGAGAATGAAAACGAAGCCGCTTAGGATCTTTGTGCTGGCCGACACGCACGACCGTTTGCCGGAAAGAGTGTCGATTCTGGCACAGGAGGCCGACGAAATCTGGCATTTGGGCGATGTTTGCGCGGAAAGCATTCTGGACGAACTGCGCGCTCTGGGGCCACCGGTGGTGGTGGTGCGGGGGAATTGCGACAGCCATTGCGAATGGCCACTGGTCGTTGATCTGGTTCGATGCGGCCTGAAGTTCCGTTTGCAACACGTCCCGCCGGAACGCCCGCCGGACGACGTCGATGTGATTCTGCATGGGCACACGCACGTGCCGCGAAATGAGAGGCGCGGCGGAGTTTTATTCTTGAACCCGGGCTGCGTGACGCGGCCCAACCAAGGCGCGCCGGCCAGTGTGGCCTGGCTGGAAATTTCGGACGAAGCATTGGTGCGCTGGAAACTGCATCATTTCCGCTGACCTGCCGCAGTATGACTCAGGCTCGCGATGCGAGGGCCGCGCCCGATCTTTACCGAGCGAGGAGAAGTCTAGTCCTGTCGCAACGCCACGATCGGATCGACTCGACTGGCGCGGCGCGCCGGAATCCAGCAAGCGAGCGCAGTCGAGACGAACATGATTAAACCCACCCCGAGATAAATTATTGGATCGACGCCTTTCACTTCGAAAAGAACCTGCTGCAGGAAGCGCGATAGCATAATGGCGCCGACCAGGCCGATGATCGAGCCGATGAGAAGCAGTTGCATGCCATGCGAAAGAATGAGTGTGCGAATTTGTGCTGGACGCGCGCCAAGGGCGAGCCGGACACCGATTTCGCGAACCCGTTTGAGGGTGGTGTAAGCGAGCAGGCCATACAGCCCGATGGTTGCGAGGATAAGCGCGAGTCCGGCGAAAATGGAGAACAGAAAACTGAGCAAGCGCTGCGCGCCCCAGGTCTCCTGAACGCGATCAATCATCGGGCGAACGTCGAAGACGGGTTGCGCCGGGTCGATCGAGGCCACGGTGTCTCGAATCGCCTTCTCGAACGAAATGCGGCCGGAGGCAGCGCGCACAAAGAGCGTCAGACTAGTTCGCTGCGCCTGGGAGACGGAACAGTAAATTACGGGCAACGGCGCCATTTCATCGACGGCATGAAATCGCATCCGCGCAACGACCCCAACGATCTCGCTCGGAACATTTCCTTCTTCATCGTTGCCAGCGTCAACGAAAAGGCGTTTACCGATCGGATCTTCGCCCGGAAAGTATTGGTCGGCCATCGTTTGATCGATGATGACTACGCGCGGTGATGTCGATGTATCGCGGTCGTTGAAGGTGCGGCCACGCAGCAGCGAGGCTTTGAAGGTTGAAAAATAATCGCCCGCGATCACTTCGAGATCGGCTGATTGCATTTGTGCGGGCGTCGGTCGGTCGGCTCCTTCGCGCCAGAATCCGGTTTGCCATCCACCCATGAGCGGCGCGTTCGAGCCCATCCCGGCGCTCTGCACACCCGGCAGGGTGCGGATTTTATCGAGCAGGGCCCTGGAGAAGATGTCGATCTTGTCGCGACTGTTGTAAGTTTTCCATGGCAGCTCGAGACGAGCGGTCGTAAGTCCTTGCGGCTCGTATCCCAGTTCAAGCGATTGGAGCCGTCCGAAGCTTTTCAAGACGAGTGCAGCCGCGATGAGCAAGGTGAGGGTGAGCGCGATCTGACTGATGACGAGCCAATCCCGGGTGCGTTTTGCCGAGGGGGCATCGCCGCTACCGGCCGAGCCGGCTTTCAGGGCCAGTTGAAGGTCGGCACGCGACGTCTGCCATGCCGGCCACAGTCCGAAGAGCAGGGTGGTCCCCGAGGCGGTGAGAAAAGTGAATGCGAGTACCCGGCAGATCGAACGAGACGTCGTGAAAGCGCGAGACATTTTGCGGCGATAGCACAATCAGGGCATCACGCGCCCAGAGCGCGAAAAAAAAGCCCAGGGCGCCGCCGAGCAGGGCGATGACGAAACTTTCGATCAGAAGCTGCCCGATGATGTCCGCGCGGCTCGCACCCACGGCGGCACGAATGGCAAACTCGCGCGCGCGCGCCGCGCCACGCGCCGCAAAAAGATTGGCGAGATTGGCGCAAGCGATCAAAAGTACCAACGCGACCGCGCCTAACAAGAGGCCGAGATTCGTGCGATATTTTCCGACAAGATTTTCCAGCAGCGGCATCACGACCACGCCAACCTTCGCGTTGGTCTCGGGATACGCCTGCTCGAGTCGCGCCGCGATCGTTCTCATCTCGGTGCGCGCCTGATCGACCGTCAGGCCCGACTTGAGTCGGCCCCAAACAAACATCATCGGATGATGCGAACGATCGAGCCAGGCGGGGTTATTGCTTCGCCGCATCAATGAAAACCAGGCATCGGAATCCTGGGGCGAGGTCATTTGCGCCGGCATTACGCCGATGATGGTGAAGCTGGAATCGTGGAAATTTACAGAGCGCCCGATCACTCCGGGATCGCGATTGAATGCGCGCTGCCAAAGTCGATCGCTGATGATAACGACGGGCGGCCCGCCAACCTTGTCTTCGTCTTCGCTGAAGACGCGGCCCAACTGGGGCGCAAGCCCGATAACATTAAAGAAATTCCGTGTTACCGAAGCGCACGATACCCGCTCAGCTTCCCGTCCGGGGATACCGCTGAGGTTGCGCGATTCTTTATGCGTACAGGCGAGATGTTCGAAAGTGGTGTTGTTGGCCCGCCAATCGAAATAATCGGGCAACGCCACCGAAAAATCCTGGCCCGGTCCAGACGACTCGCTGAGCACCATGATCCGGTCCGCCTGCGGATAGGGCAGCGGCCGCAAGAGAACCGCATTAATGACGCTAAAGATAGCGGTGTTGGCGCCGATGCCGAGAGCGAGCGTGAGAATCGCGATAAAGGCAAAGCTCGGCTGCTTCAACAGCACTCGAACGGCGAAGCGGACATGTTGCCAAAGCGCGCTCATGATGATTCTATTCCGCCCGTAACGCGATGATCGGATCGACCTGCGTGGCGCGGCGCGCTGGCAGAACGCAGGCGATCAATGCGACGAAGCCCAATGCCCCAATGGCCACGGCGAAGGCTGGAAGATCGAGCGCGCCCACTCCGTAAAGGACGCTGTTCAGAGCACGACTCGCCGCGATCGCCCCGAGCAAACCCAGGGTGACGCCGATCGCGACGAGCACGATGCCTTGACTCAACACCAAACGAAAGACGTCCGCGCGCGCGGCCCCAAGGGCCATGCGAATGCCGAGTTCGCGCATGCGCTGCGTGACGTTCAAAGCCATCACGCCATAAAGTCCGACACTGGCAAGAAGGAGCGCGAGCGCCGCGAACGTTCCGAGCAGAGTCATGATCAGGCGCCGGGCCGCCAAGCTCGTCGATACATTCTTT
The DNA here is from genome assembly GCA_963788855.1 of uncultured Verrucomicrobiae bacterium. Classification (GTDB taxonomy): domain Bacteria; phylum Verrucomicrobiota; class Verrucomicrobiia; order Chthoniobacterales; family UBA10450; genus CAWBIE01. Next base: position 718,271 of record CAWBIE010000004.1, read on the forward strand.
TCCATGGTCGAAATTGCGGCCACGGGCTGATTGGGATCCACCGCTTCGACCTCTCTCTTTACCGCTTCCACGAGGGAAAGCGGATCTCCGGACGTCACTCGGATCAGTAACATATTTCCGTCCTGCGGATATTGCTCCTGGCAATAATACATCTGCGGGAGGTTGAGTTTCTCGACATTATTCTCACCCGGGGCGTCGTTACGCGTGCGGGGCACCACTCCGATGACCGTCATGGGTGGGGCTTGGGCTTGGATTTATCCTCATCGTCCGACTGATTGTCATCGATCTGCTGTCCGACTGGATCCTTGTCCGGAAAATATCTGCGAGCAAAGCTGTCGTCGATCATGACGGAACGCGGAATGCCGGAGAAGCCGTCGCGGACTGGCTTGGTCCGGGTGCCGGTGTAGGCATCCTGCGCGGGTGAAAGCCCGGCCTTTAAGGATCGGCATTCCCATGACGCGAAAATAATCAGGCGAAATCACATTTACTTCGGCGGATGGCTCTTTTCCCGGAGGGCTAGGCGGCGTGCCCGTGAGATGGAAACTACTGTCCCATTCGTCCTCGTCGAACGGCACATTGGCACCAATCGCGACCGCGGTGACTCCGGGAACGCTCTTGAGCCGCTCGAGCATCTGGCTGTTGAAGGCCGCAACTTTCTCATCGGTCGGATAATTGGCCTTAGGCAGGTCCATGCTCATGCAGAGAATCCCGCGTGGATCGAAGCCGAGCGGCGCTTCTTCCGCGCGCCAGAAACTCTTCAAGGTCAGTCCCGCGGCCGCGAGCAGGACGAGCGCAAGCGCTACCTGGGTAACGACGAGAGCCGCGCGCGCGCGGTAACGATGGGCGCCCTCGCTGCTGCCGCGTCCTCCGCCTTCGTGTAAATCGAAGGAGAGAGAGGTTTGTCGCGAGATCCGCAGGGCGGGCCACAATCCGACGAGCAACCCGGCGACCACGGCGATGCCTGTGGTAAAGCCGAGCGCGACCAGATCGATGCGCGTCTCTTGAAATCTCGGAACGGTCGTCGGACTGAGCGCGAGAATGGCATCGAGGCTCCAGAGCGAGAAGAGAACTCCCGCAACCGCACCGATGCAGACGAGAAGCGCGCTTTCTATGAAGAGTTGCCTAACGAGATGCCAGCGCCCCGCCCCCAGCGCGGCGCGGACCGCGATCTCGCGGCTGCGCGCGAGTGCGCGGGAAAGCTGGAGGTTGGCAACATTGGCGCACGCAATCAGGAGGACGCAGGCGGTGGCGGCAAAGAGCAGCCACACACTTTGCCGATAATCCGAGACGGCTGATTCCAAAAGGATCCGCGCATTGATGGACCGTCCGGCATCGCTGTCCGGGTAACGCCGCGCGAGATCCGCTGCAATATTATTCAGATCAGTCCGGGCTTGCTCGAGAGAGACGCCCGGCTTCAAGCGGCCCAGCGCTGAGAATCCCGGATGATTGCCGCGTCGAACGACCGAATCCTCCGCACGCAGTTCGTCGAGGGGCAGATAAATCTGGGCCAGGCGTGGCAGTCGAACATTGGGCGAAACGACGCCAACGATTTCGCGAGAAACGCCATCGATCATGATGGATTGGCCCAGCGCCGCAGCGGATCCACCGAAGCGTCTCTTCCACAGATCTTCGGTGACGAGCGCGACTTTCTTGCTCGTGGGAAGATCATCCGACTCTCTGAAATCGCGCCCGATCGTGGGAGGCAAGCCCAGAATGCTCAGAAAATTGTAGGTTACGCGCGCGCACCCGACTCGTTCCGGAGCTGCCTCGCCGCCGACGCCGGAAAGGCTTGCGCCACCGCGCCGGAAGAGGGCGAGATCGGTAAAGCTGCGCTGCTGTTCCCGCCAATCGAGATAATTTGGGTAACTGACGGAGCCGGATTCGAAGGTTTCGGACCGCTCTCGCAAGAGAACCAATCTTTCCGAGTGCGGATAGGGGAGAGGCCGGAGCAAGAGCGCGTTGACCACGCTGAAGATGGCCGTGTTTGCACCAATGCCCAGTGCAAGGGTGACCGCGGCGACAGCGGTGAAGCCTGGCTGTTTGCCGAGCAAGCGCGCCGCGTATCGAAGCTCGTGAAGGATGTTCATCAATTATCCTTCGCGTAGCGCGACCATCGGATCGATCGCGCTGGCGCGGCGGGCCGGCAGCCAACAGGCGAGGAGCGCGACGAGAGCGAGGAGCGACGAAACCGTGAGCAGCGTGGCCAGATCGGTGGCGCTTACGCCATAAAGCAATCCAGAGAGCAACCGGGTCAGGGCAAAGGTTACGATGAGGCCGGCGCCGACCCCGAAGGCGACCAGGCGCATCCCCTGCCCGACAATTAATCGGAGCACGTCATAACGTTGCGCTCCGAGCGCGAGTCGAATGCCGATTTCCTGGGTCCGTTGACTCACCGAGTAGCTCATTACCCCAAAAATTCCCGCCGCCGCGAGCAGCAAGGCTAAAGCGGAGAAAAGCCCCACGAGCAAAGCGTTGAAACGCGGCTGGGCCACGGTCGAAGCGACGTAGTCTTGCAACGAGCGCGGGCGATACAGGGGCACATTCTTATCCAGTTCTGCAATCGCATTCCGCAAAGCCGGAACAATTCCGTTGGGATTATTTTGTGTCCTGACCAGTAGCGAGATTCCCTGCACGGCGAATTGCTGATGGGGGAAATACATCTGCGGCTTGGCCTGAGCTGTCAACGTGATCGCCTTGGCGTCGGCGACGACGCCGACGATTTGGCGGGCCGGCGGATCTCCACTGGTCACCGAGCCGGATGGAATGATCGGTTTTCCGACTGGATCTTGTCCGGGGAAAAACTGACGGGCGAAGGTTTCATTTATAATCGCAACGTACGGTGCGTTGATATTGTCACGGTCGTTGAAGGTGCGACCGCGCAATAACGGAATCCGCAGGGTGCTGAAGTAATCGGGCGTCACCGCGTTGGCCTGAGCGATGGGACGTTCTGCCTCGGGCAGGGGATGCTCCCGATCCTGCACGTCGAACGTAATTTCACTGCCGCTCAACGGCAGCCACCACGCCGCCGAGGCTGAGGTTACGCCAGGTAGGGTCGAGATGCGTTTAAGCAGCCTCTCGCAAAAATCCGCCGCCTGCGCCGGCTTTCCATAATCCGCTTCTGGCAAGGCGAGGCGCGCGGTCATGATTCCGCTGGCATCAAATCCCGGTTTCACTTCGCGCAACCGCAAAAAGCTCTGGGCCAAAAGCCCGGCGCCGGAAAGAAGAACGAGAGCAAGCACGATCTCAACGACAACCAGAACGCCACGAATACGCGCGCCGCGGCCACTTTCGCTGGTGCCGCGGCCGCTTTCATTCAGCGAACCAGCCAGATTAGGATGGGAAGCGCGCCAGGCTGGAACCAGCCCGGCGAGACAGCCGACAAGCAAACTCACGATCGCTGTGAAGACAAGGACGCGCCCGTCGGGAGAGATTTGTGAAACGCGTGGGAGATTTGCCGGCAGGAGAGAAGCAAGGGAATCAACCCCCCAAACCGCGACGAGCAAGCCGATCAGGCCGCCGCCCAGGCCGAGCAGAGCGCTTTCCACGAGCAACTGCCTAACGATGTCCCTGCGTTGAGCGCCGAGGGCCGATCGTATGCTGATCTCCTTTTGGCGGGTAACAGAGCGCGCTAGCAAAAGATTGGCGACATTCACACACGCGACGAGCAAGACGCATCCGGCCATGGCCAATAACATCAGGAGTGCGGGCCGAACATCTCCGACCAGCGCAGTCAGATAAGGAACCACTCTCACTCCGGCGTAAGCGTTGTTATTCGGATATTGTTTGGCCAGAGCAGCCGCGATCAACGTAAGATTCGCCTGCGCCTGCTCCACCCGAACTCCCGGTGTTAGTCGAGCCAAAGCCAGGAGAAAGTAATTGCCGCGCTGTTCGGTCATCGGCTGTGCGCCGTCCTGCGATTGACGGAATCCGGCGACCGTTGTCCAGATTTCGACCGGTACCTGTTGAATCGGGAAAGCGAAACCCTTCGGCATGACGCCGACGACTTGATAGGCCGCGCCATCGAGCATGATCGTTTTATCAAGAATCAGCGGATCGCCCCCGAACCGTTGCTGCCACAATTGATAACTTAAGATCGCGGCACGAGAGCCCGGCTCGTCCTCTTTCGGCAGGAAGACACGGCCAAGCTGCGGTTCAACACCGAGCATCGGAAGCAAATCTGAAGAAACAGAGACGCCTTGAACATGCGTCGCTTGATGGCCGTCGGTCAGAGTCAGGCTTTTGGACGAATAAACCGCGACGTGAGAAAAAACGCGGTTTTGCGTGCGCCAATCAACAAAGTTCGGATACGATACGGAGTCGAGAGGCTGGGCCGCGCCAAGGCGCGTGTCGATATTGCCAAGCGTGACGAGTTGATCTGCGTTTTTGAACGGCAGCGGCCGCAACAAGACCGCATTGACTACGCTAAAGATGGCGGTATTTGCCCCGATCCCGAGAGCCAGCGTTAACACCGCGATGGCTGTGAACGCCGGCTGCTTGCCGAGCATGCGTGCTGCGTAGCGCAGGCTATGCATCCGAATCGTCGATCTGCAGAACTCGAACCGGGCTCTCTCGAAATCAGCTTCGGGAGAGTTCCTGTCCGTTCGCCATTTCGCTGACCACGTCCGAGGATCTCAGTCCCGCTGCCGGAATGATGACCGGGTGCAGGCCGAACTGCCAAATGGAGAACACGACGCTGAGGATGAAGAACGCGTAGAGCAATGTTTCGAGAACACCGCGTCCTTTATCTTCCAACTCGGTACTGAACGATTAACGCATAAGTGGATTCTTCGTGTGGGGTATTCATGGATTTTCTTTGGTTATGCATGGCCCTTACGCAATGACCGTGCCACCGACTTGAGTTCAGAGTCATAAATATCTTGATAGCAAGTAGATACAATTCATTGTATTTGGAATCGATCGGGGAGAATGTTCCGCGATTGGGAACCCGCCGTTCCGTTTTTGGGACGACCAATCTGTAGCGGCCGCCGTCCCCGGCGGCAGTTGCCAGAACCCGCCGGTGAGTCACCGGCCCCTACAGTTTAAGACGAATCCGCAGAGAAATTATTTCGTCTCTTCGCGCGATTTTCTACTGAAGAATCGGCGCTTCGGCTTCGCCACCTCGGCGACGGGCGCCGACGGCGATTCCTGTGCAGCGGGTGCGACCGGCTTCGGTTGCTCGGCCGCGGGCTTTGGCTCCTTCTGCGGCTTTGCGCTCTTCTCCACCACCGGTTTCTCCTCCGTGACGGGCGCGGCATCAACCCATTCGATAAACGCAACGGAAGCAGAATCGCTCTGGCGCTGACCCAGCCGAATGATGCGCGTGTAACCGCCCTTCCGATCTCCCGAGCGCGGCGCGATGTTGTCGAACAACTTCTTAACCGCATTTTTCTGCCGAAGCACGGCGAGCGCAGTGCGGCGGGCGTGGAGCGAGCCGTTTTTCCCGAGCGTCACCATTTTTTCGGCCAGCGGACGAACCGCCTTGGCCTTGGCCAGAGTGGTTTTGATCCGCTCGTGTTCGATTAAGCTGCAAACCTGGTTGGCGAGCAGGGCTTTGCGATGCTCAGCTGTGCGGCCCAGTTTGATCGATTTCTTTTGGTGTCTCATAACCGGATTGACGACAGTTCGCGACGCGACGAATTCTTACTCAGCTGCCGCGCCGTTGGCTCCGGCCCCATCCAGACCGGCTGGCATGTCAACCAGACCGGCATCGAATTTCATGCCGAGACCCAGACCGAGCTGTTGCAGTTTATCTTTGATCTCGTTGAGCGATTTCTTGCCGAAGTTGCGATACTTGAGCATTTCCGCTTCGGTCTTCTGGGCGAGTTGGCCGACCGTCGTGATGTTGGCATTGTTCAAGCAGTTGGCCGCGCGCACGCTGAGTTCGATCTCGTTGACACTCATGTTGAGCAGCTTCTTCAGCTTCATGTTCTCTTCGCTGACGCCAGCTGGCGTTTCGTCGAACTCGATCACGTCCTCATTGAAGTTGACGAACACGTCGAGGTGGTGGCGCAAAATGGCCGATCCCTGGAGCAGGGCGTCGTCCGGGGTCAGGCGGCCGTCGGTCCAGATTTCGAGAATCAGCTTGTCGTAATCGGTGCGTTGACCCACGCGGGTGTTCTCCACCGCGTACTTCACGCGCGTCACGGGTGAAAAAATCGAATCGATCGGGATCAGTCCGATGGGCTGATCGGCGCGCTTGTTTTCTTCGCCGGTGGCGAAACCGCGGCCGACACGCACTTCGAGTTCGGCATCAAATTTATGCTTTTTGTCCAGGGTGCAGATGATCTGTTTCGGATTCAGCACTTCGTAGCCCTGCACCTCCTGGATGTCTCCGGCCGTGACTTCGCCTTCCTTGTTCACGGTCAGGGAGAGCTTGCGCGCTTCGTGATCGTCGGCTTTGAATTTCACCTTCTTCAGGTTCAGGACGATATCGGTCACGTCCTCGACCACGCCGGGAAGGGTGGCGAATTCGTGTTGGGCACCGGTGATTTTGACGGCGGTAATGGCTGCGCCTTCGAGGGAAGAAAGCAGGACGCGGCGCAGGGAATTCCCGACAGTGTGACCGTAACCGGCTTCAAACGGTTCGGCGACGAACTTGGCGTAAGTTTCAGTGGATGAACTCTCCTCTTTGGTGAGAGTCTTCGGCATTTCAAAACGACCGTAACGAACTGGCATGTATCAATTTTCGAATGTCGATTTTGGATTGCCGATTGGACGACGAACATGGCCGCATCAATCGAAAATCGAAAATCTTAAGTCGAATTTCCTCCTAATCGCCGGGTTACCCCTGGCGAGTACGGCTTCACGTCCAGCGACGGAACCCCAGGGACCAACGGCGCAACTTCAAAAACTCGCTGCGAACGGGGAATAAACACTGGAACGAAGCTCTTGCAAATGGATTCTAAGCCGGCGCTTCGAATAAGCTGGCTGCGGTTTATCGATCAGCTTAGGTGAACTGGAAATGCAATTAGCCAATCCCAGGGTCAAGGGACCGGTCTTGAGCCTACTGACGGTCGTCATCCCGGCGGTTAATGAGGAGAATTGCGTCGCGGCGACGGTCGAACGTCTCCATCTGGAGCTTCAGTCGAACGGGATTGCTCATGAGATTGTTGTCGTAAATGACGGTAGCACGGACCGAACCTGGTCTATTCTGCAGGCCATGGCGGCAACGATTCCGGCGCTGCGTCCGATTAACAACGAAGGCTTACACGGATTCGGTCGCGCGGTAGTTAGGGGGATTGACGCAGCTCGCGGAGATGGCGTGGTCGTGGTGATGGCGGATGAGTCCGACGATTGCCGCGACGTGGTCAAATATTGGCAGGTCCTGAACGAGGGCTGGGACTGCGTATTTGGAAGTCGCTTTGTCAAGGGCGGCGGCGTTATCGACTACCCATGGTTAAAACTGAAGATCAACCGGGCCGCGAACCTGTTTATTCAGATCTTGTTTAGAATACCGCTGAACGACACGACCAACGCATTCAAAGGCTATCGCAAGACCGCGCTGGACGGTTGTCGTCCTTTTCTCTCGCCCCATTTCAATCTCACGGTTGAGTTGCCCTTGAAGGCGATCGTTCGGGGGTATTCCTGGACCGTCATCCCGATAACGTGGCGCAATCGTCGAGGGGGAGCGCCAAAGTTCAAAATGAAGGAGATGGGCAGCCGCTACTTTTTCATCATGGCTTACGCCTGGCTCGAAAAATACTTCAGCCGGGGAGATTATCGCAAGAAATGAGCGGTGAGACCCGGGATTACTTGACTATTCCGGCGTGAGCAGTGCGATGCGAAACAAGTGGATCGATTTCCCGGGAGAGATCCAATTCTCCAGGGACCTGCGGCATTGAACTAGGCGATTTCGTCCGGCAACTCGTTTCCGGCGTCGGTTTTCCCGGGAAAGTGCTCAGCCAGGATGCGACCGATATCCTTCACCGCATCGACGAGCGCTTCGGAGAATCGCTCATTCTGAAAATGTTCGCGCATGCGTGACACGATTCCCTCCCAGAAGTCCGGTCCGGCATGTTCGTCGACAGCCTTGTCGCCGACGACAGCGAATTCATGAGTGCGAGGGGCTACGAAAATCAAGACGGCATTTCGGTGGCGCGTCTTGTGCATCCCCAGTCGTTCAAACCTTGTTCGGGCCGCGATCAGTGGATCGATTTTCAGCTCGCCGCGCTGAATATAAACGCGGATCTCCCCCGAACTTTCGGCTTCGGCGTCTCGAATCGCGCGCACGATGCGATCATGCTCGAGTTTGCTCAGGAATTCCTTGGTGCGCATCCGATTCACCAGCTCCCGCTCGATCCGCCCCCGCCAAAACTTCCACCCCCTCCGCCAAATCCGCTAAACCCACCGCCGCCGCCAGATGACCAGCCGCCCCCGCCGGAGCCACCTGACCATCCCCCGATGAACGGTCCTCCCATGCTGGAGTAGCCGTATCCGTTTCGTCGTGCCGACCGCGCAATGATGATCAAGAGAATGATGAAGACTATGAAAAAAACGAAGCTAGGCGGCCCGGCTCCCTTTTCACCACCGCTTTCCACCACCGTTAGACCGCTGCCCTTGTATTCGCCACGAATCGCCTTGCAGATGAGGTCGATTCCTTCCGCCAAGCCGCCCTCATAATCCCCGTTCCGAAAATGCGGACTGATGTGGCGCGTTCTGATGTCGAACGCGGTAGCATCTGGTAAGGCGCCCTCGAGGCCATAGCCCACCTGCAGTGAAATCTTGCGATCGTCCACAAAGACAAGGAGAACCACTCCGTTTCCTCGACTCCGATCCTTCTGACCGACCCCCCAAGCCTGGGCGATGCGCTGTCCGTAATCTTCAATCGAAGAATCGCTCTGCATCTTGGGAAAGACAGCCACCACCACTTGGTTCGACGTATCGCGCTCAAATTGGGCGAGTTGTTCGTTGAAACGCGCGGCGGCCTCTTGTGAAACCACGCCGGCGTAATCGTTAAAGTAACGATCAGGCTTAGGTGGAATGACTTCGGCGGCGTCAGCCGATAGTGCCACAAAACCGACCAGGATCGCGGCGATGAGAGGGAATCTTGTCACGTTAAGGTGGATCGAGCGCTCCGAGCTCGATGTAAAAATATGACGGCGCAGCCGCAACCTATACCATCCCGCGGCGGAGCGCGCGATCCACCTTAAGCGCGCGGCCAACATTTCGATTGCGATGGGCGTCCGGGGAGACGTTCCTATCTTACGGTGTCGCAGCGGGAGCGGGTGACGGTGCGGGCGAACCAAAATTGAAGTTCACGCTCGGGGCCTTTTCCGCGCCGGGCTGGGCGTTGAAAAATGGCCGTGGCGCGAAACCAAACATGCCGGCAATGAAATTTGCCGGGAAACTTTTCACGGCCGTGTTGTAAGCCTGGACGGCGGTATTGAAATTGCCGCGTTCCACCGAGATGCGGTTCTCCGTCCCTTCGAGCTGCGCCTGCAAAGTCATGAACCCTTCATTGGCGCGCAACTGTGGATAGTTTTCCGTCACGACCAGCAAGCGGGAGAGCGCATTGCTCAGTTGGCCCTGGGCGGCCTGGAATTGTTCGAGCTGAGCGGCGTCCGTGGGCGCCTTGTTCGGATCCAGCTGGACGCGTCCCACGCTGGCCCGGGCGTTGGTCACCGCCTCGAGGGTGCTCTTTTCGAAATTGGCCTGTCCCGAAACGGTATTGACCAGGTTCGGGATGAGATCGGCGCGGCGTTGATAGACGTTTTGCACCTGAGCCCAGCTTTGATCCACGCTCTGTTGCAGCTTTACCAACCGGTTGTAGAGCCCGCCCAAACTGAGACCCAGGACCAGACCAAGAAAGAGAATGATGACCACAATACCGCCGCATCCAATGGCAAATTTGTTCATAGAGATTGAGGAGTAGTCAGTCGTGCATGCTTCAGGAAAGCGGTCCGGAAGTCAATGCCGCATCATATCGCCCGGCCCCGCTCCGTTCTTAATGCCCGAGGGCCAGTCGCAAGAATTGGGCATCCGAAAATCGCGCATCGGCAGAGGCTTGGCGAACGATCACGGCCTTCATGGATGGAAGAATAAAGAGACGTTCGTAGTGGGAGCCCAGGCCTACAACCATGTCGACCGGTGCTGTCTTACTTATACAGAGGCCCTGCCAGGAAACGCGTTGCCACGGCAGATCGAGCATCTTCTCCATGTCGGCTTCACGAGTCGAGGAGCCGGCCGGGCGATTCAGCCAGAAGGTTAGTCCATAAGAGGGATTGGCGTTCGATCCGGTAAATGCCTGCGCTAACAAATCCGCCGAAAGAATCTGCCGGCCGTCGAAGTTTCCGCGGCCGAGGATTAATTCACCCAAACGCGCCCACTGCCGGGCGCTCAATTCGAACCCGCTGGCCAGGAGCGGATTGCCCCGCGCATCTTGTTTGTATTTGATTCCATTGAGACCGAGCGGACTGAGGACGCGCTCCTCCAGGTAACTGAACGTGCCATTCCCGTTGAGTTTGCGTCGAAGCAATTCGCCGAAAATCTGCAGATGACTCGGTCCGTAGATGAAAGCGGATCCCGGAGGCGCCACCGTCGGCACTTGCAAGGCCATGGCATTTCGGTCGCGAATCGAATCACGATGAAGATGCGGCTCCCCAGCGATGCCATCGGTGAAGTTGAGCAGTTGACGAATGGTGATCTGCGACTTGCGTGGATCGCTTCGCCACTCGGTGATCGTGTCCGAAACCCGGTCGTCCAGTTTGAACAAGCCGTCGCCGATTGCGACGAGGGCGGCGATTCCCCAAAAACTCTTTGTGCCGCTGAAGACTGGCCAGGCTGCGTGCGCGTTTCCGCCGTTGGCGTAACGTTCGAAGACGGTCCGGCCATCCTGTATGGTCAGCATGGACGTGCCGTGGCGGCTCTCGGAATATTGCGCGGCGCGTGCGCAATCGGCCGGTGTGAGATCGGCAAACGCTGTCGCCATTGTGGCCATAAGGAGGGTAATCATTGGCCAATGAGAAATTTTCATCGTCGCGGTGCGTCTCGCCCGGAGGCGGTCTAACGAACCGCCCAGGCTTTTCGCAAAATTAGCAATCTCAACTGCTTCCACCTGATGGCGGAGCTGACTCGCCGACCGGGGAAGGTTGCACAATGGACGAAGCCGGAGGCGGCGGGCTGACGGGCAGGTAGCGGGTCCGCAATTCCTCAACATTCGGCAACTCATCGAGGTTGCGCAGGCCGAAGTGATCGAGGAAAAACTGCGTGGTCTCGTACAAAAGCGGGCGCCCGGGGATTTCGGCGCGTCCGGCGATTCTGACCAGGCCGCGTTCCATCAAGGTTTGCAGGACTCCATCGATGGTGACGCCTCGGACCACCTCCACGTCGGCGCGGGCAATCGGCTGTCGGTAGGCAATAATGGCGAGGGTCTCCAGGGCGGGCGCGCTCAAACGCGCGGGCTTCGGACCCGGGAAAAGTTGGCGAACCCACCTGGCATAGCTCGGATCGGTCGTGAGTTGCCAGCCCTCTGCCTTTTCCACGAGCTGGAAAGCTCGCCCTTGTTCGATGTAGGCGACTTTCAGTTCTTCGAGGGCGCCGGCGATTTCAGCTTCACGAACTCTGGCGAATTCGTTAGGCGTAAATTCATCTTCAGCGCCGGCCGCCTTTATGGTGGTGGCGAGCTCCCGAATGGCGAGCGGCTTTTGCGCGCTAAACAGAAGAGCTTCGAGGACCTGGGCGAGCGTCATGGCCTTAGTTGGTTCCAATGGCGCTTTGAATGGCATCGGCAATGCGGTTAGCCTGGCGGTCAATCTGGGCCAGCTCGCGCCCCTCTATTAAGAGACGAATTTTCGGCTCGGTCCCGGAGTAACGCAGGAGGACGCGGCCCTTGCCGGAAAGCTCCTTCTCCGCTTCGTTCACCAGTTTCATGACGGCCGGCAGTTCGGCGAGGGGAGGTTTTTCCTTAACGCGCAGATTTCGCTGGGCCTGCGGGTATTTCTTGAGACACCTCTTTAGCTCGCTCAACGGTGTGCCGGTCTCGTGCATGATGCGCAAGATCTGCAGGGCGCTGATGATTCCATCCCCGGTGGTGGTGAAATCGCGGAAGATGATATGCCCGCTTTGTTCGCCTCCCAGATTCAATTTCTCCTCGACCATTTCTTCGATGACGTAACGATCGCCCACCTTCGTCCGGGTGACCTTGCCACCAGCCGTGGCCAGAGTTTCGTCGAGGCCGAAATTGCTCATGACGGTCGCGACCAGCGTATTCCGCTCCAGCCGGCCGGTCTTTAGAAGATCGACCGAAGCGATGGCGAGGATCTCGTCTCCATCGACGATCTCGCCTTTTTCATCGCAAAGCAGCACGCGATCGGCGTCGCCATCGTGCGTGATTCCAACGTGAGCGCCGGTTTCTTTGACGAGGCGCTGAATTTCCTGCGGAAAAGTGCTCCCGCACTGCATGTTGATATTCGTGCCGTTGGGCTCGTTATGCGCGACGGTGATCTTCGCCCCGAGTTCGCGCAAAATGCAGGGAGTCGATTTGTAACCAGCGCCGTTTGCCACATCGACGGCAATGCGCATTTGTTCGAGAGACATTCTCCGCGGGAAGCTGGCTTTGGCGAATTCAACGTATCGGCCGAGCGCGTCATCGATGCGTTTGGCGCGGCCGATCTTGCCGGCGGTAGGACGGATTGAATCGATCTCGCCCGTAAAAACCAGCTGCTCAATCTTCTCCTCAATCTGGTCGTCGAGTTTGTAGCCGTCGTGCCGGAAAAATTTGATGCCGTTGTCTTCGTAGGAATTGTGCGAGGCGGACAGGACAATGCCGGCGTCGGCGCGAAGAGATCGAGTAATGTAAGCAACCCCGGGGGTCGGCAACGGACCAATCAAAAGCACGTCGGCCCCGAGAGAGGTGATCCCGGCGACGAGAGCATTCTCGAGCATGTAACCGGATAGACGCGTGTCCTTGCCAAGCACAATCTTCGGCCGGGTGCCCTCCGGAATGGTGCGGGGATTCAGTTGGGTAAAAACATGGGCGGCGGCCCGGCCCAGCTTGAGGGCCGTCTCGGCGGTAACCGGCTCAACGTTCGCGATGCCACGCACGCCGTCGGTCCCGAAGATTTTCTTACTTTGCACTAGGTTCTAATTGAAACGCTCGATCAACGTTTCGTAAACCGGAAACTATGGCAACTTTGCCGGACCAAGCCGCAATCTACGGCGTTTTGGGCTTGGAGCGATCGTGGTCGGTTAGAAACAGGCAGTCGGTGTCTCCCAGCGGCGTACCCCATTTAAGTGGAAAATTCTCGAGCAGAGCGGTCCGTTGAATCAAGGACGCCCACTCCTTATACTCGCCTTTCATGATGTCGTGCAGGTTGTTTTGACCGCCACTGATCGGGGTCAGGTAAACGGCTTTGATCGGACCTCCCAGAACGTTGTAATCGTTTAGATCAGAAAACATTTTCACGGTGTCGGGTATCCATAGACTGCGCCGATCCGCGTACCAGGCCACGGCCCAGGGCATATCCGAAGCGATAATTTCATCCGGTTTCATCCATTCGTTTAAAGTGGAAATGGCGGAAGGAATGTACGGAGGATACCGAATGACCGGCTTGCCCGAGCCCAAAAGCATGTCGTAAAGCGAGTTGAACATCGGGAAAGCGCAAAGCAGGAAGAGAAGGGCGAGAAACCCAGCACGGGCGAACTGAAAATCGAGCCGCAGCCGATTAAATTGTACGAGCAAGTAGGCGAGGCCGTAGCAGGTCATGATCGGAATGAAAAGGAGGTGCAGCTGATTGGCGGCGACATCCTGCTCTTCGTTAAGGCCAACCACAGCCATCCCAAACACAGCGCCAAGCCACATGACCAGGATCATCCATCGAACGGTACTGGTGGCCGCCCGGCGGAAGAGGTGAAGAAGAGCCGGAAAAAAACACAGCGCCACGACGCTCCAGCCGAGATATTCGAATATCCGGCCGGTTTGCGAAATGACGTTCTCGAGCAGCTTGTCGCGAAAGGCGCCTGGAGTGACGCCTTCAAGTCCCGCCCCGGCACGCCGCATCCATCCCGTTTCACTGAAATGAATTCCATCCAGGAGCGAATAGATGGCCATGCCGGCAGGATTTCCGCAGACCAGAAAATTTCGCACCAACCAGGGTGTGTAGATGATAAGGAAAGTTCCGAGAACGATCGTCACAGCCTTGCGACGCGGCCGGAAAAAGAACGCGATAAAGATTAGCGCCGGGCCAAACATCCAGATGGTCAGAGCGTGCGTCAGGGCGAGCAGGCCGAAACCGGCGCCGGTGGCAGCGAGCCAGCGATTGGCGACGAGGCCCGCGCATCTCGCTTCCACCGCGCGCACGACGGCATAAAGGGTGGCATTAAATAAGAGCAGCAGGAGCATCTGCGGAAGACCCGAGAGCGAGTATTGCCAGATCATGTCGCAAAGGATGACCAGGCTGCAGGCGATGAGGGCCAGGCGCTGATCAAAGAGGCGGCGAGCCAGAAAAAAAAGCACGACCACGGAACAGAGGAAAAGCAGAATCGACATGGCGGCGATCGCTTTATCTCCCGTGTAAACGAGATCCGAGCCGGGCTTTAAATGCGATCTAACGGGAAGCAAGGCGATGGCATCGACCAACGGCGGGAGCGGCGCATTGTAGGTATCCAGCCAAATCCGATGGATCACGTCTTTGCCGTGTGCCTGGAGCTGGCCGACTGCCCGAGGCCGCGCGAAACCCGTTTGCCAGCCGTGACCGGAAACAATGGCTCGTCCGATTTGCGCCTGATCCATGGCCTGGGAAGTGGCCAGGCCGCGGAAATGGAACATGTAGACCAGGGCGAGAATGACGACGCCGACGAGCGCAAGGCTGCGCCGAAGCCATACGGCCGCAGTGCCCGCTTCGATGGCGTGCACGACCCGCTGCACAAACTCGGCGCTATCTGACATCCTTCGTTTGTTTGGGTTGGGCGAGATCAGCTGACGCGGCTTTGGATTTTTCCGCATCCATCTCGTTGATCTTGCGATGCAAAGTGCGGCGGCTTATCCCGAGCTTTTTCGCGGCGGAGGTAATGTTGCCATTGGTTGCGGCCAGGGCCTGAAGAATCAGTTTTCGCTTGGTCTCATGCAGATCCAGCGGATTGAGCCGCTCGCCCGCCGCCCGGGCCGGCGAAATTCCAGGCGGAAACGGCGTGCCGCCGGACTGGCGCAGAGCCGCGGGAAGATCGCGCACGCGTGATTTTGGGGCCGGTGGCCATGACAACGCCGTGTTCGATGGCGGTGCGCAACTCGCGCACGTTTCCCGGCCAGTCGTAGGCGAGCAGAGCATTCATGGCATCGGCGGTCGGCTCGAGAAGCGGCTTGTCATTTGCCTTGCAGAAGTGGCGCAGAAATCCGCGCACGAGCAGAGGAATATCCTCCTTGCGGTCGCGCAACGGCGGCATCGTGATGCGAACGACGTTTAAGCGAAAAAAAAGATCGTCCCGAAATTTTCCCTCGGCCACCAGTTTTTCCAGGTTCTTGTTGGTGGCCGCAATCAGGCGGACGTCGGCGTGCAAGGTCTGATTGCCCCCGACACGTTCGAAAGCGCGATCTTCACCGATGACACGCAGCAATTTCACCTGTGTGCTTGGATCGATTTCGCCGATTTCATCGAGAAAAATCGTGCCGCCGTTGGCTTGTTCGAATCTTCCAATGCGGCGTTCGCTCGCGCCGGTGAACGCACCCTTCTCGTGCCCGAACAATTCGCTCTCGAGCAGCTGCGGCGACAGCGCGGCACAATGCACCACCACAAATTTTGCCTTATGGCGGCGGCTCAGATTATGGATCGCGTGGGCGGCCAGCTCTTTGCCGGTTCCGCTTTCCCCTTCGAGCAAAACATTCGCGGAAGAGGGCGCGACCTGCTTGATCGTATCGAGCACTTCGCGAAGAGGGGCCGATTCGCCCCAGATATTCTCCAACCCATAGCGATCGTCGACCTGCTGTAAGAGGGTCCGGTTTTCCTGTTCAAGTTTCCGCCCCTTCAACGCGCGGGCCATGAGCATTTCAACCTTGTCGAGGTTGAGCGGCTTGGTCACGAAATCGTAGGCCCCACGTTTCATCGCTTCCACCGCGGCGTCGACGGAACCGTAGGCGGTCATCATGATACAGATCGGCGGGTTCGGCATTTTTAAGGCGCGGTCGATCAGGTTCATACCGTCTTCACTTCCGAGACGGAGATCGGTCAGAAGAACATCGACCTGTTCGCGTTCGAGGATGTCCAGCGCGCCTGCGATGTCTCCCGCGATATAGACGTCGTACTGATCCTCGAGCAAACGCCGCAAGCCGTCGCGGGTATGCTTTTCGTCATCGACGACGAGGATGGTGGGTTGAATGGAATCCATGAACAGGGGCGGGCTGGTTAAGTGGCGAAATTCATTGTCCGCCAATCGGCGACCGGCTCAATGTAAAATCGAGCGATCCAACAAATGCCCGGAAGGGTGGTCCGGCCGAGCCCGAACAATTCACCGCCGTCAGCGGAGGCTCAGGAGGATGTCCGGCAAGTAGGAGGAGTGGCGAGGACGAGGCCAGCCAGAAAGAAGGTGAGCGCAGCCGAAAACAGGCAAAAAGGGCAGAACGCGTGCAGGACGAAGGCCTGTAAGTAGAGGAGCCACGAGCTGGTGACGAACATCAGTGCGACCAAAAGCGACAAAAAAACCCGGGCGCGAGTGTAGCCAAAGGCCGCGAGCGTGGCGCAGCTAAACACGGCGAAATAAGCCAAAGCCCCGAAGGCGGCTGTCGGAATTCCAGCGACCGAAGCATAGCTGCTACTGAGGACAACCGAACAACCCCAGGCTGGGCCACAGACAACGTCGTCGCCCACCAGATGTGTGACGGTCAGGTAGGACGCGTCGGCCAGTCCAACCAGAGCGACCAGCGCGGTGACGGTAAAGAAAATAACCCGGATTCGCGCCAATGGATCCGGTGCGGTGGCCTTCGTTGAGTCGTTAGGTTGCATACCGATGGGTCAGCGACTTTTATTTTCAGACATGGCGGCATCGATCAGTTCGTGCAATCGCACTGGAGTGAAAGGCGGCGGCACGAGCCGATTGTTGATAAAAAGCGTGGGCGTATTTTGCACACCACGCGCGGTGCCGTACTTCTGCTCGGCGTCGACGCGAGCCGCCACCGGCGCGCCAGACATGTCTTTTTCGAATCGTTCGACATCCAGGTGAAGGCTTTCGGCATACTTTTTAAAGACCGGTTGGACGTCGGATAGTGGACTCCAGGCTGGCTGATTTTCATAAAGCAAATCGTGCATCTCCCAAAAGCGCCCTTGCAGGGAAGCGGCTTCGACCGTCAGCGCGGCCTCGCGACCGTGCGGATGCGCCGCGAGAGGAAAATGCCAGAAGACGACACGCAGACGCGGACCAAAATCCTTCTCGAGGTCCCGAACGACGTCGGAAGTCTGCTGGCAGGCCGGGCATTGAAAGTCGCCGAACTCCTCAAGAGTGACGCGGGCATCCGATACGCCGCGGACGTGACTCGGGTTTATGCTTAGTCTGGGAGCGGAGGCGTCGCCGGCAGCCGGAACCAAATAAGCCCTCTGCTTTGCGCGATAAAGCAGCGCGCTGGCGCCGAGCGTGAGGACCGCCACAGAGGCGATGATGACAAACGGAAGATATCGCTTCATGTGAAATGCCACGCGATGGAGAGAAGGCAAAAGATCGGTGAATTTCGATCGGGCTGAGACTTTGGTCGAGGTGGGCCTTGGCGCAAAAGTAAACCTCCCAGTCCGTTAGTCGCGCTCAAAGCGGCTCATCACTCCTTCGGTGGATTTCCCGCTTCCAACATGCGCACGCGCTTGTGGACGTAAGGCAGCCGGATGGTCAGAGTCAGGCCTTTGTGGTCGGTGCTTTGAATCGATAATTCGCCGCCATGTTCCCGCACGATGCGGCGAACGATGAGCAGGCCGAGGCCGGAGCCGGTCGATTTCGTGGTAAAATACGGCTCGAAGACGCGGCTCAGGTTCTCCGCGGAAATACCGCCGCCGGTGTCGGTGAACCGGATCAGGACATGGGTGTCATCCATGTCGGAGCGGATGCGCAGGATGCCGCGCTGCTTGGTCGCCTCGAGACTGTTCTTAATGACGTTGTAGAAAGCCTGCTTCATTTGATCGCGGTCCACCTCGAGCATGGGCAGATCGGAACGCAACTCCTGCTCGACGACCACGTCGCGGTCCTTGATCTCGGGCGCGAAAAAGCGAACCGCCTCTTCGATGATAGCATTGATGTTTTCGGAACGAAGGTGGGGCCGGGTGGGTCGGATGGCGTGCAGAAACTGGGTGACGATGGTATCCAGCCGGCTGATCTCGGCGCGTGCGATGTCGATCGACTCCTGCAGTTCCTGGCGCGCTTCGCCTTTTAGTTCGCGCACTTTTCGCTCCATCAATTGCAGATGGATGTGAAGCGAATTCAAAGGATTGCCGATCTCGTGCGCCACGCCTGCGGCCAGGAGAGTGAGAGCATTGAACCGCTCCGACTCGAGCGTCTGCTCAGCCGAGCGGCGGCTTTCCGTGATGTCCCGCAGGATCATGGCGTACCCGACCGGTTTGCTCTCATCGCGATCGGCAACCGGTGCCGTCGTCTCCTCCGTTTTCCCCGAGTCGATCACTTCCCGCCGTACGATGACCAGCGGGACAATGTAAAAATTAATGAAACGATTCGCAGGATAGAAGATTTCCATGTCGCGAGTGACCGGGCCGCCACTTTGCGTGAGGGCCGCCCAATCCAGACCGCGCACCCGCTCGTCGAGCTGCTTGCCGATCGAGTCTTCGATTTCCAGGCCAAATAATTTGCAGGCCGACTCATTGAGATAGGTGATACGACCGTCCGAGTCGGTCACGATGATTCCTTCCTGAATGGCGTTGAAGACTGTTTCGAGAAATCCTTTCTCCTGGGCGAGACGCAGGAAATAGTTCTGCACCTCCTCGGGCCCGATGCGTCCGAGGTGGCCGATGAGTTTCTCGAGAAACCCGGCTTTCATGAGACGGATTGTAGCGGCGGTATCAGACGGTCGCCATTCCGCAGTTTCTTCTGTAGCGGCGGTCTCCGACCGCCGCATTAGCCGTCGGCGCTCAGCCTCCTTCGCCAAGGCTACGGCGCGCCAGGGAGAGCGCCGCTACAGTTGCGCTTAGGCGTTTTGGACCGCCGGAGCCGCCTGACCCGCCTCTTTTTCGGCTCGCTCTTTCAAAGCGGCTTTGCGCGAAAGCTTCACCCGGCCCTTGTCGTCGATGCCGATGCATTTCACCCAGATCATGTCACCGATGTTGGCCACGTCTTCCGTGCGTTTGACCCGGAAATCCGCGAGTTCCGAAATGTGGACCAGGCCGTCTCGTCCCGGAAACACTTCGACGAAGGCGCCGAATTCCTTGATCGAGACAACCCGGCCCTGATAGGTCTGGCCGACCTCGATTTCACGCGACATGCCGCCAATAATTTCCTTCGCGCGAGCCATGCTCTCGGGGCTGGTAGCGTAGATGTGGACTGATCCGTCGTCGTCGATGTTAATTTCCGCGCCGGTCTCGGCCACGATGCCTTTGATGGTTTTGCCGCCGGGTCCGATGAGGGCGCCGATCTTCTCCGGGTTAATCTTGATCGTCTCGATGCGAGGCGCGTATTTCGACAGCTCGGCTCGCGGTTTGTCGAGGGCGGTGGCCATGATGCCGAGGATCTTGGTACGCGCTTCTTTGGCGCGACCGATCGCTTCCGCCATGATCTTGTGACTCACGCCGGGAAGTTTCAGGTCGAGTTGGAATCCAGTGACGCCGGCGTCCGTGCCGCAGAGTTTGAAATCCATGTCTCCGAAATGGTCTTCCGACCCGATGATGTCGGTGAGCAGTTCGTAACGTTTCAGTTCGCCACCATCGCCGAATTCGGTGACGAGACCGACGCTGATGCCTGCGACCGGCGTCTTGATCGGGACGCCCGCGTCCATGAGGGCGAGCATACCGCCGCAGACACTGGCCATCGAAGTGGAGCCGTTCGACTCCATCACTTCGCTGCTGATGCGGATGGCGTAACGGAAATCTTCCGTGCTCGGAATCACAGGCTCGAGTGAGCGCTCGGCCAGCGCGCCGTGGCCGATCTCGCGGCGGCTTGCGCCACCTGTCCGTCCGGTTTCGCCGACGCTGAAGGGCGGAAAATTGTAATGCAGCAGAAAACTCTTCGAAGTTTCGCCTCCACCGTAGGCGTCGATGTTTTGTGCTTCTTCAATCGGCGCCAGCGTGGCCAGGGCGAGCGCCTGAGTTTCGCCGCGCTGGAAGATGGCCGATCCGTGGGCGCGGGGCAGAACGCCAACTTCACAGGTAATCTGCCGCAGATCCTGATAGCCGCGTCCGTCCATGCGCTTCTTCTTGTCGAGGACGCTGATGCGGAAGGCTTTCTTCTGCACATAATCAAACGCCTGCGAGATCGCGAATTTATCGGCTTCGGGATGCTTCTCGAGCACGGCCGTCTTGACCTCTTCCTTCAAGGCGTTGACCGCCTTGCTGCGCGCGACTTTGCTTTCGTTGTAAAGCGCGCCCTCGATGCGTTCCCCGGCGATTTGATAAGCGATTCCGAGAACGTCCTCGTTGACTGTCATCAAGGGCATCTCTCGTTTCGGTTTTCCAACCTTAGCAGTGAGTTCCTTCTGGATGCGAATCATCTCGCGGGCGTGTCCGTGCGCGAAGTCGAGCGCCTTCACAAATTCCTCTTCGGGCAATTCATCGGCTGCGCCTTCGATCATGATCACGTCGTTTTCTGTGCCGACGTAAACGAGATCGAGATCGCTCTGCTCACGTTCCAGATGCGTCGGATTGGCGATAAATTTGCCATCGACACGACCCACGCGGACCGCCCCGATCGGCCCGGCAAACGGAATATCGGAAACACAAAGCGCGGCCGAGGCCCCATTAATGGCCAGCATATCCGGATCGTTTTCGCCGTCGGCGCTGAGCAGGATCGAAATGATCTGCGTGTCATAAAGATAACCCGCGGGAAAGAGAGGCCGGAGCGGCCGATCCGTCATGCGCGAGGTGAGTGTCTCCTTTTCGGAAGGACGGCCTTCGCGTTTGAAGTAACCGCCGGGAAATTTTCCGACCGCGGCCGCTTTTTCACGATAATCGACCGTGAGCGGGAACCAGTCCTGTCCTTCTTTGATGGCGGTGGCGGAGACGGCGCTGGCCAGCACCATGGTATCGCCGCAGGAGACGACGACTGCGCCGTCGGCCAGCTTGGCGATCTTGCCGGTTTCGATTGAGATTTGCGTGGCCCCGATTTGGGCTGTGACCTTTTGTTGCATATAACTTTCCTGGATGTGTGAGCTCCAGGCCGGTCACCCTGACTGTAGGTTTTAGCCCCGAATCTCGCCGGGGTTAAAACCTAGAATCCAAGGTGCCTAGCGGCCTGGCGTTCTCTGGTTGTTGTTGGTTTCGAATCGGCTTCGGCCCGAAAAACGGACGTCAACGCCACCGCATCGAATCCGCGGTTATTTCCGCAGGTTCAACTTGTCGATTAGGTTCTTGTAGCGATCGGATTTCGATCGGCTCAAGTAATCGAGCAGACTCCGGCGTTGCGCCACCATCTTGAGGAGGCCGCGACGCGAGGAATGATCTTTGGCGTTGCTCTTCAAGTGTTCGGTCAATTGCGCGATCCGGTGCGTCAGGAGCGCGACTTGAACGTCCGCGCTGCCTGTGTCCTTCTCGTGCAGTTGGAACTCCTTGATGCCCAACGTTTCTGTGCTCTCTGCCATAAACGAAGCGCCTATTGTAAACGAAGAAGCGCAAATCGCAAGTCGGAGCTGTCAAGCGCGCGGCTCGGCGTGTTCGTTGAGTACTCGGTTAGGCTCCGAGCCGGCGCAGCGCAGCCGGGAATCCGTCAAGCCAATCTGATCAGAAGGGAAGGGGCAAACGATCCGGCAGAATCCAGTTTTCCCGTGCGAGCTGCGAGTCAATTATTTCACGCGAATAATGCGCATCCACCGGCCGGCGGTTGCCCCACCGGGCTACGATCATGTTAATTCGCTGCCAGATCGGCAGATTTGGATCGCAGCCATTGGCGACATGATCGAGCAGGCGCATCCAGAACGTGGTCAGCGTTTCGTGGTAAAGATTGCCTGCGCCATGATGCGCGGCGAAAGCGCGGACTTTTTCCCGCATGCGCTCGAGGGCCCGGTCCGGCGGCAATTCGGCCAGATAACTCAGCGCCACCGCGATATGAGCGGCGTGACTAAAATCGGACGCCGGAATGGTGGCATTCTCAAACGCCCGGACCAGGGCCGCGACCTCGGCGTCGTCGGCAAAATCCCGGGTCTTCAAATCGTAGCCTAACCAGGACGAATGAAGTGCCAGAGGAAGAGGAGGAGGATCGCGCCAATGACGGACATGATAAATCCGGCGGCGTGAAAGGAAGACCCTGGCTCAGGCTTGGAAAAGAGCCGCCCGATCAATCCACCTACGATGGAACCACCAACACCGAGAAGCGTGGTCATGATCAAACCGAGACCTTGCACGCCTGGCATGACGGCCCGTGCAACCAAACCGACAATGAAACCAATAACGATGGACCAGATGATGTGTAGCATAGGTTTATTAAGTTAAACGCGGAGGTTATCATGGCCCCCGATTGGAAAGCTAGGTTTTTCGCGAGACCGAGAATCCATCGTCCCGGAGGCTCCGCCGCCGTCTTCGGAGCGCGCCGCTAGGGTGTCTGGCCGGCTTCCCGGTCGAGCGCGAGATATTCCTCGCGCGGAGGACTGAAGGTGTCGAGCACGCGGGTCGCTTCCAGCGTCTCCACTCCGTGCGGCACGTTGCCGGCGAGATAGAAGGAATCGCCGGTCACAAGCTCGTGCGGCGTTCCATCGACAATCAATCGCATCCGCCCCTCAAGGATGTGAATTAGCTGTTCGTGCGGATGTTGGTGTTCCGGCATTTTACTCCCGGCGTCAAGCTGGGCCACCATTTGGTACATCGTTTTTCCATTGGCCTGGGTGCGGCGCTTGATGCCGGGGCACATCTGAATCCAAGGGTTTTCGTTTTTCATAAGATCATTGTAGCGGTGGTAAGACCGCCGAAACGCAGGAATGTGGGAGGGGCCTTAGTGCCGCGACCCTCTTTCGCGTAATTTCGCGCGGGTTCTTTCAAAATCAGGTCGGGCGACTTTCTCGTTTGCCACCGTACCAAAGGTCGAGCCTGTCACGCGAGCGCACGGCGCGCTTGCCCCGAATCAGGATGGCAAAGAGTTGGGAGAAGACTTGTCCGGCGGAATACATGCGCAATTTTCGGCCGGAAGTGAGGACAGGCTCTCGCAATATCTTGAAGCGTCCGAGTTTTTTGAGCGCCAGGCTGAAATAGACCTCTTCCCCGGCAAAAAGCTGTTCGTCGAATCCTCCGGTCGCCGTAAAATTTTGGCGCGTCGTAAAAAGGAAAGCGCCGGCGCCTAGCTTAACGGCAAAAAAGACGGCGCAAAGCACGCGAATGAAAAGTCGTCCCCACCAGGGCAGGTATCCGTCGGTCTGGATCTGCGCGCTGCCTCCGGAATATCCGGCCCCGAGAGCTGCGATTGCTTCCGTGATATGGCTTGCGCTGATGCGCGTATCGGCATCCACGAAGAACAAGACTTCGCCGCGTGCCGTCCGGGCCCCGGCGTTGCGGGCGGCCGCGATCTGCCGGCGCTTGATCGAGACCAGTTGCGCGCCGGCCTCCCGGGCGATCTGCGGCGTTCGATCGGTTGATGCGTCATCGACCACGATCACTTCATATTCTGCATGCCCGCTCGTCGCAGCGGCGGCCGCGATTGCCGTCATGGTAGAGGGGAGCTCCAGCTCTTCATTATAAGCTGGGATGACGAACGAGAGCATGACCTGCTGAAGGAACCCACAAATGTGCAAACGGCAAATTGGACCGTTCCTTCAGCGATGAGGGCGGGCTTTTTTTGCGCAACGTTTCGCCGTTTGGCGGGTCCAATTTCCGATGCGGACAAGTCGATTCGCCTTTTGGAGACGTAAGATCGACCCGCCTGAAATTCTTCAGGCTGCTTCGGTTCTTATGATGATCTTGATGGCGCTCGCGTTTTTCTCTGGCTGCCAAAGCTCGGCGCCGAAAGATCAGACAGATCAAAACTCGATGATCAGGGAGCCCGACAGGGGCCCTCAGGTTCACGGCGAAGTTGGCGCGGCTTACGGGCGGAGTGGATGACGCCGGGTCTCGCACGGCCCTTCCCTCTCAACATAATTTTCCCGGAGTGACGGCATAGAATAAGCGTCTCCTGAAGGCGCCATAATGGACCGATCATCACTAGTCTCTCAACTCGGGACACTCCTTCCGCTGGCCGCAGCCTGGGCGGCGGAACAGGAACAGCGAACCTTGCGTGAAGGGGTGCCGCTTCTGGAGGAGGAGATGGTTGAGGCCCGGGCCGTCGGCGTTCGAAACGCGCAGGGCGTTCGTCTATTAAGAGTCGACGAGGTGCCGAGACCGGAGCATCCACAGCTGAGAGCGGCTTGCGATGCGATCGGTTTTCTCGCGCCGCCGCCGCGCGGACTCACTTTGCAATATGGAATCTTTGTGCGCAGCGATTGCTGGCGCAACCGCCCGCTCATCGTCCACGAACTGGTTCACACCGCGCAATATGAGCGTCTCGGCGGGATCCTGCCTTTCCTGAGCAAATACATTTACGAATGCGCGACCATCGGCTACGCGGAGTCGCCTCTCGAACAGGAAGCGAGACGCGCAGCGGAAAAGGTAGCTTCCGGTATCTCGACAGATGCGAAATCGCCTTGTTAGGCTGGTCCCGTTCTCCGGCCCATGAACCTTTTATTGCAAACCAAACAGGATGCAGAGACCCAGTTCGGGGAAAACGCCACCATCGCGCCCAACCTTCTCGGCATGGTGGCCCAGGGAGAAAAGGCGTTTGGATTTTTGACGGGTGACATGAGCCAGGGTTTTGAAATCACGGTTGGTTTCTTCAACGGGAAGGCACGCTACGCCGCCTTCAAGAAGCGGACCGGCACACAGTGGGGCGAGGGCGACCTGCGCGCAGCTCTCATGCAGATCGGGAATTATTCGAACTGGGCAGTGAAACCCAGCTCTGAGTTTTTTGATTACGTCGAGAAATCCGGAAGAAAAATCACGGCCGAAGCCACCGGCTGGCAAACACCGCAACGGCACTATTGCTTTGCCTATATCCCGGACGTGCCGGGAGAGATCGGCCTGCTTCCGGATAAGACCGCCATTGATCAGAAATTTTCCTTCGGCTGAAACGCGCGGGACCTCACTTTTTCTGGTGATCGACCATCTCGCCTCTGATCGTGCGCGGATCTATCCGGGTGAGCCCTTTCGCCGTGGCTGGCGTGAGCAACGGAGTGTGCGGGATTTCACAAAGATGTTCGGCGATGTACCAGACCGGTTTCTCCGAGGTCATCCAGTAGAGTCGATCGAACCGCGCCAGGTTCACCGGCCTTGAGTAGCGGCGCAACGTCCGTTCGAAGCGCAGATTGAAATAGATGTTGAAGTAGCTGAGCGCCAGTTCGCGCAGGGTGCGGTAGACCGGTTCACGATAACGGCAACCGGTGAAGTTTGATTTTGCGACCGCACCCCAATGACCGCGCACTTTGAAGATGGCGACGACATGATCGGTATCGTTATCAGCCTCGAGGTCGAAGATCAGCGGCGGAAACCCGAGAACGCGCAGCGCCGCGGCGCCGAAGATCGCACCTTCCAGGCAGGAGGCCGTCTGATCGCGCAAAACGCGGCGCGGCGATCGCGACGTGATCGACAAGTTGTAGGGCAGGTCGTCGAGAAAACGCTGCACTCCGTGCGGGGTCTTTAATTTCCGCAGCGCGCGCAGCTCGGGAGCCGAAAAGTCGAAGGTCGACTTCGTCAGATTATAATCCCACGGGATGCCGCGCTTCGAATCCTGAAGGCATCCGGACAGTTGATTGCCAGCGCGGCGCCCATTTGTCGGTGTAGCTGATATAGGGCGTGGTATCGAGTCGCAGCCCCGCGATGACTGCAAAAGCGTGGCCATTGCGCGCGTAAATCGTGATCCATTTGCCGCGGCCGCTCTCTCCGTATCGTCGCAGATCGGAAGAACTCATCGGGGATTGAATCAAGCCGGCTCCTCCCAGAGCATACGAGATGGTGCCCGAGCAGTCGTACGCGTTGTCGATGAACGAATGATGGCCTCCGCCGTAACGATACGGTTTGGTCCGCAGTTGGTTGGCCGCCCAAATTGCTTTCTTTACGGCGAACGGGGCATTGTCCGGCGCGGCCGCCTGCCCGTAACGCAGGCGCGCCATGCTCCCGGGCACGGTCGGCCCTGAGGCGGGAAAAGGCGCGGTCGGGACGGAGGCCCCAAACGCAAAACTCGCGGTGGCAAAGAGAGTTAGGAGGCTAAGGCGTTTCACAACTGGCTCTTAGGAGCGTGAGGTATGCCATGTTTGGCCGGTTGAAAAGTAAAAAAATGATTGGATCGCACGTTCTGCAGGATTTGTCCCGTCTGGGATTCGACCGATTTTCCACGAGATTACGCTTCCCAAAAAGGCCCGTTTGAGCGACAATAATCTGGTCGGCAAATCCCCCCAAATGCCTCAAATCGACTTCGGCCAAGCCTTCGCCGTGCCAAAGGAAAATGGCACGCCGGCGGTCGAGGATTTGCGGCTCGTTCCCTTGGATTCGCGAGCCAACCAGGGCGAGGAAATCATGCCTTTAAAGTCGCGTCGCTTTCGTCTGAAGCGATCGGATTGGGTCGACCTCACTTTTGCCATGATTGCCGTCCTGGGCGGTTTTATTTGCGCATTTTACATCTATGATGGCGGGGAGTTTTTGCGGGCCGCCGCGGTCTGGCCTCGCGAACTCTTCGATTTGCGGCCCTCCATCGGATTGAGCGAGCTGTCTCCGTCGCATGTCGCGACGTCGTTAGACTTAGCGCTCCCGAAATCCTCCGCGTTTTCAAACGATCGCTCGGGCGACCCCTTTTCGCGAATTCCTGGGTCGCTTTCGCTCGTGACCCGGGGTGCCAAGACTTCGTGGTCGCTGTCGCAACTGGATTTTCCTGCGCCCGGCGGCGATGAACTGATGCAAACATTCACCCACGGGGTTGTCGATCGCGGCCGTGTTGCCAGGTTGGATACGCGCCGCAGCAAAGCGGGCCTTCCCTGAGCCCACGGTTACGCGCCCGGCGGCGTCCTGTTTGAAGGGCGCATGGGAGAAATCCCTCACCGAGGAACTGGACAGCGTGCTTGTATCGATCTGGTTAGCACTTGAGGAACGCACTGGGAGAAATCCCTCACCTTAATCCTCTCCCTTTAAGAAAGGGCGAGGAAAGAGATTTCCCAGGCGGGGCCGCTCGCAGAGTAAATTCTAAATCGGCCAAGCGACGACATTTCACTTTCCCCTTATTAAACGGCCGAGATCGTGGACGCGCTTCCGGGAGAAATCCCTCACCTTAATCCCTTTGGGAAAGGGCGAGGAAAGAGACTTCCCATGCCGGGTGGCGCGCGCAGTGTAAATTCTAGCCCTGTCAAGAGACGACATTTCGACTTTCCTTTATGAGAGGGCGAGGAAGGGAGGTCAGTTGTCTGCGGGAATCGGTAGTCGACTGCTCGCACTTGCCTTGCGGGAGCGCGGAACAAGTTCGCTGGGCCTACGGCGGCAGCGGGTTGCAATCCGATAGGCGAACGCGTTGGCGTTTGTATCGAGTGGGGCTATCCGAGTGAACCGAGCTCACCCGTTCGAAAAGCGTAGCATCAGCAATGATGATGTTTCCTCTCCCCGGGAACGGGGAGAGGATTAAGGTGAGGGGCCTGATCGAAGGGGAAACTTCACAACGCGGACCCTTTCGTGATAGGGTCACGCCATGGCGCGACGGTTGGGCCTGGCGACGGTGGTATTGGTGATCTCGGCGACGGCTCTGTTGGCCGAAGACGACTTGCCGAAGCAGGACCAGGACGACTCGTTTGAAATCGAACCGCCCCTTTTGATCCCTTATCAAGATTCGGAGCCGGGATCGATCTCGGCAAGTCCTGCGCCGGCGCTCGATCTGGAGCAACTCGAGCGAAACCTGGAGCGGGCCAAACGGAGTGCGGGGAATGCCGAGCACCTTTTCAAAATCGGCGTGCTGGCCAAAGTGGAGGCAGAGCAACGCGCCTTGCGGGTTGTTTGTTTGCAATCGGATCTCGAGAACGCGCGCCTCGCCCACGCCAAAGAGGAGTTCGCCCTCCAGGAGAAGAGTCTCTCGGCTGGAGAAATCTCGAAGGAAGATTTCAAACAGGCGGAAACGGCTCTGGCACATGCCATTTCCGTGGCGCACGCGGCCGCAGCCGATCGGAAGCAAGCGGAGATAGCCGCCGCCGAGTTAAACCTGAGCCGGGAACGGAAGTTGTTAGACCTGGGCAGCGCCCGCAAGTCCGAGGTCGCGCGGGCCGAGCAAAAACTGGCCGAATTGAAGGCACAAAAGAATTAGTTATGCCGTCGAGCAGCCTGTAGGAAGGCTGCCCGCTCGCGAACTAGCTCCGTCGGAGCGAAGTGCGCAGAAAATAGAAGACGGACGCTACCGCCAGGACGGCTCCAGTAACGACAAATTCGGGCAGCGTAGCCTGAGCCAGAATCCAAAGAATGGTGATGATGGCGAGGGCGGGCACGATTTTCACACCGGGAAAATTGAAAGGTACGCCGTCGGTGCGCGTATCGCGCCGCATCAGCACCCAGCAACCGGCGCAGGAGAGGAGGTACATCAACAAGACGGCCACGTTCGAGAGGACGGCCAGCTTTTCGAACGTTGATGTGATGGAGAAACCAAAGGCAATCGCTGCGTAGGTGATAATGGCGACGTCGGGTGAGCGATAGCGTGAATGGACGTGCGCGAACCAGGCCGGCAGGGCGCCGTCGCGCCCGAACGCAAAAAGCATGCGCGGCGAACTGAGAATATCGCTCGTGACGAATCCAAAGGCGGAGATGGTGGCGCCCGCAATCAAAATGGTGCGGCCCGCGTTGCCCAGGAAACGCGCCGCGGCTTCGGCCAAGGGCGTATTTGGGTTATTGGCCAGATCGGGGCCGAGCGTCCCCTGCGCGACCAGTTGAATCATGATGTAAATCACCGTCGTAATGAGCAACGCCAGGTAAGCGGAGCGCGGCACAGTCCGCGCCGGGTTCTTCACTTCGCCGCTTGGGATGAGCGCGACTTCAATTCCGACGAAGGCAAAAATCAAGAGCAGGACGCTTTCCCCGAGCGCTTTCGCTCCCGGCCAGACTGGCCAGGCCAGGGCGGATGGTCGAAGAAAGAAAACTCCGACGCAGATGAAGATCAGAAGCGGCACGAGCTTGGCCAAAGTCACGGCGGTGACGGCGTTGGCGCCGGCGCGAACCCCGCGAACATTGATAACGACGAGTATGGCGTAGACCAGGAACATGACGATCACCCGGATAATCGGCTGGCCGAATAACGGCATCAGGCCCGCGATCGAGTTCACCAAAACGTTCACGACACCGGCGACGGCGGCGATAGCGGTAAGGCAGTAAAGCACGCCGGAGAGAAATCCGACGTAACGACCGAAGGCAACTTCGACGTAGGCGTAGAGCCCGCCCGTGAGCGAGACGCGGCTGCCGGCGATCGCGAAACAGGTTACGAATAAAACCATGGCCAGGGCGCAAGCCAGGAAGGCGAGCGGCGCGGCCGCGCCAAGATTCTTCGCGACCAAAGCTGGTATAACGAAAATTCCCGCGCCGATCGTCGAGTTAACGATATTGGCGGTCAGCGCGGGCACGCCCATGGCGCGCACGAGTTGCTCGTCAGCGCGTTGGACGTTTGGCGGCGGCACAGGCGGATGGTGGACGATCCGGCGGCCCGAGACAAGCGCCGGTCGCCGGACGGATGCTCTCCATCGGTGACAATCTGGTTTCCTTATGGAATCGTTGCACTCTTCGCCTATGAAAAAAATCCTTCGCCTCTCTGTCCTTCTGCTTTTGTTGCCGGGCGTTTCGCTCACCTCCGGCGTGGAGGAGAAGCTGGTTTACCCGTTGCCGCCAAAGAGTGATCAAACAGACAATTATTCCGGCACCACGGTCGCGGATCCGTATCGGCCGCTCGAAGATGCGGATTCGCCGGCTACCAGAAAATGGATCGAAGAAGAGAACAAGCTGACCTTCGATTTTCTTTCCCAGATACCGGAAGGCAAACGGATCAATGAACGCCTGACCGCGCTCTGGAATTACGAGCGTTACGGCGTTCCCTTTCATGAAGGCGGCAATTATTTCTTTTCCAAGAACAGCGGCCTGCAGAACCAGAGCGTCTTTTATGTCACGTCTGCTCTGCCGGGTGAGCCGCGCGTCCTGCTCGATCCCAACACGCTTTCCGCCGATGGAACAATCGCCTTGGGCGGGTTGTCGGTGCCACACGACGGCAAACTCCTCGCTTACGGCCTGGCCAACGCCGGCTCGGATTGGCAGGAGTGGAAGGTGCGCGACATCGCCACGGGTAAAGATCTAAGCGACGACCTGAAGTGGGTGAAATTCTCCGGCGCGTCATGGAGCCACGACGGCAGCGGATTTTATTATAGTCGTTTCGACGCGCCGAAGGGCCAGGAGCTAAAAGGGGCGAATTATTTTCAGAAGATTTACTTTCACAAAATCGGCGATCCGCAGGAAAAAGATCCGCTCATTTACGAGCGGAAGGATCACAAGGACTGGTTTTTCAACGGCGAAGTCACGGACGACGGTCATTACCTCATCATCACCGTTTCGCGCGGCACCGATCCGAAGAACCGAATCTTTTATAAAGACCTGGAGAAATCGGGCGCCCAGGTCGTCGAGCTGCTCGATAAACAAGACGCGGCCTACAGCTTTCTCGACAATGATGGGCCGGTTTTCTGGTTTCGTACCGATCTGAATGCGCCGAAAGGCCGGATCGTTGCCATCGATGTGCGGCATCCTGCGGAAATAAAGGAGCTGGTTCCTCAGGCGAGCGACAAACTCGAAAGTGTGGATGTGGTGGGCAATCGGTTTATTGCCAATTATTTGAAGGACGCGCATTCCATGGTGCGCCTTTTCGAATTGTCGGGCAAGCCCGCGGGCGAAATTCCGCTGCCCGGCCTGGGGACGGCCGGCGGCTTCACCGGCAAACGCCAGGACAGCGAGACCTTTTATTCCTACGTCAGCTTTACGGAACCGCCCACGGTTTACCGCTACGATCTCAAGGGCGGCCAAAGCAGCGCGCTCTTTCGTCCCAAGGTGGATTTCAAGTCGGACGACTACACGACTGAGCAGCTCTTTTATCAAAGCAAGGACGGCACCCGTATACCCATGTTCCTGACTTATCGCAAAGGCCTGGAGAAGAATGGAAAGAACCCGACGCTGCTTTACGGCTACGGCGGCTTCGACATTTCAATCACCCCCTCGTTTTCACCCGCCACCGCAGTCTGGCTGCAAATGGGAGGAATTTACGCGGTGGCCGATATTCGGGGCGGCGGTGAATACGGCGAGGAATGGCATCTCGCCGGTACGAAATTGCACAAACAGAATGTCTTCGACGACTTTATCGCCGCGGGTGAATGGCTCATCGCGAATCAGTATACCTCGACGCCGAAACTGGCGATCGACGGCCGCAGCAACGGGGGCCTGCTCGTGGGTGCGTGTCTGACCCAGCGGCCGGACCTGTGGGGCGCGACTCTGCCCGGGGTCGGCGTCATGGACATGCTGCGATTTCAGAAGTTCACCGTCGGCTGGGCCTGGACCTCCGACTACGGATCGAGCGAAAATCCGGAGGAGTTCAAGGTGCTCTATAAATATTCGCCGCTCCACAACATCAAGCCGGGAACGAAATATCCGCCAACCCTCATCACCACGGCTGATCACGATGATCGCGTCTTCCCCGGACACAGCTTCAAGTTCGCCGCGACCCTGCAAGCCGCCCAGGCTGGTGACGCGCCGATTCTAATTCGGATCGAAACGCGCGCCGGTCACGGCGCCGGAAAGCCCACCACCAAAGTGATCGAGGATCAGACCGATCAATGGTCTTTTCTCGTGAAAAGCCTCGGGATGAAAATCCCGTTCTAGGAGCGTCGCGTCCGTCGAGGAAATCAATATCCCGCCGCTTGTCCGTCTTTGCGCGATTCGCTCGCGCCGACGTAAACCCGTTGACCATCGTGCATCTCGACTTTGATCGCCTGATAACCGCCGTAGCCGCCCACATCAAAGCGCACGTCGTGGCCGCGCTTCTTTAGTTCGCGCACTGTTTCGTACGGAATACCACTCTCCACTTCGACGTAACCGCCTGCCTCGGTCATTTTGTCGCCGGTCGGTTCGTTATCGCCTTCATGTTGCCAGCGCGACGCGTCGCCCGCTTCCTGCACGTTGAGGCCGAAGTCGATCTGGTTCGTCAGCACCTGCACGTGACCCTGCGGTTGCATGCCGCCGCCCATCACCCCGAAAGCTTCCCACGGCTTGCCATCTTTCATGACGAAACCGGGAATGATTGTGTGAAAGGGGCGTTTGCCGGGCGCGTAGACGTTCGCGTGTCCGGGTTCCATCGAAAAAAGCTCGCCGCGATCCTGAAACATGAAGCCAAGGCCGGGCACGACAATGCCGCTGCCCATGCCGCGATAATTGCTCTGGATCAGGCTAACCATGTTGCCTTGGTCGTCCGCCGTACACAGTATATATAGTGTCGCCCTGGTTGAGCGCCGGATTGCCGGGCGCGACCTTTCGCGCGGCATGATCCGGATCGATTAATTTCCGCCGCTCGGCCGCGTACGGTTTTGAGATTAACTGGACGAGCGGAATCTTGGCGAAGGCAGGATCGGCATAAAATTTAGCGCGATCGGCCCACGCCAGTTTCTTGGCTTCGATCATCGCGTGCAGCGCCTCTGGTGAATTACGTCCCATGGCGCGAAGATCGAAGCCTTCGAGAATGTTCAGCATCTCGAGTGTGGCAATGCCCTGCCCGTTGGGTGGCAACTCGAAGACGTCGAACCCGCGATAATTGGTCGAGACCGGATCGACCCAGGTCGAGGTGTGTTTTTCAAAATCGGCCTTGCGCAGAAAGCCGCCGTTCGCCTGCATGAAGGCGTCGATCTTGTCCGCGATTTCGCCTTTGTAGAAAGCGTCGCGGCCTTTCTCTCCAATGAGTCTCAGAGTGTTGGCGAGCCCGGGGTTTTTGAAGATGTCGCCTTTCCCGGGGGTGCGACCTTTGCCATCGAGCGTGTAGGTTTCGAGAAATCCGCCCGGCAGGCCTTTGTAGATGCGCGGGCCGAAGCCCCAGTAGTAAGCGATCAGATCGGTGACCGGAAAACCTTCCTCGGCGTAATGAATCGCAGGCGCGAGATCCTCGCTTAGCTTTAGTTTGCCGAACTTCTTGTTCAACTCGGCCCAGGCGTCGACCGTGCCCGGGACGCTAATCGGCAGCATACCGATTGGAGGAATTGTTTCGCGCTTCAGCTTCGCCAACTCGGCTTTCATTTGCTCGTAGCTCAATCCGAGCGGAGAACGGCCGCTGCCGTTGATTCCGTAAAGCTTGTTCTCCTTCGCGCTGTAAACGATGGCGAAGAGATCGCCTCCGACTCCGTTCGAGACCGGCTCCATCAATCCGAGCGTGGCGTTGCAGGCAATCGCCGCATCGACCGCGCTCCCGCCGCGTTTCAAAATCTCGAGGCCGACTTGTGTGGCGGCCGGCACACTCGTGCAAACCATTCCGTGCCGCGCCAGGACCTCCGATCGTGTGGCGAAGTTCTTGCCGGTGATACGATCGATCTGGGCCAACGACACGCTCGCAAAACAACCGGTGGCCAGGAAAGCGAAAACGAACCTTGGGGATTTAGCCATGGCTTGAAGCTAGCATTTCTGTCATTCCGAGCGAAGCGAGGAACCTCACGCAAGCATATGGCACACGCTCGCTTCGGCGAGTGCCGGTCCGGAGTGGACGCGTTGTCCGGGTGGGAGGGATCCTTCGCCGTCTGCGCGGGCTCAGGATGACAGCGTATTTAGATGCGATCCGCAACGCGCCGGCCCAACGATTCCAGATTGGACGTTCGGCGTTGCACGTTCAACCTTGTCCACTTTCATGGAGCCACCGACGAAAGCCCCGGCCGAGCTCGGTTACCGCATGCCGGCGGAATGGGAGCCGCATGCGGCGACCTGGCTTTCCTGGCCGCGCCGCGACGGGATCAGTTTCCCGGGCTCGTTCGATCGGGTCCTGCCAACCTTGCGCGGGATGGTCGAGGCGCTCATCGAGTCCGAGCAGGTCTGCATTAACGTCTGCGATGGCGCCCACGAAGCCGAAGCGCGCGCGGTTTTGGCGGGGTTAACACGCATCACGTTTCATCACGTCCCGACAAACGAACCATGGTGCCGCGATCACGGTCCAATTTTTCTGACCCGCCCGGAAGAGCCGCGGCTCGCCGTGGTGGATTGGGATTACAATGCGTGGGGTGGAAAATATCCGCCCTGCGATCTGGATGAAGTCGTGCCGACGCGGGTGGCGGAAATTCTTCAGGCCCCGGTTTTTTATCCG
Organism: uncultured Verrucomicrobiae bacterium; assembly: GCA_963788855.1. Lineage (GTDB taxonomy): Bacteria > Verrucomicrobiota > Verrucomicrobiia > Chthoniobacterales > UBA10450 > CAWBIE01. Next base: position 752,723 of record CAWBIE010000004.1, read on the forward strand.
CGCATGATCCTGGAAGGCGGATCGATCGAAGTGAACGGCATCGGCGCGCTCCTGACTTCCGAAGGCTGCCTTTTAAATAAGAATCGCAATCCGGATTTGAGCCGTGAAGAAATCGAAAAGCGTCTCCGGGACTATGTAGGCGTGCAGGAGATCCTCTGGCTCGGCCAAGGAACGGAAGGAGACGATACCGATGGGCATATCGACAATTTGGCGCGTTTTGTTGCCGAACGAACGGTCGTCGCGGTGGTGGAAGGGGATCGGGCAAGCGCGAATCACGATCTGTTGCAGGAGAATCTCCGCCGTTTGTGCGAGATGAGGATCAACGGCGATGCGCTCGAAATCATCACCTTGCCCATGCCGCGCCGCATGGTGCGCGAAGATCTCGTGCTGCCCGCCAGTTACGCGAACTTCTACATCGCCAACACGGTTGTTCTGGTGCCGACCTACGCGGATCCAAACGACCAAGTTGCCCTCTCGACTTTGGGCGAATGCTTTCCTAATCGCCGCATCCTCGGCCTCGACTGCCGCGAACTGATCTGGGGTCTGGGCGCCTTCCATTGCCTGACCCAACAGCAGCCGGCCCTGTTACCCTGAGACCGTGGCGAAGGGTCTCGCTAGCGGCGTCCTGGCAGGGCGCATTTCCGGCGGTCAGAGACCGCCGCTACAAAAATCAGTCGTTCGCCACCGCCGCAGGTTTGTAGCCACTCCTTAGAATGGCGTCGTGCAGTGCGGGCGGATGCGTCTTGCGCGCGTCGAAGGTAATGACCACCCGTTCGTGTTCGGGATCGACCTTGACCGCGAAGACTCCGGGCAGCCGCAAGAGCGGCTCACTCAGGACACGGACACACTTGTCGTAATCGTCACCTTCGGCCGCGATCTCGATCGTCTCCAGAATCGGATGATCGGCCCGTTCGGGGTTAAAAGGATCCGCCGGATCCGGTTCGTTTGGTCGCGCGGGGTCCATTTTCTTATATATTATATATCGCACGCCGGCGGCTCTATGGTCGCCTCGCCCGCAGTGGTTTCAATGATTTGACATCGTTCAGGGCAAATTGTTGAACCTTAAGCGTTTCGCGTTTAACGATGTAACTCCTCAACGGTTCAACCTTCACTCCTCTTCCCTATGGCTAATTACGGTATCAACGGCTTTGGACGGATCGGACGCAATGTCCTCCGCGCCATGACACAGAAACAAGTCGAGCAGGTCCGCGCGATCAACGACCTGACCGACACGCATACGCTCGCTCATTTGCTGAAATGGGACTCGGTCCACGGCAAGTTCGACGGAGAGATTAGTTACGATAAAGAGAACATTATCGTGCGCGGCCACAAGATCAGGGTCTTGAAGGAACGCGATCCGGGCGCGTTGCCATGGAAGGAGCTCGGCGTCGATGTCGTCCTGGAATCGACCGGTTTTTTCACCAGCCGCGACAAGGCCGAGCTGCATATCAAAGCCGGCGCCAAACGCGTGTTGATCTCCGCCCCGGCCAAGAATCCGGACGCTACCATTTGCATGGGCATCAACGACCAGATTTACGATCCGGCCAAACACACCATTGTTTCCAACGCCAGTTGCACGACCAACTGTCTGGCGCCGCTGGCCAAGGTCCTGAATGACAAATTCGGCATCGAGCACGGATTCATGAGCACGATCCATAGCTACACCAACGACCAGCGGATCCTGGATTTCCCGCACGAAGATTTGCGACGAGCCCGGGCTGCCGCGGTCAGCATCATCCCCTCGAGCACGGGCGCGGCCAAGGCGATCGGTGAAGTCATTCCGGAGCTGAAAGGAAAGCTAAACGGCGGCGCGTTTCGCATTCCGACTCCTGACGGTTCGATCACCGATTTCAGTGCCGTCCTCAAAAAGAATGCGACAGTTGAGGCGGTCAACGCGGCCTTCAAAGAGGCGGCGGGCGACAAGAGTTACAAAGGTGTTCTCGAGTACACGGACGAAGAGCTGGTTTCGCACGACATCATTGGCAATCCGCATTCGTGCATTTTCGACAGCAAACTCACGCTCACGCTCGGTGACCGGTTTGTGAAAGTGGTCGGCTGGTACGATAACGAATGGGGTTACAGCAACCGCTGCGTCGAAATGCTCGAGATGCTGGGCGGGTAGGTTTTTTCTTCCTGCTCCTGCTCATAATCCTGATCATGATCGGAGTATGAAAACATTCTTCGACCATGAGAAATTAGATGTGTATCAAGAGGCCATTTCCTTCTGCGGCTGGGTGGGCGATTTACTAAACGACATTCCCGCCAAGGCTGCGGGCAAGGATCAGCTCGATCGCGCGTCCACTAGCATTCCGCTGAACATTGCGGAGGGGAATGGCAAGTTCTCTGACGCCGATCGCAGCAGATTTCTGGAGATCGCACGCGGCTCAGCCTTGGAGTGCGCCGCGTGTCTGGACGTGCTCGTCGTCCGTAAGCTCGTTCCCGCGGATGGAATAGAGCCGCAAAAGGAGCAGCTCGTACGCGTTGTTAACATGCTGATGGGGCTGCTGAGGCGGTTTTCGGACCGTGCGGAATTCTTGCGCGAAGACAGTGGAAGTTATGCAGTCGATCATGATCAAGAGCATGATCAGGATCAGGACTGAGAAATGAGCAAGCTCACCCTGCGAGATCTCGATGTGCGCGGCAAGCGCGTTCTCGTGCGAGTCGATTTTAATGTTCCAATCGAGGAACGCGACGGAACGATTGAGATCACGGACGACACCCGCATCCGGGAGAGTCTGCCGACGATTAATTACCTGCGCGAACACGGCGCGAAGACGATTTTGATGTCGCACCTGGGCCGACCCAAGGGAGAGCGCGTGGAAAAATATTCGTTGCGCCCGGTGGCGGAACATTTGCACTCGCTCATCGATCAACCGGTCATTTTCAGTCAAGACAGCGATCGGACCCGTGCCGGAGACGATCGTCGCGCGCATGCACGACGGCGATGTGGCGCTGCTGGAAAATTTGCGTTTTCAGCCGGAGGAGGAAGCGAACGACCCCAAATTTGCGCAACAACTCGCGAAACTGGGCGATGTCTATGTAAACGATGCCTTCGGCGCGGCCCATCGCGCCCATGCGTCCACCGCGGGAATTACCAGATTCGTGTCCTCATCGGCCATGGGTTTTTTGATGGAGAAAGAGTTGAAATATCTTCACGAAGAGCTCGATAAGCCGGCCAAGCCGTTCCTCGTGATCCTGGGCGGCGCCAAGGTATCCGACAAAATCGGAGTGCATCAAGGCGCTTATGCAAAAGGCCGACACCATTTTGATCGGCGGCGCCATGGCCAATACCTTTTTTCAGGCTGAAGGAATTCCAATCGGCAAGAGTCGCGTCGAATCCGACAAGCTCGATCTGGCCCGGGAGATTCTCGAGACTGGCCAGGGAGCGCGGCGTTCAGTTTTTGTTACCCGTCGATGTGTTGGAAACGCAGGAGATCCGTGCCGGCGCGACCGCTCGAAACACCGGCCGCCTTTCCCCTCAACATGGAATTGCCGACGGCTGGCAGGCGGTCGATGTCGGAAGCGCAACCATCGCCTTGTTTCGGGAGGAAATTGGCAAGGCCAGGACGATCCTTTGGAACGGGCCGCTCGGCATTTTTGAGATTCCGGATTTTGCGCGGGGGACTTTCGCCATCGCCGAAGCGCTCGCTCAATCGGATGCCACGACCATTATCGGCGGCGGCGATTCGGTCACGGCTGTGAAACAGGCGGGACTGGCCGACAAGATGACATTTATTTCGACCGGCGGCGGTGCATCGCTGGAATTGCTCGAAGGGAAGGAGCTGCCGGGCGTAGCCGCACTAACGGACAAGTGAATAATGGAGTTCTGGAGTAGATGGAGTAATGGACTTGTTTCGTGGCATTACTCCATTGCTCCATGACTCCACCGCTGCATGCTTAGGCCATGCGAAAGAAAATCGTAGCCGCCAACTGGAAGATGAACATGACGCAGGCGGAATCCGTCCGGTTCGTCGAATCGCTCCTCATCGACCTTGGCGACATTTTGGATGTCGAGGTTGTGATCCTTCCGCCGTTCACGGCGATTGCCAGGGTCACCGAGGCGCTGGCCAAGGCCCAAAATATCAAGGTCGGCGCCCAGAACATGTATTGGGAAAAGAACGGCGCTTTCACGGGGGAAATCAGCGCGGCTTTGTTGCGCGATTTGTTTGTGCGCTATGTCGTGCTCGGCCACAGCGAGCGGCGGACTTTGTTTGGCGAGACGGACGAAGATCGTGAATCGCAAAGTCCGGGCCGCGCACGAGGCGGCGCTGCGGCCGATTGTGTGCGTCGGCGAAACGCTGGAGCAGCGCGAACGGGGCGAGGTTAAGAAGATTCTGGTCGAACCAACTGCGCGGCAGTCTGGCCGATCTCGACGCCAAGGAATTTCAGGAAACGGTCATCGCCTATGAACCGGTCTGGGCGATCGGCACGGGTCGCAATGCCACCCCGGCGCAAGCTCAGGAGGTTCACTCCTTTATCCGGCACACTCTGGCTGAGCTAACCGACGAGGCGACGGCCGAAGCGATCCGGATTCAGTACGGCGGCAGCGTCAAACCGGACAACGCCCGTGAGCTGATGTCGCAACCCGACATCGATGGAGCCCTGGTCGGCGGAGCCAGCCTCGATCCGCGCAGTTTTGCGCGGATCGTAAACGCGGCCCGCGAAGAGGAAAAAGAAGCGTAAACCTAATGTGAGATTCTTGCCGTCTGGAGCGATCGATTGAATCGCTCGCGGCTAACTTCCCCTCACCTCAATCCTCTCCCAAGAGGAGAGGAAGAAGACGACATAAAGGTCGGCCTCACGCGCGGGCTTTGGGAGGACTCGGAGTAGCCATCGCAATCGCACCCGTCATGGCCTGGTGGTGCGCGACCGATATCTCGTTCTTTTGAAACGGAACCGTTTCCTTCCTCGCCCCTCGGGGGAGAGGATTGAGGTGAGGGTGGACACGGCGACAGAGCGCCGTGGCTACAGCGTCAGCGCGTAAATGAGTTCCAAAGCGATCTGCCTTGTCTCAGCCTGTAGCCGCCTCGCTCTGTCGAGGCGCCGCAGAAATGGCGACACGGCGACCAGCCTTCGCAGGATGCTACGGCTCGGCAAGCAGAGCGCCGTGGCTACATCACTTCTTGATCTCGAGATAGGTGCGCGACTGCACATGCTTGGTCCCGGGCTGCAACTGCTCGATGCGCATCTGTTTGAGGAACCAGCGATTGTCGATCTTCTGGGCGGAAACAACTTCGAAGCGCTTGGTCAGACGACCGGCCGCATCGTATCCTTCCAGGCGCATGAGCGCGCCGCTTGCCTTGTCCACCCAGAGAAGAACGGTCGCGTACTGTGATTGGCCCGAGGGCGCGCGCAGTTGCAGCTTCCAGCAGTTCCGGCTGCGAATGTTATCGGCGCCCAGGACTTCGGGATTCGGCCAATAAAGGAATCTGAGGAGAGATCCTCGTAGGTTACATCGGTGCCGCGAATCTTGTGGTCGAACTGCGCCGGCGTCACTTTCTCGACGCCTTCGCGCGAAATCTCATCGAGTCGGGAATCGTTTTCGCCGAACTGAAGTTGCAACGCTTCCTCGGGATTGGAGAAGATGTAGCGCACGACCGCGCCGCTCTGAATCAGATGAAACGGAACGATCAGGTCGTTCTGCCGCAGCTGCCCTTGCAAGTCGATTTGCTGCTGCGCCTGCTGCCAGCGCACGGTTTCGAGGATTTCCCGGGCCGAAGGGGGTGGTTCTGCGTGGACCGCGAGGGCGAACACCAAACCAAACAGCATTGTTTTCGGGAACACAGCGGTGAATGACGAATGACGAATGACGAATGTCGAAGGAATGACGAAGCTCGAATCCCGAGCGGGATCGCCCGGCTTTGTCATTTGGTCATTTGTGCTTCTTTCGTCATTCGTCATTCGTGCTTCGTCATTTCCAACGTAACAGTTAAAGCTTCGTATCGCACGTAAACGCTAACTCCCCGCTTCGTATTTGAGCAGATGGACCAAACCCTCCTCCACCTCATCAACGAGCAATGGACGAATCCCGCTCTCGATTTGTTCATGGCCGCGATCAGTGACGTCGCCATCTGGTGGCCGCTCTTTGTTGCCGTCGGGCTTCTCTTCCTGATCTTTGGCGGGTTCAGGGGGCGCGCCTTCATCATTTGCCTGCTGCTCTCGCTCGTCATCGCGGAGGGATCTACCAGTTTCTTGAAATCAGCCTTCGCCCGGCATCGGCCCAAGCAGGCGCAAAGCGTCCGGATGGTTGCGCTGCAGAAGACCCGGCCCGAATTTCTGACCCTGTTCAAGAAACCGCTGATTCGCTATTCCGATCAGACCGATTTAAACCGGTCGGGACCGTCCTTTCCCTCCGGACATACCACCGACAACACGGTCATCGCGCTGTGCCTGACCCTTTTCTACCCGCGCCGGGGCTGGTGGTATTGGGTGGTCACGGCGGCAATCGGTTACTCGCGAGTTTATCTGGGAGCCCACTGGCCGAGCGACGTGATTGGGACATTCTTCCTCGCGGCTGGTGAAACGCTTTTCCTGCTCGGCGGGTTTGAATTGCTGTGGAAATGGGCCGCGCCAAAGTGGTGGCCGCAAATGTTCTCGCGGCATCCGAATTTGATCGCGACTTCGATCCGATGAGCACGACACGCGCAGCCTGGCTTTTCCTCATCGTCCTGACCGCCATCCGGCTTTCCATGGTGGCAACCAAGGAACTCGAATCCGACGAAGCGCATTATTGGATGTGGTCGGACCGTCTGGCGCCGGCCTACTTCAGCAAGGGACCGGGCGTGGCCCTCACGATTCGCGCCGGCACCGCCCTGTTCGGCGCGAACGAGTTCGGGGTTCGATTCTTTAGCCCAGTGCTCGCGGCCGCCACGTGTCTGCTTCTTTTCTATTTTGGCCGTCGTTTGTTTGGGGCCATGGCCGCGCTTTGGCTGATCATCGCGCTCAACGCCACGCCCATTTTCAACGTCGGATCGTTTCTGATGACGATCGATCCGTTATCCATCTTCTTTTGGACGGCCGCGATGTTCACTTTCTGGCTCGCCCTCGAGCGGAGTCCGCAGTTTTCCTGGTTTTGGCCGGCTACCGGTTTTCTCATCGGACTCGGTTTCCTGTCGAAGTACACGAACGCGCTCGAGTTGGTTTCGGTGATCCTTGTCCTGGCCATCGCGCCCCGTTTGCGGCAGGAATTGAAAAAACCGGGATTTTATTCGTTGCTCGCCGTTTTCGCTGTTTGCACGATCCCGCCCATTATCTGGAATGCGCAACACGCCTGGGTAACGGTGACACATTTGCGCGCGCGTGGCAGTCTTGACCAGGGATTCGGTTTTCATCCCACGGAGGCGCTCAAGTTCGTGGGCGCGCATTTCCTGTTTTACTCGCCGCTTCTGTTTCTCGCGCTGGCGGTGGGCGTGATCGGAAGCTGGCGCCGGATCAATCAGCAGCTGAAAGTGCTTTTTCTCTTCTGGTTCGGGGTGCCGATCTTCCTTTTCTACTTTCTGCTTTCCATTAACAAAGTTGCGGCTCCGAACTGGGATGCTCTCGCTTTTCTCAGTTTCGGTTTGCTGGCTGCCTCCTTCTGGCGCGAACGCCTTGCCTCCAGCATCTGGCTCCGCCGGGGCGCCGCTCTTGCCATCCTGCTCGGCCTGCTCATGAGTGCGGTGGCGCTCGATTCCGATCTGTTGCGCACGGTCGGCTTTAATATCACCCGGCGCGACCCGAGCAACCGCATGCGGGGCTGGCAATCGGCCGCTCGAGCGGTCGAAAAACTGCGCGACGAATGGGACGCAAAAACCGGAGAAAAACTTTTTCTCATCGCCGACGATCGCGATCGCGCTTCGGAAGTTTCCTTTTATTTGCGCGATAAACGGCCGGCCGGTCCCGGGCATCCGCCGGTTTACCTGGTCGAGTCGCAAGATCTGGTGAATCAGTTTTATTTGTGGCCGCGTTACGATGAGTTTGTCTCGGCTCCGCCACGCGCCAAGGCGGGCGAGGATGAATCCTACAGCGAGGAAGGCGGGGTCAACCTCTTCGAGGGACGCAGCGCGCTTTTTATTCGCGATGGCGCCAACGGGAGCCTGGTGCACAATATTCGGGCCGCCTTCCAATCCGCCGAGGTCATCGCGACACTGGAAGTTCTTCGGCACGGAGAGCATGTGCGCACCTGGCGCATTTTTCTGTGCCGCAATTACCGTCCGCTGCCGTTATGACGGAGAACACAAATTCCCCGGCCGTCTCGGTGGTCGTGCCGGTCTATAACGAAGCGGACAACATCTCGACGCTGCAGGCGGAGCTGCGGCAAGCCCTCGCCGGGATCGACCACGAAATCGTTTTTGTCGACGATGGTTCGAACGACCAGACGACGGAGAAGATCGAGCGCGCTCCGGAAGTTCGCGTTTTGCGCTTTGAAAAGAACGCGGGGCAAAGCGCTGCCATCTATGCGGGTCTGAATGCTGCGCGCGGCGCCATCGTGGTCATGCTGGACGGCGATTTGCAGAATGATCCGGCCGACATTCCGAAGCTCCTGGCCGAGATCCCGCGCGGAGCCGATCTTGTTTGCGGTTATCGGGCGCAACGCAAAGACACGGCTGTCAGGCGAGCTTCCAGCCGGGTGGCCAATTTTGTGCGCAGCCGATTTACCAAAGACGGCGTGCGCGACACCGGCTGCAGTCTCAAGGCCATGCGTCGCGAATGTGTTAGCGTGCTGACCCCCTTCAAAGGCATGCACCGTTTTATTCCGGCCCTGGTCAAGGGAGCCGGTTATCGCCTCGTCGAAATCCCCGTCAATCATCGCCCGCGCCGGTTTGGGGAAAGCAAATACGGCCTGGGAAATCGCGCCCTTCGCGCCACCGTCGATATGTTTGGCGTGCGCTGGCTCCTCTCTCGCCGCCTGAATTACAAATTACGCTGCGATTAGAGGGGTAAATCAGGCCAAATCCGGCTTGTCAACGTAGAGGGGGACGCTAGACTTTCGCTCCCTATCGGGGAAAATTACGCATGTCCTTTGGCGACCTTTTATCGGCCGAGCAGATCATTCCAGAAATGGAAGCGACTGAGCGCTGGCCAGCCATCGTCGAGCTGATCGACCTGTTGGTTAAGCTCGGCAAAATCAAGGCCCCAGACCGGGAGAGCATTCTGGCCTCCCTCAAGCAGCGCGAAGAAACCATGAGCACCGGGATCGGGTTCGGCATTGCCATTCCGCATTGCTCTTCCGATCGACTCGAGGAAGTGGTCGCGGCTTTTGGACGCTCTCCCGGCGGCATCGAATTCGATGCCCTCGATAATGCGCCGGTTAAATTCGTGGTCCTGTTCATCGTTCCGAAAAATCAATTTCAAACCCATCTCCGCACCCTTGCCTCGATCGCCAAGTTTCTGAACGATCGCTCCGTTCGCGAGAACCTGAGCAAAGCCAAATCGCGGGAAGAGATTCTGGCAATCTTTCGGGAACGTCCGCCCGGCGGGTAGTTTGGTAGAGGCGGAACGCGATCTCCGGGCGTGTTGTCAATAATCGCCGGCGCGGCGACGTTTCTGCATTTAATTTTGGGGCGCGCAAAGGTGGATCGGCCGCTCCGCGGGCGATGATAAAAATGGCCCCGAAGGATCCGGGGCAAATATTTCTTAACAACGCGCTCGGAGATCGCGTTCCACCCGCATCTGTGTGAATCTGCGACCTGGGAAAATCATGGAAACCTTGCAAACGATTCTCAGCCGAAAACTCTCGGAAGCGCTCGCCAAACTCGGGCTGCCGAATGTGGGCGAGTTGACGCCTGCGACCGATGCGCGGTTCGGGGATTATCAAACCAACGCCGCGCTGGTTTTAGCGAAGCAGCGCGGTGAAAACCCGAGGGAGCTGGCTGCCGGGATCTGCGCAGCCCTCGAGGTAGGCGAGTGGTCGGAGCCGCCCACCACGGCGGGTGCCGGCTTTATCAATTTTACACTCCGGCCCGCGGCCATCGCCAAACAGGCCGGCCAACTTTTGCAAGACGAGCGACTTGGCGTGGCTCGGTCGAAATCTCCCCGTCGCCTCGTGATCGATTTCGGTTCTCCCAACGTGGCCAAACCGATGCACGTGGGTCATATCCGCAGCACGGTGCTCGGCGATGCCCTGGCTCGGATCGCGCAATTCCTCGGCCACGACACGGTGCGGGACAATCACATTGGCGATTGGGGCACTCAGTTCGGAATGGTGATTTATGGCTGGAAGAATGTCCTGGATCGGGACGCGCTCGCGCGCGATCCGATTGCCGAGCTGGTCCGGATTTACAAGGAAGCCAACGAACGCGGCGCGGCCGACCCGGCTGTGCGCGAGGCCTGCCGGCAGGAACTGGTCAAACTCCAGGCGGGAGATCTCGAAAACTTCGCCATCTGGAAGCAGTGCGTCGACCTTTCCATGCAGGAATTCGAACGCGCTTACCAAATACTCGACATTCACTACGACATGCAGCGCGGCGAAAGTTTCTACAACGATCGCCTGCCCGGAGTGGTGGAACGCCTGCTCAAGTCCGGGATTGCCGAAATCAGCGAAGGCGCCGTTTGCGTTTTCTTTCGCGATGTGCCCGGCTTAGCCGAACAACCGTGCATCATTCGCAAACGTGACGGGGGTTACAACTATGCCACCACCGATATTGCAACGGTTGACTATCGCATCAACGATTTGAAGGCCGACGCCATCTGGATCGTCACCGGAGCGCCCCAAATTCTGCACTTCAAACAGATTTTCGAAATTGCCCGAAAGGAGGGATACAAGGCGGATTTTCACCACATCACCAATGGCAGCATTCTGGGCGAGGATCGCAAACTAATGAAGACGCGATCGGGGGAGAATGTGCCCCTGCGCGATGTGCTCGACGAGGCGGTCGCCCGTGCGCGAAAGATGGTCGAAGAGAAAAATCCGGACCTGAGCGAAGCGGAGAAGATCGATATCGCGCAAAAGATTGGTCTGGGCGCAGTCAAGTACGCCGACCTCTCCCAATATCGGATGACCGATTACGTTTTTTCCTGGGACAGGATGCTATCACTCCAGGGAAATACGGCGCCCTACTTGCAAAATGCCTACGTGCGAATTCGTTCGATCTTCCGCAAGGCGAAAGAGGCCGCGGCTCTGGACGCGCCTGACACGGGCCACAGGCCCGTGGCTACAAACATCGGGGAACTGATTCTGCGTGAGCCGGCTGAGATCAATCTGGCGAAGCGTCTTTGTCAGTTCGCGGAGACTGTTCCGCAAGTGCTGAACGATTTTCGTCCCAACATTCTGGCCAACTATCTCTTTGAGCTGGCCAACAGCTTCCACGCCTTTTACGAAGCGTGCCCAGTCTTGAAGTCGGAAGAACCGGTGCGCGGGTCCCGACTTGCCCTGTGCGAACTCTCCGCCCGAGTTTTGAAAAAGGGGCTGGAACTCCTCGGGATTCAGGTGCCGGAAAAGATGTGACACGCTTTGGGTTAGTGGCTTGAGCGTGTCATCCTGAGCGGAGCGAAGCGGAGCCGAAGGATCTCTCATTTTTTCCTGCGCTTCGCTCTTAACAGAGAATAGTAAGAGATGTCTCGACTTCGCTCGACATGACAACACAGCAGCATCCTCGTATCCCCCGGTGCACCTACCGGTTGCAATTCAACCGCGGCTTCACCTTCAAGCAGGCGCGCGACCTTGTGCCCTATCTGGATGCGCTCGGGATCAGCGACGCGTATGCCTCGCCCTACTTTCAGGCGCGCGCCGAAAGCTTGCACGGCTACGACATCACTGATCACAACAAACTGAATGCCGCGATCGGCTCGCGCGAGGAGTACGATCGCTGGATCGCTGAGCTACACAGCCGCGGCATGGGCCAGATGCTCGATTTCGTCCCGAACCACATGGGTATCGGGGAACCGCTCAACCACTGGTGGATGGACGTTTTGGAAAATGGACCAAGTTCGGCCTATGCCGCGTATTTCGATATCGATTGGCATCCGCTGAAGTCCGGGCTGCAGGATAAAGTTCTGCTCCCGATTCTGGGCGATCAGTACGGGCGCGTGCTCGAGCGCGGCGAATTGCGGGTAGGTTTTGCGGCGGGCGCGTTTTCTCTTTCGTATCAAAAACACGAGCTTCCCATCGCGCCGGGAACCTATCGATTCATTCTTGAACTGGCGCTGCAAAATCTGGCGGCCCGGAAGGACGAACCGTTTTACGGCGAACTGCAAAGCATTTTGACCGCGCTGGAGTATCTGCCCAAACGAACGGAAACCAATCCGGAGCGTATCGCGGAGCGCACGCGGGAGAAAGAAATCGTCAAGCGCCGTCTGGAGCGTCGATGCGAAGAAGCGCCGCCCGTGCAACAAGCCATCGACCGGGCGCTCGTCCAGATCAATGGTCGTCCGGGGGACGCGCGCAGCTTCGACGCGCTCGATCAATTGTTGAACGCGCAATCGTATCGCCTGGCTTTCTGGAGGGTGGCCGCGGAAGAAATTAATTACCGCCGCTTCTTCGACATCAACGACCTGGCGGCCATTCGCATGGAGGTGCCGGAGGTGTTCGAAGCGACCCACCACCTTCTCTTTGATCTCATCCGCCAGGGTGCCGTGACCGGATTGCGTATCGATCATCCCGACGGTCTCTATTTGCCGCAGGAATATTTTGAGAAACTGCAACGCCGTTGCGCGGAAGTGCTTGGCATTCCGCTGCCCCCGGATGGTCGCGTTATTTACCTGCTCGTGGAGAAGGTCCTGACGGGCAGCGAGAAGCTGCGCCAGGACTGGCCCGTCCACGGCACGACCGGGTATGACTTCGCCAGCCAGGTAACCCAGCTCCTGGTCGATTCTTCGGCCGAAGCCGCCCTAGCGAACACTTATCGGCGCTTTATCGGACATTCCATGCACTTCGGCCATCTCGTTTACGCAAAAAAGCGGCAAGTCATGCGGCTTTCCCTTGCCAATGACGTGAACGTTCTCGGCAACATGGTCGACCGGCTTTCCGAACAAAACCGCTGGTTCCGGGATTTCACGTTGCAAGCGCTGGCCAGAGTTGTGCGCGAAACCATCGCCTGCTTTCCGGTTTATCGAACCTACCTTGCGCCGGGTCGTCCGGTCAGCGCCGAGGACACCCAGGTAGTGGAACGCGCCATCGCTGCCGCCAAGCGCCGCAATGCCGGAGTGGAAGGATCGATCTTCAATTTTCTGCGCGACCTCCTGCTCTTTCGCTTCCCCGAAAATCTCGACGAGGAAGGGCGAGCCGCCCACAGCCGGTTTGTTCTGAAGTTCCAGCAGTCTACCAGTCCGATCATGGCCAAGGGGCTGGAGGACACGGCGTTCTACATTTTCAACCGGCTGGCCGCCTTGAATGAAATCGGTGGAGCGCCGCAGCACTTCGGCATGAGTCCGGAAACGTTTCATCAGTACAACCAGGAGCGGCAGCGCGACTGGCCGTCGACTTTGCTGACGACTTCCACCCACGATACCAAACGCAGTGAGGACGTGCGGGCGCGGATGGTGGCGATATCTGAACTGCCCGATCTCTGGCATCGCGCGACGCTGCGTTGGCGCAAAAGTAATCGGCGATGGAAAAAGCAGATCGACGATCTGGAAGCACCCGATGCCAATGAGGAATACCTGCTCTACCAGACTTTGCTGGGGAGCTGGCCGGTCAATGCCCGCGGCGAACCCGAGAAAACGGCCAGCGCGGAATATATTGAGCGTATTCAAGCTTACATGGCGAAGGCTCTGAATGAAGCCAAGCTCAACACGAGTTGGGTTCAGCCTAACGAAGAATGGCTCGGCGCGACCCGCGATTTTATTTCCAACCTCCTCGAATCGTCGCGCCGGAACAAATTTCTGCCCGCCTTCCTCCCGATCGTGGAACAAATTGCCCCGCTCGGCGCGATGAATTCGCTCGCCCAAACGTTGCTCAAGCTGACCTCACCGGGCGTGCCGGATATTTATCAGGGCAACGAAATCTGGGATTTCTCGCTGGTCGATCCGGATAATCGGCGACCGGTCGACTATCAAGCGCGCCGGAGATTGCTCGAGACGCTTGCGCAATCCGAGCCCGGAGAGCTTTTGCGGGAATGGCCGGACGGTCGGATCAAAATGTTTCTCACCCAGCGACTGCTGCTGTTCCGCAAGGAGCACGCCGAGCTCTTCCAGCGGGGAAATTACCTGCCCGTCGCAGCGAGCGGGAGCCTCGCCGATTCGTGCGTCAGTTTCGTGAGAGAATTCGGAGCGCAATGGATTCTCGTCCTCGCGCCCCGTCTTTCCTCGCGCGTGGGATCTCCTCCTGTCGGCCGCAAGTGGCAGGATACCGCGATCGAATTGCCGGAGAATTTTTCACCAGAGAACGCGCGCGAAATCTTCACGGGCCGAGAAGTTGGATTCGATGGTCGACGCCTCGATCTCGCGGAGGCGATGTCCGTCCTGCCTTTCGCGGCGATTACCAACGCCTTGTAGCGGCGGTCTCCGACTGCCGTATCTCTCCGGGGAGCGCGCCCGTCCCGGGCGTTGGTTTTGGCGTCTCGCCAAAACAATCTTCTCTGAGATCTGAAGTTCGCGAACCCGGGACGGCTTCGTCAACGCCCGGGACGGGCGTGCTCCCCGGAGGTCGGTCGCGCGGCGTTACGGGCCTACAGCGTTGCTCCGCGACCGAACCGTTCGAGCAGGCTGACCACGCTGTGTGAGAAATTGCTGATATTGATCAGGAGATCTTTTCCGAGGTCGAGGAAGGTAATCTGCCGGGCGGCGAGTACGAGCATGACGCTCAATAACAAAAGATTCGCCAGGTAGATCACGACCAGGGAGAAAAAGGTGCCGTGGTCGATCAGGTCCGTCTGTTTCTTCGGAATCATCCAGCAGGTAAACGTGAAGTGGAAAGCCCAGGTCACACCGATGATGGCGTAGAGCAGCCGGCCATAGGGCTGGACGTTATAGAAAAGACTGAGCAGACCATAGATGGCGATGGCCAGGATGCTGTAGAGCGGAAAAAAATACGGTGCCAGCGCGATCAGAAAATTATTGCGATCGGTCACGATATGCCCGCCGTCGCGGCTGACGCGAAAGCGCGAGACGCGTCCGCCCATCAGCCAGACCCACAGGGCATGGGTCAGTTCGTGACCAAAAACGTAGAGCACGATCGGCCGGGGCAAGCCGAGGAAAGCGATCATCCAGAGGATCGCGCCTAACGAAAAGAACCAGAATTCTTCCGCGGCCCAGAGTCGTTGGGTCACGGTGGCGCGGGCAAAAGCGGTAAAGAAAGTCTGGGTCAGAACCGCGCAGATGGGCAGGAGGAAGAGGGCGAAGATGAATTTAACCCAGCGGGTGGGAACGGTCAGGGCAGCGGAGCCGGATCGGAAACGCGTGTTCGGCACCACGTAGGGGACGACCTTGACGCGCCGGTCCGGGCTGCGTCTTTGTTGAACCACCGCTCTTTGTTTTGCTGCGGCCACCTTTACGCGACGTTCTTAAGCGTAAAACCCGGAAAACCAAAACGATTTTAGAAGAATTTAACCGCGGTTCGTCCTCTTCTGTGGCGGCGGTTTCTGACCGTCGCTCGATCGGGTCCCGGACGCCTCGGAGATGCGTCCCTACCTGCAGCGTGTGAGGGCCGCGACGATCAGGCCTTGGCCCGTGTAGTTACCGGCCCATGTATCGATTTAGAAGAATTTAACCGCGGATTGAACGGATGACGCGGATTTTAAGACGAGAAAGTGAAATCCAGGCCGTTTACCAATTCTTATCCGCGATATCCGCGTAATCCGCGGTTCCTGCTCTTCTGTAGCGGCGGTCTCTGACCGTCGCTCGATCGGGGTGCTGGACGCCTCGGAGATGCGTCCCTACCTGCTGGGTGTGAAGGGCCGCGACGATTACGCCCGGCCCATGTAGTTGCCGGTCCGGGTATCGATCTTGATGATCTCGCCTTCTTTGATGAAGAGCGGGACGTTGATGGTCTTGCCGGTTTCGAGCAGGGCCGGCTTGGTGACATTGCTCGCCGTGTCGCCGCGCAGGCCTTCCGCGGACTCGACCACCTTGAGACTGACCGAGGCAGGCAACTCGACCTCAACCGCTTTGCCTTCGGCGTAAAGAACCTGCACGGAAAGGTTCTCCACGAGGTAATCCTTGGCCTCGCCGAGCAAATTGTCGTTCAAGGTGATGGTCTCGTAGGTCTCCGGATCCATGAAATGGAAGCCGCTTGTGTCCTTGTAGCTGAAATCGAGCTGCTTCCGCTCGATATCGATTAACTCAACCTTGTCGGTGGAGGCAAAGCGCACATCTGCGCTCTTGCCTGTGCTGATGTAACGGATGATGGCCTGGACAAAAGCGCGCAGATTCCCAGGGGTGCGATGATGCACCTCAAGGACGATGGCGGCGTTGCCATTGTACTTAATCGCCATTCCTTTGCGGAGATCGTTTGCGGCGGCCATCTAGAAAAGTTGAGGATTGATAGTTGAGAGTTGAGAGCGGCGACTGTGACACGCGCCGGGCCGTAAATCAACCGGGAGCGGTCGGGCTTGTAGCCACGGCGCTCTGTCGCCGTGTTCAGAAATTGGGTAAGCGCCCCAGCAGAGCGCGGCGGCGGCTACAGCAGCTTTAAGCGCGTCAAATCCTGCGAATCCACAATCCCCACCGGCACCTTGTCGTCGTCCACCACCACGAGGTCGTCGATGCGGTGACGCTCGAGCAGATTCAGAACCTCCACCGCGAGCTTGTCCTTGTGCACGGTCACGGGATTCAAGGTCATCAAATCGGCCACCACGCGATCGCCAATTTTGGAATCGGACTGAAAGTGCCGCGCAAAATCGCCATGCGTGAAAATGCCTGCCAATTGTCGATCCTCGCCCGCCACCACGGCCGCGCCGGCCCGCACACTGGTCATCGCTTTCAAGACCTCGCGGATCGTCGTGTCGGTCGAGACAATGGCCATCGATTCGCGCGGGCGCATGATTTGATGGACGCGCATGAGAAGGCTGCGCCCGATCATGCCGGCCGGATGAAACTTGGCGAAATCCTCCTTCTGAAAACCGCGCGCTTCCAGCAGGACCATGGCCAGAGCGTCGCCCAGGGCCAGCATCACGGTCGTGCTGGAGGTCGGGGCCAGGTTCAACGGACATGCCTCCTGCTCGATGTTGACGTCCAGAAAAACGTGCGGCGGTTTTCGCGAGAGTCGATTTCGGCATCACCGCAAATCGCGATGATCTTGACCTGAAACCGGGCGATGGCCGGCAAGATTTGCAGGAGTTCCTCCGTCTCGCCGCTGGCGCTCAGGGCCAGCACGACGTCGCCGTCCGCGACCACCCCCAGGTCGCCGTGCAAGGCGTTCGAGGAATCGAGCACGACGGCCGGCGATCCTGTGCTGGTGAGGGTGGCGGCGATTTTTGCTCCGATATGGCCTGATTTACCGATGCCGAGCACTACCACCTTGCCCCGGGCGTCGACCGCCTCCTTGATCAGCTCGACCGCCCGGGCAAAAGCCTCCCCCAGGCGGTCGCGCAGCCGTTGCAGCTCGAAAATTTCGATATCCAGGACACGAATCGCCTTTTCAAGGTAGTCCATCGGCCAGTATATTGCTGTTTGGTGCTGTCACGGGCAAGAAACTTGCACGCCTGAACCAGGGGGAAATAATGAAAACATATCTGAGCATTCTGATGGTGATCGGGTTGGCGGCGACGGTTTCGGCACAGACTTATGAGGCACCGGCGCAAAGAAGAAAGCAACGGCCACGGGAACGCCACCGCCCATGGAGGTGCGTCCGATGCAAGGCGTGATGCCCCGAGCTTTCCAGCGCGGCGGCAATCCTTTGCAGATGTTGAATCCCAAAGCCCCGGCCCGATACGGCACGTGGGTGGAGAGCACCTGCTTCGATCCGGACATTCCTGGAAAGTGGAAGGGCATCAAGCTCTTCGAGATCGTCTTTTAGGAAGTTTGATGTTCGAGGTTTGAGGTTCAATGTAGCGTTGAACCTTGAATCCCCTGTCTGAATCGCGCCCGGTCGTCGCCTCCTATTGCGCGACCTTCCTGAAGCCGGAGATGTTGCACATCTACCGGCAGATCGCGGCGCTTGCAGCGGGTTCGGCCCATCGTGCTGGCGCAAAAGCGAGAGCAGGCCAGGCGATTTCCGTTCGAGCCGGTCTATATGGTGGGGAAGCCGGCCACGCATTTTCTTCGGCGTTTTTGGTTTCGTCAGCTACTGGACCAGCCCTGGCAGATTTCGCGGGTCGAGCTCGAAGCGCTCGCGCGCATTTTGGACAAGGCGGATGCGCGCCTGTTGCACATTTATTTTGGTCACATTGCCGTTCACCTGTTGCCGCTCATTCGGGCCTGGTCGCATCCATCCGTCGTTTCTTTTCATGGCGCCGATGTCCTGGTCGATATGAACAAGCCTGCCTATCGCCGCGCCACCGGGGAGATGCTCGCCACGGTCCGGCGGGTTCTGGTTCGTTCGGAATCGTTGCGCCGCGCCCTCGTCGATCTCGGTTGTCCGGCCGGTAAGATCACGATTCTGCGCGCGGGAATTCCGTTGCAGGAATTTCCCTTTCGCTCGCGCAAGTTTCCGGAGAATGGCGAATGGCGTTTCGTCCAGGCCTGTCGCTTGATCGAGAAGAAAGGACTGCCCACAACGCTGCGCGCTTTTGCGAGTTTCGTCGCGCGCTATCCCAAGGCGAGGCTAACGATTGCCGGGGAAGGCCCCTTGCTCACGAATCTGCAGGAGTTGGCGAGTCAGCTTAAGATCGAGGGCCAGGTCGCTTTCACCGGCTTAATTTCGCAGGAACAACTGCGCGAGATTTTTTATGGAGCGCACGTTTTTCTTCATCCAAGCGAAACAGGCCGCGACGGAAATCAGGAGGGCGTCCCCAATTCGATGCTCGAGGCGATGGCTAGCGGCCTGCCGGTTTTCGCGACCAATCATGGCGGAATCCCGGAAGCCATCGAGAATGGGGTGAGCGGGGTGCTCGTGCCGGAACGCGATCACGATGCGCTGGACCGCGCGTTGCTCGAGGCCGCGCAAAATCCGGATCGTCTCGCGAAATTGGCGCGGGCCGGCGCCGAGGCGGTCGCGCAAAATTTCGACCAACAAACGCAGGTGCGACGGCTGGAAGAGATTTATTTAGAGACGATTGGCAGGAGCGATTGACCTCAATCGCCCGCCGCCGGTGCACTGTAGAGGAACTGCGCTAAGCGTTCGGCTTAGACGGCGACGATTTTTCGAACCGGGCGAAGAAGTTTTTTAATTGGGTTTGGCCGGCGGCAAAGGAAAGGCGCTCGAGCGAGCGCCATTGTGATTCCATGATGGCGGTGGCACGGGCGTTGGTGTTCTTGAGTAACTCAAGAGCGATGGAGATGATCTGATCCAGGGCGCGGCCGTTGCCGCAGGAACCGGGAAAAGCAATCCGCTCAGTCACGCCATCGCCTCCGACGCAGATGGTCCGGCAAAGGAGGGCGTCTCCCGCGACCTGGCCGGGCACCCCGCTGCGATCGAGTTGGAAAACGATTTTGTGCCGCGCCATGGCGCGCAGATAATTGGGATACGATTGACGCTTATCGATGGTGCGTAATTTCCCCCTCGGAAATCTGAGCGCGGTGAGCTGTTTTTCGCCGTGCCGGCCATCCAGATTGATCACTGTGACCGGTTCAGCGGTCGCCTGGCAGAGGCGGCGCGCGATCAGGAGGGCGGCAAAATGGTTGCGTGACGGAACATTCCATTCCCGGGTGCCGACAAAGATTCCAACCTGTTTGTCCGGTTGCACCGCGAAATTCCATTTTGGATCTTCGAGAGGATAAGGTGCGGGAATGAATCCGATGGTGGTCCGGCTCAGTTTTCCGCGCGCCTGACGATAGAGGTCGGCCGCTTCCGGAGTTGTCGCCAGGCAACCGTCGGCCCGCGCCATGATATCGAGGAAACGGGAAATCCGGCCGCCGTTCGACATTTGCTCGGCGATCTGATGCAAGCCGGTTTCTTTCAGCGAAACGACCACCGTTCGTTTTTCTTTTTGGCATTCGATCAAGGCACGGTGCGAAGCCTTGAAATCGCCGCGCAGCAACAGGAGAACAGGCGTCTTTTCCGCAATGGCATGTTTTGTCTCGCCATGAAATGATCCGCCCGTGCAGGCGGCAAACGCGTGGAAGTTAACCGGAGCATGAGCCGCGGAATCCGGCGTGGCGGGCTCGTCAAAATATTGCTCCGCGTCGCGTCCGCCCGGATTTAGAACGGTCAATTTAAAGGCTGTCGCGCCGGTGGACGCCATGATTATTGGTCGAGGTTATTGGAGGGCGGCGGGGTGGCTGACAGGAGCAGGGTTTGATCTTTGACTTCATCGAGCGGGCCGGCCGGAACGGCTTTGCGAATTTCGAGCGGCTTCTCGTCTTGTGGCTCGACCGGGATTGCCTTCATAACGGGCACATCCGCCGGCATCGCCTTGTCGCGCGGCTGGACCGGGATCGCTTTCATGACCGGCGCGCCTGTCTCAGGAACCGGCTTGTCAGGTTGCTTCTCCGCCACTTCGGGCGCTTTCTCCGGCTCGGGGGTTGGTTGCGCCGCCACCCTCGGGGAGCCTGTACGGATCCTTGTCGGCGATGACCGCCGGGCTATTCACAATCACGGCCTGGATTGCGCTGAGGTCCACCGCAGCGGCGGCGCGCGGGAACTCACTGTCAGAGGAATCACGGGCCTGACGCGCGTGTGGTTCGTGCACGTCGCAGGGATCGGTCGGCAATTGCGCGGACGTGCCGATCTCCATGTAGGTGGTGCGATGCTGAACCGGATCGCCGCTGGGCGATTTCACGGTGTCATAGCATTTGTCTGTCGCGAGCAAGCCCGAACGCGAGCAGATCTCGACGCTTTTTACGGTGGGGGGCTGCGTGATTTCCTTGGCCGGATAACGATCGACCGATGCGTTCATGATATCGACCCAAACGGGCAGCGCGATTTCGCGGCCGAACGCGCCGCGATAAATTTTCTGCGGCTTATCGAACCCGGCCCAGACCGCGCAGCTCAAGACATTGTCGTAGCCGGCAAATAACGCATCGGTGAAATCGTAGGCCGTGCCGGTTTTGCCGGCCGCGGGAATCTTCTTCAGACCGAACTCGGTGTGCGCGCTTTTTCCCGTGCCTGACTCGAGCGCGTCGACCAGGCAGGAGTGCACTTCGTAGGCGGTTTCCGGTTTGATCACGCTTTGCCGGGTCCGTTGACGCTGCGCGTCCCAAACGACGGTGCCGTCCTTTTCTTCGATCCGCTCGAGAATGTGTGGAGCGTCCGGGCGCCAGCCGCCGTTCGGAAAGATCGTGTAACCGAGCGCCAATTCCGCCAGAGTGATTTCGCTGCTTCCCAGAAACGTCGCGGGATATTGACGCAGGGGCGATCGAATGCCGGCGCCTTTGCAGAGGAGCAGGACCGCATCGATGCCTGCATCCATGCCGACACGGACGGTGGCGCTATTCTTGGACTTGGCGAGAGCCTGTCGCGCCGTGATTGCTCCCTCGTAGCGATTGTCTTCGCTTTCCGGACCCCACTCACCAAGAATGCCGGTGGTTCCTCCGATCATGACCGCCCGATTGTCGAGCGCCGAGTCCTCCACCACGCTACCCGGATACATGCCATTTTCGAAGGCCGCCGCGTAAACAAACGGTTCCATGGCGGTGCCGGCCGGGCGCCGCGCCTGCAGAGCGCGATTGAATTGGTTATGCTCAAAGTCGCGGCCACCGACGAGCACGAGAATGCCGGCGGTTTGATTGTCGAGGGCAATGACCGCGCCTTGCAGATATTCTGGTGCCGGCTGACTTCCTGTCGTGCCGCTCGATTTCGCCTTTTTGAAATTGGCGGCATACTCGGCGTAGGTTTGATGGTTGTAACCGGGATGCTGCTCCGCTTTGTCGAGATTCCGGCGCAGCGAATCTTCCGCCACCTTTTGCATTTCGGCATCGATGGTGGTGTGAATACGAAAACCTTCGTTCATGGCGCGGTCCCAACCGACTGCGGCGATGACCTGCTGGCGGATGTAATCGACCGCGTAGGTCTGGCCTTGCGCATTTTGCCGGCTGCTCAGATTCAACTCCTCGGTTTGTGCGCTCGCATATTTTTGAGCGTCGATAAATCCGTTATCGCGCATCCGGCTGAGCGCGAAATTGCGCGCCTCCCGCGAACCGGCCTTGTCGGTCCAGGGAGAGAGACGATTCGGGCTTTTGATCAGACCGGCGAGGGTGGCGCATTCCGCCAGGGTCATCTCTCGCGCCGGCTTGGCGAAATAACCGCGGGCTGCGGCTTCCGCTCCATATAATCCGCCGCCGAAATAGATCCGGTTCAGATACAATTCCATGATCTTTTGCTTGCCGAAGGTGTCTTCGATGCGGCGGGCCAGGAAGAGTTCGAGCAGCTTGCGGTTGAAGGTTCTTTCCTTGAGCGAAAAACTATTGCGCGCCAGTTGCTGCGTGATCGTGCTCGCCCCTTGCCGGACATGGCCGGCCGTAAAGTTTTTCAGGGCCGCCCGGATGATTCCAAAGAGATCGTAGCCGTGGTGCTGATAAAACTTGCTGTCCTCCACTGCGACGACCGCGTTGATCAGATCGCGGGGCAACTGGTCGTAGGGAACCGTCTCGCGATTCTCGACATAGATCTGACCAAAAATCTTGTCGTTGCGATCGAGGATCACGCTGGCCGATTCCATCTGCTCAAGTTGCGAGAGATCGAATTTACCGGCCTGCGCTTCCAAGTCCGAAGCGACAATGGAAACGTAAATGCAGGCCGCGCCGAAGAGAAGAGCGCCCAGGCCCATGGGGATGTAGAAAAGCGGCCTTTTGTACCACGGCCGTTTGAAGCCGAAGCCGGTCGATCGGCGCAGGTATGTGGTGGGCGTTCTCACGTGAACGGATACTGTGCGGGCGGCAACTTAGGTGTGACGCTTTGCTCCTTCAACGGCGAAGCTTAAAGGATTACCATGGATCCCCAAGTGCACGCTGGAAACGCAACCGCGGCGACAGGGCCACGCGTCAATCCTCCGACGGAGCTGACCGCTCTTCTGCGGGCCGAAATTGCCGGGCGCGGTCCGACTTCTTTTGCCTGGTTCATGGAGCAGGCTCTCTACCATCCCGAGCACGGGTATTATTCCTCCGATCGCTGCTCCATCGGGCGGCAGGGAGATTATTTTACCAATGTCAGCGTCGGACCGGTCTTCGGACGCCTGCTCGCGACTCAATTCGTGGAGATTTGGGAACAGATCGGCGCGATCGGCGATTTCACAATTGTCGAACAAGGAGCGCATCATGGCGAACTGGCCCGCGACATCCTGGAATCGATTCGAGAGCGCGCGCCGGAACTCTTCCCCATTATTAGGTATCGGATCATCGAGCCCTTTGCGCGTTTGCAGGAACGGCAGGTTCAGACGCTCGCTGAGTTTCACGACCAGGTGGATTGGCGAAAGTCGATTGACGCGCTGGAGGCGTTTTCCGGCATCCATTTTTCCAACGAATTGCTCGATGCATTTCCAATGCATTTGATCAGGATGGAAGGCGGTGACTCCGGGTGGGTTGAAAAATGCGTCGCAGTCGAGGGCGATCAGTTTGTCTTCACACTGCGCCCAATTCTCGATTCCCGGTTACGGGACGCGGTTCAAAAACTGCCGGACCAGGCGATCGGTTACGAAACCGAGGTGAACCTCGCGACGCTCGACTGGGTGGAAAATCTCTCTGCCAAACTTGTGCGCGGCTATTTGCTGAGCATCGACTACGGATTTCCGCGGGCCGAATTTTACGCGCCCCATCGTTCGCTTGGGACTTTGCAATGTCGTCGGCAGCATCGCCTCCTCGACTCGCCCTTTGGCGCGATCGGCGATTCCGATATCACGGCGCACATCGAGTGGACAAGCCTGGTGGAGCGGGCTGAAACGCGCGGTTTGCGCCTGGCCGGCTTTGCCGATCAGCATCATTTCCTTACTGGGATTCTTGCCGGCGCGCCCCGGCTCGCGGAAGAGATCTCTCCGCCAGCGCGTCGCGGCCTGCAGACTTTGCTGCATCCCGAAATGCTGGGCCGCAGTTTCCAGGTTCTGGCCCTCGCCCGGGCTACGGATTCAGCGCTTCGCCCCAGCGGATTCATGTTCGGGCGCGATGCCCGCATGACGCTCGGGCTGTGAGCTAACCGCGGATACCGTCGCGACCAACCCGGCAGAAAGCACCGGCTTCAGATCCGATCGGGTCCTTCTCGCGATTGCTCGTCTCCCGCGCGCCGGAGCAGGACGACTCCAAAAAGGAAAGGCATGATGAATGGGACGGCCGGGATTCCGACAACAAACCCGGGATTAGTGTACCACGGCGTAGAGAGCGCTCTCGGGTCCGGGTATTTTAGACCTCTGATCATCAGGAAGAGCAGGGCAACAAAGCTCACGATGATGAAAGCGTGAGCGGCCTTGCGCCCAAGCCATTGGACTCGTCCGAGAGAAGCCGCGAATGCCGCAGTCGCGAGATAGGTCAGAACAGCCCCAAGATCGAGTAGAACATCGAGCGTGTCGTCGAGCGAAACAATGGCCGCCGGGACTGCTCCACCATGTTCCTTCCCGAAGAATACTCCGAAGGCAAAGGTATTCCAGATCAGATAGAGCGGGCCACTGAGCATGATCGCCGCAAAGCCAAGGGTCGCATAAAAACGTTCCTGTGCTTCACTGAGTGCTTCTTTTAGGACCACGAATCCACCTGCTATCGCGATGGTCATGAGAATGAGAACAAGATACCGCATCTCGTTCTCTGCTATGGTTGCCTGCCATGGCCCACCCAGGCCAACCCAGAGAAGCGCGACCAACGCAAATGGTATGACAAGGAGTGTCCCGGCCAGGCCAAGCAAACGCCGGTTCTGCGCGTCGGCTCTGATCGCCCCGGCACTCAGAATCCACACCGCGAGTGCGATGGCCGCAAAATAGGCAAGGCCGGCGGCCTGATAAATTCCGGGAACGCGAAAGGCGCGCACGCCGACAACAACGAAATTGAGAAATGGGCCGAGGCAGAGAAAGACGTAGCTTACGCGGCGGGCGGTGTTCATTGGGTCTCTTTTTAATTAAAATCAGCCATGCGGAGAATGGCGAGAGTAGTTTTCGCGCCTCTCGAAGTGAAAACTACGTTGTAGACTGATGTTGGCGCGCGCCTAGCCCGAGGACTCTCGGACGCTTTCACGACGCATGATGAGATATTTTTTGCCATCGCCGCGACTGTGATACCGCTCCAGGCGCAGCTGAAGAAAGTTCGGGGCGTGCGCGGGTTGTATCACCTGGAACCCGATTCCGCCATAGAAAGCCACGAGATGCGCGTACGGAATACAGAAGCAGTCTCTGCCGGCCAGTTCCTGGACAACACTGGCAAGAAGTCTTTTCCCGATTCCCCGCCGTTGGAACCCCGAGCGAACCCGCATGCCGCGCAGTACCACCACGCCTTCCTCTGCCGCCAGCCGAACGATGCCGACTAACTCACTGCCGTGTTCGGCGAGAAGCACCGCGTCCTCCGGCCCGATCCCACCACCGTAGTGAGACTCGGCGTAGAAGTTTAGCGCTCGTGCGACGTCCTCAGCCCTTGCACGTCGAACTTCGATCAACAAAGGCTCCCCCTGCGCTTTTCGATTTCATGACGCCCGACTACGTGGTCTAACGATGATAAGATCGGCTGCGGCTGCCGCCGCCGCAACTCCTTCCTGGTAACAAATAACTTATAACAAGTAACTGGGCCTCGGTCTCGTTAGGCCCCTGCTGAATACCAGTTCAACACGCGTAAGGCGCGCAGCGTGTTCCACCGGCTCGGCCGGCCCTCGCCCTCGTCCGTCTCGACCGGCATCTCGCCGGGGTACCGGGTCTCGAGCGGCCACCGGCCGTCGCCGTCGCGCTTGGACGCGACCAGGTCGATCGCCTCGGCCACGCGCTCGTCGGGCGCGACGCCGGCGCGGCGCAGGTACTCGAGCCCCCGCAGCACGTCGTAGTGCCACCAGGTCGGGAAGGCGAAGCGCGTCCACGCGGCGCCGCCCTTGCGATCTCGCTCGATCACCTCGCCGGTCGACCGCCGGCGGAAGAGGCGGCGCTCGAGGAGGTACTCCTGCCCGCGGAGACGGGCCTCGGTCACCTCCGGGCTGGCCCCGACGGCCAGTTCGTACTCGAGCAGGGCCTCGAGCACGCAGATCGTGGTGTTGAACGACGACCGCGTCGAGCCGTTGGCGGCCTCGCAGTTCCAGCCGCCGTCGGGCAGCTGCTCGGCGAGCAGCCGGTCGACGATGCCCCGGACGTCCTGGCCGAAGTAGGCGCCGACCGCCCCGACCTGCCCGTTGATGCAGGGCTCCACCTCGCCGGCGAAGAAGGGATTGCCGTCACACTCCGCCGGACCGCAACCCTTCCAGGTCACGCGGTCACGGACGAGGCCCACCGCGCGGCGCGCCTGGTCGCTCGCGGGATCGAGACCCATGTCCCGCAGCAGCATCAGGACGTGCATGGTGGAGTTCCACCCGCGGTTCCACGCCGCGCCGCCCCACCGCCCGTCGGCCCCCTGGAGGGCGAGCAGCCGCGCGCCCGCGCCCTCGGTGGCGACCCGCGCGCGCTCGGCCGCGACCTCGTCCGCGGGCGCACCGGTCAGGTCCCGCATCACCTGCCAGCGGATCGAAGGGTCAGAATCAAGCAGCCACCGTATGACCGATCTCTCTGGCTTCGGGGCTTGCCGTTTGGGTGGATTGGTCGCCATCTGTTGGTGCTCCTTACTTTGGTTAAAAGACGCTGTTGCCAGCCTAACGAGACAAAGATGAACCGCGGCAGGGCGCGGTAGCAAACACGCGGGACTTATTTCGCAATGGGGCCGTTGGCTTCATTGAAAACACAGAGTTGTCCTCACTCGAGGGAACCCGCGACCAGTTTAATGGCCGCAAAGACGTGATCAAGTTCGTCGAAGGACGGATCCGTCCGGTGTGCGGATCTGGGATTGATGTGCACCAGGATTTTTACGTGGTGGTGATGCAGGAGGGAGAGTAATCCCAAGCCGCAGCCGAGACGCTCACCCGAACTCCCATCGGGCAATGCAGTCCATCCGGCGGCTTCCCGGCACGCCGTTGCCCCTACAGCTCGGGATGAATTTTGCGATGCCTACGGCGTCGATTGCTTCTAGCATCGCGCTCGGAGATCGCGATCCACCCTTATCCGTGTTTATTCCCGTAATCCGCGGTTAGAAAACTGAAAAGTTGAAGGCAAGTTCGTTTCGGCGGGACGCCGAAACCAGCACGCGAGACGCGCACGCTCCCCGGAAGAGGAACGGAGATGGGAAGCTGGCAGCTTCCCCTACAGATCTGCGGCAGATCGGGGGAGCAGCGCCGCTACGCTCGATCCCACCTTTTGTGCTTTCGCGGTCTGCCGCGGCTTGGCATTCTGTGCGGCTGCGTCGCGGCAGGTAATCAGCCGGTCCACAACTGTTTGAAGAACTATTTCAAGCTCAACCTCAGTCTCCTCTATTGGGTCTTCGTGGCCCCGTTCCGTGGAGACATGTTCAAGATCGCGCCGATTTTTCGGCAAATGGTCTTCATCGGCGTGCGGGCCGCGCCCATGGTTGCCCTGACCGCTTGCAGCGTGGGAGTGACCCTGGCCATGCAGGCGGCCCATTCCTTGAAACAACTCGGCGCGGAGATTTATGTACCCGACCTGGTCATGGTGACGCTGCTTCGCGAGATGGGGCCCGTTTTGATTGCGGTCATCGTAATCGGTCGCAGCGGTTCGGCCGTGGCGGCGGAGATTGGGACAATGAAAGTCTCGGAAGAAATTGAAGCGCTGGAAGTGATGGCCATCAATCCGGTTCAATATCTTGTGGTGCCGCGTTTCCTGGCCATGCTCGTCATGCTGCCGGCACTGACCATTTTTGGGAATTACGTAGGCGTATTCGGCGGCTGGGCGGTCTGCCGGTTTGCCCTCGATTTCAATACCGCCGGCTACATCCTGCGGGCGCTCGAGAGTGCCACGACCTGGGATCTGAATTCCGGCATGATCAAGAGCGTGGTCTTCGCCTGGATTATTATTACGATCTCGTGCAACGCCGGGCTGCACGTGGAGGGAGGGGCAGAAGGAGTGGGTCAGGCTACGACCGCTTCCGTGGTGGAAGCGTTGCTGGCCATGCTGGTGACAAACGCAATTCTTACGGGCGTCTTCTTTTTTGCGGCATGAGGGGGAATGAGGGAAATGACGAAGCACGAATGACGAATGACGAAGGAATGAGGGGAAATGACGAAGCTCGAATGACGAATGACGAAGGAATGAGGGGAAATGACGAAGCTCGAATGACGAATGACGAAGGAATGCGGGGAAGGACGAAGCTCGAATGACGAAGCACGAAGGAGTGCGGGAAATGACGAAGGCTGAAGCGTGGCAAGATGGCCCGCCTTGGGATGTGGGCGGTTCGCTTGTCGTTCGTGAAGACTCAAATGGGAAGCGCGTTTACGATCTCGAAGAACGGACCGCGCGGTTTGGTGAAGCGGTTATCGATTTTGCGAAGGGGATTCCGCAATCACCGGTAACAGCTCGAATAATTAGCCAACTTGTCGGCGCGGCCACCAGTGTGGGCGCGAACTGTGTTGAGGCGGACGATGCGGTTTCGAAAAAAGAGTTCCTGAAAAACATCGGCACTTGCCGGAAAGAAGCCCGCGAGACAAAACATTTTCTGCGCATGATCGTGCGCGCTACCCCCGAGTTAAAATCTCAGGCCCGCGAACTCTGGCTGGAAGCGAGAGAACTGCACCTGATTTTCTGCAAGATTTGGAGGAGCGGAAAATAGGAACGAAGGGAAATGACGAAGCACGAATGACGAATGACGAAGGAATGAAGGGAAATGACGAAGCTCGAATGACTAATGACGAAGGGGCGGCCAAATCACCGTCGCCGCTCGTGGCCTTTTGTCATTCGAGCTTCGACATTGTTTCGTCATTCGGCATTAGTCATTCGACATTTTTCCCAATGACCGCGCCTAATTTTTCCCACGATTTCATGAACCGAAGAACAATCCACTCCTCGTGGCACCCATTCCTTCGTCATTCGTCATTAGTCATTCGTCATTTTCCCTAATGACCGCGCCTAATTTTTCCCACAATTTCATGAACCGAAGAGCGATCCACTCCTCGTGGCACCCATTCCTTCGTCATTCGACATTCGTGCTTCGTCATTTTCCCCATGCCCACTGATCCTCCAGTCATCGAAGTGGCCGATCTTGTCCGAAAATTCGGCGACCGTGCCGTGATCGACCATGTTTCGTTTAACATTCATCGCGGCGAGACTCTCGTCATCATGGGCGGCAGCGGTTGCGGGAAGAGCACGCTCCTGCGTCATATCATCGGGGTGATGAAGCCGACCTCCGGTTCGGTTAAGATTTTCGGCCAGGAAATCACGACCATGAGCGAGCGCGAAATCGAATCCGTGCGCCGACGTTTTGGGATGTTATTCCAATCGGGCGCCCTGCTGGCCTCCTTAACTGTGGGCGAGAATGTCGCCCTGCCGATTTTGCAGCACACCCATTTGTCGCCGGAGAAAGTGGAAGAGGTGGTCCGGAAAAAACTCGGCATGGTGGGCTTGACCGGGTTCGAGGACCTGAAGCCTGCGGAAATCAGCGGCGGAATGAGAAAGCGGGTCGGTTTGGCGCGCGCCCTGGCGCTCGATCCCGAGCTGCTTTTTAGCGACGAGCCAACTTCCGGCCTCGATCCGATCATGACGGCAGTGGTCGATCAATTGACCCTCAAGCTGACGCACGGCGCCGGGATGACCGCCGTCGTGGTGACGCACGACATGACAAGCGCCTTCCGTATCGCCAGCCGAATGATTATGCTGGGTCATGGCAGCATTGTCGCCCAAGGTACACCCGATGAGATTCGCAACAGCCCAAACGCGGAGGTGCAGCAATTTATTAACGGAGAACCCGATGGCCCAATCCCGTTGAACCTGTCCCAGGATGAGCACGCCGATCACCAGCACGTGAGACCGCGTCCCCTGGTGGGGGCGCTTCACCGCTTTCTCCACAAATCCGCATGAAACGAAACCTGTCCGATTATCTGGTCGCCCTTTCGGTGATCGCTTGCAGCGTCGTCCTGCTTGCTGCGCTCACCATCGCGCTCTCCGGGTATCGGTTGAAGAAGCCGGAGCGAACTTTGCAGATCGATTACGAGGACGTCACCGGAATCAAATTGCATTCGGAAGTGCGCTACGCGGGCGCGCCCGCCGGTCGCGTCATCGCCATGCGTCACCTCAGCGCGGCCGAACGCACTGGCTCCGCCAATAAACGGGACGCCGTCCGGGTGACCGTCAGTCTCGACGACAGTCTTCCGCCCATTCCGGCTGATATTCAGGCCACGCTCAGCGCCGACACTCTGCTCTCTCCAAAATTCGTCGCCTTATCGGCCGGGACGCCCGGCACCAAGATTTTGGCCAACAATTCGATCATCGAGGGACATCCCGCTTACGGAATCGAACAAATCACGGCGGCGGCCGGTCCACTTTTCGATCACGCCAATACTCTGATCGATAGCCTCAGTAGCACCGTGACAGAGGTAAAAGGGGACCTGGGCGAGTTTCTGCCGAAATTGTCGCCCCTCGCCGACTCGGTCAAAGTGGACCTGGCCGACCTGCAGAAAACTCTCAAGGACCTGGATGGCGTGGAGGCCCAAGCCGGAACGTTCCTGGATTCGGCGGGCAATTTTGTGGGCACGACCGACAAGGACCTGCAGGAGCAGATGAGACAGCTGCACATTATTTTGCTGAACCTGAAAGTGGTGAGCACGCACGCCAAGGCGATCACCCAAGCGCTCGGGGAAAAACCGAATCGCCTTATCTTCAGCGGCCAACCCGAGAAGCTCACGCCGGAGACCGAGATCATTAAGAGCGGCAAGGTCCTGCCGGCCAAGCCGCAGTAGACCGGGGCAAGACGGGCTTGCCCGGCAATTCTTGCGGAGGAAAAAGCAAAGGGCGCCCAGCTGAATCCCTCCGAGTAGATTACACGGCTTCGTTGTGAAAGTGCAGCCCGGCGAATTGCGGTCACGAGACGATCTGATTGCCAGCTCGGTTGAGATTGTTTTGCAGCGGCTTGGGAGTTCGGCTGTCGGGCTGACCGAGGATGAAGCTCGCGCGCGTCTTGCCCAATTTGGCGCGAATCGGTTCAAGCCGCCGAGCCGCGCCAGCGCGATCGCTCTTCTGCTCGGACAATTCAAGAGCCCGATTGTTCTGATTCTTATCTGCGCCGCCATCCTGTCGATCTTTCTGCAGGACGCGAGCGACGCCATCATCATTTTGACGATTGTGCTGTTCAGCGGGCTGCTCGGTTTCTGGCAGGAACGCGGTGCGGCCAACGCGGTAGCAAAGCTACGCGCTGCCGTGGAAACGAAGACCCGCGTATTGCGCGACGGCGCGGAGGTTTTGGTGCCGCTGGCGGACATCGTTCCGGGCGACGTGGTGCTGTTGTCCGCGGGCGCGATCATTCCCGGGGACTGCCGGCTGCTTGAAGCGCGCGACTTGTTTGTCAATGAAGCGGCTCTAACGGGTGAAACATATCCCGTCGAAAAAAGTCCCGGCACGCTCACATCCGAAGCCGCCCTCGCGAAGTGTACGAACGCTGTTTTCATGGGCACGCACGTTGTCAGCGGGACGGGCAAAGGAATTGTCGTTCATACCGCTCGTGATACGGAGTTCGGCAAGGTGTTCGACAGTTTGAGGCTGCGTCCGCCGGAGACCGAGTTCGAGCACGGCATCCGGCGCTTCGGTTACCTGCTCGCCGAAGTGACGTTCGTGCTCGTGCTCGCGATTTTCGCGTTCAATGTTTATCTGCACAAGCCGGTCCTCGATTCGTTCCTGTTTGCCCTGGCCCTCGCCGTCGGATTAACGCCGCAACTATTACCGGCCATCATCAGCATCAACCTCGCCCATGGAGCGCGGCGCATGGCGGAAAAAAAAGTGATCACCAAACGTCTCGCTGCCATCGAGAACTTTGGCAGCATGAATGTGCTCTGTTCCGATAAGACTGGCACGATTACGGAAGGAAAGGTGCGCGTTCACGCCGCACTCGATGCCGACGGGAGCGCAAGCGAGAAGGTGCTGCTTTACTCTTATCTCAACGCCGCAAACGAGACCGGCTTTGTTAATCCAATCGATCAGGCCATCCGGGAATCGGCCGCGCCTAATTGCGAGGGCTGGCGCAAGCTTGATGAACTGCCCTACGACTTTCTGCGCAAACGGCTCAGCATTCTCTTTGAAAAAGATCGCCGGCATCTGCTCATCACAAAGGGGGCGCTCCGACAAATCCTGGAGATCTGTGCGCAGGCGGAGTTGAAGGACGGGTCGTTAATCGACATCGAGGCGGCGCGCGCCGGAATCGATCGACAATGGGAGGAGTTCAGCAACCAGGGTCACCGCGTTCTCGGAGTGGCCTATCGGGATTGCGGAACAGAATTGCAGGTCAAGGCCGAGACCGAGAGCGGCATGATTTTTCTCGGGTTCGTGGTCCTGTCCGATCCAGCCAAGGAGGGTATCAAGCAGACCATCGCGGAGCTCAATGGGCTGGGGATTACGCTCAAAATCATTACAGGAGACAACACGCTCATCGCGTCGCACGTGGCGCGCGAGGTAGGCTTGGGTAAGGCGCGCATTCTGTCCGGACCCGAGATGCGAAAGATGAGCGACCAGGCGCTGATGCGTTGCGCGAGCGACGTTGATGTTTTCGCCGAAATCGAGCCCATTCAGAAGGAGCGCATAATTCTCGCCCTGAAAAAAGCGGGACACGTGGTCGGCTACATAGGCGACGGAATCAACGATGCCTCCGCTTTGCACGCCGCGGACGTGGGTCTTTCCGTGGATACAGCGGTCGATGTGGCGCGGGAGGCGGCGGATTTTGTCTTACTGGAACGCGATCTCGAAGTGCTGGTGGATGGAGTGCGCGAGGGCCGCCGGACGTTTTCCAACACTCTCAAGTATGTCTTCATCGCGACGAGCGCGAATTTCGGAAACATGTTCAGCATGGCGGGGGCGTCGCTTTTTCTTCCGTTTCTGCCACTCCTTCCCAAACAGATCCTGCTCATCAATCTGTTTACGGACTTTCCGGAAATGACCATCGCTGGCGACAAGGTCGATCCGGAATTGGTGGAGGTTCCGCGTCGCTGGGATATTCGCTTTATCCGCCGGTTTATGATCGTATTCGGTATTGTCAGTTCAGTGTTTGATTACCTGACCTTTGGAACGCTGTTCGCTTTTCACGCAACCGTGGCCCAATTCCGCACCGGCTGGTTTATCGAGTCGATTATCTCCGCATCTCTCATCGTGCTGGTGGTGCGCAGCCGTCGACCCTTTTTCAAGAGCCGTCCGAGCAAACTCCTCGTTCTCGCCACCACCGCGGTCGTGATTTTAACCGTGTTCACTCCCTATCTGCCGTTTGCCGGTCTGCTCGGCTTCGCCGCCATGCCAGCTTATTTCTATCCGATCATCGCGCTGATTATTATCGCCTACATTCTGACGGCGGAGTTGACCAAGCGGCTGTTTTATCGCGCCAACACTCCGTCACTTCTCACGCGAACGCAGCAGACGCAGACCGTTTAGCACGACCACAACCGTGCTGCCCTCGTGCCCAATCACGCCAAGCGTTAGGTTGATTTTCTGGGCCAGGGCAGACGTCACGAGCAGGAGAATCACCCCCAGCGAGATGACAACGTTTTGCCGGATGACGGAGCGCGCGCGCCGGCTCAATCTTACGGCCTGCTCCACATTCTCGATTTTGTCATGCATCAGAATCACATCGGCTTGTTCGAGGGCCGCGTCGGAGCCGCGCGCTCCCATGCCAATGGCCACATCGGCCGCGGCCAGGCCGGGAGCGTCGTTGATCCCATCGCCCACCATGGCGACCCTCCGGCCCTCGCTGCGCCATTGATGAATGCATTGGAGTTTGTCCTCCGGTGAGAACTCGGCGCGCACATCGTCAATCCCGACTTCCGAAGCAACGGCCCGGGCCGCAGCCATGCGGTCGCCTGTGAGAAGCGCTACCGCGGCGCCACTCTGCTTTAGATAATCGATCACCGGTCTGGCAGCCGGTCGAACCTCGTCCGCCAGATAAATCACACCGCGCGCCGCCCCGTTCGCGATCCAGACCTCCGCCTGACCCGAAGAGTCCGTCGCCGGCAAAGCGACGCCCCGCTCCTTCATGAGCCGGCGGCTCCCTACCGTAATGGTTTTGCCGCCGACGCGCGCTTCCATTCCAAGACCGGGGAGATTCCGAAAATCTGAAACAGCAAGAGGCGCCAGCCGCCGGTTTTCGGCTTCGCGGCTGATGGCCCGGGAAAGCGGATGGGTTGAAAGCTGTCCGACGGAGGCGGCCACTTGCAGAAGCTCGTCTTCGGAACACGAGCCGTTTGTCTGAATGTGCGCGAGGCGCAGCGTGCCTTTGGTCAGCGTTCCGGTTTTGTCGAAGGCGAATTGGTTGACGCCGGCCAGGTTTTCAATCGCCACGCCTCCACGAAAGAGGATGCCGTCGCGCGCGCCGGCCGCGATCGCGACGAGAATGGCGGACGGAATCGACAGGACGAGCGCGCAAGGTGATGCAACGACCAATAAAGTCATCGTGCGATAAAATGCTTCGGCCAGCGGTTTTTGCAGCCCGAGCAGAACGAGGAAGGCAACCAGGCTCAGGCCCAGCACGATCCAGGTGTAGTAACGGCTGAAAACATCGGTGAAGCGTTGCGCAGGCGCTTTCTGCTGTTGCGCGGTCTGGATGAGATCGAGAATGCGATAGAGCGCGCTTTGCGCGAGCTCACGCGAAACTCGGATGACCGGCTGGCCTTCAAGATTGAGGGTGCCGCTGCTGACCGAATCTCCCACCCGCTTGGCCACCGGCAACGCTTCGCCGGTCAGGGCGGATTCATCGGCCGAGGTCGCGCCTTCGATCACGACGCCATCGACTGGAAAAAGCTCGCCCGCCTTGACGAGCAATTCGTCGTCCCGCTTGATTTCTTCGACAGGCACCTCCATCCAGGAACCGTTTTCGCGCCGTAAAGCCTGTTTTGGCGCAGCCCGCAAGAGGGAATCGATCGTCTTGCGCGTTCGATGATTGGCGAATTGTTCGAGCGCGTTGCTGAGTGAAAAAAGAAAGAGCAGGATTGCGCCTTCCGTCCAGGCGCGGACCAGGGCGGCTCCAAGGGCTACAACGATCATGAGAAACTGAACGTCAATCTTTCCGCGCTTGAGTGATCGCGCGACATCTTGCGTGGCAAACCAGCCGCCCGAAACGTAGGCGATAATAAAAAGTGACGCGCTAAGCCACTCGATTGTGATGAAGCGCTGGACCAAAAATCCCGCGAGGGTGCTCAACCCGCAGATGGCCGCGAGCGTGAGCATGGTCCGGTAATCCCGCTCGACTTCGCGTGGGACGGGTCGGTTTTGCCAGACAGGAAGCGTCAGCCAAATCAGCCGCGGTTCGTGCACCGGATGGGCCCGATGAAACTCCAGGATGTGATCATTGATCTCGTGCAGATGAGCAATGGACGATTTGGTGCGCTTGCTGGAAGCATTCCATTCCCCGGAAAGGTGCTCGCGGACGGTTGCGATGATGCGTCCTCTCACGTCGTCCGAGGGAGCTTCGTAAAAACCGACCGTCACTTTGTGAGCCTCGGTGTCGAGCCGAACCTGTTTAACTTCGGGATGCTTCTTTAAAATCCGCTCGATTTGCCATGATGCGGGTGGCGCTGTCTTCATTCGAACGTCGATTCGCTTTCTATTGCTCTACTATTTCATGTGGAAATGCGAGAGCTGTCCAGTCTTTGGGATTTTTGCGTCATTTTTGGCGCAAGGAGGAACGAGTGAACATCCGTAAAGTCGCAGCAAGATATGCACACTATTCGCCAATCATTGCGGAGCGATGGATCGCGATAAGGCGAAAAATATCCACATGAAAGCCCAGTTCAGCGAACCGCAGGCGAGCCTCGATGCTCCTCATGAAGTTTTGCATATCAAAAAAGTCCTGGTGCCGATCGATTTCTCCGAAGCATCAAACCAAGCCTTCATCTACGCGTTGAGGTTTGCCGAACAGTTTGGCGCGGAGATCGTGCTTCTCAATGTGATCGAGCCAGTAATCCCTGCTAGCGGGGCGCGCTTAGCCCGCGACGCCACCCCGTTAGCGGAAGATCAACTGGGGAAGGCGGAGAAAAATCTGGCAGCGCTGGCGGCCGCGTCGCGGGCCAGTGGCGCGTGCTCGGTTTTTTCCACCATTCACGTGGGGCATGCGCCAAACGAGATTACGAAGGCCGCCAAGGATCTGGATGTCGATCTTATCATCATCGCGACCCACGGCCACACCAGTTGGCGACATCTTTGCATCGGCAGCACGGCCGAGCGCGTCGTGCGGGCGGCGCCCTGTCCGGTTCTGGTGGTGCGCGAGAAGGAGCACGAATTCATTTAAGAGATCGGAAGGAATCCGGTCGTACGCGGTTGCCGTTTACGGATCAAGGGCCTGATTACCCCTTGACGCTTTTTTTGCGCCGCATGCATATTAGAGTCTTACGATCAAGGCGACCACAACAGCGGGAAATCCCGAACGGAATGGCCCGGAGGCGAGTTCCAACAGAGAACTGATAGACGCCCTGCGTCGCTCCAGGCTATTTCGTAATTACGAAAATGTCTTCAGTGAAGCAACCGGGCTGGCCCTGGCTCTGCGACCGCTGGAATACTGGCAGCTGGCGCATCACGGGAAAAAAAACGAAAACCCATTCTGCGCTTTGCTGGCCGAGCGGCCGGCGACCCTGGCCGTTTGCCTGCAAGCCCACGAAGAGATGATTCAGCACACCAGCGTAGCGCCACATACCGTGACCTGTCCTTTTGGTTTGACTGAGACCGCTGTGCCCGTGCGGCTTGGCCGGGAGAAGATCGGATTTTTGCGTATCGGTCAGGTCTTACGCAGATCGTCGTCCACCCGATCCGATATCGACAAAGTAAAGCACGCTCTCTCGCAACGTGGTGTCCGGTTCACCAGGGAAATTCGGATTGCCTGGGAGAAAAATCCGCTCATTCCACCGGGCCGATATAGCGCAACGGTTCGGCTCCTCAACTTCTTTGCCGAACAACTGTCCGAGCTGAGCAACCAATTGATGATGGAAAAGCGGAACGCAGAACCGCCGCTGGTTCTGAAGGCGCGCGAGTATATCTACGCACACAAGACGGAAGAATTGTCGCTGGCTGATGTCGCCAAAGCGGCGGGAGCAAGCGTCTACCATTTCTGCAAGGTCTTTCACAAGAGCACCGGGCTGAAATTTACCGACTATGTCGCGCGGGTGCGGGTTGAGGATGCCCGAACCCAGCTCTTGAATCCAAACCGGCGCATCAGCGAGATAGCCTACGATGTCGGTTTTCAATCGTTGACCCAGTTCAATCGCACCTTCAGGCGTGTCTTTGGCCAATCGCCCAGCGATTTTCGAGCGAATCATTCGACCGCGAAGCGTGCCAAGAGCGCCGCGTAATCATTGACTAATCCTAGTCGGACTAATTCCAGTCCGACGGAACTGGTTTGCGTAATCATCCGTCACAGTCAACGCAGGGGCAGATGCCAAGAAACGCCTGTTCTTTAACAAAGAGCGCGGAGAGTCAGCCGGTCGACAGGCTACTTTTTTAAGAAGGAAGAAGATTTATGAACTTAAACCAACCGGAAGTTTTCGAGACGACCCTGCAAAAGACCAATATATGGCTGAAGGACATTAGCGATCTGTTGCGCTGGGACGATCACCAAAAGGCTTACCACGGGCTGCGTGCGGTCTTGCACGCTTTGCGAGATCGGTTGCCTGTGCCTGAGGCAGCGCACCTGGGGGCTCAGCTCCCGATGCTGGTACGAGGCTTCTATTATGAGGGCTGGAGACCGGCGGCCGCTCCGGTCAAGGTTAAGACCGCGCAGGAATTTTACGACGTGGTGCAGAGGAATTTTACGGCCGACCGCAACGTCAACCCAATGCGCCTGACAGAGGCCGTGATCAATGTCCTCTCGGCGAACCTTTCGCCGGGTGAACTTGAGAAATTGCGCGGAATATTTCCCCCGCATTTGCGTGAACTCTGGCCTGAGACCCAGGCGGCTAGTCTTAGCCATTGAACTGTTATGACAGCGAGTTCTTTTGTTATCGTGGCTGACCGGGGAAGTTTGAGGGCCTACCGGGTTGATGAAACGGCCGCGCGTGGACCGAGTTTGAAGCTCGTACAGGCATTCGATAATACGGACGCCAGCAAGAGGCCTGGCAGGCACCACCCGGCTTCCACCACCGACTGGCCGCAGCTTGAAATCGAAACCAACCGGCGAATCTATAAACAACTGGCCGATCAAATTGCTAGAGTTGTCGAAAGTGATGGCGTGGACGGATGGTCATTCGCCGCTCCGGCATCGGTTTACAGAGCGATTGTCGATCTTCTGCCGGCAGAAATCAGGGAACGGATCGTTGAGCATGTAAAATCCGATCTCGTAAAGATTGAGGCGGCTGAGCTCTCGAAGCATTTTCGTTCTCTTCAGCCGATCTGATTACAATTATGAGGAGCGTAATTGAGAAACGTGCGGTTTCTGGGCGCAAGCCGTCGGTCAGGGTTAAGACCATATTAGTGCCGCCGGGCATCTCTCCCTTCCTCCATGGAGGCGCTCGATTATGCTGTTTCGCTCGCGCAACAGTTTCATGCGGCCATTCGGCCAGGCAGAAAACGTCGCGGAACGACGCCATCTTGCAATGATCACTGGTCCGTTCTTCCGGGCCGCCCGGGCTGCTTGGAGCATTTGGTCGTGCTCCGCTTCTTTGATTCCCTCTTCGACAAGCTGGGCACTCTCGCTCCGCCCCTCGCTATCCTCGTCCTCGCCAAACGACTCGGGCGTGTGGTGTCCATGAGAGCCCGGCACAGGATCCCAGCGTTCTGATTCAGGTATTGATTCCAGAGCCGCTTCTAGAACATCCATATCCGGTCCGCCCGTCAGTTCACGTCTGGCCTGTTCGTAGTCAACCTGGGACGGGTGCGGAGGAACACGGCCTGCGATGACGGCCAATTCACGCGCGCGAGCATTTACCATT
Organism: uncultured Verrucomicrobiae bacterium; assembly: GCA_963788855.1. Taxonomy (GTDB): domain Bacteria; phylum Verrucomicrobiota; class Verrucomicrobiia; order Chthoniobacterales; family UBA10450; genus CAWBIE01. Next base: position 791,703 of record CAWBIE010000004.1, read on the forward strand.
TCTGGAGTCACTGTGCCAATACCGGCAGCGTTCTCAGTTAAGACACCTTTGTTTAGAGGATTCTTGTTCATATTCTTAATTTTGGTTTGGCAGTGTCCAACCGCGACGCGGCCAGCGCCTATGCGCTGGCCGTGGGACCGAGGAGTTACTGCACTTTAACTTCGATCGCTTTTGGTTTCGCCATCAACGACTTCGGCAGATGGATTTTTAATACGCCATCTTTGAACTCCGCTACAATCTTCGCGGGGTCGGCATCCTCCGGCACCGTGAACGTGCGCTCAAAGCTACCAAAAGAGCGTTCGATCCGATGGTATTTCTTTTTCGTCACTTCCTTTTCGGTCTTGCGCTCGCCGGAAATGGAAAGAATGCCGTTTTCGACTGTTACCTTGACGTCATCCTTTTTCATCTCTGGCAGGTCTGCTTTGAACAAATACTCGTGATCATCTTCGGTGATATCCACCAAGGGTGACCAATCGGGTAGCTTCAAGCTGCTTTTACCATTACCGGGGAGACGAAGAGGAAAACCGCCAAAGAGTGTACTAAGACGGTTCTGAACTTCGTCGAGTTCCCGGAATGGATTCCATGTGGTGAGTGTGTTCATAATTTTCTTCCTTTCTGATTAAACTAAAGAACGGATGGTCCGGCCGCGCTCATCATTCGTTGTCAGACTTAAGGCAGATCTTGCGCTCTGGCGCGGGCAGTGGACGGCGCGACCGGGCCCGAAAAATTCAATATTGCCATCCCAGGGCAAGAGACGCCCATCGATTGCCAAGATAAGTGGAGCGCAGAAGCCAGGCATCGCCATAGTAAGAAAATGAAAACCACGGACCGCGGCGTAGCCACGGAAACCGCGACGGAAGAACGTCGGCCTCGGTTCATTAAGCATTTCCGGGAAATTGGAATCGAAGATATCCCGCTCGTCGGGGGGAAGAATGCGTCGTTGGGCGAGATGTTTCGCGAACTCTCGGCTAAAGGAGTAAAGGTGCCCGATGGGTTTGCCGTGACGGCCGCAGCCTACTGGCATTTCCTGACCGAGACGGGGCTGGATGGATTGATTCGCGGCCTGCTGGACAATCTTGATACGGCGGATCTGCCAGAACTGCAGAAGCACGGCGCAAAGATTCGCGCGGCCATTCTGTCCGCCATACTGCCCGACGATTTACAGGCGGAGATTGGTAGCGCCTACGATCGTTTATGCGCCGGCGGGGAACAGCACGTCGATGTGGCCGTGCGGAGCAGCGCGACGGCGGAGGATTTACCCGACGCAAGTTTCGCGGGCGCGCAGGAGACCTTTCTCAACGTGCGCGGACACGAGGCCTTGATGGACGCATGTCGCCGTTCGTTTGCTTCCCTCTTCACGGATCGCGCAATTTCCTATCGAGCCGACAAAGGCTTCGCCCACGAGAAAGTCGGTCTCTCCATCGGTGTGCAACGCATGGTGCGCTCCGATTTGGCTGCATCCGGAGTAATTTTTACCATCGATACCGAGACCGGGTTTCGCGAAATCGTTTTGATCAATGCCGCGTATGGCCTCGGAGAAAATATCGTTAAGGGCGTGGTCAATCCAGACGAATACTGCGTTTTTAAACCAACTCTTAGAACCGGGTTCCGACCTGTTTTGCAAAAAGTTCTTGGCCAGAAAGAGTCCAAATTGATCTACGCCGGCGGTCAAAACGCGGTCAGAAATGTAGAAACACCGATCCGGGACCGAAATCGGTTTGCCATTTCCGATGACGAGATTTTGGCGTTGGCGCGCTGGGCTTGCGTGATTGAGGACCATTACAGCGCGAAACGAGGACGGCCTACTCCAATGGATATCGAGTGGGCCAAGGACGGACAGACCCAGGAGCTATTTATCGTGCAAGCTCGCCCCGAAACGGTGGAGTCGCGAAAGGACCCCACTATCATGGAGCGTTACCGGCTTAAATCCCGTGGCTCTGTGCTGCTGACGGGACGCAGTGTAGGATCAAAAATCGCACGCGGAATGGTGCGTGTGATCAAGGATGCGGGGTCGCTCGATCAATTTCGAGAGGGCGAAATCCTCGTGGCTGACAAGACGGATCCCGATTGGGAGCCGATCATGAAAAAGGCCGCAGCCATCGTTACAAACCGCGGTGGCCGCACCTGTCACGCGGCCATCGTGAGTCGTGAGCTCGGTGTGCCCGCCATCGTTGGAACGGAAGACGGAACGGAAACGCTGAAAGACCGGCAAGTAGTTACGGTCTCGTGCGCAGAAGGGGATATCGGCTTCGTCTACGAAGGCGAATTGCCGTTTGAGGTCGAACGCACCGATCTCAAGGGACTCTTGCGCCCGCGCACCAAAGTCATGATGAATTTAGGCAATCCACAGGAAGCCTTTGGTCTCTCTTTCATTCCTAACGATGGCGTCGGTCTCGCCCGCGAGGAATTCATCGTCTCGACGTATATCAAAGTACATCCCCTGGCCTTGATCGATTACGCAAGAATTTCAGACCCCGCGGTGCGAGCCAGGATAGACATCATCACGGCTGGCTACGATGACAAAACGCAGTTTTTCGTAGACAAGCTTTCGCAAGGCGTGGGGATGATCGCCGCGGCCTTTTACCCGAAGGACGTGATCGTGCGATTGAGTGATTTTAAATCCAACGAATACGCCGATCTGATCGGCGGCCGGGATTATGAACCGGTCGAGGAAAATCCCATGCTCGGGTTTCGGGGCGCGTCCCGCTATTACAACCCGCGCTATCAGGCGGGGTTCGCGCTCGAATGTCGCGCCATGAAAAAGGTGCGCGAGGAAATGGGCTTAAAGAATGTGAAGTTAATGGTCCCGTTCTGTCGCACGGTGGAGGAAGGCCGCAAGGTGATTGTGGAAATGGAGAAAAACGGACTTCGGCGCGGCGAGGATGGCCTTGAAGTTTACGTGATGTGCGAGATCCCGAGCAATGTGATCCTGGCGGAAGAGTTCGCGGAAATCTTTGATGGCTTCAGCATCGGCTCAAACGATCTGACGCAGTTGATTCTTGGCGTAGATCGCGACAGCGAAATCGTGGCCGATATCTTCGATGAACGAAACCCGGCGGTAAAGAAGATGATCGCAGAAGTGATTCAGGTGTGTCGGAAGAAGAACCGCAAAATCGGGATCTGCGGCCAGGCCCCGAGCGATTATCCGGACTTTGCGGAGTTCCTGATGGAGCAAGGGATTGATAGCATTTCGCTCAATCCGGACAGCGTTCTGAGGACAACTGCCGCACTGCTGGAAGCGGAGAAACGCGTCACCGCGTGAGGGACGACTCGTGAGCTCAAGATCGTTTCGCGCGGGCCCAGGCGTGAGCGATCTCTTGCGCGAGCGCCGTCCAATTCTCGACACTATGCTGGCGCCGAAGTCCATCGCGGTGATTGGCGCAACCGAATCGCCGGGCAGCGTCGGTCGCGCTCTGCTGGAAAACTTGCAGCCGTTCAGGGGCGCGGTCTTTCCCGTGAATCCGAAGCACGCAAGGATCCTTGGAGCAAAGGCGTTCCCGAAAATTGGCGACGTGGCGGAAGCCGTCGATCTGGCCGTCATTGTCACGCCGGCGACGACGGTGCCGGGAATCGTGAAAGAATGCGCAGCCGCCAACGTCAAAGGTGTGGTCATCATTTCGGCGGGTTTCAAGGAGTGCGGACCGGCCGGCGCGGAACTCGAAAAAGCAATTCTCAATCAGCGGGGCCGGATGCGGATCATCGGACCCAATTGCGTCGGAGTGATGCTTCCGCATCTCGGCCTGAATGCGACTTTCGCGAAGCCGCTGGCCCGTCCGGGCAACATCGGCTTTATCAGCCAGAGCGGCGCTCTTTGCACTGCGATTCTTGATTGGAGCCTGTCCGCGCGCGTCGGATTCAGCGCCTTCATCTCGATTGGCTCAATGCTCGATGTAAACTGGGGCGATCTTATTTATCACCTCGGCGACGATCCGCGAACACACAGCATCCTGCTTTATATGGAATCGGTCGGCCAGGCGCGTTCGTTTCTTTCCGCGGCGCGTGAAGTCGCCCTGACCAAACCGATCATAGTTATTAAAGTAGGGCGCACCCGGGCGGCAGCCAAAGCGGCCGCGTCTCACACCGGCTCGCTCACCGGCAGCGATGACGTGCTCGATGCGGCCTTTCGCCGGGCTGGGGTTCTGCGGGTCGACACGATGGATGAACTCTTCAGCATCGCGGAACTGCTCAGCCAACAGCCACGACCGAGAGGGCCGCGCCTTGCCATCGTGACCAACGGGGGAGGTCCCGGCGTCCTGGCGGCGGACATGTTGATCACGAGCGGTGGCGAGCTCGCGAAACTCTCCGACGAAAGCTTCGCGGCGCTGAACAAGATTCTCCCTCCCCATTGGAGCCGAAACAATCCCGTGGATATTATTGGGGACGCGGATGCGCCACGTTTTGAAAAGGCTGTCGAGATTGTCGCGCAGGACCACGAGAATGACGGCCTACTCGTGATCCTCACGCCACAAGCGGTCACCGAATCCGAAGCCATAGCCGGGCGCATCGCACGATTCGCCACACTCAAGGACAAGCCGATCCTGGCGAGCTGGATGGGAGGGGAAGGCGTCGCGGCCGGAATCGCGTGTTTGCATAATGCCGCCATCCCGACGTTCGAATATCCAGATACGGCGGCCCGTGCCTTTTGCGCGATGTGGCGTTACACGCAAAACTTGCACGCCCTTTACGAAACACCACCGCTTACCGCGGACTCCGAAAGTATGTCGAGTCGTGGAGAGATCGAAAGAGTGATGGCTTCTGTCCGACGTTCCGGCCGCACGCTCCTGACCGAAGTAGAATCGAAAAGGATCATAGCCGCCTATGGCATTCCGGTTGTCGAAACGCATACCGCCTCGAACGAGGACGAGGCGGTCAAGATTGCCGGCCAAATCGCCGGACCAGTTGTCTTGAAAGTCTACTCCGAGACAATTACGCACAAAAGCGACGCCGGCGGCGTGAAATTGAATCTGTGCGATGCGTCGGCGGTGCGGCAGGCATTTCAGAGCATCGAAAAATCGCTCCGCGAAAACAATCGAGCGAACGAATTCCTGGGCGTGACCGTCGAACCCATGATTGCGCAAGAAGGCTACGAATTGATTCTGGGCAGTAGCATCGATTCGCAATTCGGACCGGTGCTGTTATTCGGAACCGGCGGCTATTTCGTGGAAGTATTTAAGGATCATGCCCTCGGGTTGCCGCCCCTCAACCGCACGCTCGCCCGCCGTTTGATGGAGCAGACCAGGATTTACACGGCTTTGAAAGGATTCCGCGGGCGCGCCGCCATTGATCTGCCGGCGCTGGAAGAGCTGCTTGTGCGATTTAGTCAACTTGTGGCTGGGCAGCCCTTGATCAAGGAAATCGAGATTAATCCCTTGCTTGCTTCCAGCAAAGGTCTGCTCGCCCTCGATGCCCGTGTTGTTTTGCATTCTGCGGCCGTGGCGGAGCGCGATCTCCCGGGCTTAGCCATCCGGCCGTATCCAGCGCAATACGTCACGAAGTCGAGACTGGACGATGGCACGTCGATTACAATCCGTCCGATTCGCCCGGAAGACGAGCCGCTCATGATTAAATTTCATGGAACACTTTCCGAGCAGAGCGTGCGTTTCCGCTACTTCGGCTTGGTCAGTCTGGAACAGCGGACGGTGCATGAACGTCTGACCCGGATGTGCTTTAATGATTACGAACGCGAAATCGCGTTGATTGCCTGTCACAAAGGGGAAGACGGCGCTGATGAAATCGTTGGGGTGGGACGACTAAGCAAAGCGCACGGACTCGACGAGGCGGAATTTTCGATTCTGATTGGCGATCGCTGGCAAGGAAAGGGTCTCGGAACAGAACTGTTAAAGTTACTTGTTCAGATCGGGCGCGAGGAGAAACTCCGCCGCATCACGGCGCATATTCTGGGCGAGAATCTGGCCATGCAACGCGTCAGCCGAAAAATCGGTTTTGATCTTCGCTTTAATCGTCTCGAGAATGAATGGGAGGCGGAAATCGTCCTGTGAACGGGCTGACTTCCACTCCGTCGGCGGCGACTCGGCCGGGCCATATGGCAAACCGGCCTGAAACGGAGTCCTTCTATCACCTTTTCGATTGCAGTCTATCGGGAAAGGCGTGCCAGGGAACGGCTTGCTTTGTCGCCCGTCACTTGAATCCGAAGCGCTGGGCCGAAGCGAACGATAGGGGGCCTCGTGTTTATTGCCTCGGGCAGTGTTTCGGCGCGCCGGCGGTAAGCGGTGATGAGGCGCGTCCGCATGTGGAAGTTCGTTCCCGCGAAGGCATTGTCTTGGGCAGGCTGACCCAGGGAAAAGTCCGCAGTCTGAAAGACTATGCCGCGCAAGGCGGTTACCGCGCTTTGGAACGAGCTCTGACCCAGCCACGCGAAGAGATCATCGCAGCCGTCGAAGCCTCCGCCCTGCGCGGCCGGGGCGGCGCCGGATTTCCGACGGGGCGCAAATGGCGCGCGGTCGCACAGCAGTCGTCGCGCGAAAAATTTGTTATCGCCAACGCGGACGAAGGCGATCCCGGCGCTTACATTGATCGCTTTCTCCTGGAAGACGATCCGCACAGTTTGATCGAGGGGATGTTGCTGTCCGCTTATGCGGTCGGCGCCGGTCAGGGCTGGATCTATCTGCGAAAAGAATATCCTCGTGCCGAGGAGATGGTGCGGCAGGCCATCGGAGAGGCGCGCTCGGCCGGATTTCTCGGGCAACGCGTGCGCGAAAGCGACTTTGCTTTCGATCTGGAAGTGGTGGTGGGACAAGGCAGCTACGTTTGCGGCGAGGAGACGGCGCTGATTCGCTCGATCGAAGGTCGCCGTCCCGAGGTGATGGCGCGACCACCATATCCGACCGAACATGGGTTGTTCGGAAAACCGACCCTGGTAAACAACGTCGAAACGCTCGTGAACGTGCCATGGATCGTGGAGCGCGGGGGCGAGGCATATCGGGCGCTGGGGTTCTCGCAAAGTCGCGGCACGAAAGTTGTGTCACTCAATTCACTCTTTGTCCGCCCCGGGCTTTACGAGATCGAATTCGGCGTCAGCGTCCGGCATATTGTCGAGGAACTTGGCGGCGGCTTGCGCGCGGGCGCGCTCAAAGGCGTCATCATCGGCGGACCATTGGCCGGGATCATTCCGCCACATCTATTCGACACGCCATTCGGCTTCGAGGAACTGCACGCCATCGGCGCGAGCGTCGGCCATGGCGGGGTTGTGGCCTTCGATGAGCACACCTCCATTGCTGAACTCGTGCATCACGTCTTTTCGTTCGGCGCTTACGAATCGTGCGGCAAATGCACGCCCTGTCGAATTGGTAGCCGGCGGGTCGAGGAAATCTTTGGAGAGATCGTGAGTTCCGGAGGAACATCGGCGGCGAATTCGTCTGAATGGGAGCAACTCGTCACGGCTCTCAAATGGACAAGTTTGTGTGGCCACGGCGGCGGACTCGGTGAATTCGCCGAGTCGGTTTTGCGTTATTATCAAGAGGACCTGGCGCCATGCTTCAAGTAAGTATCAACGGGCGGCGACATGAGTTTCCCAGCGGTCTGAGCATTTTGGCCGCGTTGCGCAGCGCCAATATCGAGGTGCCCGACGCTCTGTCATGACGATCGTTTCGAATCTTCCGGGGCCTGCCGTCTTTGTTCCGTGGAGGTCGCAGGCTGGAAACATCATGCGACGGCCTGCAACACGGCTCTGGCGGACGGCATGGAGATTCAAAGCCATTCGCCCGCGATCGAGGATGTGCGACGGACGTTGCTGCGGCTGCTGGCCGAAAATTACCCGGCGGAAGCGGTGCGCCAGTTTCCGGAAAAACAATTTCACCGTTACCTGACACAATACGGAGTCTCGCCGCCGCGGCAGAGAGCATCCTCGTCATTCGTTAGGCCGAGCGCGCCTGACCGTTCCCATCCCTACATTCGTGTGGACATGGCGCAATGCGTGACCTGCTTTCGCTGCGTCGCGATCTGTGATCAAGTCCAGGGCCAGTTTGTCTGGCGGGTTTGGAATCGGGTGACGCCACGGCGATTCGTCCCGATTCGGGCACAACGCTGCGCGAAAGCTCGTGCGTCGGTTGCGGCGCCTGTGTCGATACTTGTCCGAGCGGCGCGCTTGAGGACAAGACCGTGCTCGATTGCGGCGTCCCGGAAAAATGGACGCGCACGACCTGTCCCTATTGCGGCGTTGGTTGTGAGATGATTGTCGGCACGCGCGACAATCGCATCGTGCAGGTCAAGCCGGCGCTCGATGCGCCGGTAAACAAAGGGCACCTCTGCGTGAAAGGCCGTTACGCCTTCGGTTTACGCGCGCGCCCGGACCGTGTGACCGAACCGATGATTCGGACCAGCGGCGACTGGAAAAAGGTCTCGTGGCCGGAGGCCATTGCCTTCGCGGCTGAGAATCTCAAGCGCGTGGTCGAGGCCCATGGCGCCGACAGCGTTGGCGTGCTCGGTTCCGCGCGCGGAACGAACGAGGAGAATTATCTCGCGCAGAAGTTTGCCCGCCTCGTTCTCGGGCACCAACAATGTTGATTGCTGCGCCCGCGTCTGCCATGCGCCCACCGCTGCGGCCCTGAAGACGATGCTCGGCACCGGAGCGGCGACTAATTCCTTCGACGACATCGAGCAAGCGCGGGCGGGTTTCTGCTCTGCGGCACCAATGCCACGGAGAATCATCCAATCGTGGGCGCACGCATCAAGCAGGCGGTATTGCGCGGCGCGAAATTGATTGTCATCGACCCGCGCGAGATCGAGCTGGCGCGTTACGCGGACCTGCACCTCGCGCTGAACGCCAGGAACAAACGTGCCGCTCCTCAATGCCATGGCCTGCGCGATCGTGGAAGAGAAGCTGTTCGATGAATCCGCCCTGAACGAGCGTGTTTCCGATTGGGACGAATTTCAGAAATTCATTCGTGCCTTTGCGCCCGAGAAAATGGCCGCGGTCTGCAGTGTCGATGCCAAACTCATCCGACAGGCGGCGCAACTTTATGCCACGACCAGGCCGGCGATGTGTTTTCACGGTCTCGGTATGACCGAACATATTCAGGGCACCGAAGGCGTGATGTGCCTGGTCAACCTCGCTTTGCTCACCGGCAACTTTGGAAAACCTGGCAGCGGCGTGAATCCGTTACGCGGACAAAACAACGTGCAGGGCTCCGCTCACATGGGCTGCGAGCCGGGCAATCTGACTGGCATGGTAGCTCTCGATGAAGGTCGCACTTTGTTCGAGAACATCTGGGGAGCGCCCGTGCCAAAGGCAAAAGGCCTGAATCTGATGCAGATGATGGATGCGGCAGACGAACGGAAAGTTGAAGGCGCTCTGGGCCATCGGCTACGATGTTGCTTTGACCAATCCCAACGCCACCGCCACGGCGCGGGCGTTGAAGTCGCTCGAGTTCGTCATCGTGCAGGACATGTTTCTGAACGAAATCGCCGACGTCTGCGGCACGGTGTTTTTTCCAGCCGCATCCTCTTTCGAACGAGACGGCACGTTCATGAACTCGGAGCGGCGCATCCAGCGAGTGCGCCAGGCGATTGAAGCTCCGGGAAAGTCGCGAGCGGATTGGGAAATTATCTGCGATGTCGCCCGCGCCATGGGCCAGGGCGAGTTCTTTAATTTCCATTCGCCGCAGGAGATCTGGAAGGAAATTCGCGCGGTTTGGAAAGCCGGTCACGGCATTACCTACGCGCGGCTGGACCACGGCGGATTACAATGGCCCTGCCCGACGGAAGACCATCCCGGCACAACCATGCTGCATGCGACGTCTTTTCCGCGTGGTCCACGCGCGCCCTTGAAGCGCATCGAGTTCATCGCATCGAGCGAAGCGATTTCCCCGGAATATCCGTTTCTACTGACGACCGGCCGCACGCTCTATCAGTTCAACGCCGGCACCATGACCATGCGCACGCCGAATGCCGAATTGCGCCCGACCGACACGCTCGACATCTCGGCCGAGGATGCAGCGCGACTTGCCTTCCTGGATGGCGAGCGCGTCCGCGTCCGAAGCCATCATGGTGAGGTCCTCCTCCCAATTCGGCTTAGTCGGGCGGTCAAGCCGGGCGAGCTTTTTGCCACGTTCCATACAAGGGATGTTTTCTTGAATCACTTGATTGGGACGGACCGGGATAGCGTGGTGGACACGCCGGAATACAAAACCGTCGCGGTCCGGATTGAGAAGTCATCCTAAAGTCGGCAACCGCTGGCAGGCGTGACGGCCCCAGCGCCCGCCAGGCTTCATTCACACACGCGGGCAAGAAATGCACATTCTCTGGCAAGTTCCCGTGAACCGCAGTTCGTAATCGGGTCATAGTAATTATGTGGAAGGCGAGGATAGAGTTTTCTATTACGACGACGCCAATGTTCGCGGAAGAATCCGGGAGTTTTTGGGAGCCGGAGCTTCTGAGGATTTTACGTGCCATCATCTCATTGCCGGAGATCTCCTCTCCGTGCATTTGCACGAGCCACGAACCGTCTCTGAGCTAGACGGCTTGCTGGGAAAGCAGAATGAAATATTTCGGTCTCTTTGGGATCGGACCGCGCTGATTGCTGATCTTGACGTGGAGTACGTAAACTTTGATCGCCCGGAAAAAGTTTATGCCGATCCGGAATCAGTTTTCAATCTGCAAGCCCCGGTCGAGAGAGCCATCGCGGAGCTGCTGAGTGAATACGGAATCTCCCATTTGCATCTTCTGAGCGGCCGCGGGCATCATTTTCTCTGGCAGATTTCGCGGGATTCCCCTGCCTATAGACGGTTGTCGGAACTGGGGCGCGGTCCGCCGAGTTTGTGGGAGAGCGATGGGCGAGCGCAGCCGCCCGATGGGCAAGGCGTCGCGGCCGAGCTGAGCAGAGCGTTCAGCGGACTTGGGATGGTCATGGAATTTCTGGCCCATCGCATTCAGGAGATCGCGGCGCCACTCTGTGAACTTCCGGTCGAGCTGACGGCGGTGGAGACGGGTCCGAGAAACGTCGATCGCGAAATGATCTCGATCGATATTTCCGAATACGGCGACCCGCTGCACTCGAGGATGGTACGGGTGCCGTTTAGTCTCTATCTTAAGCCCTGGCAGCAGCGCGGGGTGATAACCGATGAATTTCTTGCCAATCTGCCGGCCATGTTCGTTATCCCGGTCGGACAAATGGGCACGCAAGAAGATCTGGCCATGATGCGCGATGGCAAGAGGACAGCGCAACTGGCGCGTTCCGTCTCCACCAGGATTCCCGACGCGAGCGAAGGCACGGATGGGCTGATCGCGGCTTACACAAAGTCGAAACTGGCCAGATTTCATGACATGTTTTACGCGCAAGAACACGAGCCGCGAGAGCGCTGGCCGTCGACTTATGATCGTGCGCCTTTGGATCAGCTTCCCGGATGTGCGCGGTTCGTCCTGGAACAGCCGAACGATTTACTGCTCAGACCATCATGCATCCGTCGCGTCGTCCGGGTGATGCTCGCCCTGGGCTGGCATCCGCGACACATTGCCGGATTAATTCGCTCGAAATACGAGCGCGATTATGGGTGGACGCAGTTTTCAGACACCGATCCCGCGACGCGGGCTGATTTTTACACGCGCATCTTTTCCGGGCTGTTCGCAACCGGGCGCGATGATCTGGTCGATTTCAATTGCCGCTCCTCGCAGGAGCAGGGCCTTTGTTTTTTTTCGGAGTGCCATGATAACCTGCTGAGATTCAAAGACTCAGCGCTGCATCGGAGATACCATGACAAACTGGCCTGTCGGCCTTTCAACCGGCTGCTTTTACCAACAGAACATTCTTGATTGCCTGGAGATCATCCGCGCGAGCGGGTTTAGCATGATCGAGGTCTGCTCATCGCCTCCTCATCTTGATTATCATGACGTCGCGGCCGTGCGGGCCGCGGCCCGGCGAATTAAAGAGCTCGGCATGGAAGCCTATTCGTTTCATGCTCCATTTGCAGAGCATATCGACATCGCGTCGCCTGATGCGAGCCGGCGCAGCGCCGCCCTGCAAGAGATTCTGCAGGCCGCGGAGGCAGCCGCTCTTCTCGAGGTTCACTATTTTGTGATTCATCCCGGTCCGGAGCGTGGAATCGAAGCCGCGCCGGAAGAGCGCTTTCAGAAGATGCATCATGTAGTCAATACGCTGAACGAGGTGGCCCGGCGCTGCCGGGAACTGGGCATTATTTGTGTTTTGGAAAACAAGCTGCCGCATCTCTTGTTCGGGAACACGAGCGACATCCTCTGGATCCTGGATGCAATCGAGAGCGCGGCGGTCGGTGTCTGCCTCGATACCGGCCATGCCCATTTGTCCGGAGACCTTTTGAATTTGCTGCAGAAGCTTGCTGGCCATTTGAAGATGATTCACGCGCACGATAACGGCGGCCGACAGGATGACCATTTGCCTCCCGGAGATGGCAACATTGATTGGCGACAATTGCTCCGTGGGCTTGTCGCGCAGAGGTTTCACGGTGCCCTCATTCTTGAGTTGGCGGGCGCAAAGGACGCGACTGTCACGATGGCGAATGCTCGCCGGGGCCGGGCCTACCTGCGTGAACTTTCGAGGCAACTGATGATCGGGAGTGTGGCGAGCTAGGGAGGGACCTGGCGGTGTCTGAGGTGCGTAAGGGAGCCATGGGTGGCGCCGGAGCCTTCGGGTCCCTCCAGGTGACGGTTCTGTTACAATATTGTCCAGGCGAGAAATTAGGCTTTTGCCCAGCTGAACGCCGTTGTATTTATGGGGGGGCCGTGGAAACCTACAGCCAGACCGGACTCGCGCCGCCGATCGACAGCGCATGCCGGGCTGTACCGGCGCAGCTGGCATGTTTTGGAATGAATCAGTTGCTTCTGCTTTTTTTGCTCGTCTTCCCGCTGGCCTCCTCGGTCGCACAGTCCGTCCCCGCGGAAGCAAAGAGGAATGTGCTGGTTCTCTACGACGAGCCGCGGGAATTGCCGGGTCTGAAACTAATCGATCAAGGCCTTGAATCGGGCTTAACTTCGAAATGGGGATCCTCGATTGAGATCTATCGAGAGTCCCTGGATCTGACTCGCTTTTCGGCGGACAACGATCACCGGGCGATCCGGGATTACTATCACCAAAAGTACGCCGGTAAAAAGATCGAGGTCGTCATCGCAGTCATGGCGCCTTCGCTCGACTTCATGCTCAATTACGGAAAAGAGCTCTTTCCCGGAGTGCCGATCGTTTTCTGCGGGCCTGACCCGCGAGAAATCGCGAGTCGACAATTGGGGCCGGACATCACCGGGGTGTTAATCACGCGTGACTTCAAAGGCACGGTGGAACTCGCGCTCAAGCTTCTTCCAAGAACGCACCAGTTTTTCTTTATCGCGGGTACTTCGGGTTTTGACCGGAAGCTGACGGAGTTGGCCCGGAAGGATCTGCACGAGTTCGAGGGTCGGGCGCAGATCACGTACCTTGTCGACCTGTCGCTCAAGGACACTTTGGACAAGGTCGCAGCGTTGCCGCGGAACTCGGTCTGTACTCTACGCCAGCGTGTTCCGCGATGGTGCGGGGGAGACCTTTGATCCTTACGAGGTGGCCTCGCTTGTATCGCAGCGGGCGAACGTGCCGGTTTTCGGGTTTTTTGATCAGTTCGTAGGGCGCGGGTTGGTTGGCGGTGAGGTCTATAGCATCGAGGCGCAGGGAAGAAAGGCGGCGGAACTGGCTTCGCGAATTCTAAACGGAGAAAAGGCCTCGGACATTCCCATCGTCCAAGAGGGTGCCATGGTTGCCACCTTCGATTGGCGGCAATTGGAGCGCTGGCATATCGCGTCGCGCAATTTGCCGCCCGGCAGCGAGGTGCGTTTCCGCGTGCCAACGTTTTGGGAACAGTACAAACGGAGAGTCATCGCGACCGGTTTGGTGCTGCTGGCCCAGGCTTTCCTGATTGTTGTTCTGGCATTGAGTCGGCGACGGCGACAACGAGCCGAGTCGGAATTGCGTGAGAGCGAAGCACGCTTCCGCATCGTGGCCGATGCGGCGCCGGTCCTTATCTGGATGGCGGGCCTGGATAAACTCTGCAATTTTTTTAACAAATCGTGGCTCGAGTTTACCGGGCGGACGCTGGCGCAGGAAACGGGAAATGGCTGGTCTCAAGGGGTGCATCCGGACGATCTGGCAAGATGTCTGGAGACCTACGTTGCGGCCTTTGACGTGAGAGAACCTTTTGTCATGCAGTACCGGCTCCGGCGCCATGATGGTCAATATCGCCTCCTTTCGGACAATGGCGTGCCGCGCTACGACGAAAAGGGGAAGTTCGCCGGTTACATCGGTTCCTGCGTGGACATCACGGAATTGATGAAAAAGGAGGAGGCGTTGCGCCGCTTCAGGGAAAGAGTCAGTCTGGCGGCCGACGCGGCGCAGCTCGGAGTCTGGGAGTTGGACACGACCACGAACGCGCTTTGGATGTCAGACCAGGCGCGGGCCTTGTTTCATTTCGAGCCTGAGATGCGCCTGGATTACGCGACTTTTGAAAGCCGCGTTCATCCGGAGGATCGCGCGCACAAGGATGCCATCACGCAACAAGCCATCGCCAAGCAAGGTGAATACGAAACGGAATATCGCGTCGTGCTTCCGGATGGAACGGTCCGCTGGATGGCGGGTCGGGCCCGCTGCCTGAGCGACGCCAAGGGCCAGCTAACGCGGCTTCTCGGAGTTTCAATGGATGTGACGGCGCGCAAACAGGCGCAGGAACTGTTTCGACTGGCCACGGAGGCGTCGCCCAGCGGGATCGTCCTGGGGAACAACGAGGGTCGCATCATGCTGGTGAATGCCCACATCGAAGAACTCTTCGGTTACCGCCGTGAGGAATTGATCGGGCAGCCGGTTGACCTCCTCGTACCCAAAGGTTTCGTGCAGCAAACGAATCTCATGGGTGAAGCAGAGGAGAAGGCGAAGGGCGCGGGTCGGGAACTGGTCGCCCGGCGAAAAGACGGCAGCGAATTCCCGGCCGAGATCGGTTTAAATCCTATCCAAACGCCCGATGGCGTCCTGGTTTTGGCCACGATTGTAGACGTTTCCGCGCGCAAACGCGCCGCCGCCGAAGCACGCCAGAGGCGCGACGAACTCGATCATCTAAGCCGGGTGGCGCTTGATGGGTGAAATGTCAGCCTCGCTGGCGCATGAGTTGAACCAACCACTCACCGGTATCGTGAGCAACGCCAGCGCGGGAGAGCGGTTTATCGATCGCGGGCAGGTCGACTTGAAGGAGCTTCGTGATTTACTGGCCGACATCAGCGCTGATGGAAAACGAGCCGGCGAGGTGGTTCGCGGCATCAGAAGCATGGTGAAAAAAGGCGCCACGGTGCGGCAGCGGATTGGCCTGAACGATGTCGTCATGGATGCGGTGCGCATGATAAACCATGATGCCATGTTGCATTCGTGTGACTTGGAGACCTCGCTGGAACCGGATTTGCCGCCCATTGAAGCGGATCCGATCCAACTCCAGCAGGTCCTGCTTAATCTTGTGCTCAACGCCTTTGACGCCATGCGCGACACGCCCGTGAGCAAGCGCAAGGTTCTGATCGCGACGGAGCGGCGTGGCCGTGGCGCAATTCGCGCGAGCGTGCGCGATCAGGGGACCGGTATTTCCGAAGAAGCGCGGGCCCGGCTATTCGAGCAGTTTTTTACGACCAAATCGGAAGGGTTGGGCATGGGACTGGCGATTGTGCGCTCGATCGTTGAATCGCACGCTGGAACAATCGCGGCCGAGAACGCCGAAGGCGGCGGGGCGCGATTTCATTTCACCATTCCAGCGGCCAACGGAGTTTCATCATGATTTCGCCCAATAGTCTGGTTTTCGCCATCGACGACGATGCCTCTGTGCGAAAAGGTCTGACCCGGCTGTTGCGGGCCGCCGGCTATCAAAGCGAAGTTTTCGAATCGGCTTCTGACTTTTCTGGAGCGTGACCAGCATAGCGGGCCTTCCTGCCTGATTGTGGATGTAAACATGCCGGGTTTAAACGGAATCGCTTTTCAGGAATCGCTCATCCAGCACCGCCGCGAGGAACAGCTTATCTTTATTAGCGGGCACGGGGACATCCCGATGTGCGCCCAGGTCATGAAAGCCGGCGCGGTCGATTTTCTTCCCAAGCCGTTCGGGAGCGAAGAGCTTTTGCAATGTGTTAAACGCGCCCTCCTTCGGTCGGCCGAGCAGCGACGAAGCGCGGCGGAAAGAAATAAGGCGCGTCGACTCCTTGATGCGCTGACACCGCGCGAATTCGAGGTCATGCAACTCGTGATCACGGGGATGTTGAACAAACAAATTGGGGCGGAACTCGGGACAGCGGAGAAGACGATCAAGGTCCATCGCGGCCGGGTCATGCAGAAACTCGGGGTCAGTTCAGTGGCTGATCTCCTGCGCCTGGCCCAGAAAGCCGGCGTCGCGCCCGGCGGGAAACGTGAGACCAAGGTCTAATAGGCAAGGCCGACTAGCGGAGTAGGATTTGTCATCGAGGCCCTTGCCAAGGCAGGGCACTTGATCATGAGCCCGACGAAATTACCTGTCCCTGAGGTCGTTTGTCTTGTCGATGACGATTCCTCGGTGCGCAAATCGGTCAGCCGTTTGCTGGAATCGGACGGTTTGTCCGTGCACGCGTTCCATGAAGCGGGAGCTTTTCTCAGACACGTGGCCGCGAACTCTGTCCCGCTGGTTATTTTAGATATGTGGATGGAACAAATGACCGGACTGGAAACGCAAACGCATCTCTGCGCCAAGTCGCCTCAGACCCGGGTCATCATCATCACGGGCCGGGATGATCGTGCCACTCGGGCAACCGCCATGCAGGCCGGCGCCTTTGCCTTCTTCATCAAGCCGTTCGACGACGATCAATTTCTGGGCGCAGTGCATCGCGCTCTGGGCCATTCCGAATCAGGGAAAGAAGGAAGGTCATGAAGGCGGATCATCCCGATGTCGTGCTGAAGGCTTTTCCGCGTACCCGCTATTTCCCGAAGTGCCGGCTCGTCACCTGGCATCCGCAAGGCGTTCTCGATGATGTGGTGGCCGACCAGATCGTTGACTTTATCGAGATGGAAGAGTGCATCCAGACGGCCCCCTTTGATCGCTTCCTGGACTTGTCCGGCCAGACGCACGTCCGGCTTCAGGCCGGGCACCTTTTTCAAATTGCGCGGCGCCGGCACCGGGCCATTCAACCGGTAAAGTCCGCCTTATGGGCGAACAAGGTCATTACCCTGAGCGTGGCCTACGTCTATGAGACGCTCATGGCCAGCGCCACGATCAAGGTTCGCGTCTTTCGCGAACGAGAGGCGGCGGCGGAGTGGCTCGGGGTGCCGTTGCCAATTCTCGATGCTCCGGAGGATCCGATCGAAAATCAAGGAACTCTTAAGACGTAAGACCAAGGTCTGATATCGCCCGCGGGGCGGAGTATCTTAGTCTTGTAACTTGCCTGACTCCGCCGCCGCTGTGATCTGCCTCCTTGACGATGATCCGTCTGTTCTCAAGGGTGTGGACCGCCTCCTCTCGTCTGCTGGCTGGCACGGAAAACGGTTCACCGATCCGGCGGAATTTCTCCTTTACGCCCAGACTCACCGCACGGCGGTTGCCGTGCTCGATGTCTGGATGCCGCGCATGAGTGGACTGGAGGTTCAAACGCAACTTCGCGAGATTTCGCCTTCGACCCGGGTTATCATCCTTACCGCAAAAGACGATCCCCTGGTTCGATCCACCGCCATGGCAATGGGCGCGTCGGCCTTTTTCATCAAGCCTTTTGACGACGAGGAGTTTCTGACGGCCGTTCGGCTCGCGCTCTCCGCGATCTGACGTGGGTCTTGCCCAAAGGATTAAATTTCCTCCCTTTTGGACTTCCGGCTTGCTTCTTCCGTCTTACTTTGAGAAGTGTTGACCACCAACTAACCAAAGACACTAAGGAACAAATCGTGAATCACCTAAAATCTTCCAAGCTCATCCTCATTCTCGCCGTCACCCTGGCGGCAACACTCACCCCGGCTTCTTCCACTCAGGCGGCCAGTGCCTCCGAAATCAGGCAGCAATCCAGGCAGGCCCTGCAACGCCTTTATGCCAACAATGCGGGCGCACGGGCGATGGGGCGCCGTGCCAAAGCCGTCCTGGTTTTTCCCGAGATCTTGAAAGCCGGGTTCATCTTCGGCGCCGAACACGGTGAGGGAACCCTTTTCTCCAACGGCCAGACGCTCGGGTATTACAGCACTAATTCTGCCTCGTATGGGCTTCAAGCGGGTGTCCAGACATTCGGTTACGCCCTCTTCTTTATGAGGAATGGCGATCTGACGTATCTGCGCAAAAGCAATGGCTGGTCGGTCGGAGTTGGACCAAGCGTGGTCATCGTCGATGAGGGCATGGCCAAATCGATGACTACCACGACCCTCCAAAACGGGGTTTACGCCTTTTGCTTTGGTCAAAGGGGCCTGATGGCGGGTCTGGGTTTGCAGGGTTCCAAGATTACGCCCATCCATCCGAACTGATTCGCGTTTTTGTGGGAGAGCTTTCGTCCTAAATGGGAGGGTTCAGCTATGAATAGATCGAGGGACAGGGGGTTGTTGGGAGGGTTCAGCTATGAATAGAGCGAGCGTGACAAGGCGATGCATCTCTCAATTGCTGATTGCGTTGATCCTGATCTGTCCGGCCATTCTGCTCGCTGGGCCGGAGCAGTACCAGGACTCGAAAGATTCGAAAGAAGCCCCGCCGGTCGAGAGCTGGTGCCAGACTCCACCACCGTGGGAGGTCCGTATCAGTATTCCGGGATGGCTTGCCGGTGTTTCGGGCGACAGCGGGGTCAAGGGAGTCGTCAGTTCGATTGACGCGAATTTTTCGGACCTTTTCAAGAAGCTAACTCACGTCCCCCTCGTAGGATCGGTTGATCTTCGATATCAGCGGTGGGAACTGTTCGGGGACGCCATATACGAGGAGCTGGGCGATGGAGTTTCGCTGCCCGGCTTATTTTTTACTAACGCCAATATCCACGTTAAATCCACCATTGCGGAAGGTTTCATTGGTTATCGATTGATCAATTGCGATAAAGCGGCTCTCTCTCTCTTTGCCGGTGCCCGCTACAGTTACATGGGCCTCAAGATAAATATCAACGATAACGGTGACGCACGTCTTGCTATTCTGCGCGAGCTGCTGGGGCTCCCCAAGAGTTTGCAGGACGAGGGCTCGACCGATTGGTTCGATCCGGTGCTTGGCGCGCGCGGGAGAGTGAAGATTTGGAAGGCGACCTCGCTTTTCGCGGAAGGCGATGTTGGCGGATTTGATGCGAATGGAGACCCGGCTTTTGAAGTGGAGCGCCAGGGGCGGACGCTCGTCAAGAAGCCCATCTCAAGCGCGGATTGGAGTTATCAGGTGCAAGGCGGGCTCGAATTTCAGCTCACCCGCTGGATCTGGTTGCAGACGGGGTGGCGCTACCTGAAGTACGACTATGTTTCCGGCGGCTTTACCAACAAGACTGCTCTGAGCGGTCCATTGATTCAGGGCGGGGTGAACTTCTAGCGATTCGTTAGGCGGCCTGGAGCGGCGGTACGGGCACTACCATTTGTTTGAACAGGAGCAAACGGAGATAACGGAGTAGTACACAGACTCCATTGTTTCCTCTGCCCGCTCGCGACCTGTCGGAGTTCCCTCCTGCTCGAACAGGGGCCGCCACAGTCTAATGTCGAGAAGGATCGAAGATTCAATAAGAGCAAACAGAGAATTCCTTGGCAGCTCAGCAACACATGAACTGACTTTCAACAGGAGACGGAGAATCTCTTCTCTGTGTCCTTTGTTCGCTCCTGTTTAATCCGGCGTATGCATCCGTTGTTTGAAAAAGCGTCAACGTTGACCGAAGCGATTATCGCTGGGGCCATTGAAGTGCACCGCGACAAAGGACCCGGCCTGATCGAATCCATCTACGAATGGTGTCTGGCGAAAGAGTTTGAACTGCGTGGATTAATCTGCGTGAGCCAGAAACTTGTGATGATTGATTACAAGGGTTTCACGCGAGAGGAGCCGCTGCGATTCGATATGCTGGTGCAAGGGTGTGTGCTGGTGGAAGCAAAAGCCGTGGGAAAGATTCTGCCCATCCACAAAGCACAACTCCTCAGCTACATGCACTTGCTGAATGTCCCGCTGGGGCTGCTCATCAATTTTCATGAGATGAAACTGACCGATGGTCTTCACCGCCTGATCCTCCCCGGCGCCAACAGATGAACTCCGAAATTCAACAGGAGCAAAAGGGGAGAACAGAGATGGAAAGCAAGAAGCCTCCGTTTCCTCTGTTCTCTCCTGTTAAAAAATCGGGGTCCGGCAGAATGGTTCACGTCTGTTATTGCCTTGGTCCAGCGCGGGCGGCATTTTGTGATCATCTTCTCGTAAACTCATGGGACGAAGGTCCAATGGACAGACTGGACCGTCGGATGGAATGTTTTTTGAGGTTGAATCATGAGCAAGATGAAACTGCCTCCGGACGTTGCCTTTCATTCGGCGCCCCTTCTTTTTGTTTGGAAGCCGCGTGGCCTCCTGGATGAAGAGATTGTTAACAGAATCATCGGGTTTATCGGCGAACAGGAGTCTGTGCTGCGCGAGCCGTTTCTGCGTTTCGCCGATCTTTCTGCGCTTGATTTGATTGAGCTGAACTTCAAGTACGTTTTTCACGTCGCGCTTTATCGACGGCTGACCTACAGCGGGCACCCGGCGACGAAGTCGGCTTTCCTGGTGACCAGCGCGGACGCGACGCACTACGCGAAACTGCACGAGATGCTAACCGACCACTCTCCTCTGAATGTGGAGGTTTTTGAGGAACGGGAGGCAGCTGCCAAATGGCTCGGTGTCCCGCTGGAATTGCTCGAAATGCCGTGACGCGAGGCGGTGGGGTAATGGGGTAGTGGAGTGATGGAGCGGCAGCCGCCCTCGACCCTCGACCTCCTGCTCCTGCTTCCCCTTATATATATAGAGCGGTCAGGAAACCGGGCCGCCCACCCGGGGATTCTGCTGTGCAATGCCCTCATGGGGGGCTAAAAAGCAAGTCCCCCTCTCGGAGCGATTATGCCGGAAATGAACGCCAAAACCGACTGGGAACACCTCTCGGTTCCCGGCGGGCTCAAGAACAAATGAACGGCGCGCAAAACTCACGGCCCACCAGGGGATGGAGTATCCCGATCTTCCAGGGTCTTCTTCCTTTCGACAAGTCGCGCCTCGGTCCGGAAATCATGGCCGGCATTACTCTGGCCGCGCTCGGCATCCCGGAGGTCATGGGTTATACCAAGATCATCGGCACGCCGGTGATCACCGGGCTTTACACGATGCTGCTGCCGATCCTGGCGTTCGCCATCTTCGGCTCGTCGCGACATCTTGTGGTCAGCGCGGATTCGGCGACCGCGGCGATGGTGGCCGCGGCCCTGGCTTCTCTTTCCCTTGCTCCGAGCAATCCCAGGTATCTCGCCATGGCAAGCCTGGTAGCTCTCGCAGCGGCCGGAATGCTGCTGGTGGCGAGAATGTTGCACGCCGGATTCCTGGCCGACTTCCTTTCTCGCACCGTTCTCGTCGGTTTCCTTTCCGGGGTCGGCATTCAGGTCGCCATCGGTCAGTTGCACGGAATGTTGGGTCTGGAAAAGAGCGGTCACGGAACTCTTCCCCAACTTTTTGATATCGTTCACCAATTGCCGGGAACGCAGTTCGCAAGCTTGTATATCGCCCTCACCGTCCTTGTCGTGATCGTGGGATTAGGATTTCTCGCGCCCCGTTTCCCGGGCGCGCTCCTGGCGGTGGTCGGGATGATCGTGGCGAGCGCATACCTCCATTGGGCTGATCACGGGGTGCGCGTCATCGGCGCGGTCCCCGGCGGGCTGCCTCATCTGGGGCTTCCGGAGTTTTCCTGGAATGACCTCGAGATGGTAGTGCCAATTTCGTTTTCCTGTTGCGTCGTGATTCTCGCCCAAAGCGCGGCCACCTCGCGCGCCTACGCACTCCGCTACCACGATCAGTTTAGCGAAAACGTCGATCTCGTGGGCCTTGCGCTGGCCAATGCCGCCGCCGGTTGCAGCAGCACGTTCGTGGTGAACGGCAGTCCGACCAAGACCGAAATGGTGGACAGCGCCGGAGGTCGCAGCCAGCTCTCGCATCTGATCACTGCGACGATGGTTCTGCTGGTGTTGCTCTTCCTGACCAAACCGCTCGGTCACCTGCCCAACGCGGTCCTTGCCGCGATCGTTTTTCTGATCGGCCTTAGACTTTTTGACTATCGCGGTCTCACTGATATCTACCGCAAGAAGCCAAGAGAATTTGCCGTGGCTCTCGCCACCGCTGTGACGGTGGTGTGCATCGGAGTCGAGCAAGGTATCCTGCTGGCGCTCGTGCTATCGCTCTTTGAACATGTCCGCCACAGTTATCAGCCCCACACCGCCATCGTGCTGCGCGATCCGATCGACCACTGGCGGTTTGAAAGCGTGGCTCCCGGTAAATTCGTGGAACCCGGAATGATTATGTATTGGTTTGGGGCCGATCTTTTTTATGCCAACGCCAGCCATTTCGCGGAGGAGGCCCTCAGTCTCGTGACCGAATCGCCGGCGCCGGTGCGTTGGTTCGCGGTGGAGGCCGGCGCCATGGTCGACATCGACTATTCGGCGGGTCGAATTCTCAAGGACCTCCACGATGACCTTGAGAAGGCCGGCGTCGTTCTGGTCCTGGCCCGGGTCAGCCCGGCGCTGCACAAGGACCTGGATCAGCTCGACCTGGTTCGAACGATCGGTGCGAACCGGATTTTCGATTCGCGCGGAGCCTGCCTGGAGGCTTATCGATTGGAGAGCAAAGTGACGTGAATCTCGCCGCGAACTGGGAGAAGTTTGAGGACCTTGATAGGACCAAGGTCTCATTGAGGGGAAAAGCGAAACCGGACAAACTTGGTCCGAACTGTCTAAACGAGCGATTGATGCAGAATTACAGGGCGGAGAATGGAGAAAATGGCTGATTCACCTCAACGTGCCGAACAAACGCGAGCGCAGAGCGAGGAGCAGCTTAATTTGCTGCAGACAATCACCATGCAGGTGGCCGCGACCAGCGACCTTTCGCACGCGCTGGAGATCGTGCTGCATCGCGTTTGTGAGAAGACGGGCTGGGCTATTGGGCAAGCCTGGGTGCCGAGCCACGACGGAACTGTTCTGGAGTGCGGCCCGGCCTGGTGTGGCGACGAGACGGAACTGAAACCGTTCCGGGCCATATCCGAAGAATCTCGTTTCGCCCCGGGTGTTGGACTTCCTGGCCGCGTCTGGGAGTCGAAGAAGCCGCTTTGGATTGAAGACGTCAGGAACGATGCGAATTTCCCACGCTTGGAAGTAGCCAGGGCTGTCGGACTCAGGACGGCCGTAGGCATTCCGATTCTGTCGGGCGATCACGTCATCGCAGTCATTGAATTCTTTATGCATGAATCCCGTAATGAGAACGAGCGCCTGGTCAAAGTAATTGCGGCGGTCGCCGCCCAATTGGATCTGGTGATGGAGCGGAAGCGCGCCACCGAAGAACTGGCTCACACCAACGAAATCCTCCAATCGATTTTGTCCAACATGGGCGACGCCGTCATCGTCGCGGACAAGGAGGGCAAACTTCTCCTCTTCAACCCGATGGCGCAGCGCATGTTCGGGATGGGGGCAACCGAAACCAACTTGAGCGAGTGGCCGCATCAGTACGGACTTTACCTGCCGGATAAAGAAACTCTTTTTCCGCCCGACCAATTGCCGCTGACGCGATCCATTCGTGGGGAAGAGGTCAACGACGTGGAGATGTTTGTCCGGCACGCCAAAAGACCCGGCGGACTTTGGACCCGGGTGAATGGACGTCCCCTGCGAGGACCCAAGGGCGAATTGTTAGGCGGAGTGATTGTTTGCCGCGATATCACGCAAAGCAAAGAGGAAGAATTTTTTCGCGCCGGACAGAGCCGGGTCCTGGAGATGATCGCAGCCGACGCGCCCTTGCCGGATGTTCTGACCAGCCTTGTTCTTCTTATGGAAGGGCAGGCCGAAGGACTGCGTTGTTCCATCCTGCTCTTGAACCGGGACGGAAAACATGTGCGTCACGGCGCGGCCCCTCATTTGCCCGAAGCGTATGTCAAAGCCGTGGACGGCGCGGCCATTGGACCGCGCAATGGTTCCTGCGGCACAGCCATGTATACGCGTCGGCCTGTCGTGGTGAGCGATGTGCTGACCGATCCGCTTTGGACGGATTATCGTGCGCTGGCCGAGATTTGCGGACTGTGCGCCTGCTGGTCGACTCCCATTCTCTCGCCCAAAGGCGATGTCCTCGGCTCGTTCGCGATGTATCGCCAGGAAAAACGAGGACCGCGGCCCGAGGAAACGCGGTTAACTGAAATCGCCACCCACATTGCCGGGATTGCCATCGAGCGCCAGCAACATCTGGAGATCCTGCGCGAGCGGGAGGCGCGCATCAATCTGGCAGCGGAATCGGCCGAGCTGGCCTTCTGGGTTCTGTATCCGGAGAACAACAGCGCCTGGATGAGCGAGAAAGGCCGGGTCATGTACGGCTTCGATTCCAACCTGCCGCTCACCTGCGACCTGATTCTCTCCCGCGTTCATCCGGAGGAACGCGCGGCGGTTAAGGCAGCCTACGATCGGGCCAGCGCCTTGAATGGAGCTTTCGAAAGCGAACACCGCATCGTCCTGCCCCATGGGAGGACGCGCTGGGTCATCATGCGTGGGAAATGTCTGCCGGACGAGCATGGAAATCTCCTCGAGACCATTGGTGTGACTCTTGATGTCAGCGCCCAAAAACAAGCCAACCTCGAGTTGCAGTTGCAACGCGAAGAGATGGACCATCGGAACCGGGTCGCGTTGATGGGTGAAATGACGGCGTCGTTCGCGCACGAACTCAATCAACCGCTCACGGCCATCGCGAACAACGCTTCCGCCGCGCGTCGTTTTATCGAACGCGGAAATATCGACCCGGCGATGCTGGCGCAATTATTGAGCGACATGGTCGCCGACAGCCAGCGCGCCGGAGAAGTGATTCGCGGGATCCGAGGATTGGTGCGCAAGGATGTGAAGGTGGAGCGCGCCTTCCTGAATCTCAACGACGTGATTACGGACGCGGTTCGCCTGGTTAGTTCGGACGTATTATTGCGAGAAAGCATGATTACGACCGAGCTCGATCCCCACCTCCCCGACGTAGAAGTGGCTCCTGTTCAGATCCAGCAGGTCCTGCTCAATCTAATCATTAACGCGCTGGATGCGGTCGAAAGTCTGCCGCCGGCCGAACGCCGCATCATTATCAGCACGCGTTCCGACAAGGCCGACGTGGTCGAGTTGAGCGTCCGCGATTTCGGAACAGGACTACCGAAAGACCGGCCCGATAAGATTTTCGATCACTTTTTTTCCACCAAACAACAAGGCATGGGCATGGGCCTGGCCATCGTTCGATCGATTGTCGAAGCCCACGGCGGCACCATCGCCGGCGAAAACGCCCATGATCGCGGCGCGCGCATTGTTGTTCGCCTGCCCGCCGCGCGCGGAAAAATCGAAAGCATGGCGGCGGCATGAGCGACTCCGGTACAGTTGAGGCTGATGAAGTTTGTCTGGTCGACGATGACGCTTCCGTCCTCAGGTCGATGCAATATCTGCTCGCCTCGGACGGACTGAAGGTTCGCGCATTTAACAGGCCCGAAGATTTCCTCGCCCACATCAGCACGAACCCAGTGGCGGTCGTCGTGCTCGATATCTGGATGGATGGCATGAGCGGACTCGAGGTGCTGGCCCGGTTGTGTGCCGTTTCACCTCGCACGCGCGTGATCGTCATTACGGCGCGAGAAGATCTGGCCGCCCGGGCCACGGCCATGGCCATTGGGCCGGTCGCCTTTTTTATGAAACCTTTCGACGACGAAAAATTCATTGCTGCCGTGCGCGATGCCATGACGGAGGCAAGCCAAAGCGGAGCCAATCATTCATTTAAGAGCGTTCCAAAACAGACCGCCGATCAAGGAAAACAAAACTGACCTTCGCCGAGCAGCTGGCGGTTAACGCCGGCGTGGGCACCAGAGCTTGTCTGAAAGCTTGTCGTACGGAACGCAAGAGAGCAGCGTTCATCCCGTGACGGACAATCCAAAGGAAGAAAGCTTCGTGCAGCGCTACCTCGATCCGGCCAGCCGGCTGGGCGAGGTTCTGTTCGGTTTGATCATGGTACTGACCATGACACTGACGGCCGGGTTGACCGTGGCTGAAGGCCAGACGGGAGTCCGTCAACTTCTGTTTGCCGCGCTCGGATGCAACATCGCCTGGGGAATCATCGACGCCATCATGTACATCATGAATTGCATGACGGTGCGCAGCGGAAAGGCGCGCCTCCTCCAGGCCGTTCAACGGGCGCCCGACGCGCGTGCCACGCTCGAACTGATTAAGGATGAGATCGAACCGGAACTTCAATCTCTGATCGGGCCGGCGGATCGCGAAGCCCTCCGCCAATCCGTCCTTAAACACCTTGCTCAATCTCAAGTTCAACCCGCCAGGAGCGGGGTGACCAGGGATGACTTCTACGGTGCGCTCGCTTGTTTCTGGCTGGTCTTCCTCGCCTGCCTGCCGGCGGCGGTGCCGTTCTTGATTTTCTCCCGACCGACTTTCGCGCTGCGCGTTTCCAATTTTCTGTTAATTGCGATGCTTTTTCTGGTCGGCCAAATGTGGGCAAAATACGCCGGCGTAAATCGCCTGGTGTCGGGTCTGGCCATGGTGACCATTGGACTCGCACTCGTCGGCCTGGCGGTGTTATTGGGCGGATGAGAACCGCTCTCACCCACGCGGCCATGGCGTCCGCCATTGTGCTCCTGGCGCGTGATTCGTTAGGTGGAACGGCCGTCCTCGTTCCGGAGGCCACTTCCACAGAAACGGAAAAGGAAGCCTGGGAGTATTCAATCTCCACTACCACCACGGTACCGCTGCATGCGCAGGACCTGGTGAATCCGAACGTCCTGGCCGACCACGGAGTGCTTCACCTCGAAGCCCGCTACAACTACGAGGAATTGAAAACGGGATCGGCGTGGATCGGTTACAATTTCAGCTTCGGCAAGGCATTGGTCTTCGAGGCGACCCCCATGATCGGCGGCGTGTTCGGTAACCTTACCGGGATCGCACCCGGCTACGAGGCTTCTCTCACCTACAAGAAGTTCGCCGTTTCCACCCAGGGTGAATTCGTCTTCGATACCGGGAATCCCTCAGGCGATTTTTTTTACACCTGGTCGGAAGTTAGCTACGCGCCGGTCGAATGGCTGCGCGCCGGCCTGGTGATTGAGCGAACCAAAGCCTACGGGACAGACTTCGATATTCAGCGCGGCGCGCTCTTAGGATTAACGTACAAGAAAGTCGATCTTACGACCTATTTCATCAGCCCGGGTTCGAGGAATGCAACTCTCGTTTTTACCCTGACTGTGGATTTCTGATTCATGTCTCTCGGCCTTGATGCCAGCCCGGTTGGGTAAACTTTCGGTCTTTCTAATCAATCCGCAAAACCCTAGGATCCGAATATGACTAGGAAAACACTCGTAATGATTGCGATTTTAATCTGCGCCTGGATGGCGGCGCAGTCGTGTTTCGCCGCGACCGTCCCGGCCGGCGCTTCTCTGGTCGTGAAAACAATCGATCCCGTTTCTTCGCGCGACAAAGTCGGCAAGACGTTCACGGCGCAGTTGGACAGGGATGTCGTGGTCAAGGGACAGGTCGTGCTCCGCTCGGGAACCAAGGTCCTGGGCCGGGTCACGTCGTCGCGCGCCAGTAGTTCGCATTCCGCTCCGCTCACTCTCGATCTCACCGGAATCGTGAGTAATGGCCAGACAATCAAAATTAAGACGACCGGAGGAGTTGAACAAAAGGGCCAGGCCAAAACCGCAAAACAAATGCGCGCGGGTGTTTCGGTCGGTGAATACATTGTGGCACCGGGAAAGATGATGGAGTTTCGACTCGCTGAGCCGCTCAATTTGTGATTGATCAACTTGCGGTTGTGGACCAGTGGGAACCGATTCTCGGTAATATGCGCATGCTGCCGGACATCCTGGCCGTCGTTTTTTTGACATCCCTTACGGTGACGATTCATGCCGCGGGACTGACTGTGGTGGTGGAGCGCGAGCTAAAGTCGACGACGCCGCCCGATCTCCGGTTCTGGCCGGTGACGTGGCTATTCCTGCGCGTCACCTGGTGGCTCATGCTCTTGCATCTCGCAGAGATTGTGGTGTGGGCGCTGTTTTACTGGTGGCAGAAATGCCTGCCGGATGTGGCGTCGTCACTTTATTTTTCCGGGGTCACCTACGCCACGATCGGTTACGGTGATTTGGTGCTTCCCGAAGGTTGGCGTTTGCTCGGCCCGATGGAGGGATTAACAGGTATTCTGATGTGCGGGTTGTCCACCGGCCTCTTCGTTGCCGTCATGGCCAAGATTTTTCGATCGAAGTACGGAGTCGAAACAAACTGAATCCGTGAAGCTCCTGCTCAAAGAAATCCGACACAACCCGCTGCTGTGGCTGCTTGTGTTCGTCCCGGCAGTGTTCGTCTGCGAGAGGCTCAAACCTGAATCGCACACGTTGTTGTTTGTGCTTTCGGTGTTTGCCATCGTCCCGCTGGCGGCGCTGCTTAGTCATGCCACCGAGTCAGTGGCTGTCAAAACAGGCGATGCGGTCGGCGGCCTGCTTAATGCCACACTGGGGAACCTGACGGAATTGGTTATCGCGCTTACCGCCTTGCATGCCGGGCAGTACTTGCTCGTGAAGGCATCGGTCGCCGGCGCGATTGTCGCCAACTCGTTGTTTATGTTAGGCGCCTCGTTTTTGATCGGTGGGCTGAAATACCATGTGCAGGAATACAATCGGGTTGGCGCCCGTCTGCACGTCGGTCTGCTTTTCCTCGCCACGGTCGCGCTCTTGATTCCATCGGCCATCTCCGAAGCCGATTCCACGGCAGCGGCCGGGTTTATCGGGAAGTTGAGCGTCGGGCTGGCCGTGCTACTGCTCGTCGCCTACTGCGCTCGGCATGCTCTTCTCGCTCAAGACACATCGCGAGTTCTTCGCCAGCGTGGAATCCGGAGAGGCCGGCGAAGCGCCGTGGCCGATCGGGTTGGCTCTGGCGACCCTGGGTGGTGTCACGGTGCTGGTGGCCCTGGTGAGCGAGGTGTTTGTCGAGTCGGTGCAGCAGGCGGCGGAAGCTTTCGGGATGACCCCCGCCTTCGTGGGTTTCATCGTGGTCGCGTTGCTGGGCGGCGCGGCGGAGATGGCTTCGGCGTTTTCGGCTGCGCGCAAGAACCGGCTGGACCTGAGCGTGAGCATCGCGTTGGGGAGTGCATCCCAAATCGCGCTCTTCGTGGCACCGGTGCTGTTCTTGCTGAGTTTTGTCATCGGACCGACGCCGATGGACTTGCAGTTCTGGCCGGGCGCAGTCGTGATGATGCTCATCGGCACGATGACCGCGTCACTGGTCACGAACAGTGGGCGATCGACCTGGTTTGTCGGGGCACTCATCATCATGGTCTACTTGATTTTCGCGATGACGCTTTATCTTCTGCCGCCGCCCCAGAGGAGTTAGAAATTCTTTACCTGGGTAAATCTGCCCGATTTCTTATGATGCGCCGATTCTTTCTTCTACAGCTCGCCACACTGGTTTCCGTTTCCTCGTTATACGCGCAGTCTGAAAGTCCCAGCGGAGTTGCGGCGCGGCCAAAGGCGATCTACACCCCCGCGCCTGTTTACCAACCCGATTGGGCGAAGCGCGGGCTGGCGGGAAAAGGAGTTGTCCTGCTCACGATCGATAGCGCGACCGGCAAGGTTACCGGTGCGCGCATGTTGCAAAGCACCGGCAATGACCTGCTCGATGGCTCTGCTCTTCAAGCCTATTCGCAGTGGCGTTTCGAACCCGGCACGGTCACGCAGATCCAGATGCCGTTTGAATTCAAGCCCAGCCCAAAAGGGATGACTCCCAAGCGAGCGCCACCGCCGCACCAACCACAAATGCTTTACGTGCTGGTCTTCGCTGCTCTGGCTGTGGGTGTGGTCGCGCTCCTCAGAACAAGAAGGAGATGACGTCTCTGTTGGTCACGCTTCGGGTGCGTCAGTCCGACGCGGCTATCGCAGAACCAGGTCTTGGCCGTGCCATGCGGCGGTGAGTTGATAGTGCTTTCCCGACTCGACCGTGAGATGTGTGACGGGTGAGTTTGTTTGTCTTCGGGCGGTTACCTCGGCCCGCACTTCGTGCACACCTGCCGGCAATGAGCCGGTGTAAGTCTGACCATACCGCAACCGCACGACCCGCTTCCCGTCAACCCAGACATCCACACCGAGATTGGCGCCAAAGTTTGCGGAGCGTTTGATCGTTAACTGGCCGTGGTCCGCGGCAGAGGCCGGGTTTGGGAAGAGAAGGCACGCGAGCACAGCGATAGCGAGACTTAAGAATAGTTTCGATGTCATCCTCATAATGTGACTTTAAGGCCACGCCCGGACGGTTGCTATAAGATGCTGGTCTTCTCCGCCCACGGGTAACTCATGCGGCGCAATGAGCTTGTTAGTTCGCGTGGGCCTTGAGGATGCGCAGAACTGCCGCGATGGCCTGTGGATCCTGATGCGCGGCGTGGTCGGAGGGGACGATGTCTTCGCTCTGCGCGCTGTCCAGGTGGGAACTCCAATACGCAACCACCCCATCACTGGAGTTCGGCGAGTCGCCGCGCCCACGATCGGCAATGATCGTGTGACAGGGGATGCCGGGCACGATCGGAATGGTGTTGATCACACTGACAAAACGGCTCTTGGGCGAGAGCGTATCCACGCTATTGGCGCGCCGTTTCGGTTTCAACGCGTCCTCGGTTACGCTCGTTAGGCGCAGCATTTCATCACTGGCTTCGTTCGCCCGGTGCAGCGGCTGGATCAGGATCGCCGCGATCCGCCCGACCCAGCCACCCGCGAAATCGGTTCCACGCAGCGGCGCCGCGATAAAGATGACGCGCCCGATCTCCGGCCGATGGCGAAAGATCAGTTCATCCTCAAGATATTGGCGGATGTGCGGCGAGAGCGGCACTTGTTCCGGCGGCTTCCCAAAAATCTTCATCCAAAGCTGATCTCCGCTGTCGGTAATCAGCAGCCTGCTGATGCATCCCCCCATGCTGTGTCCGATAACGACCATCGGCTTGCGCGCGGGAAAACGCTTTTCGACGGCATCGAGCTCCTCGCGCAGGATGGCGGCGGAATAGGGATACGGATAACCGCTCGGGTAGCTGTAGAACCAGAACTGGTAATTCTTTCGGATCATCGGATCGCCGCGCAACTTGTTGATCATCGGCGTCCAGGTCGCCTGCGAATCCATCAGCCCGTGGATGACGAGCACGACCGTCTTTTCCGGGTCGTAAGGCTGCAGCCTTTCGATCGCGGCGGTGTGCGCGTATTTCTCCGGGTTCAGCGCGCGGGCGAGCTCATACTTTTTCGGATCGGTCTGCTGGAGCATGACCGCGAGCGGCACGGTGAAATCCGCCGCGAGCGGAAAGGTGTGTCCATTGAGCAGGACGGTTTCTTTCGCAAGCGGATCCTCGGCGGAGAAAATGCAGCGCTGGCCTTCAAAGCGTGCGAGGACGGTGACACTGTAGAAGAGGCGCGAGGGCGCGAAACTTGCGCGGGCTTTTTTGTTGGGCTCGCGCTCGACGGCAACGATCGGCGCGCCTACGCCATCACGCACGATGCGCTCTGTAACGTATTTGCCGCCGAGGTCGAACTGGTCTGCGGGCGTGAAGTCGTAGAGCGTGGGATTCCATTCCGGGCGCGGATCGGGCTCGTGCGTGAGCACGAAATCGCCGTGTGGTCCGGGCACGGTCAGCGGCTTTGCCCAGGCGTCCAGCTTCGACTTCCCCAGAATCTCGAAGACCCGGCTGAGCGCAAAGTTGTAGTCGCGCCGCGCCGAGCGCGTCCGCGGGATCGCGCTCCAGCTGCTGCAACGCGGTCTCCAGCGCGGCAAGGCAATCGCCGAGCGCGGCGAGCGGGTGCGAGTGTTCTTCATGCACGGCCTTGCTGATGGTCTGCTCCGCGCTCGCCAGCGAGCCGCTGCCGGGCGGTCCGGCGAGATGCGGCTCCGTTTCCGAAACCTCGGCATACCGCTGGGTGCAATCGGTCAGCACGAAGGCGATGGCCAGCACGGAGCCGGCGGCGGCAAAACGCGGCGCTCGCTGGAAAACCTGGCTCACGATTTCCCGATCACGATTGCGCCGGACCGCAAGCGACAACAGGACGTGTCCTCATCAGCGAGTGCGAGGCCGCGAAACTCTCTGCCGATGGCGAGTATCCTGTATCGCTCACTCGAGAAATCGCACCTGGCCCGTCTCGATTTCGTAGATCGCGCCGACCAGCTTCACGTTCCCTTCGACCTGGCGTTCGCGGCCTTCCGGTGTGTCGAGGATCTGCCGCATGCTCCAGCGCACGTTGGCCTCGACAGCTTGGGCGAGCATTGCCTCCGGCGCGAGTTGCGGATCGAGATCCTCCAGTCCCGGCAGGATGCATTCGACGAGGAGCTGAATCCGTGAATGCTGCCGTGTGCCGCGCAGCCGCGCGTCGACCGCTGCGGAGACAGCGCCGCAATGGGTGTGACCGAGGACGACGAAAAGCGGCGTGCGCAAATGCCGCCCCGCGTATTGCAGACTCCCTGCGACTTCCGGCGACATGACATTTCCCGCGACGCGGATGACGAACAACTCGCCGAACCCGGCGTCGAAAATCAGCTCCAGCGGGACGCGGGAATCGCTGCAACTCAGGATCGTGGCATAGGGACGCTGGCCCTTCACGAGTTCGGCCAGAATCTCCTTTTGCCCTTGGGAAATTTCACCGTGCCGGCGACAAACCGGGCGTTCCCGGCTTTCAGGCGTTGCAGGGCCTCGTCGGCCTTCAATGAAGAATCGGGAATCGGGCTCATGCCAGTTCTGTCATCGTTGTTGCGCCTGCTGGAGTCTAAAAAGCTGACTATGGTTTCCCGAGCACGATCGCACAAGCGCCCTTCGGCCGCTTCCGCACGGCTTGCCTCTGTCCAGCGGCGGACGCTCAGCCTTGGAGGACCGCGGTATTGCCGCGGCGCACGACTGGTTGATCAGTGATAATGACGGTCGCGCCCGGCTTGATTACATCGTAAACTTTATGCCCAAACTCCGGGTTGAAGCGGAGGCGCGACGCAACTTTCTCTGCGTTACCGCCAGAACTGGTTACGCTCATCCATCGAAGCGCTTCGCGGCCGGGAGCCAGCAAACTCGGCTGGCCGGTCGTGCCCTCGAGTAGCGAGAAAACCTGTTCGCCCAGCCGTCCACGTCCATTAAGCTCAAGCGCGGCACGTCCGATGGGGTTGCCGTTGCGATAGACGTAGAGTGCGCGGTCGGCGGCGCTGACCACAATCGTGATCGGTCCGCTCGAGCTGCGTTCCGGATTCCATTCGTAGTCGTTATGCGCGAGCGGGCGCAACATTTCAGGCGACACATCCTTTGGCGCAAGCAACAGGCCGGGATTCGACGCGAGGTGCGGCACCGGCGTTTTTCCGTTGCCCACCACGACGGTCCCGCCCTGCTCCGTCACGCTAAAAAGCAACAGCGAGAAATCATATGGCATGCGGATGCAGCCGTGGCTGGCGGGGTAGCCGGGGAGGTTCCCCGAGTGCATGCAGATACCGGTGTCGGTGAGCCGCTGCATGTTGGGCATCGGTGCGTTGTCGTATTTTTTCGAATAGTACTCCCGAGACTTGCCGAGAATGCTGAAGACGCCGCCCGGCGTGGAGTGGCCCTGCGAGCCGGTGCTCACGGTTGACCGGCCAATGAGGATGCCGTTGCGGTACACGCTCATGGTCTGAAGCGGAATACTCACCAGCACCATGATCGGCCCACTCGGCGAGAGCTTGGGCTGCCACCAGTACTCGCCCGGCTTGAGCGGGCCGGTGGGTTTACCCGTCGGTGTGCCTTTGGTGTGCGCGGAAGGTTTTTCCATCCCCTGGGCGTTGGTGAGCAAGGCGATGGAGACAGCGAGGATGGTAAAGAATTTCATAAGTGATTGAGAAACTGGAAGCGCGATGACAGCAGAAATCAAACTACGACGCAACAAAACTTTCGTCGATGCCGGCACTCGTCGGTTCAACTTGGCGTCCAGCGTGACGATTGCATGCAAGAATTCGCTGTTCGCGACGTGGCTTTTCAAATAGCGTGCTCACTACTCCGGGGTTCGTCCTAGCGTGTATGCTTCCTAGTTACCAACGCTCGATTCAATGCGTCGGCACATTGCTGGTGATGCTTTCACTCGGTGCGTGCGGCGGCCTTCCCAACGGCGGCGCGCGCCCGGCTTCCACGGCCATGAAAAACAACGGAGGCACGGCGCTGGCGGCGGCGGTGCGTCCGCGTGTTGCTGCGCATCCGGGGCAGTCCGGCCTCCACACACTTCCGGACGGGCGCGAGGCCCTGGGCGCGCGGGTGGCCCTGGCGGATGCGGCGCAACGCAGCCTCGATGTGCAGTATTTCATCTGGAACAAGGACATGGCGGGCAGAGTCCTGCTTGAGCATCTGTTCCGGGCGGCCGACCGCGGCGTGCGCGTGCGCTTGCTGCTCGACGATCTCGGCACGATGCCCTCCGACGCCACTCTGCTCGCCATTGACAGTCATCGGAACATCGAGGTGCGGATGTTCAACCCCGTGGCCCTGCGTTCGCCCCGCCTGCTCGGCATGGTCGTCGACTTCGGGCGCGTCAATAAGCGGATGCACAACAAATCGTTCACCGCCGACGGGCAAGTCTCGATCGTCGGCGGTCGCAATATCGGCGATGAATATTTCGAGGCGCATGCGGTGATGAAT
>CAWBIE010000005.1:0-671496 GCA_963788855.1 uncultured Verrucomicrobiae bacterium
GCGCGCATGGGCGCATTGGGCTTCTATGCTCCGTACTTGAAGGATTACGGCTGTCCCGGGGAAAGCTACACCGCGTACGGCTTGATCATGCAGGAGCTTGAGCGTGCCGATTCCGGTTTGCGCTCGCAGGCCTCGGTGCAGGGTGCGCTGGCCATCTACGCGATTCATTCCTTCGGCACGCCGGAACAGTGTGCGCGCTGGCTGCCGGGACTGGTCTCGGGCGAAAGCGTGGGTTGTTTTGCTCTGACCGAGCATGGGCACGGCTCAGATCCTGGCGGGATGGAGACCCGCGCCGCGCGCGATGGCGATCATTATGTCTTGAACGGCAGCAAGTGCTGGATTGGCAATGCCTCCATCGCAGACGTCAAAGTGGTGTGGGCGAAGGACGAGGACGGGCAAGTGGGCGGATACATCGTGGAGAAGGATGCTCCTGGATTTCGCGCTCAGGATATTGAGGGAAAGTTCAGTCTGCGCATGTCGCGCACGTCGGAATGCTGGTTCGAAAACTGCCGGATACCGGCGGAGAATCGGCTGCCCAAAGCATCGGGGCTGCGCGCGCCGCTGTCGTGTCTCTCGCAGGCGCGTGTTGGCGTGGCGTGGGGCGTGATCGGCGCGGCTATCGATTGTTACGAAACGGCGCTGGCCTATGCCAAATCACGAGAGCAATTTGGCCGACCCATCGCCGGCTTCCAACTGGTGCAGGAAAAACTCGTTTGGATGGTGCAGGAAATTACCAAGGCACAACTGCTGGCCTTGCGTCTCACCCGCATGATGGAAGAGGGGAGGGCACTTCCCGCGCAGATTTCCCTGGCCAAGCGCAACAACGTCTGGATGGCGCTCGAATGCGCGCGCAAAGCGCGAGACATTTTGGGCGCGGTCGGAATTACGGATCGCTATTCCGTTATCCGGCACCTCATGAACCTTGAGGCGGTTTACACTTACGAGGGCACGCACGACATCCATACGCTGGTGGTCGGCCAGGACATCACGGGGATTAACGCCTTCGTGTAGCCGCGGCGCTCTGTCGCCGCGTGGAGACAAGACCCCATAGAACGCCTCCGACAGAGCGAGGCGGCTACAGCGCTGGGGATGACAGCTTGGGGAGGAGGCGTCGCTGCGTTTCTTCCCAGCGCGGCGACAGAGCGCCGCGGCTACAGCACTCGGGATGACAGCACGGCAAGATTAGCTAAGTTATCTGAGTTATGAACGAAGTTTACATCCTCGGCGGTGGCCGGACCGATTTTAAGCGCAACCTCAAGAAGGAAGGGAAGACGATTCGGGATCTCATCACCGAGTCCGGGAGAAAAGCGATCGCGGACGCGAAGATCGATCCGGGCGAAATCAACGCGGGCACAGTGGGCAACTTCAACGCGGGGCAATTCACCAAGCAGCTGCATCTTGGCGCGTTTCTTCCCGAAATCGATCCGAAGCTGCATGGCATTCCCACCATGCATACCGAGGCTGCTTGCGCCTCTGGCGCTCTCTCCGTTCTGCTTGGTGCGCAATGGATCATGGGCGGGTTCTACGATGTCGTCCTCGTTGTGGGCGCCGAACAGCAGAAAACCATGTCCTCTCTGGATGGCTCGGATGTTCTCGGCGCCGCCGCCGATTACCACATTGAAAAACCGGAATACGGCGATTTCATGTTTCCAAAGTTGTTCGGCAAAATCGCGCAGATTTACATCGATAAGTATGGCGTTTCGGCGGACGCCCTGGCGTGGGTCGCATATAAGAATTATGCGCACGCCAAGCTCAATCCCCTGGCTCAGATGCGTGACGCGGATCTTACTTATGACTGCGCCTCACAAGTTTCGGACAAGAATCCAAGCGTGGCGCCACCGCTCAAGGTGTCGGATTGCTCACAGATCACGGACGGAGCGGCGTCGCTCGTTCTTTGCTCTGAAAACTATTTGAAGAAAATAGGGCGCGACAAAGCCGGGTCCGCGCGGCTTCTCGGCTTTGGTCACACCACGGATTATCTGGCGCTCGAGAAGAAAGACGCGCCGACCTTCTCTACCGCGCGCAAGGCCGCGCAGAAGGCGTTTTCGATGGCGAACGCAAAACCGCGCGATCTGCAAGGCGCGGAAGTGCACGACTGCTTCTCCATCACCGAGATTGTCGCTTACGAGATTCTTGGTTTGGCCGAGCCTGGCGAAGGCGCGGAGCTGGCCATGAGCGGGGCGACGGCCCTGCCTCAAGTGCGCGGCGAGCATGTGCGCGGCAAAATCAATCTCGAAATTCCGGTGAATGCCGGTGGTGGTTTGATCGGCGACGGTCACCCGGTCGGAGCGACGGGCGTCCGGCAGGTCTTCGAGGCCTATCAGCAGCTCACCGGACAAGCGGGAGCGCGCCAGATCGAGAACGCGAAGCGCTTTCTCACGTTTAACATGGGCGGCAGCCTGACTACGAGCGTCGCCATGATCTGGGGAAGAGATTAGCCTGCGCCGGGATTTTTTTATAGGGCAAGCGCTCCGCTTGCCGCCTATTTGCTCGGGGCAGTCGGGAGCTGTTCGCGTAATTTCTCGATGCGAATCTTGACGGCGTCGCAGCGCTTGCGCTCGCGAACCGCGTCGGTTTCCTGCAGGCACTGCGCTTGATAAGGTGGCCGCGCTGGCTTCAGGCAACTCTCTACAAATTCGTTCGCGAGGGCGAGACGCTCCAGCTTCGCCGGGGTCGCCACTTTCTCCGCATCGTCGAGCAACCCGTCGCGTACCGCGATATAGGCATTGATTTCGTCGATCGCATACTGGCTCGAGTCGTAGTGGCCGACCCCGCTGGCCATTTTGCGAAAGCCGGCTCTAGAAACGATCTTGGGTGAAACGATAGCGACAGGCATGATAGACTGCCGAGCATTTCTCATGCTCGCTTCTGAAAGAGCGACTCGCGACAAGGCGGTGAAGAAATGCAAGGGCGTCCCCATAACCCCTGGTGGTCTTCGACTTTCTGATTCCTGATTTCTCGATAAGAGAGGACAATGCGACCGTCGGCACCACGATGTCGGATTATCTGACGCGCACCGCCGGCCTCGGTTATCCGTGGCAAAGATGATTATTGGAGAATAACAATGGACGAAAGGAAATCGGACCTCGTTTCAAAGGTGCCGCAGGTAACGCTTCTCTTCTGGATCATTAAGATCCTGGCGACCACGCTCGGCGAGACCGGTGGCGATGCCGTCACCATGTCGTGGCTTGGCGAAACGACGCCCGAAGCCAAAGGCACCGGCTATCTGATCGGAACGGCAATCTTCGGTGTGGTTTTCGTAGCCGCGGTGCTCGTGCAAATCAGGGCGAAAAAATTTCACCCGTTCCTCTACTGGCTGACGATCGTCGCAACGACGACGGTCGGAACGACCCTGGCGGATTATTGCACGAGATCGCTCGGCATCGGCTACACCGGCGGTTCGACGATCTTGCTGATCTTCGTGATTGCGTCGCTTCTGATCTGGCGATGGTCGACCGGGAGCATATCGATCGAAACGGTGAATACACCGAAGGTCGAGGTGTTTTATTGGGTGACGATCATGTTCTCGCAGACACTCGGTACGGCACTCGGCGATTGGGTCGCCGATACGAATGAAATGGGCTATGTCGGGGCGGCCGCGGTGTTCGGTGGCCTACTTCTGTTGACCGCTCTTCTCTACTACTTCACGAGCATTTCACACGTCATTTTATTTTGGGCGGCATTCATCTTGACTCGCCCGCTCGGCGCCGTCGTCGGCGACTTTCTCGATAAGCCGCTCGCCACAAGGAGGGCTGGCTCTAAGCCGCTACACAGCATCGTTAACGCTCCTGGTCGTAATCATCGCGTTGATTCTGATTTTCCCGCAGAAGGCCGGCTTCGAAAGCGCATTGAAGAGATCCGAAGAGGACGCCGATCAGTAGAGCAACTGCACGCCGCAGTAGCCGATCAACGCGAGAGGCTCGTTATCTGGCGACCGGATGTCGTGGCCCAATGAGGCGATGAGCGTGCACCAATCGCTCAGCTTCTGACGCACGCCGACATTCGCCGTTAAGACGTCCCGCGCGAAACTCGTTCGCGCGGTCCCGTGCAGCTCAGCCATCAACTCAGTTGTCTTAGTGACATCGGTTCCGCCCACGATGCCGTAAAGCCATTCGCTGCGGCCGACCGAGCTGAGCACTGGTCCGAATTCGAAGTCGAGATCGATCGTTCCAAATTTTCGCGCAATCTGCACTGGGAACTGCACGCGCGTCCCATCATCGGCCAGTCCGCGGCGCACGAACGACTCTGAAACGTTGAATATGATCCGTGGAAAGGTCGAAACGGAGACGCCATCGGTTCCCTCATCCAGAAAGCGCCACTTCACGGCCGCCTCGACATTGCCCCAGACCGCCGACCGGTCCATGATCGCTGCGCTTCAGAACCGCCACGGGTAGTTTGGAACGTGAGCTGAATGTGCTCGCCGAGGCCGTAGTTCAGATCGAATTCCGGCAGCCCCCGATAATTGCTCCTGGGGACTGCTGGCGAACGTGACGGCGAGATTGATCTTCGAAATGTCCGTTGCCCGGCGTTCCCGGATCGTCGGTGATCATTGGCGGCCCACCCTGCGCCCACGCGTGGCGCGGGCAGAGCGCGCCAATCGCGCAAACGAAATAAAGAATTGGCGCTAGGCGACGCAATTCAGCGCACTTTATTATGGCTTGGTCGACTCTATCTGACCGTAAACCAACAGCTTTAGAGTATTCGCTACGATCGTCGGCCGTCCGGGCGAACGCGCCGGGTGAGGGCGTCGGCGGCGCTTGGAATTGTGCCGAAGGCAGGTAGATCTGATGCGTCTGCGGATCGAGCGCCATGGTTCGCGCACGGGGCTCTGTGGTGAGCGTCTGAACCACCGTCAGTTTCTGCGGCGTTTCCTCTTTCGCGATCGTTGTCGTTCCATCGCCACAGGACGCAAACGCGAGTTGCGTCGTATCGTCGAAGGCACATCCGTCGACACCGGCGCCGATTGCCACCGTCGCAACAACCTTGCCCGTGTCGGTATCGAGCATCACCATCATCTTATTGTGACAACCCACAAAAAGCCGGTGACGCACCGCATCAAAGGCCATGCCGCTCGGCTCCTCTCCCGGCGCGAGCGGCCACGACGCCGTGACGGCATGTGTCTTCGCATCGATCACGGCCACTTCGCTCTTGTCTTCGATGTTACAAAAAACGCGTGCCCCCAGCGCGTCGGCCGCGGCGAATTCCGGCCGGCCTGGCAACGGCACCGTCGTGACGACCTGATTGCTGTTCGCGTCAATGACAGTGGCGGAGTTCCCCCGTCCATTGAAGGCGTAAATTGCCGACTGCGTCGGTTCGAACAAAATCATGTCCGGGCTCTGACCCGTGGCCACTTTCGTGATCGTCTTTAACGTCTTGAGATCAACCACACTGACGTGCGCCTCGCCGCCATTGCTGGAAAACCCGCGCGCGAGATCGGGTGCGATGGCGAATCCATGCACGCCCGGCGTATCGGCGATTTCACCGGCCACCACGTCCTTCGCGAGATCTACCACGACAACCTTGGTCGCGTGCGAAAGATAAAGCCGACGCGCGGCTGAATCGATGGTGAGAATATCCCAGCCGCCTTCACCGCCGATGGAAATGCTCTTCAGGAATTTGTAAGCGCTCTGCCCTTCGACAGCCTGCGTCAGGGCCGCGAGGGCCAGTCCGATGATCAAAAGTCGCGATTTCATACCGTGACAATGCGACCCCAAGCCCGAAGGCTCAACTCTGAAAATTTGCGGCTTCGCGCGGCTTGCTACGGATGACAGAACTCGGGAACGTCAGAGAATGGATTTGCGGAATGTGCCTGTCTGGTCACAGGGGGTAGCGGATTTGTCGGCAGCCGCATGGCGGCCTGGTTGGCTTTACAGGGTGCACGGGTCAGCGCCCTCGTGCGCAAAGCCGACACGCATCCCGGTTTGGAGTCATCGCATATTAGGCAAATCGAGGGCGACTTTACAGACGCCGCCACCGCGCGACAGGCTTGCGCAGGTACAGATCTTGTCTTCCATGCTGCGGCGACGATTGGCGCGGACATGGCCGATGCGTTACACGTCAATGCGACCGGCACCGCCGTCGTGGCGGATGCCGCGCGCGCCGCCGGCTGCCGGCGGTTCATTCACGTTTCCACGATTTCCGTTTATGATTTTAGCAGCGGCCGGGCCGTCTTCGACGAGGAGTCTCCCATGCGCGAGCTCGGGAAAACATACGCACACTCACCCGCCGCCTCTCCCTACTATGGCACCGCCAAGGCCGAGGCCGAACGCACATTGGGGCGTGAAATGGAAAAAGGATTGCCTGCCACCATCTTCCGGCTCGGCGCCGTGCTCGGTATCCACCCGACTTCCGCGTGGGCCGTCAAGGTCCCGGCCAAGGTGCGCGACGGATTGGTACCGCTGCGCGGCGACGGCTCAGACCTGCTGCCCTGGACGCATATCGACAACGTCGTGCACGCCATCGCCCTCTCGCTCGATCGACCGGTGTCGATCGGGCGCGTCTACAATGTCGTTGATGGCGAGATTTCCTGGCGCAATTTCATCGAAGAAATGCGCTCATGGTTTCCCGGAGCCCCGCCCCTACCGGTAGTCCCGGTCCGGTCCGAAGATGTCTTTATCGGGCATTGCCCTAACGACCGATTGAAAACCGAACTCGGCTACACCCCGGTCCGAACCTACGCCGACGGCATGGCCGAGGCCGCCGCCTGGTGGAAGAAGCAGTAAACGATTAATTTTAGCTCAGCAGTTCCTGGGGCACTTTTCCGCCGTTCTCCGACAATTTTCTGAGCACTTCCTTGTGCAGCCAAATATTCATCGAAGCGGAATCGTTCTGGTCCCCGGTGTAGTGCAAATCCGTGGCCAGTTCCTTGCGCGCGGCCAGACTGCTATCCATACCGACCAGCTTCATCAGGTCCACGATGGATCTTTTCCAATCCAGTTTCTCCGGATTTTTTGCAGCCAATCCATTGAGAATGGCGGCCACATCCACGACAGGAGCAGGCGCTGGGGCAGGAGCGGCTCCGGGAGCTGCGGGCGTTGTAGGT
Source organism: uncultured Verrucomicrobiae bacterium (assembly GCA_963788855.1). Classification (GTDB taxonomy): domain Bacteria; phylum Verrucomicrobiota; class Verrucomicrobiia; order Chthoniobacterales; family UBA10450; genus CAWBIE01. The sequence continues at coordinate 7,043 of CAWBIE010000005.1, forward strand.
GGGGCTCCGACTGGGGGCGTGCCCGAGGCACTTGCTACAGTGGGTGCCGCATGACCAAAGATTTTTGACATCAGACTGTTGAATAATCCCATAACTTCTTCTTTCTGTTTCTAATTTTGACGGGTTGGTTCGTGATTCGGCGCGTGCTCAGCCTTTAACGAGCAGGTCCCGCGTATTCAAAGGCCCATGGGCCAGTGCAAATTGCCGCGGCTTATGGCCGAATCAATTGAGGATGCATAACAAGGGACAGCAGGTCAATAACCTATCCGGTCGCGGCCTGCCCCGTTCGCTGGTCCGCGTGATTTTGCTTCACAGAGGAATCTGGTCCGATACTCTGCGTGACCAGTCACGACCTCACATCGCATCGATTCAAAATAACAAAATGAAAAAATATATCGCTGAATTCATTGGCACTTTTTTCCTCGTCCTCACCGTCGGCTGCACAGTGATCCCTGGCGCGCCCGGCGTGATTGCACCACTCGCGATCGGCGGGGCACTCATGGTGATGATTTTTGCTGGCGGGCACATTTCCGGGGGGCATTTTAATCCCGCTGTCACCCTCGCTGTTTTCGTTCGTGGGCGCTGCGACGTGAAAGACGTTGTGCCTTATTGGATCGCGCAGCTTCTTGCGGGAGTGGCCGCGGCGTTTGTGGCCGTTTTTCTCGTTGGCAAAAGTGGGACGCCCATGGACATCACCAATGTGCCGGTGGCCTTCCTGGCCGAGTTTCTGTTTACCTTCGCCCTGGCCTACGTTGTCGTGAATGTGGCGACAGCCAAGGGAACATCAGGCAATTCGTTTTATGGCCTCGCCATCGGCATGACGGTGATGGTGGGTGCGTTCTCTGTTGGCGCCCTCTCGGGCGGCGCATTCAATCCGGCCGTAGCGGTGGGTGCGGCCATGATGAAGATCCTGAACCTTTCACAGATTTGGATTCACATCTGCGCGGAATTGGCAGGCGGGTTGGTCGCCGGGCTGACTTTCAAGATGCTGAATCCGGACGACAAATAGCAGCAAGCGACTCGACGAGCGCTCCGGTCGTCGTCGTAGGCCTAAAGTCCAATAGCTAAGAATCACGCCAAATGGCAGGGATAGGCTTCGACTGAATCAAACAATCAACCGGACAATAAAATTATGGGATTACTCGACTCGATACTCGGCGCTGCGACCGGACAAAGTGGCTCGGCCGGTGCCCCAAATCTGCTGGCCGTCGCTCTTGGCGGGCTCCTCACACAAAACGGCGGTCTGCAGGGACTGATTAACAAATTCTCGCAAGCTGGACACGGAGCCGCGGCGTCGTCCTGGGTGGGAATGGGACAAAATGTGCCGATTTCCGGAGATCAAATTCAAAACGTGCTCGGTTCCGACCAGGTCAAAGCTTTGGCGGCAAAACTGGGTGTTGATCCTGCCCAGGCTTCGAGCTTCCTCGCCGAGTATCTGCCCAAGGTCGTCGATAAACTGACGCCGGCCGGAAAAATTGATCCCACCGCGGATCACCAGCAGGGATTGGCCAGCCTGCTCCCGTCGCTTTTGCAAAGTCTCGGAGGCGGAAGCGGTTCCGTCCCAGCCTAGCTTGGCGCGGGTCCGGCGGAAGTCTTGGCCCGAATTTCTGTTAAGCGACGACCGCACCGCACGGCGCGATCTCAATTACGTTACCAGACGTCCGCGGCCAGCTGGTTTTAGGCAGCCCGCATCAAGACAGCGAACGCCTCTGCGAGATCTTTCCCGAAAGTGATGACACCTTCCTCGTGTCCGGCCATGACGAACACTTTTCTGGTTCGAACATCGGTAGTCTTGAGAAGACGCTGCACCTCATAGGCCATGGCGGGGGTCCCATATGCAACCGCCCTTGATGTTGTAGGAGCCCGGTCAAGAAGCGCTGACCACAGCGGGGAACTATGGCAATGAATGACGGCCCCCACTTGCGGTTCCGTTTCGTAAATCGCGGCATGCGTGAGCGATTCGGATGAGGCAACCACGGAGCCCTCGCATCGTAGCCAGTTTCTCATGAAATCGTAGGCCACCACCCTCGCGTAATCCCCGAGCTCGAGCTCGTCCTTTCTCCCCGTGCCTGAACCGGTAATGTAAAAATTATTGGTCGTGCCGTCCCGTACGCTCAGGTTTCCGAAACCAATCCCGCGTGCGTCCGTCCCAATCAGCCGGAGCGAGAAAAGTTTTCGCCGGCATTCGTTCAACTCGGTGAAACCGTCGAAGGGAGCGTTGTCCATCACCACATGTTCCTCCGTGAATTTTACGGAACCGGTCTCGCTCATGGCGCATGCTCGGGGAAAAGAGCAAGAATGCTTTTCTCATTTGCCTCGCAAATCCCACGCTCGGTAATCAATCCCGTCACCAGTCGTCTCGGAGTGATATCGAATCCGTAATTCTTCGCCGCGCTTTCGTCCGGCGCGATTCGCACTTCGAGCTCCCGGTCCCCAGCCCACCCTTCGGCGTGCGTTATCTCCCGCGCGCTGCGCTCTTCGATCGGAATTTGCGATCCGTCGCGCAGGTTCCAGTCAAAGGAGGACGATGGCAGCGCGACGTAGAAAGGAATGTTGTTGTCCTTCGCTGCCAGGGCCTTGAGATAGGTCCCGATCTTGTTTGCTACGTCGCCGGTGCAGGTTGTTCGGTCCGTTCCGACGAGCACCAGATCCACGTCCCCCCGCTGCATCAGGTGCCCGCCGGTATTATCGGCGATCACCGTATGTGGGACGCCGTGCTCGCCAAGTTCCCAGGCGGTCAGCCTGGAACCCTGATTCCGCGGCCGGGTTTCATCCACCCAAACATGAATCGGCAAGCCGCGATCATGCGCGGCGTAGATCGGCGCGATGGCCGATCCATAGTCCACAAAGGCAAGCCATCCCGCATTACAATGCGTAAGCACATTGACCGGCTTCCCTTCCTTTTTTCCGGCAATTTGCTCGATCAGTTTCAATCCATGCTCGCCGATCAAGCGACAAGACTCCGCGTCTTCCTCGGCAATCTGCCTGGCTGTCGCGCGAGCGATCGCGATCTTTTCTGCGGAAGTCTTGCCGCGGACGATGCTCTCGAGCTGGCGATCGATGGCTGCGGCGAGATTGACCGCGGTTGGTCTGGCTGCGCGCAGTTCCGCCACCGCGGTCGCCAGCTGATCGTCAAACGACTTACTCTTTGCCGACTCGAGGACGGCCAGATACATCCCGTAGCCGGCCGCGGCCCCGATCAAGCCTGCGCCGCGCACGTGCATCTCCTGAATCGCGGTCGCGATCTGCCTTACGGTGGCGACATCTTCGATGACAAAGCGGTGAGGCAGAAATCGCTGATCGATCAGTTGCACGACGCGGTCGTCGTCCGGGCTGATCCAGATCGTCCGAAAATGTCGACCGCCCACCTTCATGCTGTTGTGACATGTGCGGTTGGAAGACGAAAGGTCAAGCGCAGCCGCAAATTGTTTGTCTTTTGCGCGTCAGCGCATCTCATCCGCTCTTTCTCGCCCTGGCGTGCCCGTGGATCGCTCCACGAACGTATCGATCGCTTCGAGTATCCGTTGATCAACCTGTGTCTGTGTTTCGCCGGCCGCCCGTAACTGTCGTTTTGCCACAAGCAGTGAATGATCTCCGTCCGTCACGACGTGAAGAGCCGTGACCGTTTGCATCTCGGAGCGGACGCGTTCGAGCGCGTCCAAAGGACACAGGGCATCGCGCGTGCCCTGCACAAAAAGAATCGGTGTCCGCGAAGCGAGCAGAACTTGATCCCGCAGCTTTGCCCGGTCGCCACCGCCGCACAACGGGTATCCGAGGCAAACGAGGGCATCCACCTTCTCTTCCAAGGCAACGTGGCAACCGATCCGGCCGCCCATGCTTTTGCCAATCAGGACTGTGGGAGCGGTCAGCCCCTTTCGGGCGTCGGCCAGCGCCTGCCGGTGCGCGGCCACGAGTTGGGGCAGGGGATCGGGGCGTTTCCGATTGTCTCTCATATAAGGATAATCGAATACAGCCACCTGACCGATTGTGGCGAGACGCTCCTTCCAGCGCTGCATCCACGGGTGCGACGTCGGCGCGCCGGCTCCGGGAGCGAAGAGGAAAAAAAGGTTTCCGCGGTTCCGGACCATCACTTCTTCACGATCGATTCTTGTTCGGCTACGATTTGCCATATGCCGGCGCGCCGCACGAACACACTCGTAACACAACTCGTGACCGAAAAACTCTGGCCGTTCTGGTGCTTGCCCGTATCCGTCAATCGCGCCGTGTAGACCGCGCTGTTTCCGAATACACGTAACCCCTGGTCTTCGACCGTCGTTTTGGTGCCCTCGTTCGCTTCCACGGCGCGTAATACGCGGGCTTTATCCATCATGGCGCCCCCTAACGACCAGCCACGAAAATCGTCTGCGAAGATCGCACTGACCGTCGCCATGTCATGTTTTAGCCGGGCGGCCTTCAAGGCGTCGGTCAAGCGCAGGATCTCTTTGGCGTCTGAAACCGGGCTCCCGAAAACATGGACTGCACTCACCAGCAGGATCAGACACAGAAGCTTCACGCGCATCCTCCAGTCTAGGTCCATACGCATTTACGCAACAAGTCTCACTGGCGCATTCGTTGGCCCGGTGAAACGGCCGCAATAATTACCAAAATCTTGAATCCGACCACCCCATCTGCAGCATCCTAATAGTGACGCCATATGTCCAACCAACCAGCAACTCGCGCCCAAGTTCCGATCGCCACCTGGATCGGCCTCTTTATTTCACTCTTCGCCATGCTCATCGTCCGGCAGGCAATCTCATATTTTTGGCCGGACCCCACTTTTATGTCCTCGATTCTGAAAGAAGGCGGCATTTGGGCGAGCGCGCTTGTTTTGCTCATTATTATAAGACGCGGTGAGCGACTCCCTCTCAGTTCGGTTGGCCTGGGCACTTCTCCGGCTTGGAAATCGATCCTCTGGGGACTGGTCATCACCGTGGCTTGCGCGGCCGTGGGCCTGGGCCTGGCTCACTTGACCGGTTACGGCCACGGCGCCGGTTCGTTCGCGTTCGATAAGCTGCCGGTCTGGCTGGTCACTCTCATCGTGGTGCGCGCCGGAGTGGTTGAGGAATTGTTTTATCGCGGTTACGCCATCGACCGTCTTCAGGCCGTGGGGCTCGGACGTTCCTGGGCCGTCGCCATTCCGCTCATCATCTTCTCCGTCGGTCACTGGACCGGTGGCCTGGCCAATATCGTGATCGCACTGGCGCTCGGTGCAATTCTGACCGGTTTCTATCTTTGGCGCCGAGATCTCGTCGCCAATATGATCGGTCATTTTGTGGTTGATTTTGTCTCGAACGTCCTGCCGAGACTCCCTTCCTAGCTTTTCATCGAGCACCAGGCCGCCCGCTCGGTGAAGGCTTTGGAGCTGAGCATTCCTCTTTTGCTTTTCTTAGTTTCTCCTTTGCGTCCGCCGGCAAAAACGCTGTCTCCAGTGCGTTGGCCTGTGCCTGCCGGGTTTGGGGGCGCGACAATCCTGCTTCCAGCGCGGCGATCTCGAATTCATGTCGCAGATCAATGCCGCTCACTCCCGGATCGTCTGTGTTGATCGACGCCAGCAATCCCCGCGTCAGCATCGCGCGCAACGGATGGCTCGCGAGATCCGGCACCGTGCTCGTTTGGACATTGCTCGTAAGGTTCGCCTCGATGCCGATGTGATTTTCAACGAGGAAATCCAGCAACCCGGGGTCTTCCATGGCTCGCACGCCGTGTCCTATTCTCTCCGCTCCAAGTAGCCTTAACGCGTCCCACACGCTCTCCGGCCCAGCGCTCTCGCCGGCATGAACGGTCACGCGCCAGCCCTCATCGCGTCCGCGCCGGAAATGCTCTTCGAAAAGTCGCGCCGGGAAATTTGCTTCGTCACCCGCCAAATCGAGCGCGACGATATGCTCACGCTGCGTGAGCAACGCCTCGAGTTCTTTCATTGCGATTTCCGGCCCATAGGTCCGGCTAAGAATTCCGATCAGATTTACCTGCACGCCCGTCGCCTGCGCGCCCGCCGCGGCGCCTTCGACTACCGCAGCCGCGACCCGGGCCGGATCGAGTCCGTGCGGCTCGGCCATGAACCATGGGCTGAAGCGCAGTTCGATGTAGTCGATGCCCTCCCGTTTTGCGTCCTCGACGTTTTCTCGAGAAATGCGGCGGCACGCATCCGCATCGGCGAGCACGGCTGTCATCCAGAGCATCTTCGAGATGAAGGCCATGACACCCGGCTGCCGTTCCATCACCTGCACATGCGGCCGCAAGTCCGCCAACGTCGTCCCCGGCAGTTTCACGCCGTGCTTTTTTCCTAACTCCAAAATCGTGGGGAGCCGCACATTGCCGTCGAGGTGGCGGTGCAGATCGATCAAGGGAAGTCGTGCCTCAATTGCTGCATCGCTCATCGTTCGTGATTATCCGTTTTTCATGACCGCGCGAAATACCAAAATATTCGGCCTTTGGTCGATCCCGGCGGCGAGTGATCGTCTCGTCTCTGGCTAACGGGGCTCTTCCGCAATCTTGAGCACAACCTTTCCGCGCGTGTGATGCGTTTCAGCGTGTTCGTCCGCCTGCGCGGCCTGGCTGAGCGGCAACACTTGCGAGACAATCGGTCTGATCTTTTTCTCTTCGATCAACTTCGTGATTTCCGTCAGTTCCTTCGCATCTGGTTTGACCGCGATTGGCGCTCCTCGGATCCCGTATCGGTCGAGCTCAGCTTGATCGGGCCGGCCACGCAGCGACGTGATGATGCCGCCTTTCTTGACCACTCCGTAAGAGCGCGCGAGCGTCTCGCCGCCCACGGTATCGAGCACGACATCGACATCCTTGGCGACGTCTTCGAATTTGATTTTCGTGTAATCGATTGCTACATCCGCACCCAGGTCCTCGAGCAGGTCCTGATTCGCCGTCGACGCGGTGGCGATGACTTTCGCACCGCGCGCTTTGGCGATCTGGATGGCAAAGCTTCCCACCCCGCCGGAACCGCCGTGGATAAGCACGGTTTGGCCCGCGTGGAGTTGCGCGGTGTCGACTAACGCCTGCCATGCGGTCAGGGCGGCCAGTGGCACCGCGGCCGCCTCTATATAAGTGAGCGATGGCGGCTTGGCAGCCGCTTCTCCTTCCGTCGCGACCGCGTACTCAGACCAGCCGCCACCCCAGAGGACTTACCCATAGATCGGGTCGCCCACCTTGAGTTTTGTGATTCCGGTTCCGGTTTTTTGCACGACACCCGCAATATCGTAGCCAGGAATAAGCGGCAGATGCGTTCCAAATTCCTTCGCATACTTGCCCGATACGATAAGTGGGTCGGCTGGATTCACGCCGCTGGCGATCACGCGCACAAGCACTTCACCGTCCTGCGGCGCCGGCACCGGCATGTCTTCATACTTTAGAACCTCGGTGCCTCCATACTCGTGGGCCACGATCGCTTTCATCGTTGCCTTTGCGGTTGGCGTTTCCGATTGGAGCGGTGGAGCGAACCATATCGCCAATCCGGCGAATGCAGTGAATGCGCTTGAAAATCGCACGGGAGGACCGTCTTCCTTTTTGGGCGGTTGGCCAGCGATTCTGTCTGCGCGGAGGACCAACCGCGTTTCGGTTTATCCGTTGGCCTGGCTGGCCCGGTGCTTTGGGCAAAAGGGGGAACGTCTGGCTTCGGATCAGATGATCGGACCGCGGTTCGCCTCGTCTGACGCGAGCGAGCGGGCGGGTGCCAACGACTTACCTGTCCCGCCTACGACCAGGCCAATCTTTGAGGCAGGATTATCCACTGAGAGGTCCCTGAGGACGCGAACTCCTTTGCGGCCGAGCGCTTCCGTTAGGAGCGCCTGTTGCGAACTGCTCAGCGCGATGGGCCTGCTGGCTATCGGGGCAGGCTTTGGGGCCGGCAAAGGCGGCGGTGCGAGCGCCGGCTTGATTTCTTCCGGCAGGCTTTCGTGATGGCGGCGAAAGAGGTTCACGTTTCGAGCGAATACTCCACGTGATTTTAGAGCCGATCCCATGCCATCGACCGTGCAATTGGGCCCTGGCTGGGGGGGAAGTTCCTCTGCGCCAGGCGGCCTTATCGCTGGTTGGGCCACAGTGACTCTCGTCACTTATTGCCAGAACCGCCTGTGCACTCCGGGAATCTTGAGCCATTGGACAAGTCCCGTGGGATTCGGTTGATTATTCTCATGGTCAGGTTTCCTCAGTCCCTGGCTTTTGCCAGCCTGCTTTCGTTTTACCTGCTCCTGCCCGCGGTCGGCGATGCGACTACGCTCGCCGGACAGACCGTGACAGGGGGTGGGATGGTCGATATTCGATTTCCGGTCGACAAGTATTTTCAAGACTACGCCGCGGAGGGCGGTAATCCCCGACCCGACACCGGGCGGGCTGTGGTAATGTTTCCACCAGGCTTCGATCCCGCGCGACCCTGGCCGATTCTGATCGTTACCTCGACGACTGACGCCCATCGCACCAGTCCAATGGACGCAAATTGGTACCGGCGGCCTGCCACTGCCGAAGGCTGGGTGGTTCTCGCCTCGGACGCGACGATCAAGCCGCGCGAAGATTCCACATCATGGCGGGTCGGCATGCTGGGAGCCGCGCTGGAAGCCATCCGTAAAGAATGGCCGCAGTCCGCCAGCTGGCCGGTTGCATTCGGGGGCTTGTCCGGCGGTGCGAAACGCAGTGGTTTGATTGGCGTAGTCATGGCCAAGACCGGATCGATCAAGGTTTGCGGTTTTTTCCTTAGCGGAATCAACGACGATAGATTGAGTCCAGCCTACAAGACCTACCAGCCCGGCGGAGATTTCCTCAACGTGCCCATCTGGCTCAGCGGCGGCGTCAACGATCCTATTGCGCGACCGCAGGATGAAGAAAAGGTGAGGGCCTCACTGGTGTTCAACGGATTCCGTCGCGTCCGTCTCGAACCTTTCTACGGAGGGCACGAATTGAAGGCATCGGAAGTGCAGCGGGCACTGCGCTGGTTTCGAGAGGTCGGAAAGTTTTAGGTCGCGTCAGTTATTCACCTAACAGGGAACGCCTGGTGTGCGATCGCGGGCGCAATCCAAACGCCGGAATTTCTGCTCCCGCCTGCCAGCTCGGCTGGGCTTGGCACCTTGGTTGCTCTCAATGTCGGCACCATGCCGGAGCAATCCGAGAAACTCAGGACCCTCGAAATTGGCAGACAAGAGGGGCATCTTGATAACGGCTCTCTACGATAAGCTGCTCGGGCGCGGCTACCTCGAACTCTCGTGATGGCGGGAAACGCCATCTGACCGAAAAAGGCAAAGCGGCCGGCGGCGAGCTTGGGTCGGGCAAGGGTTCTTCGTTTCTTTGGCCTTCCAATCTGGAGGTCTAACGACCTCACACGGCGGCTCAAATGAGGGCGTCACGTTTGGGGGTCGGACGGAGACAGGGAGAGATCCCTGGATGAACGGTTGAACAAAGTATGCGACGGCGCGCGCATTATTCTTCCGCCGGCGCGCTGTGCGACAGTAAAGCAGAAGCAGGTCGCCTGGTTAGAAAAGCGCGACGCGGCGAGCCCCCTGGATGAGAAATGCAACCTGATGGAAGCGCGAATCAAAGCGCTCCAAGAGCTCGTTTGGCGATTTGACTAATTGCGCTGATAATGGTGGAGCCGATCCTTTCATTTGAGAATAACCTGCTTCTGAAGCTTCGACCTTAGCGTTGCCGTGAAAGTTCCGTTTACCCTGGGAGTTGTTGGTCACTTCGGCCTGGCGGTGCGCGATCCCCGGCGCAGCGCAAAATGGTTCGAGCGTGCACTGGGTTTGAAAGAACAATTCGAATTCGATGGTGGCGTTGCGATCGGCAATGACAATGTCACGATCGCATTGTTCAAAGGCAAGCCGTCGCCGAAGACCTTGGAGCACATGTCGTTTCATCTGCCCAGCACGACGGCTTTGCGCAAAGCGCTCGCCCATCTGAAGAAGATTGGTGCCGACCTGGAGGATCCGGGTGATGAAATTGGTCCGGAGGCACCCGGCTCGCCGCACCTGGGCCTGTGGTTCCACGATCCCGATGGATATCGCTGGGAACTGAGTGTGCAGCACGCTCATTGAAGGAGGCGCGGTCGCTTTGGCCTCTTTCCCGCTACCAATATTTCTTCGATTATGGCGATGCTGCCAGCTCCCTTGGAGATGGGATCAGCCCACGGTCGAACAAGCGGGGCCGCATGCTCGATCTTCGGACGCCGGCTGGTTGTTGCGATTGAATTTTCTTGGCTCAGGGATTTGCAGAGCCTATTTTTGCTGTAACTCGGAACGTCTCGGAAAGAAACCTCAACCTCATCATCATTATGGCAGGCAAAGCACGACGCACCACCCATCGCAGCAGTACCGGTAAGAAACTCTACGCCGTCCGCGACAAGAAAGGCAGATTCAAAGACATTCAGACTTACGAGCGCGCCCATCGCGCTGATCTCGCGCACAAGAGCAAAGCCGAGAAGGCCAGGAAGAAATAACCCCGGTTACAGTCGGCTGTTGTCAGGCGTCACTCCGAACAAACGGGAAAGAGTTAGTGATCCTCCTTGGATGAGGAGAGCACCGGGCTATCGAATTCCGCCCCTTGTGTCAGGTTGAATTTTCCGCCCTCTCCATTCTCCTAGTTTCCGGCTTTACGCTGCGCTTTCTGAACCATCGTCACCGCCCCCATCAGGATGAGTCCCGCCGCAATTTGGTGCGGGTAAAGAGTGGCGTGAAAAAAGCCCCACGTGATGCAGACCGCGGCCAGCGTTTGCATCATTTCGAAATAGCCGGCGGTGGAGGCGCGCGTCAGCCGCAATCCCTCGAAATAGATCAGAAGAGGAATCCCCCCTGAAATCGAGGCGAGCAGAATAAGCGCAACGATGGCCGTTCCCGCATGCGCCTGAGCCGCGGCCGGCCAGAGACTCGCACTCTGGAGATTACCGTAAGCCAGAAGGATCATCGTCATGCAAACCAGTCCCACCACGACGCGCAGACTCGCGCCCAATCGAAGCGGCATGCCCGTCATCACGCCGCGTCCGGCGACGGTGGAAAGGCCCCAGAACAGAGCGCACACAAGGGCGTAACCGGTTCCGCGGTTCAACCCGGCTTTCTCAAAGGAAACCCCGATCAAATTCGGGTGCTCCACCGAGAGAAAAATGCCGGCCACAATCGCAATGCTCGCGTAAAGAAAAAAGTGCGGAGTCAGGCGATCGCGGAAAAGGAGAAACGCGCCCAGGGTCGAGATGAGCGGTTGAATGTTCAGGATCACATTGACGACGGTCGGATTGCCGTTCTTTAGAGCCAGGGTGAAGAAAATTGTGCCTACCGCGGAACCGGCGAATCCCGAGAAGAGCAGGTAACCCCAGGTCGAGGCATTGATTTTGCGCAACTCTCCCAGCTGCGAAAGCAAAAGCGGCAGGAACATCAGCACGATAAGCACGTGCTCCCAAAACACGATCACTTGCGCGTCGAAGAGATCGTTCAGTGGGATGCGCCACGCGCTCTCCGTCCCCCATAAAGCGGCCCCGAGGCCGACAAGCCAGGGGCCGTATTTTGCGCGCTTTGGGTCGCCCTCTTTCACGCGGACCGTCTTACTGTCCGTCCGTCCCTGCGTCAACGGTGGCCCTTTCGGGCCCCCTTCGTCTACGCCAATGACGGCTAACGAATCGCCGTTTCTTCCCGCCTCGGCTCACCTCGCGGCACGGACGATGCTGTCTTACTTCGCCATCATGGGCGCGGCATTGAAGATTTTAGCGGTGGATGACGAGCCGTCGATTATGCAATCGATGCGCTTCATCTTTGCCGCCCCCCGCTATGAATTGACCGGCGCACACGATGGTGACGACGCGCTGGCGAGACTCGATGAAAATGGCGGCACATATGATGTCATTATTACCGATCAAAAAATGCCCCATTTGTCGGGGGTAGAGTTGGTCCGTGAACTCAGAAAACGCAGCTTCGCCGGGAAAATCATGGTCTTGTCGGCGCACCTCTCATCGGAAATCCGCGAAGCTTACGAAGAAATGGACGTCGATATAATTATCGACAAACCGTTCAACATTCGCGAACTGCGTCTGGCCCTCGATCGCCTCGCGACTTAATCTCCATCCGGCCAGCGTTAAGGCCTCTCGCGCTTCGGCTTTTTCTCGAGGAAAACGATCTGGTTTAGGGGGTTGGAGTTGGCGTCGAAGTCGGCGTGGGGACCGGTGTTGCTGACGGAGTTCCGCCCTGCTCGTCGAGTTCTTTTCGGTAAGTAATAAAAAGCGTTGCTCCGTCCACCGGCGGCACGACGACCTGCGCCGGTCCGGCGATTACCACCTGGTTGATCGGTTCCAGGGTGGACGGACTGGGCGGTGCGCTCGTGTCAATGATGCTGGCGGTAAGGACATTGGCCGTGCCGTCGGTCGTCGTTACGGTCACAACCCCCCGCTGAGCGCCGCCTTCCTGTGTAAAATTCCAAATCCGCAGCGAGTGCCCATCATTGACGTTAATAAGAAGAGAGGAGGAGGTGATGATCTGGCTGTGGAATTCCCCTCCCAGCAGAAGACCCACCATCAGGGTAGCCGCCAGCAGGCCGGGTAATACGCGACTAACGAGCGTTTTCACGCTGTTACCGTCCGCCCTCACGTATCTTCGAGCAAATCGAAAATCCATCCGCTCCAGCCTGATAATCTCGTCCGGCGCGAGCCGTCACCTCACATCGGTGCCTAGGTCGCGGTCGCACCCCCGGGAACCAAATGCTCGAGTCCTTCGAAATTTAGTTTCTTTCGCAATTCCCGCTTAAGCAGCAGCAGATTGATGCCCGCCTGGATCAACTGTGACGCCACCGATAAATACCAGACGTGCTTGATTTGGAATCCCGGCACACGCGAAAGGAGAACGGCCGGCAGAACAAAAAGGAGAAGGCGCGTCATGGAGCTGAGCAGCGGCGGCAAAGTATTGCCGATTCCCTGAAAAATACTGGAGGTGGTGAAGACAATGCCTGCGGCTACGAAATTCAGCGCGACAATGCGCAGATAATCGCTGCCGAAATCGATCACGTGTGGATCGCTCGAGAACGCGCCAATCATCGCGACGGGGGCAAGATACGCGAGCAGTGCGAGCGCCATCATCATCAGACAAGCAATCCCGATCGCGGAATAGACGGCGTGCCGGACCCGCTCGGCGCGACGTCCGCCGAAGTTTTGCCCGACCACCGGGGAGACAGCAAAGCTCAAGGCCACCACCGGAAGGAAAAGCGCCTGCATCACACGCGCGCCCACCCCGAATCCGGCCTGGGCAGCGGGACCGAACCCGCGAATAATGCCGTAAACGATCATAATATAGACGAACATCAGAACGAACTCCGCCCCCGCCGGCACGCCAATCCGCAACATTTTGCTCCAGATGGCCGGCTGCGGTCGCATGGACGGAAAGCGAAAACGCAGATAACGGTATTTTTTCTCGAAATAGAACATCATCAAAACGTCGGCGGTCAGGATGGCAACGAAGCTGGCCAGCGCCGCGCCCGTCACGCCGAGGCGAGGGAACGGTCCGACCCCGAAAATGAGCAACGGAGCGAGCACGATGTTGAGCACCACGCTGAGCACCTGCAACAGGACGGTGGGTTGAATGATTCCGGTCGCGCGCAGGGCCGATCCCAATGCGACCAGGGGAAATTGAAGCAGCATGGCCGGCAGGAACCAGAGGAGATACCGTTTCGCCAGCGTCGCCGTGGCGGCGTCCGCGCTTAACGAATCGCAATACAGGTTCATCAGGAGAAATCCGACCACGCCGAGTCCGACCGCGACCAGGATCGACATCACGAACGATTGATTGAAGACCAGTTCCGCGCGGGGTTGATCTTTTTGTCCGGCCGCGTGCGAGATCAGAGTCGTTGTTCCCACGCCCAGCATTTGGGTCAGGGCCAGTACGATCATGGTCAGGTTGCCGGCCAAACCGACAGCCGCGATCGCTTCCTTGCCGAGGTGACCCACCCAATAAAGATCGGCCAACAAATAAAGCGTCTGCACCCCCATGCTCACGGCCATGAACGCCGACATGTGCAGCAGATGCCTGGTCACAGAACCTTGCGTCAAATCCTTCATGACAATTCGCCTGATCCAAAGACAACTCAGCTTTCACCACGTCTCTTGCAACACTCCATTACTCCATCTCTCCACTCCCTTTAGTTTCTCGCCTTTCTCTTGGATTGATTGGCGGGCTCATCTTCGCGGAGCTTCATCAGCTCGAACGTCTTGAACAAAGGGCCAGATCGATGACTTCGTTGGCGGCCGACTTTAAAATATTCCCGAGATTTTGCGCGACTGAGGCCACTTCCACGCGGATGCCGCGTCGCCTCAACTTGATGGCGAGATAAGCAAAATCGGCGTCGCCGGTTACGAGAACGACGACGTCGGGTTGCATCAGACCGAAAGCTCGAGCGCGTCGATCGCCATCATCACGTCCACGTTCGCTTTGTAATGGCCCTCTTCGGCGGGCGACCCATCTTTCGTTACGACCATGAATCCGTTGGCGCGCAGCCAATGCATGAACTTGTTCTTCTTGTCGCGCTCCTCCTGCCAGATTGGAATGGCGGGCGGCAACCCCGCGTAAACCACCATCTCGATCAGCTCGCGTCCCGTCTCTGGGCCGGTCAGAAATTCACGAAGCTTCAGCCAATCGAGGCCGCGCCCCGCCGTTCGAACCGAACTTCCAACGTTTGATTCATCCACCAGGACCAGCAATCTGGATCGTGGCGACCCTTCGTGACTTCTCTTTCGCATGTTGACCGACATGCTCATAGTCGCGCAGGCAATTGTCGATCTTGATCAAGACCTTCCGCCTCCTGGCTCGGCCCGTATTCGGGAATCAGTTTCTGGCGGTTATTCGGATGCGGACCTCAATCCTTTCTTGGGGCGGCTCGGAAAACGGCCCGGTTTCTACTGCAATCCCGGCGGTTCTGGCAACGCCGCAGAGTATTAGGCCGATACGACCGGGTTCAGCCCCGGAACCGATTTACGGGTATCAGGACTCTGGCATGGCTTCTAGTCCTTACAGTTCGCAAGAGTCCGCCGAGAATATTCTCATCAGAATATGGATTGGGTGTTTCTGATATTTCTCGTCCCATTGGTTCTCATTCCGTTGGTTTTTCTGACCGGTTTTGCCGGGTGCACTTTTCATGGTGGCGCTGCTAGTGGTGGTGATAATGGCACCCCGCCGCCTGCGGCGCCTTCCAACCTCGCGGCAACGGCCGTCAGTTCCAGCGAGATCGACCTGACGTGGACCGATAATGCCACGAACACCACGGCGTTCAGAATTGACCGTTCGGAAAACGGCGCTCCGCCAGTGTCTCTCACCGTCAACCCTGTTTCGGGGATGCAGCAAACATTGGATGACTCTGGACTTAGTGAAGCGACAACCTACCAATATCAGGTCTTTGCCAAAGTCGTCGATCTGACGTCGGACGGCTCGAACATGGCATCCGCGACAACTTTCGCCGTAGCCTACAACATTCCGCTCACGACGGACGACCCCGGATGGGAGGGTAACACCATTGTCCAAAGAATTGCTACGGGACAGCTGAGCAACGACGGGACCAAGGTCAGACTCACTTTGCGCGGTTCGAGTACCGCGAACCTGGTCATCAACAACGTTGCCATCTCGCAACCGGCCGTCGGCATGCAAGAGTGGGACTCGGCTGCTGATCTCGTCGAAGTGCTCTTTGGGGGCGCGTCCGGCGTAACCATTGCCGCCAACACGGCGTCGATATCGGACGTGACGAATTACACTTTGGATTCGGGAAAAGACCTGCTCGTCGCGTTTAATATTAGTCACGACCGCAGGTTCTGCTCGTCGCGCGGCTGTAGGAGGATCCACCATGTACTCGAAGAAGAATACAGCGGAAGCCACCGTCCAAAACCGGACCGCCAATTATATAAGCCACCCAGCCCTGGTCTACCTTGTAGAGAAAATCGAGGTGCACGCCTGACTTAACTTTTCATGTGCAATTCTTCAATTGATTGCCCCTCACTTTTTTTCTGGAAGATGAAGCGCGTTTCCTTCCTTTACAGTCCGCAAGAAGCGGATGAAAATGTTCTCATCAGAAGATGGACTGGATGGTTCTGATATTTCTCCTCCCTTTGGTTGTCGTTCCATTGGTTTTTCTGACCGGTTTTGCCGGATGCGGTTTCGCCCCTACTCAGGTTACTGGCGGTAACGGTAACGGTAACGGCACCCAGGCGCCCCCCGCGCCATCCAATCTCACGGCCACGGCACTCAGCTCCAGCAAAATTGGCCTTACCTGGACGGATAATGCCACGAACACTACGGCCTTCAGAATTGAGCGCTCGGAAAACGGCGCTCCGCCAGTGTCTCTCCCACCCATTCCAGGAACACCGCTGACCTTCACCGACACCGGGCTCACCGAAGCTAAAACCTACGAGTATCAGATTTTTGCGACAATGGTTGGTCCGCCGGAATCTGCCGGCTCGAACATGGCATCCGCCACAACGCTCGCCATAGCCTACCAGACCGCGCTCGCGACCGACGATGCCGGATGGGAGGGAAACACGATGGTTCAGAGAATCGCCGCCGCCCAGATTCACAAATCGGGGACCGCGGTTGTACTCACATTGCGTGGTTCGACCACGGCGGACCTTCAAATCAACAAGGTGGCTATCTCCCAACCGGCGGCAACAATGCAAGCCTGGGATCCGGGTCCCGATCTCATCGAAGTGCGCTTCGCTCAGGGGTCCGGAGTGACGATTGCGGCCAACAGTACAGAAACGTCGGACCTGACGAATTACAATTTGGTTTCCGGAAATGACTTGCTCGTGGCCTTTAACATCGGTGGAACCAACGGCGCGGCCCGTCGCGTGGCGCTGGCAGGATGCAACATGTACTCGAAGAAAAATACAGCTGAGGCCACCTCGCCAAACCGGACCGCCAATTATATACCCCATCCAACCTCGGTCTACATTGTCGAAGAAATCGACGTTCCACCCTAACGGTAATTGTTATGTCTAATACTTTAACCGGTGATTACGACGCGGTCCTTTTGGTTAGCGTCGCAAAAATTAATGGCATCCTCGCGACGCTGCATCAAAATGGGGCCGACCCGGACGCGTCTCCCGTTTCTCCACACAGCGAGAAGACGCGCATCGGCGACCAGCCACCGATTCTGCATCCGCCCCTCTCGGATTACGCCGACTGGTTTAACGAAATGCTTCAGACAGTCGACGTCGGCGGGGATCCGGGAACCCAGGGACCAAAGCTCTCTGGCAACGCGCCCCCTGGTGCTTCGCGAGTATTGCTCCAGGCCTATGAAGATCTTCAGGCTGCCAGACTCCACGAAATCTTTCAGCCCCCGGTGCTAAACTGTCGGGGCACGGTGGAAGTTCAACTTTCCGCCCCTTCTATCGCTTTCCCCCCGGGCTCCACCTCGGAGGTTACAATTTATGTGAACATCCGGGCGCGCTTCCTGCCCGATCCCAACACTCCAGCTCTGCCGGAGCCAATTCACGGTTTAGTCGCAGCCACTTACACCGTGAAAACGAGATACATGCGTTTCTACCGTCCCCCTAAAACCATTCTCGAGGTGGATGTTCCCACCGACGACAGCAAGATTCAATTTACCAGCGCCGCGAACACTGGTTTGGGGCCGTTCGACTTGGAGCAGCTTGTCATTCAAATTCGGAAGGCGTTGCGTGAGGCTTTCGAGCCGGTCAGCCTCGAGTTGCCGAACGATTTCCCTTTTTCCCAGTTCAAGGGGCTGGGTAACGCGCTCGCCTTGCCACTGCGCCTGACTCCACCGCTTAGTCTTCCGGACAGCGCTCTCGGCACCGTTACGAACAATTTCCTGAATGCCGATTTTTCCATCGCCATCAGCCGCGACTATTTCCAAACCAAATTTCAGCCCACGATCGACAATCTGCAGCAATTCACCCAGAGCTTTGATGTCGGATATTCCATTTTCACCGTCACTTACCACGTTTCCGTCACAAGTGTCGGGGTGGAGTGGAACAACGGCTCGTTAGACTTGGTCGTTCATGCCAAGGCCACCGCTGATTACGCGCCGGATTTCGATGACATCACCGTTCGACAAGGGCTCACCATCGCCGTTGACCCTGGGTCGCAACACTTCTCCCTCGTTGCTTCCGACGACGATTTGTCTATTTCCGGAATATGGGATTTTATCAAGGGCCGTGTTCGCTCCGGCATTATTTCCGCGCGCGATAACGCCCTTCCTCAGGCCGAGGCCCAAATCAACGATGAGTTGTCCAAGGACCGGACGCAGATCAATCACGGCCTGAGTGCGATCGACGATTCCGCCGATGCGCGCTTCAGTGCCGTGCGCATCACGCCTGATGGTCTCATTCTCGACGGCACCATTTCCTCAAAATTCCGCGGTCCGCCCGTCGTGGATTTTGAGGAAACCAGCGATGGCACGGCCTTTAACGCCTTTGCGAGTTGGATCCCCGGCGGTCGCATCGACCGCTTCGAGTGGTCGTGGGTGAAACAGAGCCACTTGGAAACAATTTGGGGAGGCGAAGTCGTAACCAGCTTCGAGGATCATCGCTTTATGTTTCCGAAGCCGCCGCAGGTTTACGACGCGAGCAATATCTGTTTGCGAATTCATGGCATTCAAGTCGACCAGCATGGCTTTGCTATTGAGATCGCCGGCGGAACCGCCTGCGCCGTCTCGAGTCCCGTGGTCGCCTGGGATATGCCGTCCTGGTCCGACCCGATGCCTGCTCCGGTCTGGTTGCCGACCGTGCCTCTCGATGCCGTTCTCGAAGAACAGACCGTCGGACACACCAACGTCCTGGCGCATGCGCGACCTGGCGAAGCAGCCGCGAACTCTATCGTCCACTTCGCCGATCCGAAAATGGATCGACCGCTCGAGAAGTTTGGAAAAGTGCTGGCGCGTCGGCTCAATATACCGGTCGTGCTAATTGTTGTGCTTCCATCGAAAACCTTCGCTGGTCGCCGCCGTGAGGTTGAAGCAAAGCTGGGCTCCCTCGGAGAGAAATTTAATGGGCACCTGATTCTGACGGAGGATTACACGGGCTCATGGGCGCGAACCTTCGACGCCAAAAAAATGCCGTCGACCTACCTGATGAATACCAAGGGTGAGTTTGTTTGGAAACAGGAGGGCAAATTTGATGCCGATGCTATCGCGGCCGCTTTGGAGAAGTATTTCACGGTACCGAGGGCAATTCGCTTCCGGCGACTGAGTTTGACTACCCGACCGGGCGAGCGCGCTCCAAATGCGTCGTTGATCGACGATACAGGGCTGCGTCTTTCCCTCCGCAAACTGCGTGGCCACGGCTCGATTCTTCTGAACTTCTTCCAATCGTGGTCGATCCCTTCCATTCAAGAACTTCAGCGCCTGCAAGGCTTGCAGGATCAGGGCGGCGAAAATGCGCCCGTAATTGTCGCGGTCAGTGGCGATGCGAAGGCCGACGTCCTTGCTGAGGTCCGGCGCAAGTACAAGCTTGGCCTCGCACTCGTGCCTGACCCGAACGGTTCCATCGCGCGTTCTTTTGGAGTGCATTGTTGGCCGACGACTCTGTCCATCGATCCCGATGGGAGAGTGAATGGCATCCAGACGGGAACGCAACACGACCACGGGCCTGTCAAAGGCTCGGTCACATCTCAGACCGCCCCCGTGCGTTAACGACTGCGCCAGACGGTTGGGTTGCGCACTCGATCTTCTACGTAACTTTATTCTGAATGCCTGATCGCTTGCCTGGTCGAAGGACAGGCTTGGTAAGAGCGAAGTCGGAGAGTTGGGGCTGACCGATGCTGTGCCTATTTTAGCGTTGTCTGCCGGTCCAGGCAGCGCGAAGCTTTCCGCCATTCCAAATGAACAAGGACAGTAAGAATTTTCTCAAACAACTTGTCGAAACACCGAGCCCGTCGGGCTACGAGCACGAAGTGCAGAAGCTGGTGCGCAAGCGAATCCGGCCATGGTGTGACAGCGTCCGCACGGATGTCATGGGGAACGTCCTTGGAGTGCGGAATCCCAAGGGCAAGCCTCGCATTATGCTGGCCGGCCACTGCGATCAGATTGGTTTTATCGTGCAATACATCACCGAGGAAGGCTTTCTCTATTTCGAGCCCATCGGCGGTGTCGACCCCGTAGTCGCAACCTCACAGCGCGTCTCCATTATGACGACTGGCGGTCCGGTGCCGGGCGTTCTCGGTCGCAAGGCGATCCATCTTATGGACGAAGAGGACCGCAAACGGGTCCCGAAGATGCACGACCTTTATATCGATCTGGGTGCCACCAGCAAAAAAGACGCGCTCAAGCTCGTCTCGATCGGCGATGCCGGGATTTTTCTTCAGCCCTACCTTGAGCTGGCCAATGAACGCGCCGTGTCCATGGCCTTCGACAACAAGATGGGTACCTGGATCGTGACCGAGACCTTGCGACTCCTCCACGGCCGCAAGTTCAACGCCTGTGTGATTGGCGTATCCACGGTCCAGGAAGAAATCGGATTACGCGGTGCTACCGCGAGTGCATTCTCCAGCGAAGCCGACGTCGGCATCGCACTCGACGTGGCGCATGCCACTGACGCGCCCGGGGTCGAGAAAAAGAAAGTGGGCGATTTTCAGGTCGGCCGTGGCCCCATGATCTACCGCGGAGCCAACATTAACCCCCGCGTCTTTGAGTTGCTCGTGCTCGCGGCGGACAAGGAGAAGATTCCCTACCAAGTGGCATCGGCGGCGCGCGGCACCGGCACGGACGCGAATCCGATGCAACTGTCCCGCGGCGGGATGGCGACCGGCCTGCTTTCCGTCCCGCTCCGTTACATGCACACGCCTAACGAGTTACTGTCGCTAAAGGACCTGGAAGACACCGCCCGCCTGCTGGCTGCGTTCTGTGCGAGACTCAGCCAGAACCACGACTTCACGCCCTAGGCGCAGTCTTTTGTTCCCGCTGTCTTCTGACCTCTGACCTCTGTCCTCTGACCTCTGACCTCTGACCTCTGACCTCTGACCTCTGACCTCTGACCTCTGACCTCTGTCCTCTGACCTCTGACCTCTGACCTCTGACCTCTGACCTCTGACCTCTGTCCTCCGTCCGCCTTGGGATAAAGGCTTGTCGCCCGCGGCAGCGGCGGCATAAGCTCTTTGAAATGAATAGGCCGTCCATATTTTCTCCTGAACTCGCAGCGTCAGAAAAGAAAACCTCGATCCATTCCGGTTACATTCGGTTCGGTCGAGTCGTGAGGACCGTTGGCGCTATCGTTGTCCTCGGCCTCGTGATCGGGTTGTCGTCGGCCGCTTTCGGTGCCAATCCGGCGGAAGAGATGGCCAAGATGGGAAAAACCACTGGCGGTCTCGACCCGCACGGCGATTCGTGGGTGTCGATTCAGAACAGTCTTAAGCAGTTCGCCCATCCGGAATTCATGCTGCGACTCTTTCTCAGTTTCAGCCTGGCGGTGGGCTGTGCCTGGGTGATCGCATGGCATCCGCGCCGCTCGTCCCTCATGGATCCGCTTTCCGACCTCGAAGAGCGCAAGGCGCTCATCATCCTCGGCATGGTCGGCGCGATCGTCGCGGAATTGAGCGGGAGCAGCCAGACGCTCGCGTTTGTCATCTTCGGCATCGGCGCGCTGCTGCGATTCCGAACCGTGCTCGACAATCCGAAACTCACCGGGAAAGCCATCACCGTCGTGGTGATCGGGCTCGCCTGCGGCATGGGATCGTGGGCGATGGCGGTCTTCGTCACCGCCTTTAGCTGGGTCCTCGTCTATCTGGCTTGATTCCCACGTGAGCTGCCGGATCAAGATCCGACTCGACGACGACGTGGATCCGCAGCCGATTTTTGGCGCGGTGCAGTCGTTACTCGTCTCTCACCATTGCCGACTTCAAAGTTCTGCACTCAACGAGGACAAGCGGCAGATGGTGTTCCTCATGCTACATCCCGATCGGGACTCGACCCAAGGCAGCTGGAATCAGAGATGCGAACGAAGCTGCCGAAATCCGACGGCGCCAAGATCGATGTCGACGTAGTCTAAGCGCGCTGCCCCGACGGCAGTCTACTGCCCGCGAAACGCCGGGTCGGTGAACAGAAAAATACTGCGCCGCTCGCTCGTCGCCAGCAGCCCATCGGGCACGAAGCAGCAACCTTCGATGTGCTCGTCCTTTAGCTTCGTGTAGTGCGGCTCGACCTCGGCGACGCGCGCCACGTCGCCGTCGATGCGATAGACGTAGGCGCCGTCCTTCGCCACGAGGCCGAGCAGAGTTCCGTCGGCGGAAATGTCCGCGCCTGTGACCGGCGATTCGACTTTTCGTCGTCGCCACGAGATTCGAGCGTCAACTGAGCGTTTGCCTCCGTTAGGGGAAAGCGGAAGATCTGGCCGCGCGCTTTATCGAAACACTTTCGAGATGACGTAGCCGTAATCCTTCCAGATGAAGAGGCTCTCACAGTCGAACGGCGCCTCCGGAAACTTCAGCGTCCATCCGCGTTTCGGGGAGACATGTACCGGCCCCAGTGGTTGGATTAGGCTCGTCGATTTCATAGACAAACAGCGTGTCCCGCTTCGCGTCGTTGTTGCCGATGTCGCCGAGGTAGAGATGTCCCGCATCGTCGATGGCAATGTC
The DNA here is from genome assembly GCA_963788855.1 of uncultured Verrucomicrobiae bacterium. Taxonomy (GTDB): domain Bacteria; phylum Verrucomicrobiota; class Verrucomicrobiia; order Chthoniobacterales; family UBA10450; genus CAWBIE01. The sequence goes on from CAWBIE010000005.1 coordinate 29,578, forward strand.
CTCCCAGTCGTGGAACGTCACGTCGATGACAGGGAAGGCTCGCGCGCGTGTTGCCGTCGCGGTCGATGGCGTAGAGGACCTGCTTCTTCGGCCCGCCGCCGTCGTTGTGCGTCCAAAACACATCGGGATAACGGCGACTCGCGACGACGCCGGAGCTTTCCCTGATGCGCAGGTCGCTCATGCGGGCGAGCAGCCGGACGCCCGGTGCGATTTCCCGGCCAGGTGACGGCTCGCCAGCTTGCGTCGCGTTGACAAGCGATGCGGCCAACAACAACGCCGAGAGTGGTAGAGAGCTCGTTCGGCTCCAAGCCATGTTGAGGTTGGTTTGCCTTGCGTTAAGTGACATCGCGCTGTGGAACGAACGACAGAGCGTTACAAAAGCAATTGTCCATCGCTCTTTTGAATCCGAGGACAACCCATTTCTACTGCCTAGTTTGTCTCTTATTTCGCGATCGCTTCTTCAGTAGCCGCCGCAAGCGCGCGGTTGTCTGGTCGCGGTCGATGCGGCTCGCGGCAACGTCAAGGATCAACCTTTCCCAATCGTTGGTCGCCAGTTTCTCAGAAGCGAGCAGATCATTTGCTTCCAGAAAAACGAGGCACGAGGCGAGCGCGGTTCGCTTGTTTCCATCGATGAACGGATGATTGCGACAGAGATAGAATAGATATGCCGCCGCCATCTCAGTAGGATTGGAGATTAGTGGTCGACCCGTCATCGTCGCCTGCGGTGCTGCCACCGCGGATTCGAGCAAAATTTCATCGCGCAGGCCGGGCGAGCCGCCGTGACTGGCCAAAACCTCGGCGTGGATAGCCTTGATCGCCGAAGAGATGAGGTGCGTGAGCGGCGAGCTCACGAAAGGCGTTTGAAAAGAGTCGCGTTTTTTCGAATCAATCGCTTCGCGCTGGCGGCGGCTTTGGCGGGATCGAGCGCAGGGCGTACCGGAGTAAGAACGATCGAGCCACCTTCATGGATCGTCACGGTAAGCTGATCGCCGACCTTGACCCGTGCCAGATCCATGAGGGCTGCATCGAAGATAATGCCCTGGGAGTTCCCGACCTTCGAAATCGTCTTAGTCATGATGTAATACTATGTTTGACGTCCTCCGTGTCGGCAAGCGCTTTCTCGTGATTTTGCCGCTTCTTTTGTCGGGTCACTTCTGCAAGAGATAACTCGGCAGATTAAGAACCGTCGTCGCAAGCGCAACGGATGTGGCTCCTGCGATTTGGATTTAGCGCGCGCGCGGGTTATGATCCTGCGCGCAATTGCCGGATAGGAATCGCAAAGAAAGGAGACAGCAGATGACGCAACCGAAATTGATTATCCTAAGCGTGGCTGCCGTGTGCCTGGCCGCCCTGACCTTGGTCCCGGCACAAATCATCCAACCCGGGATCAGCCCCGGCACGGAACCAGGCTCGAGCACCGGAAATTTGCCCAGCAACGATCCGCTGGGCCCAGGCTATTCTGCACCCGGGGCCACCCCGTTCATTGTGGAAACGCCCACCCCGACTCCCACTCCCTAGTTCGGCTCACCAAAGAGCAAGGTCGCTGTGGGGACTTTTCCGGCGGGTGTTATTTCGTCGCCTTTTTCTTGCTTTTGGCGAGCGCGAGACGCTCCGTCTTTCTACGGCGGGCCGCGCGTTTCCTAACATTGTCTCTGCCTTGGCTGTTTCCCATAAGGCCTTAACACTCACCCTTCCTTCGGCGCTGCCAAGTTGTTTCGCCGCCTCCGCTCCTCGTTCCCTGCTCCCTGCTCCCTGCTCAGGCGGGTCGCACCATCTCGAAGCGATCGCCCGTGCGGCAGTACCAATTCGGGCCCGCCATGCGCCCGATGACCTGGAACCGCTCGCTCCGGATGCGCAATTTATCCGGGTCGATCAGTTCGTCGCGCACATGCACCCGCCTAACCAGTCCGATGATGACTCGATTTCCACCAATCTGCAGCGTGCCCCATTCTTTACATTCCAGGCTGGCCGGCGATTCCGCGATCCGGGGTGGACCCACCACCGATGACGGGATCGTTGTCAATTTCGCGCTCTCTAATTCGCTGACTCCGTAGGGGAGTGAGGCCGACGTGCGGTTCATCGCTTCCGCCGTAGCCTCGTCGACCAGATTCACGACAAACTCGTGGGTCCGGCGGATATTGCGCGCCGTGTCCTTCGGCGTTCCATCATCGCGGTCGCCGGGAGCAAACCCGATAATCGGAGGATCCGCGCCCAGCGCATTAAAAAAACTGAATGGTGCCGCGTTGACCGCGCCGTTTTCATCCAGGGTCGTAACCCACGCGATGGGGCGCGGCGTGACCAGCGAGACCAGCATGGCATAAGCGCGGTCGGCATGTTTACCTTCGAGATCGAGTTCCATCCCAAATAGATACGCGGGGAGACCGATTTGGGAACAAGGATTGTCCCGCGTCAACATGGTCGCGATTTGGAAATGAGTCGGCGGCAACTTCGAGAAAAAGTGAGACTCTGCTTCTCCTTCACAGATTCATTTCTTACACAGCTTCAGCTTTACGGCCGAATTCGCGGATGCGCTCTGCTTCGTAAAGTCTTCTGCGATCACCTTGACTTTTATCTCTCCGCCTTGCGGATAATTCATAGGAATTAGTCGTGAACCTTCGATCGGCTTCAACTCAACGCTCTCCGTATGCTGATCGGGATAAGTGATTTCGGCGCGGACCGTCGCCGGTCGCTGGCCGTCCATGATTTCCCACGAAAGCTTCAATTCATGGGTGAAGCCCTGCTCGCACACCTCCCGTGCCTCGGTTGAAACCGAAACGCGCAGCGGTTTGGCCTTCGGGTTGGCGTTCGATTTTTCTTTCTCGTAATACGCGACCGCTCTGGTCGCATCGTCGATTTTCAACGTGATTCTGCTGTCTCGCCCGGGCTTCTTTCCCGGAATGGCCCAGCCCATGAATCGGAGCAAGCCGTTCTCCTGTCGAATCTCCTTGGGCGCCTCGAGAACCACGTCGCTTCCACGCGCCGCCGCAAATTCGAATGGAGTTTCCCGATTCGCCTTCTGATCTTTCATCGAGGCAGGAACAGTCACGCTCAATGGCGACGGCGCACCATCCTCCTCCATCAGCATGGCCTGGACGCTGAGACTGATGGGGAGTTTTTCAATCGCTCCGGCTGGCGAAATCTGGCTCAACTCGAAAATGCCCCGCCCGTAGGTGCCGGCCCGAACAATTCCACTTCGGTCGTGTCCTTGAAAATTTTGATGAACTTCCAGATCCATGACTTTCACATTCGGAACGCCCGGTGAACGTCGCCAGGTCCAATCCCCGAAGATCGGCGGGCGCGACACGAGACGCACGGCGGCGCCCGGATCGAGCACCAGCGGCGGATCGACATGGCCGCGGTAGATTCCCTGGTCGGTGCCGACATAGATCACCGTGCCTTGCGTTTCCGGAACCGTCGGATCAACCGCAACGCTGACCACGTCCTGCACTTCCAGTTCCGGGGTAAAAGCGGTGTCGATGTTTACCGCGTTCCATGTGCTGGTGCCCAGACGACTGATCTGCTTGATCCGTCCCGGACTGCTTCCGCCCTTGAGCACTACGAAGATGCGTTCGTTCTTGAACAAATCAGCCGCGATCATATTGACCGATGCGCCGCATTCGCAAAGCTTCGTCCAACCGGCTTCCGGGGAGCCGCGCCAGACCTGTCCCGTGTCGGTCCCTATATAATAGACTGGCGTCTCCTCCAGGACCCGGCTGCGGAACGCCATGGTCGTGGTTTTCCCGGTTTTCCCCGAAGGAGGCTCGATCGCTTGCCAGGCGTCGTCAGTGTTCAACACGGCCGCGGTCGCGGTGTCGGCCACGGTGGTGCGAAACAACAGACCGCTCTTCTCCAGACGCAGCAGATGACCGGGCCGATGGGGGTCGCTCCAGTGTTTTTGCGCGGAATTGTCGCTCCAAATCGTCTCTGACTTGAAATTGGTGAAGAACGGCGCCGGCGGCAGCAGCCGGCAAATCGCGCCACCAAATCCGGCATTGCAATTCACGTAAGCAATCAGGTTTCCGGCATCGATGGTGGCTTGAAAGCCATCTCCTCCCGCCACTTCTGCGGAGGCGGCGATATTCGACAGCGTGAGAATATCTCCGTTGTGCCAGACGCCGGAAACGGTCACGAACGGATCTCCCGGGTCCAGTCCGATCGTGCCATTTTGCCCGAGTGCCAGTCCCCTCGTTAGGGACTGCCAGGTCACGACCCCGTTGAAATCGATGCTGCCTTTGGCGAGGCCACCGTCATTGGCCACATAGACGATCTGAACCTGTTCGGGCGTTGGGATAAAACTGCCGTATGGAGCGAACTCGATATCGTGGTTATCGGCGTGCAGGTCCAAACCGAGCCGGGATGGATTCGCCTGCACCTGACAGCAACTGAGATTTGTCCAGGAGTTATCCGTCACCGGCGGATCCACCTTGTAACTGTTCAGTCCGCCTTTGGCGCCGCCGTCCTGCGCCCTCCAGAGGGCGACCTGGCCGACGTAAAGTTCGTTGGAATCATAAGATCCAACTGCAATCGCGTCGTTGAACTCGATCTGCTGTTCGCTCGGAGGCGACGGAAGTTCCATCCAGGCATCTCCGCCATTCACGGTCTTGAAGAGGCGATAAGTTCCGTTGGCGTTGTATCCGGCATAAACGATAGGCAACGGTTGGGAAAAGCCGATGCCGGTGCGTCCGCCGAAGGCCAGGGCGATCCAGCCAAAGACCGCGGGGGCGGGTGGAGGTGGATTTGCCGGCAAGCCCTGGGTCAACATTTTCCATTGTGTGCCATTGAGATCGGTCGATTTGAAGATTCCCTGGCTGTCAAAGGCGATATAGAGCACACTCTGGTAGGGATCGGCCACGAGGTCGACGGCATTGCCTGACACGGGCAAGCCGTTCGTTAGGGGAGTCCAGCAATCGCTCCCGTCCTCCCGGTAGACGAACAGGCCCATGTTTGTTGCCGCCAGAACCTGGGTGGGGCGCCCTCGTGTGATGGGAGGAGGAAAAGCGACTTTATTGCGTTGCGCGACAACGAGCGGCGGGCCACCCGGGATCACGAGGATTTTGTTAACGGTGGCACTGCCCATTGCGAAATTTCCGCACTTCGTGAGATCCGCTCCGGTCGGTGTCCAGGTATCGCCCGCGTTGCTCGACCGAAAGACACCGAGGGCCGGCCCGAACAACGAATCACACGCTACATGGGGCTCGCCCGTGCCCACGTAAATCGTGCGCGGATTTTGCGGATCGATCGCCAGGGCGCCAATCGAAAGCGTGCCTTTCAATCTGCCCGAACTTTGTTTGCGCACGAGTTGCGTATCGGTCAGCGGCGTCCAGGAAACGCCGCCATTCGTCGTTCTCCACACCCCTCCTTCCGCGGCACCGATGTAGATTGTATTGGCGTCGTGCGGATGGATCGCGACCACATTGGTCTGTCCGCTGATGACGTCGTCGTTCACCAGCGGCGTCCCAAACGGTCCGATCGAAACCCATTCTTCGGCCAGCGCGGCCCGACTGAAACTCAACGCGCAGAGTCCGAAAAGAAGAACGCCAGTGCGAATTTCGACCGATCTCCTCAAGGTGATTGCCATCGTTGGAACCTTCTCGAGTGTCTACTATCATTCACTCGCGGCTCTCTCGCAATTCCGCATGGTCGGTCGGACCTGTTCGCTCTAAATATCACGGTCGCCAAGCAAAAGAAAAAGAAACAATCTGTAGGCGCCGTCGTCAGTTTTTCTGTGATAGCCACAGATGCGGTCGACGGCTTATTCGCGGCGATCCCCGACCACGCTTCCGGCAGTTTCTTTCCGCTGGGCACGACGACTGTCAATGTCACCGCCAACGACAGTCATGGGAATCAGGCCGTTTTAAAAAGCTTCAGCGTTTCCGTCGTAGCCAAGCTCAAGAAAAAACACAAGTAGAACGCCGCGCGAAATAGAACGCAGCGGAAACTTCATCTACTCCCAAAGTTGCACGATCGGACCGCTGCCCGACGCAAAAGTGAACGCGTGAGCTGGACAGCGGAAACGCAAGAACCCGGGAGAGCCTTGAGATGCCGCCAATAAGCTGGCTTAGGCGGCCAGTTTTTTGCGTAACAGCAGCCCGAGCGACAGCAGACCGGTGCTCAGAAGCGTGGCGGTGTCGCCTAGGTCGGGCACGGGCTGCGAGCTGACCTGCGTAATGGTCGCCTCGACTGTCGCGCCGCAGGCATTTCCATCTGACAGGCCCAAAAAGCCCGCGTTAAATGTTTCATCGCTCAACGCCAGCGAGAAAACGCGATCGTCCACCGTAACGGTGGTCGGGCCGTTCCATTCGACTTGTCCCCATTGCGATAAACCGAAGAGAATGCTGCCGCCAAACGTGATTCCATTCACCGTCGCGCCCGTCAGCGGATCGGAGAAATCCAAGGTGGCGGAGATCGATTTCGTCACCAGATCGTCTGAGTTCACTGTGGTCTCGTCAGTCCAAATGTCGAAGAAATCGAAGGTCTGGCTGCCCCCGTCATTGAGGGTAAACGACGTCGCGTTTAATCCAGGCGCCAGGCTAACGTTGATGACCAGTCCGGGATCGGAGAAATTGCCGTCCACTGAGCCTCCGGAGACCTGGTAAAATGTGGGAACCGCGTAAGCGAAAGACGCCATTGCGCTGGAGAAGAGGAGAGCGACGAGGCAGGCTCGTTGGAAAGATAATCGCATAGTCCTGTTATCTCATAAACACCATTATCGTGACAAGTGGAAACTATGGTATTTATAACAACACGTTCCCCCAGATCCCCAAAGTCTCTGTGCTACAGTGGCATCGTGCACAGGGTGTTTTTCCTCGGCCTTGCGCTGTCGACCGTCGGCTTCTTCAGCCCCGTGGCGGCCGACATTATAGAGACGTTCGATAACGGCAGCGATAACGGCGACTGGCAGTTGACATCCAACCCGATTCGCACGCTCGGGATTCAGCCGACCGGTGGCGATCCGGGCGCCTATCTCCGGGGCGATGTCGAAAGCGCCACCCCCACGTGGTATGTTCCGTTAGGCGCAGCGACCGATTTTTTAGGCGATTACTCTGCCATGGGCGTTACGAAAATGTCGGCCGACATCAATATCTTTGTCGGCAACCAGGAACCGAATCGGACCCTGACGCTCGATCTGATGAGCACCTTCGGCACCGGAGATTTTGCCAACGAAGTCGAAGCCTATTACATCGGACCGGATATTTCCGATAACAAACCCGGCTGGGTGAACTACGAGTTTTCTCTGAATGCACGAGCGCAGCATATCCCCAACGGATGGGTCGTTTTGCACGGGAGGGGTTCCGGGGACCAAGGTCGATTGGGAAAATCTCATGCACGATGTCGAAACATTGGGCCTTATTCTTGGACAACCCGGCTTCGCCTACACAGATCACACCGTTTGGGATATAGGGCTGGATAATCCCCATCTGACCGCGACAACGTCCGTTCCCGAGGCAGGCAGCCTCACCGACATCGCCGTAGCCGCGTTAATCGCCGCAGCCTTTTTCTGTCGGCGGCAAATGAAAAAAGCCTGGCGATAAGCAGGGAGTAGCTCTGCGGTTGTCGACGCAACGCCATGGATCGACCGCGTGGGACGGATCGACGTTGCCAAAAAAAGGACCAGATCTCCGCGCGCGGCTGGTTAACCCATCCACGATTCACTTTCCCGCAACTGGGACGAGGCGATCCCAGCTTCGGGAGCGCAGACGCCCTTCATGAGATATCCGTGTTCGCCTAAACTGTTCATCTGCTGGTTCTTACCACGAAACGTTCTGTGCGGCATGTGATATGCAATTCACAGCAGCCGAAAAGGATAGCCATTAACAATCAACCGGAAGGATCATGATGAAGAAAATAATTGTCACCCTGGCGGGCTGCGCACTGCTTGCGCCGCTGGCCTTCGCACAAAGTTCGACGCAGTCGAACAAGCAACACACCACAGCGTCGACGGAACAAGCGATAACCGTAACTGGAACGATCATCAAAACGACAACGGAGGATGGCGCGGCTGCCAATTATCAGCCTCTCAAAACTCTCGTTGTTCGCCAGGATCGCTCCAATAGTCCCGGCACTTATGTTCTCAACGGCCCTGGTCACGTTGTGAACAAGAGAGGAGAAATAGTCGACACCGCGATCGCGCCCGGCACCCACGTGCGCATCTATTATGTAAGCACGGGGGATCAGCGCATGGTTGATCACGTCGTCGTCGACTGAGCCTGCACCGTCTGAAATAGCACGAACAGAAGCCGCATGATCCACTAGATCCTGCGGCTTTTTTGCGCCGGCCAAACGCGAATTCAATTTGGCTGCGATCTTTTACGGCGGCTGCTTCGCTTGCACCGGCAAAAAAAAGACTGTTGCGCAAAGAAATACGAACACTGCGACGGCGCCCGACCATTCCCAAAATCCCAGGTGCCACAACACCGAGTGTCGCAGCGCGTCGCGAATCGGCGTTGCCCAGGACGGTTTCAGTTGCGTAAGCAGCAATAAACATTCGCTCAGGAAAATTCCAGCCAGAGGCAGAAGCGTTACGGTGGACCAAATCCAGAACAGCCGCGCTGCAAGGATCCCTTGCTTGTGGCCTTTCCACGCGCACCAGCAGCCGGACAACATTCCGATGGCCATGAATCCCGCCGCCGAGCGTCCGAGAAATTCGTGCAGCCGTCTCACTCCAAGCACCGCGTGTGCGTGCTGGGGCACAATGAAACACGCGCAAATCAGCATGATAATCGCTGCCACAAAAGCCCCGCCCGTCAGTCGCGCGGCTCCCGTGGAGATGATCTCCAAATTCCGCCGCAGATATCGGGCGAAAGGAAGCATCAACACTCCTGTGAGCGCGACTCCGCACGCGGGCAGGAGATGGTGGCTCGGGTTGTCGCGCGGCGAGAGCAGATTCGAGATCACGCGATAACGCCAATCGTAGGTTCCCGGGAACATCCACGCGCTCGCGGCCAGCGTTCCAAAAAACGAAAGGAGAATGGCAGCCAGCAACGCGAACAGAACTACTCTGCTCGAAAGAATCTGCAGAATTCGAGAAGGGCCATGCATAGATCCGGGCTACTTAATGACGAATGCCGTGGCAGCGAGCGAGACGGACCGTCAAGTCTGTAAGGGTGACAGATGAGTTCGCGGGGGCAAGCGTGATCCGACCGTTTTAGTCTTCCGCGCGAGGGCGATCGCCGCAGTCTAACAACTCTATGACACTACGCTGCGGAAGGGGACCCAGTTCTGCAACTTCCATGGATTCGTCGTTATAGATCATGGTAAAACAGACATCCGCATCGGGCGCGACCGCCCAAAAGTAGGTGGGCTTATGGAGGACGCAGAACTCGTAATTCGGATGATTCTGCTCGAACGCGCACTCCGCTCGCGCGTGCAGCCCTCGTTTACAACAAGCCTGGAAGTCCGCGACGAGCTTTTGAAGCTCGGCAGCGCTGCGCTTGATTTCAACGCCGATAAGAATCTTGCCGGTGGGCGACTTGACCACGAGATCTACTCCGCAGGCCGTCGTGCCATACTCCTCGAGGCTGGGTTCCAGCAAAATCTGATTTTTCAGCCAGCCGCGTTTAAGAACAAGAGAGGAAGCGGTCGCAAGCTGACAAATACCCTCGCGAAAAAGCCGCGGGGAGGGGTTGTGCCAAAAGATCTGACACATCTTTTGCTCGCTGCCTTCTGTGCTTGGAGGAGCGAGTAAATCACTTTGGATATATCCCTTCTCATCGGCTTGGAATAATCCGGCTTCTAATCCCAATAAGAAGTATTTCGATTCCTCAGTGCCTGGAGCCGGGTTAATGCGAAGGCCATAACCCGGAACTGGTTGGCCGATCGCCCCGCACAACGCGATAAACCTCCCTTGTAGATACTGCACTAACTCACTCGCCCAATCTCTCTCCATAGAAGGGGACTGATGGCGATCAGCGGCCAGTCGCGCAGGCGCGAAACTCTGGAAGCGTCGGCGCGCGCGCATGAACCGCAGTAAAGGCGATTGTCTGAGTCCACCAGTTCGGGTCGGCGCAATGAACGAGGAACGCATCGATGAGCGCGTCATCGAGTTTGCCGGATTGAACCAAATCGGCACGAAGCTCCGTGATCGTTTGCCGCCAGTAATCGGCCCATGGGGAGGTGCCGTTGTAGACCGCCGTCTCCGCGATGCCTCCAATTTCCTCGAGACCATCGACCGCGAGGCGCGGCGCCAGGGTTCTGCCAATATGATAATCGATGCCATGCTCACGCGACCACGCCAGCCATCCACTCCAGAATGTGCGTATCTCCGCCGGCTCGGCGACACTGACCGGCAGAAAGTCAGGCTCGATCAGCAGGATTGCACCGCCCGGTTTGAGACTCGCGATGAGATTGCCAGTTGCCGCGCTCGCGTCCGCCACGTGATGAAGCACGGCGCGCGCGGTCACAAAGTCGAAGCGACCGGGATCGACCGGTCCCGCGACGATGTCGCCCTGACGGAACTCGACGCCCGGAGAATGTAAATCACCGACAAGCGAGAGGTCGAGATCCACGGCGACGACCTGTCCGTCGGGAACGATGTGCTCAGCCATCCACGCCGAGATTGAACCGTTGCCGCAACCGACTTCCAGCACCCGGGCCTGGCGGCTGACTCGAAGCGACTCAATGTGTCGCCGATGCATCGGATCAAGCAACTGCGACATCAGGGCGAGGCGGTTTTTCTCGCCTTTCAAGCGGTGATCCAAGACGTATCGAGGCATCGCACCAATCTTAGGCGATGGGAACGTTGCGACAAGCGACTGCTCGGGCGTCAACGCCTCTTTCCGCTTTCAGTCTTTCAGCTTCTCAGCTTTTCAGAAAGCTCCCAGCCCTGCCACGCCGACTTGTCACGTCGTAGCCCGGCGAAGATGGAAGCCTCGGCGAAGGCGGGTCCCTGCTTACGGCAAGGCGGGTGAGGCCGTGCCTGGTGGCGTGCGCGGTTCATACTTGTCCACCGTCAGCCAGTGTTTCTGTCGCACTTTGTAGAAAGGAAAAGCAACTGTTGTCGCCGCGGTGGCCCGGCTGCGCCGGAGCAGCCGATTAGTTCCGGTCGCAGGTTCCAGTTGATAGGTGAAGCGAAAGGTCGTCACGCGCGCGATAATCCAAAAGAGAGAGGAAGGAGATTGCAGCGCGCCCTCTGCCCGGAGCACCGTGAAATCGCGTTCGCTGATCCACATGCGCCCGGCCAGGCGAGCAAAGAACCTTTCTTCGCGTGTGCTGTCGTCTTGTCCGGGTTTCGGTATAAACGTGATGACGTAGGCTTCCTCCCCGGCCATGGTTGCATTCGGTAGTCGCTTCCAGAGGTAACGGTTGCGCAGATTATACTTCCGGACCGCTTCAATGGCCCATTCAGCCTGGTTTTTCTTCGCCGCCGACGAGGTTTGGACGGACGGCGACGGTGATGGACCCGGTTTTCCCGGAACGGCGGGCTGTTCTTCCGCGCCAGCCTCGAAGAACGACAGCTTTCCTTTCACGTCTTTGCCGGTGTACTCGAGCGGGCGCGGATCACCGGGCCGGACGATAGAGCGCCACGTCCCCTCAGCGATCACACTGCCGCTATGATCGAGCTGATAGGTGGTCAGCGTCTGGTGATACTGCCATTGGTGCAGAGCCAGGCGGTCGGCTTCGAACTTGGCCAGTGCGGCGTCGAAAATCTCCAGGGCCGACAGATTTCGCCGCGGCTCCGCCGGGGTCGACCGGGCGGTAGCCAAAATGGTCGACAAGAGGATGAAGACCAAATGGCGGGTCAGGCGCGACTGACGAAAGAGGCGGTGTCGGCCTACAAACTCTGGGTGCATTGTTCGGAATGAGCGCGAGGAAGGCGTTCCGCGCAAATTCGCCGCAGCCTCATCATGGCCTCCCGCCAAAAAACACATTGGCAAACTCGCACCGCTCGTTCAGCTTACTCCTGTAAGCCCAATGAACCTGAAACGGAACTGATTTATGGCGCATGTTGTTACCGATAAATGTGTGGGGTGCAAGTTCACCGACTGCGTGTTGGTGTGTCCCGTGGCCTGCTTTTATGAATTGGAGGGTCAGCTGGTCATTCACCCGGAGGAGTGCATCGATTGCATGGCTTGCGTGGATGAATGTCCGGTCCACGCCATCTACGCTTTGGACGATGTTCCGCCGGAGTTTCAAAAGGACGTTGAATTCAATGCCGTTGAAGCCAGAAAGGTGCAGGAGTCGGGCAAGGGCGCAATCGAGACGAAAAAGGATCCCTTGCCGACCGCCGCCCAAAGAAAAGCGGAATTAGGTTACTGAAGCAAAGCGCTGGCCTCTGCCCTCTGCCCTCTGACTTCTGACCTCTGACCTCTGCTGACCTCTGTCTGCCTACCCCGTAGCGATCAACATCATCGGTGGTTGCTGGACAATTTTTCTGGTTGTCTGGGTGCTCGCGGCGGTATCGACCAAGCGCTCGGTTTATCGGGAGAGCCGCCCGCAACGGTTGCGTTACTCGCTTTTGTTAGTGGCCGGATGTTTTCTCCTCTTCAGGGGCCGTCGCTTCATTTATCCGCTGAGCGCGCGTGTCATCCCGAATATGGAAATGATCGCGTGGGCCGGCGCAATCTTATGCATCGCGGGGCTCGGTTTTTGCATCTGGGCGCGACTCACGCTCGGACGCAACTGGAGCGGCACCGTCACGTTGAAAGAAGGACATGAATTAATTGAGCGCGGACCTTATCGGGTAGTGCGCCATCCCATCTATACCGGATTGCTGGCCATGTCCCTGGCCACCGCCATCGTGGCAGGACACGTGGCTGGAATCGCGGGCCTCGTCCTGGTGTTCGTCAGTTTCTCGATAAAATTGGGCGACGAAGAAAAGGTCATGCTCAAACAATTCCCCGAACAGTATGCAGCCTACCAAGGTCGCGTAAGACGGCTTATACCTTTCGTTCTCTGATGCGTCCTTCAACCGCGTGGCGAAGCTTTACGCGGTGAAGCGACTCATTCCGTTCGTGCTCTAACCTTCCGATTCAACGCTTTAACAAAGTAACACTTCAACGTCCGCGAAGCGGTATGGATGCGACCCGATTTGGGTGCCACATTCATTCGATTACACACACAATGAAAACCACCTTATCCATTCTCTTCCTGATCCTTCTTCCGCTCGGACTTTTCGCCAAAGATGAATCGGCGCCGACCAGGGAAAAACTTACTGTCTCGACCGAGACATGGACGGGACAGACGCTGCCGTCCTATCCCTCCGGCCAACCGGAGATCAGCGTTTTAAAGATAACGATCCCGCCGGGCCAGCGTCTGCCCATGCACAAACATCCGGTCATCAACGCGGCCGTCGTCCTCAGGGGCGAACTCACAGTCACCACCGACAAAGGCAAAGTCCTCCACGTCAAAGCCGGCCGCCCGATGATCGAAGTTGTCAATGAATGGCACTACGGCGCGAACCACGGGACCGAACCGGTTGAACTGATCGCCTTCTACGCCGGCGTCAAAGGCACACCGATCACCATACCGCAGAAGTAGCGACCCGAAGCCGGTCACGACGATTCCTCGGCTTACCGTTTTAAATCATTCGGCGGTTAGGCCGAGGAGGGGAGAGATTGCTAGAACCAGCTCTGGGGTGCTTTCCAGCCGCAATATTCAGCGGAGTCACATCCGCGCGGCACTTCGTTTTCTTGCTTGTGCGGATGGCTTTGCCAGGGGCGCAGCTTTAATGACGAGTCGGCGCAACGTCGTGTAAAGCGGATGCCTGGGATTAGCCCGATAAAATCGATGATACCCATTGGAACGGCTTAACACGAGACCCGCGGCGTGAAGGTTCGCCAGTTCCCTCTGCACAGTGTGCAGTGACAGGAAGCTCAAAGCGGCCAGTTGGCGCACATACAATTCCTGACGCGGATTAGTAAATAATAGCCGCAAGATCTCCGCCCGGACGGTCGGAAACAACCCATCAAGCAAGGTAGAGGGCATGGCACGTCTTTAATAACTCGACGGCATAAAGCCGTCGAGTTTAACGAGCGCTCGGAAAGTGTTAGGAGTTATCTTGAAAAAGAAGAGCCTGATCGGCGGGTAGAAGATCGTTTTGGCGTCGGGGAAGGCAGGTTAGGAATCTCCTGGAGCAGACTTGCTTTTGAGAGATGGCCTTTTGCCGGTGAGAGGCGTCTTTTCAGGCTCAGCGCTCCGAGCTCCCGGTTCGCCTCCGGACGAACTCGCCATGGTGAGCTCCGGGCTTTGAGAGTGAAAAGTGAGGATCAGACCTCCAACTCTGGATTTTCGGGCCCATGCCGGCTCCGGGTCCGCGGTTTCTATCCCAACCCCAATCCGCGACGTGGTCAGTGGCCAGCGCGCAACACTCTGCTACGGTCTTTGTATATAATATGCGATACCTTGCTTTAGGGTTTGTTCTGGCGTCGGCCTGGCCGGCGTTCGCGGAGCCGGCGTCTCTGACCGACCGCGTCGCCCAACAAAATACATTGTTCGAGGAGTTTTATCAGGCGGGACTAAAAAACGCGCCCGAACGCGCCACCTCCTATGGTGATTACCGTTACAATTCGCAGCTTGCCCAGTACTCTCTTGCCGAGATCCGACGCCAACACGCTGAAGCCGATGATTTTCTCTCGCGTTTAAAAGCCATCCCGACCGACGGGATGAGCGACCAGGATCTGCTCGGCCATCGGTTGCTCGAAAAGCAACTCGAACGGGACGACGTGAACTATAGCCTGAAAAATTACGAAATGCCGGTGAATCAGCAGAACGGTGTCCACACCCGTCTCGCCGATTTGCCGCTCAGCGTGCCGTTCGATTCCGTGCAGCACTACCAGGATTACATTTCCCGGCTCCACCAGATTCCGCGCGTGCTCGATCAGACAGCCGAGGTCATGCGGCAGGGCGAAAAAGACGGACTTATGCCGCCCAAGCTCGTGCTCGATAAGCTCCCCGGTCAATGCGACGGCATCGTCGCCGCGAATCCATTCCTCCTTCCTGCCAGGAAATTCCCGGCGGACTTTTCCGAACAGGACAAAAAACGGCTAACCGATGAGATCACGAAAGCCGTAAACGACGAGGTTTTTCCCGCCTACCGAAAGTTCGCGGCATTTCTGCGGACCGAGTACGATCCGAAGGGACGGACAGCGCTTTCAATCGAAAGCCTGCCGGACGGGAAGCGGCGCTACGCGGAAGCCGTCAAGATGATGACGACGATGAACATCACACCCGCTGAGGTGCATGAGATCGGGCTAAAAGAAGTGGAGCGCATCACCGCCGAGATGACCAAATTGGCCCAAGCCAATGGGTATAAGGATTTGGCGGCGTTCCGTACGGCCATCAATAGTGATCCGAAGTGGAAGCCGCAAAGCGAGCAGCAGATTCTCGATGACTACGCCAAGTATATCCATCAGATGGAACCAAAGTTGCCGGAGTTGTTTGGCTTGTTACCGAAGGCGCCGGTGACGGTGGAGCCGATCCCGGACTTCGCCAAAGCCGAGGCGACGCACTACGTCGCTGGCACGCCGGATGGGAAGCGGCCTGGGCGTGTCGTCGTGGCTGTGGCTGACCCCACCAAGCGCACCCTGATCGACGACGAAGCCATCGCCTACCACGAGGGGGTTCCGGGCCATCACCTGCAGATCAGCATTGCCCAGACATTGCCGGATATCCCGAAGTTCCGGCTGCATGGTTTTTACTCTGCCTATGCGGAAGGGTGGGCACTTTATTCCGAGGAACTGGGCAAGGAGATCGGGTTTTACCAGAACCCGGTGTCCGACTACGGCCGGTTAAGCTCGGAGCTGTTTCGGGCCGTTAGGCTGGTGGTGGACACGGGCATTCATGATCAAAACTGGAGCCGCGAAAAAGTGATTGATTACATGCACGCTAACGACCTAAACGACGCCATGGCACAGACCGAGGCTGACCGCTACATCGCCTGGCCGGGACAGGCATTGGCTTACAAGATGGGCCAGCTAACTATTCGCAAGCTGCGCGAAGAAGCCAAAGCGCAGCTCGGATCGAAGTTCGACATCAAAGCATTCCACGACGAAATCGTGAACGGCGGCGCCATGCCGCTGGACCTGCTGCAGGAACGCGTCCACCAATGGATCAAGTCGCAGGCGTCTACTCCCTAATAGCGGCCGTCTCGCATGCTTCTGTAGCCCGCGCCAGCTTCCCCGCAATGCGACTCTACTCGATAAACAAGGGACATCCTCGCCTACGCCGAAGCCAAAATCCTTGGCATTCCGGATGTTTTGAAACTCGACGGCTTAAAGCCGTCGAGTTTAACGAGCACTCGGGAGAATGTTAGGCGCTGCCTTGAAAGGGGGAGAGTCGGATCATCGGCGGGTCTGGGAGACGATCCTCTCCAGTATATTGCTCTTCCCAATACCGCATTATCTCGAAAAGCTAAGACGGACTCCTGGTTTCGGACTAAGTTGAGGGCAGAAAACGGAAGATAAGCCCATGCGTAAAGAAAAACTCAAGGCCAGTTTGAAGGCTGATCGTTCAATCCCAAGTCGCGAGAGCTCGCGGCCCGAGAGATTGTCGACAAAATATAACAAACAAATGGCTCACCACGCGCCGGTGCGCCGCGCGTCAAGCAAAGCCCGCGGGTTCTGAGCATGATCTAATGTTGCGAGTCTGAATTTCAGCTTGTCAGCGTTTGTATTCGATCGCTGCCCGCTCACTCACCGCTACCTCGCGGCTTTACCGGCCATGTCGCTCATCCCGGCTCGCTCCATTCCGAATGTCAGCTTTTCAGAGAGTGCCGATAGTAAGCTCCGACCCCTTTGGGGCCCCGCTGGAATTTAGTAATGTTTTAAGAATTCAAAATCCCCGCTTATGTTTTTTCGGCGGCGCGCTTCAAACGCGCAAGCGAATCGGCGACGCTATCATGCAGCTGCTTCGATCCGAAGTGTTCCCATATCCAACCCCACCATACAGGTGAGAAGGAAAAGTCTCACCCAAACGAAACTTGCGTTATGGAATCGGGAAGCGCCGTGCAGATGAGGTGATTGAACCCCGTGATGCCGAAAGGAAATTTCGTCGTGAAATCAATTTTATGTTTCGATTCATCCACAGCATCCACTGTAAGAAGGATATTGAATCCGCCCGCTTTGGCATGGACTCTTTGCCCCACTTGTGCGCGGCCTTCGGGGACGATGGAGCGCGTGTGCGCGTCCCACCATAAGTCGTAATTGGCAGGCTCAGCCAATAATGCCCAGACGCGTTCGATGGGTGCATTGATAACAGCGATGGGACACGTGCTGACACTCATGATCTACTCTTTATTTTAACCTGCGCGGTGCTGAGAAGGAAACACGAAAGCGCGGGCAAGATCAGCGAAGCCAGGGTAAAGACATCGGTGACCGCTTCGTCGTACTTCGCCGAGCCGCCGCAGATCAGGTGAAACTCACCGAAGATCATAAGAAACAAGCCGAAGACTATCGAGAACTCTTCGAAGATTATCCGGCTTCGTCTTTCAAATGTGAAAAGTGAAAATCAGAGGTTTGGAACTTGACGGCTTAAAGCCGTCGAGTTTAACGAACGCTCAGGAAGTGTTAGAAGCTATAATGGTGAGGCGAGAGCCGGATCGGTGTCGTTGAAGATCGTTTCGGCGTCGCGGGGGAGGCAGGTTAGGAATCCTTGAGCAGGCTTGCCTTAGAGAGATGGCCTTTTGCCGGCCAGTTCCGTCTTTTCAAGCTCGGCGCTCCGAGCTCCCGGTTCGCCTCCGGACGAACTCGCCGTGGTGAGCTCCGAGCTTTGAGAGTGGAAAGTAAAGATCAGACCCAGTTCCCTTGCTAACTCGACGGCTTAAAGCAGTCGAGTCTAACAAACGATACCCAAGAAATGTTAGGAGCTATCTCGGTGAGGGAAGGGCACCCTCGGCGAGAGTGGGGTGGCAGCGCACGAAGGGATCGAGACGAAAAAGGATCCCTTGCCCACGGCCGTCCAAAGGAAAGCGGAATTGGGTGACTAGAAGCCATCTCATAAATAGGGGACAGCCGCGTGGCTGTTGAAAAGCGGCGCCCGACGGGGAAGAGCACTCCTGTAATCTCACCTTGCGGACTCGCCCGGAACTCGACGGATCGGACGAGATTAATTAGAAATGGGTGATGAATACACCCCTAGCGTCTTCCGCGGCTGAAGGTGACAGCCACCATCTCCGCTTTCATCTTCCGCATCGGCATCTCACTTCCGTCTTCGGCAACGACTGGTTTGCGCTGAAGGCGGAGGCTTTCGCCCGCTTCTTTGGCACGCCCGTCTTCCTGGTTGCCCAGTCAGTAATCGTGGCGGTGTGGATAATTTTAAACGTCCTCGCGATCGTGCACTTTGATGTTTATCCTTTCATTCTCCTGAACCTGGCGTTCAGTTTACAGGCGGCTTACGCGGCTCCGCTCATTCTCCTGGCGCAAACCCGCCAGGCCGATCGGGACAAAGCGCATGCGGAAGCTGACGCGGAGCACCGCGAGGCGCTCGCCGCGGCCAGCCGGGAGCGGGAACAGGTCGCGGCGGAACAAACGGCTAATCTGCTGGAGCTGATGCATCAGAACACCGAACTAACCGAGTTGACGAAGGAGTTAAGCCAGCGGATCGAGACCCTGACAGGCGAAATACATTCCCGCTTAATCAAGGTCGAGAAGTGAGCGTGCCGAGGGCTTTAGGGCGAATGCGCCTTTACCTAGCTCCGAGCTCTGAGCGTAAAACGTAAAACTCGAGCCCGATTCTCCCGTTGCTTGGGAGGTGTTCGTAAAGCGAGGAAGCCGCTCCGGGAATCTATCGGCTTCATATCGAATGGGGTTTTGAAACTCTGACGGCTTAAAGCCGTCGAGTTTAACGAACGCTCGGAAAGTGTTAGGAGCTATGTTGAAAGGCAAGGCCGGAGCGGCGGGTAGAAGATCGGTTCGGTGCCGGGGAAGGCGGTTCGGGAATCTCCTGGAGCAGACTTGCTTTTGAGAGATGGCCTTTTGCCGGCGAGAGTCTGCTTGCCGCGATTGTGACTTTTTACGAGACGCGTTTCCTGACTTGGCGGGACGACTCCGTTACTGGTTATTTGTTATCGGTTAAGTGTTTGCTGATCGGCCGAGGTGCAGGAGCGTGTTTTGGGTAAAGTAGTTCAATGTCGGCCCTTTCCATTCTCGACCTGGCGTTTGTGCCTGAAGGCGGTACGCCGGTGGACGCATTGAGAAACACCCGGGACCTGGCGCAACACGCGGAGAAGTGGGGGTATCGGCGCTTCTGGCTGGCCGAACATCATAATATGATCGGGATCGCGAGCGCGGCGACGGCAGTGGTGATCGGGTACGTGGCAGCGAACACGCGCACGATTCGCGTCGGCGCGGGCGGAATCATGTTGCCTAACCATTCGCCGCTCGTAATCGCAGAACAGTTCGGGACCCTGGAAACGCTTTACCCAGGCAGGATCGATCTCGGTCTCGGTCGTGCGCCGGGAACGGATCGGCAAACGGTGTTGGCGCTGCGGCGCGACCCCGCGAGCGCGGAAAGTTTCCCGGATGACGTGGTGGAACTGCAAAGGTATTTCGAGCCGCCTGAGGAGGGTCAACGGGTGCGGGCAGTGCCGGGAGCCGGCTTGGAGGTGCCGATCTGGATTCTTGGATCGAGTTTGTTTGGCGCACAGCTCGCCGCGATGCTCGGGCTGCCCTTTGCCTTTGCTTCCCATTTTGCGCCTGCGGCGCTGCTGCCGGCATTGCAAGCGTACCGGAGCGAGTTCCGGCCATCGAAACAGTTGGATCGATCGTACGCGGCGGCGGGCGTGAATGTATTCGCAGCCGAGACCGACGAGGAAGCGCGGCGGCTATTCACGTCGACCCAACAGCAGTTTACCAGAATGGTCCGCGGGACGCGCGGACGATTGCCTCCGCCAATTGACGATATCGAAGCGTACTGGACGCCGATGGAAAAGGAGCAAGCGTCGGCGATGTTGCGGCGGTCATTCGTCGGTTCCGGTGAAACGGTGCACAGAGGGCTGGAGGAGTTCGTTAACGAGACGGGCGTGGACGAGTTAATCGTTGCGTCGGCCATCTATGATCATGCGGCGCGGCTGAAGTCGTATGAAATTCTGGCAGGTTAGTCAGAGGTCCGGCGTCGGAAGGGGCGCAGTCTTAAGTTTTAAGCAGGGGGAAAGGTTTCGCTGACGTCGCAAGAAGTCAGAAGTCAGAAGTCAGAAGTCAGAAGTCAGAGATCAGAGATCAGAGATCAGAGATCAGAGGACGACCCTTGCGACTGACCACTGACTGACTACTGCCCGCGAATCACGCGAATGGGCGCGAATTTGGAAAAGCTTTACGTGTTAGGCTTTAAGAGATTCGCGTAATTCGTGTGATTCGCGGGCAAGCCGCTGGAGGGAAGCTGACCACCGCCGGGGCGGGGCTGTCCGAATGGCGAGCAGCTTCTCCTACAGGGAATATCGAGTATCTAGAATCTAGGAGCCAGCATCGATCAGGATCAGGAGTATGATCAGGATTTAGGGAAAAAGCTGAGAAGCTGAAAACTGAAAAGCTGAAATGGGGATGGGCGAAGGGAGCGATTAGGAGCAGGATTTAAGAATGAGCCAACGCATTCGCGGGGTACTGGCGCCGGTAGTTACGCCGTTCAAGGCGGATCTGTCGCCTGACAGCGAACGGCTCGTTGCGCACTGTAAGTGGCTGATCGCGCAGAATTGCGGGCTGGCCGTGTTCGGGACTAATAGCGAGGGGAATTCGTTGGCCGCGGAAGAGCGCATGGCGCTGCTCGATGAGTTGGTCGCGGCCGGGGTTGATCCGTCGCGCTTGATGCCGGGCACCGGTTGTTGTTCGATCACGGAGACGGTCAGGCTGACAGCTCAGGCGGTGAAGCATGGTTGCGCGGGTGTTTTGATGCTGCCGCCTTTCTATTATAAGGGAGTCAGCGAGGAGGGTCTCTACCGCTACTTCAGCGAAGTGGTGCAACGTGTCGGCGATGCGCGCCTGAGAATTTATCTCTACCATATTCCGCCGGTCGCGATGGTCGGTATCACGACGGGATTGGTCGAGCGTCTGCTGGCGGTTTATCCGAGCGCAATCGCGGGGATGAAAGACAGTTCGGGCGATTGGAATAATACGAAGACGTTCCTGGACGCGTTCGCGGTCCGACCGCGTCCAGGAACGAAGCTCCAAAATCCAAATTCTCCCTCGACAAGCTCGGGACTTGCCGGCAAATCCCAAGGAAATTCCAATCTTCAAAATTCGAAGACTCAAGAAAGAGTCGAAGCTACGAGTAGCGGCGATCAAACTGGGTTCGATGTTTTCGTTGGGAGCGAATCGTTTCTGCTGGCCAATATGCGGAACGGCGGGGTTGGTTGCATTTCCGCGACCGCTAATGTGAATCCGGCTGCGATTCATGAATTGTATGAGGCGTCCAGCAAACCACGAATGGACACGAATGCACACGAATCACCGGATAGACTCAGGGCAAGACTTTCCGCTACAGAGCTGGAAAGTTTGCAGGCCAGGTTAAACGTCGTGCGCGAGACGTTTGCAAGGTATCCCATGATTGCAGCGTTGAAGCAGGGGATCGCGATTTACAGGAATGATCCGGCGTGGGCGCGGGTGCGGCCACCGCTGGTGGAGCTGACGGCGGAGCAGGCGGGCGCGCTGGCTGGGGAGCTCAGGGCCATCGGCTTCGCGATGCGCTTCTGAGGACAGAGGACAGAGGACAGAGGACAGAGGGCGGATCCGCCTACGCGCGAGGCTTCGGCGCGACAAGAAAGCTGAATGGAGCGAATGGGATGAGCGACATAGAAGGTAAAGCTACGAGGGTAGTAGCGAGTGAGAGCGGGGCGCGAAGGAGTTTCAAAGCTGATCCTCCTTCGCTAAAGCTACGGCGTGACGAGAAAGCTGAAATGGGAAGCGAGCGGCTGGGCCAGCGCGGGTTATTTGTTATTGGTTAATCGGACGGATGAGGCCGGGCGCCTAATCGTTCCCAATCCCGTATCTCATGTTCCTGTCCGGTGACGCGACGCAAATCAGCGGGTGTTTTCTTGTCGGCCCGACCGCGCTGCTGTGGCTTGCATAAGGGGCATGCCGAACGCTTTGGCGCGCGATATCGCCGTTGGGTCATTTTCGATTTCATCGAGGAGGCGTCTCTTGGACGACGGTTTTCTTTTCTGGACTGGATGCGCGACGGATAGTCAAAGCGCGCTCGCGCAGGGCATCAAGCATGCGCAACTTTTCTGCAATCGGTCGCGCGGCAAGCTGTCTGCGAAGGGCGCTCTTGCTTTCAAGAATTCGATCGTGGCTCACGTTTCTTTAAGGAATTGTCGCTCAAATTGCTGCCACTGGCTAGTAAGGTCATGGCGCCTGATGAGCTCTTGAAGCCGCGTGAGATCCAGCGCGTCGGCTTCGACGAATTGCAGGACACGGGCCTTATCTTTGGCGCGTCCCGTCTGCAGCGCGATAGCGGCGAGATGTTCGGCGGTGAAGACACACGCGGGAGTTCCTTCCACGTCTTTCGTAGCAGCTTCCGCGAGCGCTTCCTCCACAAGGGCGTTGCCCGGCGGAAGAAACTGAACCGGCCATCCTGCGATGACGACATACTCGCCCTCCATCGTGCACCCTTGCGCACGCAGATATTTAAAGATTGCCTCCGGAGTTACGATGGGTGAACCGGCTTGCGCATGAAACTCAACGAACACATCGACATCAAGTGTAGCGACCGGCTCAAGATAGAAGGTCGCGCCCACCGCACCGCCAATGGCGTAACGATCGATGACCCCATCGGCGCGCATACGATTAATGACCTCTATAACTTCCTTTATTCCCACGCCGTGAGAAGTGTCGCTGAAAAGGCAAAAGGGGAAAGGGAAAGAAGCGCTGAAGTTTTAAGTGTTAAGTTTCTAAGTTTTAAGTCGCCAAGGCAGGGAGCGGCTGCCCGCGAATCACGCGAATGGAGCGGTCGGGATGAGCGACATGTCCAGTAAAGCCGCGAAGGGTAGCGGTCGAGCGGTGCGGGAGCAGCCGAGATACAATGGGCGCGAATTGCGGACTATGCAGAGATCGCCGCACCAAGGCGCCTCCCACATTGCGGACGTCTTGCGTTTTAAGGATCAGATTCGTGTAATTCGCGTCATTCGCGGGTAACAATTCAGAGGGAGTCGATCATGATCATGAGCAGGATTATGAGCAGGATTTAAGGAAAAATCTGAGGAACTCAACTCAGGCCGTAGCGCTGCATGAGCTGCTGACGGACTTCCATGGCAAGTTCGGGATTCAGACGGGTCAGCAGTTTTTCGCGATGGTCGCGGTCCATGGCGGCTAGTTCAGCCAGGTATTTGTCGCGCGTTTTCTTTTTTTCCCAGCGGCTCCAGCCAATCCCGGCGGCGAGGACGGCGCTAACGATCCAGACGACAATCGATGTCCACGAGGGCACGGGTCTAAGAAAAGCTGAATGGAGCGACCGGGGCAAGGCGCGAGGAGGGCGGACCACGGACTGCTGACTGCTGATTGCTGACAATACAGAGATCGCCGCACCAAGGCGCCTCCCACATTGCGGACGTCTTGTGTTTTAAGGATCAAATTCGCGTTATTCGCGTGATTTGCGGGTAACAATTCCGAGGGCAGAGCGCGGACTACTGACTACTGACTACTGACTGCTGTCACTTCGGGCGGCCGGAGAAGCCGGCGGCGGCGCGGAGGGCGTCGGCGTCCATCAGTTTGCCGTCCATCATGACGACCCGGGTCTGGCGCAGATCGGATAATTTGGTCGAAGGATCGCCTTCGACGAGGACCAGGTCGGCGGTCTTGCCGACCTTGATCGAGCCGGTTTTCTTTTCCACGTTGAGCAGACGAGCCGGCGAGATCGTGGCCGCGGCCAAGCGCTTCGGCCGTGGTCAGGCCTGCTTCGTGGTAGATTTCCAGTTCGTGGACGATTTCGATGCCGGAGCCGTCGGTGCCGGCGACGATCGGCACGCCGGCTTTGTACATTTTGGCGAGAAGCTGAACGAGCTTCGCCCAACTGGCGCGATAATCGGCGCGGGTCAGATCCTTCGGCACAGCGAAACCGCCCTGACGAAAACCGCGCTCCGTGGTGGGCGGCATGGTGCCGACGAACGACGCGTAGGCTGGAGACAGATCGCCGTTCTCCGGCACGTACAAGGCCTTCGAACGCCACCATGGTCGGATCGGAATAGATTTTTTTCGATGCCATGGTCGCGACGATGGTTTTCATCGGTTCGGCGTCGAGATCGACGTTGCGGGCGTAACGACCCGGGCCTTCGAAACGCATGATGCCATTGTCGACTTTGATGACGTCGTCCGGCATGGCCTGCATGATGACCCAGTTAATGTGCGTGATCTCGTCGTAACCGGCCTCGATCGCATCCATCGGCCGGATGCCGGCGGGAATATGGCCGTGGACATGCAGGCCGAGCTTATGCGCTTCGTCGATGCTGGCTTTGAGCCACGCTGGATTGAACGTCCCGTAGAATTTTACTCCGGTGAAACCTTTCTCCTTGGCCTTGTCGACCAACGCGATCGCTTCGGCCTGGCTGGTCGCGACATTGGCGACCTGCGCGGTGTAAGGACCTTTGCCATCGATCAGTGATGAAGGATAAACGTGCGGGAACAAGCAGGTCGCCTTTGGCCGCGCGTTCGCGCCGGTCGATGGTACGGGTATCGTCGTTGCCCGGATCGCGCACGGAAGTGATGCCTAACGAGAGTTCCTGGAGTCCGGTGTAATCGTCACCGACGTGCATGTGGCAATCCCACATCCCTGGAACCAGCGTCTTGCCATTGCCGTCGATGATCTGGGCGCCGGCGGGCGGTTTCACCTCAGCGCTCGGACCAACGGCAACGATCGTGCCCTTGTCCACCACCACTGTCTGGTCGGGGACGAAGCGCAGATTTTCGGAGTCGAACAATCT
Source organism: uncultured Verrucomicrobiae bacterium (assembly GCA_963788855.1). GTDB lineage: Bacteria > Verrucomicrobiota > Verrucomicrobiia > Chthoniobacterales > UBA10450 > CAWBIE01. Next base: position 54,416 of record CAWBIE010000005.1, read on the forward strand.
GACATTGGTGAAGGCCACCGGTGTCGCCGGAGTTTTCGCGAGTGATCTGGCCAGCATCGGCATGCGCGCGGCGAGTGCTGTCGCTTTGCGCCTTCTCTATTTTGGCGCGCTCGCTCTCGTAATCGGCCGGGAGCCATGAAATGCCGACGGTAAGGCCGAAGAATTTGTTATTGGCGTCGGTCCATATCGGGATCGGCGAAGTGCTGAGGCCGGAGACGGCCCAGGCAGTCACGGTTTTTTTCTTGTCGCCGGTCGCCGATCTCGAGAGTGGTCAGTTTCTCGGCGGTGGCTTTTCCGCCCGGAAGCAGGGCGAGCGATTTGTCCGGGCTTGCGATCAAACGTTCAACGAACTGCGCGTTGATCTGCATCGGCCCACCGAAAGCGACGTAATACGACGATGTCGGAGAAGGTGCGCTGCCGGCGTCGATCGGACTTTTCCAATTCGCCTTGTCACCACTGATGGTGAATGTCTCGCCCGCATCGCCGTTTGGGGTGACGCCACGCACGATCACGCTGGTGGGCAAACCGTCCGCGCCCAATTTTTCCGCGGAGTCGAGCTCGAACACCTGACCCCGCAAGTTCATGCTCTCGCGACCCATCCAGGTGCCGTCGGGTGCCTGCCAGATCCAGCTGTCGCCGTGTTTCCCACCGGTCGAGCTGATAATTAAATGCTGAGCGTTAGCGGGCGGTTTTGCGAGATCGCCCACGGGCGTTTGGGCAGGCACGGCGGCAGAGAACGAGATAAGGGCGAGCGAGACGACGGTGAGGCGCATCATAATAGTTGGGCGGGCACCCTCTCAGACGAAGGGGGCGTTCGCAAGGGCGAGACTTTCAAAAGCTGAACACGAACGCGCGGGAGCCGTTCGGGTAGACGGTCAAGCCTGCGTGGGGAGCAGGTGAGAGAGCGGGCGCGAACGAATCAAACGTTAGGATGCAAACTTCCTTGGTTTAACGCGCTATTCAGAGCATCAAGCGAAGCCCGATTGGATTCCAGGTTCCGACTGACTACTGACCACGGACTACTGACCACTGACTACGGCCCGCGAATCACGCGAATGGACGCGAATTGGATTGGAGACTGCGGAGATACAGAGATCGCCGCACCGAGGCGCCTCCCACATTGCGGACGTCCAAGGGTTTAGGGATCAGATTCGTGTTATTGTATCTCGGCTGCTCCCGCAGCGCTCGACCGCTACCTTCGCGGCTTTACCGGACATGTCGCTCATCCCGATCGCTCCATTCGCGTGATTCGCGGGTAACAATTCGGAGGGAAAATGGGATTCTTAAGTTTGCGAAGGCGAGACGCCTTCGCCTACGCCCGAGACGGACGTGCTCCCCTGAGCGGCTTATCTGATTTCGGGTGGCGTGGGTTTCGGCGTTGGTTTGCCCTTCATTCCCGACGATCCGCCATGCGGAGTGGGAGTGACGTGCAGGCGCGGATGCCGCGGCACCGGGGTACCTTTCACGCCAGTTGTTTGTGTCGTGTAGTTGGGAGGCGGTGTGGAGTATGATTTTCCTCGATGACCTCGATGAGGAGTCGGTGTCGGCTGAACCTCTAGTGTAGTTCCCGGAGGATAGTTCGGAGGCGGAGTTGGCGTGCGGCGCACACCGGGCGGTATCGTCGGAGTCGGTGTCGGATTTCCAGGATAACGCGGAGTCGGCGTCGGCGTGACATTCGGCGGAGGCGTGGGCCGATGGCAAGGAGGCGGACACGGAAGCGGGAACCACCAGCAGGGTGGTGGCCGAGGCGGGCAGGGAGGATGACGCCCCGGGGGACCGTGCCAACGGTAGCAGCCACAATTACTCTCCCACCACCAGACGCCACCGCCTTCAGCTTCGCCCTCGACTTCCTGAATCCAACACCATTGGCAGCAAACGTAAGACCATCGTCCGCCTTCCACCGGGAGCGGCGTGAGCAGAAAAGCGTGCTTCTCTCCGTTGTTGGTAATTCCTTCGCCGATAATCAGACAGGAATCGCTGATCGTCTTCGCGACGGTCAAGACGCGGAAATCGCTCTGCGAAAGGTCGCAAAGCGTGTTGAGATCGAAGATTTGTCCATTGACGTAAAGGAAAGCGTGCTCGGAGTTGTCGTTAGTCGTCGACGACCCGACGATCATTCCGGATGCATTGGTACCCGGACCGGCGACCCCGTTGGCTGTGCTTGTTGTTCCACCGAGTGTTCCCAAATCGGCGACGCTGAAGGCGACGTCGGCCCGCGCGCCGGTGCAAACGATGAGGAAAAGCATCGCTGCGAGACCGATTTTGTCTTTGCCTCTATTAATAGTGATTAGCTAAAGGCAAAAGCTGAAAAACTGAAAGCTAAAAAGCTGAATGGAGCGGCCTGGGAGGCCGGGACATCGACGGTTGTGGATGGATTTACCCGACTAGCCCGCGAGGGTAGCGGGTGAGAGAGCGGGCGCGAACGAATCAAAGATTAGGATGCAAACTTCCTTAGTTTGACGCGCCACGCAGAGCATGAAGCGAAGCCCGATTGGATTTCAGGTGCCGAATGAACCACGGACTACTGCCTGCGAATCACGCGAATGGAGCGACCGGGATGAGCGACATGTCCGGTAAAGCCGCGAAGGCAGCGGTCGAGCGTTGCGGGAGCAACCGAGATACAATGGAGCGACCCAGATACAGAGATCGCCGCACTAAGGCGCCTCCCACATTACGGAAGTCCGGGGGTTATTCGCGGGTAACAATTCCGAGGGAAAATGAGGTTCTCAAGTTTGCGAAGGCGAGACGCCTTCGCCTACGCCCGAGACGGGCGTGCTCCCCGGCGATTCAGGCGCCTTTGCCGGGTTACTCCGGGCTAAAGAGGTCGGGGGCTGGAGGTTTGGGCGGTTGCTCGGTTTCGATCTTGTTGCCCTGATCCTCGTAGAATTTCTTTGAGTTGATGTAGAGAAAGTGTCGAACGACATCGTAGAGCGCGACGAGCTCACCATTTTCGCCGCGCCAGCGCCGCCAGTTTGGTTTGCCGGTCGGTTCGGCTTTCCATTCGTCCGCGCCGGCAAATTTCAAAAGATTGGTGGTTTCGGTGGCTGTCATTTCCGATTGATCGGCCTTGGCGAACATTTCCATGCTGCTCACGCCGCCAACAAAGGCGACTCCGACGACGTATCCGTTCCACGAAAAGCCCCGTACTTTCCCGAAAGCGAGTGTGGGAATGTCGCCCACCGATTTGCCGTAGCGCGCTGAAATTTCAGCTTCGTTTTCGCCAATCCGAGCGGATGCGATTGGCATTGTCGCAGCGAGGAACAGGATTGCGCAGAATAGGGGGTTCAGGAAAGCATGGAGCATGGAGCATGGAGCATGGAGCAGGGAGCGGGGGGAAGTGGAGTAATGGAGTGGTGGAGTAATGGAGCGGGGAAAGCAGAGGGCGGAGGACTTCATCTAAAAAGCTGAAAAACGGAAAAATGAAAGCTGAAATCGGCGGAATTTAACCGCGGATTACGCGGATGGGTACGGATGGGGATTACTGACTACTGACCACGGACTACTGAAGCGCGGAGCGAAGCGAGAGAAGACGAAAGACAGCGATCAGTCGCGGGCTACGGTTTGCAGGTTTAACGATTGCAGCGTTTCGCCGTTCAAAGATCCGGTGACGCGCAGGCCGTTGCGACGTTGATAGCTGATCAGCGCGCGGTGCGTGCCTGGGCCGAGGACACCGTCAATTTGTCCGCGGTAGTAGCCTTGTCTCGCCAAGCACCTGCTGGGTGGCGGCAACGGTCGAGTCCGAATTCTGATTGTAGGAGGAATCGTAGCCGCCCTGATTGTTGTCGTATGGGTTACCGCCCTCGTAAACGCCGGGGCTGCCGTAGCCATAACCGTAACCGTATGGATAACCGTAGCCGTAGCCGTAGGGATAGCCGTAGCCATACGGATAAGGATAATAATCGGCGTAATAATCGTAGGGATAGCCGTCCCAGGGATAGAATCCGGTGTCGAAGATGAACCACGAGCCGTTGACGAACCGGCAACGGTGGCCGTGCCACCAGTGGTCGCTGTGCCGGTTCCAGTCCGAATGCCAACTGGCTGAGTGCCGAGCGAAGACGTGATTGGTTCCATTGGCGAGGCGTCCATTTCCAACTCCGCTCGAATTGAAATGGGTGCTCCGGATGGTGGCGAGGTTTCGGGAATGAGCGTTTGTGAAGTGGGCAGGATTGTAACTTCCCGTGACTGCGCCCGGCGAAAACCGGCGCTGACCATACATGGTGCCCCGGAAAGTTGAATAACGTTGCGAGGGCATCATCATAGGTCCACCGCCATATCGGAAGCCTCCGGCCCCCGGGCGGGCGGCAGAGCCACCGCCGTGGACGGGGGCAGCAATTGATCCACCGTCTCCATGGTGACCGCCCGCCTGCGCCGAAACGGCCAGCGTCGCGCCAAGCATCACAGCAAAGAAAAGGATTTTGGTCTTCATACTTAACCTTCGGTCCATCTACTTAATTTAGACCTCCTAATGGATTAAACCATTCAATTGATCTGGGGTTGCGGACAGTGAGCCAGGAGCAGGGAGCACGGAGCGAGGAGTCTTGGAAAAAATTGATCCTCCTTCGGTCGCCGCGGCGACCTACGGCGTGACAAGAAAGCTCAAATCAAAGGGATTTAACCGCGGATTACGCGGATTTTGCGGATTGGGAAGCAGAGGGCAGAGGGCAGAGGGCAGAGGACTGAGCGGGGCAAAGTAGAATTTAGAAAGTCCAAAGTAGAAAACGCGGGGAGCGGAAACGGAAGACGGACTACTGACTACTGCCCGCGAATCACGCAAATGGACGCGAATTAGATTGTAAGACTGCGGAAATGCAGAGATCGCCGCCTCCCACATTGCAGAAGTCCGGGGTTTTAGGGACCGGATTCGTGTTATTGTATCTCGGCTGCTCCCGCAACGCTCGACCGCTGAACACTCCTCCCGGGTCGTGGTCCCAACCCACCGGACATGTCGCTCATCCCGATCGCTCCATTCGCGTGATTCGCGGGTAACAATTCTGGGAGAGATTCTTAAGTTTGCGAAGGCGAGACGCCTTCGCCTACGCCCGGGACGGGCGTGCTCCCCAGAGAGGGAGATTTTATTCTTTTGAGACCGCGACGATGTAGGCGGCCTTGGGGATGGCGAATCCGTCGTCCACGGCGTAGGGCGCAACGGCTTGTTCGATGCTGGCCCGGATTTTTTCCAGGACTTCTGGTTTCTGGCGCGCGAGCAATCCGGCCGTGCGCACGCCGGCGTTGCGTTCGGCGTCGAAGATGAAGCGCGTGCTCGGGACCTTCCAGGTCACGGTGTGCACTTTGAAAATCATCGAGTCGCGGTCGAATCCGGCGCGCCCGAGTGCTTCGCGAAATTTTTCGCGGCCTTCAAACAGATAATAGGGTGGACCCGAGGGAACATCGACTTTGAGGTTGGCGTGCGCCTTGATCGCGTCGTCCATCAATTTGATGAACGGGTTTTCGTCAAGGTGCGCCCAGGTAGTGAATCCGAACTTTCCTCGCGGTTTCAAGACGCGGCACGCTTCGACCATGGCCTCTTCGGGATCGGCGAGATGGAGTAGTGCGAAGTTGGCCACAACGCGATGGAAGCTGGTGTTATCGAACGGGAGATCCTGCGCGTCGCCTTCACGAAATTCGATTCCTGAAAACATTTTCCGCGCGATCGCGACCATCTCTTTCGAAAAATCGAGACCGGTCGGGATCGCGCCACGATCGCGCGCCGTGGCGGAGACATAGCCGGGACCGCATCCGACATCCAGGACCGACACTCCGGAGCAAACCTCAGCCGTATCGAGGAGCGGCTGAATGAATTGCCGGGTCGAACTCGACCAGGTGGAGTCGTACTTATTGGCGACACGTTCCCAACCTTCGTGTTCGAATTGGGTGAAGAGGTTCATGGGGCAGGGAGCTGGGAGTGGAAAAAACTGAAACGCTGAAATTGGGATGAAAGCAGGGAGAAGGGATTTAAATTAGAAAGTAGAAATTAGAAAGTAGAAAAAGGGAACCGGGGAAATCGGAGATCGGCCGCCTCCGCCAAGGCTACGGCGAGTCAAGGAGGACAGAAGTCAGAAGTCAGAGGTCAGAGGACAGAGATCAGAGGAGATTCTTAAGTTCGCGAAGGCGAGACGCCTTCGCCGACGCCCGAGACGGGCGTGCTCCCCGAGAAACGTCCGAATCCGTCTTTTGGCGGATCGGGGGTTGGAGGCAAGGAACGGACTTTTGGTGAATGAAAACGCGGTTCGTGCTATCTAACTTTTCAGGAACGGACATGAAGCAGCTGATTCTTTCTCTGATTTGTTTAGCGGTTATGATGGGCCGGGCCGGTTACGGGCAAGGAGTGTCGGCCCGGAGCACGCCTGCGCAAACTGCGACGGTGGCGCCGCCGCGGGTGGTGCATCACCCGGTTAGGCGACCTTCGGCTACGCCAACGCCGGGGCCGAAACTTCATGGTGGCAACGGCACGAACATGAACACGAAGCCGGCCAGACAACCGGTGGTGATTAGTTATTCGGATGCCCTCCGTCGTTTCCGACATGAGCGGCATGATCGGGTGTGGTGGAGAAGCCATTTTACGACCATCGTGTTCGTAACGGGTGGTTATTATTATTGGGATGCGGGCTATTGGTTCCCAGCCTGGGGATATGACCCGCTCTACGAGAGTTACGATTATGACGGGCCGATTTATACCTACGGCAATCTGTTGCCCGACCAGGTGATCATCAATGTGCAGCGCGCGCTGCAGGAACAGGGGTATTACAGCGGTGGATTAACCGGCTCGCTCGGACCGGGGACGCGCGCGGCTTTGGCGGCCTATCAGCAAGACGCAGGATTGGTTGTGACCGGGGTGATTGACGAGCCGACGGTTGAGGCGTTGGGACTGGTGGGAGACGGAGGATAACTGACGAGGGCAAGGGGCGGAGGAGTTTTCTGAAACGCTGAAACGCTGAACACGAACGCGCGGGGGCCGTTCGGGTAGACGGTCAAGCCTGCGTGGGTAGCAGGAGAGTGAGTAGGCACGAGCGAATCAAAAACTAGGATGCAAACTTCCTTAGTTTAACGCGCTACGCAGAGCATGAAGCGAAGCTGGATGGGATTCCAGGTGCCGAGTGGACCACTGACTACTGCCCGCGAATCACGCGAATGGAGCGAATTGGATTGGGGGACTGCGGACAATACAGAGATCGCCGCACTAAGGCGCCTCCCACATTGCGGAAGATTCGCTCCATTCGCGTCATTCGGGGGTAACAATTCTGGGGGCGGAGGGGATTCTTAAGTTCGCGAAGGCGAGACGCCTTCGCCGACGCCCGAGACGGGCGTGCTCCCAGAGCCGGCGGGCTACTTTATTTTTTGCCAGACGACGTCTTCGTTGTTTCGACGATCGATTAAGATAGAGCAGGGAGCAGGGAGCGCGGAGCTCGGGTGATCGTGACGGAACAGGATCCGGCCTTCGACGCCTTTCCGGAAGAAAATGTCGGGTGCTTCGGGGAACAGTTGTTCCTTTTTATTCAATTGTTCCTTCTTTCCATTGCGCTCGACAAACAGCTTGTCGCCCTCGGCTGAGACCGTTCTGGTTTGACCGGGCGCCAGTTGGTAGGTGCCGATGAACTCGGCGAACTTTTTGGGGTCGACTTCGCCGATGGCGGGATCTTCGTAATAGCGGTGCGCCTGACTGGCGATGATCTGCCAATTGCCGTCCCGCCGAAGCCACGTGTCGGTCGTGTGGTAACGAGCAGTCAGATTTTGACCAAAGATGGTTTCGGTTTCGTTAAGGTCGTAGCTCAAAACCGCGGCATCGCCGAGCATCCGGCTTTGCGTGTTCTCGATCTTGATCGATCCGGAATAACCCGCCGGCATCGGTGTGACGTCTGCGATCAGTTTCGCCTTATCCATGATCCGGCCTTTTTCGTCGGCAAAAATGCAGTCGTCGGCGTAGTATTTTTCCCACGGTTCCTGATTTCCGGGCACCAGGCTGTCGTACATCTCCTGGGTTCGCCGGGTGAGTTCGGCTGGAGTGATTGAAGTCTCCTGCGCCGTGGCCGCTCCTTGCGGCGGGACTTTGGTGACGTGACCGGCGAATAAGCGCCAGTGGCCGCCGTCGTTGACGAATGTGTCCGTGAATTGGAACTCGGCGTCGAATGTTTTCCCGCCGGAAATTCCTTTTACGTGTGTAATTCCAAGAACGATCGCGGTGTCACCGTGCACGCGCGCCTTCATATCGCGGTTCTCGAAGATTTCATATTTCGGATCGACTTTCTTCGCTTCCTCAATGTCGTTCGCCCGCGTTGTGATTTTGCCGTGCGAGTCGGTCAGCGTGTAATCTTCCATGACGCCCCGCGCGATCCCGTCTGCATCGCTCTTCTGATAAGCCAGGGCCAGATCGCGCTCGGCCTGGAGCACGGCATCTTCCCGACTGGCAGTTTGCGCGACGAGAGATGGCAGAAAGGTCAGGAAGATGGCCGTTGCGATACGGATGCTGAAGGGCTGCATGATGCTCAATTCTAGAAGGGAAGTTTTAGGTGTTCCACCACGGCGGATTCGTCCGATTGGCGAATAAGTTTAAGTCTTAAGCTGCCAAAAGATGCCAGAATTTATCTCGGCTGCGAGCGAGCGATCTCCTAATAGAGAGATGTCGGAGCCATGAATTCCCTGCGAAAACTGCATCTTTACCTGGGCTGTCTCTTCGCGCCGATGTTGATTTTTTTCGCGGTGACGGGTTCGTGGCAAATTTTTAACTGGCACCAATCGACGAAGGACGGGAGCTACGTCGCGCCGCGTGCGCTGGCAATTTTGTCCGATATTCACAAGGACGCGCACATTCCGCCGACACGTCGCGCCAGTCCGGCGCCGGTGCGCTACTTCATGTTGGCGGCGGCGCTGGGTCTGATCATGACCACGGTGATCGGCGTGATCATGGCCTATCGATTCAGCCGGCGGCCGCTGGTCGCGACCATTTGTCTGGCCATCGGCATTTTTTTGCCGGCCGTGCTGCTTTGGATCTATAAATAGAAAAGCTGAAACACTGAAACGCTGAGATACTGAAACGCTGAAACACTGAAATGGGGAGCCAGAGGACTGAGGACTGAGACTATGAATGGAAAGAGCTGCCAACATATTGACGGGATTGGGGAACTGAAAGGTCCGAAGAAATTGGAGTGTGAGGAATGCGTGAAGATTGGAGCCTCCTGGGTGCATCTGCGGACGTGTCAAACGTGTGATGTGACGCTGTGTTGTGATTCGTCGCCGAACCGGCATGCGAGCAAGCACGCGCGGGCCGCGCGGCATCCGGTGATTGCTTCCGCTCAGCCGGGCGAACGGTGGTTGTATTGTTTCGTGGACGAGGCGTTTGCGGAATACTAGGCGAATGACGAATGACGAATGACGAATGACGGATGACGGATGACGAATGACGAATGGCGAATGGCGAATTGTGAATGGCGAATTGTGGATTGTGGATTGGGGATTGGGGATTGGGGATTGGGAAGCAGGCTGCTTCCCCTACAGCCTGAGGGGCGGAGTTAAGTTCGCGAAGGCGAGACGCCTTCGCCTACGCCCGAGACGGGCGTGCTCCCCAGAGATCGGAGCACGGCTACGGTGCAACACGTAGAGCTCCATTACAGGGGAGCTACGAATAACCAATAACTGATAACCAAGATCCGCGGCGAAAGCCGCTCACGGACTGGGCGCGGATTGGCCGCCGTTGGCGGGATTGCGGTTTGGGTACGGTGGGATTGGGGGAAATTCGTAGCCTTTGGTTTTCAGATCGGTCTGGATTTCTGTGATAGCCCGGTCGAGCTGCTGATCTTCTCCATGGAATTCCTTGGTCGGATCGTTGTCCACGACGATGTCGGGATCGACGCCGTGGCTTTCGATGATCCAACCTTTGCCATCCTTCGAATAGATGGCGAATTCCGGCTTGAAGAGTTGTCCGCCGTCGGCCAGCGGAAGCGGGTTGCGAATGCCGATGACGCCGCCCCAGGTTCGTTTGCCGATTAATTTACCGAGGCCGAGCGTTTTGAACCGATAAGGAAAGATATCGCCGTCGGAAGCCGAGAACTCGTCGATCAGAGCGACCATGGGACCGAGGAATGTCTGCGGAGGATCCGGTTGAGCGACGCCGTTGCGCGCGATCTCGATCATGACGAGCGCGCGCCGGAGTCGCTCGATGACCAGCGGCGAAACAAATCCGCCGCCGTTGCCGCGCACATCGACGATGAGCGCCTTTTTTGCGGATCTGCGGGAAGTAAAGCTTGGTGAATTCGTTCAAGCCCGGCTGACCCATGTCGGGGATGTGAACGTAGCCGACCTGCCGCCGGTTTTCTTGGTCACGTAGTCGATGTTGTTCTGCACCCAGGCCTGATAATAAAGGGCGCTCGTCGGCGGTGGGCACGACGGTGATGTCGCGCGCGCCGGTGTCGGTGGGCTTGGAGTTGACGCGGAGGATGACCTGTTTGCCGGCGGTGCCGATGAGCGCGTCGTAAAGATTCGGCAACGTGGAAACGGCGGTGCCGTTGATGGCGAGGAGGTAATCGCCCTCTTTCACGTTCACACCGATGGCGGTTAGCGGCGAGCGGGTGTGTTCGTCCCAATTTTCGCCGGGCAGAATCCGGTCGATGCGATAGGCGCGCGTGGCCGGGTCGCGCGAGAACTCGGCGCCGAGCAGGCCGAGCTTGATGCGCGGCGTCTCCGGACGTTCGCCGCCGCCGACATAAGCGTGGCCGTTGTTCAATTCGCCGATCAGCTCGCCGATGAGATAGGTGAGATCGTTGCGATGATTTACGAACGGAAGCAGCGCGGCGTATTTGTCGCGCATGCGCTTTCCAGTCGACGCCGTTCATGTTCGGCGAGTAGAAGAAATCGCGCATCTGCCGCCAGCATTCGAAGTAGATCTGGTTCCACTCCGCATGCCGGTCGAGCTGCATGTCGAGGCCGGCGAGCTTCAGTTTGTAATCTTTGCCGGACTTTTCGTCCTTGAGTCTCAATCTTGTCCTTGGGCAGATCGATGATGGCGTAGTCTTTGTCGATCTTGACCAGCATCTTCTTGCCGTCCTCGGTGATTTCGTAGCCGTTGACGTCGCCCAGCACGGTCTCTTTGCGGTCTTCCAGACTGTAAGCGCAAAGGTGCGCACTTGCGGTCGCGTCCGCCGAAATCTTCGTCGTCCTCGTCTTTCTCGTCGCCCGCCGTGTGCGCGGAGATAGAAGATGCGGTCGTCCACCATGCGGAGATCGCGGTAATCGGCCGGTGTGATATCGAGCGCGACGATGCGGCTCTGGATGCCGTCGGTGTCGACCTTCACCGTGACGGGCTTCTTTTCTTTCGCGTCTTTGCCGTCGGCTTTTTTGTCGTCTTTCGGCGTCTGATTTCTTGTCGTCGGCCTTCTTTATCCTTTCCTTTCTTTTTCTCGGCTTGCCGACTTCGTCACTGCGCGGCGCGAGAGGCGATTCGGTTTCCTTGGCGAGAGTGACGAGATAAACGCGATCCATGTCGCGATAGACATTTGAAAAATCGGCCTGACCGAAGGTCGGCTTGAAATCGCGGCTCGAGGTGAGCAGCAGATATTTTCCGTCGTCGCTGAAGACGGGATTGTCCGGCCCCGTACCAATTGTCGGTTACGGCCACCGGCTTCTTATCCTTGGTGGAGAAGAGGTAAACCTTGTCGAGATCGTTCTCTTCCGGTCGCGACCAGGCGATCCATTGGCTGTCGGGCGACCATTCGTAGCCGCCGATCTCGCCGTATTTATCCTGATCGACCACTGTGACCGCCTTGCTGGCGATATCGACGTAACGCAGGCGCTGCAACCGATCGCTCCAAAGCAGTTTCTTGCTGTCGGGCGACCAGGTGGCTTGATAATAATAGGTGTCGGCCCCGCTGGTTACCTGTTGAGGCTGACCTTTGCCATCCTGCGAGCGGACGTAGAGCTCGTTTTCGCCGGTGGCGTCGGAATTATAGGCGATCCACTTGCCGTCCGGCGACCAGACCGCGTCGCGCTCGTGGGCGTTTGAGGTTCTGGTCAGGTTGCGCGGCGTCCCGTCTTTGGCCGGCACGGAAAAAAGATCGCCGCGGGCGACGACGATGACTCGTTCACCGTCGGGGGCCGGGCTCACCGACTCGATATGTTTAGAGGCGTCGACCAGAGCTGAGCGCCCGGAAGCGAGATCTTCCTTGATCTCGATCGGCACCGGCGCGGCCTGCCCGGTGGCGAGGTCGTAACGCCAGATGTAGCCCGCTTGTTCGAAGACGATGGCGTCTTTGCCGATCGACGGAAATTTGATGTCGAAATCCTTGAAAGTGGTGAGTTGCTTCGTTTCCTTGGTCGCCAGGTCGATCGAGAAAAGATTCATCCGATCGTCGCGGTCGGAGATGAAATAGATGCGATTGTCAGGTCCCCACATCGGGCAGATGTCCTGCGCGGGATGGTTGGTCAGATTCTCGGTCTGGCCGGTCTTGAAATCGTAGATCCAGATGTCGTCGGCCATGCCGCCGCGATAATGCTTCCAGGTGCGGAACTCCCGGAAGATGCGGTTGTACGCCATCTTCGAATCATCGGGCGAAAAGGAAGCAAAGCCGCCGCGCGGGCACGGGCAGCTGCTGGGGCAGCTCGGCGTCGAGGCCGACGGTAAAGAGCTCGCCGATTGAAGGAATTGAACGACTTCATGCGGGAGCGGAAGACGATTCGCGGCTTCGTGTTTTCCCACGTCATGACGATGTTGTTCGGGCCCATCCGGTCGGAGATGTCGTCGCGCCCGAGGGTGGCCGTAATGGTCAGTCGCTTGGGCGCACCGCCGTCGCCGGGCATCACGTAGACTTCGGTGTTGCCGTCGTATTGGGAGGTGAAGGCGAGTTGCGTGCCGTCCGACGAGAAGCGCGGGAATGAACTGTAGCCCGGACCGCTCGTTAGGCGCCGCGCGATGCCGCCATCTTTGCCGACCGTGTAAAGCTCGCCGGCGTAGCAGAAGACGATTTGCTGGCCGTTGGTCGTGGGAAAGCGCAGGAGCCGCGTCGTATCGGGCAGCTTTTGAGCGGAGGCGGAAACGATCGATAGAAGACCGGCGGCGAACAGGAACGAGCAAAGTGAAAATCTTGAGATGGTGCGCATGGGAACAGGGATAAAAGAAAACTGAAAAACTGAAACGCTGAAAAGCTGAAAAGCTGATGTGAAGAGGAGGGAGAGATGGAGTGTTGGAGTTATGGAGTAATGGAAGGGAAGGTGGGGGAGATGTTTGGAGAGGGGGAATAGAAGAGAGAAGCGGAAAGCTGACAACTGAAAAACAGGGAGCTGACGGCAAACGCTGAAAATCTGAAAACTGAAACGCTGAAATGGGGATGAAAGCAGGGAGCGGGCAGCCGCAGCGATGGAGGAGGGAGTGATGGCAAGCGGAAAGACTGAGAGCCGGCGATAAAAACCGGGCCTCACCCGCTTGCGCAGGGAGGCCCGGTCGAAGATCGATGATTGTTATTCTCCGTGTTTCGCGGCGTGATCTCCTTCTTTCATTGCTTCCGCTTCGGTCACGTATTTGCCCTTTTTCGTTCTCCCGTAAAAGCGCGAGCCCTCCTTATGATAAACATGGGTCTCGGTGTTGACCCACACCATCCCGTTTCCGCCGCCCGGCGCCTGAGCACCGGTTGGAGTAGCGACAGCTTTGGTCTTGGTAGCAGCAGCAGCAGTAGTAGTAGTGGTGGTAGCGGCCGCTGCAGGCGTCGGGCTCACTGAGCTTTTCGGCTTAAAGAAGTCAGAAAGCGTTTTTGCCGGAGAAGCCGAGGCCGTCGGAGAAGGCGAAGCCGCAGCCGTCGTTTTTTTCGATTTGTGAGTCGTTTTTGCAGCAGGCGAAGCCGAGGCCGCGGGAGAAGCACTGGCAGCCGGCGAAGCAGCGGTGGTGGCTTCCGCTTTCTTTTTGGCGCGATGTTTGGCCGGTGACGCCGAAGGTGATGCTGTGGGCGACGGCGAAGAGGATTGAGCATTGACCAGGCACGTACCTGCGAGGCCAATAACTAATAAGAGGGCAAGGAATTTGGTGTGCATGAAATGAAGACAAGCGAAAAAGCGGGCGACTGAAAAGCGGAAAAGAGCGGGAGGCTAGGAGCTACGGGGATGGCTTTTGCCCAGGACCAGTGCGGCTACGATGCCGACGCAGAGGAAACCCACGAGTTCGATGAACATGTAAGCAGCAGTGTATCTTTTCGGGAAGCCGTACCAATTCCAATAGGAAATATTGGTAGTGATAGTGGCCAAAATGCCCGCGACGCAGATGAAGCCAACTCGCGAGCCGAAAGTAGCGAGCGATGTCTGGGCGAGAAGAAAGACAACAAGAATCGATTGGAGAACATCCGTCGAAAACTCGACAACCAAAGCCCGAGCAAAGGCGAACGTTCGACCGGGCGGATGATAGATGAGAATTCCGGAAGGATTGGCCGCGAGCTTTTGCGGCATTTGTTTCATGCCTTCGCTCTCTTGTTCTCGAGTTGGGTTGTCGCCGAAGCCGAGACCGGGAAAAAAGTAAAATCCATGATTTTCACCAATATTCGCTTTCATGGCGTCGAGAACGGCCGCCTCGTTGGGGATTTCGTGGATACCTGTGTGGCCGAGCGGCAGCAAATCGTGTCCGATGAAGTTCCAAACAAACATCGCGATTCCACCGAGAATACCTGCGAGCAAGATCCGTGTCGTCATGAGGGATCTTTTACGAAAAGGCGGAGACGCTGGAAAGCTGAAAACTGAAACGCTGAAATAAAACGGGAGCTCACCACGGCGAGTTCGTCCGTTAGCGAACAGGAATGTGGGGGCTAAAGGGAAAAGCTGAAAATCTGAAAACTGAAATGCTGAGATCGGACTAATGCAGAGGTTGGGGAGTGGCTGAACAGCGGGACGTGGGACCGAACTTGGCGGTGACTTTGGCCTGCCAATCGCTACAATCGATGCGTGATCGTGCGCTATTCGGGCTGTCTTTCCGCGGCGGCTCTCTTATTCGCAGCACAAGCAGCTGGTGCCTCCGATTCGCAGAAGGAGGCTCGCGTGACCCGGATCGTTCGGGATGTTGAGCTGCTCCCATCGAAATCGCCGGCTCGCCCGGCCGTGGTAAACGAAAAGGTGAACGAGGGCACGGCGGTGCGGACCGGAGATGAGTCGCGTTCGGAACTTACTTTTGTTGATCTAACCATTACCCGGTTAGGCGCGAACTCGCTTTTCAGCTTTAATAGAGCGGGGCGCAGTGTCGATTTGAGCAATGGTGCGCTTCTTCTTCGCGTGCCCAAGGATTCGGGCGGCGCGCACATGAGCACGAATGCGGTGACCGTCGGAATCACAGGCACGACCGTGATTCTTGAGTCGAGGCGAGGTCGCAACCGATTGACGGTCCTGGAAGGGGGTGCGCGCCTCTCCTTGAACAAGCATTCGGGAGAGTCTGTTTATGTTCGCGGCGGACAAATGGAGGATGTCCCGGCCGGTGCGACCAAGCTTGGGCCGCCAATGGACGTGAACCTGGATCAAATCATGAAGACGAATCCGTTGATCACGGATTTTCCGCCGCTTCCGAGTCGCGATTTAATTTCAGCGACGCAACACGCGCAGAATCCGCAAGTTTATCAAGGGCAGCCGGTCGACAACGGAGCCGGCGGCCCGGGCCCGGCTTTTGTGCCACCGATGTTGGGAAGCCTGCTCCCGGGCGTTCCTCTTATACCGCACACCACGCACACCGGCGTCACGCACAGCTCGCAACCAAACGGGACGCGTCACACGAGCGACGGGCAGAAGACGTCTCATACGCAGTCGTCCAAAGGGGGCGCGCCGAGCACAACCGACACCACGGCTACCCACGTGAACACCGCACATGCGCATTCATCGCCGGCTTCTCCCCGGAAATCTCACAAGAGCCCGACGGGATACTGATGTTTGAAAAGCTGAAAGCTGAAATCGGGAGCGGTCGACAGCGGCGTCTCTCGGGCTAGAGTTTTGTTCCATGCTCGACACTGTTCTGGGATGTTTGAAATGGGCGGCCGTCGGTTTCGTGGTGGCTTATGTCCTCATGAAACTTTACGAGGGCAGCCACATCCACGACGATATTCCGCGACCTGAATTCAAGGAGCGGCGGTCGCGTCGCGCGGCGCTCGTGTTGTCGATATTTGCAGCCGTGCTTTCGGCGCTGGTCTGGTTGTTAGTCCAGAAGCTGGACTGAGCGAAAAGCTGAAAAACTGAAAGCTGAAAAGCTGAAATTGGGAACGGGAGCGGGGTACGATTGACGGGTGGTTATAATCGCCCCCGTGCGAAGATTTTTCTGTAACCCGGGAGTTCTTGTTTTCGTTGTTTTGTATGTCGTCAGTTTTACTCTACTGACACGGACCGGGGAATTCGCGCCGGCGGACGCGCTGGTGGAACTGGTCCTATTCGGCCTGGTGCTTCCATCTCTGGCTTGGTTCGCGACCCGGCGGGCTCGGGTCCTCACCATTGCTTTGCCGCGCAGCGGGTATGAGGCGCTGCTGGTTGTTGGCCTGATTGTCGCGCTGGCGATTTATCTCATTCACGGACCCCAGGCGGTCGATGGACTGCTTCCGAAGGCGTGGACGGAGTCGCCGCAAATTCATTTCTTCGTCAACCTCGCGAAAAAGCTTGTTGTATTTGTGCTGCTGCCATTTGCCGTCTTCCGAATCTTGTTCGGCTACAAGTGGCGCGACTTCGGGTTGCAGGTTGCCGGATTGAGGGAATTGGTGCGCAGTCATTTGCCGGTGGTTCTCCTGGTCAGCGCGGTGATTCTCGCTTTTCAATTTTTCTTCGGCGGAGCGGTCGCTCCTTTGCGGGAAGGCCGGTTTCATACCCAGCAATTGCTCGTTGGGTTGCCGCTTTGTTTTCTCTGGCTCGCGATTGAGGCAGGACTGGTCGAAGAATTTTTCTTTCGCGCGATCGTGCAAGCGCGACTGGCGGCATGGTTCGAATCGGAAATCACCGGGGTCGCGCTCATGGCACTGGTTTTTGGCCTGGCCCACGCGCCCGGCTTCATTTTTCGTCACTCCGGGGAGGTGGAAGGGCTCGGCGCAAATCCGACAGCTCTTCATGCCATCGCCTATGCGATCGTGACTTTGGCGCCGGGCGCGATTGTGTTTGGAATCGTTTGGGCGCGCACGAGAAATCTTTTTGCTGTGATCGCGATTCATGCGGCCACGGATCTGCTGCCGAATCTATCTGAATTTGTGCAGCTGTGGAGGATTTGAGAGCAGGGGTCAGAGGTCAGAGGTCAGAGGACAGAGGGGAAAAGAATTCGGGATTAGACAAAAGGGCGAGGCGGCGGCGTCTCTCACATGGATGAGTGCGTCGCCGTGCCAGCCGGAGGGACTTGCGAAAGTCCTTCGACAACTTGTTGCGCTCGCTGAAGAGGGCGACTCGCCGGCGCCTGATGGAGGGACGAACGAGGCGTCCACCCTGGACCAATCATCGAGCAGAAACGAGAAAACCGGCCGGGAACCTGGCTTCGCCAAGGCTCCGGCGTGGCAAGGCGGGGAGCGGGAAGCTGACTGAGGTGGGAAGTGATTGGTGGGAGATCGTGAGAATTGGCATCCCAAAAGCGGGACGTTCTTATCCCACAAGCGGGCAGTTATGCAGTTTGCAAAAACATGGTCGATTCTTTTAAGTTACTTGTAAGAAGGAGTTTATAGATCATTGCTTCGGCTGGCACAGGCTCTGCAATAGCTTCGCTCGCCAGTGAGATTCTTACATCCAAAAGATAGGACTCGCGCATCTCAAATAAAGAGAGGGGCCATGGCTGCTCTCTCACATTTCTTGAACTCGCAACCCTGGAAACTCCACCGCTTATGATTCTCGATTCGCTCGGTCAAGACGTCCGCATCGGTTTGCGCCTTTTGTTGAAAGAGAAGTCGTTTTGTTTCCTGGCCGTGCTCGTGCTCGGCCTGGGCATCGGCGCCGCGACCACGCAATTCACGGTCGTCAACGCCATCGTCTTGCGCGGTTTTTCGTTTCCTCATCCCGAACAGCTCATGAGCGTCGGACTGATCGATCCGCAGGCCAGCGCGCAAAACAATAATTTCGGTCTTGGCAATATTCCGACGGCTCAGGATTTCGAGGATTTGCGCGCCGCGCAGCAGTCATTCGCCCAGATGGCTGGCTACTTAAACGGGTCGACCATCAACGTGACCTACAAGAACAATCCACAGCGTTACACTGGCGGTTATGTCACGGAGGATCTCTTCAAGATCATTGGAGTCTCACCGATTCTGGGCCGCGACTTCACGGCGGAGGACAACAAGCCCGGCGCGGAAAAGGTCACGATTCTGGGTCACGCAATCTGGCAACGCGATTTCAATAGCGACCCCAAAATTGTGGGGCAGAGCGTTCGCATTAATGGCAAGGCCGCTACCATCATCGGTGTCATGCCGCCCAATTTTAAATTCCCGGTGTCCGAAGAACTCTGGGTTCCGCTTTACAATGAGTTTCCCCCCAGACCGCGTGGCCAGCTGCTGATCGCTGCCAACAATGCCGCGCCCGCGGTGATGGGTCGGCTCAAGCCCGGTGTGAGCCTCGATCAGGTCAACGCTGAGTTTGTCGGGCTAGCCCGCCGTTTGGCACAGGACAATCCGAAAACGAACGCCACTCTCACGTCGGCCAGTGTGCAGCCGCTCTTGAATTCGATGGTTGGTCCGCAATTTCGCCAGACCGTCTGGGCGATGTTGGCGGCCGTCATTCTCGTCCTGCTCATCGCGTGCGTGAACGTGATGAACATGCAATTCGGCCGCGCGGCCTTGCGGGCCAAGGAGCTGGCCATCCGTAGTGCAGTCGGGGCGACGCAGGGGCGAATCATCAGGCAGATGCTGACGGAAAGTTTTGTGGTGGCCGTATTCGGAGCGATCGCCGGCGTGGTCCTGGCGTATTGGGGAGTCGATCTGTTTGTTCGGACAACAGACGGGATGACCTTTCCGTTGCCCTATTGGATGCAATTCAAGATCGACGGTCCCGTCCTCTTGTTCACCCTCGGGATCACCCTGGCGGCAACGATTATTTCCGGGTTGGTTCCGGCGTTAGTCAGTGCAAAGGGAAACGCGGCTGAGATCATGAAGGAGGGAGGCCGCGGCAATAGCAGCCGGCTGGTCAATGTCATCACTCGTGTGCTGGTGGTCGCCCAGATCGCGTTGACCGCCGCGCTTCTGATTGCGGCGACGCTACAAATTAGATCGATCCGAAATCAGGTCACGCTCGACTATGGTTATGACGAGAACGCTGTGTACACGGCGCGCATGGCTTTGATGGAGGGCGCTTATCCGACGCAGGACGCCCGGCGTGAATTTTTCGTTCGCGCGGTGAGCGCGCTGCGGACCAATCCGCAGTTCGAGTCGGCCGCCTTGAGCGATCGCCTGCGCATGACTTTTGCCGGCCAGGGCCAGTATGAAGTGGACGGCCAAAAATATGTGCAGGACCGCGATCGGCCGCGAGGAAACTTCGAAGAGGTCTCGAATGGTTATTTCGCGACCCTGGGTCTGAAGATCCTGGAAGGTCGCGACTTCACGATTGACGACGCCGACGCAAAAGAACCTGTGGCCATCGTGAACACGAGTTTTGCTCGAAAATATTATGGTCACGAAAGCCCAATTGACCGGCGCATTCGAATTTTTAATCCCGGTCAACAGCAGGCGTGGCGAACCATCGTCGGCGTCGTGCCGGACACGCTGATGCAGGGTCCGTTCGACCAGCAGACCGACACGGCGGGCTTTTACATGCCGCTCCTTGGGGCCGAGCCGGCCACTCAATTTTGTACGATCATTGTGAGGCCGCGTCCCGGACAGCGCGCCGACACGCTGGGCCCGGCTTTGAGCAAGGCTGTTGCCGAAGTGGATTCAAATCTGCCGACATATTTCGCAGGAACGCCGGCGCGGTTACACGATGAGATTCTCGGTGGGAACCGCATCATTGCGGCGCTCTTCGGAATCTTCGGAGCAGTCGCTTTTATCCTGTCAGCGGTCGGTCTTTATGGGGTGATGAGTTTCTCGGTCAGCCAACGGACCCAGGAATTTGGAATCCGAATCGCACTTGGCGCAGATGCGAGGCGCATTTTCCGCATGGTTATGACGCAGGGCGCCTGGCAACTGGCCATAGGGCTTGTTCTGGGGGCCGGCGGAGCCGCTCTGCTGCTCGGAGTTCTGGCGGCGGCTGCCTTGAAGAATATTCTCTTCAAGGTGAACGCGCTCGATCCGTTCCTCTATTTCGTCGTGGCCGGGCTGCTCACGCTGGTGGCGGCGATCTCCTGTTTTGTGCCGGCGCGGCGCGCCACCCGGGTTAATCCGATGGAGGCCCTGCGGACAGAGTGATCCGTTGAAAAGCTGAAACGCCTTCGCCGAGGCTACTCCGAACTCCGAAAGCATTCGCGAGCAGGAGCTTTCGCGAGCGGGCGGCGCGACAAGAAAGCTGAAAGACGTAGCGATCTGCCAGCAGTTTAGCGGTTCAATCATTTGATTGCCAAACGGCGAAATTGCTTGCGATCAATCCCGCGGACGGACAGTCTCAAACGCGTTAATCGTCTTCTATGAAAAACTACCTTCTCCTCCCCGTCACCGCTTTTCTGGCTGTCGCGTTTTTCGCTTCTTGCGCGTCAAAGCAGGAAACGATGACGACTACCAGCAGCCCGGCTGAGACGAGCAGCGTCAAGAAAACCACGACTTCGTCTGCGAAGAAGCCGGCCACGACTACAGCGACAAGCTCGACCTCGACGTCCAAGAAGACGAGTTCTACGGCTGCGACAGCGGCGTCACCGGCAGCGAAGAAGACTAGTTCCAGTGTTGCGGCCACCCCGGCACCGACGGTAGAGCCAACGCCGAGCCCTGTCAACTCGAGACGCCGCCGGCTCCGGCTCCATCGATATCGGTCCCAACCGATACCTCCAGCACAGAGGAAGCCCCGGCGCCTTCGCCCGCTGCTTCGGACACTCCCGGCGGGCAATAAGAGAGGCTACCGGCGCCCGGTTTAGCTCGACCGACGGAAATCCGTTGTCGAGAGGCACTTTCTGGGCGATAGTCTGGGTGAAGTTTCTCTGCTGCGATTTCCCGAGACGCGATCAAATTCAAATCCGGATCGGGAACTGGACCCGTCAGCTGCTGACTCTGCCCTTAACTATTATGAAAGCCGATCTCGTTAAAGCCGCTGGCGAAGTGATTACTAATCAACAAATTCTGGTGAACATGGTCTCACGACGTGTTCGGCAGCTCTGTCTCGGGCACCGCCCGCTCGTGGAATTTGCTCCCGGGCTCGGTCATTCCGATGTCGCGCTCATGGAGATCGCGGCCGGCAAGCTCGCTTACGAATCCACCTTTGGCCAGAACGGCAAAGTCGAGCCTGCGCAAGTGGTTCAGTTTCCCGGGATCATCGTTGGCGCCAAAAAAAAGGCGGCGTAAAAACGCCGTCTCTTTGACGGAGCTTTAAAGGAGGGCGGACGCTATCGTCCGAAACAGCGCTCTTGCGTTTGTCAGTCTGGCGCGGCTAGAAATGGGATCGAATGTCGAGCCTGGTGAACGTTGTCATGGCCGCGCCCGCGGCGTTGCTGCCCATTCGAATGCTGGCGATCATAGCGCTGTTTGTGGTAATCGGCGCTTTTATCTGGGCGCTACGTCACTTACGCAAGATTGAGAAGACGATCGTGACGGACGACTTGATTCCGGCCCAGCGCGGCCCGCGCAATAATATGATGCTCATGGTATGCGCGGTGACATTCGTGGTGGTCGCATTACTTCTGTTCTTGATCGTCAATTCGTAAACCAGCCCCGAAACCTGAGGGCTAAGGAAGGTCGGTGGAGGTGATTGGAACGATGTAGGTTCCGCCCATGTATTTGACGGTCACGGTTTTTGCGTCGTGGCCAAGGATCGGGACGGTCGCTCCACGAGGGAGAATCGTCTCGCCGTACGGAATCTTGATTTTGACTGGCTGGGTGATGGTAGTGAATTGCGGTGGTGTCGCGCCGGGCGCGGGGATGAATCTGGCCTCGAACGGCGATTGCGCGGGCGTCGCTGCACCGGGTTGCGGCGGAGTCGAGGCGGAAGAGGCTGGACCACCAGCTGGTGGCGGCAGCAAATGGACGCCATCGACGGGCTCGATCTTGAGAACAGGATGAATCTCCCAGGCGGTGCTGCGCCATGGGTTGTGAAATTTCCCGATGGCGGCCTTTTTGATTGTCTCTCCGATATCGGCCGACCCGTTGTGTTCGTCGTCCCACATGAGATATCCGGTCAGTCGAATCCTGCCCGCCTTGTGTCCGGTGGACTCGAAGGTCAAATCCGTTCGCCGGAAAAAAGCGGCCAGCTCCTGAATACGGATGTTGTCGTGAAAGATCGCGTTTTGTGTGCGCGGAGTGATCTCGCAGATGATCGGCGTTGGGTCGCCGACCTGCGGTGGATGATCAGGTGGATCCTGCGTAATCTCGAGATGCCAGTCGTGAAAATCCATGCTCGCGCAATTAGTGGTCTCGGGAGGGCCGACGTATGCGAGCGCCAGATAGCCTGTAACCTGCACGATTTTCTTTTCCAAGAGATCGAGCTGCTTCCTTTCCTCCGGGTTCAGGTCTTTTCGTCTTTTGCCTTTGGTTTGGGCGTCGAAGGGACCAACCAGCTTGAGAAACCCCGGGATGTCCACCTGCTCGATGTTCACTCGGGAGAGATCGACGGCGGAACGGTTTTTCAGCCGGTTGCGTTCCATGCTGTCCGGGGTTCGGGCCGATCCCTCGAGCTTGTTCAGGCAATTCCAAGAGGCCAGATCCAGCTCCTTCAGATCGCGGTCCTCCGAAATCTGTGGGGCAGCGGGCAGGCAATATGGAGCAGCAAGAAAAACCAATCCGAAAATGAAAACCCGCTTCAGGCTAGAAGTGCGTTTTCGAAGGTTTTCTGCCTCCGTTATTTTTCTTTCTGGCACTCGTTAGTCAACCCATGTAATAGCCGCCATTTACGTTGAGGACGTGCCCGGTGATGTAGCTGGCCATGGGTGAGGCGAGAAAAAGCGCGGCGTTCACGATTTCGTCGACATGGCCGAGCCGGCCGAGGGGGATTTGTTTCTTGAAGCTCTCGGTCACTTCGTCCGGCATGCCTTTGCTCATGCCGACATCGATGAAACCAGGGGCGATGGCGTTGACCGTTATGTTCTGACGGGCGAACTCCCGCGCCGAAACCTTGGTCAGAGCAATGATGGCGGCCTTGCTGGAGGAATAATTGGCCTGGCCAAAAAGGCCCATTTCTCCGCTGACGGAAGACATATTAATGATGCGTCCGCCGTTGCGGAGAACGGGGCCGGCTTTTTGCGTGACATTAAATGTGCCGGTGAGATTAACGCGCACGATGCTCTCGAATTCTTCCATGGACATTTTCTTGATGGTGCGGTCACGAATGATTCCGGAATTGTTGATCAGGACATCGAGCCCGCCGTGCCGATCCTGGATTTGCTTCATCATCGACTCGACCTGTTCGGGTCTGGTCACGTCACATTCGATGACGAGCGGATCCTTTAGTTGTCCGGCCACACTTGCGGCGTCGGCTTTGTTCTGTCCCGGCTCATCCGCGATATAATTGACCACGCTGCGGGCACCCCGTTGACCAAAGGCCTTGATCATTTCGGCGCCAATACCGCGCGAGCTGCCGGTGACCAGGACGACTTTGCCGCTAAAATCCAAAGGATCACTCATGGAGAAAGTAGAAGGTAGAAAGTAGGAAGTAGAAAGCCAGAAGTCACATGGGTTGCTCCGGTAACCGATTGCCGGTAAGATTTTGAACAGCCTTGTAGCGGTGTCACCGAACACCGCATATTGATGGCCGAGAAATGCGACGGTCGGAGACCGCCGCTACAAAGATCATGGCTCCACCAGTTCGCATCCTTACGGCGGTCCCGATTTGTGACGGACACGACAGCGCGATCAACACGATCAATCTCGAATTCATCCGGCACGGGATCGAGGTGGTTTATCTCGGTTATCACCGGTCGGTGGAAGACATTGTGCGGTCGGCCATCCAGGAGGATGTGGGGGCGATCGGTATCTCGAGCTACAACGGCGGGCACGTGGAGTTTTTCACGGAAGTGGCCAAAGCGCTGCGCAAGCGGGGCGCGGACGATATCAAGCTTTTTGGCGGTGGCGGCGGCACGATCACGCACGCGGACGAGGCAGCCATGCGCCGGGGGGGCGTGGACAAGATATTTTTCGCCGGCACGGCCCTGACCGAAATGGCGGACTTCGTGCGGGCGCGTTACGGCAAGACCCATCGCCGGCGGCGCAAAGCGACGCCCGATATGAAACTGGCGCGCGCTTTAACGGAAATTGAAGATCGCTACGCCAGAAGGAAGCGACCGAAGAAAGCGGCGAAAAGACAGTGGTTAGGCCAGACGCGCGTCATCGGATTCACGGGGCCGGGTGGCGCGGGAAAGACGACGCTAATTGATGAGCTGGTGCTGCGCTTGTTGCAGCGGGCGCCGGACTCTCGCATCGCGATTCTTTCGCACGATCCGAGCGTGGTCGGCCTGGGGGCGCTCCTTGGGGACCGGGCTACCATGATCAACTCACAGAACGATCGCGTTTTTATGCGGAGCATGGCCACGCGTGGACAAGCCGGCGGACTGTCGCCCGCCACTGGCGAATGCCTCGAACTGCTGGCCCGTTCCGGTTTTGATTATTTGATTATCGAGACCGTGGGCACAGGACAGGAAGCGATGCCGTTTCAAGATGGCCTCGTCAACAAGACGGTCCTGGTGATGAATCCCGATTACGGCAGCCGATTGCAATTGCAAAAGATCGTGATGCTCGATCTGGCGGACGTTGTGGTCGTGAACAAAAGCGATCAGGATCGCGCGCGTACGGCTTTGTCCGAAATAGAACGGCGACTTGATCAAAATCGGCGCGCGCAGAAGTTAATCTCGACGGTGGCGAAGCGGCACCGTGATGCCGGGGTGGATCAGCTTTGCGATTGGGTAATGGACAAGGAGGCAGGGCCTGAAGAACGACGGAGGAAGAAGAAATGAGCAAGCTAGGACGAGTAGTTGAGGCAGTTGAAAAATATAACGAATTTGTTCTGGATGAGGTGAAACGGGCGCGCGCGGACAAGGCGTTTGGGCAGGAGCTCCTCGAGCGCTGGAATGCGGTCAAAGCAAACACGCCAATCGGCACTGCGCCGACGGGTTTGAAATTGCCGCGACTGGCTCTGCCCGAAATCGACGAGCCCGGAGAAATCGCGCGCTACCTTTTCGGCGAGGGTTTGCCGGGAGAATTTCCCTTCACGAACGGCGCTTATCGCGAAATGTATCTCGAGCCCTTGCGCGAGGCGGAGGAGGGCAGTTACGGAAAAAAACCCGGTCAGAGTGCGAACGGTCAGAACGGCGCCAAGGGCGGGAAAAACGGCGCGAGCAAGGCGAAGGAGACGGAAGAACCGACGCGGCTCTTTTCCGGTTTCGGCCTGGCCGAAGATACGAACAAGCGTTTTCACTACCTGACTGGCCATCAACGCAGCGCGCGGCTGAGCACAGCGTTCGATGGACCGACCCTTTACGGAATCGACAGCGATGCCGATGGCGTCTTTGGAAAGATCGGCGAAGGCGGCCTGGCTATCGATACGGTGGAAGACATGGTCCGTCTTTACGACGGCTTTGATCTGGGCTCGCCGAGTTTTTCGGCTTCCATGACCATCAGCGGGCCGGCGCCAATCATCATGGCGATGTATATCGCGGCGGCGAAACGGCGTTTTGGGCCGGGAGTGGTTGCCGAAGCTGCGCGGGACGATTCAGGCGGATATTTTCAAGGAAGTTCAGGCGCAGAACGAAACGATTTTTCCGACCGAAGCGTCGCTGCGGTTTCTGGTCGACATGATCGAATTCACGACGCGCGAGATGCCGCGCTGGTATCCGGTCTCGATCAGCGGCTACCATATCGGCGAAGCGGGCGCGACGCCCGGTGCAGCAGGCGGCCTACACTTTGTCGAATGGATTTGCGTACGCCGAGTTGCTGAGCAATCGCGGCATACCGGTCGATCAGTACGGGCCGCGTCTCTCATTCTTTCTCGATTGCGGACTCGATGTTGAGTACATCGCGCTGGCGCGCGCTTCCCGCAGGATTTGGGCGATCGGCATGCGCGACGCTTTCGGGGCCGGACCGAAGGGACAGATGTTTAAGCTGCACACTCAGACGAGCGGACGTTCGCTGGTGGCGGCCGAGTTCAAAAATAATCTGACCCGCACGGCGGCGGAACTGATGCTCGCCTACATGAACGGCACGAATTCATGCCATTCGAACAGCGCGGACGAGCCATTCACCACGCCGAGTGAGGAATGGATTCGTCTGGCCGCGCATGGGCAGGCCATCCTGCTCGATGAGTCGGGCATCTTTAAGCACACCATGAACATGCTGACTGGTTCGCCTGGAATGAAGGCGGTCGAGCGCGCGGTGGAGGCGGCCATCCTCGAGGAATTTCGACAAATTGAGCAGCTTGGCGGCGTGATCGCCGCGATCGAACATCGCTATCAGCGCAGCCAAATCCAGAATGCGGCCCATCGTTACGAGGAGCAGATTTACGATGGGACGCGTCCGATCATCGCGCTGAACAAATACGCGGAGAAGAAGGACGAAATGCCGGAAGTGAAAATGGTGCGCACGGCGCGCGCGAAAAAACAGCTACAGGTTGATCGCCTGGCGAAATTCAAAAAGAAAAACGCGGAGAAGGCGAAGCGCGCACTCGACAAACTTGCCGGAGTGGTTGAGCGCGGCGAGAACTGTTTCCCGACCCTGATCGAAGCCGTGGAAGTATGCTCGTTAGGGCAAATCACGGGCAGATTGCAGGACGTGGTGGGAAGATTCCGCCCGATGGTGTAGGACCGGTAAGGAGGTCGCACGCTTAGGCTCCTCCCACATTGAAGACGCCGGTGAAACTCAGTAATGTGGGAGGGGCCTTAGTGCCGCGACCTCCTTCTGGTGACAAGCCTCATTCGCAAGCCCTGCGCCTGAACCGAACCGTGGACGTTCCGGCAACTTTTTTTGTTACCAAGTCGCTGCAGCCGAAGAAACCAGTCCTGGATGCGAAAGCGCGAGAGACAATCGTTTCTGCCCTCACCTTCGGCGTGCAAAGCGATCGAATTTACCTGCGGTCGTTCGTTGTCATGCCGGATCATTGGCATGCCTTGTTTGCTGTGCGCGACCCGTGGACTTTGCCGAAATTCATGCACGCGTTGATGAGTTTCGTTGCGGGAAAAACCGCCAGCCTGCTAAACCGACATCAGACGGCTTGGCAGGATGGCTACTACGACACGCGGGTGAAAACGGCGAGGCAGTTTGAATTCGTGACTCGCTACATTGAGCAGAATCCTGCGGAGAAGGGTCTGGTCGAACGGGCGGAAGACTGGGAAGCGAGCAGCGCGAGTCGGGAAGGACTCATTACCCGGCCGTGGCCTTGGATTCTCGATTAAAGGGGAATGGTCGCGGCGCCGAGGCCCCTCCCACATTGGCGTCACGCGATGACTTGGCTTTGCTCTTGTCGGCCTTGATGCGATGCAGTCGCATGTTGTTTTGGTAGAACTGGAGGCAGCGCGGCTCCGTCACCGTGGTGGGATTAATCGAGACGACCACGTCCTCGCCCGAGCGCTTGATCGTGCCGGTCCCGGAATTCTTGAAACTGTCCTCCCACTTGAATTCAACCGTGCCTTTAGAGTCGATCGTACCGGAGCCATCGGCTTCTGGAGCAGCGCCGTGGCCGTCGCTATACACGGCGCTGAAGAATACGGACACATTGTTTCCCGTTTGCTCCAGGTTCATTTGAAATACGCCCTGGCTATTCAGAAATTTTTTGTCCGCGTATTCGCCGGCAAAATTGGGAGGGCTTGCGCCGAATGCGATCGAGGCAATGCCGGTGCAAAGGAGAGAAACGGCTCAGTTTCACTTCGGGCAGCTTGTTCAGCGCTTGAGCGCGACATCGAACGGCGCGCCGGTCTTGGCGCGGATGTCGTCCACCGTGACGCCGGGATGCAGCTCGGTCAGGACGAGGCCGCCACCTTGCTTCACCTCGAACACGCACAGGTCGGTGATGATGAGGTTAACGACTCCCAGGCCTGTGATGGGCAGCGTGCATTTTTTCAAAATCTTCGGGCTGCCGTCTTTCGAAGTGTGCTCCATTACTGCGACGACGCGTTTCACGCCGGCAACGAGATCCATCGCGCCGCCGGGGCCTTTGATCATCTTGCCGGGAATCATCCAGTTTGCGATGTCGCCTTTGTCCGTCACCTCGAAGGCGCCGAGAATGGCGAGATCGATGTGACCGCCGCGAATCATCGTGAAGGAGTCGGCGCTCGAGAAAAAGGCCGAGCCGGGCATCGTGGTGATGGTCTGCTTGCCGGCGTTGATCAGATCGGCGTCCACTTCGTCCTCGGTCGGGAACGGGCCGATGCCGAGCAGGCCGTTCTCGGATTGCAGCGTGACGTTCATGCCTTCGGGAATGTAATTGGCTACGAGCGTCGGGATGCCGATGCCGAGGTTAACGTAATAACCGTCGCGCAACTCCTGCGCCGCACGTTTCGCCATCAACTCACGGATCGGATTTTCTTTCTTTGCGGTCGCGCCGCCTTGCACGGTGCGGAACTCGATGCGTTTTTCGTAGTTCGCTCCTTGAATGATGCGATCGACGAAGATGCCGGGCGTGTGAATCTGGTCGGGATCAAGCTCGCCGATCTCGACGAGTTGCTCGACCTCGGCGACGCAGACTTTGCCGCAAGTGGCGATCATCGGGTTGAAGTTCCGCGAGGTTTTTCGAAAAATAAGGTTGCCGGATTTGTCGCCCTTCCACGCCTTGACGAGCGAAACCTCGGCCTTGATGCCGGGTTCGAGCACGTATTCCTTGCCGTCGAAAACTTTCGTCTCCTTGCCTTCGGTCAGTTTGGTGCCGAAGCCGGTGCGGGTGTAGAACCCGGGGATGCCTGCGCCGCCCGCGCGCAACCGTTCGGCCAGTGTGCCCTGCGGAATGAGCTCCAGCTCGAGTTCACCTGCCAGCACCTGGCGTTCGAACTCCTTGTTCTCGCCGACATAGGAAGCCATGACCTTCTTCACCTGCCGGGTGGTGAGCAGGACCCCCATGCCGAAGCCATCCACGCCTGCGTTGTTGCCGACGATGGTGAGACCCTTCACACCGCTGTCGCGCAGTGCGGCGATGAGATTTTCCGGTATGCCGCACAGTCCGAACCCGCCTGCAGCGATCGTCATGTTGTCGTGGAGCAGGCCGGCGAGCGCAGCCTTGGCGTTAGGAGTAGACTTTGCTCATGTGGAAAGAAATTTAACCACGGATTACACGAATGAACACGGACGAAATCAGGTCCGCACGCGCGGCGGCGGCGGTGGATCGCGCGCTCCGAGTGCGATGCCAGAACAAAAAGCGCCGCAGGCGCTCAAAGTGAGCGGCTCTGCCGCGATATTCCTAGCATCGCCCTCGGAGAGGCCGATCCACCTTCGTCGCGTCCAAGTTAGCTGCTCTTGCCGAGTCCGAATTCATCGCCAGATTGCAGCTTCACTTTTCATGACTACAACACTCGCTCATCAGCTCGCCAATTACGCCTGCTCGCTCCAGTTTGAAGATCTTATCGCGCGGAGGTCGTGCACGAGGTGAAGCGGCGTGTGATCGACTCGCTCGGCTGCGCGCTGGGGGCCTGGAACGAGGAGCCTTGTGCGATCGCGCGAAAGGTGGCCTCCGATTTTTCGGCCCGAGAAGGATCGACGATTATCGGAACCGACGCACAAGGCGCCGCCCGATTGGGCCGCCTTCGCCACTGGCTGTTGTATTCGGTACTTCGATTACAACGACACTTATCTTTCGAAGGAACCTGCGCATCCGAGCGACAATATTTCGGCGGCGCTCGCCGTCGCCGAAAGTGTCGGCGCGAGCGGACGCGACCTGATCACGGCGATCGCGCTGGCCTATGAAGTGCAATGCCGATTGTGCGACGCGGCCAGCATCCGCGCACGCGGCTGGGATCACGTGACCTATGGCGCATTTTCGACGGCGCTGGCCTGCGCGCGGTTGATGAAGCTCGATCCGGAAAAAACGCGGCACGCCGTCAACATTGCGGGCGTGACTTGCGCCGCGATGCGCCAGGCACGGGTCGGGGAGCTTTCGCATTGGAAAGGTGTGGCTTTTGCCAATGCGGCCCGCCATGGCGTTTATTCGGCCTTGCTGGCCCGCGCAGGAATGACCGGGCCGGCGCCGATTTTCGAAGGCCAGATGGGTTTCGAAAAACAACTCGGCGTTTCGTTAGGCAAGGTTGGCGACGTTTTTGTGAAGCGCCCGAAAGCGTCCAGCGCCGCGGAGGGAACGGCGGCCATGATTCTGAACACCAGCATCAAATACTGGCCGGCCGAATATCACAGCCAGAGTGCGATCGAGGCCGCGTTGTTTTTGCGACCAGCAGATCGGCGATCCAGCGCAGATCAAGTCGATGAGGATCGAAAGCCACGATGCCTCGGTCGACATCATCGGGAGCGAGCCGGAGAAATGGAAACCGGAGACCCGTGAGACGGCCGATCACAGTCTGCCTTACATCACTGCCATCGCGTTGATTGATGGTGAAGTGACCGACCGGCAGTTCGAGCCGGAGCGATTTACCGATCCGAAGATTTGGAAATTCCTGGAAAACGTGAAGGTCGAGCGAAACGCCGAATTGAGCGGGCTTTATCCGGGAGCGGTGGCCAACATCGTGCACGTCGAACTGCGCGACGGCCGGCGCCTGACGAAGCGCGTCGATTATCCGCTGGGTCACGCCAGGAATCCGCTGAAGGACTCGCAGGTCGAAGGAAAATTCACCGCCCTGGTCAATCCGGCGCTGGGGGAGAAGCAAGCGAAGAAGATCATTGATCTGGCCTGGAAACTGGAGGAAGCGAAGAAGGTGGATGAGCTGATTAAAGCGGTGAGAATGACGAATGACGAATGACGAATGTCGAAGGGATGACGAAACCCGAATAGAGATGAACGCGCGGGCTTGGCTTTCGTCGTTTGGGCATTTGGAGCTTCTTTTGTCATTCGGCATTCGTGCTTCGTCATTTTGCGAGTGGTTCGAAAATTGAGATGAAAACGAAACCAGCGCGGTTACGCCAGTTGATTGCCAAAGGGGCGGTAATGATGCCGGGCGTGTCGAATGCCGCCATCGCCCGACAGGTCGAGCGAGCAGGTTTCGATGCGGTCTACATCAGCGGCGCGGGCCTGGCCAACAACACGGCCGGAGTGCCCGATATCGGTCTGCTTACGCTGACTGAGGTAGCGCAACTTGCCCGCTACATCGTCGAAGCGGTGAATATCCCGGCGATCGTTGATGCCGATACCGGATTCGGCGGTGCGGAAAATGTGGCACGAACAATTCAGGAGCTGGAGCGGGCCGGCCTGGCCGGTTGCCACATCGAAGACCAGGAATTTCCGAAGCGCTGCGGACATCTGGCGGGCAAATCGCTCATTCGATCGCCGACGAAATGGTGGAGAGGATCCATGCGGCGGTGGCCGCGCGACGGGATCCGGAGTTTCTGATCATCGCCCGAACCGATGCGCGCGGCGGTCGAAGACTTTGCCAGCGCCGTGCGAACGAGCGGACAAATATGTCGCGGCCGGGGCGGACGCGATTTTTCCGGAAGCGCTTGCAGAACGCGCGAGGAGTTCCGCGATTTCGCGAAGGAGATCAAACTTCCGCTGCTCGCGAACATGACCGAGTTTGGCAAGAGTCCGTTGCTCTCGTTCGGGGAACTTGCCGATCTCGGATATCGCATGGTTATTTTTCCGCAGAGCGCATTTCGCGTCTCGATGAAAGCAAGCGAGCAATTTTTGCGCTCCTTAAAGAAGAGCGGCACACCAGGCGAATGGCTGGAAAAAATGCAGACGCGGCAGGAACTTTACGACCTGCTCGACTACGATCCGGCGGCGGATCGATGGCCGGCCAGGAAACATTGAAGACCTGGAGGGCAACCGTGTCGGTTGCCAGCCAAAAGAAATTGGCAGATGGAGCGCCTGTCCTACAATCTGCGGCGACTTTGAATCGGCGTTGAACGTTTCTAATTCGCGAGTAAAGAGAACCGCAACCATGAGCACTGAGACGAAACCAGCGTACAGCCCCGGACTCGCCGGCGTGGTGGCGGGAGAAACGGAGATCTGCTGGGTCGATCCCAATGCCGGCCTGATGTATCGCGGCTACGACATCCACGACATGGCTGAACAGGCGAGCTTTGAGGAAGTCGCCTACCTCCTGCTCAACGGAGAACTGCCGAATTTCGAGGAGCTGGGCAAATTCACGCGTGAGATCGCGCGACGACCGCGAGTTACCGGCGCCGGTCGTAAAGATGCTGCGGCTCTTGCCGCGCGGGACGCATCCAATGGACATGTTGCGCACGGGGGTTTCGATGTTGGGTGCCTTCGATGAAGAGCTGAACGATCATTCGCACGAGGCCAATGTGCGCAAGGCCATTCGACTGATCGCGCGCGTCTCGACCTTGATTACTGACGGCTGGCGGATTTCACATGGCGAAGAGCCGTTGCCCGAACGGCTGGATCTCACCCAGGCGGGAAATTTTTTCTACAAGCTCAGGGGCGGAGTTCCGCAGACCTGGCAAATCCGGATGCTCGACACGATTTTTATTCTTTACGCGGACCACGAGTATAATGCCTCGACCTTCGCGGCGCGAGTTACAGCTTCGACTCTGGCGGATATGTATGCCGCGGTCACATCTGCTTGTGCCACTTTAAAGGGACCATTGCATGGCGGTGCGAATGAAGAGTCGATGAAGATGCTCGACGACATCAAGACCCCGGAACGGGCTGAGGCGTGGCTGATGGAGCAGCTGGCTAAGAAGGCGAAGATCATGGGATTCGGCCATCGCGTTTACAAGAAGGGTGACTCGCGAGTGCCGGTCATGCGGGAGATCGGGCGTGATCTGGGTAAGCGCACGGGCAAGGAGCAATGGGTGCCAATTTGCGAAAAGCTTGAAGAAACGATGGAGCGCGAGAAGCAACTCTGCGCCAATGTCGACCTTTACGCGGCGCCCGTGCTTACGATGCTGGAGTTTCCGCCGGAACTAAACACGCCGATTTTCGCAGCCTCGCGCGTGGCAGGTTGGTGTGCGCACGTCGTCGAGCAGCACGATCACAATCGATTGATCCGGCCGCGCTCGCTTTACACCGGCCCGCCGTTGCGGCCGTACCCCGGCGCGTCTGGAAAATAGGTGGATCGGCCGCTCCGCCCGGCGATGTTGACCGTATGCGGCTTTGCCGCCTGATTTAGCATCGAGCAAGGGACTGCTCGATCCACCACATGAGCGATATTTCGTTACAGGAACAGTACGCGCCTGGCAATGCCTGCTTCGGCTGCGGTCCGGCCAATCCCGAGGGCCTGCGCATTCGAAGCTTCCCAAAGGGGGACGAGGTCGTGGCGGAATGGAAACCGCAGCCCAAGTACGAAGCGTTCCACGGCGTTCTCAATGGCGGCATCATTGGCGCGTTGCTCGATTGCCATTGTAACTGGACAGCAGCGTATCACTTGATGAAACGGGCCAAGGTCGAGCAGGTGCCGTGCACGGTCACGGCGGAATACGCCATCAAATTGTTGCGTCCGACTCCAACAAACGGATCCGTTTTTCTGGCCGCCAAAGTTGTCGAATCGACGGAGGATCGTGCCACGGTCGAGGGCACTTTAAGCGCGGGCGGAAAAGTTTGCGCGACATGCCGCGGAGTGTTTGTCGCGGTGAAAGAAGGTCATCCGGCTTATCACCGCTGGTAGCTGTAGCGGCGCTCTCTGAGCGCCGGTCTGTCCATTTCGGCGGTCAGAGACCGCCGCTACAGCCGGAATTCAGTGCCCGAATTTCGTCGATGCGCGACAGGGTCACGTCAGCGTAGGCTGCGCTCATGAAAACTTCGAACTTTCGGGTGGTTCCACTGAAAACGGAAGTCGCGGAGGCAGCGAGACGCGCGGCGCGGAGCGGCGCGCCCGATCATCGAGTGTTGACGGCCGATTCGCCGCATGGCTATCCCTGTCGGCACTGTCTGCGGTGGGCGAAGCCGGGCGAGAAGATGATTCTCTTTCCCTATGCGGCGATTCCTCCGGGCCATCCGTATTCAGAGAGCGGGCCAATCTTCGTTCACGAGGAACCGTGTCAGCGCTATGCTGCAACCGGGGGGTTCCCGCCGGATTTTCGCGCGGGCAGAGTCATGCGGTCTTATAATTCGGGTTACGATATGATCGACGCCGAGGTCGTCGACGGAAGTGAGCCCGAAGCAATCATTGAAAAGTTGCTGGAAAATCCGGAGACTTCCTTTCTCCAGGTCCGCAGTGTGACCCGCGGCTGCTACACCTTGAAAATTGAACGCATATGAAAGCGATGGATCTCCTTCCTCCCTCCGAGACGATGTATCGCGCTTTGGTCAATCGCGATTCGAGTTTTGAAGGCATTTTCTTTGCCGCTGTGCGCACGACCGGAATCTTTTGCCGTCCGACCTGCACTGCAAAAAAACCGGCGCGCGAGAACGTGGATTTCTTCGCTACGCCCAGCGAAGCGTTGCATGGCGGCTACCGTCCCTGTTTGCGGTGCCATCCGATGGATCCGGACCAGCGCGCGCCCGATCTGGTTGAGCGCTTGCGCGCCGAAGTGGAGCGCGCGCCCGGGGGAAAGCTAACTGACAAAGAGCTGGCGGCCATGGCGATCGATCCGTCCACGGCACGGCGGCAGTTCAAGCGCCATTATGGAATGACGTTTCAAGCGTATCACCGCGCACGACGAGTCGGGCTGGCTTTGCGCAGCGTGCAGAAAGGCGCCCGGGTAGAAGAAGCACGAAATGGCAGCGGCTTCGAATCCGAAAGCGGCTTTCGTGACGCTTTTAGCCGGATTTTTGGCGAGCCGCCAACGGCGGCCAGGGAACGCGTGGGCCTGTTTGCGGAAAGAATCGAAACGCCCCTCGGCGGGATGCTCGCGATTGCAGACGATGAAGGTCTGCGGCTGCTCGAGTTTGTCGATCGCCGCGCCATGGAACGCGAGTTGTCGATTCTGCGGACGCGCCTGCGCACAAATGTGGTGCCGGGCGAACATCGACACCTCAGCGCGGTTCGTCTGCAATTGGACGATTATTTCTCGGGAAAGAATCTCGCGTTCGATGTTCCGCTCGCGCCGGTCGGATCGCCCTTTCAGCTGCGTGCCTGGGAAATCCTGCGCTCTATTCCAATTGGCGAAACCCGCTCCTATTCCTGGATGGCAAAGCAGCTCGGCGATGTCGAGATGCGTCGCGCAGTCGGCCGGGCAAACGGCGAAAACATGATGTGCATCATTATTCCATGCCACCGGGTCATTCGGGCGGACGGCACACTCTGCGGCTATGGGGGTGGCCTTTGGCGGAAAAAATGGCTGCTCGATCACGAGCAGAAGTGGAAGAAAAGCGATTAGGCGAGCGTCTGCCTGGTGAGCGAGTCCGGTTGGCCCTGGCTGGCCTGCGAGAAAAGCATTGCGTACATGGTCTTCCTTGCCTAGAAGGAACAGCAACCTGCTGGGAAAGGAGGCGAAACTTATGATGAAATTTCTAAAAGCGATCCTGATCGTGGCCGTTTTGACGAGTGCCTTGAGCTTGGGAGCGTGTGCTCAAAAGAAAGAAGCACCCGTGTCGACCCCGGTCAGCTCAAAGTAAGCCCCGCGTCGAGGCTGGTGGTAATGGGGATGCCTTTGACAAAAAGGCCAGGTCGTTCTTTGCGACCTGGCCTTTCTTAAGTTCAATAGATTCGTGGTTAGCTATGTCCATGAAGGTTTTTAGGATCAATTCCAAGGTCGTTTTCGTCTTTGTCTTCGCCGCTTGCCTGGGAGCGGCTTGGGCGAAAGACGAACGATCGATCAAGGAGCTGACCGCCGCGCTCGTGGCGCTCGGGCCGGATGTGGATCCGGCCGAGGCCGCGCAATTGTCTCTGACCGCGCATACCATGTCGCGCGATCTGGCGCGCCAATATCGCGTCGTTCTGAACCCGCCGTTTCAAAACTTCCTGATCAACGTTGGGGTCCGACAACGTGGTTACTGTGCCCATTATGTGCGTGATATCGGCACACGCATGAGAGAATTCAGGTTCAAGACCCTGGTCCTTCACTGGGGTGCTACGGACGCGGGAGGACCGGACGAAAGCAACTGCATCGTCGTGACCGCGGTTAACCAGCCTTTCCTGGACGGAATTCTTCTCGATGCCTGGCGCAGGGCCGGCCGATTATTCTGGTGTCCGGTCAAGAAGGACGTCGAGTACGAAGTGGAACGTGACACTCACCTCAATCACCTTGCGGGTTATCCTCATACCGGCGTCACGAGCTGGAAGGAAGATCTGAAAGAAACCGCCTGGCTGCAGCCCTCCAAGGCGGAGCCGAAGGCCAGTCCTACTCCGGCGGTGGCACAAGGCGCGCGCCCGGAGTGACTCGAAGACTCGGAGCTACGGCTTCGTGATCTCGACGGTGTAGAATTTTGCCGCGCCGCTTCCGTCGAAGTCCGTCACGGTGCGTTCTTGTCCGTTGTCGCTAAAGCTCGAGTTCGGCAACGGTGCGTAACTTCCGCTCGTTAGGCTCAGCTTTGCCTTAACGGTGTAGGCCCGATCGACCAGGCGCGGACTGAAAATGAGATTCTTCTGGCCGGGTTGTCCGCTAACTGGCGCGATCTTCAAAATGAAGCGCGAGCCGTCGAGCGGATTTAATCCGGCGACGAATTTGAACAGATTGGTTTGCCCGGTTCCGTCTGCGTCGGCGTTTGGTCCAGCCAGCGCATTTGGCGGGAGACCGAAGTATTGCACCTGCCATGCATCATCGATCCCGTCGCCGGCGTAGGTGCCGAGATCGTCTGTGTTCACGTTCTTCACGGTCACGGGCAAGGTAGCGGTAAAACCATAGATGCCCTGAGCGGTGGCGAGAGTGTCTTGATAAACCGTGCCCGCGGTCGCCAAACCACTCGCATTGATTCCGGTGAGCGGCCCGTTGAGAACGCTCCATGTCACGCTGGCGGCCGGCACAGTGAGCAACGTTGTGTCGTCGAGGGTCTGCGCTGCGCTAAGCTGGTCGGTCGCGCCTTCGTTTATCGGGTTGCTTTGCGCGGAAAGAGTGAGTCCGGTGATCTCGTAAAGTTGCGCGACGTAACCCTGCTTCAGAGTTTCTGGCGGTGAAGCGGTCGAGATGCCGGTGATGGAACCGGCGCTGGCGTCGTTGCTGTAGTTTGCACTCGTCGCATGATTGCCGGCGATGTCGATCGCCTCAGTAGGGACCGAGTAGTTTGCAGAGTTCCTCAGGTCCGCGCGGACCGACACCGCGAGAGCGCAAGAAAGGAGCACGAGCGCTGACGGAAATGATGCCTTCATCTTATTGCTCACCCGCCTTGGTCACGGCGATTGTATTTGCGACCGGTTGTGCGGCCGGCATGGAAATGCTTCCGCAGAGTAAAAAGCCTCTTCATGGCTCGTGTTTTCCTCTGGCAGCTTCCAGCCGCTCAAGACGTTTCTCGAGCTCATCCTCGCGTTTGCGTAAAGCTTCATTCTCTGCTTCCAGCGCCTGCACGCCTGCGACTACATGCGGCAGGAGTCCACTTAGATTCAAGAGACGGAAATCTTCCACCGTTTCTCTTCCTACTTTCTCATGCACCGTGCTTACCATCTCGGGAAAGACAGGCTCTACTTCCTGCGCAACAAATCCGGTGAAGGTCCCTTCCAAGCCTGGATGATCAGCGCGATAGGCTGCGGTATATTCAAAGGTCACCGGCCGCAATGCCTTCAGCTTTTCCAGGCTACCGGAAAGGTTCTGGATATCCTCCTTCACCCTAGCGTCAGAAGAAGTAGCCCAGGTAGATTGCGCCGAGCGTGCTATGCCGTTCACGTGGAGAATGTGGGTAGGGTTAATAGTGCCAATACCTACAAAGCCGGTGCCGAATTGGACCATGAGCTGCGGCGTGGTACCTAGCCCCGTGTCGGTTATGCCGAAGGAATAATACTGATCTCCGAAATCGCTCTCAGACTTAGGGACGCCAATCTCCCAGGTCCGCCCCGCCGCACTGCCTGCCGCGCTGCTGGCAAAGCGCACTATTGCTTCAGTGCCGCTATTCGCGCCCGGATCGCCTATTTGCAACGGACGCTGGGGCGAACTGTTGTCTATGCCGACATTGCCGGTGCCACGGTAAGCATTTCCAATCGACGATCCCCAGAGGCCTCCCGCAACAGATGGGTCCAGTTTCGCGGAGGTTACTACTCCGTTGGCGATGTTTGTGGTCGCGATCGCATTTGCCGCGAGCTGCGTACTAGTCACCGCGCCGGAAGCAATATTGGCCGTCGTAATAGCATTCGACGCAATGTTTGCACTCGTTACCGCGTTCGGCGCGAGCTGGCTTGCTTCTACTGCCTGCCAGAGTCCGTTTCCCACGTATTCAACCGCCGCGTTGGTGCCCTGAGTGCCTATGATCGTTGTGACGGTGGTATAAATCTGTCCGATTAGTACGCCCGCGACCAGCCTGCTGCCATCGGCTGAAGAGGCCACCGAAACCCAATTCCGATTGCTCTCGCGCGGGCTCCAATTCAGCCCCGAATCAGTCGAAGTATAAATCAGCCCGTTGCTCACGACCGCGACCAGCTTGCTGCCATCGGCTGAAGAGGCCACCGACTCCCAAAGGCGATTGCTCTCGCGCGGGCTCCAGCTCACCCCCGAATCAGTCGAAGTATAAATCAGCCCGTTGCTCACGACCGCGACCAGCTTGCTGCCATCGGCTGAAGAGGCCACCGACTGCCAAACGCGATCGCTCTCGCGCGGGCTCCAGCTCACCCCCGAATCAGTCGAAGTATAAATCTGCCCCCCCCCAAACCCGCCTGGTGAGAATGATGGGACCGCGACCAGCTTGCTGCCATCGGCTGAAGAGGCCACCGACTCCCAAACGCGATCGCTCTCGCGTGGGCTCCAGCTCACCCCCGAATCAGTCGAAGTATAAATCTGCCCAGTAGCTCCAGACCCACTGTCGGATACCGCTGCCACCAGCTTGCTGCCATCGGCAGAAGAGGCCACCGACTGCCACTGGCGATTGCTCTCGTGCGGGCTCCAGCTCACCCCCGAATCAGTCGAAGTATAAATCTGCCCGCCGTGTGCGACCGCGACAAGCTTGCTGCCATCGGCTGAAGAGGCCACCGAATACCAGATGCGATTGCTCTCGCGCGGGCTCCAATTCACCCCCGAATCAGTCGAAGTATAAATCTGCCCGCCGTGTGCGACCGCGACAAGCTTGCTGCCATCGGCAGAAGAGGCCACCGACTGCCAAATTTGAATGCTCGCGCGCGGCAGCCAGCGTGTAAGGAGTTGTTGACCGCTAGTAAAATCAAACGACCACCCACCTGTACCTATGCCAGCTACCTGCACCACATCACCCGCATTGGCATTAGTAGGTATCGTAACGGTCGTGGGCGAAACCGAGGTAGCTGCGTAGCTGGTATTAAGCTGCGCGACCTGCGACGTCCCAGTAATGCTGAAGCTCGCGGAAAGAGCACCGGGCGCGAGTTGCGGCGTGCCGATTGCGCCATTGGCTATGCTGGCGGTGTTAACGGCGCCGCTTGCCAATTTGGTGGATGTAACAGCGCCAGTTGCCAGCTTGGCCGACGTGATCGCGCCGTCTGTGATATCGCTCGCCATCAAGGCGGAACCAGCCGCGACAATGCGCTGATCGGGTGTAAGCAACTGCGAGAGATGCGGACCGTCGTTAAACCAGACCCGCAAGCGAACATCAGAGTTGGCGAAGACCGTCGCAGGTATAGGGATTGTCATGTTCGTGATCGAAGTGTCGCCGAGGAGAACGGAGTAAAGTCCCTTCGTTACGGTGAGAGTGACGGCGGCAGAGGGCTCCGAGCCGTTCACGCTCGACCCGTTGTTGCTCCAGTACGTGGTCGTGCCCGCGGCATTGACCAGGGCGAACTTGAACTCGCCCGAGCCGTCAAAATTCGTGGCACCGACAAGGACGCGTCCCTGATAGT
Organism: uncultured Verrucomicrobiae bacterium; assembly: GCA_963788855.1. Classification (GTDB taxonomy): domain Bacteria; phylum Verrucomicrobiota; class Verrucomicrobiia; order Chthoniobacterales; family UBA10450; genus CAWBIE01. The sequence continues at coordinate 94,356 of CAWBIE010000005.1, forward strand.
TGATGATCTGCGGCACCTGCGCGTGCAGGACAAGCGTGACGCTACAGAGGCAGAATAGTACGGAAGCAATTTTCGGGAGTGTTTTCATTTTGTGATTCCTTAGGTTCTGGGCGTGAATCACGCCGGCCCCAAGTCACTTCACTGCCCCTTACCGCACCCTTGCACGCTAGATGATCGAAGGGTCTGTGCCGAACGTAAGATAGTATCCGACAAATAAGCAAGCCTGACAATGGCCGAGGCCGCGCTTCCACCTATGGAAATCGACTTTTCGGAGGCGCGCGCCCGGAGTGACTCGAACACTCGACCTACGGATTAGAAATCCGTTGCTCTATCCGGCTGAGCTACGGGCGCAGTTGACGTGGCAATATGTCGCTCCGCAGCCGGAAAAATCCAGCGAGGAAGTTGTGCGAGACGTTGTCACGTTTCCGGCTTGGGAATGGGAAGCAGGCTGCTTCCCCTACAGTTGAATCAGCGCGATCGTCGGTTGGGGTTACTTGCCGACGCGATGGCACGCGATAAAGATTGCGCCAGAGCGCCAAATTTGCTAGGCGAAGTCCTACACCCCCGCCATGAAAATCATCCTCGCCTCCTTGGTTCTCCTCTCGACTCTTAACCCTCAACTATCAACTATCTTCGCCCAAGGTAGTCTCACTCCGTCCGGCACGCCCGGGCCGACCATGAAGACGCTCGATCAAGTCGAAGCGCGCAAGCCGATTTCGTCGGCGCCCTTCACCATTTCTGTGTCCGGCTCATATTATTTGACCGCCAACCTCAGCGTGACCACGGGCAACGCCATCGCCATCGCCGCCAGCGGCGTGACCTTGGATTTGAACGGGTTCACGATCTCTTCGACCGCAGCGAGCGCTACTGGGACTGCGATTTCAATTGGCAGCGGCTTGCAAGATATTGCGATTATGAATGGCGTTATCAAGAGCGGGGTGACGGAGAGCGGTGGCATCTTCAGCGGCAGCGGATTCATTAACGGCATCGAGTATTCCGGCTCTGCCACGCTGGGGGTGCTCGTCTCGCACATCATCGTCTCGGGAGTACAAGGCGACGGTATCTACTTCAACTCCGATTCGGCAAATGTCGAGGCATGCGTCGTACGCACAGCGGGCGGGGACGGAATTATTGCCAGAACGATTAGGGGATGCACGGCGGTCGATTGCGGGTCCTACGCCATCAACGGCGTCATGGTGAGCGACTCCTATGGATCGAGCGTTGGCGGCGTCGGAATAAGTGCGGGCGAAGCGAGCAATTGCCACGGCGTAACAGCGAGTTCTCAAGACGCACTGCTTGCGACTACCGCCATTAACTGCAGTGCCTTCAACACTGGCTCCGGCCCCGCGCTCGTCGCCAAAACAGCGCAAAATTGTTTCGGTTCCGGTTCCAGCGGCATCGGTATCAATGTCGGCAGTGCCGGAAACTGCTACGGTGTCAGCAGCGACACTGGTATCTACACCTACGTTGCTGACAACTGTTATGGCCAATCCAGCGGCAATGCCGCGGGTCTCTTCGCCATAGTGGCTTGCAGCAACTGTTATGGTTTTAGCACGGGCGGAATTGGAATTCAGACTTCGGGGAACGCCCAAAATTGCATTGGCGAGGGGGCTTCATTCGGCATCAGCGCCACTGCAACTGTTCAAGGCTGCACCGGCCGTGGCTTGGGCAGCGGCGGCAACGGCCTGCACGCTCTCAATGCGCAAGGCTGCTGTGGCTTTGCCGTGGGTGGCGGCGTCGGATTGAGTGCGGACAAAGCAGCCATAGGTTGTTATGGGAGCAGCAACTCGGGCACCGGATTGCACGCTTTCGTCGGCAATTCCTGCACCGCCGATAGCACTTCCGGCCCGGCATTGGATGTAACTCACCCGTACAATATGCCGTGATCGCTCTGAGCCGGACAGGCGAGTTCATCGGTTATCTTGTCCGGATTGCTGCAAACCTGGAGCTTCGGAGCCGTGTCAATTAGCCGGGATCTGATTCGGGTCGACCGTCTTTTCAGATCTAAGCCTTCTTCGAACAGCTTCCATCCCGATTAAGCCGAGGCTAAGAAGCAGGGCAGTCGACCCGGTGTCCGGAACGTCGACGATGTCTTGGGGAATGTCGCCAGGACCAATCGCAAAGGGTGTGAATATGCCGTTGTCCGCCAGTGCGAATTCGCCACCGGTAATCATGAAGGATGGATCACCGGGAAGCGTGAAATTAAAATGCACGCCATAGAAATCCAATGGACCGGAAAACTGATCATCTGGCGTTCCGTCCACATCCTTCTCGAGCGGGAAAAGGCCGATGCTTAGTGACCCGTCGTCGCCCGAGGCGCTGCCGGTAACGCCGAATCCGGAAATTGCGTTACCCTTAGCGTCAATCAGATAGCCTGTTCCGCCAAGAAAGCCCATGAGCCCTGAGCCGTTCGTTTGCAGAGTGATCAAAGCGTCGAACTGCGGCTGAGTCTGTGTGAACAGGCGTACAAACTCATTGTTAGTGAACAAGAAATCCACCGAGAGACTACCGACCAGCGGTGTCCCATTGAGGCCGCCAAAGTTTATTTTGTCAGTTTCTGGATCGGTTCCGCTCAGTACGCGTGACGGTCCGAGATCGATTCCAATGGAGGTCGCCCGAATCGGTCCGACCGCTGCGAGAAGCAGCGCAAGAGTCAGGAAAATTGGAGCGCGGTGATTCGTCGCGCGTCGACCATGTCGCCGGGGAGGAGCAGACCTGCCGTTCAGCAAACGGATTTTCACCGGACAAAAATCGCGACCGTGAAAACGAAATCGACGCGAGCCGCTTATTCTCCAATCCGGTGCTTGAGTTCCCAGACGCGGAGGGCGGCGAGTAAGAGCGCCTTGGTGCGGGTGAGGCTGCCGTGGGCGGCGAGGGGTGCTTCGCCGTGGGAGTGATGGGTCGCGCCATTCTTACCGGAGCGAGTGCGTGGGGCCTTTCGCGCTCTTGATTTTGGGGCACGACGGGCTGCCGATTCGCTCATTGGAAGATGGCCAGTATTCATAATTTCTAGAATTAGCATCTTCCAGGCCAAGAGATTGAACTCCTCACTTCGCGGCCCGTTTGGGTGCCGGCAAGCTGTCGAAATGAGGCACCGCATTCGAGGGCGTCAGCCTGCGAAAACCGCTTGTGCCACCGCGGGTTCTCCTCCAGCTTTCAGACCTCATGGCCGACCGAAAACTGGGGTGTCTCAGCATCTTTTTGTTCGTGGCACTCTGCGCGAGCATGTTCGTCAATCTGGTGCTGGCGACGATGGTATTCCGGCGCGTCGGGACCGGGGGTTACGAACAGGAATCGCTTCCTCGTTTTCGCGAAATGGTTCTGGAGCGCGGGAGCAGTGGAAATTCCGACAAGGTGGCGCTGATCGTCCTGCGCGGCCTGATTAGCTCCAGCATCCCCGGGACAGTCGGCGACTCGATGGTGGACGATCTTCGGGTGGCGCTGCAGCAGGCGCGGGACGACCGCCGGGTCAAGGCCGTGGTGCTGGAAATTGATTCGCCGGGCGGAGAGGTGACCGCTTCTGATGAAATCTACAACGCGGTCGTGAAAACGCGCGCCCGCAAACCGGTGATCATCTATATGGATACGCTGGCCGCATCGGGAGGTTATTATGTTTCGTGTGGCGGCAAGTTCCTCATGGCGAACGACACGACGATTACAGGCAGCATCGGAGTCATCATTCAGACGCTGAATTACGAGCAGCTGTTTAACAAACTCGGGCTCGCTTCGGTTGTCTTCAAGAGTGGCAAGTTCAAGGACATGTTGAACGGCGCCCGGCCGATGACCCAGGAGGAGCGCGATTATGTGCAGGGGTTTGTTATGAAAACCTACGACAAGTTTCTTGGTGTGGTGGCGAAGGAGAGGAACCTGCCGGCCGATAATTTGCGCAACACCATCGCGGATGGGCGAATTCTGTCCGGAAAGGAAGCCCTGGAAGACAAGTTGATCGACGGGTTGGGACAAATCGAGGACGCGTTTGCCAAGGCCAAAGAGCTGGGTGGCGCGCCGGGTGCGGCGGTGGTGAAGTACGGCCCGCCGTTCACTTTGAGCCGGTTCCTTCGTGCTCTCGGAAAAACAGGCGAGACCAAGATACAACTCGAACTTCCCAAGCAGCTCGTTCCGCAGCTGGAAAGCGGACACGCTTACTTTCTGCCGAGCTTCTATGCGCCGTAGCCGGACGCATTTTTATCCGGCGGTTTCGTGAGCGCATTCATTGTCGTCGTTTCCGCGTTTTGGTTTGTCGTCAGCGTCTACGTTTACGTTGCGCTGATTCGTCAGATGAACGCCCGTCCGCTGGATCTGCCGCTCGACCCTGTGTCCGCAAAGGGATTCGGCATCCCGGAAGCGATTGTCGCGGTCCTTTTGATCTCGCTTCTTTTGGTTAACGTGCTGGCTTCATTTTCGATGCCGGTCCTCCCGCTGAACACGCGGGATCTGGCCGTGAATCTGGTTTTGTTCGTGGTGGTCGTAGTGATCCTGGTTGGTTTTCTGGAAATCCGCGGATTTAATTTGGATGTCTCCGCCGGACTTTCGAAGTTCGGCATTGTGCGGGCCGTGAGCACGGGCGCGTTCCTGCTTCTGGCGGCGTACCCACTGATCACCGCAGCCGACGGGATTACGCGCCGCTTTCTCGGAGGCGACACGAGCAAACAGGGCATCGTGGAGCTTTTCGATGGGTCACAGACAATCGAGCAACGGATTCTTATCATCGTGCTGGCCGTGGCCATTGCTCCGATCGCCGAGGAGTTTGTGTTTCGTTTTTTTCTCTATGGCGTGCTGAAACGATACCTGGGCCGGGCTGGTAGTCTCGTTTTCACGGCTTTGCTCTTCGCCGCGGTGCACACGCATCTTCCATCCTTCGCTCCGCTCTTCGTTCTCGGCGCCTGCTTTGCCCTGGCTTACGAATGGAGCGGGTCGATTCTTGTCTCGATGACGATGCACTCCCTCTTCAATTCTCTGAGCCTCGTTTTTCTCGCCTTTCCCGGATTATTTCCTCAATGAAGCTGCGCCGAGTTGGCGAAGATCACTTACTCGAGCAACTCCTGCCCGGGTTACCCAGGGGCAAAGGTGTGGTCGCGGCGGCTGGCGACGACTGCGCCGTCGTCGAGCCGCCGGGCCGCGGCGATTTGCTTCTGCTCAAAACCGATTGCGTGGTGGAAAAGATTCATTTCCAGAGCAGCGCCGATCCGGCGGCGGTTGGCTGGAAGGCGATGATGCGTCCGCTCAGCGACTTCGCCGCAATGTCGGGCCTGCCGCAGTTTGCCCTCGTTACGCTGATGATTTCCAGAGAGACAACGGACGCATGGGTAAGGCAGCTCTATCGCGGGCTCAGGCGCGCGGCCGACCGCTTCGGCGTGGCCATTGTGGGCGGAGAAACCAGCAGCACACGCGGACCCGCGGCCATCTCGGTGAGCGTATCCGGTTTCGTGGAGAGAAAGCGCAAGGTCACGCGTCACGGCGGCAAACCGGGGGACGATCTCTTCGTGACAGGCCGGCTTGGCGGATCAATTCGGGGAAAACATTTGCGGTTCATGCCGCGGATTCACGAGTCGCGTTGGTTAACCGGGCATTTCTCCATCCATGCCATGATGGATTTGAGCGATGGTCTCGGCAGCGATCTGCCCCGTCTGGCCAAGGCGAGCGGAGTCAACTTTGAAATCGATAAGACGAGCTTACCGCTGAGTCCCGGGGTCAGGCTGGCGAACGCAATTTCCGATGGCGAAGACTTCGAGCTACTCTTCGCGATTTCGGCCCGGGCGCGCGCGCGGCTGGAGCACGCCTGGCACAAGAAATTTCCCAAGCTCCGATTGACCCGGATCGGCCGTCTAAATCCAGAATCCGAAACGCGAAACCCTAAATTGCCGAGTGGCTACGTTCATTTCAAATAGTGCAGAGGAGACCGAAGCAATCGGGCGCGACGTGGCCAGAAATCTGGTGCCTGGTTCGGTTTTGGCGTTGCAAGGGGAGTTAGGGGCCGGGAAGACTCACTTTACGAAGGGTGTCGTAGCCGGTCTGGGAAGCGACGCGTCCGTAACCAGTCCCACATTTACGATCCTTCACGAGTATACCGGCGGCAGACTGCCGGTTTATCACTTCGATTTCTTCCGCTTGGAAAGTGAGCGGGCCGCCGCGCGCCTTGCCCTGGACGAATATTTCTTTGGTGATGGCGTGTCGGTAGTGGAATGGGCCGATCGCTTCCCCGATTTGATTCCAAGGCAGGCGCGCTGGATCAAGTTTGAAATGAAATCCGAGACGCGACGCGCGATCAGCTGGCCATGAAAGTCCTGGCCTTCGAACTCTCGACCGCGCGCGGCAGCCTGGCATGGGCAGATGGCGATGCCACATTAATGAAGGACTGGCCTAACGATCGGAAGAATTCCGGACCTTTTTTGAGAATGTGAAACTTGTCTTGGAGAAGTTCGGGTGGCCGGAGGTCATCGTGGCAGGTTTGGGACCAGGTTCGTATGCTGGGGCGCGGATTGCGATTGCCACGGGCATCGGCCTGCGAGTCGCTGCCCAGGCGCAGTTCATCGGCTTTCCCTCAATTTGCGCGATGCCGGCGGAGACCGAAGAATACTGCGCCATTGGCGACGCGCGCCGACAGTCATTTTTCTTTGCGCGGATTCGCGCTAATGATCTGGTGGAGGGGCCGACCTTGTTCACGGAAAACGAATTGAGAGACAAACTGGCAGGCCTGCCGGAAGGGATGCCCGTCTTTGCCTCGGAGCAGCTGCCGCAATTTGAAGGCGCGATTGTTAATTACCCTTCGGCGAGCGTACTGGCGCGACTTGCTTTGAACTCGAACCGGGACTTTTCCAGGCCTCCGTTCGAGCCGATCTACTTGCGCGAACCGCACATCACGTTACCGAAGAGCTAGCTTTATGAGCACGGAGACTTATCGATGCTGGGTCGAGATTGATCGAGATGCCCTGCGGCATAATGCGATGGCGGTGCGCGGGCGAATCGGATCGGCCGAGATGCTCGCGGTCGTGAAAGCGAACGCTTACGGCCATGGCATGTTGGGCGTGGCCGAGGCGCTGGCCAGGGAGGCGCAATTGTTCGGAGTCGCAAACCTGGAGGAGGCGATCGCGCTTCGCCAGGCGCTTCCCCATCCGATCATCATTCTTGGCCCGACCCTGCCGGCGGAAAGATCGGTCATCGCCGAAAACGGATTCATCCCGACAATTTCGACTCTGGATGAAGCGGAAGACTTTGGCCATCTCGCGCGGCGCGGCGCGGTGGAGATCAATTTCAAAGTCGACACCGGAATGGGACGAATGGGCGTTCCGGAAAACGAGGCGCTCGCGCTGTTTAAGAGAGTATCGGCATTGCCGAACATAGAAATTCACAGCGTTTCAACGCATATGCCGGTTTCGAACGAGGATGCAGCCTACACGCGCGAGGAACTGGAACGTTTTGCGAAGATCGTCGGACGCTTCCGAGTCGAGGTTCAGGGTAATTATAAGACGCACGTCCTGCAAAGCGCGGGCTTGCTCGCCTTCCTCAAGCAACCACCTGAAATCGTGCGCGCCGGCATCATTCTCTACGGCATTTCGCCTTTGCCCGAGTTTCAAAAGATTTTGAAACCGGTCATGACATGGAAGACGCGGATCGGTCTCATGCGGGACATCCCGGCGGGCAGTTCGATCAGTTATGGCCGGACGTTTATCACGCCCAAGTCGATGCGCGTCGCAACGCTTACGGCCGGCTACGCCGACGGCTATCCGCGGCATCTTTCCAATCGAGAGGCTGGTGTGCTGGTGCGCGGTCAACGCTGCGTCTTATTGGGGCGCGTGACCATGGACCTGTTGATGATCGATGTCTCCGGGATGGGAGACGTCAGAGTTGGCGACGAGGTTGTTTTGATGGGGCGCCAGGGGGACGAGGAAATTTCGTGTGCCGAACTGGCCGGGCGGGCAGACACGATTACGTGGGAAATTATTACGAGGATTGGCAGTCGCGTGCGACGCGTCTATCTTTAGTTGCCGATGTTTCAAATCATTTTCAACGAATTAAGCGCGGCCGAGATCTCGGCGCTGCCGAAGTCGTTGCAACTCGATCTCCTGGCCGAGTTTCAGATCATGCCCGAGGATCTCGACCATCTCGACGGCAAGCGCTTTGGCGTGATCGAGCGAGCCGGCAAGAAGTTATATCGGTATCGGGCGAAAGGTTACCGGATTTACTTCGAAAAGACGGTCGAAGGAATCACGATCCATCGCGTTCTGCATAAGAACACGGTGCGCGATTTTCTTTTCCGGAGCAAACTGCCTGTCTCGGAGGATGCGCAACTTGGCGAGACGCGCGAGTTTTGGAAATTGATCGAGCAGGGCGAGCGGACGCGGAAGGCGTGAGGCGGGAGATTCTTCGCTAACGCCCGGCTCGTTGAAACCGGCCACAGGCCGGTTGCTACAGTAACGTCGCAAACGCGCGACGATTATTTCATCAACAAGCACAGAACGGCTGCGTTTGATCTCGCGGGTGATCTTGCGGTGCAGGTGCGCCGGCATGCCGGTGACGCGTCGGGGAAGAATCTTGCCGCTTTCGGTGACAAATTTTTTCAGGAGATCGGGATTCTTGTAATCGATCGCCTCGATGGCGATGTCGATCCGGCGGCGGGGCATGGTGCGATTAGCCCGGCGAAAAGCGGAGCGGCGTTTGGCGGTCTTGGGTTGCATGGGGAGTTACTTCGTCTCGCGATGGAGCGTGTGTTTACGCAGAAACGGATTGTATTTTTTCTTTTCCAAACGGTTGGGCGTGCGCGGACTCTTTTTATTGCGCTTGCTCATGTAACGCGAAACCGGCTGGCCGAGGGCCTTGGCCTCGGTGCATTCGAGCGTGATAATTTCCTGCGCCATTCTTGATTACTCCTTGCTCTCCTGCGCGGGGGCCTCTTCTTCCTCGCCCTCGCCGCCTTCATCCTCGGTCAGGCCGAAAAGAGAAGTGACCGATTGGCGAACGCGGGAGGCTTTATTTTGTTTCTCGAGCTGGGACTGACATTCCACAGTGAAACGGGCGAAAGGAATCGCTTCGAGACGGGCGCGGAGGATGTGTTTGCCCGACATTTCGCAGACTCCGTAAGTGCCGAGCTCGATCCGCTTCAAAGCCTGATCGATTTCGTAAAGGGCATCCTGTTCCTGAGAAAGCAAGCTCAAGGCAAAATCGCGGTCGTATGCGTCCGATCCCGCGTCGGCCTGATGCATCCCAAAAGCCGACGCTTCACTTCCTTCGGCGCGCGAACGCAAGGTGTCCTGGGCGACGCCAGCCATGGAGTCAACCATGGCATCACGCAGTTGGAGCAGTTTATCCTTTTGCTGCCGGGTGAAAGGATCCAGCCGGCGTCCACGATGGTTCCGGCCTAAGAGCGCGAGACTTTCGGGCGGGTTATCGTGGCTCTTTTTCGAAGCCGAGGGTTTGGGCGAATGTTTCGAGGGGGTGACTGCGTGCCGTGCCGCTTTTCTCGGGGCCGATTTTGTGGCAGAAGGCTTGCGTGCCGCCTTCGCTTTGGGCGAAGCTGATTTCCTGGCAGGCGCCTTCTTTTTAGATGATTTGGCCATAATGAAGAGGCGCCGTGTCGTAGCCCGGCGCCAAGCGGAGGGTTAATTAAGAACATTTCATCAAGGGCGCAAGCGGAGATTTGCCGTGGGAAAAAGGCCCGATTCGGTTGTTTTTTGAACCGGAATTACGAGCTGGCACTGGAATAGTGGCGCAGGGCAAAACGCCAGAAGGACCGCGAGAGCACCGAGATAATGGTCGAGGCAATTACGAGCTGTAACATCAACCGTCCGGGTTGCCCGAGCGATTTAATGAGGAGCCGGGCGGGGATATTGGCGACCACAATGACCGGCATAATCCATCCGAAAATGAAGCGGAAAATGGGCGGAAAAATCGCGTCCGGATAGCGCGCGATGTTGAGAAAATTGAAGTAGCCGTAAACCAGTCCCTGGGCCCGGACGATCCAAAAGCTGACCGCGGCGAGGCTGAGCATGATGGAGTAATGAATGGCGATGCCGAATCCCAGGGCGACGAGGTAGAGAAGAATCGACCCCGGGGTTGGAACGATGCCGAGCTTTGAGAGCGAAACGCAGACGACCACCGCGCCCACGATCGCGTTGATGACGCTGTCGAGACCGAATTGTTTGGTGGAAACGGCAAACTGGCTGTCGATGGGCAGGACAAGGAGCGAATCCAATTTTCCGGTCCGCACCAGTTCGGGAATATTGGCGACATTGACAAAAAAGAAGGCTTGAAAAAGCTGGGCGATAATCTGATGCGTGCCCACGAGCAAGACCACTTCCCACTTCGTCCAGTCGCCAATGCGGTTTACGTTTCCGAAGATGAGGCTGAAAAAGACGATCTGGCCGCAGAACCAGAGCACCTCTACGAGCATCCAAAGCAAGAAGTTCGCTTTGAAACTCATCTCGCGGATGAGCGAGTTGCGGAGGATGATGGAATAGATTTCGATGTAACGTCGCACCAGCTTTCCCTGTCATTTACTTATATGCGAAGTCAACCGCCACCTGCATGAAGCGTTTTCGGCCGCTGGCCGGCCTTTTTCTTGGATTGGTCATCCTTTTGTTGGTGGTGCGGCAGTGCCGGCCGCGGGGGGCGTCCAATTACCAGACGGCAATGGTGACGCGCGGGCCGCTGACCCAGGCCGTGACGGCCACGGGGACCTTGAATCCGGTGGTGAACGTGCAGGTCGGGAGTCAGGTCTCGGGTAACATCGCCAAGCTATTTGCCGATTTTAATTCCGAAGTGAAATCGGGCCAGGTGGTCGCGCAAATCGACCCCGTTTTGTTTCAGGCTGCTGTAACCCAGGCGGAAGGGGACGTGGCGAGCGCGCAGGCCGCGCTGGAACTGGCGCGCGTCAACGCCACGCGCACCCAGGAATTGTTCCTCAAGAAAAATTCCGCTCAGGCCGATGTCGATCAAGCCATGGCCACTCTGCATCAGGCCGAAGCCAACGTGAAATTCAAGCAGGGAGCACTCGACAAAGCGAAAGCCGATCTCGACCACTGTACCATTACCTCGCCCATCGATGGCGTGGTCATTTCGCGTAGCGTTGACGTGGGCCAGACGGTGGCAGCGAGTTTGCAGGCTCCGGTCATTTTCGCGATTGCCAACGATCTCACGAAAATGCAGATCGACTCCAATGTGGCCGAGGCGGATGTCGGGGTCGTCACGATCGACCAGAATGTCGATTTTACGGTCGACGCTTTTCCGACCCGCACCTTTCACGGGAAAGTTATTCAGGTGCGCAATGCTCCGATCACGGTGCAGAATGTCGTGACCTACGACACGGTTATCGGGGTGAGTAACCCGGATTTGAAATTGAAACCAGGGATGACAGCGAACGTCTCGATTATTGTGGCGCACAAGGATGACGTTTTACAAATCAAGAACGCGGCTCTGCGCTATCGTCCTGCCAACGCCGCCCCGGCGCCGATCAGGTCGGTGAATGCGAGTTCCGCTCCGAAACCCGGCCCGGCGGCGCGCGAGCGCGGCGCCGGACGGACGGTCTACGTTTTGCCCGGAGGCGCCGGTCGCCCACAGCCGGTTCAGATCAAGACGGGAATCAGCGACGGCGTGGTGACCGAGGTTTTGGAGGGTCTGAAGGAGGGCGACCAGGTGGTGACGGCTGAGTTGACCTCGCAGGTCCCGGGGTCGTCGCCGGGGCAAATCCGTTTGGCGGTGGACCGCGGCGCTTCCCGTAGTCGGGCGATTGATATGAAAAACGGCGCGGTCGTTAACCTAATCGACGTGCAAAAAACATATCGCACGGGCGAAATGGAGGTGCGGGCGGTGCGTGGTGTTTCGCTGGAGATCCGTCGGGGCGAGTTCGTCGCCCTGATGGGGGCGAGCGGCTCCGGCAAATCGACTCTAATGAATATTCTCGGGTGTCTCGATCGGCCCACGGCTGGCCGTTATATTCTGCACGACGCAGACGTTTCCGGGCTGAGCCGCGACCAACTCGCGGACATTCGTAATCGCAAAATCGGGTTCGTCTTTCAAAGCTTCAATCTCCTGCCGCGCACTTCCGCTCGGGAGAACGTGGAGTTGCCCCTGCTTTACGGGAACCGGCATCTGACATATGCGCAACTTCGCGAAAAGGCCGATCAGGTTCTGTCGTCTGTCGGGTTGGAAGGCCGGGAAGATCATCATCCCAGCCAGCTTTCGGGCGGGCAGCAGCAGCGGGTCGCGATCGCGCGTGCGTTGGTCAACGAGCCGGAGGTGCTGCTGGCGGACGAGCCAACCGGTAATCTCGATAGCCGCACCAGTATCGAGATCATGGGGATTTTTCAAAAACTCAACGAGAACGGCATCACCATCATCATGGTGACGCACGAGTCGGACATCGCCGCCTACGCACGTCGCAATGTCGTTATGCGCGATGGCGTGGTGCGAAGCGATTTCGCGGTGACCGAGCGTTTTGACGCGGTAACCGAGTTGAAAAAACGGGCCGCTCGAGGAGGAAACGGTCGCTGGGGCAGACGGATTATGAAGATCGGATCGACATTTAACATTGCCTTTCGAGCGCTGCGCCGAAACAAACTGCGCTCGGTCCTGACCGCGCTTGGAATCATCATCGGGGTGGCAGCGGTCATCGCCATGGTTGGAATTGGCAATGGCGCGAAAGCGCAGGTCGAAGCGCAAATTGCCAGTCTTGGACAGAACGTAATTCTGGTGTTCTCCGGCAGCACGACTTCGAGTGGTATCCGAACGGGCTGGGGGAGTGCGGGCACGCTCAAGATCGAAGATGCGGAAGCCATCCGCCGCGAAGTGCCCGGCGTTGTTGCGGTCAGCGAGGAGGTTCTCGAGCACGACCCAGGTCGCGGCCGGCAATCAGAATTGGTTTACGCGAATCTACGGGGAATCGGCCGATTACTTTGATATTCGGCAGTGGCCCCTGGCGGACGGCGTTCCCTTTACTGCGCAAGACGTCCGTAGCGCAAACAAGGTTTGTGTTGTCGGCCGGACCACTGCCACGCAAATCTACGGCAACGACAGCGCGGTGGGGCAAATTCTGCGAATCAAGAATGTGCCATTTGTGATTACCGGAGTTCTGACGCCCAAAGGACTAAGCACCCAGGGCGTCGACCAGGACGACGTCGTGATCATGCCTTACACGAGCGCGATGAAGCGCGTGGTCGGTGGAACTGTCCTGCGCAATATCAACGTGCAAGTGGGCAGCGCGAACGAACTCGACGCCGCCCAGCAGCAAATCATCGCCCTACTTCGCCAGCGCCATAACATTCGTCCGGGGCGGGACGACGATTTCACGGTGCGCAATCAGCAGGAAATCGCCGATGCGGCGACAGCGACCACCAAGATTATGACCATCCTGCTGGGCTCAATTGCGGGCGTATCGCTGGTCGTCGGTGGCATTGGCATTATGAACATCATGCTCGTGAGCGTGACCGAGCGGACGCGCGAGATTGGGACACGCATGGCGGTGGGCGCGCACGGCAGCGACATTCTCAAGCAATTCCTGATCGAAGCCGTTTCGTTGAGTTCCATCGGCGGAATGATCGGGATTATTCTTGGTATCGGCGCGTCGAAGCTTTTATCGAATTACTTTAGATGGCCGACTCTGATTTCCTTGAGCTCCATTGCGATCGCCTTCCTGTTTAGCGGCGCGGTCGGGGTATTTTTCGGATTCTATCCGGCGCGCGAGGCGGCACGTCTCGATCCGATCGAGGCGTTGCGCTACGAATAACAAACCGCGCGGAGTGCCGTGGGCAGGTTTAACCAGGGTTACCAACGGAAAAGCTGTAGCGGCCGCCGTCTCGGCGGCAGGAATTTGGGCGGGTTAGGAATGCCGCTGAGGACAGCGGCCACTACAGTTATCCGCCGACCGCCTGGTAGTGACCAAGACCGCGTTTCCACATGGCGTGGGCGAAGAGCCACGTCATCACAAACCGGCGGGGTGCCGTGGGCAGGTTTAACCAGGGTTACCAACGAAAAGCTGTAGCGGCCGTCGTCTCGGCGGCAGGAATTTGGACGGGTTAGGAATGCCGCTGAGGACAGCGGCCACTACAGTTACCCGCCGACCGCCTGGTAGTGACCAAGGCCGCGTTTCCACATGGCGTGGGCGAAGAGCCACGTCATCACAAACCGCGCGGAGTGCCGTGGGCAGGTTTAACCAGGGTTACCAACGGAAAAGCTGTTACCCGCCCACGGCCTGGTAATGACCGAGGCCGCGCTTCCACATCGCGTGGGCGAAGAGCCAGGTGATGAGCAGCCAGCCCGTCTGGATGGCCAGGGCTTGGAACACGGCGGGGCCGCGCAGGCGACCGAGGAAGATCGCGATCGGGCAGAATAGTTCGTAATAGAACGGCAACCATTTCATGACCGCCTGAATTTGGGTGGACATGATGTCGATCGGAAACATTTGGCCACCCAGGAAATATTCGAACGAGTAGACGATGAAAACGATGGTTGAAATCTCCAGGATCCAGAAGGCCATCATCGCGAGACTGTAGGTGATAAAGAATTGCATGAAGGCCGCCATGAGCAGGGAGATGAAGGCATAAACGTAGGTCGTGGCGTGCTCGGGCAGGACGATGTAGTGCCGAAAATAAAGAAAGATGAGGGCGATCGGCGGCAGGGTGACGGCGGTGTAAACCAGGCGGCCGCTGAGAAAGATGCTGAAGCGATAGCCGAGATAGCTGAGGGGTTTGGTCAGGAACGAGTTAATCTGGCCCTCACGAATGTCGGCGGCGATCTGCCAGTCGTCCTCCGTCGGCGTGACCAGATTGCTGACCAGGATGGTGAGCAGATAATAATAGATCATCGAGCTGTAATCGTAGCCGTGCAGGCCTCCGCCGCGCTCCTTGAAGACGGCGCGCCACAGAAAGACGGTGCCAGCGAGCGGGATCAGCCCGAACAGCGCGCGCAGGAAATAATTCCAGCGGTAAACGAACGTGTTTTGCAGTCCGATGTTGAAGACCGAAACATACTTGTCGATTTTCATGTCGCGGCGGGCGTTTTCATCAGACGTGCGAGCGCCCGATCCTGCATCCGGCTCAAGAAAAGCAGGGCGCAGATCGCGCCGATCAGGGCCATGAGCATATCTTCCTGCGTGTCCCAGATATCACCCTGGGTGCCGAGAAAGGAAGTCGCGGTGGCGTCGCTGCTGCAAAGGGCCGTCCACCATTCGATTAATTCGTAAAAGGCACTGATGGCCAGACAGACGGAGACGATCAGGAACGGCATCCACCTTCGCCGGTTGAGAACGTTCAGGCGAAGGAACATTTCACGCGCGATCATGGCCGGGACCAGTCCCTGAACGAAATGACCGAGCCGATCGTAATGATTGCGGTGCCAATGGAAAACGTTGCGCAACCAATCGAAAAGGGGAACGCGCGCGTAGGTGTAGTGGCCGCCGACGCAGAGCAGGCAGATGTGAGCCGCCATCAGGACGTAGCAAAGAGTGGTGAAACGAAACCGGCGATAGGTTGCGATCAGGATGATCAGTCCGGCGAGACCAGGAAGAACTTCCAGCCACCAGGTTGAGCGGTCGAACGGCCGCCACCCCGACCAGGCGAAAACGACAGCCACAGCCATGAGAAGCAGGGTGTGCGATGCGGGAACTTTCTTCACGAGATTTTGCGGGATGACGCTGGAGCGGCGGCCAGTTCTACGGCGAGATTGATCGCCGCGATCATGCTGTCCGGGCGGGCCAGTCTCTTGCCCGCGATATCAAAGGCGGTGCCGTGGTCGGGACTGGTGCGCGGAAACGGAAGACCCGAGCGTGACGTTCACGCCCGCGTCAAAGGCATGGAGCTTGAGCGGGATCAGACCCTGATCGTGATACATGCACAAGACGGCGTCGAATTCACCCTCGACGGCGCGATGAAAGACGGTATCGGGAGGAATCGGTCCGTCGAATCCGGTGCGGTCCTCCCGCGATGTCGCGCAATTGCGCGACGGCGGGAGCAATGATTTCGATTTCCTCGCTACCCATCTTTCCCGATTCACCGGCGTGCGGATTTAACCGGCGACGGCGACAACCGGCGAGGAGGTCGAGCGAAGGCCAAGAAAATCGAGCGAGCAGCATGCCGACGCGGACGATCTCCTCTTGTCGCAAAGCATCGGGAACGGCTCGCAGAGGGAATGTGGGTGGTGACAAGCGCGACGGTGAGTTTGCCGCCGGTCAGCAACATCGCGAAATTCTTCACGCCACATCGCTCGGCGAAGAATTCGGTCTGGCCGGGAAACTTGAAGCCCACCTCGTACATGCCTGCCTTGTGAATCGGTCCGGTGACAACGGCTTCGAGCTCGCCGCGGCGGGCGCGAGCGACGGCCTCTTCTAGGGCCGCGGCCGCGGCCCTCGCCGTCTCGGGCGAAGGATTTCCCGGCGAACATTCGGGATACTTGCCGATGATCTCGTAGTCGGCTGTTTTCGGCAGACGCTTTGAATCGAGGGCGGCGCGCACAATTTCCGGTCCGATCCCGGCCGGATCGCCCAAGGTGATTCCGACGCGAGGTCGCATGTCGCATCTTCACCAAGTCCGCCGGGCGTCGCAAGCAAACGTATTCAGTTCACTTCTGCAAAGGATGAGGGAAGGTCGCGCGCGGTGTCGCGGTCGCGGCGAACCCTAGAAGGTTCGGATGTAGGCCTTGGATCGCAAACTGGCCAGCCATTTTTCCTGGAGATTCTGGGCTTCTTCCTGGATCAGTTTCTTCTCGATTTCGTCTCTGACGGACGCGAGCGATCGGGTCTCCCCGACATGTTTGTCTTCGACTTTCAGAATGTAATAATTACCGCTGAAATCGATGATGTTGCTGATTTTCCCGACCGGGAGATCAAAAGCGATCCTTTCCAGCGGTCCGGCCAGAGTTTTCCGATCAACCCAGCCCCAATCTCCTCCCAGGTCTCGCGAGCTGTCTTCCGAATAGATTTGGGCCATCCGATCGAACTCGGCGCCGTGGGCGAGCTTGCCCAGAATTTCTTCCGCCATCGCCTTTTGAGCGGCGGCGTTGCCGTCGCTGGCATGGGACGGGATCATGATCATGCGGAGCTTGATTTGCTCCTTTGCCGTGAATTCCTCGCGATGAGCCTTGTAGTATTCTTCAATCTTGACGGGTGAGGCGATGAGATCGCGCGTTACGTTTTTGCCGCGCATGGCCTGAACAATCATTCGCTCCATCTCCAATTTTTTGAACTCGCCCATCGTGTAATTTTGCGCCTCGAGCGTCTTGATGAAAGTGTTGCGGTCGCCGCCGAAATTTTCCTGGATAATTTCGTGCATTCGCTCGTCCACGAAATGATCGGGAATCTGGTAATTTTCCTTTTTGAAGGCCTGGATAATCAATTGACGATCGATCAAATCTTTAAGGGCGAGCTTCGCGCGCCTGTTTCGACCTGTTTGGCGAGCTCTTCGCCCGTGAATTGCGTACGGAGCAATTGTTCGCGCGGGCCGACGAGCGAGCGAACCTGCGAATAGGTGATGATTTCGCCGTTCACGACCGCGGCAATTCCGTCGATGACTTCCGCGTTCGGCCGCGAAAGCAGCGCGACAGAGCGGCGACAAAGGCAGCGCCAAACCAGATAGTATGATGAAAAATAGACGAACCATCGGCTTCAAAGTTTCCTGATTAGATCCAGCACCTCCCTCAGGTGTTGTTCGATTGTATCTGCAATTAAACGAGGGAATTTGCCGCCCACAAGTATAAAATCCCCGCGGCGGGTCAGCATCAGCTTGCCGTCGCGCACCTCCACCCGGCTGACTCCGGCTTTGGCTGCGGCCAGCTTGATTTCGGTTAGAAGGAACAAATTGTCAATGGCGGGCAACGGTTTTCCGAAGCGATCTCGCCACTCCCGCCGCAAGCCGGTCCAACTGCTCGTGGGTGGTGATTTCGGCCAGGTTGCGATAGGCCTGGATGCGCAACGATCGTGTCGTTGATGTAGCTCGTCGGGATGAAGGCCGGGCACGCGCTTCTCGAGGCCAGCCTGGACGAATTCGGCTTCGTTGGTGGCGACGAAGTCGAGCCGAACATCGACCTCGAGCCGCGAGCGCGTTTTTTCGCCCTTCAACTGCGCGACGGCCTGCTTGAGCAAGCTGACAATACAGGTCGAAACCGACTGCCACGATGTGGCCGCTCTGGGCCGTGCCGAGGATGCTGCCGGCGCCGCGGATTTCGAGGTCGCGCATGGCGATGCGAAAACCGGCGCCGAGCGAGCTGTATTGCTTGATGGCGTTGATTCGTTTGCGGGCTGCGCCAATCGACATCATTTCGCGCGGCAGGAGCAGGTAGGCGTAGGCCTTGTGTTCGGCGCGGCCGACCCGGCCGCGCAGTTGATAGAGATCGGCCAGACCAAAGCGGTCGGCGCGGTCGATGATGATGGTGTTGGCATTCGGAATATCGAGGCCGCTCTCGATGATGGTCGTG
The DNA here is from genome assembly GCA_963788855.1 of uncultured Verrucomicrobiae bacterium. Taxonomy (GTDB): domain Bacteria; phylum Verrucomicrobiota; class Verrucomicrobiia; order Chthoniobacterales; family UBA10450; genus CAWBIE01. The sequence continues at coordinate 112,752 of CAWBIE010000005.1, forward strand.
CAAACGAGCACGTCGATTTTGCCGGCCACGAATCGTTCCATGACGGCTTCGAGTTCGTCCGCGTCCATCTGGCCGTGGCCGATATCGACGCGCGCGTCGGGGCAGAGATCGGCAATCTTATCGCGCATCGTTCTGAATGGTCTGCACCCGGTTGTGCAGAAAATAGACCTGACCCTGGCGTTCGAGCTCGCGGTTGATGGCATCGCGAATGATTCGCTCGTCGTAGCCGCAGACGACCGTTTCGACGGGCAGCCGATTGAGCGGCGGAGTTTCGATGGTGGACATGTCTTTCACGCCCACGAGCGAGAGATAGAGCGTTCGCGGAATCGGCGTGGCGGAAAGGGTGAGCACATCAACCAGCTTGAAGAGCTCCTTGAATTTTTCCTTGTGCAGGACACCGAAACGCTGCTCCTCGTCGATGACGACGAGCCCGAGATCCTTGAAGATGACGTCGCCGGAGATGAGGCGATGGGTTCCGATCACGATGTCGACGCCGCCTTCGCGCAGAAGCTGCGAGCACTTTGCGTTGTTCGGCGTGCGAGCGGAAGCGGCTCAGCATTTCAATTCGCACCGGGTAATCGAGCATGCGCTGGCGGAAGGTATCGAAGTGTTGCTGGGCCAGCACGGTGGTGGGCGCGAGCACGGCGACCTGTTTGCCGTCCATGACGGCTTTGAAGGCGGCGCGGATGGCCACCTCGGTCTTGCCGAACCCGACGTCGCCGCAGATGAGGCGGTCCATGGAGCGGGGACGCTCCATGTCGATCTTCGTCTCGATGATGGCCTTCAGCTGGTCGGGCGTTTCGCGGTAGGGAAAGGAATGCTCGAATTCGATCTGCCATTTTGTGTCGGAGCCAAAGGCATGACCGGTCTGCGTCTCGCGTTCGGCCTGGAGGGCCAGCATTTTTCCGGCGTAATCGAAAATTGAAGCGGCGACATTTCTCTTGGCCCGGGCCCATCTGGCGTCGGCCAGGGAGCTGAGGGGCGGAGATTTTTTTCCAACGCCGACATATCGCGAAACCAGGTAGGCTTGCTCGAGTGGCACATAGAGTTTGGCATCTCCGGCAAATTCGAGCGCGAGCACTTCCTGATTGCCCCCGCTGGGAGCCGGCACTTCCATGAGCTGAAGGAAGCGGCCGACTCCGTGCTCGAGATGAACGATGAAATCGCCTTCGTTGAGCTCGCTGAAATCGATCTGCGCGCGATGACGGCTCAACCGGTCGCGGCGTTGCAATCTTCGAACCGCATGGGGAGTGAAACGGCCAAACAACTCCGCGGCCGAGAGAACGACGAGATTGGCGGCTGGGAAACAAAACCCGCGTGCCAGGGTGCCCTCGACCAGGCTCACGTCCGCGAGAGCGCCAGGGTCGCCGATAATTTCGCGAAAGCGCTCGATCTCACCTTCAGTTTGGAAATAGATTACGATCCGGGCCCGCTGGCGGCGCCATTCGTTCAGCCGCGCGATGAATTGCGCGCGTTTCGCTTCCACGAGCATGAAATCGCCGATCGCGAAATCGCCGACCTCGCAATCTTGAAAAGCTCCGTCGAAGTCCTCCGCTGCGGTCGAGTGCGTTCCTTCATCGATCCAGCCTTCGCTGATCCGAATGTGCGCCTCGGAGTTTTCGTCCGGCTCGAGGTCGATCTGCAAATGGCCGGAACCGATGTATTCTCGCACGGTTCCGGTTTGGTCATCGACCGTTCCCAGCAGGATCTCGACGCTGCGCAGGTCACGCACGGAGGTCTGCGTATCGAGGTCGAATTCACGCAGTGACTCAACGTTGTCGCCAAAAAATTCGACGCGAACTGGCAGTTGCGCCTGCCACGAGTAGAGATCGACGATGCCTCCGCGAACGGCGAACTGACCGCGGGTGTTGACCCTTGGAACGCGTTCGTATCCGGCCTGGCCGAGCCGATCAAGAAGCTGTTCCATTCCGGTGCCGGCGCCGGCGCGCAGAAGAAGGGCCGCGGAAGTAAGCGCACCGGGCTTGGGTGCGGGCTGATCGAGGCCGGTGCGTGTCGCAACGATCAACGGCACGGCGAGATGATCGATTTTGGAAAGCAGGGCCAGGCGTTCCGCCATAATCTCCGGGTCCGGCAGGATATTCTCGACGGCCGCAAACTCGGCTTCGGGCAGGAATTCGGCGGATGGCAGCCAGTTGACCAACGTTTCGTAGAAAGATTCCTGAGCGCGGACGCTCGGACACAAAACCCAAATCGGTTGGTTGATTTTTTGCGCGAGGGCGGCAATCAAGAATGGTTGCGCAGAATCGATGACGTGTGAAAACGCGACGGGCCATGCTTGCGCTTCGATTTTGCGCAGGGTGGCGGCGATGGGTGCCGCTTCCACGACGAGAGTTAAGAGGTCGCCATTTTTTGGCACTGCGGACGTTGCGCCGAAAGTCCCCGAACTTCAATTTGGCAGGCCTAGCGCCTGGGCTGCCGGGAGCGGAGCAGGCTCGGTGGCCAGGAACTCGGAAAGATCGCGGTCCGCTTGCGCGGCCAGTGGATCAGAGAGGGCGCGATAGCAATCTCGCCGGGTCTTCAGAAAGTCGTGTTCCCAAGGCACGTCCGGTTCGAAGGAGGCGATGACTTTTCGCGTATAGTCGCTGTAGCGATCACGATCGAGCACGCTTCCGATCAAGCCAAGCGTCTTGCGGCGGTCCGCGTCGGCAGCCTGTACTGCGAAGGGCTTTTCCAAAGCTTGATAAAGTCGCGCGGCCAGTCTTCCGGTCTGGTCGTGGGAGGCAATGTAGGAGGCAGCGGGGAACGAGCGCTGCGAGAACCCTCGGCATGGCCCACGGGTTTGTCCGCAGCGCGAGGTAGGCCGATTCAAATGCGGTGGTTGCTTCATCGAGCCGTCCTTGCTCGGCGCGAACAATACCTCCCAGTAGCGCAGCATCTATGGGGCTGACCTCACCAACGCGGCCGACGTAATTCATCGCCTTTTCGTCGCCTGATGGACCAAGCAGTTCGGCCAGCATGATCCATTCGGTGAGACTGGCAGCCTCGCGCGGTTGCTCTCGCCAGGCAGCCAGGGCCCGGACGGGATCGTTCTGGAGGTAGGCTGTTTCGGCGGAGTGGCGGCGATTTTGGTTTGGACTGAGAAAATCATACGTCGGCGGATTCACCTGGCCCAGCAAAACATCGATTTGGCCGTTTTGATCATCGACGAACTCCCAATCCAAGTCGCCCGCGAGCGAGGCGGGACGATCATACTGACGCGCATGCGCAGCGGCGCGCAGCACCGGAATCGCGAAGTCAGTTTGGTGGCCAATTGTCCGCGCAAAACCGAACTCGACCAGGTTCCGATCGTCCGTATTTCTGACGTTGCCCTGGAGGCCCGCCATTTCCCTGGCCAGAGAATCGTTGGCCACGTAGTGGGCGAAGAACCCTTCGAGGTCGATCACGTGCCAGGCGTTGGCCAGCGCATCCTTGAAGGGCGGTTGAGCAATCCGGAGTCGGAGGTTATCGGCATCATAACGAATGCGTTCCTGCGCGCCGACAAGAACGAGATCCTGATTGTTGGTTTGCCAGGTTTCGACGAAAGGAAAAACCGAGGTCAGGGTGGCGTAGATGGTCCGAATGGTCGAAGCATCGACCTCGTAGGATTGGACCCATTGGACGAATAAACCGCCCGAGCGAAGGCGACGGGCCGCCGCTTCATAATATTCCCTGGTGTACAGACTCGCGATACCGGCGCGGAAAGGGTTGGAAGGCTCCGAGACGACGAGGTCGTACTGCTCGCGCGTCGTGAGCAACTTTTCGCGGGCATCACCAATGGTAATGTGGACCTTGGAATTGGTCAGAGCGCTCTGGTTCACGGGCGCGCACAACTCAGCCACTCTCAGAACCGCGTGTTCCAGTTCGATGACGTCGACGCGTTGCATTGACGGGATCGCGGCAAGCCAACCCGCGGTGCAGCCCGTTCCGAGGCCGATCACAAGTGAGCGCGAGGCGTCAGGGTGGAGAATGGCGCCCAGCAAACCAAGCATGACCTGTGTGCTCGCGTCCGATATTGCGCCGCCGTCCGACTTGCCGTTAATCAGGAACGTAACGCCGCCGGCGATTTCGATACCGAGGCAACTCTCAGTGCCGTCCTGTTGAAGCGCAATGTATCGACGGTGTGCGCGCAGCCATTCTTTCCGAGCGTTAGGCGAAGAGATATCGCTGTGATCGGCGCGGCCGGCACCGATCCCGCTTTGTCGCCACGCCGCAGTAGGTCCAGTGGCAGAAAGCATCGCGACGGCCATCAAGGTCACGACCGCCGGCGCGGCCATGCCCGTAAGCGGGTGTCGATTCAGTTTATAGTAAATTATCCAGACTGCGAGGGACAGAACCGCCAGCATCAGCACGCAGAGTTTCCAAGCTCCGGGCGCCGAGATTGCCGCAAGCAAGCCAAAGCCGCCGGCGATCGCCCCCATGATGGCACCGAGCGTGTTACATGCGTAGGCCAGCGCAGTGTGCCTTCCCACATGACGTCGGCCCTGGCCAAGAAGCGCGATCAAGAGCGGAAACTGCACGCCCGCCACGATTGCAGCCGGCAGAACGACGATGGCCGTAATCCCGCTCCAACCCAGCACATACCCGTAAAATCCAATCGAGCCCAGGGACCGCAGAGATACAGCGAGAAGTGCGATGCGGTCGCCCAGCGCAAAAGGTGCGGCGATGAAAAATGCCTCAGCCGCGCAGGTCAGAGCAAATCCTCGCAACGTCGCTGGTATTCTCTCGCCAAGACAAGCGTAGGCGCTGCTGCCGAGGCCGATCCCGAGCAGCGCGACGGCGAGAATCAGGCCAAAACTGAAAGTAGTGCCCCCCAGCAGAGGCGCCATCATTCGGTACCACACCATTTCCATTAGAAAGAAAACAAAGCCGGCGACCCAGGCGGCGAAGAGCACAACCGAGGCGGGAATGGCAATATTCGCTTCGGGAGCGTCGGTGGTCTCGGCGGGTTGATTCGTTTCGATAACGGGCAGGAAACGGGACGTGGCCAGAGCGGCCATCGAGATCAGCACGTTGATGCCGCAGGCCATCCAGAGTGTGGCGCGGTTGCCGAAGTGTTCGAGCAGATAAAATGTCGACAGCAACGCGCCGACAACTGCGCCGAGGGCATTGGCAGCATAGATCAGCGCCAGTTTCCGGCGTCGCAAATCGGAGATTGTTTCGATGGCCCGGCCGGCAGCCGGCAGCGTTCCGCCCATCAAAAAGGTTGGCCCACCCAGAACCAGGGCAGCGAACATCAGACGGACGGCAGTCGCGCCAAAGGCACCGAGAGCTTCGCCACCCCCAAGACCGACGTAGGCGCTGCGAGTGAGCCAGAGCAGAAGCGGCGATACCGCCGCGGCCGCGGCAATCAGAAATTCGAGCTTCGCGTAAAACTGCAAAGGCCGCGGTTTGTCATCAACTTTTCCGCCGAGTACGATGCTACCGGCACCCAAGCCGGCCATGAAAATTGCCAGGACGGCTGCGCTCGCCGCGGTCGAACCTCCGAAAATCATCCGGCACTCGCGCAGCCAGACTGTCTGATAGATGAGGGCGCAAAAGCCGGAGCCAAACAGAAGCAAAGGGATCACTGATCGCGCTTTCATCGTAGGGAGAGAACGCTGCCCAACCAATTAACCACTAAAACCAATCTCGCCGCTCCCATAACAGTGCCGGCAAGAGTGGCGCCCGATCTAGTTCGTGATGGTGACGGGTGTTCCGGTAGAGACGGATTTGAAAAAATCTTCGGCCATGAACTCAGGCATGCGAATGCAACCGTGCGACGCCGGATAACCGGGCAGGTACCCGGCGTGCATGCCTACCCCGTCGACAATCCGCATGAAGTACGGCATCGGCGCGCCTTTGAAATGCGCTCCCGGCGGCTTCTTGTCTTTTTCGATATCGACGTTTGGCGCCACCACGTTTCCGTGGTCGTCAACGTAGTCGCCATATCGGGTCGAGGCGTGGTCCTTGTCTTTCTGAGAAATACTGAAATGGCCGATCGGCGTGTTGAGCCCTTCGCGGCCGGTAGACAATTGAGACACCCCGACAAGCATGTTGTTCTTGTAGAAATAGGCACGCTGTTCAGCCAGGTTGATTTTGACCGAAGGTTTGCCACCGATGTTATCGCCGTCCCAATAAGAGACCGAGTCCTGGGGCGCTCCGCTGGTTGGGGCATTGCCGTAGACTCCGCCGAGATATTGTGTCTGGGCCGAGAAACGCGGGTCGTTCTCGTCACAACTGGCGAGGAGAAAGGCGCAAAGGCCAATAACAGGAAGGGGTAGAACGCGGTGGATCAGGGAGAACATAGGAGAAATTTATGGACGAACCTTTCACCGTTTAACTGAAAAAAGTCAAGGAACCGACCGCTCCCGACCGAGGGAAAAGTCGGGAGTCCGAGCCGGCTCGATCGCGCCGGTGATCGGCTTGAATTGTGCTAGCTTCAAGCAGACTTTCGACCGCCGTTTTCTCGCTCACCTTTTCAACGCCATGCCCACGTATGAGTACCTCTTGCTCCAAGTGCGGGAAGAATTTTGAGGCTTTTCAATCAATGCGGGACGAGCCTTTCCGGGAATGTCCGAAGGAGCTTTGCCGTCTCTCCAAATGGGGCCATGGCAAGGTCAAACGCCTTCTCGGGACCGGCGCAGGGCTGATTTTCAAGGGATCGGGGTTCTATAGCACCGACTACCGCAGTGCCTCCTACCAGGAAGCCGCAAAAAAAGATGCGCCCAAGGCCTCCAATTCGGGCGGAGAGAAATCTTCCGGCACAAAAGACGCTGTGAAGAGTCATCCGGCGGCGGGTAGCGCCGATAAGAAAGCGAAAAAGGAATAGCGCAATGCCTACAACGATGACGATGGTGGTTTGCTCGGAATGCCGCCGGGAGAACGAGCCGGAACGGGTCTACTGTCATGACTGTGGCGCTCGGCTTAATCGCAAGGCGGCCAAAGTCCGGACGGACGATGTGAAGGAAGCGCAGCAACGGGTGAAGCAGCTTTTCGACCCGACGCGGGCCAGACTGCGCGCGACATTTTTTAAGGCCAGCAAGGTGATTCTCGGTGCCGGCCTGGTGGCGATCGCCGTGCAAATGTTTCTGGCGCCCGATGTGCCTGCGCGGGCCAAAACCGATGTGATTGTCTCGCAGGTGCGGTTCGACCTGGAAAACGCGGCTCTGCGGCATCAGCCGGCGCAACTCCGCTACACTGAAGATCAGGCCAATGCATTTCTGGTTTATGACTTGAAATCGAAGCAAAAAAAGATGGATAAGCCGTTGCTCGATTTTAAGCGCGCTATCGTCACGTTTCGCGAGGGTAGCTGCACTGTGACCATGGAACGATCCCTGTTTGGATATTCGATTTATACCAGTTGCACTTATGCGCTGGCCGTCACCGGGGGGAAGATGAACGCCTTAAGCAAGGGCGCCAGCATCGGGCGGTTGCCCATTCACCCGCTCGCTGCGCAGTACGCCGGTGTTCTCTTCTCTGATCTCTGGTCCGCGCTCGACACGGAGACAAAGCTGATCTCGAAGATGGGAGCGATCGAGTTACACGACAAGAACGTCGTCCTCATCGCGGCGCAGAAGTAGTCTCGGCCGGACTCCGCTCCGTCAGCGCACTTTCATGGCCGCCAGCAACGGTTGGTTGATCTGGCCGTTAGCCTGTAGCTGGTGATCGCGCTGGTATGCGCGGATCGCGTAAAACGTGCGCGACCCCATGACTCCGTCGATCGTGCCGTGGTAATATCCGTCGCGGGTCAGGCCGCGTTGCACATCGGCGACGACCGAGCCGGAATTGGCGACGTTCCCGTTATAGATCGCCTCACCGGAGCCATCGTAATTCATTCCATAATTATATTGGCTGCCGGTCGAATCGTAGGAGACGTCATAGTACGCGGCTGGGTATCCGCCATACGGGTAGTAGGAGCCGTAATAGGTACGGATACGGGTAGGACCACGCGTACCATGGGTAGTAGCCGAAGCCGCCCCCGTAGAAGGCCACGTTATTGCATCCGTTCCAATGCCCGTGCCAATTGTTGCCGTGCCAATTGCCGTTCCAACCGTAGCGGCGGCCGTTCCAGTTGCCATTCCAATTACGAAATCGGCCGGAAGAAGCCGCGCCGTTCCATCCACGGAATGTTCCCGGCATTCCCGCATACCTTCCGACGGGACGGCCGAACCCCGGGCGCATGGCCGCGTAACCCCGACCACGTGGGCCGGCGAAAGTGACGGAGGCGGTCATGATCGCCGCGGTAAATAGGATCAGAGAAAGTGTTCTTGGGGTCATAATGAATCGGGGTTGTACCATATTAGACACGCTTAGGCGAGCAAGGTTTCGCGATTTCGCGGGTTGATCCGGCCTGCGTTTTCGTGCTCGCGGCCCGTCGTCATCCCGGGCTAGAATCCGACAAAATCGTTACGATGAAGTTGTTAGCACGCCCGATTATGGCGGCAGTCTGCCTGTTTACACTGGTCCACAGGTTGCTCCCGGCGGAGCCTTTGCCGCGCAGCATCAGCGCTTCGCGGCAGTTCATTATATATGGTACGGAAGTCGGGCTGCGCGGCGCCGTGGCCGACCTGGGGGAGCGAACCAAAGCCGATCTGCTCACCATGTTGCAGGCTCGTGATGAATGGAAAACGCCGATTATCGTCAATCTCCAGTTTCCGCAGGCGAATTTGCCTGACACGCCGGCCGCGGAACTTCACTTCAGTCAAACCGGTTCCGGCTTGAAACTCCAGCTTGACCTCACGATTGCGGCCGATGTCAACGCGCGCGCCGTGCAACGTGAGCTGCTGCGCGCGGTGCTTCTGGAACTTATTTATCGCAATCATCCCGACGTGGCGCCCGGAACGGTCTGCGTGCAGGCGCCGGATTGGCTGCTGGAAGCGACCCTGGTGCGAGCCGCGACTGAGGAGAGAGAGACGCTCATGCAGGTGATTGCTTCGTCCGGCGATTCGGATAAGCGCGTGTCATTGCAGGATTTTCTTCGGCAAAGTCCGCGGCAACTGGATGCTCCCACGCAATTGCTCTACCGGGCGTATGCCTCGGCTCTCCTCCAGGTGCTTCTCGACGGGTCGATGGGACCTTCGCGCCTGGCCGCATATATCAATGATCTTTCGAACGCGTCGAACGATCCACTGGCCGATCTAAGATCGCATTTCCCGATCCTGACCGCCGGCGCTGATGACGACGCCATGTGGAAATCGGCGGTTGAGAAATTCGCCTCGGTTGGTGGTTATCAATTGCTCACTTTTGGCGAAACGCGGCGACAATTGGATGAACTGGTGCACACCCGCATTTCGTCGGCCCAGGGATCGGACAAGTCTTTCGAGCTCGAGAGTTTTGCAGGCACGAAGGTGTCGCCGGCGCAGGCCGCGGCGTTGAATCGTTTGAGTCAGCGGCTGCTTTTGTTGTCGACCTCGGCGCATCCGGTCATGCGTCCAATCGTGGTGGAATATCAGCAGATCGCGCAGCAGCTGGCTGCGGGCAAGCGAGCCCGCCTCGGGGCACGTCTCGCCCGCTTGAGAGACACAAGGTCAAGGCTCGGTCTGCGCATGACCGAAATCGACGATTACATGAATTGGTACGAAGCCACGCAGTTGAAGGCCAAAAGCGGAGCCTTTGTGGATTACCTGAAGGCGGCGGACCAGGCTGAGGAGCCGGAAAGACGAAGACGCGACGCGCTTTCGGTTTATCTAGACGCGGTGGAAGCGGAATTCCAAAATTAGCGGCATGCACAAATCTCTTCCGAACACGATCGACTACGTGGAAATGCCGTCGCGCAATCTGGCGGAAACGAAACGATTCTTCTCCGCCCTCTTCCAATGGTCGTTCCAGGATTACGGCCCTGACTACGCCTCCTTTGACGATGGCCGAATGGCGGGTGGGTTCTACAAGGCGGAGAAGACTGCCGGTGTCGACGCCGGTGGCGTGCTGATCGTCTTCTATCATCCGGATCTCGCGGCCGTTCTGGCCGAGGTCAAGAAGCTGGGCGGGACGGTCACGCGCGAAATTTTCGAGTTCCCCGGCGGACGGCGCTTTCACTTTCGCGAGCCAGGCGGCGGCGAGTTCGCCGTCTGGTCGGAGAAGTAGGGCGATTGCCGCAATGGCCCGCTGTACCGGCGGTCCGCCTGGCACGCCGTAGCCTTGGGGAAGGGGGCTGACCGTCGAAAAATGCGACAGAGAAAAGCGGCGCGTTCCCCGCGTCCCGGGAAGCTAACAGCTTCCCCTACAGAGATCGGTGATTTTGGAAATCTTACGCGCAGTTGCTCGCACCGATGTTGCTGGGTATCATAAGCGCGCGCGCTGACAGCGCGTTGTTTTATTCATGCAGAAGATTGGATTTGCTGAAGCTCTCGACTCGATTGTCGCTGCCGACCCACGATACGCACGCGATGCCTACGTGTTTTTGCGCGACGCGCTCGACTTTACGACCAAGCAGCAAAAGAAAATTAAAGGCACGACCATTCGCCATGTGGCCGGTCCGGAGTTGCTTGAAGGCGTCCGTCAGTACGCTCTGCGCGAATTCGGCCCCATGGTGGTGACGGTGTTTTCCTGTTGGGGAGTCAATTGTTGCGAAGACATCGGTCACATGGTTTTTAATCTGATCGGGGCCGGGATTTTTGGGAAAACGGACGAAGATTCAATGGAGGATTTTAAAAGCGTTTACGATTTTGAAGACGCTTTCGTGAGGCCTTTCGCGCCGACCAGGACCACGGCGGCTGAGTTGCCGCCAGGCCTGCCCGCGCCGAAACCTTTATGAGCGGCTTCGTGCCGCGCCTCCTTTTTCTCGGCGCATTTATGTTGAACACCGCAAACCTTAACGCCGGCGTGTCCGAAGATTCGGCCGTCATCACATTCCCGCCGAATTCGGCGCAAAAATGGGTCCTGCCCAACGGCCTCACCGTCATCGTGAAGGAGGATCACAGCGCGCCGGTGGCCAGCGTCCAGGCCTGGTGCGCCACCGGCAGCATCGACGAAGACGTCCATCTCGGCGCGGGCCTGTCGCACATTCTCGAGCACATGCTCTTTAAAGGAACCAAGACGCAATCCAACAGCGCGATCGCCCAGAAAGTTCAGGACGTGGGCGGGTACATCAACGCCTACACGTCGTTTGATCGGACGGTTTTCTGGATCGATGTGCCGAAGGCCGGCGTGACCACGGCGCTCGATATTTTGGCCGACGCGATGATGAACTCGACCTTGCCGGCCGACGAATACGCCAAGGAACAGGAAGTGATTCGTCGCGAGTTCGCCATGGGCTTCGATGATCCCGATCGTATGGCGGGGCAGCTTCTTTTTGCCACGGCTTACCAGCGCCATCCCTATCGCCTGCCGGTTATCGGACAAATGGAGATCTACAACCAGCTCACCCAGGAACAGGTGATGGAGTATTACAAATCGCGCTACGTTCCCAACAACCTGACCTTCGTCGTCGTTGGCGATGTCGATGGAGAAAAGGTGCGGCAGCAGCTGGCCGATTTCTTCAAGGCTTATCCGGAGAAGTCGCTCCAACCGATTTATATTCCGGAGGAGCCGCCGCAGCTGGGCCGTCGCGACGCGCATCAGGAGTTCGCCACCGAACTCACCCGGCTGGCCATGGCCTGGCATATCCCGGAGGTGACCAATCCCGACGTTCCGGCGCTTGATCTTCTTTCCATTATTCTTGGTGAGGGCCGCAGTTCACGCTTGTATCGGCGGGTGCGCGAAGAAGCTGGGCTGGCCTATTCCATTGGTGCTTTTTCCTACACGCCGGGCGATCCCGGATTGCTCGGAGTGGACGTCACCACCGAGCCGGCCAAACGCGAAGCCGTCCAGCAACTCGTCCTGCAGATCGTTGACGAGGTGAAACACGCGGGGGTCACGGCTGAGGAATTGTCGAAGGCAAAGAAAATTTCGCTGAGTCAGCATCTGGGCGCTTTGACCACCATGCGGGGCCAGGCTTCGGACGTCGGCTCCAACTGGCTGCTCACCCGGAATCTCGACTTCAGTCGCGATTACCTTGAGGCTGTGCAAAAGGTGACGCTCGCCGACATCAAGCGTGTCGCCGAAAAGTATCTCACCAACGAACATCTCACGGTCGTCTCGCTTAATCCGCAAGGGTGCGCTCGCGGGCAAGGCGGAGGGCGCAAAGCCGGTTACGGCGGGCGACGTGCAGAAATTCGAATTGCCCAACGGCCTGCGCATTCTGGTCCGCGAAGATGCACGTTTGCCTCTCGTGGCGATGACGGCCGTGTTTCGAGGCGGACTTCTCGCTGAAGCGCCGCAAACCAACGGGATCACGCGGTTGATGGCGAAATCCCTGCTCAAGGGAACGACCACCCGGACGGCGGAGCAAATTGCGAAAGACATCGAAGCCGTCGGCGGCTCCCTGACCAGCGAAGCGGGAAACAACAGCTTCAGCGTCAACCTCGACGTGACCAAACCTGATTTGAAGCTCGGCGTTACCATCCTCGCTGATGTTCTGCTCCACGCCACGATGCCGGAGAAGGCGGTGGCGCGTGAAAAGGAGGTTCAAATCGCGGGCATCAAACAGGAAGAAGAACAGCTCACTTCCGTGGCTCGCAACATTATGCGGCAGGCGCTTTTTCAAAATCATCCCTACGCGTTGCGGCCTAACGGTTCCGCCGAATCGGTGCAGGCGCTCACGCCGAAAGAGTTGCTGGAATTTCGCGACCGTTATCTCGTCGCTAAAAACGGGGTGATTTCCGTCTTTGGCAATGTCAGCGCAGCCGAAGTAAAACAACTCTTCGAGAAAGCGTTCGCCTCCATGAAATCGGGTACGCTTGCCCTGACCGAGGCGCCCCAGCCTCCTGTCCTGGGCAAGACCGAGTCGGTCGAAGCGCGCAGAGAAAAAGCGCAAGCCGTGCTTATGGTCGGTTATCGTGGAGTGGATCTGTTCAGTCCGGATCGACATGCGCTCGAATTAATCGACGAGGCGAGCAGCGATCTTGGTTCGCGCTTTTTTATTCGGATTCGCGAGCAAATGGGACTGGCCTATTACGTGGGGGCGAGCCAGGTGCAGGGACTGGTGCCCGGAGTCTTCGCTTTCTTCCTCGGGACGGATCCTCAAAAAATAGAGCCGGTCAAGACAGCTCTGCTCGATGAAATCCGGAAACTGGCCAACGAAGGGTTAACGAAAGAGGAACTGGCGCGCGCGAAAAAGAAGTTGATTGGACAGCAACAGATCTCGAACCAGAGCAACGACACCTTTGGGTTTCAGTGCGCGCTCGACGAACTTTACGGTCTCGGCTTTGGTTATTACAAGTCACTCGAAAGCGACGTCGAAAAAGTGACCATGGACGACATTAAGAAGGCCGCGGCAAAATATTTTCAGGATAAGCCCTATGTTTTGGCAACTGTGCAACCGCCGGATAAAACGCCGACCCCGAAAGGAAAATGAGATATGGCTGAACACCAAACCAACACGCAGACCGGCGGCGAGGTTTCGCAGCGCTTTGTCGAGTTTGTTATGATGCACGCTCAGAACGCGGCGCTTTTTCTGGGTCAGATTCCCAATCCACAAACCGGCCAGGGCGAAGTAAACCTCGAATTGGCGAAGATGTTTATCGATCAACTGGGCATGATCCAGGAAAAGACGCGGGGCAATCTAACCAACGAAGAGGCAACCGTCTTACGCAACGCGCTAGCCAATTTGCAAATGGCGTTTGTCGAGGTTTCCCAGGCCGAGAAGGGCGGCGGCGGATCTTCCGCGGGGCCGGTTACAGAGACGCCGGTAACGACCGAGAATATGCCGGCGCCCGTAAGCAGCAGCGAGTCTGCGCCGTCAGTCGGATCCGAAGAATCGGAGTCGAAAAAGAAATTTACGAAGAGTTACGGCTCGTAATCGCAGCGGAGACTCTTCCAAAGGGACGATCTCAAAAGTGCTGCTCAGGCAACTGTAGCCATCGCCCTCAGGGCGATGTTGCGGTTGGTCCGTTTCGCGAGACGTCCCGACAGAGCAGGGCGTTTACAGCGTACTACCGGCTGCGGGCCCGAGTGGGGGTTGCTTTCGCCCTGGTACTCTTGCGCACAGTGATTGTGCCTTCAGCCGGGATCGGCGTCTGGGATGCCGCGGGATACGTCTTGGTGCTCGGCCAGATCAGACGCCACGGCTGCGTCTTCACCGTTTCGGTGAATTCCTTGATGTTTTGTCCCGCCGGACCAAGATCCTTGCATCGTCGATTTCAACTTTTCGGATGAGTCGCGAAAATTTCGCAAAGTTACCTCGATATTGTCGTTGGCGGACAGATCGTGGCTGACTTTCTCGATATTGTTGAGTGACTTGGAGAGCGCGCCGTCTGGCGCGCTGAGATCGACAAGATGCTCTCCAAACGTCTTGAATTGCGTGAGCGCCTGGTTGAGTTCGGAATTCTCGTCCGTGATGTGGCTAAGATTTTGGGCCGTCTCCTGGAGTTCTTTCATCGTGGAAGTGGCTTCGTTTGCCACCGGTTGGATGACATCGAGCAGCCGGGCGGCAGATTCCGCAAAATCGGGGCTGCGTTCGCCCGCGAACATTTCGCCGTCGTGTGCCCGCCCCGATCCCTCTGTGCCCTGCGTAATGTCGATGGCCATTTCACCAAGCAGCCCAAGGCTGATCATACGCGCATGGGCATCGCGGTAGACGAACGCGTTCTTATCAACCTGCACATCGATGCGCACTTCAAACTTCGGTTTACTATCAGCCGGGGCAGGGCCTGCCGTTGTGTCCGGTGGCCGAATTTGCGCGGCCGCTTCCTGGGCCCGCTGATCCTCTTCCTGTGAGACGGGCGAATAGAGCTTTTGCACCTGACCGATCTTGCGGCCTGCCAGCAAGACGGGAGCGCCGAGCTTGATGCCGGCGGCATTGTCGAAGTAAATCTTGTAGGTAACGAGCGGACGAAAGAGCCCCGGCGCCCCAAGAAGAATCAGTACGCCGACGATGAGCGCAGCTGTCCCGACCACGAGCAGGCCGGTCAGAACTTCATTTCGTTGCAACTGCATCTTGGCTTCCTTCCAGAATGGGGCCTTCCGTGCTTCCGCTCAAGAATTGGCGGACCACCGGGTTGGTTGATTGTCGGAACTGTTCGGGTTCACCGTCTTCAATGATTTTGCCTTGATACAACATAGCCATTCGCGTGCCGATGCGAAAGGCGCTATCCATTTCATGGGTCACGATGATCGAGGTGGTCTTCGATTTTTCGGTTAGGCTGATAATTAGCTCATCGATCACCGAACTGATGACCGGGTCGAGTCCGGCGGTCGGTTCGTCGAAAAGAATCAACTCCGGATTCATGACGAGGGCGCGCGCCAGGCTCACGCGCTTGCGCATGCCGCCGCTCAGTTCCGAGGGCATCATTTCCTTGGCTTCGTGCATGCCAACCAGTTCCAATTTTTCATCGACAATTTCATCGATCTCCCCGGGGGATTTTTCGGTCAGCTCTTCCAGAGGAAGCGCGACGTTGTCACGGACATTCCTCGAGCTGAGCAGGGCAGAATACTGGTAGACCATGCCGATGTGCTGGCGGACTTGCTGGAGCTTGCGCCGGCGCAGCCGGGTGATCTCGAATTGTTTGAAAAAGACCGAGCCTTCCTGAGGGAGCAGGATTCCCAGGATCAAGCCGCAGTATGGTGCTCTTGCCGCTGCCACTCTGTCCCATGACCACGACTCGTTCGAGTGGCTCGACGGCGAGTGAAACGCCGTCGAGCACCATCTTGTCCTCGAACTGCATGGACACGTCGCGCAGCTCGACCACATGTGAAGAGGTCGCGCTCATGTCGGAAAAAATACCGTGTAAACGATATTATAGAGTGTATCGACCCCGATCACGGTCGTGATGGCGGTCACGACGCTTGAAGTGGTTGAGGTGCCGACACCGGCGGCGCCTCCCTCAACATTCAGCCCGCGGTAACAGGCGATCGCGGAAATGAGCAGGCCAAACATGAAGCTTTTTAGGACGCCGGTGATGATGTCGCGGATGAGGAGCGAGTCCCGGACGAGATCAACGATAGTAAACGAAAGCGATGCCGAAGTAGGCGCGGCAGATCAAACTGGTGGCGAAGATCGCGGCCACATTCGATACGGTGGAGAGACACGGCATCAGGAAAAACAGAGCCAGCATTCGCGGTGCGACCAGGAAACGCAGCGGCCCGATGCCCATCGCCTCGATCGCTTCCACTTCCTCCGACACCTTCATCGTTCCAAGTTCGGCCGTGTAGGCCGCCCCGACGCGTGCGGCCAACATGATCCCGGTGAGAAGAGGACCGAGCTCGCGGGTGAAAGAAATGGCCACCAGCCCCGGGACAAGACGTTCGGTTCCAAAACGCTCCAATTGGTAGCCGGTCAGCAGGGCCATGGTAAGGCCAAGGAGAAATGAGACCAGCCCGACGAGCGGGACCGATTCGACTCCGGCGCGTTCGGTATGCCGGAAGAAACTCTCCGCCCGGAAAGGAACACGCCCCTGCCGGACGCGGTCGATGGTTTCATCAAACGTATGGACGATAAACCAGAACATGCGGCCGACGTCGCCCAGGACAGAGCGACCAGCCTGGCCGATGCCTTGCACGACCTTGACGGGATTTCCCTGGAGAAGTGCCTCGCCACTTCCTTCCATGTGATGGTTTGCCATGTTCGACGGGGAAGGTGGCCCAGTTCCGGATGGGGAAAAGAGGAAAAATGCGAGCGCAAAGCTTTAAGGCTTTGGCTGAACTGACCGCCGCGTTACAAGCGGGCCAGCATTTCCTCGAGGGTGTTTACATCTACTGTCATGTCTTCGTTTTCCGTGGCCCGCCGCGAGGACGAATTCGCGGCGACGCGCGGCTTTGCTTCGACCCAGCTGTAGGACAGGCGCGCAGAGGCGGCGAGTTGGAGATAAAAATCCCTGTATCCGGCGCGGGTGTTGATTTCTGCGATCAAAGTGCCGGGGTTACAAAATGCAATGTTGGCTAGAGCGGCGCCATGCGGCGCCAGGACCACTTCCGCTTCCCCAAACATGGACACCTGCTCCAGCCAGGACTTCGATTCCAGTTCGACCACGGTGAACCCCTTGTCGCGCAGGATCTCCTCAAACTTGGATTCGTTCGTTAGGCGCCGGACGGCCGCGTTTCTACGCGAGACATAGAGCCGGCGGGCGCACGCGCCACTCGTGCGTGGCAACGAGTCTCGTAGACGGCGGAGGGTTTCGATCTTCCACGGCGCGATAGCCTTCGAGGCATGATCCATGGATGGAATTGCGGCGTGTTCGATCTGGAAACGATCGGCCGAATCCACGTAAAGGATTTTTGCTTCCGGGATTCCGACAGCTCGCAGCGAATCCGCTTCATAGGGCGCCTGACCGCCATTGATCAAAAAGCGATCGAAAGGCCGGTCTTCGGCTCCCATGCGTGCCAGGAGGCAAGCGCGTGGAACCAGATCGATCAACCAATGATAGTAGTTTCCGGCCGCCTCCGGCGTCACGGCAATGCCGGTGTGGCCGCGCAGCGACTGCCGGCGCGGTAAATAGAGGCGGGAGAAAATCGGGTGATTGTCCACGCCCCAGACGTCGGGCGAGAGATCGGCGATGAGAAAATGGTCAGCCGTTACGACCGAGCCGCCGTAGCGTCCCCAGAAATCGATATTCTTGAATTCAAACACCGAGGCCGGCTCGGACATGTGAGGGCCGGCCATCTTCTCAGTCAGAGGGTTCGCCAACGGCGGCACCGGTTCGGCCGAATGAATCTGGCGCCGCCCGATTAGCGATACGCCGTTGTAAGCAATCGACGTTGCCACCGCCAGGGGTGGACGAAAGAACGCGACCAGCCCTCGTTTCGCATTGCGCAAGGGAAGGACGACCTGCTTGAACGGACGCAGCCGCCATTTTTGCCGTCGAACGAGATTTTTGAACTGCATCCTGGTAAGAACGCGCTAAAACGTGAAGCAACTGTCAGTCCTCACCTGCGCTTATGGCGAAACTTTCGATCTCAAAGTGTTTTGTTATTTGCGCGGTGCTGGCACCGGCTGCATTAGCTGATGCGCAAGAACAGAGCAAGGTCGACAATTCAGCCACGGCGAAGCCGCACTCCGCATCAATGAACAAAAATCATTTTGGTTTGGTCATTCATGGTGGCGCCGGAACGATCGAGCGCAGTCAAATGACGCCGGAGCGCGAACAACAACATCGCGCCGGACTGGAGCGCGCGTTGAAAGCCGGGTTTGAAATTTTGGAACGCGGCGGCGCCAGTCTGGATGCGGTCGAGGCGTCAGTGCGCGTCCTCGAGGACGATCCTCTTTTCAATGCCGGCCGCGGAGCCGTCTTTACAAGTGCGGGAACGAACGAGCTCGATGCAGCCATCATGGATGGCGTGACGCTGAATGCCGGCGCGGTGGCTACATTGAAGCACGTTAAGAATCCGATCACCCTGGCACGGCGCGTAATGGAGAAGTCGGGGCACGTGATTCTGGTTGGCGAAGGCGCTGAAGCATTTGCCAAGGCACAGGGACTCGAACTGGTAGATCAGAAATATTTCTTCACGCAAGAGCGATGGGATGCGTTGCAGCGAGTCAAAGAGCTCGAGAACCAAGGCGGAGCCGGGGGCAAAAAATATCTGGTTTCAGAGCAGGACCGGCACGGAACGGTCGGCGCGGTGGCGCTCGACCGGAGCGGCAACCTTGCCGCCGCCACGTCGACGGGCGGGATGACGAACAAGCCGCCCGGGCGAGTCGGTGATTCGCCCGTTATCGGTGGAGGAACGTATGCGAATAACGCGACGTGCGCGCTTTCGGCTACGGGCGACGGAGAGTATTTCATCAGGGCGACGGTTGCGCACGATGTTTCGGCCTTGATGGAGTACCGCGGGTTGAAATTGCAAACGGCCGCGGAAATCGCTCTTGGTAATGTTGCAAGACTTGGCGGAACCGGCGGCCTTATCGCGATCGACAAGGACGGCAACATTGCGCTCCCCTTTAACACGAACGGCATGTACCGCGGGCATGTGGACCAAAGCGGGAAGTTCGTCGTCGAGATTTACAGATAAGCGGAAATCTGATTGGTGTAGAGCCGGCTGAACCAGACCCGGGATCGCGAGGAGTGGCGTCGGGCTCGGCCGCCAACTGATCGCGATCATGCTGCCGCCGTTCTCCGTCGTTATTCCGGCTTACAACGAAGCTGTCCGGATCGGCGAAACGCTGCGACTGACCCTCGATTACCTTGCGATCGCATCGCCGGAAAGCGAATTGATCGTGGTCAACGATGGCTCCACGGACGAGACCTCCAGGGTCGCGCGCGAGGCGCTGGCTGGCACGAGCGTTGCGACGAACTTAATGGAGAATTTTCCGAATCGCGGGAAAGGCGCGGCGGTGCGCAGGGGTTTGATGGCCGCGAAACGACCCATCGGTTTGTTCTTCGATGCCGATCTTTCCACGCCTCTGACCGAAACGCCCAAGCTGATCGAACCGATCGCCGACGGCGAACTGGATATCGCCTTCGGTTCAAGGGCGCTCGACCGGCGACTGATCGGTAATCGTCAGTCGTGGCGCCGTGAGGAGGCCGGCCGCGTTTTTAATTTGCTTGTGCGTCTGAGCACCGGTCTCCCGTTTTGGGACACGCAATGCGGATTCAAGGCGTTTCGGCTCGACGTGTGCCGACCCATCCTGGAGGCCGCGCGAATCGTCGGCTTCGCTTTTGACGTCGAAATTCTTTATCTGGCGCATCGGGCCGGACTTCGGATGCGCGAGATTCCCGTGCGCTGGAATCACCAAGAGGGGAGCAAGGTGCATCTTTTCCACGACAGCGTAAAGATGCTGCGCGAGATCATCGCCTTACGCGCGACCGCTTAGAGTTCGCGTGATCAGGTAGTATTTGGCAGTCGCAAAACAAAGCGGCGCGCAGCTTTCGGCCGCGCGCCTGCCTGAATTCCTGAAGACGTTATTTCTTAACGATCTCGGCGTTCTCGATCATTGCCATGCCGTCGCGCTCGGCGACTTTTCCCTTCACCGTAATCGTCTTGCCGGCGTATTCCGCCAACACGTCGTTGATCGCTTTGTGTTCGCCGACAATCAGATAGGCCTTTCCTTCGCTGGCCAGGCCGACGGGTCCGCCGTTCTTGATGCATTTTCCTGCGCAGGCCGCGTGTTTGTCACCGCTGGCACCGTGATCGATGTAACACATGAGGTCGACCACTTCGCCGGTGACCGTCTTTTCCCCGGCGGAAGCGTCGTCTTTGTCATCCTCGTGTGCCTGGAGCACGCCGAGTGGAGAGAGGGCCAACGCCGCGGTGAAGCCGACGGCTACGGCCACTTTGAAAATGGAGGGTTTGTAGGAGATGAGCATGCGCTAATCTCCGCCCGCCTGAGGCGGCGGTCAATCGGTAGGGATGGCGCGCTGCGTCGTCCGCGCTTTCAACCGGCCGCAGGCCGGTTGCTACAAGTTTCCTCTACTTCTGTTGCTCGATCAGATCGGCGAATTGCGAAAAGAAATACGATGCGTCGTGCGGGCCGGGCGCGGCTTCGGGATGATATTGCACGCTGAAGATCGGCAGTTCCTTGTGTCGCATTCCTTCGACCGTGCCGTCGTTCAAATTGATGTGCGTGACCTCGACGTTGTTCGGCAGCGAATCGGGATCGACCGCGAATCCGTGATTCTGCGAAGTGATCGCGACCTTGCCGGTGCGCAGATCTTTGACCGGTTGGTTGGCGCCGCGATGGCCGAATTTCAATTTGAAGGTCGACCCGCCAAAGGCGAAAGCGAGCACCTGATGGCCGAGACAAATCCCGAAGATCGGCTTCTTGCCGATCAAGCCCGCGCACGGTCTCGTGGACGTAAGGCGAGCGCCGCCGGATCGCCGGGACCGTTGGAAAGAAAAACTCCGTCCGGATTTCAGCGCGAGCACTTCTTCGGCGGTGGTTGCGGCCGGGACAACCGTGACGCCAAAGCCTTTCTGGCGAAGCAATCGCAGAATGTTTCGCTTCATCCCGTAGTCGTAGGCCACGATGCGGAGACGGATCGGTGGCAAGCTTCGAGTTTTCGTCGCCGGTCTCGCCGTCTACGATCGTCCATGGCTGGCTCAATTCGTCCGTCGGATCCCATTGATAGATTTCAGGGTGTCGACACTTCCGCACGTAATCCATTCCGATCACGCCTTCGCCTTCGACTGCGCGTCGCGTTGCCTCTTCGCTCGAAATATCTTCGGTCGTGAGGCACGCTTTCATCGCGCCGCGCGTCCGCAGATGTCGGGTCAGCGCGCGCGTGTCGATTCCCTGGACGCCGGGGATGTCCCATTTTTGCAAATAGTCATCGAGCGACATCTCGGAGCGCCAGTTGCTCGGCGATCTCGCTCAGTTCTTCGATCACGAAACCGCGCACGTGCGGCGACTGCACTTTCCTGGTCGAGCGCAGTTGGTGCCGTAGTTTCCGATCAACGGATAGGTCATGGCCACGATCTGTCCGCGATACGACGGATCGGTCAGCACTTCCTGATAGCCGGTCATGGAGGTGTTGAAGCAGATCTCGCCGACCCGGGTGCCGGTTGCGCCAAATGATTCGCCCTCGAAGAATCGGCCGTCTTCCAGAGCGAGGATTGCGCGCATCGGCGCGGACTCTCTGCGTTATTGCGCGAATTTCAAATCGATTAGGTAGGGACGCACCTCCGGGGCGTCCGGCTACGTCCGGGGATTCAATTTGACGGACGTCTCGGAGAGACGTCCCTACCTGCGCGCGAACAAAGAAAACAGGGCCTGAATCGACCATCGACCCAAGCCCTGCAAAGGTTTTACCCCACCAGATGCCGTTTAGGTGGATATCCCGTTCCCTTTCGGTAACGGGCGGATGACCGTCCCGTAGCGTCTGACTTCCAATTAAGGCATGTCATTTCTCCGCGTGCGACCAAGCCTCCTAGTTCTGAAATATCGGTTCGGGAATCCCACCTGTAATCTCGAACATCGCAGGGTAAATTTTCGAGAGTCGCTCGATAGAGAGTTGAGACGAAAAACACTGGTTTCCTGCCCAACCCTCAACGAACGACTCTCGTTTCAAAGAAAACTACTCGCGCAATTCCGCGCCAAGTTCGCGTCGCAATCGCTCGCGAATTTTCGCATGCACTGCGCTCACTTCGTCGGTTGTCAGTGTGCGGTTTTCGTCGCGATATGTCAATCTATATGCGAGCGACTTTCGTGCCGTGCCGAGATTGTTGGCTTCGGTCCCGCCAAACAAATCGAACAACACCACGCTCTCGAGCCACGGTTCCGGCGGCGTCTCAATCACTCGAACGATCTGCTCGTGTGTCATCGCTTCGGGCACAATCATCGCGATGTCGCGCGTGACGGCGGGGAATCGATCAATTTCGCGGAAGAATCTTGTGGCTGTTTGTCCATCGGTAATGAAATCGAGATTCAATTCCGCAACCAGCACCGCTCCCGGCGCATCGATCGCGGTCGCGCGCAGTTGACCGGCCACTCCAATCGCCTTGCCCTCGAGATAAACATCTGTCGCCAGAGCGAGGTCCTCGTGCACGGAGCGGCGAAAGGCGAAGGCTTTCGATGAGATCGATTCGATCGCGCCCTTGAGGTCAAAAAAATCCAGCCCACGCTTCGTCTCGGAACGCCAATGCGCGGCCCTCGCCGCATCGCCCCAGAGGAGAATACCCAGGCGCCGGGATTCTTCGGCCTTGGGCGGAAGGAAAATGCGCCCAATCTCAAAAATGGTGACCCGGTCCGCACCCGCTCGAACGTTTCGCTCAAGCACGTTGAGCAGCCCCGAAATCAGGCTCGGGCGCAGGGCAACATGATCCTCGTTCAGGGGATTGCGCAGTTCGACCGCGTTTTTGTCAAACGCCCCGGCCTGGCGCGGAATTAATTTTGAGGTCCGAGCTTCGTTGAGTCCGCGGCCAACCAGGCGCTCCCGCAAAGCGGATTCGAGATTGTGGGAAAGATCGGCGGAGCTCGACCGGAGTGAAATCGGCTGCGATCCGTGCCGTCGATTTTCTGAACACCGTAGGCGCGCACGACTTCTTCGATCAGATCGACATCACGTTGCAAATCTCGCCGATGGCTCGGAATTTTCCAGGTGGCCCCGGTCTTTTCGCTCTTGCTGCTCTTCTGCAGACCGAAACGCTCGATCAATTGGTCGATCTCCTTTGGTTTAATCGTCACGCCCGCGACCTGATCGCATTTCTCGTAGCGGAGCGAAATGGCTTCGGGATGGCGGCGGAAGTTTTCCAGCGACTGCGACTTCCTTCGCCGGATTTCCGCCCGCGATCTCGCGAATCAAATCGGCTGTGCGACTGCGAGGCCGGCAAAATCATTTCCGGATCGACGCCGCGCTCGAAACGGTAACTCGCGTCGCTCGGCAGATTCAGAGTGCGGGCCGTTCGGCGGACGCTGGCCGGCGAAAAATAGGCGGCTTCCAGCAGAACGGTTCTGGTTGAGTCGGTGACGCCGGTGTCTTCGCCGCCCATCACGCCGCCGATTCCGACCGCACGTTCCTGATCGGCGATGACCAGATGTTTGGAGCTAAGGGAGTAAGTTTTGCCGTCGAGCGCGAGAAATTTTTCGCCCTCGCGCGCCAGGCGCACATTGATGTCGCCGTTCAGTTTGTCCGCATCGAATGCATGCGTCGGTTGGCCGAGCTCGAGCATCACGAAATTCGAGATGTCGACGATGTTGTTGATCGAGCGAAGCCCGGCCGCTTCGATTTTTGCGCGCAACCAATCCGGACTCGGGCCCGACCTTCACATTGTCGATTCTGCGCAGCGGAATAGAACGGACACTCGTTAGGCGACTGATCTTTACGCCGGACTTTTTGACGTCGATCTTCGTCTGTGGCAATCCGGGAGCTTCAGGCGCAATTTGTCGGTCAGCGCGGCAATCTCGCGTGCCAGTCCGTAATGGCTCAACAAATCGCCGCGATTCGGCGTGATCTCGACATCGAGAATCGTGTCCGATCGGGAAAAGATCGACAATCGGCGCACCGATTTTTGCGTCGGGTGACAGAATCAAAAGTCCGGCCGCGTCTTGCCCGAGACCGAGCTCGATCGCGCTGCAGAGCATTCCTTGCGATTCAACGCCGCGCAGTTTGCTTTTTCGAATCTCGGTTCCGTTAGGCAATTTCGCGCCCGGCAACGCGAGCGGAACTTTGTCGCCGACTTTGTAATTCTTTGCGCCGCAAACGATTTGCGCGCCGTCCCGCTGCCGTCATCGACTGGGCAAACGCTCAGACGATCGGCGTTCGGATGCCGCGATGATGCGGTGATTTGAGCCACGACGATCTTGTCGATCTTGGCGCCGCGTTTTTCGATTCCTTCGATCTCGACCCCGGCGAGCGTGAGCAACTCGGCCAGTTCGTCGACCTTCTCCGGCAGATCGACAAATTCGCGCAGCCAGTTGACGGAAAATTTCATGGTACGCGCTTATCTTGTCATTCCGAACGAAGTGAGGGACCCCAGCAAAAGGTGCAAAGTGTTCGCCTGAGATTGTTCGTTCGCCGATAGGTCGAGCGTCTTGGTTTGCTTTTTCTCTTCGGAAAATTGTGTAATGCTGGGCGAGGCCGTGAGGTCCCTCGGCGTCTGCGCGCTCGGGATGACACCGCGTTCGTATGTTCAATGCGAGCGTTCATGCGAATTGCCTAAGGAACCGCAGATCGTTCTGGGCAAACAGCCGGATATCGGGAATGTCGAACAGGATCATGGCGAGACGATCCATCCCCAGACCGAAGGCGAATCCTGTCCATTTCTCCGGATCGTAGGCGTTGTCGCCGCGCTTTGTTGACTTCCTCGAAAACGGCCGGATGCACCATGCCGCAGCCGCAAACTTCGATCCATTGTTCGCCGCCTTTGAGCGCTTTCGATTTCACGTCGATCTCAAAACTCGGCTCGGTGAACGGAAAATAATGCGGCCGAAATCGCACCGCCGTGTCGGCACCGAAAAGCTCGCGCATGAAGAATTCAAGCGTCCCTTTCAGATCGGCGACGCTGACGCCCTCGTCGACGTAAAGCCCCTCGATTTGATGAAACTGCGCGCTGTGGGTGGCGTCCACTTCGTCGCGGCGGTACGCGGCGCCCGGCGCGATCACGCGAATCGGTGGCGGGGCCGATTCCATCGTCCGGATTTGCACGGTCGAGGTGTGGGTGCGCAGCAAACGGCCGTCCGGCAGATAAAACGTGTCCTGTTCGTTTCGCGCCGGATGATCGGGCGGAGTGTTCAGCGCGTCGAAACAATGCCATTCCGTTTCGACGTCGGGTCCATCCGCCAGCGCGAATCCCATGCGGCGAAAAATCGAGATGGCGCGATCGAGCATTTGGGTGAGGGGATGAAGCGAACCGAGCTCGGCCAGCGTGCCCGGGAGTGAGATGTCGATCTTGGCCAGCGCGGCCGATTCCTTTTCGGCGCTGAAACTTGCCGGCGCGCTGCTCAATCGCTGCGGTGACGGCGGTGCGCACTTCGTTCAGCAGTTTGCCGACGATCGGCTTCTCGTCTTTGCCGAGCGATTTCATCTGCTCGCCCCAGGCGGAAATGCTCCCGCTGCGGCCGAGGTAACGCACGCGCGCGGCCTCGAGCGTTTGCTCGTCCGTCGCGGAATCGATCTCGCGCAGCGCTTCGGAGCGCAATTGTTCGAGCGGGTGGGGCATGAACGAAACGTGAACGTTCAGGATAAAACGTTCAACAAGGTGAGGGTGGATCGAGCGTTCCGTCGCTCGATGTAAAAAATGGCGGCGAAGCCGCATAAACCTAGCATCGCGCGCGGGAGCGCACGATCCACCAACGTGCAGTTGCCTTACGCCGCCTTCTTGGCTTTCGACTTCGATTTTTCGTCGAGCGCGCTTTTCACCTGCTCGACAATCGACTTGAACGCGGCTTCGTCGGTGACCGCGAGATCGGCGAGAATCTTGCGGTCGAGTCCGATGCCGGCGGCCTTCAGTCCTTCGGCGAAACGGCTGTAGGTGAGGCCGTGGGCCCGCGCGGCGGCGTTCAGGCGCTGGATCCAAAGATAGCGGAAAGTGCGTTTGCGAGTCTTGCGATCGCGATAGGCCCAGTATTTGCCCTTCATGGTCGCGTCCTTCGCGTAACGGAAAAGTTTCGAACGTCGGCCGCGATAACCCTTGGCTTGATGTTGATGACGCGTTTGCGTCGCTCCCGGCTGGCCGGGGCATTGGTGGCTCTTGGCATGTTGTTTTACCCCGGATTGCTCCGGGACTCCTCTTTCAGCGAGTTGTTGTTTATTATTTTGATCTTCCGACCTCACTCGCTGAGGAGCCCGGCGATCGCCGGACAGGTGGAAGGATACTCTTTGATGGGGGGCGGGAACATTAGACAATGAATTGAGAATGACAACCGCGTTTTGGCGAGAGATCCGGCGGGCTTAAATCGGCATCCCGCAGAAGCGCGCGATCTGTCTCCACCATTCCTCTGGAAGCGCGCTGTGGAAATCGGTGCCACGCACTGGCTCCTTCCCGATCTGCTGGACCTGTAGTGTCGGCGATGGTCCCGCGCGCCTTTTGCGACGGCGCGCGCGGAGGCGGTCGGGGAACAAGGGTGTCGACTTCATGCGCGTCGAACCAGACGAGGTGGCACAACCGGCAGACGTCGACTTTCACTGCGGCCGTATCGGACAACTGCACTTCGATCATAGGATTGTGGCAGG
Source organism: uncultured Verrucomicrobiae bacterium (assembly GCA_963788855.1). Lineage (GTDB taxonomy): Bacteria > Verrucomicrobiota > Verrucomicrobiia > Chthoniobacterales > UBA10450 > CAWBIE01. The sequence continues at coordinate 139,310 of CAWBIE010000005.1, forward strand.
AGGGACACGGACCGCTGCGAGGACCTTCATCGCGGATGGCGTGAAGCCAGAGCGGATTGATTGATTCGGGGGTGAAGGTTCGCCGGAGCAGCTCGACCCCGACGGCCCGTCCGCCGCAGTTACTACAGGCCCAGAGCACACCGTGCCCTGTGATCACCTGCTTTAAACGCAACGCACAGCGCGGACATGACAGCTCGGCGGCGGATTCCATAGCCTTGGTTCCGGTCCCTTGTCGCAATTTACCGGCTGATCGACGATAAAATTCAATCGGTCCGGCGGAATGTTTGTTCAGATCGGGACCTCTTGATATAATGCGCCCATGCACTGGCTGAATCGCCATCGGCTGTTGATTCTCGCGGCCATTTGCGCCTTCTGGACCGGGCTGGTGCTGGCAGCGCATTTTTTCCCCGCGTGCCTTTTCTTTCCGCGATTTGGCGGAGTGAAGAAGGTTATGAAGATCTACTTCGCCAGGAGGGCCGGAAAACGGCCACCCGGTCGGATTTTGTTTTTCTGGGAATCGATCAGGGCACGTTGCAAATGGCGCCCTTGAGTCCGGAGGAGTTGGCAAACAGTCGTGGCCTGCAATTGCTGACCGAACGGCCGTATCCCTGGTCGCGGGAAGTTTGGGCCCTCCTGCTTGATCGCCTTTTTCAGTCCGGGGCCAAGCTCGTGATCTTTGACGTAATCTTCAGTCCTCCCAACGACGGCGATCCAGCGTTCCGCGCAGCGCTCGATCGCTATCGGGATAAAGTCGTCCTGGGGGCGAATTTCGATTTGTCCGACGTGCGCGAGAAGGGCGGCGTGACGCAAAACATTCCGCCCAACGCGAGCTTGATTCCGCCGCCGCAGATGGAGGATGATCGTGTCGGTTACGTGGTCTTTTTTCCCGATCCCCTGGACGAAAGATTCGGTCGGTTCGCTACACACTGACCGACTTGCAGCTGGCGCAACAACCGCCCCTCCCCGGCGAAAAGCCGTATGAATCGCTGAGCGCGCGTGCCATGGAGAAACTCGGACGCGCGGCGGATGTTCCGCGCGACCTGCAGTCGCATCTGTTTCGTTTCAGGGCGCGCGACGCTTATCAGCCGCGCCCGCTTTGGGAGTTTTCGATGACAAGATGTGGCAGCGCCAATTACGGGGACGGCGCGTTCTTCAAGGATAAGATAGTTATCATCGGCTCGTCTGCGCAGGTTGCGCACGACGTCTTCGACACTCCGCTCGGCCCGGAAACGGCCGGACCCGCGGTCTCACCTGCACGCCCTGGCTGCGGCCATGGATCACGATTTCTTGTGTGACATCGCCGATCCGTTCGACCTGGCTGCGATCGCGGTGGCGGTGATGTTTGCGCGTGGCTGCTGCTGGCGTGGTTCGTAAACCAACAATTTGCATTTGGCAGCTGATCGGAATCAGCGTCGCTTTATCTCGGGGCTGCGCGTTTTCTCTACGATCACTGGCCGGCCTGCTTCTGATCACGGTGTCCGACGCTTGACTACCTTCCTGCTAAGCGGACTCTTCGGCCTGGCGCTTCGATTACATCCTCGAGCGCCTGGAAAAATTGCGCACACGGCGCACGCTGGAGCGCTACGTCTCGAAGAACCTGGTGAAGGAGATTCTGGAGAATCCGGACAGTTATTACCATTCGATGCTCGGCTCGCGTAAGCCGGTCACCGTTCTTTTTTCCGATCTGGTCGGTTTCACCAGTCTGTCGGAGAAGGCGGACCCGGCTGCGCTGGTCAAACAGCTCAATGAATATCTCAGCGGCATGGTGGCCGACGGTCTTCGATAACGACGGCACGCTCGATAAGTTCATCGGCGACGCCATCATGGCGGTTTGGGGAAATGTGACGGAGCCACGGCGTGGCCGAGGATGCGAAGGCGGCGGTACGCACGGCGCTCGGTATGCGCACGCGATTGCGCAAACTAAATGAGGCTTGGAAGGCGGACGGGAGACAAGAGCTCGGGTTTGGTGTCGGGATCAATCAAGGCGAGGCGATTATCGGAAACATCGGTTCGTATGAGCCGCACGAGCGCCTCGATCCCGACCGTCATCGGCGATTCGGTCAATCTGGCGTCGCGCCTGGAAGCTCTCACCCGAACCTACAGCGTGGATATTCTGATTGGGCCAACCGTCGGCCGAGTTCGTGCGAGACGAGTTTCATCTGCGATCGGTGGCGCGCGTGCAGGTCAAAGGAAAAACCGAGCCGGTGGACGTTTTTACGTTGATCGGCGCGCGCAATGACAACGTCGATCCCGAACTGTTGAAGTGGTTGGAATCCTACGAGGAAGGGATCACAAAGTTTCGCGAACGCGATTTTCCCAAGGCCAAGATTTTGTTCTCGCCGTTTTCTCGAATTTTATCCCGACGATTTCCTGGCCAAGATGTATCTCGAACGCTCGCTCGAATACGAGCACGAACCGCCCGACGAGGCCTGGAATGCAGTCGAGGTGTTCAAGAAGAAATAGCGACGGCAAGTTGTCTTCTCGCAGCGCCGTGTTGTCATCCTGAGATCGCGCAGACGATCGAAGGACCTCACACAGACTCACGAAATTACGCAGTCGAGAATTGCGTGACCCAGATCGTTGGGGGGTCCCTCGCTTGTGCTCGGGATGACACGCCTTGGCGATGTGTCGTCGCCCAATTCATTCGAGTGGCGCGGCGCTTACTCTCGTCGTAAAGAATCGGGGTGACCGGGCAGCGCCAAAAGTTTTCATTTTCTCGGCATCTGCGGCACGGCGATGGGTCGGTCGCGGCGGCCTTGCGCGAGCGCGGTTTCACCGTCACCGGCTCGGACGAAAATGTCTATCCGCCGATGTCGACCTTTCTGGAAAAGCGCGGCATCACGCTCAAGCGGTTATCGCGCGGAGAATATTCCGCCGAACGCGGACGTGATCGTGGTCGGCAACGCGATCAAGCGCGGCAATCCCGAAGTCGAAGCGGTTCTCAATCGAAAGCTTTACTACTCTCGCTGCCGGAGGTGCTGAAGAAATTCTTTCCTGCGCGGCCGCCACAATCTCGTCGTCACCGGCACGCACGGCAAGACGACCACGACCGCGCTGCTCACCTGGATTATGGAAAGCGCCGGACTGCAAACCCGGGTTACATGATCGGCGGCATCCCGAAGAATCTCGGCCAGGGCGCGCGCCTGAACGATTCGAAGCATTTCGTGATCGAGGGCGACGAATACGACACCGCCTTTTTCGACAAGCGCTCGAAGTTTGTCCATTACCTGCCCGAGTTGGTGATCGTGAACAACATCGAGTTCGATCACGCGGACATTTTTCGCGACCTCGACGAGATCAAACTCAGCTTCCGGCGTTTGCTCAACATCGTGCCGCAAAACGGAATGGTGCTGCTCAATGGCGACGACCCGAACTGCGTGGACGTGGCAAAGGATTGTCTCGCCCAAATGGTGGAGGTCGGGTTTTCCGAAAATTGCGCGCAACACATTCGCGATGTTGCCTACTCCGCGCACGGCTCGCGGTTCACGCTGGGCGACGACGAGTTCGAGATTCCGTTGGTCGGCGAATTCAATGTGCGCAACGCCGCGATGGCCATCTACGCGGCGCGGTTTTACGGCGTACCGGATGCGAAGATCCGCGAGGCGCTTGAAGAGTTTCACCGGCATCGCGCGCCGGCAGGAAGTGCGCGGCGAAGTGCGCGGCGTCACAAGTGATCGACGACTTCGGCCATCATCCGACGGCGATTGCGCAGACCTTGCAGGCTTTGCGCCATCGTTATCCCGGGCATCGCATCTGGGCTGTTTTCGAGCCGCGCTCGAACACGACGCGGCGCGCTGTGTTTCAGCGAGAACTTCCGGAGGCGTTCAAATTGGCCGATGGCGTCTTTATCGCACAGGTGGCGAAAATCGAACAAATCCCGGAAGGAGAGCGCCTGAATCCGGAAGCGGTCGTGAAAGCGATCGGCCACAACGGCCGGCCGGCGTTCTACGAGAAGGACGCGGGTGCGATTATCGATCGAATCGTGCCGATGCTGCAGCCCAGGGATATCGTCGCGGTTTTCAGCAACGGCGGCTTCGACGGCATTCACGAGAAGCTGCTGGCCAGATTGCAAGAGAAGCTCCAATAACCAAGCTCCAACACCCAAAGAAGCTCCAAATTCCAAGCTCCAAATAAACCTCACCTGCGTTTTGGAGCTTAACGATTGGTGCTTCTCTGGAGCTTGGATGTTGGGATTCGGAGCTTATTGCCGTGATTCCGCTGTGGAGGTGTGATCGTGCACAATTCGCCATCCATCGGGAGTCTGGCGGAATATCAGTGTGAAGAGACCGTGCGGACTGTCGGTGGCGCGCTTTAGTTCCCATCGCCCCAGGACCACGGCCGCACCGGTTCCCAGTGCCGTGATTTCGAGATCGGAGAAGGTCAGCGTTCCCATCTTGTCTCGATCGGAGTATTTCGTTTTGTAGCGATCGCGGACGGTTTGCCAGCCCCGCGTGACGTCGTCCCCGGACACAAAGACGGTTGCGTCCGAATGCCAGTAACCATTCATGAAAGCATCAATGTCCCCGCGATTCCACGCCTCCTGCTGGGCTTGCAAGACGGCGCGAACTTCCGTGCTGACCCGATCTGTCGCCGGTTCGGCCCCGGCCGACGCTCCTGGCGGAATGTTTGCTGCTATGAAGAGGAACATCCCCAGGACTGGCCCCGAGATCCTTCGTAACATGGACAATCTGTTTAACATGATTCGCTTGCGACGGTCGAGCTTGGGCCGCGCCGTCTCATTTCCTTTTAGGCGAAGCGGTTTGACCGTGCTACTGTGAAAAAGTAAATACTCCCGTGCTGAGACTCTTCTGGTTAGCTGCAGTCATCCTCGTCTTACCTGCTGGCGTTTTTGGGCAAACTGCGCCCGGACCCGTGGCCAAAGCCGGGAATTCGCCGGTGGCAACCGCCCCGCCCGGTGCGCCCGACATGGTGCGCCTCGCAATTCCCGAACAGCGACGTGGACGACGTCCTGCGCTTTTACGAACAGCTGACCGGCAAGAAGCTGGTACGTGGACAATTTCGTTCAGGGCAAGGTCAGTATTTTCATCAGCAAAGCCGTGCCGCGCGAGGAAGCGATCAAAATCATCGAGATCAATCTGCTTGATGAATGGTTTTTCCCTGGTCCCGGCGGATGACGACATCGTTAAGGTCATTGGCACCGGAAGAAATCCGCGCGACGCCGGGGTGCCGATCATTTCCGATGACGTCGCAAATCCCGACGGGCGATCATGTCATTAGTTTTCTCTTCAAGCTGCGCTACGCCGATCCGAGCGAGCTGCAGCAGGTGCTCGGGCAATATTTATCGCCCCCGCAGACCTACACTTCGTTTCTTGCTCTGCCGAAGTCGTCCAGCTTCTGGTCACGGAGAACTCCAGCGTGATTCGCACAGCTGGTCGAACATCATCGATCAGGTGGACATCCCGCCGGCGGAAGTGGTGAGCGAGTTTATCAAGCTCGAGCGCGCGGATGCGAGCAAAGTGGTCGACATGTTGAAGGACATTTTCGAGAAGGGAAATCCACCGCGCCGGGCGCCCGCGCTCCCAGGGCAAGGCGGCGTGCGCAATGTGCGTCCGGCCGCCGAGCATACCGCAATCAGCAGGTGCAGACGTGGAAAGCGATCTCGGCTCGCTCACGGCGCTGACTGAGGACTCGGTCGTGGTCGGCAAGATCAAGACTCGCCGCGGATGTGCGGACGAACCGAATCCACGTCATTACGCGGCCGATCAATATGCCGTTTGTCCGCAAGTTGATCGCGGAGTTCGATGCCAATGTTGAGTTTGCCAAACCGGTGACGCGGCCGTTGCGCTACATTTCCGCCGGCGATGTTCTTGCCGGTGCTGGTGCAAGCCTTGACCGAGCCGGGATCGCAGCAACGAGGCGGGAGCCGACCAGGGGGCGGGAGCGGGAAATCCGCAACGGCAACAATCAACCAAACCGCCGCTGGCACTTCGAATAATCAGTATGCCGGCAGCAGCAGCGTCGGTGGTTCCAGCTCGGGGAGCAGCGACAGCACGCTTGAATATTTCAGAGGAACTTTCGACTACGGCGGTCGATACAACGCCGAAAGCGGTCACGATCGGCAATGCCAAGATTATCGCCGACCAGCGGGCCAACGCCATCATCGTGCTCGGCAATCGCGAGGTGGTCGTCAAAGTCGAAAAAATCCTCGACGAAATGGATGTGAAGGCGCCACAGGTCGCACTCAGCACCGTCATCGGCGAGTTGACCCTGAATAATGATGAGGAATTCGGGGTCGATTACTTTGCCAAGTATAGAAACAAAGTAGTCGGGATCTCGCGCAATACGGGCGTACCGATTCCCGGACCGACCGCCGTGGCGTCGCCGTCAGGGAGCGTTTCTCCGGGAGGAGGCATCATCGATCCCGCGGGCCTGATTAACTTCAGCCAAATCATTCAAAGCGTGGCCAGGTGGAACGAACGTTTATGTTGCGGCCGGCAATTATCTCTCCGCCATCGTGCATCTGCTCGATTCGACCGGGACACTTTAAGGTGATTTCGCGGCCGATGGTTTTCACGAGCAACAACAAGAAAGCGATCATCGCGTCCGGAACGGAAATTCCAGTGCCGGTGAGCACGGTCACCGCATCCCGTCGGCAGCACGGGCTTGCTCAACAGTGCGACTTGGGCAGCAATCGAACATTCGAATTCAAGAAAGGTCGCGCTACAGCTCGAAGTGGTGCCGCTGATCAATTCCGAGAAAGAAGTCTCGCTCGATATTCTGCAGAAGCTCGACAGTCTGGCCGGCAATCACGGTGGTCGACGGCAATTCCAATTCCCAACATTGCAACGCGTTATATCCGCACCATCGGTCTCGGCGCCCGAACGGGTCCACCATTGTTTTGGGCGGGTCTGATCACCGACAGCAAGCAGAAGAATAACAACGGCATCCCGATTCTTGATCGCATTCCCTGTCGGTTGGAGCTCTGTTTCGCATCACGAGCAACAGCCATAGCCGGACGGAGCTGATCATTCTTGATGCGACCGGAGGTCACCCTGACCAAACTCGATCTCTATCGGCTGCGGGTGAAGAACCGAGACAGAAGACGCATTTCGGCCCGGGAACTGGATCTCAGGACGACCGAATGTTTCGACTGATGACAAGGAGGTTGCCGCCGCCGGATTTGCCGCCGGCAAGAAGGACTGCCGAATGGCCGGGCATCTTGCACCGTATGAGGGGAGAATCAAAGTGAGTTCGACGGCCAGCCAGTCACTTATCGATCTGTTGCTCGCTGGCGGAGTGCCGTCGCGCGACGAGGCCGCGCAGCTCGCGTCGAATCTCAACGGCGGATCGTGGACTAGCCCAGGTGCTCGATTCCGGAAAGGTGGACGAGAACCGGTTTCTCGGCGGCCATCGGAAAATTCTTCCGTGTTCCGGTCACTCTCGATCGATGCCAAGGCAATCGATCGCCAGACCTTGTCGCATCCTGCCGAGCCGCTTTGTCTTTCAACATCACATTCTCCCGATCGAGGCGAAGGAGAAAGTCGGTCGTGCTCGCGACCTACGATCTCTTCAATTCCGTCGGCCGCCAGCTCGCGTCGACAGCTTCTGAAAAAACCGGCCGAATGGGTGCTGGTGCCGCGCGCCCAGATTTTGCGCGCGATGAAAACGCTTTACGGCGTGGGCGCGGAGACATTCGACGAGATTCTCAAGACCAACCGCGCGTTCGAAGTGCTGCAGGACACGGAAACCAGCACCGATCTGAATGCGGACGATCCGGAAGCTTCGGTCGTGAAATTCGTCAATCAGATCATCCGCGAAGCGATCATCGAGCGCGCCACCGACATTCACGTCGAGCCGCTCGAGAACGATCTGCGCATTCGTTATCGCATCGACGGCATTCTGCATGAGGTCGCGGTGCCGCCGCAGTTGCGCGTGCTTGCAATCGGCCATCATCTCGCGTTTGAAAGTGATGGCGCACATGGACATCGCCGAGCGTCGTCTGCCGCAGGATGGCCGCATGAATTTGCAGGCCACCGGCCAGAACATCGACGTGCGTGTTTCGACCATTCCCGACGGTGAACGGCGAATCGATCAGCCTGCGTCTGCTTAGCCGGAGCGAACAACAGCAGTTCGGCTTTGATCGTCTCGACCTGAGCAAGAAACAGGAGGCATGTCATCCGGCATCTGCTCGCCCAGCCGAACGGAATCATTCTGCTGACCGGCCCGACCGGTTGCGGCAAATCGACTTCGCTTTATTGCTTTCTCAGCAGCATCAACTCGGTGCAGCGGCGCATCATCACGATCGAAGAGCCGGTGGAATATCGATTGCCCGGCGTTTCGCAGATCGACGTGAAACCGGAGATCGATCTGACTTTCGCGAAAGGTTTGCGCCACATTCTGCGACAGGATCCGAACGTGGTCATGGTCGGCGAGATTCGCGATGTCGAGACGGCTGACATTGCGATCCGCGCGGCCATGACCGGTCACCTCGTCTTCAGCACGCTGCACACGAACGACGCCGTCGGCGGCATCACCCGTCTGCTCGATATGGATGTCGAGCCGTTCCTGCTCGCTTCCGTCGTGAAAGCCTTTATCGCACAGCGGCTCGTGCGCACGATTTGTCCGCGAATGCGTGCAAGAGGTCGAGTATCCGCGCGGATTACCTGGCCGAAATTAGCTTTCCAGTGAAGGAGCTGGGCACGCGATTTCGTCGTGGAAGCGGATTGCGACCAATGCCGACAGACCGGATATCAGGGCCGCACCGCCATCTACGAAATTTGTGTGATCACGGAGCCCCTGAGGAAAATGATCATGCAGAAGCGCGACGGCGGCGAGCTCAAGCAATGCGCGATTGTCGAAGGCATGGAGACACTTGCGGCAGGATGGCTGGCGTCGTGTTGCGCAGGGAAAAACGACCATCGAAGAAGTCGTGCGCGTCACCCAGACGGACGAAGTGATGGCCGAAACGACCGAAGAAGCTGCGCCAGTGGTGGCGAGCAGCGGACCGGTAGCGGGTTAAACGCTGGCGGACAAAAACCGCGCGCGATGGTTGGAGACACGCCCTGCGGATAGCGTGAGCAGGTCGCTTTTGAGGGGTCCTTCACTCCGTTCAGGATGGCATGAATGGAACGCCTTGGGGCAAGAGTCGCCGTAGCTGAAGTCACGTCCACAGGGTTGTCATTCCAATGTCGCTGTGGTCAACGAAGGACGGCACGCGTGGCGCTTGAAGAAGCGCGGTTCGGATAGCGTGAGCAGGTTGCCTTTGAGGAGTCCTTCACTTCGTTCAGGATGACATGAATGGAGGACGTTGCGCGATAAGCCAGCTCTTGCGTGAATTCATCCAAAGCGTTGTCATCCCGAGCCGCGGAGACGGTGAGGGACCTCACCTGCGATCTCCGAACATTCTCATGCCCAGGTCTTCCCACGTAGGGTTAAGAGTCCGCACAAGCTCATTCTTCTTTTCGCGTCGCCAGCCTTTGATTTCTTTTTCACGCGAGATGGCATCGCGGATGTCGTTGTACAGCTCATAATAAACGAGGCGATCGACCCTATAGCGTTTCGTGAAGCTGTGTTTTGACGTGTTGGCGTGGTGCCAAAGTCGCCTCTCAATACTGTTGGTGACGCCCGTATACAGCACGACCCGACTTCGGTTGGTCATCATGTATAGATAGTAGGTCTTCACTGTGCTTGTGAGGTCCCTCGCTCCGCTCGGGATGACAGGCGAGGGGTTAGTTTACGGACGCGGAATCTCACACGACTAATGACCAGCGCAGTGTCATCCTGAACGGAGTGAAGGATCCCTCATCGACCGATTGATCACGCTGTTTCACAGCTGGATTAACGGTGCCCGCCATGGCGAGATCTGTCCCCGGCGGTGACCGAGCACCGGTCGATCCGAAGCACCAAATCCCAAGCTCCAACATCCAGAGAAGCACCAAGTTTCAATATCCAAGAATCTGCCGCGCGGTCGCGTTGGTGCTTTGGAGTTTGAAGTTTGAACATTCTTTGGAGCTTGGATTTTGGGATTTGGTGCTTTTCGGCGCGTATCACGTTCCCCGCAACTCTCGAATAGCCTCCGCGTAATCCTTCGTGTGAAAGATCGACGTTCCGGCCACGAGAACATTGGCGCCGTTCTCGATTGATACTCTGGCTGTCTCGGGATTAATGCCGCCATCGACCTCGATGTTCAATTGAGCGCCACGCGCTTTTTGCCAGGCGCGCGCCCGTTTTACCTTGTCCATCATGTCGGCGCGGAAAGCCTGGCCGCCGAAGCCGGGATGAACGGTCATGACCAGGAGCAGATCGATTTGATCGAGGAACGGTTCGACCTCTGCAAACGGAGTCGCCGGATTTAAGGTCAAGCCGACTCCGCAGCGGGCCTCGCGAATCTGTTGCAGGGTTTTCGCAATATCGTGTTTTGCCTCGGACTCGACATGGACTGTGATCGAGTCCGCTCCGGCTTCGATAAAGCGCGGCGCATAATGATCGGCATGCTCGATCATGAGATGAACATCGAGCGGAAGCTTCGTCTCCTTGCGCACAAAACCGACGACGGCTGGCCCAAACGAAATGTTGTCGACGAAATGACCGTCCATGATATCGCAGTGAATCCAATCGGCCCCCGCTTTCTCGACGCGATGAACCTCGTCAGCCAGGCGCGAGAAATTTGCGGCCAGAATTGAAGGGGCAATGAGGATGCGCGATTCCATGTTTGACGGGACAATCAACGCCCAAAGCGCGAACGTCCAATTGGAGTAGCCGCGGTTGGGAGCCGACCGTCATCCCACCCGCTCCAACCTCGGTTACTCAATTACTGCTTATATATAATAAGAGCTTGACGCGGCGAGGCTCTGTTTCATGTTACCCGCGTTTCAGCCGGTCGAATCGCGCTCGCTGGGCGGGTGCCCGCGAAGATCGACATTTGGACGCGCCTCCGACAGACTGGACAGTGCGTTTAGGCGACTAATTTAACTACTCATGTTCAACGGACTCTTCGGTTGGCTCTCAAGCGACATCGGCATCGATCTCGGGACTGCAAACACGCTCGTTTACGTTAAAGATCAGGGCATCGTTCTGCGCGAGCCTTCCGTCGTGGCCGTGCAGGCCGGCACCAACAAAGTGCTCGCGGTCGGCGACGAGGCGAAGCGCATGCTCGGCCGCACTCCGTCGAACATCGTGGCGGTTCGTCCGTTGAAGGACGGCGTCATCGCCGATTTCGAAGTGACGGAAGCGATGCTGCGTCACTTCATTTCCAAGGTGCACAACCGCCGAGTCCGGGCCCGACCTCGTGTGGTCATCGCCGTGCCGTCCGGCATTACCGAAGTCGAAAAGCGCGCCGTGCGCGAGTCCGCCACCCATGCCGGCGCTCGCGAGGTTTATTTGATCGAGGAACCGATGGCGGCGGCGATCGGCGTCGGCCTGCCTGTGCAGGATCCGGCTGGCAACATGATCATCGATATCGGCGGTGGCACCACCGAAGTCGCGCTGATTTCGCTCTCTGGAATTGTCTTCAGCCGGAGCGTGCGGGTGGCGGGCGACGAGCTCGATGAAGCTATCGTCCAATACATGAAGCGCGCCTACAATTTGATGGTGGGCGAGCGCACCGCGGAAGAGATCAAGATCAAGATCGGCTCCGCCTATCCGAGCGAGAAGGAGACCAGCGTGGAGGTGAAGGGGCGCGATCTGGTCGCCGGCTTGCCGAAGACCCTCATGATTACTTCGCAGGAGGTGCGCGAGGCGTTGCTCGAACCGATTTCGACTATTGTGGATTCGGTCCGAATCACCCTGGAGCGCTGTCCGCCCGAACTTTCAGCCGACCTGGTGGATCGCGGTCTTGGTTCTGGCTGGCGGCGGGGCGCTGTTGCGCGGCTTCGATAAGCTTTTGAGCGAAGAGACGGGTTTGCCTGTCCATGTTGCGGAAGATCCGCTCAGCGCGGTGGCTGAAGGAACCGGCAAATGCCTCAATGAACTCAAATTTTTACGTCAGGTGGCTTCAGCGGACCGCCAGTGGCGCTAGCCATTTCGTGGTGGGATCGGCGCCGCCCGGCCGACGCTTGAGCACGGGCAGTAAGCCCATGCCGCCGCCATGAACCGCACCAGCATCATCGCGCTGCTGATTTTTGGCGCTCTGCTCGGCTATTTTCTCAGCTTCGGCCCGGATACAACGCGCAAGTTTCAGGCGGGCGTCTATCAGCTGATCGCGCCGTTCTTGACCAAAGGGTCCGGGTTGCAAAAACAAATCACCTCGGTCCGGACCGGACTGAAATCGCTCGAGGAATTGGAGAAGGACAACGCTTCTCTCCAAGTGGAGAATCGAGAACTGAAGGCGACCAACAAGGCGTTGCGCGACGTCGAGCACGAGGTCAACCGGTTGCGTCATGCGCTCAATTATCGTCAGCGATCGGTTTTTAAACTTGTGCCGGCCGAGATCCTGACGCGCGATTCTTCCACCTGGTGGCGCACCGTGACGATCAATCGCGGAAAAGAGGACGGCGTCGAGGGTGATATGCCGGTGGTGACCGATGAGGGCCTGGTCGGTAAGACCACGACGGTGAGCAACAATATTTCGGTCGTTCTGCTCGTCTCGGACGAGAATTGCAAGGTTGCGGCCTCCGTCGAAGGAACGCGCGAGCAGGGAATCGTCTCCGGGGAACGAGTCGTCGGCGGCCTCACTCCGCTGCTGAATCTGAATTTCCTGTCCAAGCAGGCCAACCTGCAACCGGGCCAGAAGGCCGTCACTTCAGGGGTGGGCGGTGTTTTTCCTGCCGGCCTGCTTATCGGCATGGTGAAAAGCTTCCGCGTGCGCGAGCTGGATGGCCAGGCCCAGCTCAATCCTGGAGTCGATCTTTCGCAATTGGAGGACGTCTTCGTCGTGACGGGTCGCAAATGATCTTCTTTGTCATTTTGCTTGTTCTCACCTTCGCTCGCGCAGATCGCGGAATTCTTTATTCCAGCCGATGCCGTTGCATGTACAACGCGCACGTTTATATCGTGCCGGTTATCGTTTTCTACGGGGCGATGGTCCTGCCCTTTCCGCTCATGCTGGCTCTGGCCTTTTTCGCGGGCCTTCTGCTCGACGCTCTGACCGTGCAGGTCATCGGTCCGCGAGTTGAAATTTCCCTGGGATCGTCGATACTGATCTATGCGGTGCTGGCAGGCATTATGCATGGCCTGAGGCCACTGTTCATCCGGGGCCGCTGGGAAGTACATTGTATCCTCTGCGGGGTCTGCACGTCGGCCATCGTTCTGTCGCAATATCTGATGATTACATTTCGGCGCGGTTCGGTTTTCTTTTCTCCTGAGGTCTGGTGGCAGATCGGCGGTCCCGGGCTCATCGCCATGCTCATGGCGCCGCTCGTCTTTTGGATCCTGCACTGGCTCGCGCGTGCCACCGCTTATCCCTATCTCCCGACCGAGATCGCCTCGACTACGAATGAATCGCCGCCGGATCAACCCTCGTTTGCGAATCCAGTTCCTGGGCCTGCTCATGCTGCTCGGGTGCGGATCGCTCGGCCTGAGGCTCTGGTGGGTTCAGGTCGCGCGCGGCGCGGAATGGACGGCGCGAATCCGCGGCAGTTCGGAAGCAACCGTGCGCATTCCCTCGGTTCGCGGCGAGATCAAGGATCGAAACGGGCTGACCCTGGTGCAGAACCGGGCCAGTTACGAAGTCGACTTTTATCTGCCGGAAATGGTGAAGGGCTATCGCGAACGCTTCGGACAGCCGCCCCTCACGGAATATCGCGCCACGATCAATGGCATGCCGAAGGATCAGAAGGAGCCGGACATCGTCAAGATCGTGAACGATGGCGTTGTGCCACGCCTGGATGACCTCGACCTGGCGCGCGATTACAACGCCGGTCAGCTGCAGCGGCATTTCCGCAACGACACCGAGGTGCCTTTTTCCTATATCAAGGACATCGATTTCCCGACCATGGCGAAATTTTCCGAGCACGACGTCGGCCTGCCCGGGTGTCGACATCGCCATCAAACCGGTCCGTTCCTACGTCTATGGCGCGCTCGCCGCGCACCTCCTCGGTTACGTCGGCGCGCCCGACGACACGAACAAGGACGAAGCGAAAAAGTTCACCTTTTATCAGGGCGACGTGGAAGGGAAATCGAACATCGAAAAGTCGATGGACGATTATCTGCGAGGAAAACCCGGCGTGCGGTATCTGCGACGCAACGCCAAGGGCACGATCGACGGCGTTCTGCGGGAGGAGCCGCCGCAAGCAAGGGGCCAATGTTATCCTGACCATCGATGCGCGAATTCAGATCGATCACGGAGGAGGCGTTGCGCGCCGTGGGCCGCGCCGCCGCGGTGGTGGTCGATCCGAACAACGGCGACATCCTGGCCATGGTCTCGGTGCCGTCGTTCGATCCGAACACATTCATCCCCAGCATCAAAGCCAAGGACTGGGAGGCGCTGCGCAAAGACGAGGCCAATCCGCTGGTCAATCGCGCCATCAGCGCGTTCCCGCCCGGGCTCGACCTTCAAGCTCGTCACTGCGCTGGCCGGTTTGCGGAAGAGGCTGGCCAACGCACGTTACAATTGCAGCGGCGGCGTCAGCTACGGCGACCATTATTTTCAATGCTGGATTGCGCGAGAAAGGCAGGCAGCCACGGAACACTCGGACTGACCGACGCGATCAAGGTTTCGTGCAACTCCTTCTTCTATCAGTTCGGAAACGCCGCCGGCATCGATTCAATTGATGAGACGGGCAAGATGCTGGGATTGGGTCAAGACATCCGGATTCGAATCTGACCGGACGAACAGCCCGGCGTCCTGCCCGGGCCGGAGTGGATGCGAATCCATTATCCGCAGCGAGAGATGGTCGCGGCTTACACCGCCAACGTTTCCATCGGGCAGGGCTACGATCTGGTCTCGCCGCTGCAGTTGGCCATGGTCTATGCGACGGTCGCGAACGGCGGGGTCTCTTATTACCCGCGTCTGGTTGACAAAGTCCTGAATCGCCGACGGCACGCCCGATCTGAACGACAACGGAGAAGTCGGCCGTTTCCGCAGACACCACGGGTGCGCGCCGATTTGCGATACGATTTCAGCCGCGATCAGATCGAACTGGCGCGCAAGGGTCTCTGGAAAGTCGTGAACGAAGACGGCGGCACCGGTGGGCGGGCACGATTGAAAGGTGTGCAGGTGGCCGGAAAGACCGGCACGGCCCAGGCCAGTGACCGACGGTCACAAGGACACGATCGCCTGGTTTGCTTGTTTCGCTCCCTATCGATAATCCGAAATACGTCGTGGCCGTGATGGTCCAGGGCGGCGAACACGGTGGAGGCGTCGCTGCTCCGATCGCGACGCGCATTTTGGAACGGACTCTTGCGCATGGATGAAGGGACCTTCGATATGCAGGTCGCCTGGCTTGCGCCGGCCCATAAGGCGAATCCTTTCCAGATGATCAAGCGATGTGGATTATCAAGGATGCCGGTCGCAATCTCGGCGGCGAGACGACGAGAATGCCGACGCGGCACAAAGTGCCGACGCACAGATGGCGGGCGGCGGCGCCAATCCCGATGTGGAACCGGAGGCGGACGCGCAGGGCAAGGTCGCGCAGAGAGCGCACGCGGTCCGTGCGCTCAACCGGTGGCGCCGCCGCCGCCGGCGAAACCCAATTTCTTTGAACGGCTTTTTGGAGCGCGGCGTCCCGCACCGACACCGACTCCGCCGCCGGCTCGCCGGCGCTCTTCCGCAGATAACTTCTTGATCCGGCCAGCGATGAACATACCGTTACATCCCGATCCCGCCATGCATCGCAAATACTCTTTCCAGATTTATGATAGAAAAGGTTCGAAACGAATTTTAGGTCTTGTCTTCACGCAAGACCGGCAACAAACTGATCATCAGCGTCGAAAAACTCGAGCGGCGCGTCGCGCTTGCTCGAAAACGGCCGGCTCGAAGAATACAGCGTCGAGCGCAACACCTCGCGCAACATCGTCGGCAGCATCTACAAAGGCCGCGTCAAGAACATCGAGATGGGCCTCAAGGCGATGTTCGTCGACATCGGCTTCGAGAAAAATGCCTTCCTCCATTTCTGGGACGCCATCCCCGCCGCGCTCGACAGCGGCATCGAGGAAATCGACCGGCCCGACAAGAAACAGCGCCGAAAAAGCGGATCACGGCGAAGGACATCCCGAGCATCTACCCGGTCGGCACCGAAGTGATCGTGCAGGTGACCAAAGGGCCCGATCGGCACCAAGGGCCCGCGCGTCACGACCAATCTCAGCTTCGCCGGGCGCTATCTCGTGCTCATGCCTTCAGCGATCGCAGCGGCATCTCGCGCAAGATCGAAGATCCCGAAGGAGCGCGATCGCCTGCGCAAGATTCTGCGCGAACTCGACATCCCGGAAGGCATGGGCGTCATCATCCGCACCGTCGGCGAAGGCCAGCGGGCGCGCTACTTCGTCCGCGATCTGGGCTTCCTGCTCGAGCAATGGGCCAAGGTCGAGCAGCAGATCAAGGACAGAGCCCGCGCCCTGCACGCGTCTTCGAAGAGCCCGATCTCGTCGAGCGCACCGTGCGCGATTTTCTCACCGACGAAATCGACGAAGTGCGTCTGCGACGACAAGGCCGCGATCGAGCGCATGAACGAGATGGTGGGCCAGATCTCGCGCCGCGCGCGCAACCGCATCAAGCATCTACGATGGCGCGACCCCGATCTTCGAAGCCTTCGGCGTGCAGAAGCAGATCGACGACGCCTTTCACCGCCAGGTCTGGCTGAAGTGCGGCGGCTACATCGTCATCGACGAAACCGAGGCGCTCGTCGCCATCGACGTGAACACCGGCCGCAACAAGGGCGGCCGCGACGTGGAAAAGACGATCCTGCAGACCAACCTCGAAGCCGCGGACGAAATCGCGCGCCAGCTGCGCCTGCGCAACATCGGCGGCCTGATCATCGGCGACTTCATCGACATGAAGAGCCGCAAGGATCAGCAGACGGTTTACACGCGGATGAAGGACCGGCTGAAGCGCGACAAGGCCAAGACGCACGTCCTGCCGATCTCGCCGCTCGGCCTCATGGAAATGACGCGGCAGCGCGCGCAGGAAAGTCTCAGCGACTCGATCTACGAGACCTGTCCCTACTGCCAGGGCCGCGGCAAGGTGAAGACCTCCATGACCATGAGCGTGGAATTGCATCGCACGCTCAACACCGTCATGCGCAAATATCAGGACACCGTGCACGATATCCGGGTGATCTTGAATCCGGACGTGCTTGAAGCGCCTGAAGGAGGAAGACGAGGAATTGCTCGTCGAGTTCGAGCGCCGATACGCCGGCCGGCTCATGTTCCGCGGCGACCCGACTTATCACCACGAGAAATTCATCATCACCGACGCCAATACCGGGGCGGAGCTAAAGCCCTGATTGCTTCAGCAGCGGTCCCCGTGTCAGCTGGAACTGGACTCGTTTTGGCCTGCGGGATTAGGCCCCGACCGCTCGTAAAAATGAGGCGATCTCTGGGGTTGACCCTCTTTGGCCGTTTGGCTAGAAATGTTCTCTGTGAAGCCCTTAACCCTAATCTTCATAGCTTTGTGCGTCTCCTGCGGCCTGTGTCACGCCGGTCCAGAACAATATTCTGGGAAGGAAATGAAGCAGGTCGCTCCACCTCCTTGCGCCGAATGGTACTCGGATACGGAATGGAACCTGAGTGTTTGGGGCACGTACGCGTTCACCGGCACGGGTTGGGACCAGAGCACGGAGCGTGACCTGGTTGCCTCAATGGGCCATCAAGGCAGCTTCGATCAATATCTGGGCGACGACCACGCCTGGGGCGGTGGACTCGATTTCAAATATTTTTTCCATCGCTACTTCGGAGTCGGCCTGGAGGGCTTCGTGGTGGACGCCAAGCAAAGGGGCTTTGACGTCTTTATCTCCGACCAAGATAGGGTATTCGACATCGACAAGACGACGGAGCGTCGCGCAGTCGGATCCGTCCTCGGCACCTTTACCCTGCGGTATCCATTTCATTGCTCGCGGTTCTCCCCCTACGTTTGGGCAGGCGGCGGCGGGATTTTCGGCGGCGGCGACAAGGACACTTTTAATTCCTTCGTTGACGAGAATGATCATTTGACCGTCACGACGGACCATCACGGGAGCACGGCTGAACCCATCGGGCAGTTCGGCGGAGGCCTCGAAATTCGCATCACCCGGCACATTGGATTGGTCAACGATTTTAGCTGGAACGTGATCAACGGCCCGAAGAACAATTTCGGGATGGTCCGGAGCGGCCTCAACTTCGCGTTCTAGTCTTGGCCATCAGTTTTCCGGCAGGGGCGTTCGATTTGGCCGGACGCCCCTGTTTGCCATCTGGCAGGCTGGGCAGACCCGATTCGGGGTCCGGTTTTGCCGTAAATTTAACTATTGACGCTATTTGGCCGCCCCTGTAAAAGCCTTCACAAGGATGAGATCGGTTCCCAACCGCCATGATTTTGTCCATGGCCGGCCCTATGACCCGTGCGGGGACCGAGACTTGCTTTGCCTTGAACGCCATGAGCGGGAAAACGATAAATTCGACCCGGCACATTTTTGGCGTGACGGCCTCCTCCTAAGAATCTTTTATATCTAAACCCCGAAAAAAACCTCCAAAATTAGGCTATCACTAATAGTTGACAACCCATTAGCGTTCCGCTAGAAACCCACCGTTATGAAGCAATTCACCTTAACCCTTGCGATATTGTGCGCGTTCAGCGCGTTAACCTTTGCCGGCACGCAGCCGTCCGGGAAAGATAAAGAAGTCATGCAACCAGCGCCTCCGCCGTGCGATTGGTACCGTGCGAACGAATGGAACCTCGGCATTTGGGGGACTTATGCGTTCCCAGCGAACACGGGCACGCCCGACCTTCTGCCCAACTTCTTGGGCTCAACCTTTAACACAAGCGCCACGTCGATAAGCGAGGACTTTGACCACGGTTCGGCGTATAACGACCGGTTCATTAACCGTAGCGGCGCCTGGGGCGGTGGCGCGGAACTCAAATACTTCTTTGACAAATACATGGCGGTCGGCGCGGAAGGCTTTGTCCTCGACTGTAACGACAACGTCGGTGGTGCAGTCTTGGGTACGTTTACTTTCCGATGGCCGATTGGTTGCTCACGCTTTGCGCCTTATGGCTGGGCGGGCGTCGGCGCGGTCGATGGTGGTTCGCATGAGGATCAGTTTATTCACATAAGACATGATCCCCCACCGGAGGAAATTGTCGCCTTTACCTCCAAGGAGAGCATTGAAAATAAACATGCCGACGCGCTCGGCCAGTTCGGCCTGGGCTGCGAGATTCGTTTAACTCATCCGTCAGAAAGATGTAAAATCGGTGTCGGCGTTATGACTGACTTCGCTTGGAACGTGGTGAGTGGCCCGAACAATAACTTCGGGATGTGGCGGTTTGGGTTGAACTTCAACTACTAAGACGCAAGTATTGCTTTTCTAAACGGCGGCATTCGGGTGACCGGATGCCGCCGTTTGTGCTTTTCGAATCCGTCACGGAAAAACTGATTGGGTGCGCAGCTTCCGGGGAGCCCCCTTACTCTTCGTCGAGAGAATCAATCAAATTGTCAGCGGTGCGTCGCTGTCCCGGGGTGGGAGTGGTTCATGGATTTCCCGAAGCCAGCGAGGCCGACCGAAGGTCCGCGCTTCCGCCGCCAGGTTGACATTTGGATCAATGATGAGCTCCGGCTTGCGACCATTCATGGCCACGTAGACCCGCGCCTCCACCACCAATGGCTTCGGTCCGGTTCGGGGCATGACCGTTGCCAGGTAGTGGGCGTATTGCAGAAGCATATCCGGTCGCCATCCCATCCTGCGTATCTGCCAGGAACTTAGAAAGTCCTTCGGGTAGGCTTGGAACTCCTGGCCGGAGTTGGGATCGGTTACGTAAAAATAAGCATCCACCGAATTGCTTTGGAGCATCATGCGCCAGGTAAAGCGATGCTCGCTCCACCTCCATTCAACCCCGCCACGACCAAAGAACGGCCGCAGTGGCACAACGATCTGAATCGCGATGTAGGCAAAGACCAGGGCGAGAACTGTTCGTTCCTTTGCCGGCGTCGATCTTTCGGCCGAGCGCGCAGTTGGGCCTGGGCTGTCTTTGCCGAACATGGCGAGAACGCGGCGCGGCCAGCTGGGCGATAGAAATACAGTCGTGGCCACGATCGCCAGCCAGGGAAATACACCGATGCTGAATAAAGAAGCGTTAAGCAGATGAAAGCAGAGCGCTGCGCAGAATGCGGCCGCGCGGGTGCGGCGCCAGAGAAGAAGCGGCACAATGAAGAGATCGAAAAGGAGACCGGCATAGCTGAAGGAGTAAACCGCCACATCTCCGCGAAAGAACCGGCCAATGACCGGAAAATCGACATGCTGGGCCAGCCAAACTCGCATGGGCTCCCCACGCAGCCAATCCGGCGAGAGTTTGGCTGCGCCAGCAAAGATGTAGACGACCCCCATTTGCGTCCGCAGCAACCAATAGACCCAGGCCGGCGCCGTTTGTGATTTCAGCTTGGGATTCAGCCATGCATCGATCGAGAACGCGCGATTTGCCGGAACGAAGATAAGGAGGAAGCTCAAGAGGCAGATGAGATATTCGTGGTTCACCCACATGGCTTCCTCGAGCAGGAACGTGTAGGTGTAACCAAGGCAAAAGAGCATGGCACTAACCCGATAGAGGAACCCGACGGCAATGAACAACGCGAGAATGCCGAGAACAGCCCAGTGAATGTAGAGTCCGTGCCCTGGCCACGGCTGGACCCAGGAAAATCCGTAATACTTGAATTGAAGCCGCGACTCGAGCCAAGAGTGCATGATGCGATCATTTGAAAAGTACCAGCAGACATGCCAGATCATGAGAACGCCAAACGCGATCCGAAAGAAAACCAGAGACGCAATATCAACCGGGGCGAAAGCCCGATTCCTAATGTTTAAAAGAACGCCTCGACCAGCACGCATTTCAGGAGATTGGATCGCGCCATCTTGCAACAAATGAGCCACAGGCGGAAGGAAATAGCCGGTCGGGTCAAGTCTGTCCCTGGGCTTCGCTCAACTCAAGAAAACGTCGGGTGGCTGCAATCTTCACCTTACTGGAACATTCTCTTTGGCGTGATTCTCATGACCGTCACCCTGCTTGCCTATGAGCCGGCTTGGGACGGGACGCCAATCATGGATGATACCGGCCACTTAGTCACCCGGGAGCTTCGTCCGCTGGGGGGGTTGGTACGACTCTGGGTCGAACCGAAGGTAACGCAGCAATATCACCCCTTGGTCGACACTGTCTTTTGGATTGAAGACAAGTTCTGGGAACGGACGATGCGGGGCTACCACGTAGTTAATATTCTGCTTCATGGAGTTTCAGCTCTGCTGTTATGCAGGATCCTCCGACATCTGGCCGTGCCCGGCGCGTGGTTGGCTGCCGCCATCTTTGCCCTGCACCCAGTGCAGGTAGAGTCAGTCGCGTTTCTGGTGGAACTGAAGAACATCCTGTCAGGATTCTTTCTTTTCGCCTCGATCCTGGCTTATCTGCGATTCGACCAGAGCAGGAGCAAGGGTTCCTATGCTCTTACCCTGTTGCTCTTTTGTGCTGGACTGCTGGCGAAATCAGTCGTGGCCATGCTTCCCATTGTGATGCTGATCATCTTTTGGTGGCAGCGCGGGAAACTGTAATGGAAGCGGGATATGAAACCATTGCTTCTGTTTGTTGCTCTCGGCATTGCGGCCGCCGTCTGTACCGGGTGGATGGAGCGAGAGTTTAGCGGCGCCAAGGGCGAGGGATTCGAGTTTTCCATGATCGACCGGGTTCTGATTGCCGGGCGGGCGTTTTGGTTTTACCTGGGCAAGATTTTTTGGCCGGCAGATCTCATGCTGATCTACCCGCGCTGGCACATCAGTGCAGCGATCTGGTGGCAATACCTGTTCCCTGCGGCCGCGCTTCTTCTGCTGCTCGTGGCTTGGATGATCCGGCGGCAATGGCGTTGGCTCTTCAGCAGCCTGCTCTTCTTTACTCTGATGCTCGTACCCATTTTGGGATTTTTTAATCTGCGTTTGTTTACATTTTCGTTTGTTTCCGATCACTTTCAGTATTTGCCCATCATTGGAGTTGTTACGCCGATAGCGGCGGGACTGGCCACACTCCAGGCTCGGTGGGGGGACCGGCGCCAGATGGCTGGCTATGGATTTTGCCTCGTGCTCCTGAGCACTTTGACCGTCCTGACTTGGCGCCAAAGCCATATGTTTCAAGGCTCCGAGACCTGCTACCGGATGGTGATCGAAAGAAATCCCAATGCCTGGGCAGCACAAAACAATCTCGGCCACTATCTTCTTCAAAAAGGTCTGGTGGACGAGGCGCTCGCGCATTTTGAGAAAGCCGATGAATTGAACCCGGTCGACGCTGGGTCTCGTCAAGGCGTCCGCGTTAATATTGGCAATGCCCTCCTTAACAAAGGATCGTTGGACGAAGCGATAGATCAGTTCGAAAAGGCCCTGGAGATCCAGCCCAATGCGCGAGCCTACAACAGTCTTGGCAGTGCCTTCCGTCAGAAGGGACAATATGGCGAAGCGATCGCTTATTTTGCAAAGGCGGTGGAGATGGAGCCTGAGTCAGCAGCGTTTTGTAGAAATCTGGCCTGGACCCTGGCGACGTGTCCTGACGCATCCTTGCGCGACGGACCCAGAGCGATTGTCCTGGCCGAGAAAGCCGATCAACTTACCGGGGGGAAAGATGCGGAAATGCTCCATACGCTGGCCGCCGCCTATGCGGACGACGGCCAGGTCTCGAGGGCACTGGCGACTGCTCGGCGCGCCCTGGAGTTAGCCATCGCCCAGGAAAGGATGAACCTGGCAGGGACGCTGCGTAGCGAAATCGGTGCCTACGAGGCGGCACTTCGTCACGAGACATCGAAATAAGGGGGGCTTGAACTTGCGGACGCGGCCGAGCCGGCGATGAACAGTTTGCGAATACTTTCCCGCGCATAACATTAAGAGAATGTCTTTCACAAAAATTCTGGATGACTTGCCACTGGTCCGGTCACCCCTGGTACGCCGATTTGAGGAACTCATCGCTCCAAAATCCGGCAAGGAATTCGAAGCGATGGCGCAAACGTCGCGGGCACTCACTTTGCAAAATTTCGGACGGACCATGCGCCTCTTTGCTCCGCTTTATCTTTCCAACGAGTGCGTAAACAATTGCAGCTATTGTGGATTTTCGCGCGATAATCCGATTCTACGAGTTACCCTGGATCTCGATGAAGTGGTGGCCGAAGCCCGGCATCTGACCCAACAAGGTTTTCGTCAAATTTTGCTTGTCGCCGGTGAGCATCCAAAATTTATCAGCCGCGATTACCTGGCTGATTGTGTGCGCGCGCTGGCGCCGGAATTTTCTTCGATCGCTATTGAAGTCGGACCTATGCCGGAGCCGGAGTACGTTCCCATCGTCGAGGCAGGAGCGGAGGGCCTGGTTGTTTACCAGGAGACCTACGATCGCGGGGTTTACCGCGAACTTCATACGGCTGGTCCGAAACGCGATTTCAACTGGCGACTCGGTTGCGCCGAGCGCGGCTACCACGCTGGATTTCGTCGCCTCGGCATCGGAGTCTTAATTGGCCTGGCGCCCTGGCAGCAGGACGCGATCGCACTTGCCGCTCACGCCGAATACTTGCTTAAACGCTGCTGGCAGGCCCACATCACGGTCAGCTTGCCACGGTTGCGCCCGGCGGCCGGCGGATTTCAGCCCCGCTTCACCATGACTGATCGTGAGTTGGCCCAACTGATTTGCGCGTTTCGCATCACTTTCCCGCAGATCAGCCTCGTCTTGAGCACGCGAGAACGCGCGGCCTTGCGCGATGCTTTAATTCCGCTCGGAGTCACAATGATCAGCGCCGGCAGCCACACCGAACCCGGCGGCTATACACGTCAGGGCCGTGAACACCTCCACCGCACCGTTCGCGGCCGGATTGTCGCGCCGGATTTTCAGAATGGCGAGGATCAGTTTGCCACTGGACAATTTGAAATTAGCGACGAGCGATCGCCCTCGGAAATGGCATCGTTTCTTCGACAGCACGGTTTTGAGCCGGTCTGGAAGGACTGGGATCAGGCTCTTGCTCACGCGTGACGATTTTGCTCAACGGCGAGACCGCCGAGGCTCGCGGCGCGAACACGGTGGCAGACCTCGTCGCACTCTACAAGTTACCGCCGCAGTCCATTTTGATCGAGCACAATGGCGTGGCTTTGCACCGGCACGAGTGGTCCCAACGACCGCTCAGCCAGGACGATCGAATTGAGTTTGTTCGAGTTGTTGCGGGTGGGTAATTCCCGGCCTCGCCATGCGCTCCGCTCAGGGACACAGCGGTCGGCGCGCAGCGCCCAGATTCACGAAGCCTTCACTACCACGCGCATTCCGTTGGTCTCGACCACGGTAATCGGCGTTTCCGGCGGGATGAATTCGCCCTGGGTAATGACATCGACGATGTGATCGGCGAATTGGGCCTTACCGCTGGGCCGCAGAATCGACAGGGAAGTGCCTCGCATTCCGGGTGAGATCGCAGCGGCGGTTGTGAATTCGCGTCTTTCGCCCGACAACGATGGCCCGGGTGGATTCGACGTGAGCAACGCAAATCGACGGTAGAAACTGGTGCGCGGCAAATAGCGGGCCAGAAGAATAATGGCAATCACCGACGCGATCATTGCCAGAAGCAGGTTGCGCACGGGGACGGCCAGCATCGGGCCTGTCGGAAAGAAATTTTCTCCGGGATATCGATCGATCATGGCCCAGAGAATCGAACCGAGCATGAGAAAAACTCCCACCACCCCGATCACGATGGTTGAGTGTCCGAAGAACAGGATCTCGATCAGGACAAGGGTCAGACCGAGAACGAAGAGTCCGACAACTTCCCAGCCGGCCAGGCCAGCCAGATAGTGTCCGAGGAAGAAGAGCGCGAAACAGATTGCGGAGATGATGCCCGGCAAGGTCACGCCAGGAACTTTGAACTCGATATAAGCTCCGATGATGCCTCCCAGCAGATAGGAGGGGCGCGAGCGCGGTGATCCAGAACGCCAATTGCTCGAATCCCGTCGGATCTAATCGAGACCACATTTCCCTTGAGCCCGGCCTTATGGGCAAGGTCTTTCACCGAGTCGGCGATCCCATCGGCGAGCAACGGTTTCCCGCCGATCTGTTCGGTCGCCTCCTGCGCGTTCAGAGTGAGAAGCGTTCCTTTCGCGTGAACAACCCGGTCGCCGACCTTGACCTCCTTATCTTTGTTCATGAAAGCTTCGCCGATGTCGGGATTGTGGCCGTTCCGGAGAGCGGAGCTGCGAATGAGAGCCGACCAATACGAGATGGTTTTTTCCCGCTCCGTTGCAGGAAGATCCTCACCGGTCGGTAAAACTGGAGCGGCCGCGCCGATCGCACTCACCGGCGCCATATAGATGTGGCGCGTCGCCAGCGCGATAATGGAACCGGCCGATCCGGCATTGGAATTGATAAACGTGTAAGTGGGAATGGTGGCACGATTCAGGACATTGATAATTTCCTCCGCCGAGTCGAGCCGGCCGCCGTAGGTGTCCATTTCAAAAACAATCGCGGCTGCACCGCGGCCCTCAGCTTCCTTTTCGCTCCGGCGCAGAAACATGAGAAGGGAAGGTGATATTTCTCCGCGCAGCGGGACCACCACGACGTCGCCTTTCTGAATATTGTCGCGCCCCTCTGCCGCCATCGCCGGGCCAAGCAGGGCGATCGAGGCGCAAACGAAGAATATTCGTCTCATGGTTGGAAGCGCTCCTGGCACTGTGTAAGTTTCGCATCGCTAACCGATCCGAACGAGCGAAAAATCCATTCCCTGTGGCTGCCATCCCCACGCAAACTATTGAGCAAATCGCGGCGGCGAATGATATCGTCGAGGTGATCGGCTCGTATTTTCCGCTCCGGCGCGCCGGCGCGAATTTCAAAGCGCTTTGCCCCTTTCACCAGGAAAAAACGCCTTCTTTTCACGTCAATCCACAACGCCAGACCTTTCATTGTTTCGGCTGTGGGGTGGGCGGGACGGTCTTTCGCTTCGTCATGGATTACGAGCACGTCGATTTTCCTTCGGCCGTGCGCAAGCTGGGTGGACGGGTCGGCATCACGGTCGTCGAAGAGCGCAGCGCCGGTGGAGATGAGGATCGCCAGCATGAGGCGCGACGCACTTTGCTTAAATTGCACGCCGAGGCGGCAGAATGGTTTCAGGATAACTTGCTCAAAAAAGATTTTGCCAAGTCCGCCCGTGACTACCTGCAGAACCGCGGGATCGATCGTCGCGTGGCCAAAAACTGGCAGATCGGTTTTGCGCCCGATGAATGGGATGGCTTTCTGAAGTGGGCCCTGCAGCACGGCTACCAACGGCCGCAACTTCTGCAAAGCGGTCTGGTCAAATTGCGCGACGAGAACAAGGCACAGGGTGACGTCTACGATCGCTTTCGGGGACCGAATCATGTTCCCGATCTGTAACGACGTCGGTGAGGTGATCGCCTTCAGCGGCCGGATTCTCCAGAAAGATGCGGAGAGCGCGAAGTACATCAATTCACCGGAGACACCGCTTTTTCGGAAAGGCAACGTGCTCTTCGGTCTGCATAAGACCAAACGCAGTTTGATTGAGGCCAACTCCGCCATCGTTTGCGAGGGGCAACTCGATTTGATTACTTTGTTCGAGGCCGGAATCAGCAACGTGGTCGCGCCCCAGGGAACCGCGTTCACAGAAGGCCAGGCCCGCGTCCTGAAGCGTTTCGTCAACGAAGTCGTCCTATGCTTTGATGCCGACGCCGCCGGCAAGAAGGCGGCCGAACGGTCCCTTGACGCACTTCTCCAGAACGACCTGATCGTGCGGGTTGCTGAAATGCCGGCGGGCGAGGACCCGGATTCGCTCGTTCGCAAGAAGGGAAAGGACGACTTTGAAGCGCGCGTCAGCGCAGCGCGAGATTTCTTTGAATATTGGATCGAGCGGGAATCCAACTCGACAGACCTTGGCTCGTTGGGCGCGAAGATGGAGCTGGCCCGGAGCCTGGCCGAAACGGTGTCTCATATAAAGAATCCGCTCATGCGCGGAGAAGTTGTTCACAAAGTGACGGCCCGACTCGGTGTTTCGACATCCGACTTTGAAAGTCTGCTCTCGAAGCCATCCCGGGAATGGACTTCCGCCTCCGCCACAGCCAGGGCGACCCCGGCGATTGCCCCGCCTCACGACATTGCCATGCTTTGCTTTCTCGCGCTTCGGGATGAGGAGGCGGCGGAGTTCCTCAAGCAGCAGAATTGGCGCGAAATCCTGGCCCAAACTCCGAACACGGAACTGCTGGCTGCCATTTTGGCCGGCGATATACGCCCGACCGAACCCGCCTCGCTCAATGCTTTCATGGTCACGCTTACGCCCGCCCAGGAATCATTGGTCTCTTCGTGGCTGCTGCAAAAGCTTCCCGCCAACTCCGCCAGCGTGGTCGAGGGTTGGTGGAGGGGCCTCCAGCAGGCCGCGTTGCGGCGTCAATTGCAGGCCGCGCAAAGCCGCATGAAAGCTGTCCAGCTAAGCACCGGAGAAGTGGTTAATTTACAGAAACAAATTCTTGACCTGACGGAGCAACTCCGCGACCTTTCGCAGCTTTCGCCGGCCCCCTCACCGGAAAGCTAATTTTTGTAAAACAGGGCGGCCATAAAACGTTTCAGTCCAACACTTAACAGCGCAACCTTGGCCAGGAATTCGAAACGAAAAACACGCACCCAGCGGTCGCTCGCAAAACGGCCGAAGCGGAAGCGGGTTCAGTTGAAGGCCAGCCGGGGTGTATCGCCATCCTCGCGCCGGTCCGCCGGCCGCACGATCAAGGCTTCCACCCGGCCAAAGAAGGCGCGGGCCTCGAAACGTGCGGCGAAAGTGAAGCGGGGCCCGGCACCGAAACGAACACGCGGATCGGGCGCCGTCGGCAAGACAAGAGAGGCTATCTCCTCCGTCCACTCCGAGGTTGATCTGCAAAGCCGGATTCGAGAACTCATCAAGCTCGCCAAGGAACAAGGTTATCTCACCTTTGACGATCTCAACGAAGCGCTTCCCGAGGGACTGACCGATGCCGATGATCTCGACGCCATTCTCATCCGTCTGCGCAAGATGGAGATCGACATCATTGAAGCGTCCGAGGTTGATCGTTTCAAAGACGGAAAGAAGGACGCCGAAGAAGAGGAAGAGGAAAAGCCCGAGACAAAACTCGACATCCTCGACGACCCGGTCCGCATGTATCTCAAGCAGATGGGCCAGGTTCCCTTGCTGACCCGCGAACAGGAGGTGGAGATTTCCAAGCGGATCGAGGAAGCCGAAAACATGGTGCAGAAGCTCATCAATCGATTTGGCTTCATTGCCCGCGCCCATCTCGACCTGGCTGCGAAATTGACGGAGGGCCGCGAACGATTCGATCGCGTGATTCTGGATAAGAAAATCGAGAGCCGCGAGCGCTACATGAAGATGCTGCCGCGCCTGTGCAAGCAGGTCGACAAACTGAGCGGCTCGATTAGCCAGCAGTACGGCAAGCTCATGCGCAACTCTTCCAAGAGAGATACAAAGAAATCGAAAATCTTCCAGCGTTCGGTGGCTTCGTTGCAGCGGCTTTATCCCAAGTTTTATTTTAAGCAGAAGGTGACCGAGGAATTTGTTCATCTGGCCGACGAGCAATACGGAATTTTACTCCGGCTGAAGAGCGAAGCGGCCAAGCGACCGCGGACACGCAGCGCGAAGTCTTCGCTGAGCGTCAAAGTGGGCGAGTTGGAAAAAGCGCTCTGGCTGTCTCTCGACCAATACGGCGAGCAATATCAGGATTTGAAAAATTGGCTGCTATAAAGCGCTGCGCGCCAAGACGGAAATGGTGGAGGCCAATCTGCGCCTCGTCATTTCCATCGCGAAAAAATATACCAATCGTGGCCTTTCGTTCCTCGACTTAATCCAGGAAGGCAACATGGGCTTGATGAAGGCGGTCGAGAAGTTCGAGTACCGCCGTGGCTACAAGTTTTCCACCTATGCGACCTGGTGGATTCGCCAGGCGATCACGCGATCGATTGCCGATCAGGCCCGCACCATTCGCATCCCCGTGCACATGATCGAGACGATTAACAAGCTCATGCGCGTGCAGAAGCAGCTCGTCCAGGAATACGGCCGCGAACCAACCCCGGAAGAAGTAGCCGAGGAGATCTTGTTGCCGGTCGACCGGGTGCGCGCCGTTCTCAAGATGGCGCAGCAGCCCATCTCGCTTCAGTCGCCCGTGGGCGAGAGCGAAGAGACGAATTTCGGGGATTTTATCGAGGACAAGGGCGCCGAAAATCCGAGCGACATGACGGCCATCGTTCTGTTGAAGGAGAAAATCAAAGACGTGCTCGAGACCTTGACCGAACGCGAGCGCCAGGTGCTGGAACAGCGATTCGGCCTGGTCGACGGCTACAGCCGCACCCTCGAAGAAGTCGGCCGCCAATTTCGTGTCACCCGGGAGCGGATCCGGCAAATTGAGGCGAAAGCCCTGCGTAAGATGCGTCATCCGACCCGCATCCGCCAGCTGGAGGGCTTCCTCGAGGCGGCCGAGACCTAGGAGCGCGGGCCCCCCGACTTTCCTGCTCGCGCAACTTTCTGGCGTTGGTTACGTTTAATTCGCGGACGGTATGAAACGCGAAGATGACGAGCTGTTGTGGGATTTGCTGGGCAAGGCACCCAGGCGTGAGGTCTCGCCTTATTTTGCGCGCAACGTCCTGCGACAAGTCCGGCAACTACCGCGCTGGAGCCAGCGCGCTCAATCCTGGCTGAGCTGGCGGAAACTGATCCCGGTCTCCGGTTTGGCCGCTGCGATCGGAGCGATGTTTCTGGCTTACACCTCCTCAATTCATCAAAAGCCCGCCGCCGATGACGATCCCATCGCCCGGATCGATCCGCAGGATTATGAAGTCGTCGTGGACCTGGATGAATTACTGGCCTCGGACGAGATCAATCTGTGGGACGACAATTCATCGTTATAAGTGCCGCCACCTTGATGGCGATGTCCGTATCGCAGGTTAGCCTGGCCCAGGGACACCAGTCTGGACCTCATGTCCGAGTCACCCGGCCGAACCACGGGAACCATCCGCAACTCTTCAATGAAGCGAAGGACCGGCTTTATCAACTCTCTCCCGAAGAGCGGCAGGCTTTTCGGAGAAACGCGGAGCGATGGCTGCAGATGAGCCCGGAGCAGCAAAAAATATTGCGAGAACGCGAGCAAGTCCGCCGTCAACAGCTGCGAGCTGAGGCGGAATCGGCCATGCGCCAGCTCGGTCTTAGGCTTGATCCATATACGCGGGACCAGTTTGAAGCGAGATATCTGCAGGAACGCCGCCGGATCGAGCTTGAACTTCGCCAGGAATTCGAGGCCAAACGGCAGCAGGAGCTCCCTCAACTAAACGAGCGGCTGAAAAACGAGTTCCAGTCGCACCAGGGAACCGGCGCATCAACCGCGAGTCCGGCAGCCTCAGGCAAGCCACACAATTGATCGACGGGCTGCTCCCCACAAGAAAAGAGCTGGCGAGAACAGATCCCCGCCAGCTCAAGAGATTCTGAGGATTGAGGTTATCGCCGCCAGTGGCGATTCCGGGCGTAGTAAACGCGATGTCCGTGGCTCCAATAGAAGCCTGGTCCGCCGTACACAACCGGGCGATAGAACGGACGATAAGCCGAATATCCGTAAGGATAACCGCAGCCGTATCCATAACCATAACCGACCGGATAAACGAACGGAATCGGAAGCCCGATTCCGATGGCGACCCCGGCGTTGGAGCGCTGGGCCGACGCAAACGCGAACCCACTGGCGACTAGAGCAATCAATAAAACTTTCTTCATTTCTGCACCTCCTTCATACGATCTAACTCCTGATCAGACGAAAGGTTGCTCGAATTTATTCGGGGCCGATTTCGGACAGGGAGGCCGGATACCCGACGATACGAAGATCGTCGCCCAACCGAGTATAGGACAGGCGATTGAGTCTCCATGCGGTTTGCGTGGACGCGGCGCCGCGCCCCGCGAATGCCACCACCGGGCCGCCCGT
Source organism: uncultured Verrucomicrobiae bacterium (assembly GCA_963788855.1). GTDB lineage: Bacteria > Verrucomicrobiota > Verrucomicrobiia > Chthoniobacterales > UBA10450 > CAWBIE01. The sequence continues at coordinate 170,324 of CAWBIE010000005.1, forward strand.
CAGCACTGATCCCAGATAAATTTGAATTTTGTCGATCAGCCCGCTCTCCAGGGCTTGCCCGAGCATTTTCCCTCCCCCTTCGAGCATGACACTGGTAACGTTCCTTTTTCCCAGGTCCAGCAGCACCCAACGCAGGGATCTCTTGCGGTAGATCAGCGTTTTCTCTTTGAATGGATCGCGCAACAATCTGCTCCGGGCCGGCAAATTTCCCGACCGGGTGAGCACGACGCGCCAGGGCTGTCGCGCGCCCGCTACCCCCCGAACTGTGAGTCTGGGATTGTCGGTCCGGACCGTCTCGGCCCCGACAAGAATTGCATCTACCCGCGAGCGCAGCAGGTGGGCGTCACGCCGCGCTTTCGGGCCGGTGATCCAGCGACTCTCGTTTGGAGGTCGCGTCAAACGTCCATCCAGGCTCATCCCGCACTTCGCCATAACGAAGGGCCGGCCCGTTACGATCCATTTGCTAAAGGCTTCAGTCAGTTCCGCGCATTCCGCGGCAAGAATTTCTGTCTGCACTTCAATTCCGGCCTTCCGCAAGGCATCAACGCCGCGTCCGTTGTGACGCGGATTCACATCAATCGCGCCAATTGCCACCCGGCGCACGCCCGCGCGAATGATTGCGTCCGTGCAGCGTCCAGTTTGGCCGACCGTCGAGCACGGCTCGAGGGTTAGGTACAAGGTCGCCCTGGCCGGGATCGCGCCGCGGACGCGGGCGAGACAGATCACCTCGGCATGCGCTCCGCCCGCCTGCTGATGAAACGCCCGCGCCAGAATCTTCCCGCCGCTGGCCAGAACCGCTCCAACCGCAGGATTCGGGCTTGTTCGCCCCAGGCCTTTGCGAGCCTCCCGCAGGGCGGCCCGCATGAAGCGTTCATCCGGCGTTTCCGAGATCATGAGAAGACGAATACCTCACATGTGGCGTTCGGCAATGCTTTCACTCATGCGCCTTGGCGACACGCGCCCACGTTTCACTGGACCACACAAGATTCTCGCCCGCCCTGGAACCTGTTATATTCCCGCCATGGGCTGTGCATAGAACACTCGGCCCGTGATCATGTTCGAATTATTCAAAAATCGGCGAAGGCGGCAATTGCGCCGCCAGCCTTTTCCGAAAGACTGGCGATCGATTATTTCGCGCAACGTTCCGTTCTTCGGGCATCTCTCGTGCCGACGATCAAAGAGAACTCCTCGGCCATGTGCAGGTTTTTCTTGCCGAAAAACGTTTTGAAGGTTGCGGTGGTTTACAGTTGAATGACGAGATCCGTGTGACAATCGCCACCCAGGCGTGTCTTCTCCTCTTGCATCGCAAGACGGATTATTATCCCCGGCTTCTTACCATTCTGGTCTATCCGTCGGGATATGTGGTGGACGAAAAACGGCACCTCGAGGGCAACGTATGGGAAGAGGGCGTGACGGGCCGACTCGGTCAGACAGCACGTCAGATGGGATCGATGATCCTGGCGTGGGATGCCGCGAAATACGGCGCGGCCGATCCGTCAGACGGCAAGAATCTCGTTCTCCACGAATTTGCCCATCAACTCGATTACGAAAATTTTGCGACCGACGGAGTTCCGGCGCTGGCTTCGGCCCGTGACGAATTGTCGTGGGCCCGGGTCATGAAGACCGAATTCGCGGCTCTCCGTGCAGCCGACGAAACGGGAATTCCGACTCTCCTGGATACGTATGGCGCGAGCAATCCCGCCGAGTTTTTCGCGGTTTCCACCGAGGCGTTCTTTGAACGACCGCGAGCCTTACAAGGTCAGCACCCGAAATTATACGGAGAACTCCAGCGATTTTTTCGTCAGGACCCGGCCCGTTACTCATGCGAACCAACTCCCGGGCAGGCGGCGTTTTGAGAACGCGCTCGGACAGATAGTCGGCGGGCGGCGTTTATCCTTAGGCAGCGACGCCCTGGAAGGCCGCGACAAAGTTCTCCATCTGCGGCTTTGTGCCGATCGTGACACGCATAAAATTCGGCAAGGACGGAAACAAGCGGCCAACCTCCACATTGCGCTGGCGCATTGACGCGATGAGTGGTTTCACTTCGCGACGCGTATCGATCATCATGAAATTTGCGTGCGATGGAATGTAACTAAATCCCAGTTTGTCCAACTCCGCGCAGACATACTTCTTTACTTCGGCGTTGCGGGCGCGGCCCTGCCCGACCTGGTTATCATCCCCGAGACTGGCCAGCGCTGCGGCGATCGCCATGATGTTCACGGTTTCCCAGGCTTGTTGTGCGCGCATCAGCTCAATGTTCTCGGGCCGCGTCACGCAATAACCGCAACGCAACCCGGCCATGCCGTAAACTTTTGAAAACGTGCGCGCCACAATCAGGTTTGCATAGTCCTTGACCAGCGGGATCACGCTTTCGTAGTCGGGGCTTTCCACGTAGTGATGATAGGCCTCGTCCACCAGGACAATTGTCTGACGCGGAGCTTTTTCGAGAAATGCGCGCAACTCGCCTTTGGGTGTGATGCTGGCGGTCGGGTTGTTCGGATTACAGACGTAAACGAGCCCGCCGTTCTGGGAGTTCTCCAGCATCCTGGGCAGGTCGTGGCTGTAATCAGCGGTCAGCCTTACTTTGGCAACCTCGGCGTGGCTGGCCCGTGCGTGTTGCGCGGCGGCCTCAAAGGTCGGATCGGCGATCACGAGTTTTTTGTCTGGACCGGTAAAGGTAGCGACCGCGAGTTTCAGAATCTCACCCGAGCCGGCGCCGAGCAGTATCTGGTCGCTCGAAACTTGATTCAGTTTGGCCAGTGCCTCGACCAGTTCTTCCTGATGTTCGTCTGGATAACGCCAGGCCAGACCAAACCCGGCCGTCATTGCCTTGAACGCGGCCGGTGAGGCTCCATACGGATTTTCATTCGAGCTCAGGCGCACGATGCCTGCCGTTTTCTTTTCCAGGGCCACCGGACTCGAGGCAGGCGAAGAGAATCCGAGGGACGGGCGCAAGGCCGCGTAGGCTGCGCCGGCCCCGAGGAGTTTTGTGAACCCGCGACGTGAGAGTCCTGTTGTCTTGATCATAAGATTTACCTCTTTATCGGGTGAAGCGCTCGGGAAGGGACCACTCCCCGTTTGTTTTGGCTGGGAAACATTCTCTCCATTCGGGGTGTCGTGTCGATCTTAACCTTGATTCTGTCAGGCGGTTGCTGGCAACCCGCCGAAGTCATGTCAAAGTAATCATATGAAACCGATCATAGCCATTCTTCTCATCGTTCCAGCTTTTCTGATAGCGGCTTTGCCTTTAAATGCGCAGCAGAAACAGCGAGTCAGCCCGCACGAAACGATCAATGCGAGCGTCGACGGCGATCAACTGACGATTGTCTACGGCCGCCCTTATACCAAGGACCCGAAGACGGGCGAGAAGCGAAAGATCTGGGGTGGCCTGGTTCCATTTGGCCAGCCGTGGCGAACCGGCGCCGATGAGGCCACTCTTTTTACGACGCAACAGCCCATTGAGATGGGAGGCACGACAATTCCTGCCGGCACCTACTCCCTCTTTACACTGCCCGAGGAGAACGGCGCCGCCAAGCTCATCATTAATAAGCAAACTGGACAGTGGGGAACGAAATACGACGAAAAACAGGATCTCGCTCGAGTCGAATTAAAGAAGGGCCCGCTCGATCAACCGGTGGATCAATTCACGATGGCGATCGAAAAGAATCCAGCCGGCGGTGGAGTCTTGAAGCTGATGTGGGAGAGCACGCAGTTCAGCGTGCCGTTTACGGTGGGAAAATAACCGCGGCGTTCCGGCCTAGGATTTGTCGAGTAGCTTGGCGTAGGCGCGTCCTGCGCGATTCTTCCACCCACCTTTGTGGTAGGCGTAGCCAGCGATCAAGGGCAGGGCCACGGTGGCTTCTGCGTAAACCATTTGCTCGGCCCCGAGGTCGACTTTGCCCCATGAGTTCGCTTCTTTCAGGGTCGAGCCGCTGAGCGCGCCATCGCGGTCATCGGCTACCGTGATCTGCACGGCATACTTGTGCATGCCGACGTCGAATCCAAGATAGTCGCCCGCCACCACCGTATCCTGCGCAAAATTCTTGGGCACTCCCCCTCCGATCATAAACAGACCACTCTGTTTGGAATCGATCTTCACCTTGGTCAGTTCCAGAAAATCCTTGGCCGAATCGATGCTGAGATGTTTGTCGGGATGATGCCATTGATGATGAATCAATCCGAAGCCGGCACTGCAATCGCTGAACGCCGGGACGAAAATCGGCACATTCTTTTCAAAAGCCGATAACACGACCGAGTCGCGATTCTTCGCGTTCTTCGTCAGGTAACGGCCCATTTCGCGAATGAACTCGCGCGACGAATGCGGACGGGGCTCGAGTTTATCGGCGATCTTGCCGCAGGTTGCGTCGCAAATGCGCAGCTGATCTTCGTCGATGTAGGTGTCGTAAATTCGATCGATTCCGAGGCGGCGCAGGACGTCGTCATCCATGTTGATCTCGCCTTTGTAGTGCTTGAAGCCGAGCGCCTCGAAGAAATCCTGATCCACCACGATGGCGCCGGTGGAAACGACGGCGTCAACCATGTTGTGTCGGATCAGATCGACCACCACATTTTTTAAACCGCCGGAGAAGAGGGATCCAGCCAGGCAAAGGATGATTGCGCAATCTTCGTCGCGCAGCATTTGATCGTAAATCTGGGCGGCCCGGCCAAGGTCGCGGGCGGAAAAAGCCATCTTGCTCATGGCATCGACCAGCGGCACGACGTTGTGCTCTTTAATGTCGATGTGCTCTACAACTTCAACGAGAAGATCGGATTTTTTTGGTTTCATGTGCTTTCTTCCGGGTAGAGCCACTGCATGTAATCCTTCACGCCGGCTTCGAGTGGATATTGCGGCTGGTAACCGAGCGCGCTGCGCACATTGGTCAGGTCGGCCTGGGTGAAATTCTGGTAGTGGGCATGCGGATTATCGATGTAATCGGGTGGAAAATCCGTTCCGAGACACTTGTTCAGAACATCGACCAGTTCGTTGAAAGAGCGTGCCTGACCCGCGCCCAGGTTGAAAATTCCGCTCTGTTTGCTCTCAAGCGCGCGAGTGCTTCCCGCCACGACGTCCTTCACGTAAACAAAATCGCGCTTCTGTTCGCCGTGCTTGAAGATGCGCGGACGCTGCCCGGTCTTCATCTGTCTCGACAAATGATAAACCATGCTCGCGGGCACGCCCTTGTGCGCTTCGCGAGGCCCGTAAACGTTGAAATAACGCAAGCCGACGATGATCCAATCCGGAGACTCGTTGGCCGCGCGCCTGGCCAGATTGTCCATGATCGCTTTCGAGAAAGCGTAAACGTTAGCCGGGGCCGCCCCGTTTGATTCGACGCTTGCTGCACTCGCCGCTCCGTAAGTCGAAGCCGAGGAAGCATAGACGATTCGCGTCCGGCTCGGCTGCGCAAATTTGAGGATTCGCCGGAAACTTTCGACGTTGTCGTGCACTTGCTCGAACTGGTCGTGATTCGTCGTGTCCGTGATCGACGCGAGATGAAAAATAGCATCGAACTTCTGGTCGCCGAACTGTTCGCGCCAATCCAGGGTGGCCAGGTCTTGCGCAACAAAATCGCCTTGATAACCGGCCAGGTTCTTGAAGTCGCCGGACCGGAAATCGTCAATTACGGTCAGGCGCGCCTGCGGGAATGCCTCCTGTAATCCAAGGGTAAGATTGGACCCAATGAAGCCGGCGCCACCGGTAACGACGAGGTTGGGAGAGGAATCGGAAGAGAACACGGTGACTGATAAATAAATCTTGAGCGGCGAAGCGCAAGCGGCTACTTCTGGGAGCGGTTCTTTTAGAGCTTGATCAATGTGGATCGGCGCGAGAAATCCCGTGAGAACCGGGAGCAGTTGCGCTGCTGTAACTGGATACGACTTCCCACGAGCCAATCGTTCTTCGAAAAATATTCGGGGCGGTGAAGGCGGGAAGAAGGTGTGTCCGGCATCTGCCGGGCCGTAAACCAGGAGCCAGAATATTTGCCCGATTCAACTCATTCGTGCCCCGAAAGCATTCGGGGTTCGAAAAAACTTCTTCGCCAAGAGAGGAATGAGAGCTGGGCAATGCGGCCTCGGCCACAGACGTCCAACTCTCGAGAGTTGGAGGAATTTGTGTGCCAAATCGTACCTGTCTATTGGGTTATATTGAGTTTGTTAGGTGCCGCATCGTCGATGCCGGCGCAGGATGCTGTTAGTTCGGGAACGGATCAAAATGAAGCTGAAACCGAGGCGGTGATCGTTTCCGCGACGCGCTTCGACATTCCACTGGATCAATCTCCCGCCAGCGTGAGCGTCATTACGGCGCAGGATATTGAGAACCTGCAAATTCAGCGGGCCAGCGATGCGCTGCGCGAGGTCCCCGGACTTTCCGTCGTGCAGACCGGAACCCGGGGCCAACTGACTTCGGTTTTCATGCGCGGGTTGCGCAGCGAGCACACCCAGGTGTTGCTCGACGGCATTCCCATCAACCAGGGACTGGCCGGCCTTTTCAACTTTGCCGATCTCACGACCGACGATATCGAGAGAATCGAAGTCGTGCGCGGCCCGCAGAGTCCATCGTACGGACCGCGCGCAATGGCCGGTGTCATTCAGATCTTTACGAAACAGGGCGAGGGGACACCTGGTGTTACGCTGAGCATGGAGGGCGGCACTTACGACACCTTTCGCGAGACGCTTCAAAGTGATGGCAAAATTGGGCAGTTCGATTACTCGGTGGGCGCGAGCCGAATCGATACCGATAACGCGCGGCCCAATAACCAATATCGAAACAGCGCGGCCATCGCGGATGTTGGCTGGTCGCCCAACGACCAGGCTCGAATCGGTGTTCTATTTACTTATGCGCTGAGCGATACCGGAAATCCGAACACGATTTTCGATCCCAAATCAATCGACAATTTTCTGACTGAGCGGTGGCTGATTGCGCCGCACATCGATCTGAGGCCAGCCGATTGGTGGGATCAAAAATTCATTTTGAGCTACGATCACGAACGGCAGGTCAACGATCCCAACCAGGACGGATTTGTTGGCCCGACGCGCGCGCTTTTCGAGCGAACGACCGTCGACTTCCAGAACGACCTGCGCCCGACGTCGTGGCTCACGCTGACGGCCGGGTTTTTCTACAGCCGGGTGAACGCCGGCCAGGAGCGCCCCTTCGTCCTGCAAACTTTCGGGCCGCAACCGACCTTTGTCAGCGATCACACTCAGGAAACCGCCGGATACCTGGAGGCGACGTTACGGCCGGTGGAGAATTTGATCTTCGTCGCCGGCGGCCGGTATGATTACTTTAACCAGTTTGGCGACGTCTGGACTTATCGCTTTGCCGGCAGTTACAAGATCGACCAGACGAACACGACCTTGCATTCCAGCGTGGGGACGGGATTCAGTCCGCCCAGCAGTCAGGACAAGATCTTCGGAAACAACTTTGGACTCCAGCCGGAACGGAATCTCGGCTGGGACGCAGGAGTGGAGCAGCGGTTTTGGGACAACCGGGTCATGGTCGGTGCCACCTATTTTCACAACAATCTGTCAAACCTGATCGGATTCAACGGACTCTTCGACACGCTTAACCTGGGCGCAGCGGTAACACAGGGAATTGAAACCGAACTGCACGCGCAACCGTTAAAAGACCTTACACTCACCGTCACTTACACCTACCTGGATGCGAGAAATACTTCGTCGGCCGACATCACTCAGCCGGAAGGCGCTCGTTTGCCGAGGCGGCCCCGTAATGAGGTTTACGTTTCGGGTTCTTATCTTTGGTGGAAAAAACTGCGGACCAGCGTGGAAGCCAAGTGGGTCAATGCACGCGAAGAACTGAATTTCGGCGGTCCCAATTTCGATATCGAAGACTACTGTTTTGTGAATTTCGCGGCGGAGTACGAAATCAATCCCCACATGTCGCTCTTCGGGCGAATCGATAATTTGACGAACGAACATTACTCGGAGGTGTTCGGATATCCTGCGCTTGGGCGCGCGCTCTACGGCGGGATGAAACTGCGCTTTTGAATTGTAGCGGTGGTCTATGACCGCCGGAATTATTGGATTCGGCGCTCATAGAGCGCCGCTACAACTGCGCGGCTTGAATGTGGACCTTCGTTCGGTTAAGCAAAGCCATGAACCCGCTGCTCTATCTCGTCTTTGGGATGGCGAGCGGCGTTCTGGCGGCGGCAATTATTTTACTGGTGGCGCGGCGCAAGAATAGCGGGATCGAGTCGGAGCTGGTCAAACGTCTGGAGACGCTCGATCGTACTCAGGAGCGCGGTGAACGGATGTTGCGGGAAGAGATGTCGCGCGGCCGCGAGGAGAGCGCGAAAGCCTCCAAAGCTCAGCGCGAAGAACTGAGCACATCGCTTGAGAGTGTGCGCGCAATTGTCGATCTGCGCTTGAAGCAACTGCAGGAGGACAATTCCAAGCAGATCGACCGGATGCGCGCGACAGTCGACGAAAAGTTGCAGGGCACACTCGAGAAGCGTCTCGGCGAATCATTCAAACTGGTGAGCGACCGTCTCGAGCAAGTGCATCAGGGACTGGGGGCCATGCGTCAATTGGCCAGCGACGTGGGCGGACTGCAGAAGGTCCTCTCCAACGTAAAAACGCGGGGTGGCTGGGGCGAAGTTCAACTCGGGGCGCTCCTCGACCAGGTCCTCACGTCGGATCAATTCGCGCGCAACGTGAAGACCCGGGAAGAGAGCGGCGAGCACGTCGAGTTCGCGATCAAACTGCCGGGGGACGAGAACGGCGCGCCGGTTTGGTTGCCGATCGACGCGAAATTTCCAACCGAGGATTATCAGCGCCTCGTGGCCGCGCAGGAACAGGGTAATGTTGCTGCGGTCGAGGATGCGATGAAAAGCCTTGAGACTCAACTGAAACGGAATGCCAAAGATATTTGCCAAAAATACATCAATCCTCCCCGCACGACTGACTTCGCCATCATGTTTTTGCCGACCGAAGGGCTTTATGCCGAGGCCATCCGTCGCGTCGGCCTGGTCGAGCAGACACAACGCGACTGCCGGGTGATCTTTGCCGGACCGACCACGCTGGCGGCGCTGCTCAACAGTTTACAGATGGGGTTCCGGACGCTGGCCATTCAGAAGCGCTCGAGCGAAGTCTGGAACTTGCTCGCTGGCGTAAAGACGGAGTTCGGTAAGTTCGGGGAAGCGTTGTCCGCGGTGAAAGACAAACTCGATCAGGCGGCGCGACACGTCGACAACGTCGCGGTCCGATCGCGAGCCATCACCAAAAAACTGCGCGACGTAGAGGAACTGCCCTCAAATCCGCAGCCTTTATTGAAGGATCTGCTGGGCGACAACGATGACGAAGGGTAGACGCGTCCCATGTTGTCATCCTGAGGCTGCGGAGACAGTCGAAGGACCTCGCCTATTCAGACGGGAATGCACGAGATAGCTTGTGTGATCGCCAGCGCGTGGGTGAGGTCCCTCGCCGTCTGAGCGCGGCTCGGGATGACAATCCTCCGGAGTAACGCCGCCTGGGGTACGCTAGAGCACGTCATCCCACTTGGTTTTGTCTTTCAGCATAATTTCACGCAAGAGACGAATGGGCGGCATGCCGTGACTGAGTAGCTCGTTATGAAATTTCTGCAGGGAGAACTCGTCGCCTTGCTGCGCCTGGTAATCCTGCCGCAATTTCAGAATCTGTAGTTTGCCGAGCGTATAATTAAGATAGCCAGGATCGAAGGTGCCGCGCATGGCTTCGGCGTGCGCAGGCTTCTCTTCGTAATAACAGTTGTCCTGGAAGAACTTGGTCGCTTCCTCGACTGTCATTTTCTGGGTGTGCATTTTGATGGAGACGCACAAGCGGCACAAACGCAGCAAAGACTCATCGGCCTGCGCCATTCGATATTTCGCGGCGCGCTTGGCGTCTGCCTCGTGCGGGGAGGTCGAGGTAACTGCACCATATCCTTCGTCGATCATCATTTTTTCGCAGTAGTGTGCCCAACCTTCGATGAAAGCGTAGCTGCCGAAAATTTTTTCCACCTTGGTGGCGGGCGAAGCGTTCAAGTGCAGAAACTGCACATAATGTCCGGGATACGCTTCGTGAATCGAGATGATGTCGGAAGTGAAATAGTTGAAAGCGGTAAGCCATTCTTCCTTTTGCTTCTCCGGCCAGTCGCTTTCCGTCGGCGTCACATAATAATAGGCTTCCGTGGCTCGTTTCTCAAAAGGACCGGGAGTGTCCATCGAGGCAAAGGATGTCGCCCGCCGGTATTGCGGTGTCTCCTTGACTTGGGCCCGAACCTCCGACGGGATCGTAACAATCTTGTGAGTCGTAACGTATTTTCGAATTTGCTCGAGATCCTTGGCCACATCGGGAATCAGGCTTTCCGGTTTCGGATGTTCGTCCTGGATCTGTTTGAAAACCTCCAGCGCCGGTTTATCCGGATCGATCGTCTTGGCGGCGGCCGCAAATGCGTCCTGCTCTTCCTTTAATTTCCCCAATCCGAGCTCGAGAATCTTGTCCGGAGGCAGATCAACCAGCTCGATCTCCGAGAGCATGCGATGATATTTTTCCTCGCCCAGGGCGAAATCCGCCGTCGCCTTCGGCAATTTCACTCGTTCCAGCCAGGCGGCATAGTCGGTCAGCGCGGCCGCCGCCTTGCGATTGGAGTCTTCAAATTCGGCTTTGACCCGGTCGTCTTTCAAATCCTTGACCGCTTCCACCAGGTTCTTTCGGAGAAAGTCGGCGGAGCCGCGGGCGATCTGAATGCCGAGTTCGACGTAGGGCTTCGGCAGAACGGGGTCGAGATTTGTCTTGGCCGCAATAATGATGTTCGGCAATTGCGATTCAATCAGAACGAGGCTGTGCACCCGGTCATCCAGCGGCGCGAAATTTCGTTTGAGGTAGACGTTTACATCGGCGGCCCGGGCATAAACGGTTGGATCCCGTTCGAAGATCGCCATGTCCTGACGTTGAAAGATCTCCTTTTTGATGGCGGTCTGCAGAATTCGCAGATCGATGGATTGGCGCTGGCTTAGTTGCGTCAGCTCAAATTTTTTCAAGCGATCGTCGAAGCGCCGCAAGCGGGCCAATTCGGCGTCGAGAGCAAGGCGGCTGTAGTCGGTAATCTTGCCGTCATACTCATGAAAGCCGAGCGAGGTGCCCAGAAGCGGCCGCGCCGCCAGGTAGCCTTTGATATATTCCTCCGCCACCGCCTCGTACTCCATGTCGGCCGTCTGCGCGGCGAGCGAGAGCGTGCCGGGGAGAGTCAAAAGGAGAATTACAAAAACGCGACGTAAGGCTTTCATGGTGAGGCGCTAGATAGGTGGCCCAAAGTGTAGCCGACGCTTTGCTCGTTGCCAAAAATTTCCAATGAGCGATGGTCCGGCTCGTTTTAGAATGGAGTTTACGACGTGAAACGACGGCTTACCCTCGGCACCTTCTTCTGTTTCCTGCTCGCCCTCCTCGCCTTTGGGGTTTTTCGCCATGTGGGGGCGGCCAGCGAAGAGGAAGACATGGGCTATTCGCAAATCGCGATTTTTGCCAAGGCCGTGCAATTGCTCCGCCAGGACTACGTCGATGCCAATAAGACCAGTTATCACGATCTCATCACGTCGGCCATGAAAGGCATGCTGTCGTCGCTCGATCCCCACAGCCAGTACATGGATCCGAATGACTTCCGCGATATGCAGGACGACACGCGCAGCCGCTTCAACGGTCTTGGCATTGAAGTCTCAATGAAGAACGGACTGCCGACCGTCGTCTCCCCAATGGAGGACACGCCCGCGGCCAAAGCAGGGATTCTATCGGGGGACCAAATCCTGAAAATTAACGGCACCACGACCGAAAGAATGGAGCTGCAGGACGCGATCAACCTCTTGCGCGGCGCACCCGGGCAAAAGGTGACACTCACCTTGCTCCGGCCTTCCACCAAGGACGTGAAAGAATACACGCTCGAAAGAGTGGAGATAAAAGTGCAGAGCGTCAAAGGCGCGCGCCTGCTCGACCCGGATTTAACCGGACAATTCAAGATCGGCTATATCCGGCTGATTCAGTTTAACGAGCCGACTGCCGACGAATTGGCGAGGGCGCTGGACGATCTGCAAAAACAAGGCATGCAAGCGCTCATCCTCGATCTGAGGAACAATCCGGGTGGCCTTTTGAACAGCGCGGTGGACGTGTGCGCACAGTTTTTGCCGCCCAATACCAAAGTGGTTTCAACGCAAGGCCGGGCGGCATCGCAGCAGCGGGATTACATGACGTCAGCTGTCTCCAAGGAGCGACCCCACTTTCCGCTCGCCGTTCTGATCAACGAGGGTAGTGCGAGCGGGGCCGAGATTGTATGCGGCGCGCTGAAAGATTTGCATCGCGCGGTCTTGGTAGGCGAGACCACCTTCGGCAAGGGTTCCGTGCAAAACGTGTTGCAATTGCCCGACGGTTCGGCGCTCCGCTTTACCACCGCTAAATATTACACGCCGAGCAAGCAGGTCATTCACGGCAATGGGGTCACGCCAAACATTCGTGTTTCCATGACGGCCGAGCAGGAGCGCTTGCTTTTCGCCCTGCGCAGCAGCGGAACCATGAAACCGGAGGATGACAAAAACCTGATCAAGAGCAGGGATCCGCAAATGCTTCGGGCCATTGATGCGCTCAAGGGCGTAATGATTTACGCGCAGCAGAACGGTCCGAAGGCGGAAACGATAAAGAAGTAACCTGGCCGAACGGCCCTTGATTTGTTCCTGAGAGGATTTGGCAGGCGAAGAATGCCTGCCCTACAATGGACCTTGTGCGGACCATTCTTGCGCTCGAAACCTCCTGCGACGAAACGGCCGTCGCGATTCTGCGTGGCCAGGAGTTGTTGGCCGGCGAGGTGGCTTCGCAGGTTGCCGAACATGAGAAGTTCGGTGGCGTGGTTCCGGAAATCGCATCGCGCAATCATCTCGTCCACGCGCCGCGATTGCTGGCGCGCGCGCTGACTGAAGCAAAGATTGGTCCGGAGAAGGTTGACGCCTTCGCGGCCACCAGCGGACCTGGTTTGGCCAGTTCGTTGATGATTGGCGCTTCCATCGCGAAAGGTCTGGCCATCGGTTTCGGCAAACCATACATCGCCATCAATCACCTTGAAGGGCATCTGCTCTCGCCCTTCTTTTCGGCCGCGGAAATCAGACCGAACGTTTCGCTCATCGTAAGTGGCGGCCATACCATGTCGGTTCTGGTGCGCGGAGTGGGCGATTATGAGATCGTCGGCCGCACGGTGGACGATGCGGCCGGCGAAGCGTTCGACAAGGTGGCCAAGATGCTTGGGCTCGGCTACCCGGGCGGGCCCGCGGTGGAGAAACTTGCGCAAACCGGCGATCGCACCCGCTTCAATCTCCCGCGCAGCATGCTCGACTCGAAGAATTTTAGCTTCAGCGGACTAAAGACCGCAGTCCGCTATCTTCTTCCCACGCTGGAGGGCGATTATCTGGCCGATCTCTGCGCCTCGTTTCAACAGGCGATCATCGATGTGCTCGTGCAAAAAGCGATCGCGGTTGCGCGAAAGCACGATCTCGACTGTGTCACGGTCAGCGGAGGGGTCAGTTGCAATGCTGAGTTGCGTCGTCAGCTCGGTGAAGCCTGCGCGCGTCACGGCCTGATGTTCCAGACCGCGGAACCGTGGCTTTGTACAGACAACGCGGCGATGATTGCGTTTGCCGCATCGTTGCGATTGCAGAACGGGAATCTCTCGACGGTGGCGGAAGAGATCGATCCGAACCTCGCGCTCGTTTAGCCCGCGGCCGGCTCTTAGCCTTCCCAAAAGAATTTGGTGGGACGATTGATTTCCTTGGGGAGACTCTTGTGCACCGGACAGTTGAGGGCGGTTTGCTCGAGTATTTCGCGGTGCGGAGAATCGGCCGGCAGCGGAATGTGGACTTCTGAGGGCAGTCCAACGATTCGGCGTGGCGCATCGTTCGACATTTCCTTCTGCACTGACACGGTCATCCCACGCAAATCGACCCCAAGCTGGCTCGCCTTGATGCCCATGGTCGTGCTGATGCAGGTGCCCAGCGCGGTGGCAACCAAATCAGTCGGCGAGAATGCTTCGCCTTTGCCTTGATTATCGGTGGGCGCGTCCGTGGCAAGCTTCGCCTTGGACGGACCGTGCGTGGCCGAGCAATGCAGGTCGCCATCATAGCGAATCGAGACATTGACCATGACGTGATTATGCAGCGCGTTTTTGTCTTTGTCACATCGGGGTAGGGGCGATTGACCTCAATCGCCCGCGGGCGGTTCGGGTCAACCGCCCTACCTATTGGAAATAATCGGGATCTCCTGAATCTTGTCTGCGTGCTGCGCCAGCTCATCATGGAAGACCCGGGTCAGGCCGGGATCGTCTAAAATGATCAGATCGGAATCGTGCTTCTTGTTGTTATCATTTTGCCAGCCTTCATTCCACCAGCAGAAACCGATGATCGCCGGATAACGATTGGAAAAGAGTTCCCGCAGTGCGCCTTGCGCCCACTGCGCCGCATTGACGTGGCGGTTATGCAGGTCGCAGGCGAACTCCGCAATGACGACCGGTTTCCCCGGGGCAATTTTGGTCAGTCGCGGGTAAGCCTCGCGCATCTCGAAGGCGAAGGTTTCGGTTTCGTTGGGCGTAGTCGGCGTGGTCGGTCCGTACGCGCTCAGAGCCGTCCAGTCGCAATAGTTGTCGCCCGGAAAATAATTCTCGAAGTGATTCCACTTCGCTTCCGGATCGTCATACCAGTTGACGTGCCAGATCCATTGCAGATTGTCCGCACCTTCGGCGCGCATGAGGTCGACGATGTGCCGGTAGGCGGCGATATAACGCGCCGGTCCTTCGCGCGTTCCGCCATTCCATCTGCCATTCCAGCTGAACCATTGCCCATTGGGCTCCGTGCCCCATTCGATCAGGATCGGCGAGGCGAAGTTTTTGGCCTCACGCGCCCAGGCGCGCAGATCGTTATCGAAGCTTCCGGCGATGATTTTTCGGAGCGAATATGTTTTTTCCGGACGATTTTGATCGACGTCGGAGCGGAGCATCAACCGGATATAAGGGATTTTCCCCAGGTCACGGATCCAGCCGCACATCTCGGCCGGAAATTTTCGGGATTCGAACCAGTTATCGGAAAAATAAATCCAGGTGGTTTGCTTTCCGATGGCTTGCTCATAACGCGAGACATCCTGAGGCGTGACGTCGTGCTCGCTGGGGTCATGGGCGTCTGTCGCCGGGCCGTCCCAGTAGAACCCGTGGTAGAGTTTCCCGGCTGGTGGAGGGAGAATGCGAGGTGGTTCCGCCTGGACCACACCAATGATAAGAAATGCCAGGAATCCACATAAGAGCTTTTGCATCTATGGCGTCGGTCTATGATCGCCGATTACTTTAAGGCAGGAATTACGACGGTCATAGACCGCCGCTACAAAAAGAAGGGAACCTGTAGTCTCGTCCTGGAGGCCGCGTCTTGCGGCGACGTTCTTTCGCGTTAGCCTGAGGCATGAACAAAATGGTCGTGGGCAAAGATCTAACCAAGGAAGCGCCACGCAGCCCGCGCGTGCGCATCGGGGGTTACGTGATTCTCGGACGCACGATCGACAAGTGCCGGGCGCTCGTCGCGGGCAATATCGGGGAGTATCATTTCGACTGCGCGCTGGACAACACGCTCTTTGGATTCAAAGGCGTGGCAGGCGCTGATTTCAAAGCGCAGATCGAGAGCGGGGCCAGCGATCAGCAAATGGCGGAATGGCTCGACCAGAGCGGAACGCCGAAAACGCTGGAAGAGATCACGCGCTGGAGCGACGAAACGGAAGCAAATAATCCGTACCATAATCCGGAGAAACGAGAGTGGTTTATTGAGAAAACAACGCCGCTCGGCCTGGATCCCGTCCAAACGACCTTATTCGACTGGCTGGAAGCGGACGACAAGGCGTGTCACGCAACCTAAGCGAAGATCCTCGAACTCCAGCGGCGTTCTATGAGCGGGGGGGGGTTCAATTCGGCGGTCAGAGACCGCCGCTACAGCGGCTTTTTACTATGGCTCGATTGACGGCAGGGTGTTTTCCGTTTCGCCTACGTCGACACCTTTACCCAAACGACTGTGGCCAACGCCGTAGAGAAAGTAGATTAGCAGACCGATAATCAGCCAGACAAAGAACCGCACCCACGTTTCGATCGGCAAGCTTAGCATGAGGGCCGCACAAAGGATCACGCCGAGAATGGGGAAGAGCGGAACCCATGGCACTCGGAAGGGACGCGGGCGGGTGGCGTCGGTTCGGCGTAACACGATCACGCCGAGACAGACCAGCACGAAGGCGAAGAGCGTTCCAATGTTAGTCAAATCGGCGAGCGATCCGATGTCGGCGAAAAGAGCTACGCCGCCCACGACGACACCAGTCCAGATGGTCGTAATGTAAGGAGTGCGGTAGCGCTGGTGAATCCGCGCGAAATATTGTGGCAGTAGTCCGTCGCGAGCCATGGCCATAAAGATCCGGGGCTGGCCGAGCTGGAATACAAGCAGAACTGAAGTCAAACCGGCGAGTGCGCCAGCACTGACAAGGGCCTGAGCCCAGGGCCGTCCGGCAAAGGCCGTCGCGACCGCGGCGGAGTCGCCCAGATAAACAGTATATTTCTTAATGCCGGTGAGGACGCCGGACATGAGGACGTAAAGAATAGTGCAGATGATCAGGCTCGCGATCATGCCGATGGGTAAATCGCGTTGCGGGTTATTCGTTTCCTCGGCGGTTGTAGATACGGCGTCGAAACCGATGAAAGCGAAAAACACAATGGCAGCGCCGCTCATGACACCGCCGAAACCATTGGGGACGAACGGGTGCCAGTTGGTGGGATGCACCATAAACGAGCCGAGGGAAATGAAGAAGACGACGACCGCGACTTTGACAATGACGATCGTGGTATTTGTTTTGGCGCTCTCTCGAATTCCATAGATGAGCAGAGCGGTGACAGCGGCGACGATTAAAAAGGCGGGGAGATTGAGTGCAATTTGATAACCGGCGATGACAGGAAGGGCGGTGGAAGAATATGCCTCCAGAGCCTCGCCACCTTTGGCGATAATGCCCAGGGCGGTGGTGTGATCATTGACCAACCAAAGTGGGAATCTGAGATTGAAGAGGCTGCCGCACAATTGCACAAAATAACCCGACCAGCCGACCGCTACCGCCATATTGCCGACAGCATATTCCAGAATCAGATCCCAGCCGATGATCCAGGCAATGATTTCGCCGAGAGTCGCGTAGGAATAAGTATAGGCAGAGCCGGAGACGGGAATCATGGCGGCGAGTTCGCTGTAACAAAGCGCGGCAAACCCGCAGGCTACGGCAGCAACAATGAAAGAGAAAATGACCGCGGGCCCGGCACCGGGGCGCCCCATGACCACTTCGGAGTGCGTCATGAACGATTGAATGTAATTCAAAATCGGCGTCTTCCAGATTGACGCGACAGCCTGCGTTTGCTCACCTGCCGCGGCCGTTCCGGCCAGGGCGAAAATTCCTGCCCCGATGATGGCGCCGATGCCAAGACAGGTCAGGTCGAAGGCCGTGAGCGAGCGCTTCATTTTCCGCTCGGGCGCTTCCGCCTCTCGCATGAGAAGCTCGGGACTTTTGGTTCTTAAAAGTTGCGAAGCCATTTCTTAGTTAGCCGTCAGGCATTCGCGTTGGACACCTTGAGCAGGTGTCGCGGATCGTGGCATCGCCGGGCACCCGCGGTCAAATCCTAAGTTTGAGGGCGGATCGAGCGCCAGATCGATCTAACATTTTTGGCGCGGCTCTAGCTGCTTTGGAAGGATATGTTCGATCTGAGCGGGGCAAATCTAATCGGCAACCTGATCTTTAGCTCGATCGGGTTTGGGGCGTTTATCTATGGCAAGAAACAGAGTCTCTGGAAACCGATGGCTTACGGCTTCGGCCTGATGGCGTTGCCTTTTTTGGTGGCCAACACTCCGCTCATGTACGCGGTCGGCTTCCTGGGCACCGGCGCGTTGCTCTTCTTCCGCGAATAGAGGCAGGCGAGATCGCGGAACCGGAAGAACCGGCGCCGCAGATCCTGATCCTTATGGTCAATGAGTGTAGGCCGTTCCGTTCTCTGTTTTCCGTCTAACCAATGGCGGGCGAACGTGTCAAGATGGTCGTGCCTTACAAGTGGACGTCCCGTTTAGATTTTCGTAATCTCGACTGGCATGTCGGACGAAACGGCGAAACTGATTCTCGGTGATACGGCAGTTTCCGCCACGGAAGAGCCACCTCGCAGCAGGCGGCGCAAGGGGAAAACTCCGCCCCTGACCCATTGTGAAAACTGCGGCACACCGCTGACTGGGCACTTTTGCTCCAAGTGCGGACAACCAGCGATCGATTATCGCCGCTCGTTTCGACATGTGTTTATCGATGTCCTGGATTCGCTCTTGAATTGGGATTCCAAGTTTTTCGACACCATTGGACTTCTCCTTACTCGACCGTGGAAGCTGACCAATGAATTCCTGGCCGGACACAGGGTGGTTTATCTCAATCCTCTTCGCCTTTACCTGCTGGTCAGCGTGTTGTTTTTCTTTGTCGTGAAATATGCGGAACGGCGGGCAGAAACTAATTCAGACTTTGAGCCGGTCATATTCGACCACGGAACGGAGTTTACACCCAACGATGTGCACGAACCGAAACCCGATGCAACCCCGCCGATCGATCGACCGGGCGATGACGACGAAGACGCGCAAGGTCCACACGTGCTGTTTGGATCCGATTCCGCGCGACCTCAGACCGCCTTCGAAATGTGGATGCAGCAGCGCATCGAGGAAAAAATCGGGCGCAACGGCAGCAAAGGGAAGTTCTTTCTCCATTCCATGATGGAGAACTTCCCCTACATGATGCTGGCCTGCGTTCCGCTCTTCGCCTTTGTCCTGAAAACTCTTTATATCTTTCGACGCGTCCTTTACATCGATCACCTCATTTACGCGCTGCACATCCACAGCTTCGCTTATCTCGCTACGCTGGTGATCGGGTTTATTGCCTTCGGCTTAAAACGAGGGGCGCCGGGATTTGAAGCGCTCGCTCTCTTCATTCTGATTTCCATCGCCGTGATCCAAATCTTCCTCTCGATCCGCAAAGTCTATCGCCAGGGATGGATTATGAGTCTTTTCAAGTTCGGTCTCGGGGCCTTTGCTTATTTATTTATCCTGCTCATCGGCCTGGGTGGAACCGCTTTCGCAACCCTTGCTCTCCCGTGAGACGCTGGCAGGAACCTTAAGCGCCTGATCAAAGTCGGCCGGATGCCGAGTGTGAACGTCGACTGAGCGATTTCGGTTCAGTCCTGAATTAGCAACTTCTTTGCTTCGGCCAGAGCCAGATCAAGCTTGGTCACGTCTTTCCCCGCGCCGCGCGCGCTCTCGGGCCGCCCGCCGCCCTTGCCTCCGACAATGGCCGCGACCTGTTGCATAATCTTGTTCGCCTGAATCGTGGCAACCAGGTCTGGTGGGACCGTCGCAATCAATTCCACCCGTCCATCCAAAACGCCCGCCAGAAAAATTGGGCCATCGAATTTCGTTTTGAGCGCATCGGCTGTGGCCTGAAGCAATGCGCCGTCAGCCTCCTCTACTTTGCAAACGCAGGATCTCTTCCCCTTATGTGATTGGGCAAGTTCGTGCGCTATGGCAGCCGCACGGCTTTGCAGGTTAGCTTGGGCTGTTTTGGCGTTTTTCTTTTCCCAATCCCGAACTTCTGTCTCCAGTTTCTCGAGCTGCGCGGCCCGCGCGTCGATCTGTTCCAACATTTCGGCGGTCGCCGCTTTGCTGGAAATGGCCGGTAACGCCATGATATCCGGTTTCTTCCGTGCCAAGGTCGCGAATTTCTCCTGTTGGCGTTCCGCTTCGTGTTCGGCCCAAGCGCGGGCCGCGTCACCGGCCACTGCTTCGATTCGTCTGATCCCCGCCGCGATCGCCTCTTCTCTCACGATCCGGAACGGTCCGATCTCGCCCGTGGCGCGAACATGCGTGCCTCCGCAAAGCTCCATGGAATAGCCGTTGAGTTTCTTCGCGTCGCCACCGATCTGGATCAAGCGAACCGCCTCCCCATATTTATCCCCGAAAAATTGCTGAATATCGGTCCGCTTCTTCGCCTCGGTATATGGAATCTCGGTCCACGAGACCGACGCGTTCTCGGCGATCTTCTCGTTGACCAATTTTTCCACGTCGCGTTTCTGCTGCGGGGTAAGAGGCGAGCTGCTGAAATCGAAAGTGAGTTTATCCGGTCCGACATAACTTCCCTTCTGCACGGCGTCTTGCGACACGACTTCGTGCAAAGCCCAATGCAATAAGTGGGTGACAGTGTGATGCCGTTCGATCGCGCGCCGGCGGGGAGCGTCGACCTTCACGGTGACATGTTCGCCGGGAGCGGGCGCCCCCGCGCTTTCGATCAAATGAATCCAACTTGCTCCGGATTTTTGGGTGTCGCAGATTCTCCAAACGCGATCTGCGTGAACAATTTCTCCCGTGTCTCCGACCTGACCTCCCATCTCCGCGTAGCAAACCGACCTGTTCAATACGACGCCAGTTTTGTCCTTCAACGAGAGGACGCTCTCGACGCCAGCGTCGGTGCGATCGGCTTCATAGCCGAGAAACTGCGTCGTAACTCCGCTGTCGATCTGTGAAATTTCGATGGTCGATTTTTTTTGGGCGGCGCGCGCGCGCGAGCGCTGTTCGTCCATCAATTTCTCGAAGCCGGCCACATCGACGGTCAATCCGCGTTCCCGCGCCATCAGTTCGGTTAGATCGAGCGGAAAACCCTGTTCATCGTATAGACGAAAGGCAAAAGGGGCAGATATTTGCAGGAACGCTCGCTCTTGGCTTGCTGTTGGATCCTGGGGAGCGCCCGCTTCCAGCGGGCTCTGCCCGGCATCTTGGCGGGCAGCATCCTGCCAGGTCCAAAGCCACTCATAGTTGTCTGTTGGACCTGCAACCTGATCCTTCCAGGCGTTTTGGGAGATATAGAGAAACTTCTCCGCTACGTCATCATCGGATCGCATGAGTCGGTCGAAGCTTTCCTTTTCCCAGACTGGTTCGCCGATTTTGTCTTCGACCCTATTAATCTCATTGCCGGTGAATGACTTGATCGAATGCATCAAATCTCCAATGAGCCAAAACACCGGTTTCCCTTGGACATCCTGTTCTTTCACCCAGGGCTGCAGAAGCGCGTGAACATGATCGGGCATAATGCAGAGCGCAAAAAGTTCGTAGCGATTCTGGTCGAAATGGCGGAACGCGTTCAGCACGATTGTCCTGGCTCCGGGGGATAAGACGCGGTGGTTCCGTGTGCTGAAGGTCACGTGATAAATTCCGTGGGGGCGATCGTAGTGCGGTAAACGGCGCTTGGAGTATTTTGCTCCGGTGGCAGGTCCATCCGGCAGGATGCCGGATGGTGCACGCTGGAAGCGTGCGCTCCCCAGGATGCGCTCGACCTCGCGCTCAAATAACTCGATGCCTTTGTCCAAGGTTCTATTAAAAGACTCCTCCTCACGGCGAATCGTATCTTTGATTTTACTTTGTTTCGAACGGACTTCGGGGAAGACGTCACCCATGGTGCGCGCGACAACGTCGACAAGGTTGAAGAAGAACGGTTCGTGAAATCCAAGCGTCCGTCCGTAGCGAACGGCACGGCGCAGAATGCGGCGCAGGACGTAGCCGCGGCCTTCGTTCGACGGGATAATTCCGTCTGCGATTGCGAAGCTCAGTGTTCGGATGTGATCTGCGATGACCCTAAACGCGACATCGATCTGAATCTGGGGAGCGCGGCCGTCCCGGCTGCTGGTCGCGGTGTCTCGCCGCGACGAACTTTTATCAGGCGAAGTTCGCGAAGGCGAGACGCCTTCGCCCACGGGCGGGACGCCCGCGCTCCCCGATCCGGAATCCTTTCCCGGCAGGGTCCTTGTATATTTCCTGCCGCTGAGCTTTTCCAGCTCATCGAAGATCTGTCGAAAGACATCGGTCTCATAATTCGAGATCGTGCCGGAGAAGTCTGTGAAATTGTTGGTGCCCTGGATAATTGCGGTCGTGCGTTCGAAGCCCATGCCGGTATCGACGTGACGCTGGGGTAAGGCTGTGAACGTTCCGTCGGAATTGGCGTTGAATTGGATAAAGACCAGATTCCAAATTTCAATGCAGCGCGGATCGTCCTGGTTCACGAGCGCTCCGCGCGTGTCGCCGTCGGGCGTAAGATCGACGTGCAACTCCGAGCATGGACCGCACGGTCCGGTGTCGCCCATCATCCAAAAATTATCCTTCTTGCCGCCGTTAACGATGTGAACAGCGGGATCTAGATCGGCCTCGCGAAATAATTTCTCCCAGTGATCGTACGCTTCCTGGTCGAACTCGCTCGGTTCGCCCGGTCCAGGCTTGTAAACGGTCGCGTAAAGGCGCTGCGGTGGCAGACCCCAGCGAGCCACCACCAGATCCCAGGCCCACTCGATCGCTTCCTTCTTGAAATAATCGCCAAAGCTCCAGTTGCCCAGCATCTCAAAAAACGTGTGGTGATAGGTGTCGAGCCCGACGTCCTCGAGATCGTTATGCTTGCCGCCGGCACGGATGCATTTCTGCGTGTCGGCCACGCGCGGCGGACTCCAGGCCGGCTTCTGTTGGCCAAGGAAGATCGGCACGAACTGGTTCATGCCGGCGTTGGTGAAAAGCAGGTTGGGAGAATCAGGCAGCAATGAGGACGACGGCACGATGGAGTGCTGTTTCTCGCGAAAGAAATCGAGAAATGATTGGCGGATTTCGGAACTGGTCATGGAGCGAAGCAATGACGAATGACTAATGGCGAATGGCGAAGCAATGACGAATGACTAATGACGAATGACGAAGCAATGACGAAGCCCGAAGCCAGTGGTCGCTGGCGGACTCGATCATTTCTTCATTCGGATTTTGAGCTTGTTTCGTCATTCGACATTCGTAATTCGTCATTTCAATTTCGATCCTAGCTTGGTGTGATCAAGTTTCCCGAGGGTGGGCAGATTCCCAAACGGAAATGTAGGGGACCCCCGTCTTATTTTAGTCCCATCCGATGGATCAGGTTGGCGAAGCGGGGGTCCGAGCGCACCGGATCGAACTTCGGTTCGACCTCCAACCAGCCGATCATTCCGGAGCGCTCCTGAAAAGCTTTGTCCATCCAGGTAAACGCCTGGTCCTTGTCGCCGAGGGCGATGTAAATGTAAGCGATGAGACAGGGGTCAAAGTACTCTCGCGCGGAGCGCTGGTTTAACTCTTGAATAATCTTCCGGGCTTCAGTTGGCTTATTCTGCAACGCGTTCACATATCCCAAATCCCCAACGATCCAGGACCAATTCCCGGAGATGGGCCGCGCTCTGTTCAATTCGGCTACGGCTTCCTGATAGGCCCCCTTTTGCTCATACGCCTGGGCAAGTTGATAAGAGGCATACGAGAAACTTCGATCTAACTCGAGGGTCTTGCGCAGTTGCTCGATGGCGAGATCCGGACGGTGTGCCACATATAACCCGTATCCGACTTCAGAATTGATAATCAGATTCGTCGGATCCAACGCGAGGCCCCGTTTGGTTTCTTCGACGCCCTCGTCCGCGCGTCCGGTCAACTCCAGATAATGGCCGTAAAAGTGGTAAACCTGCGCGTCATTCGGGTCGAGCTCTTTGGCGCGCCGCAACTCTTTTTCTGCTCCCGCCAAATCCCAGTCGTAAAATAATTTCACAATGCCGAGTGAGAGATGTGCCGATGCCAGGCCATTGTCGAGAGCCAGCGCTTTCTCAGAGTAGATCCGCGCTTGCGGCATCGTCTCGTTGGACCGCGTGTAAGCCATTTCTCCCAGCAAACTGTAGGAATCAGCCAGACCAGAATAGGCGAGGGCGTAGTTCGGATCTTTGTCGGCGGCTTGCTTAAAGAATTCGATGCTCTTGCGCCAACCTTCCTCCGTGTACTTATTCCACTGAAAACGCCCTTTCAGATAAAGCTGATACGCCTCCGTATTTTCCGTATAACGCTTTGCCAGGCGTTGCTGCTCATCTTCGCTCAAACGCAGTTCCAAAGCGGCGGCCACCTTCTGCGCGATCGCGTCCTGCACCTGGAAAACGTCTGTGAATTTTTCGTCGAAGGTGCCCGCCCACAACGAAGCGCCATCCGCAACTTTGATGAGCCGCGCCGTCACCCGAATGCGGTCTCCCGCCTTTTGCACGTTACCTTCCAGGACCGAGTTCACGTGCAAAGCACGGCCCGCACTGACTGAATCTTTCTCCGTGTCGTCACACTTTCGAGCGGCAGAAAGCGACGGGATCATGATTTCACGACTGCTGCTTAGTTTCGCGATCAACGTGTCGGCCATGCCAGCTTCCAAAACTTCGTCGCCGCTACTCGCAACCAAAGGTTTGAACGGCAGGACGGCGATACTCTTGCCGGGGAGAACGGTGGCCAGCGGGAGGGCAGCCGGGCCCTCGCCACTACGATGTAGATAGAGCCAGACGCCAGCGAGTGCGAGGCCGACCACAAGCGCGGCGACGAGCGGTTTCGCAGTTCGCACAAGGGCAGACGCCGGTGTGACTTTTTTGTCTTTGAGCTTTTGAGGTAATGCCGGGTTGCCGACTTCCTCGGTGTAGAGATTGGCGATGTCGATCCTGACCCCGTGTTTTACTTCGAATTCACCGAGGTGATGGAGGCGCGGCCGCCACCGGCTGTGTTGCTCGAGGTCTTCGCTCACCCGCTTGGAGAGCAAAATATGTCCGGCGTCGCCGCAATCCATAACGCGTTGCGCCATGTTGATTCCAGTGCCGGCCAAGTTCGACCGATCGTTTACGTCCCACACCTTGTTGACAGGACCGCTGTGAATGCCCATGCGCACCGCGAATGAGGAATCCTTCAACGCGTGCGCGACTTCCATGGCGCATCGGGCCGGCGCCTCCGGTCCGGTGAAAAACACGAGCACCATCCCGTCACCAGTGGGCAGTCGAATCAGCTTGCTTGCCGCTTCTGCCGCACGGAACTGCTCTGTGTTTCGGACGATTTGATTTAGCCGATTGGAAGCATTGCTCTGCTCATCGACAAGAAGCCTCGAAAATCCGACGACATCCATGAACAAGACATGCCCAATTTCAAGTTGAGCATCACCTTCGAGCTCCGTGGTCATGGTCTGGCCGATGGTAGCGCAAGATCATCAAGGGGGAAAGAATGACGAATGACGAATGACGAATGACGAAGCAATGACGAATATCGAAACCCTAATTTGCGCTCGTGCTTTGACTTGTGTCATTCGTGTTTCGGGCTTGTTTCGTCATTCGACATTCGGATTTCGTCATTCCTGTCGCCTACAACGGTATCGCGAGGGAACATAAGCGTGCGCCAACCCGACCTTGGGAAGCGCGAGCCGGATATCTCACGCTGGTGGCTTGGCGCCGACGACTTTCAGAATTGTCGCGTATAGCTGAGAATGAGTTGCCAATCGGCAATGGTGTCGAAGCCTGGCCCTGTGCTGCCGGCTTTTTCGAAGGCAACAGCGTTGCCACCGTAGCGATGGACCGCGATTGGGACGGAAACGGTAAAGGATTGGTTGCTCCGCGTAAGGGTCAGTGAAGGCTCGAAGGAAAGACTGTTGCCAGGGAGCCGGAATCCGTCGCTTTTGCCGATAATATCATACTTCGGCACGCCTTCGAAGCGAAGACCGACGCCGCCGGAAAGGCCCGCCGAAGGCCAAAGCACCTGCGAAACTCCAACGCGAGCGAGGTATTCGTCGACAATGGAATCATGAATCAGCCCGTACAGACCTTCGGTTAACTCGGGTTCGTCGCCTATCACCGATTGCGTGTGACTGTATTGCTGGGGAGTGGCCACATAAAGACCGTCAGCAAAGAGGAAGGTATTCTGGAGCCACTTGGTGTCGGGCAATTCCGGGAAATAAAGACTACTATAAGCATGCACCTCCGCGAGAATACCCCATCCGCCTTGGGCCGGCTGAATCGCGGGATCGACCGGGCGCAATACTTTTCCGGTGGCGCGGAAGGAATAATCCTCTGCATCATCGATTCCGGTGGGAAATTCCACGCCCAAGCCAAACGCGATATTGCGATCAGGAGTCTTGCGTGGTTCAAAAACATAGCATTCGGCTGAAAGCCGGATATTGCCGGGCCCAAACGCGTGCATTGTGTGTAGGGTGGAGGAGTTAAAGTCATGTTCAACCGAGGTCTCGCGCGAGCCGTATGTCAGCGGCCCTTCCACGGTCAAATCAAAGCGATCGGTCAACGCGTAGGTTGCACTGAAGTCAAACTCATAGACGTGCGTATTGGCGTAGACCAGGGGATGATCAAGAGGTTGATCGCCGAGCACATCCTGCCGCGAATTGTAGTAACGAAAGCTGGAGGTAAGCCACCAGTGTCCCGCTGGTAGATAATTTGTGCCTTCAACGCCCAGACCGGGCGTCGCCAAATGCGCGCACACTCACCCCTGGGACAAAAGACGAGGCGTAGAAATCGACAGGGTGAGGATCGTTACCAAGCTCGTGAACAAGAATCGAATCCATCTGGAGCCAGGCATACCTCTCAACCAAGAATTTTTCTTCATATCCTTCGAAGCGCAGATTCCTCGCCTTGTACAAAAGGATTCCCAGGGCGATGCTGCGCGAAAATCCCTCTTTCTTTTCGCGGCTTGCGTTTTTCGGCCAATCTGGGTATCTCTGCGATGTGCAACCGCTCCCGGGGATCGTCCATGGGTTGGACGATTCATTCGCTTCGACTCATTGGAGCGTGATTGTGGCGGCGGGAAAACGTGACTCCGATCCGGAGGCGGCTCACGTCGCGCTGACTCAACTTTGTCAGACCTATTGGGCGCCCCTCTACAGTTTTATGCGCAACCGCGGGTATTCCATGCACGACGCGCAGGACCTGACGCAGAATTTCTTCGCGTTTCTAATCGAGAGAAAAATCTACACGCGGATAGACCGAAGAAAGGGCAGGTTCCGATCGTTCCTGCTCGCCGCGCTGAAGAACTTCCTCGCCAACACCTACGACCACGCCCAGACCCAGAAGCGCGGCGGCGGGTTCGAATTTCTGCCTTTGGATGAGGATCAGGTCGCGGCGGCGGAGTCATTCTACCGAACCCAGCCGGACGATCGCCATACGGCTGGTGGCGATCGGATTTTTGAGCGGAGTTGGGCGGAAATACTCGTGAGGGACAGCCTCGAAAAACTTTCGAGCCAGTTACAAAACCGAGGGCCAGGAGAGACTCTTTCAGGAATTGAGAGTTTTTCTCACTGGCAGCGCTGATCCACTGCCGTCGTATGCCGAACTGGGGCGGAAACTGGGAATTCAAGCCTCTACCCTGCGGAGTAAGGTCACGAGAATGCGGGCGCGCTATCGGGAAGCATTGCGCGTGGAAGTGCGTCGCACGGTGAACACGGACGCCGAAGTGGAGGGAGAGTTGCGCGAGCTGTTGCGAGTGCTGACCACGGCCTGAGCCTGATCCGGAATGGAGACGTTGTCCGCCACCGTCTGTTCTATTTGCCGTGAGCCGCTGAATGCCACGGGCGAATGCGTTGTCTGTCTGCTGCGTGGCGGGCTAAACGAATCGGCCGAAGAGTCCGCGCCACAGGACTCGTTAGTCTTCGGCAACTTTGAAATCGCGCGGCGCGAAGACGGTTCTCTTTGGGAACTGGGCTGCGGGGCGATGGGGGTGACTTATCGTGCAGTGGATAAGGTTTTGCATCGGACGGTGGCGCTCAAGGTCATCGAAATCCCGGCGGCGGCCGGCGATTCGCAAGCAGTGCGCGAGCGTTTTTTGCGCGAGGCGCGGGCGGCCGCGGCCCTGAAACATCCGAATGTTGCCGGAATATTTCAGTTCGGTGCCGCGCTGGAAATCAATCGGTGTTATTATGCGATGGAGTTGGTGGAAGGTGAAACCCTGGAAGCTCTGGTCCGGCGAGATGGTCCACTCAAGCCGGAACTGGCTCTCGAGATCGCGATCCAGGTGACGCGAGCGCTGATCGGCGCGGCGACTCAGGGTTTGATCCACCGCGACTTGAAGCCGGGCAACATCATGCTCACGCGCGCTATCACTGGAACGGGCGAGACGGAAGTTAAAGTCATCGATTTTGGCCTTGCCAAGGCGACCAATGGAATTGCCGAAACAGATCTCACCCACGGCGGGTTCGTCGGAACGCCGTCTTTCGCCAGCCCGGAACAATTCGGCGGCGCGCCCGCCGATGCGCGATCGGATATTTATTCGTTAGGCGTGACTTTCTGGTATGCGCTCACCGGCCGAGTGCCCTATCCCGGCAAAACGATCGAGGCAATCCGGGATCGTCAACAGAAGTGCGATCTGCCGGTCGAGCAATTGGCCGAGAGAAAAATCCCACCCCCTTTGATCGACATACTGCGGCGCACCCTTGCCCTGGATCCGATGCAGCGGCCTGCCTCGGCTCGCGAAATGTTAGCTGCATTGGAATCTTGTCGCTCGATCCTGGCGTTGCCACAGGCGTCCATTCTTCGTGAGAGCGGCCGGAAATGGGCCAAGCTGATCGTAACGTTAGCAATCGTTGCGGCAATTCCGGTAGCGCTTTTACTGCGGCGCCAACAAACGCACGTTGCTGCAAACGCCGCGACGCCTTTGGCGGAAAGGTCGATCGCTGTTCTCCCCTTGGAGAACTTGAGCGCGGACCAGGAGAACGCTTTTTTCGCTGATGGAATTCAGGACGACATCCTGACCAGCCTGGCGAAGATGAGCGATTTCAAGGTTATCAGCCGCACTTCGGTCTCGCAGTATCGCAGCGCGGGCGCGAATCGTAACCTGCGCGAGATCGCGCGGGAGCTGGGAGTGGAGAATATCCTGGAAGGGAGCGTGCGGCGCGACGGCAACCGGGTACTCGTAAATGTCCAGTTGATCGACGCCCGCAACGACCGCCACGTTTGGGCGGAGCGTTATGACCGCACTCTTGCCGATTCCATCGGACTGCAGGGTGAGGTGGCGGCGGAAATCGCAGCGGCTCTTCGGGCAAAACTGGCTCCGGAAGAAAAGGCAAGTCTCGCGGCGAAGCCAACCGATAATCCTGAGGCCTATGCGCTTTACCTGAAAGCTCGCGGACGCGAAGGAGCTGTTAATCATTCGACCGAAGATCTCATTGCAGCAGAGCAGCTCTATGCGCAGGCGATTGCGCTTGATCCCAAGTTTGCCCTGGCCCACGCGCGCCTTTCCATCGCGCAAAGCAAACTCGGCTTCAGGGGAACTGACGATCGGAGAGTTAGGGCACGGGCTGCGGCGGATGAGGCGTTACGCCTGGCGCCGTCTCTAGGGGAAGCCCATACGGCCCTCGGCCTCTGTATGTATTGGGGCGACAAGGATTACGCAGCGGCGTTAAAAGAGTTTTCCGTCGCCGCGGCGACATCGCCCAATGAGCCGGACATTCTTAATTACATCGCCGGAATTCAACGCCGGCAGGGGCACTGGCGGGAATCGCTCGCAACCTATCAGCGCGCGCAAGACCTCGATCCTCGTAACCGCCAAATTATGATCCTGGCTGCCATCGATCACCTTTTGGTGCGTGATTGGCCGGGCGCGACCGCGTGTTACAACCGCGCGTTGGAGATTGCGCCAGATTCGGCTTACGCCAGGGTCGGTCTTGCTTCCCTCGAAGTTTTTCAAAATGGCAATCCCACAGCAGGCAGAAAGATCTTGCAAAACATTCCTGCCGGAATCGATCCGGATGGACTGGTGACCGGGGCGCGCTGGGACCTAGCCATGATGGCGCGGGATTATGCCAGCGCGGAAAAAATCCTGACCGATTTTCCCCAGGAGGATTTTCCCAAGGCCGGAGACGCGCCCAAAACATATTACCAGGGCCGTCTTGCTCTGGCCCGCGGCGACATCGAAGCCGCCCAGCGCTACTTTGCCGCGGCGAGCCCGGATATTGAAAAGTGGGTGCGCGACGATCCCAACAATCCGGATCGCGTCGCTCAACTCGGATTACTCTATGCCTACATGCACCGGAAAGAGGATGCCGATCCGGGAAGGTCGCCGGGCCCTTGAAATGGAACCAGAAAGCCAGAATGCATTTCATGGCGCTACCAGGGCAGCGAATCTGGCGCTGGTTTATGCACTCGTTGGCGAACAGGACCAGGCGATCACGCTGATCGAGCGCCTCCTCTCCACTCCGGGTCCGGTCCAGTTTCCGGATTTTCCGCAGAATATAACGCTGGCCGACCTTCGTTTGCGCTGGGAGTGGGATTCGCTGCGAAACAATCTACGTTTCAAAAAAATTCTTTCCGGGCCGGAGCCTAAGACTGTTCTAACAACCATCCCGCAGGCAGCGCCTGAGGCGCCGGCAAAAAAGCGAGTGAGCGCTATTACTTGCTCGCTGTGACGTCAGTTTGCGCGAGCGCCTTCAGCCGCTCGAATTGCGGTTTCAGCTTCTCCAGGAATTCGATGAATTGCGGATCTTTGCGAAGATTGTCCAGGTTCGGATCTTTCTCGAACCAAGTCAGATTCGGGTAACCATTTTCCGCCGTATACTTCAACCATTTCATGGCCGGCTCGGGTTCGTTCATAAGCGCGTAGGCTGACGCGATTGCGTAGGCCGTGTGGTGGAAATGTCCGAAGCCTTCGCCGGTCTTGATCGCTTCGGCGATCTTCTCTTTGGCCCCGGTCTTGTCGCCCGCGGTTGCGAGCAACACGGCTTGCATGGAGGCCATGATCCCGCCTTCGTCTTCAAATTGCGCTTTGGCGCTGTCGATCCGCTCTCGCGCTTCTTTCACGCGACCGGCATAGAAAAGCGCACTGGCAATGCTGTATTCGACCCAGGCTCGCGGCATTCCCGTAAGATTCTTCTCCATCACGGTGGCGGCTTCGTCATATCGATTCTGAAAAAATGCCATCAGTCCAAGATGGAACTGGACCTCTGCATTTCCTGGCGTGATTTCGTCCGCTCTCTTGAACTCGCGCAAGGCATCTTCGATCAGCCCGACGTGAAAATAGATGCCTCCCAGGAGCGCGTGCGCATCGCCAAAGTTTGGAGCTACGGTCAGGGCATGACGAATCTCCTTGATTGCTTCTTCATGCTGAAAGCCACTGGACGGCCTCCAAAGCAAATCGGCCTGTGCCAAAAGGGCGGCCGGAAGTTCGGGATCGAGTTGGAGGGCTTTGGCTACCGCCTCTTTACTCTTGATCTCCCATTGCTTGTTGCCAGGGTCGAAAAAGTAGCCTTTTGCGCCGTAGGCGTCCGATAGTTCCGCGTAAGCTTCTGCGAACGTGCCATCCAGGGAAACAGACTTTTCCAATAGATCGATGCGGGCGTCGAGCTCTTCTTTGTTCGCGGCAGAACGAGCCTTCGCCCGCAGGTAGTCATCATACGCTTGCGGGTTGACGACGCGGCTACTGGCCAACTTTGCTTTTTCTCCCGGGGTCAAATTGATGGCGATGGCGTTGGCAATAGCCAGGGCGACTTCGTTTTGCAGTTGCACGATGTTTGACACGGTGTGCGTATAGCTTTCGGCCCAGAGATGTTTGTCGGTCGCCGCCTCGATCAACTGCACCGTGACCCGCGCCTGGTCTCCCGAGAGCACCACCGAGCCTTCCAGCACCGCTTGTACATTTAACTCGCGCCCAATCTCGGCGATCGATTTTGGCGACTCCTTGTACTTCATCATGGTGGACCGGGAGATGACTCTCTTCAGCGCGCTGATCTGGGACAGCTTGGTGATCATTTCGTCGGTCATGCCATCGGCAAAGTAGTTCTTGCTCGGGTCCCCGGAGAAATTGTCGAGTGGCTTCACCGCGAGCGATTCAATGCGCGGCGTTTTCTGCACCAGCTGTCCGCCAGTCGCAGTGGTTGATCTTTGCTCAGCGATCTTCCACACGCCGATGCCGACAGCGAGCAGGGCAAGGAGAGAACCAGTCAGGAGCGCGATCCTTCGGCGGCGCAGCGCGACGGCCCGATCGGCGGCTGCCGCCGCGGTTGCTTCATCTGCGGCTAACGCCACCGCATCTTGTTCCTGCTTCGCGCGCGCGAACTTCTCCGGCAGGGCGGGGTTACCGACTTCGCCGGCGCAAAGATTCACGACATTCACGCGCGTGCCGTGTTTGACTTCGCATTCGCCAAGGTCCTGCAAATACGGCCGCCACTTGCTATGCTGCTCGAGGTCCTCGGCGACTCGTTTGGAAAGCAGAATGTGGCCGGCATCACCGCAATCCATCACGCGCTGCGCAATGTTGATCCCGCCTCCGGCCAGATTCGATCGGTCGTTTACGTCTGAGATCTTATTGACGGGACCGCTGTGGACGCCCATGCGCAATCCGAAGTCCGGATGGTCTTTCATGGCTGTGCCGATTTCCACGGCGCAGCGGACGGGCGCTTCCGGACTATTAAAGAAAACGAGCGCCATGCCGTCACCGGTGGGCAGCCGAATCAATTTGCCCGCCGTCTCGGCAACGCGGAATTGTTCGGTGTTTCGAACAATCTGATTCAGCCGACGTGAACAGTCGCTCTGCTGATCGAGGAGCAACTTCGAAAACCCCACGATGTCCATGAACAGGACATGGCCAATTTCGAGGTGACCATCGCCATGGAGCTCAGCAGTCATTTAATAACTGGCGAATGATTCCAATTTCGCCCCTCCTCGGTCGAGATCAAAGACAAACCTATGCGTGAGCTGTGTGGCTGTCTCCCCGCAACACGTGGACGCGTCGGAGCTTGCGGAAGCTAAGCGACTTCTGTCACCTTGGCGTCGTCCAACGGCCACAACGAGAGAGAGAATGCACATGTGAACGCGCCCGAAAAGAATCAAGTAACGCCTGAACGTTTGCTGCAGTTCGGTTCCGCCTACGGTCCGCCGATCATTATAGGTGCCGCTGTCAATAATAGGATTTTCGACGTGCTGGCGACCGGCCAGAAAACGCTCGAGGAAATGAGCAAAGAAACAAGCGCGTCCGTCCGCGGTTTACGCGCCATTGTGAACGCACTCGTCGGATTGGAGTTGCTGAAAAAAAGCGGTGACAAATATTCGCTCGCGCCGGAAAGCGCTGCGTTTCTTGTCAGCGAAAAGCCGGGATCTCTGGCGGGATTTTTCTCGATGAACACGAGACGACTGATTCCGCTCTGGCTCAAGCTTGATGACAGCGTCCGCACAGGGCGGCCGGCGAAGGCGCACAACGAAGAGGAGACGGGCACGGAATTTTTCTCGGAACTGGTCGAAAACATCATGCCCATGAGTTACGGCAGCGCGCAGGCCCTGGCCGATCATCTGAACCTGGCGGCGGAGGCGAAGCAACCGACGCGCGTCCTCGATCTTGCGGCCGGGTCCGGTGTCTGGGGAATTGTGCTCGCGCAAAAATCGCCGGTCGTGCAAGTGACGGCGGTTGATTGGAGTGGCATGATCCCTACGACCAGGCGCATCACCCAAAAATTTGGCGTCGCCGATCGGTTTAAGTTTGTGGAGGGGGACCTGCTTGAAGCTGATTTCGGCAAAGATTACGACATCGCGACGCTCGGGCTCATCCTGCACAGCGAAGGCGAGGAACGCAGCCGTAAGTTGCTCAAGAAAACGTTCGGTGCTCTCAGGTCCGGCGGAACAATTGTCATTGCCGAACTGCTGGTGAATGATGAGCGGACAGAGCCACTTCCGTCGTTAGTGTTCGCGGTGAACATGCTCCTCGGGACCGAAAAAGGCGACACCTTCAGCTTTAACGAAATCAAGAGCTGGCTCGAAGAAGCCGACTTCAAGAATGCGCGCACCTTGACTGTGCCGGCGCCGTCGCCGCTCGTTCTGGCAACGAAACCGTGACCGCTTGCGCGGGTTACGGCTATTCCTTTTCTTCGTCGAGCTTCGCTTTTACGGCTGTCTCGATTTCTTCGTAGAGTTTTGGGTCGCTCTTGAGTGCTTCCTTGGCGGCGTCTCGCCCCTGGGCCAGCTGGGTGCCTTTGTAATTCAGCCAGGAACCGCGTTTCTCGATGATCTGTTTTTCCAAAGCCAGATCAAGCAGCGCGCCGGTCGAGGAGATCCCCTCGTTATACATGATGTCGAACTCGGCCTCGGTGAATGGCGGAGCCACCTTGTTCTTCACGATTTTAACGCGGGTGCGATTGCCGGTGACGACGCCGTCGGTCTGCTTGATCGCGCCGATGCGCCGGATG
The DNA here is from genome assembly GCA_963788855.1 of uncultured Verrucomicrobiae bacterium. Classification (GTDB taxonomy): domain Bacteria; phylum Verrucomicrobiota; class Verrucomicrobiia; order Chthoniobacterales; family UBA10450; genus CAWBIE01. Next base: position 204,392 of record CAWBIE010000005.1, read on the forward strand.
TCGACCCGGACGCTGGCGTAAAATTTCAGCGCCTTGCCGCCGGGCGTAGTTTCGGGGTTTCCGAACATGACGCCGATTTTTTCACGGATCTGATTTGTGAAAATGCAACAGGTTCGCGCTTTGGAAATCAACGAGGTGAGTTTGCGGAGGGCCGCACTCATGAGCCGCGCCTGCGCGCCGACCGTGACGTCTCCGATCTCGCCTTCCAGCTCCGCCTTGGTCACGAGCGCGGCCACCGAATCGAGCACGATGACATCGAGCGCGTTGGAGCGGACAAGTGTCTCGCAAATTCGCAGGGCCTCTTCGCCCGAGCTCGGCTGAGACACAAGCAGGTCATCAAGATTGACCCCCAACTTTCTGGCGTACTGCGGATCGAGCGCGTGCTCAACATCGATGAAGGCGGCCAGTCCGCCACGTTTTTGCGCCTGCGCGATGACTGTCAGCGTCAGCGTGGTTTTGCCCGATGATTCCGGGCCAAAAACTTCCACCACTCGTCCGCGCGGAAAACCTCCCACCCCCAAAGCGCGATCGATCAAAATGTTTCCCGTGGGTATAACATCGATGTCGACAATCTTTTCATCGCCCAGCCGCATGATGGCGCCATCGCCGTAATCCTTTGCGATTTGTTGAATCGCGAGATCGAGATTCTTGTTGCGCGCGGCTATTACTTTGTTCTCCGGGGCTTTTTCTTCGGTCTTGGTCGCCATATCAGATGAGGTAAGTCCCACCGGCGGCGTTCGCCAAGCAAAAAGGCTCGGCCTGCCTGATTATTATGCCAGAAGGGTCGCGGAGTCCGCGCCCGCGGCCTTTCAGCCATCACGGAATCAGGTCCAGGAAACAGGCGCGAAGGCATTTTTCCTGCTCGGAACGGAGGCATGCAGGGATTGCATTCTGTCAGCAAGGGCGAACGTGAAGTCATCCGGCAACTCGTTCATTCCGTGTTGGTCCGCGATATGAGCACCTTTAACCCGGAGAGGTTCAAGGAGTGGGTTAAAACGATGGACTCGAACTTTCGGAAGGTGGGATTGAGCCTGGTCTTCCGCATCCACGACCGGCAGGTATATTTTTCGGTCAGAATGATCCGCGGCGGCCGCGTGGTCTATAAATTCGCGTCGTCGACGCATGTGGTGTTCGACGACATCGATGTCGTTTCCGTCGCGCCGATTGTAGGATTTTCCTGATCGATCAGTAATCGCGTTCGAGAAGATAGTTCGCGAGAATGTGGAGCGTCCCGCCCCTTTTACCGAAGATGGACAAGGCGTTGTGCGCGCTGCGCGTAAGGCGTTTTGCTTCGGCGCGTGAGCGCTCGAGACCGATAACCGCCGGGTAAGTCGCTTTCTGTGCGGTCACATCTTTACCGGCGCTTTTCCCGAGCTTCTCGGTCGTCTGAGTGACGTCGAGAATATCATCGATGACTTGAAAGGCCAGACCGAGGGCGCGGCCGAACCTGGTCATGGCGGCGAGGTTCCGGGCATCGGCATTTGCGCTCATAGCGCCGAGCCGGACTGAGGTTGTGAGGACGGCAGCGGTCTTGTTTTCGTGGATGTAACGCAGCTGGGCGCGATCGGTTTTGCGGCCCTCGGCTTCGAGGTCTGCTACCTGACCGGCGATAAGTTTTTGGCTGCCGGCGGCGACCGCGACTTCGCGCAGGAGGTTCGACATGTCGTAGCGACGCGGCGGCTTGGCGCGCGAAACGATTTCGAACGCGATGGTCAACAGCGCGTCGCCCGTGAGCACGGCGATGCCGTCACCAAAGACCTTGTGACACGTCGGACGACCGCGTCTGAAATCGTCGTTGTCCATACTCGGGAGATCGTCGTGCACGAGCGAGTAGGTGTGAATGCATTCCATGGCGCAGGCGAGGGGGATGGCGGTCTCGAGTTTGCCGCCGCACGCCTCAGCCGCGGCCAGGGTAAGAATGGGCCGGAGCCGCTTTGCCGCCGGCGAAAAGGCTGTAGCGCATGGCCCGGTGAATCGTTGCTGGCCGGACCTTTTGTTTCGGCAAGTATCGATCGAGCGCGCGATCGATCTTTTTCTGGCGGCTGGTGAGATAGGATTTCAGGTTCACGTGGCTAACGCAGTGATGGTCGACTTTAGCGGCGCCCAGGCAAGGGCTGCATTATCTTTTCAACGAGTGGGCGACAACCAGGCGATAAATTATTGGGCCAATTCCAATTGCCACGGCCGCGCCGATTACTGCCGGAACGCCATACTCGCCGTCGCGAATCGAAATTGCAGTCACACCGATCAAAACGAGCATTGGAAGTGCAGCGAGCGCGATCACCCCGCTACGGCCTGTCGGGATTCTGAACGATCCACGTAGCGATGGCTCTGTTTTCCGAAGTTGAATGAGCGCGCCAAATTCGAGGAAGAGCGCGAGCGCATAAAGCAGGACGTCGGCGATTATCAACCTGCCGAAAGGCACGAGCACGAAAAGCGAGTAGAACGCGGCGGAAATGAGCACGGCATTTCGGGGCGTGCCGCGCGCGTCAATTTTGGCCAGGGCCTGGGGGAGTAAACGGTCGTTCGCGAGCACAAAGGGGATGCGGGAGTAGCCGAGCAATAATGCATTGAAAAGCGCCAGTGCACTCACCATCCCGCCGAGGGCGATCCACGGAGCGATCCACCGGCCGGCGCCGCCGGCAGCGGCCGCGGCAATCTGCGGCCATCCACCTTCGGTCCAGGTCGTCCAATCGGTCGCACCAAGCGCGGCCAGCAGAGGCACGATGTAGCCGATGGTCACGAAAGGCAGAGCAACGGCCAGCGCGCGCGGATAGGCGCGCGACGCATCCCTGACCTCGCCCTGCACGGTCGAGGCGTTGTCCCATCCGATGTAGTTCCAAAGCGCGATCGAGAGACCCACCGCGAGTCCGCCCATTCCTTTTCCTCTCTCAGACGCGAACGGGTGCCATGGAATGTGCGCGACATGCGGTGCGCTCGCTACAGTCATGGCGAAGAACCCAAGCATAACGAAGCAGCCGGCCATGATTGACGCGCGACCGACGCGGAGCGAACCGCGAAGATTGATCCAGGTCGCGCCCCAAATCACGGCGAGCGATATGATCCACTCGAATCGCGTCATCAAGCTCCGGGACGAAGTAGCGCAGGTATTGGTTGAAAAGCACCGGGTAGATCGCCATGTCGACAAGCGAGTACATCCAGGTGAGCCAACCATTTTGAAAGGCCCAGAAGCGACCGAACGCGCGATCAACCCAACGGTAATAGCCGCCTTCTTCCGGCAGCATGCTCGCGAGTTCGCCGACAATCAGGACTTCGGGTACCGACCACACAATTGGGACGAGAAGCAGGATGAGCAGGCCCAAGCCGGGACCGACCGAATGAATTAGCGTCTCGGTCGTGTATGGACCGCCGGACGTGCAGAAAAACAGGATGAAGATCAGGGACAACGTCCCGATGGCACGGGGGAGTTGTTGCATGGAGCCAAAGGTGACGCTGGATGCTGGATTCTTGATGTTGGATCAGGCTGAAGCGCGCACTATGTCGTATCCAGCATCCAGTATCCAGCATCCGGTGCGATTTACCGAATCTTGCAAAAACTCACTAAGATTCGGATGACTGCAGGGTTAAGCTTCTTGAACCCATGCCCAACGCAGGCGCGAACGTAGAGACCGATCGGATAAAGACGCTGCTGCGCAGGTTCGAACAGCCGCTACTGCAGTTTGCCACGCGCATCACCGGTGATCGGGAGCGAGCGAGAGATATTGTGCAGGAAACCTTCATACAATTTGAGCGCAAAGGACCGGTCTCGCAGAACGGCGAGCCGGCCACATGGCTTTTCACCGTTTGCCGGAACCGCGCCCTCAATGTCTGTCGCAAAGAGAAGCGCATGCTCTTTCTCGACGAGGAATTGATCGAGGCTCGAGTGGACGAACAACCGATGCCTTACGAACAACTGGAGCAAAAGGAGGCGAGCGGTTTTCTCTTGCGCATTGTGGCGACCCTCCCGCCGCGACAGCAGGAGGTCATTCAATTGAAATTTCAAAACGACCTCAGTTATCAACAGATCGCCGAAATCACGAAAACGTCGGCCAACAACGTCGGCGTGTTGATTCACACAGCCTTGAAGACGTTGCGGCAGCGCTATGCGTCAGCCTCGAAAGATTTTTTGCCGTTCAACCCCAGAACAACCTGACCAAATGAATGTGGATGATCCAAAATTGACCGCTTACGCGCTGGGCGAGCTTTCCGGCGAAGAAGAAACGCGCGTGGCCGCGGAAGCGGCAAACTCACAGGAAGAGAAGCGGGCCGTCGCGGAGACGCGCGAGCTCGCGCAAATGTTACGAGGCGAATACGAAGCCGAGCGCGCCTCTGCACCCGTTAGGCCGCTGAATCTGATTGATATTCGCGGAGATCGCTGGTTCTGGGGAATTGCACGGCCCCTTTCGATCGCGGCGGTGCTCGCGGTGGCGGCGCTGATCGCGGCGCTCGCGATCGGAACCTACACAAAGCGAGAGATGTTTTTAGGCAACGAGGAGTTCACGGGAGGAATAAATCCTGCGCCCGCCAGCGGAGCGAGGCCCAGCGGTGAAATCGAAGGTGAGGTGACCGAGCAAGAATACGCGGCTGCAGGCTCGACGGTCGCGGCGACGTCAGCCAAGACTCCGGCCAACGTCGAGCGAGTCATTGTGAGCGGATCTAACGTTCCGACTGCAGAGGAGGTGGGGCCGGGCCCCAACAAAACCCTTCACGCGGATGCGATTGCCTCGGCTGGCGTGCGCAGTGGAAAGACCAAATCGCCGGTGCAGTCGTATTCCGCATCGGCCCAATTGGCGCCGATAGACGAACAAGATGCGGGAAAATATGGCGGGATTCGCCAACAAAACGGCGAGTTTAACACAGCCGCCTACGATCACATTCTCGAGAATCCATTTCTCGATACCGCCAGCAATCCGTTATCGACCTTCTCAATCGATGTGGACACCGCTTCGTATTCGAATGTCCGACGATTCATCAACGAGGGTTCGCTGCCGCCCAAAGATGCGGTGCGACTCGAAGAAATGATTAATTATTTCACTTACGATTATCCGCAGCCGGCGGACGGGAAGCCGTTCTCGATCAATGTCGATGTGGCGGGTTGCCCGTGGGAGACGTCGCATCGTCTGGTCCGCATCGGACTCAAGGGGCGCGAGATCGCGGTCGACAAGCGTGGCGCCAGCAATCTGGTGTTTCTGCTCGATGTTTCCGGGTCGATGATGCCGCCCGAGCGGTTGCCGTTGATCAAGCAATCAATGCGCTTGTTGGTGGAAAAGCTCACCGAGAACGATCGCGTCGCGATTGTCGTGTATGCCGGCTCCTCCGGTCTGGCCCTGCCATCGACCACTGGCGATCACAAGGAACAGATTCTCTCGGCCTTGGAAAATCTACAGGCTGGAGGTTCGACCAACGGCGCGGAAGGCATCCAGCTCGCCTACAAAGTTGCGGCCGACAATTTCATCAAGGGCGGCGTGAACCGCGTAATCCTCGCAACGGACGGCGATTTCAATGTTGGCGTGACCAGTCAGGGCGATCTCATCCGCCTGGTCGAAGAGAAGGCAAAAACCGGCGTGTTTCTGAGCGTGCTCGGCGTCGGCACTGACAATTTGAAAGATTCGACCATGCAGAAACTGGCCGACAAAGGGAACGGCAACTACGCCTACCTCGATTCGCTCGATGAAGCGAGAAAGGTGCTGGTCCAGCAGATGAACGGGACGCTGGTGACCATCGCCAAGGATGTAAAGATTCAGGTGGAATTCAATCCGGCACGCGTCGCGTCCTATCGTCTCATTGGCTATGAAAAGCGGATGCTCCGCAAAGAAGATTTCAACAACGACAAAATTGATGCGGGCGAGATCGGTGCCGGACACACGGTCACCGCCTTGTACGAGGTTGTGCCAGTGGGGAGCAACGCCAATCCGGCGGCGAGCGTTGCGCCTGTCGATCCATTGAAATACTCCCGCCTTCGCCAAGGCTACGGCGTGGCAAGCCGCGCTACGCCTGAAACATCCGCCTCGGAGGAGATGCTGACCGTGAAGCTGAGGCACAAGCAGCCCGATGGGGAGAAGAGTGAATTGACGGAGCGCGCGGTGGTGGATGGCGGAGCGGGTTTCGAGAAAGCTTCCCCGGATTTCAAATTCGCGGCCGCGGTGGCGGAATTCGGGATGCTGCTACGCGACTCGGAACATAAGGGGAATGGAACACTCGGAGCGGTGCTGGAATGGGCGCAGGAGGGAAAGGGCGCCGACGCCAGTGGTTATCGCGCGGGATTCATCGAACTGGTGCGCAAGGCGCAAAAACTCAGCAAGGGCTGAGGCGACTAGCGGAACGGTGGAGTTGTAGGGCGGGCGCGTCGCCTGCCGGATGAAGCGGCAAGCGGAGCGCTTGCCCTACAATCACAGATTCTCGGCTGACTCCGTCGCCGCGAAGGGTTTGGTTCTCATGGCGAGGAAAGCGCCGACCAGCAGGATGCCTGCGCTCCAGGCCTGGGCGGCGTTCAGGCGTTCGCCAAAAATCCACCAGGACAGGGCCAGCGCCCCGACCGGGCAAAGGAGTTGCAGGGTTTGGGCGAGTGCGACACCGATCTCGCGGATGGAGATATAATAGAGGACGTGCGCGAGCGTGATGCAGGTAATGGCAGAAACGACCAGATTGGCGTTGACCTGCCAGGTCACGTGCAGCGGTGTGGCCACCTTGCCAAAGGCCAGCGTGAGCGGGAGTAAAAACGCGGAGGTCATCAGACTGATCACGCCGAAGCTGCGAATCGGGCCCAGTTGGGCGGATGGGCGCTTTACGAAAATGCCGTACAAAGCCCAGCAAAAAGTGGCCGTGAACGCGATGGCCAACCCGGGCCACGGGATGTGCCCGGCCTGGAATCCGTTTTGGAACCAGATCACGCCGAAAGCGCCGATTAAACCCAGCAGGGTCCCGACCTGGAAGCGCCACTGCCGGATGACGTAGCGCTCTTCCGGAAAAAAGATAAGGGCGAGCAGCGCCGTAAAAATCACGGAGGAGCGCGTGAAAATCGCATAAACCCCGGGGCCCATATAGAACAAGGCGATGACCTGGGTCACCTGATGGACGACATTGGGAAAGCAGGGGAGCAGGCAGATGAGAAAGGCGCGCGCATTCAGCGGTGGGCCCTGCCGTCTGCGATAGAAAAAGACAAACGGCGCGATGGCCACGCAAGCCACCGAATAGCGGAAGAAATTCTGGGACCAGGGATCGTAAAATCGATTCAAGTAATACTGGAAGAGCGAGGGCATCGACCAGATAACGACCGTGGCCAAAACAGCGGCGTAGCCTTTGGACAGGTTGGGATGGAGCGGCTGATTCGCCGGTCGGCCAGGAGAATCTCTTGGTGACATCGCGTTCGGGTGCGGTTTAATTTTCTCGCTTACGCGTCAACAATCGCGCAGAAGAGTAGTTTAGCGGAGGACCAAAGATGACCAAGAGAGTTCAAATTCGAAGCATAACCATCATCATTGCCCTGTTGATAGGAGGCGTGGGCACGCCGTTGCAGGCCAAGGGAAAAAAAAGTGGCGGCGGGACCGACCACGCGGCCAAGGGAGTGGAGTTGGCGCAACAGAAGCAATACGACGCCGCGATTGTGGAATTTAACAAGGCGCTCGAGGCCGACCCGAAAGATCCGCGCAACTACACCAATCGCGGCACAGCCTACCGGGCGAGTGGCAAGGTGGCCGAAGCCATGGCCGATTTCTCCAAGGCAATCGAGGTGGCACCGACGGACGAACTCGCCTATCGAGAGCGTGGCTATACCGAGTACACGCAAAATCAGTTCGACGCCGCCCTGGCCGACTTTAACAAGGCGATTGAACTCCAGCAGGACGACGCTTTCGCTTATAAGTTTCGAGGATTCACCGAGATCGGTCTTTCCCAATGGGACAAGGCGGTGGCGGATTTCACGATCGCGATCCAGAAACAGCCGGACGATCTGCAGAGTTACGACCGGCGCGCCTGGGCCAACCGCAATTTGAAGCAACAAAGCGCCTACGATGCAGCCGTTGCGGATTACACCTTCCTCCTGAGCAAGAATCCGAGTGATGTGGAGTCGATGGTCAGACGCGGTGCCACCTATGCCGCGGCGACTGATTATGAAAAGGCCATCGCCGACTACGAAGCGGCCCTGAAGTTGAAGCCGGACGATTATGATACGGTCCAGCGTCTCCAATATGCCCGGAGCATGCTCGCGGCCAAGAACGCGCCGCCGCCGACGGCTACGCCGACCCCAACTCCTACGGAGGCGGGATGGTTTACGCCCGGTAAAATCGGCCTGCATTCTCGCTGCGCTTCTCGTTATAGCGGTCATCGCGCGGTTGGTGACCCGGGGGAAAGCGGTCCCCGCCAGTACGGGGAGAATTCGGTAGGGTGAATGCCTCGATAAGGCGCCTGGCGGAAGGTCGCGGGGACGTCCCGAAGGCAACAAATTTCTTTGACACGCTAGAGGGCGCTGATAGCTTTCGGACGCTTTTTGCGAGAACGAGGCGGTCCCATGGTCGTTCAAATTGCAAAGTTTGACGCGGCTCTGGGATTTTTTAGCTCTCGGACAGGAAGCAAAACCGGTTCGCTCCGCACCCGCGGGACGAGCAGCGAGATGACGAAGCGCGGCCCATGTAGCTCAGTTGGTAGAGCACGTCCTTGGTAAGGACGAGGTCACCGGTTCAATCCCGGTCATGGGCTCCAGAGCTTGCGACCGGAAACGACAGTTTAAATAACAAGACGCAGTTTAGTTAAACAGAGAGAATTGAAATGGCTAAGGAAGCATTCAAACGCAACAAACCGCACGTGAACGTCGGCACGATCGGCCACGTCGACCACGGCAAGACCACGCTCACCGCGGCGATCACCAGCGTGCTCTCCAAGAAGGGCATCGCCGAGGCGCGCGCCTACGATTCGATCGACACCGCGCCGGAGGAGAAAGAGCGCGGCATCACGATCAACACCGCGCACGTGGAATATCAAAGCGACAAGCGCCACTACGCGCACGTCGATTGCCCCGGCCACGCCGATTATGTGAAGAACATGATCACCGGCGCCGCCCAGATGGACGGCGCGATCCTCGTGGTGAGCGCCGCGGACGGCCCGATGCCGCAGACCCGCGAGCACATCCTGCTCGCCCGTCAGGTCGGCGTGCCGGCGATCGTCGTTTTCCTGAACAAGGTCGACATGGTCGACGATCCCGAGCTGCTCGATCTCGTCGAGATGGAAGTGCGCGATCTGCTCACGCAATACGAATTTCCGGGCGACAAGATTCCGATCGTCAAGGGCAGCGCCCTCAAGGCGCTCGAATGGCGACGCCGAAGCAGGAGAAGCAGATCCTCGCGCTGGTCGCGGCGGTGGATGATTACATCCCCGTGCCGGAGCGTCCGATCGATCAGCCGTTCCTCATGCCGGTGGAAGACGTGTTCAACATTGAAGGTCGTGGCACGGTCGCGACCGGTCGTGTCGAGCGCGGCATCCTCAAGAAGATGGAGGAAGTCGAGATCGTCGGCATCAAGCCGACGGCCAAGACGACCGCGACCGACATCGAAATGTTCCGCAAGCTTCTCGACGAAGCGCGCGCCGGCGACAACGTCGGCGTGCTGCTCCGCGGCATGAAGAAGGAAGACGTCGAGCGCGGTCAGGTCATCGCCAAGCCCGGCTCGATCACGCCGCACAAGAAGTTCAAGGCGGAGGTTTACGTGCTGAGCAAGGAGGAAGGCGGCCGTCACACGCCGTTCTTCACGAACTACCGTCCGCAGTTCTACTTCCGCACCACGGACGTGACCGGCACGGTCAAACTGCCCGATGGCGTGGAAATGGTCATGCCTGGCGACAACGTCTCGATCGAAGTCGAACTGATCACCCCGATCGCGATGGAAAAGACGATGCGCTTCGCTATTCGCGAAGGCGGCAAGACCGTCGGCGCGGGTCGCGTCAGCGAAATTCTGGACTAAATTGAAGCCCGCACCATGTCTGGTTGTCGTTGTAGGGCAGGCGCACCGCCTGCCATGGCAACCGGCGCGGTTGCCCTACAAAAAACGCCAGTAGCTCAATTGGTAGAGTAGCGGTCTCCAAAACCGTCGGTTGGGGGTTCGAGTCCCTCCTGGCGTGATTGATGGCTGTGCCGGTTAAAGCGTTAGAAGTTGAAGCGATAAAAGTAAAACCCAGATGCAGAAGACCCTCCGTTCCTCGGCTGCTTCAACGCTTCAACCCTTGAACGAACGACAATGATTGCCAAAACGAGAAATTTCTTCAGCGAAGTAAAAGTCGAGCTGCAGAAAGCTTCCTGGCCGTGGGAACCGAAGGAAAAAGGAATCCGCCGCTACAAGGAGCTGACCGACTCGACCCTCGTCGTGATTATCGCGATGCTGTTGCTGGGCGGTTACGTCGCCTTCTTCGATTTCATTCTTGTGAACGTGATCCACTTCTTTACCCGGATTGCACTGATTATGGCGCAGACGCTCGCAGCAAAAGATCAATGGTTCGTCGTGCATGTGCTCTCCGGCCAGGAGAACAAGGTGCACGATAACATCACCAAGCGGGTCAAGACCGAGGAGATGAGCGACGTGATTTACGAAGTGCTCGTGCCGACGGAGCGCGTCTCGGAGATCAAGAAGGGCAAGAAGAGCGAGACGACGCGCAAATTTTTCCCCGGCTATCTCATCGTCAACATGCACCTGCTCGACGAGAACAATCAGCTCGTCGGACGAACCTGGTATTTCATCCGCGACACTCCCGGCGTGATCGGCTTTGCCGGCACCAAGGACAAGCCGATCCCGATGCGTCAATCGGAAGTCGACAGCATGCTCGCCCAGATGAAGGAGCGCGAAGAGAAGGTCAAGCCGAAGGTCAGCTTCGAAGTCGGCGAGACCGTGAAGGTCGCGGACGGTCCGTTCCAGAATCAGAACGGCATCGTCGAGGAAATCGATCCGGAGCGCGGCAAGCTGCGCGTCTCCGTCACAATTTTCGGCCGCGCCACGCCCGTCGAACTCGAATACTGGCAGGTGGAACGCGGATAGTTTTAAGCTTTAAGTGTTAAGTTTTAAGGAAGGACAAAGCCGCGAACCGCGACACACCACTTAAAACTTAAAACTGTACTTTTATGCAAAGAAATCATCGCTCACATCAAATTGCAGATCCCCGCCGGACAGGCGAACCCGGCGCCGCCCGTCGGCACCGCGCTCGGACCGCGCGGCGTCAACATCATGGCGTTCTGCAAGGAATTTAACGCCGCCACCCAGAAACAAGCCGGCGACATTCTTGCCGGTCGTGATCACGGTTTTCAAAGACAAGTCCTTCACCTTCATCACCAAGAGTCCGCCCGCGGCCATCCTCTTGAAGAAAGCCGCCAACATCGCGGCCGGATCGAAAGAGCCGAACAAAATCAAGGTCGGCAAAGTCACGCGCAAACAGGTCATGGACATCGTGAAAACGAAACAGAAGGACCTGAACGCGCGCAGTGACGAAGCCGCCTTCCGCGTCATCGCCGGCACCGCCCGCCAGATGGGCCTCGAGATCGAGGGTTGATTTTCAACCGCGGATGCGCGGATTTCACGGATTGGTATGTAGCCACGCGCCTGCGGCGCGTGCTCAACACGGCTGCCTCAACAGCAAGATCAACGTGGGAGGGACCTCAGCGTCCCGAGTCCGAAGGCTGAATTAACCGCGGATTACGCGGATTAAACGGATAGGGGAAGCGGCCTGCTCGCGAAGGCTTTCGGAGTCCGCTTCCCATTTTGGAGGGAAGCTAGCAGCTTCCCCTACAGACAGAATCTGGATGGAGGGCACCGCGATGTCGGCGCCACATATCTCAGAAGCGCTTCTTTAGCGCCACATACCAGGTTCGCCCCTTGATATTGGCGGTCTGTTCGTCGTAGCCATTTTCTGCGGCGGCGGCGACGAAGGGCGGTTCCTCATCGAAGACATTGTTCAGGCCGATTGTGATCGTTGTGTGATTGAGCCAGGCGCGCCAGCCACACGGATTGTATTCCGCAGTCGACACCGGCATCACGTTCTTGTCCTTCCCGTTGGTGTCGCCATCTTTGGCAAAGCCGGGCACTTCATCCTGGGCCGCGGGCGCCGCGAAGTTAAATGTGTAGTTCAGGATCCAATCCAGAGTGGTCCATTCACGAATCTTGCGGTCGTGATTGCTGAACGTGAATCCCCTAATATCCCAGTATTGGCCAACGTAGTGTACGGTAAAGCCGGTATCGAATCCGGCGAGCGCTGAGGCTCCCGCTCCGTTGTAGAAAAGGCTCGCGTACCAACGATTGTGCGTAAATGAACCACCGCCGGCTTGTCCGAGGAATCCGCCACCAAACTTGCCGACCACGTTCTGTTTGGGTCCCCCGGGAACGGCTTGAAGGACTGCGCGATCAATATAAGTGCCGTTGAGCGTCGCGGTCAGTGTGCCCCAGTCGCCATGACCCAATCTTGAGGTGTCGAAGGAATAAACTGCCTCGTAGTCCCAGCCTTCCTGGATCATGCGGCCCAGGTTCTGTTGCGGGGTTAGCAGAAGGATAATCGGGCCGAAGGGATCATCCGGACCCGTTGAGGGTCCACGTATCACCTGACCCGGGAATTGGTCCTCGTGGTCCACAAGAAACTGCGGATCCAACTGCGCGGTGACGCCGCGAATATCGATGTGGTAGAAATCCGCGGTTAGCGTCAAACCCTCCAGTGGGCTCCACCATTTAGCTGGGGTCACGACGGCGCCATAAGTCCATTCATATGCCGTCTCAGGTTGCAGATTTGGATTGCCGTTAGTGTTCCACCCGACGGCGAAAGCGGTAGCTGTACTCCGCGGATCGAAGATCACTGCGACTTGCTCGACCGTCCCTGCGAACAAATCTCTCAAGGTCGGGGCGTGATAGGCTTCGCTATAGGTGGCGCGAAGGGTGAGGGCCGAGTCGAGCGGCTGCCAACGAACCGAGAACTTCGGCCTTTCCGAAGCACCGAAGTCGCTGAAGTTGTCGTATCGCTCCTGGTAATCCAGTTCCAGGCTGTAAAGACCGGGAACGTTCCAGGTCGGGCTCGTGACCGGGACACGAACCTCCCAATAGATGGACCAGACGTCCCGGCTCCCGTTGGTCGGTCCGAAGTCAGCGGCGCCAATGGTTTGATTGGAGGCGGCAAGCGCGTCGGGCTCATCGCTAGCGCGCTCGGTGCGATGTTCACCTCCGATCGCGAAAGAGATCGGGCCCGCCGGGAGATTGAACAGGTCGCCGTTCACCTTCAGATCTTCGAGGGTCAGCGAGGTTGCGCCAGTGTGATTGGTTGTCACGAGTACGCGGTCCAGCACCGCTTTCGAATTCTGGTTAAGGCCGAAGGGATTGAAAGCGGTCGCCGGGTTTGTGTCGAGCAACGCGGTCCGCAACGCATTGTTGTTTACAACCCCGCTGGCGCGCTCGATGCGGCTATCTTCGTTATAACGAAACCCGCTTTCCCAGTTCCAGGTTTTGAAATAATCTCCAAACTCACCCAAGTTACCCTTGAGACCGCCAGTAAACTCGTAGTTATTCGCTGTAATCTTGTCCGTGCGCGGCCCCGCTTCCAACGCACGGTATCTGACGAAATTGGTGAACTGAGTCCCGGTAGGTGCAGCACTTACCTGAGTTTGCGGAAAGTGCGGGTCAAATCCTCCAGGCGACGTGTAGTCGGGCGCGGTGAATGGATTAAATGCATTCTGAAGCGGTACGCTGAAGCCAAACCCCGCGGGAGTGATCCCGACGGGGTGCGTCCCATCCGTCCATACATCAGGAGTAAATTGAAGCTGCGCCAGGGCGCCATCCCAGAAAGTGCGCACATATTTGAAGTCCGCAAAAAGCTCCAGATATTGGTCGCAAATTTTGCGGTCGAGCGAAGCATAGAGGTATTCGCGGTCGACTGCGGCCATTGCCGGGGTTAGGTCGGCGAAGTTAAAGCGTATTTGTTCCCGCGGAAGAGTGCCCAGTGGAACATATTGCGGGTCGCTCGCTACATTTGGGAAGGCGTGCGGCGTGGGTGTTAGCGCGCCACCATTCAAACCAGGCCGGTAAACAAAACTGTCGCCCGGGAGGCCCACCTTTCCGGCGAATGCACCGCTACGGGTATCTTGTCCGCCAAATAACGTGTAGTCCGCATCATGCGAGATATCGACATCGCGTGAGAAAATTGCGGCCCGATTGTAAACCTCCGCGTAAACGACAATGTTGGTCCTGTCGTCCCCTGTGCCGGCGAGGAGGTAGGCTCTCTCTTCGCCCGCATCGTTGGCAAAGCCGAGATTGGTGTTGCCATAGCTGGCGTAGAGCTCGAGCCCGCGGAATCTGTGAATGAGAAAAAAGTTAACAACCCCATCGACGGCGTCGGCGCCGTAGATGGCAGAGGCACCGTCTTTAAGGATGTCGATGTGATCAATCAACCCGAGCGGGATCGTGTTGAGGTCGATCGTATCACCGGCAAAGCCAATCGGCGCGAGGCGTCGTCCGTCCTGCAGCACCAGAGTCTCTTTGGCGAGAATACCGCGCAGATTAATTTCCGCTCTCCCGTCACCGCCGTTGGTGTTGTTTTCATTGATGGCCGACCCAGCAACCGCGGGCAATTTCTGGATAAAATCCGTCATCGTCCGGACGCCGAGTCGAGTGATGTCGCTCAAGCGGTAGGTGTCGACCGGGTTTGGCCCAACTTCTTCGGAAGTCGGAATGTTTGAGCCGGTCACGATGACCTCCACGACAGTGGCGGTACCCGAGTCGACCTGCTGTGGCGTGGGTGATGTCTCCTGGCCGAGTGTAGCTGAAGCCAGAAGCAAACGGATTCCCGCTATGCCCAATCCAGCGAACCAGATGGATGGATGTTTGATTACCCCCTCCTATCGGCGATTTCTCCGAGGTTTAGCGAATTATCGGAGGCCTAACAAGCACGATTTTCTCAGGGAATTAAACACAGAGCAGTTTTAACAGGAGCAAACGGAGAGAACAGAGATGACAGAAGGCAATGAGGCGTCCGTTTCGCCTGCCTGCTCGCGACCTGTCGGAGTTCCCTCCCTTGGCACGCCGAAGCCGATAGGCGAAGGCGGCTGTTAGAAATCCAGCAGTGGTCTTAAAAGCGCTTCTTCAAAGCCACATACCAGGTTCGGCCCTTAATATTGGCCGTCCGTTCGTCGTAGCCGTTTTCGGCTGCTTATTTAGCCACGCTCTCCATCCACATGGATTGTAATCCGCGGTCGAAACCGGCATGACGTTCTTGTCGTTGCCGCTCGTGCCGCCATCTTTGGCGTAGCCGGGCACACTCATTCTGGGCGTAGCTACTTCAGTGCGCACTTGGTGGTGCGGCGAGCTGATCTGGAGGCGGAAAGAGCGTTAGTAATTCCTGCGGTCTCGCTCGCACGTCTTGTAGCTTGCCGTCGAAATACACGAGAACAATGAATCCGCCATACTCGCGTCCGTCAGGCGACGGCGCCTGGGTTTTTGGACGTACGTAAGTGGCCGCGAGGATTTTCGGAGTCGGATCCGCCCAGTTTTCGGAGGCGGTCAGCCAATCATAGCTGGTCCGCGCGTTCGTCGGCTTTATTTTGTTATCTTTCGTGCGGTCGTAGAAGGAAACGCTAATCCTGACGACGTGGCCATTTGGAGTATTTGGTCGCGGCTTTATGCCAACTTTGAGGTTGTAGTGAGCCTGGGCGTTTGGATCCTTGGTCTCGACCAGAGTTGTTTCCGTAATGGCCAAGACTGAGCCGTGCGAAACGCCGATTCGTCGCAGGAAAGGAGAGAAACGCGGGTCGGGACGGAGCGTGCTAAAGTCGGGAAGAAACGCAATCCATTGCAGTGTGCCCGAGTGTTCCTCGGCGGCGCGCTCAAGCCAGCGGAAGGCTTCATCTTTTTCGCCGAACGCGGCATAAACTGCCGCGATCGTTTGGGCCGAGACGTAACGGGTTTGTCTCTCTTGTAGGAGTTGATCGAGAATTTTTCGCGCCTCGGTTTGCTTATTCATGCGCGCGTACGTAATGGCCAGGCCACTGCTCGGGAAACGTCTCTCCTCCTGAACCTTCGTGTAGAGCGCAATCGCTTCTGCGAAATTTCCCTTCTCGCGGTAGGCGGCGGCAAGGTTCGAGTCGAGGTAAAAGTAATGTGGATCGAGCTGCTGGGTCCGCTGTCCTTCGACAATTGCCTCGTCAATGCGGTTGTCGGCCAAATAGGCGGCGGTGGCGACGTAGCTAATGATCGGCGAAAGCGGATCCAACCTTTCAGCTTCCTGGATAAGCGTGAGCCCTTCTTTCACGTCGCCTCGGAAGAGGGGAAGTAGTGCGCGGAAGAAGTGGACTGGCGCAGAGTTAGGATCCAGCTCGAGAGCGCGTTTCAGCTCTGCATCCTCCCCGGGCAGGTCCCAGTCCAGGATTCGTTTCGCTTCACCCAGGTAGCAATGCGCCTCCGCATCCTTTTCGTCGAGCGCGATTGCCTTCAACGCCGCTTCCCTTGATGCTGGATAAGCCTCGAGCGGTCTTACATAAACATCCGCCAGAAAGAACCAAACTTTGGCGATCCCCGTCCAGGCCCGCGCAAATGTTGGATCTTTCTCGAGGGCGCGCTCAAAGAAATTCAGCGCCTTCCGTAAATCCGTTTCACTCCCTTTGTTGGAGAGATAGAGGCCCTGCAGATAAAGATCGTAGGCCTCCATGTTAGGTTGATGGGCGGGCAGCGAAACGGCCAGCTTGACCTTGAGCGCGTCCACAATGGCGCGCGTGATTTCATCCTGCAGCGCAAACACGCCCTGCAATTCGCGCTCATAAGTTTCCGACCACACCTGAAACCCGTTACCCGCATTAATCAGCTGCGCCGTCACGCGAATCCTGTTGCCCTCGCGTTGCAAACTTCCCTCGAGGACATTCCTGACGTTTAGTTTTTTCCCCACCTCGCTCACGTCAGCATTTTTGCCTTTGAATGCGAACGACGAAGTCCGGGCGACGACGCGCAGTGCTTCGATTTTCGCTAAAGAATTGAGAATCTCTTCGCTCATACCGTCGCACAAGTATTCCTGGTCCTTTGTCTGGCTCAGGTCCACGAAAGGAAGCACGGCGATCGATTTGTCGACAGCTCCCGGACTCAGACCAGCTGTGCCAGTGGATAATTTGACGCGCTGAAGCAGGAAGAACGCGGCGGCAGCCAGCATGACCGCCAGAGCTGTCGCCGACACGATGCGCAGTTTCGTTTGACGAGAAGCCCGGTTCTTCGCCTCCGCAATTCTTTTTGGAATGGCCGCGTTGCCCGCGCTCTCGGCGTAGAAATTTACGAGATCCATCTTGACCCCATGCTTCATCTCGACTGTTCCAAGATCGTGCAGGTGCGGCTGCCATCTTTCGTATTGGGCGAGATCATCGGCCACGCGCCGCGAGAGAAGGATGTGACCGGCGTCGCCACAATCCATCACTCGCTGCGCGGTGTTGATGCCTGCGCCGGCGATGTTGGATTGTTCATTGACGTCAGCGAGTTGATCGACCGGGCCGCTGTGGATGCCCATGCGAAGCTGAAGACGCGGCGACGCGCGAATGGCTTCGGTCAGTTGCAAGGCGCAACGCAGCGGCGCATCCGGGCTGGTGAAGAAAGCCAGCGCCATTCCATCCCCCGTGGCGATCCGGATCAATTTCCCGGCCGCATCCGCTGTCCGGAATTCCTCGGTGCTGCGCACCTGCTCGTTAAGCTGTTTCACCAGCTCAGTCTGCTGGTTAATAAGCAGCTTCGAATAAGCGACGATGTCGATGAACAGAACGTGCGCTATCTCGAGATGAGAATCGGTAGATGTCTCGGGCGACATACAGCGCGCTCTATCGCCACGCGCGGCACGAGCGTCTCAATTGCATCGGTGCGCGTCGAGCGCAAACCTCGGAGGACCAAATACAGACCTTGCAAAGGCTGATTTAACCACGGATTACGCGGATTTCACGGATTGGTGTGTAGCCACGCGCCTGCGGCGCGTGCTCACGGACTCCGGATGGAGGGCGCGGCGCAGTTAGTTTGATCAGCCGCGATAGAGTTTGTGCGTGCCGACATCGAGCGACGTAACCCAAGAGCCGTCAATTCGAAATATCACTCGCAGGTCTGCTTCGACCACAGCGCTGTAAATCGTGTGCTTCGCTCTGGCCGATAACTCGTGGATTTCGTGCGATCCAAGTAACGGATGAAATGGATCGCTCTTGAACGTTTGCCATGCGTGTCGCACCGATTCCTTTTGCTTGGGAGAAAGTTTGTAGAAATTCCGCCAGAATTTTTCGACGGCGCGGTATTGATAGTTCACGCGCCGGGTGGCGTTTCATTCAGCGCAGTTTCCATCGAAACAAATCGCTGATTATTGAAATCCGCCAAGGCATCGACGAAATCCTGTGGGATATCGCTTGAGCCTGATTCACGCATGCGCTGGACGAGGCGTTCTCGTTCCGCCTTTGGCAACGCCTGAATTTCCTTGAGGATCTGCTCTGCGGTCATTTCGTTCTGCCTATCGGCGACTAATTAAACCATTTCTATCGAGTGGGAGCAACACATGCGCCGCCAAAAAAACAAAAAGCTTCTGGCCTGTCGCGGATCGCCCCGCTGCCTGAGCTGGGGAAGACAAGCAGGGATGCTTGTCGGCCAGGACAACCTGGAAGGCTATCTTCCGCTCCGATTCGGCAGTTCATCTTTCGCGCCGAGGTATTCCCAGCGTTGCAAGGAGAGAGGCACGTTGCCGTTCTTCCAGACGAAATCATGGAAAGCTCGAAGATTGAATTTGTCTCCCTGCTGCATGCGCGCTTCGGCGAGCAGTTTGATGATTTGCAGTTTGCCAATCTGGTAAGTCAGGGCCTGGCCGGGACCGGTCGAGAAGGCAATCGCTTCCTCCCGTGCAGTGCCTTCGTCCATCGGCACTTTTTCCTGCAGGTATTTTGCCGCCTGTTCGAGCGTGAATTCGCCCAGGGCAAGCTTCACATCCACCTCCACGCGCAGTGCACGCAGGCGCATAAAATTATAAATGATCTCGCGTGTGTGCGGGCTGTCGTCGAATAGTCCGGCCTGGAGCATCATTTCTTCGGCATAAAATCCGATCCCTTCGTTGGCGCCGGAGTCGTAGTAATGCCGCCGGATCGGGTCCTCCTGCTTCCAGGAAAGGCAGAGTTGAAAATAGTGACCGGGAATTCCCTCGTGGACGGTCAGGGGTCGCGGATCCATCGCAGTCGCGCGCGAGAAGTAGCCCAGACTTTGTGAAGGCGGATCGATGTAACGAATGCAGTTGTCCTGCAACCGGGTCGGGGAGGTGAAGTCGTCCGCTTCACCGAAACCTTCAAGCGCGTGCAAATACGCCGGCATCGGTCGCAGGGTGTAGTGCTGCATCCAGTCCGGTACGGTGAGAATGCCATGTTTCCCGAGAAATTCGCGAATCAACAACTCTTTTTCCGCGGCGTGTTTAATCCAGTCCTCGGTGTTCTTTTCTAAAGTGAGCGGCGGCACATTTCGGTCGCGCTCCGTTTCGTAGGCCTCGAAGGCCACGGCGCGGTTCCATTCCTGTTGGCCCATGGCCAATATTTGTTCGGGCGAGTACGGATAGAGCGCGACGTTCTTGAGGAAGAAAGTATAGGCTTCGCGCCCGAGGGCGGTTTCTTTTGGAAGCGTCGGCAATTTTGCCTGAAGCTGTTTTCGGAAATTCTCGAGGGCGTCGGCCGCGCGATCCGTTGCGCCGTTCAACTCCTGTTCGTTCAGGGTCGTGGACTTCGAACTCAGCAACGCGCTCGCCATTTCACGGAGATGCGGCCGAATATTGTCGAGCGCCTGAATCGCAACGTTCGCAAACGGGGCTGGCGGATTCGCCAAATTCGCAAGGCCTTGTTGCAGAATCGCAGGAATGTTTTCGATGCGAGTGAGAATCTCCCGGCTGCGCGCGTCGTCATACGGCGCGGGAACGGTCAGGGCTTCCACGACCGGCGTGAGCGTCTGCTCAATGTAGAAAAGGGGATCGCGTTTCCAGCGCGGATTGATGTCGAGTTCCCAGCGTATGCGCGACAGAGCGGAGCCGATCAGACGATAATCAACCTGCTGCGGAATCGGCCATCCGGTCACATCCAGTTTTTTCCAGCGCGCCTCGAATTCAACGAGCTCGGCGCGTCGTCTGTCCACCACAGCACTCGACCAATCCCGGGTTCCGCCTGGGCGCTCGATTCGATTAACGTCATCTCCCGTGAACGGGGCGTATTTTGCGCGCCACTGCCAAAAATCGGCACTCAGCTTCTGCAGAGCGCCAAACGTTGAATCCGGTGGCGGTTGCGCCTGGCCTTCCATGGCCAGGGCGAACAACACCAGGGACAGGGCGACACAAGCGTTCTTCATCGGCTGGAGAGTGTTGCAAGGGGATCAACGCAGCAAAGCAAAATTGGACGCGTGGCGGGTTAAGGTGGATCAGCTCTCGCAGCTCGATGGTAAAACGCGGCGGCGCAGACGCCTCGATAATAATGGCAGCTTGGCTGCACGCGGACAGCAACGCGCTCAGAGATCGCGTTCCACCTGCGCGCGATTAGCGCAGCGGCAACTGAATGCTGCTGGCGTGCGCCGCGTCGTGATAGATCTGAACGTGCGCGGTGCGCGCGTCCTTGGCCGTTTCATCGGCCACCACGCCACCCGAGTTGTAATTCTTTTGCCAGGAGATCGAGTTTGGGGAGGAAACAACCAGGCGGAGCCGGCTTCCTTTCATGAGGCGCCGTGCCACGAATAATCCCGGGCCAAAGTCGCATTGCACGATCTCTCCCGGCTTGACCAGCTTTGCCTCGCGCAAGGAATCCCGGTAACGCAGACGCCGAATGTCGCCCCAAAGCGCTATGCTTGTTCCATCGGGTTGAATCTCATAAAGATCGACCGCGAGATCGGTATCGGGTGTATCGATCGAAACCCAAAGAGTGATGCGCGGACAACCGATCATCGGTGTTTCGTTAGGCAGAGGATCGGTGTGATAAACGAGACCGTCGTCCGCGATGCTCAGTGCGTAGCGCTGATCGAGACCGCTGGTCTTTTCGTCGGATTCAGGCCCTTCCACGTTCTCCCCGCGACGAGTGTCGAGCGGATCGTAGGTGTAATGATCCGCGCCATCCTTCGGCTGATTCTCGGTAAGCTTGCCCGATCGGAAAGCGCCGTTGGCATCGCCATTTTTCGAATCGAGATAAAAGCTGCGTGGGTTCGCGGTCAGCGATTCCAGGCTATCGGCGTATTTCCATTCCCCGTTCGCGCCGCTATTACCCGGCGCCAATTCGTAATACGCGACCTGATTCTTGAGAAAGTCGGGTTTGGCGCCGCTTTTTAGCGTCCAGTCGTACCATTGCCGGTGCAGATCGTTGAGGTCGAGCAGGCTGGCCGCTCCGAACTTTACGCCGCTGGCTTCATCGGTCGGTGTGCGAGTTCCGGCGTGGTCCCATGGTCCGATGATGAGGAAATGCTTGGCGCGCGCGTCGGGCGACGCGTTGGCCAGATGATCCCGGTAGAAGGTGAGGGCACCCATTTCATCCCCGTCGTACTGACCGGTGATCGTCAGGATGGGGAACGCGATCTTTTGAAACTGCTCACGCGTCGGCACCATGGCGTCATAGTAGCCGTCCTGCATCGGGTGCTTGAGGATGCGCTGGAAATTTATCGACGGATTGCCGACGAACGAATCGAGCGACTTAAACGGAAGGTGCTGTTTGTAGGCGTCGAGGAATTTGGTTTGCCAGAATTTGGTATCGCCGAAAAGGTTCGCCTGGCTCGCCTTTCCGCTGGTGAACGTGAACCACCGCACATCGTAGGTTTCGCCCACGTTGTCGAAGGACGGATAATCGAGCGGCGGATGGGCAGCGGCGGCCGGCACGATGGTCGCGAGATGCGCGGGAAATTCCTTAGCCGTGGCCCACTGATCGAACCCTGCGTAGGAGCCGCCCCACATCGCGACCTTGCCATCGCAAAATGGCTGCTGCGCGAGCCACTCGACGACATCGTGACCGTCCTTCGGCTCGTGCGCGAACGGTTCGAATTCGCCGCCCGAATTGCCGCGACCCCGTACGTCGACCAGGGCGAAGGCGTAGCCATGGGAGGCGAAGTAAGCGCCGCGCGCGTGATAGGTGTCGGAGATGTAGGGAGTGAGCGTGAAGATCACCGGGGTGCGCGACGGCGACGTCCCATTTGTTTTCGGAAGATAGAGGGTCGCGTTCAATTCCACCTTGTCGCGCATCGGAATTTTCACGCCCCAGCGAAGATCGTAGTCAGTGGCGGGAGAGGGCGAAGGTTTCACGGAGGGTTCGGGCGATGGCCCCTGGGCGAGAAGCGGAGCGGATGACAGCGAGAGGATGATCGGAAGAACGATCATCGCGGCGGCGGGAATGTTCTGGCGGTATGTTATGGCAGGCACGGTTGAATTGAAGCGCATACGATTGGCACGAACAAGGATGTTCCCGCTGCCGCACCGTCGGTCGGACAGCGCGGCAGATCTGTAGGGGAAGCTGTTAGCTTCCCAGCTAAAACAAAGGGAAGCTGGCAGCTTCCCCTACAGAAGAGGAACGGAGACTTCGGCGGGTTTGGCGGGAATGCGGCCAAGTCTTGCTTTGTTGGTCCGAAATTCTTATATCGGCCCGATGAAATTCTCGCGCTCTTCTTCTTTGTCCCGTCTCCTGGTCGGCTTCGCGCTTCTTCTCTGCGCAATCTCGGCCGCCGCGGCCGACTCCGATAAAACCATTGTCTTGAAAGCCGCGCGGCTGTTCGACGGCAAGTCGAAGTCGCTCGTGCCAAACGGCGTCGTGATTGTCCAGGGAAACAAGATTGTCGACGCGGGCAGCAATCTGCCGGTGCCTTCCGATGCCCAGGTGATCGACCTCGGGGACGCGACCTTGTCTCCCGGATTCATGGATGCGCATTCGCATCTCACGCTCGACTACTCGGGCAATTTTAACGAGCTGCGCATGCGCGAGCTGCAGTTGAATGTTTCAGAGCATGCCATTCAGGCGACGGCATTCGCACGGGCCACTATCGAAGCCGGATTTACAACGGTGCGCGACCTCGGGAGTCGCTTCGTCGGGAGCTCTGAATTTGTCGATGTTGCGCTGCGCAATTCCATTAACAAGGGAGTGGTCGTTGGACCGCGTATGCTCGTGGCAACGTTTGGGATTGGCGCGACGGGCGGACACTTTGATGCGACCGCGGGATTCCGCGACATGTTGTTTGGGTCCGAGCCAGGCTACAACCGCGGAATCGCCGATAGCCCGGATGAAATTCGCAAGACCGTTCGTTTTGAGGTGAAGAATGGCGCGGATGTGATCAAGGCCGCTGTGTCGGGCGGCGTTTTGTCGCTTGCTGACGAAGTGGACACGCCGCAATTCACGCCTGCGGAGATGGCGGCCCTGGTCGATGAGAGTCATCGGCTGCGCAAGAAAGTCGCCGTCCATTGCCATGGCGACCAGGCGGCGCGCGAAGCAGTCGCAGCCGGAGTCGATTCGATTGAGCACGGCTCTTTCTTGAAGCCTGACACGCTCGCCTTGATGAAGAGCAAGGGCACTTACCTGACGCCGACCCTGATGGCGTCGGAATGGATTATGAGCAAAATCGACAACTATCCAGCGGTTCTTCAGGCCAAGGCGCGAGCGGCCACGGCGGCGCGGTCGGACATGTTTCGCAACGCGGTGAAGCTGGGTCTTAAGATTTCTTTTGGAACGGACGCCGCAGTCTTTCCGCACGGCATGAACGCGAAGGAGTTTAAGTTGATGGTGGATCTGGGCATGCCGCCAATCGACGCGTTGCGCTCGGCGACCGGAGTCGATGCCGAATTATTCGGCATTGCCGCGAAAGTGGGCACGCTGGAAAAGGGAAAGCTTGCCGATGTGATTGCGATGCCGGGCGATCCCACCGCCGACATCACGGCAACTGAGCGGGTCTCGTTCGTGATGAAGGAGGGCAAGATTATCAGGAACGGACCGCCCAGCCCGAGGCAGGCAGCCGTCTCAGCAGAGGGGACGGATATTCCGCTGCCCGTTGATTAGCACCGGGTAAATTGAATTGTAGGGCAGGCGCATCGCCTGCCGTGTCCCTGGCAACCGGAGCGGTTGCCCGACAACGCCAATGCGGCGGACGCCCCGGAGGTGCGTCCCTACCTGGAGCTGATTACAACGGCATTTGCGGGCCGGCCTCGACACGGTGCAACTCAGAGAGTCGCACCGTGTCACCCTTAACCAAAGGCCGTTATCCCGGGAATGCTGTTGCTAAAAACCTCTTTGTGACACGACGGCAACGGTCGCGCTGCGGTCGCTGGCTCTGCCGATATAATAAAGGGAGACTCCACCCGCTCCGTAGACGCGATAGAAAGTGTAGGGCTGGCCCTCGATAAACACCGGGCTATCCCAATCGATCGACATGGGACGAGAAAAAGAGCTGGAACTTACCGCGACCGAATCGCTGAAGTTGAAACGATTGTCCTTCAGATCTCCGTGCGCGTTATAGGGGGTAAATCTCCAATTGCGCACCTCGTTGGTTGGATACCAATTTTGCGCAAAAGCGTCGCCTTCGTTTAGCAGAGGAAGTGTTCTCGATACCCAGGTGCCGGTGCGCACATTGTCAATCATGACCGGTTCAATATGATCTTCGCCGGCCATGCGATAGGAATAGAATGCGAACTCGTAGTCCGCTCCGCCCCACTCGCTCAGATTAATGGGATGCCCGAAGGCGACGTTAAATACGTGAACTTGGGGCGCATTTCGAGTCACGGCGGCATCTTCCTGGGCGCGAACGGCGGCCTGGCGATCCTGTGCCTCGCTGGCGGCGACTTGCTCTTTCGAGGCGACCAGATTCGAGCTGCGGAGAGTTTGAAGGAGGGTATCGCTCGCGCCTTCAGTCCTCAGGATATTTTCCTGCTGGGTCGTTAGGGGACGCATCAGTTTTCGTTGCGTGACTTCATCTCTGATGGAGCCCTCATTTTCGCCTGCTCGAAGGAAGAGGGAGACCTCTTTGAAATCCATGGGGCGCGCCAAGGAATAGGAGGGGAACCAGAGCGCGGCGGCGAGGAAAACCGACAGACTATATAATGCGGGGCGTTTCATAATCGCCAGTTTTACCAGGATAATTTACGCTTTTGCAATCAAAAAAGGAAATTTGGACCGTGAATTCTAGTCTATTTTCCCAGGTGGACGGCAGGCGAACGACCGCCTTTTGCAGGCGAAATGGATCCCGCTTTACCTAATCCGTTTAATCTGAGCAGGCTACGAGGCGCGGGCCCCAGCCGCCGCCCGACTTATGGGCGTGGCGCCCAAGTTTTCCTACCTGGTTGACAACCAGCCGGCTTGCACTATTCTGGCCGTCCCAAATCAACCGCAGGAGAGTTTCGGCTCGCTTGAACTGCACAGGATCATGCAAAATCATCGTAGCAAACGTTACCGCGCCGCCGCCGAGCAGGTCGATCGCGCCAAGCCTTATAACCTGAACGATGCCGTCGCGACGCTGAAGAAGTTTCCGCCGACAAAGTTCGATCAGACCGTGACGGTTTCATTCCGGCTCGGAGTCGATCCGAAGCAATCAGACCAAATGGTCCGCGGCACCTGTCCGCTTCCTCACGGCAGCGGCAAGAAGGTTCGCGTTCTTGTTTTCGCAGAAGGCGCAGCGGCTAAGGCAGCCAAGGAAGCCGGCGCCGAGTATGTCGGTTTCAAGGACATGATCCAGAAGTGCCAGGAGGGTTTTCAGGATTTCGACGTCGCGATTTCGACGCCCGCCGCCATGGCGGAAGTGCGCAAGCTAGGAAAGGTGCTCGGTCCGCGCGGCCTGATGCCTAATCCGAAGACCGGAACCGTGACCGAGGACACGGCCAAGGCGGTGCAGGAAGTGAAGGCCGGCCGCGTTGAGTTCAAGCTCGACAAGAACGGAAACGTTGCCGTGCCGGTGGGAAAATTTTCGTTTGACGAACAATCGCTGGTGGAAAACGGCAACGCGGTGATCGAGGCCGTGGTGCGTGCGCGTCCGGCCACGGCCAAGGGACGTTACCTTGAAGGAGTGACGTTAAGTGCGACCATGTCGCCCGGCATCCACGTGGATCCTTCGCCTTATTTGACCGTTTAATGGGAGGTATCGACAATTATGCGACCCGAAAAAGCCAGCATCGTCTCTGATCTCTCCGAAAAGTTGAGCCGCTCACCGTTCGTTCTGGTGACCGATTATCAGCGCATGAACGTGAACCATTTCGCTGATCTGCGGAACCGTCTCGCGGCCAGCGGCGCCGAGGTTCACGTGGTCAAAAATAGCTTTCTAAAGCGCGCCATGACCGATTCGGGAATGCCCGACATCGGAGAAAAGCTGGTTGGACAAACTGCGGTGGTGACCGGTCAAAAAGATGTGGCGCCGGTCGCGAAAATCTTGAAGGCCTTCGTCACCGAGTTCAAGATCGCCGGGCTCAAGATTGGCGTGGTGGACAAGTCGATTTTGTCCAAGCAGGAACTTGAAACGCTGGCCGAATTGCCGTCGCGCGAAGTATTGCTCTCGCAGCTGCTCGGCTTGCTCATGTCTCCGGCGACCAAGCTGGTTCGTTTGCTGAACGAGCCCGCTTCGGCCTTCGCGAGACTCTTGAACGCGAAAGCGAGCACGATGCCCAAAGCCGAGCCGGCCAAGCCGGAGGCGCCTGCGCCGGTCGCGGAAGCGCCCAAGGCCGAAGCACCAGCGGCCGAAGCACCAGCGGTCGAAGCGAGCAAGGTGGAAGCTCCGGCCGTTGCCGAGGCCAAGCCGGAGGCATCTGCGGAAAGCGCGCCGTCGGGCGAACCGGAAATTCAAAAGGAGGGCGGCCCGGCCGAACCGGCCGCTACATAATTTTTGTAGACGCAAGCGAATTGCCTGCCGTGGAAACGGCAAGCGGAGCGCTCGCCCTACAATAAACAAGAACAAACAACGTGTCCGGGTCGATGGCATCGACTGTAATTGCATGGAGGCCTTCATGCGCGGCAATTGGAGGAAAACAAAATGGCAGATACAAATAAAATGGTGGAGCAACTCAGCGGCCTGACCGTTCTCGAGATTGCTGGACTGGTTAAGCAGCTCGAAGAAAAATGGGGTGTCAGTGCAGCGGCCCCGGTCGCCGTGGCGGCAGCTCCCGCAGCGGGCGGTGGTGGAGCAGCCCCGGCAGCTGAGGAGAAGACCACCTTCGAAGTCATTCTCAAAGAGATGGGCGGCAATAAGATTGGCGTGATCAAGGAAGTGCGCAGCGCAGTTCCCGGGCTCGGACTAGCCGAGGCCAAGGCGCTGGTCGAAGGCGCTCCCAAGACCATCAAAGAAGGCGTGACCAAGCAGGAAGCCGAAGAGATCAAGAAGAAGATCGAAGCGGCTGGGGCGAAGGTCGAGATCAAGTAGGAATCTGTAGCCGGGACGCGTCGCCTGCCCGCCGTGGCGGGTTGCCGTGTCGGGTTTAATGGGGAGTCGCGCCGACCCGCCTTCGCGCCGCTACGGCGCGGCAGGCAGAGCGGGGCGGCTACAGGGCCGGCGACCTGGCGCAAAATTTTGCTTGCGCGGCGTCGCCGGCTGTGGCTATATTCTCCTTCGTTAAAGATAGGCTGGAATATTTTTAACCTCGCGGAAGACGGAAAAATACTAGGCAGGCAACGGGACGGCGGACGTCAATTTGACAGACTGCTGTCTCGATGCCACTTTTGTCGTCTTCGCACGCGGCGGATGCCGTAAAACCCCAGAAAGGCGACGTCGTTTGGCTATCGGCGTCGTGGAGTTCTAGCGTTGGAGAGCATTAATTATGTCAGACCGGGCAGAGCGCATTCACTTCGGAACTATTAAAGAGGCGATCGAGCCCCCAAACCTCATCGAGGTCCAGCTCAACTCCTACGTCGATTTCCTCCAGAAGGATGTCCCGTTTTCAAAACGGAAGAACCACGGCCTGCAGGCCGTCTTCAAAGAGGTTTTCCCGATCGAGAGCTACGACGAGAAAGCGGTTCTCGATTTCAGCCATTACGAAATCGGCGAGCCCAAGCTGAGCGCCCTCGAAGCACAGCGCGAAGGCCAGACTTACAGCGCGCCGCTCCACGTCACTTTCCAGCTGCGCGAAGAACGCGGAACCAAGGAGGAAAAGGTTTACATGGGCGAAATCCCGCTCATGACGCCGCAGGGCACGTTTGTGATCAATGGCGCCGAGCGCGTGGTTGTTTCGCAGTTGCACCGCTCGCCGGGTATCGCGTTCGAATCGAGCATCCATCTCAACGGCAAGGTGCTCTACAGCTTCCGCATCATTCCCGATCGCGGTTCCTGGATCGAAGTCCAGTTCGATACCGCCGATCTGCTCTACATTTATCTCGATCGCCGCAAACGCCGCCGGAAATTTCTCGCCACGACCTTCCTGCGCGCCCTCGGCTACGGCTCGGACGAGGAAGTCATCAAACTTTTCTACAACATCGAGAATCTCAAGCTCAGCGAAAAGCTCGATGAAGAGAAGCTCGCCACCAAGGTTCTGACCGCTGAAGTCCGCGACGGCGAAGTCACGGTGGCCCGCGCGTTCGAGCCGCTCACCCTGGCCACGATTCGCCAGATCATGGCGCTCGGGATCAAGGAAGTAAAAGTCATCGATATTTCGAATGATGACACCGTGGTGAAAGCGTTGCGTAAAGATCCGGCGCACGACCAGGAAGAGGCGCTCAAGGATATTTATCGTCGTCTTCGCCCTGGCGATCCGCCCACCGTGGCGAACGCGCGCGCCCTGCTCAAGCGATTGTTTTTCGATCCGAAGAAATACGATCTTGGCCGGGTCGGACGCTACAAAATCAACCAGAAGCTCGGCATCGATGTCGATCTGACCGAACGCATTCTGACCGACAAGGATTTCATCGCCGCGATCAAATATTTGATCAACCTGCGCCGCGGCGAAGGCACCCTGGATGATATCGATCATCTTGGCAGCCGTCGCGTCCGCACGGTGGGCGAATTGCTCGCCAATCAGTGCCGGGTCGGTCTCGCCCGGACCGAGCGTCTGGTCAAGGAGCGCATGACCTTGTTCGACATCAACGTCGATGGCATGACGCCGCAGAAGTTGATCAATCCGAAGGCGCTCAGCGCGGTGATCCGCGATTTCTTCGGCCGTTCCCAGCTCTCGCAGTTCATGGATCAAACCAATCCGCTCGCCGAGTTGACCCACAAGCGCCGTTTGTCCGCCCTCGGGCCAGGCGGTCTCAGTCGCGATCGCGCCGGATTCGAAGTGCGCGACGTTCATCCGTCGCACTACGGACGCATTTGTCCGATCGAGACGCCGGAAGGCCCGAACATCGGTCTGATCAGCTCGATGTCGACCTTCGCGCGCATCAACGAGTTCGGTTTCATCGAAACGCCGTATCGCAAGGTCGACAACGGTCGCGTTACGGACGAACATCGATTATCTGACCGGTGATCGCGAAGAAAACTATCTCGTCGCGCAGGCCAACGCGCCGATGGATGGCCGCGGCCATTTCACGGGCGAGAAAGTTTCCGTGCGCTATCGCGGCGACTTCCTCGAAGTGGAGCCGTCCAAGGTCCACTACATGGATGTGTCGCCGAAGCAGCTCGTCTCGGTGGCCGCCGGGCTGATTCCGTTTCTCGAACACGACGACGCCAACCGCGCGCTCATGGGTTCGAACATGCAACGCCAGGGCGTGCCGCTGATCGTTTCCGAATCGCCGCTCGTCGGCACCGGACTGGAAGGCAAGGTCGCGCGCGACTCGCATGCCGTCCTGATCTCAACCGAAAGCGGCAAGGTCGCTTCCGTGACCGCCGATCAAATCGTCGTGACGAAGGACGGCCACATGCCGGAAAGCCGCAAGAAACTGAAGACGGATCCGGACGCCGGGATCTACGTTTACGAGCTGCGCAAGTTCATGCGCTCGAATGCGGGCACGTGCGTGAATCAGAAGCCGATCGTGAAGAAGGGCCAGCACGTGAAAAAGGGCCAGGTCATCGCCGACGGCCCGAACACGCGACCACGGCGAGCTCGCCCTTGGCCGCAACGTGCTCGTCGCGTTCATGCCGTGGAACGGCTACAACTTCGAAGACGCCATCATGATCTCGGAGAAGGTCGTGAAGGAGGATATTTACACCTCGATTCACATCGACGAATTCGAGATCGGCGCGCGCGACACCAAGCTCGGACCGGAGGAAATCACCCGGGATATTCCGAACGTCAGCGAGGAAGCGCTGCGCAATCTCGGTTCCGACGGCGTCGTCCGCGTCGGCGCGGAAGTGAAGCCGGGCGACATTCTCGTCGGCAAAATCACGCCGAAGAGCGAGACCGAGCTTGCGCCGGAAGAGCGCCTGCTGCGCGCGATCTTCGGCGAAAAAGCGGCGGACGTGAAAGACACGTCGCTGACCGTGCCGTCGGGCACTTACGGCATCGTGATGGACGTGAAGGTTTCTTCGCGCCAGGAAGTTTCGCGCGAGAAACTGACCCCGACGGAAACGAAGCGCCAGCTCAAGTCGATCACCGAAGACCATCGCAAGAAGAAGGACGAGCTGACCGAGCAACTGACCGATTCGCTCTCCAACATTCTGCTGGGCGAAAAGATCCCGCTCGATGTGGTCAACGCCGAGACCGGCGAGATCATCATCCCGGCCAATCGCAAGATCACCAAGACGCTGCTGCGCAAGCTGGCCATGGTTTACGATCACATCGAGATCGACCCGAGCCCGATCCGGAACAAGATCCGCGAGATCATTCAGTCCTACGAACACAAGTTCGCCGAGCTCGAACTCGAGCGCGAACGCTCGATGGATCGCGTGGAAAGCGGCGACGATATCGATCCCGGCATCATCAAGCAGGTCAAGGTTTACATCGCCAGCAAGCGCAAGCTGTCCGTCGGCGACAAGATGGCCGGCCGCCACGGCAACAAGGGCGTGGTCGCGCGCATCGTGCCGGAAGAAGACATGCCGTTCCTCGCCGACGGAACTCCGGTCGAAATCGTGCTCAATCCGCTGGGCGTGCCGAGCCGAATGAACGTCGGCCAGGTTCTCGAAACGCACCTCGGCGTTGCGGCCAAGGCGCTCGGTTTCAAGGTCGCGACGCCGGTCTTCGACGGAATCACGGAGAAGAAGATCCGCGAGTACCTCGAACGACGCCAACAAGAAGGACGGTTTCACCTGGGTGCAGGAAAACGGCAAGGCCCGGTTGTTCGACGGCCGCACCGGCGACGCTTTCGATCAGGAAGTCGTCGTTGGCTACATCTATATGATGAAGCTCGGTCACCTCGTGGCGGACAAGATCCACGCGCGCGCGGTCGGTCCTTACTCGCTCGTCACGCAGCAGCCGCTCGGGCGGCAAGGCGCAGTACGGCGGTCAGCGTTTCGGCGAGATGGAAGTCTGGGCGCTGGAAGCGTACGGCGCGGCTTACACCTTGCAGGAATTGCTCACCGTCAAATCGGACGACGTGCAGGGCCGCACCCGCATCTACGAGTCGATCGTCAAAGGCGACAACTCGCTGGAAGCGGGCACACCTGAATCTTTCAACGTGTCTGATCAAGGAAATGCAGAGTCTCGGCCTCGACGTGAAAGTCGGCGGCCAGGCGCCTACCAGTGTCTTTGATACAGCGGCGTAATTTTTTATATCGGCAATTATTAGATACATCATGAACGAACATTCCTGGCGTGAGTTAGTGGGCGAAGAACGCCCCGTGGGTTTTGATCAGGTCGCCATCGGCGTCGCGTCGAGCGACACGATGCGTTCCTGGAGCAAGGGCGAAGTCAAGAATCCGGAGACGATCAATTATCGAACCTTCAAACCGGAGAAGGGCGGTCTGTTCTGCGAACGCATTTTCGGACCGACGCGTGATTGGGAATGCTCGTGCGGCAAATACAAGCGCATCAAGCACAAGGGCGTGATCTGCGACCGTTGCGGCGTCGAGGTGACGCTGGCGCGCGTGCGTCGCGAGCGCATGGGCCACATCGAGCTGGCCGTGCCGGTCTCGCACATCTGGTTTTACAAGTGCATGCCGTCGCGCCTCGGTCTGATGCTCGACATGAGCGCGCGGCAGCTCGAGCGCGTCATCTATTACGAGGATTACATCGTCATCGATCCGGGCAAGACGCCGCTGCAAAAGACGCAGCTCCTGAACGAGGTCGAATATCGCGAGGCGCAGGAACAGTACGGCGAAGATTTCGTCGCCGGCATGGGCGCGGAAGCGGTCAAGAAACTGCTCGCGGAGATCGATCTCAACAAGCTCAACAAAGAGCTCGAAGAGGCGATGGGCGAACACCAAGAGCAAACAGATTCGCAAGAAACTGGCCAAGCGACTCAAGCTCGTGCAGGGCTTCCAGAGCTCGCACGCGCGGCCCGAGTGGATGGTTCTCGATGTGCTGCCGGTCATCCCGCCGGATTTGCGTCCGCTCGTTCCGCTGGAAGGCGGACGATTTGCGACTTCGGATCTGAACGATCTTTATCGCCGCGTCATCAACCGCAACAACCGTCTCAAGAACCTGCTCCAGCTCAAAACGCCGGACGTCATCATTCGCAACGAAAAGCGCATGTTGCAGGAAGCGGTCGACGCGTTGTTCGACAACGGCCGTCACGGCCGCGCCGTCACCGGCGCGGGCAATCGTCCGCTCAAATCGCTTGAGCGACATGCTCAAGGGCAAGGGCGGACGTTTCCGTCAGAACCTGCTCGGCAAGCGCGTCGATTACTCGGGCCGTTCGGTCATCGTGATCGGTCCGGAATTGAAACTGCATCAGTGCGGCTTGCCGAAGAAGATGGCGCTGGTTTTGTTCGAGCCGTTCATCATTCGGCGTCTCAAGGATCTCGGCTACGTGCACACGGTGCGCAGCGCCAAGAAGATGATCGAGCGCCAGACGCCGGAGGTCTGGGACATTCTGGAAGAAGTCACGAAGGGGCACCCGGTCTTGCTCAACCGCGCGCCGACCCTGCATCGATTGTCGATCCAGGCGTTTCGAGCCGCAGCTCATCGAAGGCGAAGCGATTCGCATTCATCCGCTCGTCTGCACCGCCTACAACGCGGACTTCGACGGCGACCAGATGGCGGTGCACGTGCCGCTCTCGGTCGAGGCGCAGATGGAAGCGCGCATGCTGATGCTCGCGCCGAACAATATTTTCTCGCCCTCCAGCGGCAAACCGATCACGACGCCGTCGCAGGACATCACGCTCGGCTGTTATTATCTGACCCAAAATCCGCGCGGACTGAAAAAGGAGGGACAGCATCTCTCGCTTTTCGCAAATCCGGTCGAAGTGGAATTCGCCATGGCCGATGGCTCGGTCAAGACCCACGACCGCATTCGCCTGAAGAATCCGGACTTCGGCGAGAAAACGATTTACGGCAATGCCGAGGCCAAGATCATCGAGACCACCGCGGGTCGCGTTATCTTCAATGAGATCTGGCCAAAGGGACTCGGCTTTTTCAACAAAGCCGCCGGCAAGAAGCAACTGAGCGACATCATCTGGCGTTGTTACCAGGTGGCCGGTCCGCAGAGCACGGTCGAGACACTCGACAAACTCAAGGAACTCGGCTTCACCGATGCGACCAAGGCCGGCATTTCCATCGGAATTTCGGACATGATCATTCCGAAGGAGAAGCAGACCGAGCTGGAGAACGCTTACAAGCAGATCCGCCAGGTCGAGCAGCAGTATCGCAAGGGCATCATCACGGACGGCGAGCGTTACAACAAGATCATCGACATCTGGACCCACGCCGGCGACGAAATTTCCAGCGTCATGTTCCGGACCCTCGAGCACAACGAGGGCCGCAAGGAACTGAACCCGGTCTACCTGATGGTGGATTCGGGCGCGCGCGGCAATCGTCAGCAGGTGCGTCAGCTCGCCGGCATGCGCGGCTTGATGGCCAAACCGTCCGGCGAAATCATCGAGCGGCCGATTACCTCGAATTTCCGCGAAGGCCTGAGCGTGCTCGAGTATTTCATCTCGACCCACGGCGCGCGCAAAGGTCTGGCCGATACGGCGCTCAAGACGGCCGATTCCGGTTATCTCACGCGCAAGCTGGTGGACGCGTCGCAGGACGTGATCATCAACGAGATGGATTGCGGCACGGTTAACGGAATCATGGTCAGGTCGATTTACGAAGGCGACGAGGAAGTCGTCGATCTCGCGCACGCGCATCATCGGCCGCGTCAGCTGCGAAACGATCGTCGATCCGGTCGAGAAGCGGAAGAAAATCGTCAAGGCCAATCAGCTGATCGACGAGAAGATCGCGAACGAACTGCAGCGCATCGGCGTCGAGCAGCTCAAGATTCGTTCGGTGCTGACCTGCGAATGCGGCCGCGGCGTTTGCGCCCTGTGCTACGGACGCAACCTGGCGACCGGTCAATTCGTCAAGCTCGGCGAGGCGGTCGGCATCATCGCCGCGCAGTCCATCGGCGAGCCCGGCACGCAGTTGACCATGCGGACCTTCCACATCGGTGGAACGGCGAGCCAGACGTTCAAGCAGCCGATCATCAAGGCCAAGAACGACGGCGCGCTTCAGTTCAATGATCTGCGCACCGTGCAGGCGCTCGACGGCAGCTGGATCGTTCTGAACAAGAACGGCTCCATCAGCGTGCACAACGCCGAAGGTCGCGAGCTCGAACGCTACAACATCGTGATCGGCTCGGTTATTTCGAAGGCCGACGGCAGCGATGGTCAAGAAGGGCGAGACCTTCGTGCAATGGGATCCCTACAACGTGCCGATTCTGACCGACAAAGCGGGCAAGGTCGAGTTCCGCGACATGATCGCGGGCGTCACGATCAAACGCGACGTCGATGAGGCGACCGGCCTGATGGGCACGGTCATCATCGAGCACAAGGAAGATTTGCATCCGCAGATCGTGATCGTCGGCGAGAAGAAGGAAGTTCTCGCGAGCTACTCCATTCCGGCCGGCGCGCACGTTATCGTCGAGGAAGGGCAGAAGGTTCGCGGAGGCGCCTTGCTCGCCAAGACACCGCGAAAAATCGCGAAGACCAAGGACATCACCGGCGGTCTGCCGCGCGTGGCCGAACTGTTCGAGGCGCGCCGTCCGAAAGACGCCGCCGAAATCGCGCAAGATCGACGGCATCGTCGAAATGGGCGGCACCGTGCGCGGCAAGCGCAAATTGATTCTCAAAGATGCCGAAACCGGCGCGGAAGAAGAGCATCTCATCCCGCTCACCAAGCACATCATCGTCTTCAAGGGCGACTTCGTGAAGAAAGGCCAGCAGCTGACCGAAGGTCCGGTTGTTCCGCACGAAATTCTCGAGGTCTGCGGGCCGCAGGATCTTGCAGGAGCATCTGGTCAACGAAGTGCAGGAGGTTTACCGCCTCCAGGGCGTCGAAATTAACGACAAGCACATCGAGATCATCGTGCGCCAGATG
This sequence comes from uncultured Verrucomicrobiae bacterium, assembly GCA_963788855.1. Taxonomy (GTDB): domain Bacteria; phylum Verrucomicrobiota; class Verrucomicrobiia; order Chthoniobacterales; family UBA10450; genus CAWBIE01. The sequence goes on from CAWBIE010000005.1 coordinate 239,672, forward strand.
CTGCGCAAGGTGAAGATCACCGATCCGGGCGACACGTCGTTGCTCTGGGGCGATCAGGTCGACCGGCTCGACTTCGAAGCGGAGAACAGCCGCGTCGTCGAGACAGGGCGGCAAGCCCGCCGAAGCGACACCGGTGCTGCTCGGCATCACGAAGGCTTCGCTCGAGACCGACAGCTTCATCTCCGCGGCGTCCTTCCAGGACACGACCCGCGTGCTGACCGAAGCGGCCACGCTGGGCAAAGTCGACAAGCTGCGCGGCTTCAAGGAAAACGTGATCATGGGTCACTTGATCCCGGCGGGCACCGGCTTCCCTGCAGCATCGCGAGATCAAGCTCGTCGAGAAGGGCGAACCGATTGGCGCCTCGCTCGCGGAAGAACCCGAACCACAACCGGCTATCGGTTAGGCTTCTTACTGCCAGGCTCCGGGCGTTGCCCATGTCGATCGTAACCAAGACCGGCGACAGTGGCGAAACTTCGCTCATGTACGGACGTCGCGTCCCGAAGAGCGATCCACGCGTCGAGGCTTACGGCTCGGTCGACGAATTGACCGTGGCCTTGGGCCTGGCCAGGGCATCGTGCGAGGATTCGTTTGTCACCGGACAAATTCTCGCTGTGCAAAAGGATTTAATTATCCTCATGGGAGAATTGGCGACCCTGGCCGAAGATGCCCATCGCTATGTCAAGGATGGTTTCAAGCTGACGACTCCGGAGATGGTTGATCGCCTCACGGCAACAATTGTCGACCTCGAGAAGGATCAGTCGATTTATCCAAAAGATTGGGTGATTCCCGGGAAGAACCTTGCTTCGGCGGCCCTCGATCTCGCGCGCACAGCCTGCCGGCACGCCGAGCGCCGGGTGGCGGTTTTGCCGGATCTCAACCGCGAAATTCTTCGTTACCTCAACCGGCTCTCCGATCTTTGCTGGATTCTCGCGCGCTACGTGGAGAAAGCTGCGAGCTGAGGCTATCCGGTGAGGAGACGTCTGCGCTGTCTCAAGCCTTATGAGCCCCGACCCGATCAGATTACAGAGTTATCACAGGTACCTTGTTTACGCGGTTCTGGCGGTGCTTTTTCTAAGCGGAGTGGTCTGGGCGTATTTCAATTATTTCGGGTCTTCAGTCGGTGATTTGGGAGCGACTTCAAGATCGCTCTCCCTGAAAATCCATGGCGCCGCGGCCATGGCGACCCTGGTTCTCATCGGCACTTTGCTGACTGGGCACGTGAAGCTCGCCTGGCGCGCGGGTCGCAATCGCGCCAGCGGAATCTTTTTCCTGACCACGCTTGGGATTCTGACTGTCACCGGTTATGCACTTTATTATGCGGGGGGCGAACAATTGCGGGCTTGGTCCAGTTGGATCCACCTCGCAGTAGGACTGGTTTTGCCGATTCTCCTCGTCGTTCATATCCTCCTTGGGAGGAGGACTCGCCCGGTGCTCGAGCGCCGAAAACGCGATTCCTTGCCGGGAAAGGTCGCCCTCTAGAAAGGGGGAATTTCGAGTTGCGCTTACCCCCGTGCTGTAGCATCTTCCTCGTCCGCCGTTCGGGGTCCCGAACGGCCCGTTTTTCCTTATGGCGAATCCTACAGAATTAGTGCCGGAGCTTCTTGGAAGCAGGCGTCCATTTTGGTCACCAGACCAAGCGCTGGAACCCGAAGATGAAGCCGTTCATCTTCGAGAAGCGCAACCAGATTTACATCATCAACCTCGACGAAACGGTCAAGCAACTTGCACCGGGCCACCGACTTTCTCCAGGAAGTGACGCGTCGCGGCGGCAAGATGCTGTTTGTCGGCTGCAAGAAGCAGGCGCAGGAAGCGATCAAGGAAGCGGCGATCGCCTGCGGACAATTTTACGTGAACCAGCGCTGGCTCGGCGGCACGCTGACCAATCTGACGACCATCCGCAAGAGCATCGGTCGGCTCAAGTACATCGAGCAGATCGAGCAATCGCCCGATTACAAGAAGATGGGCAAGCAGGAAATCGCCGCCTCAATCGCGAAGGCGGCGAAGCTTCGTCGCAATCTCGACGGCATCCTCGAGATGTCGACAGTTGCCCGACGCGATGGTCATCATCGACACGACGCGCGAGCAGAACGCGGTCACCGAAGCGCGCCGGCTCGGAATTCCGATCGTCGCGATCGTCGATACCAATGCCGATCCGGAACTGATCGATTACCCGATCGCCGGCAACGACGACGCCATCCGCGCGATTCGCATCGTCCTGCAAAAGCTGGTCGACGCGATCGTTTCCGCGAGCGGCGAAGCACGGATTCGCGAGCAGGTCGAGATGGCGGGCGTTTCGGCCTAGACAGTTGAGGGTCGATAGTTGAGACTTGGTACTCGCAGCTCGATCTCTCAACAATCAACTGCAACTCTCAACGTGCTTCGATGACGGAAATCGATCCACAAATGGTTAAGCAACTCCGCGAGAAAACCAACGCGGGAATGATGGATTGCAAACGCGCTCTGGCGGAAGCCGGCGGCGATTTGGACGAAGGCCGAAACGATTCTGCGGACCAAGGGAATCGCCAGCGCGGGCAAGAAAGCGTCGCGCGCGACCAAGGAAGGCATCGTTGCTTCCTACATTCACCTGCAGGGCAAGGTCGGCGTGCTGGTGGAGGTAAATTGCGAAACGGATTTCGTGGCCAAGAACGAAAACTTCCGCGAGTTTCGTCAAAGACATCACGCTGCACATCGCGGCGGCCCATCCGCTCTATGTCAGCCGCGAAGAGGTTCCGGCGACCTGATCTGAAGCCGAGCGCGCGATTTACGAAGCACAGGTGAAAGGCAAACCGGCGAACGTGGTGGAGAAAATCGTCGATGGAAAACTCGACAAGTTTTACAGCACGGTCTGTTTGCTCGAGCAGGGGTTCATCAAGAATCCCGACTCAGACGATCAACGATCTGGTCGAGATCGAAGATTGCCGAGCTGGGCGAGAACATCGTCATTCGGCGGTTCACGCGTTATTTGGTGGGCGAACCGCTGCCCGGGAAGAATCGGCGAGCGTGAGTTCGCCTAACGAATAGGCGCAAGATCGACAACTACCGATTGTTGACTTGGCGGACGAGCAAGCGGACAAAAGCGACAACAGCAGAGACAGAACCGCAACCGCAGACAGAAGTTATTTGTCGGGGGTTCTCTCTGAGGGATCCACGTCGGTCTTCTGGCCGGCGCCCTGTGCGGAGAAAACCTTGCCGGGATCGGCGGTGTTATCGCCTTGGTCCGACTGGGTCAGTTGTCGATTAGTAGCCCCGCTACCCACGGGGTCAGCTGGCTGGTAGAGTTGGTGGTCTAAAGCGTTGGTGTCCATATATCCGCCTGTATCAACAGGTTGGTAGGTATTAGTCGGGCCGAGCGAGTGGACATCCGTGTGTTGCCCTGGCAAAGTAATGAGACCCGCACCCGCATCGGGGTTGGTTACCGTGACAGCCTTAAAAGGCGAAGATGGGTTGACGCTTAAAAGTGCGTTATTAAGGTCTGCAGCGTCGTTGTGGACAATAATTGGATCGTGTGTATTTGGGTTGAAGCCTACAATTTTGCCTTCCGGCATATTTGCAATCGGGTTAATTTCCAAGTTTTTAGATGCGTCCCCCAGTGTCGTAACTACTAGCGGAACGGGAGTCCGGGTCTGGGTCGAGGTCGGTGCCCCGGTGACGATCTGGCTCTGAGTGATGTTGGTCGGTGTCGGCTGGTTCGTAACGGAGAGGACGGATTGCGTCGGATTGTTCGTGTTCGTATTAGGGTCGATCTTAATTGCTTGCCCCGACATTGTCGTAATGGGGACGACGGTAGTCGTGGTAGTTTGTGGCGCCGCCGTCGAAGTGGGGATTTGTGTCACTTGCACCGTTAACGGTGTCGATGTCGTTGTCGGCTGGTTCGGATCGGTGATGGTGGCAGGCTGCTGAACATGCACAACGATTGGGGTGGACATGGGCGCAGCAAGCCCGGTGGACCCTTGCGATCCGACCGACGAAGCTGAAGTCGGATTCCCTGTTACTGGTGCTGAGGTCGATGTTGCCGTCGCAGGCGAGATTGAAGTCGTAACTGGCCCCGCTGATTTGTCTGTTGTGTTTGTCGCATTGTCGGACGTGACCGGCGTGGTGGTAATCGGCTTGCTCTTGCCTGCTCGACCGCGCGCGCCAATCGGGTCGGATCGGTAATGTGACTCGCCTGTAATTGTTGACTTGCCTGTGGTCATTGACTTGCCCGTGGCGGTTGACTTGCCCGTGGCGGTTGACTTGTTTGTAGTCACTGACTTGGGTTTGGGCGTTGGCGTCGGTGTGGCCGCTGGTTGGTCTGCGGTATGCCCGCGCGGTTGTGAACATGCCCCGGCTGACGGGCCGTTTCCCCCTCCTCCTCTGTTATTTTTCCCGCTGTCGCGACGCACGCCAGCGCAAGGCTGAAAATTAAACAGGCAAGCATTTTCATTCCAACCAGAGACCGTCTAATTGAATTTCTTGAAGACGGAATTTGAGTTTTGAGCTGAATCGGCTGATCCATATTTGGCCTTTCTTCTTTCCCGTTGGTTAACTCCCTGGCGACCGCAGGTCCGAATACAGACGGAGATTCCGAACCTCCGATTCAGGATTCAGAGCTATTTAATTCGAGCGTACCCTCCCCACGTCCCACCTTGTCAATATCGAAATCGCTGTAGCGGCGGTCTCTGACCGTCGCTAGACTTCCTTCCTCATGGGCCTGATCGAATACAAACGAAAACGGGATTTCGGAAAAACGGCCGAACCAAAAGGGGGCAAGCCGTTGCCCAAACTGGTGCGCGGAGCCTCCCGCTTCGTTATCCAGAAACACGACGCCAGCCGGCTGCATTACGATTTCCGACTCGAGATGGAAGGAGTCTTAAAGTCGTGGGCCGTGCCCAAAGGGTCTTCCCTGGAAGCAGGGTGAAAAACATCTGGCCGTCGAGGTGGAGGATCATCCGGTCGAATACGCGACCTTCGAAGGAATCATTCCGAAAGGAGAATACGGCGGCGGTACGGTCATGCTTTGGGACCAGGGAAAATATTATGTGTATGGCGAAAAGCCGCTGAAGTCACTGGCGGAAGGCCGGCTTCATCTTGTGCTGGCGGGCAAGAAAGCCCTCGGCGAGTGGACGCTGGTCCGTCTTCGCAGCGGCGGCGAAAAGAATCAATGGCTCATGCTAAAAACCGGATCGAGCGCCAAGGCCCCTTTCGAAAAAGCTCGACGACCAATCGGTCAAGAGCGGCCGTAGCATGAAGCAAATCGCGAAGCGATCAGGACGCGGAATGGGACTCGAAGCCGTGACGAGAGTCCGGTCGGGAAATTCAAGGGCCGAATCAAAGTCGGCGATCGCGCATAACGCGCCGTCTCCTAAAAAAAAAGACGCGCGCGAGAGTAAAGAGGTAGGGCGGCCGCGAAAATCCGTAAGGAAATTGTACGGCAGGCGCGTCGCCTGCCAGGGGCGGGAGAAAAGAAAATCAGCGGACGGCGCAGCGCGCCGTCCCTACCGACGACTCTACCCGGCCAAAGCCACGGTTCGTCGAGCCGATGAAGCCAAGGCTTCTGGAGAGTCCTCCTCCAGAAGGCGAATGGCTTTACGAATTGAAATTCGACGGCATTCGTGCGCTTGCCATCAAGAACGGCGAGAAAGCTTTCCTTGCTGTCGCGGAACCAGAACGAACTTGGCGGCCGGTTTCCCGAGATCGTCGAAGCGGTAAAACGGTTGCCTCTTGAAGAATTTGTCATCGACGGAGAAGTGGTGGCGCTTGATCAGGAAGGGAGATCATCCTTTCAGCTTTTGCAGGCTCTGGAGATGGAGGGAAAGAAATCGCCCGTCTATTATTATGTGTTCGATCTGCTCCAGGCTGGCGGCAAGGGCTTGATTTCCCTGCCGCTTGAACAGCGAAAAAGTCTTCTGGCCACGCTTTGCGCGGATACGGGCGATCCGATTCGCCTCTCGGGCGAAATAGGCGGCGAAGCCAGCATCCTGCTCAAGGAAGTAAAACGCCGCGGACTCGAGGGTCTCATCGGCAAGAAGCGCGGATCGGTTTACGAGCCGGGGCGGCGGAGCGGCACCTGGATCAAACTAAAATGTGTGAACGAACAGGAATTCGTCATTGGCGGCTACACTCCTCCGGCCGGCTCCCGCAAATATTTCGGCGCGATTCTGGTGGGCTTTTATGAAAAGAAGAAACTTCTCTTCGCGGGAAAGGTCGGCAGTGGTTTCACCGAGAAGTCATTGGCGACCCTTTACCAAGAGTTCCGCAAGCAAGAGCGGGCCACCTGTCCCTTCGCCGATCTTCCGTCGAAACAGGGCGGAGAATGGGTGCAGGGGATTACTCCGTCCATGATGCAAAAGATGCATTGGATCAGTCCGATCTTCGTTGCTCAGGTAAGCTTTGCCGAGTGGACTCGGGACAACAAGTTACGCCAGCCCGTTTTTTTAGGACTGCGCGATGACAAAGATCCTCGCGCGGTTGCCAGAGAAGGCTGAGCGGCATTTGTTCCGAGGCACGAGGCCTTAGCCGAATGGAGCGAGCGGGGACGCTGCGACATGACGGTCAAGCCTGCGCGGCAACAGGTGAGCTCGGGGCCCAAGAGCGAATCAATGGAGGACTCGAGACGGAAAGCTACGGCAGCCCATTTTTTTGGGTCTGCGCGATGATAAGAATCCGCGGGCGGTTGGCAAAGACGCTTAGGACCAGCCGTTTACAGATCATCGCAGTCCGTCCAAGCGGTTTTCGTAAGGTAGGGCCGGAGTCTGGAATCGGCTTGCATTCGGGGCTCCATCTCCCGTATAACGATTTGGCTTCGCTTATGGAAAATCTGAGAAATTCCAGGAATCGGGCTTGCCGTAAACGGCGATTCTGCCTCGCGCACCATCCCCCGCAAATAGCCGTCTGATCGCTCCGCATCCCGAGGCTGAATGATGAGATCATCGAATCCGATTTCCAGAGCCTGGTTCGGTGGACTCCTGGCCGGAATACTTGCCGCGGTCTCAATCACCGCCCATGCGGACGTTTATTTCTTTGAAGGTACGGCGACGCTTGTCACTCCCACGGATCCCGACGCCACCGTCGACGCCTACACCGTCGATCAGCAAGGATCGTTCGGCGATCCAACGGTCTGGCAGAATGGCACCGACCCCTACGTTCCGGGGCTTGGGATGTTTCCGTCCAGCGGGCCCGGTGCAGACGATTCGGTCACGATCCAGGGTTATCCCGCGGATTATTTCCCACCCGATCTGGGAGGTTTCATTTCTCAAAACGAATTTCTTGGAATCACCGGAAATGGTTTCCAGATATCGGGAGTCAGTGGAACAATTAAATATCTGGGAATATTCGGCCCGGGAACGTTGTCGCTTGGCAGTCTCACTGTGACCGGCACTCCCAGTTTGGGATCGGCCGACTCCCCGGCCACGGAGATTATTTCAGTTGGCGGCAGCCCGGTTTTTGACAATTTGGACAACGTCCTGGGCTACGACCCCTCGGCCATGACGATCAGCGGCGGAACGCTGTCGACTCCCGTGCTTACGCTGATGACGGGAACTTCCCTGGCCCCGGCCAACGGCATCACCGACACGCGGCCCGATCCGGTGGCGGACGCGGGATCGTTGACCATCAGCGGAGCGACCCTCTCGGGCGATGTAACCAAAATCTATGGCGCTCAGGGCGGTGACGTGGGGATTTTTGATGTGCAGCCCGATCAGCCTTTTGTCGAAGAGGCGGTCATGCTGAACAATGCGACGCTGAATGCCAAGACCGAGCTCGACATCGTTGGAGCCGATCCGGCCGTCTTTGCCAATGTCACCGGGCAGGCGACGTTAGCCGCGAGTGGATCAACCATCACGGCGGGGTCGGTGGTCATTGCCACTGGCATCGGGCCATCCCCAAATGGACACGACCCCGGATACGGCACCGGTCCGGTCGGCGCACCCGCGGCGCTGACTTTGACCGGAAGCACCCTGAACGCAACCAGTGCTGGTGATAATCCGCCGTCGCTGGTCGTCGGCGATACCGGCGACGGCACACTCACGGCCATGAGCGGCAGCACGATCAACGCTCAGCAGTCGGTCATCGGCAATGCCGTCGGATCGACCGGCCAGGCGACGATCGATAGTTCGACCTGGAACAACGCCAGCTTCCTCACGATCGGCAATTTTGGCGATGGCACCCTTACGGCCCAAAACGGAGCCAAAGTGATCTCGAGCGACGTCATGTTTATTGGCTTGAATGGTGGCAGCACGGGCACTCTTGCCATTAGCGGTGGGGCCGCCGTCACCACGTTTACCACCGGCGTCGATGGCACCAATTCGACCGTTATTGGAACGGATGCCGACAGCACCGGCACTCTCACGGTTGACGGCAGCGGCTCGCAGTTTGAATCGAAGGGCGACACGCAGATCGGCTACAGTGGGAATGGAACCGCCACGATTACGGGCGGCGGCGCATTCATCGTTGACGGGACACTCTTTCGAGTTGGTCGAAATGAAGGCGGCACCGGCTTGCTGACCGTGACCGGCACGGGATCGAGCGTCACCGCCACTAACGCAACACTCTACGTTGGCTACGGCGGCACTGGCACGGTCAGCGTTCAGGATGGAGCGACACTGTCGGTCATGGCCACCAACATCGGCGGCCAGACGACCGGCGTGGGTACTTTAAACATCGACGGCGCGGATACTCGCGCCGATCTCGGCGACGTCACAGTTGGCGATGCGGGTGACGGAACGCTCAACATTACGGGCGCGACCGTGACCACCAAGGACATCACGGTCGGTGCACAGGAAGGCGATCCCGTGATGAGTATCGGCGCCAACGCGCAAGTGATGGCAGACGGCGACATGATCGTTGGCGATCAGGGCATCGGCGATGTCCACGTCTACGATCATGCCACGCTTTCCGTGAATTCCATGATGCTCGGGAACGGTGGAACCGGTGATGGCTCTTTGACGATCGATACCAACAGTACGGTCACTTCCGGCGATACGACCATCGCTACGGAAGAGGGCAGCCAGGGCATCATCCAGGTGGACGGGACGGGCAGCGCACTCACCATCAACGGCGATCTAACCGTCGGCGATGCTGGTGATGGCACGCTCACCGTCTCCGGCAACGGCACGGTGTCGAACCAGGCCGCGAGCGTCGGCGCGCAAGAAGGTTCCACGGGAACTGTCGAGGTAACCGGCCAGGGCTCGATCTGGCATTCGACCGGCGACTTGACCATCGGCGATAGCGGATCGGGTGAAGTAACTGTGGCTGACGGCGGCACTCTACGCGTCGAGGGCGATCTTATTCTTGGCAAACACGGCAGCTCGGAAGGAATGCTGACGATCGATGGATCTTCGACGCAATTCATATACTCGGGCGGCGATGTGAAGATCGGTAGCTCTGGCTCAGGTACGATGGTGGTGCAAAACAGCGCGTTCGTCGACTTAAGTGGCAACTCGGTTACTCTCGGCGACTCGGAGGACCTCGAGGGCCCGGGCGATGGGACATTGGTCGTGACGGACCCCGACTCGATCCTTAACACCGGTGATTTGACCATTGGCGGCCAGGGCTCCGGCACGCTCATGGTCGTGAACGGAGGCACCCTCTCCTCGGGCGACGCGACCATCGGCGACGAGGAGGACGCAGACGGAATGGCGACGGTCACGGGCACAGGATCGAACTGGACCGCGACTGGACTCACGGTCGGTGGCAAAGGCGACGGCACGTTGAACATCGAGAATGGCGGCGTGGTGACGGTGAACAACACCCAGCTCGTGATCGGCGACCAACCCGGCAGTACCGGTGTCATCACGCTGAGCGGCGCCGGGTCCAAACTTAACTTCACGGGCCAACTCCAGGTCGGTGAAGACGGCACCGGTCTCTTCGCCGTGCAGGGCGGCGCATCCTACACTGGCCACGCGGTCGTGGTCGGCGACAAGGCCGATGGCGTGGGCACGCTGAACGTGGACGGGACCGGCACGATGATGGAAGTGCAGACCGATTTCAACGTCGGCGAGAAAGGCAACGGCACGCTGAATGTCACCAACAGCGCCAAGCTCTTGAACGACGGCGACGCAACGCTTGCCGACATGGCTTTGTCCGTCGCCACGGCCAAGATCGACACCGGAGGGTTGTGGACGGTCAACGGAAATCTCACGGTTGGCGGTCAAGCCCAGGCAAGCCTGACGATTACCGGCGGTTCGATGGTCTCAGCCTACAACATGACCATTGGCGACCAGGGCTTCGGGACGGGTACTGTCACAGTGACCGGGTCGTCCGGCGCGGGAAATTCCGTGGTCGCCTCGACGTTGCAATATTTTATCCAGCTTAGCGTTGGCAACTCCGGAAGCGGCACTCTCAATATTCAGAACGGTGGGAAAGTTACATTTGGAACCCCGAATCCTCCGGAGGGAGGAAGTATTCCTTCGTTCGGAGTAGTTGACGTGGGCGTCCTGCAGGACAGTCTCGGAAAAGTCGATGTCACTGGCACCGGATCGTCGCTCAATGCCAAGAACGTCACCATCGGTGATAACGGCAGGGGCACGGTGACCGTCGAACAAGGAGCGAAGCTGACAACGGGTTTTACGGTGATCGGCAACATGGCAAACGGCGACGGCACCCTGAAGGTCAACGGCAACAATACCGTATTCAGCAACACCAGCGTGCAAGCCGGCATTGTGGACGTTGGACTTTCCGGGACCGGCGAGATGGATGTGAACGGAGGCGCGACCGTGACGGCCGATTCACTTAAGATCGGCGAGAATGCCAACAGTCATGGAAAAGCTTCCATCTCGGGGCCGAGTTCGGCTATTCAGGTAAACGGAGCCTTGGTCGTGGGAGATCAGGGTATGGGCACGCTCGCGTTATCGGGTGGGGCGTCGCTTACGGCAACGAGTACCCTCGTGGGTGGGCTTCCGGCTGGCGTGATCGTACCTGTGCAAGATGGAACTTCGGGAGGAGTTGGGTCGATTACGGTCGACGGCAGCAGTACCGCCATGACCATTAGTGGCGATCTGTCGATCGGTAGTTTCGTCGTGCAGACCCTGGCATATGGGACCGGAAACCTCAGCATCACACACGGCGCAACGGTCACGAATCAGAACGCCGTTGTGGAAGGGCCCATTAACTCCGGCGCTGGAGAACTGGTTGTCGTCAGCGGTAGTAGTGGCGGCAGCGCTTCCTTCTGGCACACGAAGGGCGACCTGACCATCGGCCAAAATGGCGACGCGATTGTGGAAATGGACGGCGGCGCGGTCGCTACTGTCGAGGGTAATTTGATCCTGGGTCAGAACATATATCCCGCCTACACGGTCAACTTCGGCGCATCCGATGGCGTCTTGGAACTGACCGGCAACGGAACCACCTTCAACGAAAACGGTGGCACCACCACGATTGGAGCATCGGGCTTTGGGAGTCTGAGCGTCGAGGGCGCAGCCCATGCCAATTTCAGCAGCAGCATCGTCACTCTCGGTCAGAACGCATCCGCTATCGGATCGATATCCGTTGGTAGCGAGTTTGTCAGCAGCCTTGGTTCGGAGGTCGACCTCAATGCCGTGGTGGATGGAGATGCAGGCAGCGGGCACATTACCATTAGCAACGGCGCCACCATGGTGTCGCACGCCAGTTCCATGATCCTGGGCAATCAGCAAAATTCAAGTGGTGACGTGACGCTGGACGGAGCACTCTCCGAACTCATGCTCAATAGCGGAGCGACCGTCACGGTCGGACAAGGTGGCAAAGGTTTTTTTAATGTGCAGAACAATGCCTCGTTCACCGTGAGCAATTTTGTGCTCGCCGGGAATGAGCTCTCGCACGGCACCGCAGATGTGACGGGCACAGGCGCGCCTGGAACCGCCACACTTCTCTACGACGATAAGCTGATCGTCGGCGACGCTGGCACCGGCGAGCTCGATATCACGAAGGGCGGGGTGGTTGCGCCGTCGGGAGTCGGTGCGGGTGCGGTCATCGTGGGAGCCCAGTTTGGCAGTAGCGGAACGGTGACTGTCGATGGTGCCGGCTCGCACTTGGAAGCGACCTCGCTCGTGGTTGGCGGTCCGCAGAGCGCTGGGAGCTTGGCCTTCCTCTTCGTGAACGGTGGCGCCACTGCTCATGTGGCCACTTCTGTCAAAACCGGGCCCGCTTCGTTCATCGACGTGACTGGAGGCGGCCTGACCATCGGTTCCACCAGCACACTGGCCGCGACAGGCAGCATTCAGATTAATAGCGGGGGAACGCTCGGAGGTCAGGTCGCGATCACCGGCAACGTCGTCAATGGCGGCGGCACGGTGGCTCCCGGGGATCCGGCCACCCTTACCGTAAATGGAAATTTCACCCAACTCAGTGGAGCTGTTCTCCAATTGGCCATCGCCGGGACGACGTCGTTCGATATGCTCGATGTCCATGGAAACATCACCCTCGGCGGCAACCTCTCGCTCGCCTTTATCGATGGCTTCGCTCCCAAAGAGGGCGACGTGTTCGATTTCCTTAACGTCACCGGCACGTTGACCGGCACCTTCGATGAAGTGCAAATCACCGGCCTTGCTCCCGGGTTCGAATATGAGGTTCAAGCCGGCGCTGATGGGAGTTATGGTTTGGTTGCGCTCAACGATGGAATGGCTACGTCCGTTCCAGAGCCCGCGTCTCTGATGCTCTTTCTTCTTGGCGGTGCCATCATCCTATGGCCCGCGCTGAACCGGCGGGTCGCGCGACGACGTTAGGCCGATCGAGCCCCCCGGAATAGTTTGTGCTCATGCAACAGGATCAATATCTCCTCGAGAGAGAAGTTATTGACAATTATTCACAATTAGCGGAAACGACATACCCACCCTGAATTCTATGCGTCCTACCTGGAAAGGCAGTATCAGTTTCGGTCTGGTTTACATTCCTATCGCGGTTTATCCCGCTACCCGTGAGGAGAAGGTCAGTTTTCGGCAACTGCGTCGCACCGATCTGAGCCCGATCAAGTACAAGAAGGTCGCGGAAGCCGACATGAAAGAAGTCCCGGCCGACCAGATCGTTAAAGGTTTCGAGTACGAGCGCGGCCGCTACGTCATCCTGAACGACGAAGACTTCGAGAAAGTAAAGATCGAGTCGACCCATTCCATCGACATCACGGATTTCGTGGAGTTGGACCAGGTCGATCCGAAGTTTTTCTTTAAGCCTTACTTTCTTGAGCCGCAGAAAGGCGGCGAAAAGGCTTACGCGCTTTTGCACAAGGCGCTCAGCGGAACCGACAAGATCGGCATCGCCAAGGTTGTGATCAGCAATCGGGAGCACTTGGCGGCGGTCAAGCCCGACGGCTTGTTCCTCATTCTCGAGTTAATGCACTTCGCCAGCGAAATCCTGAGTGCCGAAGAACTCAATCGCGGACCAAGCACTGCGCTCAACGAAAAGGAATTGAAAATGGCGCAGTCTTTGGTCGATAGCATGACGGTGACATGGGAACCGGAGAAATACCGGGACGAGTATCGCAACGCCGTCATGGAATTGATCGAGCAGAAGGCGAAGAACAAAAAGATAGATGTAAAACCGAGCGCGCCGCGCCCGGCCACCAACGTGGTCGATCTGGTAAAGGTCCTGCAAGAGAGCATCAACCGCAGTAAATCCGTGCGCGTGAAACGCAGCGGCAACGGTGCCCGAAAATCAACATCGTCGCTTGTCAAACAGAAGCGCCGCGCCGCTGCCTAGGGCGGAACGTGCTTGCTGCAGGTGGATCGGCCGCTCCGCGGACGATGTTAAATAATCCGCGGCCGCCGGCCGCCACTTTAGCCGCGCTCAGGCACCGCCGCGACAACTTCAGCCGTTATCTTCTCCGTCTCCCGGCGGAAAATCATCCAGACGCCGACCAGGATGAAGCCCGCTCCGAACAGAGACCACAGCGGAAATTTTTCGCCGCCCACGAGCCAGCCAAGGGCGACCGCGCCAGGTGGCGTGATCAGTGAAATTGTCTGAAGATTCGTCACCGTCATGCGTGGCATCAACCAATAGAGAAGCAGGAACGTCAGCGCCGATCCGATGACGGCCAGGTAAAGCAAACAGAAGATCGCAACGGCAGACCAATGAAAGCGCAACGGGTTGCCTTCCGTGAGAAGCCCGATGAGGAGCAATGGCGCAACGCCAAAAATCATCTGCCACGCCGCCAGCATGGCCGGGGCGAGCGGCATGGCCCGTCGCTTTAGCAGAACATTGGAGAAGGCAGCGCTGGCCGCCGCGACCACGACGCTGAGGCCGCCCCAAAAGGCCATCACCCCGTTGAAATCAAGCAGCCGCGCGCATATGATGGCAACCCCAGCCACCGCGATTAAGGCGCCGAGAAGTCTTCGGAAACGCAGCGGCTCGTCCGGTATTAACCAGTGGGCGAAAAGCATTCCGAAGATGGGGATGGTGGCTTGTAAGACCGCCGCGAGCCCGGAAGAGACATGTAATTCCGCCCAAAAAATGAGACCGTAATTGATCGTGAACATCAGCACTCCGGTAAAGGCCAGGACGATGTAGTCGCTGCGCCGCGTGGGCAGTAAGCGAACGCGTCCGACCGAAACCGCGAGGAGCACGAGCACGGCGATGACGAACCGGATGCCGGCGTAGGAAATCGGCGGCAGATCGCGCAGTCCGATCTTGATCACGAGCCAGGTCGAGCTCCAGACGACGCAAAGCGTGAGCCACGCTGCCGGCACGCGCCAGCCAAAGCGCGGCCGCCAGGTCTCTCTAGCTGAGCCGAGCGTGTTCATGCGCGCGAAACTCGCGCTGTTACCCCGCTTCGTAAAGACTCAACCACCCTGGCGTGCTCGGCTACGTGGAGGAATTCGACGACCTGGCGGTCGTGAAGATTCAAGGGACAGGACGCCTCGGAGACGTGTCCCTACCTGATCCTGCTATGGACCGTTGAAGCGATTGATCCACTGCGGGATGCCGTTCGAATTGTATTTGACCGTCGCGTAATCGAATCCTGTTTGCAGGCCGAGAGATGTCCCGGTCACATAAACGTTCCCTGAAGTGCTATTCACGTTTACGCCGATCGCGGTGTCATCGCTGTTACCCGGTCCGTTGTAGCGCGCGACCCATTGCTGATTCCCGTTCGAATTGTATTTGACCGTCGCGTAATCCAACCCCGATCCAAACCCGAGAGAACTTCCCGTGACATAAACGTTGCACGCCGTGTCCACGGCCAACGCATAGGCGGTGTCGTTCCCGTTGGCCAAGCCGTTGTAAGCCGCCCACCATACGAGACCCCCACTGGAGTTGAGTTTCAGGGTCATGTAGTTCAAACCCGCGTTGAGAGCCAGAGAGCTCCCCGTCACATAGACGTTTCCCACACAATCCACCGCAATGGCGCGTGCGATGTTGTTGCCGAGAAAATAGCCGGCCCATCGGTGAGTCCATTGCTGCACTCCGTTGGTGTCGTACTTGATCGTCACGTAATCCATCCCGCCTAACGTCCCGTAGGAGCTCCCGGTAACGTAAACGTTTCCGCAATTGTCGATGGCCAGGGCGTTGGCCGTGTCGTCCCAATTTCCGATACCGTTATATGCGGCCCACCAAACGAGTGCCCCGTTGCAATTCAGCTTGATCGTCATGTAGTTCAGGCCCGCGTTAAGAGCCAGCGAGCTCCCGGTAACGAAAACGTTTCCGTTGGAATCCACCGCAATGGCCGTGGGAATGTTGTTTCCAATCCCATAACCGCGCCACCGATAGGTCCATTGCTGGGCCCCGCTTGAATCGTACTTGATTGTCACGTAATCGAGGCCTCCAAAATTGCCGAGGGAACTGCCCGTCACGTAAACATTTCCTGCGCCGTCGACCGCGATGGCATAAGGAATGTCTTCGCCGTTGCCGGTTCCATTGTATCTCGCGACCCACTGTTGGACGCCGGTCGAATCGTATTTCACCGTCGCGTAATCGAGTCCCATATCGATTCCCTGCGAACTGCCCGTCACGTAAACATTGCCCGCGCAATCGACCACCATCGCGTAGGCATGATTGGTTCTGTTCAGAAGACTGGTGAAACGCGCTTTCCATTGTTGCGTTCCACTCGAATCGTATTTGATGGTGGCGAAATCTATTCCGCCCGTAAATCCCTGAGAAGTGCCGGTCACATAAACATTTTCCGAAGAATCAATCGCGAGGTCGGCGGCTGTGTCCATGCCTCCGAAGACGCTACCCTTGATCACTTTGGTTTTGGACCCTTTGCCGGCAAGCAATTGGCCGGGCGCCCCAAGTTGAGTCAACGCGGCGAAGGCGATGACAATAAGGAGACGTTGGTTACGGAAACACAAATTCATAAAACAGGGGGTTGTGGTTGTTGAATGACCAACGCGGAGAGGGTCGGGGGTTTATCCTTAAATTGTAGAACAAAGCACCGTGGATGGGTACAAAAATGTGGACGCGTGGCGAAAAACCACCGGGCGTCGAGCAGCGCGGGATCGCTGGGTTTGACGGCAGGATTGTGTAACGCGTGAACCTAAACTCCAGCCGCCGTTGGCGATCCAGCTGCTGGGCGCGGCGCGGTTTGGGAACTGGCCGCGATCCTTACTGGCCCTTGCCCGGATTCTGGACGGGCGGAAGACTCTTGGCGAAGTCCGCCTGTTGTTTCTCAGCTGCCTTCTCTGCATCCAAGTCCCGCACTTGCTGCTCGGGGCTCGGGCCGTTCTTGCAGCCTGACAGGACCGAGACGGAAAACGAAGCCAGCAGGATGAACAATAAAAGTGTCTTCATGAGCCCAAAGAAATAGCACAAATCTGGGTCGCCTGCCTGCACCGGAATCGAGGCGCGAGCAAGATGGATTGGTTTCTGTCGGATATCATCCGACGTGCCAGATCGACGATCGGGGAAGCCGCCCATTGTCTCGCCGAAACGAGCTTGTCGCCCGGGAATGTGCGGAAGCGAGACGCTTCCGCCAACGCCCGAGACGGGCGTGCTCCCCAGAATTGCGCGACACCTGGCAGTTGATTCCCCGCGCCGGTATCGCTCGCAAAGGTGCCGATTATTGTGATGCCGGACGGGCCTGAGCGGTCGCGTCTTTGTGGTTGAAAACCTTTGCCGCCAGCGCCTCGAAACGCGGATCGCCGCGCAGCGGGTCGAGCATGGGATCAACTTTGACAAGCCCAATGTCGTTGCCCGCTTGATCTTGATAACTTTTTTCGAGGCAGCGCAACGCCTCTTCTTTGTCGCCCAAGCTAACATAAACGAGGGCCAGGCTGTATGGTGAGATATATCGCTGTTTGGATAGGTCCTTCAATTGGTCCAGAATTTTCAACGCCTCGGTCTTGCGATCGGAGGAGGCATAAGCGTGGGCGAGATTGGCCAGCACCCACGGATCGTCGTTTAGCGCGTGTGCCTTTTGGTATTCCTCAATCGCGGGGCCGAGATCGCCTTTCAGCTCGAGCGCTATGCCAAGGTTCTGGTGAGTGTAATAATATCCCGGCTCCATTTGGAGGGTTTTCCGAAGTTGATCAATCGCTTCGTCGTAGCGACGCGCCGTGCAGTAGGTGTTACCGAGATCGGCATTGATAATGAGCGAGAGCGGATCCAGCTCCAGCGCTCGCTTCATTTCCGCGATCGCCTCGTCGAATCGGCCGAGCGCGACCAATGTGCTGTTGCCGTACCAATGGTGCGCCGTCGCATAATTGGGATTCAGCTGAATGGCCCGCTGAAACTCCTTGATCGATCCATCGAAGTCGAGGTCGTAGCAATAAAGAACCTGTCCCAAAGACGTGTGGGCCTCGGCCAGCGTATCATCCAGCTCGACCGCTTTCTTGGCACTCGCTTTCGCTTGAGGGAAAGAATCCTGCGGACTGGCGCCGCTATATCCCGGGAGAAGCACGTAGGCGTCCGACAGCCCGGCATAGGCCTGGGCAAAGTTGGGATCTTTGTTGATAGCCTGTTGAAAATAACCGATCGCGGTCTTGAAATCGCCGGCCGTTCGCTTGTTCCAAAAAATATCTGCCTTTGAGATAGAATTCGTGGGCCTCGCTGTTGGCGGTCGGCTGGGCTGCGATGGCCTGCTTTTCCGAACCAGTCAGTTTGGCCTGCAAGGTATCGGCGATGGTTTTTGCGATGTCGCTCTCGACCGTGAAAATGTCCGTCAGTTTGCGATCGTAAATGTCCGCCCACAGATGGGCGTCGGTCAGGGCATTAATAAGCTGCACATTGACGCGAACCTGGTCGGCCGACTTTTGTACGCTGCCCTCCAGGATATTCGCCACCCCGAGCTGTTTGGCGATCTGCGGAAGATTGTCCGGCGAACTCTTGAAATGCTGAGTGGAGGTGCGCGAGATGACCTTCAGCTCTCGCAATTTTCGCCAGGCGCGTCAGGATCTCATCTTGAATACCGTCGGCAAAATAGGCGTTCGCTTTGTCCTCGCTGAGCGATTCAAAGGGCAGAACCGCAATCGACTTGGTGGGCAGTTCCGGAGTGGCATCCTGTTTCGCAACGGTATTCCGTCCCGTGAATCGCCCCATGAAGAGCAGCCCGATCGCGATGGCGCCCGCGGCGATCACGACATATATCCACGTGCGGCGTGTTTTGGGCTGGACCGGCGCGGCATCTGCCACTTCGGTTCGCTTGAGGCCTTCCGGCGTCAATTCAAACGCCCAGGCAATGATCAGCGCGATCGGAAATCCGATCACGATGAGCATTACCACCAGTCTAATCGCCCAGTTTGGAACCTCGAAAAACGGAAAAACCTGGGTCGCGACCTGGATGAGCAGCCAGGCAACGACCGCGTAGGCGATCGCGACTTTGTAAACATTGCGCCGCTTTAACTCGGCGAGGAAATTCTTCGGATTCAATCTGCGCGCTTTAACAAGCTGGGGGCGATATGCTCGTCACGGCTGCACTCTACCTCGCTGCGCGGGCCGCGCCAGAACCTTATGTGACCGGGCAGGGCCATTGCGAAAATTGACCGGGAATCGACGATTGTGCTATCTTTGTTCACAGTTCTTGCTCATCCAACGGTTCCTTCAACGCGACATTTTATTTTTATGAATCCGATTCGCTTCTCTGTGCTTACTCTTTTGTTTGGTTTGGGCGCGACTTCAGCGTTCGCCTGGGACGACCTTCCACTCTTCCATTGCACCGACGCCCTGGCGGCGAGGGACGAGTGGGGATTGCTCTGTCAGGGTCCCGTGAATTCGACCGATTTTGAGACGCGTGCCAGCCGTTCGTCTTATTATACAAGGCCCGGGCGGTCTCTCGGTCAAAGATCCTGCTTACATGGGCGCTCTGCAGGATTGTTTGCGTCGCAAGGGTTACTATGCCGGACCAATCGACGGAGTTTATTCTGCTGCGGTGAGTGATGCCATCGCCCGTCTTCAAAAGGCTTACGCCATGCCGGTGACCGGCACACTGACTGTTCCGGTGCGAAGAGCCCTGTATTTGCCGTAGCCGGGAAGGCCCGACTAGGGCTCGAGACTGATGCGATAGAAGCGTTTGCTTAGGCCGGTGCCGCTCGGGTCGCTGATTTGCACGGTCGCGCCCGTGCCAAAGATGCCGTCCACCAGCGGGCTCCAGCTGCCGGTAACCAGATCGTCGCGATAATCCAGACGGTAGGTCTTGCCCGTAACGCTCGGGAAGCTGATGCGCGGATTGCCGGTGCTGCGATCGATGGACGTAATCCGAAGGACACTGTTTGCGCTCTTCGGATCGGTGCCGGCTTTGAACTCCTGCAGGTTGGTGACACCATCGCCGTCGGCGTCGTCACTGGCACGGGACTTATCACCGGCCGTTCCGGTGTTATGACCAAAATGGGCATTCATCCAATTATCGGGAATTCCGTCCCCATCGGTGTCGGTAGTCGTGACGGTGCGCGTCGCGGAGAACTCGGAGGTGTTTCCGAGTGGGTCGGTCGCGGTGGCGGTGATGACGTAGGTGGCGGGAACGGCCGCGGCCAGGCTGGTATTGAAGCTGACCGTCCCGCCGCCACTGGTGGTGACGTTGGCGGTACCGACGAAATACTCGACCTTCGCCGAATCCGGACGGATCGCCGGTGGCGCTGGCGAAGAATTCGATCGTGTAAGCGGTGCTGGCCGCGGCAGTGAGCGCACCGGCCACGTCGGTACCGCTGGGATTTGTGACCGTGCTCAAGACCGCGGAGGAGAGATTGGGGAAGGGCTGCGAATTGTTGCCGCCGTTGCTAAGGGAGATGCCTTTTCCGCCGTTGGCAAAAATCGAGTTGCGACTAAACGTCTCGTTTATCGTGGTCGAGCTCGAGGAATCGACGGCAACTCCGTCGCCTGTATTGCCAGAGATAGTGTTGCTTGCGCCTGTAGCGCTGCCACCGAGCACGTTTGATTGCGCGTTGTTGACAAAGGCGACGCCGGGACCGCCGTTGGCGACGGCTGAGCCGGCGATGTTGAGTCCGATCGTGTTGCCTTGCACCACGTTTCCGTTGGTTCCGAGATCGGAGACATAGACGCCGTAGTCTGCGTGCCCGGAGATCAGTGTTGCGTGCTCCGGCCGAGGTGCCGCCAATGGTATTGTTCTGCGCGCCCTGGTAAACTCCGACTCCGGTATTGCTGTTGGGGAGTGGCGGGCCGTTCCGGCAGCATTCAGGCCGATCAAATTACCCTGCACGACGTTGTTGTTGGTATTGGCGCCCTGGACGCCGACGTCCTCATAGGCGTAGGAGATTGATAGCCGTTTGCGGCAATGACATTGCGCGCGACCCGGGGATGTTCCGCCGAATCGTGTTGATCTGTGCGCCGCCATAAACGCTGACTCCCCTGGTACCATTTCCAATCGCCGCGGTGCCAGTTACATCGACGCCGACGAAGTTTCCGGCGACCAGGTTCAGGTTCGAAGCAACGCCGCCGATCGCGACGCCCTCAAATGAATTCCCGGAAACGAGGTTGCGCGCGGACGGTCGATGTTCCTCCAATGGTGTTGGACTGTGAGCCGCCAAAGATTGCGATCCCGCCATACGTGTTGGCTATCGCCGCGGTGCCGCCTGCGTTTACGCCGATAAAATTACCCTGCACGGTGTTGAGATTCGTATTATCCATGAGAATCCCTTCTTCGCCGTTGCCGGAAATCAGGTTGCCGGCGCTGCCCGTGTTGCCGCCGACCACGTTCGACTGCGGACCGGCGAAGATGGCGATTCCGGAGAACGCGTTCGGCAACATGCCGGTGCCCGCTGCATTCAAGCCAACGTAATTGCCCTGGATAATGTTGCTGTTCGATCCTGGCGTCGTGAACGGAAATTCCGTAATGAGTGTTTCCCGAAATGACGTTGCGCGCGGTCGTAGCGGTTCCACCGACCGTGTTGTGATTTGCGCCGCCCAGAATCTCGACTCCAGGATATGCATTTGGCACGGCCGCGCTGCCGGTCTTATCGGTGCCGATATAACAGCCGCTGATCGTATTGCCGGTCGCAGCGGTGCCGTTGAGCGCGGCGGTGGTGCCGTCGATGAGCAAACCCCACTGATTAAATCCGTCGATGACCAGGTTCCTTATATTGCAATTCGTTTCCCGCAGAATAAAGCCGCTGGCGGAAAGGCTTTGCGCGGCGATTTGCGAGCCATTCAGTACAATCTCGGGACCGCTCGGATTGGTATCGCCCGTGAACGCGGTCTGAGTTGCGCCGTCAATCGTTGTGCCCGCACCCGGCGCGACCAGTTGATAGGTAGGCTTGATTGTAAAAACGCCGCCGCTGAAATTTGGATCGGTATTCGGAATATGGAACGTGATCGACGTTGGAACCGGCGACGCATCGGTCGATCGGTCGAACGCGTAATAAATGGCGGTGCGCAAACTTCCCGGCCCGCTGTCGTTCGTGTTTGTGACGAGCGCGCTGGGCAGGATCGCCGGATTACCGTAGAGAGCCGCCATGCCAGAACGATCGAGTTTGCTAAGGACGCGGTCGGAAACGTTGCCCATGATGTCGAGAAACTGGCTGTAGGCAGGCTGCGGTTCGATGGTGTCGCGCAGTGCTGGATCGAGACTACCGGGATGAAGCGATAGCTCGTCCCGCCGGTAATGCATGACCGAGTAGAAATCGTAAGCGCCTTGCGCGACGGAGCCGCCGGAAATTTTCGCGAAATTTGGCTGTAGCGCGGGGGCCACGTTGCTTAAAAGGATGACCACGTAGGTGTCGCGGTCGTCACGCTGTTGTTCGTGATAAAGCCCGAGGGCATGGCCGATCTCGTGACAAACGGTCTGGCGGTTCCATGAGCTGGGGTCGACCTGGACGAATTGCTCTGTATTGTTCGGATCCATTCCGACCGATGAAGAAAATCCGCCTTCGCTGGAGGATCGCTCCTGCACGGTGATGTAATGCGCGATGCCGGTGACATTGGTGATCTCGATGAAATGCAGATTAGCGAAGGCCGCCCATTCCGCGGCGCTGTCGCGAAATTGCTGCTCTTTGGCCGGGGTAATCGTGGCGGGGACCTGCGTGGGATCGAACCGATAATAGACATTGCCGCCCGGCCATTTGAAGGAAGTGATTGGAGTGACTACTTGAGGACTCGGCTTGGATTGCCGGGCCTGCGACTTCGCTTGTTTTCCGGCGAGACGATCGCGAATTGCTTTGAGGTCGGCGATGCGCATGCCGACGTCGCCGAACTTGACCGATTGCTCGCCGGGCCCGGCCGAAGCGATCGCGCGATCGATGATAGCGATGTCGGTCTTGTTATTGGCAGCGGCTGCTTGCGAGCGGGCCACGCTGAAAGACAAGCAGCAGAGAACAACGAGACAACCTGCGAGCACGGACACGCGCATCACATTTGCCGATAGCTTGGGGATCGTTTCACAGGATGGAGGCACTAATTATCGAACAATTGGGCCTTTTCGGAAAGGCCCTTTCGTCGGCAAACCATGGGCCGCTCAACGACAGAGACGACGTCCAAACGCCTTGGCCGAAGCGAGATGCGGAGGGCCGACTAAGGCTCGAGACTGACGCGGTAAAAGCGTTTGTTTAAGCCGGTGCCGCTCGGGTCGCTGATTTGCAGGGTCGCGCCCGTGCCAAAGATGCCGTCCACCAGCGGGCTCCAGCTGCCGGTAACAAGATCGTCGCGATAATCCAGGCGGTAGGTCTTCCCGGTAACGCTCGGGAAGCTGATGCGCGGGTTGCCAGTTGAACTGTCAATCGCCGTAATGCGGAAAACGCTGGCCGCGCTCTTCGGGTCGGTCCCGGCTTTGAACTCCTGCAAATTCGTCAGGCCGTCACCATCGGCATCGTCCGTCGCGCGGGATTTGTCGCCAGCTTGGGGATCAGTATGACCGAAGTGGGCCAGCATCCATTGGTCCGGCGTTCCATCGCTGCCATTATCGCTGTACGCCGGGACAGTGAAGGTTTGCGAAAATTCAGACGTGTTGCCGTTTCCATCGGTCGAGGTGGCTGCGATGACATAACCAGCTGGCACGATTGCGGCCAAATGTGCAGTAAATACGCCTGAGCCCGCGACGCTCAGCGAGCCGATGAAGAACTGGCCCTCTCCGAATCCGGACGGATCGCCGGTAGGACTGGCAAAAAACTCAAGCGTGCTGGCGCCGCCGGCGAAACTCCCGCTGACATCAGTGCCATTTGGGTTGCTGGCGGTGCTAACCGATCCCGAAAGCGATGTTGGTGCTGGTTGAGAATTATTTGTGCCCAAACTAAGCACGATTCCCTTTCCGCCGTTCGAGAAGATTGAATTCCGGCTGATCTTATTTTGCTGCGTCCCCGCATCGGTACAAGATCACTCCGTCAAAGCTATTACCGGCGATGAGATTGCTCTCGCCGAGACCGGCTCCGCCGACCTGGTTGAGCGTGGCAGTTTGTTGAAACACGATTCCTTGGTAGCCATTTGGAACCGGCCCGCCTCTGGTGGCATTCATCCCGATTGGTGTTGCCCCGGATCAAATTCCCACTTGTCCCGGAATTAGCCACGAACACGCCGTAGCCTGCGTTACCCGAAATGAGGTTCCCGCCGCCGGCCTGCACGCCGCCGAGTTGGTTCGTGGTCGCGCCACCGGTGAGATAGACGCCGGCAAAACCATTAGGGACGCTCGCGGTACCGTTGGCGTCTGTGCCGATGAAATTGCCCTCGGCGATATTGCCAGTCGTGCCGGAGCCGGAGAAGACGAGGCCGACGGTGACATTGCCTGAAAGGATGTTGCGTTGCGCGGCGGTTGTTCCCCCAATGGTGTTCCCGGTCGCTCCGCCGATAACCGTCACGCCGGCAAAGCCGTTCCCGATCGCGCTGCTGCCGCCGGGCGCGGTACCTACTTGATTTCCCTGCACCATGTTGCCCGATGTCCCCGCATTCTCGATCCGAAGTCCCTCGCTGGCGTTGCCGGAAAGCACGTTGTTCGCGATGAGGTTGTTCTGGGGCCCGCTCCGGATGTCGACTCCCAACCCCAAACCTGTGTTTGGCACAGCGGCATTGCCGGTCGCGGCCAGTCCGATGTAATTACCGCTCACAGTGTTTTGATTCACACCCGCGCCGATCAGCCATACCCCGGCGTCAACGTTTCCCGAAATGACATTGCGCGCTCCTGCTGAAGTTCCACCGATCGAATTATCGTGGGAGCTGTCCGTGACAATCATTCCCCCGGAGCCATTCGGCACCGCGGCGAGACCGCTGGCATTTGTGCCGATGTAATTGCCGAGGACGACGTTGCCGGTGGTATTCGCGCCTGAAATCCAAATGCCATACTGGGCATTTCCCGAGATGACATTGCCAGCTCCTGCTGAAGTTCCACCGATCGAATTATCGTGAGCGTTGCCTGTGACAATCACGCCCGAGAACCCATTCGGCACCGCGGCGAGACCATTGGCACTGGTGCCGATGTAGTTGCCGAGGACGACGTTGCCGCTGGTAGTCGCGTCTGAAATCCAAATGCCATACTGGGCGTTTCCTGAGAGGACATTACGATCCGCCGCCGTTGTGCCCCCGATAGTATTTGAGTTCGCGCCGCTCGAAATTTGAATGCCCTGATATTGATTCGGCGCAGACGCCGCGCCCGAATAGTCCAACCCAAACCAGCATCCACGGACCGAGTTGTTGTGGGCATCGGAATACAAAAACGCCATGCCAACCCAGGGGAAGCGCTGGATGGACAAGCCCTTCACGGTGCAGTTGGCTGCGTAGATGAACATGCCGGGAATGGAGTTGGGCACTGCTTCCGCCTCGGGAAGAATCTGCGATCCATCAAGGACGATCAGCGGACTCCCGGCGTAACCTGGTTGCGTTGTCCCGTCGATGATCGTCCCATCTACGACTAACGGAAGGAGATGCCCCGTGAGCCGAATCGTGAACACACCATTGGCATAGTTCGGATCGCTCGTCGGGATGTTGAAAGTGATCGTCGTGCCGGGATTATCGACCGCATAGTAGAGCGCCGCGCGCAGGCCGCCTACCCCGCTTTCGCTGGTGTTCGTGACTACTGACGAAAGCGTTGGGCCCGCTTCGTAGAGAAATTTCATGACCGCGCGATCTCCTTTGCTCAGCGCCAGACCGCCCATGCGCGGCTGGAATTGCTCGAAGCCCGCTTTGGCCTGGAGCGTGGCGAGCACGTTGGGCTGCGTCGGATCGGGCTGCGTGGAAAACAGATACTGGCCAAAATGCATGACCGACTCGAAGTCGTAAGCGACCCTGCGCCGTGCCCGTGGGATCGACATTAAACCAATGCTGATTCACGGCAGGCATGTAGATGTTGGCGGTGAGAACATTGACGTAAGTGCTCTGGTCCGGTCGCGTATGCTCGTGCAGCAATCCAAAGGAATGACCCATCTCGTGGCAAATTTGCGCGCAGGTCAGCGAATTCACCGCGACTACTTGCGGATTACTTCCGGAAACACTGTCAAATCCGTTGGGATCGTATTTGAAAAGGATGTACTGCGTTTCGCTCGTGCGTGGAATAAAGTGAACTTTCGCCGCGAGTTCGTATTGGCGCAGGGCATTGAGATAGGTTTGTTGCTGCGCCGCGCTCAACGCCGAATCGAACACATACGGAACTGTTCCACCCGGCCATGGGACATTTCCGGGCGAGATGGTGTTGGCGTAGAAACCCGCGCTCGCAGGCCAGCAAGCGAAGAACCAGATGACAATCGCGCAGCTCAACCACACGCCTTCCCAGCTCATTTGAGGCCGCCGACTTAGTCGGGGTTTACGGTTCTTCATGCGGAAGCGAGGTTGGCGAGCGTTGGTAGTCGAACTTTTGTCGATGAGTCTGGCGGGATGGTCGTCCACTTTTTAGGGAAAATCAGCGCAATTATCGACTAATCTAGCCGTTTCGAGAAGGGATTTCGGTGTCGGAATTCGCCTCACGAATGCGCTTGTTGCCCGCTCAAGCCGGTCAATATTACCAGTGATGAAGGTGAATGTAATCGTCAAACCGAAGGAGGCCGTGCTCGACCCGCAGGGCGCGGCCGTGCGTGACGCCATGCAACATTTGGGGATGCCCGAGGTGCGGAGCGTGCGGATCGGCAAATACATGGAAATCGATGTGGAGGGGGAAAATTCCGGCCTGGAAGAGCGACTGCATCAGCTCTGCCGGGATCTGCTCTCCAATCCAGTGATTGAAGATTATCAGCTCGAGAAGTCAGAGATCAGAGATCAGAGGTCAGAGGTCGGATAGAGACGATGAAAGCGTTGCGTTACTTTTTTTGCATTGCTCTGCCGCCGGTGGCGGTGTTGATGACCGGCCGCCTGGGCAGTTTTTTTCTCAGCCTGATCCTGACATTACTGGGCTGGATTCCCGGAGTCGTCCACGCTTGCCTGGTGGTGAACGATTATCACGCAGAACAACGTGCTGCGCGTTTCGCTTTTGCCCGGTAACGGTCCATGAAATTCGCGGTCATTCAGTTCCCTGGCTCCAACTGCGATCAAGATTGCGTGGCGGCGATCAATGGGATTGAGGGACTGGAAGCGGCGTATGTATGGCACAAGGAGATGTCGCTGCGCGGGTTTGACGCGATCGTCTTGCCGGGCGGGTTTGCCTATGGCGATTACCTGCGGTGTGGCGCCATCGCCCGGTTCTCGCCCATCATGCAGGCGGTAAGCAACGATGCCCGCGCCGGGAAATTGGTTCTTGGCACCTGCAACGGCTTTCAGATTTTGTGCGAAGCGGGGTTGTTGCCGGGCGCGCTTGTGCGAAATCGGTCCCTTCGTTTCGTCTGCGACATGGTCACGACGCGGGTCGAAGTCGCTGATTCGCCCTTCACGAATTGCTGCCCCGAGGGAACGCTTTTGCGGCTCCCCATCGCCCACGGGGAAGGCTGTTTCTTTACCGACGCTGAGACATTGCGTGACTTGAACAAGCATCGACAGGTCATTCTGCGTTATGCCGATGCTCGAGGGCAGATCGTTCCGGAAGCGAATCCGAACGGCTCGATCGAAAACATTGCGGGCATTTGCAATCGTGAACGCAACGTGTTCGGATTGATGCCGCATCCCGACCGCGCGTGCAATGTGGAACTGGGCAGCGCGGATGGTGTGAAGATCTTCCGATCGATGATGCGCGCGATCGAAGCGGAGCGCGCACGGGCCGCTTAGGACGGCTCGGATACGGTGAGCCTTTTCATTACCGGAACCGATACCGGCGTCGGGAAAACTCACACTTTGACACAACTGCTGCGGTTGTTGGGCGCCGCCGGATCGCGTTGTGCCGGGATGAAACCGATTTGCTGCGGAGATCGGCGCGACGCGGAACTGCTGCTGGCTGCGAGTTGCGAAGGTCTAACCATCGACGAGCTCAATCCACTTTGGTTGCACACACCGGCCGCGCCGTTGACGGCAGCCATGATCGAGAAGACGGAGATCAGCATCGAATCCCTCCTGACTGCATTCACGGCCTTGCGGAAACAGGTGGATCACCTCTTCGTCGAGGGAGTTGGGGGCTGGTTGGTGCCAATAAAGGCCGATTACTTCGTGAGCGATCTGGCTGTCGCACTTGGGTTGCCCGTGCTGGTCGTCGCGCTAAACAAGCTTGGATGTCTCAACCACACACTGCTGACGGTGCAGAGCGTGCAAAATCGAGGACTGAAATGTGTGGGAGTCGTCTTGAACGAACCGTCCGATCAGGAAGATATCGCTATTTCCACCAACGGCGAGATTCTGCAAAAGCTCTGCCCCGTTCCGATACTTGCTGGCTTAACGGAAAAGCTGGATTATTTGCCGGCCTCGTGGATTGATGTCGTCACCAGTGCAGCAGGCGGATAGCCGTTCCGCAGTAGACACGAGGTCAAACAAAGCATATACAAGACCCGCCTTATGCCTGAATTCCCTGGAGAGGGGCTGCTGGTCGACCCGTTGTTGAGGTAGCGACAAGCGAGCCATCCTTATTCATCATGCTTTTGCAAAAGACCTTTCCCATGAATCGATCCATGGCGGAGAGCAAAGCGCGCCTTGCCCATATTGAATCCTATGGCCGCCGATTTTTGGCCGGGACGAAGGTTAAGGTGACTTCATCAAAAACTGTCGATTTCAGTTTCCGGGGCCCGCTCGGCTTCCAGGGCCGCACCGTCCTGCTGGCAGTGGAAGGGAATTCGCCGGACGAACGTGCCTTTGAATCCGTCGGCGGAAACATCGCTGTTATGGGATCAATCGATTTCGCCGAAATCAATCCGGAGTACACGGAGGTGACTCTGGCCGTGCATTACGAAATCAAGAGCAGGTTTTTCGCGTGGCTCGATCGCCGCCGCCGTTTCATGAATGCCTTCGTTACAACCGAGCTTGACCGGGTCCGGCCCCATCTTGAAGAAGTCGCTGCCTCTCCGGCCGAGCGCGCGTCCGTCCTGCCGGTCTTTGAGAGCGTTGCCGCCTAACGAGTGAAAATCCGGGAAGTCACTCCGGCCAGTCGCAGAGGCTACTTGATGCGGACGGCGTGAGTCTTATCCAAACGAAGAGTCTGCCCGGATCGGAGATCAAGCTTCGTCTTTGGATCGACTACTTTTTGGCCGTCGAGTTGCACACTGCCCTGCTTGAGCAGGCGGCCGGCCTCGGTGCGCGATTTGGCCATCCCGAATGTCTCGGCGTAAGCGGCGACCACCACGTTCAATGCCTCATCGTGGCGCGACCCAAAGAGCGGCAGATCTGTTTCGCTCAGACGCTTTTCACTAAAGCGAAGATTCCATTCCTCCAGAGTCTTCCGGGCCAGAGCCGCGCCGTGAAAGGTCTGAACGATTTCCTCGGCAAGCTGCTTCTTGGCCTCGAGGGGATGATCTTTCCCGGATAAGGCGCGGCCCAGGAGGGCTGGGTAATAACGGGCCATGAGTTCATCGGAGATGCTCATGAGCTTGCCGAACATTATGTCGGGAGGCTCGTCGACGCCGACAAAATTGCCCAGGCTCTTGCTCATTTTCTTGGACCCGTCGAGGCCTTCCAGAATGGGCACGAGCAGGACGACCTGCTGTGGCATACCCTCTTCTCGTTGAAAATCGCGTCCCACCAGAATATTGAAAAGCTGATCGGTGCCGCCGAGCTCGACATCTGCCTTGACCATGACGGAATCCCACCCCTGCATGATGGGATACTGAATTTCATGCGCGTGAATGGGTTGCTGCCGATCGAGCCTGTCGCTGAAATCTTCGCGCTGTAGCATTTGTTGCAGGGTCACGCGACTGTTCAGCCGAATAACCTCTTCGTAGGTCATGGTCCGGAACCAATCGCCGTTGAAGACGATTTCGGTCCGCTTGGGATCGAGGATCTTGAAGGCCTGAGTGCGATAGGTCTCGGCATTGGTCAGGACCTCTTCGCGCGTGATGCGCGGGCGGGTTGCGGACCGTCCGCTCGGGTCCCCAATCATGCCGGTAAAATCGCCGATGATGAGGACCGCTTGATGCCCAAGATCTTGAAACTGGCGCAGCTTGCGCAAGGCAAGCGCGTGGCCCAAATGAATGTCGGAACTGGTCGGATCGACGCCGAGCTTGACGCGCAGGGGCCGTCCGAGCGCGAGTTTTGCACGTAACTCGTGCTCGCTGATTATTTGGGCGGCTCCCTCTTTTAAGGAAGCCAGAGCCTCATCCGGTTGCATGATCCTTTACGGAATACGGCACCGGCGCGTTGCGCGCTATCAATTCTTATTCAGTAACGTTCGGACCTGCTCGATCGTCATCGGAGGATTCTTCCGATCGAGGGCTTTCTGGCTCTTGCCCTTCTCGACAAAGCTTCGATTTCCGGCAAAGGCGCCGCCGTCTACTTTCTTGTGACTATCGCGCGATTCCACAGAGTAGGGTGCCGTGGCCGTCGAATAAGCCGGGGTCGGCACCTTAGCGCGCGCGCCAGGAACGGTGTCGCCGGCGCTCGATGTCCCATAGGTGGGGGAGTTGACCTGGCGCGTCGAATAATCGCGCGTGCCGGAGAAAGTCTTGCTGTTCGATTTCTGCTGGAGATAAAAAGTGCTCACGCTCGCCTGCTTATTCACTCCGACCTTATCGGCGACGAACTTCTTGTTCTGCTCCTTGCTCTGCAGGCTCATGTCCGGCCGGAGCAGCCGATTGACCAATTGGGATTCCTGGTCCTGGCCGCGGACAGACGTGAACGCGTTAATGACCAAGCAGATTGCGAGAAGCCATCTCACATCCGCGAAGCTGCCGAAGTCAGACCCTGCTTGTAAAGGAAATTGTCAATCCGCGAGGGTGAATCCCCAAGTGCCTCGGCCGTTTGTTTCCATCGCGCTCCGCTTGTTTCCGACGTATCAAAAGCATGAGCAATATGACCGAACCCATGCGAGACGAAGATTTTATGAGGGAAGCTCTGCGCCTGGCGAAGAAGGCACATGAAGCGGACGAAGTACCGGTTGGTGCCGTCGTCGTCCGGGCCGGCAAGATTATTGCCCGCGCCTTCAATCAAATCGAACTGTTGAGGGACGCGACCGCGCACGCGGAAATGTTGGCGATGACTCAGGCAGAAGCGGCGGTGGGAGATTGGCGTCTGACCGATTGCGACCTTTATGTCACGAAGGAGCCATGCGTCATGTGCGCCGGCGCGCTGGTCCACGTTCGCATGCGACGTGTCATTTTTGGCTGCGCCGATCCGCGCAGCGGCGCGGCTGGTGGAATGATAAATTTGCTGCAACATCCCGCCTTGAACCACCAGTGCGAAATTGTTATTGGTATTCTGCAAAATGAGTGCGCCGCGATTTTGCGGGATTTTTTTCGTAAGAAGCGCACGCTCAGTTCGGATCAGCCCTGATCTGGGGCAAAAGCTGGCCCGATTGGGCCGCAGGTTTATGGATTCGACTGCGGGAAAAGCAGTTATCAAATGAAGTTCACTGGGGCGAGCATGCGGTCCCTTGCCATCGCAGCTCTGCTTCTAATCTTTGTGTTTCTCGTCGCTCACGCGCTCGGCAAGAAAATCGATCACGACGAGGAGGGATTTGTTGCTGCCGGCGCGCTTCTTCTTCGCTCCGGTTCTCTTCCATATCTGGATTATCCGTTGTTCCAGATGCCGAATCTCGCTTTCATTTTCGCCGTCTTATTCTCGACTAATCAATGGCTGCTGCTAACGGCGCGCTGCTTTAATGCCATATGTGCCTTTCTAACTCTGATCCTGGTCTTTACTACGGGGGCCAGACTTTTTAGGACGGTTGAACATCGTCATTGGTTCATCGGGGCGGGGAGCGCACTTATTCTGTGCCTAAATCCCATTGCTCGCTTCACCGTTGGTCGGGCATGGAACCATGATCTGCCCGTGCTTGCGGCTGTTCTAGCGCTTTTCGCCATGCTACATGGTTTTCAAAGCAGACGCGCAGGAGTGTGGTTCTTTATCTGCGGTGGGCTCGTTGGCGTCGCGGTGGGCACTCGGCTTACGTTCACGCCGCTGGCCGGCGCCTTCGTGGTGGCGTTAATGGTTTTTCCTTCTCCGCGGATGTCGCGCGTTAAGAGCCTTACCTTATTCTGCACTGGCCTGGTTGTCGCGCTGGTTCCTACGATAGCGCTCTTGCTCGCGGCTCCGCGCCAATTCTTATTCGACAACTTCACCTATCACGGGGCGCTCGAACGCGCCTTTCAAGAGAGTGCTGCTCCGCACAAGATTACATTATTCCATAGGGGCCGATTCGTGCTGTCGCAGTTCGCTAAATCGCCGTCCACTGCTGCGCTAGCTGTGGGATTGTTCTATTTTGGCATCCGGCCCTGGTATCGTTCGGGTTGGCGGGAGATTGCCACTCGCCGTGAAGTTGTTAGCGTTTGCCTCATCCTGCCCTTCCTTCTCGCTGGCAGTTGGGCGCCCATCCCTCCTCATCGGCAATACTATTATGTGCTGATCCCGTTTCTTTTGCTCGGTAACCTCTATGGGCTTGCGCACGAACGCGTCTCCGCCCAGCGAGTTGGCAGATTAATGCTTGCGGTCATAGCACTTTGCTTGATCGAATTTATCCCGGATTTCTCTCGCGAAAGAGTGGTCTTCCATCCCGGCCGCTGGGGAGCCGTCACGGTTCACCAGCAAGGCGCGGCCATCCGCAGCTACGTGCAAACCGGGCCGATTCTCACTTTGGAGCCGATCTATCCTCTGGAAGGCGGGCTAACAATCTATAAAGAATTTGCCAATGGGGTCTTCGCATGGCGAACGGCTCCATTTGTCGGCGACGAGAAAAAGGTCGCGTTGGACATTCTCGGTCGTGACGATCTTGAAACCTTTCTGCAATCGCATCCGCCAGCTGCGGCCTTTACCAAGTCCAATTTTCCAAAGGAAAAGCTGCCCATTCGCCTGCTCCAGAGCAGTGGTTATGTCCCGCAACCATTAGAGGGCCGCAGGACTCTGTGGCTCCGGCCGGGTCCGGCAAACTAGATGATTCTTCGTGGCTTTTTGGGGCGGCTCCCAGCTGCGCCGAAGACCGCCGCCGCGAGCAGCAACAGGCGTGCGGGAATGATTAATCTGCTGCAACATCCTGCTTTTGAATCACCATGCGAGATTACGGCCGGCATCCTGCAAGACGAGTGCGGGGCGATCCTGCAAAGCTTTTTTCAAAAGAAGCGCGCCGCCGATGCCGGCGACAGTTGATCGGAAACTAACGGTTCGGTCGATTGCGCGCAGGTTTTAGCGCCTTTAACATCACCGGCACGTCGTCGATTTGAACGCGGTAGGTTTTTTCTGCGTCCAGATCGGCACCATCAAAGACAGAGGCGAGGTTGCCGTCGCCGACAATAACAGGGCCAAACGGGAGCCAATTGGTCAGATCATAGGAGGTTTGCACCTGATATATCTTGGCCGGGTCGGTTTGCCACGAAAGCTTGAAGGCCCGCGTAATTTGCAGGTCGGGGACCAGCGGCGGGGGTGGTCCTTGCGGGACAACGTCGTTCCAGGTGTAGCCGATGCGCAGTTCATCAAGAATCGCGGTTGAAGCGGGCCCGCCGGTATCGACCGAGGAAATGCCGAGGCCGAGGGTGTCCATGAGAACTTCCGATGTAAAGGTGCTGTGCCCGATACCGGGCACGACGAGACTGCCTGGGTAGGCCGCCGGAGGGTTGATCCAAACGTCCAGGAAGAACTGGTTAGGCAGGGGGCGCCGGACTCTCAGGACAATCAAATAAGTCTGTCCCGCATAGAGAGTCAGATCACCGCTGATCGTGTATTGAAAGTTTGTGGAGGATGTGATGAAGGCGAGCTTGAAAAACTGTTGTCCTTGATCCGGCTGTAAGACCCATCCTCCCAACAAGGTTGTCCCTTGCAGGAACTGAACACCGAGAGTATCGCTCCCGGTGCCAACCACGGTTGGCCGGACCAGGAAACTCGCGTAGAGGGTCGTATTTTGCGATGGAAACAAACGCGTGGCGACCAAACCGGGGTCCGGCACCGGCTCCGGATCTGTCGTCAGTTGGACTGCCCGGTCCGAACCGTCGATCAAGGGACCGCCGAATGGCTGAAAGGTCAGGCTCGGAATCGGGCTGATAACTTGGTAGCGCGCGTCCGTTCCACCGTTCCAGCCTGTGTCCACCCAGCCGGTGGCGTCACTTCCCGAACCAGTTAATCCGCTGCCGGTGGGAATTCCGGTGAACGATTCGTTGGCAATCAACTGCGCGTTGGCCCGCGGCGAAGTTAGTAGGGACACCGCCGCCACGAGGGCGAGAGAGGCAATGAAGGTACGGGGTAGCATGGATGTGATTCCGGTCCCCCGGCGGCGAACTGCTATGATTACCACAAGAATAAGCATGTGGTCAACCAGGCACTCCACTTCGATGATTCGTTTCGACTTCCCCTTGCGGACGCCTGCGGTAGTGTTGAATGACGCAAGTCGTTGATCTTCAACGATTGGCCGCCGCGCTGGGAGCACGCGATTGAAGGATCCCCGTTTCCCGGTCCAGCCCTTCCATTCCCTGCAAGCTCGGTAGATTAGGCTGAACAGGGTTTCGCGGATAACGTCCTTCACCCTGGTCCGACCGATATGAGTCCCGCGTGCGTGGGATGTCGGGATGCGCCGCGCACAATTTCCCTGATGCGCTTCACGCGACGCACAAAAAAAAGCGGACGTTCATCGCTGAACGTCCGCTCAAACTGAAATCGGCCAGGCAGGCTGATTTAGAAACCGTAAATGACGGCGAACTGGGCGTTGGACTCTCTCAGATCAATGCTGCGATGACTCATGAAGCCCCCGCCGAAATTATCCTCCCTGCTGAAGCCCGTGCTACCGAGATCGATGTACTGATACTGCGCGCGCGCGCGCCAGTGATTGGTAATCATGTACTCAATTCCGCCGCCGACAAACCAGCCGGTCCGGGTGCTGGTGTTGCCGCCCTGGAAGCGAAAACCCTCGTCATTCTGTTCGAGGATCTGCCCATGAAAGTCGGCGTCGCCAACTGCAAGGCCACCGGTGAAGTAAGGCAGCCAGCGGCACAAAGCATAGCCGACTTTGCCACCAAAGGTGAACAGGTATTTCGTCTTGAAGGAGTCGGAAATGCGGACGTCAGCCTCAAGCTCGTTGTCGCCAAAAACCTCCGAATGTGAATCCCGCAACCAAGTATAGCCGCCGGCCGCCTCTGCGCCCAAGACCCAGTTACCCCCAAATTGCCAGTTGTAACCGAGCAAGCCGCCGAGTTCCGCGCCGCTCGTGTTGAAGCTGCGATTGCCACGATCCTGGATGTCGCGCTCAGCTTGCGGGAACTCTTCCCAGGTGCCTGTGAGGTCGACGTGGGTATTGGCCCAATCATAGACATATGCCACCGAACCGCCGACATAGAAACCGGTCCAGGTCGGACACGGTGTCGGTGCCGGCGCGACGGCCTTCATTTCTTTCCCGGAGGACTGATATTGTTCAGGTCCGGCGTAGGTAAGCGCACAAAGTGCGCACAAAAACGCAATGGTTAAGGTAGTTCTCTTCATGAAAGTCGCTTTTACGCCTCCTCTCCCGGGACGTCAACCATAAAAACAATCCAGATTTTCCGGGTCACGCGCTGCCACCTGCTGGCCCGGGGACGCCAGTAGATGAAGCGTTGCAAATAGCTGAGAGCGAAGAGCGTGGGCATGCTCTGGAAAGCTCGGACACGGTGGGCAGAATGTCGCAAATGGCTGCCTCGCTAGGACTCGAACCTAGACAAACTGATCCAGAGTCAGTTGTGCTACCATTACACCACGAGGCAAACGGCGCGGAACGCGAACCTAAATCTAATCTGTGGGTTGGCGCAAGAGGTTCGCCGGGCCGAACTGTGCACTCGAACTGTGGCGGTTGGTCAAACCGCGCGGCGTTTCGTCGGGGTCAGTTTCATTTCAAGCCCCTCGCGCGCAGCTTCGACCCGCAGTTTCTTTCCGCTCCTGGCCACGAGTTTTCGAGCCGTCGACGCCATCCTATCAATGGCGGCATCATCATGGCAGGGGTCGTGATGAAAAAGGAGAAGTTTCCCAACTTTCGCATCCAGGGCGAGCGAGACCGCTGCGCTGAGAGCGCCGTGTCCCCAGCCGATGTGAGCCTTGTATTCTTCGTCCGTATACTGTGTATCGAGAATCAGGACGTCACAGCCGCGGAGAAATTCGACCAGCTCCGCGCGCGCTTCTCCGGCTTTTTTCCGGCTTTGCGCCGCACTCAGCGGACGCGATTTGGTCGAGTGCAGTTTGCAAGCGTTGTAAAGCTCGTTGTCCGGCAGGAAGGCAATTGATCCCTGGGAAGTCTCCAGGCGGTAGCCCACACAAACGCCGGGATGATTCATCATTTTCGCGCGGACCCGCACCTTGCCAATGTTAAATTCGAGTTTCCGGAGCCTTTTTATGACGATTCTGCCAGGCAGCTGTTGCAGCTGTACCGGAAAAAGAGGGGTTGCCATTTGGCCGACCAGAATATCGCGCAGGCCCGGCCCGTGTCCGTTATAGCCAAAAATCCGGACCCGGTTTTTGTCGTGGTAGGCGGGGAGGAAAAAAGGAAAACCCTGGATGTGGTCCCAGTGCACGTGTGTGATGAGCAAGGAGACTTCGATTGGTCGCGATCCAAATTCCTTTTCCAAGGCGGAGCCCAACGCTCGAATGCCGGTGCCCGCGTCGAGCACGATGATTTCGTTGTCGGCGCGCACTTCGACACAGGTCGTATTGCCGCCGTAGCGCAATGTGCCGAGGCCCGGCACCGGGATGGATCCGCGGACGCCCCAAAATTTCAGGCGAGCCGGTAGTGATTTGACGGGTGCCATGGACGAACGCGCGGGATTCTTGCACGCAAGTGTCGTCAAACCAAGCGTTTTTGATGCCAACTTTTTTGGAACGCGGCCGGCTTGCCGATGCGCGAAAGGTTATTCCTGCCGCTTCAAAATTTTGATTCCGAACAAGCCGTTTCGCAGTGGCTCGTGGCCAAGCAACAGAACAGGCCGGTAGTTTTTCTCAATCCACTGCATCAAGTCCGTGCCGTAACCGGGGTAGCTGCCAAAATACCCGGCGCCGAACTCGGATGTCTCGCGTTCCACCAGTAAAATATAGTCGGGCGGACTTTTCTCAAAAGCCGCGGTCATGTTCGTCTGTCCGAAAGCGGAAAGGACGGTCGGCGTCCAGTCCACGCACGGCGTCGGGTTGATGCGGCGGCTGAGATAATTGATGGTCGTGCCCTCGGGTAAGACGGCGAGCGTGGCGGCGCGCGGCACATTTATATCAAGCCAATCCAAAGCTTGCTTCACTCCCTGGCCGGCTGGATCCACTTCCGGATCGAAGGCCACGATTTCATCTCCGTCAGATCCAACCGGTAAAGTCTTCGACGCGTACCACGACGCTGACTGAAAGAACAGAATCCCGAATCCGATCATTAGCGCCAGCCACACGGCGAGACGAAACGGACGTGGATCAATCTCGTATCTTTTTTCGAGCAAGCGCGGCACAACCCAAAGCAACAGGTAAATCGCGCTCACCGCGGCGGGCATGGCCAGGGCAAAACCGTAGTGCCAGATGCGCGAAAAAAGTCCGAGTTTAGCCAGGAGCAATAAACTAAACACGCTCCACAAAAGCGGAAATGCCGTTTCGCGGTCGGCGGCCAGCGTTTTGAAATTCATCGACAGGAGCAGGCAGAGTGACAGCGCCAGGAGCGGCAGCGATGCGCCGGAATCGTGCCAGTTCAAGGTGAACGCTGCCACCAGCAGCAGGGTGAGCCACCCCGCGGGCACGATCCATTTCCATTTCTTGATCCGGCGAATTAGAACAACGTAAAATCCGACGGCCAGGGCCAGGGAAAGAAAATGGGTCGCCATTTGGAAAATGCGCACCGCGGGGATGTCGAGTCCCAGGCACCAAAGATAAAACGGGCCTTTCTCCACGTGTCGAAACACAGGCCACCAGGCGAAGGTGACCGAGCGCAAACTCTCGCGCCAATCTTCCGCGGTCAGGAAATAGAGAAAAAAACCAAGCAACGGTATCGAGGCCGCCAACAGAAATGCGGCCAGAGATTTCAGGATCAAAACCCGCCGCCGGCGCGTCATGCAGAAAAGAACGAACGCGGCGGCTGCGGAGATGGTCAGCGCGACAAAAATGTCCGGCTTGGTCAGAAAGACGAGGCCAAAACAAAAACCGGCGGCGAAAGCAAATCCGATGTTTTCTCTGTTCACCCAACTTGAGAGCAACGCGACGGTGAAAATCGAAAGGACCAGGCCGTGGAAAATTTCATGGGAATAGGGTGCGATGTAATTGTAATTGCCCCTGGGGAGGTATTCGTTGAAGGCGAAGACGAGAACGACGCAGAGGCCGATGGTGGTGGCGGTCAGTCGGTCGGCGGCCGCCAGAAAACGGCGGTAAATCAAAACCAGGACGGCCGCGGTGATCCCGAGATTCGCGAAGATCAGGGTGCGGAATGAGACACCGAAGATTTTGAAGAGGAGCGCGTTAACGTATTGGGAGAGTGGCCCGCCGGCAAGATAATGCAGGTCGCGATAAAGGACTTGGCCTGCCGAAATCCGCCACGGCAAATAAAGTTGAAGTCCGAAATCAACGAGGATGTCCGGCCATTTGCGCCATGAAACCGCTGCGGCCAGGAGAAAGGCCGCGGCTACAGGAATTAATCCGGCTGACGGCGACTGCAGCCAAGGCGGAACCCGGCTGACAAAGTGTCTCGTCCACCACTGTCTCGGGTCGGAAGTTTCCACGCAGAGTTTGGGCCGGTAAGAGGTATTACTGACAGGCAAATGGCGGATTCACAAACACCCGAGGGTTTGCAATCTTGATCTCTCCGCAACCCAAAAGCCCACCGCGGAGGCGCGTTGACCTTTATTGACGGGAAAAATCCAGGGCGTTCTAGTTTTTCTTCCGGCGACGCAGCCACGACGGAATGCTGGCGGCGAAAGCAGCGCCACAAAGGCTGAGGAGAGGGAGGAGCGCCGGCATGGGTCGAGGGGGGAGCGAAGCGACGCCGAGCAGGTCCACAAGGTGCGAAATCATGGTGATTATGGTATTTATAATGGCCTATTCCGGGTCGGGCCGTCAACAGATTTCCTTGGAGATGGCCACCCCTTTGCGGACATCGCTCAGGTCGTGCGCGACGGCGCGACCTACAGCAGACTAGAGCCGAACGCCCCGGGCCCCTTTTTCCAGCGCAATTCCGGCTGCAAATTGATCTCCTCGGAGGGCACGTCGAAGCCGACCGAGCGCAGCAGATAGGAGACGCCTTCGCGACTCTCCATGGTCTCCTTCAGGCTGCGAGCGAAGAGCTCGATATATTCCTTGTACGATTCGAACGCCAGCTTGCCGTCGGCAAAGTGTTCCGCCAGCGCTTCATCGTGATAATCGATCAGATCGATCAGCGCGCGGCGCAGATCGAGCCGCAGCTTCGGATCGAGGACGATCTTGAATGGTGTCGCACCGGGGTTCGGTTTGGCCAGGCTGTCTCTTTTCAGGCCGGCGTGCTCAGGCGCGACGATTTGGAAATCGTGGTTCTCTTCCATGGGATGAGGTCAGGATGCAGCCGACCGCCTTTGACTGTCGATCCTAAAGCGTCCCAAATTTTTCCTAAAAGAAAATCGGAATGATCAGGATCGCGACGATGTTCACGACTTTGATCATCGGATTGATCGCGGGCCCGGCCGTGTCCTTGTAGGGATCGCCCACGGTGTCGCCGGTGACGGCGGCTTGATGGGCAAACGAGCCTTTGCCGCCGAGATTGCCTTCTTCGATGTATTTCTTCGCGTTGTCCCAGGCGCCGCCGCTGGAGGTCATGGCGATGGCCACGAACAGTCCGGTGACGATCGTGCCGACCAGCACACCGCCGAGCACGACTGGTCCGAGCGGCTGGATGACCGCGACCGACAATGACGAACAGCAACCGGCAGCAGCGCGGGCACGATCATCTCGCGCAGCGCGGCCTTCGTGACGATGTCGACGCAGGTGCCGTACTCCGGCGTGTCCTCGCCCGTCAGGATTCCGGGCTGGGCCTGAGCTGGCGGCGCACTTCGCGCACGACCGCGCCGGCGGCCTTGCCGACGGCATCCATGCTGAAGGCGGTGAAAATGAACGGCAGCAGTCCGCCGATGAACAGGCCGATGATGACCTTCGGCTCCTTCAGCGAGAATTGAAACTGACAGCGGTTGCCCGCCGCGTGTGAGATGCGGCTTTCAGTTCTTCGACGTACGAGCCGAACAAGCACGAGCGCGGCCAGCCCGGCCGAAGCGATCGCGTAACCTTTGGTCACGGCTTTCATGGTGTTGCCGACGGCGTCGAGCTCGTCGGTGATGGCGCGAACCTCCTTGCGGCAGATTGCTCATGACGGCGATGCCGCCGGCGTTGTCGGTGATCGGACCGAAGGCATCGAGCGAGATGATGATGCCGGCCATCGACAACATCGACATGACCGCGATCGCGATGCCGTAAAGTCCGGCGAAATGAAAGCTGCAGCAGAATGGCGATGCCGATGAACCCGACCGGCAGCGCGGTGGCGTGTTGCCCGATGGCGAGGCCGGCGATGATGTTCGTGGCGTGACCGGTCTCGGAGGCGCGCGCGATCTTCCGCACCGGACTGTAACTCGTCGACGGTGTAGTAGTTGGTGATGACGACGACCACCGCGGTCATGACGCAGACCGATGAGCGAGCGCGAGAGTAAAGATCGTCGTGAGCGGCACGCCCTGAACGCCGCTGAACAAGGCCGTTTGGAAACAGCAGGTGTGTGGCCGGCCAGAAGAAAATCGCCGAGATCAGCGCGCCCGTGCCGACTGAGCCCATCAGAGCGGTGGCGGGCTTGCGCCGACGTTCACCCACGAACAGATGCCGAGACGGCACCGAGGACGGAAATTCCGCCGAGGACGAACGGATAAACAATGCGCCGGGCCGACTCGCCCGGCGAGGGTAAGGCCCCGACGAGGATGCGCGCCGATCAAGCTGACGGCGTACGTTTCGAAAACGTCCGCCGCCATGCCCGCGCAATCGCCCACATTGTCGCCCACGTTGTCGGCGATGGTGGCCGGATTGCGCGGGATCATCTTCCTCGAGGCTCTTCTCGATCTTGCCGACGAGATCGGCGCCCGACGTCGGCCGCCTTCGTGTAGATGCCGCCGCCGAGCCGCGCGAAAACGCTGATCAAGCTCGCGCCGAGCGCGAGGCCGACCAGGCTGCGTCAATCGCGCCGGCATCGTGCCTGACCACCGTTGCCGCATGACGATGAAGAAAAGGGACCGACGGACAGCAACGCGAGACCGACGACGAGCAGGCCGGTGACCGCGCCGCCGTTGAACGCCACGCGCAGGGCGGGCGTGCGCGACTTGCGTCGCGGCCTGGGTCGTGCGCACGTTGGCGAGCACGGCGATGCGCATCCCGATGTAACCCGCGGCCAGCGAACAAAACGCGCCAATGCAGAAATCCGATCGCAGTCGTGTCGATCTTTGAAGACCAGGAGCAGGACAAAAATGACGACCGCGATCACGCTGATCGTGATGACCTGGCGATTCAAATATGCCTTCGCGCCCTCCTGCACCGCCGCGAAATCTGCCGCATTCGTTCGTTGCCGGCCGACCGGCGGAGGATGGCCGGATCAAGAAAACAGGCGAAGCCAGAATCAATCAATGCGCCGAGCATGGCTAACGGCAGGCCGGCGTTGAGGAGGTTTAGGGCAAGGGTTGTCATCCGCGCGATTAAAGCCGCCACACGACTTTTATGAAGAAATGCCTACGTGGCAAAGGCTATTTGCCGGAACCGTGGCCAAACCTGCGGTGTTTCGCACTTCGCCTTTGCTGAACCCGAAACTTTCCGCGCCGTGATCTCAATTCAGGTCGTCGGCACTTATTCGCACACCCGGGATCATGATCACCCGAAGGTTGTTCGCCGCGGCGACTTGCTTGATGCGCGCCACGATATCGTCGTGCGGATAGTGATACCGACGCGGTTGTCGCAAAATCCGACCAGCTCACCTTCGGGCAAGGTGCGTAAACGTGCTTCGAGTTCCGCCAAGATCGGCATACCCGGCAGGGAGCGGTTGAACGTCACGATGAAGGCATGCTTCTCCACCTCCGGAACCAGCGCGTAATGACGGAGTCCGCTGCGGCTTGACCATGAAAACACCCAGTAGGCTGGCGAAGGTTGTCCGGGGTCGCGCTGCACGCGGTAGTTATGGTCAGGCAGCGTGATAGACGCGATGACTTGTCGCTCCGCCAGGTCACCGGACGCACCAATGGAAGAAGATGAACCGCTCCGAGATCGCCCGCCACTAAAAAACCGATGCCCTCGAGCGGCATTTGTCCCGAGCACCGGCGCTTCCCGCGGACATTGAGCTGGTGAGGAGAGAGGCCTCTATCCTGAGCCAATCGTGGCAATCCCTGCCGAAACGCCGAGTCTCGAGTTCCTCGCGAGGCCGAGGTTCATTTGTGGGTTGTCCTTCTTGACGTGACGCCTGAGAAATTATCGCTCTTCAAGTCCATGCTTTTCCCCCGACGAAACAGAACGGGCGGGCCGGTTCCACAAGACCGGCGACGCGGAACGTTTCGTGGCGGCCCGGGGTGTCTTGCGGAGTCTGTTGGGAGCCTATTTGGCGACCGAACCCGGACGGTTGCAGTTTGCCTACGACGCTCTGGGCAAGCCACGGCTCGTGGGTGATGTAACTCTCGCGTCCGTGCACTTTAGTATCTCCCATTCCGACGATCGCGGTTTGTTCGGGTTTGTGCGCGCAGTCGGTATCGGGGTCGATTTGGAACGCATCCGGACGGACATTGAGATCGACGATCTGGCCAGGCGTTATTTTTCCCCGAACGAATTCCAAAGACTGTGTTCGTTATCGGCGCACCGGCGAAGAGAAGCGTTTTATTGTGGCTGGACTCGCAAGGAAGCGTATCTCAAGGGCAGGGGGGAGGGCCTTTCCTACGGCTTGGATCGGGTGGAAGTCAGTTTCGCGCCGGATGAGCCGGCTGCCATTTTGAGCGCCTTCGACGATCCCGAGGTCTCTCGGCGGTGGGTCCTTCAACATCTGTCGCCGGCGCCTGGTTACGTCGGCGCGGCAGCGGTCGAAGACCACCAGCCAAATCGCGTTCAAATGTTTTGACTGGAAATCAGCCTAGAGCTGCCCGCAAAGGAGCCGCGGTGCGATTCTGTTAAACGCACGGACAATTCTTCGGCGAGGCGCGAGACCTTCGGTTCGGAGAGCATATTCTGCTGATGTCCCGGGATTTCGCACACCTCCAAATTTCCCTGGATAACCTGTTTCCACCCTAACGAGTCATCGATCATCAGCCCGCCCAGAGTCTTGCTGGCGCGAAAAACCACGATGTCGCCGGAGTATGGACGAAGAACATATCGTCGGAGGGCCTTCTCGTGCTCAATCGCGAGGGACTCGAGGACGTATCGCAGCGATGGGCGAGGGCGTCGGTAGTGACCGTTACGGATGGCATGATCGAGGGCAATTGAGGTCCTGGCCCTGGCGATATCGACGACGTCTCTGAACCTGTCGAAAACGTAGCGGGCGCCCCGATAAGAAAAGTTGTCGCGCTCCAGATCGATTCGTTTGGTCGTGCGATACCACCATTGCTGGAACAACGGAGTGCTCGGCTTAAAGCGGGCGAAGGTTGGGTTCATTGTCTGAATCAGGATGACCAAAGCGACTTCCTCACCAGCTGCCCTGAGTTGGCGCGCGGCCTCCAGGGCCAGCAATCCGCCGAAGCAGAATCCGCCTAACGAATAAGGCCCGGCCGGCTGAAGGCTTCTCAGCTCTTTCAGATAGAGTGCGGCCATGGTCTCAAGAGACTGGTCCCTGGCGATTTGTCCGTCGAGGCCGCGAGACTGCAGAGCGTAGACGGGTTGATCGCTCTCCATGTGGCTTGCCAGTGGGTAGTATTCCAGAACATTTCCCCCGTGGCTGTGCATCAGAAACAAAGGTCGTTTGGAGCCTCCGGGTCGAATTGAAACAAGAGACGACCAATTGGGCTTCCAATTTTCTTTTCGCAGCACGTCGGCGAGGCTCCCGATCGTCGGCGCTTGCAGGAGGGTGGCGAGGGGTAGCCGTCTGCCAAAGAGCTTTTCGATTTCAAACATGATGCGAACGGCCAGGAGCGAGTGTCCGCCCAAATCAAAGAAATTGTCCTGTACCTCCACGTGTCCCGTCTTCAAGACCTTGACCCATAGCTGGGCCAACACCTGCTCGATTTCATCCCGGGGCGCGACGAACGTTCCCTGAATCTGACCCGTGCCCTCCGGAGCGGGTAAAGACTTGCGATCGATCTTCCCGTTCGGATTCACCGGCAGGGTCTTCAGCGCGACAAATGCCGAAGGAAGCATGTATTCCGGCAGCTGCGTCCCCAAGTATGCCCGCAGATCGCTGACCGTGGGTTCGAGCCAGGAGTGCGCTTCGAAGTATGCGACAAGCCGCTTGTCCCCCGGCGTATCTTCACGTACGACCACCACGCCCTGGCGCACCGCTTCGTGGCGGTTCAGGACAGCTTCGACTTCGCCGAGCTCAATCCGGAAGCCGCGGATTTTCACCTGATGATCGAGCCGTCCCAAACACTCGATGTTGCCGTCGGCGTGGTATCGTCCCTGGTCTCCGGTCTTGAACAAACGGGCGCCGGGCTCGTTCGTGAACAGGTCGGGGATAAACTTTTCCGCGGTCATTTCCGGTCGATTCAGGTATCCCTGGGCGACGGCATCTCCGCCGATATAGATTTCTCCAGGAACGTTTGCCGGAACCGGATGCCGATAAGCATCCAGCAAATAGACGCGCGTGTTGGCAATGGGCCGGCCGATCGGAACTGAAGGCATCGTACCGTTCGTTCCAACCTCGTAATAGGTAGCGTCGGCTGCGACCTCTGTGGACCCATAGAGGTTGAGCAGAGTATGGCCGGGCATGCCGTCGAGGAAAGATTGTGCCAGGTCCAGCGGGAGTGCTTCTCCGCTGC
This sequence comes from uncultured Verrucomicrobiae bacterium, assembly GCA_963788855.1. Taxonomy (GTDB): domain Bacteria; phylum Verrucomicrobiota; class Verrucomicrobiia; order Chthoniobacterales; family UBA10450; genus CAWBIE01. Next base: position 284,310 of record CAWBIE010000005.1, read on the forward strand.
TGACCCACAGTTTTAATTCCGGGAGCTTCTCGCGCAAATTGTCCGAGCTACCCAGAATGGCGCGCAACAAAGAGGGGACAAGCACAATGCGGGTGACGTGATTCGTGGCTAGCGTCTCAATCAGGAGGCTGACATCTCTCACGGCGGCGTCAGGAATGATCACAATTGGAACACCCTTGAGCAGCGGTCCAAAAACCTCCCAGACCGAATCCACAAAACTCAAAGATGTCTTCTGGCAGCAAACCTCTCCGGCTTGGAAAGGATATGTTTGCCACATCCAGGCGAAACGATTGACCGCGGCGCGATGGGTGCCGACAACACCTTTGGGTTTGCCTGTCGAGCCCGAGGTGTAGATCACGTAGGCTGGATCCTCCGGTCCGATTGCGCTCAGCGGCTCTTTCGCACTTTCAGCCGCGATTTTCTCCCAGTCTGCGTCCAGGCAGACTTGCCGGGCCTGATGGGGCGGCAGTGTGTTAACTAATTCCTGCTGAGTGAGGAGCACCGCGACCCGCGAATCTTCCAGCATGAAAGCAAGTCGCTCCGAAGGATAGCTCGGATCCAAGGGAACGTAGGCGCCGCCAGCTTTGAGAATACCGAGCAAACCCACCATCATGTCGAGCGATCTCTCTACGCAGAGTCCGACCAGCGCTCCGGGACCGACTCCTAATTTCTGGAGATGGTTGGCGAGACGGGAGCTACGTTCCTGTAATTCGCCGAAACTGAGATGCGTTTCTCCGAAACGCACCGCGATGGCATCCGGCGTCAACTCGCTCTGAGCGAAGAAAAGTTGGTGGATACAACGGTCGCGCGGATACTCGCAACGTGTCTCATTTCGCGCGGCCAACTCGCGCCGCTCGGATTCGGACAGCACCGGTAGTTCCGAGATGCGCGCGCCCGGATCTCTCGCCGCCCCCTCCAATAGTGTTTGCCAGTGCCCGACCATCCGCTTGATCGTCTCAAGATCGAACAGGTCCGTGCTGTAGTACAAAGTGGCCAGAACGGCGTCCGCGCGCTCATCAAGCTCCAGGTGGAAATCGTATTTCGTGAAGCCGGTCTCCAGGTTCGTCTGGCGCAAGCGCCAGGCCGGATTCAATTCCGGCAGAAGCGGACCCAGGGTGAGCAGAGCCTGGAACAGCGGATTATGACTCGGGTCGCGACGAACGTGCAGCTCGTTCACGACATGCCCGAACGGCAAACTGTCGTGTTCCAGCGCTTCAATCGTAATTGTCCGTGTGCGCTCGACCAAATCGCGGAAGGTCGGGTCTCCGGAGAGATCGACCGCCAGAACTACAGTGGTAAGGAAACATCCAAGAAGCGACTGGGTTTCCGGCCAGTTGCGGCCTGCCGTGATACTGCCAATCGGAATGACTTCCTCGCCTGAATAGTGGCGCAGAAGAGCTGCGAAACCGGCCAGCAAGACGTGGAACATGGAAACGCCCTCCTCGTGGCTGATTTTTCTCAGCGCCGTAGTCAGGCTGTTGTGCAGTTCGAAGCCATACTGCGAACCGCGAAAACTCTGAGGCCCGGGGTGCAGGCGATCGGCTGGCAAGTAGAGCGCGGGCAATTCGCGTCCAAGTTGTCGACGCCAGTAAGCGATATCCTTCTTGAGTGCGTCCTCCGTTAGGCTGCGACGTTGCCAGCAGGCGTAGTCCGGATACTGGATGGACAGTTCTGGCAACGGCGACGGTTGGCCAGCCGAAAATGCCTCATAGAGTTTCGCCAACTCCGGCAGGAACACTTGATATATGGCGACGCCATCAAAGATGATGTGGCTGAGCGTCAAATAGAGCCGGTACTCCTCGTCATCGATTTGGATTAGTCTCGTTCTGAAGAGTGGGGCCTGGGTCAGATCGAGGGACGTCTTGGCGTCCTCCGTGGCTCTGCGCAACGCCTCCGCTTCTCGTTGCTCTTTGGGAAGGCCCCGGAGATCCTCCACGGGCAACGAAATCGTGATTTCCGGCTGCACGATTTGCCTGGGTTCTCCATCGACCGTGGCAATGGTTGTTCGCCACGCTTCGTGACGCCGCAGAATTTCGTTGAAGCTCCGTTCCAGCGCGCCCGCATCAAGTGAGCCGGTGTAACAAATCGTTAAAGGTTCGTTGTAAAGGGGAGCCTCGGCCGCGAGTTGCGTGTGCAGCCAGATCTGTTCCTGTGCGTAGGATAACGGGATGGCTTCACCGGGCTGACGCGGTGGAATTCGTTGTGTTGCTGGCCCACCCTCTTTTCGCAGTTCATCGGCCAGATGGGCGATCGTTGGCGCGCGCAGCAACGTCGCGAGTGGTAATCGTCGGCCGAAGAGTTTCTCGATCTCAAAGATGATGCGAACCGCCAGAAGGGAGTGCCCGCCGAGTTCAAAGAAATTATCATGCACGCCCACGCGCCTGGCTTTCAAAACCTCCCCCCATAGCCGGGCGAGGGCCTGTTCGATTTCATCCCTCGGCGCGACGAATTCTCCCTCAATCTGGTCGGCACCGTCCGCCGCCGGTAGCGCCTTGCGATCGATCTTGCCATTCGGAGTCATCGGCAGCTGCTCCATCGACACAAAGGCCGATGGAATCATGTAGTCCGGCAATTCCTTCTTCAGGTAAGTGCGCAAGGCGGCCAACTCTGGTGCCGATCCTGTCTGGGGCGTGAAATACGCGACGAGTTGGCCTGCGTGATCGTCACGTGAGACGACGACACATTGCCTCACGGCTTCGTGTCGGCCCAGGATCGTTTCGATTTCCCCCAACTCGATGCGGAACCCGCGAATCTTCACCTGGTTATCAACGCGGCCCAGACATTCCAGTGTTCCGTCTGGAAGCCACCGGGCGAGATCGCCTGTTCTATAGAGACGCGCCTTCGGATCAAAGGGACTCCGGATAAAGCGTTCCCGTGTGAGATCTGGGCGATGCCAGTAGCCGCGGGCCAGACCGGCGCCGCCGATATACAGCTCACCCACGGCCCGTTCCGGCACAAGATTCAGATGCTTGTCGAGCAGAACAACCTGGGTGTTTGCGATGGGCCGGCCGATTGGAACAATGCGATCGGCTGAGACAACCCTGTGGATGGTCGACCAGATGGTGGTCTCGGTCGGCCCGTACATGTTCCACAACTCAGCGCACCTGGGAAGTAGCTCTTGCGCCAAATCGGGCCGGAGCGCTTCTCCGCCACAAAGGATTTTCAGGTTGCTCGATCCCCGCCAGCCAGCATCGATGAGCGTTTGCCACGTCGCCGGAGTTGCCTGCATCACGTTGCAGTTGCATTGCGCCATGAGATCCATCAGCCGTGCCGGATCGCGTGCGTCCTCGCTGCTGGCAATGACCACCCTCCCGCCGCTGATCAGGGGCAGATAGATCTCAAGTCCCGCAATGTCGAAAGACAGGGTCGTGACCGCGAAGAGCGTGTCCTCCGCCGTGAAGCCGGGTTCACGCCGCATCGAAAGAAGCAGATTCGTTAGGGCGGAATGCGCAACCTCCACGCCTTTTGGCTCTCCCGTCGAACCCGAGGTGTAGAGCACGTAAGCAAGACTTCGTGGGTTCGCCGCAGGCAGCGATACCGAATCGCCGGGCTGCTTTGCGATCTCTTGCCAGTCGGCATCCAGGCGAACGACGTCCGCCGGTCGAACCGGTAGAATGTTTTCAAGATTACGGTGCGTCACCAGCACATGCATCCCGCTGTCCTCGACCATATGGGCGAGGCGGTTTTGCGGAAAAGACGGATCCAGAGGCACGTAGGCGGCCCCGGCTTTCAAGATCCCGAGCAGGGCCACCACCATCTCCGTTGATCGCTCTACGCACACGCCTGCCAGCACGTCGGGACCGACTCCCGCGCTCTTTAGATAATGGGCCAATTGGTTGGCTCGGCGATCCAGCTCGTGGTAGGTCAATTGCTCTTGTCCGCAAACCAGAGCGACTTGATCGGGAGTCCGTTTTGCCTGTTCTGCGATGATCTCATGCAGGCAGCGATCCTTTTCTGGAAACGCCACCGCGGTGCCATTCCAATCAACCAGCAGTTTCTGACGATCGGCGTCCGCCAACATCGCGACGCTGGAGATGCTCTGGTCTGGATGGCGCGCCATGGTCTCCAGGAGAGTCCGGTAGTGCTCGAAAAAGCGCCGGACGGTCTCTGCTTCGAATAAGTCCGTGGAGTATTCGATCAGTCCGTCGAGGCCACTGCTGGTCTCCGACAGGAAAAGTGTCAGATCAAATTTCGATGTCCCTGTTTCCAGTTGCCTGGCGCCAGCCGCGCTCGACGCCTGCGAGGCAGCCTCCGGGTTCTGGAGAACAAACATTACCTGAAAGAGAGGCGTGTGGCTCGGATCCCTCTCAGGTGCCAATTCGGCAACGAGCTGCCCGAAAGAGAGATCCTGATGCGTGTAAGCGCCCAGGGCTTTCTCCCGCACTTGCTGCAGCAAGGATCGAAAGTTCAGATCGTCCGCGAAACGCGCGCGCAAGACGATGTTGTTGACGAAGAAACCAATCAGATTCTCTGTCTCGCTGCGCGTCCGTCCGGAAATGGGGGTGCCGATCAGGACATCGTCCTGGCCCGTATAGCGGTGCAACAAGGCCATGAAGCCGGCCACCAGAGTCATGAACAATGTGGCCTGCTCTTCTCGGCCGAGGGATCTTAGTGACTCCAGCAATTCCTTGGGCAGATCAAAGATTTCCGTCGCGCCGCGGAAGCTTTGCAACGCAGGCCGCACTTTATCGGTCGGTAATTCCAGAATGGCTGGTGCTCCGGCGAGTTCCTCTTTCCAGTAAGACGTCTGCCTCTCCAGCATTTCTCTTTGCGACCGATCGCGCTGCCAACAGGCAAAATCAGCGTATTGGATGGGCAGCTCGGGAAGAGGCGATGGCTGACCCCGTGAAAATGTCGTGTAAAGCTGCTGGAGTTCCCGGTGGATTATCTCCATCGACCACTCGTCGACAATGATGTGGTGAATGGTTAAGAGCAGGAGATGCTCTTGATCGCTCAGATGAATCAGGGTCGCTCGAAGCAACGGCGGCCTGGACAATACGAACGGTCTTCGCCCATCTTCCCGGGCAACTCGGAGCCATTCACTTTCTCGCTCCTGCTCGGGAACGGCGCTCAGATCGAGCTCCGGAATCGCCAGGTCGACACTCGGGAATACGATCTGCATCGCCTCTCCGTCGTCGTAGGAAACGGCCGTGCGCAGGACTTCGTGGCGACGCACCAACTCGTTCACAGCGCGCTTGATCGCTTCCGTGTCGCGCCCGAAAAAACGGACTACGTCGACGGTATTGTAGACGGGACTGCCAGGCGCCAGTTGATCCATGAACCACAGCCGTTCCTGGGCAAAGGACAGCGGACATGGTCCGCGCTGCGTGCGACGCTCGATTCGCTGAGTGCCTTGACCACCGCCCTTTGCTCCATCCAGGGCCTTGGCCAATCCGGAGATCGTTGGGTTAACAAAGAATGTTCGGGGAGACAAATCCAGGTTGAAGACGGTCCGGATCCGAGAGACCGCCTTGATTACCAACAGCGAATGCCCGCCGAGGTCGAAGAAATCGTCGTTAACACCAACATTTTCGATTTTCAGCACTTCGGTCCAAATGGCCGCGAGCGCTTTCTCCGTTTCAGTCCTGGGTCCGTCTGCTGCGAGAGCGGACTGAAGACTCCCTTCAGTCGGAGCAGGAAGGGCGCTTCGATCGATCTTGCCGTTGGGAGTCAGCGGCAGCCGTTCCATCGACACGAAGGCCGATGGAACCATGTAGGCCGGCAGGTCCTTCTTCAAGTGCGCGCGGAGCTCACTGACGGCCGGGTTCAATCCGTCTCGCGGTTCAAAGTAGGCCACAAGCGTCTTCTCGCCGGTTGCATCCGCTTGTGCCATCACCACGCATTGCCGCACGGCTTCGTGCCGGTTCAGTAACGTTTCAATTTCTCCTAGCTCGACACGAAAGCCGCGGATTTTGACCTGGTGATCAATTCGGCCCAGATACTCAATGTCGCGGTTAGGCAAATATCGCCCCAAGTCGCCCGAACGATAGAGGAGCGCCGCCGGCGAAGGCCGAAAGGGATCAGGCAGGAAACGCTCCCGCGTTAATTCCTTGCGGTTCAGGTATCCACGCGCCACGCCCGCGCCGCCAATATAAATTTCTCCTGTGACCCCAATGGGAACCGGTTGCTGATGGGGATCGAGAATATATGTCTGCAAATCGGGAATCGGCACGCCAACCACACTGTTGGATTCCAGGTCTGCCGCGGACAGAGGACGATACGTCACATGCACGGTCGTCTCCGTGATGCCGTACATGTTGACCAATCGGGGCCGCTGGTCTCCATGTCGATCGAACCACGGCTTCAGGCTGTGCATCTCCAGCGCCTCACCGCCGAAGATGACCCAGCGAAGGGCAAGGGCCTCGCTGATCCCAAGCGTTTCCTCCGCTTGCATCAACTGGCTGAACGCCGAGGGCGTCTGGTTGAGGATCGTGATGCGCTCGGTCGCCAGGAGTCTGTAAAATTCCTCCGGCGACCGGGAAATGAGATACGGAACCATCACCAACCGTCCGCCATACAGGAGGGCACCCCACATTTCCCAGACACTGAAGTCGAAGGCGTGCGAATGGAAAAATGTCCAGACATCCTGCGCGTCGAAGCGATACCAGGGTTCAGTCGCCTGCATGAGGCGCACGACGTTGTAATGCGTGACGAGCGTGCCCTTCGGTTTGCCCGTAGAACCGCTCGTATAAATCACGTAAGCCAGATTGTCGGGTGACGAATTGCGGGGAAGATCGGCGTCCGGTTCGCGGTCGAGCAGGGCCTTGTCTGTATCGAAACAGAACACTCGCCTCTTGCCTGGCTTGATCTCGGCCGCGAGCGCCGCCTGGGTCAGCAGCACCGGTGCGTTCGCATCCTCGAGCATGAAGGCAATGCGGTCCTTCGGGGCCGTCGGATCGATGGGCAGATAAGCGCCACCTGCCTTCAAAATGCCGAGAATGCCGACGACCATCTCTAAAGAGCGATCCAGGCAGAGTCCCACCGGTGTGTCTGGTCCAACCCCAAGTCCCTTCAGAAAATGCGCGACCTGGTTGGCCCGTCGATTTAGCTCATCGTAGGTCAGGTGTCTGCCCTGGAAGGTCAAAGCACGCGAGGTCGGACTTTTCTTGATCTGCGATTCGAACCATTCGTGGAGGGTCAGCTGCTTCGGATATGCAACGCCTGGGCGGTTCCATTCGAACAGGATTTCATTGCGTTCCGCTTCCGTCAGGAGTGGGATCTCGGTAATCCTTTGCTGCGGGTCCTGCACGATCCCACGGAGCAGCTCCATGAAACTCCGCGACAGTCTTTCGACCGTGTCGGCATTGAATAGATCGGTGCAATATTCGATCTGTCCTCGGTAGCCTCCGCCTTCCCCAAACAAATGAAGACTCAGGTCAAACTGGGCGAACTTCGTGTCGAACTGGAAGGCGCTCATTTCCAAATCTTCCAGCTTCGCTTCGATAGCAGGCATGACTTGCAGGACGACCTGGAAAATGGGATTGCGACCCGGATCCCGTTCGAATTTCAAACTTTCTACGACGCGCGCAAAGGGCACGTCTTTGTTCGAGAAAGCATCGAGCGTGGTCTCCCTGCTTCTGCGCAGCACCTCGGTGAACGTCGGATTGCCGGAAAGATCGCAGCGCAGCGCGACCATGTTGACAAAATTTCCGATCAACGGCTCGACTTCCTTCACGCTCTTGTCGGCGATCGGCGTGCCGACGACAATGTCTTCTGCCCCCGAATACCGGTGCAGCAAGACCTGGAAGGCGGCCAGCATGGTCGCGAAAGGAGTGCATCCTTCCCGTTGTCCCAGGGAAACCAGGTCCTCGGCGAGGGCGGCAGGAATGCTAAAGAATACGTTCGATCCTTGGAACGACTGCAGAGGGGGTCTTGCTTTGTCCCGTGGCAGTTCTGACACGGGGAGCCGGCCGCCCAACCGATTCTTCCAGTAATCCAGCTGCCGTGCCAGGGTCTCTTTCTGCCCGGTCGCCGTCTGCCACGCTGCGAAATCGGAATACTGAATCTCCAAGTCGGGCGGGCGAGAAACCGGCTCGCCCGTAAAAATCCGGTAGAATGTGTTCAGCTCGCTCAGTAGCACGCTACTCGAGAGTCCGTCCGCCACGATGTGGTGGACGTTAATGATCAAGACATGCTCGTTCTTCCCAAGTTTGTACAAGGAGACGCGGAGCAGCGGCAGACGCGACAGGTCAAACGGCCGGATCGATTCTTCCGATGCCAGCTCCTGCATCCTTCTTTCACGCTCGTCGCTACCCAGGTGATCGAGTTTCGTGACGATCACTTTGACCTTGCACTCCGGATGAATCACCTGCGCCGGATGTCCGTCGCGCAAAACGAAAGTGCTTCTCAGACTCTCATGTCGCTTGACGATTTCATTGAAGCCTTTCTCCAGGGCTGTCTTGTCCAGGGACCCTTTGAGTCGATACCCGATGGGGAGGTTGTAGGCGGAGATGCCCGGGTCCAGCCGATCGATCAGCCACATTTGCTGCTGGGCAAAGGAAAGCTGGCCGCCCTGGTCGGCCGGCCGTCGGGAAATAACCCCGCTTTCGCCCTTCTTTTGCGACGCCCGCTTGAGACGTCGCTTCAGCAGGATCTGCTTCTCTGGCGAAAGCTCGGATGCTCCTTCCATGTCGTTCTTTATGGCTGTTTTCGACGCGAAACTCGACCACAAACCGCCGGGCTCCCCGCGACGAAGTTCAGTCCTAAATTACGCTTTGGCGTTCCACCGGGCTGTGGTTCACGGCTTCCTTTCCGGTCGTCAACCTTCCTAATCCCTCTCCAGCATCTGCCGTTCCGATTGATCGCCCAAGTTGGTGCTCTCATCCTCCCAGCGTTCTTGTCTCCTAATCATTCTCAAAATTCTTAAAAATCAATTTAATTTTAGACCTTGCCGATCTGCGCCCGCACTTCCTCGTCGCTTAGACTTTGAATCTCCGCAGCAATTCGACATTCAATGTTCGCGGCAAGCTCCGCCACAGTCGGCGCGTCGAAAAGTGCTCTCATCGGCACATCCACTTCAAAAGCCTTGCGCAGATCGGCCAAAATTCTGATGGCCAGCAACGAATGACCGCCTAGTTCGGTGAAGTTCTCATTGATCCCTAGCTCGGAGATGCCCAGAACATTTTTCCAGATGCTTGCGACTGTTTCCTCGGTTTCATTCCGCGGAGCATCGCGCTGGCTGTTCCGCGCTTTGCCAGAGTCGGCGGCGCGCGGGCGATTTCCGTTGCTGGCAGGGCGATCGCTTACCTCAATCGGCTCCCTGGCCCAGGCGAGCATGTTGTCCAGTTCCTCGGGGCTGACGATGACTTGCGAGACGTCCGCGTTTAACGCGCGTCTCAATATGGTTAGGCCGTCTCGGGTAAGAATTGCTCTCCGCAACGCTTCCTCCTTCCACCATTCCACGCCCGCTTGTGGTTTCAGCTTAACCAGCTGGCCCGTTTCTCTCCAGCCCGGCCAGTTTATCGCCACCGTGTGATAGGGTCGGTCGTTGTTCGATACGCCCGCAAACGCATCCAGGAACGCGTTGGCCCCCGCGTAATCGGATTCCGCATAAGGCGAAACAACCGACGTGATCGAGGAGAACAAAACGAGAAAGTCCAACTTCACGTCCCGTAACAACTCATGCAGAACGAGCGTGCCATGAACTTTTGGCGACAACACGCTGTTGGCCATCTCCTTTGATTTGGCCTGGATCAGGCCCGCCTTGACGATCCCTGCGGCATGGATCACGCCATGCAGCGCCCCGAAGCGGCGCAAGGTATGAGCCACAATCTCGCGCATTTTTTCCTTATCGGCAGCATCAGAAACATGCACCTCCACCTCGGCACCCAATCGCTCGATCTCCAAGAGTTCCTTGATCTCGCGGATCGTAGACTCGTCCACGTCTTTGGCCGTCAGGCACTCTCGCCAGTGCGCTTTCGCCGGAAATTCCTTTTTCTTGGTCAGTACCAGTCTGGCTTGGCACGCGCCCGCCAGGTACTTGGCTATCTCCAAACCGATGCCGCCTGTGCCGCCGGTAATAAGATAGACGCCGTTTTTCCTCAGTCGATTTTCCGAGCAACGCTCTCCCAACGCCAGTGGTCGGTACGTTTTCGTCCAGCGGTACTTTCCACGGTGGGCAATAACATCGTCGTGATTTTGCTCACCGAACTCTGATAGCAGCTGGGAGCAAAGCTCGTTGGTTGGCTGCGCGGTCGACGATGCTTCAGTCAGATCCACGCTAAAGCAGGAAACATTTGCGTATTCTTTCGGAATCACTCCGCATGGTCCGAGAACGGTTGCCTTTTCGGCGCGAACTTTCTCGTCTCCCAGGACTTGATGCATTCCGTTGGAAAAGACTCCAAGCCTAACGGGCGCCACGAGACCCAACTCGCCAATACTCTGGGCCAGGAAAAGCAGACTGTAAAATCCTGATGCCAGAAGCTGCTCCACTTGCCTGTCGCTTTCTTTTGTCGTGACAGATCCGAGGTGCACGATGTTTACCGGGCCTTCGAACAATCTCCGATGCTTCTTGAAGAGCCGAACGTAATCCTCCGGCGCAGCAACATCTATCTCCCAGCTGCCATCCGTTCGTTCGCTGTATTTGTCTCCGAGGTGGACCAGGGTTGCGGTTCCGCCGGCCTGCTTTATGAAGTCATGGAGCTTCGCGCCCAAGGCGCCTTCATCGCTAAAAATCAGCCACGGCTGCGAGCCAATTCCAATATTCTTCGCAGCGCTTCTTGGAAAATCAGATCTTTCCCAGGAAGGGACATAGAACCAGTGATCGATGTTCGAGCGAGCGAATCCACTGCCGGCCTCCTTGGCCGCGGATTCCAAATCCGGCTTCGATTCGATCCAGTATCTCTGTCTCTCAAATGGGTAGGTGGGCAGCGGGATGATTCGCTTTCGGCCCTTCTGATGAAGGCCGGACCAATCGATCCTGACTCCGGACAGCCACAGCTTGCCCAGGCTGCGCAGCATGATTTCAACGTCCGACCGGTTTTCGTACTGAGGACGAAGGGAGGAGATCGCGACCGGATTTCCTGCGCTCTTCCGGTCCGGGTGCTGCGTGGCCAGAACGCTCAGGGTGTTTCCCGGTCCAACCTCCAGCAGAATCGGATTCTTTAGTTGCCACATGTCATGCAGGGCATCGCTGAATCTCGCCGTGTGATTAACGTGCATCGCCCAATAGGCGGGATCGGTTGCCTCAACTTTCGTGATCCACGTTCCGGTCACGTTCGAGATGTAGGGAATTGTCGGCTCGCGCAGTCGAACCTTGCTCACGTCCTTCGCAAATGCCGGTACGATGGGATCGAGCATTCGCGAGTGAAAGGCATGCGCATTTTGAACGTGCCGACACACGATGCCCTTTTCTTTCAACGTCTTTTCGAATTCGGCCACCGCCTGAGCGGGACCGGCCACGACACACAAGATCGGGACCGTTGATCAGTGAGATCGACAACTGCTCCGGGAAGTAAAGGAAGCAATTCTTTTTCCGGCAACATGACGGCGAGCATGCTTCCCTGTGGCAACTCATTGACCAGTTTGGCGCGCGTCGCAATCAGCTGCAGCGCGTCTTCCAGCGACAGCACGTCGGCCAGACATGCCGCCACATACTCTCCCATGCTGTGCCCGACGATGGCGTCGGGAGTGACTCCCACGGTGCTGCCAGAAACGGGCCATCGCGTATTCGATCGTGAACAGGGCGGGCTGGGCGTAAATTGTCTGGTTCAATTTCTGCCTGGCTGTGATCCGCCGGTTCGTCGGCCTTGCCGACCGAGCATTTTCTTTAGGTCGATGCCCTCCGCCTTTTTCTTCCAGCTGGGACTTCTTGGATAGATGATCTTCCGGATATCGATCCCCAGATGCGGCTCGAGAAGTTTCGCGCATCGATCGACTTCTTGTTTGAAGACGTCCCATGTTTCGTAGAGCTCGTGGGCCATGCCCACGTAGTGATCGCCGATGCCAGGCAATAAAAAAATCAGTGGCCGGTGAGCCGATTCATCCGCCCGGATGGAAAGAACTCGTTTCGAGGCTTTCTGACCAAGCGCGGCGATGGCGTCTTCCCGGTCGACGCAGACCAGACATCGTCGGTACGGGAACGCCTTGCGTCCCATCTGCAAGGTGTAGGCCACGTCACTCATGTTCACGGCGAATCGTGACGATTCAGGAATTCCCGAAGCGATGCGTGGCCGGTCGAGGGCCGTCGCGGTCTTGGCCGACAGAACGAGCAGTGAGGAGGATCCGAACCCGAGTCGATGCGGCCCGTGCGGGCGCCTCCTCGAGGACGATATGCGCGTTGGTTCCGCCCATGCCGGTCGACATGACGCCTGCTCTTCTCGGACCGTCGCTGGTCCATTCACGCAGCTGGGTGTTCACGTAAAAAGGCGTGTTGTGGAAAATCGATTTCTGGATTGGCCTCGTCGAAGTGGAGACTCGGCGGCAGTTGTCGGTGCTTGAGGGCCAGAACTGTCTTGATGATGCCGGCGACCGCCGCTGCGGCATCGAGATGCCCCACGTTGGTTTTTACTGAACCGATGGCGCAGTAACCCGACCGCTGCGTAAACGTCCGAAAGGCTTTGGTCAGGGCCGGATCTCAATGGGATCACCGACGCGGCGTTCCCGAGCCGTGCGCCTCAATGTAACTGATGCTTTCCGCGTCGACCCCGGCATTGGCCAGCGCCTCCACCACGGCGTCGGCCTGGCTGTTGACGCTGGGCGCCGTGTAACCTGCCTTTTCCGAACCGTCGTTATTGACCGCCGAACCCTTGATCACGGCATGAATCGTGTCGCCGTCCGCGAGGGCGTCCGCGAGTCGCTTCAGCACCAGGATGCCGCCGCCGCTGCCGAACACGGTGCCATTGGCTCCTGGCGTCAAACGCCCGCACGTGCCCGTCCGGGGAGACCACTCCGCCACCGTCGTAAAAGTATCCGGCCCGATGAGGGACCCGCACCGAGATGGCTCCCGGCCAGCGCCATGTCTGTCTCTTCACTCAAAAGGCTCTGGCGGGCCAAGTGGACGGCGACCATGGAGGTCGAGCAGGCGGTTTGAACGGTGATGCTCGGTCCTTTTAGGTTGAGTTTGTAGGAGATCCGCGTGCTCAGAAAATCCTTGTCGTTGCCGATCAGGGTAGGAATGTACTCCTCGGCAAATCGGCTGTTCAGTCCGTTGTTCATGAAGTAGGTGTTCAGGGCCGCCGCCGGTGAACACGCCGATGCGTCCTGGATAGCGATCCGGGTCATAGCCCGCGTGTTCGAGCGCCTCATGAGCCAGCTCCAGCAGAATGCGGTGCTGCGGATCCATGGTCTTGGCTTCCATCGGTGAGAAGCCGAAAAACGCGGCGTCAAAATGGCCCGGCTCCTCCAGGATTGGCGCCGCCTTCACGTAGCTCGGGTTGCTCAGGTAAGACGCCGGCACGCCGGATTCCAGGATCTCCTGATCTGAAAGCCGGGTGATCGATTCGACGCCTTCGGCCAGGTTATGCCAGAATTCGTCGACGTTGCGCGCGCCCGGAAAGCGGCCGGACATCCCGACGATGGCGATATCGAACTCGTTATTCATCGGCGTTCTGAAGGCCCGCCTCAATGACCGGTTCCGGCAGCGCCTTGCGATCCGCTTTCCCGCTCGGCGTCAGAGGTATTTCATCGATTTTCTCAAAATGATTGGGGATCATGTAGTCGGGAAGGTGTCTTTTCAGATAATGCTTCAGACCCTCGACCTCCAGGTCGACTTGCAGACCACGTAAGCGATGATGAGGATGATGTTTTCCGAGTACTTCTTGACCAGAGCAACGCAATCGGTGATACCCGGATACTCCCGGATCGTGTTTTCGATCTCGCCCAGTTCGATTCGCAGTCCCCGTATCTTGACTTGGTGATCCTCCCGGCCCAGATACTCGATATTTCCGTCAGGCAGCCACCGGGCGACATCTCCGGTTCGGTAAATTCTTCACCAGGTCAGCGCCGGATTGTCGATGAACTTCTCATCGGTCAACGCCGGATTGTTCAGATAGCCTCTGCGCCAGACCGACCCCGGCAATGCACAGCTCTCCGGTCTCACCGATAGCCGACCTGTTGCCCGTCTCTGATAACGTAGAGCCGGGTGTTGTGAATCGGTCGGCCGATCGGAATGTTTTCGAAGTCATTGTGCGCGGGGCAGTCGAAATAGCTGACGTCGACCGTCGCCTCGGTGGGACCGTAGAGGTTGGTCAGGCGCGTCCCCGTCTTTCGGCCCCAGATGTCATTGAACTTTCTGACATGACTGGGTGTCAGCGCTTCACCGCTGGCAAATACCCGCCGAACCGAAGCCAGGCGTCCTGCAGAACTCTGGCTTCCTTTCCATCCAGATACTCCAGAAACACATTCAGCATGGACGGAACGAAGTGCATGACGCTGACCTGGTGTTTCTTGACGGTTTCAACAATGGCCAGCGGATTCCTTTCCCCGCCCGGCATCAGGAAGCACAGTGTGGCGCCCTGCAGCGCCCACCAGAACAGTTCCCACACCGACACATCGAAATAGTAGGGCGTCTTTTGCAAAATGACGTCGCTCGTCCTCGATCGGATAGGCTGCGTTGCATCCAGTGCAAGCGGTTGACGACGGAGCGATGCTCGATCATCACTCCCTTGGGTTTGCCGGTCGATCCGGATGTGTAAATCACGTACGCCAGATCCTGCGGCTTGTTCAGGATGCTTCGGGTTGGCCGTTGACCCGCGGTAAGTATCCGAGATCGTCAAGATTGATGGTCAGCCCTCGAAACGCAACTCGCCGGCTGTCTTGCTCGTGCACCAACAGCACTCTGACCCCGCCATCCTTCAGCATGTAGTCGATGCGATCCGCGCGGATTGTCCGGTGATACGGGCAGATAGGCCCCGCCGGCCTTTGAGGATCCCCAAGAAGCCGATGATCATGGCGAAGGATCGCTCCACCATCATCGCGATGATGTGTCCCGGCCCGACACCTTCCGCCCTCAGTAGATGCGCCAGTTGATTGACCTTGTCATTGAGCTGCGCGTAGGTGAGCGACGGGACGCCGAATACTTTGTCGTGATCGCAGATGACCGCCGTTGGCGGATGCATGCGTGTCGATCTGCGCCTCGATCAATTCTTGGAGAGTAACGTTGTCCGGAAACGTCGTGTCGGTGCGGTTGAATTGAGCGATCCTCGCGAGATCGGCTTCCGTCGCGGCTTGTAGCAGAGTAAGTAGCCATGGGAAATCCATCGTGTCGGATCACTGGCCTAGTCTGCCGGCCCGATCGACAAACATCTTTCCCAGAAGGTCCTCATGAATCTGGGTGGTGCCTTCGATGATCTCCATGATCTTGGCATCGCGATAATACCGGGATACCGGAGGATGATCCGTGACAGCCTGAGGCTCCCCTGATCTGAACGGCATCGGAGGCTGCTCTCACGGCGGCTCTCGACGTAAAATACTTGGCCATCAAGGTCTTTTGCAAAGACTTCCGGAAGATGATCGTCTTCCGCGCGGCAGGCGCGTGGCACAACAAACTCGCCTGCCTCCAAATCGGTGCCCATCCTGGCAATCAACGATCGGATCATCCCGATGTCGCCCACGGTGTTGTTCGCCAATCTTCCGCGTGGCCGCGTGGGCGATGCTTTCTTCGAAGCATCCCCTCAGAAGCCCCAATCCCGAGCAGGCGGTGCTGATTCGCCCGTACTGCAGATCCGAGCGGCGCGACATGGGACAAGCGCAAAACCAGGCTTGCCGACGAGGTTGGCGGACGGCACTTCCACATCGTGAAAGTGAAGCTCGGCCAGACCGGCCGCACGGAATCCCATCATATCGCGGATGGGTTCAATTTCGAAGACCCGGAGTGTCCCTGGGCACCAGACACGCCGCCGGACCGTTGTTCGAGCTTCCCAAACACCAGAAACACGTCGGCGATTGGGCACAGCTAATCCATTTCTTGTGGCCGTTCAGAATGAAGATGTCGCGCCTTCCTTCGGCAATAAATCCAGTCGCCAGGGATTGGATGTCGCTCCCGGCGCCAGGCTCCGTCAGAGCAAAGGCGCCGATCATTTCTCCCTTGGCCAGCGGCGGAAGCCACTTCTTGCTTTTTGCTCCTTCGTGCCCCACTTTAGCAGTGCCATGGAAACCATGGCTTGGACCGTCAGCACACCCGTCAGGGCAGACGATCCTCTGCCGAAGGCTTCATTCAGCAAGCCGAAGGTGACGTGTCCCAACCCTGTCCGCCGTAATGCGGCGGCAGACTGCAGCCCAGGTAACCGGACTTCGCCAACAGCGATATCACGGAATCAGGAATCCTTTGCTCCCGATCCCACTGCTCGGCAAACGGTTCAACATTCAAGGCCACAAATGCCTTGAATTCCTGTATGCCTGGCCTCTTGTTGGTCAGTTAATAAGTGCCGCATAGAACAGCTGACGGCTGTCTTGGATTCACTGACCTCGGCGGGCCAGGGCGCTTTGACAGATTACTCCATTCTCGCCGTCCATTCTTTTTCATGACAAAGGCGGTCGTCGCGTTAAGCGACTTGAAATTCTCGATGTCCAAATCGTCCATTCCCACTTCGATGGGAAGGTCTTTTCGATGAACGTCATCAATTGGACCGCAAATAGGGAGTTGACGATGCCTGATTCGAACAGATTGTCGTCATCGTCCAAATCTGTGCAGGTTGATCGAGCTCAAGATGAAATCGCTTAACGGTTTCCTTGATTCCCTTTTCCTTGCTCCTGGATTCTTCAACTCATCAAGCAACGAAACTCCCCGGGCGATCATGACCTCCGGATAAACATAGAATCCTTTCCCGGTCTTTCGTCCCAGATGTCCCGCATGCACCAACTTTCTTAACAGAGGGGCAACACCGGTACTTCGGATCCTGAAAGCTTTCGTAAAGAACGTCGAGAGAACGCACACCGTATCCAGCCCGATCAGAGTCCGCGGTCTCCAACGGACCCATTTTGTGTCCGAAGCATTTCTTGAAGATCGTGTCGATCTTCTCCGCCGTCGCCACGTGGTCCTGCAAGACAAACGCGGCCTCGTTCATGAACAGGTGGGAAATCCGATTCGAAACGAAAGCCCGGCATGTCCTCGACGACGATCGCCTCCTTGTTCAGCCGGGAAAACAGCTGCAGCAAAACGGCCACGGCTCCGATCCGAGGTGTGATAATCCGCGGATCACTTCAACGGTCGGAGATCGGGCACCGGATTCATGAAGTGGATGCCGACGACTTTCGCCGGGCGTTTTGTAGCGCCGCCTATTTTCGTGATGGAAATGCACGAGGTGTTGGCGCCAAAACAGACTTCGGCCGAGGCATCGACGCGCTCCAGATTCTCATAGACCTGCTTCTTGACGTCCCAGTCCTCGGTCACGTTCTCGATGATGAAGTCGCAGGACGCAAGGTCGCTGAGATCAGTCGTAAGATGCATGCGCTTGGTCGCCTCCTCCTGGCTGACGCGGGGCGCATCCTTGGACAACAAGGGCGCGAATCGAACGCTCTTCAAAACCGCCGCCCTGGCCCGCTCCAATATTTCCTCGGACACGTCCAGGCCCACAGCGTTGATTCCATGAAGAACCAGATCCGCCACAACGCCTGTCCCAATGTTGCCCACTCCGAGCACTCCGACCTTTTGCAGCTTCATTTCAGGCGGTTTTCTTCCTGGTCTTCTTTATATGTCTCCGTTGCTGACCGCGCAGGTGAGCTTTCGTCGTGGTGGTTCCATTCCCGCCGCTATCAGAAGCTCTCTTCAGTTCCGCGGCAAGCAGCTTGATGGTCGGAGATTCAAAAAGACTGGTGATGGAGAGCCGCCTTCGCAGCTCTTTCTGGATCAGGGCGATCACCTGCACTGCCTTGAGCGAAGTTCCGCCCGCCTCGAAGAAATTTTCGTTTATCCCGATCTGATGCCTGCCCAGAACCTTTTTCCATAGCCTCGAGAGGGCTGCCTCAAGCGTGTCTCCCGTCTCTGCCTCAACCATAACGCCAGCCGGCTTGCCCCGGTACCTGTAATCCTCGATCGCTTTTGCGACCCGGTTGATATCGAAAAGTTCGTCGCCAATCCGTTGCAACGTCTCCGACCGGTTAAATTGCCCCAGCCGTTTCTCCGGCTGACCCGACGGTTTTGGCCTTGCTCTCCGGGCCTGATTGTCCGGTCTGATTGGCGCTGTCTTGTCCGGATCGTATTGAAGCTCCGCCAAGGTCGCGCTTGGCAGTTTGATCGATCCCGGTTCGTCTTTCTCCAAGTCAGCGCCCAGGCTGTTGACGAAATCCAGAGCGGGCAAATTCTTCCCCGTAGGCGCATAGCGCAGTTCGACAAACTTTTTCCCTTCCCGTTCTGCGATGCGGCCCAGCTCCGCCAGCAGGCGGTGTTCGACGCCCCGACCTAACACCCGGCAGCTCAAGAGAAAGGTATCGACCGCGAATTGGTCCGCGCTCGTCTCATATAATAGAACGCCAACCATGCCGTAGTCGCCGAACCGGTCCCGCACGTTCGCGACCAGACATTGATGATGCTCGTTATCCAGCCAGCTTCTGATTTCGTTTTCCGAACGCCGAATGGTGGTGAAATTAAATTGATTGGTTCTAAAGGTCAGCTGGGAAACCCGGCCGATCTGATCTTTGCCGGGCACGGCCAGCTTGATGTGAAGCTGCAGGCCTTTAAGAAAATCCTTCAATGAAACCGTCTGTTCGCGGAATTGCTCCCGCTCAACGTTCTCCTGATATTTCTCCGTGCGCGTTTGATCTTCCCGGGTCGTATGCGTTTGCCCGAGCGTCCAGATGCTGTTTAGAAACGCCGGGATCAATTCGCGCTTATGGGGCAGTTGCAGGGTCAGAACTTCCGGGCATTTGATTCGGACCTCTGCGCACTCGAGCGGGTTGTCGTCGATGAAAAGAAAACTATCCGGGTCGAGTTTTAGTTCTTCGGCCAACGCTCTGATGTTATCCGATTTTTCGCTCCAGTTGATTCGCCACGCAGCCAAATGCTCGCGTTTCAGAACCATGTTCTTTTGCTGGTCGAACACGTCGAAGACATCCTTCTCGTTATTCTTGCTGCACAGACAGATCAGAAAGCCGGCCCTCATTTGTTCGATCACAAATTCCTGCAACTCTCGATGAGCCTCGGTCACCTCGATGCCAAGCGGACCGTCCTCCCCGCAAACCCCCTGCCAAAGCGTGTTGTCGCAGTCGAGGACGATGACTTTGAGAGGTTTGCTCTCCAGTCTAACGAGGGTCCGGAACAGGGTAGTTCCGATCGCTGCATAACCCTCCGCCGTGTAGGGAACGTGGCCCAGTTGGTGGCTGTGCGGGTCGTAATAGTCGCGCAGCGGGTAACGGGCCAGGATCGATCGTGAGTCAATCAAATGGACGTTCGCTATCTTGCCCGCTCTCGATAAGAGCTCTGCTTCAGCCGCATCCAGGACGTTATTGAGTTGTACGCGGTTTAAAGCCTCCGGAGATCGCGGAGAGATGCATAGAATCATCGGCGCCGTCGAATGAGGCATGAACGAATTCAGCGCCGCGCAAAACTCATCGATGTTTCGTTCCAGGCCGCGATCCATCCTGGCCGGGCTCTGGACCACGGCCGATCCTTTGGTCCCGTCCAGCCGGGTGGCGTAGAGATGAAACAATCCGGAATCTTTGAGCAATTTGTCCTGCTCGACTGCGCAGCGATAACCCTTTTCCTTGAGCAGCCGCTCTATCAAATCGACCGCGTGTTTCGTCCGGTCGTGAATCTCCATCACGACCTGGTCGATCAAGGGCCAGTGGCGCTCCTCGATGCCGTTGATGATCTGTAACTCGCTCTTTTCCGCGTCGATCTTGAGCAGATGAATTCTCTTGAGCCCGTTCTCCTGGACGATCTCCGACACCGAGGTCAACTGGCATTGGAAGGTCTGCTGGCGGAGTCGCTCGGCCGTGAATTCCCGGACGCAATCTTCGATTGATTCCTGGTCGGCCGGCATCTCGCTGCTCAACATGTTGCGCACGACCGCTTCGATAGCCTCTCTGTCCTCTCTGGCGTCAGGATGGAAACTGGAGAAGACAGAGGACTTCTCGTAGAAAGTAAACTCGGCCTGGCCGGGTTTGTCGGAAACACCACGGTGGAAGGCATGAACCTTCGGTCCGTACACTTCGCAGTTGGCCTTCAAGAGATCAAAAACCACCGGAGACGGTTCAAAAGCGTAGATCGTCGGATTCCGGCAACGGCTCATCACGAACAATGAGAAAAGTCCGATGTTAGCCCCGATATCGATGACGGTGTCTCCGTCATGAAGCTGGATCCCGTGCCGCAAATAGCATTGGTCCTGGAAGATTTCCTGATAGGTGTAGTCGGTCTCGTATTGATTTAGATGAACGATCTCCAGTCCGTTAGGCAAAACGCGTCTCGCCCGATTTCCGAAACATCGTTCCACCTTTTCGAGGTCTGTCTTTAATCCGACCCGCTCATCGTGTTCCGTCCAGTCCTCCAGCGCGAGGACGACGGCGTTGACTCCGTCGCTGTTCTTGTGGAAGGCACTTCCCGCGTCCAGCAGCTGTTGAAAGATTTGGTTGTTCGGAGCGAAATAAACCTCGGTCGGAACACCAAAGTGATCGCCCCAAAACTGAAGGGAATCTTCCAGTGGCTCGGCTGTGAAAGTGGAGGCGATGCAAAGATCCAGCTGGCTGGGCGTCTCCCCGCCAGTCGCCTCGAGCCGGTCCAGGAAAGCAAACGCCACCCCGGTCAGCGTCAAATAATGTGTGCCCGATTCGTCAAAGACATCGATGTCACCGACAAATCCCGCTCCCTCGTCCTGAGAGGCGCGCCGCGTTGCCCGGGCCCACAGTGCCTCCGGGAAATTGGCCTCCCGGATCTCGATTCGGTCGATCGACTCCAATACGAAGGTGCGGCCTCTCTCTATAATAAAGGCGGCCAGCAGCTGAGTGATCGAATCGACCAGGGTTGGATGTAAATAATGCTGCCTGGCTTGCGGCGGCTGACGCGGGACGGACAATCTCCCCAACGCCTGATGCCCCGAGCGCCAAACGGCGGAGAGATTCTGGAAGCGAGGTCCATACTGATTCCCGCTCTCCCGCAGCCTGGCGTAAAATTCCTCCGCGCTCGTAACCGAAGTGGCCCGGGCCTGGAAGTCTGCGATGGAAAACTCAGGGGCCGGCTTTCCCGGGGTCGTGCCTCGCGCCGGCTCGATCTCAACCCTGGCGAAATACGGCGTGTGATGTTCGTCGGGGCTTGATCCGAAGAACGTGTAATCAACCGGCTCACCTCCATTTTTCCCGACTTTGACTTTGATGATGGTGTCCTCTTCCGAGAGGATGACCGGATTCCGAAATCGTACGTTGCGCAAAACTTCCGGGGTCTCCTTGTGCAGTTCGCGATGAACCAGCAACGCCATTTCAATATAAAACGAGCCCGGCAGCACGACCATGTCCTGAAAGCCGTGATCGGCCAGGTAGGGCAGTGAACCAATGCCGACTTTGAATTCGGCGGATCTCGCTTGCGACGGTTCAGCCGGGAAAGTGACTAGGTCTCGCATAAGAACAATGCCCCAACGCCTAAGGCACGTCCGTGGGCGGCCCTGGGGACCCCGAAATATTGGGCGACGAATCCATCGAAGTTAAAGGGTGGTCGGCGTTCGCACCTACTAGCATAAAGCACGCCGGGCGAGATATTTGCGATTCTTATTTGTACATAACTTTTTTATCACAAGGGATTTATAGCTTCAAGATTTATGTAGGTCGTCCGGCGGGCGTGCACATTATTAGGCCGGCATGGGCGCAGATTTAGGCCAGCCTCGGCCGTCAGCGCCTGTAGCAGCGGTCTCTGACCGCCGAACCTACGAACTCTCAACCAACAATCCGAATCAGCAGCGGTCCTTCCAATTCCACCACTTGAGAAGCTGCGTCTTCGGGCACGGCTCGGATGCAAAGTAAACCGCGCATCGAAAAACGTAGAGCACACACCGATCGACGTGCGCGCCGCGCACTTTGCAGAGCCGTTCATACAACCGCTCTGGATCCTTGCCGCGCAGGTCCGTTACGCGATGGATACCCAGATCAGCCAAATCCTGAGCCAGACTCGAGCCGACGCCTGGAATTCGCCGAAGATCACGGAAGTCTGCCGCGCTTCTGGTTCTGGAACGCAAGGACGTTTTGCGCGGATCGACCGAGAGAGAACTCATGGGCAAAATATCAGCAACAAAAACGCGGCGAAGAGCAGCAGATGAATACAACCCTGCAAAACATTAGTCCGGCCGCTGGCAAACGTGACCACGCTGGCGGCAAGGGTAAGAGCGAGCAGGGGAAGGTTGCCGCCTTCCACGCCGAGGACGACCGATCGTTGGGTGACCAGTCCG
Source organism: uncultured Verrucomicrobiae bacterium (assembly GCA_963788855.1). Lineage (GTDB taxonomy): Bacteria > Verrucomicrobiota > Verrucomicrobiia > Chthoniobacterales > UBA10450 > CAWBIE01. Next base: position 306,614 of record CAWBIE010000005.1, read on the forward strand.
ATGGTCAGGATAACGGGAATGGTCAGTCCGATGGTGGCGAGCACCGAGCCGAGCAGAATGTTGACCGAGCGTTGCAGATGATTGCCCATGCTCGCGTGAATGGCGCTTAGTGCCTCGGGCGCGAGCACGAGCGCAGCCACGATCGCTCCGCCAAACGCCTGCGGCATGCCGAATTGCTCGATGCTGTTATCCAGCGGAATGGCGAATTTCTCCGCCAGCACGACCACCGTGATTAGATAAGCAAACAACATGACGGCGTGATAAGCGGTCGAGTGGGTTTGCATCCGATGATGTTCGCGATCCGGAGTCGCGTCCTTCGAGTCCATGAAATGCTGACGATGCCGCACCGTCTGAATGATCAGGAAAATCGCGTAAAGCGCCAGGGACGCCACGACCAGAAAAATCTCCTGCGGTCGGGAAAACTTCGGTCCACTCATGGAAGTGGTGTAATTCGGCAGGATCAAACCGAGCACGGCCAGCGCCATGATGGCGTTGAGATAGGAATTCGTGCCTTGCAGATTGTAGTGTTGTTCGCGATGACGCAGCCCGCCCAGGAGCAGCGACAACCCCATCAGGCCGTTGAGTGCAATCATGATGACGGCAAACATTGTGTCGCGCGCGAGGGTTGGATTATTCGCTCCGTGCAACATGGCGGCGGAAATCATCATCGCTTCGATGCTGATGGCCGAGAGCGTTAAAATCAGCGTGCCGTAAGGTTCTCCGCATTTGACGGCCAGGCAGTCGGCGTGTCGCACCACCGCGATGGCCGACCAAAGCACCGCGCCAAACAGCCAGAGAAAAATCACCGTCACCCAGAGGGGCTGTTCGATATCGCTCACCAGCCGGTCCCCTGTTCCCAGAAAGATTGCGGTGGTCACGAGGCCGAAAAGCAGGGCAAATTCGCCGCGGATAAAAGCGCCAAACCCCGGGACTGCTTTTGCCTCAGCTTTGCGCGACATAGGCGCGATCATAGGCAATCCACCCGCGCCATGCAATCGGCGCCTGAACGATCGGAACGTTTATCCGTTGTTCTTTAAAGCGAAAGCTCCAAGCCTCTAACTCCGAAAGTTTTCGCGAGCGGGCATCCAAGCACCAAAGAAATTCCGATCGCCAAATTTCAACAAAGAACAGGCGGCGCATTCCTTTGGCGTTGAAGTTTGGACCTTCTTTGGGTGTTGGATCCCTGCTCGCGAAGGCTTTCGGAGTTGGAGGTTGGAATTTGCCGACCCCGCCTCCGACCTCCGACCTCTGACCTCTGATCTCTGATCTCTGATCTCTGATCTCTGATCTCTGATCTACGTTCCTTCCCGGCTCCACGCTTCGGAAACTTCTCGTCCGCGCGCGAGATCGTCCACCACCAGGATCAATTGATGTTGATGGTCGCTGTAAAGAACCTCGATATTGACGCCGGCTTCGGCCATCCGCCGTGTGAGCAGGCCGAGTTGACCGGGAACATCCTGTTTCAATCGCTGGACGAGAACTTCTCGTTCTTCGAGAACGCGAATGCCCGCCGCCGTCAGCGCCTGCCGGGCGGCCGTCCCGTCCGCAAAGAGAAAATGAGCGATGCCGCTGCCGCCGGAGACCCAGGCCCCTCCGCCTTCCACGCTTACCCCAGCGCGGCCCAATGCTTCCCCCATCTCGGCCAGAGCGCCGGGGCGGTTTTCGAGGGCGATTGCCAGGTCCTTCATATTAGAATCCAGGAATGTGGCCGTAACCGACGAAGGTCGGATGTACTTTGCCGTCATCAGTGTTGGCGGCGCGCTGAATCTTAAAATCGAAAACGCTCACCCCGTTGCGCGATTGCCCTTGGTAAATACGCCCGTCGCTCGCGCCCACCATGACGCGCTGCCCGGTTTTTTTCTCACGGCCAACGAAGATCATGGCATGTGTAATGGGCGGATCGCGCTCAATCGAATACGTGCCGGTCCAAAAGAGCAAATCGCCCGGCCTCAGATCCTCGAGTTCGAAGGAATCGTCCTTTTGGCTCAGCACCGACTCGAATTTTCGCGCCCGTCGCAGCCAGACATATTGCTCGCTCGAATCGCGCGGAACGTCGGCCACTCCGTTTTCTTTGAGCACAAAATAAACGAAACCGGAGCAATCCATTCCGCCGTTGGCCGGATCGGCCGAGCCGTACTTGTAATCGAGATCGCGCGTGGTCAGTTCGAGCGCGGAGGCGAGAAGTTTCTGCACATTGGCCGGATAATTCTCAAATCCCTTGATCTCGCCAGGCGTTAATGTCGCGTTGGGTGCGCCACGTTTTTTGAGCGCGCCGGACGCGGAAGATTCAGGCGTGGTTGTCGGCGAATAAGTCGTGTCTGGAGACGGCGTCTCTTCCGGTTCCGGGGTGGGCGAAGGTTTTTTCTTTCGTCGTGGTGAAGCACTCGGTGATGCCGACGCGGAAGGCTTGTTGCGGCTGTGCGGCGACGACTCCGGTTCGTTTTCGGTTGCGGAAGCTTTCTTCTTTTTCACGGAGGCGGCGGCCGACGGCGCGGGTGATTCCTCCTCTCGCGCCGGCGATGCTTCCTTCTTTGGGGAGGCACTTGGCGAAGGTGAGGCCTGCTTTGTCCTCGACGAACTTTTTTTCTTGCGCGGGGCCGGCGTGGGAGTTGGTGTCGAGAAAATCTTCTTCATCGCACTCCCGAACGTTTGCTCAGTCGCGCGCGCCGGCGCCGCCATTGCAGCCAGAAGCGCGATTGGGAAAAGGCCGCGAGTTAATATGACGAGCATTGACCTCATGCGGCTATCGAGGTCTCCAGAAGATCAGGAAAGCTGCGAGCGCCTGTCAACGGCGCGGAATACGGACGTTCGATTGCTCGTAGGCTGCCCCGGCGGTGATCTGAAGTTTGTCATTGCCGACCGTGCCCTCGATGTAGGTCTGGAAATCGTTGCCTCCGAATTTCCCGCTCGAACTTCCATAGAAAACGCCCACTTCTCCCCCGACATAAACGCCACTCAACCGCGAATCAACAACCCCCATCGGGCCATCTTTTCCAGAGACCGGATAGGCGTTGCTTCTCGGCACTTGGACGGCTGTCATGAATGCGACTGGAAGGAAACCCAGCGACGCCATGCTCATCGGGCCCGGGGCGAGCGAAACCGGGAGGCGTCCCCCCTCCCAAATTGTCGGCACGGGAAGGCTGTGAATCAGAACTGAACTATCCACCGTGCTAAAGATGTCCGGTTGATAAAGGGTCACCGCGGGACCCGTTTCGGCTCCGGCTTCCCCGGAAGGAACGGCCTGTTGCGCGGCGAGGGGAAGGCAAAGGCCAAGTAACCCGAAAACGGCAGGAGCTGCGCGTCTGATCATGGGAGAATTCACAGCCAAAAGGCCATGAGCGCCAGCGAAATCTTCGGCTCCCTGTCGGTCACCGCGGCGACACGAACTGGCCGCGAGCTTCTGGCTACTGCGCTTTGGCAGCGCTGTCCCGTCCCGCCGCATACACGGTGAGAATCCCGAGCACCAGGGACACGCCGGCAAACGCGCGAATTAACGCCGATCCCACGGCCGACCACCAATCGAGAATCAAGTGAGCGAACCGAATGCCGACAAACGGGGTGAGCAGACCTCCGATCACGATGATGAATCCGAAAACGCGCAGAAAGTTTGGGGCCCGCGCTCCTGCGGCAGCGCGCACGAGCACCACTCCGATCACCACGCGCAAAACCGCGGCCGCATAGACCACGGGAGGGTCTTGAATGAAACGGATAACTTTCACAAACACGTCGGGCGTGGCGAGGCCCAGGATACCCTGCCCAATCAAAACCAGACCGATGAGTAGAGCTGCCCCGCGTTGCTTGATCATTCCAATTTGGAGCTTCTTTGGATCTTGGAGCTTGGAATTTGGAGGTTATCCCCGGTCTCCGCTCCGTGCTTCTTTGGTTTCTTGACGAAACTGGAAGTCGCCCACCATCCAAAACAACCAAGACAAAACAGAAGTGCCCACCGCAACCAGACGGGAACACGATCCAGAGTGGAGGCGGCAAGCGAGCCCTGACCCAAAATAACAATGTAGAAAAGAAAACCAACCACCGCGGCCAGGCGCAGCAAGAGACGCAGAAACCTTCGTCCCTCAGATTGATCAGGCGCTCGAAGCTTGGACGTCATGCCGACGCCTACTATCTGACTATAATCGCGCGATGGGAAGCTCCCTGCTTCGCCGTAGCCTTTGGCGAAAGCTCCAAACTCCAACATCCAAGCACCAGAGAAGGTTCAAGATGGACCAATATCCAACGGAATCGACCGCGCGCGGTTCTATTGGAGCTTGGTCATTCCAATTTGGAGCTTCTTTGGTTTTTGGAACTTGGAGTTTGGAGATTGCCCTCATCCCTTGTCCCAAACAATCGTGTAACGCCAGAGCCAATGGTGGAACACGCGCGCACCGGGAAGCAGTCGATCCGCCAGGGCCTGCGCCTGTTGAAGTGTGAGGTATGTTTCTCCAGCCCTGTGCCGGTCATAAGCGTCCCGCACCTCGCGCGGCCTTCGCAGTCGGCCCGTCCGCATGAAACGCCATGCTGCCATCTGCGCCAGGGCGGTGAACGACTTCATCTGATCGAATGCTCCCGAACTTGTCCGGAGATCGTGAATGACAAGTCGGCCGCCCGGGCGAAGCAATCCTGCCATTCGCAACACCGCGATCTCTTCAGGCAGATGGTGCAGCGTGGCCGCCGATACAATGCAATCAAACCTTTGCGACCCGAAGTCATGCCGCAGAAAGTCGCCGCACAGAAATGAAATCCCCGGGGCTGCCGGTGACCGTTCTCGAGCGCGCGCGATCATTTCAGGTGAGAGATCGATGCCGGTGACCCTGCGTCCGGCTGTCGCAAGCGCCGTCGTGAGCTTTCCCAGGCCACATCCGACCTCGAGCACGTCCAACGCGCCCACCGGCACTTGCGCGGCAAGAAAGGAATCGTAACGATCGGTCCGCGTCTCGCGACCGTCCGCCAGGCGGGCAATTTCGTCGAAGTCTCGCTGGATTTTTTTGTTCATGTCGCGCGAGAATGGCCTAACGAAATAAACTTTCCATTCCGTGATGTGCCGGTAAGGCCAGAGATCGGGCGATGAACGAGGCAATCCTGTCAAAGTTAGCTACCTGGCGGGGGCAGGCGGTTTCTGGTTCATGCGACTGCCTGGGTTCGCGCGGAGGCCGGAAAGCTGCGTCTCGACCCAGCGCACGAAGTCTTCGGAAAAGCCGGGACCGACCTCCTGCCAAACGTCGGTAAATCCGGGCGACTGCATATAGGCGGTGATGTATCGCACATACCCGCGCCAGTGCCCATCGGGCATGAGCCCCAATTCGTGATGATGAAAATACGTCTCAGCGTGCAGGATCAACTGCACATGACTCCAATACTGAAATAGACGATCACCCGCAGTCAGGTCCGCTCCGCTCTCAAGCTTGGCCAGCCGATCTGCGTTCTCCGCCCGAAAGATGGCGATGCGTAAAACGAAGTCGGAGAGGGCGTGGCGGGATTGCGCACTAACGACTCTGGTGCTGCCGCGGACCTGGATGGCAAGATAAACCAGCGTAGCCATGACACCGATGGCTGCGATGAGTTCGGCGACTGCGGAGACGGCGCTCCAGTTCATATGATGTCTGAGGGGTCCAGCCTAACGAGAACAATGTTGAGACCGGTTTTCATAAATTCAAGTTGGCAATCGCGCCGGCCCGTCCCTGCGGCCATAGGCTAGGCCCTCCGTTTCCTTGCTGAGCTCCTTGTGCATGGCAAACCGGCGGAGGTAGAAGCCCCGACATTCGACACACTCCTCGGCCCCGAGTTGGAAGCCGTGGCGGTCGAAAAATGGCCGGGCCGCAAGACTTGCGTGGGTGGTGACCCGGCGGGCGTTGATCTCGCGCAAGGCCGACTCGACCCTCTGGTAGAGCCTGGTAGCAACACCGCGACGGGCAAAGGCAGGATGAGTGAAAAGAAAGTCGAGGTAGCCGTCGTCGGTGTAGGAAGCGAACCCTGCAAGTACGCCCTCGGACTCGGCCACGATAGTGTGGAGATGAGAAAGACGCTTCTGCCAGCGTGCGACGTCGGCTGGAACGGGCGCCCACGCCGCAAGCTGCTCCGGCGAGTAGTAAGGCGCTGCCAAAATGCGAATCGAAGAAGTGTAAATCTCGATGACGCCTGGCAGGTCATTGGACTCGTATGATCTTTCTGTCACAGGCAGCGGGCAAGAACCTCTGACGAAAGAAAATCAGCGCCTGCTGGTTGTGGCGAGCATGGAATCAGAAACTCATCTAGGTTCTAGTTAGCCGATCTTGAAAGCGCCCAGGGGCCTGGCTTCGGGATGTGGCTTCTTCGTCAGGATGACGTTCGCCACATAGTCCCGGTATTCGTTCCCGAAAACGTAGCCTCGTTCTTTCCAAAACTCTCTCCCGCCCGGTGAAGAGAGCAAATTCATGGTGAGCAACTCCCAGCCAGCCCAAAGCGGAGGAGACAATGCTTTTTCCCGCCACTGGTAAAAGGCATTCTGCGAAAAAGATATAAATGCCATGAAAGTCTCGATGAATTGCGCCTTCTCTGTTTCACCCAATGACGAGTAGTCCTTGAGTCCCTTGATCGCGATCCGGTTAAGCTCGGTGTCGCCCATCAGATTCATATACCAATCCGCATAGTTATCATGGACTGCTTGCGCGGTGGCTGAGCGAACGGCGCTCGTGTTCCCCTTGATCTGAAATCCAACGTAGAACAGCGAAATGACGACGGCGATCGCGCCAATCACTTGCGCGAGATTACTCCAGTCCTGCAGCGTCATAAATCGTGTAACTCAGTTTCCGATCGGTTTTCATCTCTCAATTAGACTATCAGATACGGGTTAGGCTTGGGCGTTTCATTTCCCTGCTGGGTAATCAAACAGGTCGTTCAAGCTGCCGAGCTCGTCCGGTGGCTTTGTTTGCAAAAGGAACCTTTGAAATTCCGGCGAATAGGCGTGCTGCCGGCTCGGCCACCATACCCGGCGCACGCCGTCGCTATGGTAGTATTTTCGGAGCAAAGTCTCCCAGCCGAGCCACAGAGCCTTGTCAAGGATTCCCGCCTTCTGTTGGTACCAGGCGTTTTCCGACAGCTTGAAGAAAGAAAAGAGAAAGTAGTGGGCCATGATTCGCTCTTCGCGACTGGCTAAATCCCAATTGGCCGTTGCTTTGGACATGGCAGATCCAAGAGCCGGGGATTCCATGGCTGGAACATTGATTGAGGTGATGGCCGCGGCCAGGGAATCTACGACCAAAGCTTTCTGGGACCTGGTGTTCTGCCGGATGCTTACGATCAATGCGATCAGCGTGCAGGTGACCGCCAAAGCGCTGACTATTTCAGCCGTGGCAACCAGGATCTGTAGATTCATGCCATCAACTCTTATCGTCTCTCAAACTTGAGAGCGATAGCCATTTGTGGGCAGCCTGCGGCCCGCGTCCTGCTAATTCAACCTCTGGAATCATGAGCGACCCCTTACAGATCCTGGTTGTCGAGGATGAAAAAGCCGTCGCCCACATGATTGCCATGGTCCTGGGAGGCCCGGCGGCCAAAGTAGCCAGGGCGGCCAATGGCTGGGAAGCCCTCATAAAGATCGGTGCTAGGCCCCGGCCTTTTGACGTTATTATTACCGACCATCGCATGCCGCGGATGACGGGTCTCCAACTGGTGCGTCGATTAAGGGCGCAAAACTTTGGCGGCAAACTCCTCGTTCTGTCGGCTCATCTCTCGGACGAGGATATTCGCGCTTACGAAGAGCTGAATGTCGACATGATGATGTCCAAACCGTTTGACTTTGACGAGCTGCAGCAAGCCATGGCTGTTCTTAACAGGAAAGCCTCAGTCCTCGCCGAAGTATAGAATTTGGGCGCGCGCGGTAGAGGGCTTACACTCAACTCTCAACCAACGACCCTTAGCCATTCAGCTAGAGCTCAAAGATTGTTCGTAACCGTGCCAGGAACGTTGCTCGATACTCGCGCTCCTTGGCTTCCTTTTCCGCGTGTGGCGCCGCCTCTTTGACGATGCCTTCCGTTTCCATTTTCCGCGCGGCCAGAATTTCGCTCAGCTGATGCATGGTCTCGGGCGAATCGCGAATGACCGCGCCCATGACCGCTTTGCCGATTTCCATGACATAACAATCGCCGTGCGCGCGCACGGTGGCGCTGCGCCGTTCGCCCGTGAGCAACGACATTTCCCCGAAACAATCGCCGGACCCCAGGGTGGCCACTGGAATGGCGCTGCCGTTCTTGGACACAGTCACCTGGGCCGCGCCGCGCAGCAGCACGAACATGGAATCGCCTTCCGCGCCTTCCTCGATCACCTGCTCGCCGCGGCCGAAGTGATTGAGATGCGATTTTTTGACCAGATCATCGATCTGCGAGTCGGAGAGACATTGAAAGATCGGTTCGCCTCGCAGGATTGTGCGGGCTTCGTCGTGATCTTCGTGGACCGGACGCGGGCCCCGGCGTTCCAGGTGCAGAGTGCGAATGGGGAAGGGGATGCTAATGCGCTGCCGCTTCAATTCATACCAAACGTTGGTCCGGACCGCGTCGTTGATCTGATTGATCCGGGCGTGATTTCCCATGTAATACTTGATCTCGTAGGTCACGGCATGCTCCGCAAAATCGACCAGGAAAATCTTTACCGGAGGATCGGCCAAGACTCCGTTGGCGCTGGAGGCGGCGCGGAATAGCGCATCTTTCACGCGATTGGGCGGTGTGTTGTAATCAACCCCCACCCGGATGCGCATGGCGTGCACCTCGGTGGGATAGTGAAGATTAACGATCGTTTGCCGGACGATTTCATTGTTCGGAATGTCGAGATAAATATCGTCGTTCGTGCACAAGCGCGTGGAGCGCCAGTTAATCTCCATCACTTCGGCGAAACGGTCGCCCACCTGCAACCAGTCTCCGACTTTGTAAGGCCGGTTGATCTGCAGCGACATGCCCGCGATGATCCCCCCAAAGAGATCTCGCCCGGCGAAGCCCAGAATGATGGCGATGATGCCCGAGCCGGCCAGAAGCCCTTTCAACTCGCGCTCAGCGTGATAGTCGACGCTTAAGACGATGAGGAGAGCGATCAGGAAAATAACAAGCGCGACCACTTCGCGCAGAAAGTGCGGAATGGGAATCTGGCGTCGCTTCTCGAAATAATAATCCCAGACGCAACGATTAAAGAGCGCGACAACGACGGCCGTGCTCAAGAGCACGAGGGCCGCACCGATATGATTTCGGAAAGGCGCCTGCACGCCAGCAACGGCAAGCGCGCAGTAGAATGCGAGGGCCAGACAAAAAAGCCGGAAAAGCGTGCCGAGCTGGACCCCGGCGCGTCGCTTTAGAAAACGACCGATCCAGAGCGCGCCAAAGAAGGTGCCGACAAAGACGGCGGCGGTCACGGCCGCCTTCTGCGTTTCAAGCAACCCCGTTAACATTTGTTTCCCAGACTAGCAGCTAGGGGGAGGAGGGAGCAAGGAGCATGGAGCGGGGAGCATGGAGGACAGAGGACGGAAGTCGGAGATCAGAGGTCAGAGGACAGAAGTCAGAGGACAGAAGTCAGAGGACAGAAGTCAGAGGACAGAGCCTGTAGCCGCCTCGCTCTGCCTGCCGAGCCGTAGCGCTCTGTGAAGGCTGGTCGAGGCGTCGGAGTTCGGAGCGGGAAGCTCGCCCCGCCACGGCGGGTAAACTCCAAATTCCAAGCTCCAAGAACCAAAGAAGCTCCAAATTCCAATGACCAGGCTCCAATGAAGAGGGCGCGGTGCGGTCTTTGGATATTGTGGATTGAAGTTTCTCTGGTGCTTGGATGCCCCGCTCGCGAAAGGTTCGGAGTTGGTGCTTTAGATCGCGGCTGAAGGGCAGAGGGCAGAGGGCAGAGGGCAGAGGGCAGAGTGGCGGCTTCGCCGCAAGTTTAGCATCGCCCGACGGAGCGGCCGATCCACCCGCGATATGCGCGCTTTTCGGCTGTCCGCTTCTAGCTCCCTGCTCCCCGCTCCGTGCTCCCTGCTACCACCAGCCACGCCCAGCCGGCGAGGAAGCAGAGGCCACCCAGCGGGGTGATGGCGCCGAGCCAACGCAGATTGGTCAGCGCCATGACGTACAAACTCCCACTGAACAAAACGATTCCGGTGAAGAGAAGCCACCACACTCGGCGATTAGCTGTTCCGACGAGGGCGAACAGCAAGAGCGCGATGGCGTGTATGAAGTGATAGAGAACGGCCTTGTTCCAGACATCCGCCATGTTGTGACTTTCAATCGTGGCCTTGAGCGCGTGCGCGCCAAACGCTCCAAACGCAACGGCTAAAAAACAAAGCGCGGCGGCGAGGCGGAGGAACAGGGCGGGCATGTTCGGCATTATGCTACGGCGTGATCGGGAAGCTAGCTCCGAAAGGTTTTGCGAGCGGGCGGCGTGGCAGCAGAAGGAAACCTCCAAATTCCGAAGGAAATGGAAGACGCGGCAAGCGGAGCGCTTGCCCTACAAACTGACATCGCCGCCTCCATCCGCGTCATTCGCGTAATCCGCGGTTAAATGAAAGGGCTGGGTTTGACATTCGCGTTATCTGCGTGATTCGCGGGTAAATTCTCCAGCGGGAAGAGAAGGGTCGACGGTCGGAGACCGCCGCTACAGCGCGCGATCGCGAAGAGAAGACGGTCATGCGCCGGAGGGCCGACGCCGTTCACTGATCTTTGCGTGTAAACGCGGCCCGATGATCGATGAAGGCCACACCCGCGCTCGGCCGATTGATCATCCGAATGTAGAAAATGGTGCCGGCTACGCCGAAGGCCGTTGCGACGAAAAAGTTTAATTCGGGGCCGTGCCCGATTTTCCACAGATAAGCACCCAGAATTGCGGCCACGCTCACGATCACGTCGCGCACCAGATAATACGCGCCCACCAATTGCCCGCGCCGTTGCTCGTCGCAGTAGCCAATAATCATGGCCTTGCGCGCGGTGTCCCCGAATTCCTTGAAACCGCGAATCATGAACGCGATGACCAGGGCGAAGAAACTTTTCGAGAGGAGCAAGCTAACCGGGAAAAGCGTGAACATGATGAAGGTCACGATGACGAAACGTTCCCGTCCATACTTATCGGCGAAATGGGAGGCCGGGATAATGCACAGAATGGCGGCCAGCATTTCCACGGCGGTAAGCACGCCAACTTGTTTGCCGCTCACGCCGATGTAATCCATGGCGAAGATGACGACCCAGGCATAGGGAATGCGTTCGCAAAAGCGAACGAGGATGTCGCTAAGCAGGAGCCGGCGCATGGGGGCGTTGAACTCGCGCAGACTGCGCAAGAAATTCCAGCGCTCGGTTGGATTCGCGGCCAGCCTGGGTTCTTCCACCAGTTTGCGTTGCACCAGAATCGTCGCGCCGGAGAGCAGGATCGAGATGATGAGTCCGAGACGAACCCCGGCGATGATGCCAAAGCGGTCGATCAATATGCCGCCCACAATGGGTGCGATCATGATCGGCAACCGTTTGATCACCGATTGCAGGCCGATCCCCATGGCGTGGCGATCGGCCGCGAGAGTGGCGGCGACGAGCGAAAATGTGGCGGGCAGGGAAAAGCAGGTCCAGGAAAGGAAAAGAAATGTTCCGGCCAGGACCGCGCCCCAATGCGGAATGATCAGGACCAACGCGTAACCGGCGATCGAGACAATATTGAAAGCGATAAAGGCGCGGCGATGTCCCCAAAGATCGGCGAGGAGACCGCCCGGATAGGCGTAGATGGCTCCGAGCAAGGTTCGTAGTCCATCGTAAAGGCCGATAACCAGAGCGGTGGCGCCGAGGGCCTGCAGATATTTGGGCAGAAACCGCATCCACAATTCTTCGCCCGCCCCGATGCAAAAAATCGCGATGAGCAGGACAACGAGATTGCGGCGGAGGCCGAAGAAATCAGCCAGCTTTCGCGAAGGACCAGGTTCAGCGGGCGTTGGCATGGCGCGCTTTATAGCAGCTGCTAACCAGCAGAAAAGGCAACCCCTAAACTTCGGGCGCAGCTGTAGCGGCGGTCTCCGACCGTCGCATTAAAGATTGGCAGCCGTTGTCGTGCCAGCAAGACTCTCGCGAGTAGTCAGATGGTGGGAAAGCAAGACTGACATGACGGAACGTTTGCGGCGCCTCGAGATTCTTTATCAGCGTTTTCCCATCTACTATGTAACTGCATGCGCAGCGAGGCGGAGAAGATTGCTGGCGAATGAGGAAATACATGGGGCGTTCCAAGCGTTCGCCAATGGCGGAGCGGATCGCGGCGCGTGGGTCGGAGCGTAAGTCCTGATGCCCGACCATTTTCATCTCTTCGTATCGATCGATGACCAACAGCTGAGCTTGTCTGTATGGGTGAAATCGCTAAAGGGCACTCTTTCATCACAGCTGCGCGCACGGAGCATCGCTCTTCCATATTGGCAGAAGGGGTTCTTCGATCACGTCTTGCGTAGCAACGATTCGTACTCGGGAAAGTGGCACTACGTACAGGGAGAATCCGATCCGAGCCGGCTTGGCGACAAGTTGGGAAGACTGGCCTTACGCTGGTGAGGTATTTGATCTGAAATTTCACGATACGGGATCGTGAACAGAAGTGCGACGGTCAGAGACCGCCGCTACAGCGCGATCGTGAACAGAAGTGCGACGGTCGGAGACCGCCGCTACAGCGCGATCGTGAAGAGAAGAGTCGACGGTCGGAGACCGCCGCTACAGAAGGGAAGCGATTAAGCCAGTGAGCACGACTCGGCGTTGCGCTCGATTTGAATGGTTGAGTGCTCGATCCCGAAATTCTGATGCAAATGGTCGCAGACTTTTTGCAGGAATTCGTCGCCCCCCGCCGCGGCTGGCATGACCAGATGCGCGGTGAGCGCGACCTCGGTGGTGCTCATGGCCCAGATGTGCAAATCATGCACCGCACCGACCTCGGGCAATTCCGACAGATATTGCCTCACCTGGAGGAGATCGACGTTCGCCGGCACAGCGTCGGTCGCGAGATTAAACGATTCGCGCAGCAGACCCCACGTGCCGATTACGATGATGATGTTGATCAGAATGCTGGTCGCCGGATCGAGCCAGAACCATCCGGTAAACCGAATGGCCAGTCCGGCCATGACTACGCCGGCGGAAACCGCCGCATCCGCCGCCATATGGGTAAAGGCGCCGCGAATGTTCAGGTCCGACTCGCGGCCGGACATGAAAGACCATGCGGTTAGGCCGTTCAAGATCACTCCGGCAGCGGCAACCCAAATGACGATGTCCGGATTGACTGCGTCGCTGCGGTTCAATCTGCGCAGGGCTTCCCAGGTAATTGCGCCGACCGCCACGAGCAGGAAAACAGCATTAAGCAATGCCGCCATGATGGAAGTGCGCCGCCATCCGTAGGTCCGGCGAGATGTGGCTGGCCGCGTAACCAGGTAACTCGCGCCCCAGGCGAGCACGAGACCCAGAACGTCGCCGAGGTTGTGGCCGGCATCCGCAATCAGGGCGAGCGAATGCAGCGAAGATTCCGAAGCCGACCTGCGTGAGAACGTAGATCACGTTCAGCGTGACGCCGATGGCGAAGACGCGGTTGAAATTCTCCGGCGCGTGCGGATGCGCGTGCTCACTCATGGCGTTGGATCATGGTGGAACCGGCTGAGAAAATCATCGTAGTCGGCGTTAGGATCAAGATTCTAGATGCGTGGCTGGTTGAATAAAGCCTTCCTCTGCGCTTTTGTGCAACGTTGATGAAGTTATACGTCATCAAAGTCATTCTTTCGACTCTGACCATTATCGGGGTAGTTGAACTTTCCAAGCGGGCCGGGGCATTTTGGGGCGGAGTGCTCGCCTCGCTGCCGATTACCTCACTGCTCGTATTTATCTGGTTATATATAGATGGCGCAGATGCGCGGCCGATCGCGGCCCTCTCCTGGAGCATTTTCTGGCTGGTTTTGCCGTCGCTCACGCTTTTCGCGGCTTTGCCCTTTTTCTTAAAGCGCGGCTGGAACTTTCCGCCGGCGCTTGGACTTAGCGTCGCTGTCATGGTGGCCGCCTACCTGGTCACGGCGGCGATTGTGCGCCGGTTCGGCATTCAAATTTAAAATTGCAGGCGGAACCCATCAAGGCGGCGAGCGGTCCCAGTCTTCGCGAAGCGTTTCGATTCTGGTTCAAGCTTGGGTTCATCTCGTTTGGCGGCCCGGCCGGGCAGATTGCCATCATGCAGGCCGAATTGGTCGAACGTAAAAAATGGATCAGCCAATCGCGTTTCCTGCACGCTCTCAATTTTTGCATGCTCTTGCCCGGACCGGAGGCGACACAGCTCGCCATCTACATCGGGTGGCTCCTAAACAAGGTGCGGGGTGGCATCGTGGCCGGCGTGCTCTTCATTCTGCCGTCGATCTTCATCCTTTGGACACTTAGTTACATTTACGTCACCTGCGGAAACGTTCCGTGGGTCGCAGCTATCTTTTACGGACTAAAGCCGGCCGTGCTCGCAATTGTCGTCGCCGCGGTGATTCGCATCGGTCAGCGCGCCCTGCACAGCTTCGTAGGATGGGTGATCGCGGCCGCTGCTTTCGTGGCGATCTATTTTCTGCACACGCCGTTTCCGCTCATTATAATAAGCGCGGGTTTGCTCGGCCTGATTGGCGGGAAGCTGTACCCGCAATATTTTTGCGCACCGTCCGATCAAATATCGGAATTCTCTGACGGCGACGAAAGACCGGCACATGTCCGTTCTTCCATTCCGTGGACGCTGAGAGTTTGCGCGACTGTAATTCTTCTTTGGTTCGCGCCGATTGTTCTCGCCGGAATCTGTCTTGGGCCGCAGCACACCGTTTTTCGGGAAGGCGTTTTTTTCAGCAAGGCAGCGCTCGTGACTTTTGGCGGAGCCTACGCTGTCTTGCCCTACGTCTCGCAGCAGGCGGTCGAGCAATATCACTGGCTGGCGCCGGGACAAATGCTCGACGGCCTCGGACTGGCCGAAACGACGCCGGGACCCCTCATCATGGTTCTGCAGTTTGTCGGATTTCTGGGGGCATGGAATCAACCGGGAAACCTGCCGCCTCTCGTGGCGGCGACCCTGGGTGCGCTCATCACAACCTGGACAACGTTCGTGCCCTGCTTTCTCTGGATCTTTCTCGGCGCGCCTTACATCGAAAAGTTGCGCGGGAACGAATCGCTGACCTCCGCGCTCTCCACCGTGACCGCAGCGGTGGTCGGGGTAATTTTGAATCTTGCCGTTTGGTTCGGACTGCACGTGATCCTTCCGCCAGGCCAGAAGGTGGATTGGTTCGCTGCCGCGGTTTGTGCGGTTGCATTCTTCGGTATGCTCCGTTGGAGATGGAACATCGTTCCCGTGATACTTGGGAGCGGACTGCTCGGACTGATTTACAAAATCTTTCTGTAGGTAGGGGCGACTGACCCAATCGCCCAGATGAAACACCGATCCTCTGCCTGCGGGCGATTGAGGTCAATCGCCCCTACCAGTCGGCTCAGCTTGAATGCAAGGCGATGCGGTTGCCTTCGGAATCGACAATGACCGCCCGAAAGCCGTGCGGCCCGATCTGATGTTTGTCTTGCAAGATTTTTCCGCCATTTGCGCCGGCCGCTTTGACCGCCTGGTCTAGTCGCCCTTCCACCGAAAGGTAAATGAGCGGCCCGCTCTGCGATGGCCGGTTATGCTGGCCCGCGCTATCACTGTCGACGCACAGACAGCCGGATGAATTTTGCTCCTCGTGTGGCAGGAGTCCGTACTCAAAACCTTGCGCAGACATCTTGTCCACATTTTTGCCAAGCACGGCGGAATAGAATTTAATCGCACGATCAAGGTTGGTGACGGGAATGTCAGTCCAACAGAGGGTGTCTGCGCTCATGGGTGGTTCCTGGTTGGCGCAGTTTACTCTGATGGACTCAACGCTGAGAAGCGGCAAAAGCAATCTTCCCAACGAATGCACCATGCGATTAGTTTGATGCATGCGTCGCTCGCTCTTTCTCGCCACCGTTTGTTGTCTTCTTTTTGTGCCGGTGATCTTCGCCACGTCGGTGATACAGGAACGGGCGGATCGCTTTCTCGCGCTGGCCAACGCCGGATATCAGGCGCTCTTTCGGTCAACAGCGAGGCCCAGTGGCTCGCGCTTGACCGACGTAACGCCGGAGCACGACGCCGCGATCCGAAGTCGCGGGCAAGGCGTACGCCGCGTTCAATGGGAATCCTGCGCTGATCAAGGAAGCGCGCGAACTGCTGACTCATCAGAAGGAACTAAACGAGATCACGGTGCGCCAGTTGAAACAGCTGCTCTTGAACGCAGCGGAAGGGCCGATGACGAATCCCGGAGCTGGTGGCGAAACGCGTCGAGGCCGAAACGAAACAGGCGTCGACTGCTGAACGGCTTCGAGTTCAAGCTCAACGGCCAGAAGATCACCGCCAACCAGATCGACGATAAACTCGAGAAGAGCACCGATCTCGGCGAGCGCAAAGCGGTTTGGGAAGCGTCGAAAGAAATCGGGCCCGCGCTCAAACCCAATCTCGTGACGCTGCGCGACCTGCGCAACGGCGTGGCCAAAGAGATGCAGTATCCCGATTACTTTTCGCTTGAGGTCGCCGCCTACGGGATGACCACGGACGAGATGCTCAAGATGCTGGACGATTGGATGGCGACGCTGCGTCCGCTGTATTTGCAACTGCATACCTGGGCGAAATACAAGCTCGCGGAGAAATATCATCAGCCCGTGCCGAAAAAAATTCCGGCGCACTGGATCAATAATCGTTGGGCGCAGGAATGGCCGGGCCTGGTCGACGCGGCGAACATCGACAAGTATTTCGAAGGCCGAAAGCCGGAATGGATCATCAAGACGGCCGAACAATTTTACACCGGGCTCGGGTTCTCGCCGTTGCCGCAGAGTTTCTGGGAGAAATCGGATCTGTATCCGGTTCCGCCGGCGATTCAAAGCGGAAGAAAAACACGCACGCCTCTTGCTGGCACATCGATCTCGAGAACGACATTCGTTCGCTTGCAAAGCATCGAGCCGAATTCGCGTTGGTTTTTCACCGCGCATCACGAGCTTGGGCACGGCTATTATTTCAAAGCTTACTCGCGTCCTGAGGTTCCGTACTTGTTGCGACTCGGCGCGGCGCCCGGATTTCACGAAGGCGTCGGCGAACTGATTTCGCTGGCCTCGAGCCAGGTGCCGTATCTGCAGTCGCGCGGCATCTTGCCGCACGATTTCAAGGCCGACAAGACGGCATTCCTGCTCGATGACGCGCTCGCTCGCTCGGTGCCGTTCATTTATTTTCTCCTGCGGCACCATGCCGCATTGGGAAGCGGACATCTACGCGCACAATCTTGCCGCCAGACCAATGGAACGCGCGCTGGTGGAAATATGTCGGCGATTTCCAGGGGATCGAGCCGCCCTCGACCGCGGAGCGAGGAATGGTGTGACGCCGCCACCAAGACGCATATCAACGATAATCCGGCCTACTATTATAACTACGCCTTTGCCACGGTGTTTAAGTTCCAGCTGCACGATTACATCGCGCGCAAGATTCTGCATCAGCCGCCGCAATCGTGTAACTACGCCGACAACAAGGAGGTCGGCGACCTGGCTGAACAACATCTTGAAGAAGGGTGGAACGGAGGATTGGCGCAAAGTGTTGAAGGAAGCGACAGGCGAAGACATTTCCACTCGCGCGATGGTCGATTACTTCAAGCCGCTGCATGAGCCTGGCTGGAGGAACAAAACAAAGGCCGCCAGATCGGCTGGGAATGACTGTAGAGTCCGCTGTCCTCAGCGGATATAATCAAATTGCCGCCGGGGACGGCGGCCACTACAGAATAGGCGCGCTCGCCGCGCCTGGCGCCAATGCAGCCTTCCGCCGATATGCTCACATGCGCGTGCTTGTAATCACCGGAGCGGGCATCTCCGCGGAGAGCGGCATTCCGACCTTCCGCGGCCGGGATGGGTATTGGCGGAACCTGGATCCGGCGAAGCTCGCTACGCCGTCGGCCTTCCGCGACGATCCCCGATTGGTTTGGGAATGGTACCGCGAGCGCCGGCAACGAATTCGCGATGCGCAACCGAATCCCGCCCACCAGGCCATCGTCAAGCTGGCGGCCGGAGCGCGCGATTTCTTGCTCGTGACCCAGAACGTGGACGACCTGCACCTGCGCGCCGAATGGGAGTCAGCGCGGCTGCCGGCTGAAAAGATGGTGCAGATTCACGGCGACATCTTTGTCACGCGCTGCTCGCGTTGCGAATTTCATTACCGCGAACACGAGGCCGATACGTTGGAGATCCCAAAGTGCCGGGAATGTGGTGCGCTCATGCGCCCGGGAGTCGTCTGGTTCGGCGAGCAACTTAGTATGGGCGAGATGCAGAGGGTGGAAGGGTTTCTTGCCCACGGGGCTTGCGATGTCGTCCTCGTGGTCGGGACTACGGCGATGTTTGGATATGTGGTGGATTGGGCGGTGCGAGCCGCCGGGCAACACGGGCAGCTTATTGAAGTGAATCCGGAGGCAACTTCGCTTTCCGAATTTGCCACGCAGTCGGTTCGCGAATCGGCGGCGACGGCTCTACCGCGAATGGTTAATGGGATATTGGCGGACCGCGTGAAATTGTAGGGCAACCGCGTCGGTTGCCGGGCGCTCGCTGGCAAGCGGAGCGCTTGCCCTACAAAGGCTTCGATTTGTGCTTGAGCATGAGGTGGGATTCAACGTCCTGCTAATTGTCGAAAATAAGCGGCGACGTTTGGTTTGAAGAAAAAATACCAGGTCGATGCGCAACCAAACGCCACGACATTGAGAAGGGCGCGCCACATCATCTCTTGCGGGATGTTGTTGGTGGCCCGCATGCCAATCGCATAACAGGCGATGAGCGCGAAGATGGCGACGACGAGATGACGCGACCAGCGCCTTTTCCGCGCGAGGCCCCAGGCGATCAAAAGCGTCAGAATCCCGATCACGGCGACCAGCGGCGCGGCGACGTGGAGCCATTGCGCGCGCGTCACGTGTTCGCCTCCCATGATGGTGGGGCCGATGCCGGCGCCCACAAGTACGATCGATAGAAACATGGCGGCCGAGAAGAAGACTGCGAGCCAGGGAAGGATTCGAACGAAGAGTGGTGGTTTCATGCGTCAGCGTGTCAGAATTTTGTAGCGGCGATCTCCGATCGTCGCAAATGATCCATCGGGTTCACTGAGACACGATCACTGGATTTTTTCGAGCGCACGGGATAAGAATCCGGAGATGAGTTTCCTTTCCGATCTGCGCTATGGAGCACGGGTCCTGCGCAGGTCGCCCGCGTTTTCGATCACGGCCATCCTCGTGCTGGCGCTGGGCATCGGCGCGAATTCCGCCGTCTTCAGCGTGGTCGATGCGGTTTTGCTGAGGAGCCTGCCTTATCGCGATCCGGATCGTCTGGTCATGATCTGGGAAAAA
The DNA here is from genome assembly GCA_963788855.1 of uncultured Verrucomicrobiae bacterium. Lineage (GTDB taxonomy): Bacteria > Verrucomicrobiota > Verrucomicrobiia > Chthoniobacterales > UBA10450 > CAWBIE01. Next base: position 325,983 of record CAWBIE010000005.1, read on the forward strand.
AACCCGACCCTGGGAGCCTTCATCGGAGATCGCGTACCGGTTGCGCTCAGCAATTTTCTCGAATGGAGCAGGCGCGCGACACTTTTCGACGGCGTCGCCGGATTTGAAGACGCCAATCTGAATTTGACGAGCGGCCAGGAGCCGGAACGGATTGACGGCGCGCGAGCCTCCGCCAATTTTTTCGAGCTGCTGGGCGTGCGTCCAGCCATGGGGACGAGCCTGGAGGTGGCCGCGGCCGACCCAAGCCAAAATCATGTTGTCGTGCTAAGCGACAGGTTCTTCAGGAGCCACCTGGGTGGGCAGGGCAATGTGATCGGACAAAATCTGACCCTCAATGACGGCGTCTACACGATTGTCGGCGTTTTGCCGCCGGAGTTTCATCTTCCCGCGTCGCGTGAGGGTTCGGAGCAGCGCAAGCCCGATCTGTGGATTCCATACGACGGCTCGGAAAGTAGCAACAGCGTTGAGTTCAATCGCCGCAAAATGCAGGTCTTCGGAAGACTGCGCGATGGCGTCTCCCTCGCGCAGGTCCGCGCCGAAATGGATGGAATCGGGAAGCAACTGGTCACGGAAGACGCCACCCAAAACGCGGGCTTTGGTATTAATGTTTTCCCGATTTACGTCGAGGACGTCGGCAAAGATTTGCGGCGCAATCTTCTCGTCCTGCTCGGGGCCGTTGGCTTCGTGCTGCTGATTGCATGTGCCAACATCGCCAACCTCATGCTCACGCGAGCCATGGCGCGACGAAAGGAAATGGCCATCCGGAAGGCGCTAGGGGCGGGGCGCAGACGGCTTACTTCCCAGTTACTGGCCGAGAGTCTGTTGCTGAGCGGAGCCGGCGCGTTATTTGGTCTTGTCCTGGCCCATTATGGCATCCGGGGAGTGGTTGCGTTGCAGCCGGCCGGCATCAATCGTCCGGACCAAATTCAACTCAGTGTCGCGGTGGTGCTCTTCACCGTGCTGATATCCATTCTTGCCGCCGTGATCTTCGGGATCGTGCCAGCCTGGCAGGCGGCGCGCACCGAAGTTAACGCGTCCCTCAATTTAACGCGCGGCTCGCAGGCCGCCGGCTCCGCCAGAATGCGAAAATTCCTTATCGTCTCCGAAGTAGCACTGGCTTGCGTGCTACTGGTGGGCGCCGGGTTTATGATCAAGAGCCTGGTGGCGGTGTTTCGCGTCGATCCCGGATTCAAGCCCGACCATTTACTGACCATGAAATTCAGTCTGCCCGTGTCCCGTTATGCCAACGGCGAACAGACCGCGGCCTTTTGCCGGCAGGTGTTGGAGAAAGTTTCCCGGACGCCCGGGGTGGAGCACGCCAGTTTTTCCGACGGACTTCCACTGACTCGCATCCGTCTCACGAAATTTACGGTGGAAGGTCAGCCGGAGCCCGCGCGAGGCAGCGAGCCGACGGCCGATCTTCGCGGAATCTTCAATCGTGAATACTTTGATGCGGTCGGGATCCGAATCGTCAAAGGGCGAAATTTTACGGCCGACGAAGTGCAGAACAAGCGACCCGTCGTGATCGTGAATCATGCGCTTGCAGCCAGACTGTGGCCTAACGAGGATCCCATTGGTCAGCATTTGCGCAGCGTTGCCTCCAAGGCCAGTCCGACCCCGATTGTTTCAGCCGTGATAGGAGTCGTGGCGGATACGCATCAATTGTCGATCGAGGCCGAGACGCGTCCGGAAGTGACCAAGCCAATGGCGGACTACACGCAGCTGACCCTGGCCGTGCGCAGCAGCGAGAGCCCGGACACGATGATCGATCGGGTGAAGAACCAGGTTTGGGCAGTTGATCGGTACCTGCCGGTCTTCGAGGTCCAAACAATGGAACGCGTGATCGAGGAAAGCACGAGTCAGCGCCGCTTCGAATCATTTTTGATGTCGATTTTTGCGGTGGTTGCGCTCCTCCTCGCGGCCACTGGTATTTACGGTGTCCTTTCCTCTTTGGTCTCGCAACGCACCCAGGAGATTGGCGTGCGCATGGCTCTCGGCGCACAATCGCGCGACGTTCTGGGCTTGGTGCTGGGCGAAGGATTTCGACTCGTCGCCCTCGGTGTATTGCTTGGGATCGCAGGAGGTTTCGCGCTGAACCGCTTCCTTGCCAGTCTGCTTTTCGGCGTGAGCGCTTCGAATCCCATCACTTACCTCGAAGTCGCGGCCCTCATGATCGGGATCGCTCTGGCGGCTTGCTACTTTCCTGCCGCGCGTGCCATGCGCGTCAATCCGATGGTCGCTCTTCGCTACGAGTAAGGATCAGTTTCTACCGGTACTCGTTCCAGGTCACTGATCCCGACGCTGAATGCTACCCGCGCCGGTCACATGTTTTTCAATCGTTTTCGGGCTGCCGTAATAGGTTACGTCGCCGGCTCCCGTGATGGTGACTTTGAGAGTGTCGCTGACTGCGACCTCCGCGTCGGCGGCGCCGGTGGTGGAAATTTCGGCCGTCTTTGTTTGCAATGATCTCGCGCTTAGCTCGCTGGCCCCGGTCATGTCTGCCAGGAGAGTGTCAACCGTTCCATCAAGAGTGACGTGCGCGGCCCCGGTGGTTTCGACCGCGTAACTCGAACCGGTGAGCCCGCGAGCGGTGAGGTCCGACGCGCCGGTAAGTTTCGAGCCAGTGCGGGTCGAACTGGAGACGGTGACCTTGACTCCGTGAGTTGGCAAAACGCGTTCGCGCAGGTGCAAGCGTAGATAGTTACCCGAGACGTCAGTCTCGATGTAGGACAAAAGATTCTCGTCTGTGGTGATGGTGAGCGACGGCGGGCCACTGCGCCAATCGATGTCGAATCTCCCGTCGGCGTGAATTTCCGAGAAGTCAGTGATGGGCCGCTGATCGGTCCGGATCTGTCCGTTCCCTTTGACTCCGAACCAGCGGCAGTCCGTCAGGAAGAGGCTAAACGTCGCGAGCGTGAGGATGATGATATTGTTCATGGCAGAATACGTCTCCCCGATTGGATGCAGCGGATCCCGGCTTTGGATTCAAGAAACTTGCAGGCGAGCGCAATTGCAAGGCCCACAGGCGTAGGTGACCCGCGCTTACTCGACAATCTTTAGCCTGGCTGTTTCGACAAGCGCGTCATCGACATAAAATTCGACGCGATAATCGCCCGGGGCCCAGCCGTCATCCGGTCGCGAAAGCGTGAAAATGCCGTGCGCATCCGGCAAAGTGGCGGTGGTGGTCGCTTCGTCGATCTTATAATTTGGCGGCGCAATGTCTCCGACGTTTTCCGCGATCCAGACCGCCCGAATTTTCGCCTGAGCACGCAAGCCGCGGCCCTGCCAGCGCGCGCAGATCTTCGGAGCGCTCGTCGGGAAGGTGGTGGAAAAAGGTCCGATAGCCTCCGCGGAAAATCCGATCGCGATCACTTTACGAGGTTTCGTCTCCGGCCGGGGCGCGACCGCGGGCCGAGCTTTAAGCTCAAGCGTGATGCGCTGCAACAAACTGCCATCTTTGTTTTGCACAGCAGTCACATCTTTGATTATGCCGATCCCGCTGACGAACCAGCGATCGATCTTCATCACATCAGGTGCCGTCTGGTCGGCATGAATATGGAACGCGTGAAAGCGACCGGCCGGAACTTCAACATCTTCTTCGGCTGTGACCACGTAATGTTGATGCACGTCGATCTGGCCAAGCTTTCCGTTGAAGTCCCAGGTCGTGCCTGTTTTCAATGGCGCCGCTACGATGGTTTGCGGCGGATCGAGCCTGGTCAGCTCTCCATCCAGTCCGATGCGTGCCGCACAATGAAGGCCGCTTTCATCGATTGTCATCAGATCGGTGTTGGTGACAGTGCCGTCGCGATGCATCTCGAATCTGAGGAAAGCCTTTCCCTCGACATCCTGGGTTCCGCCAAGACGGTAGATGACATCTCCCCGGACTTTTCCATCGGGAGGCGCTTTGACACCGAAAAGACCAACCCCTTCGCCCAGCTCCTCGGTCATCTTGTATGACCAACTCGTCCCTTCGTCCGTTGGAATGATCGAGGCGGCCATGACGCCGCCGACCGGCAAGAAAATCAAGAACGCAGTCAACCACATCCGAAAATGAATTCGGCAACGCTCGCCCGGGAATCCGGCAAACCAGGCAGCACACTTTTTGGCTTGGGAAATTTTCAGATTTCTCGCAGCGTCAGTGGGCCAGGGAGTCACCCGCAGTTCGACACGAGATGACAAATTTTGTTCAACTACCATGCGGTGAAGCCGCCATTCGATCGCAGGCGGCGGTCGTGCCGTGCGAAAAATCTTCCGGCCGGTGGATTCTGGCTGCGGCCATTCTCGGTTCGAGCATGGCGTTTATTGACGGCACGGTCGTTAACGTAGCTCTGCCTGCGCTGCAGAAAAGTCTGAATGCCACCGTTCTCGACGCGCAATGGGTCGTGGAAGCCTATGCGCTGCCGCTCGCCGCCTTGCTCCTGGTAGGCGGTTCGTTGGGTGACCATTATGGACGCCGCCGTATTTTCATCGTTGGGGTTGCGCTTTTTTCTCTGGCCTCGGCGTGGTGCGGGTTTGCCACAAGTATTGAGCAGCTCATTCTGGCGCGCGCGGCGCAGGGCATCGGCGGCGCCCTGCTCGTGCCCGGAAGTCTCGCCATTATCGGCGCGTCCTTTCGCGGAGAAGGTCGCGGGCACGCCATTGGCATGTGGTCCGGCTTCACCGCGATTACGGCTGCGATCGGTCCAGTTATCGGTGGCTGGTTGATCGAGCGGATTTCCTGGCGAGCCGTCTTCTTTCTCAATCTTCCGCTCGCGCTGATTGTCCTGCTCATTTCCTTTCGGCATGTCCCGGAAAGTCGGGACGAAAAAGAAAATGAGCCGCTCGATTGGATGGGAGCCGCGCTGGCTACGGTCGGTCTTGGCTTTCTCGTCTACGGGCTGATCGAATCATCGCGGTCGGGTTTCAACAATACCGGCGTGCAGGCGGCGCTTGTTAGTGGCGGGTTCTTCCTGATCGGGTTCGCGTTTTTCGAAGCGCGCACGAAGAACCCGATGTTGCCGTTTGTGCTCTTTCGCTCGCGTAATTTTACGGGCGCGAATTTGCTCACGCTGCTTCTTTACGGCGCGCTTGGGGGAGTGCTCTTTTTTCTGCCCTTGAATCTGATTCAGGTTCAAGGCTACACCGCGACGGCCGCGGGCGCGGCTTTGCTTCCATTTATCCTGATCATGTTCTTCCTCTCGCGCTGGTCCGGCGGATTGGTGCAGCGTTACGGAGCCAAACTTCCGCTCGTCCTCGGTCCGATGATCGCCGCAGCCGGGTTTGCGCTTTTCGCCGTCCCCGGAATCGGCACCGGTTATTGGACCGGGTTCTTCCCCGCGACCGTCGTGCTGGGCTTCGGCATGGCTCTGAGTGTCGCGCCTCTCACCACCACGGTCATGAACGCGGTACCGGAAAACCGGGTTGGGATTGCCTCGGGCATCAATAATGCCGTTTCCCGCGCGGCCGGATTATTGGCGATCGCCGTCTTCGGCATCGTCATGCTGCACCTGTTTAATCGCTCGCTCGATGCCCGTTTATCCACGATCGAATTTCCTGCGGCGGTCAGACAATCCCTGGAACGTCAGCGAATCAAGCTGGCGGGAGTCACGTTTTCCGACGAGATCGAGACGTCGTTGCGGCAGGTTCTCCGGCAGGCGATCAATGAATCTTTTGTCAAAGGCTTCCGCAGCGTCATGCTGGCCGGCGCCGCCCTGGCCGCGGCAAGTGGCATTATATCCGTGCTCCTCATTGACGGCGTTAAGACTTCGCCGGATCGAAAGAATTAGGCCAACTCTCGCTCGTCAGTGGTCGCGCCGCCGAGATATTGTCTTCTCATTCACGAAAAAACCATGGGGGTAACAAATGAAAGAAATCACAGTCACTTCAAGAGAGAATCTGCAAAACGAAATCAAGTATTCGGGCGAGGCTGCGCCGTTCATCGGTGATGAACCGGTCGGAGCGGGCGGCGGTGGCGCCGGTCCGGATCCCTATACCCTTCTGCTTTCCGCGTTGGGAACCTGTACTTCAATAACTCTCAAGTTATACGCGCGGCAAAAAGGCTGGCCGCTCGAACGCGTTACCGTTCATCTCAGCCAGGAGCGTGTGCACTCGACCGACTCCGCCGATTGTGGCACACGGTCGGATTGTTATGTCCACAAGATCCGGCGCAGGCTGACCCTGGAAGGCAATTTGACGGAGGAACAACGGGTGCGATTGAAAGAAATCGCGTCGCGCTGTCCCGTTCACAAGACGCTCACTTCGAAAATTGTGATCGAAGATATCTAGCTGCATGAGAAGTCTGATCCTGATCGCGGTCGTTTTCGCTGGACTAGTCCAGGAGGCTCGCCCGGAAAGCGCGGCAAATCTTTCGCGCCACCTCTTGATTGTGGTGTGGGATGGAATGCGGCCTGATTTCGTAACCGCGGAAAACACGCCAACCCTTTGGAAGCTGGCCAATGAAGGCGTGAATTTCCGTGACCATCATGCGGTATATCCGCCGGCCACGCATGTGAACGGCACGGCCATGGTCACCGGTGTTTATCCCGACCACAGCGGAGTCATCGCGAACTACGATTACCGCCCCGACATCAACAAAAAGAAATTCGTCTCTACCGAGCAGACCGAGGTGGTGCGGAAGGGTGACGAAGTGTCGGGGGGAAAATATATCGCAGTGCCGACGTTGACCGAGCTGGTGAGAGCGGCGGGCGGGCGCACCGTGGTGGCCGGAGCCAAGGACATCGGCTTTCTTCTGGATCGCCGGGTCGAGGCCACCGGCGGTGGACGCGGTGTGATTTTAAACGCGGGGACGGCTCTTCCCCAGACTGTGCTTGGGCCGATCGTTGCAGCGCTCGGCCCTTTTCCCTCTGCTCACCAGCAACAGGATGCCTGGACCACCAAAGCTCTGACCGATTTTCTTTGGAAAGGCGGCGTGCCGGTGTTTTCGCTCCTTTGGTTAGGCGAACCGGATCTTACGCAACATGAATCGGCTCCCGGCTCTCCCGCCGCTCTGGCCGCAATCAAGTCCGCAGACGACGATCTCGCGGCAGCCCTCGCGGCCCTGGATCGGCAGGGCGCGCGCGCCACCACCGACATCTTTGTTGTGTCCGATCATGGCTTTTCCACCATCGAGCGCTCGGTTGATTTGAAAAAAATTCTGGCGGATGCCGGCCTCACGGCCATGACGGAATTCAGCAACGAACCGAAACGGGGAGACATTATGCTGGTTGGAAATGGCGGAACGGTTCTTTTTTACGTCATTGGACGTGACCCTGCCGTAATCCGCCGCCTGATGGATGTTTTGCAGCGGTCCGACTTTGCCGGTGTTATTTTTACGAGGTTGCCGATCGAGGGCGCCTTTCGCTTTGCCGACGCAAAGATAGACAGCGCAAACGGACCGGATGTGCAGATGGCGTTCCGTTGGACCGAGGCAAAGAATCAGTTCGATGTTCCTGGCATGATCGACGGCGATTGGAACCGGCAGGCCGGCAAGGGAACCCACGCGACGCTGAGCAAATTCGATATGCACAACACCCTCATCGCAGCGGGTCCGGACTTCCGGCATGCCTGGACGGACGAGGTTGCGACCGGGAATGTCGATCTCGCTCCCACTATCCTGGACATTCTTGGCATCAAGGCTCCGCCGATGGACGGGCGGGTTCTCCTCGAGGCGATGACAAAAAGCGATACCCAGGAAATGACGCCGATTTCCACGGTCACGATTCAGGCGGACGAAAATTTAGGGGCCGGTCATTGGCACCAGTCCCTGACCCAGTCTCAAGTCGGTTCGACCATTTATTTCGATGAAGGCAACGGCCGCTTCATCACGAAAGAGGATTTCGAATCCAAGGAGCATCCCGAGCCTAGTCCGCAGGATTAAAAGAACCCGCGCGATAAACTAATAGCGTTCGAACTCCGTCTGCGAGATCGAGCTGATCTTCGCGCTGCCAGCGGACCCGGGATGCAGCGTAACGGAAAGACGATCCCGATGTGCGGCGTCCTTGGCAGACTTCGTATTGATGGTCATGGGTCGGACAAGTTTCGAGAATCCGTGAGGAGCAAAGAAGCGATCGGTGCCTTCGTAAAGACGATCGCCGAAGGCAAAAACCACTTCATAGGTCCCGTCCGGAATCGCGTAAACGGTGCTTTTCTGACGCGCACCGACCGCCACGGAGACAATCTTCTGACCGTTTACAAGGTCTATGAGCTTGGCCACCGCATGGTGCGAAGTGCCGTTTTCTACGGTCAATTCTCCCTTGAACGTGCCATCGGGGAAAGCGTCGAACAGGATTTCGTTATTCATTGGAACGACGGTCGGAGCAACGTCGGCGTCGGTCACTCTGGGCGCGGCCGTCTCGGCTTCTTCCCGGGCGATCTCGGAAGCCACGGAGTCGGCATCCACTGGTAGATTTTGTTGCTTGAGCGATGCAATCGCCCGTTTTGTTTCATTTGCATCCGGCGCGGGCGATGCGTCGTTGTCAGCGTCTCCGCGAAGGCCGGAATCGGCGACGGAGGGTTGAGGAGAGTCGGCGGCCGGCCCGATCTCGCTGATCAGGCGGTCGATCCGAGCGTCGCGTTCCGCGGCCTTGCGCGCGAGCACCTCATCGGCGGGTGAGAGAGGATAGAAAGAAATCCAGGCAAGGACGCCAAGAGCCGCGAATAGCACCAGGACCGGCACCCCAAGATAGAACAGGACGTTGTTCGACGGGGTGGCCGGCTTGGGCGGCCTGGCAAACGGGTTCGAGAGAGTAGCGCGGCACGCACCACATTGATAAAGTCCCCTGTCCTTGCGCTTGTAAAGACGGTTCTTTTGCTGACAAATCGGGCAGACCGCGATGCGCTCTTCCACTATCTCAGCATCGATTACGCGCTCGGTCATCGGATTTGGCACCTAACGAGAATTCACTCAGCGACAGCTGATGCGAGCGATTGTAGCATCAGAGGCCGGAGGCCGGAAGTGAGAAATCAGAGTGGTGTCCGATCGATCCGCAACGACCGTCTGAGTTATCTACTGTGACAAACCTGCCAGGAGGTTGGAACCGAGCAGGCCCGTCAGGCGCCGCTACTTGCCGTGCGGGCTGGCTTTGCGCTCCGGCTGCAGCGCATTCGCGAAAACGTAATCCGCCACCCGCCGGCCCTGCGCAATTGCCTCCGTCTTGTCGAACGACCAGTGGATGCCAAGATAAATTCTGCTCTGGCCGTTTTCTTCCTCCGCTTGCGACAACGACGAAAAACTGCGCTCGATGAGGGGACGGAGATTGCCGCTGCTGTCGTGCGTCATACCGTTGAATTCGTCGGAGACCAAGGTGAATGGGATGTTATCGGTCCGGTAAAATTTACGCAACGTTTCGAAGAGCGCTCCGCCGAAGGAACCGTGGCCGGACGGGTATGAGGGAAAGGGCGGCGTAAAATTCGGACCGTTCAGGTTACTGGCGGGCGCGCCCAGAGGCGAGAATGTGGGATCGCCATCGGTCGCCGCGTTACCATCCCCCAGACCGGTCGGTCCGGTCCCGGCATCGGCTTCGCGGATTCCTGTAACCGGGCGCCAGGACCTGATAGAAATACTTCGACTCCCAAGCCGCGATGGCCGTGTCCGCCAGAGTCATGTTGACGAGGGCCAGTAATCGAGCCAGCTCCGCCACATTATTGCTCGTGCCCATCTGGGTCGCGATACGAACCGTGATCTGATTGTAGAAGCGCGGCGGCGCGCAAAGACTCGGCGTTCCATCGTAGGCCCAGAAAATCCCGATCTCGGTTTCGTCGGCCGTGCGCGTGGTCGGCGTGGCCACGCCATCGCCACCGACCGATTTCGCTTCGTCGAAAGCGGTCGCATACTCAGGACTGTTCAGCGCCGGCGGAACCGGGGCGCGGAACTGACTGGAAGAGCGAAGGACAAAGGGCCGCACCTGGCCCCAGTACGCGCCCAGAGCAAGAGGCCCCAGACTGATCGGATCCTGCCGCCATTTTCCCGGCGCGTTGCTGGTGATGAAATCGACGCCAACGTGCGGCTCCGCCCTCTGAGAGCCGTCGTGGCTGCGCAGAGCGAGTATGGCCGCCGCATGTACTCCGGCCCAGTGCGATTCCGTCGGAAACCGACCGGCTGTGCGGAAGCTGCGCGAGATCATCGGCCAGCTGCTGATCGAAATCCGATTTCTGCGAAGGAAACAGTGCCGCTAAAGTGTCATGTCCAGATTGCGCAATCGCTGCGTCCAGAGAGGTGCCGGCACGAACCCGGCCCGATCCGACATAGCCTTGGCATCCACCGGTGATGGTGTTGACCGCATCAAACATCGCGATGTGCACGATCGCCATGGCGCGACTCGACCGGGTCGGCCCCAGCTGTTCCCCAAACACGCGATTCTCTCCCGGGGCGACGGGCGTGTGGTCGAGCCCAGTGGCATCGACCGCAATGGTATTCCAACGACGAAGGCGCTCAGCGGGGTTGTGAACATTCGCCGCCGTCGGCGGTGGCGTGGGCGAAGGGTGAGGCACGGCCTGGAAACGCGGTCCCAAGGCATCGTTCAGATTCTTGAATCCCTCCTGCGCCGGCGCGGATTGGGCGAGAATCAATCCAAGCAGCGTTATGGCTAAGGCGCCTAATTTTGAAGATTTCACGGTTATGATTCTCATGGTTTTATCATATCGTAATCGTTTCGACGACTGAATTCGCGTGCATGACGCGACGACCCCGCGCGTTGGAGAGTTGACAGGTGATGGGCCGGACCTAGGCTCCAAGTCGTGCTTCGTTGCGCAGGCCGCATCACCACGATTTTCGCGCTTTGCTGTGCGATCGGTCTGCATTGGATCGCCCTGCAATCGCTCGCCTGGACGACGATGATGGTTGAGTACTCGAAGCGCGCGCCCCTGCGCCAGGCGATTGCCCAAACCTTCGATGGGACACATCCCTGCTCGCTCTGTCACGCCGTTGCAGCCGGGAAGAACTCGGAAAAAAAATCCGATCTGCAATCTCCGGTTCCAAAGATCGATATGATTTGCTCAACGGGCCCGATTTGTTTGCGGCCATCGTTTGTTCCCTTCATCTACGAAACGCGCGGTCTTTTCTTTTCGGTTAACGACCAGGCACCGCCGGTTCCTCCTCCGCGAGCATAGCTCAGCTGATTCGCAGCTGTAGCCGCCCCGCTCTGTCGGGGCGTCTCCTGTAAACCGCGACACGGCGAATCCACGGCGGGCAATGTGCCGTGGCTAGAGCTTGAAACCATGACACGGCGACAGAGCGCCGTGGCTACAGCCCCGCGCCGATGTGGCGTAAGGCGCTGTGGTGACAGTGGTTTGAAGAAACCGAAATGAGGATTTCACGTCTACTTTTATTTCTAAATTTGTTACTCGGCATGTCCGCAACTTTTGGGCCCACGGCTGCGTGGGCTTGCGCCTGCGGGTGCGGGGTTTTTGACGTGGCCACCAGTTCAATGTTTCCGACCGGCGAAGGCGGAATGGCCTTCTTCCAATACGCTTACCAGGATCAAAACCGCAATTGGAGTGGCACGTCGCAGGCGCCGGCCGCGAACAATGACGACAAAAATCTTTCCACAGATTTTTTTACCATTGGCCTTCAATATATGTTTAACCGAAGCTGGGGCGTTCAAGCCGAACTACCGGTTGATTATCGCTCGTTCAAGGCGATGAACGAGGACACGGGAAAAATTGGCACGGCGAAATGGGCGTCGGCAGGCGACATCCGGATTGAGGGCATTTACACTGGATTCACGCCGGACCTGTCCTCTGGTGTGACGTTCGGAGTTAAATTACCGACGGGTAACTTTAGGGAGACGGATCCGGTTGTGGATATTGATCGCGACACCCAAATTGGAACCGGCAGCACAGACATTTTGCTCGGCGGCTTTTATCGCGGCAAACTGGATCGCAAGCAGCAATGGGATTGGTTCGCGCAATTGCAACTGGACGTGCCGGTGCTGATCCAGAATGAATATCGTCCCGGCGTCGAACTCGACACGGCGGTCGGAATTGACTACAAGGGGTGGTCACTCGATCGAGTGAAGATTTCGCCGGTGGCGCAGGTGATTTTCTCCGAGCGGACAAGCGACAGCGGCGCGAACTCGGCGCATCCGGTTGCGTCCGGCTACCAACGCATCATGCTTTCACCGGGAATCGAATTCCACGTTCGTCCGTTAAAGATTTATGCCGACGCGGAATTTCCCGTTTATCAAAAATTCACCGGCAATCAACTGGCTGCGCCGGTCCTCTTTAAGTTTAGCGTAAGCTATATGTTTTAATATTGACCCCAAAGCGCAACTCAGCGGCGCCCTATCAATTCTAATCGCGACGCGCGCCCGCGTTTCGGGCTCACCGGGGAGCTGGCAGCTTCCCCTACAACGGGGCTGTGTGGACGCCGTTCCCCGGATGCCGTGATGTAGCCGGCTAAATCTCAAGAAAATTGTAGGGCAGGCGCGTCGCCTGCCGTCTAATTGGCAAGCGGAGCGCTTGCCCTACAAGAAACACTCAAAGTCACCCGCGGATGTATTCGTAACCGAAATGCGACATCACGTCGGGCACAGCCGCGAGGTGCCGGTTGATCACGGCCAGATCTTCCTTCGATAAAAGAGCGATCTGCTTCTGATTATAATTCACGATCGGCTGGCTGATGTGCCCATCGAGCGAGTGCACGGCGACATCTTTGCGGATGTCGAGGTCGGCCAGCTCGGGGACGAGGGTGATAACTTGTTGCCGGCTGCGCTCGGGGTGTTCGGAAAGCTCTTCGTAGTTCAATTTGATGGCGCGACGCAGGGTTTCTTCGTTTCGGACCTGCTGTCGGGCGCATCGAATCCAATGTTGGATACACCGTTTGATATCTAATTTGGCACGACGGCGGATGCCCTCCGCCACGGCGTAAGGATTTCGCTGCATCAGGATGAAGAAACTGTTTTCGAAATGCTTTTGCAGCATGGACGCGCGCAAAATATTGGGCGGTGATTTCTCCAAAAAGACGCGCGGGTTGGCGGTTTCGAATTTCGGGTTGCGCGCCCATTGCGCGTGCCACCGGCGCTTGATCCTGGGCCACTTGTAGCGCGCCTCGTCTTTCAGGATATCTGCTTGTTCGGACCAAATGCGCCGGCATTTGGGATTCATTTTGCCGGGAATCGGCATGAGATCGGGCACAAAACCTTGTCCATTGACCTGTTGATTCGGCCCGGCCGGTGCCGGGAACCCAACCGCGTTACGACATTCGCTTATCACTCGCTCGAGCAGAGTCGAGCCACTGTTGTTCATGCAGATGATGAACAAATATTTTTCGCTCCGATCCGTCGCGGGTTCGGATTCAAGATGGAGGAGACGCTTTACGGCGTTGGGGAAAGACATCGGCGACGTATGTTTATCGTTCGTGCGAGCGAAGGGTCAACCGCAACCGCGCGTTCAGGGGCGGGGCGGGGAGGAACGGAATCGATTTGCGTGGCTCAGATCGGAGGTGGGCGCTGATTAGCAAGCCGCCCGATCAGCCCGGGGTTAGAGATCCCGGTTATTCTTCGCATATTCTATTCAGAATAAGCCATTTACAGTGAACGTAGCGCACCGATGTTTCTCGTCGATAATAATTACCATATCAGTATCACCGATATATCATACATATAAGTCATTTAAGATAAGATATTTATCACTAATTTATGTGGATTACGAACTCTATTCTTGATAATTACATATAGTATTTAGTATTATCAAGAATCGATGGGAGAGAAGAAGCTCCCTGGTTAGATGGAGAGAATGAAATTATGAGTGGACTCACGCATCATCGCCCGACCTGGCAGATCTGTATCGCCGCAGCCTTGGCGCTCGCTTTCGCCCCTGTGGGGCACGCCGCCCCAACCATCACGATTAGTGACGGTAAAAAGAAGGACACAGTTACGCTGACCAATGCTGCAGGCCTGATCGCGTTTGATGGCAAGGTCGGGAAATTTACCTTGTCCCTTTCCACTACCCCGGTGACTGGGCTCGACATGTTGCCCACGCTCACGCTCGAATCCCTCACCTACGGCGCGAAGAAAGCCGGCACCCTAACGATTTCACTGTCGGACACATCGGTGCTTCCGACCGACGGAACGATTGCTTCCAAGATTAACGGCAAGACCGGCGGAAGCGTTTCGTTCGCCACCTACGCGGATGCCGGCAACAATCTGTTTGGGAAATCGACATTGTTAAACACACAGGGAAATCTTACCGGAAGCGCGTTTGCCGGCTCCGGCGACGCAACCTTCGCTGCCGGATCGCCGTTTTCGTTGACGGAAACGTTCGTCATTCATGAGGTCAAGCGCGGGAACACTGCTTTCGATGCCACCCTCGTCGATCCGCCCGCGGCGTCCTATGACGACGACGTCATTGCGGTCGATGATGGGCCGGCCCCCGTCCCGGAAACCGGATCGACGATGGCCCTTCTCGTGATGTCGCTTCTGGGAATGGAAGTCATTCGCCGTAACTTAAAGCCCATGCAGCGGGTCCCGGTGCGAGCGAAATTTCGCTGCTAATTCCCGAGCGTATCGGACGCTAATCCGGTTTGCCGGTCGGCGATTTGTCTGCGGCCAGGCTTATGGCCCGCATCATTAACGGGACTGGTCTTGCTTCCAGGCGTGCGTGTTTCCGGCAAGCACCGTATGGTCGCCGAGACAGCGTGAACTTTGATCTTCAACCGACCCTGCACGGCAATTTGATTGAACTGCGTCCTCTCGGGCCGCAGGACTTCGACGCGCTTTTTGCCGCGGCCAGCGACCCGCTCATCTGGGAACAGCATCCGGAAAATGACCGCTACACGCGGGAGGTCTTCCAGGCATTCTTTGATGGAGCGATCGACTCGAAAGGTGCCTTTGCCATTATCGAACGGAAATCCGGCCGGATCATTGGAAGCTCCCGCTACTGGAATTTCGATCCAGTTGAGCGTGAGGTGGAGATCGGCTGGACCTTTCTGGAGAGGGCGTTCTGGGGTGGATCGTACAATCGTGAGTTGAAATCCCTTATGCTCGATCACGCGTTTCGCTTTGTTGATCGAGTCCTCTTCATTGTCGGGGAAAATAATCTGCGATCGCAGAGGGCGGTGCAGAAGATCGGGGCCAGATTTCTTAGGAAAACGGATCGTCCGACGCGTGACGGCGGCGTTAGCCCAAACGTCGTGTTTGTCATCGAGCGCTAAGCCTTTTTGCCGCAAACCGGGTTCTCCGTCTAACTGAACTCCTGCAAGGCGCAGCCTTGCTCATGAATTGACTGTGTGGCAAAGCAAGTCCGTGAGGAGCTTTTTCGCCGAGCTGCAGCGCCGCCACGTCTACAAGGTCGGCGCGGCCTATGCCGTAGCCGGGTGGTTGCTGGTCCAGATCGTCACGCAGGTTTTTCCCATCTTCGACGTATCCGCTCTGGCGCAGCGAATCATCGTCCTGATCATCGTGGCTGGCTTTCCAGCTGCCCTGATCCTGGCGTGGCTTTTCGATATCACCTCTCGGGGCATCGGACGAACCGGCGAGCTGCCCGCGAGCGGCGAGAGTCCCGCCGTGCGACGCGAACGGCTCGGCGCCGATCGCACACTCAATTATGTACCCGGGGCTCTGCTTGTGATCGCGGTCGGCTATGTGGGGCTGGATCATACCCTGTTCCGGCGCGCGTCGGCTCAGGCCGCCAACGCAGCCAGGTCAATCGCGGTGCTGCCGCTGGTCAACACGAGCGGCGATCCCGGCAACGATTATTTTTCTGATGGTCTCTCGGAAGAACTGATCGCCGTCCTCGCCAAGATTCCCGGTCTCAAGATTATCGGCCGCAGTTCGTCGTTCCTTTTCAAGGGTAAATCCGATGACAGCCGGACAATCGGCGAAAAGCTCGGCGTGACGAACCTGCTCGAAGGGAGCGTACGCAAACAGGGCGACCGCGTGCGCATCGTCGCCGAATTGATCAATGCCGCCGATGGGCGTGAACTTTGGTCGGAGACCTACGACCGTGAACTGAAGGATGTCTTCGCCGTGCAGAGCGAGATCGCGACTGCGGTGACCGAACAACTCAAAATCAAGCTTCTGGGCGCACCGGCGAAGTCCGATGCTGCGCCTTCCAATGACAATCTGGCTGCCTACAACGCTCTGCAGCAGGGAGCGTTTTACTTCCGGCTCAGCACCGAAGAGGGCACCCACAAAGCGGTCGAGTCCTATGACGAAGCCATTCGGCTCGATCCACGTTACGCGCTCGCTTACGCGAATTTATCTTTCGCATGGAGGCAGCTTGCTGCGACCTGGCTGGGTGGCGCCGATGCCTCTGCGGCTTATGGAAAAGCGCGCAGCGCGGCGCAAACTGCGCTGTCGCTCGCACCCGATCTCGCCACCGCACACGAGGCGCTCGGCTGGGTATTGCTGACCCCCGATCTCGACTTCGCCGCGGCTGAAATGCAATTTCGGCAGGCCGAGAAGCTGGCCCCAGCCGACCCCGGACCCAAGGGTGGGCTGAGTTATCTTTTCGCGGCGGAGGGTCGGCTGGTTGAGGCAGAGAACATGGCGCGACAGACTCTGGCCTTGGATCCGCTGGGCGTGGCTCGCTATTTGAGTTTGGCTCGCATCCTGATTGCCGGCGGCCGATACGACGAGGCCGAGGTCGCTTTGCGCAAAGCGTTCGAGCTTCAACCTGCCGCCGCGCGACAGCATGTCTATCTTACCACCATCGACATACTACGTGGGAACGCCTCGGCCGCGCTGCAGGATGCGCAACGGGAGTCGAAGGGATTCTGGCAGGATTATGCGCTGGCTCTGGCGCAGCAGGTGCAGCGTGATCCCACCGCAGCCGAAGCCGCTTTGCAAAAATTGATCAACGAGGATCCGGTGAACGGCCCGTTCCAGATCGCTGCCGTTTACGGTCTGCGCAAAGATCCCGACCGGATGTTCGAATGGCTCGAACGCGCTTATATCGAACGCGATTCCGGCCTGACGCAATTGCTGGTCATGCCGTTTATTCTCACTTATCGGGACGATCCGCGATTTGCCGCCTTCTGTCAGAAACTAAAGATTCAACTGCCGCCATCCGGCCCGAAGCCATGAGCGACAAGTTCTCCTTCTTCGACGAACTCAAGCGGCGGCACGTTTACAAGGTTGCAGTGACCTACGCGGTCGTGGCCTGGTTGCTCATCCAGGCGGCGTCGATTCTGTTCCCCACTTTCGAGGCGCCGGCCTGGGTGATGAAAGTCTTCGTCGCGGTCATTCTTCTCGGTTTTCCGATTGCCCTGATTCTTTCGTGGGCCTTCGAGCTGACTCCGGAAGGGATCAAGCGTACGGAAGACGTCACGCCTAACGATTCGTTCCCGAACCGAACGCGCCGGAAAATGGTCGGGATCACGATGACTCTGGCCCTCGTCGCGGCGGGCTTGATGGCTTTTCAATTTTTGCGATCGAAAACCGCGACCGTGACTGGGCCGGCTACAAAACCAGTGGCGGTGTCGCTGGCGATCCCGGATAAATCGATCGCGGTCCTGCCCTTCGACAATCTCAGTCGGGACCCGGACAACGCGTATTTCGCCGAAGGGATTCAAGACGAGATTCTGACCCGGCTGGCCAAAGTCGCGGATCTAAAAGTGATCTCGCGCACCTCCACGCAACACTTCAAGAGTGTCCCGGAAAATCTTCCGCAGATCGCGCAACAGCTTGGTGTTGCAAACATTCTGGAAGGCAGCGTGCAGAAGGCTAACGACCAGGTGCGCGTGAATGTGCAGCTTATCAATGCCCTGACGGACGCGCATCTCTGGGCGGACATTTACGATCGAAAACTGACGGATATTTTCGCGGTGGAGAGCGACATCGCTAAAACCATTGCCGACACCTTGCAGGCCAAGCTGACGGGCTCCGAAAAAATCGCTATCGCCAAGGCTCCTACCGCGAACAAGGAAGCCTATGAACTTTACCTCAAAGGCAGATTTTTTTGGAACAAGCGGACCGGCGACGACTTGCTCAAATCGATCGAGTATTTCAATCAGGCCATCGCCAAAGATCCCAACTATGCGCTCGCCTATGCAGGCCTGGCCGACTCCTATCTGCTTCTTTCTTCCTATGGCGCTGTTTCTCCGGCAAAATCATATCCGCAGGCGAAAGCCGCCGCCGAGAAGGCGCTTGAGCTCGACAATACACTTGGTGAACCCCACGCTTCCTTAGGGTTATTGGCCGGCTTGGAATGCGACAACGACCTGTCGATTCGCGAACTGGAGCGCGCGATCGAGTTGAATCCGAATTATGCGACGGCTCATCATTGGCTTGCCCTTCCGTTCATGGGTCTCGGCCAGTTTGATCGCGCCATTGCGGAGGGAAAACGCGCGATCGAGCTCGATCCGCTTTCCAGAATCTGCAACGCCGATCTCAGCTGGGTTTACTTCAATTCGCGCCGCTACGACGACGCGGAAGCGCAGGCCCGGAAGGCTTTGGAAATGGACTCAGGGTTTCCACTGGCCCACTACTACCTCGGCATGGCTCTGCAGTTCAAGGGACATCTCGATCAAGCAATCCCGGAATATCAAAAAGCGGTCGAGTTAAACAACGATCCAACCTCGCGCGCCGTGCTCGGTCAGGCTTATGCACGTCATGGACAAGTGGAGGAAGCGCGAGAGATTCTTGCCCGCCTTGAGGAAGAGGCCAAGTCGCGATATGTCGCCGCCCTACGCTTTAGCGCTCATTCTTCCAGTATTGGGTGAAAAGGAGCGCGCGATCGACGAATTGGAGCGCGCCTACCGGGATGGCACGGGAAGTTATCTGTTCTCAATCAAAGTAGATCCAATGCTGGACGACCTCCGCGGTAACCCCCGCTTCGAAGCGCTCGTGCAAAAAATCTTCGACCAGAAGAAATGAAGATCGGTCGCCGGCAGTAGTAGAACGAGGAAATCATGTCCAAAGCGAACAGGCTTACGGTCAAGATGCGGATTCGCGTCTACGGCGGTGATCGCATGCTAGGTCCCGGAAAAATGGAGCTGCTCGCCCATATTGATGAAACCGGGTCGCTGTCGGCGGCCGCCAAACGGATGGGCATGTCTTACATGCGGGCATGGACTCTGGCCCAGGAGCTCCACCGCGATCGAAGCCGGCTTATTGTTGCGTCACGGCTGAGCCCGTTTACTTCCGCGGAGTTATTTGACCTAACGATATGAATCTTGTGAGCCCCCGATGTGGATCTTTGGGTTGAGCTATTCGTATCTCAGAGTTGAATCTGCAGGCGAAGCTCCTCCTCCAATTCATTCTCAGTCTGGGGCCGATGAAAAAACTTCGCGGCTAGAGAACAAAGATAAGCCGCGAGCTTGTCCTCCTAAGATAATTAGGAGATTGCGCAATCTTTCCTAAGCTGTCAGGGAGAGAAAGGCGGCCAATTTTAAATGGGCGATTTTCACAGCCGGGAGGGGACGCCAGATTGAATGTGGTCGGCATATGCGTAACCTCAAATCATGAGGGCTGATCAGAGCATCGAGGAGATCACGCATCTCAATCCGAAAGATCAACTGCTTTCGGGGTATCCGCGGGCGCGTTGATGTCTACAATGGAGGGAGTTAATCTCATCCTTACTCCGGGCTGGGCGGGCACATTTTCGGGAGCGTGGGGGACTGGTAAATCGACAGCTCCAGGTGCTGGCGCTGCCTTTCTCAATGATTCATTGGAATGAAAGAGAACAAACCAAACCCCAATGTGTTCGGCACGGTGCGCGAGGCGTTTCGCGTTTTCGCGCGCAGCTCGTCGGCGGTGCTGGGCAGTGCCTGGGCCTTCGTCACCGCTGTGACCATCATCGTTGTCTGGGCGGTGACCGGGCCTACCTTCCACTTCTCCGACACGTGGCAGCTCATCATTAACACCGGCACGACCATCGTCACTTTTCTCATGGTGTTTCTCATCCAGAACACGCAGAACCGCGATGCCAAAGCTGTTCATTTAAAACTCGACGAGATTATTCGGGCAGTGAAGGGCGCACGCAACGAGCTTGTCGATCTTGAAAGGCTTTCCGACGACGATCTAAAAACGCTCGAGGAACAATTCACGCGAATTCGCGAGCGAGCGACAAACGGGAAAGGGAACAGCGCCGCAAAGCAGCGTTCGACCGGACAGCACTCCTCCCTGGAGGAATGAATATTGCCCAACACGGGCGCTTTCGCCTGGAAGATCCTCAGCATCGTTGAGCTCGGTTGCTGGGCCGTCTGTTTCTGGTGGATGCACCGAATTTCTTCTCGCCAGGATGCCATGTTGGCAGAACTGAAAGCGCAGCCCAGCGGATCGAACACGTCTCCAAAGACGAACATCGAATTCTTTCCGATCATCATCCAACAGTGCAGAAGATCGCAAAGGACCTCGGGGAAGTAGCTACCGGTTAGGTCGAAAAAAGTCAGCCGGTACCAAATCCTGTTCCACAAGGGGCAGATATAGGTTGCTGGCCACGGGGCACATTTTGTTGCAAGGCATCGGCGTCCCAAGTAGTCAGTAGACCGTGAAAACGTATCCCGATCTGACAGCAAACTCTGACACCTCTGCACTGGTCACGGCCAGCGCAGCCGGTGCGGTGCAATACGAAGATGCCGGCGCGGTCGGATTAACCAAACGATTCTATCGTTTGAGTTATCCGTAGGTGCTGTCCTCAATCTTCTCGGGCAACACGTTCATGAGGGCCGTGCAAATCGTTCAGGTCGGCCAACGATTGCAGGATGCCGAGGTCGCAATCCCGGAAATTAGTCCGTCCGACGTTTTGGTCCGAGTGGCCGCCTGCGGGATTTGCCATTCCGATGCGCACTTTCGCGCGGGCATCTCGCCTATCGATCCGTTGCCGTTGACTCTCGGGCACGAAGTCGCCGGTCGGGTGGAAACGGTGGGCGATAAAGTCGATCACGTCTCACCTGGTGACCGCGTGTATGTGCACTATCTCGTCAGCTGCGGCGCCTGCGATTTTTGCCTTCGCGGCGACGAGCAGTTCTGCGTCAACGGGCAGATGATCGGAAAGCATCGCGACGGCGGCTACGCTGAGTTCATTAGAGTTCCTGGTCGAAACGTATTTGTCCTGCCAGACGAGATTCCGTTCGAAGTAGGCGCCGTCATGATGTGTTCTTCGGCTACCGCCCTTCACGCTTTAAAGAAGGCGCGCCTTCAGTCCGGTGACTCGGTCGCCATCTTCGGTTTCGGCGGATTGGGATTCTCAGCCTTGCAACTGTCTCGAGCCTTCGGCGCTCAGCAAATATATGTCGTCGATATCAACTCTGCCAAACTCGCCTCCGTGGCCGCGTATGGAGGCGTGGCCATCGATGCCACCGCGGGAGATCCCGTGCAACAAATCAGAGAAGCAACCGGCGGAAGAGGGGTGGATGTTGCGATCGAATTGGTTGGCTCCGGCGCGACCATGGGGCAAGCAGTGCGATGCCTGACTGTTCTCGGCCGCGCCGCGCTCGTCGGTCTGACTGCGGAGTCCATGTCGGTTTTCCCGTACACGGAGCTCATCAACAAGGAAGCGGAGATTGTCGGCGTCTCCGATCACCTGGCCGCCGAGCTGCTTGTGCTCACGGAATTTGCGCGCCGCGGAAAACTCCGTTTTCCGGAGGGCACGCTGCGCTCGATCGACCTGGACGCCGGGCAAGTTAACGCAGCCTTGGATGCGGTGGAAAACTCCACCGACCATATCCGAACCGTGATTGCTCCAGGAAACCCGGGGTTGCCCGATTCCGCCAGAAAGTCTATAATTGGCCCCGATAAGCAATCTGTCTAAAGGGCGAGCGATTGTCCGCTTACCCCAGGGGATTTTGAATCATTTAGGGAAAAATGTTCTCCAGAAAAGTTCGTTCTACTAAGACCAGTCGATCACAATTTCACGCAAGCAGCCGCGTTTCCTTCATGAAAACGTGGGCGCTCATCTTTTGCATTTCGCTAGCCGCTGGCTCGCCTGCGCTCTTCGGTCAGACCGTGGGCAATCCGTTAGCCCGTTTCCATACCGAACTTGGCGATATGGACGTCGTGCTACTCCAGGATGTCGCTCCAAATACCGTGGCCAACTTCCTGCGCTACGTGAATCGGGGAGCCTACGACACTGCCTTTTTCCACCGTTCGCCTCCTAACTTCGTCATCCAGGGCGGAGGCTACACCTTCGCCAACGGCAGCCCGGTCCTCATCCCCCAGGACCCGCCCGTGGCGAATGAATTCCACGTCTCGAACACGCGCGGTACCCTGGCCATGGCCAAGTCCGCTAACGATCCGAACAGCGCGACGGACCAGTGGTTCTTCAATGAATTAGACAGTAACGCCGCTAATCTTGATAACCAGGACGGCGGATTCACCGTTTTCGGCCGAATCATCAATAGCGCGGGCCTTGCCACCATGGATGCGATCGCGGCGGTGCCGATCTACAATTTCGGCGTAGGCTTCGACCAGCTGCCGCTTCGAAATTTTACTCTGGGCGGCACCGTCCATAACGCGAACCTTGTGCACACGACGTGGATCAAGGTCATCCCGCAGATCGCCACGGTCACCCGTGTCGCCGCTAATACTGTTCATCTCCAGGGCAGCGGCGCAGCCAACGCCACCTACCAGCTGCAAACGTCATCCTCTCCAGCATCCAGCACCTTCACGACGTCTGCCATGGTAACAGCGGATGCAACGGGTAACATTTCATTCGACGACACCAGCGCGGGCACGACGAAGTTTTACCGACTCGCCATCCCGTAACAATCGCCCGAGAAATCGTATTGACGTCTGGCGGCCTGTCTCGCAGGCAGCCCCCAATCGGTTAATCGTTTTCGGGGCTGACTTCCTCTCGGGCACGGCGCGGTGCACGGGTTTGGCACAGTCTCTGTAGGGGAAGCTGCCAGCTTCCCGTGCTTCGGCGCCGATCTGGACGCGCCCGCGAAACACGCGGATAAACGCGAATACGATTCTTCTTATTTCCGTTTTTGGCGTCAGCTTTTCCGGACGTTCCTTGCCTTGGAACGCCAGGTTGATCTTCGCAGCACGATGTGAAGCTCTTCAGATCTACCCGAAACCCGGGGATGGTCGGTCCTGTTTCGGCCCCAACTAAACCCGGGCAAAAAAAGTCAAAAATAAAGCTTGCCAGTGAACTTGTGTTATAGTTATGTATATCACTATATGAGGCTCGGTGGAACACAGGATGGATAGTGAATGGAACGACAGTCAGCCGATTTATCGACAGCTGCGCGATCGTGTCGTCGCCATGATTCTCGACGGCGTGCTCAAAGAAGGCGATCCGCTGCCCTCGGTCCGCAATGTCGCGACCGAATCGCGGGTCAATCCGCTCACCGTTCTGAAGGCTTATCAGGAATTGGTCGACGAGCAGCTGGTCGAGACGCGACGAGGTCTCGGCATGTTCGTCAATGCCGGCGCGCGCGACCTTCTATTAAAGGGCGAACGCAAAAAGTTTTTGTCCGAAGAATGGCCCCGGGTCGCCGCAAACTATTCAACGCCTCGGTATCACACAAAAAGAACTCGATGCCGCCGCCGCTTCGAAGAAGAGGACAGAGGACAGAGGTCAGAGGTCAGATGGGAAAAGATGAAACCAACCCTCAACTATCAACCATCAGCTCTCAACTAATCCCATGGCCTGCATAGAAGCACACGGTCTCCGCAAGGTTTACGGCACAACCGTCGCGCTGGACGGCGTTGATTTGCGTGTCGAAGAAGGCCGCATCCTCGGATTGATCGGTCCGAATGGCGCAGGCAAGACGACCGCGCTGGACGCGATTCTCGGTCTCACCTCATACGACGGACAGTTAACTGTCCTCGGACGCGATCCGTGGGCCGCGCGTGATCAGCTCATGCGCGATGTCTCCTTCATTGCTGACGTCGCGGTGCTGCCGCGTTGGATGCGGGTTTCGCAGATGCTCGATTACGTCGCCGGCGTGCATCCGCGCTTCGATCGCGTCAAGGCGGAAGGCTTTCTGGCCAGGACCACCATTAAACGCACCAGCAAGGTCAGACAATTGTCCAAGGGCATGGTAGCCCAGTTGCACCTCGCTCTGGTCATGGCGATCGACGCGAAATTGCTCGTGCTGGACGAGCCGACGCTTGGCCTCGACATCCTGTATCGCAAGCAGTTCTACGATTCGCTGCTCAACGATTACTTCGACAAAACCCGCACCATTGTGGTGACGACCCATCAGGTGGAAGAAATCCAGGATGTCCTGACCGATCTCATGTTCATCGATCGCGGTCGGATCGTGCTCGAATGCAGCATGGAAGAATTCGACGGGCGTTATGTCGAAGTCATGGTGCATCCCGATCACGTCGCCGGAGCGCGATCGCTCAAGCCGATGCATGAGCGCCCGGTGTTCGGTCGCAGTGTGATGTTATTCGACGGAGTCGATCGCGGGCAGCTCGCCGCGCTCGGCGAAGTGCGCAGGCCCAGCATCGCGGATCTGTTTGTGGCCACGATGAGCCCGCCTTCGCGCGAGGCTACGGCGCGGCAAGCAGAATCCAGCATCCAGAATCCAGAATCGAGAATCCAGAAATGACTGCGCAACCAAGTCCACCGCCGCTGTTTTCGGAAAGGCCCCCCGCCAGCGGTCTCGGCTATCACGGCGCGCCGACGCGGCCGTTTTACTGGTCAGTCTGGCGGGAGTTGTGGGAGAACCGCTCTCTATATATAGCGCCGCTGATCGTCGCGGCGGTCCAGCTGTTCGGGTTCGCGGATCAGCATCATTGGCCTGCCGGAGCGCCGGCGCGCCGCTGTTGTTACTCGAACCGGCAAAACAGCGAGCTGCGCATCGAGGCGCCTTACGACATTGCGGCAATGATGATGATCTTCACCGTGTTCATCGTGGGCGTGTTCTACTGCCTCGACGCGCTCCACGGCGAACGTCGCGATCGCAGCATCCTGTTCTGGAAATCGCTGCCGGTGTCGGATCTCACCACGGTGCTTTCGAAGGTGACTGATTCCGCTGGTGATTCTGCCGCTGGTCAGCTTCGCGATTATCGTTGGCACGCAATTGATCATGGTCCTGATGACCAGCGTAACCTTGGTCGCCCATGGGATGAGTCCGGCATCGACCTGGATCGCCTTTCCGTTGTTCGAGAATTGGCTGGTACTGTTCTACGGTCTGATCGTCGATTGCGCTCTGGTATGCGCCGATCTACGGCTGGGCGCTGTTGGTCTCCGGCTGGGCGCGGCGCGCGACATTTCTGTGGGCTGTCTTGCCGGTTATCGCGATCCAGGTCTTCGAGAAGATTACTTTCAACACATCGCATTTCGCCTCCTTCGTGACGAACCGCTTGTTGGGATTCGCGCCGGATGCTTTCGATTTCGCAAGGCCACGGCAAGCCCACGATCGATTCGCTGACCCAACTCACCCCGGGAAGATATCTGAGCACGCCGGGTCTCTGGATCGGGCTGGTCGTCGCGGCGGTATTCCTGGCCGCCGCAGTCCGGCTGCGGCGTTATCGGGGAGCGATCTGACGAGTCATGGAATGCCTCGAATGACAAATGAAGAATGACGAACACGCAAGCGATGGCAGCGCGCGGGTAGGCGGTAACGCAGCTCGGATAGCTGGCACGAGTGGCGGGAGACGCGAGTGACCAATGAATAGGACGCAAACTTCGAAGATTTCGCGCGGACCTGAAGGCTGTGACGCGAAGCCCCTTGACCACAGTTTTGCCAATGACGAACTAAACAAGGCGGCGCGTGTTGCAGGGGCAACCTACCTTTTACTCGTCCTCTTCGCTCCTTTCGGTCTCTTGTATGTTCCGGGCAAGTTGATCGTGCGCGGCAACGCTGCCGCGACGGCCGGCAACATCCTCAACCACGAGATGCTTTTTCGTTTCGCGATCGTCTCCGACCTGTTTGGGTCGGTCATTTTCATCCTCCTTGGTATGGCTCTGTACCGTTTGCTCAACGGGGTAAACAGAATGTGGGCGCTGACGATGCTGGCATTGGTTCTGGTTTCCGCCGCAATCGGCTTTATGAACGTGCTGAATAACATCGCGGCTTTAACCCTCTCCCGCGGCGCCGATTTCCTCGCTGTCTTCGACAAACCTCAGCGGGATGCGTTGGCCTACCTGTTTATCCGTCTGCATAACCAGGGAGAGTTTATGAACGAGATCTTCTGGGGTCTGTGGCTTTTGCCTTTTGGACTGCTGGTTTATCGCTCCGATTTTCTGCCGCGCTTTCTCGGCGTCTGGCTGATTCTCGCCTGCTGCGGCTGGCTGGTCCTCAGCATGACCGCCTTGCTCTTGCCGCCCTACTACGATGCTGCCTTTAAGATGGCCCAGCCGGTCCTGTTCGCAGAGTTGGCGATCATGCTGTGGCTGCTGATCAAGGGCGCAAAAGAGCCGGCAGAGGTCGGATTGCATTCCTCTGTAGGGGAAGGCGCCGCCTTCCCAGGGAAGCTAACAGCTTCGCCTACAGGGCAGAGGTAAAGGGCGTGAGCAAAATTTTGAAGCAAACGTTCAACGTCCAATGCGCAAAGGACGGCATGATCAGGAGCATGATCAGGAGATTTCGTTAGGTGAATGAAGCTAAGGCGGATTTTCAAGTGGAGCGCGCGCGCGATTTTGATCGCGTTGATTTTGGCGTTCCTATGGGGATTCATCGCTTACTGGAAATCGACTAACGATTGTGATCGCAAGACGGCTTTGATCAATTCGATGAAAGCTATTGTATACTGCGAGTACGGTCCACCTGACGTTCTCAAGTTTGAAGACGTTGAAAAGCCTGTTCCGAATGACGATCAGATCCTGATCAAAGTTCGGGCGGCTTCACTCAACGCGCTCGATGTGTACTTGATCCGCGACACGTGGTTCGGTCGCTTGATCTTCGGGTTGCGCAAACCAAGAGACACGCGGCTTGGGCGCGATGTCGCCGGCCAGGTGGAAGCGGTCGGTAAGAACGTGACGCAATTCAAACCGGGCGACGAAGTGTTCGGCATCTGTCGGGGCGCGCTGGCCGAATATGCATGCGCTTCGGAACGAGCACTGGTCATGAAACCGCCGAACGTCCCGTTTGACCAAGCCGCGTCTCTACCGTTGGCCGGACTTACTGCGCTGCAGGGCCTGCGCCAGGGAAAGATTCAGCCCGGGCAGAAGGTTTTGATCAACGGCGCGACTGGAGGTGTAGGAACATTCGCCGTGCAAATCGCCAAGTCTCTTGGGGCAGAGGTCACGGCGGTTTGCAGTACACGCAATGTCGATCTTGTCCGATCGATCGGCGCAGATCACGTCATCGATTACACAAAAGAGGATTTTACCAAGAGCGGCCAGCGTTACGACGTGATCTTCGATAACGTTTGCAACCATTCCTTCTTCGAACGCCGTCGCGTGCTAAATCCAAAGGGCATCTGCGTTTTGGCCGGCATGGGCGGAGCCGGGGTAAGAGAAGGTCAGGCGATCGGACGCATCGCCGGTAATCTTTTTACAGCGCGTGGATTGTCATCGTTCACCGATCAAAAGTTCGCCCAGTACATGACCAAGCTGAGCAAACCGGACCTCACCATGCTGGGCGACCTCATACAGGCGGGAAAGCTCAGGCCGGTTATCGAGCGGACTTACAAGTTAAGTGAGGCGCCTGAAGCTTTCCGTCAGCTCGATGCAGGGCATGCGCGCGGCAAGCTCGTCATCACGGCCGGAGAGGAGTCGCGTTAATCACGTGAAGCTAAAGAGAATCCTTAAGCGGAGCGCACGCGTGATCTTGGTCGCATTAGTTTTGGGGTTCCTGGTCGGATTCATCGCTTACTGGAGATCGACCAACGAGTGTGATCGCAAGACTGCTTTGGTCAATCCTATGAAAGCTATTGTTCATTGTGAGTATGGTGGACCCGAAGTTCTCACGCTGGTTGATGTTGAAAAGCCAACTCCAGCAGACAACCAGGTCTTGATCAGAGTTCGCGCGGCTTCCGTAAATCCACTCGACCTCACGATTCGCGGCCCGTTGCTCTTGCGCCCGCTCTTTGGAATGCGCAAACCAAAAGACACTCGGCTGGGTGTCGACTACGCGGGGACAGTTGAAGCAGTTGGCAAAAACGTAACGCAGTTCAAACCGGGCGACGAAGTATTTGGCGCGAAAAACGGCGCCTTCGCGGAGTACGTGTGTGGCCTGGCGGATCGATATATTGTTTTGAAACCGGCGAACATGACGTTTGAGCAAGCGGCTTCCGTTCCCGTGGCCGCGATCACCGCGCTGCAGGGTCTGCGCGATAAGGGAAAAATTCAGCCCGGGCAAAAGGTCTTAATCAACGGCGCGTCTGGAGGCGTGGGCACGTTCGCGGTGCAGATCGCGAAATCGTTTGGCGCGGAAGTGACCGGCGTATGCAGTACGCGAAATGTCGATCTTGTCCGATCAATCGGCGCAGATCACGTGATCGATTACACGAAAGAAGATTTCACCAAAACCGATCAACGTTACGATCTGATCTTTGACCTGGTTGGGAACCATTCGTTTTCCGAGCGCCGCCGCGTTTTGAATCCGAAGGGCATCTGCGTCATGGCCGGGCTCGGAGGAGCAGGATGGCACGACGGTATGGGGATGCGTTTGGCTGGTGAGTTCAATGCGTATGTGCGGTCACGGTTCGTCAGCCAGAAGTTCGTCGCCTACATTGCCACGATGAACAAGGCGGACCTGATTATCCTGGCTGATCTGATGCAATCCGGAAAAATGACCCCGGTCATCGACAAGACTTACAAATTGAATGAGACGCCTGACGCTCTTCGATACTTGGAAACGGGACATGCCCGAGGCAAAGTTGTAATCACTGTGGACTAAAAGGAGAAAAAAATGAGCACCAATCCAACAATCGAATCGACCGGAGAAAGGTCGCCGCGCCGCAAGGGCAGAATTCGCCGTTTTCTTCGCCGCGTCTTCTATCTGATCATCTTACTGATCGGAGGCTTCGCCATCTACGCCTGGGCGACGGGCGCCCGGCAGGATCCCATCGAAACAGGAGAGCCGCACATGAAAGCCGTGGTTTATACCAACTACGGTTCACCGGACGTTCTCGAGGTCAGGGACATCAAAAAACCTGTTCCGGACGATGATCAGATCCTGATCAAAGTTCAGGCGGCCTCGATCAATCCGCTCGACTGGCACTATATGGAGGGCACGCCCTATCTCATGCGCGCGATGGGGATTGGGCTGCGCAAACCAAGGATCCCGCGACTGGGTGTTGATGTGGCCGGCGAGGTCGAAGCGGTGGGCAAGAACGTAACGCAGTTCAAACCCGGTGATGAGGTATTCGGCGGAAAGACCGGTGCCTTGGCCGAGTACCGTCTGCGCTCGCGCGGACCGGGCCGTGGTGCTGAAGCCGGCCGGCGTGACCTTCGAGCAAGCCGCTTCTCTGCCTATAGCCGCAATCACCGCGTTGCAGGGTCTTCGCGACAAGGGGCACGTGCAGGCGGGGCAAAAGGTTCTGATTAACGGCGCGTCGGGAGGCGTGGGGACCTTCGCCGTGCAGATCGCAAAGTCACTCGGCGCGGAGGTGACCGGCGTGTGCAGTACCGAGGAATTTGGACATGGTCCGCTCACTCGGGGCAGATCACGTCATTGATTACACGAAAGAGGATTTTACGAACAGTGAGCAACGTTACGATGTCATCCTCGACAACGTCGGCACGCAGCCATTGTCCGGCTTCCGGCGCGTCTTACAGCCCAACGGGATCTGTGTCATGATTGGAGGCGGAGGGCCAAACGACGGAGGGTTGATCGGTCCGCTGGCTCGTCCGATCAAGGCGCTCCTGCTGTCACCGTTCACGAATCAGAAGATGGGCATGATGATGGCGGAATTGAACAAGAAGGACCTAACCATCCTGGGCGACATGATTCAGTCCGGGAAAGTGAAGCCGGTCATCGATCGGACTTACCCGTTGAGTCAGATCGCTGACGCTCTCCGGTATCTGGAGGAAGGACACGCCCGCGGAAAAGTGATCATCACGGTGGGACAGGACAACAAGACCTAACGACGAGATCTGTGCACGGTCGACAATCGGTCAGGACTTTCCCCGGCTGGCTGGCGGTACAATTCCGTTCATGCGCAGGTATTCCACGATCTGTCCGTAATGATCGAATGCGTGAGCAACGGCAAACGTAGCCAGATGCAGGCGAGTCGATTTCGCGTGCTCCGGTGTCTGGAGCATGTTCTCAGTAGTCAACGTAGCCGCGGCCTTATGGCCCAAAGCAAAAGAATCCTTCAGGAACTTAATAATGTCGGCTTTGGTCTTCAAGGTGTCGGGACCATTTCCGCCCTTGAAGTCTTCCGGGATCGTATCGCCCGTAACCGTCGACCACAGGAAATAGTTGGAAGCGGCGACATGCTTGATCTGCAGGGCAAACGTGCGCACCCCTTTGTAGTCGCTTCCCGGAATGTTCAAGCTCTCAGGAGAGAAATTGAATTTTTCTTCCGGCATGGCTTCGGCCGCTTCTACAATTTCTTTTTCGACTGTGCTGATCTCGCGATCCACAGCAGAAGCAATGGTTGTTGGAGGCGACTGCGACGGCTGCGCCTGAGGTGGGCTTGGAGCTGCGCCGTTCTTTGTGCCCTGTCCGAGGCCAGTCACGGCAAAACCGAGTAGTGCTACCAGGCAGATGAGTCGTGTTTGTTTCATTAGAGTGAATCTCCTTAATTTGTTTGACCTAACGATATTGATTCTCGTGCATCCAGTGTCGACCTTCCGATTGAGCTATTCGTATCTCAACGCGACAAGGGGATCGACGCGGATGGCGCGTCGCGCCGGAATATAACAAGCCAACATAGCGACCGCGATAAGAAGAAGGGCGACACCGGCAAACGTGAGCGGATCTGTTGGTCTCACGCCGTACAGCAGCCCTGTCATCAAATGTGACACGACCACAGCCCCAACAAGTCCAACCGCGGCACCAGCAAAGGCGAGCCCCACTCCTTGACGCAAGATCATCTGCAAAATGTCTCTCCTTTCTGCGCCAAGGGCGAGGCGAATCCCGATCTCGTGTGTGCGCTCGCTGACGATGTACGAAATCACTCCGTAAATTCCAAGCCCGGTTAGCAACAACGCGGTCAAAGCGAACAGCGCCACGATTTCCATCGAGAACCGTCTCTGAGAGAGAGAAGCGGAGACCGTTTCGTTTAGCATCTGTGCGCCGAAAACGGGAAGCGTGGGGTCGACCGATTGCACCTGCTTCCGCACTTCATCTGGAATCGCAGCGGTGTCCAAGTGTCCGCGCAAAAATATTGCCAGATGGTGTGCCCCTCTCTGGTACAAGTTGGTGTAGACGACCGGAACGCGCGACTCTTCCAGCGATTCTGCCCGGGCATCCGCGACGATGCCAACGACCGTGCTCCAGGAAGTCGCCTTTCGGGATAGCTTCAGATGTTTTCCGAGTGGATCTTCATTAGGCCAGTAAGTCTTCGCCATCGCCTCGTTGATTACCACGACTTCGGGCGCCTTTTCGTTATCGAAGTCAGTGAATAAACGGCCGCCCCGCAGCACCATGTCCATCAAGTGAAAATATTCCGGCGCAACGACTGATTCGTCCACCAAGGGGGCGTCGTTGTCTTGAGTCTCGCGTCCTTCCAGGATCAGCGGGAGCGGCGGGGTTTGATTGTTTCGATCGTGCCCCAGCGGAATGGCGCCAAAATCACCAAGCGCGGCCTCTGCTACTCCGGGTAGCGTTCTGCAACGGCGAAGGATTTCCCGAAAGAATGGCGTTTTCTGCGCAGCCGTTGGGTAAACATCGTTCTTGGGATCATTCGGATAAGGCAGCCTCGTTTTGACTGTCATCACATTCTCCGGATTGAATCCCAGATGCACGTTCAGCAAATCCCAGAAACTGCGCAGCAGCAGGCTCGCCGCAATGATCAGCACCAGGGAAAGGGCAAACTCCGTTATCACCAGCACGCGCCGTGTGCGCGCCTGGTCTCGACAACCGGTTGAGGCGCGCCCCTCCAGTTTGAGCATATGAATTATGTCGAGTCTCCCGGCCCGCAAAGCTGGGGCCAAACCGAAAATCACGCCGGCGACGAGAGAGGCGCCGAGAGCAAAAAGCAAGACGCCCCAGCTAATCGATATGTCATTAAGCCGCGGCAAATTCTCCGGCACGAGTCGTATCAGAAAATCTTTCGTGAGAAAAAGAATCGCTAAACCGGCGATCCCTCCGAGCAGGGAAAGCAGGAGGCTCTCCGTTAACAACTGTTGTGTTAGTCGCGTCCGCCCGGCTCCGAGTGCCTGGCGAATGGCCATTTCGCGTCCTCTTACGCTGGCGCGCGCTAGCATGAGATTGGCGATGTTCACGCAGCCAATAACGAGGACTAATCCGACGGCGCCGAGCAGAAGAATCAACGACTGGCGAACATTGCCGACCACGATCTCCTTGAGCGGCACCAATCGCACCGTCCAACGGGCTTGCCGCGGGTAATCGCCAGGGAATTGTTTCTGCAAAGCTGCAACGAGCGCGTCGACGCGGCCCTGCGCGTCTTTCATGGTCAAACCAGGTTTAAGTCGGGCGATAGCGGTCGGAAGATTCCGCCGGTTCCGCAGTGGGTGATCGAGCAAGGGCGGGCCGTAAAAACTGGTGGCGGCCCAAATCTCGATGTTCCTGTCTCTTGTTGTTCGTGCCGGAGCCTGAAAACCCGGCGGCATGACGCCGATGATCCGATACAAGTCGGTATCTATCCGGACGCTTTTTCCCAGGATATGTGGATCACCCGCGAAGTCTCGCGTCCAAATGCTGTCGCTGATAACGACTTCCTCTGTAAATCCAGGATTGTGGTTTTGGGGATCGAAGGTCCGGCCCAACTGCGGTTTCACTCCCAGCACGGCGAAATAGTCCGGCGCGACGATCAGCAAGCTGACGCGTGCAGGTCGCGATGAGCCTGTGAGATTGTTGTCATCGTACCAGGCTGGCGAGACGTATTCAAAAATTCCGGAATGCTGTAGATCCTGCCATTCCGGTTCGGACAATCCCACGTCGCGCGCGCCCACACCGGGAAGATCATCCTCGATGCTGACGAGTTGTTCCGGGTGTGGGTAGGGCAGGGGATGCAAGAGTGTGGCATCGACAACGCTGAAAATCGCTGTCGTCGCTCCGATGCCTAACGCCATGGTCAAGACAGCGACGACGGTGAAGCCCGGCGACTTGCGCAACATGCGAAGACTGAAGCGCACATCTCGAAACAGACTCTCTAAATAATAACCGGCTTTGGCTTCTCGGACCTTTTCCTTCAGTTGCTCAACGCCGCCCAGTTGAAGTGCAGCCCATCGCCGGGCCTCCGCCAGGGACGCTCCTTCCTGGATTTTCGCCTCGACCAGATCATTAAAGGCATGCGCCAGCTCGTCAGAAAGATCCTGTTCTACCTGTCTTTTTCGAAACAGGTTTCGGCAACAAGCAACGATACGGTTTAGAACGCTCATCCTGGTTTTTACGTTGCCCTGAGGGCGGCCGCGATCGCGCCGGAGATTCTGCGCCAATCGTCGGTTTCATTTTCGAACTGACGTCGACCCGCTTTCGTTAACCGATAAAACTTTGCTTTGCGCCTGTTCTTCGATTCTCCCCATAAAGAGGCGAGCCATCCTGCCTCTTCCATTCGGTGCAAAGCCGGAAAGAGCGAGCCAGGCTTTACCTCGAACGTGCCATTTGTAATCTGTTCAATTCGATGTGCAATGGCAAGGCCATGGAGCGATCCATAGGCGAGCGCCTTCAGAATCAGTAAATGCAGGGTGCCCTGGAGCAATTCCGTAGGTTTGTTCCTTCGTATAGACATACTACACAAAGACGATGGTCGGCGACATATAGACTGTCAATAGGAAAATCCTGGGCCCCATCGCCAGAACAAGGAAATCGCCACGCCAGCTTCGTCGCCAAGGGAGTAGAACCTGCGGACGAGGACAAGATGTCGATTACGATCAGGAGCACGAGCATGAGTAGGATTCCCTTACACCTGGAGCCTGCGGGGTCCGGTACCTTTTTGTCATTTGCGGCTTTTTAGTAGCCGAAACAGAAAATTTTCGAACCTGATTCCTCCTGGGTCGGGCCCCTAAAGCGGAGCATTTGGAACCTTTTTGACAATCGCTGCCAGGCAAGGGGGAAATTGCTAGTAGGACGATAACCTACATCTCAAAACTGCCGCCGTCAGGGGAGAATTCCTTGCTTGCTTCTACGCGCCTCTCCTACAATCTCGTTAGCGCAATGGTCATCGGGCGACAATCGAATGGAAGGCGGTCACAGGTAAAACCTGTTCTCGCCGGAAGTCTGATCCGAATTCAATCGGACCGGTAAATGCGTTCTTCCCCGGCGTTCAAGTTCGCCTTCGTCTTGATCTTGTTCGCGGGTGCTGTCGCCATCACCACTCCCGCGGCCGGCCCCGCCCAGCAAGCAGTCTCGAGCAAAGGTTATCGCAGCCCGGGCGACCGACACAAAGTGCAGGTGCGGGGCGACAAGCTAGTGAAGAAAATGGCGAAAAACGGCGGGCGCCTTATTGCCGACTATGGCGCCTATCAACTCTGGGAAGCAAATAGCGCGACGACCGGATTAGTGCAGCAGGATAAGGATGCGCAGGTCCGGGATGAAGACAATCTCGTTAGGCTGAACACGGGGGTGATCGATACTTCGCGCCCTGAAATCCAGGCCCAGCGCAAGGCTCTCGAGTCGTTCAGCGGCAAACGTCTGCACCTTGTGCAATTCGCCGGGCCGATCAAACCGGAATGGTACCAGGCGCTGCAGGCTACCGGCGTCCACATCGTCACCTACATCCCGAGCAACGCCTACCTCGTCTGGGGCAACGCGAAAAGTTTGCCGCAGGTGCAAACACTGGCGACCAATTCTGCGTTCGTTCAGTGGGAAGGGACTTACCAGGACAGTTACCGAATTCAGCCCGCGCTGGCGCAGCGGCAGCAGGCCGGTAGCGCCGAAGAAAAAGTTGCCATCCAGCTGGTGCAGGACGAGGAGACGAACCCGGCCACCCTCAATCTGATTCAACAGCTGCAAACGAAATCGATCCAATCGCCAAAACCGGTTTTGGGTTACGTGAACGTCATTGTTAGTCTCCCAACGGCCGCGATCACGCAGATCGCAACTCAACCCGATGTTGTTTCCATTCAAATCTACACTGAGCCCAAACTATCGGATGAGCGGCAGGATCAGATCATCGCCGGCAACCTGACCGGTAATTCCCCGACACCGAGCGATTATCTTGCCTATCTGGTGGGACAAGGTTTCACCCAGGCGCAGTTCACCGCATCTGGCTTTGCCGTGGATGTCGGCGACACGGGGTTGGACAACGGCACCACGCTGCCGAACCATCCGGCCTTGTACATTTCCGGGGATAAGGCCAACGCCAGCCGTGTCGCCTACTCGCGCCAAGAGCCGCCCCCCGACGTCGGTATCACCGGCTGCCAGGGCCACGGCAACATTAATGCGCACATCGTCGGTGGGTTTGTGCCCGCCGCCTTCGCCAGCGGTTTTCCACACACTGACTCCGGGGGCTTCCGCTACGGGATGGGGGTTTGCCCTTTCGTGAAAGTTGGATCCTCCGCCGTCTTCGCTCCTGACCCGAACATTCCGGGGTTAGCTGACTTTGCCAACCCGGATTTTGAAGATTGGCAATCGCGGGCCTACCGGGACGGGGCGCGCATCAGCACCAACAGTTGGAATAACGCCAGCAACGGGTATGACATCAACTCGCAGCGGTTCGATGCGCTGGTGCGAGATGCGCAGCCGGCGGGAGCAGCTTTTCCGGCGGCGGGCAACCAGGAGATGGTCATCGTCTTTTCTGCCGGTAACTCCGGCTCGGCCGCCAATACGGTGGGCACTCCCGGCACAGCCAAGAATGTCATCACCGTCGGCGCATCGGAGAACGTTCGCTCGGAATCGTCCGCCAACGGCGGACAGAACGCTCAAGGGATGGACGGCTCCGGTGTCCTGGACACCGAGGCGGACAACCCTAACGATATGGGCGTTTTTTCTTCCCGCGGTCCGACGGCTGATGGCCGGAATAAGCCAGACCTGGTCGCTCCGGGAACGCATATCACGGGCGGGGTTTATCAGGCAGCGGGAGTGTTGCCGGTCAACGGCATGGCCGACCGATGTTTCAATGCCGGTGGCCTCTCGGCCCTGCCCGGCCGAGACTTGTCTAATAGTGATCGGTCCGGTTTTAACCCGTACTGTTTTTTTCCCCTCGGCCAGGAGTGGTATTCCACGAGTTCGGGAACGAGCCACTCCGCGCCCGCAGTGGCCGGCGCGGCCGCTCTCGTCCGCCAGTATTTCATCAACCGTGGCCTCAATCCGCCGAGTCCGGCGATGACCAAAGCGGTGCTGATGAATTCGGCACGCTATCTGAATGGCGTGGGTGCTAACGACAATCTTCCCTCGAATGCACAGGGAATGGGTGAGGCTAATCTCAATTCTTTCTTCGACATCTTTGGCAACGCCTTTGTGGTCGAGGACGAGGTGTCGGCGGACATTTTTACCGCCTCGGGACAGGAGCATGACCGGACAGGCACCGTGGCGAACTCTTCGAAGCCATTTCGCGTCACCCTGGCTTGGACCGACCCGCCCGGCCCGACGAGCGGCAACGCTTTCGTTAACAATCTCGACCTGGAAGTGACCGTCGGCGGCAACACCTACCGCGGCAATGTTTTTTCAGGCGCGAATTCCGTCACCGGCGGGTCGTTCGATACGAAGAACAATGTCGAAAGCGTGTTCATCCCGGCGGGAGTCAGCGGGCCGTTCACCGTGCGCGTGATCGCGACGAATATCGCCGGCGACGGCGTGCCTAACGTGGGCGGGGCGCTGGATCAGGATTATGCATTAGTGATTTACAACGGTGCGCTCAGTGGGCAGCCGCAGGTCGCGGCCGGGAGTCTCCAGTTAACGAGCGAAGGCTGCCTGCCCGCTAACAATGGTGTTGATCCGGGCGAAACGGTGACGGTGAACCTCTCCATGATTAACACCGGGACGCCCGGCACATCAAACCTGATCGCGACATTGCAGTCTTCCGCCAACGTGTTGAATCCGAGCGGTCCACAAAACTACGGGACGATTGCTCGCGGCGGGACCGGGACGCGGCCATTCACGTTTACGGCCAGTGGAAGCTGCCTCCAGACGATCAACCTGAGCGTTCAGCTGCAAGACGATTCAGGCCCGCTGGGAACGGTGAGTTTTCCTGTGACGCTGGGCGGTTTCCCACCAACCACGATGTCGAATCCGACGCCGATCAATATCGTGGACAACAGTGCGGCCAATCCTTACCCGTCCAACATCGTCGTCTCCGGCCTCACCGGCCAGGTGTCGAAGGTGACGGTGCAATTCAACAACCTTAGCCACACCTATCCTTCTGACATCGATGCCCTGCTGGTCGGGCCGCAGGGACAGACCGTGGAGGTCATGTCAGGTGCCGGTGGCGGTTCCGATTTGTCCGGCGTGAACCTGATCTTCGACGATGCAGCGTCTTCATCGCTGCCTGTCCAGGCCGCGATCATGTCCGGTACTTACAAACCGTCTAACCTTGATGGCGACGATACCTTTCCGGCCCCGGCGCCAGCGCCGCCGCATGGTCAGACGTTGTCTGTTTTTAACGGGACCAATCCGAATGGGACATGGAGCTTATACGTGCGCGATTCCTTTCCCGGGGATGCAGGGACGATGGCGGGTGGGTGGACACTGAATGTCAGCACGGACACAGCGGTCTGTATTCCTTGTCCGGGATCATCACCGACACCAACTCCGACCCCCACAACGCCTTCTACGACTCCGCCGCCTGGATCGATCGAGGCCGATTTCAACGCCCCTGTAGTCGGTACATTTGTCACGGCCACAGCCGTCCAGCCGGACGGCAAGATCGTGATCGCCGGAGCGTTCACGTCGGTGCTGGGAGTGCCCCGCAACAAGATTGCACGGCTCAACGCCGACGGCACCCTGGACGCGAG
The DNA here is from genome assembly GCA_963788855.1 of uncultured Verrucomicrobiae bacterium. GTDB lineage: Bacteria > Verrucomicrobiota > Verrucomicrobiia > Chthoniobacterales > UBA10450 > CAWBIE01. The sequence continues at coordinate 363,771 of CAWBIE010000005.1, forward strand.
TTTTGATCCGAACGCGAACAACACCGTGCGCAACGTGGCCATCCAGGCGGACGGGAAAGTGCTGCTCGCGGGTTTCTTCACCACGCTCCAGCCTAACGGAGCGGCTTCTGCCACCACGCGGAATCGCATCGCACGGCTGAATTCCGACGGCACCCTCGATACCGGTTTCGATCCGAACGCGAACAGCATCGTCAACAGCGTGGCCGTGCAGCCCGATGGGAAGATCCTGCTCGCGGGCAGTTTCACTTCGCTGCAGCCTAACGGAGCTCCGTCGGCTACCACTCGTAACCGGATTGCGCGAATCAACGCCAACGGCACCCTCGATGGCAGTTTCGATCCGAACGCGAACAACCAGGTCAGCGGCGTGGCCGTGCAGGCCGACGGAAAGATCCTGCTCGCGGGCAGTTTCACTTCGCTCCAGCCTAACGGCGCCCCCTCGGCGACGGCGCGGAATCGCATCGCGCGGGTAAATGCCGACGGCACGCTCGATGCCGGGTTTGATCCAAATGCCAACGACCAGGTTTTGAGCGTGGCTGTGCAGGCCGACGGGAAGGTGCTGCTCGCAGGCGCTTTCACCACCCTCAAGCCTAACGGGGCCCCCGCGGCCACGACTCGCAACAACGTCGCGCGAGTCAACTCCGACGGTACGCTCGATACCGGGTTTGACCCGAACGCGAGCCCGGTCGGGTTGGGCCTTGCCGTCTACAGCCTGGCGGTGCAGGCCGACGGGAAAATATTATTCGGTGGGGACTTCAAGACTCTTCAACCTAATGGCGCAGCCTCGGCGACCTCACGCCTGCACATTGCGCGAGTCAATGCGGACGGCACCCTCGACCGGGGTTTCGATCCTCATGCCAACGGCGACGTGCTTAGCATCACGCTGCAGGTGGACGGCAGGGTCGTGATCGGGGGCAGCTTCACCGGAATTCAGCCTAACGGCGGGTTCTTTAGCACGCCGCGCAATGAAATCGCCCGGCTCTACAACGATACAGCGATAGAGAACCTGACCGCGCCCGACACATCGCAAGTGCTCTGGAGCCGCGGAGGCGCGGCCCCGGAGGTATCGCAAGTCACGTTCGACTCTAGCGCTAATCCCAGCGGTCCGTGGACGGCATTGGGCACCGCCACGCGCGTCGGCACGACTGCAAACTGGCAGCTCACCGGGCTTTCACTTTCGGCGAACGGCTATCTCCGGGCGCACGCCCGCACCACGAATGGCATAGTCAACGGCGGCTCTGGCCTCATCGAGCAGATCGCCGGCTACCCGGGCACGCCGGTAATTAATACGGCGCCATCGATTGCACCCTTGAGCAGCGCGCGGCAGCAAGGTTCTGCCGCGGTGAACACGATCATCGCGACCGTGAGCGACCCGCAAAGCAGCGCCGTCAGCCTCGTTGTCACGGCGACCAATGTTCCCGCCGGCCTGACTGTTGCCAATATCGTTAACAACAACGGCACCATCACGGCCGACGTGGCCGCCAGTTGCTCGGTTTCGACCGGCAATAAAACCATCGTGCTCCAAGTGAGCGATGGTTCGCTCACTTCCACGGCCAACCTAACGATCAACGTCACCGCCAATACCGCGCCGGTGTTTACCTACAACACTCCGTCGTCGGTTGCGTTGGGCGCCAGCGCCACCGTCAATCCGGCGACCGCTTCGGACAACGGCACCATAAGCTTCGCCTTGCAATCGCAAGGCACCTACACCGGAACGATCTCGGTAAATTCCAGCACCGGCGCAGTCTCGATCAGTAGCGCCGGGCCCGTCGGCACGGCCACAATCACGGTGCGCGCGACGGATAACTGCGGGGCGACGACCGATGCCAGCTTCTCACTTACCGTTTCCAACCCCGGAACGCTGGATACGCTCGACGCCAACGTCACCGGCTTCAGCGGCTCGGTTGTTGCGACGGCCATGCAGCCGGATGGCAAGATGATCATCGCCGGCACCTTCAGCTCGGTGCTCGGTGTGACGCGCAACCACATCGCGCGGCTAAACGCCGATGGGACGCTCGACATGACTTTTGATCCCAATGCAGCCCCTACGAATGCCGGCGTCTTTAGCGTTGTGGTGCAGCCGGACGGGAAGATACTAATCGGCGGTTCCTTCCTCACGCTCCAGCCTAACGGCGCGCCTTCGGCCACCACGGTCAAAAGATTGGCACGGCTCAACTCCGACGGCACCCTCGATAGCGCTTTTTTTCCGGAGCCCAACGCCAACGTCAACGCTGTGGTGGTGCAGCCGGATGGCCTGATTTTGGTCGGCGGCCTCTTCAGCTCGATCGACGAGCCTAACAACGGCGGACCCGTCGGGCGCAACCGGATGGCCCGGCTCAACGCCGACGGCACCGTCGATACCAGCTTCGTCGATCCGAAGGGAAACAGCGGCAGCCAGGTCTTTAGCGTCGCGCTGCAGACGGATGGAAAAATACTGATTGGAGGCACCTTCACTACGCTTCAGCCCACTGGCTCGCCCTCGGCCATCGCCCGCAATCGGATCGCGCGGCTCAATACCGATGGCACGCTTGATACCGGCTTTGATCCGAATGCAAACAGCGAGATGGATTGCATCACAATCCAGGATGATGGGAAGATATTGATTAGCGGCTCGTTTACCACGCTGCAGCCTAACGGAGCGCCGTCGGCCACGACGCGCAATCGAATCGCCCGGCTCAATTCTGACGGCACACTCGATGGCGGCTTCAATCCGAATGCCAGTGGCCAAGTCCTGGGCCTGGCTCTGCAGACTGATGGAAGAGTGTTGCTCTGCGGTACTTTCACGACGCTCCAGCCTAACGGCGCGCCCTCAGCCACCACGCGCAATCGCGTCGCCCGGCTCAATTCCGACGGCACGCTCGATACCGTCTTTAATCCGAATGCGAACACCACCGCCAGCTCAGTCTCGCTGCAACCGGATGGGAAGATCCTGCTGGGGGGCTCGTTCACCACTCTCCAACCCAACGGCGCGCCGTCGGCCACCGCGCGCAACTTCTTCGCCCGACTGAACAACGATATCGTCTTCCAGAATCTGACCGCGCCGGATACCTCACAAGTGCTCTGGAGTCGCGGAGGCGCGGCCCCGGAACTTTTGCAGACCACTTTCGAGCTCAGCACCGACGGCGGCAGCAGCTGGACCCTCCTGGGAAATGGCACGCGCGCCGGCACGACCTCAAACTGGCAGCTTACCGGCCTTTCGCTTCCGGCCAGCGCTCAGCTCCGGGCGCGCGGCCGCGCCACCAACGGTAGCCATGACAGTGGCGCAAGCTTGATCGAGCAGATCGCCGCTTACACCGCCGGGGCTCCGAATACGGCCCCATCCATCACGTCCGTAATCGGCTTGGCCTGCCAGCAGGGAACTCCCCTTTTCAGTTTCATCGCAGCTGTAACCGATGTTGAAACTGACAAGGGCAATCTGACCGTCACGGCCATGAGTATCCCGGCCGGGCTATCCATTGCGAACATTGCTAACAATAACGGGACCATCACCGCGGATATCGCGGCTACCTGCTCGGCTACTCTCGGCAACAACACCATCGTCCTCCAGGTTTCCGACGGCTCGCTAACGACCGTAGCTAACCTGGTTATCAACGTCACCGCCAATAGCGCGCCAACGCTGAGTTACAATTCGGTACCGATTACCTACGGCGACACCACCACAGCGAGTCCCGTGTCAGCCTCAGACAATGGGTCGATCGCGAGCTTCGCCCTGCAATCGCAAGGCACCTACACCGGCGCGATATCGGTCAACCCCTTCACTGGCGCCGTCTCGATCAGCAACGCCGCGCCGGCTGGCACACACGCGATCAGCATTCGGGCGACCGATAATTGCGGCGTGACCACTGACGCTCCCTTCTCGCTGAGCGTGAACCGGAAGGGAGTCACAGTCACCGCCGATGGGAAGGTGAAGGTCAAAGGTACCGGCGATCCTGTGCTCACTTATGTCTCGGCCGGCCTGGTCGGCAACGACACACTTGCGGGAACACTCAGCCGCGTCGCTGGCGAAGCGCCAGGCCTGCACGCGATCACTCAGGGCACTGTCACCGACGCGAATAACCCGAACTACACGATCACGTTTATCCCTGCGAACCTGATCATCACCGGACCAGCCGCCGGCAACGATGTGGTCACGCGCGCGGCTGGCAACGCCAGCAGCCTCTTCCCGCAGGCCACGCTGCTGGGCAATGATATCCGGATTGATTCCATGGGTGTGAGTCAAACGAACAATCTCTCCATCACCGGAGTCACCGCCGGAGTCGGCAACTCGGTTTCGCTTTCGGGGGCCAACGTCCTGTATTCGCCTAACAACGCCGTAGCCACGTCGCCGTTGACCTTCACCTACACGGTGACCGATTCGGTCAGCGGCGCGACCGATGTGGGAACGGTGACGGTGAACACCATCGCTCTGAACATCGTGCAGACCGAAACGGCAACCTACGACGCCGGCACCGACACAACCAGCATCACCGTGAGCTTCAGCACTCTTCCGAACACAGCCCTGAACCTGGAGTATTCGATCGATCTCATCGGGTGGGTCGCATATTCAGGAAACCCAGTGAACAGCAGTCCAACCGGATCTCTCGTCGTAACCTTCACTACGCCCGGCGACCAAACGGCACCCTGGAACCGCGGGATGTTTTTCCTGGCAGCCCCCGGCCAGTAAGTACCGCTCAGAGCTCGTTCAGGCCTAACGACTTGGCGATTTCCTAGACAGAGAATTCCGGAGCCCGCAAAACGGGACTACAGAAATCGATCAGGAGCACGAGCATAAGTAGGATTCCCTTACACCCGGAGCCTACGGGGTCCGGTATCTTTTTGTCATTTGCGGCATTTGGAACCTTTTGACATTCGCTGCCAGGCAAGGGGGAAATTGCTAGTAGGACGATAACCTACGTCTCAAAACTGCCGCCTTCAGGGGAGAATTCCTTGCCTGCTTCCACGCGCTTCTCCTACAATCTTGCCAGGAAAAGGGGTCAATCCTCACTTGTGACATTGCTGGAAATGTTTACTTCGGCCGCACTTTCGTCACGAAAAATATTCTCACGCCAGATCCCCTCGGTTCATCAGATGGTAGATGGCTCCCTCGTATTGAATTCGGAAGCTGACGCGGCATTGCCAGATGCGCCTCTCAAGTGAGTGTAGCGTGTCAATAGTGGGGACTGACCCAGCGGCTTTGGAAGACCCTGTGAATTTTTCTACGAGGGCGACTAGTCCGTCGGCTACGCGGTTCCGGACTAAGTCGCGTGATTGGAAGCGACGAACAACTCAGATTTGATCATTCGGGTTCGCGAGAGACGGCATAACGTGCGCACGAAGCCATTGGCCTGCAGGTAGGGCGTTGGATCGACCAGGTCCCGCGCTGTGATTTTCGCAGCGAGCCGAAAGAATGAGTACATCATGCGCATCCATAGTTTGCTGTGCATGCGCGCGAATGTTCCTTCTGGAGGAATGTTGAAATCGGCCAGGAGCCAGGCCGCGTTCGGCGTGGCCGCCAACGTCAGCTTGTCTATGATTGTTTTCATTTCATCGCGCCGAAAACAATCGAGCAAAAAATGTGTGACCACGAGGTCGTATGAACCCCGCGGTGTCCAGTGGCGAATATCCTGATGAAGAAAACAGGCCTGGGCGAACAATTCCGGCCGAGTCGCGCGAAGGCGAGCGCGGGCGAGCTTCAGCATCTCCTGGCTCGCATCGACGCAATCCACCGTGACGTTTGGATGGACGCGCAGCAATTCGCAAAGGAAACGACCATTCCCTTCGCCAACGATCAAGACCCGGCGTGGCTGGTTTATTCTGTCGATCCAACAAACACGGGCGCGTTGCAACTGCTGGCCGAAGGCAATTATTTCCAGCAAGCGGTAATGGCGGGCGATTCGATCGAAGCTCACACGATTGTTCCGATCAAGAGGAAGGCAAGCGGAGTCAGCAGAACCAGATCGGCCAGAGCGGTGCGCTGGTCGCGATCGATCGACAGAAAGGAAAGCGTAAATAGGAAAATGGCACTGCTCCCAAGGCAAGTGGAGAGGGCCCAGAGGCGGGGATCTAAAAGGGCGAGCAGTGCGCAGCTTCCGGCAAGAAGGATTAGGCCGAATTGCGCGGATCTTCCCGAGCCCGACCAGCGAGTGGCGATCGAATATTTATGCTGTGCGCGATCAAGATCCTGTTCCCACACGGCGATACTTGCGCAGTTCAGAACGCAAAGACCGGCGAAGAGTAGAGCGGCGAAGTTGATGGACGGTCCCGCCATGTGCAGCTGCGGAGCCAGCGCAAGCAATGTTCCGCCTGCGAATAAGAATCCCACGCAAATCTCTTTTAATGGGAGCGTTTCCCAAAGTTTGCCTAACCGCGAATTAACCATGAGATAAACGGCTGCGATAGCGCCTAGTTTTATTCCCCGAACCGCTGTTGCTGGATCGATCCAGCGGAAGACGATCACTCCATCGAACAAGGCGACTCCGGCAACCAGCGCCACCCAGATGACCTTGTGATTCGCGCAGAACCGTTGGCGTGCGGATTTTGGAGTGCCCCGTGCAAGCAATGCAGTATCAGCGAGTCGATCGATCAAATAAATGAGCCACGCGGTAAGAAACAACCCGAGACGGCTCCCGCTCGGCACCTCAACATGCAAGCTTCGCGCGAAGAGCCATTGCCACGCGATCGCTACCAGCGGCGCGTCCAGACATAAGAGATTCAGCCAGGTCAATGAAAGCAGTCAACGTCGCGCGGAAATGCAGAATTTCGATCAAAATCATGTGGAGACGGCTTCGTGCTCGCCTATGATCTGCATGTGAAATCCCTGGCCGATGTTTTTCACCGCGTGCACGGTAAGACGCGGCCTTTGCTCGGGACCTTTCTTTACGGGTTGGTTGCGAGTCTCGCCGCGGTCGCGTTCCAGTTGGCGATCAATTGGCTGTATACTTCTTGCTTCAAAAAGCCTTCGCTTGCCGGCGGCTTCCAGTTTTTGTGGATTAGCCTGGTCGTTCTTGTGGTGTCCTCACTAATTGTTGGGGCTTTGCTGGGAATTGCGCCATCTGCGGCCGGGAGCGGAGTTCCAGAGGTCAAACTCGCTTTTTGGAAAGAATTCGGGCATTCACCGCGCCGGATAGCGGCCATTAAATTTCTTGCCGGCGTCATCAGTATCGGTGGCGGTCAAAGTCTGGGGCGCGAGGGCCCGACTGTTCAGATCGGAAGTAACCTGGCCTCCAGCCTGGCGGGATTGCTTGGGGTATCGAAACAAAATCGGCGCGCGGCCAGTGCGGCGGGTGCGGCGGCCGGATTGGCGGCGGCTTTTAACGCGCCGCTGGCGTCAGTCGCGTTTGTGCTCGAAGAAATCATCGGTGACTTGAACAGCCGCTCGCTCGGACCGGTTCTGCTGGCCGCCGTGGTGGGTGCCTTTGTCGTTCATGCCTTCATCGGTGCCCAGCCGGCCTTCGCCCTGCCGAAGATCGACGAACCGAGCTGGCGGGCTTATCTACTCATGCCCCTGACGGCAGCGGCCGCAGCTTTGACGGGTGTTGTATTTCAACGCGGCGCGATTTTATTGCGAGGCTCGGCCAAACGCATGCGCGCAATTCCGAAGTGGCTGCATCCGCTCATAGGCGGACTCGTGACCTGGACAATCGGAGCGGCAGTGTTTGCCTGGAGCGGGCGGCTCGGCGTTTTCGCGCTCGGCTATGACGATCTTTCCAATTCGCTGGTGCACGGGCTGGCCTGGAAGCTCGCGGCTGTGTTGCTCGTCGGAAAGTTAATAGCGACGATTGCGGGCTATGGTTTCGGCGGATGCGGAGGGATTTTCTCGCCGAATCTTTTCTTTGGCGCCATGTGCGGCGCGGTGGTGGCCGCTTTGGGTGGACATTTTCTGGCGATGAAAGAAGCGGATTCCGTGCTGCTCATCGTCGGTGGAATGAGCGCATGTCTCGGCGCGGTCGTGCAGGCCCCTGTCACTGCCATTCTTATCATTTTCGAGATGACGCACCAATTCGCGCTTGTGCCCGGCCTGATGCTCGCCGGCCTGGTCAGTCAGGCGATCGCACGTCCCCTCAATCGTTTGAATTTTTACGATGCCGTTCTTCATCAGGATGGTCACGACATCGAACATGTGGTGCCGCCGCGCGATTTGCGGTCCTGGCAAAATTTGCCGATCTCGGCCATCGCAAACTTTAGACCGGTGGCAATCCGGGACATTTCCGAGAAGGCCCTGCGGGAATTGCTCGATCGCCATCCCTACAGGCATTTTCCGGTGATCGAAAGCGAGCAGCTCAAAGGCATTGCCAGACGTGAGGAGATCGTCTCTGCCATGGCGGAAAATCGGCCGTTCAGGGTGGAGCCGGCCCTGACCTGCCGTCCCGGTGAAACGATCCGTGCATCGCAGGCGCGACTGATCGAATCAACTACGGGAACGATTGCGCTAACCGATCACGATGGCGGGCAAGTGCTCGCCGTTGTCACGCTGCATGATTTGCTTCGCGCGCAGTTGTCCCTGGGAGATCGCGAAGAAAGTTAAATTCGTTGCTGCGCGGTCGTCTCCTCTGCGGCGACGGCTGAAAGGTGCGCGAACTGGCGTAAAGCAGTTCGTTAGAATCGCTTTTTTAGCGCGAGGTACCAAAACCGGCCTTTGGCGTTGGCGGTGGCTTCGTCGAACCCATTCTCGGCCGCGCCAGTGGCGATGGTGGCGGCAGCTACGAACGGCGGCGCGAGATCAAAGACATTGTTTATGCCCAGGGAAACAGTGGTGTGGTTAAGCCAGGCCCGCCAACCGCAGGGATTGTACTCCGCTGGTCAGACGATCACGCCCCGGCGTTACGCGACATTTGTGAATGACGCGAGGCGAGGGCGCATTCTGCAATTCAGAATGCTGGCCGTCCCGTTAACGTCCCGTCAATTGATTGTGGGCGTATTGAATATTTTTCTGTTGCGCTGGATTCGTAATGTCGTTCTCGTAAATTTCCAGGAAATCGATTTTGGCCTCCAGACCGAAATCGATGGTCCGGCGCAAGGCCTGCACCGGATCGGAACTTCCCATCCTCTCCGGTCGCTCGGAAGCTGAAGTCCCGCACTGGAAGCCCGTGGTCACTTGCCCCGAATCTCCCTCGACGAAGCCATAGCCGCCGTGACGATGCGGTCGTCCCTCTTTTCGGGCGCTCAATCCGCTGGTCTGGATCGCCATGCGGCCGTCAAGCCGTTTTTGGGCCTGCGCCACTACCGTTTCCCGGGTTTTTACCTTTTCCTTATTGTCCGGAATGGGCAAACCCGGGTAAAGCGTGAGGCCGATGAGAGTCGTAGGAAAGGCCTCTGAGTAAACCGCACAGGTTTGGTCCCAGGCCGCCTCATATTTCTTCGGGGTATAGCCTAATTGAATCCATTTCCGCACCGCTTCCGGCTGATTCGGCAGGCTCATTTCCGCGGTGGTGGCGGTGGGGCCGGTGGCCGGGATCATGACTACAGCGGGATTGGAATCGTAGCGCGCGCCCAGAGCCTTCACAAAATTGAACCAGCGGCCGAGATAGGTTTGGTCCCAAGGCAAGGGCAACAGGTCGGGCTCTCCTTTTTTGTGACCGTATTTAATCGTGAAATCCGATTGTTGAACACCCGCGCGCGCCCAATCCGGCGTCCAAGCGCCGGGGATCACCGTGAGCACCACATGCTTTTGATGCTGGGCAGCCGCATCGATTTGACTGTCGATGTAGGACCAATTGTATTCTCCCGGCCGCGGTTCCACGTCCCGCCAGAAACGTCCGGACCATGAGCCCATCCACAGAGGGATTGTCGAGTGTCGCGGCCGTGAAAGGTTCGGAAAATTTTGTGACCGCGTAAACCCCGCGCAATTGTTTGGCCCCACCCGATGGCAAAGCCTGAACCCCGGTGGGCCGGCCGGCAACATTAAGAAAAAGGAGCAGGGCCAGAAGACGCAATCCTCCCTGTTTCACGGCGAACCTGTGGGTGTTGGCATTCATGGGGGGAAGTTCATCTTCTTGTAAAGCGCCTGGAAGCGCGGCTCGTTGCGCACGCTGTCGTAAATCTGGTCAATCTTTAGATACCAACAGGCGCTATCCTGCTGCTCATAGGCCTTTTCCAGCCAATCCAAACGCCTTTTCTTTTTCACCAAGTCCCAGATAGATCATCGCGAACGCTGTCGGACTGACGTATTGCTGTTTCGCAAGATCTTCGAGTTCACGCAACGCTTGCTCGGCTTTCGCTCGATCTCCGGAAAGGGCATAGGCGTAGCCGAGGTATCCTTGATACCAGGCTCCGGGATTCGGCGTTTTAGCCTTTTGCAATTCCGCGATCGCGCCGGCTGTGTCGCCCTTCTTAAGGAAAGAGAGGCCCAGCAAAACGTGGCTGATCGTTAAGTTCGGATCCATTTCCAGCGTCTTTCTGGCTTGTTCGATCGCGTCGTCGTATTGACGTGCCCAATACTGGTAGAAACTCAAACTCATTTGAAAAAACGGATTCAGCGGATCGAGTTCGACCGCTTTCCTGGTCTTGGCGATCGCCTCGTCGAACCGGCCAAGCCCGTTCACGGTCCAGGCCTGTGTCTCATAGGCGAAGGCCAGGTTTGGATTCAGTTCGAGCGCACGATCGAATTCTTTCAGACCATTCCGCCAGTCGTAAGCGGCGACCAGTGCGAGCGCGAGCGACATATGCGCTTCCGCCAGTTCCGGATCGAGCGCCAGCGCCTTTTCTGCAAATTCCTTTTCCTTTGCGATAGCCTCTCTCTCCGGCATCACCACGCTTCCCATGTATGCGTAGTTGTCAGCCAGTCCGCAGTAGGCCAGGGCGTAATTCGGATCCAGTCTCAGCGCCTCCTCGTAATAACGGATCGCATTATTCCAGCCAGTCTGCGTGTACTTAGCGAACTCGTAGCGCCCCAGAAGATAGAGCCGATGGGCTTCCGGATTTTCGGTCGGCTTCTTTGATAATGCGCGCGCCGCTTCGGTGCCAAGCTGTAATTGCAAAGCTTGCACGACCTGCTGGGCCACGTTGCTCTGAAAGTTGAGAATGTCCTTCATGTCACCGTCATAATCCTTCGACCAGAGATGATAACCGTCGCTGACATTGATGAGCTGAGCGGTCACGCGCAGTTTGTTGCCGGCTTTGCGTACGCTGCCTTCCAAGACAGTGGCCACGTGCAGCTGATCGCCGACTTTATGAAAGATGTCCTCTTCGTTCTTGCCCTTGAACGCAAAACAGGACGTTCGTCCTGGCACGCGCAATCCAGGCACCTTGGCCAGCGCGTTGATGAGTTCCTCCGTCATGCCATCGCTCAAATACTCGTCACCTTTGTCTCCGCTCATGTTTACGAAAGGCAATACCGCGATGCTTTTCTCCGAGGCCACCGAAGTTGTAGTGGACGGCTCCTCCTCCGCCTTTTTCTTGCCAGAAAGTTCGTTCTTCAGCTCATCGGTGATTTTCTTGGCGACTTCGCTCTTAATAGTATCGGCGAGAGACGGCGGAGGTGAGGGGATGGCGGGAACCTGAGGTAGTGATATCATCTGGCTTTTGCCGAGCGACCGCATGATCGCCGGCGCGAAAATCACTGAAACAATGGCCAAGCGCGAGGAGTAACACCGCGACAATGAAGATCGCTCGAGCTAGCGGAGAGAGTGCTTTGCGCGTCCCTGCTCTGGAGCCGGGGATGCGGCCGCGCACTTTCCCGATTCGCGCCGGTGGGTTGGGATTGCCAATTGTTTCGGCATAAAGATTAACTAAAGAGACAACAACTCCGTGTTTCACTTCCACGTCGCCCAGCTCGTGAAGATAGGGCTGCCAACGACGCTGTTGCGCAAGATCGTCAGCCACGCGTTTACTAATGAGAATGTGACCGGCATCCCCGCAATCCATCACCCGCTGCGCAATGTTGATGCCTATGCCGGCAATGTTTTCGCGCCCGTTTGCATCCTTCACGTGATGGATCGGGCCGCTGTGGATTCCCATTCTCACCGGAAGGCTCGGCTGCGCGCGCAAAGTGTGGCTGATCTCCAGGGCGCATTCGGCTGGCTCCTCCACTGACCCGGTGAAAACCAGCGCCATGCCATCCCCGGTCGGCAAAATCGTAAGTGTCCCCGCAGTCTCGGCCTCGCGGACCGCCTCGGTTTTGCGCACGATCTGATTCAACTCCTGAAGCGCTTCCGATTGTTCGTCGGTCAGGAGCTTGGAATACCCGACGATATCTATGAAGAGCACGTGTGCGGTCTCCAGGCGCAGCTTGGTCTTTTCGTCCTCTGCCATGAGCCTCTGAGCTTAGGCGCTTGCCGGCAATCCCTACAACATTCTTTCGGTGCGTTCCAGCCGCAGGGAGCAGTTCAATCAAGGAATTGTCTCCCAAACTGATGGCCGAGCTCTCTTTCGATTGCCTAACAAGTAGCTTTGTGATACAAAAACTCGGAGCCTACACGGTTCGGTAGCTCTTTGACATTGGCCTAAAATAGCAGGATGAAGCGCTGGTTGTTTCGCCGCAAACGTTTCGCCAATCGCAGTTCAGGGCCAAGACACCTATTTATTTTGCTTCGATTAATGGCAACACCCAAAATTTCGGCGGTTCACTCTTTCAAAATGCGCCGCCCGGAGCCTTGATGAACCCAGAAATTGACTACATGCTGCAATCTAATTGATTAAGGTGTCTCGCCCGCCTGATGGAGAGCGGATTCACAGATCGTCGGGAGAAGTGGCTTATGAACACTGCTGCACTTCGTTCGATTGACTTCGCAATTCTATTTGTCTTGCTCGCGGGTGCTGGCTGCAAACGAGCGTCAGAGTCGAGCGCCACGACGACACCCCGCGACATTGGCGCGCACATTACTGCGCACGCGCCGGATGCATTCTACGATCCGCCGTCGGACCCGCCACATCAGCCTGGCGTGCTACTGCGGAGCGAGCCGCTCGAAGACGTGATACTGCCGGCAGGCATGCGAGGCTGGCGCATCCTTTATGCAACCACTGTGGACGAAAGCACGCCGGCGACGGCGGCCGCGACCGTGTTCGCGCCGACCAATCCTCCCGCAGGCCCGCGTCCTGTCATAGCATGGGAACACGCCACGACGGGCCTGCTGCAGAAATGCATGCCGTCGCTTTTGTCGGCGCCAACTGCGGGCATCCCCGCGCGCGACCGGATCGTGATGGCTGGCTGGGTCGTGGTCGCAACAGACTACTCCTTCGCAGAGAAGGGTGGCCCGCATCCATACCTGATCGGCGAAGGCGAAGCGCGTGCGGCGCTTGATTCGGTTCGTGCCGCGCGGCAGATGTCCGGGCTTACGCTCGACAAGCGCATGGTGGTGTGGGGTCACTCGCAAGGGGGGCACGCAGCGCTTTGGACCGGCATTGTTGGGCCGCGCTACGCGCCGGACCTCGAAATCCTCGGCGTCGCGGCAATCGCGCCAGCCGCGAACATTAATAAAATTCTCGCAATGAACGTCGCGATGGACAAGCGGTTTGGAGCGTATCTCGCGTTGGCGTACAGCCGGTTCTATCGTGACATCACATTCGAGCAAGCGCTTCGGCCCGAGGCACTCGATGCTGCGCGTCAGATGGTAAACTTATGCGACTTCATCCCGCCGCAGGATTCAGAACGCATCGAGGCACTGGCGGCGACGTTCGACGGTCCGGCATTGGCGACGAGCTCGAACAAAGCGCTTCAAGCTCGGATTGAGCAGAACACGGCGGACGGTCTAATAAAGGCTCCCGTCGTAATCGCGCAGGGCCTCTCGGACAATGTCGTGCCGCCGGCTGCTACCGACGCGTATGTCGAAGAGCGCTGCTCTGCTGGTCAACGCCTCGAGTATTGGACATTCGCGGGACGCGACCACTTCACAATTGCCCAGCCCGGTGCGCCGCTCGAGGAGCTGCTCATCAAATGGACAGCGGCGCGTTTCGCGAATGAACCGCAAGCGAGCGGTTGCGTCCGCAAGTCTTTCTAATTGTCGCGTGGTTTCGAAAGAGCCCGGCCGTTTTGCTCAATCCCAATGTTCGTTAGTCTGTTACTTTGATGTGATAGCTGTCGACGGCCAATATTCACTCGTAGCAGGTGACAAATTGTGGACTTGAAACGACGAAGCCCTTCCCACGCCACGCTGCTTCAGTTGTTTAACCGCCGACGCTAGTTTTGCCAAACCTTGTTCAATTTGCGCTTGCGACCATGCCGCGAATCCAAAAACGAATGCCGGATCCAACTGAGCCTTAATGCAGAAGAAAGAAAGAGGTCGGGGCCAAACGCCCGTTTCCTGACGAGCACGCATGAATAGCGGAAAATCTTCTTTGCGCCGCAGCCAGGCGACGAAGTGCAGACCGGCCGGAGTTACTTCCAGATCGAAATAATCGCCCAGCCATTTTTGAAATTGTTCGATAAAGAACACGCGCCGCTGGGCATAGAGTTCGCGCATCCGTTTCACATGGCTGAGGAAAAATCCTTCGGTGATGAAACCGCGCCAGGGTAGATTGATCAATCGCCGGCGAATGCTGGTCCATGACAGCGCGCACCTTGACGAGGCTGTCGACAAGTTGTGGCGGCGCGATCATAAAACCGAGGCGCAGTGATGGGTAAAGGATCTTGCTCATCGTGCCGGCATAAATCACCCGGCCGGCATGGTCCAAACCTTGAAGACATGGCAGCGGCGGTCCATCGAAACGAAACTCAGAATTATAATCATCCTCCAGGATGTAGCCGTCGCGCGACTCTGCGAACTCGATCAGAGCTTTCCGCCGCTTCAAACTCATCGTCACACCGAGGGGAAATTGGTGCGACGGTGCGACGAAAATGAGTCTGGGAGAATTTTGCCGTGAGCACTTTGCGATTACCAGTCCCTCACGATCGATCGGGCGCGGGACCATTTTGGCCCCGACAAAAGCCAGGACATTACGTGCCTGATGGAATCCGGGATCTTCGATCCAGGCCACTTCACGCTCATTGATTAACGCGAGTGCGCACGCGAGCATCGCCTGCTGCATGCCGCCTACGACTACAATTTGGTCGGGATGACAATTGGCGCCGCGGAAGTCGCACAAGTAAGCAGCGATTGCCTTCCGCAGTTCGATCTCGCCACGGCTCGAAGCATAGCGCAATAGGTGCGCTCCCTTTTTCGCCAAAACCTGCTCACGCAAGCGTTCCCAAACCGCAATCGGGAATTCATCCACGGCCGGCAACCCCGCGACGAATGTGACGCTCGGCGGCCCGCCAACGCCGACATCGAGCTGTCGGCCGCTGCGAAGATCCGTCATTCTGGTCACTCGTCGGGCCACTCGCGGGGGATGCTCTCTGCGCGCGATCGTCGCCGGCCGGGCAGCCTTCAGAAAAGTTGCCGGTAAATGATCGGCGACAAAGATACCAGATCGCTTCCGGGCTTGAAGATAGCCCTCTTCAAGCAGCTTTGAGAACGCCTGGTTTACGGTCAGTCTCGAAATCCCGAGAGTGGCCGCGAGAACTCGTGAGGAAGGCACACGGGAAGCGCTTGAATCAAAACTGCCGCTCTCGAGTTCTTCTCGTATTTGACAATACAGCTGTTGGTAAAGTGGCTCGGACGACGCGCGATTAAGCCGCACCATTTCGAAGGACATGACTAAACGACGCCGGCGCTGCCTAGGAACCGACGAGACAGTGCGCCCATAGATCGCGCCGTTCATCTTCACGACAAGAGTTTCGCATCCACACAACTCTTTCTCAAGAGGTGCTGCGCGCCTCGAAGTCCTTGCTTCCTGCGACAAGCCAAACTGGTCTGCCTTTTTAGCGAGATCTGGTTATAGCCAGCCACTTTCCAATGAATCAGCCTGACTATATGAAAAATAAATTGTCGAACACTCCCACCAAAATCTTTAAATCTAATTGCGCGTCCCACGCTTACTCGCGCCTACCAATAGCGCTGTGGCTTGTCCTTTGCACGTTGGGGCTGGGCCTTTCCGTGAATGCTGGCGAAAAAAAGACGACCATCACGTTCGATGCTCCGGGCGCAGGCACAGCACCCGGCCTGGGCACGTTTCCTAGTGGAATGAACGATCTCGGGGCGATTACGGGCTTCATCCGGGACGCCAACGCTGCCCGGCACGGCTTTCTGCGCGCCCCTGACGGGACCTTTACCATCTTCGACGATCCGAACGCGGGCACTTGCTCAGCATCTTGTGGAACCATCGGGAACGGCCAAGGTACGCGTGCTTACGCCATCAACCTATTTGGGGAGATCACGGGATTTTACACCGACAATGGCGGCCGATGTCACGGCTACGTGCGTGCTCCTAACGGCATCTTTACCCAGATCGATGCTCCGGACGCGGGCACAGGACCGTCTCCCCAGGGGACATTCCCCTCAGAATTCACTCCAATGGGCATCAGCCTAGCAGGCGCGATCACCGGATTCTACGTGGACGCGAACTTAACGCAGCACGGCTTCGTGCGCGATCATCGCGGCAAAATCACCGAGTTCGACCCTAGCGGCTCCATATTGACCAATCCCAATGCCATCGACGCGCTGGGTGCGATCACGGGATTCTACTTTGACGCAAACTTCGTGGGTCACGGCTTCCTGCGCACTCCGGACGGCACGATCACCTCATTCGATGCCCCGGGCGCTGACACTACCCCGGGCAGCGGCAATGGCACGTTCGGCGTAGGCCTCACTCCGATCGGAGAGATCGAAGGAGTCTACGTCGATGCAAGCGGTGTGCTTCACGGCTTCGTGCGATCTAAGACGGGCACCTTCAGCACGTTCGACGTTCGGGGCGCGGGTACAGGCCCAGGCCAGGGCACCCTCCCGGAAAGCAACAACACCCTGGGGGCGATCGCGGGAAATTACATCGACGGAAACTTCGTGAATCACGGCTTCCTGCGCGATTGGCAAAACGGCTTCAGCTTGTTCGATGTTCGGGGTACGGGCGCAGGCGCAGGCCAGGGCACGATTCCCTTGGACAACAACAACCTAGGAGCAATCACGGGAGAGTATATTGACGGGGCCAATGTGATACACGGCTTCCTCGTGAAAGGCTTGTAAGCCTGCCTGGAATTGGACAAACCTGCACCGCAAGTAAGTAGCCAACAAATTTGGTCCGTTTACGGGTTACGCATTAAGCGAGTTCCTGCAACATGGAGGCCCCATGACCTCGGGGTGCCGTTTGATGCGCCCGGAAAAGGCTAGCGGTCAGGCTTTGAACCGTTCCGCCTGGCCGAACCATCAATGTTTCCACCGGAAGCGAGGATCATTGAATTCAGCATGGTTGTCATGAGTTGACTCTGCATCTGGATGAACTCCGGGCAGTCCAGGCTTTCTTGTTCGCCGGTCGGCGCAAGCGGGCAGTCATCGACCCGTGTGGTGGTGGGGACAAGGCAATGTTGCGCGACAACCCCTTGCTCGCTTTCGCGTGTTTTGCGGAGCAACCGGTGACGAAGGCTCACGATCGCCCGGCGACGATTCCTCAAAGTGGTAGCGAGTCGCGAAAGCATGGTTCGATGAGCGTGGGTTCACAACGAGCCGCGACGAGCCGCCGGCACAGACCAAATGCGATCTCGTTTGCCGGGGAACTCAAGAATAATGGGCGGCCGGAAATTGAATGCGGTCAGGCTGCTAAGGAGCAGGAGATTGTGCTGATTGCGTCTGAAAACCCGGCGCGAAGTTCGACGCGAGTTTTGAGCATGGAGATTTGTTCTCATATTAGGAATGGGTGTGAATTAAAGTTCCCGGCTCAGAGGCGCCGGTGGCCCGTGCTTTGGTGATGATGTCGTTCAGAGAAATCTGAAATCGCCGGACGCTGCGTCCGAGGCGCCGACTCCAATAATGAATCGTACCCAATGAGAGTTCACCGAGCAGCTCATGGCGGACGCCCTCCGGCGCAAGGTTGAGCAAGTCGCACACGTTCCGGAAGGAGAAGCGCCACTTGCAACTGTCGGAGATGATCCAGTCATGCGCGTCGAGATAGAGTTCGCGTTCATCCAATCTGGTGGCGCGTTTGAACCGGCGTAAATCCCGACGGGCCTGCATCAGGATGCCGGCGGCCAATTTGCGTCTGGCTCTCGCAATTTCGTGATTTTTGGAGGCATTCATATGTTTGATTGATTGGTTTCATTTGTTTCTAAGAATTTTCGAGACTGACATTTCAGAGAATTTCAGATTTTTTGCTGCCGCCCTCGGCGGCCGGGGCAGAAACACATCGGGCTGGGGGCGCTCGCCCGGGTCTCCGCGGAAGCCCGGTACTGACTTAGATGGGGTGGGGGCGAGGCGCTCGACCGGAGCCTCCAGGCCCGGGTCGGCTCGCAACCAGTCCCCAAAAGGCTGCGGCGAAAAGCGCCGTCGGAAGGCTGGCAGATCAATCGATTACTTTGGGGCAAGGGAGTTAACGATTTTCTCGAAGCGTGGATCGCCGCGGAGAGGATCCCAGATCGGTAACAGTTTTAAGGCGCCGTAGCTCAGCAT
This sequence comes from uncultured Verrucomicrobiae bacterium, assembly GCA_963788855.1. Classification (GTDB taxonomy): domain Bacteria; phylum Verrucomicrobiota; class Verrucomicrobiia; order Chthoniobacterales; family UBA10450; genus CAWBIE01. The sequence continues at coordinate 382,154 of CAWBIE010000005.1, forward strand.
GGTTGATGCGGTGGGAGCCCGCAGCCCGGCCTCCAGTTGCTGCAAGGCGAGCTCCTTTTCACCCGCCCACGCTGCTGTAACGGCGGAATACTGAAGGACGCGGCTGCCGTTAACGGCGTCTTCTCCCACCGGCGTGAGTGCGATCGCTCGACGGCCTTCGTCCAGCGCCAAATCTTTTCGGTCAAGAGCAGCGTCGATCAAGGCCAGGACGCACAGCGCGGGGCCATAGCCTGGCTGCGCCTGAACGATCTTCTCCTGCTGAATGCGAGCCGCTTCAAACGCAGTGCGCGCTCTTGCCTCGTCGTTATTCATACGCGCCAGCAGACCTTCGCCAAAGCTGCGGCTCAGAGTAATAACCCCTTCCGCCCAGCATGAGTTGTTGCCTCCCGCGACGAGTGCTCGTTCGGCCGCCGCCGAATCGCGCTCGGCCAGGGCGCCAAGGAACCAGGTGTCCGCAGCGCTGGCGATGGCGTCCGGTCCTTGCGCGAGAAGTGCATCAATCGTCTGATGGAGCGGCTGGGTGTCCGCTTTCCAGAAGACGTAATATGATCCACGGCTGGCCCTCGTTTCGGCGTTGTCGGGCACGATCGTCAACGCGCGATCCAGAGCCGCAATCGCGTCCGCATAGCGCCCCACGAAAAGGTAACTGAGCGCGATCTGTTGCAGAGTAAGAAAGTTGCGTGGATCCAGTTCCACCGCACGCTGTAGATTGTGCAGAGCTTCCTCCTGCTGGCCATGCCGTCGCAGAATGTAGCCGGTGATTTCGAAGAGACGAGGATCGTTGGGTAACGCTTGCCGCGCGATCTTCAATTCGGCGAGGGCGCCGGCATAGTCGTGTAGCCCGTAATAGAGATATTTTGCGCGCGCCAAATGTGTTTCGGCAGCATCCGGCCTCAGCCGTGTCGCGGCCTGCACCGCAGCTTCAGCCAGCGCAAGCCGGGCGGGAGTGTGATCAGACCCCCTCGTTGCATAAAGCGATTCGTGGGCAGAGGCGAGCTGGCAGTAAGCGTCGAAAAATGAGGGATCGCGCTCCACCGCTTCATCCAGAAGTTCAATCGCCTTCCGCACGTCTGGATCACGCGTCGCGCGGAAATTTGTCGTCAGGAGAAGTGACTTCGCGCGGCTGTAAAGGTCGAAAGCCGCCAGATCGGTGGTGGGCGGCTGCTCAATGGCTTTCTTCTCGTTAGGCGAAAGCTTCGCCTGCAATTGATCGGCAATCGCCTTGGCGATCTCACTTTGGATGGCGAAGACATCGGCCAGATCGCGATCGTAGGTTTGGGCCCACAGATGTGCGTCGTTGCGGGCATCGATCAATTGCGCGATCACCCGCACTTTGTTTGCCTCTCGCTGGACGCTGCCTTCGACGACATGGGCTACGCCGAGTTGCCGGCCGATCTCGCGCAGATTGCGCGGCGCGCCGCTTTTGTACTGCATGACGCTCGTGCGGCTGACCACTTTGAGATCGGCGATCTGCGAAAGGTCGGTCAGGATTTGGTCCTGCACGCCATCGGCGAAAAACGCGTTCGCTTTTTCTTCGCTTAGGTTTTCGAAGGGAAGCACGGCGATCGAGCCTTCCTCCTTATCCGAGGATTGCGCACGCTGGTAAAAAAAGATTGCAGCAGAAATGAGCGCGAGGATCACGGCTGCAACCGCCGCACCGACGATGACGCGCTTTCGCAGCAACGTCGCTCGCGGTTCGAAACGGAGATAGGCGCGATGGACCGCTTCGAGTAACTCGTGCGCGGATTGCGGTCGTTTCGCCGGGTCCGGAGCCAGCATCCGCTTCAGCAATTCGATGATTGCCGCCGGAACGCGTGCTGCCTTCAGCAGTTCGACAGGCAATTTGTTGTGACTTGCTCGAATCTCTTCGTGCGTCTTGCCGGAAATCGGCGTGTGCCCGGTGAGGAGATACCACAACGTGGCTCCAAGAGAATAAACGTCGGATCGCGCATCGACGGCGGCGTTGCCAGGCTCACCGAATTGTTCGGGACTCGCGAAAGCCGGGGTGCCAATGAACCCGATTTGCGTTTGCTCGGCGGGATCGGTTTGGGACGCGAGAACCTTGGCCACGCCGTAGTCGATAATCTTGATCAAGAGCGCACCACTCGGGTCGGATTCGATCATCACGTTCGACGGTTTGATGTCGCGATGGACGACACCGCAGGTTTCCGCAGCCGCGAGCGCCCGTGTGGCTTGTTCGATGACTTCAAGTGCCTGCGACACCGGCAGCGGTCCGGTTCGTTGCACTCGCGCTTCGAGCGTTTCCCCTTCCACCAGCTCCATCGCGTAAAAACATTCACCGTCCTGTTCGCCGTAATGAATGACGCGTGCGACGTTCGGATGATGAATTTGCGCGGCGGCGCGGGCTTCACGCAGAAATCGCGCCCGTGCCATTGGATTATCGGCCAGTTTCCGGCCAATCACCTTTAGCGCGACAACAGAGTTTAATACCGTATCTCGAGCGCGATACGTTACCGCCATCGCGCCGGCGCCGAGTGTGATCGGAATCCCGTCGTCATCCAGTTCCACTTCGAAATGGCCGTAACGCAGAGACGTGGAGACATCTTGCTCCGGCGCAAACGCCCAACTCAACACGCACCGCAGGCACTCGCCATCCGGGCCGAGTTGCGTCAACGCGTGTTTGCATGTTGGACAAATCCCGACCGCGTTTGTCTGGACCTTCACTCCTGATTCGGAACGAAAGCTTTCGTCGGCCATACGTTGGTGCGCTGAAAGACAGGTCAGGCCATCAGTATCTGGTGAAGATACTGCAACTCCTGGTCGACGCTCGCCGGATCCGAGACAGTGCTGGCTACCTCTGCGCGTAGTATTTCGCGGTAGCGGTGACGCAATCGCGCCAGCCATGTGCGCAGGGTGGCAATCGGGACCCCGAGCCGCGCCGCCACGTCTTGTTGGTTAGGCGGCACGGCACCCGCACCGTCAACAAACGGTCTCAGTTCACTCAACCATTGAGCCTTGCCCTCGGCGGCAAGGTTTGTCTGCATTTGCTGCCAGGAGCGTCTCGCAATGGTGGACGCCCATGTCAGATCGTAGGAACTGACATCGTCCAGGTGAATGCACGCTGAAATTGCAGCCTCGGCTTCCGCAGTTCTTTGATCCAGCGAAACCGTCTGTTGGCCGCCGCCTCGCTTCAAAGCCTGGGCCCGACCGACCTGGTCCAGAATGAAATTTTGCAGGGATGACAGAAGGAATGTGCGGAGACGTCCCTTTTCCTGGTCGGCCCGGCTCAATGCGTTTTGCTCGAAGAGATGTTCGAAGAAACCCTGGACGATGTCTTGCGCGTCGGCCGGTGAGTAGCCGCGACGCCGAACAAATGTGTAGAGCGGCGGCCAATAGGCTTCGCTGAAAATGGAAAGCGCTCTTTGCGCGGATTCATCGGCGCCGGCCTTCCCCGCCTGCAACACGACGGTCCAGTGCGTCGTCTGAAAAGGCGTGCCCCCCTCCTGTAGCGTTCCGGGAATCGGTTTCGTAAGGATGGACTTTAACCGATGTGGGCCTTTCCTTACGACAATAAATTGTTCGATCGTTAGCGCCGCCGAATCCTGCAAGTCGACTTGAATCAACCTAACGATTGTGCGGCGATTTACGGAACGCACCGCTGTTTCAGAGGCATTTTTTTAATGCAAAAATCCCGGAGCCTGCCTGCAGAGAAGCAGATCGATTACGATCATGAGCAGGGGGTCGCCAGGGCGAGTCCGTCCAGTGGCGGACACGATTCCCGTACACCCGAGAGCCTGCGCGGTCCGGTACCTTTTTGTCACAAGAGGCTTTCTGTGAAAGAAACGGAAAATCGCCGAAGGTGGTTTCTCCTGGGTCGAGAGGACCAACCCCGCAACAACAAGCTTCAGACCAAAAAAAACAATCTATCAGCCATAGCGTTTAGTGCTTTTTCGCAACAAAAAGCCCGAACGCCATTGCGCCAGTGGCGTAGGCCAGGGTCATTAGCGGAAACGATTGGACGAAACGTCGCGTTGGAGCATCAGCGAGACGCACTAGCCAGTTCAATTTCAAACGCTGCGCCATTTGGGAACAATGTTCCCAGGTTCGAGCTACGTTTTTGGTAATATCGATCGCGGTTTGAACCTTCAGGTTCGCTTCGCGCATCCAGGCCGCGTGTTGACTGAGAGTATCGAGACTGGCACTGAACATCGCCTCTCCAATCGTCGCGACCAGTTCCTGATGTCGGTCTGGCGCGGACTCGTCTCCGCGAAGCCATGCGCACACTGCAAGGACCCCGCCGGGTTTCAATGCGGTAGCGCATCGCTGGAAGAAGTTCTTCTTATCTCGGAAGTGTTCGCTGCTCTCCATGATCCAGACAACGTCGACGCTTTCCGGCTGCGGTTGCCACGTGTTCGCATCGCTAACCAGGAATTGAATGCGATCAGCCAATCCCTGTACTTTCGCTTTTTTAGTCGCCATCCGTGCTTGAACTGGACTGATGGTAAGTCCGGTAACGCGACAGTTGTATTGCTTCGCCAGCCAAAACGCCGAGCCCCCAAGCCCGCAACCGATGTCCAGCACTCGCGCACGTCGTGGAATTCGCGCTTGCCCGGCTAGTTCCTCCATGAGTTTTATCTGAGCGCGTTCGATCGACTCACCGTTTTCCCAATAGCCGTGATGAAGATGTTCGCCCCATAGCATTCGGTAAAAACGCGACAGGCGATCGTAATGCTTGCGGATCTCAAGGATGTCGATTTCGAATTGTGGCGATGTAGTCATGTCACTGGGTAGTGGTCGCGAGTCGGCTCAACTCGAGCGTGTAGAGTTCGTTGTCGGGAAAGCGTTGATGCAGCTCGGTGAGGATCTCGCGCGCTTTTTCTGAGTGGCCGTCGCGTAACGCTGCGACAGCAAGCAGCAATTTCGCGAACGGCTCCAGATAATAACCCTGCCGCGCGGTCTTCTGTAATTTTTCCAGTCCTGCTTCCCGGTCGACTTGCGAACCAGTCAGCCGAAGTAGGACGCGCAAAGCAATCGGTTTCAGACTCAGTAAATAATTCTCGACTCCTGGTCCGAGGTAGGCATCGAAAGCTTGCGAATCCGCTGCAAGCAATCGGTCGGCGTAAATGCGGCCCGCTTTCGTGTAGGACAACGCTTTTACTCCGTGTCCGTCGATCAGTGCAACGTAATCGGCGCGGAGTCCGTGCGTGAGTGTTTTCACAAAAAGCGCGCGTGCGTCGGCGCTTGATTTCTGGAGCGCCGTATCCGCAAGACGATCGGCCTGTTCGATTCGATCGTTAAACGAAGCTTTCACCTGAGGATCCGGATCCAATGTCTTTCGATTTTTGAAGCGGTTGTCGTCGACGAAAAGTGCGGATTCGAGAGAGCCTAGCCGTGTTAGCTCCGAAAACAGATAGGCCGCAGCGTCAGAAGCGGGACCAAGTGAATCGTCCGCATGCGCTTCCTGCCAGCGCGCCAATTGACGATGCGATTCGTCGAATTTTAGATCGTACATTTGCAACCAGGCTGAATAAACTTCGTCCGATTTGAGATTGGAATCATTGGCGAACGCCGTTCCGATCGAAGCGACGAAAACCAAAAAGGCGTTCAACGTAGTGCGCATGGCAGTCAGGTTTGATAGGCGTAAACCCTTCGCAGATTGTGCTCGAATACTTTTGACGGAAGCATGCGCGTGACGATGTGGCGACTCATCACGAAGATTGGGTTTTGCCATTGCCCAATGTGACCCATCAAGAGCGAGCGTCGTTGAATGTGCCGGGTGCGGTTGATGCGCCGCGATTCGTACCGGCGCAAAGCCGCGCTCAAGGACAGTTCGCTCTTTACGCTTTTGGCCAAAACGAGCGCGTCCTCAAGCGCCATGCAGCCGCCTTGCCCGAGATTTGGTGTGCAAGGATGCGCGGCGTCTCCGAGCAACGTCACTAATCCTTTGCCCCATTGCTTGAGCGGCGCGCAGTCGCGCGCGCCGTTCTTTAAGATTTCGTCCTCGGGAGTTGCCTTCAAAAAATCCGTGACTGGTTCGTGCCATCCAGCGAACAGTTGCTGAAGCTCGCGTTTCCGGCCTGAAGTCGAATCGAGGTGATGGGGCGGTACGTTCGCAGTTGCGTACCAGGTAAATCGCCGATGGCCGGTGTTGAGAATTCCGAAACGCATTCCTTTGCCCCAAGACTCGCTGTTAAATTCCGGCGTGATCGCATCGCCATCATATCCAGCGAGGCCGCGCCAGACCGTGTATCCGCGATAGATCGGATCGGAAACGCCAAAAAGTTGCGTCCGGATCCGGGACCGAATCCCGTCGGCACCAATAACAGCGTCATGTTCGACTTCGTGACCGTCTTTAAAGCGGAGGCGAACTTTTCCATTAGCTTGCTTCAATCGATCGAACTCGCGACCGAGTTGCAAACATTCCGCTGGCAGCGCGTTTAACAGGATCGACAAGAGATCGGCGCGGCGCATGCAAACCGCGGGGACTTCAAAATGGCCCAGCGCAATGCTCATCAAGACTTTTCCGGTGCTCTTGCGCACAAGAAAATGAGTACTGCGGCCGCTGCGTGCGACGACTTGTTCAAGCAACCCGAGCTCGCGCAAAACGCGCGTGGCATTCGGCCAAAGCATCATTCCGGCGCCGACCTCGCGAAGTTCTGTCGCGCGTTCGTAAACCGATACGTCCGCGCCGATTTGATGAAGCGCTACGGCCGCGGCAATCCCGCCGATTCCTCCTCCAACAATCCCAATACTTTTGGCGCCCATGTTTTGATGACTAACTTATGGAACTAAATTGAAATATTCGGTCTAAGGTTTACCCATGGCGTAATCACTCGGCAGGACGAACGAGAAGCGGAAGGCGATTTGTACGTTCCGGCCAACCGTGAGAACCATCTCTTTGATCTGCGGTAACCCGTAATTCATAGTGTCCACGGTGGTTTCGCCGGCAACAATGACCCGGTCGTTCTCTCGCCAACCCTGTGCAATACCGGAGAGCGGCTGTTTTACGCCGTTGAGAGTGAGCGTGCCGATTACTGCGAACTTCGCCGGCTGCGCAGGACCTGCAGTTTTGTAATCGCCGGCGAGAACTTTGACACTCTCGAGTTGGAATGTGGCCTCGGGATGCAACTTGATATTGAGCCAAGTGCGCATGTTTTGATCTCGCTGTTCATGAAAGGTGGTCAAAGCGGCCATTTTGAAATGCAGTGTCGCCCTTTGAATCGGGGGGACCGCCTCCCGGTCGAGTACGGCATTGCCCTCGAACTCTTTTGCCTCGCCGTGGAAATTGTGAAGGAATGCTTCACCAGTGAAGCTTAAGGAGCTGCCTTTTGGGTCGAGGGGGAACGTCTCTCCGTGAGCGGCTGAACCAGCGAGACAAGTTAACAGTAACGCAGTCGCACCAAGTCGAGGGCTGATCATAACTGGCAGTCGCAAGCGCACGGCCAATTCGTAGCCTTGGGAGTTAAACGGAAGCTGACGTGATGCTGAATTTTCCTTCAGGTTGGCCCCTTGGGCGGATACAGCCGCTCGATTCGTGAATCGAATACGCCTATTACGAAACCGGCAGGACAAACGTCTCGCCGATTTCGCTGAGAGCAATGCGTTCTGGCGTTTTCTGCAGGGCCAACTTGAAACGTTCGATCGGTTCTCGGAACGGTTCGAAGCCCAGTCGGAAAGTTTGATGATGTACTGGCATGATGAACTGCGCGTCAGCGTCATCGGCCATTTGCACCGCTTGTTCCGGATCGCAATGAGTCCGGATCCACGGGTTGTAACACCCAATCGACATGATCGCTAAATCGACACGCCCGTAGCCGCGCAAATCCAGAAAGCTTTCCGTCCTGCCGGTGTCTCCGCTGAAAACAATCCGGCTTCCGTATCTCTCGAAAATATAACCGTTGAACCCACGGTAACTGTCGCATTGCATGCGCGCTCCCCAATGCTTTACGGGGAAAGCTGCAATATCGACATTTTCGGCGGGCGTAATAATTGACGTTTTTTCTCCCCAGCGCAGTTCAATCACGTCGCGCAGTCGCGACCAACGGAGCAGATCCTTTGTGCGAGGCGCGGTCACTACTTTGGTGGAAGAATCAAACTGATGAAGCGTTCGCAAATCGAAGTGATCGAAGTGCGCATGTGAAAGAACGATAAGATCGATCTTGGGCAACTCACTGGCTACCAATGCCGGTGCCGTTAGGCGCTTTGGTCCGAATGTAACCCCGGGCCATCGAATCCCGATACGTGGGAAAAGCACCGGGTCGATGAGGATGTTGACGCCGAAAAAGTTGATCAGAACAGTCGCGTGCCCGAGCCACGCCGCCGTAAGTCGCTCGCAACTCCATTTCGCAGGTTTCGGCTTGATCAGGGTCGGAGCAATCGGTTGCCTGCTGTTGAATATCGCATCGCGCCAAAGGCGTGCTGTCGACTGGCGCACACGCGAGCTGCGAAAGCTTGGTTGTTGAGACGCTGGCTCAAACGAGTTCTTCCGACTCACCGTGTGTCGAGCTTTCGGTTTTTTCCCACCGGAGAGAAAGCGCGCTTCGTACAACCTCGTCTGTATCGTACTTCTGCTTTGCAACAACTGGGAGTTCGAAGGAGACGCGAAGTCCCGGACCCGACTGGCGATTCTCAGCGCGAATGCTCCCCTGGTGAATCTCGATCACGCTGCGACAAATAGCGAGACCCAGACCGGTCCCCACGTCGTCTTGTGAAACACACTCGCCAGCCAGACGAACCCGGATGAAAGGCTCGAAGATTCTTTGCAAGTCCGCTGCCGGTAACCCGGGCCCAGTATCCTCCATTTTCACTTTCCAGCACCCATTATCCCGCCATGATGCGATTGTGATAGAGCCTCCGGTTGGAGTCGCGCGCAGCGCGTTGCTCAGCAGATTAAAAAGGACTTGGCGAAGCAACGTTGCATCAAAAATGCCTGGCAAGCTCTCATTTCGCGTGACTTCAAGGGAGATGGTCTGATCTTCGCAGAGGATCTGCGCATCCTCGCAGAAATCTTGGATGAAATCATCCGTGTTCTGTGACTTAAGGTTAGGACGGATACCGCGGACTTCCGACTTGGCAAGGAAGAGCAGCTTCTCAATCACGGAGCTTAGTCTATTGATGCTTTCGAGTTGTTGTTGAATTATCTCCTGTTGACTCGCAGGTAGGTTTCCTTGTAGGAGAAGTTTTTCTGATTGGAGCCGCATCACGGAAAGTGGCGTCTTCAACTCGTGCGACGCATCGCCGGCAAAACGCCACAGCTGCTTGAAGGAAACTTCCAAACGGTCGAACATTCGATTGAGTAGGCGCGCCAAGGCTGTAATCTCATCGTTGGCGCTGTCCGTAGGAATGCGCGCACTCAGGTTATCCGCGTTGATGCGTTCAGCGGTTCGCTGAATGCGTTGAATGGGGTCCAACGCGAGGCGACTCAAGCGGTGGCCGAAAAAGATACTCAGGGCCGCAGCGACTCCTGAAACAAACAAGCCGGCCCGAAGATAATAGCTAGAAAAATGCTCAATGCTGCGCAACGACGTTGCGATCTGCACGTTGAACTCACGCTCCGAGAACTGCCCAACTCGGACGGCTCCGAGCCCCGAGGTGGTGGTGGTCCAGTTCGGTTCGCCGCGCGGATTCGCTTCTAAAATAACAGCGCGCATGTTCGGGGATCGAAAGAGCACCTTGCCATTTCTACGTATTTGAAAAAAATAAAGCTGCGCGTCGATCGCCGCGTGCTCGGCCACTCGTCGCAAAAAATCGCCTTCCGCAATCGGCGCGTGTTGAGCTTCAACTCGGTCGCGAATCTCGCGAAACTCGGCGTTGTTCAAGAGATCGACTCCGTGGATCAACTCGCTGCGCAGAAGCCAGTAGCCAATGATCATTGTCGAAATGACTGTGCACATCACAACGAGCGAATAGTAGTAGGTCAAACGCGATCCGAGTGACTTCATATCAGCTGATAGCCAACTCCGCGCAGTGTCTTGAACCAAGGTTTGTCTGCGGGCGTGTCCAGTTTCATGCGCAGGCGGCGCATATAGACGTCAAGAAGGTTAGTGTCAGCATCGAAATAGGAATCCCAAACTTTTTCCGCGATCATGGTTCGGGAGAGCACTCGGCCAGGATTTTGCATAAACAGTTCGAGCAACGCGAACTCTCGCGCGGTCAACTCGATCGTTTGACCGTTTCGTTCCACGCTTCGCGAAAGGAGATCGAGCTTGAGGCCACGATGCTTAAATACGGTGGCTTTCTTCCCGCCGTGCCGCCGCAGAAGCGAGCGAACACGGGCGAGGAGTTCCTCGAAGCTAAATGGTTTTGCCAGGTAGTCGTCGGCGCCCAGGTTCAGCCCGGTGATCCGATCCTGAACAGCATCGCGCGCGCTCAAAATTCGTACTGGCTGGTCAAAACCCGCAGCGCGCCATTCGCGCAACAGATCTAATCCATCGCCATCCGGGAGACTCAGATCAAGAATCACGGCGTCAAACGAGCCTTCTTCGAGCGCCTTGTCGGCCTGCTTGCAGGAACGGACCCACATACGCGAGTAGGCTACCTGCTCCAAGCCCCGCTCAACAAAATGACCCACCCGCGGCTCATCCTCGACGATCAGAATTCTCATCGCTTCATTGCGCAATGTGCGTTACTCCTAGATCGATGAACGATAACAGGTTAACAGACCACAATCTGGCGATTGCGTTCATGAATAATCTCCTCTCACTCAAAGAAATCATAAAGTTGCGCGACTCAGCTGACGTTCGCTGAACCGGGGCGACTGCCCTACGCGCGCTCGTCGCACGGCGCCGCGCGTTGAGACGATCGACCGGCCCTTTCGGAGTCCAACTTTTGCGGCCACACCAAACTGCGTCACGCAGGTTGAGCTTGCGGGAAAGCTCTATTACAGCCTCATTTTGATTTGCTCGTGGCGGACCAAGGGATGACTTCCGATCCTTCGCCGACGCGCAAACCCCGCATAATGATAGCTCGTTAGGCGAAGGAACATCGTTCCAAATGAGTTCCAATTTTCCGGAACGAGTGTGCGCTGCAGCGATGACCTTGAGCTTGCCATGGCCAAACGAATAAACTCAACACAACTCGTCAGGGATTAAATGTAATACCCAAAAACCTCGGAGCCTACGGGGCTCGAACCCGCAACCTCCGCCGTGACAGGGCGGCGCTCTAACCAATTGAGCTAAGGCTCCTCGAAAAGGCGATTGTAGCGGCGGGCGGGATCAATCGCAACTTTCCGCAGTGGGAAAAACGAAAGAGGTACGGCCGGCTCTGCCGTTCGAATGACGAATGTCTAATGACGAAGGAATGGCGAAATCCGAATAACGCAACGGGAGTAGTCGAGGGTCTTGTGTCATTTGGGCATTCGGGCTTGTTTCGTCATTCGTCATTCGTGCTTCGTCATTGCTCTTAGTTGAACATTTTGCGGTCGGCCCGCGTCGAAGCATTGCGGAAAAGCCGGGATAAAGTTATACTAATATCGGTTCGGCGGATTGATCCAAACCACAACAAATGAGCGACGAGCGTAGCGAAGGATGGGAGGGCGACGGCGAAAGCTCGCGCCCCCGGACTCTGCTTGAGTCTTTTGATCACCTGATTGCCTCGCTGCCGCCGGGCGAACCGATTCGCCGCGAGTTGCTTAGCATGCGCCCGGATGTTTCCGAGCACGAGGAGACGATCATCGAAGCCCAGCAGATGATCGAGAAGCTGGAGGAGGTCATCAAGAAAGTGACTTCGCCGGCGAATCGCATCGGCACTTTTCTTGGCGCGACCTCGCGGGACACGGCGCACATCGTGGTGGGCGGCGCGGATTATTACTGCAACGTCGATCCGCGCATTGCCATGGCGAAACTGAAGAAGGGCACGCGCGTGCTGGTGAACGAAGCGTTCGTCATCGTGGGCGATCTCGGTTTCGAAACGGCCGGGCCGGTGACAAAAATCACGGAAGTGATCGGAGCCGATCGATTGCGGGTCGGTTCCGAGCACGGCACGCAGTCGATCGTCCTGGAACGCTCGGCCGATCTTGCGAAATCAACCCTCAAATCGGGCGACGAAGTCCGGGTCGATCCGAATTATCGGATGGCGCTTGAAGTGCTTTCGAGCACCGAAGTCAGACGAATATTATCTCGACGACGTGCCGGAATTGCCGTGGGAAAAAGTCGGCGGACAGGAGCAGGCGCTCACGCGATCAAGGACGCGATCGAGCTGCCGCTTGCTGCACGCCGATCTTTTCCAGAAATTCCAGCACGCGACCCCCAAGGGTTTCCTGCTCTACGGCCCACCGGGTTGCGGCAAGACGCTCATCGGCAAAGCGACCGCCTACAATTTCACGAAACAGCTCCGGGAAAAAACCGGCACGGAAATGCACGAGTATTTCATGCACGTCAAAGGCCCGGAGATCCTGAACATGTGGGTGGGCGAATCGGAGCGAATGGTGCGCGAAATTTTTGCGACGGCGCGCGAGAAACGCCGGGAAGGTTTCATGCCGTTCCTGTTCATCGACGAAGCGGAGATCGATTCTCGGCACGCGCCGCGCCTCGCGCTACTCGAACATTCTCTCCACGCTCGTCCCGATGTTTTGCTCGGAAATGGATGGAATCGATTCGCTCAACGACGTCGTGATTATTCTCGCCTCGAATCGCGCCGACCTGATCGATCCCGCGATCCTGCGTCCGGGCCGGATCGACCGCAAAATCAAGGTCAACCGGCCGAACCGCGAGGGCGCGCGCGAGATTTATCGGATTTATCTGACGAACGATCTTCCCTACGACGGCGCTGCTCGCGAAGGAGGCCGACCATATTGGTGCCGCGATCGATCGGCTGGTCGAGCGATCTGTCGATTGGCAATTTTCGCGGCGCGACGAAAACAAATTTCTGGAAGTCACGCTGCGCAGCGGCCGCAAAGAGATTCTTTATCGCAGCGATCTGATCAGCGGCGCGATCATCGCCTCGATCGTCGAGCGCGCCAAAGCGATGGCCATCAAGCGCGCCATCGCGACGGGCCAGGAGGAGGGGATCAGCGAGAACGATCTGCGCTGGCGCTTCGACGCCGAATATACGGAGAACGATATTTTCCCGCCGACCGACATCACGGAAGATTGGCTCAAGCTGATCGATTACGATCCCGAAAACGTCGTGAAAATTTCGCCGGTCAAGCCGATGTCGGATTCCCGAGCAGGCGCGTCGGGAGTGATTTAGGTCAGCGCATCTGCCACAGATGGACGCAGATCTTCACAGATTTGTCCTAATCCGTGTAAATCACCGGTGAAAAAGGTCCCATGAAGCGCGTCTTCGGGATTGAAACGGAGTACGGCATCACCGTGAGCGGCGCGGAAACGGTCGATGTCGTGGCCGAATCGATCGAACTGGTGCGCTGTTACACCGAACACGGCGCGCACATGAAGTGGGATTACGACCTGGAAGATCCGCATCACGACGCGCGCGGTTTCCGGGCCAAGGAATTACTTCAGGACACGGATGAGTCGGCTTATTACGAAATCGATAAGAACCGGCCGCTGAGTTTCGAGGAGATCAAGAGCGACCTCGTTCTCTCGAATGGCGCGCGCTTTTACAACGATCACGCCCATCCCGAATATTCGACCCCGGAATGCACGACCCTTCGGCAAATTGTCGCGCAGGATAAAGCGGGCGAACGCGATTCTGGACGAATGCGCGCGCCGTCGGAATCAAAAACTCGAAGCCGGTCAGGAGGTTCGCCTTTACAAGAACAACACCGATTTCGTCGGCCACAGCTACGGTTGCCACGACAATTACCTGATGAGCCGCGACGTCCCGTGGGATCGGCTGGTCGCGGGTGTCTTGCCGTTTCTCGTCACGCGCCAGATTTTTGCCGGCGCCGGCAAGATGGGGATCGAGGCGGAGAGCGCCCCGAGTCAGCCCGGGATGTATCAGATTTCGCAACGCGCCGATTTTTTCAGCGTGCTGGTCAGCATCGACACGATGAACCGGCGGCCGCTCGTCAACACGCGGGACGAGCCGCACGCCGATGCGAGCCGCTACCGCCGCCTCCACGTCATTCTCGGCGACGCCAACATGAGCGAATGGGCGACGGCCCTGAAAATCGGGACGACTTCGCTGGTGCTGGAGCTGATCGAACGCGGGGAAGCGCCGCAAGTCGAAATTGCGCAACCGATCGACGCCAACAAATCGATCAGCCGCGACCAAACCTACGACTGGATTATCGAGCTGAAGGATGGGCGCAAGATTTCCGCCATCGATATTCAGCGAATCTATCTCGAAGCAGCCGCGCAAAATGACAGATGCCGCGGACGAAGATCGCCCGTGGATTTTGCGCGAATGGGAGAACGTGCTCAACGATCTGGAGCGGGACGCGCTGCTCGACGCACGATCGGGTCGATTGGGCGGCAAAGAAGCTTCTGCTCAACGCTTTGCAGGATGAAGAGAAGCTTTCCTGGAGCGATCCCTGGCTGCAATCGATCGATCTGGAGTACCACAACGTCGATCTGGATCGGGGGTTATATTATGAGCTGGTGAGACAGGGTTCCATGCAGCGGGTCGTAAGCGAGGAGGACATTAAGGCCGCGATCTTCAATCCGCCGGAGACGACCCGCGCTTTTTTTCGCGGCCGGGCGGTGGCCCGTTTTAACGAACACGTCGAGTCGATTCAGTGGAACGAAATTGTCTTTGCCAAAGGAGCGCAATCCCTCCGGGTCGCCTTGCCTGAACCGTTGGCGCACCGGCGTTTGGATGCTCTGAGCGACGCGGCGCGGAACGGCAAGGATTTCGCCGAATTCCTTCGCGCAATAGATGGCCTGGGCTTAGGGCAGCAAGTACGCGATAATTATGCTAATTTCCCGCGATTTTCTGCTCATGACGCCCAACTCCCACATTCCCAACAACCACTCGGAACGAGCTATCTCGGCTTCGTGGCGGCGGCTTCTGTCCAGTGTGGTGCTGGCCACGGCCTGTTCGGTCGCCCATTCGAGTGAAGCGCAGACGGTCTGGCAGGGTTATGCCAAGAATTCGCAGCACGCTGCTACTTCCGGCATTCAATCGCAAGCGCTGGGCACCATCGTCTGGCAGACCCCAGTCGATCTGCAACCCCAGTACAACGGAGCCGATCTGTTCATCCATTACGGATCTCCGGTGATCACGAGCGCCAACACGGTCATCATCCCGGTCAAAACGGGGACTTCCGACGGATTTGAATTGCAGGCGCGCAACGGTGCCGATGGCACGCTGCTCTGGACGCAGACGACTGATTACACCCTGCCGCCGCACGGCTGGACCCCAAGCTACAGTCCCACCCTGACACCTCAGGGACGCGTTTATTGGGCAGCAGCCGGTGGCACTCTGAATTATCGAAGTGGCCTGGACGCACCCGGAGCAGTGACTCCCAACCAGGTGAATTTTTACGTCACGCGCAAGAACAAGTTCAGCAACGGCGTGCAGATCAGTACCCCTTTAACCTCGGACGCTAACGGAGCGATCTATTTCGGATTTGAGGTAAGCGGCAACGCGCCCAAGGCCTTGAAAGCCGGTGGGGTCGCCCGCGTCGATGCCAATGGTCGAGGAACTTTCGTCTCTCTGGCCGTTCCCAAGCAGAAAAAGAAGACGAAGGTTCCTCTGCAAATCGTGCAGAATTGCGCACCAGCTTTGAGCAACGATGGGGGCACACTCTATATCGCTGCACGCGGCAGCTCGGCCGGTTATCTCGTGGCGCTCGAAAGCAACACCCTGGGGCTGAAAAGAGTGGTGGCACTGAACGATCCGCAAAGCGGGCAGCCAGCCACGCTGTCGGATGACGGCACGGCTTCGCCGACGGTCGGTCCGGATGGGAGAGTTTTCTACGGCGTGCTCGAAAATCCGAGGTCAACCTTCAAAGGCTGGTTGCTGCAGTTTAACGCTGATCTTTCGCAGAGCTCTGGAGTGCCCGGTGCGTTTGGCTGGGACGATACGGCGTCGATCGTTCCGGCGTCGATGGTTTCGTCCTATGCAGGAAATTCGACTTATCTGTTGATGACCAAGTACAATAATTACGCCGGGCTCGGCGGAAACGGATTGAATCGTATCGCCATACTCGATCCGAGCGCTTCCCAGGTGGACTCGCGCACGGGCGTAACCGTAATGAAGGAGGTTCTCACGATTTTAGGGCAAACTCCGGACCAGGAGAATCCCGGTTTGCCTGGCGCGGTGCGGGAATGGTGTATCAACAGCGCAGCAGTTGATCCGCTCTCGCACAGCGTTTTGGCGGGCAGCGAGGACGGCAAGCTCTACCGATGGGATCTGGCCACCAACACGTTCACGCAAGTCGTCACGCTGACACCCGGGATTGGGGAGGCCTACACGCCGACCCTGATTGGAGCCGACGGCAAGGTCTACGCGATCAATAACGCCACGTTGTTCGCCGTTGGTGTCGTGCCTCCCTGATTGCTGTAGCGGCGGTCTCCGACCGCCGACCCAAGAAAAACGGCGATCGGAGACCGCCGCTACAGTTCACGACCAGGTGATCAGCCGCAGCTCGTGGTTTTGCATGAGATGCGGATGGATGGGAACGACGCGCACGCTAAATCCGTAGGCGCCGCTTTCGGACGCCGGAACGGATCCCTCGTAAATGTAACTGCCGTCGCCGTTCGGCCCGCCCTCCTTCAGAATCGTCGTCGCCGGATTTTTGACTCCGCCATTTTCCGATTCGCCGTGATACGCTTCGACGCGCACATGTTTCGGGTCGACCGCGCCGAGATGAATCCGGGCGCGTAATTGAAAGCGATTCGCCGACCGGAATGTTCTGCCGATCCTGATTGCCGACCTGCACGTCATGAATGCGCACCTGCGGCCAATCCTTCCGCATTTTCGATTTCCATTGGCTCGAGCTGGGTGGCGGCTGCGCAATTATCACGCGAAAAATCCTGGCGGATTTCGCGGCCGGAATGTAGAGACGCTCGGCGTATTCCTTGACCATGCGATGGGTATTGAAGACCGGCGTGACGCTGCGAATTGATTCGCGCATCAATTGCAACCAGGCGAGCGGCAGTTTGCCGTCCGGCTTCGCGTAGTAGAGCGGAATGATCTGGTTCTCGAGCAGTTGGTATAAGACTGCTGGCATCGACTTCGCTTTGGAATTCGACCGTGCCGTTGTTGATCTCCGAGCCGATGGCCCAGCCGTTGTTGCCGTTGTAAGCCTTCGCACCACCAACCATCGAGCACGCTCAAATTCAGGCCGCCGTTTGGCGCCAATTTCATGCCGCTGGTGCCGCTCGCTTCCAGCGGACGAAGCGGATTGTTCAGCCAAAGATCGACGCCCTGGACCAGCCGGCGCGCGATGTAGGTGTCGTAATCCTCCACAAAAACGATGCGATTTTCGAATCCCGGCCTCGCGGCTGAATTTGTAAACTTCCTGGATCAGCGCCTTGCCCCCTTCGTCGCGCGGATGGGCTTTGCCGGCAAAAATAAATTGGACCGGCCGGGTGGTGTCGTTGAGCAATTCGCTTCAATCGCTCCTTGTCGCTGAAGAGCAGGGCGCCGCGCTTGTAGGTCGCGAAGCGGCGGGCGAAGCCGATGGTTAGAATTTCCGGATCGAGAATGCGGTTGACCTGGCGGATCGCTTCGGGCGATTCGCCGATCCGTTCGCGACGCATGCGCACGCGCTCGCGCACAAACTCGACCAGACGCCGTTTCAATTTCTGATGCGTTTCCCAGAGTTGCGCGTCGGGAATATCGATGACGCGGCGCCAGAAATCGCGGGTCGGTCAGGTGTTCCTCCCAATCGCCGAGATACTTGCGGTAGAGCGCGGAGAACTCCGGCGCCATCCACGTCTTGGTGTGAATGCCATTGGTAATGCTCGTGATCGGCACTTCGTGCACCGGCACGCCGGTCCAAACATCCTTCCAGAGCGACCGGCTGACTTCGCCGTGCAGTTTGCTCACGCCGTTGGAGTGCCGGCTCATGCGCAGCGCCAGGATCGTCATGCTGAACGGATCGTCGGGGTCGACCCGGGTTTGGCCGAAGGAAAAGAGCTCGTCGAACGGAATATCCAATTCCTTGGCGAAATCGCCGAAATACTTCTGCATCATCTCGCGCGGGAAAGAGTCGTTACCCGCCGGGACCGGCGTGTGGGTGGTGAAAACGTTGGCGGACGCGACCACCTGCAGAGCGGAATAAAAATCGAGCTTCTTCTCGATGACATGCAAACGAATGCGTTCGAGCGCGAGAAAAGCCGAGTGACCTTCGTTCATGTGAAAGACCTCGGCGTCGATGCCCAGCGCGCTCAAGGCTTTGACCCCGCCGATGCCGAGGATGATCTCCTGGCGCATCCGCATTTCCAGATCGCCGCCGTAGAGCTCGGCTGTAATCAGCCGGTCTTCCGCATTGTTCTCCGGCATATCGGTGTCGAGCAAATAAAGGTTGATGCGGCCGACGCGTAGTTGCCAAATCTTGGCAAACACCTCGCGATCGAGGATGCGGACGGAAACCACGACATTGGCTCCATCCGCTGCGCACTTCGCGGATGGGCAGATGATGAAAGTTCTGGTTCAAGTTGACGGCCTGTTGCTCGCCGTCCTTGTCGATCTCCTGGCGGAAATATCCGTGGCGATAAAGCAGCCCGATGGCGACAAAATTCAGATCGAGATCGCTGGCAGATTTGCAGTGGTCGCCGGCCAGGATTCCCAGACCACCGGAATAGTTGGGCATCGATTCGTGGAAGCCGAACTCCGCGGAAAAATAGGCAACCGGTTTCTTGATCGCACTCCCGGCGCCGGTCTTTCCGTATGTGTCCTTGCGGTCGAGATATTTCTTGAAGGCGTCGTGCACCTGTTTGAGTTCGCGCAGGAAAGTCTTGTCCTGCGAAACCTCCTCCAGCCGCGCCTGGCGCGAGAGTTGAAGCATGCGCACCGGATTATGATTCGTCCGATCCCACAACTCGGGATCGAGATGGCGGAAGAGACGGCGGGCAGTTGGCTCCCACGTCCACCAAAGATTGAAGGTCATCTCGCGCAGCGGTTCGAGCCCCTCCGGCAGGGTGGGAGTCACATTATAGGTTTGAAAAGTAGGCATAAGCCGGTTTGCCAGGTCAGATCAACGAGCGGGATTTAATCAGGAAAGTTGGCCGCGGCAAGTGCCGGAACGTTCGCGCTGAGGATTCGTGCTTTCAAGGTGGACGATTGCAAACTGCATAACACGGGCCAATCTTGCCGGTATTGCAAGACGTGGGCGAGGCGATTTGCCGGCCCTTTACCTACACGCCGGCCGAAGAACGATGAACGCATTTTAAAGAGCGATTGCGCCGGGGAAATCCAAAGGTGGTAGTTTTTCTGCGCTTGCATCCAGTCTATCGTTTCACTTAAGAACTTCTCGACTCAATCTCTAACCGCTTAATATCACGTTGCCCATGAACATCCCTCCTGAGATTTATGTCGTCCTGCTCATCATAATCGTCGGCGGAAGTCTGGGAGGATTGATCGGCGCTTTCATTTCCGAGGATCTGGACAATTCGTGGACCTTCTGTGCCCGGCGCATGGTCATCGGATTCGGGGCGGCTTTTCTCGTTCCTCTCCTGCTCAACATGGTTTCCAGCACGTTGCTTGAACAAGCCAAGACGGCGCCATCAGCCTATCTGATCTTTGCGGGCCTCTGCATCATCGCGGGGGCGGCGACGAAGGCGGTCATTTCGACGGCGGCCGATCGCCTCATCCGGCAGGTCGACCAGGTTGAAGATAAGGTTCGCATGCTCCGGGAATCGATCGAGCCGATCCTGATCAGGGAAAAGGAACCCGAGGCCAGATTGCAATTCGCGGCCGGCTCTGACGCTCAACCCCCGGCTTCGGAGCCGGAGCGGACCATTCTGCGAGCTCTGAACGACGGCGCCTACTCGATGCGCACGCTCGATGGAATCGCCAAGCAGACCAGTCTGGATTTCAATTTCGTATCGAGTTACATCAGCCAGCTGCAAAATCGCGGATTGGCTTCAAACGTTGTCGGCGACGACAACCGCAGCTTTTGGTTTCTGACGCAGATCGGAAAAATGGCGGCTTCGCTGCAAAAGATCTGAGCAACTCTGGGGCGCCGCAGCGAGCGCCGTGTCCTAGGCGATTCTTCGCCGCGCGATCAGCAGTCCCAGGAGGAAGCCCGTAGCCAGTCCGCACAAATGTGCCGGCATGCTAATTTGCGGCGTCGAGATATCGAAAGCGGTCTGGATGGCGATGATCAGCACGATGTTGTTCAAACGCCGCCGGACATCGGGCAAGTGCCGGTGTTGCAGCAGGAAGCCCGCCCACGCGCCGACCACGCCCATGACGCATCCGGAGGCTCCAACCAATCTTTCCGGTCGGATCAAGTGAAGCAGAGTGAGGAGGATAACACCCGCGCTCGATCCAAGACCCGAAATGAGATAGCAAGCCAGGAACCTGATCCCGCCGATTGCTCTTTCCAGCGGAGGTCCCAGCACGTAGAGGGCGAAAAGATTGAAGAGCAGATGAAGAATGCCGTAGTGCAAAAACAGCGCGGTCAGAAGTCGCCAGTATTGATGACCGAAAATCACAGCGAACGGGTCGAGTTCGCCGAGGCGAAAGAGCGCGTCGGAATTCGTACGATAGCCCAGACGAAGCTCGACCGCGAAAGCCGCCACGTTCAAGACGATCAGGGTAATGACAATCGGTGCGCTCGAAATATGGTGGCGTTGCCTGGTGAACACGCTGCTGACCTGAGTCGAAGGCGCGGAGATGAGCCCGGCGGCTTGGTCCGATTCGAGAGTGCGGAACATGTGAATCTGCTGACGCACATCGCTGGTTGGGTGCAATATCTGCAAGACAGTCGTCAGTTTCCGGGCCGAGGCATATCGACGCAAGCTGGCGAGTTCGGCCACGCGCCGGAGGCCGATGGCGGGCAGAAAGAGAAGGGCGAGCCAGACCCCGCCGCCTACGTAGCCCGCGTAGCGGCGCAAAAAGATCCAGGCCAGCGCCGTGATGACCAGGACCGTGATGGCGGCCAGCCGCCAGGCGGGAGAAGTTCCGCTGCGCCAGGTGTGTCCGAGAACGGCGAGCGGCGAGACAATCGCGAGAAAGAAAAGAATGTGATTCGGGTCGATCACGTCGAAAGGTGTGAAGCTTTAGGTTTTGTGAGTCAAACGGCGAAAAACGGCAGACTGAGGCGAGCTTGGTGGTTGAACGTGCCGCATTACTGCTCAACTTAGCTGCAATGCGCATCACTATTACGTATTTTCTCGATGTGATCTCGTCGTGGTGCTTTTGGTCCGAGCCGGCCTGGGCCGAGCTTAAAAAGAAGTATGAGGAAAAGGTTGAGTTTAATTGGAAAATTGCCCTGCTGGACAAGTCGGCAATGCCGGCCTCCCGCGCGCAGGAGGAATGGTTTTATCGCCGGAGCGGCATCATCATGCGCTCGCCCTTCATGTTGAGCAGCGATTGGTACGAACCCATTTTGCCCGAATATCTGGCGCCAAACTTTGTGGCGGAAGCGGCCAGGGATTTTGGCATTACCGATGACCGGGTGCGGTTGGCTCTGGCCCGGGCGGGTTTACGCGAGGGCCAAAACTTTGGCGAATGGGAGGTCGCCGCTGCCGTCGGGGCGCAGGCTGGCGGCCTCGACGGGAAGGAGTTGTTGGAACGGGCAAAATCTGCGGAGGTAGAGCGGCGTGTGCGGGCGGCCACGGCCGAATTCCACGCCCTGCAGGTGACGCAACGCCCGACCTTTGTCATCGACACGGAAATTGGAGATCGCGCGGTCTTCTCCGGCTTTGCCAAAGTGGGTCCTCTGGCCGCGGCGATTGATTCGATGTTGGACGATGCCGAGGCTTATACGGCCTTCGCCGCTCATTTCGGCTCGCCACCTGCTTGATTTGGAGTTAAGATTGCCCATCAGATTCACCTTGCCAGCAGCGAAATGTTGTCTACAACTTCCCCTCGGCTCGCCATCGCGCGGACCCATCGCCCCGGGCTTCGCAGCCGGGGCAATGAAGAGTGTCTCGGAAACACTTCAGTGCGACCGAGAGAACTGCGAGAGACAGAACACACGGCGATACGGCGCACTCCCGTCTCGTCGGCCAGGAGCTTGATTTAA
Source organism: uncultured Verrucomicrobiae bacterium (assembly GCA_963788855.1). Classification (GTDB taxonomy): domain Bacteria; phylum Verrucomicrobiota; class Verrucomicrobiia; order Chthoniobacterales; family UBA10450; genus CAWBIE01. The sequence continues at coordinate 404,160 of CAWBIE010000005.1, forward strand.
TCTGCAACCACAATTTCGTGTAAACGGTCGGATTCGCGCGCGCGAAGTCCGGGTCATTCTGGGATCGACCGGGGAGCAGTTGGGCATCATGAAGCTGTCGGATGCTCTGCGCAAGGCTCAGGGCCTCGGCCTCGACGTCGTCGAAGTCGCGCCCACGGCTAATCCGCCAGTTTGCAAAATTGTCGCCCTCGGAAAATTCCGTTACGACATTTCAAAGCAGGACAAGGATAAGAAGCCTTCAGGGGCCAAGCTGAAGGAAATCAAATTTCGCGTTAACATCGACGAACACGATTACCTGACCAAGATCCGCCATGGCGAAGAGTTTCTGGACAAGGGAAATAAAGTGCGTGTGCAGCTTCAATTTCGCGGTCGCGAAATGGCGCACCAGGAATTCGGAATGCAACTCATGGAAAAGGTGAAGGAAGATCTTTCCGGCATGTCGCAAGTGGAGATGGAGCCCAAGATCGCCGGCCGCAACGTGACCATGACCTTGTCGCCCCTGCCGGCTAATCGCCGGAAAAGGCGTTTTGTTCCGGCACCCAAGGCAGCCACCCAGCCGGCATCGCCGAACGGCGCGGAAGCACAGGCTGGTTGAGGCTTGGCGGCCGGTTCGCCGCTTCATCAATTATGGCTTTTTCGGGGGCGGCGAAGGGCGAGGCGGCGCCGGAATAGGAGTATTCCCGGGCGTGGGGGTCGGGGGAGGTAGAGCCATCCGGACTTCTAATCGCGTCTTGCGACTCAGTGCCTGTTCGTTGTTCGCATCCATTTTCAAAACCTTTTCGGTGTCGGCCATGGAGCCCTTGAGGTCCCCCTTCAACTCAAGAATATAACTGCGGTAGAGATAGTAGCGGGCCTCGTTCGGGTTCAGTTTGATGGCCTCAGAATAATCGGCCAGCGCTTTGGCGGAATCGTTCATCTTCATCTCGACCGCGGCGCGGCTCTCGTATATTCCGGCATCTCTTGAATTGATCTTGAGCGCTTCGCTGAAGTCGGCGTCTGCTTCCGGAAATTTTTGTGCGGCCACGTAGGCGGCGGCACGCTGCTGCAACGCGGCCTCGAGAAACTGGGCAAACTTGTGATCAAGCTGGGCAGCCTTGCGGAACTCGTCGATCGCCTTGTCCCAATTCTTGTTCTTGGCCGCTTCCGAGCCGCGTCGAGCCAGGTTGGTTGCCTCGGCGTTACCCTGGGCATGCGCAATTTGCAGGAAGCTCAGCGAAAGAGCTGCAATCAAGTGGAAAGGCAGATATTTCATCGTTTTTTTTGTTCGACGTTGGACGTTAATTCGAAGCACCGACTAAGCCCAGTTGGACGCAAAGCGCAACCCCTTACCTTTGTTCCTTCGGCTGTGGTGGTGAGACATCGATCGGTGACCCGGATTCTGCCGACGGTTTCTGATTCGCTCCCTCCTCATCGAGCCTTGTAATTCGTACCGCACGGCCGGCGGTTTCGTCAATCTCAATGACCGCTCCCCGTAAACGAACCTTGCCGCCGGCCACGGGAAACGGGGCCGGCAAGTTGGAGACGAAACGATTCATGATTGGTTCGATGCTGCGGCCAAGAATCGAATCGACCGGGCCGCACATCCCCGCGTCGCACATGAATGCCGTGCCCCCGGGGAAGATCTGTTCGTCCGCCGTCTGCACGTGGGTATGGGTTCCGAGCACGGCCGAAACCTTGCCATCCAGGAATCGTCCCATCGCAATTTTCTCACTCGTCGTCTCTCCGTGAATATCTACTATGATGCTCGTCGTTTCCTCGCGCATTGTGGCTACCGTTGCTTCAACCACGCGGAACGGGTTGTCGAGAATCGGCTGCATGAACGTGCGGGCCTGCAGATTGATGACGCCGATTTTTCCTTTTGCCGTCTCCAACACGATCGAGCCATGGCCTGGCGTGCCCTTGGGATAATTCAAGGGGCGCAAGAGCCGAGGCTCGAGATCAAGGAACGTCATGATATCCTTTTGGTCCCAAATATGGTCCCCCGTCGTGATTACGGAAACACCGGCCCTCAGCAGGTCGATTGTAATTTTTCCGGTAATGCCGCGGCCCCCCGCCGCGTTCTCCCCGTTCACGACGACGAAATCCAGTGTATGCTTCTCTCTCAATTCCGGCAGCCGTTCGATCACGGCATTGCGGCCCGGTTCGCCAACGATGTCGCCGAGAAAAAGAACCGTTAGCATCCTGCGATCATCGTATTAAAGAGGCTGAAATCCAAACACGGATGTTCTGTTTGAAGCAAATTTGGCCGGGCCTCCTGTTTTTCGCTCTGGCCCTTGCCAGTCCCCGGCCGGCCTCGGGAACGGACGACAACCTTGGCGTGCTCGGGTCGCGACCAAAATGGAAGGTGCTGGAGAGATACCAGGGGACTATCACGCACGACGACTTCGCGCGACTGATCCACGATGTTTACTGCACGCACGGAACGGCGGCTGATCTCATTTCGATCGAGGAGAAGTCCGCGCGCATTCTGATCAATCGTCCGGCTCAGGCGTTCTTTACCTTGCACTTTGCTCCGGACGAAGCGTCCAGTGCCCCTGTGCCTCGACTTTGGCGTCCGGCAAAATCGTTGCCGCCGGCGCCACCGGAAAAGCCGCTCGCCGGGGTGCGCATTGCGCTTGATCCGGGCCATCTCGGCGGCCCCTGGGCGAAAATGGAAGAGCGCTGGTTTCAGGTTGGGGACAGCGTGCCGGTGACGGAGGGCGATCTCACTTTGCGCGTCGCCCGTTTGGTTGCCCCGCGCTTGAAACAACTCGGCGCCAGAGTGTCGTTTGTTCGGCATGGAACGGAGCCCGTGACGGCGGAGCGGCCTGACGATTTCAAGGAACTGGCCCGCAAGATTTTGATCAAGAACGGTGTGCCGCAACCGCGAGCGGATTTTTTAAACCGGGACGATCCGGAAAAGGAGCAGACTATTCGATGGCAGAGCGAGATTCTGTTTTATCGCTTCAGCGAAATCCGACGGCGCGCCGTCCTCGTGAACACGAAGCTGCATCCCGATCTGGTGCTTTGCCTGCACTTCAACGCGGAAGGGTGGGGGGACCCGAATAACCCGACGCTGATCGACCACAACCATTTTCATCTGCTCGTGAATGGGTCCTATCTTGCCCAGGAATTGGAACTCGACGACGAGCGCTTCGAAATGGTGAGAAGGTTATTGAGTCGCGCTTATGACGAAGAATTGCCGCTGGCGGACACGATTGCCGAGCATATGGCCACAGCAACGGGGCTTCCGCCGTATGAATATCCGACCGACACGTATGTCACAAAAGTCGGACAGAGCGGTTATGTGTATGCGCGTAATCTCCTGGCCACGCGGCTTTATCGCTGTCCGGTGGTCTATTGCGAGCCCTACGTGATGAACAGTCATGAGGGATTCGATCGCATTCAGGCGGGAGATTATGACGGCATCCGGAATTTTAACGGCGTCGAGCGGAAGAGCATCTTCCGCGAGTATGCGGACAGTGTGGTTGATGGCCTGGTGGATTATTACGGCAAGGCACGAGACCTGTAGCCGCCCCGCTCTGTCGGGGCGCTCGGGTTGAGTCCCCGGCGGCTCGCTGTGAATCGCCGCTGAGGACAGCGGCCGCTACAGGTCAGCTACGGCTTCGCGAATATCATCCATCGTGATGTCGCTCGATAACCGTGCTGCGCCGATGCCCGGCGTTACTACAAAACGAATTTGTCCGGCCTCGAATTTTTTATCGAACGGAAGCGCCTCGAAAATTCTTTCCCGCGGGAAACCGTCTGGCAAACGCGTCGGCAGATCGAAGGTTCGCAAAAGACTCACTATGGCATCCCGCTGAACTGACGGTAACCCGGCTTTTTGCACCGAGATTGCGCTGGCCGCAATCATTCCAAGGCTAATGGCTTCGCCGTGCAGAAACTGCCGGTAATCGCCGGCGCGTTCGATGGCGTGCCCGATGGTGTGTCCGAAGTTCAAAATCGCGCGTTCCCCCATGCGATCGAATTCATCCCGCGCAACAATCTTCGATTTGATCTCAATGTTGCGCCGAATCAGCGGCGCGAGATCATTCCGGTTGACACTCTTGAGCGCATCGAACATTTCGGCATCCGCAATGATGGCGTGTTTGATGATCTCAGCAAACCCCTGGTTGAGCTCGCGCGGTGGCAGCGTTCTCAGCACATCGAGATCGTCAAGCACGAGAGACGGATGATGAACCGCGCCGAGTAAATTTTTTCCGGACTTCGCGTTCACGCCCGTTTTTCCGCCGATCGAGCTGTCGACCATGGCCAGCAGCGTGGTGGGGATCTGGATGTGCGGAACTCCGCGATGATAGATGGCGGCGACCAAGCCCGAGATATCGCCGATCACGCCGCCGCCGAGACCGATGACGAACGATCCTCGATCCAACCCGGCGGCGATCATCTCTTCACAGATCGAGCCGACCTGCTCGAGCGTTTTCGATTGTTCGCCGGCTTCAATCACGATCAGCGTGGGCTGAAAGCCGGCTGATCTCAGGGCTTTCATGACTTGATCGGCAAAAAGCGGCGCCACCTTTGTGTCGCTGAGAATCGCGCAACGTGGGCCGCCCATTTTTGCGATGGTCGATCCGATTACCTGTAGCAACCCCGTGCCGACAACCACGTCGTAACGGTTACCGATCCGTACTGTTTCCCGAGTCACGGGCGTGGCCTATGGGTCCCAGCGTTGGGCGGCCGTGCTGTCATTTGGATCGGTATCCAGCAGAAAATTAGCCCACGACATGCTCTCACTATGCAAATCGGCAAAGAGCGCGTTGATGCGCTTGCGACCACTGTGCGTGCCACCTTTGGCTGTTCCTCCGGGGCTGCTCGTTCCTTTGTACTCGGTCACGCTGGCGCCCGAAGTCCCCTGGAACGCGACCAGGCCGGTAGAATCCTGAGCGGGAGAAAAAATAATGAAGGCGGAGGGATTCGTGATCTTGTCGGTAGACAGGCCAGCGATACTGGTCCCACCGGCTTTCGAATTGCCATTCAAGCCATAGCTGATTGGAGCGCTGGCGGTCAATTCGGACGGGCTTCTCTTGTCGAAAGGCGATTGAAAAATTTTCCAAGCCGGAAGGTACTTCGGGTGGAGTTGCTCCATCCATGTCGGGAGGGTTGCATCAAAAAGTACATTGTCGTTGTCATTGAGATACATCTGGGTGGCGAGTCCGATCTGCCGCAGATTGCTCATGTCTTGAGTCGCTTTCGCGCGCTCCTGCACGTTGGTAAAAACGGGGAAGGCGATGGAAGCGAGAATGATGATGATCGTGATGACCACCAGAAGCTCGATCAGGGTGAAGCCGGGCGAAGAATCTTTCTGCATCTGTTCGAGCGGGAAGCGTATTTGCTTTCGAGAATCTCCGAAAGGGAAAATCAAAGATCGAGTCCCGGGAGTTCGCTTGACAAAATGGCGTTTTCCCTTGTGTACTTGAGTCATGCCCGATGCTGTCGATCCCGTTCCGCCGCCGGTTCCACCACCGACGCCGGGTCCGGCGGCTGCGGCCGAGCCATCCGGAGATCCATCATCCATGGACCTGCCGCCGAACGTGGCGGCGGCGCTGGCCTGCATCCCCTTGGTTGGCGGCATTATCTTTTACGTGCTGGAAAAGCGAAACGGGTTTGTGCGGTTTTACGCCATGCAATCGATTCTCTTTGGCATCGCCTGGCTTCTGCTCAGTATTGCCTGTGCCATCGTGGCGGGAATTTTTGGAGCGATCCCCGGGATCGGCGGCATCCTGGAAGCTCTTTGGCACTTTCTCTCATGGCTTGTTTTTCTGGGTCTGTTCGTGATCATGGTCCTGGCCATGATCAAGGCGTTTACCAATGTCCGCTGGGACATCCCCTACATTGGCCCGATCGCGCGCAAACAGATGGAAGGCGGCGCGGTCTAATCGCTACGGGTTCTCCTTTCCGATCAGCTTCACGACGATCTCCGTCAGGATCAGCTCGTGATCGAGTTGGCTGGTGACGAGCCGAAGATTCGCGCTCAGACAAGCATCCATTCCTTCGACCAATTGTTGCCGATCAAAGCGGTGCGCATTTTGCGCGGCGATCCCGAGGGTAAAGGCGTTGATGGCCCCGTCTTTCTTGCGCGGGAGATGCTCGGTCGCACCCGCGGGGAGACGGTTGATGGCGGAGATAAATTGAAATGGAACAGCCGGCCGCGGAATTCGATGACGCTCGATGAGATCCTTGGCCAGCAGTAAGTTCCGTATGGTCGGCAGAATGGTGGCGAGCAAAATGCCGATCGCTTTTTCGCCCTGATCCAGAAGGCGTCGCACCAGCGTAAGCGCGCGCTCCAGATCACGCTCCGCGAGCGCATTGCCCAACTCAAAGACTACGCCTGCGCGGGAGAGGGGAACGAGGTCGCGCACATTTTCCACCGCGATGTCGCGCTTTTTGCCCAGAAAAATTTCGAGCTTTTCCAGTTCGTTTTCTATTTGCCGGGTATCGCCTCCCGTGAGCAGGACGAAGAGTTCGAGCGCGCCGGAATCGAATTTTAGTCCGCGCGCGCCGGCGCGCTGCAGCACGAGCTCGGTCGCTTCCTCCTCCCATCCGCTCCGGCTCGAATCGAGCCGATCAAAAACCTGCAGGTCGGCGCGTTTCCCCAGTGACTTGTAAAAGGAACGTCTCTTATCTACGTCGAGGGCGCTGACCAGCAGCGTCACTTCGGCGCCGAGTCCGGCGTTGATCACATCGGTCAGTTCTTCGAGGGCAACTTGGACGCTGGCGGCGCGACCCGACACGCTGTCTGCCAGGAAATTTACGTTTTTCAGCCATACCAGTTTGGTGCCGCCAAAGAACGGAAGAGTCTGGATCGCCTGGATCGCTGCCCTGATCCGCGCGACTGCCTGGTCTGCGTTATCTACGAATCCGTCGACCACTTCCACGCCGAAGTCGCCTGCGTCGGGCGGAGTGAGCTGAGCCGCCAAGTCAGCCGCAACCCGTTTCACTTCGGACTCGTCCGAACCGACGATGGCGTAAATCTTGTCCTGAGTGGTCCCGGTTTTGGCCTTCGGCATGGCGGTAGTTTTCACCTAGTCCGCCTATTGCGACAATCAAAGAGTGTAGCAACCGGCCTGTGGCCGGTTTGCACGGCGCGCAGCGCCGTGGCTACACGCGAAGGGTCGGGCGAATCTTGGGACACTGGCCCTGTTGCGACGATCAACAGAGATTGTGTAGCAATCGGCCTGCGGCCCGTTTGCACGGCGCGCAGCGCCGTGGCTACAGCGAAGGGTCGAGGCGAAACTTGGGACGCGGGCCCTGTTGCGGCGATCAACAGAGATTGTGTAGCAACGGGCCTGCGGCCCGTTTGCACGGCGACAGAGCGCCGTGGCTACACGCGAAGGGTCGAGGCGAATTCTGGGACACGGCGAGCGGGCGCCGTCGAGACAGGCTCACTCGTTATTCGCCTGCTGCGGCGAAGTCTCGAAATCCTGGGAAGCGTATTCGCGGAATTTCTCTTCCATGGCCGCGGTGCTGGCGAATCTACCCACGTAGATGCGGGAAAAGGCGGTCTCGAACGGCTGATGCCGGGCGAGTGCATCGAGCAGAGCGAGAAAGGTCGGCTTATCGGTTGAAGCGAGAAAACGCACAAGACGCTCCGATTCATTGTAAAAAATTGGGACCCGATCGGAGGGCGGGTGAGTCATCGAGATCAAGGTGGGCGAGAGGAATCAAGTCCTGCGCCGGGATCGATTCGGAGTGCGGCCTGGCCCGGTAACCGCGGGCGCGTTCATAGCTGGCGAGGGCGGCTTTGGAAACATACTGGGCGAAGCCCTCGTCCAGCCAGCACGGAATCCCATCGGAATAGAATCGATGCAGGACGAGATGGACGATTTCGTGCCCGAGAGTATTGCCGGAGAATTTATTCGCGGGGTTGCGCTGAATGAAAAGGCTGCCGGCGGAATGAATTCCACCGGTCCATTTTTCCAAACGACCATTGGATTGAAATTCCTGCCATTCCTGTGGCCGCTCAAAAATGTAAATATGAGATTTGATGTCACCCGGCGGTTGATCGCGTTCGAGTTCCTTGGCTACGACGCGATAATGAAACTCTGCCTCGACGGAGACGGGCGTAGCCACGTAGCTGTGCACGAAATGATAAATGAAATGTTCGCTTTCGGCGTGCTTCCACTGCTCGGGATGGATGGCGAGCGCTTTCTCGCCCAGCGGATTCGGGTCCAGTTGACTTAATTGCGAGAATTCGACTTCGGTCAGGGTGTTCAGGCCGGGAGGGGTGCCGGGATCTTGTCCGCGCACGAAAGAGGTCATTGCGAAAAAGACGGCGAACAGGAAAGCGGGAACAAGGATCCGCAACGCGCGCATTACCTGACGAGGAAGCTAATCTCGTGCGAGCGGCTCTGCTCAGCTGCTTGTCATCCCGAGGGGCGAAGACGCCGAGGGACCTCGCAATCGAAGGCCGGAATACCGTCAGCCGATGCGTGATCCATCACCCAAGGTGAGGTCCCTCGCTTCGCTCGGGATGACAATTCTTGAACGCGCGATGCTACACCCGCGAACGTCGCCGCCCCGAATTGCGCGTGTACTTTACCGGTCTCCTCTTCGGCTCGATTTTGGAAATGCCGGTGCCGCTTTTGACTTCCATGATTTGATCCCGCAAGAGCGCGGCCCGCTCGAATTCCAGATTGGCGGAGGCGCGCTGCATTTCGTCTTCGAGCTCGCGCAGAAGCTCGGTCAGATCGAAGTCGCCACCGGCTTCGCGAATGACGGACGCTTCAATTTCACGGCCTCGCAGGATGGTATGCAGACTTTCCTGCACGGCGCGTCGCACCGTCTGGGGCGTGATGCCATGCTTCTCGTTGTATTCGATCTGTTTCGTCCGCCGATAGTCCGAGATCGAGATGAGGGCCTGCATGCTTTGCGTAACCTGGTCGGCAAACAAAACGACCTCGCCATTGATGTGGCGTGCGGCCCGGCCGGCCGTTTGAATCAATGAGGTTTGGCTGCGCAGAAAACCCTCCTTGTCCGCGTCCAAAATGCAGACCAGCGAAACCTCCGGAAGATCGAGTCCTTCGCGGAGTAAATTGATCCCGACCAGAATATCGAACTCAGCGGCGCGCAAGCCCCGCAGAATCTCCACGCGCTCAATCGTGTCGATATCGCTGTGCAAATATCGAACCTTGAGTCCAACGTCGCGCAGGTAATCGGCCAGATCCTCCGCCGTCCGCTTGGTCAGCGTCGTAACCAGAACACGCTCATTCTTCTCCACCCGTTGGCGGCAAAGCTCGATTGTGTCATCAATCTGGCTCTTGAGCGGCTTGAGCGTGACTTTCGGATCGAGCAGTCCGGTCGGCCGGATAATCTGCTCGACCACGAGCGGCGCTCCAGATGTGTGGACGTCGAACTTCTCCAGCGGCTCGTCCGTGCGGGAAACTGCGACCTTGGAGTTTTGGGGTTGGAGTCTGGAGGTTGGTTTTTTTTCCCCGGGGAGTACAAATGGCACCGGCTCATCTTCTCCGATGCGCGCGCGTTTGTGCGGAAAGTAGCCAGTGTTGCCGACGACGCTGTTCTTAATCTCAAACTCAGCCGGCGTGGCGCTGGCATAGATGGTCTGGTTCGTCATGCCCATGAATTCCTGGAAGTTCAGCGGGCGGTTATCGAGGGCGCTGGGAAGACGAAAGCCATACTCGACAAGAACGGTCTTGCGCGAACGATCGCCCTCGTACATCCCACCGATCTGCGGAATGGTGGCGTGTGATTCGTCGACCACGAGCAGGAAATCCTTCGGGAAAAAATCGAGGAGTGTGAACGGCTTGGACCCGGGGGGGCGTCCCGAAAGATGCCGGGAATAGTTTTCGATCCCGCTGCAGAATCCCATTTCCTGCAGCATTTCGAGATCGTACTCTGTGCGCATCTTGAGACGCTGCGCTTCAACCAACCGATTCTGCGATTCCAGGAAGACGATGCGCTGATCGAGTTCTTCGCGAATCGAGCTGAGGGCACGATTCAATTTATCCGCCGGGGTGACAAATTGCTTGGCTGGATAAAAAGTGAAAAGGCTGAGGGATTCGCCGGCGTGCCCGGTAAGCGGATCGAATCGCGTGATGGCATCGATTTCATCGCCGAAAAACTCGAGGCGTATGGCTTCATCGTCGGCCGTGGCCGGATAAACTTCGACCACATCGCCCCGTACCCGAAATCGTCCGCGCGAAAAACTCACGTCGTTGCGCTCATAAAGCATGTCGACCAAACGACCGAGCACGGCCTCCCGCGATATTTGCTCCCCGCGCTTCACCGTGAGCAGCATGCGCAGGTAATCTTCGGGTGAAGTGACCCCGTAAATGCAGGACACGCTCGCCACCACAATGGTATCGGGGCGAGAAAGGAGCGCGCTCGTCGCGCTCAGGCGCAAGCGCTCGATCTCTTCGTTAATCGATGAATCTTTCTCGATGTAGGTGTCGGAGCGAGGGATGTAGGCTTCCGGCTGGTAGTAGTCGAAGTAACTGACGAAATATTCGACGGCGTTGTGAGGGAAGAATTGTTTGAACTCGGAATACAACTGAGCGGCCAGCGTTTTGTTGTGCGAAATGACGAGAGTCGGTCGATCGAGCTCGCGAATGACATTCGCCACCGTGAAGGTTTTCCCCGAGCCCGTAACGCCGAGCAGGGTTTGATGCCGATTTCCCGCCTCAACCGATTTAATCAGCTTGGCAATGGCCTGGCCCTGGTCGCCTCGTGGTTTGTAGTTTGATTCGAGCTGAAACGGCATCCGGCAAAGTAGCATCGTCGACCTTTCATCGAAAGCGGATGTCAGATAGCCGCCCCTCTCGCTCTGTGATAACCTGCGGCGATCTGCGAAATCTCCCGAATGAACCCGTAATGGACCTCGCGAAATTTTCCAGCGAACTCAAGAGGCGCAAGGTTTACAAATTTGCGGTCGCTTATGTGATCGGCGGCTGGGCGCTCGCGCAGGGCCTCGCGCAGGTCCTGCCCGTGTTTGATATTGCGAACTGGGTCGTGCGTCTTCTGGTGGTGCTCATCGTGCTCGGGTTTCCGGTCGCTTTGGTCCTCTCGTGGTTTTTCGATCTGACCCGCTACGGAATCGTACGAACGCCGGACGCGGAATCTCCCGGCAAAATCGACCCCGTCCGAACGGCGCGACCTTCCGAGAAATCGATCGCGGTGCTTCCTTTTGAAAACCTCAGCGAAGATAAGGCCAACGCTTATTTTGCGAGCGGCATGGGGAACGAGATTCTCACCAAACTCGCGCAATTGGCGGAACTAAAAGTAATTTCCCGGGCGTCGACGGAAAAATATCAAAGCCATCCCGACGACTTGGGAGCGGTCGGCCGGCAATTAGGCGTGGCCACCGTGCTCGAAGGCAGTGTCCAGAAGGCGGGGGACGATGTAATGATTAGCGTGCAATTGATCGATGCAGGGAGCGGCACGCAACTCTGGGCGCAGAGTTATCGGCGGGCGCTCAAAAACATTTTCGAGGTAGAAGGCGAGGTCGCAGAGAAAGTGGCCGAGGCTCTCAAAGTGAAGCTCGTGCCGGCGGAGGCACAACGCCTGGTCGCGCCAGTCACCACCAATCCCCGCGCCCACGATCTCTACCTGCGGGCCCATGCTCTCGGAGCGCATTCCGACGAACAAAGCATGGAGCAAACAATCGCCCTCTTGCGTCAGGCGTTGATGGAGGACCCGCACTTCGCGGCGGCCTGGGGTGACCTGGCGGGGGCTTATCTGTCGATCGTGGATGCATATCGCGCACCGTTGGAGATATTGGCCCCGGCTCAGCATGCTGCCCTCATGGCTGTGGCCAACGACGAAGGAGCGGCCGCGGGCCATATTTTTTTCGGCGCGATCGCGTTGATTTTTAACCGGGATTTTCCGGTGTCGAAACGCGAACTGGAGCGCGGTGTCGCGCTCGATCCCAATTCGTCCGATGCCCGCCGTTGGCATGCCTGGTATCTGGCACGAGTCGAAAAAGATTTCGTGGCCGCACGCGCCGAACTGGAACGGGCTCAAACGCTCGACCCGTTCTATACGTGGCCAGCTTGGGCCGCATCGGCTGTCGCCATCGCGCAGGGTGATTACGAAGCGGCTATGAAATTCGCCGAACGGGTGCTCGCGATCGACCCGCACTTTTTGTATAACGAGGATCCAATCGCGCACGTTTACGTCGCTATGGAGCGTTGGCAGGATGGTGTAAAACGTTACGAGTCGCTCCCGGCCACGACCCTGGGCGGGTCGAATTTCGAGCTGGCGGTTTGTTACGCGCATACAGGTGAAACGGCCCGGGCGAAACAGATTCTGGAGCGAGCTCGAGGTCCGCGCCCAACATCGTTACGTAGATCGTGCCCACATCGCGGCGATTCATGCCGCTCTTGGAGACAAGGACAAAGCTTTTGCTGAGCTCGATCAGGCCTGCCAGGATCGATCCGCCAGAATCAGTGCGCCGCATTTTTATCCCTGGCTGGCGCCGCTGTTTAACGATCCGCGTTTCGCCGCGTTAGAATACAAGGTCAATCATTCTGCCATCGCCTTCCCCGTGGATCCGGCGGCAAAGCCAATTACGCCCGAAGGAGATCGTTTCCGAGAAGTCGATCGCGGTGCTTCCTTTTGAAAATCTCAGCGAAGATGAGACCAATCGATACTTCGTGAGTGGGATCCAAAACGAGATCCTCACCAAGCTCGCGCGATTGGGACAGTTGAAGGTGATATCAGCGCGATCGACTGCAAAATATCAAAGCCATCCGGCGGATCTAAAAGCGGTTGGCCGGCAACTTGGCGTCGGGACTGTCCTCGAAGGCAGTGTGCAGAAGGCCGGCGACGAGGTATTGATCAACGTGCACTTGATCAACGCGCAGACCGGCGACCATTTGTGGGCGCAAAGTTACAAGCACCCGTTAAAGAACCTTTTCGACGTGGAAGCGGAAGTTGCAGAGAAGGTGGCCAAGGCCCTCCAGGTAAAGCTTGTCGCGGCGGAGGCGCGGCAACTACAGGTCGCGGCGACGACCCGTCCCCGGGCGCGTGATCTCTATTTGCGGGCACATGCTCTGAGCGCGCATTCCGACGAACAATACCTGGAACAGTCCATCGTGCTATTGCGCCAGGCCGTGGCGGAAGATCCTCATTATGCGGCGGCGTGGTCCGAACTCTCCGAGGCTTACATCGGGATCGCCGATGTTTATCGCGCCCCCGTGGAAATTCTGTCACCGGCGCGGCAGGCTGCGCTCATGGCGGTGGCCAACGACGACAATGCAAGTGCGGGCCATGTCTGTCTGGGCGCTATTCAATTGCTTTACGACTGGAATTTTCCGCTGGCCAGGCGCGAACTGGAACGCGGGGTTCAGCTCGGTCCAAACTGGGCCGATGCCCACCGCTGGTATGGCTTTTATCTCGCCCGGGTCGAAAGAGATTTTATGGCGGCGCGTGTTCAATTGGAGCAAGCTCGTTCTCTGGATCCGTTATATCCCTGGCCGCTCTGGTTTTTGTCCAACGTTGCGATCGCCCAGGGCGACTACGACTGGGCCCTTCGCTTTGCTGAACGAATCCTGGAGATCGATCCGCGATTCTTTTATGACGAAGACCCGATTGCTCACGTTTATGCCGCGATGGGTCGTTGGCGGGACGCCATCAAGCGTTATGAATCGCTATCCCCATCGGTGCTCGTTAGGCCGAACTTCGAGCTCGCGATTTGTTATGCGCACGTCGGCCAGACCGCGCGCGCCCGAAACATTTTGACTGATCTGGAGGATCTGGCCCGGCACCGTTATATAGATCAAACGCACATCGCCGCCATCTACGCTGCGCTCGGAGATAAAGACCAGGCGTTTAGCGGGCTCGGACGAGCCTGCGACGATCGCTCCGCTCGAATCAGTGCGCTGCGCTTTTATCCCTGGCTGGCGCCGCTGTTCGCTGATCCGCGTTTCGCCGCGCTGGAAGACAGGATCGCGCATTCCGCAGTCTATTTACCAGCGAGGGCGGAGACGAAACGATGAATTTCTGCAATTTCATCGCTCAGCTGACGCAATGTTTACACGGTTGCGGTCAGTACGAACTGCGGAAATTGTTTTCCGACCTGAAGCCATATGTCTGCTGACTTCAAATCGAGTGCCAGCCTGGAAATCGGACACGTCCTCTTCATGGATGTGGTGGGTTACTCGAAGCTGCTGATCGACGATCAAAGAGCGCTGCAGGAACAACTCAATGAGATCGTGCGCAGCACCGAACAGTTCCGGGCAGGGGAGGCGGCCGGGAAACTGGTTCGCGTGCCGACAGGCGATGGAATGGCGTTGGTTTTTTTCAACAATCCCGAAGCTCCCGTGCAATGTGCGATCGAGGTCAGCCAGGCGCTAAAAAAATATCCAGGACTTCGGCTACGCATGGGAATCCACAGCGGTCCGATTAACGAGGTCAGAGACGTTAACGACCGAACGAATGTAGCCGGCTCGGGCATTAATGTCGCCCAGCGCGTGATGGATTGTGCCGACGCTGGTCACATTCTTCTTTCGAAAAGGGCAGCCGAGGATTTGGCACAGTCGAGGCACTGGCAGCCGCATCTGCATGATCTCGGCGAGTGCGCCGTGAAACACGGTGTAGGCATTTCGTTGGTGAATTTTTATACCGGTGAGGTCGGAAATTCCGCCGTCCCCGAGCGAATTAAGAAAGAGCAGGAAGAGCGAGCTGCGGCCGCGGCCGCCAGTGGCCCACCTCCGATGGTTCGGCGAAAAAACGTGTTGATTGGCGTTGCTGTATTAGTGGCGATGCTCGGGATCGGCTGCTGGATTTTTTTCCGGCAGGCAACGGTCGCGTCGACCAAGAGCATCGCGGTTTTGCCGTTTGAGAATTTTAGTGACGACAAAGAGAATGCGTTTTTTGCCGACGGTATTCAGGACGACATTCTGACTTCCCTGGCGCAGATTGAAGGCCTGCGCGTGATCAGTCGCACCAGCGTGATGGGATATCGAGGCGCCAAGGAGTCGCATAATTTGCGCTCCATCAGCAAGGAATTGAACGTGGCCAACATTTTGGAGGGAAGTGTCCGGCGGGAGGGCAACCGCGTGGTGGTGAATGTGCAACTAATTGACGCCGCCCACGATCGCCACGTTTGGGCGAATCACTACGATCGGACGCTGGAAGATTCGCTCGGCTTACAAGGTGAACTGGCCGCTGAGATTGCCGATGCCCTTCGCGTAACGATGAGTGCCGACGAAAAAGCGCGCGTAGAAAAGAAGCCGACGGCCAACGCAGACGCTTATGTTGTCTATTTGCGGGCCAATCAGATCGAGCGCAATCCCGACACGCTCCTGGAGGACTACAAAGTGGCCGAGCGACTGTACCGGGAGGCGATCACACTTGATCCGAAATTTGCCCTGGCTCACGCCCGGTTGGCATCAATCCGGGCGGAGATTTTCCATTTTTACGAGCCAACCGACAGCTGGAAAACAAAGGCGCGCGCCGAAGCTGAAATCGCGTTGCGGCTGCAACCAAATCTGGCGGAAGCACACTTCGCGCTCGGACAATGCATATACTGGATGGATCAGGATTATGTCCGTGCGCTCGAGCAATTCAAGATCGCTTCTCGTTTATCGCCAAGCAGCGGAGATATTGGCCGGTTGATTGCAGCGATTGAGCGTCGGCAGGGTAAATGGCAGGAGTCTCTCGAAGAATACGAAAGGGTGGAGAGGATCGATCCGCAAAATCCAAATACCGTCCGCGAACTTGTCTTTACGAACACAGCCATGCGCCGCTGGCCGGAGGCGGCTCGATGGGCGGAGCGGCTGCGCGCACTGGCACCCGCGTCACTGATCGCGAAAATTCAAAGCGGCTACGTCGAGTTCTGGTGGAAAGGGGACACGGGTTTGCTCAAATCCTTGTCGAGCGAAGTTCCCGCGGGTGTCGATCCCGATGGGGCAGTGACTTCCTGTCGATGGGATGTCGCGATGATCCGGCGTGATTTTACGGCGGCAAAACAGGTCTTAGAGACATCGTCGGTGAATGAAGTGTCTTATACTAACGGCGGGCCCACGCCAAAGACGTTCCTGGAAGGCTGCATCTACCTGGCTCAAGGCGACAAAGAAAATGCCCAGAAGGCGTTCGAGAAGGCTCGGCCAAGTTTCGAGACTGCAGTAAAAGAGGCGCCACTGAGCGCGGACCGGCATGCCAATCTCGGGTGGCTCTATGCTTCTATGGGCCGCAAAGAGGAAGCAATTCGTGAAGGACGTCGCGCGGTCGAGCTAAAGCCGGAATCAAAAGATGCGGTCGATGGCGCGATCATGAATTGCTATCTCGCCCTGATCTACGCGCGCGTCGACGAAAAGGACCTCGCCATCCCTTTGCTCGAACGCTTGCTGAAAACCCCGGGCGCGGTCGACAGCGTGGATTACAGCGTGACCGTCAACGACCTGAAACACCGCTGGGAGTGGGATCCGCTGCGCAGCGACCCGCGTTTTCAAAAACTGATTGAGGGCAGCCAGCCCTGAATCGGGACCGTTGGCTTATTGCACAACCGGCCGGCGATGATGCGTGTGCGGAACGTAGCCGCGATCGGCCAATTCGTTCTGGGCCGCATGCATGCCGAGCGCGAGAATCGCGATCAAGCCGAAATACAGAATCGACATGGTCCAACGCTGCGTTGTCGTCACTTCAAAGTAACGCTCCTCTTCTGCGGTGCGTTTACGAAAGAGCGAGTAAACACGAGGTAACGAGAGAATGACCATGAGCCAGACAATGAAATTGGGGTAGAGCCAGCCGAACCAGACGAGCAGAGCGAGGCCTGGTAACCAAAGCCAGCGCGATAAGGCTGTCACAATCCGGCCGCCGTCGAGGAATCCGACGGGCACGAGATTGAACAAGTTCAAAAAATAACCCGTGGAGGCGAGCGCGATCAGAATTGGCGCATCGAATGCCTGGCCCATGAGGTTGCAGACCACCGCTCCGAAAGCGCCCAGTATCGGGCCGCCGATTCCGACGCAGGCCTCCATCCAGGCATTGCGCGGTGCGTCCCTGAGCAGGATGAACGCGCCCATAAAGGGAATGAAAACCGGCGCGCTGACGTTGAGTCCGAATTTTCGCGCGACGAGCAGATGTCCACATTCGTGAACGAAAAGGAGCAAGACAAAGCCGAGCGCGAATTGCCATCCAAAGATGGTGGCATAAACCCAAACCGAGAGCAGCATGGTGCCGCCCGATTTCAGGATCACGGGAAGAAACTTGAGGAGCGGGAACAGGACAAACTTCAGCTTCGCGAAAAGTTTGGCGATGACAGCGCCGACCACCGCGACCGGAGCGAGTGCTTTTTTCAGTCGAGCCCACATGCCATCGGGGGTCGCCGGTGGCACCTGAAGGGGAGGGGTATCGGAATAAGCAGGCATATTTGGGGCCGCCTATGTTTAGACCGCGGGTTCTCGCAAATCGTTAAATGCGGCTCCCAAATAAGCGAGTACGTCGCGCGGAAGCAGTGACTCCTCGCTTTGTCCCGCATGGAAGATCGCTATTTCGGCGGCGCGACCGCAAACCCAGGCGCCGATTCGCCCCGCATCATAGACTGTGAGGCCGCGTCCAAGCAGGCCCGCGCAGACACCCGTCAGAACGTCGCCCATTCCGCCCGTCGCCATCCCCGGATTGCCGGTCGAATTGTAGCTCACGGGTTGGCCTCGTTCGCATACTATGGTGCGACTCCCTTTAAGCAGGAGAGCGACCGGAAACTGTTCGCAAAAATTCCGTGCCGTTCCTGCACGCGACATTTTGCCGGATGCAAACAGGCGCTTCATTTCTCCCGGGTGCGGGGTCAGCAAGCGCGGTCCGGCGCAGCGCTTTAGGATATCGATTTTGCCGGCCAGAGCGTTTAAGGCATCCGCGTCCACCACCATTGGTTGTTTGGCCTGTTCGACCAGTTTGACGATTTCGGAGCCGCGCTCCTTACCCAGTCCCGGTCCCACGGCCCAAATGTCGATTTCTCGCCCGGCCAGATCTCGCGAGGAACGCATCGGTTTAATCATCGATTCCAAAGGCGCGATCGCCGCCATCAATTCATAAAGATCCTTCGGAACAAAAACTTCTACCAGACCTGCGCCCGCCCGCAGCGCTCCCTCCGTCGTGAGCATGGCGGCGCCGACAAATCCTTCCGAACCGGCCACCACCCCGATCCGGCCGAATTGGTTCTTGTAGCAATCAAATTTGCGGCGCGGCAAAAGCGGCTGAAGGGAATGGGCGGTCGCCAATTGTTCATTGGCGGCGCTCTCGGCGACGATCAGATCGGGCAGGGCGACGACCTCGAGGCGACCAACGAAATCGACGGCGGAATCGACAATCAGCCCGTGCTTGGCGAACCCAATGGTGATTGTGAAATCGGCGATGACGCAGTCTTCCGGGTCGGTTTCGCCCGAATCGCCGTTCAGGCCAGTGGGCAGGTCGACCGCGAAGACGTAAGGATTTCCCTCGCGACGAAGACGATTGATCTCCTGAGCGGCTGCTCGAATCGGCTCGCGCAGCAGTTGTTTGGAGCCGAGACCAAGTAAACCATCCAGGATAATCGTGTCCGAGGGAGGGCGGGAGAGGTCGGGCCTGCTCGCCCTGGTATCACGCAAGGTCTGCAACTTCTTGCGGGTCAGCTCGGCGCACTGGTGTTCCGGAAAAGCAGGGCGAAGGTCGATGTCCCATCCGGCTTGTTTCAAGCATTGCGCCGCGACCAGGGCATCGCCTCCATTGTGGCCTTTGCCAGCGAAGACAACGCATCGGCCTGGCTGCGGGAAAAATTGCCGGACGGCTCGCGCAATCCCCGCGCCGGCCTGATCCATTAATGCTTCGACTGCGATCCCCCGGGCAAAAGCTGCCTCTTCCGCCTCCCGCATTTGCGCCGAACTTAGGATCGGCGAGTTCAATCAATTCTCCGCTGGACTCGACGCTGCCTTGGGCGTCGACTTCTTCTTTTTGCTCGAACTGCTCGTGCTGCTCGCAGAGCTGGACGACTTCGAGGACTTCTTGCTCTTGGAAGATTTAGAGTGTTTGGAGTGTTTCGAACGGGAGAGATCCGAATCGTGAACCCTTGTCTGATCGATGAACGGTTGCAGCGGGACTCTGGATCCGGCCGCGGCCATTTGCGACGAGACCGAGCCGCGGCTGCGGATGCCGCGCGCGATCTCTTCGGCCAGTTTTTGGCGGTAGGCAGAATTTTGCGCATACTGCGCTTCGGTCGGGTTGGTCAGGAAGCCACATTCGACCAGCACCGCCGGGACGGTGGTTCTGCGCAGGACATAATAACCCCTGCGCCGGACGCCCCGATTAGGCGAAGGCGCGCCGCTGGCCACATTATAATGGATGGCGGAAGCGAGCGGCAGGCTTTGGCTGCTGTAAAAGTATGTCTCAATCCCGTTCGCGCCTTGCCGCGTCGCGGAGTTGAAATGGATGCAAACGAAAATCCCGTTGGGGTATGAGTTCGCGATAGCCACGCGATTACCCAGGGTCACGAAGACATCGCTGTTTCGTGTCATGACCACGCGATAGCCGCTGGCCTCGAGCACACCCCTCAGACGTTGGGCCACATCCAGATTCATGACGCTTTCCGCCACCCGCTGGCCGGGAATGCCGCCTCGATCAAATCCGCCGTGACCTGCGTCGATCACCACGACCATGCCGGACCCGGAGCTGGCCGAGGACGAGGACGAGCGCGCCGCCGTCCCTTGAGTAAAGAGGCTAAGAGAAAGAAGGCTGACGAAGAGTGAGATGTATCTCGGATACAGCATCGTAAGAATTGGATTAGTCCTCCGGTCGGTCGGATAGTTTCGGTCCGGCGCCAGGCGCCACGGGGGCCTCGAGCATTCCGCCATGAACAGTCACGCCGCCATCAACAGCATGAAACAGACGCGGCCGGCTTTTTGTTTCGGCAAACGAGGAATGGGAGACCAATTCTCCGTTCAATCCAATAACGGAGTAGGACCAGGTGCGTGGGGCGGAACAATGGAGAACGTGCAATCGATTGCTCTGGTCGAGTTGCACCTTGGGTTCCTCGAAGGCGATCATTCGGCCTAACGAATAGGTGGCAT
Organism: uncultured Verrucomicrobiae bacterium; assembly: GCA_963788855.1. Lineage (GTDB taxonomy): Bacteria > Verrucomicrobiota > Verrucomicrobiia > Chthoniobacterales > UBA10450 > CAWBIE01. Next base: position 424,157 of record CAWBIE010000005.1, read on the forward strand.
AGACAACTTCGGTATCCTTGTCTGCGACCCGGACGTAAAGCGAGGTGTGATCGGGAAATCGATTGGTGAGCAGCGAATAAGTGCGCGTGTTTCCCGGCCCCGGGCTCCCATCCGGGACGCCCACGGTCTGCTGCCAGATCGGCCGCGCATCTGTCACTTCAATGACCTTGGCCTCGGAATAAAAATACTTTCCCAGATCAGGGAAGTAGATGTGGGCGCGCACGTGATAGATGCCGAAATCGTGCACCGGGTAAAGTGTCATGAGGTTGATTTTCTGGGTGACCCTTTTCCCGGCCTCAATTCGCAAGGGCGGCTGCGATTCAATATTGGGAAGGGGAGGAACAGGCTGGCCTTCCGCGCCAGTGACTTCGAATCCAAACCAACTCTGGCCATCGGCATCGTGCAGTTCGATGTCGCGCCCCGCCAGGTTCTTAATGCCGAGCGTCGCGGTGACGGGCTCGTAGGCGATGAATTGCAGCCGCGGGAACTTGAGCTCAATCTGGATCTGCGCCCGCGCCTCCGTTGCCCAGAGAAGCAGGCCGCCCAGAAACAGAATCCGCATGGTGCGATAAAATAGCGCAACTGGTGGCATAACAAAATGCATCGGCCTCGCCCCGGCGCTCTTCAGGCGCTCTGTCGCTCTTCCTGGCTCGCCTTACTCTGTTTGTGCCGTTCGACCGCTTCTACCAGAACTTCGTCCCAGGGCAAATTGATTGTCTCCACTGGAGGTCGCACCGTCCGGTCGTAGGCAAATTCGACATACTGCCAGTCCACAATCTCGCAGAGGGCGTCCTGGTCGTGTCGGCCCGTCGTCTCGGCATGCACGATTTCTCCGCCGCGCAAAAAGGCGATGCCGCTTTTCGTCCCTTTCACGACCTGAATCGCGCCGCTGCGGCGGCTCAGGCAACACATCTGCAGGATATCGACGACATGGAACAGGTCTGGTGCACCTGGCGCAGCTGCTTCCGCTCGCGTAATGGCCTCGAGCAGCCCTTCCCCATCAATTGGTTCCGGAAAGACCTTGGTCTGGGCAACCTCCAATCGTTGCTCCGAAGCGGGGTAGGGTGGAAGAAAGAGTGTTTGCAGCCCCGGAAAAATCTCGCTCAGCGCTCCTCCCACGGCGAGTCCGTCAACCCCTTCGCCCTGCAGTTGAGCCAGAAGCAAGGCGCAGCGGGCATGACGCCGTCCCCAATCGAGAGCGGCCGCTTCACTATCCACCAGGTCGCACTCGTGCGCGGTGTAATCCTTCACCATCTGCACCAGTTGCTCGCCGACCTCGCGGTCGCGGTGCACAATGAGCAGATCCATTACGGCGAGGAAACGGTGGAAGGTGTGGGAAAGAGACTGAGCAGTTTGGTCGGTTCGGCCCGCACGGACTGCAGTTTGTCATTATAGTACACGCGTACGATATAGCCGAGATATTTTCGCCTGCCGGAGTCGTCCGGGGCCACGGCAGGTTTCAGGGGGCGGCCTTTTCTGTTTGGATTAACTGCCGCGGCCGCTTCGGAGAGGGCCGACTCCTGCGACTTCGTCTTGTTCTTGGGACGGACATAAGTCACGGCCAGAACTTCCGGCTTCGGTCCCGCCCAATCATGGTCCGGCGTGAGCCACTCATAGTTTACTTCGGCGTCGGTCAGCTTGATGTCTTTGTCGTCTACAATGTCGTAGAAGAAGACCTGAATCTTGACCTTGGTGTGGTCCACCACCGCGGCGGCCCGCTTTTTCACGCCGATGCGCAGCATGAGATTCGTGTCGGCATCGGGATCTGGTGTTTCGGTGGCACTCATCTCCGCAATTCCGAAAGTCGATCCATCCGGGATCCCATCGGCGTTCATCGCAGCGGCCGGAGCTTGAGCCTGGGCAGGAGCCGCTTCCGTCGGCGCGGGAGCAGGGGCCTGGGCCACGCTGGGCGCCAGCATTGGCGCAGGTGTCGCTGCCGCACCGCGTTTCAGCTTGGCCTCCGCCAATCCGTATATCGCCCCAGCCGAGGGCCCGATTTCCTGAACCTTTTGCCACATTTCATTGGAGCGGTCGTAGTCCTTGACCGACTCGTAAATCTGCGCCATCTCGCCGAAGACTTGTGCGTTCTTTGGATTCTTTTCCGCGGCCTGCTGCAAGCGGTTCAGGGCCGTCGCGGTGTCGCCGTGATCGTTGAGTTCAATTGCCTCTTTCACGAGTCGATCATCGATCGATAAAGCCGGCGCCGCCGTCGCGGCGGGCGGAGGAGCGAGCGTGGCGACGGGGCCTGGTGTCGCTTTGGCGACGACCGGCGGCTGGGTCGCAGCCGTCGCTGCTCGCGCGGCGCGGCTTAATCCAACATAATGGTAAGTCGCGAACAACACTTCGAGCGCGGCGAAGAGCACGACCAGGCCCAGCCCCATTTTAAAGCTGGCGTCGCCGCGTGGTGACGAGAAGGTGGGTGTCTGCATGGCCGCTGTTTCGGTAAGGAAGCGATTTGATCTGTCCATTTCGATGTCTAGAGAAGAGCGAGTTTAGCGAGAAATATCGCTTTGGCTAAGAATCTTGAACCCGGCCCCGAGGAGCACTGAGGTGGCACAATCCGTATCGTCAACGTGTAAGGCAAGGGCGGCCCGGCCCCGCGGTCTTGTCAACAGGGGATAGCTGAAGTGGACATTCACTTCTGCGGCGAAAAGCGAAGCGAGCAATTTTACCAACTGCGTGGCGACCTCCTGCATCTCGACGACCACGACCTCACAAACGCCGAAGGCAATATCGTTTTGATGAAACAATTCCTCCACCAATTCCGGATCGCTGACCACTACGCGGGCGATAGCCGAATCGGTTGACTCGGAGACGCTCAGGGCTACGACGTGGGCATGGTTGGCATCCAATAGCTTCACCACGTCGAGCATGGCGCCGACTTTGTTCGGCAAAAAGATGGAGAACTGCTTGACCAGCGGTCCATCAAACTTTGAAGTTATTTCCGGTAAATCGACGCCCATTTTGAGCTTCGGCGTCCCGAGAACCGAGGCGCCTTGACCGCGAAAGTATCTCACCGCCGGCGTTTTCATTGCAACTCGAATGTTGCGGCAGGCACCGTCGGCGCGGGGTAGGGACGCCGCGCTGCGGCGTCCGCGGCCAGTTACCCACGCGCTCACCCGATCCACCTTTCAGACTGTTCATTTTGCCGGGGCGCTTTACATTCGCTCGCCGAATGGAAGAAGAGAGCGACCTGATCGCGCAGCGACGCGCAAAAATGGAGGCGTTGCGGAGCCGGCATGTCGAACCGTTCGGCAAGGCCTTCGAAACGTCCGGTTCGATTGCGGAGGTTTGCGCGAAATTCAAGGAAGGCGAGGCGTTTCGAATAGCGGGCCGTATTACGGCCCATCGCGACATGGGGAAAAGCCATTTTGTCGATCTGCGCGATGCGAGCGGCCGGATGCAAATCTATGTGCAAGCCAAAGAGATTGGCGTCGCGCCCATGGAGATATTTAATCTTCTCGATCTCGGGGATTTCATTGGCGTCGAAGGGACCTGTTTTCTCACCAAGACGAGTGAACCGACGCTGAAAGTGGCGAAATTTGAGGTCTTAGCCAAGGCCTTGCGACCGCTGCCGGAAAAATGGCACGGATTGCAGGACGTCGAGGCGCGCTATCGGCAGCGCTATCTCGATTTGATAACGAACGAACAGTCGCGGGCGGTCTTCGAAAAGCGGATCGCCATCCTGCGCGAAATGCGGCGCTTTCTTGAGGATCGCGGTTTCGTCGAAGTGGAGACGCCGATGTTGCAAGCCGTGCCGGGCGGGGCCGCGGCGGAGCCATTCCAGACTCGCCACAAGGCGCTCAACCTCGACCTGTATTTGCGGATCGCGCCCGAACTTTATCTAAAGCGATTGCTGGTCGGAGGCTTCAACAAGGTCTTTGAGCTGAACCGTAATTTTCGGAACGAGGGAATTTCCCGGCGACATAATCCGGAGTTCACCATGCTCGAAGCCTATTGGGCCTACGCTAATTTCGAAAAAATAGCGGACCTGGTGGAGGAATTAATTTGTGATTTGGCCGGCAAAGTCTGTGGCACGCTGCAGGTCGAGCACCGCAATGCGGATGGCAAGGTGACTCGCACGATCAATTTGCAGCGGCCATGGCGGCGGGCGCGATATCACGATCTGGTGCGCGAAGTGGCGGGCCAGGATTGGTTCGAGCTCGACAGTGAGCAAAGACGCGAACGCGCCAAGCGCGACCTCGGAGTGGAGATTCTTCCACAGTTGGCGGATTTCGAAGTGACACAACACGTCTTCGAAAAGCTGGTCGAAGAGAAGACGTTTGATCCGTTGTTTGTCACGCATTGTCCGAAGGAGCTCGTCCCCCTGGCCAAGCAGAATGTGGCGGATCCGTCGCTGGTCGATGTTTACGAGTTAATCATCAATGGTGTGGAAATCTCGCCCGGCTACACCGAACTCAACGATCCCGATGTGCAACGCCGCCGTTTGCTCGATCAGGCGGGCGAAGAGACCCAGAAGATCGATGAGGATTTTCTGCTTGCCCTTGAGCATGGCATGCCTCCGGCGGGTGGCTTTGGTCTCGGGGTCGATCGCCTGACCATGATGCTGACGGGGGCCGAATCGATTCGCGACGTGATTCTATTTCCGCTGCTGCGACCGAAGCAAAGCTGACAGGTCGAAGCGGTCTCCGCGCGCGGTCCGACCTGCGTTGGCGACTTGTTGATTGATTTGTATCTGGTATGTTTTGGAATGCAGACGCCTGAAATTACCGCTTACCTGAAAACCACCTGCGGCTGGAGCGCCGGAGTGCGCGCCGTCCTCCAGAAATACAATCTCAAATATACCGAGAAGGATATCATCCAGAACCCGGCTTTTCGCTGGGAGATGGAAACAAAGAGCGGCCAGCCTCTCTCACCTTGCGTGGAAATTAATGGCCGGATGCTGGCCGATATCAGCGGCGAAGAGGTCGAGAAATATTTGATCGATAATCATATGGTGCAATCAAACGACGCGGACGCGGGAGTGCCGCTCAATGCACCGTGCGCAACCGAGCAGCACGAGAGCAGCGAAGTGAAGCTGCGTCTCTGATTTGGTTGGAGCGCCGCGCCGTCGGCGCCCTAATTTTGGGAATAGGAAGACTTGGGCTGTGCGATGGAGGCTGGCCGAAAACGTCCCGCGCATCCGCCGATTTTGGATTTGAATGGCGTTCCCATTATTGTTTTTCTCACGGTGTGCAGCAAGGATCGCAAGCCGATTTTTGCGTCCGCGGACAGCGTGGCGGTAATAATAAACTCATGGCATCAAGCCAAGTCATGGTGGGTCGGCCGATATGTTGTCATGCCGGATCACATCCATCTTTTTTGCGCACCAGCGACATCTCCACCGGAGGCATTGAAGCAATGGGTGCGGTACTGGAAAAACATCGCTTCCAAACATTGGCCGCGCCGGGGAGAGCACCCACTTTGGCAGCGCGATTTTTGGGACACGCAACTGCGCCGGTCCGAAAACTACCAGTCCAAATGGCATTACGTAATGGATAATCCGGTGCGAGCCGGCCTAGCCAAATCCGGCGAGGAATGGCCGTTTCAAGGTGAGCTCAATCTTCTTTCGTGGTGATTGTTGGAGGGCGCCGCGCCGTCGGCGCCCTCAATTAGGGACGCGACAGCGCGCGTCCCTCCAGTCGGCTTTAATTAGACAAATCTGTGGCTAGATTGTCCTGACTTTTGAGCCTGATGAAACTGTTCGGTCGAGCCGGTGGGGGAAAGAAAAAGCGCAGCAAGCTTTTTCGCTACGGCTGGAAAATTACGCTGCTCGGCCTGGTTGCGGGCGGCGGCCTGGCCGTTTTTCTATTCTACGCCGGTTGGGCCGCTACTTTCGATATGAAGAAGGTCGGCGAGATGCCCGAGCGCAACACCGTCTTCGATGTCGATGGAAAAATTTACAGTCGCCTGGCCGGGGCCAATCGGCTGAAGGTTTCGCTCGATGAAGTTTCGCCGTTCTTTATCGATGCCTTGCTCGCGCGCGAGGACACCCGTTTTTATCAGCATGGCGCGATCGATGGACGCGGCATCCTGCGCGCTCTGGTGCGTGATATTCTGAGCGGTTCGGCCAAGGAGGGCGCGAGCAGCCTGACCCAGCAACTGGCGCGCAACAGCCTCCCGCTCGGCGGACGGACGATCAACCGCAAAATATTGGAGGCCATGGTGGCGCTGCGCATCGAGCAGACCTTCACCAAACAACAGATCCTGGAGCTTTACATCAATCGCATCTATTTCGGCTCCGGTTGCTACGGCGTCGAAACCGCTTCGCAAGCTTACTTCGGCAAGAACGCCTCGAAACTCAATCTCTCTGAGGCGGCCCTCCTGGCTGGTCTCATTCGCAGTCCGAATCGCTTCTCCCCGCTGAAGAATCCCGAAGGAGCCGCCGCTCAGCGCGACACCGTTCTGGATCGAATGGTCGAGTTGAAAAAAATTCCGGCCGCCCAGGCGCAACAGGCCAAGCTGGCCCGGGTAAACGAACACCCGAAACGTCTGCTTCAAGTTCAGGAGAATTACGCCATGGATGCGGTGCAGCGCGATTTAAATCTGATTCTGACTCAGGACCAGATCGATAACGGGGGACTGTTTATTTATACGACCCTGGATCCGGTGGTTCAGAACTCGGCCCAGCAAGCGCTCGAAAGCCAGCTCGAAAAAATTGAACATCAATCCAATTTCCGTCACCCGCTGAAGGCAAGTTATCAGCCGCCGGACAATGGCGAGGACTCTTCTATGCCCTATCTGGAAGGTGCGGTCGTGACGATTGACAATGCCAGCGGCGGCATCCGCGCCCTGGTGGGCGGCCGTGATTACGCGCAGAGCAAATTCAACCGCGCTTTGTCTCCAGCCAATCGGCAGGTCGGTTCGGCTTTTAAACCCTTTGTCTACACGCTGGCCTTCAGCAAGGGACTCCTGCCGGGCGCGGCCATTAGCGACGGACCGATCCAGCCGGGGGAGATCGATGGGGCGGGAAATTGGGCACCGGGAAATTCCGATGGCACCTATGGGGGCGTGCAACCTTGCTCTTATGGACTGATTCATTCACGCAATACCATGAGCGTAAGGGTTGGCCAGTTTGCCGGGCTCGATGCTGTGCAGAAAGTCGCGACCACGTTGAATCTGGGCGAGAACATTCCGCATGGTCCGGCCATCTACATTGGCTCGTTCGAAACCAACCTGCGGGCATTGACCGCCGCTTACACCGTCTTTCCGAATGCGGGCGTCAGAAAGCAATCTTACATCATCGAACGCATCGACGATCAGGACCATCATCCGATTTATCGCTCCGCCCACATTGCGGTTCCGGCGCTGGATCCGAGCGCGGCCTGGATGACCTCCCAACTCATGGAACAGGTATTGACGCGCGGAACAGCGGCCAGCGCGCGGTCGTTAGGCTTCAAACTGCCGGCGGCGGGCAAAACCGGTACGACCAACGATTACAAGGACGCCTGGTTCTTGGGTTACACCAGCACATTAACCTGCGGCGTGTGGGTTGGATTCGATCAGCCGGTCACCATCATTCCCCACGGATACGGGGCGGCACTCGCCCTGCCCGTCTGGACTCAGGTCATGAATAAGGCGGCGCAACGCTATCCGCCGCAGGCTTTGCAACCGACCATGCCCATCCAGAGCGCGATGGTTTGCTCCTTGTCGAATCATCTGGCTACGAGCGGCTGTCAGGCTGCCGGCACGGCTTACGATATTGATCTCCCAGCCGACAAGGTCCCTACGGTAGCGTGCGAGATTCACGGTGGCGACCAGATGCAGTTTGCGCAAAAGATGGAAGACCTTGGCCAGAAAGCCACCACTCTTCCGGGCAAGCTCTTTAATTCCTTTCGAAAATTCTTCGGTGGAAAATAACGTCACCGCGTCGCACAGCGGTCTTCATTCCGGCCACCCTTCTGCTGGTCGAAATCTAGCCTAACGAGACGGCTCCTTCTCGGCGTCGGCCTCCCGCTGCAACGCGTCCTTGGCCGCCTGGCGGACCGTCGGGTCCGGATCATTTGTTAGGCCCTGGAGCAGCTGCAACGCACCCGGCTCATCGAGATCGGCGAGCGAATCGATCGCTGCGGCCCTCACCTCCTGCGGTTGGTCGGGGCGAATAGCATTCGCCAGAATGGGCAATTCGCCAACCTCGGTATCCATTTGGTCGAGCGTGGCAATCAGGTCCAGTTTCTCGTCCTGGTCGGTTGCGGCCTGGAACAAACGTCCCAAGACTTGCACAGCTTCCGCGTTATCGAGGTCGCGCAATCGTTCGACAATGTCATCCCGTGTGTCGGAGTCCGTGGTGGCGAGATATTTGCGTTCGAGGGCGGCGGGCGCGCTTTCGGCCGGCGCTTCGCCAGGTGACGCAATGGCCGGCGCCGTTTGAAAATTCTCGTTCGACGAGAAAGCGGAGTCGCCTGGTGTTGAAACGTCTGTGGGCGTCGCCGCCTTGGTCTGCGAATCATTCTGGCCTGGCGCGGGCGCAGATTTCGAGCACGCCGAAATGATCAACGCCGCTGCACCAAACTGGATAACCTTGAGAATGAATGGCGTAGGGTAAGGTTTCATCTTACATAAAATCTGAGAATTGTTTTCCAGCAACATTTACATTTGACCGGGGTTAGCCTACCAGCGTTATTCCCGGCCTGATTGCCGCGGTGCGCGCAATTACCACCCAGTATTAAACCTAATTCTCTTGGAAAACACCTAAATCATGACCATGTCTTCAGCATCTAAGAAGATCGCGGCCGCCTTGCTCCTGTGCGCTGCGGTTTCATTCTCTCAACTCCAAACCGCTCGGGCGGCCGACGCCATTGTCTTCGATCCGGACGGCGCAGCCAATGCCCCCGAAATCAATATGGCCACGTTTCAGTATGGCGCCGGAAATATTCTTGCGACTGGCCTCGTTCCTTTCACGGCCAACGCTAATTTTCAGCTTCTTTACCAGGCGCAGATGAATTCGGTCGTGACCGATGGTGGGACGCAGATCACACCGCCCGGCCTCAACGCCCTCACCAGTATCGGTGGAATCGCTCCTTACGAACTTACCGCCGTTTTTAGCCTGACGGAAACGGTGACCAACGTGAATGCGGGTCCGCCGTCCCGGGCGACCTTCAAGCTCGCGACAGCGCAGGCGACGAACTCATTCGTTGAGATCTATTATGATCCGAGCGTGAACGCCGACGCCCTGGCCGGGACCGGCTATAACGACGGCATACTGATTCTGCGCGGAACACCTCTCGCGAGCACACCGGATGTAGGCACCTTTTCTTTGACCAACCCGCAACCGAGCCCGGTCGCGAATTTCGACAGCTTCGTGGCTAACGACTACGCCAACGTTACATCTATTACGGGAGTGGGGGGCGCGAAGTTTGACGTTGCCATTACCTACGTTGATCAAAATTTCTTTCCCGCGCCGGGAATGGGAGACACCGGCCGACAGGTCAAAGTTGGCGACATTATCAGCTTCGACCTGAGTCAGGCGGCGCCATTCGACAAGATCAATCCCTCGCACAAATTCGACAATGTCGTGAATGCTGGCTCGGGCAGCGGGCCGGCCCCGAACGCAACTCCCAGGGTCGGAGCCATAAACGGCACGAGCGGTCCCGACCTGCAGATGCAATCTCTCGCGGCGGCTTCGATCCGATCCAGTGCATCGCCTACTCCAACCCCGACGCCCACGCCCACTCCGACGCCCACACCCACCCCAACGCCGACACCGACTCCAACTCCAACCCCAACGCCCACTCCAACACCGACGGCTACCCCGACCCCAACTCCACCAAAAGTGACGGTTGTGGCTGCCAAGACACAAGTACGTCAGGGCAACGATTCAACGATCAGCTTCTTCATTAATCAACCGACCCACCCCGACGTCACGGTTAACTGGACGTTGAGCGGCACGGCCGTTCTGAATACGGATTACACGCTCAGCATCACGCCGGGCACGATCGATCTTCCCACCGACATCGGGTCGGCCACGATCACGTTGCACTCGATCAGGTACTGGCACCAAAAAGGATAAGACCGTGATAATTACGATCGCGACCGGGACGGGTTACGTAATACCGAACGGAAACGGAAAAACCACCACCGTTACAATCGTCCCTCCCTAAGGGTTCAGTTTTCCTTGCTTCGTTACCGCGCCGATCGCTCATGCGGTCGGCGCGGTTTTTTCGCGCTGATCCCCTGGCGTCGCTGATCCAGGGCGTCCTCAACGCTCCGCCCCGTCCTTTCTGTAGGGGAAGCTGCCGGCTTCCCATCTTCAGTCTCCATCGTAAGCCGCTTACGATGCATCACATTTCAAGGATCCCCGGCGCTATCCTTCGCCCTTTTCCTGTAGGGGAAGTTGCCAGCTTCCCGCGTTTCAAGCTTCCATCGTAAGCCGCTTACGATGTATTACATTTTAAGTGAAAGAGGGCATCCGCTCTGGTGATGCCGATCAGTCCGTAGTCTCGTTTCACCAAAACTCGCGAGGAAGGTCGTCCGAAAAAACGGTCACGGACGTGAGATGCGTGATGATGCGCACGCGTCCATCCCCACGGATGAAATGATCTTCGCTTAGCTCACGCCAGCCCTGAACTTTCGAGTTCTGACCCGCGTCGGGCACGTCGTATCCCTCGAAAATCGCCGTCTTCTCTTCAGGACTTATGGGCGAACCGTCGCTTTTCTCCGTCTCGATTTTCTGCGCTTTGCCATCGATAAAAAGGACGGCCGTTTTCCAACCGCGGGTTTCGAAGTGGAACCGGTCGTAAGCGATCCCGGACAGATTCCCGTTATCGTGACTGGACGGTTTACCCAGAATTGCCGCCACTTCTTCATACGAAGAGTTTAGAAGTCCTCCTTTAGCCGAGGCGAAGGAATGCGCCATAGCCGCGAAGAAAACGAGGATCGGCAGTTTCCTCACAACCTCACACTATATAGAAGAGAGCGGGTGAAGGGAATCGAACCCTCGTGTCCAGCTTGGGAAGCTGGCGTTCTACCATTGAACTACACCCGCGAGGGAGGTTGAGAGTTGAGAGTTAACGACTGCGCCATGGAAGTCAAACGTAGCACAGAGCCGCCAACAATCACTGCCAGGAAAGGACGTCGTCGGAGTTTCTAAATTTTCCGTCACCGTTCGTGCCCCACTTGTTGTCCTTGCCCCAGCTTGAGGAAATGCAAGTCGCGGAAACCGCCGGCCATGTTCCTGCGCCTCCCGTTCTGGTCGTGTATGTCAGATCCGAGTAGGCGATGAAATCCATGGTCCAGCCGTCGTAATCGCTGTCGACCGAAACCAAATACTCGCTCCCCCAGGGATCGACGAATCCACCTGTTTTGATTGTCGATCCGTTCGAGGTTGTATCCTGGGTCGCAAAACCACTCTTGGGATTGGTCGGATCTTTTGCGTTGGCCCCGTTGAAATAAACGACCTGGCGAAGATTGAGCTTGTTGGCTGAGTTCCAGTTGCTGTCAGGAATGGCGCGTAGCACGTTAAAGATTAGAGCATTATCATAAAGGCCACCCGGATTTCCCAGGAGCGTGTCATACCCCTGTTTGCTATCGTCGACCGGAAACTTCCCGTAATCTGTGTAATACGCATTCACCGCCGTCACGATTTGGGATTCATCGTTCTTCGCCTGGACGCGTTTGGCTTGATCTTGTGCGCCGCGGAAGGCAGGAAAAAGGAGCCCCATCAAAACGATGATGATGGTGATGACGACAAGGAGCTCGATTAAGGTAAAGGCGTGACGCGAAGAGTTTTTCATTGCTGTTTCAGCCACCGCCGAAGGTCGAATGCGCCACGCCCAACGTCCAACCTTTTCATATCCATTTTCCCATTTGTTCCGGGAAGGGACATTGCGCGCAATCGGAATCATCCTGCAGACAGAAATCCTCGAATATCTGAAGCAGGCCTTGTTGGCGAGCGACCGTCTTGACGAACTGGGCGCGCCGCGGATCACGGCCAAACAATCGCGTGGCGGCAGTTTCCAACTGTCGATTGGACAGACCAGCGGGGAGCTTTGTGTATTCGGCCCACACGTCAGCCCCTTCGGAAAGCCAGAACGGAAAAAGGACGTTGGCCAGAATCTCCGCGATGCGCGATTTTCCGACCAGAGCCATCTCCCGGGACGCCGTACTCGACGTCAGGGTATAGTGGAATTTCCAAAATGGATGATCCAATACGTCGAAGAAATCGTGCGTGCTCGTCACCGTGCGCCGGTCGGAAGCACGGCAAAAGGCCGGCCAGTGCGTGGCGATTTGGGCCAGCGCGGCCAACCGGCGTTGTGGATGATTGACCGGCCGTGTGCCGGTGATCCGCCAGACTTTCGGCGGCACAATCAATCGCTGCATCTCGTCGCGATGCGGCCACCACCGGTCCCACAAACCGCGGACGTAATCCCTGGTCGAGCTTTCGTACGCGCCCGGGTCGGGGTTTCCGAGAAAACCGGCGAAACCGAAAAGCAACGCTTCCGCGTCTGGCGCATTTTGGCGCAGGAGTTTCAAAGGCAGCCGCTGCGCGAGCAGCGTGAAGGGCAGTTTGTTTTCCTTGTAGCCGAGCGCAATGGCCAGTCCTTGAAAAAGGGTTTCATCGCGGCCGTGAGTTGCCACTTTGCTTTGGAGGCGTGCTGCTTTTTTTTGCAAACGGAATTGAGCCGCCCCATCCAGCACGCTGAGAACACGTTCCTCCGGCAAATCTTGCAACGGCGACTGACAGCGGCCGCGTTGCGCCAACGGAACATTAAGACTGAATGCCTCGGCCAGATCGGTGAGATTAATGCGAACCTGGGTCACATTCCGGTTCGATTTCGTGCGTGTGAAAAAAGTGCGTTCGCCTTGATCGAGGAAGACGTGCAGAACGGTCTCTTCGAAAGCTGGATTTGTGGCATGCCCGTGCGCTTCCCAACTGCGATCGGTCAGATCGATTTCCACGCTGCCCCGGACGGGCGCGCCGCCGTTGATGCGAATGGCGGCATCCCGAAAATCCGGTCCAGCCTCGCGATTCCAGGTGCCGAACTGCACGATTTCAATCGTGTCGCCAACCGTGGAAACAAAAATCGCGCCGAACTCGCCGGCGAACCAGCGCGCCTGGATCTCCAGTTCGGTGGGCGCTCGCTGTGCCGAAAAAAGCGAACGTTCGCGCACGCGGACGGGCGCGCGCGAATGCGCATATCGATCGGCCAGCAACATTGGTTGTAAGTTTTACAGCAACGCAACGCTATGAGGAAGATTAAGGTGCGGACGCTGCGCTGCGGCGTCCGCACGGCTCGGATGAGACGATGTTCCCGCGCGGAAGCAATTCTGTGTCGGCCCGCCAGTAAACGTTGTTACGAGTGTGCCATCGGCTCGGCGTGTGTCTCTTCGCCTTTGAACGACAGAGTTTGCAGGCAGCGCCGCAGATATTCAGCAAGTTCCTCGACGACCGCGGCACGCGAACGGGCGAAGAGGAACAAATACCTGGGTCCTTTGCCGACGGCTGGAAAAATCAGGAGATTCTCCGACAGATACTGGGGATCGCGCGTGATCATTGAACCTTCGAGGTCGATGGTCTGGCAAAATCCCTGTCCGCTTTTCCGCGCCACAAAAGTTACTTTGCGCGGTTCTTCGTTCGTGGCGATGAGCACCCCGAAAAGGTTGGGCGGGATGCGGCGACCACGCCCGCTAATGCACGGCACCGCCCAGGCCACGGTTTCGCCCAGGACGTTATGGTTGTTGAAAATCGAGGCGTAGCGCGAGGGCAGGATGGTTGGCAGCTTGACTGGAGTATTCGAGTCGGCCGGTCCTTTGAGTTTGGTTAGGGCGAGCCAAATCCTGGCTTTCATGGCCCGAAGAACCTTGGGCGCGAAATAAAGGAAGGCCGCGATGGCGAGAGCGAAAATTCCAAGGGCCAGCAACGGGTTGTAGTGAATGAGAGCGAGGCCGCCAAACACTCCGACGTCTTCGACCACGCTGAGTCCGATGTTTGAGAATGGTTCGGGCGATGCATTGGCCACGAGGCGGGACGACGCTTTGGCGGTGTGGGTGATAAGACTGGTGGTGCCGGCCAGCAAGACTACGAGCACATCAAAGGTGGGGGTGGAATGGCCCAGCACCTGAATCGCGAGCAGAGCGCCACCGATCGGCCGAATTACGGTGTGGACGGCGTCCCAGGCCGTGTCGATCCACGGAATCTTGTCGGCGAAAAACTCGAGGAAATAGAGAATGCCGGCGATGACGACGATGGCCGGGTGGCCGAGAACTTCGAGCGACTGGTAATTTGGAGAAAGAACGATCCAGTGCTGGTTGATGGCGAGCCCGGTGACGAAAACGGTGAGGTAGAGATTGATCCCGGCCAGGCAGGCGAGGCCGAGTGCCACGCTGAGAAGATTCAGTCGCTCCATGGCGAAAAATATCGGGCACGGCCGGGCCTTGTCACGCGGTTTTGCGGGTGTCCTGCATCGTTAGCTCAGATCACGGCGACAGAGCGCCGTGGCTACAAACGCACTGCCACGCTCACTGTAGCCTGCCCCCTCTGTCGGGGCGTTCCCGGCGTCGCACACGGCGACAGAGCGCCGTGGCTACAACTAGATTTGCCGCCGAGGACGGCGGCCTCTACAATCTGCAGCCATGCTCGATATTCGCCTTATTCGCGAACAACCGGATCTGGTAAAGAGCCGCGTCGCCACACGCGGAGGCGGCGATGAAGCCGGGGTCGACGAGGTCTTGCTCGTCGATACGGAACGACGGAAAGCAGAAACCGCGCTGCAACAACTGAACGCGGATCGCAAACGTTTGAGCAAAGAGATCGGGGGAATGCGAAGTCGCGGCGAGAAGGCAGATGAACTCGAAGCCCAGGTGCGTCAAATCGGCGAGCGCATCGGTCATCTGACCGAGCAGACGACGAGGCTCGATCAGGAGCAAACGAACTTGCTTTTGCAGATTCCAAATATTCCGCACGAGCTCGTGCCGGTCGGAAAGGACGCGAGCGCCAATCGGGTGGTGCGGAGTTGGGGCGAGAAACCCAAATTGCCGGGCAAGGTTCTCGATCATGTCGTGCTCGGAGAAAAACTGAAGCTTCTCGACCTGGAGCGGGCCGCCAAGTTGAGCGGGAGCGGCTTTATCGCTTTCACCGGAGCCGGCGCCAGGCTGGAGCGCGCGCTCATCAATTTCATGCTCGATTTGCATACGCGAGAGCATGGTTATCTCGAGATGAGTCCGCCGTTCCTGGTGCGGCGCGATTGCATGATCGGCACAACCCAGCTGCCGAAATTCGAAGAAGACATGTATGGCCTCGAGGAAAACCAGATGTTTCTCGCGCCCACCGCTGAGGTGCCGGTGACGAATTTTTATCGCGAGGAGATTTTGGCAGTGACGGATCTCCCGAAGAAATTCGTCGCTTATACGCCCTGCTTCCGTCGTGAAGCCGGGTCGGCCGGACGCGAAACGCGCGGGATTATTCGGGTGCATCAATTCGACAAGGTCGAATTGGTGAAGATCACGACGGCGGAAAAATCGTACGAGGAGTGGGAAACGCTGACCACGAATGCCGAGCGCGTGCTGCAATTGCTAGGCCTGCATTATCGCGTCCTCGAGTTGTGCACGGGCGATCTCGGCTTTGGTTCCGCGCGAACCTACGACATCGAGGTCTGGTCGCCCGGTCAGAACGCATATCTCGAAGTGTCGAGCTGCTCGAACTTCGAGGATTTCCAGGCCCGGCGGATGAATCTTCGTTACAAGGATGGAGAGGGAAAGAATCGGTTCTGCCACACGCTCAACGGCTCCGGCCTGGCTCTGCCCCGCGTCTTTGCCGCTTTGATCGAGACCGGACAGCAAGCGGACGGCTCGGTTCGCATTCCGGAAAAATTGCAATCCTACTTCGGGGCGAGCGAGATCAGGTAGGGACGCAGCTCCGGGGCGTCCGTTCTAAACATCCAAGGACCAACCTCCAATTTCCAAGGAAGCTCCAAGCTTCAATCTCCAAGTCCGAGATCCTGTGGTCTCACGTCGTTTGATTTTTAGGTCCGGACTTTGTTTGGAATTTGGATCTTGGGATTTGGAACTTGGCTTCACTCCGCCTGCTCTTCGAACAGGTCGAGCTGGGATCGATCCTGTTCTGACGAATTCAGGCCGCTTTCGGCGGGCAGGGGCAACTCAAATCCGAGGCGTTGGGCGAGCCGCTGGCAGGTTTCGGGCGCGAATCCTTCGAAGTGATTGCCCGCGAAGGCCCAGACATTTCGCACCTCGGAAAGGTGACGTTCTATTTTAAGAGACCAGCTTTCCAAAGCGGCCTCGCGTTTCCAGAGCAGCTTTTCGTAGCGAAGGAGATGACGACCATCGGCTCCGTACTTGGTCGCGTAATCGCCCAGCAGACGGAGATAAATAAAATCCGTCGTTTGCGGGAGGAACTCAAAGGGCGCGAGGTTCCGCTCGTTCAATGCGCTGGTATCGGCCCAGACCCAACCGATCCGGTAGCTTTCCAGAAGCCCGATAATATTCGGCCGATGCCAGCCTGCATGCCGGAATTCGATGGCGAAACGAAAATCGCGGGGGAGCTGCTTGATAAAAGCGCGCAGAGCGGATTTGCCGTCTTTGGGCGTGAAGGAAGGCGGGAGCTGAATCAGGATCACGTTCAATTTCGCGGCCAGCGAGTCGATGGCGCGGAGAAAGGCCGTCACTTCGGTGGTGCAATCGTGCAGCCGGCGGGCGTGCGTGATTTCCCGTGGCAGCTTGCAGGTAAAACGAAAGGTCGCCGGGGTCATTTCGATCCAGCGCAAGAGAGTCTCTTCGGCTGGTGCGCTGTAAAATGTCGAATCGATTTCGACGGCCGGAAAATAGCGGGCGTAATACTCAAGCCAGCGGGACTGGGGCAGGTCCGGCGGATAAAACGGGCCGCGCCACTCGTCAAAACTCCAGGCGCAGGCGCCCATGCGTATTTTCTGTTGATCGGTCAGATGCAAGGGACAAGGTAAGCCATTCCGAGACGACCAAAAGGACTCCGCGCGGCGGTTTTGGGAGGCTCAGATTCCCATCTTTTAGGAGGCTGCCAAACTTGACGGAACCGCTAACGCAACTACCCTGCGTGACCCCATGACAAATCTATTTCGTAACTTCGTTTGCCTTCCAGTCGCGGCCCTTGCTTTCGCTCCGTTGGCCGACGGCTCCATCGTCTTTAAACCGGGCGAGAAGGCCAAGTACGTGGCACCGGGCGAGGAAGAAATTAGCGGGAATGCGGAAGAGCTCTTTCATGCCGGCCAGGAGGCGGAAAAGGCGGGCAAACTGACCCGCGCCATTGCGAATTACAAGGCGCTGGTGAAAAGGCATCCCAAGGATGCTCTGGCGCCGGGAGCCGCCTTTCGCACCGGCCAATTGATGGAGCAGACGCAATCTTATTTGAGTGCAGCCGGCGCTTATTCCGCTCTCGTCCAAATGTACCCGGCTAGCCCGCATTTCGAGGAAGCCGTCGAGGCCCAGTTCCGCATCGGCGAGATGTTTCTTAACGGGAAAAAGATAAAATTCATGGGGATATCGCTGGTCAACTCGCTCGATCACGCGGTGGAGATTTTCGCGGCCATTATTCGCACCGCACCCTACGGAAAGTACACAGCGCGGGCGCAATTCGATATCGGGCGGGCCCGCGAAAAAGAAGGTGCCAACGACGCCGCTCTGGCAGCCTATCAGGCTGTGGTCGAGAAATTCCCAAATTCTCCCGTAGCGGCGGATGCTCAATATCAGATTGGCTATATCTGGTTCACGGCTGCGCACGCCGGGACGCAGGATCTGGCCGCCGCGACCAAAGCGCGGGTCGCCTTTCAGGATTTTCTCTTTCGCTTTCCCAACAGCGAAAAGGCAGCGCAAGCACGCGCCGATTTGGTGTCACTCGATCACAGGGAAATCCACAGTTCGCTCAATATTGCCCAGTATTACGACAAGCAGAAGTATTACCGCGCCGCGGTCATCTATTATAATGAGGTAATCCGCCAGCAGCCCGGCTCGAACGAAAGCGACAAGGCGCAGAAGCGAATCGACCAGCTCAAGGCCAAATACGGGGCGGATGCTCTCAAGCCGGCCTTTGCCTCAGCCGAGACGGAAGCAGCGAAGAAGAAAGGGTCGGGTCCTCAAACCGCCGCCGGCGGTCCGCCCATCCAGGGATCGTCTAATAATGCCGCACCGCTGCCTCCGCCGGAGACAGACGCTTCGCTTCCGCCGCCCGCCTCGCTCGTGCCGCGACAGCACGACCGCCCCCGAGCCACCGCCATCGGGTTTGGGCACCAGCACTCCGCCCGCGTCTTCCACCGCCTCCGACCCGTCCACTTCGCCGGATGCGAGTGCTTCTCCGGCTCCGTGAAAAATTTTCTGGCGGCGGCTGTCTGTTTCTGCCTGACCAGTTGTCTCGGTTATCACGTCGGGCCGATAAAACCATATTACCTGCGCGACGTTCAGACGATCGCCGTGCCGACGTTCAAGAATGAGACTTTGATTCCTCGTATCGAGGCGCTGGTCACGGACACAGTCATCAAGCAGTTTCAGCAGGACGGCACCTACCGCATCGGGACGAGAGCAAGGCGGACGCGATCTTGAAAGCGCGAGATTACGCGCATTAGCCGCTCTCCAGCGCGCTCCGTCCGGGCAACGTTCTTGCCACCTCGGAATTCAACCTGTCAATCCATGTCATCGGCTCGAGGGGATGACGGAAAGCCGCTCGGACCTTCCGGGGATGTGGCTGGAACAACGAGCTTCTTCGTCGGTGGAGGCGGCAGCAGCGGTAGGACCAGGCTTATTCGGTGACGGCTGATGTAACCACCGACGAACGGCAGGCATTACCACTCGCCGCGGAAGAGCTGGCCACTCACTTGGTCAGCCAACTCAGCGAGGGCTGGTGATGCGAGATGAAAGGCGAAGAAAAACTGTGGAACATTCTGAACGACAAGCTCGAGACCTTGCGGGCCAGCAACCGTTTGCCTGAAGCGATCCGGGTGGCCGAGACCGCTGCTCGATCTGGCCAAGCGCACTTTCCCGGAGAACGACAATCGCGCTCGCGCTGAGCTACGAAAAACTGGGTCAGACTTCTCGATCAAAGCGGCGATCGCACCGCGGCCAAGGCCGTATCTGCTGAAAGCGCACTCGGTTCTGGAAAAGGCAAAGCCGCCGGATCAGCGCGCGCTTTTACCGTTCCGCGCGGCGCCTGGCCTTTCTTGTGCGACAATCTCGGCCAGTCTGATGAAGCGATTCGCTTTTACGAGAAAGCGATCGCGGCCGGAACACAGCTGGAGGACCTGCCTTACGTCGGATCTTGGCACGATGTTGAACAACGTCGCGTTGATTTTCCGGAAATCGGGCCGTCAAAAAGCGGCTGAGCCTTATTATCTGCACGCGCTTGAGATTTACGAAAAGCAGCTCGGGCCCGAGCACGCCGACGTCGCCTCGGTGCTTGAATAATCTGGCTGTGTTTTACACTAACGAACGCCGTTTACGCCGAGGCGGAGAAGACCCATCTCCGCGCGCTGGACATTCGCGAGAAAGTGCATCCGCCGACACATCCCGACATCGCGCAATCGAAATGCAATCTGGCGGTGGTCTATCATTCGCGCGGCGATTATCGCGAAAGCGGCCGAGCTTTATCGCGCCTCGCTCAAGAGTTGGGAGGAAGCGACCGACACAACCGCCGGAAGATTACGAGATCGTCGCGGCCAATTACGCCGATTTGCTGCGTTCGCTCGGCAAGGCGCGCAAAGCCAAGCACTGGAGGTCCGGGCCCGGAAAAGACGTCAATCCTAGAGTCGCGCGCGACCCCGCCTCAACCCATTTCGCCTTGCGCGTCTCCCGTCCGAGGGCATTTTATCGGTCGCTTCGCTCACGTGGCGGAACTGGCAGACGCGTACGGCTCAGGACCGTATGGGGAAACCCGTGGAGGTTCGAGTCCTCTCGTGAGCAAATCCCGGAGCGAAGTGTGTCCCTTCGCTGAATATTTGTGTACTTTCGCAGAAAGGCGGAAATAGCCGGAAGATAAGGCACTTACGGATGATGCAATTGGGGGTTATTCACGGAATATTTGTGTACTTTTTTCGGATTTGAGCTTTTTGCGTGTCCAAACGGCCTCACACCCTGACCGTTGTTTTTACGAGGGAAGCCGATCGGTTTTGGACACTTTGCAGTCGAAAAGCGCACAAATATTCGGTGAAGGAGGGGGGTGTGAGGTGCGCGGTCTACTCTTGGCGACAACTGCCTGGTTCCACGGCTAGCGGTCTAAAAATGCTCGACTCGAAATCGAGCGTGGGGTTAAACCCACCTGCGATGCTGTTGAAATTGTCGTGCGCCGTCACACGTCCGCGATTCGAGATCTGAAATCCAAATCGCGGTCAATGCCCCTTCTTCTTTTTTGGGGTGATTGTGTAATCCGCTTCGGCAACCGCGCTATCGTTGAACCCGCTGACAATCGCTATTGCGTTCAGGCTACCCGACGCGGTCAACTTGACGACCGTGCCCTTAACCTTCTTCTTACCAGTGCGGCCCGCCGGAGTGTAAACCGGCGACGAAGCCGTAGGACTGCTTCCGTTGGTTGTATAGTGAATGACCGCTGCGGGTGTCGCATCGTTCATCGTCACCGTGACCGACTTTTGATAGGTCCCGTTCGGCGGCGAGATCGTGGGCGTCGCTGCCGTAGGCAAAAGTGGCGCGAAATTGGCAATGAAATTTTTGTCGGAATCCATCGAGATGATCAACGGATTCAAAGGCGCCAATTGATACTGGATGCCGCCCCAGTCGGTAAACTTGTAACCAGGCGCTGGAGTTGCAACGATGGCTACGCGTGTGTCGGACCCGTAGGATGGGTGGTCGGGAAATTTGGCCGCCGTGCCGCCGCCGGACGCGGAAATGTTGAGCGTAAATGGACCAGGCGTTGGGGTCGGCGTTGGTGCGGGGTTACTGATAGGAATGTTCAGAGGCGCAAACGTTGTATGCACCACCCAATTGAGCCCGTTGATATTCGGGAAGGCAGTGAAAGAACTTACGTCGTTCCAGTTGAGCGATGTGTATCCAGCAATCACGTGACCTTCCGCATCCGTCGTGACAAAGCGACCCGTTTCGTCGACGGCGATACTTGTGAGATCCGAATAGCCGCTGCTTTGGCTTGCCTCTAATGTGCCATCGCTCTTTAAACGGTAAATCACACCCCAGTAGCCGCAAACAAAGATCTTACCGCTCTGATCGACCGCAATGCTCCGGATCTCGTCGTTCGTAGCGACCTCAGCAGGCAATGCGAAATGCTGCAACAGCGTCAGACTAACCGGATCGTAGACATTGATATCAGTAGCCTGACGCCAATCGTACGCGGCGGCCCCGCCAGTAAACAATCCATAGAGCTTGCCATCGAGACCGATTGTTACGTCGACGAAATTCGTCCCATTGCTAAACCGCGTGGAGCCACCAGTGGTTAGATCAACTCGAATTAATCCGGCGACTGGATCGGAGCCATCGGCGGCCGCCGCCATATCGGTGACGTAAACATAGTTTTGATACGTCGCGATCCCGCCCCACGGCAGGCCCTCATACGTGCTCCAACCGGCAATTGTAGCGTTAAAATTAAGAGCGTTCTGGGTTGGATCCCACCTCGTGAGTAACGGCGCATATGTGCCATTAAAGGCATCCACCGTGCCGTTTTGGTCAACGGCGATCCCGCGCAAGCACTCGGCCCTCGGATACAGCCCATTGTTGTAGCTAAACGGAATACTTTGAAGCAGTGTCCCGTTAGGATCGAACTCCCACAGCGTGTTCGTATTCAAGGTCCCGCTACCGATCTGCACCGAAAAATTTCCGGACGACACCAGGATATTATGCGTGGGCACGGGTGTTGGCGTCGGAACCGGCGTCGCGGTCGGGGCGGGCACCGGATCAAGTGGGGCGGGAACGGTGCGCGCAAACGACACAAACATCGCCCAGGAGCTGGCGAATCCTGTCTGCTCTACCGCGACGAACGACGAAAATTGTGTGAGCGTCGGCTCCGTCACAATGACGTGCCCCTCTTCTTCGCTGATAATTATCTGCCCGGTCTCATCGACATTGATGTTGGACATGTAGGCGAAGCCCGTTTGACCCTGCGCCAACACAACACCGTTGCCATCCAGCTTGTAAACAAGCGCTTGGTGGAGACCCACCAGGTAAACATTGCCGGATTCGTCCGCAGCAACACCGCGAATGCTGTCCGTTTCGGCAATATCGTATGGAATTGGAATGTACCTTCAGCAATTCCATGCTTGAAGGATCGAACACGAAGATCTCGGTCGCGCCCCCCTCCGCCGGATACAGCTCGCGTAACGCGTAAAGTTTTCGATCGAGCCCGATATTTAGCTCGATAAAACTGGTTCCCGGCGAAAAACGGGCCGCAGTGTGATCAGCAGTGTCGAAACGAATGATCCCGTTCCAGTTGCCTGCATAAATAAAGTTTTGATACGCCGCTATCCCCACCATAGGTGACGTTATTGATGACGTCCCAATTAGGGAATGCGGGGATATGCGGGAAGTTACCGGATGACGGCTGCAGTAACGGGTCAGGAACAGCACCGTCGTTCCGTTGAACGCGTCGATATACCCATAGGGATCGACGGCGATCTGGCGCAGGTGATCTCCTCGCCCACTCATAAGGACGGTTATTGTAATTGAACGGGATAATCTGCACAACTCTCCCGTTGGTGTGTATTCGCCGACGAAATCGTGTTCGGGTGCGATCTCATCGCCGCCTAAAACCATGCCTATCGAAACAAGAATGTTATTTGGATTGATCGGCGCAGCCGCCAGGCTGATAGCCGACGCGAATAGCACAAAGGCCACGCGAAATTTCATAGGGGGTCTTTAGAGGGAACTGCTGGCTGGCGGGAAACGTGGAACGGGACCGCTACACCAAAACCCGACGAGACAAGACACTACGTCTTCTTCCATAAAAGCGCCCCTTTCTTAATGGTTTAGCCTGCCAGAACGCCTTCCCGCAATGCGTTCACATTTTCAACGTGAATATCATTAGGTAACCGGCCATTGCGTCAGAAAAAGCCTTATCGGAAATTATTGCAGCGTCAATCGACCGCTGGTGCGGCCCGTTCCCTCTGCACCAACAAATCGTCGGACCTCTAGTGTCCCTCCCCAGCGGCCAACTAAGCCTATGAAATCCTTAACAAGTCGCTCCTCGGCGAATTCGTCTTATTTCGCGGAATGCAGAAGAGTCTTCTCTGACCGGGTTGCGAGAGAAGCCGCCATCGTAGGGCTACCGATTTGTGGCGACAGACGGGTGCGCTTGCTTGTTTGATAGAACCCCCGGTCTTGCCACTTCAACCAGGGCGGAGAGCCTGCCCGAAATGCGACCGGCTTTGGTGGGGTCAGGCCCAAGGGCGTTGATCAACATGATCGATACCCAGGGCTTGATGAAAGAGGCCAGGGGCATGCCGTCGTTCTTCGTTGGGTCACTGATGGAAGGGCAAGCGCAGGCAGCAGGACTGACGAAGGACCGCGACTCCGAGAAGCTTCGGGAGGAGGTAGTTAACAACTTAAGACTGTCATTCATACCGGCGGTCTACAATCATCGGCCGGTTGTCGCGCACTTTGATGGGACCATAACCTTCAGCGTCATCGACGGGAAAGCCGCATCTGCGCGTTGCCAATCAAGAACTATCCGAATTGCAAAGGAAAGCGATTTTATCGACCCCCAAATGATAGTCATTCCCGGGCAGAATTATGTCTTGTTAAAGATCCTGGACGTCCCTGGCTGAGCGACGATAAACCCTGATTGGTGGATATGAGTATCGAGGTCGATGCCTCGGGACATGTGCAAAATGTCCACGTCTGGCGCAAGGACTCCACCGGAAGCAATTCGCGGAGACGTCGATGAAGCTTATGAAGCAAAGGACTTTCTTCGCCTTCCGCAATGGAAAGCCCGTTACCTACGACTCCGTTCAACAGACGACTTTACCCCCAGCAGATGGGGTTGGAAGGTAGCGCCGATGGCAGCACAAGTGCGTCTTCATCGCCAATTCGTATAAAGGCCGAGCCAGATTCGTGAAGCAGTTCGGCGAGAGAGGAGATGGGTGACTCCAGCAAGCAGAAGCAACTCACTGGCTGCGACGTCTTCTTCTGCAGATCACCGCGCGATTGCCTCTTCATTCGCACTCATTGCTGCAACTGCGGCGTTTAATTTTGACCCCCTCCGTCCTGGACTGTCGTCAAAGTCTTCCGCCTTCACAGCTGCGACATGGCCCGCTCACTTTTGCGAACGTGTGACCTATCAACGAGCGATCGAGGGCAGTCCACCGGCACCACCGCATCTGGCCAAAGGAACGCACTGATTCCAAGCTGCCCCTCGAGACGGTGATGTCCGCACCACAGATCGAAAGAAAGGCAGGACTATTTGCGAAACTCTCGTGTGCTGGAGGACTGCGGCAGTTGGCAGCGGCCCATCGGCTTTCAGCAATTGCAGGCAGAGATGGAACGAATGGCGCAGCACACGAGTATCTGCAGATGCTGCGACTATTTGAAGCGTTGGGCAATGATCCTTTTGTCGTCGCGAGATGCCTGGCCCGACCGGCGTTGTCGAGTGCTTGGTGAGCGAGCCAAACAGGGCGGCAATAAGCAGGGTCGGCATCTCAGAGCGTGGGAGGCGAGAGCGATACTGTTACAAACCCGCGGGTATTCGCCGGCTACTCGCTACCCGCATTAACCGATACCGCGAGCACATGCGACGACACCTGGTCGTCCTTAATAAGATCCGCCGGAGATCGCGCGGCTACTGCCGTGTGGAACAGGCAGCCAAATGATTCGTCTGGGTGGGTCCAATTATAACCAGCCGTGTGAGCCACGGTGACAAATACAACCCAGCCACTGACAGTTGTCGACGGCTAGCTGAACGAACGCACCATCGGCGATACTACTGCGTGTGGACCGGCACGGAAATGATCGTCTGGGGTGGATATAGGCCTGGCGATATTTATCTTAACAGCGGCGGGGAAGGACGATCGGGGCAAACTACAAAGCCGGAAGCCGACCAGCATGAGCAATGCACCTACGGCGCGATCTTTGCACACGGCGCTGTGGACCGGCACTGTCATGCTCGTCTGGGTGTGGATGCACCCTTCTTTGCGAACACCGGCGGCCGCTATGACCCGATTACCGACTCGTGGACGACGATGTAACACCACCAATGATCCGGGAGGCCGCATCCAGAATTCGGCCGTCTGGACCGGAAAGTGAAATGGTCATTTGGGGCGGACGAAATGGCCCTACCAGTTACTTAAATAATGGCGCGAAATACAATCCGGGGTCAGACACGTGGACCAGGCAGAGTATCAGTGAGGAACGCTCCCGGGGCGCGATTCGGCCAGGGCGGAGTGTGGACAGGCAGTGAGATGATTCTTTGGGGCGGCTGGAACGGCACGGTCTTAAGTGATGGCGCCAAGGACAGCCTGGCCACCGACGTCTTGGATTGCGTTGAGTGGAATCAATCCGCCGGAGGGTCGTTATTCGTACAGTGCTTTCTGAGACAGGTAGCGAAATGATCGTGTGGAGCGGCAAGGAAGTCAGCGGATTTAATTCGCGGGGAGTCGCTACAATCCGGCCACGAATATCTGGAGCCCGATGAGGACCGATTAACGTGCCGAACCTGCCGATCACATCCCCGACGATTTGGACCGGGAGTGAGATGATCGTTTTCGGCGGGAGGAGAAATGCCCAACACCGGCGAGGGACGACCCTGTAGCAGATACTTGGACTCGAGTTCGCACGACCAATAAACCGGAGGCCCGAAATGAGCACACGGCGGTTTGGACGGGAACCGAAGTTATCGTGTGGGGCGGCCATTTCAATCCTACCTACGTCACCAATAGCGGCGGCCGATATGATCCTGCTTTAGACACATGGACGCCGACCGACAAGGGAAATGCACCGGAAGGTCGGGAAGCTCACACTGCGGTTTGGACCGGGACCGGAGTGATCGTGTGGGGCGGTTGGTATGATGCAGAGCCACTCCAGGTCGTGAACACGGGTGGACGATACGATCCCGCTACTGATACTTGGACAGGAAACTACTCTGACAATGTGCCTTATCTGCACGGATTGACACCCGGTCTGGACTGGCACAGAAATGATAGTTTGGGGTGGCGGCTCACACAGCCTCTGGGTCGGCCTCGATCGAATGCCGGCGCGCGATACAACCCGGATACCGACAGCTGGATCGCAACCAGCACGACAAACGCGCCCGATCCGCGGCTCTTTCATACGGCTGTCTGGACGGGCAGTGAGATGACCGTGTGGGGCGGTGGTTATTATCTCCCAGCAACACAGGTGGAAGATACAATCCGGTGAGCGACAGCTGGACGGCCACTAACACCATTGGTGCTCCAACGCGAGCTGCGCAAAGCGCCATATGGACGGAAAAGGAGATACGATCGAGTGGGGCGGTTACGATGGCAGTGTGCATGTAAACACGGGAGCCAGGGACAATCCGAGCACCGATACATGGATTGCGACCGGCCTATTCAACGCACCTGATGGCCGAGTCTCTCACGCAGCTATATGGACAGGCCACGAGATGATCGTGTGGGGTGGTTATAGTGGCCAGCAGGACCGCTTTTTAAATACAGGTGGCCGATACAATCCGACCAATGACAGTTGGACCGCTGATGACGGCGATCAATGCCCCTCACGTAAGCGAGTTCCCCACCGCAATCTGGACCGGAGCCGAATGATCGTATGGGGCGGCTTTTCTAGCTTTACCCAACCCCCCGACCACGTTTATAGCTTTGTCCTCAGACCTGGAGGCGAGTATTGCGCGGAAGCACCAACGGCTACGCCGACACCAACGCCAACTCCAACCGCAACGCCGACGCCAACGCCCACGGCAACTCCGACTCCGACCCCAATACCGACTCAGGTCGGCGGCAACGGAACGATCAACGCGCCGGCGGGTCAGGCCAATTTCAGCATTCAAGTGGGGATTACCAAACGCACAAGAAGGGCAAAGCCAAAGTCACCGGAAGCTTCTCTTATAATGATCCGGCAGTTCCTTTAACCATTAGCGCAAACAAAATCACCAACGCGACGATCACCGGAAACCAGTCATCTTTCAGTGGCACCGCCAAAGGCAGCGGTAAGCACGCCAAGAAGGTCAGTTTCACGGTTAACGTAACCGATAACGGGAGTCCTGGCACAAACGACACTTTTTCAATCAGCGTCAGCACCGGCTATTCTGCCAGCGGTAATCCGACGAGCGGCGATATCCGGATCCATTAAAGACTGCGGGGAGCAGATCCCTGGCAGCCCGAACTGGGATCGAGCCGGATCACCAAGCGAGTCGGCGACCTGGTCGCCGATCATCTCGGACATTGGACACGCAAAAAGTACACAAATATTAAGCAAATGTCTAAAGGTCATCCCGTCTCGAAATATTTGAGTAATCTGTTCTGTAGGCCTAATCAGTCCTAAATAGCCTTGAGTATCGGGTTGTCACGGATCGCGTAATTGTTACCCCGATAAGCGACTCGACAGCCCCCCTCATCGACCCGCGAGTGGACCCGATTCTGACGTGCGCTAACGCGGGCTCGGCTGATCACTCAGTAACAAACGAGCTGATCTCCGTAAGCGGTTCGCGTTCAATATCGGGAACAAGCGCGTTTTCCGCGGGATGACCAACCACAAGGGAGCACAAATGGCTTCTCATTCCACGGCCGTCCGAGAATTCGATTTAGAAATCCCATCGGACTTGGGGTGTGCGTTAACGCTGCCAAACCGCACGAATGCACGGCGGTCACCAGGATGCCGGTTGCGATCCCGACGGATTCGATCGCGTAGTAGGTTGCGGGCGAGCGTTTGCCGTCGGCTAATGTTCGGAATGGTTGTGCGAACACTGCGATGAGCCACGGCGCAATTTCCAGGAACGGTTTTGCGAATCGGTTCCGATCGGCGCGAGCGCTTCCAGCCAGGCTTTCGGTGCGCGATGTTGGTAAAATTCTTTCTCCTCCGCTTCCGCCGCGATGCGAATTTCGTGCTTCACCGCAGCATTGCTCACCGCTACGAAATGCCACGGCTGCAAGTTCGCTCCGCTCGGAGCCGTTCCGGCCGTGTGGATACAGTACTCGAATCACTTCGCGCGAGACAGAACGATCGGAAAAATCGCGGATCGTTCGCCGTCGTCGCATCACTTCATAAAATTCCTGCGCGCGCCTGAGTAGTTCGTCGTCCGATGGATTGTTGATTTTCGGCGCAGGGACCAATCGTGGACGCGTCATCTCCCTTAATTACGTGACGTTGCACGTAATCGCTAGTGTATCGAGCAGGCGCACAGCGACCATGTTTTCCCGGTTCCCTGCAATCAAATTTACACTTACCTCGCGTTATTCAACGCCTGGATAAGGGCCTCGGGCGAAGCACGCTCTTCGTAGCCCTGCAAGAACAGCTTGGCATGGATGATGCCATCGGTTCCAACGATGAACGTGCCGGGTACGGGATGCCTTTTACGCGCTCAGGCGCTTCTCCGTTCCGAATGCCATAGGCGTCGATGGTTTTGCTGCCGGGGTCGGAGAGCAGAGCATAAGTGATCGAGCGTTTTATGGCGAAGCGGCTGAGGATAGCCGTGGAGTCGTAGCTAATGGCCACGACCTGGCCACCAGTCGCCTCGATTTCCTTTAGGTTAGTTTGCAGTTGGACCAACTGCCTCTGGCAGAAGGGTCACCAGTCCGCCGAGCGGAAGAAGACGAGCGCCACTGGGCCCTTCTTGAGCAGGAAATCCAGTGTGACATTGCGGCTGTTTTGGTCTTGGAGCGCGAAGGCAGGTGCTTTTTTTCCGACGCCCAGCCCGGTGTGTTCCGGGGCGGCAGGTTCGGCGGCGTTTGCAGCCAGAGCCAACAGCAGCCAGGTGCCACCCAGCGTCCCGGCGAGGCGGATCGATCTCATACGAGGAGGATAATGTGGTGTGTCGACCGCGTCACTTATTTTCCAGCTGACAATTCAAGGCTTTTGCAGAGTCATTGCACGGAAGTTGCACAATCCAAGATCGCTCCAATGCCGCCTTTGGACATTGGACATGCTCAAAGTACTCAAATATTCAGCAAATGTACAACATGTACGTTCGCGGAGAGTTGTCCCGTTTTAGGAGTTCCAAAGTTCCAACTCAGGGTAGGCGACAAGCGAAAGCCGTTTAAGCATTCATCCGGTGCGGACGGGCATACCGTTTGATTCCTTGAGCGCGTCGCTGAGAAAGTATCAACTGCATCAACCCCGCGCGCCGCTTATGATGGACTTGTACCCAAGGCTTACGATGAAACAAAAACCGTTGGTTGAAGACATCGAAACATATGCCCAGGACATCGTGGACACGGTGCGCGAGCCACTCTTGATGCTGGACACTACCTTGCGCGTGCGAAGCGCCAACCGCGCGTTCTATCAGACTTTTCAAGTATCTTCCGAAGAGACCGAGAACCGCCTCATTTACGAGTTGGGCAACGGCCAGTGGGACATCCCCGCCTTGCGGACACTGCTCGAAGACATCATTCCTACGAGTTCCGTCTTCAACGACTTTGAGTTGGAGCACACCTTCCCGGTTATCGGGCGTCGCGTGATGCTGCTCAATGGGCGCAAGCTGCGCGCGGGCAGCCACGCCGAGTTGCTGGTGCTGGCGATGGAAGACGTGACGGAGCGGCGGCGCTCCGAGGCGGACCTAAAGGCTATCGAAACGTACGCGCAGAACATCGTGGATACGGTGCGCGAACCACTCTTGATTCTCGATACCACTCTGCGCGTGCGATCCGGCAACCGCGCCTTTTACCAAACCTTTCGAGTCTCTTCCGAAGAGACCGAGAAGCGCCTCATTTACGAGTTGGGCAACGGCCAGTGGGACATCCCCGCCTTGCGGACACTCCTCGAAGACATCATTCCTACGAGTTCCGTCTTCAACGACTTTGAGTTGGAGCACGACTTCCCGGCCATCGGGCGGCGGGTCATGCTGCTCAACGCCCGCAAGCTGCAGGCGGGGCATCACGGGGAGTTGCTTGTGCTGGCGATGGAGGACGTGACGGAGCGGCGGCGCGCCGAGGAAGAGGTGGCCAAGGCCAAGGAAGCCGCCGAAACCGCCAACAAAACGAAGAGCCAGTTCCTGGCCAACATGAGCCACGAACTGCGGACGCCGCTGAACGCCATCATCGGCTACTCCGAGATGCTGCAGGAGGAAGCCAGTCGAGCGAGCAACTGGAGGACTTCGGCCCAGACCTCAAAAGAATCAACGCGGCTGGCAAGCACCTGCTGGCCCTCATCAACGACATCCTCGACTTATCCAAGATCGAAGCCGGCAAGATGGAACTGTTTCTGGAAAACTTCGACCTGGCCGAGATGATTGATGAGGTCGCTTCCACCATCCGACCCTTGGTCGAGAAGAACGCCAACACACTGCACATCGAGAGCGCGTCGGATTTGGGCGTGATGCACGCCGACCAGATCAAGGTACGCCAGGGTCTGTTCAATCTCTTGTCCAACGCCGGCAAGTTCACCCATGAAGGCACCGTCACACTCGAGGCGGGTCGTCAGCGCCGGGATGGCAATGAGTGGATCGTCTTTCGCGTGACGGACACCGGCATAGGCCTGAGTCCCGAACAGATTGTGAAGCTCTTTCAGGACTTCACCCAGGCGGATGCCTCGACTACGCGCAGGTTTGGCGGCACCGGCCTGGGATTGGCCCTGACGCGCCGCTTCTGCCAGATGATGGGCGGCGACGTAACCGTGCATAGCGTGCCCGGCGAAGGCAGCATCTTCACGATCGAGCTGCCCGCTGTGGTCAGTGAAGCGAAGCCCGAGGCTGCCGCGGAGGTTGCAGAGAGCGTCAATGCTGCTGCAGAAGTCATGGGCCGGGGCGGCACCGAATAAAATGCCATGCCCAAGATTCTATTAGTAGAAGATAACGAGTTGAACCGCGATATGCTCTCGCGACGGCTTCAACGCAAAGGCTATAACGTCATTCTGGCGGTGGATGGCGAGAGCGGCGTTAAGATGGCCCAAACCCAAGCGCCGGATTTGGTATTGATGGACATTAGCCTGCCCGCACTTGACGGCTGGGAAGCGACGCGCCGTATCAAGGCCGATGCTGACACGAAGCACATTCCCGTCATCGCCCTCACATCGCACGCAATGTCCGGGGACCGCGAAAAAGCTCTCGAAGCCGGTTGCGACGACTATGACACCAAGCCCGTCGAACTGCCGCGTCTGCTCGGCAAAATCGAGGCGCTATTGAGCGGGGGTGTCGGCGAGATGGCTTCCGGGGAACCTACATCGTGATCGAACCACAACATCCAAGCAGCGAAGCGGCCCGACACGCGTTGCCATCGGGCCTGATCCACGACCTGCGCACGCCTATCAATCAGATCATCGGCTATTCCGAGATGCTGATGGAGCAGGCGCAGGAGCAGGGCCAGGACGACTTCGTGGCCGATCTGCAGAAGACTCATACTGCCGGCAAGCAACTGCTGGCGCTCATCAACGACAACTTTCATCCGATCCGCGCGCCGGAGCCGCCCGCAGCTATCACCGCGCCGCGTGAGGAGCATACAACTCCGATAGAACAGGAATTAGCCGCCGAAGCATTCTCGGAGTACCCAGCCGCGGGCGAGCTAGCCTCTGGCGCGGCGCAGGGATTTGTGCTGGTCGTGGATGACATCGCGGCCAACCGCGACGTCCTCTCGCGCCGGTTGAAGCGTCAGGGCTACGCAGTAGCCACCGCCGGAAACGGACGACAGGCGCTCGAAAGGATGCGCACAGATACCTTCGACCTGGTGCTGCTCGACATCATGATGCCAGAAATGGACGGCTACGAAGTGTTGCGGTGCCTGAAGGCTGACGAGGCGTTGTGCCACATCCCGGTCATCATGATTTCGGCTCTCAGCGAATTGAACTCGGTGGTGCGCTGCATCGAGATGGGTGCAGAGGATTACCTCCCCAAGCCATTCAACCCGACTCTGCTCAAAGCACGCATCGGTGCCTGCCTCGAGAAAAAGCGCGCGCGCGACCGCGAGACACACCTCTTCGCGCAGTTGCAGATTCGCAACAGCGAGATGGAGAGCTGGCGCAAAGTGCAGGAAGCCGATCTTGCCGTCGCCCGCGTCACTCAACAGGCCATCGTCAGCTCCCCGCTGCCACGGCTCGACGGCTGGCAGGTAGAGGCGGTCTACACACCCCTGATCCAAGTCGGTGGCGATGTGTATGGCTGGAGGCAATTGGATCGCGGGATCCGGCTCTTTTGGCTCGCCGATGCCACCGGCCACGGCGTGGCAGCCGCCCTCTTCACGACCTTGGTCGCTTCGCTTTTCGACCGCGCTAGCACCGCGTCCAATACGGCCCGCGAAATCTTGACGCGCGTCAACGCCGAGTTTTACAGCGCGCTCCGGGGACGTTCTTTCATGACGGCGTGTTGTGCCGTCATCGAAGCCGACGGGCGGCTGACCTTCGCCGGGGCCGGCCATCCGCCGCTCCTCATTCGGCGCCGCGACGGCATTGTCGAGGCGCTTCCGTCGCGCAGCACGCTAATGGGCATCAACCCAGCGATGGCAATAGACGAAGTGGCAACGATGCTCGCGTCGGGTGACATAGCGCTTCTATACACCGACGGGCTGCACAGCTTGAAATCAAACGGCGGTGAGCGTTTCACGAGTCAAACCGTCGCGGACACGTTCGCCCGGATCGACGGAAGTGCGGACGTGCTCCCGCGATTGATCGCCCAACTCATCGAGCGATCCGATGCGCAGGCTTTCGATGATGATCTGGCGGCGATCGCCCTGCGTCGCGGGTAGTCCCAGTCTTGCAGGTAATACGGGGTTCCGTTAATCTGTGGCTCGGGCCTCTGATTAAACAAATAGCGCCCTCGAAACGAACTAGCGATGAATTTCCAGGAATGGCTTTCTCTTTCCGATACGCAGCGAGAATCAGAGAAGCGCAACTGGCATGTTTTCGAAGCGGGATATTGGCATTCGATCGCTCACGAGGCCGCTGCGCGGTTCGCGGCAGAGTTTACTTCGACGCCACACGTTAAGCGGATTGTTAAAAGCCTTTACCACTCTGACGAACTGATCGTGGCCGTGCAGACGGATTTGTCGCCACCCAAGGTGATTCCCCTTCCAGAGGTCTACCTTGGTTTTCGAGTTCTCCAATTCGCCGGACGGACGCCCGAAGGCGTGCTTGTCGACGTCAAGAATTTCGGAGCTCAAGCGCCTAACGAGGCAAAGGGAGTGCAAATGAGCCACCGTCGGGTGCAGCGATTATCCTCTGGTAATTTATCCCCGGGGCGATCGTCCAAAGAATGCACAATCTTCCCGCTGGAAGGTGAAATTGACCTGCATATCTCGCCGGAAGTCGCGGCGGACCTGGAGAAACTGATCAAGGAAAAACCGAAGAAGTTGGTGATTGATCTTTCAAAAGTCACTTTCCTTGATAGTTCGGGCCTGTCCGTTTTGCTCCGAGGAATGCAAGATGTCGAACATTACGGCGGAAAACTTTATTTGGTCGGACTGCCGAAAACGGTCGAGGTGATTTTTGAAAGTTCGGGGCTGGATCAGACATTTAGAATATTGCCTGACGTCGCCGCCGCGCTGGCCGCGACCTAAAGCATGAGCCAGGAGCGCGGAGAATCAAATATTCGGCGAATGTGCAGCGCCGTCCCTTCGCGGAATATTTGAATACTTAAGAGGAAACTCGAATTAGATCGAGAAGCAGGGAGCGTTGCTAGCCTGAGCCTGAACCATCCTCACATCTGGACCTTTAACGGCATGGAATACCCAGGCTTGGAATTGATTGCCGGGTGGTCAAAGGTAAACTCATAAGCCAAGCGAGTGACTACCCGCGAGGAGGCACGTTGGGGACGGTAGAGTTTCTTTATCTAGACCAGGAGGCAGTTCTCGCTGCCGACGTGCTCGATATGCGCCGTGCTATGCACGTGGTCGGAGAAGCGCAGGCGCGTTTCGCCAAGGGCGAGGTTCGGGAACCGCAAAAGATCGTGCTGCGAAACGCAGATACCGCGGAAAGCGAAGAGCAGGGCCGCTTCAATGGCTTGGCGGCATCGATCGGAGCACCAGCGCGCTCCGCCATTGGCATGAAATGGATTGCCAGTTTCCCAGCCAACCGCCAGCTGGGGAGGCCGCGCGCGAGCGGGCTGATCATACTGAACTGCCCACAAACTGGAGTTCCTCTGGCCGTGATGGAGGGAGGGCTGATCAGTGCGATGCGCACTGGCGCCATGACAGGTTTGGGCGTCCGCTATCTCGCCCCGAAACTGTCGCGCAAAATCGGAATCGTGGGCGCGGGTTTGCAATCTCGAACCCAGATCCTGGGACTGTACACCGAACTCCCCGACGTTGAGGAGATCGCTCTCTTCGGCCGACAAATCTCAATGGCGGAGGCTGTCGCGGATGACTGCCGCCGCCGGTGGGCTGCTCCCGTGCGTGCGGTTCGGACCATAGAGGATGCACTCCGCGATGCAGAGGTGGTGCTGACCGTGACCACTGCTCAGGAGCCGCTCATTCGGGCGCAGCACATCAAACGGGGCGCGCTGACGATACAGCTGGCGGGCCATGAATGCGAGTTCGCCGTCATCCAGCAGTGCAAAAAGATAGTTGCCGACGATTGGGAAACAGTGAAGCAGCGCGGTATTATGACTCCCGCCATTATGCACCGGCAAGGTTTGCTGCGCGATGAAGACGTTCAAGCCAATCTCGGCGAACTAATTTTGGGAACCAAGGCCGGCCGGGAAAGCGATGAGCGAATACACTATTGCCACATGGGCATGGGTGTAAGTGATGTCGCCCTGGCCTGGGCGGTGTATGAGAACGCGCGCGCGCGGAACCTTGGCATGAGCTTGCCGCTATGGAAACAACCGCTGTGGGTTTAGCCGGCAAGTTGTCCAGGACGAAGCAATCTGTGCAAAACAATGGCCCAATGCGTATCGAGAACAATTCAGTGCCGGTCGTCGTTCTCGTATCGTCCCAACATGGCGCCGTCGGGATTATTCGGAGTCTGGGGCGGATGGGGATTCCCGTCTATGGAGTCCATCAGGATTTCTGGGAGCCGGCCGCTCGTTCGCGATTCATGACGCGAGCTTTCCGCTGGGATTTTTCTTCCTCTCCGGCGGGGGATTCGTTGTTATTCCTTGAAGATGTCGCGAGGCAGATCGGACGACAGCCTCTGTTGATTCCTACCTCTGATATAACCGCCCTGTTCGTTGCCGAAAACGCCGAGATTCTTGCACGGGAATATCTCTTCTCCACTCCCGGCATCGAGGTGGTGCGCTGTCTTGTGAACAAGCAACAAACCTTCAATCTCTGCCGCAAGCTGCGCATTCCCACGGCCGAAACGGCATCGCCCCAGTGTCGACAGGAGGTGATGGATTTCGCACACACCACGAGTTTTCCCGTCGTTGTAAAAGGCGACTATGGGGAATTTTTGGGGAGAAGAGGAAAGCGGCTGCGGGTCGCAATCGTGGCTAGCGAGAACGAGCTGCTTGAAATCTTCGACTTGAACGCGGCAACCGGCCGGCCGCGCATTATCCTGCAGGAGTACATCCCCGGCGGCGACAATTCGGTGTGGATGTTCAACGGCTACTTCAATGATCAGTCGGAGTGTTTGTTTGGTACCACGGGCAGAAAACTTCGCCAGTTTCCGCCGCATCAAGGCAGCACCTCGCTCGGAATCTGCGCGAGGAATGACGCAGTGGAAACACAAACGAAGCGGTTAATTCAAGCCGTTGCCTATCGGGGACCTTTGGATATCGGGTATCGGTTTGATAGTCGCGATGGCCAATATAAGCTGCTGGACGCAAATCCACGGATCGGCTCAACTTTTCGCCTATTTGCCGCCAGGAACGGGTTGGATATTGCCCGGGCTCTCTACCTGGACATTACGGGTCAGAGCATCCCGTCCGCGCAAGTATCCGAAGGGCGTAAATGGATCGTGGAAACCAATGATCTTGCCTCCAGCTGGTCTCACTTTCGAGAAGGACAGTTGACTCTCGGCGCGTGGATGCGCTCTTTGCGGGGCGTTCAAGAGGGCGCGTGGCTCGTTTCCGATGATCTGGCGCCGTTGGCTACGCTACCGCTGCTGTGGTTCCGCAAACGCTTCGGCGCAGGGACGGGTCCCTCTTCCGCGAGTTCTTCGTCAACGGATTCCGCTCTCCCAGAGACACAGAATCCATGACCGAATGAATGACGCAATGTCCAGATTTTTCCGATTACACTTGGACTTCGATTCAGCATAGGAACTTCATGCCAGGCCAAACTGATTACCTCGATGGAACTTACTTCCGACAGAATCCCGACTGGCATGTAAGGGACTCGCCCTGGAAGGTGCAGCAAATTCTCCGGATTCTGAACCGCAATCAAATCGTTCCCAAAACAATCTACGAGGCAGGCTGCGGCGCCGGAGAGGTCCTCAGGTTGCTGCAGCAAAACTTTGATCCCACTTGCGAGCTGTGGGGAGCTGACGTTTCAGCCCAAGCTATTGAACTGTGCCAATCCCGAGCAAATGAAAGGTTGCATTTCGCGTTGCTCGAAGATCAACCATGGGAGGGGAAATTTTTCGAACTGGCGATGGCGATCGACGTAATTGCTCACGTTGAGGACTATCGCGGGTTTTTGCGGAAACTTAAATGGCAGGCGACCTACAAGCTGATTCATATCCCCCTGGACATTTCGGTGCAGCACGTTCTTCGGGAGAAAAGTATGATTCGCAGTCGGGAACAACACCCGCATCTTCATTATTTTTCTAAGCGTACTGCGATGTTTGCTCTGGCAGATCTCGGATTCGAGATCATCGATTGGTCCTATACGCCGCGAATGATCGATATTCCCCGTCATGTGCGAGGCAGATTACTGCGGCTGCCTCGTATACTGCTCTTTGCGATGCATCGGGATTTCGCAGTCAATCTTCTTGGGGGATTCAGCCTAATGGTCCTTGCGAAGTGAGGAACAGGAGGTGCCAGGCATACCGTTGCTGGCTCCCTCTGCCCCTCCTTGGCGGCGAGCGGGCTAAGGCTTCTGCATAGGCGTTGCAAAACCGCTGCAACGCGGTCTTACGACATTGGACACGCCGAAAGTACTCAAATATTCAGCAAATGTACAAGGCTGAAGCACAGCGCTGGAGTTGCTTTAGAAATTCCCTCAGATGAGGAGCTACCGGCTTCCTCCGCCACTGGTATTCGAACCACCACTCCCGCCGGGGCCGCCCTGCATGCCCTGGAGGGCGCCGCCTCCTGCTCTGGTCAGGTTATTCATCGAGGGACCTGCTTGCCCGGTGGTGTCGGGGACTTCAACCCAACGCCCACCGAGGTTACTCCCGGTCTCCGGCGGCATCCACACCATGTGTTTTGCTTTCTTTACCGCCGGGGCCGCTGCCGCCGTGCCGGTCTGCTTCTTCAGATTAAAGGTCACGCCGATCGCAGCGTCCATTTTTGTCCTGACATCCTGTGCCGCGGTGGGGGCCAATCCGTT
The DNA here is from genome assembly GCA_963788855.1 of uncultured Verrucomicrobiae bacterium. GTDB lineage: Bacteria > Verrucomicrobiota > Verrucomicrobiia > Chthoniobacterales > UBA10450 > CAWBIE01. The sequence goes on from CAWBIE010000005.1 coordinate 461,584, forward strand.
GGCGTTGACGCGCAAGTTATATGCGCCCACCTCAAGATATTGAAAATTAAAGCGGCCGTCCCGATCGGTCCGCATGGTGTTGCTCCATACTTTGCCGCCCTTACGCTCGATGGTTACCTCTGCTCCCTTGACCGGCCTGCCGTCCGGACCTTTGACGTCACCATGTATGGCGGTCGGCGCGGCTGACGCGCTTCCGGTCAATAAGACGAGACTGAACAAGACAGAGCCGAGAGTTCGTAGGGAATATTGAGTTTTCATAATGCTGCTTTCTGGTTGGTGGACTTGGACCGGTGGTGAATAGCGTTCCACTAGTTCCTACAGGAAACGAAAGGCGAAGTTCCCAGATAATTTGCGTTGGCAAACCAAAGGGACGGCTGGAAGGAGGAAGGGAACCAGGCGGAAGATGCCGCGGCAGGCCTTAGAAACGCTTCTTCAACGCGACATACCAGGTCCGCCCCTTGATATTGGCCGTGCTCTCGTCGTAGCCGTTTTCAAAGGCTGCAGCCACGAAGGGCGGTTCTTCATTGAATACATTATTTACGCCGAGCGTAATCGTTGTGTGGTTGAGCCACGCCCGCCAGCCACATCGATTGTAGTCCGCGGTCGAAACTGGCCCGACATTCTTGTCCTTGCTCTCTCTCGATTTTGCGTTCTCGCCGCCATCCTTGGCGTATCCGGCGATTTCGGCGTTCGCCGCCGTCACTGCAAAGTTAAACGTGTAGTTAAGAAGCCAATCCACGGTGATCCATTCACGAATCTTGCGGTTCTCCTCCTGCCCGTTATGCGTCGTTTCAAACCCCTTCGTGTCCCGGTCCTGGCCGATGTAGTTCACGGTGAAGCCAGTGTCTACACCGCCGAGCCAGGAGTTCTGTGGTCCATTATAGAACAGACTGGCGTAGCAGCGATTGTGCGTAAACGAACCGCCGGCGCTTGGTCCGAGGAAGCCGCCGCCAAACTTACCCACCACGCTCTGTTCAGGTCCGCCAGGAGCTACCTGGAGCTCGATCCGGTTAACATAAGTGCCGTTAAGTGTCAGGGTCACGATGCCCCAATCGCCATGGCCCAGTCTCGAGGTATCCAGGGAATAAACCGCCTCGTAATCCCAGCCTTCTTCGATGATGCGACCCAGATTTTGCTCGGGAGTCAGGAGCAGCACGATCGCATCGCCGGCCGCTGGGTCACGGATAACCTGACCCGGGAATTGCGACTCATGATCTACGAGAAATTGCGGATCCAATACCACAGTCACACCGCGAAGATCGATGTGATAGAAATCCGCGCTCAGAGTCAGGCCCTGTAGAGGACTCCACCATCGGCCGGGCGTAACGACACCGCCATAAGTCCATTCATAGGCCGGTTCCTGTTGCAGATTTGGATTGCCGCTGAGGCGTTGCTCGACCTGGGGTTCTGTCGTCAGGTGCAATGGGTCGTTGATGTTCACGAACGATTGACTCGGCCCACCGAACAACTGGCTCAGTGTCGGAGCGTGAGATCCTTCGTCATAGGTTGCACGAAGAGTCAGCGCTAAATCGATCGGCTGCCATCGAACGAAGAACTTGGGCCTTTCAGTAGAACCAAAATCGCTGAAGTCTTCATATCGTTCCTGGTAACCCAACTCCAGGCTGTAGAAGACCGGGGCAGTTCCAGACGGGGCTCGTCACGGGGACAAGGACCTCCCAATAAATGGACCAGACGTCCCGGTTGCCTTTGGTTGGCGCAAAGTTGACTCCACCCAGGGTTTGTCCGGAAGAAGTCAGCCCATCGGGATTATCGCTCGCGTACTCCCTGCGGTGTTCACCGCCCATCGCAAAAGAGAGCGGCCCGGCCGGTAGCGGGCACAGATCGCCCGTCAACCTGAGGTCTTCCAGTTCCAACTGCGTCGTGCCAACTCGATTGGTTGTGACAAACACCTTATCGATCGCCGTTTTTGTATTTTGATTAATCCCAAACGGATTGAAGGCGGTCGCCGGATTTGTGTCCAAAAGGGCGGCGCGCAACGCGCTGTTGTTGATGAGGTCGCCCAGACGCTCCACGCGACGATCCTCGTTGTAGCGGAAGCCCGCTTCCCAGTTCCATGTTTTCAGGTAATCACCAAACTCGCCCAAGTTGCCTTTCAGACCGGCGGTGAACAGGTAGTTATCTGCCGTAACTTTGTCTGTGCGGGCGCCCGCCTCCGACGAACGATAACGCACGCCGGTGATGAATTCGGTGCCGGCTGGCGCAGCGCTAACCTGAGTCTCCGGATGATTCGGGGCGTACCCGCCGGAAGACGTGTAATTCGGCAACGTGAAAGGATTGAATGGATTTTGAATCGGGACGCTGACTCCAACACTGCTGATTCCAAAAGGGTGGGTTGCATCCGTGAAAACATCCGGGGTAAACGGTATCCCTCCCAAATTGCCCTCCCAAAAAGTGCGCACGTATTTGAAATCGGCAAAAAGTTCCAGGTATTGGTCACAAATTTTGCGATCGAGCGAGCCGTAGAAGTATTCACGATCGACCGGACCCATGGCGGTGGTCAGATCGGCGTAGTTAAAGAGCTGCTGCTCGCGGGGAAGAGCGGCCACGTTGTTGTACTGGGGGTCGCTCTGCACGTTAGCAAAGGCGTGCGGCGTCGGAGTGCGCGCACCGCCGTTCAAGGACGGCTGGTAGACGCCGGACTGAACGCGGCCAGCATAGTTGGAGCTGCGGTTATCAGCCCCGCCAAAGGGCGTGAAGTCGGCATCGTGTGAGATATCGACATCACGCGAATAGATCGCGGCCCGGTTGTAAAATTCGGCATAGACAACAATATCCGTCTTGTCGTCCCCAGTGCCGGCCAGCAAATATCCTCGTTCTTCGGCTGCGTCATTGGCAAACCCCAGATTGGTGTTGCCATAACTGGCGTAGATTTCGAGGCCACGAAATCTGTGAATGAGCCAAACATTGAAAACACCCGCCACGGCGTCTGAGCCGTAAACGGCGGAAGCCCCGTCCTTCAGGATGTCGATGTGATCGATTAGCCCAAGCGGAAACGTGTTGAGGTCGACCGTATTACCGGCGAAGCCCACTGGCGCGAGCCGGCGTCCATCTTGCAGCACCAGAGTTTCCGCGGCAAAAAGACCGCGCAGATTGATTTCCGTTCGCCCGTCACCCCCGTTGGTTTGGTTCTCGTTGAGTTGCGCACCGGTCGCCGCGGGCAACTTCTCGACCAAATCAGTAGCTGTCCGGACGCCGAGCTGGTCGATGTCGTCCCTGCGGTAGGTGTCGACCGGGTGTGGCGTGACCTCTTCAGCGGTAGGAATGTTTGAACCAGTCACGATGACCTCCTCGATCGTGACGTTGGATTGGCCAGCCGTTTGTGGTGTGGGTGCAACATCCTGTGCGAACGTCACGAAGATCGGACCAAGAACGCCAGCGGCGATGGCGAAACACTGGCCGGTATCGACGCACTTCTTCATGCGGGGCACCCAAACAGGCCTAACAAATTTCTTCGGCTGGCGGCAAGCTTGGAGTGCCTGCAGCTATGGTTTTGGGTCGGGAGCCGCATCACGAGGAGAGGCGGGCCGATCCTCGGCAGGAAAGAGGTTTAGTAATTCCGGTGGAGTCGCTCGTGCATCCTGTAGTTGTCCGTCGAAATACACTCGGACAATATAACCGCCGTAGCGCCGTCCATCAGAGGAAAGTGTTTGAGTTTTTGGTCGCACGTAAGTTGCCGCGAGGAACTTTGGAGCGGCATCCGTCCAGTCGCGCGGCGAAGTAATCCAATTATAACCGACCTGCGCATCAGTTGGCTTTGTCTTGTTATCCTTGGTGAGATCGTAGAAGGAGACACTAATCCTTACGACGTGGCCGTTCTGTGTCCCCGGTCGCGGCTTCACTCCAACTTTAAGGGTCAAGTGATTCTGGGCGTTCGGATCGTTCGTCTCTGATAAAGCTGTTTCTGTGATCGCCAGGATTGCGTCGTGCGAAACGCCGATTCGTCGGAGGAGATGAGAGAAACGTTCGTCGGTATGGAGCGCACGAAATTCGGGAAGAAAAGCGATCCACTGTAGGATGCCCGAGTGCTCGGCAAAGGCCTGATCGAGCCAGCGGAAAGCTTCTTCTTTTTCGCCCAGCGCAATATAAACCGCCGCAATCAAAGGGGCCGAAACGTATCGGCTTCTCCCTTGCTTGCAGGAGCTGAGCGAGAATATTTCGCCCCTCCGCTGGCCGGCCCATCTGGGCGTAGGTGATGGCCAGGCCACTGCTCGGGAAATGCGTCGCCTCCTGCGCTTTCGTGTAGAGTCCGATCGCTTCCGGGAAGTTCCCTTTCTCGCGATAAGCAGCGGCCAGAGTCGAATCCAGATAAAAGTAATTGGGATCGAGCTGGAGGGTTCGCTGGCCCTCGCTAATTGCGTCGTCGATGCGGTCATTGGCCAGATAGGCAGCGGTGGCAACGTAGCTGATGACGGGCGACACCGGATCCAGTTTCTCGGCTTCCAGCATAATCCGGAGTCCCTCTTTTGGATCGCCGCGCAAGAGCGGCAGCAGCGCCAGGAAGAAGTGGGCCGGGGCCGAGTTCGGCTCGAGCTGGAGCGCGCGCTTTAACTCTGCGTCTTCGCCCGCGAGGTCCCAGTCGAGGACTCGTTTTGCTTCGCCCAGGTAGCAATGCGCCTCGGCATCTTTCTCATCCAGTGCGATCGCCTTCAGGGCTGCTTCCTTTGATGCCGGGTAAGCTTCGAGCGGCTTTACGTAGACGTCGGCCAAAAAATACCAGACTTTCGCGATTCCAGTCCAGGCGCGCGAAAACGTCGGATCTTTCTCGAGAGTGCCCTGAAAAAACTTGAGCGCTCTCCGCAAATCCTCCTCGCTGCTCTTGTTCGAGAAATAGAGGCCTTGCAGATAAAGATCGTAGGCCTCCGTGTTGCGTTGTTCATGGGCGGGAAGCGAAATGGCGAGCTTGATCTTGAGCGCGTCAACAATTGAGCGGGTGATTTCATCCTGAAGCGCAAAGACGTCCTGCAGTTCGCGTTCGTACGTTTCCGACCAAAGATGAGAACCATCGCGCGCGTCGATCAACTCCGCGGTGATGCGAACGCGGTTGCCCTCGCGTCGCAAGGTTCCCGCAAGCAGATTTCTGACGTTTAGCTTCCTTCCAATCTCGCTTACGTTCGCGTTCTTCCCTTTGAACGAAAATGACGAAGCGCGGCGCTACGACGCGCAAGCCCCTCCACCTTTGCGAGCGCGTCGAGAATTTCTTCGCTCATGCCGTCGCAGAAATATTCCTGATCTTTGGCCTGGCTAAGATCGAGAAATGGCAGCACCGCGATGCTTTTTTCCGGGCCGCCATCCGGCGCGTTGAGAAGTTCGTCGCGGAAGAACCAGATGACAGCGGCTCCAAAAAGGAGACAGGCCGCTCCCGTTGCCACCAACTTCGGATTACGACGCAACCAGCGCCAGACTCGCGCGGGAGGCGAGACCGGACGGGCGACAACCGGCCGGCCATCGAGCCAGCGTTCCAGATCACCGGCGAGGTCTCCGGCGGACTGGTAGCGTGCTTTCGGATCCCGCTCGAGGCAGCGCGCACAGATCGTCTCCAAATCCCGGTCGAGGGAGGGTTCGAGCAAACGCAATCTTGGAGCAGGCTTTTCCGCTGCCTGCCGAATCACGGACAGCGTGTTCGATCCCAGAAATGGGGGGCGGCCAGTCAGCAATTCGAAGAGAATCGCGCCGAGGCTGTAGACATCGGCCGCCGGGGTCAGATCGTCGGCTCCGCCCTCGGCTTGCTCGGGCGCAACGTAGCCGGGCGTTCCGAAAGTAGTCAGCGATTTCGTATGATCGCTGTTTGCATCGAGCCATTTGGCCAGACCGAAATCGCTCACCATGGGTTCGCCCCGGCCGTCGAGCAGAATGTTTCCCGGTTTGAGATCGCGGTGCAGAATTCCTTGGCTGTGCGCGTAGTCGGTGGCCCGCGCGACTTTCGCCATCAGTTGCACGCACCGCCGCGGCTCGCTTCGCAAGCGCCGGCCCGACCTTCTGCAAACTGCCGCCGGTCGCAAACTTCATGCTGAAGAATGGCAGGCCGTCCTCGCTTTCACTTACCTCGTAAATCGGAAGAATATTCGGATGATCGAGGCTGGCGACGGCTTCGGCTTCGCGTCGGAAACGTGCGAGCGCCTCATGCGAATCGGCGCGGTAACTTAGGACGCGCTTTATCGCAACGATCCTCCGGGAATGGCGTTGCCGGGCGCGATAAATCACGCCCATGCCGCCGCGGCCGATTTCCTCCAGGATTTCGTAATTGCCGAGTCGCCAGAACGTGTCGGGCACATCGGCTTCAGCGAGGACGCTTTCAAAAGCCGCGCGCGACACATCGTCGACAGTTTCCAGGCCTTCGCGCAAGAGGCAGCTGACGCAAACTCCATTGCTGAGTCGTGCGGTGGCGCCGCACTGCTCGCATTTTGCCGCGCTCTTGCCGGCACTCGAAGGCGAGTCCGAGAGTCCGTGCGATTTCTTCATGAGATTTGCCCGGGTGCGGCCGCGAGAGCCGCGCAGAGGTGCCGGATCTCGTCTTCCACATCCATCGGATTCTCGACCGTGTGCGCGACTTCATCGCGCAGGAGCCAGCGATAACGCTGCCGCATATTGTGCAGTTGTTTTTTCACGGCAGTCTCGGGCAGTCCGAGCATGCTGGAAAGGTCGGCGTACGAAATATCGGCACGCTCCGCCGTAAGGTGGCTGCTCAAAACATCGAAGAGCCGGAGCCGGCCCTTGCTTTCACATTCTTCGCGCAAGCGCCCGAGCGCGTGTTCCACCACCGTTGTGGCCCAACCGAAATCGAAAAACAGTTCCGGGGACACAGACTCGAGGCCTTGCGTGGAGATGGATAACTGCGATGGCGCCTCCGCCATCCAATCATCCCAGGAAACAAATTCCACATCGCCGCCGCGTTTTCGGGTGTGAGTTTTCTCGGCCGCATTATTGAGAAAATTCTGGAGCGACTTGAGCAGGAGCGAACGAAATCGGCCACGATTAGGGTCGGCGTGCTCCAGCCAGTTATGCTCGAGGATCATGACGAAAAAATCCTGAGTAAGGTCCTGGGCATCTTCGGTAGAATGACCACGCCGGCACACAAAAGCGAAAATGGGCCGCCAATAGGTCCGACAAAGCTCGGCCAGCGCATCGCGCGTCCGTTGCTCTCCGCTCCCGGAGTTCGCCGCGGAAAGGACCAGGCTCCAACGAGTGGTGGCAAACACCCGCGGTTCGCCGGCACCCTCCTTGCCGACTTCGGAGTTCACGAGCGAACATTGTGGTCGCGTCCTTTTCCATGCAAGCCTAAGTGCGATTTTTGAACATGGCGCCGGTCGCAGTTGTGAAATGGAATAGCAGAGTCGTGATCGTCGCTCGCGTTTGCTGGACTGCGGCCGGCGTGGTGCTTGTTTTTTTTGCGCCATGGCTACTTCACCCATATCGGTCTGCTCATGAACACTTCCGGTTCGTTTTGACTGCGCCGATGACCCACCGGGCGATTTTTAGCCAGGCGGCGGAAGTCGGGCTTCGGCCAGATCAATATCGCGTTGGATTCGGCGCAAGGCCTGGTCGCCGATGGCCTCTTCGTTGCGCAGTGTGATCACCGTATCCCGTTCTGTTTGCAACGCCTCTCGGGCCAATTCCTCAAAGTCCGGCGAAACCAGGCGCGTGACGCTTTCTTCTTCCGGCGCTTCACGGCGCAGTTGCCGTATCCGGTCAACATATTCTGAGCGAAGGCGTTCAACCGTCTCGGGCCTGGCGCGATTGAGCGATTCCAAGATCTCGAGACGCGCCAGTGCCGCTTCGTTGGCCTTCAGGCGTGCCAGTTTCTCTTCTTTTTCTGTAACCCGATCGTCCACAATTTTCAGCCAATGGATTAGCGGCGTAAGCGTGAGTCCTTGCAGAACGAGCGTTCCGAAAATGACGCAGAACGTCAGCAGGAGAATAAGGTCGCGTCCGGGGAATGGCTCGCCATTGACCAGGACCAGCGGAATGGCCAGCGCGCCGGCCAGCGAATCCGCCCCGCGCATTCCGGTCCATGCGATCAACGCGGTTTGTTGCCAGGGCGCGCGGTTTTTACGGCGGAATGTCGGGCTGACCAGGCGCGGCAGATAGGTGGCCCCGAATACCCACACAAAGCGAACGAGCACGAGTGCCGAAACAACCACGATCGCCAGCCTGGCGACTTGAATCGCCGAACCTGGAGCGAGGGCCTGAACAACCTGCGGCAGTTGAAGCCCGATGAGCATAAAAAGCATTCCGTTTAGAATAAAAGTGACCATTTCCCAAACCGGCAGCGCTTGCAGCCGCATGCGCCCGCTCAAGATACGCGGCGCGCGCCATCCGTAGTAGATGCCGGCTATTACAACCGCCAAAATTCCGGAGACATGCAGTCTCTCGCCGCTGAAATACGCAACTGTACGGGGTAAGGAGAGAGAACATTGTTTGCACCGGCGGATCGTCCAAGCGCTTTTGCACTTGTGTTGCCAGCCAGCCCACAGCGACCCCAACACAGATGCCGCCCGTGGCCACAAGCAGAAACTGCAAACTGGCCTGCCCCAGCGAAAAACTCCCGGTCATGACCGCGGCCACGGCGAAACGGAATGAGATGAAGGAAGTGGCGTCGTTTACCAGGCTCTCTCCTTCAAGGATGACGATAATCTTGCGGGGTATCCGCAAATGTTGCGTGACCGCCAGGGCGGCCACCGCATCCGGAGGTGAGATGATGGCGCCGAACACAAAGCACGCCGCCAACGGCAATCCAACCAGGTAGTGGAACAAATAAGCAGTCGCCACCATCGTGAGCAGGACGAGGATGATGGCGAGGGGAAGAATCGATCGAAGGTTTGTTCGGAAATCTCTCCAGGACGTGAAGACCGCCGCGGGATAGAGCAAAGGCGGAAGAAAAAGATTAAAGACCAGTTGAGGATCGAGGTGAATCGCGGGAAGCCCCGGGATCAGAGCGAGGATCACCCCTCCGACGGTCAGAAGGATTGGATAGGGGACCCGGATTTTCCGGGCAGCGATCGCCAGCAGGGCGACGGCCACAAGACAAATCAGAATTAGTTCGGTTTTACCTACCATCGCTCCGATTGGGCCGAGCCTCGCCGGGATTGGCTCAGGCGTCCAGACACGAATAGAGTGATTCGAGGTCCCCGAAAATGGTGTCGCATTTCCGTGGCAAAAGAACTTCGCACGCTATGAACTGTCAAAGAGGCACCCGGCCGGCCCTGGGCTCTCTTCGAACGAAAGCTGTCCGTTTGCAGAATATTTGAATACGGTGGCGGCCGGGCAGAGAGTGGCAATGCAATGCAAAAGCAGGGACCTCACGCAACCATAGATGAAGCAAAGAGGGCGACCGAATATCTCGCTAACGAGCGGACGTTTCTGGCGTGGATAAGGACGAGCATCGCGGTTGTCAGCCTGGGCTTTGTCATCGCGAGGTTCAGTGTCTGGTTGCGAGAATTGTCGGCGCATCTGGATTCGCAGACGCACGCATATCGCACCGGAATGTCGCTGCCAATAGGCGTGGCGATGATGGCTTTTGGCGGTCTGTTGGCCGTTCTGGCGGCGTGGCGTTATCACGTCGTAAATCTTGACATCGAGCGCGGAAAAGTGAGCGCGGATCGTGGACTTGTGATTTTAGTCACCGTCATGGTGACGCTGCTTTCCGGAGCAATGATCGCTTTTGTCCTGCTGACGGCGGAGACACCTTAAGCAGCCCGGGAGCCGCTGGTTTAAAATCATTCTCGACCGAGGAGCGCAAAAATCTCCGTCGATTTTTGCTTTCCCCTGACGGCAACTTCTCCGAGTGGCCGCGTCCGGTATGGCTCCCTGGCCCTGGCCAGGGTCGATCCGCTGATAATAATGCGCGTTTGGTACTCAGGCGTTTTCGTTAGCCCTTCCAGGCGAGAAGCCAGGTTTACTCCGTCGCCGATCACGGTGTAATTGAGCCGCGTTTTCGATCCCATGTTTCCGGCAACGACGACGTCGGTATTAATGCCAATGCCAAGGCCGATGGCAGGCAATCCGCGTTTTTGCCATTTTCGATTTAAATCGTCCAGCGCCTCAGTCATTTCGAGCGCGGTTTGCATGGCGCGATCGGCATCGTCAGGATGGCAGAGCGGCGCGCCAAACAACGCCATGAGCGCGTCGCCCATGTATTTGTCGACGACGCCACCGTGGTTCTCGATGATGGCGCCCATGCGGGTGAAATAACGGTTCAAAATCCCCAGCATCTCTTGCGGCGGAAGTGCCTCGCTCATGCTGGTAAAGTTGCGCAGGTCCGAAAAGAGAATGGTCACCTGCCGTTCTTCTCCGCCCAGTGCCACATCTTTACGCAGCAGTTCTGTCGCCACTTCCGGCGAGACAACTTTCCCTAACAAATCGCGAACCCGATCGCGCTCCGCCAGACCTTTGCTCATCTGATTGAAGGAAGCCGCGAGCGAACCGAACTCGTCTTCCTGCTGCAGCTGGACGCGATCCTGATAATTACCCGTCGCGATTTTGCGCGCGCTTTCGGCAAGTTGGAGCACGGGTTTCGAGACCCCGCGCGCGATCCAGCTTCCAAGCGCGGCGCAGACGCCAAGGCCAAGCAGGGCCAGAGTCAGGTAGGTGTGCTCGAACCGAACATAGGGTGCGATTTCTTTGTCGAGTGAACGTTGCAGGAGCGCGATCGGGCTTCCGTTCTCCGTCGGCAGTGGCACGGAATAGCTCAGGAATGTTTCGCCGCTGAGACTAAGGTCGACGATTTTCTTTGCTGGTAGCGCGTTGCCGCGCAGGGCCAGCATCAGCGCAGTGCGCTGCTTCTCATCAAAGGTGGTGCCGAAGGATTTCTCCCCGCGCAAGAACGTGATCTCCAAATCAGTGTAGGTTTTGATCTCCCGCGCAAAAGCATCGTCGACCCGAAATCCGGGGCAAAGCCACGCGATTGGATCGGGCGCGAGCAGCGGCGTGACCGCCATGGCGTAGAGTTCGTTATCAAGAAGAACAAATGCGTAGGCCGATTCGCTCGTTTCCGCCTTATCGATCAATCTGGGAAACGGAAATGGAACACCGTGCAATTCCGGCCGCCGGATATCGAAGAGAAGCTCCTTTTCGAGGGACGCGATCAGAATTACGTCTGCGTTGACCCGGCTTTGAAGGCTTTCTAATGCGGATAAAGTGGTTGCGCGATCCTGGTCCGAGCCGGCGAAAGCTTCCTGAAATGCATGATCACGCGAGAGGATCGCCGCCGCGGAGGTTATCTGTTGATTGCGTTGCGCGATCAGTTTCTCGAAGACGTGCGCGCCAGTCCGCAAGCTCGATTCGATCTGCGCAAGCGCATGCTGACGGTTGGCGTGTCTGACTGTGAAATAAGTCGCGCTTTGTAAGACCGTTAAGAGCGCGACCAGGAAAAAGAGTAGTCGGCTTCTGAATCTGCGGAATCGAAATTTCAGCGATATCCTCCAGTCGATAGCCCAGGCGCGCGCTTGGCGCGGAAGTCCGGCTTCAGATCCAGAGTGAAGACCAACTCCTTCGCGCTCTTTGCCGCGAGATCGACATGTTGCGCGAATTGTTCCGGTGCGCCTTTGATCGACGGCTGCCAGACCTCAACCAGGTATTGTCCCGGCGGCAGATCTCTTAAGAGGGCGCGGCCTTCTTTGCCCGTGATCTGAAAATACGGCGTGGCCAGCACGGCCACGTAAGCAATCATCCAATCGTGGATATTGCATCCGAGCGTGACGAATCCTTCCTTGTCGAAAATCACCGGATCGGCCGGGACGCCCGCATAAAGTGGCAACTCGAATTTCTTTGCCGGCGAAAGTGAATAGACGTGATGACGAATGTTATCGTTGTTCGGAAACAAAACCGATGTCCCGACCTGGAGAGCGGTGACGTAAGGGATAAACTGTTTGTCTCGCTGATCGATAATCGCTCGCTTTTTTGCAAGCCCGGAGGTGGCGGCGGTTCCCTTCGCATAGACGACTGCGTCGGAAACGAGTGCGCCGTTACCATCCTTAACCGTTACGTCGAGTGAGCTGGCGGGCAGATTGTGGCACAAGCTGAGAGCCGCGAGAAAAACACGCAGGCGCAAGAAATTCATTTTAATAAACAAACGCGACCTTCGCCTCAATCAAATGATTTTCGTATTGCAGCGCATCGTGTGATGTCACCGCGTACTCGTAAGCCAACTGAACGGACAAATGCCTCGTGAATACAAATCCGGCGGAAACGGATACGGCGTTGGTTTGACCGCGAAATCGATACGCTGTGTAAAGCGGATTATTTCCGAAAGTTGTGACCGTTCGGTGTTCGGACGCAATCTGCAAAATATCGGGCCGTGGCGGGACGGCATAGGAAATGACGTCACCATCGCGGTAAGTGTAGCCTAGCGCGATTTGCAATGACGATGTCAGGTCGACAACCACGCGCGCGTGGGCGGAATGGCCCTGCTCATCGAAGAAATTATCGGGCGCGGCGAAATTCCCGAAAATGTAGCGGGCTTCCAGGGCGATCCGTTCCGAGATTGCGATTCCGCCGCTAAGCCGGAGCGATTCGTTCCAACCGCTGCGCATCGTCTCCTGAAAGCGATCATAGCCAATTCTTTCCTCCAGCAAAATCCATGGAGCCTGACGGCCCAGGCCGAATCGGTAACGCAGACCCGCCAGCGCGCCGGGGCCGACTTCATTGAACCCGTGGTAGGTATCCCAGAGCTGGCCCTGCAAATCAGCAGCGAGATTTAGTCGAAGATTGCGCGATAGTTGAAACCCATCTCCGATGCGGACATCGGTTTTCCAGGCCCAATCAGCTTCTTCATCAGCCGAACGATCCGAATTTGAAAGATTACTGTCGTAAAAGGCACCCGTCTCCGCATCAAGACCCAATTCTGCTCGCGCGCAGTTCAAGGCCACCGCAAGCAACATGGCTGGAACTGTTGATCTCGCCGTTTTCATAGGTCGATTGGGCCCTGGGAATCACTGAAGCCCAGTGCGAAGAGTTTCGCGCAGGGGCCGATGAAAGGCGAATGGAAGAGTTCGGTTTAGACAAATTTCGTTTGGATCACGAAACCTGTTTCCGCTCGCAGGAGGGTGCCATGACTTTGCCGCTTTAGGCTGCCGGCCTGATACAGAGATTTTTCGCCGCCGCCCTGACCCATTGGGAATGTTTGCCCTCGGGTTGGGAGTAATCAGCCCCCGTTCGAGAGTCTGGGCGATTCCTCGTGCCCGAATCGCCGAACCTGACCGGCCATGACAGATTCGGGATCTGGATTTTTGACGGCGGCGTGAAGCTGGCGGAAGCGCGCCGCACGTCGCTTTGAACCCCGGCGTTGCGCGGAGGAAAGAGTGGCGCCGTGTTTGATGGATGGTTCAAAAGCCATATCCACAGTTGATTCGTTTGCACGCGGTCACGTGGATGTAGGACGGCGAAAAGATTTGAAGGCAGGCCAAATAAAAAAAACAACGCCGATCAAGACCGAAGGCTCCGGGTCGCGCGAAGAACTTCGTCGAAATGTTTCAATCCAGCTGCACAGGCCAACGATTTTGGGATGTCAATGTCACTTCAAACACAAACGAAAGGCCGCGACCGGTGCCGTTTTCACCAATAGTTCCGTTCTCCGGAAACCGGCGTCTTTCCAGGAAGAATTTACTTAATTTTCGCGAAATCGTAAGTGTATTGATATATTACACATGTGTTTCGTTTGATTACATGAAATCTCTCTTCGATGGACCTGCTACGAGGGAAAATGCCCGTGGCACGGATGAAGCAATGGTTGTGAGGGTCGCCAAGCCAATTCAACCCATCACCCGACAAAATCATGCTCTACCAATTCGATCATCAGGAACTCAAAGACTTTCCATATTCCGCCCGCGGCGAAGCGTCCGATGAACAACTCATGTTGCGCATCCAAAATCGGGATGACGCCGCTCTGGAAATGCTCTACCTGCGTCATGTAACGTTTCTTCGTTCCATCGCGAGCGGAGTGATCAACAACGATCATGATGTTGATGAAGTGATTCAGGAAGTGTTCCTCAAGATTTGGCAGCGGGCCGAACATTACAATCCAGAGAAAGGCAAGGCCCTTGGCTGGATCGTAACGCTCGCCCGTCGCCGGGCCATCGACAAAGTGCGAAAAACATTGGCCTACAATCGCGCGCGCGAGCGATCCCAACTCGCCGGAGAGGACGGGCTGAGCCTCTCGGGCTACCGCAATCGCCGGGAGACGGTCGCATCTGAAATGTCCGAGGTCTTTGACGTCGCGATGGCCACTCTTCCCGTGGCCCAACGCGAGGCTATCCACTTCGCTTTCTACCGCGGCCTAAGTCAGCGTGAAATCGCCGCCCAAACCGGCATTCCTCTGGGCACGATCAAGACCCGCATTGAATTGGCTCTGCGCAAACTCCGTGAAGCGATTCTCGCCCTCGATGGTCCAGCCGACTGGTGCCTGGCGGCGGCTTGAGGGATTACTCCGGATCGTATTCTTAATATATATGGGAGACGTTCGAGGGCCCGCGTGCCTCAGAATTGGGTTGAGTCGGCTCGGTCGGCTGGACTCAATACATCCACTGGGGATACCTGCGCCGAATCCGCTCTTGAAAGAAAACGCATCAACTCGAGGGCCCGTGGAACTAAACAGATGAAGGCACCAGTCGCGATGAAACCGGGGAAGACATTGCGCATTTTGCTCGTGGAAGATCACGGCGACACGCGCAGGATCATGGCCAACCTGCTTAGCCACATCGGTCACGAACTTTCTGTGGCCGATTTGTACTCGAACGGCGCTTGGGATTGTGAATGCGAAAGAGTTTGATGTCGTGTTATGCGACATTGGCCTGCCGGACGGCAGCGGCTACGAAGTCATTTCGCAAGCCAAGCGAAAACAAAGAGTCAAGGGCGTGGCTCTGACCGGCTTTGCCACACCCGAAGATATTCGGAGGAGCAAAGAAGCTGGCTTCGATTTCCATCTGACCAAGCCGGTGGATTTTCACGAGCTCCGTTGTGTTCTCAACCAGATTGGTTCGTAGGCAGCCGTTTCTGTGAAGTGGGTCTACCCCTCCAGGTCGGCTGGTTCGTTCATGCTTTTGTAAAAGGTTCGGTCCTCCCCGGAAATCGGGACGATCTGGAGCTTGCCACTCGCGGCGAGATTGCACACCAATGGTTGCAAAGCGTAAGTCGCTCCGCGGAGAGCCTGCGCGAACTCCGCTTCTAGCTTCCTTGGATAAAGCGCGGCCAATGGTTCGGCGCGGTCATTAATCATGGGAAGGACTCCAACTCCCTCCGTGGCAAAGCTGCCCAGATATTCCAGGTGCCTGACCGTCATGAATGGCATATCGATGGCCAGAACGAGCGCGTGTTCTGTCTCGATTCGCGCCAGCGCGGCCGCCAGTCCGCTTAGCGGGCCACGAGAGGGAGACGCGTCCTGGACGAGATGGACATCGGTTGGTCGCCACGACGGATCTGAACGTGCCGAAAGAAAAATCCTGTCGGGCCGAAGAGCTCGCAACTTCTCGATTTGCCACTTCCACAGTGGCCGGCCGCGCCATTCGACGATTGCTTTCTCACGGCCCATGCGACTCGATTCGCCGCCGGCCAGCAGCACCGCCGTCACTCCCATTTATCGAATTTCCACCGGGACACTCACGCGCAACTCTCCGTCACTTAAAATGCGGGCGCGCAAACCCCCGCGTCCTCTGAGAAACGCTTCCGTCCCCGGCGCCAGCGCTTCATCCATCCAGTGGCATGGCCGGCATTCCTCGGTGCCAAAAAATGGCACGCCCTGGACTTCGAATTCGGTCCCGATCAGGGCGTTTAAATCGGTCCCGCGGGTGATGACATTTCGCCGCGTCGCAGATGGCGGGGTATCGTGCAGATTGAAGGCGTGACAGACCGCTTGGTAGACTTCCTCGGCAAAGAAGGTGATCTGTCCTTTGTACGACTCCCGGTAATCAAAAAAACGATCGCCGCGAATTCCATGACCTGCTACGCACTCGATTCGATCAACCTCAACCATGGGATGGTCGCCGGCCGGCTGGTCGTTGTGCCCGAAAAAGTTGTGCGCGGGCGACGTATAAAGATGCAAAATCTCCACGTGCCAGGATATCACGCGATTGGGAGCGGCGCGAGAGCAGCGGCGCTCAATTTGGAGGGCGGGTGTGCCAATGAAGCCAACTGAAGTCGAGGCACCCGGGATCGGCGCCGGCACGATCGTTCGCCGAAAAAAGGATGGCAGTTTTGAATGCGTCGCTGACGAGGTCGCGGTGGAGGAGCCGCTCGAGATCCGGCTGGGCCGGAATCCTTTGGCCGTCACCATGCGCACGCCCGGACATGACGAGGAATTAGCGGCTGGATTTCTCCTCTCCGAAGGATTGATTCACTCACGCTCCGATCTCAAGGAGATTCAACACGCAATCCTGACCAATTCGTTAGGCAACGTCCTGCAGGTAACGCTGGGATTTGATCCAGGGAAATCCGGCTTGCTCCAACGTTTCGGCACCATTTCAACTAGTTGTGGCCTGTGTGGGAAGACCAGCATCGACGCGATTCGTCAGCACTTTCCCCCAATCGGGCCGACCTCCGGGGCGCGGATTCGATTGGCGCAGCTTCTTGATCTGCCCGCCCGGTTGCGCAGCGCCCAGGGAAATTTCGACCGGACCGGGGGTATTCACGCCGCTGCCATCTTCGATCTGCAGCGGGATCAGGTGATTCTACGAGAAGATATCGGACGCCATAACGCGGTGGACAAGGCGATCGGTCGCGCCTTGCTCGACGATCTTCTCCCGCTCAAGAAGCACGTTCTCATGGTCAGCGGCCGGTCCTCGCTCGAGATCGTGCAAAAAGCCCTGGCTGCCAGCATTCCAATCGTCGCTTCCGTTTCAGCCCCGTCTTCCCTGGCGGTCAATTTCGCCCGGGAATCCGGTCAGACCCTGATCGGCTTTCTGCGACCGCCGACATTTAATATCTACTCGCACATCGAACGCGTGGCTCTGGATGCGTCTTAGCCGCGGCCGGTCCTCCGACTTGAGGCGGTTTCCCTGGCAGCCATACGGATCTGATGGGCGGCTGCCCTTGCATCGGCGGTCGGCGCGACGCTGATGATAATAGACTTGCTGGTCGGCGTGTTTGATCGATCCGCCACGCTATCGATCGGCACGAGAACATTGCCCTCGGGAAAATAGGTGGCCGTGCATCCGCGTGCGATCGGGTAAGAAGCGACCTGAAAGTGTCGCGCGTATCGCTTCTCGCCGTCTCCATGGTGGCCGGTCAGGTCGACGATTTGACCCTGGACAAGTCCCGCTTCCTTCACGTCCTCAGGGTTCATAAAGATAACGCGCCGACCGTTGTAGATTCCGCGATAACGATCATCGAGTCCGTAAATGTGGGTGTTGAATTGATCGTGTGATCGAATGGTCATCATGAGGTAACGGCCGGCCTCCAGCTCATGACGAGGTATCGGATGCACAGTGAAAAGCGCTTTCCCGATTCCATTGTTGAATTGGCGGTGATCGCGCGCTGCATTCGGCAGATAAAAAATATCCTTCATGATCCGTTCATTGAAGCGCTCAAAGCCGGGGATCACGTGCTCAATGTGATCGCGAATTCGGTTGTAGTTCGAGGCCAGGCCATCCCAGTCGACTCGCGTTCGATGACCGAGCGTGGCTCGCGCCAATCCCGCGATGATGGCCGTCTCACTGCGGAGTTCCCTGCTCGCCGGCTCGAGCACGCCGCGTGACGGACAAACAATCCCCATGGAATCCTCGACCGTGACGAATTGTTCGCCCCCGGCCTGCCGATCGATTTCCGACCGCCCGAGACAAGGCAGGACGAGCGCGATTTCTCCTGTGATTAGATGCGATCGATTGAGCTTGGTCGCGACAGACGCGGTCAGGCGGCACTGCTGCAATGCCCTGGCCGTGAATTCCGTATCTGGCGCTGCAGCCAGGAAATTTCCGCCCATGGCGATGAACGCACGGATCTTCCCCTGATGCATTTGCTTGATCGTTTCGACCGTGTCGGTTCCGTGCTCACGCGGTGGCGCGAAATCAAATTCCTCACCGAGTTGGTGCATGAACTCATCGCTCATGCGCTCACAAATTCCCATGGTGCGGTCACCTTGCACATTGGAGTGACCACGGACAGGACACGGACCTGCTCCCGGGCGGCCGATATGTCCGCCGAGCAGGAGGAAATTCATGATCTCCTGAATGGTGGCGACCGCATTCTTGTGCTGAGTCAATCCCATGGCCCAGCAACAGATGATGCGTTTGGAATTGATCGCTATCTCGGCGGCCGCCCGGATCATTTCCCGGGTCACGCCGCTGCTTGCGAGGATGTCATCCCAGCTGGCCGCCTTTAAGTTCTCCACAAAATTTTCGAACCCGGTCGTCAGGTTCCGGATGAAGTCGTGATCGAAGACGCTTCCGGGATGTTTCTCCTCCTCGGCCAGCATTTCTTTCATGATTCCCTTCATCACGGCGACGTCGCCATTGATTCTGACGGGCAGCCAGAGATCGCTTAGCTCCAGGCCCGGGCCAAATAGAACGCCCGGCGCGCGCCTGGGATTCATTAAATCCTGCGGGTTTTTAAATCGAAAATTGCCGACCTCGGGCATCGGATTGATCGATACGATCTTCGCACCCGGTTTGCCATCGCGACGGTGTTTCGCGTCTTGCAGGCTGCTCAGCATTCGCGGGTGGTTCGTTCCCGGGTTCTGACCAATGATGAAGATGGCATCTGCTTCCTCGAGATCGGCCAGGGTGACGCAGCCTTTTCCAATTCCAATGGTCTCTTTCAGGGCGGCTCCGCTCGATTCGTGACACATATTGGAGCAATCCGGCAGGTTATTCGTTCCGAATTGGCGGACAAACAGCTGGTAGAGAAAAGCGGCCTCATTACTTGTGCGGCCGCTCGTGTAAAAGGCTGCGGCGTTCGGGGTCGGCAGCGCATTCAGTTCCCTCGCAATCAGCTCGAAGGCATCGTTCCAGGAGATTGCCTGGTAGTGCGTGGCGCCCGCGGACTTAACCAGTGGCTGGGTCAGACGTCCCTGTTGCCCAAGCCAGAAATCACTACGACTCCGCAGATCATCCAACGAATGCTGCCGAAAAAAATCCTCGGTCAGTCGTTTGGTCGTGGCTTCATCAGCGACCGCTTTCGCTCCATTCTCGCAGAACTCCGCGACACTTCGATGCTCATCGGGACTTGGCCATGCGCAACTCTGACAGATGAAGCCGGTTTTCTTGTTCAGCGCGAGCAAGGTTCGAAGACCGCGAACTGGCCCCATTTCGCGCAACGTAACGCGCATGGTCTGGTAAATCGCGGCCAGGCCAGCCGCCGCCCGGGAGGGCGGCGCCATGGTCGCGGTCTCATCCTCAATGGGTGGCTGCGCGCCCGGGGTGGGCGGCTCGTCCTCACGATACATATGCATTGCGTCGCTCCGCATTCGATTTTATCAAGTCGCGTGATCGGTGCGGGCCGGCGGTGGATTCATGCGGAATTGAGTCGCGTCTGTGCTCATAAGGTCGGCCTGGTTTCATTTCTCGCAGAATTCTCGGGATTATTTTGCATCTTTGTAACAATAGAAACGTTGAAAAGACTTGAGTTCCTGTGGAATATGCGGTGATCATACTTTGAGTTCCGCTTAATTATATAATTACTGTAAGAAGGAACGGTTTATGCTGCCCAAATTGTACATGTTCTTCGATCCCACAGGCGGCTCTGCCGTTCCGCCGGAATGCCCCGAACCCGCCCCAGCCCCGGTTTTGCCCGCTCCGAGCGTCGAAAACGTGACCGTCGCCGCAACCGCCGCACACTCCGGTCCTATGATTGCCTTTCGAGGTTCCGATCGCATCTCGATTCTATTTGCCATATTTACTTTGGTCTGCGGCTTGTACTGCACCGGTTATCTTTTTCGCAGTTCCGATCCCGAACACCGCATCACGCCGTGGCCGCGCGAGTTTTTTATCAGCGCCCGCCTGACCTGGCATCCGGAATTGTCAGCGAGGATCTGGCGAAGAAAGCGGACAGTTTCCAGGCGCCGGCGGTCGATCGATCATTGCCCCATGCCGAGAGCGCCAGCGGCCAGCCGAGTGATCATACCTCTTCGTCCTCTGTCCCAGAGAGACCATCGCTTCCTCCGATGCGCCAATCCAATCCGGCAATCGGGCATCCGAATGGAGCGGCTCCTGGATCGAGCAGCGGAGGCGGCACCGTTGCCAAGGGCGGCGGCGACACGCAAGGCAGCGGCGCCGATAAAGGAAGTGGCGCCGGCAAGGGAAGTGGCAGTGGAAGTTCCATGAAGAAGGAAAAGTACCCGAGTGGCAAGAGCGGGCAGGGGTCCAAGGAATCGAACATGGCCACGGCGAAGCATCCGAATCAGGCTACCTCGCGCCCGACCAATAATAGCTATGCTCGCGAGGCCCTCCAAGCCTCGCGTTCAAACCTGGCGAATCAAAGATCCCAAAGAGCTATCGCTTCGCAAATGAGAACCCTGTCAGGCGGGCAACGAGGCATGTCGGGCGTGAGGGGTTCGCGCGGAGGCGGTCACCACCGCTAGACCCAAGCCTTCGACTGATTAGGTGCGCGGCCCGGTTGCAATTGCGTTGCAACGTGATTTCAGTTCCGCGGGACATTTGGTGTCTTAGTCCCGCAAGAGTTATGAGGGCCTCAAGTCTTTCCGTTATTCTTTTCTACAAGTACGTCGCGATCTCGGATCCGCCGGTGTTGGCGAGTGAGCAACGCGCTCTTTGTTTGTCCCTGGGATTAAATGGCCGAATTCTGATCGCGCGCGAAGGCATCAACGGGACTCTGGCTGGACCATCTGCTTCGATTGAGCACTATGTTTCGAAGCTGAAGGCGGATGCGCGATTCGCGGATATCGCCTTCAAAACGAGCGAGGGTGATGGCAGAACATTCCCGAAATTAGTGGTCAAGGTGCGGCCGGAAATCGTCGCTCTGAACGCCGGCGAGATCAAACCGGACCACGACAATCAGCTTTCTCCGACGAACTGGAAGCGCATGATGGAAGAAAACCCGGACGCCGTCGCGCTCGACAT
The DNA here is from genome assembly GCA_963788855.1 of uncultured Verrucomicrobiae bacterium. GTDB lineage: Bacteria > Verrucomicrobiota > Verrucomicrobiia > Chthoniobacterales > UBA10450 > CAWBIE01. The sequence goes on from CAWBIE010000005.1 coordinate 482,604, forward strand.
CCGGAATCGCTTTGAATCCGCCGCCGGAAAATTTGAAAATGCGGTCGTGTGCGACATCGGGCACTTTCGCGAGCTGCCTGGCTACATGCCGCGGCTCGATCATCTAAAGGAGAAAACCGTGCTTATTTATTGCACGGGCGGGATTCGCTGCGAAAAGGCCTCGGCCCTGTTGCGCGCGAACGGCTTCAAGAGCGTTTTTCAGCTTCGCGGCGGGATCATGACTTATCAGGAACAATTCGGGAACGATCGTTGGCAGGGCGAATGTTTTGTCTTTGATCAACGGATGACCGTGCGGGTGGAGGAGGGTTTGATGCGCATCGGGCGCTGCGCTCATACCGGCCGCCGAACCAGCCGTTTCGTGAATTGCCTGCACGATCCCTGTCACAAGCTTTTTCTTCTTGCCGAGGAAGCGGAGCGGGAGAACGAAGACTTCCTGGTTTGTCCTGAATGCTTTGCCTCAGGGCTCGGTCGTGCCACGGCTGAATATGTGCGCACTCCATCGACGGGGCGCGTGGCGACGTAGATTCGGTGGGGGGATTGCCGCGCCCGATCGTGTGGCTTGGCTGCAAAGATCTCGACGTCAAGACCGGCCCGGGCCAGTCTCCTCGGGAATTTGGGTTCATCGACCGCTGACCAGAAGGCCGCGCGTCCACCGGGTTTCAGTCCGCGAAAGATCAATCCTAATCCGCGGCGGCTGTATAGACGGGAGTTTTTTGGCTGCACAAACGAAGTTGGCCCGTTATCGACGTCCAAAAGAATCGCGTTGTACGGGGCGTTGCCGGAACGGCGAATGATGGCGAACACATCGGCCACCAGAACCTCGACGCGGGCGTCATCGAGGAGCGATCCGTTTACCTCGCGGAGAAAGTCGCGATTCCATGTTACGACTTCATCGAGTAGTTCGGCAACCTGCACGTGAGCGCGGGGGCCAACCAGTTCAAGCACTCGCCTCAGGCTAAATCCCAGCCCCAGTCCGCCGATCAGCACGCGCGGATTCCCGGCATGCGAAAGATCCACGCACGCTTCCTGGGCGAGGAGAAGCTCTGAAGCGGTGGAAGAAGTGCTCATCAGCTGACGCCCGTTCAGCTTCATGAAATATTCGCCGTCATGCTCGTGCAGCGTGAGACGGGAACCATCCGGGGTGCGGGTTTCGGCCAGTGTGCGAAACGGTTTCAACGAAAAGGAATCATAACTGGAATACTTTATCTTTCCGCAACGGTTTGCGCGAGAAACTGAATGACGCGCGCTTCGAACCAGGGCCGGAGCCCGCTGCCGAAATCCAGAAATCCAAGATGGCCGCCTGATTCGGGCGCTTCCAGAAACAGGCAGGGATTCCGTTCCGCTTCTGGAAATGGAAAACACTTCGGCGGGAGGAACGGATCGTTGCGCGCGTTCAGCAGCAGAGTCGGTTGCGCAATTCGAGGAAGGTGTGGCCGCGCGCTCGCCTGTCTCCAGTAATCGGCCGCATCGCGGAATCCGTGCAATCGCGAGGTATATCGATCGTCGAACTCCTGGAATGTTCGCAAGGCCCAGCTGCCGCGGGCGTCGATCTGATCGGGAAAGCGCCGCGCCTTTTCTTCTACTTTTCCGACCAGACTCTTGATGAAGCGACGCAGATAGATGCGATTGCTAAAGCGGCGATCGAGCCGGCGCGCAGCCGTGGCGAGGTCGACCGGTGCCGAAATCGCGACCGCAGCTTTGATGGCGTGGTGAGGTGGCGCTTCGCCCATATATTTAAGAGTGAGGTTTCCGCCAAGGCTGAATCCGACCAGGGCGATGCGCGAATAACTGGCCGCTGCGCGCTCGATTACCGGCCTGAGATCCTCTGTTGCGCCGCTATGATAAAGACGCACCAGCCGGTTCGGATTTTCCCCGCAACCGCGAAAATTCCAGGCGAGCGTATCCCACCCGGCCGAAGCCAGGGCGGCAGCCATGCCGCGGATGTAACCTTGTTCGGCCGAGCCTTCGAGGCCATGCGATAGAATCGCGAGCCGGTCACGACCCTGGCGGAGCCAGCCCAAGTCGAGAAAATCGCCGTCCTCAAGCTCCAGACGCTCCCGCTGAAACCTGACCCGACGTCCGCGCCGGAGAAACGCTCCCATAATCGTCTGCACGTGGCCGTTGGCCAGAAAAGCTGGCGCGCTGAATTCACTTTTAATGACCGGCATAAGGGAAGATCTGACTTTCATCGAGACCGAAGAAAAGGAAAACGCCGAATGCCCGGTTGCTTTCTCGATTCCTCCAGCAACCCTCGACCCCATATCGATGCTATATTGATAGGAGATGTTTGAGATCAAGCCGAGAGACAAGGTGGTGGAGCGCGCGCTCCTCGTCGGCGCTTACCGGGATAAGGAAAAGAAAAGCGATGCCCAGAGTTTGCTCGAGGAGCTTGGGGAACTGGTCGATACCCTCGGTATCCCGGTGGTGGAAAGCAGGCTCGTCTTTCACCGCGAGCCGCAGCCGCGTTACCTGATCGGCTCGGGCAAGGCGCAGGAAATTGTGGACCTGGCCAGGGAACACGAGTGCGATGTCCTCGTTTTCGACAACGAGCTGAGCCCGTCGCAGCAGCGTAACTGGGAGGAGCTCGCAGGCATCACAGTGGCGGATCGGCACGAGATCATTCTCGACATTTTCGGGGCGCGCGCCCAATCGCGCGAGGCGCGCATCCAGGTCGACCTGGCGCGCATGGAATATTCGCTGCCCCGGCTGACGCGGGCCTGGAGCCATCTGGGACAACAAGGTGGCGGAATCGGCGCGAAAGGCGAGGGGGAGAGCCAGCTCGAACAAGACAAGCGAAAAATCCGTTTGCAGATCGACCGGCTCAAGCGCGAGCTCAAAACTGTTCGCAGCTCGCGCGCGACGCAGCGAAAGAACCGGAAACGTGCTCCCGTGCCCAACGCGGCCATCGTCGGCTACACCAATGTCGGAAAGTCGTCCCTCCTGCGCCGCCTTACCGGCGCGGACGTCCTGGTCGAGAACAAGCTTTTCGCCACGCTCGACACGACGACGCGGAAAATCGCTTTGCCAAACAAGCAGCCGTTATTGCTCACCGACACGGTTGGTTTCGTGCGCAATCTGCCGCATCAACTCGTGGAAGCGTTCAATGCCACGCTTGAGGAGGCCGTCGCTCTCTGATTTTCTCATTCACGTGCTCGATGCATCTCAACTGGAAGTCATGGAATTTTACAACACCACCATGCGCGTACTCGACGATCTGGGTGCAGATACGAGGCAAATGCTCATGGTCTTCAATAAAGTGGACAAGGTCAGCGATCCGGCCGCGCTCTTTGCCTTGCGCCGGCATTTTCCGGAAGCGGTTTCCGTCTCGGCCAAAACGGGGCAGGGGATGGACGAATTGATCGAGCGTGCCTCCGAATTCGTGGCCCGCGGGACCATCACCGTTGATTTGCGGTTGCCCTCCGGCCGGGCGGACCTGCTCGCGCGCTTGCATCGGGATGGGACGGTGCGCGATCTTCGTTATGAGGACGGATTCGCCTGCGTGGTCGGAACGCTCCCTACGCGCGCTTTGGAAATCTTCGCGCCGTTTCTGGCCGTTCCCGACTCTGTCGATCAGGCCGTGATCTATTGAAGTTCCGCTAGCACGAGATAAGCTTTAGAATCAGTCAACCTGAGGAGTCGGGTAATGCAGATGTTTTCATCAATTCGAAAAACAGAACCGCCGCCGCCGCCGCCGCCCATCACATCAGCCAGACCGGCGGGCATCCCTGAACGAAACTCGGTCGCGCCACAACCCGGTGGAACTCTTTCGACCGGGGTCTCGATCAAAGGTTCCGTTAAATTCCGTGACCAACTCCTGATTGATGGCGAAGTGGAAGGCAGAATTGATTCGACGGGCACCCTGACGATCGGGAAGAACGCGCGTGTTCGCGGCGAGATCCGATCGAAGTCGATCACCGTGCAGGGGATCGTTGAGGGGAATATTTTCGCTTCGGAACGCTGCGCGCTCCAGGCGGGTTGCACTTTGAAGGGCGACATCGAAGCGCCGCGCCTCGTGGTTGATGAGAATGCCACGTTTCTCGGGAGCGCGAAAATCGCAACCGACGTGCGTCCAGCCAAGGCCTAGCAGGCTAATCGAGACCAGGCCGTGCGCGCGGCCGCAGTGGTTCCGGCCGTGGGGAGTTTTCCGGCTGGACTTCTCGTTCCCCGGACTGCCAAGCTAGGCCGCAACGGAGGAATCATATGAATGGAAACAGTTCTGGAACCGTGCTGGATCTGCTCAAAAAGAATTGGTGGTTGCTCGCTCTGCGCGGCTTGTTTGCTATCGTGTTTGGCATTCTGGCCTTCGCCTGGCCGGGGATCACTTTGTTCGCGTTGATCTGGCTCTTCGGTATTTACGCGTTGCTCAATGGCATTCTGTCGTTGGTTCTGGCTTGGAACGCGCCCAAAGGTGCTCCTCGATCCGGTAGTCTGATCCTCGGTGGAATCCTCGGTGTGGCCGCCGGGTTGATCGCGTTCATTATGCCGGGAATCACCGCGCTCACTTTGCTCATTGTCATCGCCATCTGGGCCATCGTCACCGGCATCATGGAAATCGCCGCCGGCATCAGATTGCGCAAGGTGATCGATAACGAATTGCTCTGGATCCTGGCCGGCCTTCTATCCGTCGCTTTTGGCGTGATTCTTCTGGTTCGTCCCGCCGCTGGCGCAATTGTCCTTGTCTGGTGGATCGGGGGTTTTGCCCTGCTCTTCGGGATTTTGCTTGTCGTTCTGGCCTTCCGCATACGGCGCCATGGAACGGCTTAACCAGGCGCGCACGAACCTTTAATATTTCGCAATTCCCCGGTTTCCAGCCCACCAAATAGGGCCGGTTTCTTGCTCTAGGTCGAAGGGTGGAAGTCACCTCCGCCGTCTCTCCCTGCCCTAAGGAACATTTTGGTAGCCCAGGATCGCCTGGTGTCACGACCGCGAAAGTCCCTCCAGCGGAAACGAGGGGATCATTGGCTCCGACATTGCATGCGCTCCTCTGGGGGGCGCTTTTGCTTGGACTCCTTGTCGCCGGTACGGCGGGGCTCAAGCACCAGTTGCAGGTTCCGACCGCACCGTTGAGCCCGGACGATCCTTTGCGATCGATGAATTTTTACCTCAGCGGCTCATCCAACGCTCAGCGTCTCGAGGGGATGATGTCGCTGCTGCCGGAGAATCGGAGCGTTCTCATCTTCGTACAAGGCGATCCGGAAAGCGTCTTTCATGGGGTGGCCGTCGGTTATCTGGCGTGGCCCCGTCCGATCGAAATGATTTTTGCCGACGAGAAGACTGCGGCAGAGCGCCTGGGGCGCGTTCGCCCCGGCTCACTTGCGGCAGTCGCGTTTTGTAATGTGAAATCGCCGGCCTGGCTTCCTCTCGGCGTTCTTTGCGGACGGAACATCCGTCTGATCGGTTTCGGCGAAGCGGGGTCGCAGCCGTGATTTTTGTCGGACTGATCTTTGGCTATCTCACGCTCCTGTGGGCGGGACTTGGCCTGAATCTGTTGCTCGCGCGGGGAACCACGCGGGCCAATCTGGTGGAAAGTCTTTGCCTGGCGTGGCTTTTCGGAACGGGAGTTGTCTCCGTGCTCCTTTGGATGCTCGGCATGTTTTGCTCGGGAATTCTGCTCGCCTCGCTCGTCGCAACCTGCTGCCTCACATTGGGTGTGAGCGGGTGGATCCTGGCGCATCGAAGCGGGACGCGTTTCTTTGTTCCGTGGCCGCGCCACTTCTTCGACTGGATTCTGCTGGCGGTTCTGGTGGGCGAAATCGCGATCATCTTTTGCATGGCGTTGAAGCGGCCCCTCGGCTGGGACGGTCTCCTGATGTGGGAAGCCAAAGCGCGCTTCGCTTTTCTCTCCGACAATATCCTTCCCGCGCAATATCACGACGTCTCGCGGGCCTACACCCATCCAGAGTACCCGTTAGGCATTCCCTTCACTGAACTCTGGTTCTACATCTGGATGGGCGAGGCCCATCAAATGTGGGTCAAGACCATCTTTGCAACCTTTTACGCGACCGGGGTGATTCAATTGGCCATTATTTCCGCCCGGCTCACTGGTCAGCGCCAACTCGGATACATCGCGGCCATCGCATTCTTTTTTGTTCCGACCGCCATGGGCGGATTGGGCAGCGCCACCAGCGGTTACGTCGATTTTCCGCTCGGAATTGTTTATCTCATCGCCATCGGTTACCTGCTGCTCTGGCTGCGAGATTCTTCTGCTCCGCTCAACTTTCCCATCTATGCTGTTAGTCTCGCCCTGCTTCCATGGTTGAAGCGTGAAGGCATGATTTTGTGGACGATTGCTGCGGCCGCCGGCGCCGCAGCCATCCTGATCCGACGGAAGCCGCGCGCGTGGCTGGCGTTTTTGGTTCCCGGCCTCCTCATCCATTTCTCGTGGGTGCTTTATCTCCGCGGGTTGCATTTGGAGGCGCCTCCCGAGTTTTCGCCGGTCAGTCTGACTCTTCTTCTCAGAAACGCCGGACGCATGGCCGTCACCTGGCAGGCGTTGTTCGAAGAGATAACCAATCCTGAAACTTGGAGCATATTCTGGCTGCTCGCGGCGGTGGCCATCGTCTACTTGCTGGCGCGGCTTAGAAATCTGGCCTCCGCCACGCTTCTTTGGGCGATCATCGTTCCGATCCTGGCCTACTCTTCGATTTACGTTTTTAGTACCACGCCCGATTACGTTGTGCACATCAAACTGTCGCTTCCGCGGCTGCTCATCCAGATCATGCCGGTGTTTTGGCTGGCCATCGCTCTGGCCATGGCTCGGCCGACCAAAATTTCTCCGGCCGTGCCACTCGCGGATTTACACGGAGCGCAATTCTAGCGAGCTTCCGAGGCGTGAGTCGTCACGCGGAGGCATTGTCCAAATCAGACAGCGTCCGATCCATGTTCGGATCGATCGCGGAAAGATATGATCTGGCCAATCATGTTTTGAGCTGCGGCTGCGACTTCTATTGGCGCAAGCGCGCTTCCGATCTGGTGGCGGTCTGGCGCCCGCAGGCCGTGCTCGATCTTGCCACCGGGACCGGAGACCTGGCTCTGGTCCTACAAAAGAAATTGCCCGACGCTGCCATACTCGGAGCGGATTTTTCCGAGGAAATGCTGGCCATTGCAAAGCGCAAAGGGGTACGGCTAACGGCGGTTGCAGATGCGCGTCAGCTTTCTTTTGCCGACGGCTCGTTCGATTGCCTGACCATTGCATTCGGCATTCGTAACCTGCCCGACTGGGACGCAGGCCTGCGCGAGATGTACCGTGTCCTGAAGCCGGGCGGTCATTTGCTCATCCTCGAATTTTCGCTGCCTCGATTGTCGCTCTGGCGAGCGACTTATCGCTTTTATCTGCATTGTTGGGTGCCGTTCGTCGGCGCAACCTTAACGGGTCAGCGGAGCGCCTACGATTATCTCGCGGAGTCGATCGAAAAATTTCCCAGCGGCGGCGCAATGCTTCGCCTGATCGAGCAAAATGGCTTCCATTCCGCCACCGCCGAACCGTTGACCGGCGGAATCGTTACCATCTACACCGCGGAGAAACTGTAGCCGCGTCGCGTTGCCTGTCCGCCGTGGTGGGTCGACGAGTTGCTGCTTCGCGAGAACTGTGGCCGCGTCGCTCTGTCGACGCGCTCTGGGCTGGGTCGATGCGCCCGTGCTCCGCGAGAACTGTAGCCGCGTCGCTATGCGACGCGCTCTGGGTTGGGTCGATGCGCCCTGCTCGACTTTCAGGGGGTCGGCGCTGCCACCGGTGCGGTCACGGCCTGTGGCACGGGGGGTATGTTTGGCCCGGGCGAAATTTCCGGAGACCCGCTTGGATTCGCCGGGGGCGCAGGTGTGGAGACAGGCGCTTGCTCCAAAGGCAGCTTCAGCGCATTGAAATCAGGACTGCCTATCACAAATGTGCCCTCGCGTTCGTCCACCCTGGCGAACCACATCCCGCCACCGTTCGGAGCGCCCACCGTCAATTTGTGCGTCGCTTTATCGTCGGGCGAAGTGGTGAAAGTGACGACGAGCTGCGGTTTGTCGAATCCATGCTGCGGCATAGTCGCGCCGACCCAGCGCACGGCGTGCAAACTGGATAGCGTATTCAGGAGCGATTGCACATTCGTCTGATTGATCGCGCCGCTCCCTTTCGCCCAGCCCCATTGCTTGAGTGCGTTCCGCACGAGCGACAGTTCCTTGTCCGTCGCCACGGTAAAACGATTGATCTGTTCCGGCTTGAAGTTGAAGATCGCCAAATCCTGCCACTGCGTCGGATCGACATAAATGTTGTCGAGCAGAGCTTTCGAAACGGCCAGGATAAACGGCTCCTCCCCGATGCGCGCATAAACGTTGTCGCCCTCGACTTTTCCGAAGGCAATCGTGGCAAACGGTTTTTCGCCAGCCTTGGTTTCGGCCGTATTCTCGGAAGCGAATGAACTGAAAATCAATTGCAGTTGTGGTTTATCCAATCCGTACTTGGGCAGATCGGAGGCAACGTCTTCCACAAACCTCGTGACCTGTTCCTCGCTGATCGTGTCGATCAGGCGGCTGACTTCGGCGGCGTTGGCTGGAGCGTTGTTCCGGCTGGCAATCGTCCAGTTCTCGCCTTTCCGTGCCAGCACGGTCTTGCCTTTGCCGGCCGCGTCGATCGTAATGCGATCGAGAATGTTCTTGTCGATCCGCACCAGATGCCGATCGCGCAGATCGTTTGGCCTGGCATTGAGCACCTCTTCAACTTTCTTCGGCAGCGTGTAAACGAAACCGCGGGAAGAGAAGCGCGCGTAAACCTGATCCTTCATCATATTGGGAACGGCTCCGATTTGCAGCATCTGACCTTGTTTATCGTTCTCCCCGAACAAGGTGACCGAACCGCGCGGCTCAGCCAGGCCGTAAGGATGCAGGTCGCCACGATCGTCCGCCACAAATTGTTGAATCCGCGCCGTCGTAATTTGTGCGATCAAATCACCGATTTTTTGATCGTCGCCCCGGGCGCGCAACGGTCGCACTATTTCCCAGTGATCGCCCTTTTTCTCTAATTCCATCTCTCCGGCGGCGGACTTCAGCACCAGACGCGTGACCTGGGCGGTATTCAAATCGGTCAGCTTCTTGTCCCGGAAATCGTCCGGCCTTTTCTCGATCGCCTTTTTCACCGACTGGCTGGCCACGTAAGTCTCCTTCGAATTCTCGAAGCGCACATACATCTTGCCTTCCAGGGCCGCGTCCTTCCCGATCAGAATTTCAGGCGGCGCCCCTTCGCCGGTCAACTTGAGCCGCAGCTTCGGCTTGTTCAGTCCAAATTCGTTCATGCGGTTTTTATCCGCGTCCATTTCCTTTACCGAAATGGTCGCCTCCTTCTGCCAGCTCTCGGCCTCCTGCAGCAGATTATCGATCAGAGTGCTGTCCGCTTGATCTTTGATAGGTCCTTCCAGCCGCCATTTCTTGTCGTGGCGCTGAAGCTCGATTTTATCGTCGCCGTTCTGGATGGTGATGCCGTCGATCTTATCCCGGTCGAAATTGAGAACGTTCTGTTCCTGGCGCCTGGCTTCTTCCGTGCTCGGCAGTTTGCGTTCGACAAAGAACATGTAACCGAACGCTACGGCCGTCAGGGCCGCCAGAATAAGTGTTGTCGTCCACTTCATAAGGACCGATTTCTCAGGCGCGACGCTGCCACCAAACGATGGCGCCGAGCGTGGCCGGGATGAGCGGCAGCAGGACCAGGATGATCCAACGGAGACTGCTCAAAGCCTCGTTGCTTAGATTAAAGGTCAGGGTTTGTGGAATCTTCGGCGCGATGCCGATCAATTGTTCGCGGCTCAGCAACCAATTCACGCTCCCGGACATGAAATCCAAAGCCTGTTGATCCTGGGTAAGTGCTTTGTCCTGTTCGAAAGTGGCGTTGCTCACCACCACCATGCGGGCCGAGTTTACCTGCACGTGGGCATCGCCGCTCCCGCCCTTCTCGATCGATGCAGCCATGATCAAGGGAGATCCCGGGTTCTTGAGCGCATCCCCCTGGAATTTGGCCTGGTCCGTTGAATTGTAATCCGTTTCCGCGAAGTAACCTTTCTCCGCTTCAAGCAGCGGAGTGAGGCGAATATTAGCCGGTTGCACCCGGCCCGGTTGCAGGGTCAGGGACGATGTTCCGCCAAAGAAAAGCGCGCGCGCCCCCGCCAGCCGTTGGGTAATCGGATTATCGCCCGCGAAATTTCGCCTGCACATCGCGCGTCAGTCCAACCTCCTCGATCCCCGTCTTGATGAAGACCATCAAACGATCGTCGTTTGCCTTCACACCCAGCTCATGGAGAAACGCATCGAGCTTCGGGGTCTTGGTCGCCGGATCGCGCAGCAGCAAAATGCGTCCCTGTTTGTTCCAGAAATCGCGCAGCAATTTCATCTCCCGGTCTGAGAAATCGTATTGCGGACCCGCGATTAGAATGGCTTTTAAATCCGTCGGAATTTCACCGATCTCGAAAAGATTCAACTCCTGGAACTTCACGTTTTCGTTCTCGATAAACGTCTTCAGCACGGAGATCGGGCTTGGGTCGGTCAGATCGGCGGTTCCTTGTGTCCGGTGACGTAACCGAGAGTGTTTTTCTTCCCTTCCACCAGATCCATCATCGCGCTGGTGATTGCCTGTTCGCCCTTGAAGGCCGCTACGCGCGGCCCTTCGCCGAAGGCCATTCCGCTTTGATCGATGTCCGCCATTTCCGAAGCCTTCACCGTTTTGTTGCGGCCTTCGTAATCGATCACCAGCAGGCTCTCTTCACTGACCACCTTGTATTTCTCGAACATTTCCTTGGCCCGCGAAAGGTTGCGCTCCGGATCGATGTTCTCGACGTCGATTTTTCCCTTGGCCGCGTATTGATATTCCGTCAGCAGGTTCTGCACGTCGGTAGTGATCGGGGTGTTCGGGGCGAAGAAAACGGTGATTCGCACCTTGCCTTTGATGGAATCGAGAAAGCGTTTCGTCTTGTCGGAGAGCGCGTACTTCTGGTCGCGCGAAAAATCCCAGCGCTTGTAATGCCGGAATGGCGATCGAGCATTGATCAGCGCTGACCAGGAAAAGGAGCAGAAGGATCTGAATCAGGACGTTCATCCCGATTTGCAGGCGGTGAATCTTTTTGGGCGCCGCCGGTGCCGTGGTCTTCTCTGCCATCACATTCTCCATTTCCGGGATTGAAACGCCTGATAGGTCAGGGTCAGCATCGAAGGCGGTCATGCTCAGGTAAAGGACGATCGGCCGCGTGTCGATGATGCCGCGCGAGAACGTGCCCATTTGTTCAAGCGCCGAAAAGTAGCCCAGCAAATCGCGGGTCGCCGCGCTGACGTCGAGCAGAATGAATTGAACGAGGCCGAGAAAAAACAGGAGCGTGATTGCGCAGAAGGAAATAATGGCGGCAATGATCTGGTTCTTCGTCAGCACCGAGGCGAGACAGCCGACCGAGATGTAAAACATCCCGAGCAGCAGCAGCATCAGGTAAGAGCCCCAGTAGGCGCCGGGCGAGCTCGCCGCCGGCTGATGCGTCATCAGCTGAAAGATCCAGAAGTAAAGCAGCGTCGGCAGCCAGAGGATGACATAGAAGAAAAGTGCGCCGAAAAATTTCGCGAGCACGACCTGCCAGTCGCGCACCGGCGCAGTCATAAGCGGTTCGATCGTGCCGAGCTTAAATTCCTCCGAGAACAACCGCATCGTGATCAGAGGAAAGATCAGGACGAAGGCGAACCAGAAGAAAACGGAATTAAAAAACGCCTCCTGCACGGAATAGTTGACCGGGCGCTGGTTCATGAACGCGATCTGAAAATAAAAATCCACGCCGCTGACCAGCAGGAAAAAAACGAGAACGATGTACGCGATCGGAGAGTAGAAATAACTCCGCACTTCGCGCATGAACAAAGTAGAGAATTTTCGCATAACTACTTCACACGATGGAGTGCTGGAGATTTTGAAAAGCTGAAAAACTGAAAGCTGAAATGGAGAGCTCGGAGTGGGGAATGTGGGAGGGGCCTTAGCGCCGCGATCCTTCCGGGTTTACGATTACGAGCACGAGCACGAGCGAGAGTGCTCGCCCGTCCGTTTGACGTTGAGCGTTGGATGTTGGGCGTTGAGCGTTTGCTTCCATCTTAGACCTGATCCGGATGCGTGATTTCCACGAAGACATCTTCGAGGGTCGCGCGGCGTTGCGATAATTCGCGCAAGGTCCAGTGTCGCGCGGTCGCCAGCCGGAAAATCTCTTCGCGCACATCCACGCCCGATTCGACCCGCAACGTAAAAATCTTCCAGTCGCCGTCCGACTCCGCTGTGACGTCGCGGATCGCCGGAAATCTTCTTCAGTTCCTCGCTCGCCATTATCGTTCCCGACTTTTGCTTCCACAACCACGCCGCCGGCCTGGCGAATTTGTCCGAGCAGGTTCTCCGGCGTGTCGCACGCTTCGATTCGTCCTTTGTGAATGATGATGACCCGGCTGCAGGTCATCTCCACTTCCGGCAAAATATGAGTGGAGAGCAGAATGGTGTGCTGCTTGCCGAGGTTCTTGATCAATTCGCGCACCTGCCGAATCTGATTTGGATCGAGGCCGATGGTCGGTTCGTCGAGGATGAGACAGATCGGGCTCGTGCAGGAGCGCGTCGGCCAGGCCGACCCGTTGCCGGTAACCCTTGGAAAGCGTCGCCGATCAGTTTCTTCTCCACATCCTTCAATCCGCAAAGCTCCTTCACGTCGCCCACTCGCTCCGCGATGCGCCGGTGCGGCACGCCTTTGAGCGCGGCGCGGTAGTCGAGGTATTCGGTCACCCGCATGTCATTATAGAGCGGCACGTTTTCCGGCATGTAGCCGAGATGCGCGCGCGCCTGGAGCGATTGCGTAGAAAACGTCGAACCCGGCGATCGAGGCGCGCCCCGAGGTCGGCGGCATGAAGCTGGCCAGAATCCGCATGGTCGTGGTCTTGCCGGCGCCGTTCGGCCCGAGGAATCCCATGATCTCGCCCTTGCCGACTTCGAAACTCAGATCCTTGATCGCGGTATGGCCGGCGTAGCGTTTGGTCAGATTTTCGACCTTAATCATTACGAATTATTTCATCAGACAACCGAGTCGTCAGACGTTGCGAGAAAATTTTACGATCTTTAACGCGCCGTCAAGGTCACGGTCTCCACCCGCTGGCCGCCTCCGTCGGCGCGCACCACGCCCACCGCAAAATCGACGCTCGTGCCCGTCCGCGCGCGCGAGCAAGCAGGTCCTCGATCTCCTTGACCGAACTCACCTCGTAGCTGCCCAATCCGATAAATGACGAGGCCCCGCTGAATACCGGCGCTGATCCGCCGGACTATCCGGCTCGACCGCGCTAATCAAAACGCCGCGGCCTGGCTCGTAGCCAAGCGCCTCGGTCAGTTCGTCGGTCAAATCCTGCAGTTGCATTCCAAAAAACCGTTCGGCGCTCGAGGTGACAGGCTTCGTCGACTCGGCGGCTGCGATCTTCGGCGCCGGACTGTCTTTGCGCGATTTTCTTGAACTGCTGCGACGCTGTCGCGCACGACCTCGGCCGGAATGGCGAAGCCGAGGCCCTGGGTCGGGACGCCTTGCGGCGTGAACGCCATCTTGGCGGAACTGATCCCGACGAGGCGTCCGGAGAGATCGATCACCGGTCCGCCGCTGTTGCCCGGATTGATGGCCGCATCGGTCTGCACCAGGTCCTTGTATTCGATGTTCTCGATCGTGATGTCGCGCTTGATTGCGCTCAACACCCCGCGGCTGATCGAGCTGCCGTAACCGACGGCGTTGCCCACCACGATGACCGTTTCGCCGAGCAGATTCGGCGAGATGTTATCGAGGCTGATAAACGGGAACGCCTCCTTGGCGTCGATCTTGATGAAGGCGAGATCCTTCTTCTCGTCGCCCGGTGATGTAATGCGCGTTGTAAGTCTTGCCGTCGTTCGTCGTGACCTGAATTTTCAGGTCCGCGGCGCGCTCCACCACATGCTGATTGGTCACGATGTAGCCGGCGGGATCGACAATGAATCCCGAGCCGAGGCTTTGCAGCGTCTGGCGAATCTCGCGCGGCCGGGTTCGATAATTGCCGAAGAACTGCGCATAAAAATCTTCGAACGGATCGCGGACCGTGCGCCGGACGACTCGCTCGGTGTTGATGCTCACGACCGCGGGCAAAACCTTGGCCACGGCCAGCACCGACGGCTCCGTGGCCGGATCGGCCTGCGCGAGACAAAGACCGTCGATCCCGCCAACCAGAAGCGCACCGCACGCTCGCCGCGAAAAGATGACCGTCCGGAAAGACTTCATTTTGCGAGGAAGTATCGGAAGTGCGCGCAACGGTGTCAACTTGCCGCCGCACGAGTAGCTGTGAGCGAGCGAGTCTCCTGACCGTCGACCTGTCGCGTGACAGCTAGCCAGCTCGCGAAGCGCTTCTTCGCGAGCTCAGCTTCCACATTGACGGATGTTCGACAGCTGTCGACTTGCCGCAGTTGGCTGAAGCTGCAGATTAATTAAGCCATGCGCACCTCGATCGCCACGCGGGCAAACCTCGACCTGATCGACGAGAATTATCGTCGCTGGCAGGAGGATCCGGAGTCGGTCGATCCGAGTTGGTCCGCGTTTTTCGAAGGTTTTGAGCTCGGCAATCTGCCCCAGCGCAACGGCGCCGCCGCGGGGCCAAGCCGGCTGCGGCGGATCGGGAAAGTCCGCTCCAAACCCGGATCGACGGACTCGTTTACGCCTATCGCACGCTCGGGCACACCATCGCGCGACTCGATCCGCTCGCGGAGAAACGTCCGGAGAATCCGTCAGCTGAGCTCTGCGCGAGCTCGGTTTCAGCGAAAAAGATCTCGATCTGCGCGTTTCGTCGAAATTCTTCTTCGACAACCGGCAGATGACGCTGCGCGAGATGATCGCGACTGTTGGAGAGCATTTACGCGGACTCGATCGGCGCCGAGTTCATGCACATTCAAGAATCCGCGCATTCGCAACTGGGTCCTGCATCGGCTCGAATCGCGTCCGGATAAGCGGGATACCCCGCGCCCGGTGCAAATCGCGATGCTGCGCGCGCTGCTGGAAGCCGAATCGTTCGAGGTTTTCCTGCACACCCGTTACGTCGGGCAAAAACGCTTTTCGCTCCAGGGCGCCGAGTCGCTCATGGTGATTCTCGACACCATCCTGCACAAATGTCCGGGCGACGGGGTCGAGGAAATTTGCATGGGCATGGCCCATCGCGGCCGGCTCAATGTGCTCGCGAATTTCCTCAAGAAATCGCTCCAGGTCATTTTCACCGAGTTCACCGAGAACTACATTCCCGATCTGGTGGCGGGCGATGGCGACGTGAAATACCACCTCGGCTATCGCACGGTGCGGAAACTCGCGAACGGCGCGCAAGTGGAAATTCGGCTCGCGGCCAATCCGAGCCATCTCGAAGCGGTCGATCCGGTGGTCGAAGGAAAGGCGCGCGCGCGACAGCGCATTCGCGGCGACACCGAGCATCGCCGCAAAGTTTTGCCCTTGCTCGTGCACGGCGACGCCGCCTTCGCGGGCCAGGGGATCGTCGCGGAGACGCTCAATATGTCGCAACTCCACGGTTACGGCACCGGCGGCACCGTCCACGTGGTCGTGAACAACCAGATCGGCTTCACCACCCTGCCGGAGGACGCGCGTTCCTCCATGTACGCCACCGACATCGCCAAGATGATCGAGGCGCCGATTTTCCACGTGAACGGCGACGATCCGCTCGCGGTCTGGTTCGTCAGCCAGCTGGCGCTCGATTTTCGCCAGGAATTTGGACGCGACGTGGTCATCGACATGTATTGCTACCGGCGCTACGGGCACAACGAAGGCGATGAGCCGAGCTTCACGCAGCCCGATCTCTACGCCAAAATCGAGAAGCGCCCCTCGGTCGCGCAGCTCTACAAAGACGAACTGCTCGAAGCCGGGCGTCTTGAGCGAGGACGACGCCGCCTCGCTCGAAACGGAATTCGAACTGCGCCTCGAAATGACTCTCGCAGGAAGTCAAAGTCGATCGAGAAAGACAAAGCCGGCGAACAGGCGAAGTTCAAGGAATCGACCGCGGTCTTTCAGCCGGAATATACCAGCTCCGCCGTCTCCACCGCGCATCAGTCCCGAGAATGCTTGAAGACGATTGTCGATGGCCTGACCCGTGTGCCGGACGGCTTCAACGTCCAGCCGAAGATCCAACGCATCGTGCTCGATCATCGGCGGCAGGTTTTCGAGAAGGGCGGCCCCTACGAATGGCATTATGCCGAGGCGCTCGCTTTCGGATCGCTTCTGCTCGAAGGCATTCCCGTTCGACTGTCGGGCCAGGACAGCTCGCGCGGGACGTTCAGCACGCGGCACTCGGTTCTCTACGACGGCAAAACGGGCGAGCCGTACGTCCCGCTCATGCATCTTGGCGGAAAAACAGGCGCGTATTTGCGTTTACAACAGTCTGCTCTCCGAAGCCGCCGTGCTCGGGTTCGATTACGGATACTCGCTCGATTATCCGAACATGCTTTGCCTGTGGGAAGCGCAGTTCGGCGATTTCGCCAATGGCGCGCAGACCATCATCGATCAGTTCATCGCCCCGGCCGAATCGAAATGGCAGCGGCCGAGCGGGATCGTGCTGCTCCTGCCCCACGGCTACGAAGGCCAGGGTCCGGAACATTCCAGCGGCCGGCTCGAACGCTATTCTGCAGCTCTGCGCCGAGGACAACATTCAGGTCTGCAACCTGACCACGGCCGCGCAGTATTTTCACGTTTTGCGGCGGCAGATGAAACGCGACTTCATCAAGCCGCTCATCATCATGACGCCCAAAAGCTTGTTGCGCGCAGAGTTCGCGTCGTCGCCGGCGAAGAATTTACCAATGGCGGCTTCGAAGAAATTCTGGGCGCGCCCAAAGTCGGCCCGGCCGGCAAGATGAAGCGCGTCATTTTTTGCTCGGGCAAAGTTTATTACGATCTGTTGAACTATCGCACCGAGCAGAAGATCAGGACGTTGCCCTCATTCGGATCGAGCAGCTTTATCCGCTCGCCGAAGCGAAGTTGCGCGCGGTGATCAAACCGTTTCCCGAAGACTGCGAAACTGGTCTGGTGCCAGGAAGAATCGCAAAACATGGGCGCCTGGACATTCATGGAACCGCGGCTGCGCGCTCTTTTCAAAACCGACATCGCCTACGCCGGCCGCAACGCCAGCGCCAGTCCGGCGGTCGGCGCGCTCGCCATCCACAAACGCGAACAGGCGCAACTCGTCGGCGAAGCCTTCCACTGCTAAGAGACTGTAATGACCTGCCGGGCTCGTTCTAGTTAGGCAACAAGGCGCACATTTTTTATAAAACCAATCCTGAACACGCGCCACGAAAGAAACAATTATGAACACAATTCAAGCCTGCTCTGTCTCCGCGCCTCCGCACATGATTGAGAGCGAGGTGAGCTTATGAAAATGGAAAACGCAGTTCGCATCCTGGCCGGCACGATGGTGCTCATCAGCGTCACTCTCGCGCACCTGATCAGTCCGTGGTGGCTGCTGCTCGCCGTCTTCGTCGGGGTGAACCTGATCCAGTCGGCCCTGACCGGGTTCTGCCCGGCCGAGCTGATTTTGCGCAAACTCGGCGTCGGCAAACCCGACGGCAAATGCTGCCCTTGAAAGGGGACACTACCCCCCTCTGGCTGATCTTTTTCTCGTTAGCCGAAGTCCGTTAAATGTCGCATTTAGAACAAAAACAAACGTGGCGGCAACGCGTCGGTTGGCTGGCAGGCGAACTTCTGGTTGTCTTTATCGGCGTGAGCGCTGCTTTCGTGGTGGAGAACTATCGCGATAACCGAACTCAGGCGGCGGAGCTTCATCAAGCTATCGCCGGGGTCATCGTTGAATTGGCCGACTACGAAACCCGCGCGCAAAAATTCGCCGACGCGATTAAGGCGAGCATAACCGCATGGGAAGAGGCCGATCGGGCGGGAAAGCGGGCGATCCCGGGCTACTACAGAATTCCTGGTGCCACCCATCCACCATCCGCCGCATGGAACACGGCCGTGGCATCCGGCCTCGCTCGTCTGCTTGAGCCGAAGCTGCGAATCGAGCTTGGTTATTTTTACAGCGAGTTCGTTGGGATCCACGACAACTACGACCGGTATAATCAATTCACGGAGCGCGAAGTATTGCCGCGCATGGTCATGGGACCCAACGCGTTCTACGACGCCGACGGACATCTACTGCCCCAGTTCCGTGTGCATATGGACCTGGAGAATGAATTTGCTGCGGACCTGCGCAGGCTGAGCGCAAAGGCGCATGATCTGCGTACTCGACTCGAGGCCCTTCAGTCTTCTAATTAAGCGGTAGCCGGCCTGTCTCGCGCAAGTTGGCTAATTGTCATGTATTACCTGCTA
The DNA here is from genome assembly GCA_963788855.1 of uncultured Verrucomicrobiae bacterium. Classification (GTDB taxonomy): domain Bacteria; phylum Verrucomicrobiota; class Verrucomicrobiia; order Chthoniobacterales; family UBA10450; genus CAWBIE01. The sequence goes on from CAWBIE010000005.1 coordinate 500,945, forward strand.
TTAGAAAGAAAGCCCGCGCGCTTGGTTGAGCGTCGAGAATATGCCATGACCCATTATCCGCGGACTCTCGGTCTTTCCCTGGTCGCGTTCGTGTTGTTCGGCGGAGTTGGGACTGCCGTCGCAGCAGACCCGACAACTGTTTCAGAAAAGATCACAGATTCTCAGGTAAAGGCGGCGTTGCTCGAGTTCGAGAAGCTGACCCTCCAGGAAATGCAGGAGACGGGTGTGCCCGGCCTTGCCGTGGCCGTCGTTTACAAGGATCAACCGGTCTATCTCAAAGGATTCGGTGTGCGTGAGACAGGCAAGAGCGACTCCGTCGATGCCGACACGGTGTTTCAACTGGCTTCACTCTCCAAGCCGCTCGGCTCGACTGTGATTGCGGGTTTGGTGGGCGACGGGATCGTTAGGTGGGATGACACCGTGATCCAGCACGATCCCGGTTTTGCCATGGATCAGCCCTTTGTCACGCGTAACCTGACGCTGCGCGATTTGTATTCGCACCGCAGCGGGTTGCCGGATCACGCGGGCGATCTGCTCGAGGACATGGGCTATGATCGCGCCGCGGTGCTGCACAATTTGCGTTACATCCAGACGGACAACAAATTTCGTTCCCAATATAACTACACGAACTTTGGAGTCACTGAAGCGGCGGTGGCGGCGGCCAAAGCGGCGAACAAGACCTGGGAACAGCTCTCGCAAGATCGCCTTTACAAGCCGTTGGGCATGGACTCGACCAGTTCCACCCTGGCAGACTTTTTGACGCACACGAATCGGGCCCGGGGTCATGTCCTGATTGACGGCAAATGGGTGGCCAAGTATCAGCGCGAACCCGATGCGCAATCACCCGCGGGCGGCGCGAGTTCGAACGCGCACGACATGGCGCAGTGGCTGCGCCTGCATTTGAGCGGTGGCAAATTGGACGGCAAACAAATCATCTCCGCCGAAGCGCTCGCTGAAACGTATCGGCCCGAAATGCCGAGCAATCCGGCGTCAAATCCGGCAACCGATCGGACGAGCTTTTATGGCCTGGGTTGGGGAGTGGGCTATGACGAAATGGGACGCGTGAAGTTGAGCCATTCGGGTGCCTTTGCCCTGGGCGCAGCGACCACCGTCTCCATGCTGCCTTCGGAGCAACTCGGCATTGTCATTCTGACTAATAGCGCCCCGATCGGCGTGCCCGAAGCGCTGGCCGCGAGTTTTATGGATCTCGCGACCTACGGCAAAGTGCAGCGCGATTGGGTAACATTATATAAGCAGGGTTTCGCTGGCATGGCCGCAGAAGGACACAGTCCGACTGATTATTCCAAGGCACCGGACCATCCGGCGCCTGCGCGCGAGAATCGGGTCTACGCTGGGACATACCGCAATGATTTTGTCGGGAACGTGGAAATCGTGTCGCAAGGCAGCAGACTCGTGATGCAGCAGGGTCCCCGGAAGCTGGTTTGCCCGTTGACTCATTACGATGGCGACGTGTTTTTCTACGAAACAACGGGAGAAAACGCGGTCGGATTGAGCGGCGTCACCTTTTCCGCACGCGCGGACGGCAAGATCGGAAGCGTGGTGATCGAGAATCTGAATGCTTTCGGTTTGGGAACCCTTGCGCGAGTGGAGTAGTCGGAAAAACTGAAAGCTGAAAAGCTGAAAGACTGAAATGGGGAGCCGGGGAGCAGGAAAAACAGACTGCTGACCACGGACTACGGACTGGACCTCTGACTACTGACCTCTGACATTTGACCTCTGCCACCGGCTTTGAAAACCTGGTTGAGTGTTATTGAGAGTAACGACAGACTACCCCACTTCGAGTTATGCCAAACGAGCCGCAGATGTCGCCCATCAGCAGAAGCGCGCTGGTTACGGCCATCGGAATCCTCTTGGGATTTACTCTGACCTTCTTCGAGCGCTGGAATGAGGCGCCGGGAGCATGGAGGGCACATCATATTCCTCCGGTGGTAGCTCTGGCCCTCGGATGCGTTGTGATGGTGATTTCACTTTATTGCGCGCTCGTGCCACACGATCAAACCGTGGGCCAGTATGAGCGCACGGTTCGCATCTTTGTTGCCGGTGTCGTGGTGGTGCTGGTTGGCTTTATCCTGGCGGCGATCACCTAAGCGGGCGATTTTTCGTGGTGACGCGGCCTTCTTTAGCGTTTAGTTAGCCGCGGCATGAGCGTGGAAGTCAAAATCCCGGCGGTCGGAGAATCTATTTCCAGCGGAGTGGTTTCCGTCTGGCACAAGAAATCGGGCGAATTCGTCAATGCGGGCGAGGCGTTGTTTACGCTGGAGACCGACAAGGTTTCGACCGAAATCGTGGCCGAGAAATCGGGCGTGCTCGAGACCCTGGTTCCCGAGGGCCGGGAGGTGAAGATCGGCGAGATCGTGGCCACCATTGACGAGACCAGTACCGCGGGGCAGGCGCCGGGCGGAGACAAACCCCGGGCTCCCGTCGCGACTGGTTCGGTGCCCGAAAAATCGGCGAGTGCCGCGGTGCTTTCCCCGGCGGTGCGACGCATGGTCGAGGAAGAACACATTGATGCCTCGAGCGTCACCGGAACGGGCAAGGGCGGTCGGCTAACCAAGGCCGATGTCATGGCCACGGCCGAAGGCAAATCGACGGCGGCCCCCGCAGCTTCGGGGCCGGCGCCGGAACGATCGTCACACGAAGGCCGATTTACGCGCCGCAAGATGTCGCCCCTCCGGCGGAAGATCGCGGCGCAACTGGTCATGGCGCAGCATACTGCGGCCATCCTGACCACGTTTAACGAGTGTGATATGAGCGCGGTTCAGGAGTTGCGGGCGAAATCGCAGGACGCCTTTACCAAGAAAAACGGCCTCAAGCTTGGTTTCATGTCGTTCTTTATCAAAGCCGCGGTGGAAGCGCTCAAGGCGGTGCCGGCGATCAATGGTCGAATTGAAGATGACGATTTTATCGAGAACCACTTTTATGACATCGGCGTGGCCGTCGGAACAGAGCGGGGACTGATTGTGCCGATTGTGCGGGATGCCGACAAAAAAAGTTTTGCGGAGGTCGAACGCGACATTGCGGATTTCGCGAGCAAGGCCCGCGAGGGCAAACTGAAGATTGAGGACTTACAGGGAGGCACATTCACGATTTCGAACGGAGGCGTTTACGGCTCGCTCATGGGCACGCCAATTCTGAATCCGCCGCAGAGCGGGATTCTCGGGATGCACAAGATTATGCCGCGTCCCGTCGCGATTGACGGAAAGGTCGAGATCCGCCCCATGATGTATCTGGCGCTGAGTTACGATCATCGGGCGATTGATGGGAAAGAGGCGGTTACATTCCTGATCAAGGTGAAGGAGGGGATCGAGGATCCGAAAAAGCTGCCGTTGGATTTCTGAGCGCCTTGTCGGAATGAGGGATAGCCATGGAAAAATTTGATGTTGTGATTATCGGATCCGGCCCCGGCGGGTACATCGCCGCCATCCGTGCCGGTCAACTCGGCTTAAAGACCGCGATCATCGAGCGAGACAAGGAACTTGGTGGCACGTGCCTCAACATTGGCTGCATTCCGAGCAAAGCGCTCCTGACCTCGAGCGATCATTTCTCCTTTGCCCGGAAGGAGGCGTCCAAACACGGGATTATAATCGACAACGTCCACGTCGATCTCTCGAAGATGCTGCAGCGCAAAGATAAGGTCGTGAAGACACTCACGGGCGGGGTGCGAGCGCTCATGAAGACGAACAAGGTGACAACCCTGGAAGGTCTGGGGACGATACTCGCGCCGGGAAAAGTTTCAGTTAAGTCATCCACCGGCGAGACGCAGGAGATCGAGACCCGGAACATCATTATCGCAACCGGCAGTGTTCCAATCGAATTGCCATTCGCGAAGTTCGATGGCAAAACCATCGTCAGCAGCACGGAAGCGCTTTGTTTTACGGAGGCGCCCGCAAAATTCCTCGTGGTCGGGGCCGGCGCCATTGGTCTGGAACTGGGTTCGGTTTGGAATCGGCTCGGTTCGGAAGTGACGGTGCTGGAATTTCTTCCACGCATTGCGCTCGGGTTTGATCTGGAACTGTCGAATTTGTTGCAGCGCGCGCTCACCGCGCAAGGCATGACGTTTCATCTCGAAACCAAAATGACCGGTGTGAAGATCGAGAACGGTCGGGCTGTGGCCGCGGCCGTGAAAGGCAGCGAGGAGCTGACGTTTGAGGCAGATAAGGTTCTTATCAGTGTGGGGCGGCGTCCGTTCGCCGAGGGTTCGGGCGCGGAAAAGGTGGGTGTCCAATTCGACGAACGCAAACGCATCAAGGTGGACAGGCATTTTCGCACCAACATCGAAGGCATTTACGCGATCGGCGACGTCATCCCAGGGCCGATGCTCGCGCACAAGGCCGAAGAAGAAGGAATCGCCTGCGTCGAGACGATCGCGGGCAAGTCGGGGCATGTGAACTACGACACGATTCCGGGAATCATTTATACAAATCCTGAGCTGGCCGGCGTGGGTTTGACTGAGGATCAAGCCAAGGAAAAGGGGATTGATGTTCGCATCGGCAAGTTTCCTTTCCGGGCCAATGGACGGGCTTTGGCCAATGAAGATGCCGAGGGTTTGGTCAAGTTCGTGGCGGATGCCGGGACCGACCGGATTCTGGGCGCGCACATTTTGCAGCACGCCGCCTCGGAACTCATCGCGGAAGCGGTTTCAGTGATGGAATTTGGAGGCAGCTCCGAAGACCTTGGCCGGACCTGTCATTCTCACCCGACCTTGAGCGAGGCCGTGAAAGAGGCCGCTCTCGCGGTGGACAAGCGGGCCATCCACATCGTGAACCGCTGAGTTGGCGCTCGGTCCGGGCCTCGCGCAGGCGGGCTGAGACAAGCGAGGGCGCGTGCTAAGTTGTCGTCGTGGAAACCACCGCGGGCATTCTGCTGCGCAGGCGAAAGCTGAGCGATACCAGCCTGATCGTTTCCTGGTGCACCGAATCACTGGGTTGTATTCAAACCGTCGCCAAAGGGGCGCGACGCGCCAAAAGTCTCTTTGCCGGTAAGCTGGATTTATTTTTCGAAGCCGAGATCCAGATCGCACGATCTCGCAAATCAAATTTGCACACTCTGACGGAGGTGGCTTTGCGCAATCCGTTTGCGGGCATTCGACGCAGTTATTTGCGGACGCAAACCGCAGCTTACTTCGTAGAGCTGATTGAGCTCTGCACGGAGCGCGATCAGGATGAGCCGGAATTATTCGCGCTCCTGCAGCGGGCCTTCGGTTATCTCGATGTCAACGAATCGAATGCCCGGGCCATCTCGCATTTCGAAACAGAGCTGGCGAAGATCGCCGGTGTGCACGACGCAAAAATGCTCAAGAGCGATCCGGCTTTGGCGCTCGCGAATCTCTTCGGCAGGCTGCCGTTGTCACGAACCAGGCTCTTGCGAGCGCTGACGCCGTCTTGATTGGGGGAGCTACTCTTGTCAGGTGGTCGGCGAGTCGTAACTTGCGCCTGATGAGATCAGTTCGGCTCGCCTTCATCGCTGGTGTTTGCGCAGCATGTCTCTGTGCGAGGGCCGACGCGGAAACCTTCAAGATCGACCCCGCCCGATCTACGATTGGCTTCCAGGTGCATCAGTTTCTGGGGACGACGAAAGGGAGCTTTACGCGTTTTTCCGGCACGATAGAAATCGATCGAGAGCATCCGGAACATTCGTCGGTGGAGGCGAAAATTCAGGTGACCAGTATTGATACCGGGATTGGCAAGCGAGACGACCACTTGCGCAGCGCGGAATTTTTTAACGTCGCAAAATACCCGCAAGCCACGTTCAAGAGTCACACGGTAAAGCAGACCGGGGCGCAGAGCGGCGACATTGCCGGCGATTTGACCATGCACGGTGTGACGCGGCCGGTCATCTTGCATGTGAAACTACTGACTCCCATCAAAGACGGATCCGCGCAGCGGACTCGTTGGGAAGTGACGACGGCTCCTCTGAAGCGCGGCGATTTTGGACTAATGTTTAGCTCGACCGCAGAAACGCTGTCCGGCATCGGTCAGGACGTCACGTTGAACATGACGATCGAAGCGACCGGGGATCGTTAAGGGAGCGATCCTTCGGGAGTCTGGAATTGAGCAAGCTGCAAGACCGCTAAGGTTCCCGGGGGAGACTGCAGATCTTCCTGCGCTACTTGCTTCCCCGCGCTTCCGCACTGCGGATTGATCCCGCAGTGCGGACTCCACTTTGTTAGCGGGGATTGAAACGGAAGTGATGCTGCTCTTTGGCACCACCGCCGGAGTTGATATTGTGTTTGCCACCGTGGCCGCCGCCTTTTGGATCGTGCGCCGGCGTCTTGTCGGTGACCTTAACGGTCTTTTTCTTGGCTTTGTTCATAACTTTCTTCCTGTTTGGTTGATGTTGTTTCAGTGATCGGCCATCCGGAGGTCCGTCCTCTCAGCGGGGCCTCGCTAGCGCGACTTTCTCGCCTGGCAATCTTGGCTTTCGCTGACCTTTCGGTCGAGGATTTTTCTTCAATCTGTTCAATCACCTTGCCTCACTATAGATCACTCTTTGTGCCACGAGTCGCGAAACCGGTCGGGGTCGAGCAGTCCTTTTCAAGTTGTCGCACTTCTACCTCATTATCAGATGTTTACCAATTGCGATTCCGATTCGAAAAGAAGGCGCATAGGGAATTCAAAAATCAACGTGGTCTCAATATGAGGCCATATTGGCAAATTGTTGGAGCCAGCGGTGGTTGCGTGCTGAGGCCCTATTAAGCACTGTTAAAAAGAAGCGGACCACGCCCTGGGCTGGCTGCTGCGGCAATCCAAATATCGCATATAATAAATGGCGTTCCGCACCGCGAATGCGGCTCAAGCCCATGCTTGACACAGGCTCTGTCGCGCGTGCGATATAGCTTCGTCATGATCGAAGAACAGGTGGCGGCATTCTGTGTTTCGCCAATCGTTTCCGGCGCGCCGCGAGCATGAAGATCATACCGCTCGGCGACTCGACGGTCATCGTTCGCCTGGCCCAAGGTTTCCGAGACGCGCCTGAGAAAACCTTACGCGACGTGCTCGCGGGCCTGCGGGCAATCGAGATTGCACGCATTCCGGGAGTGATCGAGTGCGCATCGGCCTATACGACCGTGGCGGTATTCTTTGATCCGGTCGAAGCGATACGAAATGGGGCCGACCCGGCGGCGGTGACTGCTTGGCTGGAGGAAAGGATCGGCCATGCCATGAGCGACCCTGGAAAAGTGAAACGGACCAGACGAGACGAGCGTGTTCTTGAAATCCCGATGTGTTGTGATGAGGAGTTTGCCTTCGATCTTGCGCAGGTCGCGGCCCGCGCCGGATCGAGCGAAAATGAGGTGATCGATCTGTATTGTGCCACTGAGTACCAGGTCAGCTGCCTGGGATTTACGCCGGGTTTTCCTTTCCTGGCCGGTTTGCCGAAGAAATTGGCCACGCCACGCCGATCATCTCCTCGGAAAGAAATTGCCGCCGGTTCTGTGGCCATCGGCGGCGAACAGACCGGAATTTACCCGCTGCCCTCACCGGGAGGCTGGAATGTAATCGGCCGCACGCCACTGCGCCTGTTCGATCCGGCGAAGAGTCCCCCGGCCCTGTTGCGGGCGGGGGATCGCGTGCGGTTTCGGACAATTACCCGGGACGAATTTGAAAGATTGCGGGAATGAGCGGCCTTTCTCGTCTCTGTGATTTGGCAGCGAAACTCAACTTCGCAGTGCGATGTCCGTAACGATTACGCGAGCCGGATTCTTGGCCACCGTTCAGGACCTCGGCCGCGGCGGCGCTCGAGAATTCGGTGTTTCAGTTGGCGGTGCCCTCGATAGTCACGGTCTGCGCGTGGCGAATCTGCTGGCGGGAAATGAGGAAAGCGCTGCTGGATTGGAGCTTACCTCAGGCAATGTCCGGCTGCGCTTCGAGGAAGAGCGAATTATCGCGTGGGCCGGTGGAGAATACGATGTCGTGGTCGCCGGAAGAGCTATTCCGGCCGGCCACTCTGCCTTGATCGCGGCCAACCAGGAGTTGTCCATTTCCGGCCCGCGCCGTGGCTGCCGCGCCTGGGTCGCCATTTCCGGCGGAATCGATGTGCCGCGCGTTTTGGACAGTCGCTCAACGGATCTTCGCGCAAATTTTGGTGGCTTCGAAGGGCGCAGGCTGCGCGATGGGGACGTTCTTCCCCTGGGAGAAATATCCAAACGCGCTGCGAGTTGGCTAAATCATTTGCGTAAGGACCAGGTCGCGCACTGGACCAGTCCGCATGATTGGTCGAGTCCGGCCTCCCGGGAACCGGTTTTGCGCGTTCTTCGCGGCGTGGATTGGGACCGGTTCGACGGTTCTGCCCAGTGCGCCATTTTCGCTGAGCCATTTTCCGTCAGCGCGGATTCCGATCGAATGGGCGCACGCCTTGAAGGAGTCGAGTTGAAGCGATGCGAGCTTACGGATCTGATCTCTGAAGCGGTCGTGCCCGGCACCGTCCAGGTGCCGGCCAGTGGTAACCCAATTCTGCTCCTGGGTGATTGCCAAACGATCGGCGGTTATCCCAAGATCGCCCATGTGATCACGGTCGACATGCCGATCGCAGCTCAGCTTGGAGCGGGAGATGTGGTCCGCTTTCGCGAGGTCGCGCTAACCGACGCGCATCGGCTGCTCGCCGCGCGCGCCCGCGACCTTCAACAATTTCGATGCGGAATCGAGCTCCAGGTCCCATGACACTGTGCGTCGATCTCAACGCCGATCTCGGTGAAAACGCCGGGCACGATGACGAACTGCTGGCTCTGGTCACGTCGGCGAATATCGCGACCGGGTTTCACGCCGGCGATGCCGATACCATCCGAGCGGCCATCTGCGCAGCCCGGGACCGCGGCGTCGCGGCCGGTTCGCACCCAAGTCTCTTTGATCGCGAAAATTTCGGGCGCAAAGAATTGCCCGTAACACCTGATGAAGTCTTTGACGCGGTTACCTACCAGCTCGGTGTGTTTCAGGCGATCGCCCAGCAGGTCGGCGTCGCGCCCGCGCACGTCAAACCGCACGGCGCTCTTTATAATATGGCGTGGCGCGATCGGGAGCTGGCTGAAGCGATCGCCCGCGCCATCGCAGCATGTGATCGGAGCCTGATGCTGTTCGCAGCGCCCGGAAGCCAGCTGGCCGGGGCCGGCCAGCACCAGGGCCTGCGGGTTGTCCACGAGGTTTTCGCGGATCGCAATTATCTCGCCAATGGCGCGCTTGTTTCCCGCATGCGGGCCGATGCCTTGTTGCACGATCCCGGTGAATCCGCGGCGCGCGTATTGCGCATGTTACGCGAGGGAAAGGTAAAGTCGGTGGACGGTCCAGATGTCGAGGTCGATGTGGAAACAATTTGCGTTCACGGTGACAATCCGGGCGCAGTCGAATTTGCTCGCGCTCTGCGCTCGCATTTGGAGAAAGCCGGCGTAGAAATCCGGGCGCCAAGATCTTTGGCATGAGCGAAACGGCCGGCCAAGCGGCCCCTCAAGCAGAGGCCAAACTGGTTCGCACGCTCGGTCCGCTCGATGCGACCATGATCGTCATCGGCTCGATGATCGGGTCCGGCGTTTTCATCACCTCGGCGGAATCGGCCCGCCTGATTGGGGCGCCCGGATGGTTGCTCCTGGTCTGGGCGGTGGCCGGATTAATGACGATTACGGGCGCGCTTTGCTGCTCCGAACTTGCGACCATGATGCCTCGCGCGGGCGGAGTTTATGTGTTTCTGCGCGAGGCGTACGGACCTTCGGTCGGATTTTTGTATGGCTGGACGCTATTCATGGTCATCCAAACCGGGACGGTGGCCGCAGTGGCGATTGCCTTTGCCAAATTCCTGGGCGTGTTTGTTCAGGCCGTCGGACCGGAGAATTACCTGATCTCTCCCATCTCGTTAGGCTGGGACTACGCCGTTAGTCTTTCGACCGAGCAGTTGATCGCGATCGCGCTCATTGCGCTACTTACCTGGACAAACACGCGCGGACTGGAAGTGGGGCGCCTCGTGCAAAACTCATTCACCGCTGTAAAGACCGCCGCGCTGGCGGGAGTCGTTGTAATTGGTCTGCTCCTTGGCTGGAGCGGAATCTGCGCGGCCCGCTCTGCTGCGTGGTGGGATTCGTGGGCCAACGGTTGGAACCCGCTAACGGCGCAACCCGGATTGACAACGGCTGGTGGACTTGCCCTGGCTGTGCTTTTCGGAAAGGCCATGATCGGCCCATTGTTTGCCCAAACAGCCTGGACAAATGTGACCTTCATAGGCAGCGAAGTTCGGAATCCCGGCCGTAATCTTCCTCGCGCTCTTTTGTGGGGTTGTGGCGCGGTCGTGATGTTGTACCTCCTCGCTAATCTCGCGTATGTGGCGGTCTTGCCGTGGTCGGAAATTGAGCACGCGCCGCAGAATCGCGTTGCCGTGGCGATGATGAGCGCGGTCTTTGGCCATCCCGGTGCGCTCTGCATGGCGGCGGCCATTATGGTTTCCACGTTCGGCTGCAATAACGGACTGATTCTGGCAGGCGCGCGCGTCTATTTTGCCATGGCACGCGATGGTTTGTTTTTTAAAAAGGTCGGTACGACTAATGCAAGGCACGCGCCTGCGGTGGCGCTGGTCGCGCAAGGAATCTGGACCATCCTGTTGACTCTTCCGCGGACGGTCACCACAAATGTCGCGACCGGCGAGATCGTTTACCGGAATATCTACACTCAATTGCTCGAGTATATCGTGTCGGCGGATCTTCTCTTTTGTGTACTGATCGGTGCGGCTGTCGTCATATTGCGAAAAAAATTCCCGGCCGCCGAGCGCCCTTATCGGATGTGGGGATACCCGATTGTGCCGATTGTTTGGATCCTGCTTGCCCTCTTTCTTCTCGTCGATCTCGCCTGGCTCGCCCCGGCCACTTGCGGAATCGGAATACTGATCGTGTTAACGGGGGTGCCCGGCTACCTGCTCTGGCGCCGGGGGAGTTTGGCCAGCTAACGCGCCAGGCTTCCGTTTCCGCTCAGCCGCCGCGGCCTCGGGCGCTGACGGTAATGAACCGGCCATTGTTGCGGGTGGCCAACGACATCAACATCTGGCGCTCATTCGGCTTTTCCTTTCCGTTCAAATAATAGATCACATGAAGCTTGGCGGGTTTGCTCAGCGCCCTCTGACCGGCCTCGGTGACTTTGAACAGATCCTCTGGAGGAATGGACCGGAGTCCTCCGCCGGGTTGAGCGGCGGTCGCGTTCCCATCGGTGAGCATGTAAATGGTCTCGGGCTTGAGCAGGAACGCTTCCTCCAAAGCGTAATCATGACGCGTGCCGCCCGGGCGATCCTTGCGTGGCCTGGCGGTTTTCATATCCACCTCGTCTTGAATGTGGGCGATGGCTGCTTCTTTGTTTTCAGCGGTCGCCGGCATCAGTTCGGGTTTCCAAGAATACGCGCCCCCCGACCAGCGAATAATTCCAAAGCTTATGTTGGGACCGAGGCTCTCGATGAGTTTGATGGCTTCGTCGCGCACCGCTTGAAAACTTTGCTCCCGGCCGTGTTTGACCAGGCTGCGCCCCTGGGCGTCTCCAGTTCGAGTAAACATTGAATCGGAAACATCAATCATGATGACCACGCTGCTGCTCGTATCCCGGATGCCAAAGAAATTAATCTCTGCCCCTTTTCCCGTGCCGCCCGGTGAACCGTTTCCTGCGGGCCCTGTGAAGGCCAAACCTTGTCCGGCGGCGGCCATGAGCGGCGCCGGCACAGGCTGATCCGGCGCGGCCAGGGACGGCATCGGCGGCAATTCCACTTTTGCGGGGCCGCTGCTAAGGACGCGTTTCGGGACAGCGGCGAGGATTGTCTTACTCAACGTCTTCTGCTGCACCTGGACGCGATGCTCCAAGGCCCGCTCGGAGTGATTCGGCGACCTGGGGCCAGCCGCGAAAGTTAGCTTGTGATTGAAGGAGGACCTCGAGACTACGAAATAGGTCGCGCCGACAACGAAGAAGACGTGAATCCCGATGCTGACCGCGAAGAATGGCCGGCTAATCCACCATTTTTTTCTTTTCTCTGCGCTTCGTCTCGCGGCGGCAGTTTCGGTCTCGGCCGGCATGCTAGTAAGGTAACGATATCGACCGGATGGCAACCGCGCGAAATCCCGAGCGCAGGTTTTCGAATCGGAGTCAGTGGCCTTTTGGCAGAGCGCGTTTCAGGCGAAAGCCATCGGCCATCGCGCCGCGCCCCATGGAGTACTCGACGAGGCCGACCCCTTTTTTCCAAACCACCTTCTTGAAATGGCCGGAGTTGTGGCTGCTCAAATAGATGCACTGGTCGCCTTTCAATTCGATCTTTGTTTCCCAGGGGCCCTCCTTGTAGCTGAACTTGCCCGACGTAATTCCATAAATGTTGCTCTGCTCGGTCGGCGGTGGCTTATCCAGAGCGGAGATTTCCTTAGCCGCCGCGTCATTGTCTTCCTCGTTCAAGAGTGCAATGCGATCGTCGGTCACGATGAAGTATTCCGGCCCAATCTCGCGACGCTCTTTCGCGTTCGATTTGATCTCGGTGAATTCGATCTTAAAAATCTCGCCCCAGGACATTTTCGCGATTCGGGTCGTCACGACGCGGGCGCTGAGCGCGATCTCTCCGATCTCGTCTCCCCATTCTGTGCCTTTAAATTGTGCCGAGACCGGCTGATCGTCGTTCGCGCCCAGGAATGGATTGGCGCTGCAGGCGCAGGCGGCTAGAAACGTGGATAGCGCGATCAAGGCAGTTGTGAGGCGTCTCATAATCCGTGCACCTGGTGGCATGAAGATGGCCAATGGCCAAGGCGAAACGCAATCGTAAAGTGACAGGCCCGATGTGCGCGGAGTTTACGTCAATCTCATGATGGTGAGGCGCGCTTCCGTAAGATGCTTGAGAATTCCGTTTGGAATGCGCAGACTCGGTCCCGAATGCCATGAAACCGATCTGGATCGTCGGCTCCGCGGTAGTGCTGTTGTCCGGCTGGAGTCTCGCTGAAGATACTTATCCGGGTGGGATTATTTATGGTCCAAAGGCGGCCTTCAGACTCAGCGCGCCCTCGGGATGGGTTCTGGACAATAGCGCGGGCGTCGATCAAGGGCTGCCCTGCGTGCTTTATCCCAAGGGTTCATCGTGGCAGGACGCGAAAACGATCATGTACGCCAAGATCGCGAGCACCGAATTCACCGATGTGGAGGTCTTTGTCGCAAAGGCCATTAAGGAGATGCAAAGCGTGCACGGCTTGCCCAGGCAGAAAATTGCCTCTGGAAAAACCGGGGACGGCAAGCCGTATTTCATCAATGAGTACCCGGCGACCAGGAACTATTCACAGTACGAGCGGGTCGCCTACATCCAATTGCCCGGAGCCGTCGCGTATATTGTTTTGTCCTCGCGGGATGAAGCGAGTTTTCGTAAGGACGCTCCCGCCTTGGACGAAGTCTTGAAGTCCTTCGCCTACATGCAGGTCAAAGGCGAGAAGGAAGAGAAATAGCGGCTAGTGTTGGCTTGCGTGGTCGGCGATTGCGGCCGTAAACGACTCGGCGAAGTCCTGCAGTTTTCTTTGCCCGACCCCGGGGATTCGGCCGAACTCGGCCCGCGTTCTCGGGCAGGAGCGTGCCATCTCACGCAACGACACATCGGAAAAGACGGCATAGGCGGGAACGTTGCGCTCGTCGGCAAGTTTGCGCCTCAGCAGTCGCAACTTCTCGAAGAGGATTTCATCGCATTCGATTTCTCCGGTTTTGCGCTTCCGGCGTTTCGCGGCCGACGCGTCGAACGGTTTGGTTAGCGTGATGGCGGTGCGCTGACGCAATGCGGTCAGGCCCGCCTCGGTCAGTTGCAAGGTCGCGAATTTTCCCGGGGCCGCTGCGACCAGATCGAGGCGCAACAGTTCGCGCCCGATGGCCAGCCAGTCCTGCCGGCTTACGTCGCGTCCAATGCCGAAGGTGGAGAGCTGTTCGTGACCGCGCTGCCGGATCGCTTCCGTATCAGCGCCAGTCAGAACTTCGACCACGTGATTCAAACCGAACCCAAACCCGTGTCTTGCATGAATTCGGTGAACACAGGAAAGAAATTTTTGGGCGTGCACTGTTCCATCGAAGGTCTCGCGTGGATTCAGGCAATTGTCGCAGCCGTCGCAGGAGGACTGGGGAAAATCTTCGCCGAAATATTTCAGGAGCGCGGCGCGCCGGCAGTCCCGTGTCTCGGCGTAGGCGACCATGGTGCGCAATTGCGCGCGCGCGATCGCTTGCTCGCTCTCGCTTTTTTCATCTATGAATCTTTTCTGTTTCACCACATCGCTCGCGCTAAAGAAGAGCACGCACTCGCTGGCCAGGCCGTCCCGGCCGGCGCGTCCCGTTTCCTGGTAATAACTTTCGATATTCTTGGGGAGATCGTGATGCACGACGTAGCGCACGTTCGGTTTGTTCACTCCCATGCCGAAGGCGATCGTGGCCGTGATCACCCGGACGTCGTCGCGGCGAAAAAGATCCTGATGCCTGGTCCGCTCCGTCGCCTCAAGCCCTGCGTGGTAGGGCTTTGCCTCGACCCCGTCGGCCTTCAGTTTGGCGGCCAAGCGGTCGGCCATTTTTCTACTCGCGCAATAGACAATCCCGCTCTCGTGCGGGCGGGCGCGGACGAGCGCGAGCAGTTGTTCGTACGGTTCGGTCTTGGCCACCACCCGGTACGTCAGATTGGGGCGGTTAAAGCTCGCGACGTAACAGCGTGGGTTCCGCAATTTCAATTGATCGAGAATGTCTTTCCGGACTCGTTCCGTGGCGGTGGCGGTCAGGGCCATCATGGGCACCTCCGGAAAATGCTCGCGCAGCTTTGCCAATTCCCGGTATTCGGGTCGGAAATCATGTCCCCATTCGCTGATGCAATGGGCTTCGTCGATCGCGATCTGCGCCACCTTCCATTGTTTGGCTTTCTCCAAAAAACTCGCCAGCATCAGGCGCTCGGGCGCAACGTAAAGCAGGCGATGTTCGCCGCGGTAAAGACCGCGCAGCCGCGTCCGCGCCTCCTCCGAATCGAGGCCAGAATTTAGGAACGTGGCTGTGATTCCGCTCGTCTGCATGGAATCGACCTGATCTTTCATAAGCGAAATGAGTGGCGAAACCACGATGGTTAGTCCTTCGCGCAAAAGGGCCGGCAGCTGAAAACAAAGCGATTTTCCGCCCCCGGTCGGCATAAGCGCGAGAACATCCTGTCCGGCCAACGCGTCCCGTACAATTTCCTCCTGGAGCGGCCGAAACTCGTCGTAGCCGAAATGTTTTTTGAGTGCGCCCCGCAGGTCCATCGAGTTGTTCTAACCGAGCGACCCGAATTTCAACAGCGGAATCAAGCGCGGCGTTCCTTGATCGAGGCGAGAATGTCCGCGATGACCTCGGCCTTCGGCTTGGCTCCGAGGTTGCCTTTGCCGTGCACGCGAACGCTCACCGCGCTGGCTTCCATGTCCCGATTTCCGATCACGAGCATGGTGTGGACTTTCATCTGCTCGGCGCGTTGGACTTTGCCGTTGATCTTGTCGGTGGAAATATCGATCTCGGCGCGGACCTGATGGGCGCGCAGTTCGTTGAGAATCGAACGCGCGTAGTCGAGCAAAGGCGCGTCATCGCCGATGGTCAGAATGCGCACCTGTTCCGGCGACAACCAGAGCGGGAAATTCCCGGCGTAATGCTCGATCAGGAAGCCGATGAAGCGTTCGTGCGTGCCGAGCGGGGCGCGGTGAATGCAAAGCGGCGTCTTATCCGTATTGTCGCGATCTTTATAAACAAGGTTAAAGCTACGCGGCTGCGCGAAATCGACCTGGTTGGTCGCGATGCTGAACTCGCGGCCGATCGCGCTCCAGGCCTGCACATCAATCTTCGGTCCATAAAAGGCGGCCTCATTTGGGACCTCAACGAAATTGATCCCTGAGTTCTTGAGGACGTTGCGCGTCATTTCCTCGGTCTGCTTCCAAAGCTCCGGTTGATCGACAAATTTTTGACCAAGCTTGGCCGGGTCATGGGTGGAAAAACGCATCAGATATTTTTCGATTCCAAAGAGCTTGAAATAATTCAGATACAACTCGTTGACGGCGTTGAACTCCGATTCGAACTGCTCCGGCGTCATGTAGATATGGGCGTCGTTCATCTGCATCGAGCGCACACGCATGAGCCCGAACAGCTCGCCGCTTTGCTCGTAGCGGTAACAGGTCCCGTACTCCGCCAGTCGCAGCGGCAAATCACGATAGCTGCGCGGCACCGCCGCAAACAACTTGTGATGATGCGGACAGTTCATCGCTTTGAGGTAGTATTTCGTTGAAGGGTTGAAGGGTTGAAGCGTCGAAGCGTTCTCGCCGTCCTCCCGCTTTGATGCTTCAACGTCGTCCCCGAGCTCCATTGGTGGAAACATCGACTCGGCATAGTAGGGGATGTGGCCGCTCTTTCTGTAGAGACTTTCGCGCGCGATGTGCGGGGTGCGGACGCGATCGTACCCGGCAGCGAACTCGGTTTCCTTTGCAAGCTTCTCCAGCTCTTCGATCATGGCCGCCCCGCGCGGTAGCCACATCGGCAGACCGGGCCCTACATCATCGTCGATGACATAGATCTCGAGTTCCTTGCCGAGTTTGCGGTGGTCGCGTTTCTTCGCCTCCTCGAGCATGGCGAAATAATCGTCGAGTTGCGTCTTGTTCTTGAACGCGGTGCCGTAGATACGCTGGAGCTGAGGGTTCTTTTCGTCGCCCTTGTAGTAGGCGCTGGCCACGGAGGTGAGCTTGAAGGCGCCGATGTTGCCTGTGCGCATGACGTGCGGTCCGGCGCAGAGATCGACAAACTCGCCGTTGCGATGAAGCGAGATCTTTTCGTCTGGCGGGATGTTTTCGATGATATCGATTTTGAACCGGGAGGGCTCAGGACGCGGACCGAGCGCGCCCAGTTCGCCACGCTTAGCCATGGCCAAAGCTTCGTCGCGCGAAACTTCGATGCGCTCGAAGACGTGGTTGGCTTTGATTTCCTTTTTCATCTCGGCCTCGATTTTCTCAAAGTCATCGGGCGAGATGCGGTGCGGGAGGTCGACGTCATAGTAGAAGCCATTTTCCACCGGCGGTCCGGCAGCAAATTGGGCTTCCGGCCAGATTTTCAGGATGGCCGTGGCCAGGACATGCGCAGCCGAGTGACGCAGACGTTCGATGTCGGTCATCTGGGCTCGCTGTTCGAGGGTTTTGCGTTCTTCGCTCATGGAAAGCGGCTGAAATTAACCGCGAAGGGCGAGAAGGACACCAAGAATTTACGAAAGGTAGGGACGCCGCGCTGCGGCGTCCGATCCCGGTGCGACGCCAATCATGAAGCTGCGAGATCCTTCGGCTTTGCTCAGGTGACAAGCGCTACCGGGCAGCGCTTGTCACTTGATCTCAGCCAGCTTCTTGAGATCGACGCGTTTGACCCACTCCTGCAGTTCCTTGGGGTCCTGATTTTGTAATTCGATCTCCAGAAAATACCGCTTCGCGATCATGACCCAAAGAGCGGCGTGTTTTTGATCTTTCTCTTTCTCGTAAGACTCGAAGCCGGGATTCCCGTCGATGGTTACGGGCTTACTGTAACCTTCGGGCGTTTCGCTGGTAATCTTCCAGGCAGCGGTGGTGGCCGCGGCATATTCGGGGTTGGCGGCGGAATCGAGAATGCTGATCGACGCGGTCGGTATGTTGTCGCCTTCCCCTTTCTTGTAATCGCGGTGTACGGTCGTGAGCTTGAAACCACCCGCGTCGGTCGTTTGGCCCTCGGCTTGTTCGCTTTGCTCGACCGTCCAGCCGGTCGGGGCTTCCGGAAGGATCGGAATCAATTTTTGATATTCAACCACATCGGGGGCGTCCGGAGGAGGCGGCGCCTGGGCGATGCAAATGGCTGGGCCCCATAATGTTGCAACGATCAGCGTGACGATGGCGACCGCTGTGAGACGCCCTGACCAACGCGTGATTTTCATTTTACGACTCGTCCTTTCGCGGTCCGTCCGCGGGTACTCGATTGACTTTCTCGGAGCCGTTTGTCAAGACGCGAATTGTGCAGAGCGCCCGGGATCGATCCATTCAGCTTGCGATAGCCATTGGCCTGATCGCGATTGCGGTCCGTTTCGTCGCCTTAAATCAGTTTTTTGTCGACGAATGGAGCTGGCGCCAAAGCGATGTTGCAGCCATTGCCCGAAACTTTTTTCAGAACGGTTTTCATTTTGCCCATCCGCAAATTGACTGGGCCGGAGACCAGCCCGGATACGTCGGGACGGAATTTCCGATCCTGCCTTTTATCGCGGCAGTTTGTTACAAATTTCTCGGAGTCCATGAGTGGATCGGTCGGATTCAGGCAGTCCTGTTCTTTGCGGCGTCCCTGCCCGTTTTCTTCCTGCTCGTGCGCAAGTGGTTCGACAGAGGCGCGGCCACGTGGGCGACTTTTTTCTACGGATTTGCGCCGCTCAGCATCATGGCGAGTCGATGTTTCATCCCCGATATTCCATCCCTCAGTCTGTCGATCATCGGCTTATACCTTTTCGTTCGCTGGAGCGAAAACGAGCGATGGAGCTTTCTGCTGGCGGCGGCGGTAACGACTTCGCTTGCGCTTCTCATCAAGCTGCCGACTGCGCTGATTGGCGTGCCCATGGCTTACATCGCGTTTCGGCGCTTCGGTTTATCGGCGTTTCGGCGCTTGGATCTGTGGATATTCGCCGCGCTCACGCTGCTGCCTTCGTGCGTCTGGTACTGGCATGCACACCGGATTGCGGAAGCGTTCTATCCATATCATTTCTTCGGGTCCGGTGGAGTCCGGCTCGAAGGCCCGGTCTGGTATTGGAAAATCGCACGGCGCACGGCTGGGTCGAGTTTGACCCCGGTGCTCTTCATTCTTGCGGTGGCAGGGGTATGGACGGCGAGATCGCGCCCGAGTGCGCGAGTCTTATATTGGTGGCTCGGGGCTGCGATTTTGTTCATCATCGTGACCGGCTACGGTAACCGTCATCAGTGGTATCAACTGCCGCTTGTTCCGTTGGCCGCCGCTTTCGCCGGGGACGCCTGTGACCGGTTTGCACTTCGCTATTCCGGGCGACGATCGGTGCAGGCGACCGCGGCCGTCATTCTCATCCTTCTGTTCGGAGCGCTCTCCTATCATTACACGACAGGTTTTTACCGTGAGCCGGCGGCCGATTTGCGAAAGCTTGGCTTGGAGTTAAAGCGAATGACGCCGGAGAAATCACTGATCGTGGCTGCGGATTTCGGAGATCCGACGGTATTTTATTACGCGGAGCGCAAGGGTTGGAACTTTTTGGAAAGGGACGGGATTTACGACGGGAGTCCGACGAGCAGCGCGGCCGCCATCGCCGACCTGGAACAATTAAGGGGGCAGGGTGCGGCCTACATCGTTTTTTATCCCGGCACGATGTGGTGGCTGGTTTACTACACGGAATTCGCCCGGCACATCGTTAACACCGCGGTGTTGAAGGAAGCGACGCCGAGTTTCCTGATCTACAAACTGAATCCGCCGGCAAAGTGATCGGCCCCCGGCGGCGTTTCACTCGAAACGATTGATCGTTTTGATGACGAGCGTCACGTCCTCACAAAATGACGTTTCCTGCGTAGGCTGTCCGATTACCGTAGCGGGATGAACGGAGTGACCAGTGTCCCAGGCGGGACCGTCCGACCACGCGGTCCGGGGATGATCGCCTGGTGGATATTGTTCGCCCTCGTGCTCGGCACGGTCGTTTTTGTCCGAGTTCGTCTGCTCGCCATCCCGCTCGAACGCGACGAAGGGGAATACGCCTATGCCGGGCAGCTGATGCTGCGGGGTATCCCGCCGTATGAGTTCGCCTACAACATGAAGTTCCCTGGCACGTACGCCGCCTACGCTCTGATCATGGCCGTATTCGGTCAGACCCCCGCTGGGATTCACTTTGGCTTGCTCCTGATAAACCTGGCCACGATCGCGCTTGTTTACTTCATTGCTTCGCGCCTGATGAATCGCCCCGGTGCGATCGTCGCGGCGGCGGCCTTTGCCGTTCTGTCCGTGACGCCTTCCGTCCTCGGTCTGGCGGCTCACGCGGAGCATTTCGTTATGCTACCCGCGCTGGGAGCGACTCTCTTGCTGCTCGACCGGCAGCAAACGCCGCGCGCGTCCCGAATCTTTGCGAGCGGCGCCCTTTTCGGACTCGCTGTATTGATGAAGCAGCCAGCGATCTTTTTCCTGGTCTTCGGCGGGTGTTATCTGCTCTACCGCGACTTTCGCGCGCGGATTGGCGGAAAATCGTCGGCACTGCATTTGGCGATCTTTGCGGCCGGCGCCGCAGTTCCGCTGATTTTTGCGTTGGTGGCTTTGTGGGTGACCGGCGTTCTTCCCAAGGCGTGGTTTTGGACGGTCAATTATGCGCGAGCTTACGGGAGCACAGTGCCATTGGGTGAAGGGATGCTGATCGCCCGGCACATGACGGCGAAGATTTTCGACGGCCTTTGGCCGCTAGGTATTCTGGCCCTGCTCGGAGTTGCCGGTCTCCTTTGCCAGGGCCGGCTGCGTCAGAACACCGTGTTCATCGCGCTCCTTCTGCTTGCCTCTGGTGCCGCGCTCTCCTCCGGTCTCTATTTCCGGGAGCACTACTACGTTTGCGTGCTACCAATTCTGTCGCTTCTGGTCGGCGTCGCCGTCGCCGCTCTACTCGAGGTATTTGGAAGATGGCGGCCGATCGTCAGCGGCATTCCGGTCATCGTCGTGGCGGCAGCGCTGATTTATCCGTTGGTCGGCCGGGCGCGTCTCTTCTTGTTCTTTCTCCCGAAGATGCGTGCACCACGATCTATCGCGGAAACATTTTTCGGGATGCGGTCCGCATAGGTGCCTATCTTCGCGAGCACACCGGACCGGACGACACTCTGGCCGTGTTCGGATCGGAACCGGAATATGTTTACGCCGGGCGGCGATCTGCCACGGGCTGTGTGTCTCGTACACCTACGATGGAGGAACACGGCTACGCCCACGCCATGCAAGAGGAGATGGAGCGCGAGATCGAACGGGCGCGGGCCAGAAATTCCTTGTTTATGTTTCATTGCGGACACCTCGTGGTTCCGTCGGGGCCTGGTTGACCGGTCGATTCTTCGATGGGCGTCGATTACTCCTCGAAAGGCTATCATTATCTTGGTTTCATCAATGTCTTAACGGATGGACAGACGGACTACTGCCTGCCATGCGATAGAGCGATCGACGCGTCGGCGTCCGTGCTTATATTTGAACGCTATCCCCAGGGGGGACCCCTGATGGGAGTGACTTCCTCCGATAAAGCCGCCAAATGAAATCCAGCACGCGACAACTTTCAAATCCGCGAAGCTACCGAGGCCGATATCCCGGTGATTCTGGCGCTCATCAAAGACCTTGCGACCTACGAACGCGCGTCCGAGGCGGTGACCGCCACCGAAGAAGGGCTGCTCGACGTTCTGTTTGGCGAGAAAGCGCAGGCTGAAGTCCTGCTTGGCCTGGAAGGGGACAAGCCGGTGGGTTTTGCAGTTTTCTTCCATAATTTTTCGACCTGGTTGGGGAGACCAGGGCTTTATCTCGAAGACCTATTCGTTAGGCCGGAGTCGCGCGGATATGGTTACGGCCGGGCTTTGCTTGTTCATTTGGCGAAAATCGCACGCGCACGTGAATGTGGCCGCATGGAATGGGCCGTCCTCGATTGGAACGAGCCGGCCATTGAATTTTATCGCAAGCTTGGTGCCAAACCGATGCATGAATGGACGGTGTTTCGGCTGACTGGCCACGAGATTGCAGAGTTAGCGGATTTGCGCTGAAGCGTTGCGGCGGTCAGGAGGTTTGCCATCGTGATAACGGATGTCGAGGATTGAAGACTACGGCTTTTCTAAGCGACACGCAGACGGCCGCGCTGGTGAGCCGTGAGGGCTCGGTCGATTGGCTTTGCTTTCCGCGCTTCGATTCGGGCGCTTGCTTTGCCGCGCTTGCTTGGGCACGACACGAATGGCCGCTGGAAGCTTGCACCCGCGGAAAAGGTTAAAAAAACGCGCCGTCGCTACCGCGGAGACACACTGATTCTCGAAACTGAAATCGAGACCGAAGAGCGGGGCGGTTCGTCTGATCGATTTCATGCCGCCGCGCGGAAACAAATCCCGACATCGTCCGAATTGTCGAAGGCCTGCGGGGAAAGGTCGCGATGAGAATGCGAGCTGATCATTCGCTTTGACTATGGGGACATCATTCCCTGGGTCCGAAAGTGTCACGGCGGGTTGGAAGCGATCGCCGGACCGAACGGACTAGTCTTGCGCACCCCGATCGAGACGCGGGGCGAGAATCTGACGACGATGGCGGAGTTCACCGTGGCTCGTGGCGACCGAGTTCCCTTTGTCCTCACCTGGTTTGTCTCGCACGGCAGCCCGCCCCGCGCGATTAACGCCGAGCATGCCTTGCGCGACACGGAAAGGTATTGGGGTAAGTGGTCCCGCCGCTGTGATCGTCAGGGGCCGTGGGCACGACGCAGTCGTTCGCTCGCTCATGACACTCAAGGGACTGACTTACGCGCCGACCGGCGGGATCGTGGCGGCGGCAACGACTTCGTTGCCCGAGGAAATCGGCGGGGTGCGTAATTGGGATTACCGTTATTGCTGGCTGCGCGATGCGACGTTGACGCTTTTCGCGCTGGTCGCTTCCGGCTACGGGGACGAAGCACGCTCCTGGCGGGAGTGGCTTCTGCGCGCGATCGCGGGGAGCGCCCGACCAAATGCAGATCCTTTATGGCGTCAGCGGCGAACGTCGTCTGGATGAGTTTGAGCTCCCCTGGCTGGATGGTTACGAAAACTCGAAACCGGTTCGTGTCGGCAATGCGGCTTCCAATCAGTTTCAGCTCGATGTTTACGGCGAAGTGTTGGCTTCGATGTATCACGCGCATCGCTGCCGGCATCAGAACGAAGAAGCCGGACTGGCGGCTCCAGATTGCGCTGATGAAGTTTCTCGAATCGAATTGGGACAAGCCGGACGACGGAATCTGGGAGGTGCGCGGTGGTCGCCGCAATTTTACCCATTCCAAGATGATGGCATGGATGGCTTTCGATCGCGCCGATCAAGCTGGTGGAGCAATTCAAGTGTCCCGGTAACCATCACCTCGAGCGCTGGCGGAAGTCCTGCGCGATCAGATTCATGCGGAGGTGTGCCGGCGCGGCTACAACGCGAAAAGAAAGCGTTCACCCAGACATATGACTCCGATGCCCTGGACGCGAGTCATTCTGATGATGCCGTTGATCGGCTTTCTGCCGGCGAGCGATATGCGCGTGCGCAGCACGGTCGAAGCGGTGGAGCGCGAATTGATGGTTAACGGCCTCGTCATTCGCTATCGTCCGGCGGAGACGCGCGATGGTGTGCGGCGGCGGCGAAGGAGCTTTCCTGCCATGCTCGTTTCTGGATGGCAGATTGTCTGCATCTCGTCGGGCGAAAAAAGGCGGCGCGGGATCTATTTGAGCGGCTGCTCGCTTTGCGCAACGATCTTGGACTTCTTTCCGAGGAATACGATCCCGTCGCCAAACGACAGCTCGGAAATTTTCCGCAGGCCTTTAGTCATGTCATGCTCGTCAACACGGCCGGGATCCTGAGCGGAAATCCGAAGTTCGGTCCGCGGCGAGAAACGCAGACTTCCGATTCATCCCGATCGGGATCGAGCCCTAGGCGTGCGCTTCGGTCGAAGAGACGAGGCGGCGAACCAGATCCTCGATCGTGACAATTCCGCAGAATCGTCGTTCTTGATCGAGCACCGCGGCCAGGCCGAGGCGGGCCGCGCGCAGCCGTTGCACGATTTGATAAGCCGGTTCCTGGTCGTTGGCCACGACGATGCGCCGCGTGAAATGACTGAGCGGCTGCGCGCCATCCTTATCAAGCAATACGTCGAGCACATTAATCAAACCGCGGGGATGACCATCCGGGGTAATGACAGGCAGGCGATCCAATCCGCAGGAAGCGCTTAGTTTAACGACTTGCTCGATGGTCGTCCCCGGCGGGACGGCCACGACCTTGGGCGCACGGCACCATGACATCCCGCACTTTCACGCCGCGAAAATCCACCACGTTGTGAATCATGGCGCGTCCGGTGGCGGTGATGGCTCCGGCCTGTTCGCTTTGGGTCGTGATTTGTTTCAGCTCCTCGCGCGCGGCGAATAATCGACCCTTGTCCGCGCGAGGAATAAGCAACGCCCCGAGGCGCGCGCCCAGGGCCAGAGGAGGGGCGAAAGCAGGCTGGTGAGAAACTCGAGCACTCCCGCCAGTCGGGCCAGGGCGCGAAACGGAAAACGACGAAAGAGCGTTTTGGGCAGAACGCCGAGTAGAAAAAGATAGACGGGCAGGGCGATGAGCAACGTGTAAATAAAACCGCTGGATCCGAACGCTCGCACCATGTGCCGGGTGAGAAGTAGCAAGCCGATGATGTCCGCGCCGTTGGTGACGAGGAGAACCGTGACGAGCAGACGTTCCGGTCGCTTCAATAATCGATTGAGACCGCAAGGCCGCCGGCACGCGTCGCTTCACGTTTTGCCGCAAACGCACCGGATCGATCGAGAACAGGCCGCTCTCAATCCCGTTGAAGAAGAACGAAACAATCCAGCAGCAAAAAATGACCAGGAGTGTCATGGTGCTTCGCTCCCGTTTTCGCCCATCTCGTCGTCCGGGTCATCGTGCGCAGTGGTTTTTTCCAGCAGCACTTCTTCGATTCTTTTGCGCCCGGCCCGGCGCACCGTGATGGCAAGACGCGGGATTTCGAGGTGCGCTCCCGAAGATGGCAAATAGCCAAGCCGGTTGAAAACGAAGCCGCCAATCGTGTCGATTCCTTCCGCTTCAAGATCGAAGCCGAGATGCTCGCTCAAGTCGTCGAGCCGGGCGTTCCCGCTGACCAGAAATTTTCCGTTCTCCAGCGGTTCAATATAAAGATCGACTTCTCCGCGCGGCACGGCGTCACTCAAAATCTCTTCCACGATGTCCGTCATCGTGATGAGTCCTTCCACGCCGCCGAACTCATCGACCACCACGGCCAGGCCCTGGGCGTGAGAAAGAAAAAGTTTAAGCAAATCGAGTGCGCGCATCGTTTCCGGGACAAACGACGGCGGAAGCAGGTTTTCGGTGTAATGCTCGGAGGGCTCGAGCAGAAACAATCTTACGTCGACGATGCCGAGAATCTGGTCGGGGGTGTCGACGTAAACCGGAACGCGCCGATGACGCTTCTCTCTCAGGCGCGCGATCGCTTCTGCGTTGGTCAAATCGTCGGGTAGGATGAAGGTATCCACCCGAGGAGTCATGCAGTCCTTCGCCGTTTTGTCGCCGAGTTTGATGATCTCCTGAATCATCTCGGCTTCCGCTTCGTGCAGGGCACCCTCTTCTTCGCCAATTTCAACCAGGGTTTCGAGTTCCTCGTCACTCGGCTGCCGGCCCGTGTGCCAATGCGAGGGCGTGAAAAGATCGACCAGGGCCGTGCTGATGGTTTCAAGACCATGACCCATGCGGTCGAGCAGCGGTATCGAGACCCGCAAAGTAAACGCGCCAATCGCCGACAGCCGATACGGACCGGAGAGGGCGACGAGTTTCGGAATCAGATCGCAGACCACCACCACGATGGCGAAGATCGCGATCGCAGCCAGCCACTGCGGGACTCGCGCGGCCCAGGGATTTCGCCAGAGCACAAAAAGACAGAGCACGATCAGTGGAACCTTTACAAGGCCGTCGCCGAGGAGGAGCAGGTTGAGAACGCGCCGCGGATTTTCACGAAAGACCTGGATGAACTTCGTGAGCCTGGGGTGGTGCTCCTCCAGACGGCGTAGCTGATGCGGCTTAAGCGAGAAGAGCGCGGTCTCCAATCCGGAGAACAGGGCGGAACAGAGGATCAGGACCGAGATGACGACCAGCAGGACAGCGAAGACGCCAACCGTCATTCATTTAACGCGGAAGCGCTGCTGCGCCCGCTTGTCCTCCGAAAAAGATGCTGCCTGTTGGTTTGCTCATTGTCTGAGCCGCGACAAAGTTAAGCCCTTCATGAGCAAAGGCGAGAGGATTTCGCGGCTGGTCACCGAACTGGCGGGAAAAGAGGCCGGAACGAGCGAGGTCAGGATTGACGATCACCCATTTTACCTCGCATTTTTTCGATGTTGGAACGATCAACACTACTACGAAGCCCACGATGTTTTGGAACAGCTTTGGCTCAAGACCCGATCGGAAGATGCAAATTTCTTCAAGGGATTGATCCAGGCGGCCGGTGCCTTCGTTCATCTGCAAAAGAATTTCCTGCATCCCTCGCATCCTAAACATGGCCGCCGCCTGCGGCCGGCGGTTCGTCTATTCCTCCTGGCGGAGAAACATCTTGCGCCCTATGCGCCCGGACGGCACGCTTTTGACGTCAGTGGATTTCTCGTAATCCTGCGGGACCAGCGGGAAAAAATCACGGCTTCGGAGTTTGAGATAAACCCCTGGTCGCCGAAGACCGCACCGAGGCTGACCCTCAACAGGTAGGAACGTCTCTCCGAGATGTTCGTCGAACATTTCGCACCGTGGGTTTGATCGCGCCGACTGGCGGACACCGCGGCGCGGCGTCCCTACTTTTAGCTGGTGAAAATCAACTTGATCCCGGCGATGACGAGCACCGTGGCCAGGATGATGGAAATGGCGCGAACCGGAAAACGACGGCTGCCGAGATGGGATCCGACGCTCCCGCCGATGACCGCGGCGATCGCGAGGATGAAACCCAACGATGGGATGGAGTGGTTGGCTGTGAAAAAACCGACCAACCCGGCAATTGAGTTCACCAGGATGAACAGAGCCGAAACCGCGGCCGCCTGACGAATGCGCGCCCAATTGAAGAAGAGCAGCAACGGAGTAAGAAATATTCCGCCGCCCGTCCCGGTCAGTCCGGAGAGAAATCCGATCGCGGCACCCATGCCGACGGCGACCGGCCGGGTGGGGGGCGTAACGCTGGCGGGATCACCCCTTCGAAAAATCAGCCGGGCAGCCGAGAAAAGGAGCACCACGCCCAGCAAAATCTTCAATAACGGAGTCGGCACATGCAGGTAGCCGCCGAAGTAGGCAGCCGGCACGGAAAGAAGGGCAAAAGGCCAAAAAAGTCGCCAATCGAAGTGACCCGCCCGCCAAAATTGGAAGGCGCCGATTGAGGCCACCAAAATGTTCAGAACTAAAGCGGACGGCCTGATCACAGGCGGAGCCAGACCCCAAAGCGTCATCACCGCGATATAGCCGGACGCCCCGGCGTGACCGACCGATGAGTAAAGAAAGGCCACCACCACGATGGCGACGGAAAGGAGCAGGAGATGCGATGTGTCCGTCGGAACATCGAACATCGCCAAAATCATCGAGGTAGGTCTAGCGTCAGGCGTGGCCGTGACAAGCTAAACTATGGCAAGTCGCGGCCACATCCGGCTTTTGCTTTGTCGTTTTGGCGATAAGGTTGCGCGTGGCAACGATCCCTCCCTTGGCTGAAATCAGTCCGGTCGCTATGCAGCATACCAACCGCCTGGCGCGCGAAAAGTCGCCCTACCTTTTGCAGCACGCGACCAACGCCGTCGATTGGTATCCCTGGGGCGAAGAAGCATTTGCCAGGGCGCGACGGGAGAACAAACCGATCTTTTTGTCGATCGGTTATTCGACCTGCCATTGGTGCCACGTCATGGCCCACGAATCGTTTGAGAACGAAGAGATCGCAGCGGTCATGAACCGCGAATTCGTGAACGTCAAATTAGATCGGGAAGAACGGCCGGACGTGGACAAGGTTTACATGACCTTTGTGCAGGCGAGCACCGGCGGTGGTGGCTGGCCCATGAGCGTCTGGCTGACGCCCAATCTGGAACCCTTCGTCGGCGGAACGTATTTTCCGCCCGAAGATCGTCATGGTCAGCCCGCCTTCAAAAAAGTTCTTGAAGGCATAGCCGCGTCGTGGAAGGAAAATCACGCCAAGATCGTCGAACAAGGCGAAAAGGTGGTCGCTGCGTTGCGCGAGGCGCAAAAGCCCGAGTCCGGTGTCCCTGGAAAGATCGACGCGAAAATCCTGGACGCGGCCTATCAACAAATCGCCGGCAGCTACGACGCCGGCGAAGGCGGTTTCGGCAATGCTCCGAAGTTTCCGCGACCGGTCACCTTGAATTTTCTGGGCAGGTTTTTCGCGCGCGATCCAAAGAGCCGAACCGGCAAGCATGCCTTGGAGATGCATTTGTTTACGCTCCGCAAGATGGCGGCGGGCGGCATGCACGATCATTTGGGTGGAGGATTTCATCGTTACTCGGTCGATCGTTTTTGGCACGTGCCGCATTTTGAAAAGATGCTTTACGACCAAGCCCAGCTCGGGGCTGCTTACATCGATGCGTTTCAAATCACGCGCGATCCGGAACTGGAATCGATTGCGCGCGACACGCTCGATTACGTCGCGCGTGATATGACCTCGAAAGAAGGCGGATTTTTCTCCGCCGAAGACGCCGACAGCGAGGTCCCCGTCGCTGTCCCTGTAGCGGCGGTCTCCGACCGCCGTAGTAAGGATTTCGGCGGTCAGAGACCGCCGCTACAGAAAGCGGAGCATGCCGAGGGCGCATTTTATGTCTGGACGAAGGAGGAAATTGAATCAGCGCTGGGCGCCGCCGCCAAAGTGTTTGTTTTCCATTATGGAGTGGAGCCGGAGGGCAACGCGCCTGCCGGAAGTGATCCGCACGGCGAACTTCGCGGCAAGAATATTTTGATTCAGCGGCATACCATCACCGAGACCGCGAACCATTTTAAGAAGAGCGAGATCGAAATCCGGAAACTGCTCGCGCGCAGCCGGGAAAAGTTGCTTTCGACTCGTGCAAAACGGCCCCGGCCGCACCTGGATGACAAAGTGATCACGGCCTGGAACGGCCTGATGATTTCCGCGTTCGCGCGCGCGGCCCAGGTTTTGGATGAGGCGCGTTATCTCGAGGCAGCAGTACGCGCGGCCCGATTTCTTCGGACCAACCTTTATGACGAGAAAAGCAAATTGCTCTTTCGCAGTTACCGCAATGGTCGCGGCGAGGTGGAAGGTTTTGCCGACGACTATGCTTTTGCCATTCAAGGTCTGCTCGATCTTTACGAGGCGTCTTTCGACATCGAGTGGCTCAAGTTCGCGGCCTCTTTGCAGGAAACACAGGACCGATTGTTTTTCGACCAGGGAAGCGGCGGCTACTTCAGCACGAGCGGGAAGGACAAAAGTGTCGTCCTGCGCATGAAAGATGACAACGACAGTGCGGAACCGGCGCCGAGCTCGGTGGCAACCCTCAATCTCCTGCGGCTCGCCCAGATCGGTGAGGACAAGGCATTGCAGAAACGGGCGCAAGACACGATCAACGCTTTTCAACCGACGCTGGCCAAATTTCCCAGCGCCATGCCCCAGATGCTGGTGGCGCTCGATTACAGCTTAAGTAAACCGCGACAGATCGTGATTGCCGGAAAACCGGGTGCGCCTGAAACGAAGGCGCTGCTCACGGAAGTGCACCGGCATTTTGCGCCGAACAAGATTGTGCTGCTGGTTGATGGCGCTACCGGTCAGAAATATCTCGGTGAAAAGAATGAAGCGCTCGCGGTTATGTCGATGGTCAATAGCAAACCCGCTGCCTACGTCTGTGAAAACTTCACCTGCAAGGCGCCGGTCACCGATCCGGCCGTGCTTGGCGAACTGCTTCGTTAGGTGGATCGGGCGCTCCGCGCGCGATGTTAAAATCCAGCGCCGAAGGCTCTGGTCAGAGACAGAGGTCAGAGGACGGAGGTCAGAGGACGGAGGTCAGAGGTAACGAGCGCGGAGTTCTTCACTTCTTTCGCGAGAAATCATCCCATGCGGCGCAATACGCGCACGCGCTCCCGGCCTTCGCGCCGGGCAAAAGCCACATCAGGCACATAGTCCTCCACAATTTCGTAGCCCTCGGCAAAGAGGGCCGTCAGTTCAGCCACACTGCAAGGGTACGGCGGTCCCTCCTCACCCGGATCGAGGGCGGGATCAATGAACCACACCCCGATGACCAAGCCCCCGCGCCGCAGGGTCAGATCAATGCCGTGCCGGTAGTCAGCGCGCATCGCCGGGGGCAGGGCGCTCAGGCACGTGTGTTCCAGCACCACGTCAAATGCGCCGCGCATTCCCTCAGGCGGATCAAATAAATCCCCCGTCACGAAACGCTTCGCCAGATGTGGATACAGCGCGCGCGCTTCCGCCACTCCCGTCGGCGCGATCTCTAGTCCGATCGCATCCAAGCCGTGTTCCACCGCCAAAGCCACCTCATGTCCGCGGCCGCAGCCCGGCACGAGCGCGCGCCCCCGCACTGCATGTCGCTCCAGATATTGCTTCAGCGCCGGCGACGGCGCGCCCCGATCCCAGAACACGTCGCCTTTGCGGTAAGACTCATCCCAGTCCATGGCCCGATTCAATCTCTCGTCAGCGCGATGTCAATCACGAGAACTGAAACGTTGGAAAGTGAGGTTTCTGATCGGTCACGAGTCGCTGCATCGGCTAGTTAGACCGTCGACTCGCACCTAAATCAAGGTAGACAAGGCCGAAGTCCACAAAATGCAGGCGCAGGCAAAGCCGGTTAAAGCCATGCTCTGGGCGGATGATATGAACGAGCTGGTCCGTGCATAAACAATCCCGGCGGCTGAGAGGCACATCGCGGCACCGACCCACACGAAAATTCTCCCGTCGTCCCCGACCATGGCGCGGGCCAATCCGAAAAAGTGCGCACCGACAATAAACGCAATCGTCGGCATAACATAATCGATAAGACCGCGCCCGCGCAGCGCGATCACGGTGATGACGATGGCAACTGACTCAAGAGCGACTGCCCAGCCGTAAACCGAGCCATCAAAGCTGCCCGGAGGCGAAAACGAAGGAGCGGAGCCGCCAGAGCACACCGCTCCCAATTAGCACTGAGACGAGAACGGCGCCGGCAAACATAAACGCACGCCAGCGACTCGGAACACCTTGCAGTCCGGCGCACGCCCACCCTAAGGCGAAGCAGATTCCAATGAACGCCCCAATCCCAACGCTACTCGGCATACGTCTAACGAGGACAAGATCAGCCACCGCTGACAGACGTGCAACTTTCCAGCGGCGCGAAAACTCGTTGAGAAGTAAAGTCGAGGTTAGGCCTCGCGCAGCCTCTGCAACCAATGTCTCGACAAAAAACCGAGAAAAGCGCCAACCAATGCTGGCAAAGAGAGGATCGCATAAATCAAGAACTCAAACGGAAAGAGATTGTGACTCGTCGCATCACGTGTCCAGTCGTGCAGGATATTCACGGTGAGCAAGAGCGGCGGCAAGACCACGGCTGCCAGCGCCAGGAGCCACCATCGTCTGGGCTGCGCCACGCCCAGTATTAAACCCAAAACAAGGAAGCAGACTGCGGAGGGAGCGATCCGAACGTTCGCCCATGCGAGGGCGAACCAAGGAATGAGTGGCCAACCGTACACCGGCCGCGAAAGCCCACCGTTGGTGAAATACGGCGGCAGCACCAGGCAGCACACACCGGCAACGGCGGCGAACACACATCCGGCGATAAGTTGAGGCGAAACCGAACGTGAATCTGCAACGCGCATGGTCGAACGGCCCCAGGGCGATTTAGATCCCTTCGACCAGGATCATGTTTGTTTTGGCGGTGCGGTGACGCATTTTGCGCGGTTCGGCGTATTCTTCGCAATGGAGCCACTCTTTGGCGCGCGCCATGGATTCGAACTCCAGCACAACGATTCGTTTCGGTTTCCAGTCGCCTTCCAGCACTTCGATCTTGCCGCCGCGCATGATGTATTTGCCGCCGTACTTCGCGACGCTCGCGCCGGCGCGGTTCTTGTATTCCTCGTAGCCGACCGGATCGGTTACTTCGATTTCAACGATGATGTAGGCAGGCATAAGGAGCAGGGAGCAGGGAGCAGGGAGGAGGGAGCTGGGAGTTGGGAGTTGGGAAGACAGAGGACAGAGGACAGAGGACAGAGGATCAGAGGCGAGGTCAGAGGTCAGAGGTCAGAGGTCAGAGGTCCCGCCTTCGCGCGAGGCTTCGGCGCGGCAGGCAGAAGTCGGGGATGAATTCGGGGTTGGAAATTTCAGCTTTTCAGCTTTCAGTTTTTCAGCTTTTCGAATGGTACTTAGCCGCCGTTTAGGCGGGATGGTGTGTCGGGGAGTTTTTTTCGTTTTCGGAGGCGGAGCCAATTGTTCCAGGTTTTGCGGATGCTGTCGCGCGGAGTGAGATATTGCTGGTTGAGCTCGGTTCCCTTGGTGATTTGTGTGAGGATTCCTTTAACCGAAAAATCGTTGCCACTCAGAATCGTGTAGGCAGTTCCAACGGCGGCGGCGTGATGCGCGTCGCTGCCGGCGATCATGGGGAGTCCTCGAACCTGCGCATACTTGAAGGCGTAACGATTGTAGCGGCGCAACGTGGTGGCGGCATTGAAGACTTCGATGGCGTCGACCGGCAGCCTTTCCAGTGTGGAAAAGCGGATGCCGGCACGGAACAAATCGTAGGGGTGAGGCGGGATGGCCAGACCGCCGCGATGATGAATCATGTCGCAAACTTCGGCGGCTGGGCGGCCTTTGAGAAAGGGAAGGGTCGCCCCAATGCAAAGAAGATGGCCTTCCGCAGTGGTGACCTCTACCCCGGGCAGGATTAAAAAATTATCGACCGGCATTCCGTCCATCCGCATTAGACCCTTCTCGAGCAAATACGTGATGGCGTCACAGGTGTTGTGATCGGTGATGGCGATGCCCTGCAAATTCTTGGCTCGCGCCGCCGCAATCAAATCTTCCGGGCTGGAGACGCCGTCACCCGAGAAGAAGGTGTGCGTATGCAGATCGATATTGAACGGCATCTGGCAAGCTAAAGGAAAAAGCGCAAAGCTCAAAGCAGGGAGCTAGGAGTAATGGAGCGATGGAGTAAAGAACCCTCACCTTAATCCTCTCCCTTCAAGGGCGAGGAAAGGCTCCCCCAAGCTCCCCCAGCTGCCGTGCTCCGCGCTCCCTGCTCCGTGCTTTTAGACGGCGGGGCGGTATTTGCTTTTAGCATCGCGCGGCCGAGCGCCCGATCCACCACCGTCGGTGTCGCGTTGCACCGGGCCGCGCTATTTCAGCGTTTCAGTTTTCAGCGTTTCTTCAGACCGTATATTGCTTTTAGCATCGCGTGACGGAGCGCCCGATCCACCACCGTCCATGTCGCGTTGCGCCAGGCCGCGCTATTTCAGCATTTCAGTTTTCAGCGTTTCAGTTTTTCTTAGGGCCGTATTTGGTTTTAGCATCGCGCGACGGAGCGCCCGATCCACCACCGTCCGTGTCGCATCGCACCAGACCGCTCCGCGCTCCCAGCTCCGTGCTCCCTGCTCCTAGACCAGTTCTTCTTCGAGGATGTCGGGGGCGGGAGTGGTTTCGGAAACTTCTTCGGTAGGCCGGTTGAATTGCATGTCGTAAAGCCGGCGGTAGTGGCCGGATTTTTCGAGCAGCTCGGCGTGGGTTCCAACTTCTTTGATCCGGCCCTGGTCCATGACCACGATCTGATCGGCCGAGAGAATGGTGGAGAGCCGATGGGCGATGGCAATGACGGTGCGCCCGGCGGAGAGTCGTTCGAGCGCGCGCTGAATTTGTTTTTCCGATTCGGAATCGAGCGCCGAGGTCGCTTCATCGAGCAGGAGAATGGGCGCGTTCTTGAGCAACGCGCGAGCAATGGCGAGGCGTTGTTGCTGGCCTCCTGAAAGCAAACAGCCTTTATCGCCGATGACAGTGTCGTAGCCGTCGGGTTGCGCGACGATGAAGTCGTGGGCAAAGGCCGTTCGGGCAGCCTCGTATATTTCCTCGCGTTCGGCATCGAGGC
Organism: uncultured Verrucomicrobiae bacterium; assembly: GCA_963788855.1. GTDB lineage: Bacteria > Verrucomicrobiota > Verrucomicrobiia > Chthoniobacterales > UBA10450 > CAWBIE01. The sequence continues at coordinate 534,723 of CAWBIE010000005.1, forward strand.
GGCCGAACTGGATGTTCTTGAAAATGGAGTCGTGAAACAAAAATGTCTCCTGCGTGACGAGCCCGATTTGTTGACGCAACGATCTTTGCGTGAGTTTGCGGACATCCTGACCATCGATCCGGACAACGCCCGCGGTCGGATCGTAAAGCCGCAGCAGGAGGGAAAGAATGGTCGACTTGCCCGCGCCGCTGGGGCCGACCAGGGCGTAGGTCTTGCCCTGCTCGATTTTTAAATTCAGATCCTGGACGGCATCGGTCACGCCCGTGGCATAACGGAAACTGACCTGGTCGAATTCGATGCGTCCCTGCGAGGTTGGCAGGTCGATGGCGTCAGGCGCATCCTGGACAGTGGGGGCGGAATCGAGGAGCGAGAAAATTTTGGTGGTCGCGCCGATGGAACGCTGCATGACGATGTGCAGTTTGCTCAACGTCTTGACCGGATCGTAGAGAATAAATATCCCGGCGATCAGGCCGAGAAATTGACCGGCCGGCAGATTGGCGGCATAGACATAAAAGAGGGCGAGACCCACGCCGACCGAAGCGATCGTCTCGACGAGGGGACCGACGGCCTCCATCGATTTCACCATGCGCATGGCGTTGGAGAACTGCTGTTGCGTGCTCTTTTTAAACGATTTTTCCTGATGGTCTTCGCGCGCGAACGATTTGATTACTCGAATGCCGGCGAAAGTTTCCTGCATCGTGACCGTCATCTGGCCCATGCCCTTTTGTTCGTGCTGCACGGCACGCCGGGCGCGACGCCCGAAGATGCGGATGGGCAGAAGACAGGTGGGGAAGAGAATCAAGGTCACGACCGTGAACTTCCAGTCCATGTACAGGAGGGCGATGATGCCGCCGATGATCGAGACGGGCTGCTTGAAGACGTCGCTGCTTACGGTGGTGAGCGCCATCTGCATGCTGCGGGTGTCGTTAGCGATGCGCGACATCAGAAAACCAGCGCGGATCTTATTGAAGAAATCCATGGAGTGGTGGACCATCTTTCCGAAGAGCTCGTTCCGGATATCCATGACCACTTTGTTGCTGACCCAGTTCATGTAGTAGGCGTTGCCGTAGGAGAGAAGGCTGCGCGCCGTCATGACGAGCGGGATCAAAAGGCAGACCCAGCCGATGGAATTGATCTTGGGTCCGACAGTCAGCATTTCCCGATGCTGGAGGAGCGCCTTCGGATTGGGCACCGCGCCGTTGAAGATAAAGTTTGAGACCTGCGCGACGACGAGGGGCAGAAGCGAATTGACCGCGCCGAACAAGAGCCCGAAGGCCAGGCCGATGATGAAACGCCACTTGTACGGTTTGACGTAACTAAACAGCCGCCGGTACAGACCTCTGGACGCGCGCAGCGTTTCTGAAAGTGATAATTTTACCTTTTCGCCTTTGTCCTTACCCATAAGGCCTACTCTGTCGGACTCGACAGCAGCGCATCCATAGCATCAATCACCGCCTGCGTCGAGATCAGCTTCATGGGGAGGCGTGCCTGTCTCGGCGCGAATTCGTGCAATGGCCGGAATGATTCTCCCTGTAAAATCAAGGCGGGACTCTGGCGAGGGCGCCAGTGGAAAGGATTGGTCGGGCCAAAAAGGACGACTTGCGGTGTAGCCAGGGCGGCGGCGAGGTGCACCGGAGCGGAATCGACGGTAACGAGTAACTTCGCTCCCGCGATCATGCCCGCGAGAGTCAGGAGATCCATTTTTCCCGACAGATCGATGACCGACCCCGCGGACGAGGCGGGTCGAGGCAGCTTCGCTTCGATCTCTGCCAGGTGCGCTTTTTCCAGTCGCGACGTTCCGCCCGTGAGGACGGCGTCCACCTGCCAGCGGGCGATGGCGTGCGTGATTACTTCTGCCCAACGACCTGCTTCCCAGAATTTTTCCAGCCGGGCCGAGCCGGGATGAAATACGATGTAGGGACGATCAGCTGCGGCCGGCTGACGAAGCGCCATCGCCTTTGCTCGCGCCTCCGGACTTATGTCCAATCGCAGAGCCGGCGATTCAGTCCGAGCACCAGTCGGCGCAACCAACGACATGTTGTAATCGACGGTGTGCATGTCGCGCATGCGATGCTCGACGAATTCGTTGTAGCAACGTCCCCGAATGGGTGCACGCCGTTTTACTCGATAGGAGACGACGCGCTTTTTGGCGTTGGAGAGAAGCGAGAGAGCAGCCGAGCGATCGTTGCGGGTGAAATCGATGCAGTAGTCGAATTTCTGTCTCAGAACGGAAGAGAAGCCGCCCAGATCGCCCAGGTTGCGGCGCATGACCAGAAATTGATCGATTCCGGCGATAGCCGGAAGCAGCGCTGCGCAATCGTCGGAAACGACCAGGGTGAGCTTCGCTTCCGGAAACGTCTGACGCACGGCCGCGATGGCCGGGGTTGTCAAAATCAAATCGCCGATGCGTTTGAGTTGAATGAGGAGAATGTTCACGGTGTAGCGGCGGTCTATGAGCGCCGACCAAAGAAAGTATGCGACGGTCAGAGACCGCCGCTACAGAAGAATGGGCGATAACCTTATCGCAAATCTGTGGAACCCTCACCTTAATCCTCTCCCTGGCAGGGAGAGGAAAGGACGCGGCCGATAAGCTCGAACGTGTTGCCATCTTCCTCTCCTTTTCGGCCGAGGAGAGGACTGAGGTGAGGAGTCGCGAGCGTCTGCGGTGATTCCGGGGTTTTGTGTGTGTCGCAACTTTCCATCGGCCGCAGGACCAAAGTCGATTCGGTGCATTCATGACCGAGCGGTCGACGCATCGCGGCGGCCTGCCTGCGATAAGAAAGTAGATGAAAATGGAAAAGCACTCCTCTACTCCATCACTCCATTTAACGTCGCTTCTGCATGGCTGCGGCGTAGGCGTCTAACAGTCGGGTTCGATAGTGATCCCAGGTGAAATTTTCCACGACGCGTTTTCGCGCGGCCGCGCCCATTTGCTCGACGAGGCCCGGGTGGCGGTACAGGTTTTCCAGGGCCGCGGCGATTTCATCGACGTTTCCGGGTTGGACAATAATTCCTTCCACGCCGTCGCGAATGACATCGCCAGCTTCGCGTGTGGTAATGGCCGGCAACCCGCAGGCGGCTGCTTCGTAGACAGTTTTCGCGCTGCCCTCCCATTGCGATGGAAATACGTAGATCGTTCCCTGGTTGAGATAATTCTCGGGGTCGCGGACGAAGCCGACCGTTTTGATGTTATCGCGCCAGAAGGTCCGCAAGTGCGGTTTCGCTTCCTCGTGCACCGCGCCGACCAGCCACAGCTCGGCATCTTTCAGATTGAGTCGATGCCAGGCTTCGAGTAGATGATGGATGCCTTTGCGCTCGATCAATGCACCCGAGAAGATGGCACGAAATTTTGGCGGACGAGTGCCAGGTTTGAAGCGTTCGACATCCACTCCGCGCGGCAGATAAAAAAGTTTCTCTTCAGGAAAGTTTCGGGTTCGGAAAGTTTCGGCTGCCTTTTCTGAAAGGACGACGACCAAATCGGCCAGTTCGTACTCTTCCAGAAAGCGCTCCCGATCGAGCAGGAGCCCCGATTTCCATTTCTCAAATCGCGATAACGAGTCCTTTGCCGCCGGCGGTTGTCCGACTTTTCCGGTGGAGCGGTCGCGGTGCCAGGTGGGAATCTCGATCAGGGATGGAATGCGCCGTTTTTTGGCGACGCGCAGGGATTGCAAACAGTCGCCCGACCAGCTGTGAAAAAAATCGTAGCGACCGCTTTGCAACTGCCGGGCTGCGATCCAATCGAGATACTTCTTTTTGGCACCATAATAATAAGGCCGGTCCAGAAAGGAGATGAGACGCACCGGATGCCAGCGCAGCGAATGGATCAATCGGCGCGGAATCTCCGATTGCCGATTGTCGTAGGCGACGGCTTCTCCAAGGAAACCGCCACGATAGGAGGCGCGCAGGGCTTCAAAAGCGTCCGTATCCAGGCCCGAACCGCCGATCCGGGCGAAGATGGAATAAAGCAGGCTCGTCGGCAGGACGCGCGAGCCGGCGGATCCCGGCATATCGGTTTTTGTCATGTCGAGCGAAGTCGAGACATCTCTCATTATTAACAGTAAGAGATTCCTCGACTTCGCTCGGAATGACAAGGTTGCGGATGGCGCAGGCCGAGGTGTGGTATTGTTCGACCGCGAAAAATGGGCCAGTAAAGGTCGATGCCGGATAACAAACTCATCATTGGTTTTGTGCGCCGCGGATATTCCGCCAGCGGCGGGGCGGAAGCCTATCTCAAGCGCCTTGCGCAAGGCGTGGTCGATCGCGGTCACGAAGTTCGGCTTTTCACGACCAGCGACTGGCCCGGGAACGAGTGGCCCTTTGGCGAGATCAAGCAGCTCCGCGCGAAGTCGCCCCTTGGATTTGCCAATGAACTCGAGGAATTGCGGCGGCAAATTCAATGCGATGTCTTGATGAGCCTGGAGCGCGTTCGCTCGTGCGATGTTTACCGCGCTGGGGACGGCGTTCATCAAGCCTGGCTGGACCGCCGGCAGGTGTTGGAAAATTCGTGGCAGCGGCTGCTAAGAAAGTTCAATCGCAAGCATTCCGACATCTTGCGTCTGGAAAAATCCCTCTTTTATGACCGCATGGCGGGTCGGGTCATCGTCAATTCCAAGATGGTGAAGGATGAGATTGTCGATCTCTACAACTACCGTCCCGATCGCATCGATATCGTCCGCAACGGCATCCCGCTCGACCAGTTTTGTTTCGATCCGGCGATGCGAGAAAAGACGCGAGCCAATCTGGCCCTGGCCGCGGACGAACTGGCCGTTCTTTTCGTGGGATCAGGCTGGGAACGAAAAGGCCTTCGTTTCGCCATCGAAGCCGTGGAGTCGCAACCGAATCGCAAAATGAGCCTGCTGGTGGCCGGACGCGGCAATCAAGGTCAATATTCCTCCACGCGAACGCAATTTCTCGGAGAGGTCGACAATCTGGCGCCGATTTACGCGGCGGCCGATCTGTTCATTTTGCCGACGATTTACGATCCGTTTTCCAATGCCTGCCTGGAAGCGCTGGTCTGCGGACTGCCGGTGATCACGACCCGGGCCAACGGTTTTAGCGAGATCATGGAGGACAAGATTCATGGCTCGATTGTCGATCGCGCCAATAACGTAGCCGCGCTGCGTCAGGCTCTCGAGCTTTGGTCCGATGCCACGTGGCGCTCGGCCGCACGATCGGCCATTTTGAAGCGCGCCGCCCAATTCGACATTTCGAAAAATGTCGCGGCAACGATCGAGATTTTACTTCAGGTCGCAGCTGAGGCAGCGCCCAGGTCCGAGAAAATCTTAAACACCTGATCGAGGCGCGCGATCTCGAAGATCGATCGCACGGTTTCCTGCAGGCCGGCGATGGCGAACTTGCCCCCGTACTTTTCGACGTCTTGCATGGCTTGGAAAAGCGCGGCCAGCCCGGAACTGTCGATGTAGGTCACGCGGGAAAGATCGACGATGAGACGGGCCGGCTTTTTCGCGATCATGGCGGCGAGCGAGGCCGAGATGCCGGGCGAGACATGCAGATCGATTTCGCCTTCCAGCGACAAAACCTCCGGAGGATTAGCGGCGGCGATCCGTTTTCGTTGTTTCGGCATATTTCGTCAGCCGCCTGTGCGACCAGAGTTTACCAACCCAGCGTTCTGATCACTTCGTCGACCCTCGACAAATCATCAAATAAAAAATCGGGCTGATGCTCGGCCAGAGTTTCGCGCGGCCAGGAACCGGTGGCTATGGCGACAGTGCGCGCGTCGATCGCCTTGCCGCAGGCGATGTCGCGCGGGGTGTCACCGATGACGTCGATCTGGGAAGCATCAAAAGCATGGCCGTGTTTTTCCTGGGCCCGGGTGCGCGCGAAGGGACCGAGCTCATTGCGGTCATGGTGATCGTCGGCAAAGGCGCCAAATTCGAAAAAATGCCAGACGCCATAATGTTCAAGTTTTAGCTGCGCACCGCGGGAAACATTGCCGGTAAGAAGAGCGAGCACCAGATGCGGTCGCGTCTTCAACTTCTCGAGCAACTCGAGTACGCCGGGCAAGAGATTGCCGGCCCGCCGTGGCAGTTCGAGCGGGAGGAAATGAACGTAGGAATCGAGAAAGGCGGCGATATTGTCGTTGCTCGTGGGAAGATTGTGCTTCTTCAGAATGCTCATCACGATTCCGGAATCGGTCATGCCAGCGATCTCGATGTCGTGGAGATCGTCGGCGATGCCGAATCGTTCCAGGAGGGCGCGCTTCAGCGACTGGATGCCGGCGCCGGCGGAGTGAATCAGCGTGCCGTCAATATCAAAAAGGAGCAGGCGCTTATTCATGGTCGATTATCTTCCGTTGGCTGTAGGGGAAGCTGTCAGCTTCCCTCGGTGAAGGCAACGCCTTCTCCTTCAAAAAAATCTTGCGCTCGGCGTCGTGTTATAAAGCAACAGATTCGATCACCGTCTTGAATTGGCAGGCGACGCGCCTGCCCTACAATTGTTCGGGATGACAAATTATCGCGGCCGGCTGGCACCATCGCCTACTGGCTATTTGCATGTTGGCCACGCCATGACCTTCTGGCGGGCTCAGGAGCGGACTCGAGCCGCCGCCGGCAAATTGATCTTAAGAGTAGAAGATCTGGATGCGGCACGTTGCCGTCCCGAATTTCACGACGCCATCGAGGAAGACTTGAAATGGTTTGGATTTGTATGGGATGAGGGCTCGGATGTGGGCGGCCCGAATGCGCCGTATTTGCAAAGCCAACGCCGTGATTTGTATTTCAAAGCCTGGGAACAGTTGCGCGCGGGCGGTTGGATTTATGCCTGTCGCTGTTCGCGCAAGGATGTGCTCGAAGCTGCCCTCGCACCGCACGATGAGAACGAGGAGCCGCTTTATCCGGGAACCTGCCGCCCGGCGGCACACGTGTCTGATGTGACCACCGCGGATTCTGTAGAGTCCGCCGTCTCGGCGGGAACATCCGAGGGAATGCCGCCGGGACGGCGGCCACTACAGCCCGCCGGTCTACATTGGCGATTTCGCGTCCCAGATGGCGAGCAAGTGGAGTTCACGGATGAGCGGCTCGGATTGCGTTCTGCGATCGCGGGCAAGGATTTCGGCGATTTCGTCGTCTGGCGAAAGGATGACGTGCCGGCCTATCAACTCGCGGTCGTGGTGGACGACGACGCCATGCGCATCAGCGAGGTGGTGCGAGGCGAAGATCTGTTGACTTCGACTTTTCGGCAGTTGCTAATTTATCGGGCGTTGAATTTGCAACCGCCGAAGTTTTATCACTCGCCCTTGCTCAAGGATGAGCATGGTCGAAGACTGGCGAAGCGGCATGCGTCGCTCAGTTTGCGCGAACTGCGACGGTCCGGCGCAAAGCCGGAACAAATTCGGGAACGCTTCGCTTTGTAGCAACCGGCCTGTGGCCGGTTGGCACGGCGCACAGCGCCGTGGCTACAAACCATTGCATTTGCGATTCTGTAGCCGCCCCGCTCTGTCGGGGCGTCGTCCATTGGTAACACGGCGACAGAGCGCCGTGGCTACAAAGATTGGAACAAAGATGTGGAACCCTCACCCAATCCTCTGCCTCGAAGGGAGAGGAAGAGAGTGCGAATCACGCCGGAGATGTTGCGGCGACCGCGGCAGATTGCTGTAGCCGCGGCGCTCTGTCGCCGCGTTGCAGTTAGGGAAGGCGCCCCGACAGAGCGGGGCGGCTACAGTTCACCGGCGGTCTGAGACCGCCGCTACAGGATTGGTGCGCGCATGGCCAGCACCGCGACCATGCTGCCCAGAAAGGCAAGCACTGCGATGGCCGCGGCGGCAAGAATCGCGGTCCGAATCGGATCTCGATCGTTTTTCCGGTGCGGGAAAGGGGAGGCGTTCGCGAAATCGATCGGTGCAATGCTCATTTCCGCAGGCGCGGACTGAATCTTCGCGAGTTCAGGCAACGGCTGCGATCCGTGCTGGTCGGACTCGAAGCGGGCTTCCACTGCGCCGAAACGTATCCTGTCGTCGAAGCGAAGCGCGGTCTCTGTAATCGGGTGGCCGTTGACGCGCGTCCCGTTGGTCGATTCGAGATCTTTGAGCCGGTAACTATCACCGCTCAGTTCCAGGTGGGCGTGCCGGCTCGAAACCGACGGATCTTCGACAACGATCATGTTGTCGGGCGCTCGCCCAATCGTAATCAGATTCTCGGTGAATTCGTATCCGATCTTTCCCTGGGCTTCAGTCGTGATGATTAGCTTCGGCATTGTTCGCGCGAGCGTAGCGAACGGTGCCCCAGTTCGTCGAGAGATTCTTGACACACGAGGCGCGGATGCCGTCGTAGGGCAACCGCATCGGTTGCCGGACTAGAGAATTGGCAGGCGGAGCGCCCGCCCGACAATTGACCCATTGACCTCGCCCGCATAGTGGAAGTCAGCATGTAGCCACCGGCCTGTGGCCGGTGCGAACGGCGCGCAGCGCCGTTGCTACACAAGAGTAGGCATACGGTGCGAACCATGTTAGCCACCGGCCTATGGCCGGCGCGAACGGGGCACAGCGCCGTTGCTACAGAGGAGTCGGTGCTTGCAGTGAGCGTGACAATTGACCCACTAACCTCGCGCCCGCATAGTGCGGCTTTCATGGCAATCGAGCTCACGCGCAATTTTTGCATTATCGCGCACATCGACCACGGCAAGACCACCTTGTCGGATCGATTGCTCGAACGCACCGGCACGATTCACGAACGCGACAAGCAGGATCAGTTGCTCGATTCGATGGATCTGGAACGCGAGCGCGGGATCACGATCAAGGCACATCCGGTGGCGATGTAGTACACGAGCAAAGCCGGCCAAAAATACCGGTTCAATCTGCTCGACACTCCGGGGCACGTCGATTTTGCCTACGAAGTTTCGCGAAGTCCTGGCGGCCTGCGAAGGGGCGTTGTTAATCGTCGACGCGGCCCAGGGCGTGGAGGCGCAGACGGTGGCCAATGTGCATCTCGCCCACAAGCAGGGGCTCACGATTGTGCCGGTCATTAACAAGATCGATCTGCCGAACGCCGATGTGCCTTCGGTTCATCGGCAACTGGAGGAGATCCTGGCCATCCCGGCCGAGGAAGCGATCGACGCCAGCGCGAAAATGGGAATCGGGATCGAGGAAATTCTCGAGGCGATTGTGCACCGCATTCCGCCTCCGAAAAAGCCGAAGGATCGAAACGTTGCGCGCGCTCGTTTTTGATTCTGTCTTCGATGTTTATCGCGGCGTGATCGGTTACGTGCGCGTGGTTTCCGGAAAAATGGAAGCCGGATCAGGCGATCAAGTTGATGAGCAACGACGCGCGCTACGAAATCAAGGAAGTCGGCGTGTTTACGCCCAAGATGTATGCCCAGCCGCGGCTAGACGCGGGCGACGTCGGTTACTTCATCGCCAACATCAAGACCACGGCCGACATAAAGATTGGCGACACCATCACCGATCAGCGCAATCCGGCGCGACGAGCCGCTTCCCCGGATTCCAGGAAATTCATCCGATGGTGTTCAGCGGAATTTATCCGATCAACACCGGCGACTTCGAGCATTTGAAAACGGCGATCGGCAAGTTGCGCTTGAACGATTCGGCCTTCGTTTATCACACCGGAAAGCTCGGTCGCGCTTGGTTTCGGATTTCGCTGCGGATTTCTCGGGCTTGCTCCACATGGAGATCATTCAGGAGCGACTGCGCCGCGAGTACGACATGGACATTATCGCGACGAGCTCCGAGCGTCATTTACGAAATCGTGACGACCCGCGGTGAGACGCTGTTGATCGATAATCCGGCGCACCTGCCCGATCCGAGTCTGATCGAGGAGATCCGCGAGCCGATCGTGAAAGCCTATGTGCTTTGTCCGAACGAAAACATCGGCGACATTCTGCAGCTCATTTTGGAAAAGCGCGGAGTCAAATGGATCACACCGAGACGCTCGACACGCGCCGTGTGATGCTGCATTGCGAACTGCCGCTCAACGAAATCCTGGTCGATTTCAACGACAAGATTAAGATCATCACGCGCGGCTACGGTTCGATGGATTACGAGCACGCCGGTTATCGCGCGGCGAAGCTGGTGAAGCTCGATCTGCTCGTGAATGGCGAGCCGGTCGATGCGTTCTCGATGATTGTGCACCGGGACCGGGCGGAGGCGAGGGGGCGCCAGCTGGCGGCGAAGTTAAAGGAAGTCATCCCGCGGCAGCTCTATCAGGTGGCGATCCAGGCGGCGATCGGCGGAAAAATTATTGCGCGCGAGAGCGTTTCGGCCTTGCGAAAAAACGTGACCGCGAAATGCTACGGCGGCGACATCACCCGAAAGCGGAAATTGCTGGAGAAACAGAAGGAAGGCAAAGAAACGCATGAAGAGCATCGGGAAGATCAATATTCCACAGGAGGCATTTATCCAGGTGCTGAGAGCGCAATGAGCAGGATGCACGATCGAGGAACAATCTGTTTGCGCGGCGTGCCCAGCCGCAGTAGGGCAACCGCTCCGTTTGCCGTTGTGCGCTTGGCAGGCGGAGCGCCTGCCCTACAATTCACGGATTGAGATCAACCTACTCGGATCGATCCGGAGATGTTCACTTCGCGCTATATTAACTTTGTCATGTCGAGCAACGTCGAGACATCTCTTGCTATTTCTCTGACAGTGAGAGATTTCTCCGCTCGAAACGACAGGTTGGAGCAGGGAGTGTTCGTCAAAAAATAAACGTCCAACGCCCGTTCACGCATAGAAGCATGTTCACTTCACGCTATATTAAACACAGCAAGCTGCTGCTGCGGCACGCGCAGAAATATCTGCGTTACAAGACCGACGTCCTGGCGGAATCGACGCGCGAGGAGCTCGCCGCCGGGATGCGTCGCTTGCAGGCCGCGCTGCGGCAGCGCGATCGCAAACAAATCGAGAGCCGGGCCGAGGCGCTCGATGCGCATCTGCACAAGCTGGCGCCGATTACGTGGGAATCGCACTGGCGGGAGAATTGCGAAGTCATTTTGGTCGCAATTGTGGTGGCGGTGGGCATTCGATCTTATTTCCTGCAGCCGTTCAAAATCCCGACGGGCTCCATGCAGCCGACCTTGAATGGTATCATCGGATATCCGAGCAAAAATCCCGCTCCCAACATCGTGCGGCGGGCGCTCGAGTTCGTTGTTCTCGGCCGCAATTACATCGACGTGGTCTCGGACCAGGACGACCAGATTCTGCAGGTGGAGCAGAAGAAGTTTTTCTTCTTTTTCACATTCTCGCGCTTGGTTTGCCAGCATCAGAGCTTCCTGGTTTATGCCCCTCCCGAAACGCTGAGCGGTTATTTCAGGGTATTCGCCGGACGCACTTATCGTCGCGGAGAGATTATCGCGCGCGGCGCGATCGATACAGGGGACCAGGTTTTCGTGGACAAGTTTACTTACAACTTTGTCAAACCGCACCGAGGCGATGTCTTCGTGTTCCGCACCGATAACACCGGGATCATCGGCGATCCCGAAACAGGCCAGCCGTTTTATATCAAGCGCCTGGCCGGCTTGCCCGGCGACACTTTGCGGATTGATCCACCGCGACTTTTTATCAACGAATGGCCGGCGGGCGAATACGCCTTCGGCTTTCAACGGGTGATTAGTGCGAAAGACGGCTATCGCGGTTACGGGTTGGGCGGCGGCCCGGCCCGGTTCCTGACCGCCCCGGATGCGACCTTCACGGTGCCGGTCCACAGTTATTTTGCGCTGGGCGACAACAGCTACAACAGCTCCGACAGCCGCTATTGGGGGCCGGTGCCCGAGGAAAATCTGGTAGGACGCGGTTTGTTTGTTTACTGGCCGTTCTACCCGCATTGCGGATTAATTCGTTAGGGGCACCTCGTTCTCATGCTGTCGAGCCTGCCGAGAGTGTTTGCGCTGCTCGGTCTGGTTGGCGGATACGCGGTCGTCATGCTCTTCAATCCCGTGCACCAGGCGCTGCGGGACGGATTTCGCTGCATCACCCGCTACAAACGGATCTGGGTGACCTTTGTCGTCCTCGGCCTGGCCTATTCCGTTTTTCAATTCGCAACCTTTACGCCAATCGAGAGCGCCGCCGACTTGAGCCTGAATCAGATTACGTCCTTGCCGAGCTGGCAATGGCCGCGATTTGCGGACGTCTGGACGGAGGCGCCGTTGCCTGCCCTCGAAAACATCGCGGGAATTTTCGACAACGCCACGACCACCTATCCGCTCTCGGTCATCGCGGCCGTCCTTATGGTGTGCAACTGGCGAGGATTGCACGCCGCGCTGCGACGAGCACTGCGCAAGCGATATGGCGTCGCCGGTTTGTTGATCTACCTCGTGGTCCTGGTGAGCGCGCTGGCTTCGCTCTTGAAGCCCATCGTTTTCTGGCAACTGCCGGCCTGGGGCGGATTGGTGCCCGCCGCCGGGCTTTTGCAGATATCGGCCACGGTTGATGCGGTCGCCTTTATTTTCGAATACCTCTTCGGCGTTTATATCCAGGTCTATTTGATCATGGTCTGTTTGGTCTGGATCCGTGGCCTCAGTTTCGAAGAAGGCGAACTGTTTCGCTTTGCGGTGCGACGATTCAGCTACGTATTGAAATGGGCCGGTCTGATTGTCGTGGTTAGCACGCTGCTGGTGCGGGTGCCGCTGCTCCTGGCCTATTTCATGAACATTCCGAACGTGCTCGATTACCTTCCACTGCAGCGCATATTGATGTGCGTGTTGATCATTTCGTTTGCTTCCGTGCAGGTCTCGCTCGCTTTGCACAACGAGAACCTGGGAGAAGCGATCCACGCCCACGGCCAGTTTGTGCTTCGGAACGGCAGCCGGTTTGGCTGGTTCCTGCTCATTTGCGCGCTTCATTTCTTTTTTATCATGGGATGCGATGCGGTGGCGCGGGGCGCGATGGCCGATCGAGTGATGGCCTTGATTACCTGGAAATGCATTTTTGTTTGTCTGCGCGGCTTAATCACTGGCTGGTTACTGGCTTCATGGGTTTGTTTGTTCCGCCAATGTGAGACTGGCCGCATTAACCAGGAGAGCTGGATTCAATACTAGTGAAGCGCGAGGCCGCGAACATCACGCGTCAGAGTAAATCGAACCTGGCGCTCGCTTTTATCGCGCTCGGACGCGAACGCCGACGCGACATCACGGTGTTCTACGCCTTTTGCCGTGTCATCGACGACATCGCGGATGCAATCGACCGGGACGTCGAGGAGAAGCGGCGGGAGCTCAACCAATGGCGCGGATGGTTGCGCGGGGCGAACGAAAACGCTCCTTCTTTGGCCGGCGATATCCGCAGTCTTATGGAGAAGTATTCGCTCCCGCCGGAAATGCTCGAAGAGATCATCGCCGGGGTGGAAATGGATTTGCAGATCGCGCGCTACGCCAGCTTCGCCGAGCTGCGGGTTTACTGCTACCGGGTGGCCAGCGCAGTCGGCCTCGTCAGCATCGAAATTTTCGGTTACCGCAATCCGAAATGTAAAGAGTACGCCATTGAGCTGGGCCTGGCTCTGCAAATGACCAACATCATTCGAGATGTAGGCAAGGACCTGCAGGCCGGCCGGGTCTATCTGCCGCAGGAAGATCTGGCGCGTTACGGTTATTCCGAAGAGGATCTGCGCAATCGACGCTACAACGAGAGTTTTGTCCGTCTGATGCAATTCGAAGCCGCGCGCGCGCATGAGTTTTTCGCCCGCGCGGATACCGCCCTACCCGCCGAAGACCGCAGGTCGATGGTCGCCGCTGAGATCATGAGCTCAGTCTATCGCAGGCTCCTGCAGAGGATGGAGCTGGACAACTTCCGCGTTTTCGAAAAAGAATACCGGCTGAACAAATTGGAGAAAGCCGGCCGTGTCACTGCGCAGCTGTTCAAATTTTTTTGAATTCGCCACGCCGGACGTCCGTCTGAGATTGGACTGCGAAACTATTAAGGAACTAAAACTATGAAAACAAAACTGTCTCTACTTGGCACCACGTTGATGGCGGTATCGGTGAGTTTGATTTTATCGAATGCGGGATTCGCTCAAATGGGGGACAGCCATGCCGCTGGCAAGGCGGCACCAGGCGGCAGTCCGGGCAGCGGAGAGAAACCTGGGGCGATATTGCCTGGCGGAGTGATCGTGGCAATACAAGTCACTCCAGCGGACGCGGCGAAAAAATATCCGCCCGCAAACGGGAAGAGTTACCCAGCGGGGGATGCCAACTATACCTTTTCCCACAAACCCGGCTACATCCGCAGTCCTTACTCCAGTACCATCTACGACTGCAGTGGGCTTCCCAAAGGGACCTTCCTTCTTGACACTCACGTCAACAAGGTTTTCGTCAAACCCTGACGGATCGATCAACAATTAAGTGAGGCGCGGAGTCATGACCTCCGCGCGAAACTCCGTTGTGCCCTGGTGGTTCAATTCGAAATCGGATCAACTATGAGCAGGAAATGTTTGGCATTAGTAACGTCCCTGGCGCTGTTCGCTTCTCTCCTAAGTTCCTGTGACGCTCCGACTGGAGCCGGGGCCGGCTACGGAGCTGCCGCCGGTGCGATTATCGGTGCGGCTGCCACCGGCAATGTGCGGGGTGCGGCCATCGGCGCGGCCGCTGGCGCTGCCACGGGGGCGTTGGTCGGCGCTGCCATCCAACAGGATCAGGCGAGTCGTTATGGTCCACCGCCTCCGGGCGGATATCCGCTAGCGCAATGGAGCGGCACACCGGGCCTGGTCGTCAGTCCCTACCCGCCACATCGCCTGGTCGATGTTCGTGGCATCCCACGCGGAGCCCTCGTGCGTGACCCTTCGACAAACGGAATTTTCCGCAAACCCTAAGCTGCGGCTGTAGCAACGGCGCTCTGTCGCCGTTTCCCCAAGGCGAAGAGCGCCTCGACCCGCCTTCTGTAGCGGCGGTCTACCTGGCGCGCCGTAGCCTTGGCGAAGGAGGCCGACCGCCGAATGGCCATGCCCCCAACGTGACGGCGCTTATAGAGCGCCGCTACAGTTCTGAAAGTCGAAAATTAGTAAGAGAAGAATTTTACCGCGGATTACGCGGATTTCACGGATGGGCAGGGAGATCTGTCTCCGTAACAGACTTATCCGCGTCATCCGCGTAATCCGCGGTTAGGAAGTAAGAAAGCAGGAGGTGACGGCGCTCATAGAGCGCCGCTACAGTTCCGCTTTCTTTTGCAACGCATCAACCAAAGCCTGCGCTTCTTCGGTCATCTTCAACAGTTCCGGCCAGACCCGATGATAATTTTCGCCCGGCAATTTCCGGGTCGCGTCAAAGCCCATGTGCGAACCGATGTTCTGCTCGGTTGGCGCGTGGTCGAGTGAATCGCTCGGATTCTTGATCACGGTCGAATCGCGTGCAGGATCGGTGTTGGCGCACAACCGGAAGAGCACTTCGCTGGTGTTGTGCACGTCGCAATCCTCGTCCACCACAATGATGTATTTGCTGAACATCATCTGCCCCATGCCCCACAGGCCATGCATCACCTTGAAGCCTGATACGGATATTGTTTTCGAATGCTGACAAAAACGAGATTATGGAAAACTCCTTCCGCGGGCAGGGTCATGTCCACGATCTCGGGGAAATTCATTTTGAACACGGGCAGAAAAATCCGCACGCTCGCGTGCCGAGTAAAAATCTTCCATTGGCGGAATGCCGACGATGGTGGTCGGATAAACAGCATCCCGCCGGTGGGTGATGGCTGTGAGATGAAAGACCGGATAATCTTCGATCGCGGTGTAGTAGCCGGTGTGATCGCCAAACGGTCCTTCCGGTCGCATCTCGCCGGGCTGCACGTAGCCTTCCAGGACAAAATCGACATCCGCCGGCACCTCGAGGTCGATGGTTTTGCAGCGCACCAGTTCGATGGATTTTTTGCGCAGGAAACCGGCGAAAAGAATTTCATCCAGGCCATCGGGTAACGGCGCTGTCGCGGCAAACGTGTAAACCGGATCGCCGCCGATGGTCACGGCCACCGGCATGCGTTCGCCGCGTTCGTAGTATCTCTTTCCGTGGCGTGCGCCCACTTTGTGAACCTGCCAATGCATCCCCGTCGTGCGATCGTCATAAAGCTGCATCCGATAAACGCCGACGTTGCGCGCGCCCGTCTCCGGATCGCGCGTATGCACGTTAGGCAGAGTGATGAAGCGGCCGCCATCTTTCGGCCAGCACTTGAGGATCGGGAGATCGTGGAGGGTGAGGCTGGATACTGGATACTGGATACTGGATTCTGGATTCTGGATACTCCCGCCTTCGCCAAGGCTACGGCGCGGCGAGGGGGATTCTGGATGTGTCGTGGCACCGCTGCTTTTATCCAGTATCGAGAATCCAGTATCCAGTATCTGCACCACCTCCTGGCACGCTGCTTCCCGCACCTGCTTCGGCCGGGCGTGCAGTAAATGAATTCCCTGCTTGAGCAGGCTCCAGCCCTCGCGCAAATCTGTCGGCGGCTTCGCTTTCAGGATCAGCTGAATTTCCTGGGCGATCTCGTCAATGCTCTCGCGTCCCAGGGCCATGGAGATTCGCCGTTTCGAACCCATGGTGTTGATGGCCACCGGAAAGCGCGCGGTCTTACCGTCGACCACTGGTTGCTCGAAAAGCAAGGCCTTGCCGCCGCCCGGCGATTTCATTTCGCGGTCGGCCCATTCCGTTATGAGCAGATCGGTATCGACCGGAAACGGAATGCGTTTCAGTTCGCCAGCCTGCTCGAGCGCCTCGAGGAATTGTCGAAATGAACGGTAAGCCATTTGTAACGTGCGCCGCTACCCTGAATGGCTGGCCGATCGAAGGCGATCAGATTTTTATCCGTGATAGCCTGGCGCCAAATATTGAAACGACATGACGCGTCCGCTGGAGAACGTGACCGTCTTGATACGGGTAATAGACGGTGGGCGGGATTATGGAATAAAAATACGGATCGTAGAACGGGTCGCCGAAGAAGAGGAAACCGCGTCCGCCATGATGATGCCAGCTGCCGGCCCCGACGCCAACCCATCCGAAACCCGGCCCATAAAGATATGGACGATAGGGATAACCATAGCCGCCGCCATACGGATAAGCATAGGGCGCCGTCGTCCCGGCCAGGTAAATCCAGGTCTCGGTCGCTCGACCCCGCATATTGCCGATCACTTTCTGATCGGGCGAACCCCAGGCAATCCAGACGCCGTTCTGTCCCATGCCCGGACGAATGTGTCCCTGGCTGACCAAAGCTTGGTCGTTAGCGGAAAGACTTTGATACATGGCCGGGTTTTCGGAAATCCGCGTACTCGGTTGTCGAACAACCTGCCAGGACAATCGCGCTGGCCGAAAGAGCGAAGGTCAGCGCCTTCACGAGAAATTGACGCTTCATTGGAAAAATCATACAGGCATGGGTTTCCGAGTCAACGCTCGGCTTCTTGATTCAACCCGGCGTTTCCAGTAACGTTGCGCGGCAATGCAGGATCGTCACGGCCACCGGATTTCCTATCTTCGAGTATCGGTTACCGACCGGTGCAACGAGCGCTGCACCTACTGCATGCCGGGCGAGTTGCACGAATGGCTGCCGCGCGAAGGCATTCTCTCCTATGAAGAGACGCTGCGCCTGATCCGGATCGCGGCCGATCTTGGAGTCTCCAAGGTGCGAATCACCGGTGGCGAACCGCTGACCCGTCGCGGGATTCTGGATTTCGTTCGCGAGGTTCCCCGAATCCCCGGCATCGCCGATGTGGGCCTTTCGACCAACGGCACCTTACTCGCGAATGAGGTCGAGCCGGACATAACGATCGCTGCCGTTTTGCGCGACTGCGGCGTTCGCTCGGTCAACATCTCGCTCGACACGTTGGATCCTGAGGGGTACGCGCAGATCA
This sequence comes from uncultured Verrucomicrobiae bacterium, assembly GCA_963788855.1. Lineage (GTDB taxonomy): Bacteria > Verrucomicrobiota > Verrucomicrobiia > Chthoniobacterales > UBA10450 > CAWBIE01. The sequence continues at coordinate 552,506 of CAWBIE010000005.1, forward strand.
CGGGGCGCGATTTCCATGAGGCGGCGCTCGCCGGAATTGAGGCAGCGCGGCGCGCCGGCTTTGCCCAGATCAAGTTGAATGCCGTGCTCATGCGAGGGCGAAATGAAGACGAGCTTGTCCCGTTGATCGAATTCGCGGCCGAACGAAAACTGATTCTGCGTTTCATCGAACTGATGCCGGTCAGCACGACCGAAGTGTTGAGCGACGATAATTTCATGTCGATTGGCGAGGCCAAACGTCTGGTCGAATCGCACTACGGCGGCTTGATTCCGGAGCCGGAGTTTCGCACGAACGGTCCGGCGACTTATTACCAGGTCCCGGGGCGATCGCAGCGCATCGGATTCATCGGAGCGATGACCAACCTGCATTTCTGCGAGAACTGCAACAAACTCCGACTGACTTGCGATGGGAAACTGCGGCCCTGTCTGGGCAGCTCGCTGGAGTTCGATATCCTGAAGCCGATGCGGGCGGGCGCGACCGACGCGGAATTGCGCGAGTTCTTTTTCGACGTGGTCGATCGCAAACCGTTGCAACACGATTTTCGCGAAAATTATCCAGCCGGGGCGCAAGATGATTGCGATCGGCGGGTAAATGAAACGTCTTTCGCACCTCGGCGCGGATGGCCGCGCCAAAATGGTGGACGTCTCTGCCAAACCGCTGAGCCAGCGCACCGCTATCGCCTCGGGAAAGATCCGGCTGGCAGCGAGCACGCTCGCCCTGATCGGAAAGAACGAGAACCGCAAAAGGCGACGTTTTTGCGATCGCACGAATCGCCGGAATTCAAGCCGCCAAGCAAACGGCGACGCTCATTCCGCTTTGCCACACTCTGCCGCTCAGCGAGGTCAAGATCGACATCGCCACTTCGAAACAAGGAGTGGAAGTCCAGTGCACGGCGCGAACCGTGGCTCAGACCGGTGTAGAAATGGAAGCGCTAACCGGCGTAGCAGTGGCGTTGCTCACAATTTACGACATGTGCAAGGCGGTCGATAAACAGATGGAGATCTCAGATATCCGATTACTAAAAAAAACAAAGCAGCCTCTGTAGCGGCGGTCTCCGACCGCCGTTTGAAGAAAAGATTCGGCGCTCACAGAGCGCCGCTACGCAAAGGATGAAGAAGAAAGCCAATGGAGGAGTGGAGTAATGAAAGAGAAAAACCAGCACTCCAATACTCCATCGCTCCAATCTGTGCAGGCTTCTCCTGCGATCGTGGTTGGCATTATCACGATTTCTGACCGCGCCACCGCCGGCGAGTACGTCGATCTTGGCGGTCCCGCTTTGAAGAAGTTGGCCGAAGACTCGGGCTGGCGAATTCTGTCGGAAGCGATTGTGCCGGACGATTCGAAACGTATTCAGGAGACGGTTCGCTCGTTCGCGAGCCAGGGTTGCGGATTAATTCTCACCACCGGCGGAACCGGCATCGCGGAGCGCGATGTCACTCCGGAAGCGATCCGCGCCATCATGCGCGTGGAGTTGCCCGGGTTCGGCGAAGTCATGCGCGCCGAATCGATGAAGATCACGCCCAACTCGATTTTGTCGCGTAGTCTGGCCGCGATCGTGGAGAGCTCGCTTGTGATCGCGCTTCCCGGAAAACCGAGCGGCGCAGTCGAGTGTCTCGGTTTTGTCAAAGGCGCCATCCCTCACGGCGTAGCCCTGGCGCAAAAAATTCCGACGTCGTGCTGAATTGACGACGACCGAACGGCCTGTTTGGCCAGTTAGCGTGACCAATACTTTTCGTAGAGTGAGTATGTAGCAGGGTAATGGCGCTGAAAGTGTCCTTCCCAGGCGCCCATCTCGTTGTTCTCGGCACAAGGAGAAAGATAACGGACAGCCTCTGGCTGCTCGGCTAACGGTCGGCTGACGACAAAAGCAGCGAACCTTTTATCTCCGATAACCTGGAGCAACTGCCAGGGAATGGTGTGCCAGAGTTCGATGCATCCGCTATGATATTCCCACCGTGTGAACACCGTATCGAGCGCGCAAAAATCACCCTGCATCGCCGCCTCGAACGTTGCGCGGTATGGCAGCCGGGGTATGTCACACCATCCGTCGTCACGACCAATGCATTGCTCACATTGGAGCTGGCAATATTGTAAAATGTTCCTGCGCGCCGCCGATCGACTCTGCACGTATTGCGAATCGCCTGCTTCAACCGAGACAACGAGCACAACGGCCCACAGCGCGATAACAAAGGAAGATTTCAGCATCGAAAAAGAATTAAACGAAAGTTCGCAGCGAAAGGCGAACATTTTTCGTCGGGCTGCTAAAGTTTTCTACTTTGTATTCGGTCGTCTCCCACTCCCTCACCGCTTCCTCGCGGCTGTCCGGACATGTCGCTCATCCCAGCTCGCTCCATTCTAATTTCACCTTTCTACTTCCTTCCGGTCCGTAGTCCCGCCTCCGCCAAGGCTACTCCGAAAGTCTTCGCGAGCAGGCGGCGTGGCAAGCAGTAGTCCGTAGTCAGCCGCCGGCGAAGCGGTGGCTCTCCTACTGCTTCGCCCAGGCCCAGGACGCAATGCGCCAACCATCGGCCGTTTTAGTGAGCGCAAAGGTGAAGATGCCTCTTTCGTGCCCGACTTTCCCGTTGCTCTTGTCGGAGATCACGTTCGGCACGACCTCGTAAGCGTCGGTGGCGCCGACCGTGCTGGTGGTGGGCGCGCGCAACGTCACGTGCACATCCGTAACGTTGTTCTTCTTGTTATCGGCGACGAAGTCGCGGAACCAGTCCTCGATCGAGTTCCAATGATGCGGCGGGAACTCGTCGATAATCGGTGCGTTCGGCGCGAAAGCCTGCGCCGCCTTGTTCGCGTCGAGCGCGTTGAGTGCATCGATAAATTGATTGATCGGTGCCATTACCGCCGGTTCAGGCGCTCCGGCGCGAACACCTGACGAAAGTGCGAGAAATGCGAACGCAAATCCGATTCTTCTCATCACAGTATCTCTTCTCGGCAAACGATGAGACCAAGCTATGCAAGAGACAACCATTTCCGTCACGCCAAAACAAATCTTCTCCAGGAATTATACGTCTTACGATCTTCCTTGACCTAACCACATGTCTGCATCGTCTGGTTAGGCCTCGATATCATACTCGTTCAAGAACGAATTGTATACGTGGCTTAGAGCTCGAACACACCACCGAATCAACGAAATCGCTGCAACGGCCTATGAGGCGAAACCCCAGTGGAGTCGCCACCGCTGCAATGCTCTCAGGAGTAAACAACTGCCATTCGAAACGCTCTTCATCGCCAGTGGGATACGTGAGGTGCACAAAGAGGCGATCATCTTCAACGCGCTTCGTCTCGTGCACAGCGCCGTCAGGTAGCTGGAAGTCGCGCTTGCCCTGATGTGATTCGAAAAAAGCCCGACTCCAGAGGTCGAGCAGCATTCGGCCACGGTCCCTCAACCCCGCTGCGAGTCGGCCCAAAATCGCTTGATTCGTGACGGCATCGAAGTGACCAAAGCTCTGGCCCATGATGATGAGTGCATCATATTCGCACGATTCTGGACAATAATCGCGCACGTCTGCTTGGATGTACCGTGGACCGCCGCCTAGCTCTCGCGCTCTAGCGAGCATGCTCTGGTCCCGATCAATGCCAGTAATCAAATAGCCACGTTTCGCTAATGCCCGAGCGTGTCGGCCCATCCCGCAGCACACATCCCCAATGCGAGAGAAGTCCGGCAGAGGCGCAAAGGAGCAGACGAAGTCCGCTTCTGCTTTCGTCCGAACGTCTGAAATGGGCACGTGAAAGAACGCGAACCATTGCTGCGAATACGTGTTCGACGCGAGCTCAGTGAGCATAGCAGCAACTAAGGCCTAACGAGAATTAGGCGAAAATTCGTAATTAAAGGCGAACATTTCTTCGTCTAAACTCGGGTTCGTTTTGTCATCAGGGTAATTAAATCGTTACGACCGTGATTTCGGGGCGGCAGTTGAAGCGCCACGGAATTCGATACGTGCCGATGCCGGCGTTCACGTAGAGCGGGCCGGATTTCGTTTCGAAATAGCCGAGATCGTAGCGGCCTACGCCCCATGGCAGCCTGATCGCGCCGTAGCCGGGTATCCGGATCTGACCGCCGTGCGAATGGCCGGCCATGATCCAGTCGAAGCGATGATCGCCGAGGTCGTCGACGCTTTTGGGATAATGTGTGAGAAGCAGGCGTTGTTTGGCTTGTGGCGCTTTGAGCATGGGCACGCCGCCCAAGCCCATTCCAATCAGTTCCAGATTACGATCTCGTAGCACGAGGTTGTCGTCGACCAGCCAGCGGCCGCCGGTTTTTGAAAAGACGCGTTGATATTCCGTAAACGGGGCGCGACAGGAAAAATCGTGGTTCCCCGGGCTGCCGTAAACCGGCGCTTTGATCTGCGAAATGAATCCGAGCGCCTCGCCAAGAAATTCTTTTTCTTCAATCAGGTCGCCGGTAAAGCAGACGAACTGCGGTTTCAATTCGTTGATTGTGTCAACCACCTCGGCAGCGTAACGCACATCGCCTTTGTGATGGAAGTCGGTGAAGTGAACGAAGCGAAGCGTGCCGTGGCCTTTGATCGTGACATGATTTACGCGGAGGTGAGTCGGTTCGATAAGGCGCGCATCGATTCCCAATGCGGTGGGCAAAGCGAGAGCGCCCAGCTTGAGAAATCTGCGCCGGCTGAATTGGGACATAGGGGGTGCCTGCGTAGTTTAGCACGGATTGCGCCTTTTCCGGGGTCGTGGGAACGCCTGATTGTTGTGTGTAGCCGCTTCGCTGTGCGAAGCGCACGCGCGTCCCGCAGGGACGCGGCTACAGGGGAGGAATTTAACCGCGGATTTCGCGGATAACGCGGATGAGGGTATACGGAGACAGATTGTCATTCCTTATCCGCGTAATCCGCGGTTAGGAAACTTAGGGGATGGGAAGCTGGCAGCAAGGGGGACGCCCCGACAGAGCGGGGCGGCTACAGGGAGCGCGGGAGCGCTTCAGAATGTCGAATGTCGAAATCCGAAACAATGATCGAAAATTGGAATTCTCGAATGATCGCATTGTTTGGAATTTGTCCTCTTTGGATTATTCGGAATTGTTTCGAGCTTCGGAATTCGAGATTAAAGGGAATGGGAGCGCCTCGACAGAGCGAGGCGGCTACAGCGGCTGGCTTGGACATTCGCGTTATTCGCGTGATTCGCGGGTAAAATAATGGGGAGGTTCAGGGAGGGGAAAGCCGATCATGATCACGAGCATGAGCATGATTAGGAGGGGAGCAGGGAGCTCAGTTCGGGTAGTAGAGCAGGCGCATCAATGTGACTCCGTAGCCTGTGAGAGCGGCGTGATCGGCGCGCCCGGAGATTTCGCCTCGGGTTAAATGAGAATAATCGACCGAGCTCTTTTTTACGTAGCTCAATTCGGGTAGAGCGACCTTTTTGCCGCTGGGCTCGATTTTCAAGGGCACGCCGGAACGCGCGAAGGAAATTTCCCACGAAGCTTTGCCCAGCCCGGCGCCGCCGTGAACCATCCATGGATAGAGCTTCGGCAATTCGAAGTTCGCTGACTTCGGGATGATGACTTTGTAAAATATTTCTTCGCCGTCGAGGAACTGCGGGACGGTAAGCGACGGGTTCTTGTGCAGCGCGAGGTAAAACCGCGCAATATCGATCCCCGTCAGATTAAGGCCATTGTAGATGCCGTTATGATTCGATTCGTTCCGATAGACCAGATCGTGCCAGGCCTCGAAGTTGTGGCTTAGCAACAGGTTGAGCTCGAGATGAAGATGGGCACGCTCCCGATTCAATCCGACCCCGGTGTAACCCATGATGGCGAGGACATCGCCTTTCTGGACGTGTTGCCCGGGTTTAACCGAAATCGAACTCAGGTGGCCGTATAAACTGTAGTAAGGCGAGCCATCCCAATCGTGCTCGACCACCACGTAACGGCCGTAGTTTGAGTAGCCGGCGACGGAGTTGGTGTGCACGACTTTGCCGTCGGCAATGGCGTGAATTTCGTCGGTCGGCTCGTTTTGCGCGTCGCGGTGGAGCGGTTTGATGTCGATGCCTTCGTGAAACCTTGTGTAAACAATTCCAGCCGACGTCTCGATCGGGTCGCGCACGAAACCATACTGGCCGCCTTCCCAGGGCGTGGTCTTCACGCCGTTGTAATCGCGCTCTATATATTGATAGAAGGCGGGACCATCATCGCGAAAGAGCGCGTCGTTTTCCGTCGGCAATCGCACGTCGAGCGTTCCAGCGGTCATGGTGATGGCCGATACGATAAGCAAGATCAGGATGCCGGGGAACGACCTCATCAGGAATGCTTGCTCGGCAGAATGACGCGCCAATCTTTCTTCATCAACTTCAGGTCGGCAGCCGTGAGCCCTCCCGGAATGTAAATTTTTCCATCGGAAACGCGTTTGTCGATCTGCAGCTCGGTGACGGCGCGTCCGTTAACGAAAACGAAGAGATAACCGCCCCGGTGCTCGACGCTCAAGCTGTCGAGGGCGATCCGGCCGTGGTCGTCCAGTTGGAGAAGGACGGAATATTCGCCGTTGCCGACCGTGTAGGCGGTGAACCCGACGACGTCACGCTCGGAGATGCTCGCAATTTTTTCGATGGCCACGTCTTTCCCGGAAACCTTGGCGTGAATCGACGAGGCGAACACCTCGGTATCCTGGGCGTTGGCCTCGACATGGATGCGCAACATGCAATGAAAAGGGCCGGCCTGCGCAGAGAGCAGCGCGAACAAGGTAAAGATCATGCTCGCGACAACGGCTTTCATGGCGGATTGATAAAGTGTTTGACAGGATTTGCAACGTTTGCTGTTTAACCCGCTCATGAAATTCGGCCTTAACCTGCTCGTGGCGATGTTTCTGGCGTCGGGTCAGGCGTGGGGCCAGGAGGGGTCTTTGCCGGACGCGACTTCCTCGCCGGCACCGGCAAAACGGAGTTGGATGGGCCGGGTCTTGCATCCCTTTTCTTCCGGGTCCAAGGCCGACGCCCCGCCACAATATAAGGATCCGAAATTGCGAGGCCTGGCGCTTGTCCTGGAGCTCTCACCTCAAAGCGTGAAGTTATCCGAGGTCCGCCAGCTTGAGGTCAAAGCAACCCTTATCAACAAAGGGAAGCGCGCCGCCCAGCTCGACTTCCAAAACGATCAGCGCGTCGAGATTTACCTGATGAACTCTGGCGAGGCGGTGCTAACAAAATGGTCGGACAACCACGCGATTACGGAAAAGCCAGCAACACTCCTCATCAATCCGGACGAGCACATCGAGTACAATCAAAGTATCTCCACGCGCGAGCTCACGCCGGGTAAGGTCTACATCGCGGAGGTGTTTTTTCCAAAGTATCCGGAGTTGCGCGTCCGGCAGAAATTCATGACCGCGCAGTGAGAGAGTAGAATGAAGCAGGGAGCAGGGAGCTGGGAGCTGGGAGCGGAGGACAGAGGACAGAGGACGGAAACTCGATCATGATCACGAGCATGATCATGATTAGGAATGGGAGCGTGGAGCGGGGAACTTGCCACGGGGATTGGGGAGATGGAGTGACGGAGTAATGATCATTGAGAAAGGCACAGCAACTCATTTAGACGGCGGAGCCGTATTTGTTTAGCATCGTCCTCGGAGCGGCCGATCCACCTTGAAACTCTTCTCCGACTACCATTCGCATCCGCAGGGACACAGGACGCAGCGGTATACGCAAGGGCTTTTGCAGCCGTGGATCGACAGCGCCCGCCGGCACGGTTTGACCGACGTGGCGTTTACCGATCACGACCGGTACTGTGCCGGGGTCGATTTTGGGGAGATTGATCGGCTGCGGGAGAAAAATGCGGACATAAAGATTCGCGCGGGCATTGAGTGGGATAACGACCCCAACGGGTCAGTCGCCGGGCGAAAATGGATCGAAGAGCATTGGGATAAACTCGATTTTGTTCTTGGATCGGTTCATTTCCTCGAGCGCGCAGATCAAATGTTCGATTCTGTTCCGGCGGGCGCGGCGCAATTCGAGGGACGCGACATCGACGCGCTTTATGCCGATTATTTTCGCCGTGTCCGCGAGATCGCTTCCACCGGGTTGATCGATTGTCTGGCTCACATCGATCTCATCAAGATCCACGGACATCGGCCACACGCTGAAATCGATGCCATTGCCGGCGCGACTCTCGATTTTGTCCGCTCCAGAAATCTGGCCATCGAACTTTCCACGGCCGGCTGGCGCAAGCCGGTTAACGAGCTTTATCCGAGCGATCGCATTATCGAACTCGCCCTGGAAAAAGGAATCCCATTCACGACTGCTTCCGACGCGCATTCGCATGCGCAGCTCGGTGATGGTTTTGATCGGCTGGCGGATAAGATGCTGGCGTTGGAAATCCGGGAAGTTTGTGTGTACGAAAAGCACAAACGGCAGATCCGCGCGCTGTAGCCACGGATGCTTTCTGTAGCGGCGGTCTATGACCGCCGATCCTCAGCGATCCGACATATATTCCAGTGGAAAAACTTGACCACGGTATGGCCAATTCTCCCAAGCGTCGACCAGTCCTGCTCGCACCGGATTTTCTCGCACGTAGTTCCATTTCTCCGAGTAGGACTCGCTACTACGCAACACGTGGTCAAAAAATCCCTTTTGCCAATGGGGTGCTGCAACATCCATTGAGCGCAAAGTGTTTGAGAGCGCGTTTTTGAGCGACTTCATCCAACTCGCCAAAGTCAATTCGCGTTCGTCGAGAGCAACAAAGGCGTGGAAGTGATCCGGCATCACGACGTAAGAGCCGATCAATGCTCCACGATCCTCTCCTTGCCGGGCAAACGCGATGAACCTTTCATGCACCGATGGGGTCGCGAGAATCTGGCGCCGAGCATGGATTGTCGCGGTGACGAAATAAATCGGCGAGCGCACATAGAGAATATCAAGCCGGCGGAGCCTTGGTGGGCTCTTCGAGAAATCGGAGCTCGTTCGCTTTTTCGGTGATTCGGGACCATCCGCTTTGTTTGGGTTTCGGCGGTCATAGACCGCCGCTACAGGCCCAGGCCCGGCATGCTCAGGCCGCCGGTGATTTTTGTCATTTCGGATTGGGCCAGGGCTTTGCCTTGTTCGATCGCGCCTTTCACGCCGCTCAAGACCACTTCCTCAAGAAATGCGACGTCGTTTGGATCGACAATCTCCTTGTCGATCTTGATCGCGATCACGTCGCCGGCGCCGTTTGCGGTTACCTTGACCTTTCCGCCTCCGGCACTGACCTCAACCGTTTTTTCCTCGAGCTCAGCCTGTGTCCTGGCCATCTGCTCCTGCATCTTCTGCGCCTGCTTCATCAACTTGTTCAAATTCATAATGTCGCTTGTCGCTCAGGATTTGATCTGACCCTTAAACATCTCGAGAGCTTCCTGGATGAGAGGATCGTCCTTATAATCATCCGCCTTTTTTGTGCGCTGAGCGCTCGTTTTCTGAGCGACTAATCCTTCGCGCGCGCTCAACTTGAGCGTCCAGTCGCGTCCGGTCACCTCTTTGAGCAGTGTTTCGAGCTGGCGGCGATTGCTCGTCGTGGCCAGCGTTTCAATCGCCGATTTTTCTGCGGGCGGATAAGCCAACATAAAATTGCGACCCTCCGCGCCCACCACGGTCAATGAATCCACCAGGGTTCTGAGAAATCCGCGTCCCGGAACTTTCTCACACACCTGGCTCCAGATCGTTGGGGAGTCACTTGGCGGCGACGATTCAGGCGCTTTCTCAGCCACGCGAACGGAAGCCGTTTTCTTGCCGGGGTCGTTCGCGGGCGGCGGCTGTGCTTTTCCCGTAGTCCGCTCGCTGGCCAAAGCGGGTTTGGCCGTGGCGCTGCCAGCTGCGGACACCGCCTTTTTCGGCGAACTCTCCTTGCCATCGCGCAAGGCATTCAGTTTCTCAATCACCTCGTTCAAGGTCACCTGGCTCAGGCTCTGGATCGCTTTAATCAAAGCGACTTCGAAATGCAGCTTCTTGTTCGGCGCCCATTTCATTCGGCCTTCGGCTTCGGCAAATTGGTCGATCAATTCGAGCAATCGATCGGTCTCGATCATTTCCGCCTGCGCCGCCAGGGCGGTCTGTTCCTCGGCATCGGCGTCTTCGCTGACCGCGTCCGGTTTTACTTTGAAAACAAGGAGGTCGCGCAGGTAGCTGATCAGATCGGACATCAGGCGCATCATGTCCTTTCCAGCCTCGCTCTGTTCGTGCAGTAGCTGGACCGCATCCGCGGTGGCACCGCGCAAAATCCGGCCCGTGAAATCGGCTACCGTTTGCTGACCAGTGAAGCCAAACACTTTGAGCACATCGCTTTCCTTGATGGCGTTGCCACAAAAGGCGACCAGCTGGTCGAGCATTGATTCCGCGTCACGTAATCCGCCCTCGGCTCCGCGGGCGATGGCATGGGCGGCGGCGGGCTCGAGCGTGATCTTTTCCTTGCCGGCAATCAGCTGGAGATGCTGCGCGATCAGATTGGTCGGGATGCGATGGAGATCGAATCGCTGGCAGCGGCTCAGAATGGTAGGCAGAACTTTCTGCGGCTCGGTCGTGGCGAAAATGAATTTTACGTGGGCGGGCGGTTCTTCCAGGGTCTTGAGCAAGGCGTTGAAAGCGGCGGAAGAGAGCATGTGCACTTCGTCGATCAGATAGATCTTGTAGTGACCCTTGGCCGGCGCGTAGCGCACGTTGTCGCGCAGTTCGCGCACATCTTCGACGCTATTGTTGCTGGCTCCGTCGATTTCGATGACATCGAGGCTGTTTCCGGCTGCAATTTCTCGGCAGTTATCGCACTCGCCGCAGGGCGTGATCGTTGGTCCGTGGATGCAATTAAGCGCTTTGGCCAGGATTCTCGCCGTCGAGGTCTTGCCTACGCCGCGTGGTCCGACAAACAGATAAGCATGGGCGAGCCGTTTCTGGGCGACGGCATTTTTGAGCGTGGTGGCGACGTGCGTCTGCCCGACGAGATCGTCAAACGTCTGCGGCCGGTACTTTCTGGCGAAAACCTGATAACTCACGGATGCAACTTAATCGCGTCCGGAATTGCACGAAAGGCGAAAAGAAATGAGCGCAAAGTTTTTTCATCCCTTTGGTTGGCTTTTCTATCACCAAGGGGCTAGACACTAGCCGATGTGGCGGAGCACGAGGTGGATTGCGTCTTGCAGCGGATTTGGCCCCGCATGAGGACATGGGATTAGCGATGGAACCGGGCGTGGCAGCGAATGTTGCATCTGATCTTTCGGTTTTCTTTCTCGCCCAGGGGGAACAAACCGCGGACGCGGTCATGGCGCGGCTGACCGCTTTTGTGCATGCCGCAACGCAAAGCCTCGATTTTGCGCTTTACGACATGCGCTTGAGCGACCCGTTGAAGGCCCAGCTGGTAGCCGCTTTGCGCGAACGCGCGGCCGTCGGCGTGCAGATTCGAATTTGCTACGACGGAGACAAGCCGTTGCAACCGGACCTGGCCGCGGGACAGGACCCGGCTCCCCCGGGCACGGGTGCGTTTGTGCAGTCGTTAGGCTATCCCTGGCGCCGTATTGGCGGGATGAAACTGATGCACGACAAATTCATCGTGCGCGACGCAGTGTCAGTCTGGACCGGCTCCACCAACATGACGGACGATGCTTTCACGCTGATGGAGAACAATATTGTCGAGATCCGATCCGCCGCGCTTGCTCATTATTACGCCCAGGATTTCGAGCAAATGTGGGTGCAGGAAAATTTCGAAAACACGGGTGAAATCAAGACGGTCCCGGTGCCACTGACTTTTTCAGGCGAATCGGCTTCGGCGCGCGTGCTCTTCTCTCCCGGCTGTGGATTGGTCATCGATGCCGAAATCGCGAAACGCGTGCACGCGGTCAAGCGGCGGGTGCGAATTTGCAGTCTCCTGATCAATTCCGGAAGTCTGATCGGGGCTTTGACTGATGTCCTGGACCGGAAACAGGCGCCGGTGAGCGGGATCTACGACCGCACACAGATGGCGGATGTCTACCGGCAGTGGGCGGGCGTGCCGCAAAATCACTGGAAGGTTCCGGCGCTGCAGAGCTTGATCTCCCGCGCAAGGTTGGTGGGAAAGGATTCCACTCCGTATACGCCGACCAGCCGGCACGACTTTATGCACAACAAGATTCTCGTGATCGATGATACGGTCATCACCGGTTCCTATAATTTCTCGAGAAGCGCACAGTTCAACGCAGAGAACATCCTGTTTATCGAGAGCGCTGCGCTGGCGGATCAATACAGCGGTTACATCGATCACTTAATGCAGAAATATGGCGGCTCCTCTGCGCTTGCCTCTCCCAATGTTTCGGCTTAGGCGGATTAAAGGCTGGTTCTTTATTCCATGACTTCGATTCATACCCGCTCTTCCGCTCCGTTCATGCTCGTAATCGTGCTCGTGCTTAACGCTTCTGCCCGGCAACCAATTCCGCCTCCGCCAAAGATTCGGCCGCCGGTGCAAACTGAGAACAAAGTCATCCGGGCGCGCGATCTCGGTGTTCCATTCGATGGCACACCCGGAAAATTAAACGCCATCACCGACGTCAGCGGTGTGGAGGTCGGATGCACCACGCTGATCAGCGGCGAAGGAAAACTCGAGGTCGGCAAGGGCCCGGTTCGGACCGGTGTCACTGCGATCATCCCGCGCGGGCACGACTCGCTCAACGATCCCGTTTATGCCGCGACGTTCAGTTTGAATGGTAACGGCGAGATGACCGGCACGGCCTGGGTGGAGGAGAGCGGTTTCCTGGAAGGGCCCGTGGTGATCACAAACACGCACAGCGTCGGCGTCGCGCGCGATGCCGTGATCGCATGGCGAATTCGGCACGGCGCAGCAGACAATACCGGCTATTGGTGGAGTCTGCCGGTGGTCGCGGAAACGTGGGATGGCTGGCTTAACGACATCAATGGCTTCCATGTAAAGCCGGAGGACGTTTTCCATGCGTTGGACTCTGCCCATGGCGGTGCGGTCGAGGAGGGGAGTGTCGGCGGTGGGACGGGGATGATTTGTTACGAATTCAAGGGCGGAAACGGGACCGCTTCGCGCAAGGTCGAGATTAAAGCGGGCAAAGAGTCGGTCGCGCGAACTTTCACGGTCGGTGTTCTGGTGCAGGCAAATTGCGGGCGGCGCGAATCGCTCACCATCGCCGGAACTCCGGTTGGCAAAGAGATTCCCGGCAGCGTTTACAAGGACGACACCGGTTCGATCATCATCGTGGTCGCGACGGACGCGCCATTATTGCCGAATCAGCTCAAACGTCTGGCCCGCCGCGCCTCGCTCGGTTTGGCGCGAACCGGCAGCTTCTCCGGCAACGGTTCGGGCGATCTGTTTCTCGCCTTTTCCACGGCCAATCCCAAGGCCTACGACCCGGATCGGGTGACCCACTCGGTCGAAACAATTCCGAACGATCTGCTCGATCCAATTTTCGCGGGAGTCGTTCAAGCGACCGAGGAAGCGATCGTCAATGCGCTGGTCGATAACCACGATATGACGGGCCGCGACAATCACGTGGTCAATGCTTTGCCGCACGACCAACTGCAGGAGATTCTGCGGAAATTTAAGAGATTGCCCTGACCACGCTGGGGCCCGAGGCGGGTCGCTCTGAATCTAGTGCGCGAAGTGCGGGGCGAGACTGGGCTTGGGCGCCAAAGTTTGCGACGACCTGACAAGGTCGTTCCCGGCCGTTGATTGAACTTCGGGTTTCGCGTTGGTCGCGATCCGCACGCTCACGCAGGCGCCGCTCGGGTCCTGACCGGCGAACTTCCGTTCCCAGACGGCTCTGGCTGTTTCAATCACGCGCCGGAAACTCTGGTCCAGGCTGCTTTCCAAACCTGCGGTGATTTCGAGCTTAATGAGTTCGGATTCCCACGAACTGAAATTCTTCATCCCTGAAGAGAAAGCAGCAAAAAGCGCGCCTTTGTCGGGGCAAACCAAAGCTGACGTCCGTCGGTGCTTCGGCAGGCGGGCGAGGTGGATCGAGCTCTCCGCAGCTAGATGCTAAATAATGCGGCGGAGCCGCCAAACGTTAGCAACGCGCTCGCCGCCTTCGCCAAGGCTTCCTCCTACGCTAAAGCTGCGGCGTGACAAGACGGCGTGCCAAGGGAGAGCGCGTTCCACCTATAACGTAGTAAGCTGCCAGCTCGCGAAAGCGTTCGGAGTTAGCTTCCCGTGCGACGAAAAGTCGCTATCTCACTTCTTATCTTCTGCCATCACCTTTTGGATCGAGGTCGGGTCATCGAGAAGAATCCATTCGATGACCGACAGAGGCAGGCTGCCATTCTTGATGAGATCGTCGTGGAATTGGCCGAGCCGGAAATTGTCGCCCTGCTGATCCTTGTAGCGTCCAAGCAAGTTCATGATCTGCCATTTTCCGATGATATAGCTGATCTTCTGGTGTGGACTGGAAGCCGCGCCGGCTGCTTCTCCTTCGGCGGCTTCGCGATCCAATCCTCCGGACTCCATGAAATATTTGACCGCCTGTTCAAAGGTCCAGCGGCCTGTGTGCAGATTGACATCGACGCCGATTCGGGCGCCGCGGTAGCGGGAGAGACGCAGGACCTGTCCGACAGCCGCGGTGTCCGCCGGGTAGAGGCCGGTGCGCACCAGCATCTCTTCGCCATAAAGCGCCCATCCTTCGACAAAGACGCCGTCCTGATGCTGTCGTCGTATTTCGTCGGTCAGGTGATTGGCGATGGAGAGCTGCATGAAATGCCCCGGGATGCCTTCATGCCCGAGAATCGGCCGGGGATCTTCGATGGCGGCGCGGATATAAAAATTTTTCGACTGCGGGTTGTAAGTCGGAATGAAAAAAAAGCCGGCCGGGTCTTTGTCGTAAACGCCGGGCGGATTCATAAAACCACCCGGGCTGGTCGGCTTGAAAGCTTCCGGTAATTGACGAATCTGAAACGGCCCGAGGTAATCCGGAATCGTCACGAGATGATGTTCCTTCAGGAAGGCGATCATTTCCTGTTCGCGGCTCTCGTAAGCCTTAAGGAAGGAGGCTTGATCGGGCGGAATACTCTTGCTCCGTGCCGGATCCGGATCAGCCAACTTCGGATCGGGCAATAACGCTTCCAAGGCGCGATAACGCACATTCTCCACGCGTCCGATCATTTCCACTTCCGACGCATTGAGCGGCAGGAGCAGAACATGTTTGAGAAAATAATTGTAGTTCGCTTCGCCCATAGGCGCGAAATCGACCATCCTGGGCATGCGTTTTTCCAGCTCATCGGCAAAACCATGCAGGGCGGTGAGCGCTTCGTCCCGCGCCTTGACCAGGGCATCGTGCTCGTTAGGCGCGAGCCCGACATCCAGGGTCATGAGGCTGTCTTTGAACAGAGGATCGATGGCGCGGGCCGATTGCACGGCGAGTTGGGCATAGAGTTTTACTGGATTCTGCAGGTTGCTGAGGCCCTGCTTGAGCAGAGCCGGCATCTGTTGCAATCGGGCGGTGGCCGAGCGCGCCCGGTTCGCCGGCGTGTCGTACTCCTTCTTCAAGAGCGAGAAGATGGCGCTGCTGCATTCGCCGACGTAAATCTGCGGATTGTTCCGTTCGAATTTCAGGACCCGATCCCCGAATTCGATGCCTTCCAGTTGGGAACGGAAAAGAATCCAGTCGATGCGCTGGTCCTTGTCCCAGTTCTCGGTGGGCATGGCGCGAACCTTGTCGAGCAAGACGCGGACATGTTCGGCACGCTCACTGATTTTGGCGGGCGAATAGTCGGTCAGCCGATTGTCCCAGGTATGCAGTCCGGCCTCGCTGCTGTTGACCGGATAATTCTCGTTGCGCCAGTCGTAGTAATCCTTCGCGATCCCGGCCAGGGCGGCCGCCGCCATGACGTCCCCGCCGCTCGACTTTGTTATCAGCGCCTTGTTTGTGACGTCGGCTCTGGCCCCGCTCGCTCCCGGTCCCGGCGGAGTGCTGTTGCGGGTCTGGCCCTGGCTACCGGTGATTCCCATTTCCATAAGCAGGATTATCAGCAAAAGATTGATCGATTTCACGACGGCGATTGTAATGAGCGACTCTCAATTCGGAAGCTTAAAGAAACGAGACAACGCGGTCTGTGTCCGGGGAGCGCATGCATTCTCGCGGTCGCGTATCTTGTCGATCATCCGAGCTTCCTGATGGGATCGAAGATGGTTCCGGCGAGGCGCCGAAACCAGCACGCGAGGGCGCGTGCCCTCCCCGGATTGCTGGACGTTTCTCTTTTTCCAATACGATCTTGATGGTGCAGAATCTAAGAAGTGAAAACCCTCGGAATGATTGGGGGCGTTGGCCCGGAGAGCACCCTGGAATATTATGGCGCGATCATTGCCCTGTATCGCGAACGCGTGCGCGACGACAGTTATCCGCAGTTCATTATTAATAGTGTCAACCTTAGGAGGGTGGTGGACCGAATCCAGGCCAACGATCTAACTGGCCTGGCCGACTATTTGGTCGCAGAAATCTCAAAGCTCGCGCGCGCCGGCGCGAACTTCGGCTTGATTGCCGCGAACACTCCGCACCTCGTTTTCGACGAGGTGCAGGCCGCTTCACCCATCCCGCTTATCAGTATTGTGGAAGCAACGTGCGCCGCGGTCAAAGCGCGGGGCCTGAGCCGGCTGGCCTTGTTCGGCACGCGCTTCACCATGCAGGGAACGTTTTATACCAAGGTTTTTTCGCGAGAAGGAATCGAACTCGTTGTCCCTGAGCTCGACGATCAGGAATACATGCACGACAAATACATGAACGAGCTGGTCGAAGGGAAATTTCTGCCGGAGACGCGGGCCGGACTGCTGGCAATCGTGGACCGTCTGAAAGCGGCGCGCGGTATCGATGGAGTGATTCTGGCCGGAACGGAGCTCCCCTTGATCCTGCGCGAGCCGTCACATAACGGAGTTCCGCTCGTGGACACGATGCGAATTCACGCCGAGGCAGCGGTGACAGTGATGCTGTCTTAAGGGTGGATCGCGCGCTCCGTCGCGCGATGCTGTTGAAAGAAAATGACGAATGACGAATGTCTAATGCCGAAGGAATGACGAATGGACGCGTCATTTAAGGACGCCGCAGCGCGGCGTCCCTACCAATGAATAAAGAAGCCAGACCAGTCGTTTTTATTTTGGCGACCTGGCTGTGCCTTGCTCTGGCGGTTGGCAAGGCGGGCTGGTTTCGCGGCGCGAGCGCGCCGGTCGTGGCGTTAACGGTGTGGACCCTAACCGCCGCGGCCCTGATCGCCTGCTGGAAAAACGGGGAGGTTCGCGCGTGGTGGGGTACGGCAGATCTTCGAAATCTTATCGCGCTGCATCTGACGCGTTTCATCGGTTTATACTTTCTTTTTCTGTGCAAGCGCGGCGATCTGCCGGAGGGCTTCGCTCTGCCCGCCGGCATTGGCGACGTGCTCATCGCGGCCGGTGCTCTAATAATTCTGGTGATCCCGGAGCTAATTCATTCGCGAGCTATCTTGCTAAGCTGGAACGTTCTAGGCTTGATCGATATCATGTTTGTCGTCTTCACCGCGCTTCGCCTCGGTTTACGCGACTGGTCATCGATGGCGCCACTGCGGACCTTGCCGCTGAGTCTTCTGCCGACTTTTCTCGTCCCGCTTATCATCACGTCGCACGTCTTAATTTTTATCCGGCTTCGCCCCGCAAACACCAGGTAGATCGCGTTGATTATGGCCATGCCGTCCAATGACTCCTCTCCAAGAATTGTCTACGTCATGCAATTCTTCCCCTACCTCACGGAGACCTTTGTTTATCGTGAAGTCCTGGCCTTAAGAGAAGCGGGTCTAACTATTATGACGGTGGCAATCCGTCCGACTGAGCCCGCGCAACGGCCGCCCGATGCCGAAGGGTTGGCTCAAACCACGCGCTACATCTTTCCGCTAAATCCGCGCAAACTCTTTCTCGTCGGTTTCGCGCAACTGTTTTTCTGCCTCAGGAATCCGCTCGCCTACTATAAGGCTGTGCGAGTCTTGTTGAGCGAGGATTCGCGCGAAGCATGGATATGGTCACGGAACTTTAAGTACTTTGCCGCCGCCGGCTACCTGGCCTGGGAACTACGCGACGAGAAGGTGGACCATCTCCATGCGCCTTTTACCTGGTATGACGCGTCTTTGGCCTGTTTCGTCTCTATCTTCCTGAATATTCCTTTTAGCATGACCGTGCACAATGAAATCTTCATTGAGCGTCTTCTCCTGCCTGCAAAACTGGACCGCGCCCGGTTCGTTGCCTGCATCTCCGAGTACAGCCGCCAGACCTTAATCAAGGATTATCCAGAAATTCCGGTGCGCGCGAAGAGCTCGATTGTGCGTTGTGGCATCAATCCGGCCGCTTTCGATGGCAGTAAACCCGTCCGCCATGAGCCGCCGTGCATTCTTAGTGCGTCACAATTGGTTGAGCGCAAGGGAACAGCCTATCTTATTGAGGCTTGCAGTATCCTGAAGCGGCGAGACATGCGCTTTCACTGCCTGCTTGCAGGGGATGGCGACGAGCGCCCGAGGTTGGAAGCGATGGTCTCGAAGTTAGGTTTGAGCGAGGAAATAACGTTTTCCGGCAAGTATGTCCAAGCGGAGATCGGCACCATCTATGGCCGGGCAGATATTTTTGTTTTGCCCTGTATCACGAGCGCAAGCGGAGACCGTGATGGCATTCCGGTTGTCTTGATGGAAGCGATGGCCGCAGGCGTCGCGGTGATTTCGACAAACGTATCTGGCATCCCAGAACTCATTCAATCGGAGCAGGATGGCCTGTTGGTTGAAGAGAAAGATGCTGAAGCCCTGGCCGATGCGATCGAACGGCTCTTATCCGATGAAGCGCTGACCCGGCGACTTCGTAGCGCCGCCAGAAAGAAAATCGAAGCAGAATTTAGCAGCGAGATATCCGCGCAACGCCTGGCCGCCTTATTCACGGAGATGAAATGCTGAAGCGTTTCTGGAATCGATTGCCGGTGATCGTGCGAGCGATCATTCTCCTGGAGCTGGTGGTTGATATCGGCGGGATCGTGCCGCCGCTGGCGATTGTCGCGAATCTGCGCACCACGCCGCGCGTGCCGTGGATGATTTTAGTCACGGCGGTTTGGCTTTGGCTTTTTTGGTGGTACCTGCGTGGCGGGGGCTGGCCTCAATCGACGGCGCTGGCACGGCGCCAAAGTTTACGCGGTGAGCCGGTGCCGGTTCGAGTATGGGGCTGGGCGCTGCTCGCCGGAGCGCTGGGGATCGCCAGTACTTTGGCACTCGGATTTGCCACCGTTCGTCTGGCCCACGTTACGCGCGACGCTTTTACCTCACCGATCAATTTGGCGAGCTATCCGACGCTGACGGTGATCTGCGCGATGGCATGCATTAGCACCACCGCTGGCGTGGTCGAAGAAGCTGGATTTCGCGGCTATCTGATGACTCCGATTCAAAAGCGGCACGGTTGGACCGTGGCGATCTTGATCTCAGGGTTCATGTTTTTTCTCGACCATCATTTCAGCCACGCGTACGCCACGGTTGCCTTTCTTCCGTTTTTTATGGCGATCAGCGCCGTGCACGGATTGCTGGTGAAATGCAGCGGTTCGATTCGTCCCTCCGTCATTCTTCACGCCGTTGCCGATTTTCTTGTCATCCCGGTTCTTTACGGACTAGTCGGATCGTTTTCGACGACGCCTGTCTCAGAAACGGGCTTCGACTCACATCTTGCCATTTGCCTCGGCTTGATGCTCGTCCTGGCCATCGCAGCCATACCGGCGTTTCTGCAATTATCGAAGGCGGCCAGCCAGGCTCAGGTCGGCTGAAATCCGCCGCACGTTCCTTGTAGGGCGGGCGCTCCGCCTGCCATTCCTTTCCGTGGACCCGGCAAGCGATGCGCTTGCCCTACAATTGGCCCAGGCAGCCGCGGTCGTTGAATTCAGGAACGCGAGGCCGGGCGACTGGGCACGAACGACCTGCAAATTCCGAGTGCAGCCAAAGCGCAGGCGAAGAGTTGAAACGTGCTGGATGCGTCTGGAACTGTTGGCGGATCAGCGGTCTCAGCCAGACTCCAATTTCCATCGGGGTCTCCGAAGCCGTCATACAAGGAGCCAAGGCCTCCACCGGAGCCCGCTCCGAAGAGGTTGTTCTGCCCCTCGAAGAAATCGTAATAATTGGAGTCCAGAGTGAGGCTATCAATTTCGAAGTACCACGCGTTGGTGCCGAGCACGCCGAAACTGGAAATCGCGCTGTTGCCGGGGGTTAAGGGGATGGTCGTAGGCGGGTATGGATCAAAGCTCGCCGCGTTGGAATCGAGCAAATTCCAATCGACGATCGCATCGCCGAGAAATGTCACAGCGCTCCCATCGAGAGCGGTGTCTCCATCGGTCGAATTAAAGACGTAGGTGCCGTCATCGACCTGGTTTGCCTGCGCCACAGGGGTGGCGGTGACGATGCATGCCGAAGCGCCGGCAATAAGACTTAGTTTAAGTAAATTCATAATCTGTCAGTCTATAAATATCAGTAGTAACCATTATTTGTAGAGCAATTCGGTCGTGGATGTCCATAGATAATTTGATCGAATCGTGGGCTGATGATGGCCTAAGTAGCTACTTATAAGTAAGTTGTGAGCTAATGGAGGATATGCCTCATCAATGCGGTCTGCGGCGAATACGAGGTCGTTTTCGGAAGATCGGTCATTCTTCGCCTTGAATCTCAACGAGAGCAGTCGCTTCCGGGAAGGTTCCGCTGTATTGCCAGTGACCCGTGAATGACTGATGAAAACGCTCTGGCTGGTGATATATCTGGTCGCTGTGACGGCGAACGCTCAGGAAAAGATTCTGTATGCGGCGATTGGCGATTCCTACTCGATCGGCGAGGGGGCCTCACCCGGAGAATCGTGGCCCAGCGTTCTGACGCAGCATTTGGAGGCAAAGGGCATGCATGTCGATCTTGTGGCCAATCCCTCGCGGACTGGATGGACATCGCAGCAGGCGATCGATCTGGAATTGCCGATCTTCGTCAACGCGGGCCCAAACTTTGCCACGCTTCAGATCGGCGTGAACGACTGGGTGCAGGGTGTCGACCCGGCAGACTTCCGAAAACGCTTCACCTTCCTGGTCGATCGAATGCTCGAGGTGCTGCCGAACAAGAAACGACTGCTCATCGTGACGATCCCGGATTTTGGAATCACGCCTAGCGGTCCAAAATACGCGCGCGGTCGAAACATTTCAGAAGGCATCGGAGCCTTTAATAAGATCATCGCCGAGGAATCGGCGAAACGCGGGCTGCATGTGGTCGACGTTTTCCCAGCGAGCAAACAGATGCAGAACGATCCGTCGCTGGTGGCACCCGATGGGTTGCATCCTTCGGCGAAAGAATACGCCGAGTGGGAGAAGATTATTTTTCCGGCTGCGCTGGAGTTATTGAAAGCTAACTAGATTCGCGAGCCCGAAAGCATTCGGGCGTGTTCCTTTCTGAATGGCATGCCGAGTCGAAGCTCGCTGCGTTGACTTTGCAAGGCGAAAAAGTCCGCCTTCGCCTAAAGGCTCCGGCGCGACAGTCTACGCTCTCCGCTGCCGCTGCGAGCGTAGACTGGGCGGTGAGGGTTTCGAACCCCCGACCCTCTCGGTGTAAACGAGACGCTCTACCACTGAGCTAACCGCCCGCAAGGGGGCGTCGCAGTTTACACATTGCCCAATGATGAGCAATGCGTCATGAATGCGGGTCCACCTTTGGATGAAGGAACTTTATTTTGATGATTTGACGGCGGGCAAACGGTTTCGGTCGGGCACCTTCGAGGTGCCGGCCCGGGCCATCATTGAGTTCGCCGAGAAATTTGATCCACAGATGTTTCATCTCAACGCCAAGGCTGCGGAGCGCTCGATTTTCAAAGGACTGGTGGCGAGCGGCTGGCACACTGCGGCCATTACGATGCGGCTCTTTGTGAAGAGGTTGAACTTTGCCGAGGGAGCGATCGGGCTCGGGGTGGATGAGCTGCGCTGGCCGAACGCGGTGCGACCAGGCGATGTCCTGCGCGTCGAGACCGAGATCGTGGAAACGAGGCCGTGCAAGTCGAAGCCGAAGCAGGGAATCATTCGCTTAAAGAATGTGACCACCAATCAGCGCGGCGAAATTGTGCAGACCATGTTCGCCAATGCGATGGTGCCGAGACGGTTGTAGCCGCCCCGCTCTGTCGGGGCGTCAGGAAAGACGGACGCGGCGACAGAGCCCCGCGCCTACAGCGCGTTCTTCAGCGCCTGAGCAGTTTCATCATTTCTTCGGGATAACGCGAGCCGGCGAAAGCGTCTTTCGGCGCGACTTCGTCGATGCGGGCGAGATCTTCGTTCGACAGAACGACATCGAGGGCGCCGATATTTTCCTGTAGATACTTGCGACGCTTCGTTCCGGGAATCGGCACGATGTGGTCACCTTGTGCCATAACCCAGGCGAGAGCGAGTTGCGCGGGGGTGCAGCGTTTCAGGTGCGCGATCTCTTCGACGCGTTTCACCAGATCGAGATTGTGCTGAAAGTTTTCATCCTGAAACCGCGGCGTCGTGCGGCGGTAATCGTTCTCCGGTAAATCCGCAGGTTTCTGAATTTTTCCGCTCAGAAATCCGCGGCCGAGCGGACTGTAAGGCACGAAGCCGATGCCGAGCTCGCGGCACAGGGGCAGGATCTCGTCTTCCGGATCGCGGGTCCAAAGCGAGTACTCGGACTGCAAAGCCGTGATCGGATGGACGGCGTGCGCCCGGCGAATGTTTTCGGGACTGGCTTCGGACAAGCCGAGAAAGCGGACCTTTCCATCGCGCACCAGCCCGGCCATGGCGCCGACCGTTTCTTCGATCGGCGTGTCCGGATCGACGCGGTGCTGATAATAGAGATCGATGCATTCGACCTTCAACCGGCGCAGACTTCCTTCACAGGACTGGCGGACGTAATCAGGCTTGCCGTTGATCCCGCGGAAAGCGGGCGTGGCCGGGTCGCGCACGATTCCGAATTTTGTGGCGAGGACCACGTTCTCGCGGTGCCCCTTCAGCGCGCGACCGATCAGTTCCTCGTTGGTATGCGGTCCATACATGTCGGCCGTATCGAAAAAGGTAATTCCGAGATCAACGGCGCGTTGCATGGTGGCGAGAGATTCTTCTTCATCACGTCCGCCGTAGAAATCGGACATGCCCATGCATCCGAGTCCGAGGGCGGAGACTAACGGGCCACCACGTCCAAGCTTTCTTTGTTTCATATTTGTCCAACCGCGTTCTTTTTCGGTCCGGCTAGACCATCGTGCCGGGCGTGTTGCGAGCAATAAAGAATCTTTTTTTACCGCGGATTATCCGCCTTCGCCGAGGCTACCGCGCGGACAAGCGCAGATAAGACGGATTCTTGCAGGTAGGGATGTCTCTCCGAGACGTCCCTACCTGATTTTGATCCGCGATATCCGTGCTATCCGCGGTTCAGAATACCAGTCGCGTCTTTCCGGTGCCGCGTTTGATTAGTCCGATTCGTTTTGCTTTCAGGACCGAGGCCACGCGTTTAGCGTCGCGTTCGGACACAACTGCCACCATGCCGATGCCCATGTTGAACACCTGATACATCTCACTTCGATCGACGCGCCCGTTCTCCTGCAGGATCTGGAAGATGCGCGGGACGCGCCAGCTGTTGGTGGCGATCACCGCGTCGCAAGTCCGGGGCAGAATGCGTGGAAGATTATCGATCAGGCCGCCACCGGTGATGTGAGCGAGCCCTTTGATTGTCCCGGGAGGAACCTTCGCGAGCAACGGTTGATAATTTTTGTGCACTCGCAGAAGTTCCTGACCAACTCTGCCACCCAGGCCTGGAAGTCGCGAGGTGGGTTTTAAGCGCATTTTGTCGAATAAGATCCGTCGAGCGAGCGAGTAGCCGTTGGTGTGCAGGCCGTTCGAAGGTAGCCCGAGAATCACGTCGCCTCGTTTGATCTTGCGGCCGTCAATAATCTCAGCGCGATCGACTACGCCGACGATGCACCCAGCCAGATCGTATTCGCCCTGGCGATACATTCCCGGCATCTGAGCGGTTTCGCCACCGATGAGCGCGCAGTGCGCCGCGGCGCACGCTTTTGAGAAACCGCGCAGCAATTGATCGAAGACGCGGGGCTCGAGTTTTTCGCAGCCGATGTAATCCAGAAAGAAAAGAGGCCGCGCGCCCACTGCGGCGATGTCGTTCACGCAATGATTCACCAGATCCGCTCCGACCGTGTCGTGTTTGCGCAAGGCAAACGCGATTTTCAATTTCGTGCCGACGCCGTCGATGCTGGCGACGAGGACAGGGTCCCTCATTTCGCCAAAGTTGGCGCGGAATAATCCGCCGAAGCCTCCGATCCTACCCAGGACCTGTGGTCCGTGGGTTCGCCTAACGAGCTGTTGGATACGGCCTTTCAGCCTGTTGCCGAGGTCGACGTCGACGCCCGCAGACGCGTAGGCCCTTCTCGTTTTGTTCGCGGATTTCACACGAACGCAGGCGAAATGACGAATGACGAATGACGAATGACGAATGACGAGCGAATCGCGAAGGACGGGAACGCGGACGAAATGACGAATGACGAATGACGAATGACGAATGAAATGAGAAGCACGAATGATGCAAACATCACGGTGCGGCCTGCAATTTTGGTTTCGTCATTCCTTCGTCATTTGTCATTCGTGCTTCGTCATTCCATCTCATTTCAGATCCGCAAACAGGGTCGGTTGCTTTTCCTCGGCGGCGAGTGCTTTGGCGCGTTGCTCGCGTTTTTCCATGATGAATTTGTCGAGGGCCGGATCGACCGGCAGGGGATAATTGCCGGTGAAGCAGGCCAGGCAAAATTCGTTCACCTGCCGGCCGGTGGCGCGCACCATTCCTTCGACATCGAGGTAACCGAGGCTATCGACGCCGAGATATTTGCAGATTTCGTCCATCGTCATCTGGTTGGCGATCAGCTTTTCCGGATCGGGAAAATCGATTCCGTAGTGACAGGCAAAGCGATGCGGCGGGCAGCTCACCCGCATGTGGACTTCCTTCGCGCCGGCTTCGCGCAAGTTGACGACGCGCGCGCGCGCGGTCGTTCCGCGCACGATGGAGTCGTCGACCACGACGACGCGTTTTCCTTCCACCATTTCCTTGATCAGGTTCAGCTTCACGCGCACGTCGAAATCGCGAATCAGCTGGCTCGGCTGCAGGAAGGTGCGGCCGATGTAGTGATTGCGCACGAAGGCGTGCTCGTAAGGAATGTTCAGTTCCTCGCGCAAAACCGAGCGCGGCGTAGTTTCCCGAGTCGGGCACCGGCACGACGATGTCGGCTTCGACCGGAAACTTTCGGGCCAGTTCGCGTCCCATTTGCGGTCCGCACTTTCGCCACGTTCACTCCGCCGATGATGCTGTCGGGCCGCGCAAAATAGACGTATTCGAACATGCAGAACGCGGGCTGTTCTTCGGCGAAAGGGATACTCGGAACGCATTCCGTTTTCGTCGATGATCAAGACTTCGCCCGGCTCGATTTCGCGGATGAACTCGGCGTGGATGAGATCGAACGCGCAGGTCTCCGAGGCGAGCACGTAAGCGTCATCGAGCTTGCCGAGCGCGAGCGGTCGCCAGCCGAACGGATCGCGCACCGCGATCAGTTCGCGTTCGCTCATGATCAGGAGCGAGAAATGCGCCCTCGATCCGGCGCAGCGCGCCCAGAACGTTGCTGCCGTTGTCCGACGGTTGCGCCAGCAGATGCAGAATGATTTCGCTGTCGGCGGTGGTTTGAAAAATCGAACCTTTGCGCTCGAGTTCGTCGCGCAAGACATCGGCGTTGATCAGGTTGCCGTTGTGCGCGATCGCCATCTGGCCGCGCACGCAATCGACCACGAACGGTTGCGCATTTTTGATCGTGCTCGTGCCGGTGGTCGAATAACGGGTGTGGCCGATGGCGCGCGTGCCCTTCAGTTTCTCCAAATCCTCCTGACCGAAGACCTGCGAAACCAGGCCCATGCCTTTGTGGCTGATGAACGATGTGCCCGGACCGTTGCTCGTGACGATGCCGGCGCTCTCCTGGCCGCGATGCTGCAAGCGCGAAAAGGCCGTAATAGGTCAGGACGGCGGCGTTGGAGTGACCGAACACCCCGAAAAGACCGCATTCGTGCTGCGGAAAGGCATTCGCCTCCGAGGGCTCTATCGGTCCGTGATGTTCTCTGGAGAGATCACACCAAATAATCCACTCAATTGAAGCACGTATTCAATCAAGACGTTTTATCACAGGCTTCGGAATCGTCTCGGCTGAGCGGATCGCTCTCGACCGCGCGCCTGATCGCGATTCCACCAATCGTCGTAGAGATCGGCGATCGGCCAGGGGAAAGTCTCCGTCCGCCGGCCGGATCGACAAGGTGGTCGCCACCGGTCTGGCCGAGCTGTTGTCGAACGGAACGTTCTCGGTCTCGCAGCAATCTGGTCGTCTCTTCGAGCGTTCTCGGCCGCCACGGAAATGACGAATTCGGGATTGCGATTCGTTGAAGAGAGCATGTAGCCGCGGTCCTGTGGCTCGCGTGCACACGGCCCGCAGAGCGTGGCTACAGTCACTTCTGCGCCGAGACAGGCCGTCGGGATTGAAGCAGCATTCGGCCAGCGCGACCGCGAGCCCGCCTTCGCTGCAATCGTGCGCGCTTTTGACCAGGCCGGCGCGAATCAGATCGCGCACGGCGTTTTGCACGGCGAGTTCCCTCCGCCAGGTCGAGCTGCGGGACCGGGCCTTCTTTGCGGCCGTGACAAACTTTCAGGAATCTGGAGCCGCCAAGAAGTGAGGCGGAATCTTTTGCGCTAGTGTCGACGGTCGCGTGGGTCGTCAGCACGGCGGTCGGAGACCGCCGCTACAGTGCCGACGAGGATGATGGCGTCGCCGGCATTCTTGAACCATTGCGTGGTGATGTGCTCTTCGTCCTCGATCAGGCCGACCATGCCGACGGTCGGCGTTGGATCGACCACTCCCGCCGGGCTCTCATTATATAGAGAGACGTTTCCGCCAACCACCGGGGTGCCGAATGCGCGGCAGGCTTCGGCGACTCCTTCGACGGCTTCGCGCAGCTGCCAGAAGTTTTCCGGTTTGTAAGGATTGCCAAAGTTCAGGTTGTCGGTCACCGCCAGAGGCTTTGCGCCCGAACAAGTGAGATTGCGCGCAGCTTCGGCGACGGCGATGCGGCCGCCTTCGCGCGGATCGAGCGCGCAATAGAGCGAATTGCAATCCGTGGTAGCGGCCAGAATCTTGTTTGCGTATTCGGACGCGAAAGACGGCCGCGTCGGAGCCGGGCTTAACCACGGTGCCGGTCCGGACAGTGTGATCGTATTGCCGGTAGACCCAGTTTTTGGAAGCAATGGTGGGATCGCGGAGGAGCTGGCGAAGCGCTTCGATGAGTGATCGATCTCTGGCAGATCTGTCGGCACGGCGGTCTGAGACCGCCGCTACAGAAGCGGGCGGCTTGGCTTCGCGGGAATAGAGCGGCGCTTCTTCGGCCAGCGGTTTGGCGGGAATTTCCGCGGCGAGCGTCCCGTTGTTGCGGACTCGCATCATGCCGTCGGCGGTGACCCGGCCGATTTCCGCGCAGGGCACATCCCATTTCTGCGAAGATCTCGCGCACAACCTTTTCGCGCCCGCGTTTGGCGATGATCAGCATTCGCTCCTGCGATTCGCTCAGCAGAATCTCATACGGAGTCATGCCCGGCTCGCGTTTTGGGACTTTGGCGAGATCAATTTCGATTCCGCTACCGCCGCGGCTGGCCGTTTCGCAAGTCGAGCAGGTCAGTCCGGCTGCGCCCATGTCCTGGATGCCGGCGACGGCATCGGTCGCCAGTAGTTCGAGACAGGCTTCGAGCAGAAGCTTTTCCTTGAATGGATCGCCCACCTGCACGGCCGGGCGATCTTCACGCGATTCTTCGGTCAGTTCGCGCGAGGCAAACGCTGCGCCGGCCAGACCGTCGCGACCGGTTTCGGCGCCGACGTAGAAGACGGGGTTGCCAACGCCGCGGGCCGCGCCGCGCGCGAGTTGCTCGTGTCGCAAGCACGCCAAGACAGAAAACATTGACGAGCGGGTTGCCCTCGAAACTTTCGTCGAAGTAGATCTCGCCGCCAATGGTGGGAATGCCGATGCAATTGCCGTAGTGCGCGATGCCAGCGACGACGCCGGTGAAGAGGCGGCGGTTGGCAGCGATACTGGATGCATTCTGGATACTGGATTCTGGATACTGGCTGCTGGATGGATCTTGCAGTGTCGTAATCGGCCCAAAGCGCAGCGAGTTGAGGCAAAACTCCGGGACGCGCGCCCATGGTGAAAATATCGCGGATGATTCCGCCGACTCCGGTGGCGGCGCCTTGGAACGGTTCGATCGCGCTCGGATGATTGTGGCTCTCGATCTTGAAGGCGATGGCCCAGCCGTCACCGATATCGACCACGCCGGCGTTTTCTTCGCCCGCTTTGACCAGGATATTCGGTCCGGTGGTCGGAAATTTTTTGAGTTCTTGTCGGGAATTCTTGTAGGAGCAGTGCTCGCTCCACATAACCGAGAAGATGCCGAGCTCGGTGAAATTTGGTTCCCGTCCGAGGATTTTCTTGATGCGCTCGAATTCTTCCGGGCGTCAGCCCATGTTTCGCGACGAGGTCTGGAGTGACGGTGGGATCGGCGGTTAAGCTGGGCATCGACACCGAACGGTAGCGAATCCGGCGGGTCCCTCAATCGGACAAATCAATAATTCGATCCGGCGACGCTCCAACCCGGGGCGTCGGGCCAGGAAAGGGGTCGATGTCGGAAATACGTCCGACCTCCTCCCGGGGCGCGATTCCGAGGGAGAGAGTAGGGTTAGAGTTTGGGGACGCCGCTTGCGGCGTCAGGGGCAACGCATGGGTGCGTTGCCCCGCTACTTTTCTTCGAGGGGGAGCGCAGGCTGCCAGCCTGTCGGTCTCGGCAGCTTGCCGAGACCCGTAATTATCTCGTGCGCGGAATGCATTTGTACATGTTCCGGCAAGCTGCCGGCAACTGCAGGCTGGCAGCCTGCGCTCCTCCGGAACTGTGTGCGGCGTCTTCCTGCGCGCTTGGGTTGTTGAGCGCTTGCCGCTGTTACGCCGGTTTGCTTTTCCCTCGTAAATCGCCTACAAAAGTTGCTGTAATGGCCTTTGATTTAAAGGAGATCATCGCTGCGCGGTTGGGCGAAAATTATCGGCTGCACGAGCGTTACATCAACCGGACGCTGGTTGCCGCCCAGCGGGTCATCGGGTTCGACAAGATCTATGCGCGAGCCGAGGGCGCCTATCTCTACGACATGGATAACGCGGCCTACCTCGATTTTTTGAGTGGCTACAGCGTGTTCAATATTGGACGCAACCATCCCGTGGTGAAGCAGGCGATCCGCGATGTGCTCGACCTGGATTTGCCCAACATGGTGCAGATGGATTGCTCGCTCCTGAGCGGACTCCTGGCGGAAGCTTTGATCAAGCGAACGCCACCGCATCTGGACGCGATTTTCTTTTGCAATTCCGGCACGGAGGCGATGGAAGGAGCACTCAAATTTGCGCGAGCCGCGACTCAGCGGAAACGCGTGCTTTCGTTGGAGAGCGCGTTCCATGGGTTGAGCCTCGGCTCGCTTTCCCTGATGGGCTGCGAAAGCTTCACGGAAGGATTTGGTCCGCTGATGGACGAATGGGAAACGCGGATCCCGCTCGACGACCTCGAGTCGCTGGAACGCGAACTTTCGAAGCGCGACGTGGCCGCGTTCGTGATCGAGACAGTCCAGGGCAAAGGATGCAAATCGCCAAAGACAGATTTCTTTGTGCGAGCCCAGGAACTTTGCCGCCGACACGGAGCGCTGCTTATTTCGGATGAGGTGCAGACGGGCCTCGGGCGGACCGGGAAAATGTTCGGGTTTGAGCATTGGAATCTCGAGCCTGACATCATCACGCTGGCCAAGACGTTGAGCGGCGGCTACGTGCCGTGCGGGGCGATTGTCACGCGACGTGAGATTTATCAGAAGACTTTCAGCCGGATGGACCGCTGCGTGGTCCATTCCACCACGTTCGGCCGAAATAACCTAGCCATGGCCTGTGGGTTGGCTGCGCTTGAGGTGATCGATTCAGAAAATCTGGTGGCTAATGCTGCCAGGATGGGCGCGTTATTGATGGAAAAGATCGACGGCTTGAGGGCCCGGCATTCGTTCATCAAGGAAGTACGCGGCAAAGGCCTGATGATCGGGATTGAGTTTCATCAGCCTGAAGAACTGAAATTGAAGATGGCGTGGAAGGTTTTGCACAAGATCGACAAGGTTCTCTTTGCCCAGATGATCGTGACGCAGATGCTGAGCAAGCATCGTATTCTCACGCAGGTGGCGGGTCACGCCATGGACGTGATTAAGATCCTGCCTCCGCTCATCATCGGAGAAAAGGAAGTCGATACCTTTATCACGGCCCTGGACGATGTCCTGACCGAGTGCCGGAAGTTTCCGGGGCCGATGTGGGAACTGGGCAACAATTTTGTGCGCGCCGCACTGGGCGGGAAACGCTCCGCGCCGGAGCAACCGACGGTCTCGGCCTGAGAACCGGGCGGCTGATTTCCTCCGGCGTGGTTGAGACCACGGTGACCCGGTCAAGGTCGAGGCGCTGCAGGATTCGCAGCAACCGCTCGATCAACGTCAGGCCGCACAGTTCCGCGAGCGCGTGAGGCGCGTCGGCCAGGAGAATGACGGCGAGGTCGGGTCGGCTCATTCGGGGGGAGGAGGATAGCCAGTGACGCGCCGGTTGCCAGATGGATTGATTTCGATTGGCGATGTTTTGCGGGAGGACCTACCGTAACTGGCGCGAGTCATCGGGGCTCGTCATCCATCAAACCGGAGGATCGAAAACAATGAGCACTGCTGTTGCGGAAGAGAAAAAAGCTGGGGCAAAGCTGAGCCAGCTCGAGCAATTAAAAAAATTCACCATTGTGGTGGCGGATACGGGTGATTTCGAATCAATCCGTCAATACACGCCGCGGGACGCCACCACCAATCCGAGCCTGATCTACGCTGCTACGCAAAAACCGCAGTATGTGCACCTGCTCGACGAGGTTATTGCCGACCGGAAAAAGTCCGGATTGAGCGGCGCGGCCCAGATCGACGACATCATCGAGCATCTTCTGGTTCGATTCGGCTGCGAAATCTTGAAGATCGTTCCCGGCCGCGTTTCGACCGAGACGGACGCGCGCTACTCCTTCGACACGGAGGGCTCCATCGCGAAGGCGCGTCAGTTGATCAAGCTCTACCAGGAGCGAGGCATTCCTCGCGAGCGTGTCCTGATCAAAATCGCCTCTACCTGGGAAGGCATCAACGCAGCGGAGCGGCTGCAGAAGGAAGGAATCAAGTGCAATTTGACTCTGCTCTTTTCGCTTCCACAGGCCGTGCGTTGCGCCGAGGCCATGGTGCAGCTGATCTCACCGTTTGTCGGCCGGATTTACGATTGGTACAAAGCCGCCTACAAGCGTGATTACACGGGTGCGGACGATCCCGGAGTGCAATCGGTCAGGGAGGTTTACACCTACTACAAGAAGTTCGGCTACGAGACCGAAGTGATGGGCGCGAGCTTTCGCAACGTCGGCCAGATCCTTGAATTGGCCGGTTGTGACGCCCTCACCATCAGTCCGGAACTGATGCAGGAACTTTCGCAATCGTTTGCTCCGGTGACGCGGAAACTGGATCCCGCGGAAGCGAAGAAATCCGATATCCGGCGACTCGAGTTGGACGAGAAGACGTTCCGTTATCTGCTGAACGACAATGCCATGGCGACGGACAAACTCGCGGAAGGCATTCGCAAGTTCGCGGCCGATATCGTGAAGCTCGAAAAGGTGGTGGCTGGGAAAATTGGCAAGAAATAATCCGGAATCAAAATTAAGCGGATTAGCGGGAGTTATTGCGCGAGCGCTGTCATCCCGAACGAACGTGAGGGAACTCGCATGTCCAGACGTCGCGTGCGGGGTTCCTCGCTGTCTGCGCAGCTCGGAATGACACCGCGTTCAGATTTTCTAATTACCTTCGAAATTTGTGACCACCTGTTTCAACGTTGTCCTGGTTGAACCGGAGATCCCGCCGAATACAGGCAACGTGGGACGGCTATGCCTCGCGACCCGATCGGTTCTTCATCTGGTCCGGCCTTTCGGCTTTGACCTGGACGACCGGCAATTGAAACGCGCTGGGCTCGATTATTGGGAAGAGGTCTCGGTTAAGACCTGGGATTCGTTCGAAGAGCTGCAAGACGCGCAGGAGCGGGGCGCGCGCTATTTCTTTCTCACGACCAAGACCGAGCGCGTCTATTACGAGGCGGCTTTCCGGCCGGGCGATTTTCTCGTTTTTGGACGCGAAACAAAGGGCCTGCCGGAGAAATTACTAGCGGCCAACCAGGAAAATTGCCTTACCATCCCCATGCACGGAACCCGCAGTCTAAATCTGGCCACCGCTGTGGGCATCGTGCTGTTCGAGGCTGTGCGGCAGCAGCGCTGAGGGCCTGCGGACTCGCCGCCGGGCCGCTTCCCACAGGATCGCTCAGCCCTCTGCAGATGGCTCTTTGTTTTAGATAGCTTTATGCCAGATCAGCTGCTTAAACTCGCCGTGTTCCCGGATTGCGCGAAATAATTCGCAGCAACGTCGGGGCCGAAAACGAGTTGAATAACCAGCCAATTCTAAAGTCCAACCAACCATGAGACATAAAGCTATCAGATTATTTTTTGTTCTAATCTGCTGTTTGGCGATCCCACTGATCGCTCAGGCAGATCAGAATAATAACAACAAGAAGAAGAAGCCGCAGCAGACAGGCCAGGGCCAAGGCCAAGGTCAGAAGGGCGGCCAGGGGCAGGGTCAGAAGGGGGGCCAGGGGCAAGGCCAGGGCCAGCATCAGGGACAGGGTCAGGGGCAAGGTCAGCACCAGGGCAAGCACCAGAACGGGGGCAACCCGAACAAGGGCAACAACCCTAATAATCCAAACAACCAGGGCAACGCGAACAAGGGGCATAAGGGCAACAAGGGGAACAATCCCAACAATCCGAACAACCCTTCCAATGTGAACAAGGGGAATAACGGAAATAAGGGAAAAAACTGGGCGAACAACCCGAACAACGTCAACAAGGCGAAATGGCAGACCAAGCAATATAATTTTTCGAAAGGGCCTAACGCCAACATCAAGAGCGTGACCTTCGAGAAGAACTATCACATTAACGGGTGCGAGAATTGGAAGGGCGAGAGGTACGCGGTCTTCCGGAATTACAACTGCGAATGGCATGACCACAGCTGGTGGTACGGTCATTATGGCGCCAATCTCGCCCTGATCGCCGGCGGTTGGTATTTCTTGAACGCTGGCTACTGGGCCCCGGCGTGGGGTTACAATCCTGCCGAGTCCTACTACCCCTACAATGGCCCTATCTACGCTTACAATAATCTGCCACCGGATCAGGTGATCGCGAACGTGCAGGCGGCTTTGCAGGCGCAGGGATATTATAACGGCGAGATTGACGGCTTGCTCGGACCCATGACGCGCGACGCGCTCTCTGCTTATCAAGCGGCCAACAATCTCTACACCACTGCGGCGATCGATCAGCCGACGCTGGAATCTTTGGGGCTGACCTAACCAGATTCTGCAAGACGAAGAGCCGCTACGACCGATGCGTGGCGGCTTTTTCGTGTACAGAAACGGCGATTTCGGTCGCCGACTGGCTCTTTTTCGGCAGGATTACAAGCGTGCGAGCTTCGAATGGGGGAATGATCTAATGGAAACCAACCCGCAACTGGTGGCGCGCGATCTATTCAGATCTTTCCAGATCGGGGCGCGACGCATCGAAGTGCTGCGTGGCATCTCCCTTGAGATCGGGCGCGGCGAAGCGGTTTTTCTTTGCGGTGCGTCCGGCGCGGGCAAGACGACCTTGCTCTACACACTCTCGGGCCTGGAGCGACCGGACTCGGGTGCGGTCGAATTCGAGGGCCAGCCTCTATATAGTGGCAGCTCTGCGTTCGCAGGCCCGTATGCGCAATCGGAAAATGGGTTTTGTCTTTCAGGGATATTTCCTGTTACCCGAACTGACGGCCCTGGAAAATGTTTCACTCCCCGCTTTGATTGGTGGAGACTCGAAGCGCGCCGCGGCGGAAGCGAGCCTGGTGGCGGTTGGGCTGGCCGACCGCATGCATCATCTTCCGCCCGAACTCTCGGGCGGTGAGCAGCAGCGGGTCGCGATTGCGCGCGCTCTGACCAACGATCCTGATATTATTTTCGCGGATGAACCGACCGGAAACCTGGACTCAAAGACGGGCGACACGATTATCGATCTCCTCCTGGAGCTGGCCCGTGAGCGCAGCAAGACGCTGCTCGTCGTCACGCACGACGCGCGGCTGGCGGGCCGGGGCAATCGCCAACTGCGCATAGCCGACGGCATTCTGCAGTAGGGCGCGTTCCCTGGCGGTGTCAGTCCTGTGACGTTTATCGCGGTTTTGCTTTTGTCCCTTGAATTGCGCGGGAAACACGGGAGATTTTTCACGCGATTATGAAAACCTCTAATGAAGGCGGGATGGTGATTGACGAGCCACAAACACGAGAGGCCAAGGCGCAGGACCGCCATCAAGCCGGCGCGGGCGAAGGAATCCAGGATTTATATCGACGGAGAATTTTTTGCCGAAAGCGAGGCCAAAGTTTCCGTCTTCGATCACGGTTTGCTTTACGGCGACGGGATTTTTGAGGGGATTCGATTTTACAATGGGCGCGTCTTTCGGTTGGAAGAACATCTGGAAAGGCTGTGGGATTCGGCGCGATCGATCTGTCTCGAGATCCCGATGTCGATGCCGGAGATGAGCAAAGCGCTCCTGGAAACAATCCGGCAGAACGATTTGCGCGACGGCTACATTCGTCTGCTCGTGACGCGTGGCGTTGGTAATCTCGGCTTGAACCCGACGCAGTGTAAGCGTCCGAGCATTATCATTATCGCGGCCACGATCGCGCTTTATCCGCCGGAGTTTTACCAGAAAGGATTAACCGTCGTGACCTGCGCGACGCGCCGCACGAGCCCCGCCGCCCTTAATCCGGCGGTGAAATCGCTCAACTACTTGAACAACGTGATGGCGCGGATCGAGGCCAACCTGGCCGGCGCGGATGAAGCCCTCATGTTGAACGATCAGGGCTATGTGGCCGAATGCACGGCGGACAATGTTTTCGTTATCAAGCACGGCCAAATCTTTACACCGCCGATTGCGGCCGGCGCGCTGCGCGGCATTACCCGCGCGGTGGTCTTCGAGATTGCGAATGAAATGGGTGTAAAGATCACGGAGACGGACATCACGCGGCACGATGTTTTCATCGCGGACGAATGCTTCCTCACGGGCACGGCCGCGGAAGTCATTCCTGTGATCAAAGCGGACGGCCGTCTCATCGGAAATGGAAAACCGGGACCGATCACGACTCGCCTGATGGCGCGTTTCCGTGAGATCACGCGGGCGAGCGGAACCCCCATCTATTCATAGGCGCGATCCGATTGACCCGGCGCGGAAGGTGCTCAGCGAAGTTGACGGTTGAATTTTTGCACAAACTAGAGGTCTAATATTTACAGAGATGTTGTGCGACGTTTGTAAATGTAATGACGCC
Source organism: uncultured Verrucomicrobiae bacterium (assembly GCA_963788855.1). Lineage (GTDB taxonomy): Bacteria > Verrucomicrobiota > Verrucomicrobiia > Chthoniobacterales > UBA10450 > CAWBIE01. Next base: position 588,004 of record CAWBIE010000005.1, read on the forward strand.
ACTGTCTTCCTGACCCAGATCCTGGAAGGCAAAATGCAGAAGGTGAATCTGTGCGATGCCTGCTCCAAGGAAAAAGGAGTGCAGGATCCGACCGGTTTCGCGCTGGCCGATTTGCTGCTCGGGATTGGCGCAGCCGAGGAAATCGAAAAAGGTGCGCCCAGCCAGAGGTGTCCGGTCTGCGGTTTCACCCAGGCTGATTTCAAGAAGACGGGACGCCTCGGGTGCAGCACCTGCTATGTTACTTTCGCGGAAGGATTGAACTCGTTGCTGAAAGCGATGCACAAAGGCACGGAGCACGTGGGCAAATTCCCGCAACGGGCCCATCGAGCGGTGGAGCTTAACGATCGCATGCGCAATCTCACGGAAAGTCTGCAAAAGGCCGTGGCCGAAGAAAATTACGAGAGCGCGGCCTCGCTGCGCGACCAGATCAAACAGCTCGAACACGAGATCGCGAGTTAACCCCGTGAAATTCTCCAATGTCATCTCCACCGCGGGCGAATGGCTGCGCGGTGAAGGTCCTCATCACCAGATCGTCATCAGCAGTCGCGTGCGGCTGGCGCGTAATTTGCGCAACCGCGCATTCCCCGGTTGGGGGAAAAAGCCCGACCGCCTCGAGGTTCTCGAATTGATCAGACCGCGGGTGGAGGAGCTTCCCGAAATGCAGGATTCATTTTCCGAACTGCTGCAGGATCTTTCCGCGCTCGAAAAACAGGTCCTGGTCGAGCGCCACCTGATCAGTCGCGAACATGCCGCCAAAGGGGTCGGCAGCGCCGTCGTGATGAATCGGCGTCAGACCCTCAGCATCATGATCAACGAGGAGGATCACCTGCGGATGCAATCGATTCGTTCGGGCCTGCAATTGAAACAGGCCTTCAAGCTGGTGGATAAGATCGACAGCGCGCTCGAAACCAAGTTGGAGTTCGCCTACGATCAGCGGCTCGGATATCTGACGGCCTGCCCGACCAATGTCGGCACCGGCATGCGCGCTTCGGCCATGTTGCATCTGCCGGGTCTCGTCTTGAGCGAGCTGATCAACCAGGTCATTCAGGCCGTCAGCAAAATCGGCCTGGCCGTGCGCGGCCTTTACGGGGAGGGGACCGAGGCGATGGGCAATCTCTTCCAAATTTCCAACCAGACCACCCTGGGAGAAAAGGAGGACGAGATCATATCCCGTCTCAGCAAGGTGATCGAAACGATTATCGAGAAGGAGCACGACGCGCGACAGGTTTTGATCCAAAAAAAGGCGAATACCCTGTGGGATCAGATCGGCCGGGCCTACGGTGTGCTTACTTATGCTCATGCCATGACTTCGAAGGAGGCGCTTAACCTGCTCTCGATCATCAAGCTCGGGGTTGACCTGGGCGCGTTTCCCGAAGATCGGCGCCTCCCGATCGACGAACTCTTCATCGATACGCAGCCGGCCCACCTGCAGAAAAGCTCTCAGCAGAAGCTCAATGCGGAGGAGCGCGATCATCTGCGCGCGCAAATTATCCGCGAGCGTTTGAAAGTCTTCCCCAAGCCTGATATTAGTAATCTGGTGAAGGAGTCGGGCAACGGTGCCACTGCTTCTCCATCGAACGATGAATAATTTTACTCCGCGCGCACAACAGGTCCTGGCACTCGCTCGAAAAGAGGCCGATCGATTTAATCACAATTACGTCGGCACCGAGCATTTGCTGCTTGGCTTGATCAAGCTCGGACAGGGCGTGGCCGTCAATGTTCTGCAGAAGATGGGGCTCGATCTCGAGACCGTCCGCATGGAAGTCGAAAAGCAGGTCGGTTCCGGTCCGGAAACGAAGATGGTCGGGAACATTCCCTACACTCCGCGGGTCAAGAAGGTTCTGGCGCTGGCCGGCAAGGAAGCCAAGGCTCTCAATCATTCTTATGTCGGCACCGAACACATTCTGCTGGGACTGCTGCGGGAAGGCGAGGGCGTCGCGGCTCGCGTCTTAAAGAGCCTGGAAGTCGATATCGAGCGGACGCGCAACGAGATTCTGAAGGAGCTCGATCCAAATTTCACGCCGCCGGAATCCGAGCCCGAAACGGGTGAGCCTTCCTCGAAGAAGGATATCAAGACACCGGCGCTGCGGGCGTTTGGCCGCGACCTGACCGAGCTCGCCAAGAAGGGGGAACTCGATCCGGTGATCGGCCGCCACGACGAAATCGAGCGCGTGATCCAGGTGCTGTGCCGGCGAACCAAGAACAATCCGGTTCTCATCGGTGAAGCCGGTGTGGGCAAGACAGCGATTGCGGAGGGTCTGGCGCAGGAGATTGCGAGCGGCAACGTGCCGGAATTGCTTGCGCGAGAAGCGAGTCGTGACACTCGATCTCGCTCTCATGGTGGCCGGAACCAAGTACCGCGGCCAGTTCGAGGAACGCATCAAGGCGGTGATGGACGAAATTCGGCGTTCGAAGAACGTCATTCTCTTTATCGACGAACTGCACACGATCGTCGGGGCCGGCTCGGCCGAGGGAGCCATGGATGCCTCGAACATCATCAAGCCGGCCTTGAGCCGCGGCGAATTGCAATGTGTCGGCGCGACCACCATGAACGAGTACCGCAAGTACATCGAGAAGGACGCCGCCCTGGAGCGACGTTTCCAGACCGTCAAGGTCGACGCCCCGACGGTGGAGGAAGCGATCGAGATTTTGAAAGGGCTTCGTCCGAAATACGAGGCCCATCACAAAGCGAAGTTGACGGATGAGGCCCTGGAAACCGCCGTAAAATTTTCCGAGCGCTACATCACGGGCCGGTTTCTTCCGGACAAGGCCATCGACGTCATGGACGAGGCGGGCGCGCGCGCGCGCATCAACGCCATGACCCGGCCGCCCGACGTGAAGCTGATCGAAAAGGAGATCGAAGACATTCGGTTGGAAAAAGAAGCTGCCATCAAGGCTCAGGATTTCGAAAAGGCCGCTTCCCTGCGGGACCGGGAGAAGCAGACCAAGGAAAAGCTCGATACCATTCTGAACAAGTGGCGCGAAGAGCGCGAAGAAAGAGAAGTGCTCGTGACCGGCGAGGACATGATGCACATCATCTCGAAGGTGACCGGCGTGCCGCTGCAACGGATGGAGCAGAAAGAGACGGAGAAGCTTCTCAAGATGGAGGAAGAGCTCAAGGTCAAGGTCATTGGTCAGGACGAAGCCGTCATTGCCATCTCCAAGGCTTTGCGCCGCAGTCGCGCCGACCTGAAAGATCCGCGCCGTCCGATCGGCTCGTTCATTTTCCTCGGCCCCACCGGAGTGGGAAAGACGTTCCTTGCCCAGAAACTGGCCGAGTTCATGTTCGGCGATCGTGACGCGCTGATTCAGATCGACATGTCGGAGTACATGGAAAAGTTCACGGCTTCGCGCCTGATTGGTTCGCCGCCGGGCTATGTCGGTTACGAGGAAGGTGGACAGCTTTCCGAAGCGGTGCGCCGCCGTCCCTATTCAGTTGTGCTCTTCGACGAGATCGAAAAAGCGCATCCCGATGTCATGCATTTGCTTCTGCAGATTCTGGAGGATGGCAAGATTACCGACTCGTTAGCCCGGAAGATCGATTTCCGGAATACCATCATCATCATGACGTCGAATGTCGGCGCGGAGACCTTGCGCAAGCAAACGACCATGGGTTTCGCCGCGACCAAACCGATCGGCGAACATGAATATGAGACGATGCGCGATCGCTTGCTGGAGGAAGCCAAGAAGACCTTCAAGCCCGAGTTCATCAATCGCCTCGACGACATCATCGTCTTCCACCAGCTGAGCAAGGTGGACTTGATGAAGATTGTCGATCTGGAGGTGGAAAAGGTGCTGCACCGGGTCCGGGCGAAAGACATTCATATCGTCCTGGAAGAGAGTGCCAAGGAATTTCTCATCGAGAAGGGATACGATCCCACCTACGGCGCGCGACCGATGCGTCGCGCGGTGGAACGCTACCTCGAAGACCCGTTCGCCGAAGAATTGTTGCGCGGCAACGTCAAGGCCACGGACGTCGTGCACGTCTCGGCGGTGGACGGCAAGCTCGTCTTCCACGCGGTCGAACCCGCGGCGGCCGGCGCGAGCTGACAGCGTTTAGCTGCCGGTGCCGCAATTTAAGCTCGCGGATGCGCGTCGGCGTAGGCCTTCTTGAGCCGTTCGACGGTGACGTGCGTGTAAATCTGTGTGGTGGAGAGACTCGCGTGTCCCAGCAGTGCCTGCACGCTGCGCAGATCGGCGCCGCGATCGAGCAGGTGGGTGGCGAAGCTGTGTCGTAATTTGTGGGGACTGATCGAAATCGGAATCGACGTGTGGCGCAGATAGCGTTTGAGAATCAGCCAGACCGACCGGGACGACATCCGTTTGCGCGCCTTGCTCAGGAAGAGCGGTCCGGAATGCACCTTGGCCATCGACCGGTAACGCGAGATTGCCTCGAGCGCGGGGAGACCAATCGGGCAGACTCGTTCTTTGCGTCCTTTGCCGAAGACTCTGACCGACTCGGTGTAGAGATCGACGTCGGCGACATCGAGAGCCGTCAGTTCGCTCAAACGCAAACCGCTGCTGTAAAACAGCTCCATGATGGCAACATCGCGCTGCGGCATCCAGACGGGGGCGGAGCGGTTCTTATCAATCTTTAGCGGCACGGCCAGGAGTTCGTCGACTTGCGGCCGGGTCAGCACGAGCGGAAGTCTCTTCGCGAGCTTGGGCAGCTGGAGTTCGCGCACTGGATCGCGCGCCAATTTCTTTCGCGCGACGAGGAATCCGTAGAAAGTCCGAAACGCGGAGAATTGCAGCCGGATATAGGAACGAGCCTGCGCGCGCTTCATCAAGGCAAACAGATATTCGCGGAAATCATCGGCCGTGCACTTTTTCCACGGCGTCTTATTTTCGGCACGGAAGGCGTTGAGGGCCTTGCGGTAAGCCTTGAGCGTGAGGGCGGATGCGTTTCGCTCGACCGCGAGGTAGCGGAAGAACTCCTCCGCCAGCGGGTCGCGCGATGCCGGGGCAGCCAACTTAGTACTCCGGCTTCTCGATCATGTAACGGGTGATGGCGGCCTGGGCGCTGCCACTGACCTGACTCTTGAAGATCGGCGGTGGGTTCGTGGAGATCAGTTCGTAATTTTTCAGGACGAACTCGGGATAGATGGTATTGCTGGCCGGCTCGTACACCTTTTCACCGCTGAAGTACCCGTAAAGCTTATATTCGTAATTGTTGTCCGCGCCAAAATTCAGCTGCTGGCGGTCCGGCGCGAGTTTCTGCTTTTCATTTACCATGACCAGTTGCGCGGTCGTCCATGGCTGGCCCGGGCGACGGACATAGCCCCAGAATTTGAAGTCGGGTTTGTAATACCGGCGGCCGATGAAGTAATCCCCCGGTGGTTCGGAGGCGATACTGTTGGCCATTTGGATCTTGGCCTGCTGGATTCCCGCAGGCATGGTGTCGCAGCCAGCCAGCCACAGGCCGGCCATCAGAACGTTCACGGCCCATAAGAGTTGAATCGCGCGCTTCATTGTCAGGATCGAGATGTACTCATTACGGGGCGCTGTGCAACGGTCACAATGGCGCATTTCTGGTTTTGCATCCTCCGGTTGAGTTTGTAAGATTGCCCGCAATGATCGAGCTCGAGGTTTATGCCGCTGGTGTCCGTGACCTGAACAAGATCCTGGAGTTGGATCACGAACTCGAAGCTGTCGCCGGGTTGCGCTACAAGATAGATAGCAATCACGATCTGGTTTACCTCGAACTGGAGGAGCCGACCATCACACTGCGCGAGCTGAGAGCCATCTTTCGCAAAATCGAACTGGAGCCGCGCTTTGTGGGCTCCGTTCCTTCCGAGCTTCGTCCCAAAACAAAAACGCAACCGTTGGCCGTTTGAGGTACGAGACGGGACGGCCGCGGCGTTTGTTCTGAACATGTCCCGATTATTCAACGCCATCGGCCGGTCTCTCCTCGCCTTCTTTCAATACCTGGGGGCGGTGGTTCTTCTCGCGGCCGATACTTTTCGCTCGATTTTCACCCACAAGATTCGGTGGAAATTGTTTTTCGAGCAGATTGTGGAGATCGGACTTCTCTCCCAGCTGGTGGTTGTGATTACGGGCGGGTTTACGGGGGCGGTTTTCGCCGCGCAAACGTTCTTCCAGTTCAACAAGCTTGGCATGGGCTCGGCTGTCGGAGCAGTCGTATCGGTGTCGATTTGCCGGGAGCTTGGCCCGGTCCTGACCGCCCTGATGGTGACCGGACGGGTGGGCGCGGCCATGTCTGCCGAGATTGGCACGATGAAAGTGACCGAACAGATTGATGCCTTGCGTGCCCTGGCTGTTTATCCCATCGATTATCTGGTTGTCCCGCGAGCGCTCGCCATCATGGTCTCGATGCCGTTGTTGGTGGCGGAGTGTATCGCCTTCGGAATTGCAGCCGGATATTTCGTTGCCATCTACCTGCTCGAGGTCAACGGCACTTATTACATGGCGAACATGGTTCGCTGGACGCAGATGCGCGATATCGTCATGGGCCTGACGAAAGCATTTTGCTTCGCCCTGCTCATCGTTTTCATCAGCTGCCAAAAGGGTCTGACTGCTCGAGAGGGCGCGGTTGGCGTGGGAAGGGCGACGACCGAGGCAGTGGTAAACGCCTCTTTGGCGGTGCTGATCTTTAATTTCTTCCTGACCATGTTTCTCAACATCATCTTTCCGGCTGGTTATCAATGAGACGTGGCCGTTCGCAATGACTGACGCGGCACGGAATTCTCTGCCGCCGGTGACGGCGGCCCCTACAGAAGAGACCGCCGGCGTATCAATGATGCGCGGATGTTCGGCCCGGGACATCTGTAGGGGCCGCCGTCCTCGGCGGCAAAAACGCGCCCAATGATTAAAGGGAAGCCACCGCGGCTAGCTTTCGTTTATCCATTTTCACCAATTTACTTCCTGACTTGTTGCACGTTGCATCGCCAAAATCTCCTCGCCAATGACGCTGTCCACGAGAGCTTTCGTCGGTACGGTAGAGAAGCGGAGAGGTTTAACGTAGCGGTCGGGCGTTACGTCCTTATGCCTGATCATTTGCATCTATTTGTTTGTGGCGGCCCGGATTTTGTCCTCGGTGTGTGGGCTCGCGGGTTGAAGCGAGCCGTATTATCGGGGCGAGGCGGATGGCAACCGGGCTTTTTTGATCACATTCTGAGAAGTGACGAGAGTTACTCGCAAAAATGGAATTACGTTTTGGAGAATCCTGTGCGTGCAAGACTCGTTGATGAAGCGGAGGAATGGCCATTTCAAGGAGAAATCGTGGGGATTCGGGCTCGATGACGCAACCTGTCCAAAGTTCTCTGCCGCCGGGGACGGCGGCCCCTACAGAAGAGATCGGCGGGGTATCAATGATGCGCGGGTGCTTGGCCCAGGGCATCTGTAGGGGCCGCCGTCCTCGGCGGCAAAAACGCGCGCAATGACCCCTACAGAAGAAAGCCCACATGCGATGATTGCGGTTCGATCGCTCGTGAAAAGGATGGGCGAGCAGGAGATTTTGCGCGGGATTGACCTCGAGGTCGCCCGGGGCGAGACGCTGGCCATTATCGGGCGAAGCGGTGGCGGCAAAAGCGTCCTGCTCAAAAATCTCATCGGTTTGATGCAGCCAGACGCGGGAGAAATTTTTATCGATGGCCGGAACATCATCGGCCTGAGCGAGCGTCAGCTTGCCGATATCCGGCAAAAGGTCGGGATTCTTTTTCAGGGCGCTGCGCTTTTCGATTCCATGACGGTGGCGGAGAATATTGCGTTTCCGTTGCGCGAAGCAGGGGAACGAAACGCCCGCGTTCTGGACGAGAAAGTGCGCGAGATGCTGGAGGTGGTTGAGCTGGAAGGGCAGGAAGACAAGATGCCCGAAAGCCTGAGCGGCGGGATGAAGAAACGGGTTGGCCTGGCCCGATCGATCATTCGCCAGCCTTCGTGCGTGCTTTACGATGAACCGACCTCGGGACTGGATCCGGTTGTATCGGACAGTATCAATCGCTTGATTACGCGATTGCAAGAGCGTTTCGGGATAACCAGCATCGTGGTCACGCACGATATGAAAAGCGCCTTTCAGGTCGCCAACCACATCGCTTACCTGCACGAAGGGCGCATTTATTTTCATGGGACACCGGCGGACCTGCAACAAACCCGTGATCCCGTGCTGGAGGATTTCCTGCTCGGTCGCTCCGAAGGCGCGCGGCAATCATAGAGTCGATCGTGCTGAATCAAATGCGGTGGCAAAGCGGACAGTTGAGAGTTGAGTTTGCGCACGGTCGGTCGAGAATTGAGCAAGCATGGCTGAGCCTCGAGGACTGGAGTTTAAGGTAGGCGCGTTCGTTTTTGTCGGACTGTGCCTGCTGGCTGCATTGGTGGTGCAGTTCGGCCGGATCGGCGAAGGATTTAAGACTTATTATCCGCTGACGGTGCGGTTCGCTGACGCGAGCGGTCTTCTGAAAGGATCCGATGTCTTGCTGGCGGGCGCAAAAATCGGCCGCGTTTCCGGCGGGCCGCGGCTGGTGAGCGAGGGTCACGGGGTGGCTGTGCCGCTCCGGATTTACGATTACGTCAAGATTCCGGCAGGAAGCAAATTCAGCGTCGGCAGTTCAGGCCTGCTGGGAGATCGTTTTGTCAATGTGGCCATGCCGCCAGGGCAACCGACAAACTTTATAGCGAGCAACGCGGAAATCGAAGGCACACGCGAGACTGGGATCGACGATCTCACGCGGGAGGGTGGTGATCTCGTGAAAGATCTGCGCACGGCCGTGCAAAACATCAACACGACCGTCATCCGATTGAACCAGGACGCGCTCTCCCCCGGCAACATCCAGAATTTCAAGGCGAGCATCGATCATTTGAGCGAAACGACGGGGTCTTTGGCTGAAGCCTCCAAGAAACTGGATGGCGTCATTGAAAACATGGACTCGGCGGTCGGTTCGGTCCGGAAGGACGCGGATGACATGCAACTTGTTATTGCCGATGCGCGCAAAACGGTGCAAGCGGCCACTCAGGTTTTCCGCGAAGCGCGAGAAGGCAAGGGATTGCTGCCGGCGTTGCTGACCAACCAGGAGCTGGCCAACGATCTTCGCGCCTTAATAAGTAACCTCCGAGCACACGGTGTGCTGTTCTACCGGGACAACGCGGAAAAAGCCGACATGAACACCCGTACTCAAAAGACGCAGAGCCGGCCAGGCGGGGGACACTAATGACGCCGCTTTTGACCGTTAATTTGCTGCGCGTCCTGTTCGTGACCTTTTGCGGTGCGATTGGCGCGAGCGTGTCAGCGGAGCTAACGGGCAGCCTTTGGGTAGGGCTGGTCCTCGGGGTGGTGGCAGGCCTCTTCGTGGTCCTGGTCGATCGGATGCTGAAAGGATTTTCACTGCGCGCTTTTTCCTCGGCTACGTTTGGACTTTTGCTTGGACTACTTTTTGCGCGCCTGCTCATCGCTTCCGACATCCTGCGTTATCAATCGGAAACCACCCAATGGATGGCAGGCCTGATGGCTTATGCCGCCTTCGCTTATCTGGGCATGATGCTGGCCATGCGGAGCAATCGCGATGAATTCTCGCTTATTATTCCTTACGTGCGTTTTACTCGCGAAACGACCCAACATGAGCCGCTCGTGCTCGACACCAACGTAATCATTGATGGCCGCATCGCCGATCTTTGCGCCACCGGTTTTTTGAGCCGCTCCCTGATCGTCCCGCGCTTTGTTCTCGACGAATTGCAAACGCTGGCCGATTCGCGCGACCCAACCAAGCGCGAGCGCGGCCGCCGCGGTCTGGAGATTTTGAATCAACTCCACGGTGCGCGTGACCTTGAGCTGACCATTCACGAAAGTTCGAACGACGACCGCGACGGCGCGGTCGATACGCGCCTCGTGCGCGCGGCCAAGGTTTTGCAGGCGCGCCTGCTCACTAACGATACTGCTCTTGGCCAGGTGGCCCGGCTGCAACAGGTGCAGACGCTCAATCTAAATGATCTGGCGCGAGCGCTGCGCCCGGTCGTCGCCGTCGGCGACGAGATAGAACTCAATCTCGTGAAAGAAGGCCGGGAGCAGCACCAGGCCGTCGGTTACCTCGTCGACGGAACCATGATCGTGGTGAATCACGCGCGTCCGCATCTCGGGAAAACAAAACCAGTGGTGGTCTCGAGCGCATTGCAAACCGCGGGAGGCCGTCTCATCTTCGCGGAGCTAAAAGGCAACGGCCACATTCACCCGCCGCTTGCGCAGGAAGCCGGCTGATCGGATTATCGACCAACGACCTCGATCTTCGGCGCCAGTTCTGCCGGCGGACCGTCCAGCGCGGCGCGCAGATCGTCGTCGCTGAGACGAAAGACAAGGATCGAATATCCGATGCTGGCGATTGGTTCGCGATGACGCAGGTAGGCGCAAAGCCGGCCGAAACGTAATCGCTCGAAGATTTGGATTCGCCACGAATGCGCTGCCAATTTTCTCGGGTCAACTGGTTCTCCGCCTGCTCCTGGGACTTCATCGACCTCTTCCCGCGATTGGAGGCGGGTGCGCGCATTTTGATAGGCATTCTCGTAAGGCTGCGCCCATTTGCCCCGCTCGATTCCATAGACCTGCTGCAAAATGGTGGCGCTCACGCAATAAAGCCCGGGCCCAAGCGGTCGAAGGGGTTCGGCGCTTTCCGGCAGCATCGTGGCCGGGATTTTGTACCAACCCGGATCCGCGGTTCCAAAATAGCCGAGATAAATATGGTCGCCAGGGACGATCGATTGTCAGATTGATCGAGCCATGTTTTCAGGGCGGGTAAGTCTTGTCCCCAATCCAGCGAGCTATCGACCAGATGGTGATAACCATTGGCCGGACCGCCCGCCACCTGATTGAAGTAGGCGAGATAGTCCGGGCGGATGGAGAAGGATTCGATTATTTGCCAGATGAGAAAGAAACCAACCACGGCGCCGGCCAGCCGAACGCGCCCCTGTCGAAAGGCATGGGCACACGCGCCGCAGCCAATGAAAATCGCTGGATAAATAGGGAGGAGGTGACGATGGCCAATATTCAATTTGGTCATCAGGGCGCACGCGCCGTAAACCAGGATCAGAACGAAAATCGGCGCCAGTTTCAGGCAATCGCGCCCGGCCACTTTCCAAAGAGATAGCGCAGCATCATGTGATCGCCGTCTCCAGCGATTGAACGCGGCGAACAGAGCGATCAAAGCGAGGCCAGCGATCGGCAGCGGCGTCTTATAAAGAAAGGCATATGGGAAGAAGAAAGGAAACCCAACGTTACTCCAATGACCGTTCAGAAACGCCGGCCGGTACTGCGATGTTTGGGTAACATAGGCGAGGCCGTAAAGATAGGCCTCCGGAAGAACATGGTGATCCCGGGCCGAGGCGATGATTTCGCCGGCCAAAGTGTGATCTGCCAGGACAGCATTCCAACGCGCATCCAGGAGTGTTCTCTGCAATCCATTCTCGGCGATTGCAGAAAAGCGAAAACCGTATGCCGCCCAAATCACAAGAAAGATCGTGACGGCCATGGCGATGGCGAGTAGCGCAACCACCATTGCCTTATGAGTTTTCTTTGAAACAAGTCGCCGAAAATCGCGAAATGCGATCTCAATACCCGGGCGTGAGAATATTCTCAGTCCGCCCAGGAGCGCGGCCATGATCAGAAACAACGGTGCGGACATTTTTGTGAGAAAGAGTCCGCCGGCGCTCAGAAGGGCGAGGGTGAGAGTGAGGGGCGAGATTTTGTGAAGGAGCCGCCAGATGCTCCAGACGGCCGCGGTGAAAAAGAAAGCAGCGGCCGTGTCGGAGGTAACGAGCGCCCCATGTGCGAGCAGGTTTGGATCAAAGACGGCAATCAACTCGGAAATGAGGCCACCGGCGGTCCCGAAGAGTCGTCGCGCGCAAAAGAAGATGAGCAGACAGAGTCCACCGCTAAAGGCGGACATCATGATTCGCCCCTGTAGGAGCAGGTCGTCCGAGTTGTTTCCCAATGCGTAAAGGAACTGTTGAGAGATGTGTTCGACATAGGCGAGGCTCCACGTCCGACTGTCAGCTTCTGGAAAGTTCGGCCGGCTTGCCATTAAGGGAAGCGCGGCCCACCGCGCCGGCAGGTTTCCATTCTCCGGGTCGAGGCGAAAATCGTTGCGCAGCCAGTAACTGTATCCCGCGGTGAGATGAGTCGGCTCGTCGAAAGTAGGAGACTTTTCGAGGATCGCCGTGATCGCCAGCGCGATATGAACAACGGCGAGCAGGGCGGCAACAAAGCAGGCGACGTTCTTGTTTGCCATGACACCTTGCCCGGCCTGAGTGCGCGGCTGTGAGGCAAGGGCGGGCCCAATTTTATCGAGAGCGATTTCCACCGCCGGGTAAAGAGCAAGGGCCGTGCTGATTACCTGGGCGAAGGAAGTTCGCCTAAATCCACCAGACGGAAGCTGCGGGAGGCAACGGCTCGTGGTTGCCCCTAAACCAGGAAACTGGCAGGCTTATATAAGAGAAGACGATGAGTGCAGACGAATTTCGAAGAATTGCTGTTGGCTTTCCCGAAGCGGTCGAGGCCGCCCATATGGATCACCCGGATTTCCGGGTGCGCGGCAAAATCTTCGCGACCCTGGGCTATCCGGACGAAAACTGGGCAGTGGTCAAGTTCACTCCAGATCAGCAGTCAGATTTTGTCGCGCGCGATCCCGACCTGTTTCAGTCAGTAAAAGGCGGCTGGGGTCGTCGGGGCAGCACCAACGTGTACCTGCCGAGAGCGAAGACTGCTATCGTGCAAAAAGCCCTCGCCGTGGCGTGGCGCAACGTCGCACCCAAACGCCTGCGCGATCTTACTGGCGAAGCCTGACAGTAGCGAGGGCGGTCCGCCCCACAGCACCTATTTCAGTCCGACGGCGGAGCGGACCCGCTCCATCACTTTGTCTGCGATTGCATTGGCGCGCTCGGCGCCGCGCGCCAGGACCTGATCGATGTATGATTTGTCCTCCAGAATCTCGTCACGCCGCTTTCTCATGGGCGCAAAATATTCCCAGAGTTTATCGAAGAGCTGTTTTTTGAAATCGCCGTAGCCGGTGCCGCCCTTCCGGAATCTTTCGCGCATCTCCGCGAGTTCGTCCTGGGAGGCGAAAAGGGAATAGAGGTGAAGGATGGTCGAGGTGGCCGGATCTTTCGGCGCTTCCACCGGCGTCGAATCGGTCACGATGCTCATGACAGATTTACGCGTTTCCTTCTCCTGGCCGAAAATGTCGATCGTGTTTCCGTAACTCTTGCTCATTTTTTGGCCGTCGAGGCCCGGCACCATTTCGGTGGCGGCATTGATCCGCGCCTCCGGCAGTTTAAGAATATCGCCAAACGTCTCGTTGATTTTGACGGCCAGGTCGCGGGTGATTTCGATATGCTGTTTTTGATCCTTGCCGACCGGCACGATGTCGCTGTCGTAAATCAGGATGTCGGCCGCCATCAGAACGGGGTAACTGAATAAACCGAGGGAAGCCGACATGCCGCGCGCGACCTTGTCTTTATAAGAGTGCGCCCGTTCCAGGAGACCAGTGGGAGCGATGGTCGAGAGAATCCAGGCCAATTCCGTCACTTGCGGAACGTCACTCTGCATGAAGAGCGCGGCTTTCTCCGGATCGAGGCCGCAGGCCAGAAAATCGAGAGCCACGCCACGGCAATTCTCACGCAACACCTTCGGGTCCCGCAGGCTGGTGAGGGCGTGATAATTGGCGATGAAATAGAAGGCCTCGCCTTCCGCCTGCAACGCGATGGCGGGACGCATCATGCCAAAGTAATTGCCGATGTGGAGTACACCGGTGGGTTGAATGCCGGATAAAATTCGCATTAAATTTCGACTATAGGGCTTCAGATTTCAGATTGAAAGCGAGTCAATCTGGGGGTTGCCGTGAAAGGTCAACCTCGCGTTTCACGTGGTGACGCCGCGGATCCGGGGAGCGCAGGCTGCCAGCCTACAGTTGCCGGCGGCTCGCCGGCAACATTTTGCGCAGCAACCAGGTCTGGAAATTCAAACGCTCACATCGGTGTCCCGGCAAGCTGCCGGGACGGACAGGCTGGCAGCCTGTGCTCCCCCGGACCGCCGCGATCACACATCCAGGAGATTCGGTTGTGACTTCCTGCTGGCAAAGCGCCGCGCCAGCCGCTAGATAAGACGCGCCGTGGCCGAAAAATCTCAACCCATTTCAGTCGTGACCGGCGGAGCGGGATTTCTCGGCTCGCACCTGACCGATCGCCTGCTCGCAGAAGGTCACCGGGTTATCGCGATTGACAATCTGATCACCGGGAACGTCGAAAATATCGCGCATCTGGCCGGCGAACGAGAATTACCAATTCATCAAGCACAACGTTTCCAATTTCATTTTCACTGCCGGAAGAGAATCTCGATTACGTCTTCCATTTCGCGTCGCCGGCCAGCCCGATCGATTACCTGGAGCTGCCGATTCCGACTCTCAAGGTCGGCGCCCTCGGAACGCACAACGCGCTCGGCCTGGCCAAGGACAAGAAGGCGACCTTCATTCTGGCGTCGACCTCCGAATGTTACGGCGATCCGCTGGTGCATCCGCAAAAGGAGGATTACTGGGGCAACGTCAACCCGATCGGTCCGCGCGGCGTTTACGATGAGGCCAAGCGTTTCGCCGAAGCCATGACCATGGCGTATCACCGGTATCACAAGGTCGACACCAAGATCGTCCGCATCTTCAACACCTACGGTCCGCGCATGCGGCTGCGCGATGGCCGGGTGGTGCCGGCCTTCATCGGACAGGCCCTGAGCTGGTACGCCGCTGACTGTTTTTGGCGACGGTTCGCAGACGCGCTCCTTCTGCTACGTCTCCGACTTGATCGACGGAATCTTCAGGCTCGCCTTGAGCGATTTTCACGAGCCGGTCAACATCGGCAATCCGCGCGAGATGACGATCAAGCAATTCGGAGAGGAGATCATCCGGATCACCGGCACAAAATCGAAGATGGAGTACAAGCCGTTGCCGGTGGACGACCCGAAGGTGCGCCAACCCGACATTACGCGCGCAAAGGAAAGTCCTCGGTTGGGAGCCGAACGTGCACTTTGAAGAAGGGATTACGAAAACGATCGAGTATTTTCGTAAAAAATTGGGTGGCGCGAAGAGATCCTGATTTTCTGGCAATTGGATATTGATCCGTGCATGCTCGGCGGATCACCACGCTTTGCCATGAATCCTTGTCGACCGTTTGATTTTCGCACCATGAAGACGCTTTTTGCCTGCCTGTTTGCGGCTCTGGCCTTGATCCCGTTCGATGCGCCTGCGCAGGGGCGTCCGGGCGATTTTCAGCTCACGAAGATCAACCGGAACCTGATCACCAATCCGCAATTCACCTACACCGGGGCGGAGCTTTATCAGGCCAATCAACGCGACCGCTGGCTGGCGGTGGAAGCGGAGTTTACGGCGGTGCCTGATTTTACCGACGAGTTGACGTTCAAGTATTTCATTCTCATCAACGGGAAGGTGCTGACGGGCGAGGTGACGCACGCAAATATTGTGGCCGGCCGGGAACTTCGATCGGTCATGTACGTGCCTCCGCAGGCGCTGGCCCATTTTTTGGGCAACAACGCGGTCACGCCGACCTCTGTGCAGAATGTTGCCGTGCAAATTGTGCAGAAAGGCACGGTCAAAGACGAGTTGAGCGTGAACCGCATGGCCGCGCAATGGTACGCGACCGTGCCGCAACTTGCCGGATTTCTGCTCAACAAGAATGAGACGCCGTTTGCACCGCTCTATTGGGATCGCTACGAGCAGATTAAACAGGCGGGGCGCTGAATTTCGAGGTCATGGCCGCCGCCACGCGTATCATCAGTCTTAACCTCGGTTCGCAAACGATTGGGGTGGGCGAATTTCGCACCCTCCCGAACGGCGGTTTGGTCCTGCAAGACTATCGCTTGCGCGATGTCCTGACTGACGCGTCGGCTGAGGGGATGCGTTATGCGCAGGTCGGATCGATTTTGCGCGAGATTCTGAATGAACTTCACCTCAAGGCCGGCCGGGTGAACTATGCCGTGCCCGGACAATCGGTTTTTGCCCGGTTTGTAAAGTTGCCGGCTGTTGACGAAGAAAAGATCGAACGAATCATTTCGTTTGAAGCGCAGCAGAACGTTCCCTTTCCCATCGACGAAGTGGTTTGGGATTACCAGCTGGTGGGCGGCGGCACCGACGAACAAATCCAGGTCGTGCTGGTGGCGATCAAGGCGGATCTTGCTCGACGAGATCAATGGGGCGGTGGAGGGGACCGGCTTGCGCGCGTCGATCGTGGATGTTGCTCCCATGGCCCTCTACAATGCCTTTCGCTACAGCTACAGCGATCTGACTGGATGCTCGCTGCTCGTCGATATCGGCGCGCGCACCACCAACCTTCTTTTCATCGAACCGGCCAAGATTTTCTCCCGCAGCGTGCCAATTGGCGGCAGTTCCATCACCGCGGCCATTGCGCGCGAGTTCGACGAGCCGTTTTCGGCCGCTGAATTTCGTAAGAAACGCGACGGCTTCGTTAGTCTGGGCGGCGCTTACGCCGAGCCGGCCGAGGCGGACATAGCGCGCGTGTCGAAGATTGTGCGCAGCACCATGACGCGGCTGCACGCCGAGTTGATGCGGTCGATCAGTCACTATCGGGCCCAGCAGCAAGGAGCCGCCCCGGAGCGCATCTTTCTCTGCGGGGCCAGCGCCAGCACTCCGTACATGCGAGAATTCTTTCAGGAGAAATTGCAACTGCCGATCGAGTTTTTTAATCCGCTGCGCAATGTCGCGGTGGCCGAGCCTTCGCGGATCGACCAGATTTCGCGCTCCGCGCATTTGTTAGGCGAGCTGGTCGGTTTGGCGCTCCGCATCGGCCACGACCTGTCCGATGGAGTTGAACCTTCGACCCGCCGCGGTGGTTCGCCGGCAGGAGCTCGAAAAACGCCGGCCCTTCTTCGTCATGGCCGCAGCCTGCTTCGTTCTCGCGCTGGCCGGTTGGGGAATCTATTACACGCGAGCGGCCCATCTCACGCAGCACGCGCTCGAACGTCTCCAGGAAAAGATCGATACCATGCATGCGGCGGAGGTGCAGCTTGATAAGGTAAAGAAACAGGTGGCGTCGCTCGATGCCGCCGCGACTCCGCTGATCGAGGCGGTTAACGACCGCAGTTTCTGGCTGGAACTTCTCGAAGACCTGAATACCCGGCTGCCCAAAGAGGATATCTGGGTGACCGAGCTGGTCCCCACTTCCGGCGGCAAGCCCGTCGGCGTGGATGAAAAACGCCTGGCCGAACTGGCCCCGGTCGCCCCTGCCACATCGGCCGCAACCCCAGCAAAGCTCAAGGCCGGACCAGCGGGGGCGCCCGCCATCGACGGGATTTTGGTGCGCGGGCTCTATTTGTTTAATCCGAAGCAGCAAGAGGTTGTCGTAGATTATTTTCGCAACCTGGTAAGTTCGCCATTTTTCGCGATCGACCCGAACAATCAGGCGCGCGTGATCAAGCCGACCACGCCGAACAACACCGATTGGGCCTTTCCTTACGAGCTCCACCTTGATCTCAAGAAGCCGCTGAAGTTGCCATGAACTGGTTCCAGCAAAATCGATGGCTCGGCACGTTTCTGATCGTGTCCGGAATTAGCACTTTGCTGGCGGGCTATTTTCTATTGAGCGCCAAGAACAGTTCGGACGAAGCGCTGGTCCGGTTTAACGAAGCCGCCGCGGAGCGAAGCCGTCTCGAACGGCTCGATCCGTTTCCGAGCGAAGTCAATTACCGCAAGATGAAGTCGCACCTGGAGAATTACGGCGCTGCGCTGGACAAGGTAAAAGAGGAATTGAAGACGCGTGTGCTTCCCGCGCCGCCGCTGGCTCCGAACGAGTTTCAATCGCGCTTGCGGCAGGCGATGCTCGCCGTCTCCAACAAGGCGCAGTCGAACCGGGTCAAGCTGCCGGAGAATTTTGCCCTTGGCTTCGATGAATTTACCGCCGCGCTGCCGAGCACAGTCGCGGCGCCGCTGCTCGGTCAGGAACTCGCACAAGTCGAATTGCTCATGAACATTTTGATCGATGCGCGCGTCGATGCGGTCACCGCGCTGGTTCGTGCGCCATTGCCGGAAGAGCGGGGCGGTGCCCCGGCGGCCGGGCCGAGCCCCGTCGTGGGACGCAAGCCTGCCGGTCCCGCCGCAACGGGTCCGAAAATGCTGGAGCGTGGGGTGATTGACGTGACTTTTGTCTCCGGTCCGAGCGCCGCGCGGAAGGTGCTCAATCAGATCGGCAGCTCGCGCGAGCAATTTTACATCACGCGGACGTTGCATGTGCACGACGACCGGGACAAGGGGCCCGCGCGGGAACAGCCTGCGCAGGGCGGGGCGAGTCCGCCGCCGGCGGCTCCGGTCAGGCAACCAGCTAACGCGTCGCTCAATTTTATCGTCGGCAACGAACACCTGGAAACGTCCGCCCGGATCGAAATGATCCGGTTCACCTTTTAAGAATGCTGACACCGAACGATGCAGCGAATTATCCGGGGAGCACGCCCGTCTCGGGCGTTGGAGAAGGCGTCCCGCTTTCTCAAGCTTCTGAGTCGAAAAGTTCGTTTCGGCGAGACGCCGAAACCCACGCCCGAGACGGGCGTGCTCCCCAGACTGCACGCGGGGCGCGTGCGCTCCCCGGACATACTGTGCGATCGTCCTCAGTCGGTGGGGCTGTTCGGGCCGGAAGGCAGAGTGAGGTCTGATATGGACTGGATCAAGACTCACTACGATCGCGTCGTGGTCATCGCGGCGGCTGCCTTTCTTTTCCTGGCCTCGGTAGCGATTTGGCGAAGCGCCGCCGATTTCGGACAGAGCTTTATGGCGGCGCAAGGTGCGCCTCCTCCGAAGAAGCCGATGCCGCCGGGCCGGGCCGTTGACCTCGACACGGCCGCGCAGGAAATCCAGGAACCGCCGCAATGGACTTTCAGCGGCCGCTCGGGCTTGTTCGTTCCGGAAAAACATTTCATCGGCGCGAACGGTTTGCCGGCGACGCTGCAGAACACGCAGGTCCATCCGCCTGTGCCTAACGAATGGCTGGAGCAATTCAGTCTGCCTATCGCAGATGCCGACGTTCTTGAGTCAGGATCCGGACGGGGATGGATTCAGCAATCTCGACGAGTGGCAGGGCCACACCAATCCGATCGACAAGAATTCGCATCCGGATTACATCACGAAGCTCAAGCTGAAGATCGTTCAGGCAGGAGCCTTTCCGGCTCGATATTCTCCTCCGTGGCTGATCCCGACGGCGACACACTTTCGCGATCAACACGATCGACCTGAAGGAGCCGACGCAATTCCTCAAGGTCGGCGACTCGATACGCGGCACCCAGTTCAAGATCGTCAAGTTCACGGAAAAATATGAGCCCGAATCAATACGGGACCGAACATCGATATCTCCGAGCTGACGCTGCGAACATGCAGGAGACGAAGGAGCAGCTCACGCTGGTGAAGGAGAAGGTGGCGATTTCACCGGAGTCGGTCGCGACTTTCGTCTACTCCTGGCGGCGAGCGACCGGGAATTCGAGGTTAGAAAAGATCAGGAATTTTCATTGAAACCACAGGAGGAGATCAAATATAAGCTGATGGACGTTCAGCCGACCAAGGCCGTGATCGTGAATAATGCAAAAGCCGAACGAGCCGAATCGAGATCGGGCTGCTCAGTCCATAAATCACCTGTATGATAAAACTCCCCGCCTTTCGCAACCTGATTCTCCCGGTCCTGATTTGTGCTACGCCAGCGCGTTTTCTGTGCCTGACCGGTTTCGCGCAAAGCGTAGAAGGAATCTCCAACGCGCGAGATCGCCAGCGCGACAGGCGGCCGATACCGCGCGGCGAAGAGGCTCTGGCCCGTGGCAAAGTCGCGATGCAGGAGAAGAATTATCACCCTGGCGCACGAAGAGTTTCGCACGGCGGTGGCTTATTTGCCCGACGCGGTAGTTTCCGGGAAAGCGCACGACGAAGCGGTGAGCGGCTTTTGCAAGAGCGGCGTGAAGTTGGCCGAGGAGAACGAATCGCGGAAGGCAAATACGCCGAGGCGGAATCGATCGTCCGGGAAATTCTGGCGGATCAGTTACGATCCGAATTGTCGCGCAGCGCCGAGTTGCTCGCGCATCTGCAGACGCCGGGCTACTTCAACAGCACGATGGGCCCGAAGTTCATCGCCAAGGTCGAGGAAGTGAAACAACTGCTGACCGACGCCGATGGCTACTACGCAATCGGGCCGCTACGATCTCGCCTTCAAGAAATACGAGCAGGTTCTCGCTTTCGATCCCTACAACACGGCCGCGCGCCGCGGCGAAGAGAAGATCGATAACGCAAAATATCACTACGGCGAGGAGGCTTACAACGAGACACGCGCTCGCCGCTGTGGCAGGTGCGAGAAAGGGCTGGGAAGAGCCGGTCAGACAGTACGGACAAGCGGTTGGCCCGCTGGCCGACGCCTTCCAGAAGGATGCCACCGGCACGGCCCGGATCAGCAACAAGCTCAACACGATCATCATTCCGCGGATCGAATTTCGTGATGCCAGCATTCGGGAAGCGATTGATTTTCTGCGTCAACAAGCGGCCGCCAACGATCCGTCGACCGAGGGCAGCAAGAGGCGTCGATATCGTGTTGCGTTTAACTCCACTCGGCCAGGTGGCACCTCCGCCGACGCCGGCGAGCGGTGCAACCGGCCGCAGCAGCTCCTGCTCCGGTAGCCAACGGTCGAGGACGCAGGGGCGGCCGGAGCGGCTCCGAGGCCGTCGCACCGGCCCGGTTGTGGCGCCCGCGGTCGTCGCTTCGGCCCCGGCGATCTCTCCGGTCGACGCGCGCATCACGATTACGCTGAATCAAATTCCGCTCGGCGAGGCGCTCCGTTACATCGCGAGTCAGGCCGGACTGAAAGTGAAAGTCGAGCCGTACGCGGTTTCGATTATTCCGATCAGCGAGCAGAGCGCAGATCTGCTCACCAAGGAGTATCGCGTTCCGCCCGGCTTTATTAGCAGCACGGTCAACGTCGGCGCGTCGTCGCTTGAATGCGCCGGCGCGTAGTGCGACGGCGTCGGCGGAGCAGGGACGGCAAAAGACACGCAGGAGATCGACCGGCGGCCGTCAGTTGGTGAATCGCGAAGGAGCCAGAGAATTTCTGGAAAGCCAGGGCGTTCCGTTCCCGCCGGGGGCGAGCGCGAATTTTCTGCCGCAAAGCAGCCGGCTGATCGTGCGGAATACGCAGGACAATCTGGAACTGGTCGATGCGCTGGTGGAACAGGCCAACGTCTCCGGGCCCAAAGCAGGTCGAGATCGAATCGAAGTTTGTCGAAATCACGCAGAATAATCTGAAGGAACTCGGGTTCGACTGGTTGTTAGGCCAATTCAATATCTGGCAATCATAAGATATTTGGGAGCGGCGGCACCTCCGGCGCAGTTTCAGGCCCGGCGTTCAAGCCGGCGATCCGATTATCCATTTGTCCGACCCGGGGGGCAGCCGGTCGGCCAATTTCCGGTTACCGGTGGAAATCGCAGCGGAAGTCTGGCGATCAGCGCCAACGCGATCGACGCGCTTCTGTTCCCGACGCTCGGGGCCTCGGCCGCCGCGCCCGGCATCTTTCGGTCTGGCCGGCGTGTTTACCGATCCGCAATTTCAGGTGGTCGTTCGCGCTCTCAATCAGAAGAAGGGTGTCGATCTGCTCTCCGCGCCGCAAGGTGACGACCAAGAGCGGACAGCGCGCGGTCATCGAGATCGTGCGCGAATTTCGTTATCCGACGCAGTTTCAACCGCCGCAGATTCCGCAAATCGGTCGGCGGAACAGATCAGTCGACACGGTGCAGATCGGAGGCGGCAGCGACGGGACGTTTCCAGTCACGCCGACCACTCCGACTGCCTTCGAAACGCGGAACACCGGTGTGACCTTGGAAGTCGAACCGGTCGTCGGCCCGGATGGAATTACGATCGATCTGAACCTCGTTCCGCAAGTGGTCGAGTTCGAAGGCTTCATCAATTACGGCAGCCCGATTCTAGACCACCGAGCTTCGTCAATCCGATTACGGGGATCGTCGTCGACCTCCAGAGTGTCATTGACGCCGAACGTGATCAATCAGCCGATCTTCAGTGCGCGCAAAGTCACAACGAGCGTGAGCGTATGGGATGGGCAAACCGTCGTGCTCGGCGGTTTGATGCGCGAAGACGTGCAGAAGATGGAAGACAAAACTCCGATTATCGGCGACATCCCGCTCGTCGGTCGACTGTTCCGCACCAACGTCGATCAACACATCAAGCGGAATCTGATCATCTTCGTGACTGCGCGTCTGGTGAACCCGGGTGGTCAGCCGGTCAATCAAACGGACGAGGACGAGGAAAAGGAAATGATCGAGCCGCCGGTGTTGCCGCAGGTTCCGATGTACAAGAAGTAAGCTGCAGCCGCTGCAGCCGCGGCGGCTGCAGAAGTTCCAAGCTCCAACATCCAAGCTCCAGAGAAACATCAATGCTCAAGCTCCAAACAGGAGGCGCGCGCTGGCGCTTTTTGGTGTTGGAATTTGATGCTTCGTTGGAGCTTGGATGTTGGAGCTTGGTGCTTAAGCAAATGCCTGCTATCGGGATCACGGGCGGGATCTCCACCGGTAAGTCGACCTTTTGTGATTGCCTGAGGGAGATCGTTCCTGTCGCCAGGTTCTTCAATGCGGACGCGGCGGCACGGCAATTGGCCGATGAGGATCCTGAGGTTAGAAAAGCGATCGCCGGGGAGTTCGGAGCCGATATTTATTCTGCGGATGGTGACTTGAATCGAGGGCGACTCCGGGGCATAGTCTTTGAGAACGCAGCGAAAAGGAGCGTTCTCGAACAAATTCTCCATCCGCGCATTCGTCGCCAATGGAGCGCTGAAGCGCAGATCTACCGCAATTCTTCCGATTTTTTCTTTGCTGACATTCCACTTCTATATGAGACAGGCGGTGAAAACTTGTGCGATTTCGTCGTGGTGGTGGCGTGCTCCGCTGACCTTCAATTGGCTCGACTGCAGCAGCGCACGGGTTTGGAACGGCGCAGCGCCGAAGAAATGATCAACGCGCAAATGTCCCTCGAAGAGAAAATGAGACGAGCTGACCACGTGGTTTGGAACAACGACGAAAAAGTGGTTTTGGCCGAGCAGGCGCGCCTGCTTGCTGAACTGTGGCGGAGTGAGAAGGCGAATGTCTGACAATCTAAAATGGACGAAGGCCTGACAACTAAAGCACCGGCCGAAGGAGAGCCCGGGAGACTAGCTTCCGGAGAAAAGGTCGCTTTGCAGGCGGCCGTGAACCCACCGATTCCCGCGGCCGAGGCGGCCCCTGCGCCTGCCCCGGCGCCGCCGCGTCCGCTCAATCTGGCCGAGCTTCAAGAACTCTCGGTCGACAAATTGGATTCGCTCGCTCGCGAGCTTGATGTGCGTTTGTATGCCGGCCGTTCCCGGCATTATCACATTCTCGATACAATTCGTGCTGCGCTTGGTCGCGGCGGAACGGTCACAACGGAGGGCTTTCTCGATGAAGTCGGCGATTCGTTCGGGTTCCTGCGGTCGCCTCGCTTGAATTTCCTGCCCGTCCCGGAGGATGTCTGTGTGCCGCGCGCGCTCATCCAAAAGCACGGCTTGCGCCTGGGGCAGCAGCTTGCCGGAACGGTGCGCCTGCCCCGCGATCGCGAGAAGTCTTTGATGCTTGATCAAATCACGACGATCGAAGGTCAACCGGCCGAGCAATGGGTCCAGCCCACCGACTTTGAAAAGTTGACACCGCAATTCCCGCAGGGACGGATCATGCTGGAAAATCCGAAGACAAACTCGATCAGCGCGCGTGCCGTCGATCTGATCGCTCCGCTGGGCCGCGGCCAGCGCGGACTGATCGTGGCGCCACCGCGAGTCGGCAAAACGATTCTGCTAAAGGAAATAGCGAAGGCGATTCGCGCGAATCATCCCCAGATTGTTTTGATTCTGCTGCTCGTGGACGAACGGCCGGAGGAAGTGACCGATCTGGCCCGGGAAGTGGATTGTCAGATCTATCACTCGAACTTCGACGAAAACGTTCAGCGACATGTCCAGGTCTCGGAGCTGGTGCTGGAACGCGCCAAGCGTCTGGTAGAGATGAAAAAAGATGTCGTCATCCTCCTCGACAGCATCACGCGCATGGCGCGCGGTTATAATAATCTCCAACCGAGCAAGGGTCGCATCATGTCGGGCGGGGTCGAATCCAAGGCCTTGACCAAGCCGAAGAAATTCTTCGGCTCGGCCCGCAATGCCGAGGAGGGCGGCAGCCTAACCATTCTCGCGACTGCGTTGACCGAAACGGGGAGTCGCATGGACGAAGTGATTTTCGAGGAGTTCAAAGGGACTGGTAATATGGAGCTGCATCTCGATCGCTCCCTGCAGGAGAAGAGGCTGTATCCAGCGATCCATCCATTGTTGTCGGCAACCCGCCGGGAAGAATTGCTGTATCACCCGGATGAATGGGAGCGGGTGCAACTCTTGCGCAAAACCATGGCAGCGCTTCCGCCCATCGAAGCGATGGAAAAGTTAATCGAGAATCTCGAGGCGACCAAAACGAACGCCGAGTTGCTCTTGAGCGGATTGCGATGATGCGTGGTTAAACGACGAATGACGAATGAGCAAGAATGACGAAGCACGAATGACGAATGACGAACGAAGCAGGACTTCTCGTGATTCGTCATTCGTCATTGCTTCGACATTCGACATTCGTCATTCGTCATTGCCAGGAGATCTGATCGCGACCGCTACGCAACTTACCAAGCTGCTTCCGTTAATCGAGCCGGTTGACCGTGTCGCGATCGACACGGAAGCAGACAGTCTTCATTGCTATCGGGAGAAGCTTTGCCTGCTGCAATTGAGCGTGCCGCAGGGTGATCACCTCGTTGATCCGCTGGCCAATTTCGATCTGGCCCCGTTGTCCAGGGCGCTGGAAAAGAAAGAGATCATCCTGCACGGCGCCGACTTCGATCTGCGCCTGCTCCGCCGAACTTTCGATTTCAAGGCCCAGCGTGTTTTCGACACGGTGATCGCCGCGCGCCTGCTCGGCATTCGCGAATTTAGTCTGGCCGCCCTGGTCCAGCGCTACTTCGGCGTGGAACTGAGCAAAGGCTCGCAGAAGGCGAACTGGGCCCAGCGACCGTTGCCGCAGCGGATGCTCGAATACGCGGTCAACGACACCCGTTACCTCCTGCCCCTGGCGGAAAAGTTGGAGGTGGAGTTGCAGGGAGTTGGCCGGCTCGCCTGGTTTCAGCAGTCTTGTCAGCGTGCCCTGGAGCAGGCAGGCATCGATCGCGTCCGGGAAGTCGACGAAGCCTGGCGCATCAGCGGAGCAGGCAAGTTGCGAGGTCGAGCCGCTGCCGTCCTCCGGGAAATCTGGCGTTGGCGCGAAACGGAAGCGCAGGCGGCTGATCGGCCGCCGTTTCACATTTTGCAAAATCACGAGTTGGTGCGCGCGGCCGAAGCCTTCAGCACTGGAGATATCGCGGACTATCGACATTTCTCCCCGCGGCGCCGGCATGCGTTTCGTGAAGCGGCGGAACGTGCCTTGAAATCATCGGAAGCAGAATGGCCCGTGGTGCGACGGCGCGCGGGATCACGTCCCAGCGCCGAGGTGATGCGCCGGAGCGATCAACTCAAGGAACAACGGGATCGCATCACCGAGAAACTGGGCCTGGAACCGGCATTTCTCGCACCGCGCAGCGCGTTGGAAGCAATCGCCACGGACCCGGTCGCGGCGACGACACTGTTGGTTCCGTGGCAACGACAATTGCTCGATCTGGAAGGGTAACTCAACGTTGCGCCGGGTCGGTAAAAGCTTGACCTGAAGCAGCCATTACCTCGATAAACATCCACTCGCGTGGATAGAATCTCGGAACAGAGGCTCCTGGGGCGAGGCTTGCTTGCGCTTTGTCTTTTGGCTGGTTCCTGCCTGCCTGGCTTGGCCGGCACTCCTCCCACGGCCCAGATCACCAAAATCATCCACGAGGTGCATTTACTCGGCCACGACGCCCAGCCGCAACCCGCTTGCTTAGACGAGCGGGTGGGTGACGGAACTGTGGTGAAGACCGGCGGCGAGTCGGGCGCGGAACTTATTTTTACGGACCAGACGGTCGCCCGGCTCGGCTCCAACAGCGTTTTCAGTTTCGCCAGCGGCACGCGCAATTTGAACCTCGAGGCCGGCGCGATGCTTCTTCAGGTTCCAAAGACGGCCAGAGGCCCCAGGATCCAGACTGCGGGAGTAGCGGCTGCGATTGCCGGGACCACGGTGATGTTCGAGTGCCATGCAACGGTCTATAAATTTCTCGTTCTGCAAGGCACGGGACGTTTATTTCGGCCAGGCCATCTCGGTGACTCAGTGCTCGTGCGGGCCGGCCAAATGGTGATCGGCCAGCCCAATACGCCATTGAGCGATCCGGTTGACTTTGACATCGAACGCTTTTTAAAAACGTCCCACTTCCTGGTCGATTTCGCGCCCTTGCGAAGCGACGGACTGATGGCGAGCGAAAGCCTGAAGCAGCAAAAGGCCAAGACGAAGAGGACTTTGATCGAGACCAACCTGGTCATTTTTGGCGGTGGAACAGCGGTTTCGCTTCTCGATCCAACACAGCGTGACGTAACCGACAAGGCCGCCCCGTCTTCCAACGCAACGCCGCCGCCGCCCAGTCGCGGGTCGGCCGCGATCAATTCATCCGCCGTCGATCAAGCGATGGCGACTCGAAAATAGCAGGCATCGGCACCCTTCGATTTTTAATGACAAGAATCCATCGAACTCTGGCGGAATCCAAATCTGTTGCCCTGCTATGGTTTGCTGTCTGTTCAGTTATCGTCGCTCCGGATGCGAACGCCGCCCAGACGAAGTCGGCCCGCGTGACGCAAGTCATCAAGGACGTGCAATTGCTTCCCGCGCAGGCGGCGCCGCGGCCGGCGAGTGTCAGCGATGCCATTGGTAGCGGGACCGCCGTCCGGACCGGCACTGATTCGCGAGCCGAGCTTACGTTTATCGATCTAACCATCACGCGTCTCGGGGCCAACACTGTGTTTAGTTTCAACGAGGCGGGTCGCGAGCTGACTCTCGGCGGTGGGGCGATCCTTGTATCGGTGCCGGCAAATGGCGCGGCCGCGCACATCCGTAGTGCCGGATTTACCTGCGCGGTCACGGGCGGGACGGCTCTTTGCGAAGCGAACAAGGGCGCGCCCAGTAAAGTTTTAATACTCGAAGGACAAGGCCATTTTTGTTCGACGGCGGGTGAATGTACCGACTTGTTGCCCGGCGAGATGGTGGTCATGAGCCCCGATGGGCACGTCAGCAAGCCTATCAAATTCAATGTGGCTGACGTGAATGAAACGTCCAAGCTCATCACCGATTTTGCTCCGCTGCCCAATGCGCCTCTGATTCAGGAAATCATCGTCGCACAACAGACGAGCCAGCCAGGACCGGCATCGAATCCGCCCAACTTGAATGATACGACCGACGCCGTTTCCCAGAAAGAGGCGGCGGAAAGCCCAACGCCGAGTCCAACACCAAGTCCAACGCCCAGTCCGACACCAAGCCCGACGCCCAGTCCAACGCCCAGTCCAACACCGAGCCCGACCCCAAGTCCAACGCCCAGTCCAACACCGAGCCCGACCCCAAGTCCAACGCCAAGTCCAACACCGAGCCCGACCCCAAGTCCAACGCCCAGTCCAACACCAAGTCCAACGCCCAGTCCAACACCGAGCCCGACACCAAGTCCAACGCCAAGCCCGACACCAAGCCCGACGCCGAGTCCAACACCAAGCCCGACACCAAGTCCAACGCCCAGCGCTTCCCCAACTCCGAGCAAGTTCGGCACACCGACAGTGATCGCGTCGCCGAATCCTTACGTGATCACGAGTGGAACGACCATCACGACCGACCCTGCGATCACCACCAATGGTCAAACCGATTACGGCAAAATTTGGCGCGGCCCGGCTCAGGACGGCCTCTTGACCGCGTTTCTCTTTGGATCAACGTCAGCGTTCGACGTCTCGAGTGGATTTGATCAGGACATTGGCAATGGCTCAGGGGCCGCCTTTAAATTCACGGCGCTACAGTTGACCGGCGACCCGACGATTTCAACGACAAACGGCGAGATCAATCTTGGCCTTGTCGGCGTCAACAGTATTACTTCAGGCAGTCCAGGAGGTACCCTCACTTTTGCCGGAATTCGCGGACTGCTCCTCGCCACGGAGAACGGACCGATCACCTTAGGGCCCGAGATTTCGTTCTCGGGCTTCCATGATCTGACTATTTACGCCCGTGGCTCCAGCAGTGACCTCACGCTTGGATCTGATATTAACACTTCGAGCAGAGTTAGTCTCTACGCTGAACGTGACATGAACGTCAGCTCAAACATCACGACGGAAGAGTTCGGCGCTGTCGCCGGGCGCGACATTACGATCAATGCGATTAACGCGGTCACGATATCCCTTTCCGCCACGAACAATTTGAACTGGAGTGGCGGCACCTTCAGCGCAACCGCGACCAATTCCGACGGCAATGTCGATATTTCAGCGGGAAATCAAATTTCGATCACGAACGGATTGGAGATCGATCGGACTTTCGGCGGCTTTTCGGGTCTCAACGTTTCGCTCGATGCCGGCACCGATCTCGCCGCCGGGAGCAGCGTCGTGGTCAATATCGATAATTCCGTGGACGGTAATCTCGACAGCGGCGCAGACATCACGTTGAACACAGGCAACAATCTGACCATCAACGGCAGCGGCGGCTTGTTTCTAACGATCAATAACGGGAACGGCGGTCAGATAGGGACCGGCGGGAACATTTTCGTCACGACCGGCGGCGATTTCACCGCAAACGCCCTGACTAGCCTCATTAATGATCGCAACGGTGGGTCGATTGGCACGGGTGCCAATATGATATTCAGCATCGATGGCGCTTTGATGATTTCGAACGATCTCACTATGGGAATTTCGACGCGGAACGACGGCAGCGGCGGAGGTACGATCGGCTCGAGCGCAGTCGTTAATCTGAATGCCGGAAGTGTTTCGGTCGGTGGCGCTTTTACCACTTTTGTCAGCACGAATGCCGGCGGCCACATCACCGGCGATGCCTTTAACTTGGTCAATATTACGGGAGACCTGGTTGTTCAAGGCCCTGTGCTTGTTGATATTGAGGACACAGGGTTTAACCAGGTCGATCCGATTACCTTCATCGCTGGGGGAAATATCGGTGGCAGCGCAACCGTCACACTCAGCGCGCGAAACATTACGACTTTCTCCACCGCCTCAGGAATTCCGGGCACCGACACCATGTCCCTTGAGGCTTCGATTTACTCGAACGGTAGCGGTACTATCGGCGGTGATGCCATCGTTGATGTATTTGCTAGCCAAAACATCAGTGCGCCGGGCACCGCTTTCTTCACCGTGGCCAACGGCAATTTCATGGGAACTGGAGGAGGAACAATCAGTGGCGACGCAAGAACCAACGTCACCGCAACCAACCTCTCAACCGGTGCTCTATTCGACGACATTTACAACTACGGCGGCGGCAGCATTGGACGCGACGCCACGATCAGTCTGGACATCTCCAACAGTTTTGTTGCGATCGGCGATACAAGGTTCGAAATTTTTAATTCCGGTGGGATGATAAATAGAGACGCTTCGGTCGCCGTAAGCGCCGCCGACATGTCTGCGCTTTCCGTCCTCGCCGAGATCGATAACAGCAACAGCGGCGTGATTGGTTCCAGCGCGACAATCAGTTTCGACATCCCGGGCAATGTGACAGTCGCCAATGATGCGACATTTACCATTCTCGGCAGCAGCACATCGACACCGACCGCGGCCATCAATATCAACGGCGGAACGTATGACGTCGGGGGTTCGTTCCTTGCCAGAATTGCCGATGATGGAGCGATCACCTTTAACAACGCGAATATCCGCGCAGACATCGTTAAAGTTGGCGTGCTAGGTAGTAACGGTACGCTGATTATCGGCGGCGGCACAATCTCGGCCGATACCTTGCTTAAGCTTTATGCTCCCGGAAGTAATGGTTCCATCGACTTTGTTGCGAATGTCACGCTAAGCAGTCAAAGCACCGCGACAATTATCGCCGCAAATACGGTAACGATCTTCAATGGGGTTCTCGTCACGATCGGAGGCTCTGATCCGGCGTCCGTCTTTACTAACATAGCGAATTACACGGGGTCGGGAGGTAACGGTAGCACAACGGGAATGTTTGGCGGCGCTGGTGCCGTCACGAATCCGCTGTCGCACGCGCCCCCATTCGACGGCACCGGCGCGTCCGCGATCACCTACTTGGGTGCTCCGGCCGGCAACTGGAGCGACCCGGCGAGCTGGAATCCGAATGTGGTGCCCGATAATTCCGGCGGCAACACTTACAACGCCTCACAATCGAGCGGTATGTTGATCCAGGATATTGTCGGCGGAGTGACCATCGAGCAGTTCCAGATGAGTGGCGGAACTTTGCGTCTGGATAATCCGCTTACGCTGAACGCCGGATTGCAATTCAGCGGTGGGACAATGGCAGGCGGGGATCTGTTTGTGGTAGGATCCAGCACGCAATCCGCCACGATGGGTGTTAACGGAACAACCATCACAAATAGCGGCGCCTACAATATCACGTTTGACGGCAGCGACCTTTTCGCCGGCTCAGCGACCTTCAATAATTCGGGCACACTCTCGAAGACTACTGGCACCGGAACAGACAACTTCAACATCGGCTTAAACAATTCGGGTACGGTATCGGCGCAAAACGGCACGTTGCGCTTCGTCGTCGGTGCAACCAGTGCCGGCGCATTCTCAGCATCCGCTGGCGCGACGGTGGAGTTTGCCAGCAATTGGATCTTCATTAATGGGACACATTTTTCCGGAGCGGGCGCCATCCAATTGGACAATAACACGACCACGAATCTGAGTGGCACGATCACCAACACTGGCGCAATCTTACTCAACGCTGGCGCAAATTTGACCGACTTGCGTATCTCGGATGGGACGACACTGACCGGTGGTGGCAGCGTGATCTTGAGCGACAGTCCCTACAACCGCATCTATGGCGCAGCCAACAGCGGTACCGAGACGCTAACCAACGTCAACAACACGATTTCGGGAGCGGGACAGATTGGGATAAGCAACTCGATTGAGTTGATCAACCAATCGGCCGGTGTAATCAACGCCACCTCCGGCAGCAATGCGCTGGTCATCTCGCCCACTACCAACGGCACGGTGGTCAATGCCAACGGCGGGGGCTTTGTCAACCAGGGGCTTTTGGAGGCCACCGGTGCGGGCGGGCTGGTACTCAGCGGCGGCCAATTCAATAACAAGGGTGGGACGATTGAGGCAATCGGCAGCGGCAATAATGTGTTTCTTGAAAACGGCGTCACTATCTCCGGCGGCACACTGAGCGACAGCGGGGGTGGCTTGATCCAGACCGCCTCCGGCCACAACGCGTTTCTGGATGGAACGAGCCAGGGTGCGCTCACCAATGTCGACACCTATCAGGGCACCAACAACAGCGCCACCTTCCTGAACGGCACGATCACTAACGCTGGCACAATCTTACTCAACTCTGGCGGGAACTTCACCGATTTGCACATCTCGGATGGGACGACACTGACCGGTGGTGGCAGCGTGATCTTGAGCGACAGTCCCAACAACCGCATCTTTGGCGCGGCTAACAGCGGTACCGAGACGCTAACCAACGTCAACAACACGATTTCTGGAGCGGGGCAGATTGGGATAAGCAACTCGATTGAGTTGATCAACCAATCGGCCGGTGTAATCAACGCCACCTCCGGCAGCAATGCGCTGGTCATCTCGCCCACTACCAACGGCACGGTGGTCAATGCCAACGGCGGGGGCTTTGTCAACCAGGGGCTCTTGGAGGCCACCGGTGCGGGCGGGCTGGTACTTAGCGGCGGCCAATTCAATAACAAGGGTGGGACGATTGAGGCAATCGGCGGCGGCAATAATGTGTCTCTTGAAAATAACGTCACTATCTCTGGCGGCACACTGAGCGACAGCGGGGGTGGCTTGATCCAAACTGCCTCCGGCCACAACGCGTTTCTGGATGGAACGACCCAGGGTGCGCTCACCAATGCCGACACCTATCAGGGCACCAACAACAGCGCCACCTTCCTGAACGGCACGATCACCAACACTGGCACAATCTTACTCAACGCTGGCGCAAATTTGACCGATTTGCGTATCTCGGATGGGACGACACTGACCGGTGGTGGCAGTGTGATCTTGAGCGACAGTCCCTACAACCGCATCTATGGCGCAACCAACAGCGGTACCGAGACGCTGACCAACGTCAACAACACGATTTCGGGAGCGGGACAGATTGGGGTGAGCAACTCGATTGAGTTGATCAACCAGTCGGCCGGTGTAATCAACGCCACCTCCGGCAGCAATGCGCTGGTCATCTCGCCCACTACCAACGGCACGGTGGTCAATGCCAATGGCGGGGGCTTTGTCAACCAGGGGCTCTTGGAGGCCACCGGTGCGGGCGGGCTGGTACTTAGCGGCGGCCAATTCAATAACAAGGGTGGGACGATTGAGGCAATCGGCAGCGGCAATAATGTGTTTCTCGAAAACGGCGTCACTATCTCCGGCGGCACGCTGAGCGACAGCGGGGGTGGCTTGATCCAGACCGCCTCCGGCCACAACGCGTTTCTGGATGGAACGACCCAGGGTGCGCTCACCAATGTCGACACCTATCAGGGCACCAACAACAGCGCCACCTTCCTGAACGGCACGATCACTAACGCTGGCACAATCTTACTCAACTCTAGCGGGAACTTCACCGACTTGCACATCTCGGATGGGACGACACTGACCGGTGGTGGCAGCGTGATCTTGAGCGACAGTCCCTACAACCGCATCTATGGCGCAGCCAACAGCGGCACCGAGACGCTAACCAACGTCAACAACACGATTTCGGGAGCGGGACAGATTGGGATAAGCAATTCGATTGAGTTCCTCAACCAATCGGCCGGTGTGATCAATGCCACAGGCAGCAATGCGCTGATCATCTCGCCCACTACCAACAGCAACCTGGTAAGTGCCAACGGCGGGGGCTTTGTTAACCAGGGGCTCTTGGAGGCTACCGGCGGAGGTGGCCTGGTGCTCAGCGGTGGCCAATTCAACAACAAGGGTGGGATGATTGAGGCAATTGGCAGCGGCAACAATGTGTTTCTTGAAAACGGCGTCACTATCTCTGGCGGCAC
Organism: uncultured Verrucomicrobiae bacterium; assembly: GCA_963788855.1. Classification (GTDB taxonomy): domain Bacteria; phylum Verrucomicrobiota; class Verrucomicrobiia; order Chthoniobacterales; family UBA10450; genus CAWBIE01. Next base: position 621,188 of record CAWBIE010000005.1, read on the forward strand.
ACTGAGCGACAGCGGGGGTGGCTTGATCCAGACCGCCTCCGGCCACAACGCGTTTCTGGATGGAACGAGCCAGGGTGCGCTCACCAATGCCGACACCTATCAGGGCACCAACAACAGCGCCACCTTCCTGAGCGGCACGATCACCAACAATGGTACAATCGTAATCAACTCTAGCGGGAACTTCACCGACTTGCACATCTCGGATGGAACGACACTGACCGGTGGGGGCAGCGTGATCTTGAGTGACAGTCCCAACAACCGCATCTTTGGTGCGACCAACAGCGGTACCGAGACGCTAACCAACGTCAACAACACGATCTCGGGAGCGGGGCAGATCGGGGTAAGCAACTCGATTGAGTTGATCAATCAGTCAGCCGGCGTAATCAATGCCACTTCCGGCAGCAATGCGCTGATCATCTCGCCCACCACAAACAGCACGGTAGTCAATGCCAATGGCGGGGGCTTTGTTAACCAGGGGCTCTTGGAGGCTACCGGCGGAGGTGGTCTGGTGCTCAGCGGTGGCCAATTCAACAACACAGGAGGCGTTATCCTAGTCGACGGTGCTGCCTCCCAAGTGCAACTCATCAACAGCGCAAGCGTCGCTGGCGGAACGCTGCGCACCATCAACGGCGGCAATTTTTCGATCGACGGAAGTGCGGCGGTTGACCAAATAACCGGGACCTCTGGGGCGATCACGATGACAGCCACCGCAGCGCTCTCCGCCGTAAACGGAATCGATTTTAGCGGAGTGAATGGTGCCGACGGCGGTACGCTTACCTTGAACGGGCCCTCCGCCGCGTTTGGACCCGCCGCCGGAGAAATTAACGGCGCGCTTTTCAATGGCGCCGCAGGCAGCGGAACGACCGGTGGCGCGAGCGGGGGAACATTCACTCTGAACGCGACTGGCCCAATTACGGTCAGCTCTGATATAGAAGCCACCACCGGATTTCAGGCGAATACTATCGCGCCGAGCGGAAATGGCGGCACGGTCAATCTCACTTCCAGCGGTGACACAGTCACCGTCAACAATCGAATCGAAGTTTCCTCAGCTCCGAGTGCTGCTCCGCCGCCGATCGTTCGTCGTAGCGCTAAGGGCGGCAACATCGGCATCACCAGTGGCAAGACATCGGGTGTCGCGATCAATATCAGCAGCAGCGCTCAGTTGTTGGCTTTGCTCGACGCCGCCGCCCCGGGACCAGGCGGGAAAATTACGATCCTGGCCAGTGCTCAGAATGGAAATAGCAGCAGCGTTAACGTCAACGGGCGAATTCAGGCGGACGGCGGGACGGTTGATATTCGCCACGCGGGCGATAACGGAGTGGTCAATCTCAACAACGCAGATGTGCGCGCTGATGTCCTGAAGGTCGCGACCCTCGGAAGCAACGGAACTCTGAATATTGGCGGAGGTACACTTTCAGCCGATACGACGCTGAAACTCTATTCAGCCGGAAGTAATGGCACCGTTAATTTCATTGCCGACGTGAGCCTCAATGGCGCGAGCACAAAGATCATTGCGGGCAACACCGTCAACATTTTTAACAACGTGGTCGTAACGATCGGTGGCGCAAATCCGGCCAATGTTTACACCAACCACGCGAATTATACGGGCTTCGGTGGCAACGGGAGTAGAACCGGGACGTTTGGCGGGGCGGGCGCCAATAACCCGCAGCCTCTCTCCAGCGCCCCACCACTCGATTGATCGCTTGGGGGATAAACTACTTGACCCTGGAAATCTGTAGCCTCAAAAAGAAACTGTCCTATGAGTCATCGCCTTAACCGACGTCCACGTTGCCCACATATTTTGACCGGCTTGTTTTTGGCCGCGTTTTATCTTGCTCAGACCGGGCCGACCGCCGCGCAATCGCAGGATGCCAGTCGCGCCAGCCTGGTCGCCAATCAGGCGCAATCAGTCACGGGCCAATATCCAAGCGGGGTGGAGGGCGGACAGGTCGTGTCTACTCCGAACGATTCGGACCTTGGCGAGCAGTCCATTTTGAAACGGGAGGAGGGGTACCAGCCATTCACGGCATCGGTGTCCGTTCCTTTTTACGAGACGTCTAACGTGGCTCTGGTCAAGGACGGCGCGCAGAGTGACTTTCTGGTCGCCCCTGCGGTGGCCCTGGCCTACACGCCTCGCCTGACCAACTCGCTCTATGGGTTTGTCAGCGTGACCGAGCAGCTCTTCTATTATGATCGCTTTACCGGGCTAAATTTCGGTGATTTCAATGTGCAGGCCGGCTTGATTTATAGCTTGCCCCAGTACCATGGCCTTGTCTTGCGCGGTCTATTCATTTACGACCGGTTGACCGACAAGAACAGCTTCGAGTCTTTCTTTTCGAACTATTCTTTTCTCGTTAACGCCGAGATACCATTTCGAATCGACCGCGCCCAGCTCCTCTCGCTCGGAGCGGACGCTAACATCAGTGCGACGGCGAGCCCGGAGCCGCCCCGCCGGAATGATTACGAGATATACCTCGCCTACACCGCCAATATTAGCCGTTCGTTTTATGTGAATGCGACTGGCCGAATCGTGATGCGAACTTATCAACTAACCGATCGGATTGATTGCGAGGAAATCCTTGCGGCCAGTTTGGGCTACAACGTGACCAAAGATCTGTCGGCCAGCGTCGTCGGCACGTTCGCCGCCAACCAGTCGAGTGACAAGACCTTCTATTACAACGTGGGCAACATCGGTGGATTGGTTTCCTTTACCTTTAGGTTTTAATTGTCGACCACAAGAGGGTGGTGGCTGCCGGGGGGGGGCCGGGCCTGATGCTTTTCCCTTCAATATGTGCAAGACATGTGGTAGATCTTTAGAAGCTCAACCCCCGTATTATCAACTGACTATGAAGAAACTCCTTCTTTCCGACATGATTCGGATTGCGTTTGCCGTTGCTGTAACAATCAGTCTCGCTGGACGTGCGACTGCCGCGGAAAAAGATGCCCGAGTTACGCAAGTGATTCAGGATGTGCGATTGCTCCCGTCAAACTCCGGCTCGCGGCCGGCCGCCGTGAACGAGCCCGTTGGTGCGGGCACCGCCGTCCGGACAGGGGTCGATTCGCGCGCTGAGCTTACCTTTACCGACAAGACGATCGCCCGCCTGGGTGCGAATACCGTTTTCAGTTATGGTGCCGGAGCCAGGGAGCTCGATCTCTCCAGCGGCGCGATCCTGGTGACCGCGCCGAAGGAAGCTGGGACGACGAAAATCAATGCCGGAGCAGCTACCGCGGCCATCACCGGATTCACGGCCCTGGTCGAGCACCATGGAAAGTCATGGTCGAAGTTTCTCGTCCTGGAAGGACAGGCTTGCGTTCGCCTGAACGGAGCTCGCGCCGGGGAGCCATGCTTGAACCTGAGCGGCGGTGAAATGTTGCTCATCCCGCCGGGGGCCCAGCGTTTGCCGGCCAAACAGAATTTCGACGTCAAGAAAGTGCTCAACACCTCGCGTTTGGTCAAAGGGTTCTCCAACAAGCTGCCCAATTCGGTTTTGAATGCCATTCAGGGGACCGTGCAGAATCAGCAGAATAACAATAACCCGCCGTCCTCCGGCAATAACGACCCGACGGGCACCGGCGCAATTAGCCAAAAGAACGCATTGCCGACTCCCAAACCTGCTCCGCCTCCGCCTCCGCCAGGGTAGTGGTCTCGCAGGCTTTTTCACGAAGGTCATCGGGATTCGCCGGCGTCTTGGCCTCCGCCGTCATGGGATGATCAGGGTTTGCCCGGGCTTTAATTTCGACGGATCGTCGATCGTGCTCTTGTTCGCATCGCGGATTTTCTTCCAACGCGTGGACGATTTGTAAAACTTCCGCGAGATGGAGACAAGCGTGTCGCCATTTTCCACGACGTAAGTTTGTCCGCCCGCCTTGGTCACGGCGCCTTTTTCGGCGCGAGCATTGCGGGGCTGTGTTTTATCGTCCGCCGCGCGCGCCTTGGGCGTGCGTTCCTCGATCTGTTTTCTCAAGCTTAGGTTTTCATTTCGCAACCGCGCTGCTTCCGCCTGCGTCACCACCGAATCGCCTGACAAGCTCGTGAGCAGCGCGGTTTCGTCACGTTTGATGAAGCCCTTAACCTCGGCCGCATGTGAGCCGGTGGGGCGCAAAGCCACGTAGCGTTTGAAGTGGTGAAGCGCGTCCAGAGGATCGTTCATCTTATCGTCATAGAGCAGGCCGAGTTTGTAATGAATGTCGGCCGTCTCCGACGTCCCGTTGAGAGCCCTCTCATAGAGATTGATGGCACCCAGAAATTCACCTTGGGACGATTTCGCATCCGCATCCTTGACGATTTGCGTATCACGAGGCGTGATCATGCGATCGCACCCGATGAGGATGAGCCCGCCGCACAAGGCCAGCGGAACGGACGAACCGGCAAGGCTTCGGAACACTTTGCCGCAGTCGAACGAAAACTTGTCAGGAGGCCCCATTGTCGCAAGGTCCTTACTCATGAGGTGGAAGTCACTTCAATTCTTTTTCTTTGGGTTTTTGTTTTTTTTCTCCGCTGCTCTTTTGCACGCTGCCCCGGTCTACGCATTAACTCTCACCGATGTCGATCAAAACAAATTATCCACGGCCGACGGCCATGTGACCGTCATTGTCGTGACCAACTCCACGGACGTGGATAAGGCTCAGATGGTTGGGGCTCGCGTGCCTGACCGTTGCCTGGGCGATCCTACCTATCGCTTGATTACGTTGCTGACTTTTGAAAGGCCGCACAGTAGTCTGGCCCGCCTGCTGGTGAAGGCCCTGGCGCGACGACGACTCGACGCCGCGGCAAAGCGACTGCAACCGCGCTACACGGCGAAGAGGCTCGCGCGCGATCCCAGAAGCGACACGCTGGCCGTGCTTGATTTCGACGGCACGATTGCATCGCAATTTGGTCTTGCCTCGCCGACTGCCTTTCAAGTGTTGGTCCTTGGCCGGAACGGCGAGCTGCTGCAGCGCTGGAGTGATGTTCCGACCGCCGCAGAATTAGACGCCGTCATCAAATAGCCGCTAATATTTCTGCATGGTCGGGTCGATTTGGTCCGCCCAGGCGTCGATTCCGCCGGCCAGATTCGATGACCGGGTGTAGCCCGCCCGGCGGAGCAATTGCACGGCATGAGCGCTGCGCACACCACTCTTGCAAAGCGCCACGATTTCTGTTTCGCGATCCAGTTCGCCTAGTCGATCCTCTAACTCATTCAACGGCAGTAATTTGGATCCATCGATTCGGGCAATGTCGTATTCGAACGGTTCCCGCACATCGACTATCACGAGCGACGCCTTAGCCGCCAATTTTTGCTGTAACTCGTGCACCGAAACAGTCGGGATGGCCGCTCCAGCGGTCGGGCTATCCGCATTGCAAAAACTTTCGTAGTCAATCGGCTCAACAATGGTGGGCGATTCGCCGCAGACCGGACATGCCAGGATCCCGCCGCAAGTTGAATTCGCGAAACTTCATTTTGAGAGCGTCGAAGCTTAGCAAACGACCAATCAGCGAATCCCCGATACCCAGGATCAGTTTGATCGTTTCCACCGCCTGGATCATGCCGATGATGCCGGGCAGAACCCCCAAGCACCCCCGCTTCCGCGCAATTCGGAACGCTGCCTGGTTCCGGCGGTTCGGGAAAAAGGCAGCGATAACATGGTCCGCCGAGATGGGGCGCAAAGACCGTGGTTTGGCCGTCAAAACGAAACACGGAACCATAGACGTTCGGCTTTCGCGCCCAGACACACACGTCGTTGGAGAGGTAACGCGTCGCGAAATTATCCGAGCCGTCGACTACAAGTCGTAGCGCGCGACCAGGTGCTCTGCGTTCTCGCGCGAGAACCGGTCATCGTGCATTTCCAGCGACACATTCGGATTCGTCTCGCACAAACGATCGCGCGCGGATTCAATTTTGCGACGACCGACGTCGCTTGTGCCATGCAGAATCTGTCGTTGCAGATTCGAAAGATCGACCTCGTCGAAATCGATCAGGCCGAGTGTGCCGACTCCAGCCGCGGCCAGATACAGCGCCGCAGGCGAGCCAAGCCCGCCCGCGCCGATGCACAAAACACGGGCCGTCTTTCAGCGCCGTTGACCATCCCAGCTCACTTCCGGCATGATGAGATGGCGCGAATAGCGAACGCGTTCCTCGTCGCTCAGCTGCATCTGGATGTTGGGCTTCTCCATGACCAACATCAATCTAGCATAACTGCAGGAGAGCGCGCGTCACCATCTAACACGGGAAGCCAATGGCTTGCCTACAGATCATTTTGTTCTGACCAGATCCCAGTTGATTCCAACGATCCGTTGTCCGGCAAACCGCTTGAGCGATTTCGGAAAAACCAGATACCTCGCTCCTTTACGCTCCTCGAATCCGATCAGACCAAAATCGGTTCCGCTGTCGCTCTTCTGGATCGTCATGACGCGGTTGTTTTGCAAAAGGCCTTGGAAGCGACGATCCACTCCCGGTTTTTGCCAAAGCGTGTAGACTTCCGGTTCGTCGCAGCTCTCGACGACTTGGGCGAATCGCGTCGTTTTAACTTGTGAGCAGCTTCACGTCGATTGTGCTCCGGAAAAAAAAGTCCGCCAGAGAACTACGGCAAGGAGGATCAGACTACCGTTGCTGCATTCCTGCCCTGGCGGGGTTCGTAAGTCCTCAATCCATAGCCCCTGACGGAACGAAAGATTCGCGCAAGATTCCTATCGTGCAATGGCATTTAAGCGACGGTCGTGGAACCGTTGACAGGTCTGCTCGCTTCTGATTCCATCGGCGGCGTGAAATGGCTCGAATTGGCGCTTTTGCTCTCCTGCAATGCTCGTGCAGCACGTCGGCCTTGGTCCGGCGGCGCGATCTCTACGGCCCCGATCCGACACCGGGTGCGACGCCCTACCTCAGCAGCAGCACCGCGAAAACGCAGGCCGAGGAATCCGTGCCGCCGCCGCAGTTCCGTTAGCTCGCCAGTACCTCGCGCAGCGATGTGCGTCCGGCAACCGCTGAGGCCTAGCCGAACGGGCAGATTCGCTTTGATCCGGGCCAGGTCTGTCTTATCCACGCGGGCCGCTTTGCTCGCGTGCCGTTTGCGCTTCGCGTTCTTGGATGAGGCGAGGTGCCGGCGCGACGCCTGCGCTCGCAATACCTTGCCGCTCGCGGTGATTTTGAATCGCTTGGCGACGGCTTTCTTTGTCTTGCTGCGGGCGATTGACTTCGGCATAGGGCGCGAAAGATAGCGGCGATTCGCACCGCGACAACCGCTTTCTCCGTGTAGCCGTTGCCCTCTTGGCGACGGGATTATGGATACGCGAGGTCGCGTAACGTGCGCTTCTCAGAGCGACCCGGCTGCTGCGGCAAACAAAAGCCTCGCATCGGGTTTTGTTCTCATAACATTGTTGTCTGAACGGTGAATGAAGCTAAACAGAAACCCAGGGTCGTAATTGTCGGCGCCGGCTTTGGCGGTCTCGAGGCAGCCAAGAAGCTTGGCGGCGAAGATGTGCGTGTCACGGTAATCGACCGCACGAATTATCATCTTGTTTCAGCCTTTGCTTTACCAGGTCGCGACGGCTGCGCTCTCGCCAGCCGACATCGCCGCGCCGATTCGCGCGATACTTAGCCAATGCAAGAACGTCGAAGTCATTCTCGCCGAAGTACAATCGGTGGATGTCGAAACTCAGGAAAATTCGAGATTGGTCGATGGCGATCTGGCTTACGATTTCCTGATTCTCGCAACCGGCGCGCGTCATTCGTATTTTGGCTCATCCGGAATGGGAGAAACTCGCGCCCGGGCTGAAGAGCCTGGAGGACGCGGTCGAAATCCGACGCCGAATCTTGATGGCGTTTGAGTATGCCGAGAGAATTACCGACGAAGCGACGCGCCAGGCGGCGATGACGTTCGTGATTGTCGGCGGTGGACCGACCGGCGTGGAAATGGCGGGCGCGATTGCGGAGATCGCGCGTTACACGCTGGCGAAGGATTTTCGGCACATCGATCCGTCGCAGGCGCGCGTCATTCTGGTGGAGGGCGAGCCACGCGTGCTCGCTGCGTTTCCCGAAGACTTGTCGGCCAGCGCGATGAAACAACTTGTCGATCTTGGCGTTGAAGTTCGCACCGGCATCCATGCCACGAATCTGACTCGGATGAGGGCTTGCAAGTCGGCGACGAATTCATTCCTTGTCGCGTGAAGATTTGGGCCGCCGGAAACAACGCGTCGTTCGTTGGCAAAACGCTCGGTGTTCCGGTCGATCGGGTCGGCCGCGTGCTTGTGAACAACGATCTGACCATTCCCGGGTCATCCCGAAGTGCAGGTGATCGGCGATCTCGCCAATTTTTCGCATCAAACCGGTCAGCCGCTGCCCGGCGTTTCCCCGGTCGCGATGCAGCAGGGCCGTCACGCGGCTCGCAATATTCTGGCGATGATCGATGCACCGGAAACCGCAGCGGTTCTGGTATTTGGACAAAGGCAGCATGGCTACAATCGGCCGCAACAAGGCGGTGGCCGATCTGAACTTCGTGCATCTCAGCGGACTTCCCGCGTGGTTGGCCTGGCTGTTTGTTCACATCGTCTTTCCTCGTCGGTTTTCGCAATCGCTGGCCGTGCTGTTTCAGTGGGCCTGGGCCTATCTCACCTTCAACAAAGGCGCCCGATTGATTACGCGAAACTTCCAATCTGAAACGCGACCGCCGGCTGAAAATAGTTAATGAATTAGCGAATTAATGATTTAACGATTGGATTATGGGCACACTCAATCAGGCCAAGAAATTACAAGACAGGCATTCTCGGCCTCGCTGAGTACGGGCAAAAGCAAATCGCTAATTCTTTGATTCGCTGAATCATTAAATGGTGAACTATGCGCATCGCGTCGTCGGCTCCGGCGCCATAGGCTCCTATTACGGTGGCAAGCTCGCCTACGGCGGCGGAGACGTGCATTTCCTGATGCGCGGCGATTTGAACGAGGTGCGGCAGGCAACGGTCTGCGCATCGTGGGCAAAGCCGAAGATTGTTCACGTTCCGCAGGTAAATTGCTACAGCTCAACCAAGGAAATCGGTGCCGTGCGATCTCGTTTTATCGCCGTGAAGGCAACGTCTAACGCTGATCTGGTCGACCTCATTCCACCATTGCTGCATGATCACACCATGTTGCTCACCTTGCAGAATGGATTGGGTAACGAAGAATTTCTGGCCAGGCACTTTGGCGCCGATCGAGTGCTCGGCGGGCTTTGCTTTATTTGTCTTGAGTCGAATTTCGCGCACCGCGGTCGAGCGATACGATTATGGGCATATCACCATCGGTGAGTTCAATCGGGAACCGTTGCCGCGTACCCGCGCCGCTGGCGGCCGAGTTCCAGCAATCCGGAATTGATTGTACGGTTCTCCCAACCTCGCGCTGGAACATTGGCGAAAGCTGGTTTGGAACATTCCGTTTAATGGCCTGTCGATTTTGGCCGGCGGCGTCGATACCGCGGAAATGTCTGCGGATGAGCAGATGCACCGAACGACACAGTCGCTGTAATGGACGAGGTGATCGAAGCGGCGAATCGGTGCGGTTATCCACTGAGAAAGCCGCCGCCGCCGAACAAATGAGGCGGACGGAGACGATGGGCGCATACAAGCCTTCCACTCTCCTGGATTTTGAATCTGGTCGGCCCCTTGAGATCGAAGCGATTTGGGGTGAACCGTTTCGGCGAGCCGCTGCCGCCGGCGCGCAAACGCCTCGCCTGCAGATGATCTACTCTCTTCTCAAGTCTTTGGACGGACTGCGGCAGAACGGAAATCTCGAGGTCCTCCTCATGAGTTCGTATCCGGCGCGCGACGGTTGCTCTGCGATCACAATCCGAAATCTTCAACGAAGCATCCGCGTGAACCTGGCGGATTTGCAACGCTTTGCCGAGCAAGCCTTGAATTCATGCCGTGCGATCCGTCGAAAGGGGGTCACTCCCCTAACGAGTCTGGGCCAAATCTCGGTTCTCTTCATATCTGACCGGCGGATGGCTGCGTTGCATCAGCGATTTCTCAAGACGGCCGGACCAACCGACGTGATAACATTCGAACACGGGGAGATCTTCATCAGTGTGGAAACGGCCAGGCGCCACGCGCGCAGGTTTGGCACGTCCCTGGCGCGTGAAATTAAGTTATATATCGTGCACGCGTTGTTGCATCTGCATGGATTTGACGATAAAAAAACGAGCGACGCGCGACGAATGGAAGGCATGCAAAGCAAGATTTTGGGGCGGATCGCCACGGGCTAAGGCCCCGTGCCGGGGCCCGCTGTTTGAACTGAGGAAAGCGTATGTTAGCCTGTTTTATGAGCTGGCGGCCGCAAAGGGGTGGGGCAGAAGTGGCGCCAGACGAAACAATCGGCCAGATGCGCAGTCAGAACATGCCGCAGGCCGCCGTGCACGAACCGACGATTGAGAAAGAAACGCAATCGCAGGATGCCATCGATGTTCCGTGGCAGGTCGTGGTGCATAACGATCCGATTAATCTGATGACGTACGTGACGATGGTTTTTCAGCGCGTCTTTGGCTATCCGCGAGAAAAGTCTGAGAGACACATGCTGGAGGTTCATCAGAAAGGGCGGTCTGTTTTGTGGAGCGGCGCGCGCGAACGAGCGGAATTATATGTGCAGCAATTACACGGCTACTTGCTGCTAGCGACGCTCGAAAAGATCAACTGATATGGAAATTTGCCGGCGAAACGACGAGCTTGAGATTTCGGAACTCGATCCTTTCCTGGCAGAACTTCTCCGGCAGATTCCGTCAAGCTCCAATCCCGATGGCGTGCCCGCCGCCGAGGACAGGCTTTTCAGCCGGCCGGCCGATGGAAGTGAGACGGAGTCTTGCGCGGAGTGGAAGCTTTACGTGCAACCGGAATTGCGCCGGCTTTTCCAATCGGCCGTGGCAACGGTGACGGAGGACTTGGAGCAATTGAGCGGAAACGAAAAAGCCTTCGCCAATCGCACTCTTCGTATCCCGACACGGCACGCCGATGCCTGGTTAAGCGCTCTGAACCAGGCTCGCCTTGTCATTGCGGCGAAGAATAACTTCACGGATGGCGAACTGGGCGATCATTACCGCTCGCCCATTGGATCGCGACGGGACCTGAGCCTTTTTCAGGTGAATTTCTACGGATTCCTCCAGGAATTTATCCTACGCGAACTCGAATGGCTTTGCGGAGAACCCTTGACCGGGCCTTAGCCGCACCAATACGATTCGGCGCTTCGTAACCAACTTATGAGAAGAAGTCTACTTACTAGTTCGTTTCTTGCGGCAACGGCCTTGGTCTTTAGCACTTCGGCATTCGCGCAAGAAGAGTCTGCCTCGCCCGAAGAGAAGGCATCGGTCAGTATTGAAGCAACATCGGAACCCACGCCGGCCGCGACTGAGAAATCTGGCGAAAGCGCCGTAACTCCGAAGCCGGTGGAGTCCACGAGCTCGATCTGGGACGAAACGCCGTCGCCTTCGGCATCGCCCTCCAGGAAACCAAGCCCCCGTCCCAAGGCGAAAGTTGCCGCGCCTGCCAATGCCGCTACCCCCGCCAAAGCACCCGCGCCTCCTGCCCCCATAGCCACGCCGGCTCCCGCCAAACCGGGAAAGAAAACGAACGTTGAGGCCTCCTTGAAGGAGATGGAGAACAAGTGGGAGGCGTCCATCCCAAATCATGATACCGCTTCGATCGAACCACTCATTGCAGCGGATTACGCGGGCGTTTCTTCGAAGGGAAAGTTTACCAACAAAGCGTTAATGCTGTCCGAGCTGAAGGCGGACCCCGATAAATACAACTCGGCCAAGAACGAGAAACTGAACGTCCATTTCTACGGTCCGAGTGTGGCGGTGGTCACAGGGACGGCGCGGGAAAAGGGGACCGCCACCGACGGGAAGCCCTTCGACCGAAACTATCGATTTACCGATACATGGGTTGAACGAGACGGCCAATGGCAGTGCGTGGCCAGCCATTCTGCTCTCTTCTCTGCCAAGTAGAGCGGTCCTGAGCTGGTTCGTCTCCTGGAAGGCGGGCCGTAGTCCCTGACATTGGCGTCGCCTGCATCATAACTTGCTGTCCAGCGATTGCGCGCCAAGAGTTAGCCGCATGGCGCAGATGCAGCGAGAGACCGTCGATCCGCTTTGGTACAAGGATGCGATCATCTATGAGCTGCATGTTAAGACCTTTTACGACAGTAACGGCGACGGCGTTGGTGATTTTCTCGGCCTGATCGAGAAACTTGGTTATCTCCAGGAGCTGGGCGTCACCGCGATCTGGCTTCTGCCGTTTTATCCGTCGCCGCTGCGCGACGACGGTTACGACATCGCCAACTATTTTGACATCAACCCGCACTACGGCACGCTCGACGATTTTCGTGGGTTTCTTGAAGCGGCCCATCAGCGTGGCCTGCGCGTAATCACCGAACTGGTGATCAATCACACCTCGGATCAAAATCCCTGGTTTCAAAAATCGCGTCGTGCACTCCCGGGATCGCCCGAACGCGATTTCTACGTTTGGAGCAACACGCCCGAGAAATATGGTGAGGCTCGAATCATTTTTAAGGATTTTGAAACATCAAACTGGGCCTGGGATCCGCTGGCCAAGGCCTATTACTGGCATCGCTTTTACTCTCATCAACCGGACCTTAACTTTGATAATCCTGCCGTCCACGAAGCGGTCGAGGAGGTCTGTGACTTCTGGTTGAACCTCGGGGTTGATGGCCTGCGGCTGGACGCAGTTCCATATCTTTACGAACGCGAGGGCACAAATTGTGAGAACCTCCCCGAGACGCACACCTATCTGAAGAAACTTCGTGCTCATATCGAGGCGACGTTTCCCGGCCGGATGTTGCTCGCGGAAGCCAACCAGTGGCCGGAAGACGCCGTCGCCTACTTCGGGAATGGCGACGAGTCGCACATGAGTTTTCATTTTCCGCTTATGCCCCGGATGTTTATGGGGCTGCAAATGGAGGATCGTTTCCCGATCATCGACATTCTCGATCAAACTCCGCCGATTCCCGAGGTATGCCAATGGGCCATGTTCTTGCGCAATCATGACGAACTAACCCTCGAAATGGTGACGGACGAAGAGCGTGACTACATGTGGCGCGTTTATGCCAATGATCCTCAGGCGCGGATTAACCTCGGTATTCGGCGTCGCCTTGCTCCATTGCTGGCCAACAGCCGCCGCAAGATTGAGTTGCTCAACACTCTGCTCTTCTCCATGCCCGGGACGCCAATCATTTACTACGGGGACGAGATTGGCATGGGAGATAATTTTTATCTGGGCGATCGCAACGGCTGCCGCACACCGATGCAATGGAGCCCGGACCTAAATGCCGGTTTTTCCAAGGCCAACCCGCAGCAGCTCTACCTCCCGGTCACGATCGACCCCGAATATCATTACGAAGCCATCAATGTCGAAAATCAGGGGAAGAATTTGTCCTCCCTCCTCTGGTGGATGCGTCGCGTCATTGCCATGCGCAAGAATTTCAAGGCATTCTCACGCGGCTCAGTCGAATTTCTTTATCCAGATAACGCCAAGGTTCTGGCCTTTCTCCGTCGGCACGAGAAGGAAACGATTCTGGTGGTTGCGAATCTATCCCGGTTTGCGCAGTCTGCCGAACTCGATTTATCGGGCTTTGCCGGATGTGTTCCAGTTGAAGTTTTCAGCCGCAATTCGTTTCCTCCGGTCAGGAAGTCGCCTTATTTCGTGACTCTCTCACCCCATGCGCACTATTGGTTTGTTCTCCAACCTCAATCGGAGAGTCGGAGACTCAGCAAGCAGCGAGTTGTTCCAACGATCAATGCGCCGGTCTATCTGGCGACTCTTCTGGACGACGGTCAGCGAGCGCTTTTTGAGCGCGAAATTCTTCCCGATTACATTCGAACGTGTCGCTGGTTTGGGGCGAAGGCGCAGACCATTCGTTACCTCCGGGTGCTGGAACAAGTCGGCCTGTCGCCCAGACCCGACGCCGCCCGATTTTGGTTTCTGGAGGTAAGTTATTTGGACGGCCCCAATGAGACTTATGCCCTGCCGGTGAAGATCGCGTCCGGAGACACGGCGCGCGCAATTTCTCAAACCGCGCCGCAATGCATTATAGCCCGCTTCGCCGGCTCCGACGACGCCGTTTTGCACGACGCCATCTGGGATTCCGATTTTCGAGCGCAGTTATTCGGCGCCATCAACAACGCGCAGAAGACGAACGGCCTGGCGGGCGATCTTTGTGGTATCGCGGGCCAGATGCTTCCCGGTAATTCTTCGACTCTGCCGGAACCGTCTCAGGTGGTGACTGGTCAGCAAAGCAACTCGTCGATGATTTTCGGCAACAGGTTTTTCCTGAAACTTTATCGCAAGCTGGAGGATGGAATAAATCCCGATGTCGAAATAACGCGATTCCTGACCGATCGCGCGAGTTTTCCCTATGTCCCGGCCTTCGGCGGTGCGCTTGAGTATCGTCGCGGAAAATCGGAGCCAACCGTCGTCTGCGTCCTGCAGAGCGCCATCGCCAATGAAAGCGATGCCTGGGCGCTTACCCTGGACTCGGTGGGGAGGTATTACGAGCGGGTGCTATGTCGGAAAACTGATCTGCAAAACAAGGAGACGCCTTCGGCGATCCTTCTCAATGAATTGATCGGGGGCGTCTATCCCGAGCACGCCAAGCTGCTCGGACGGCGCACCGGCGAGTTACATTGTGCTCTGGCCTCCGGCGCGAACGATCCTGCGTTTGCGCCCGAGCCTTCTAGTGTCATGGCCCAGCGCTCTACCTGTCAATCGATGCGCGCTTCGCTTCGCCGCACATTTGCCGTGCTGCACAGGCAGTTGTTGCATCTGCCTGGAGTGTGCCGGGAAGAAGCCAAAGAGATCCTGGCGGCGGAAAAAGAGATCCTCGCGCGCCAAAAACGACTGCTCGATCATCGGTCCGGAGCTGCCAGGATTCGGATTCACGGCGATTATCATTTGGGGCAGTTGCTTTATACCGGGAAGGATTTTTTTATTCTGGATTTTGAAGGGGAACCCGCCCGTCCTCTGAGTGAGCGCAAACTGAAGCGATCTCCACTGCGCGATGTGGCCGGGATGATGCGATCATTTCAGTATGCGGCTTACAGCGCTTTGTGGCAGCCGGCCATGCGACCGGAAGATGTGCCTTTCCTGGAGGATTGGGCTGATCATTGGTATCGACAAATGAGCAGCGTGTTTCTCCAAAGTTACCTGGCGGCGACAGCTGGTGCGATTTTTGTGCCGCCGAAGCAGGATGATCTCCAGATTTCCCTGGAGGCCTACCTTCTCGACAAGGCGATTTACGAGATTGGCTACGAGCTCAACAACCGTCCCGATTGGGTGGTCATTCCGATTCGCGGTATCAAACACATACTGGGCGCTACGTAACGGGTGCGATTAATGATTGGCGCCATGCGAGCGGGCGTTTATATACACCCATTGATTCGAAAGGATTTTTATGAACCACCATCTCGACGCCATCGATGACGACATTGCCGCGAAGCATCTCCTGACTCATCCGTTCTATCTTGCCTGGACGCGTGGAGAGCTGAGCAAGGATGCACTCACCGATTACGCCCGGCAATACTATCATCACGTCGCGGCATTTCCGACCTACCTGTCGGCGGTCCACGCCAGGTGCGAAGATCAGGTCACCCGCAAACAGTTGCTCGATAATTTGGTGGACGAAGAGGCGGGCTCACCGAATCATCCGGATCTCTGGGTTCAATTCGCGGAAGGCCTCGGGGTTGAAGCAAATGATGCGCGCACCGGGGAAAAACAGCCGGAGACGAAAAATCTGATCGACACCTTCCGCTCAGTTTGTGGGAACGGCACAACCGGCGAAGGTCTGGCGGCGCTGTACGCCTATGAAAGCCAGATCCCGGCCATTTGTGAATCGAAGATCGATGGCTTGAAGAAACATTATGGCTTCACCAATCCGGAACATTACCGTTACTTCAGCGCTCACATCGAAGCCGATCGCGAGCATGCCGCGGCCGAGCGCAAGATGCTTGGTGCATATGTCGACGACCGGAACATCGACAAGACCCGGGCGGCCGCGCAACGTATTCTAGACGCGTTGTGGGAGATGCTGAGCGGTGTTTGTCGAAGACACGCGATGGCCTGCTGATTTGCTTCGGCAGATCGCCGCGCAGTTGGCGCAACGCAAATGAGGCGACTTCGTTTCGTCTATCGCTGGGTGATTCCTTCGGCGATGTCGACGTGAAATTTTTGCGTCATTTTTGTTTGCCCGAATGTCAACTCGGCTGTGTAATCGCCGGCGGGCAGCAATTTCTTCGGATCGTCCCCGCCATATTCGGTCGTCATGTCCTTGGACGGGCGCAGATCCCAATTCAATCTCGTTAATCCGGCCACGCCGGGACTCTTCAGATTGGCCACGCGGCGAGCCAGACGCGTTTGTGATCCTGATCTTGATTTCGTCACCGGTGAACTCCTTTACCCAAACCGTCAGGAGCGCCCCTTCCGGTGGATTGGCTCCGCGATAAACACCTTTGCCATTCCAGTCGGCGAAACCGGGCAACTGATAAGCCCCCAGGGCCGGGCGAATATTGAAAAGGTGCGCGGGCGCCGCCATCACTTCGGGTGTCAGTTCGCGCAGCGGTCGCGCGTCGTCGAGAACAAAAATGCTACGGCCGTGCGTCGCGATGACCAGATCGGAAGTGCGCGGCTGAATTTGCAGGTCGTCCACGCGGACCGACGGCAGGTCGCCGATTCTGAGCCAATGCGTCCCCTGGTCAAACGACGCGAACAAACCGAAATGAGTACCGGCGTAGAGAAGACGCGGATTACCCGGGTCTTCCCGAACGACTTCAACGGGGGCGTCGGCCGGCAGGTCTCCAGTCACGTCTTGCCACGTCTTACCGCTGTCGGCGGTTCGGACAATCATCGGATGATCGTCCCCCGATCGATAGGCACTCGTCGCGACATAGGCGACGTTCGCGTCAACATTTCCGGGCTCGATCCGAACAATCCATTGTCCGCGCGCCGGTTCTGGCAGATTCGCGGTCAGTTCCGTCCACTTTCCGCCATCGTTATCGGTGAGCCATAGGCGTCCATCGTCGGTTCCCGCCCAGAGCGTTCCCGCTTTAACGGGTGACTCGGCCAGCGAATAAACGACCCCGTAATTTTCCGCTCCGCTGCCCGTCGCATTCAGGCGGGCTGGATCGTTCTTGCTGAGATCAGGGCTGATCACCTGGTAGCGTTCTGCCCGATCCGTTAGGCGAAAAACATGATTGCCGCCAACGTAGAGCACACCCGGTTTATGCCGGCTCATGATCAGGGGTGAATTCCAATGAAAGCGATACTGTGGCTGCCCTTCGAGAGGCGCGGGCCGCAGAACCCGCAGCTCGCCGGTGCGCATGTTGAAGCGGTGAACGACCCCTTCCTGGTTGTCGCCATAAAATGTGTCCCGATCCGTCGGGTCAAAGAGAACGTAAAATCCGTCGGCCCCGGTGAACGGCGTCCAATCGGAATTGCGAATGCCTTCCTTGTTTTGCACGGCGCTCGGTCCGACCCAATTGCAATTGTCCTGCAGTCCCCCGGCGATCCGATAGGACGGTTTCGAGTCGTCCAGAGAGATGCGATAAAACTCGCCCGCTGGAATCCGATTCAAGTGTTCCCAGCTTTTTCCTCCGGCATGACTCTGATAAACGCCGCCGTCATTTCCCACGAGCAGTCGCTGACAAACGGGCGGCTTGGGCGGTTTGTCCTTATCCTCTGGCTTAGGTGGCTTGGGCGCTGGCGCACTGCCGGGCTGAATTGCCAGGGCGTGCATGTCCGGATGAAGTTTTTCGGAAAGATCTTCCCGGAAGTTCTTGCCGCCATCATCGGAAACGAGCAACGCGAAGCCCAGCAGGTAGACGCGCCGATCATTGACCGGATCGATCCGGATCTGACTGAAATAGAACGGTCGCGGATTGATCGAACTGACGCGCGTCCATTTTTCTCCTCCATCTTCGGAACGAAAGACACCACCGCTCTTGCTGTGGATGTCGGTAAAATCGTTTCCTCCGCCCTCGTCGCTTTGCACCACAGCCATGACAACCTTTGGATTGGCGACCGAGCTGGCCAGGCCGATGCGTCCGGTTCGCGCGGGCAGGCCGCCGCTCAGTTTCTTCCAGGTTGCCCCTCCGTCGCTACTCTTAAAGATTCCACCGACATCCTCACCATTTGTCGCGGTCACCCCGGATGCGAACGACCACGGTGTGCGTTGTCGCGCATAAAGGGCCGCGTAAACCGTTTCGGGATTCGAAGCATCAAATACAACGTCGCTGCAACCAGTGCGTGCATTGTTCGGTGCGGCTGCCTGCAAGACCAACTTCCAGTTCGCTCCGGCGTCGGTTGTCTTGAACAATCCCCGTTCTCCACCGTCGGCCCAAAGATTTCCGTGTGCGGCCACAAACGCGGTCTCGGGCTTCCTGGGATCGACAATGATCCGCGCGATCGCCCGGCTTTGCTTCAATCCAACATTGCGCCAGGTCGAGCCGCCGTCGGTTGAGCGGTATATGCCGTTTCCCCATTCCGCGGAGTTACGATCGCTGGCCTCGCCGGTCCCAACCCACACGACATCGGAATCGGACGGAGCAATCGCGACCGCTCCGATCGATTGCACTGCTTCTCGGTCGAAGATCGGATCGAAGGTAACGCCGTTATCACCGGTCTTGAAAAGTCCGCCCGTGGCCAGTCCGACATAGAATGTCGCCGGATTGCGTGGATCGATGGCCAGGTCGGAAACGCGACCGCCCATGACCGCAGGTCCGATCGACCGGGCCTTGAAATTCTTAAACAGAACTTCGGTCAGGGGTGGGGGGATTGCTTTGCGCGCCGGCGGCAAAAGCAGTGACAACGATGCAGAGGCCAGTGCATGGCAAGGAAAAGCCGCGGCTGGAAAAAGTCATAGGTAGAGACTCTATAAGGCTCCAGCTGTTTTTGCGATGCCCGAAATCCGCGTATCGTCATGAGTCTATGACTGCACAACCTTTGGCGGGAAAAACCGGCGTGGTGTTTGGGGTGGCGAACAAACGCAGCATTGCGTGGGCGATCGCGAAGGCCTGGGCGGCCGCGGGGGCGCGCTTAATCTTTAATTATCAAGGTGAGCGCCTGAAGGAAAACGTCGAGGAACTGGTCGGCGAATTCGGAGCAGAGACGCCATTATTTCAATGTGATGTTTCGAGCGACGACCAGATCAAGGCTTTCTTCGACAAGACCCGGAAGGAAACCGATCGCGTCGACTTGTTGCTCCACTCGGTGGCCTTTGCGCCGAAAGAGGCGCTGGAAGGCGATTTTGTCAGCACCACGCGCGAGGCGTTTCGCCTGGCTCATGAGATCAGTGCCTATTCACTGGTTGCTCTGGCCCGCGAAGCGTCGCCCATGATGACGAACGGAGGCAGCATTGTGGCGATGACCTACTATGGATCGGAGAAGGTCGTGCCGCATTACAACGTCATGGGCGTGGCGAAGGCCAGTCTGGAAGCAAGCACGCGCTATCTCGCTTACGATCTTGGCCCAAAGAAAATCCGCGTGAACTGTATCTCGTGCCGGACCAGTCAACACGCTGGCGGCGCGAGGAATTAGCGGTTTCATGTCCATGCTGAAGCATTACCAGGAACGTGCGCCTCTAAAGCGCAGTTGCGATCCGGCCGAACTGGGCCAGACCGGTGTTTTCCTGGCCAGCGACGGCGCCGCCGCGATCACCGGGCAGGTCATTTACGTTGATGGCGGTTACCAGATCATGGGGATGTAAGGATGGTGCGACTCGAGCACGGAGCGAAAGCGTCTCAGAAAGTGGGCGCATGACGCTTGGGGAGAAGCTGCGGCGAGAGTTCGGCGCAGACGAATCATCGATCTCCGACGATCCGGCTGTTCTCCAGGCTCACAGCGGCGACAAGTGGTTCGCCGCAGAAATGCCGGAAGCCGTAGTCTTCGCCCGATCAACCGACGATGTAAGCAAACTGCTCCGCTTCGCTTCGCGCGAAAGAATTCCGGTGACGGCGCGGGGGGCGGGCTACGGCTATGTCGGTGGCTGTGTTCCCGCCCGCAAAGGCATCGCTCTTTCCTTGATGCCAATGAACAAGATCAAGGAAATTAGCGTTCCGGATTCGGTCGCGATTGTAGAGCCCGGTGTCATTACGGCCGATCTGAAGGCGGCGGCACGCAAAGAGAGATTATTTTATCCGCCGGATCCGGCTAGCCAGAAGGATTGCACCATCGGAGGAAACGTTGCCACCAACGCCGGCGGCCCGCGTTGTCTGAAATACGGCGTAACGCGCAACTATGTCATTGGCCTCGAAGTGGTCCTGGCTGGGGGCGAGATTTTACGGACCGGCGGCCGGGTGCACAAGAATAAGACCGGTTTCGATCTCCTCGGACTTTTCGTGGGTTCGGAAGGAATGCTTGGGATTGTGACTGAGATCACTTTGCGATTGCTGCCTCTGCCGCCGGCGCGCGCGACATTATCGGCTGCCTTCGCGACCATGTCGCAAGCCGCCGCGGCCGTGCAGGAAATTTTCGCGGCAGGTTTTCTGCCCGCCTCTGTCGAGATTGCGGATAGCTTTACGCTGGAGGCGGCACGGCGGGATTTAGGCCAGGCGCTCGTTCCACAGGGCAACGCGCATTTACTTGTGGATGTTGATGGCCAGGAAGAAAGCGTGCGCAGCGAAGCGGCCGCCATCCGCGAGTTGCTCGCCAGCAAAAGGCCGAATGCGCTGGAAATTGCGACGGGAGAAATTGCCTGCGAGAAGCTTTGGGCCCTGCGCCGCGAGTTCAGTAACTCGCTTCGCGCCACTGGGCTAACGAAATTGAATCAGGATGTCGTTGTTCCGCGAGGTCACATCGTCGATCTTGTGGAATTCGCGGCGCAACTTCAGGCCAAACACGGTTTTCCGATTGCGTGTTTCGGTCATGCCGGTGACGGCAATATTCACGTCAACATCATGGCGGACGATTATGGCGATGCCGCGGTTCGCGCGCGCGTGGATGGCGCTCTCGATGAACTTTTCGCCCAGGTCCTGGCCTGGGGCGGAGTCATTACGGGCGAGCACGGGATTGGCCTGGCCAAGAAGCGCTGGTGGCCCGAGGCGACGAGCGAAGTCTCCCGTCATCTGCATCGCATGCTCAAGAACGTCCTCGATCCCGCGGGGATCCTGAATCCGGGAAAGTTTCTGGACTAAACAGCGTTGATTAGTGGGGCCGATTTCGTGCAGAAAATCGATTGACTATTCTGAATTCACATCCAAATTTCCTGCGCGCCGTCGTAGCGCACTAACACCTAACACACCAATCTGCGCGATTCTGCGCGGTCGGGAATTAGCGGCGGAGATAATCTCTCCGTTATTGGGCAACCCTCCCTTGAAACCTTGCATGAAATCAGGACTCATTATTTATACAACGACTCTTTTGTTAGCGTCCGTCGCACCCATCCTGGCGGATTTGACCCCGGCCACAGTGTTGCCGGGCAAGACCAAAGTGAGTGAGAAATCCGCTAAGGCAGCTGCCAATGGGCTGCAGAACATTGACTCAGTCGCTCTGGTACCGCGGCATTTGTTCGCGGGAAAAGCTAAGCCGGCGGAACGTTATCCCTGGAAGAAAGATATCGTGACCACCATCTTCTGGATTGGCGAATCGCCCAGCGGCCATAATCCCGTTCCCAACCGCTCCAGTTCATGGGATAAGAACTGGACCGGGAATTACGGCGGGTTTGACGATCCGAATCCGGCACACCGGAGCAAATTTATTCCCGTAAGATTCACTCCGCACCAAAATCCGTTTTATTGTGCCCTGCCCTACAACGACAAGGCGCGCAACGGTCATCGCTCGGAGGCGCCGCAGGTTGTTCCATGGTTTAAGGAAACTTATCAGGGCCCGGGCGTTTCGGTTTGCAAGGATCGCTGGATCGCGATTCGCAAGGGAAATCGAACCGTTTATGCGCAGTGGGAAGACGCGGGACCGTTTCGGACCGATCACTGGCAGTACGTTTTCGGCGACGATCGACCAAAACGTAATCTCAACGGCGGGGCCGGGCTCGATGTTTCTCCCGCCGTTCGTGATTATCTAGGGCTTCAGCCGATCGACGTGACGGATTGGAAATTTGTTGAATTTAGCGAGATCCCGCGTGGTCCCTGGGCACAACTGGGCAACAACAACACGTTTGTGCAGAATGCCCGGAAAGCGAACCGGGCCGTGGCCGAAGCGCCCAGGCGAGTCCACGGTGAGATCGCGCGCTGACTGCGATCCCGATCGCCGGGCAATGCTTTCGTCAATCAGCCTCGCGCCTGCTCGTCGAGCGGCCGCGTAATTCGATCAGGGGGAAGACGTCGGCACGGAGTTGGCCGGCTGATTAGCCCGCCGTTCGCTTACGGTTGAGAACATCAGGAAGAAAGCGAAGAGCGCGCCGACGATCATAACGAACAGAACAAGCAGGCTTACTGTCCGGATATTGCTGTGGCGCGCGCTCGCTCTCTTCCAGGCAGCGCGTTTTTGCAGCAACTCCATCTCCAGGAGCCGGGTCAGCTCATCCGGGTCGTTTTCACGTGATTCGGTCTTGCCGCCGGGGTCTGGAATCATCGACAAAGGACGCTAACCACCCTGAAGAGAAAAAGAAATTTTATTTCGCATTCATCATGACGGAACGCCGACGACTGACCGCCTATGTATTACCGATGGCGCTGTTTCTCGGCTTGCTCATGCTGATCAGCGCCCTGAAAGGCCTGAAAGGTTCATTTTGGCTCAGCTCGTCCGAGTATTGGATTTATCCTGTCCAAACGTTCCTCTGCGGAGCTGCCGTAATTTACTTCTGGCACGAGTATGCGCTCCGGCGTCCGGCGCGAGTGGCGTTTGGTCTGACCATCGCAATTGTCGTCTTTGTCCTTTGGATCGCTCCGCAGGCCTTTCTCGGATTTGCGGCACGAGTGACTGGATTCAATCCAGATCTTTTCGCGGCGCAGGCACCACTTTACTGGACCACCGTGATTGTTCGATTTCTTCGCCTGGCGCTGGTCGTGCCGCTAATCGAGGAAATCTTCTGGCGCGGATTCATGCTTCGTTTCCTGATTGACGAAGATTTCGATCGCGTCCCCTTCGGAACATTTTCGTGGAGCTCGTTCGTCGTGGTCGCTCTAGTTTTTGGCCTCTCGCACAGCCGGCCTGATTGGCCGGCCGCGCTCGTAACCGGCGTGCTTTACAATCTTGTGGCTTATCGAACGAAAAGTCTCTCCACCTGTGTGTTGACGCACGCCTTAACCAATCTTCTGCTTGGTCTTTGGATCATGAAAACCGGGCAATGGGGCTTTTGGTAGGTAGTAGCAGGCACTGGCATTCCGCGTGCTCTAACAGCACCCGCATGCATTCTACTTTCCCGCAAAAGGTCATTCTTTGCATGATTGCCGGTTTTCTCGCGGCGAGCTTGTTTGAGTGGGGCAAGCTTTTTATCGAGGGAGCAGATGATGCTCTGAACAAGGGCTATCAGCATCGGAGCCCGCTCCAAATCACCGCTGGTCACTAGTCCAGGAAAACAGATTGCCGCCTTGGGCCTAGCGCATACTCTGCCTAGCCGGCATGAAGATTGGTTTTGCTCAACTCAATACGACCGTCGGTGACCTGAGGGGGAATTGCGAAAAGATTCTCCGGGCCTACGAGCGACTGGCTGCGGCCGGCGCCGAGTTGGTGATTACGCCGGAGCTTGCCGTCTCAGGATACCCTCCACAGGATCTTGTCTTCAAGTCTCGATTCGTTCCGGAAAACATTGAAGCGGTCCGGGAGCTGCATGCGCGGGTTGGACAGGCGGCTTTGCTTGTTGGGTTTGTGGATCGCAATGAAGATCGCGGCAAGCCGTTCCACAATGCGGCTGCTCTGCTCGAGCGCGGCCAGCCGATTCGCATCGCTCATAAATCGCTTTTGCCGACTTACGACGTTTTTGACGAAGATCGTTATTTTCAGCCTGCGCCCTGCGTTGCGCCGTTTGATGTGCAGGGCAGGAAAGTGGGCGTGACCATCTGTGAAGACATTTGGACGGAACACTATCTTTCCCGGCCGCTCTACGACGTGGAACCAGTGCGCAGCCTGATCGACCAGGGCGCGGAGATCATCGTGAACCTCAGCGCGTCCCCATTTAGCCTGCACAAGCCGGCGGTGCGCCGCGAGATGGTTGGGGCGCTGGCGCGCACTTATAAATGCCCGATCTGCTACTGCAACGCGGTGGGTGGAAACGATCAATTGGTCTTCGATGGAAACTCAATTGCCGTGAATTCCTCCGGCGACCTGATTGCGCAGCTGCCGGCCTTTCGCGAGCATGAAGCCGTTATCGACACAGAGAAGGCTTCCGTTACGGAATTTCGCGCGGGCACCATTCCTGAAGATCTCTTCGGTGCGTTGTCTCTTGGGACCGGAGATTATCTTCGCAAATGTGGTTTCAAATCTGCAGTGCTTGGATTGAGCGGTGGCATTGATTCAGCGGTTGTGGCCGTGGTCGCGGCCGACGCGTTGGGACGGGAAAATGTCGTTGGGGTCTCGATGCCGAGTCCATTCTCGTCGCGCGGGAGCATCGACGACGCCCAGGCGCTGGCGCGAAACCTCGGAATCAAGTATCTGCAAATTCCGATTGCCAAGCCGTTTGAAATAGTCAAAGCGCAATTGAGCGAGGTCTTTGCCGGATTGGCGGAAGATACGACCGAAGAAAATATGCAGTCCCGTTTGCGAGCCGTAACCTTGATGGCGCTCTCCAACAAGTTTGGACATCTGCTCTTGACCACGGGAAACAAGAGTGAGCTGGCCGTCGGCTACTGCACGATCTACGGCGACATGGCGGGAGGTTTGGCTGTGATCAGCGACGTGCCTAAAACCATGGTTTATGAAATAGCGCGCTGGATTAACTCGGATTACGCATCACGTTTTGGTGGACACGAGATTATTCCTAGGGCAACCATCGAAAAGCCACCGAGCGCCGAACTGAAACCGAATCAAAAAGATCAGGACACTCTTCCGCCCTATGATGTTTTGGACGAAATTCTGCGTCTTTATATCGAGGAAAATCTAAGCGCCCGCGATATCATCGCGCACGGCTTCGAGGAAAAGACAGTTCGATGGGTGCAACGGCGCGTCGATTTGAACGAGTACAAACGAGAACAGGCACCCCCGGGGCTCAGAGTGACGTCGCGCGCATTTGGGGTTGGGCGCCGGATGCCGATTGCGCAGAAATACGTTGATTAGGGCGCGCTACGGAAAAATGTTGTAGCGCAGAATCGCGTAGATGGCGCGCACGCCGTCCTTCCAGCCGACCTTCTTTCCTTCGGCATAAGTTCGCCCGCTGTAGGAAATACCCACTTCGTAGAGTCGGCAGCGGGCCCTGGCCAGCTTGGCTGTGATCTCGGGCTCAAATCCGAAACGATTCTCGCGCAGATCGAGACTCTGGAGGAGGGAAGAGCGAAAGGCTTTGTAGCCGGTCTCCAAATCCGTGAGGTTCAGATTTGTAAAAATGTTCGAAAGCAGGGTGAGGGCCTTGTTCCCAACCATGTGCCAGAAATAAAGAACGCGATGCGGCCGGCCACCCATGAAGCGGGAGCCGAAAACGGCGTCGGCATTTCCCGAGAAAATCGGCTCCAGAAGATTGGGATATTCCTGAGGATCGTATTCAAGATCGGCGTCCTGCACCAAAATGATCTCGCCACTAGCGGCGGCAAAGCCGGCCCGTAAAGCTGCGCCTTTCCCAAGGTTCCTGGGTTGATAAATCACCCGGTCGGCCATGGGTTCAATCTTTTCGCGCAAGAGGGTGGCGGTCCCGTCGGTGGAGCAGTCGTCCACCACAATAATCTCGAGATTTTGAATGGGAGCCGCCCGAACGGCGCGGATGACCTGCTCTATCGTCCGCTGCTCATTAAAGCAGGGAATGACCACGGAGACTTTCATTTTATATAGTCGACAGGTTGATGTCGAAAAGCGTGCATCGGTCTTACATGCTCTGACGCGCCCACGCGATGGTCTTTAAAATTCCCTCATGTTTGCTGGTTCGCGGACTCCAGCTGAGCATTGATTGGGCCTTGGAATTGTCTGCCACGAAGAATTTTTGATCGCTATGTCGCCAGGGGAGACGCGTGTAGTTCAGTTTAACTTGTAATTCTTTTTCGAGCGTCTCGAAAAGCTCAAGCAACGACGAACTGTTCGCCATGCCTCCACCAATATTAAAGGCTTGGCCGCGCGCTTTATCGATGTGGTCCACGGCGGCGAAGTAGCAGGCCACGCAGTCATCCACAAAAAGCAAATCGCGGACTTGTTTGCCGTCGCCCGAGATCGTAAACGGTTCACGATCTGGCTGGCGTTGTGTTTCGAGAGCCTGGCGGCAGAACCAGCCGACCCAGCCCTGGTCAAACGTAGCAAACTGTCGCCCGCCGAAAATGGTGGAGTGGCGAAACACCACCGTGTTCAAATTGAAGACGCGCGCGTAATCAAGCATGTATTGGTCAGCTGCGCCCTTGGAGCAGCCATAAGGCGTCTGAAAATCAAGCGGTGCGTGCTCATCGATTCCATTTGGGCAATTTGTGGCCGAATAGCGCAGTGCTTCTTCCCGAAGTTTTACGCCGGCCAGTTCGCCATAGACTTTGTTGCTCGACGAATAAACGATGGTGGCGTGCGGGCAGACCTGTCGAACGCTTTCCAAAAGATTGAAGGATCCGAGCACGTTGGTGCTAAAATCCCGTCGCGGATTCCGCATGGAAGTGGTCATGGCCACCTGTCCAGCGAGATGAAAAATGACGTCGGGCTGAGTCTGTTCCATCAACTCCAGCACGTCCTGGTCTGCGCTCATGTCTCCTTTCACGAACTGGAACTGGCCGAGCGATTCCAACCATTTCAGATTGTCCCAGGCTCCCTCGCGCGACGTATTATCAAAGACGACCAGTCGCTCACCGCGCTCGAGTAAGACGGCTGCGATGTTGCATCCCACGAACCCGCAGCCACCGGTAACGAGATAGGTCATGTCGATCGTTTTATCCGGGATTGCAGTCGCAGCAAGCGCAGGAGCGTTCCGAGATAGCCAAAGATAAAGGTCAAAAGATGCCGTTTCGTCTTTCCCGCTTTTCTTTTTTCAAAAGTGAATGGGACTTCTTTGATGCGAAAGTTGCTGCGCAAGGCTACGAGCTTGACCAGGATCTCTTCGACAATATCAAAATGATTGCATTCCAGCTTCAGGGCACGCACGTCGGCCCCCCGATAGAGGCGGAAACTGTTTGAGACGTCGTAGCAGTTCAAACGCAAGGCCAGACGGAAGACAACGTTCACGATCCGGCTCATGAAAATGAGGAGCGCTGGATTTTCGGTTTGCCCGCCGGGTACGTAGCGTGAAGCAATGACAAGATCGTAATCGTTTCGATGCTCCCATAATTGGGGCAGAGCCACCGGGTTGTGCGAGCCATCCCCGTCCATCATCGCGACCCAGCGGCCGCGAGCGGCGGTTAGGCCCGTGCGAACGGCATCCCCGTAGAGGTCTCCACCGCGCCGAGGAAGGTAGGTTACGCCAAATCTCTGGCAGACGCTCGGGGTCCGGTCGCGCGGCTGCATGGTATCGACGATCAGAATTTCAAACCTGGACGTAAGGCCACCGGCGACTTCTTGCAGCACCGGCAGAATTTGTTCCAGGCTTTCGCCTTCCTCGTAAGCGGGAAGCACGATGCTCAATTCGATGTCGCTCATGAGCCAGACACGGGCTCTTTCATACTTAAAAACGGAAAGGAAATTCGCGCCAGACGCCACACCGCCTGCGCCACACTCTCGCGCGGATTCCATTGCAGGCACCCCCGGGCGCGGGTCGTATCCGCCACCATAAACATCGGCTCATCCTCGGCGTCGGGTCGCGCGCCCAGTCGAAGATCGACCTTCAAACCGAGTTGATCGACCACATCGGCCACCAGCGTGCGCAGTTCGCGGGTGTCGCCGCTGCCCAGGTTGAAAATTTGTGCTTCGAAGGAATCGCGATCAGCCTGCAATGCAGCGGCGATGACGCCGCGGGCGATGTCATCGACGCTCGAATGATCGCGCACCTGAGGTACCGGATGACATGGCAAAGGGCTGCTGCTCGGCGACGCTGCGTAAAAGCGAGGGAAAAAGGCGCGTGCCGAAATCTCCTTCACCGGTAAAGGAAAACGGTCGAACAATCGTCATGGGAAAACGCGCCGTGCGCGCGAACGCCAGCAGTCGCGTCTCAGCTTCAGCTTTGGACGCACCGTAAGGATGAAAAGTTCCAAGGGGATCGTCTTCGCGCAGGGGCCGGCCCTGGTCCTTGTGGGCAAGCCCGCTGCTAATATGAACGAAGCGGCAATTTGTAATTTGGCTTACTACTTCCGCCAGCCGAACGGGCATTTCGACATTTATCTTCGTTATCGTGGCCGGAGCCGGGCGCGGACTCTGCATTCCGGTCGCCGCCGCGTGAACGAAAACCGTTGGTCGAAACGACTGCACCGCGCGACAAACCGCATCGTGGCAATTCAGGTCGATGACGCGATTCTCGATGTGGGGTGCGAGTTGGCCGGGCGGACCGCTGCGATACAGCGCCAGTGCGCAAACATCATCTCGTCGCGCCAATTCCCTCAAGATCGCGGACCCCAGCATGCCGGACGCCCCCGTCAGTACGATCCGATCTGTCGTCATCGTGCCACTCGCTTGAGCTTCGCCTACTTCGCGCGAACAAACGCTTTCGTCGTTTCGATCATGTAGTCGAGCATGGTCCGCGTAAGACCTGGATAAACGCCCAAAAAGATCGCCTCATTCATGATCCGGTCCGCGCCCGCCAGATTGCCGATCACGCGAAAACTCTGCGGCCGATCTTTTCTTAATTGTCCGAAAGCCGGCTGTCGTACCAGATTGCCGCCGAAAAGCATGCGATTGCCAATCCGTGCTTCATCGAGGGTCCGGGCAAATTCGGTGCGCGTAAATGGCGCGGTCGATCGCACGAGCAACATAAATCCAAACCAGCTCGGATCTGTCCGGCAACCGCTCTGGTCCCAGCCGAAAACATTTTTGTTCCAGCTTGTGGCGTGGGTGGGTAGCGAGAATTCAAAGAATTCTCGCAGAGGTTCGAGGCCGGCTCGCAGGTACTGCCAGTTTCTCTTTCTGGCCTCGATAAAGTGCGGCAGTTTGGCCAGTTGTTGCACGCCGATGGCGGCCTGCGGATCGAGCGGCTTCAGGTTGTACCCGATATGGCTGTAAATGTATTTGTGATCGTAACCATGCGGGAGTTCGCCCAGTTGCCAGTCAAAGCGCTTGTTGCATGTGTTCGCCTTGCCGCTCGCGCACCAGCAGTCGCGGCCCCAATCGCGAAAACTTTCCACCAGCACTTTCATCGACATGCTTTTTACAATGTTAACGGCGCCACCTTCCCCGAGCGTAAGATGATGGGGTGGATAAAATGATTGCGTGGAAAGATCGCCCCACGTGCCGGTGAGACGCGTTTGAGCAGCGCCCTCGGTTGCTTTGCGCGTGTAAGTCGATCCCAGGGCGTCGCAATTGTCTTCGATAAGCCAAAGGTTGTGGCGCTCACAAAAATCAAGCACCGCGCTCAGGTCAAAGGGATTGCCGAGGGTGTGGGCACACATGACGGCTTTGGTCTTCCCTTCGACGTAGGCTTGCGCGAGAGAATCGGCGTCGATGTTGCCGGTGATGGGATTGTTATCGAGAAAGACGGGAACGGCGCCATTTTGAATTATCGGAGCGATCGTGGTGGGGAACCCGGCCGCGCACGTAATTACTTCATCACCCGGAAGAATTCTCTTTTCCTTTGGCAGTTTGTGGCTGGTCAGCGCGCTGAAGGCCACCAGGTTGGCGGATGAGCCCGAGTTGACGAGGATGCTTCGTTTTACGCCGAGGAATTGCGCCAATTGTCGCTCGAATTCCTCGCCTTCTTTTCCGAGGGTCAACCAGAAATCGAGCATGCTTCCGACGCCGGCCTCGACCTCATCCTCGTTGAAAACGCGGCCCGCGTACGGGACAACTGTTTCGCCGGGCACAAATTTGACCGCCTCTTCGTCACCGGGGCGTTGCGCCTGATGAACTTTCTTCGAATACTCGCGGGTCAGTCGAAGGATTTCTGCTTTGAGTTCTTCCGGCGTTTTCATCGCTTGGCCCAATCTAACTTCCGAACCGCGGCGTCCCGATGAAAATCTGCAATCTGAGCGTGTGTCAGGGTCCATGGATCTTCCTTGCCGTAAGCGCTCCGATACCACGAAACGGTCCGCGCGACCGCCTGTTCAAAGTCCCAAACCGGGCGCCAGCCAAGCACTCGATCGGCGTTATCGATATCTAAATTCAGGAGACCGGCCTCATGGGGCGCGGCCTTATTCGATTTTTCGGTCCATTGGCCGGGCCAGTGTTTCAGTACCTCGGCAACGACGCCCTCGACGGTGCGGTTCGATTCAGGGTTCGGTCCAAAATTGAATGCAGCGCAGACTTCATCAGCTCGAGCGGTGCGCGTTCTTGATTCGGTTATCTGCCGGAGCGCCGCGCCCAAAGTCAGATAACCACTGAGCGGATCCAGAACGTGCTGCCATGGGCGGGTGGCGGTTTTATTGCGAATCGCGATTGGTTTCTTGCCTTGTAATGCTCGAATCGAATCGGGCACGAGTCGATCCCTGGCCCAGTCGCCACCGCCAATAACGTTCCCGGCTCGTGCACTGGCCAGTGCAACGCGGACCGGCGAACCGTCCGCAAAAAACGATTTGCGATACGAATCAATTGCGATCTCGGCCGCGGCTTTACTGGCGCTGTAGGGATCGTGGCCTCCCAGAGGATCGGTTTCGCGGTAAGCGTGCGTCACCTCGCGGTTCTCGTAGCATTTGTCAGTCGTGACCATCACAACGGCGCAGCGGTGCGATGCGAGACGGAGCGCCTCCATCACGTTGATTGAGCCGGTGACATTCGTCGTGAAAGTAGCAACCGGATCCAGGTAGGAGTGTCGGACGAGCGGTTGAGCTGCGAGATGAAAAACGAATTCCGGCTCCAGCGTCAAAACGAGTTCGCTGATGGCACGGAGATCTCGAACATCGCCACGGAGATCTTGCATGCGCGGCGCGAGCTTGAGTTGGGCGAATAACGACGGTTCTTCGCAATCGATTGAATAGCCGGTGACTTTCGCGCCGAGCACGAGCAACCATTCAGTCAGCCACGCCCCCTTAAAGCCGGTATGGCCCGTCAGGAGGACCTTCTTACCCGCGTAAATGTTTCCGAAAGCGGCCGGGTTGCTGGGCGCCGTCTTCGTCATGCGGATGGCGCATCGCTCTTATTTAACGGCCGCGTCGTAAGCGCCGGAGAATCATTCTCTCGAACTTTGTCTTGCCATACCTTCCATGGCGCTTCTCCCGTATCCCAGAGTCGATTCAAGTAGCGCATCTCCTGATAATTATCCATCGATTGCCAAAAGCTTTCGTGTTTGTACGAGTTTAACTGTTTGTCGCGCACCAGATCGGTAATTGGCTTTTCTTCGAACATCATTTCCGGGTCGGCGGAGACGTAGTCGAAGAGTCGATAGTCGCACACCATGAAGCCGCCGTTGATGTAAGTGGCTTCGAAACGTGGCTTTTCGCTGAAAGTGCTGATGTTTCCGTGCCCATCCAGCATAAGCGCTCCGAAACGGCCCGCCGGATGCACGGCAGAAATTGTGCAAACCTTGCCCGCTTTTTCATGGGACCGGATGCATTCGTTGATGTCGATGTTGGCCACGCCGTCGCCGTAAGTCAGAAGGAACGTCTCGCCGGGTTCGATGTACTTCTGGATGGCCTTAACCCGATAACCAGTCAAAGTTTCGTCGCCCGTGTTGGCGAGGGTGACGCTCCAATCTTCTTCTTCGTGGCGATTGTGAAACCGGACATGCGAAGCGCGCCCGAGCTTGAGAGTGGCATCGCAAGTATTCCAGAGATAGTTGCGGAAATATTCGCGGATCATTTCCGCCTTGTAACCGAGGCACAAAATAAACTCGCGATGACCGAAATGGGCGTAAATCTTCATGATATGCCAGAGGATGGGCTGCCCGCCAACCGGCACCATGGCTTTCGGCCGGAACTCAGTCTCTTCCCGAAGCCGGGTGCCCTTACCACCGCAGAGAATAACGACTTTCATGGCAAATCTATGCGCGATAGAGCAGATTCAGTGCAACCAGTGGCTTGCCCCGTGGCTTCATTCCAAAGTCTACGAGGTGGACTGCAGGGGCGCCGCTGAGTCGACCTCGGCCATTAGTCTTTCTACATCGCTCTTCTTATAATAGTCCCAGATCACGCCTGTTCGGCCTAGCAATCGCTCGCCCAAGTCGAGCATGAGGTTGCGGTCGTAGAACTTGTTCACGTTCTTCGAACTGAGCGGCTCGTCCAGATTCGCGGCGCCGGGGAAAAACTTAGCCAGTTCCTGTCCGTGAGAGGCGATCAGGTCCTCGTACTTGACCATGGCGCGATCAGGCAGGAAAGCGCGAAATCTTTTGTAAAACCATTCCAGAATATGAAGCTGGCGTTCGATGGCGTCGGGTTCGGCGGCGAGGTCGCGTTGCAGGTTGGCATCCAGTTTCTCGCCGATGGGGGCGTGGCCGTTTCCGACGTTCAGCCAGGCGAGGCTATTCCACGAAGCCAGAGTGGCGAGTGGATTTCGAATAATGGCGTAGCATTCGAAGCGTTGGGACAGCGTTTCGAGTAACGCGGTAAAAGCGACCGGATGCTTGATCGCGAGAACGAAATCAGGTGATAACGGCTTTTCCACTTCGACGCGGCCGTGCTCGGTATGGCGCAACCGCGTCCCGCTTCGGTTTACCTGGTCGGCGGCTACGTTATCGGGGATGTGGCCCTTCACATGTTTCGAGATGGCAAAGCCGTGTTCGCGCAAAGAAGTCCGGGTCTCGGCGCAAAAGCCTTCGATCACGTCTGCGATCGCGTCGGTATCTTTGCACTTTGGAAACTCCCAAACGTTCATCGGTTCGTGCAGGGCGACCGTATCAGGCACCTTGTTTAACAACGAGCAGAGCAGCGTCGTGCCGGATCGAGGTGTGCCGGTTATGAGCACATTACGCATGGCGGTGACTACCATAGCGCCTTGGACCACGCAAGGTTGGGAAGGCGGATCGGGCGTTTCGCGCGCGGTGTTAGGACTTTACCGGCCAGGCCCTCCTTGCCATCGAGCTGCGGAGAGCTCGATCCACCTTGGTCCTCGTGAGATTGACGCTCTTGCGTACTCTTAATGCAACGCTCACGTCGTCCAAAGCTCATTGATTCGGCCGAGGATTTTCATGAAGCTCGCGCGCTCCTGTTCCAGCGAATGTAATCGAACCGTAGCTTGTGCTTGTTCGAGCATGTGGCTGCGTTGAATGTCTGTTTGTCGTAAGGCCTCGGCCGCCGCCGAGATGATCTCCTTGGCGTCGTACCCGGGTCGAAAGCAGTTTACTCCGTTGGCGCAGAAACTCCGGTTACCGACACAATCCGGACAGACTACAATCGTGCCACAGGCCATGCCTTCCAGCGCCGGCAAATAAAAGCCCTCGGTTGGCCTTGGCAGGAACACAGTGATCTTCGCCTCCGCGAGCCGCGCGAGATATTCTGGCCGAGGGACCCACTCGATCAGCCAGCGCACCGTTCGATTTTCGCGGGCCAGCTCGGTATAGACCTGACGCCCGAGCTCCGGCGCCTTCAAACCGCAAATCAGGATATCGGTTGTGCGCTTCTCGATGGGCTTGGCCGACGAGCTCGCATCGATCCCATTGGGAATTACAAAGACCGGGCCGTTCACTTCTCCCGTTGCGTTGATGGCGGCGGCAACTTCTTCGCTTACGCAGATGCGGGTCGCGCGCTTTGTGAGAAAGCCACGCAACTCGGATTTCTTTTCCGCATGACGCGGGTGTTGGATCAGGTTCAGGATGGGCTTTGCCGGCGCTGTCGTATCGGACTTGGGGAGCGCGCGCCAATCTGTGCCGGCCAGGAAGAGGATATCTGCCTGCTCAGGTTTCCATGGGACGACCATCTGAGGCGAAGCGAACCACGGATTGGTCACGTCCCATTTCGATCCCGGTGAAAATCCCACGCGGGCCTCATGCCTGGAGGAGGACGCGACGTGATTAAAGTAGTCCCAAACCTTTAAGTGCCCACCGGTGAAGGCGCGGAAATCGCGATAGAACATGACCAGGGATTTCGTCGGGTCGCGCTCGGTGGCGGTTGCGGTGGGTGGCCCGGAGTTCATTGCCATGGAAATAATGTGCACCGCGTTGGAATCGAACCAACAACCCAGTGATTAAGAGTCACTTGCTCTGCCAATTGAGCTAGCGGTGCAAACGCCTTTTTCCCAGGTAGATGCAGTTGGAGCGTGTACTTTCGTGCTTCCAAAATCGGTAGCATAAAATGGCACGTTGTGTTGGCATTTACGTGTGAAGGAACGCAAACTACTCATACCAGTTCGGTGCACAACGCGGAAGTTCTATCGGCACCGTCCACGGCAAGGTCGCAACGACTGGCACGTCCGCTTTTTCCCGCCCCCCATGAACGGGATAAAACGTTTGGTATTCCGTAGCACCGGTACGAAGGAAATTGCTGCTGCCAAGCGGATCGCTGCGCAAATCATCGAATCTTTCTGGACAGATGCAGGCCGAGGCTCGGAACCCCTAAAACTGCGCAGTAATTATGCAACGATTGGACAACTGCTCACAAGGCACGAGAAGAGCGCCGTGCAGCGACGAGCGACCATTCGCAGCAATGTACGCTCAATGCGCATGGTTGTGAAAACCGTGCACGCAGCCAACCGCTGGCCTTCCGATGTCTAGTTTTCACATGACTTCAACACTCAACTCCGCAGCAAAGCTCGCTCACGCCAGCGGTGGCTGAGCTTTTTCTCGTTAGATGGCGAGAGCGCCGACAAAGATTGCGACGATCGAGTTCGTCAACTCAGCAGTGCGACTCGATTGTGGCTGGTTGGCAGTTATACCCAATCGACTCTGCTTCACTCGTCAGCTACAGTTCCTCTATAACTACGCAGTCAGACGTTTTTGCTAACGCTTTGCCGGGTCTCCCGCCCGGCCCGAGCCAGTCCTCGCTGGTGCAGCTTTTTCGTCAGGCACGCGATCCGGTTGGCTTTTTCGAGGATTGCCGAAAGCGCTTTGGTGATGTCTACACGACACGTCTGCCGGGAATGCCCTATTCGGTCACGTTCGCGCTCCCTGAGGCCGCAAAGGAGATATTCGCGAATCCCGGCGATACGATGTGGGCCGGCGAGGCGAACGAGCCGATCGAATTTTTGGTTGGCCGTCACGCGCTGGTGCGGCTCGACGGACAAAAGCACAAGCGCGAACGCAAGCTGATGATGCCGGCGGTGCACGGCGACCGCATGGCGGCCTACGGCACACTGATGAAAGACATCACGGACGAGGTCATCGCTCGATTTCGACCGGGCAGCGTCATCGACGCACAGGAAGCGATGCAAGAGATCACGCTGCGCGTCATTCTCGAAACCGTCTTTGGATTGCCTCCCGGCGAAGCACAGGATCGTCTGCGCGCCGTCCTGGTTGAGTTCATGACAAATGCCGTTAGCCCAACCGTCACCATCGCCGCAATCCTCGCTGGCGGCGATCGCTTCCGGGATTTTCTTTCGCAGAAATGGACCAAAGTAGTCGATCCCATGGGCGCGCTCGGTGGCCTGGCGAACTGGTTACCCTGGGGACGCATTGCCCGGAGCGCACGGGATCTGGATCGGCTTCTCTATCGAGAAATCGCTGAACGCCGCAAAGTCGCGGCTGGCCGTGTGGACGTGATGTCGATGTTGATCCAGGCGGTTGACGAGGAGGGACGCGGACTTTCGGATGACGAGTTGCGCGACGAAATGATGGTCCTGCTCATTGGCGGCCATGAAACAACAGCCACGACGCTGTCGTGGTCGCTGGCGCTTTGCCTGAGGCATCCGGAAGTCCTCGCGGCGATGCGCGAGGAACACGATCGCGTGTTTGCTGGCGGTTTTGATCCCGCGCGTGTCGCCGAGCTCAAGTACGCCGAAGCGGTGGTTAAGGAAGCTCTCCGGATCTACCCGATCGCTCCCGCCGTCGCCAGGCGTCTCAAGCAGCCCCTGACAATTGCCGGATATTCGCTTCCCGAAGGCGTCCTCGTTTCGCCGAGTATTTACCACATCCAGCGCGATCCTAACGTGTGGCCCGATCCGTTGCGATTCGATCCCTCGCGCTTCATCGAGAAAAGGCCTCGTCCGAGCGAGTGGCTTCCATTCGGAGGTGGGGTGCGAACCTGTCTTGGAATGGCGTTCTCATTGTTTGAAATGAGGATCGTGCTCTCTACTGTGCTCAGGCGAACGAAGCTTCGTCCACAAGGAGAGATCCCTTGTCTCTCGCAACGGGGCATTCTCCTCGGTCCGGCGTCCCCGATTCGCGTCACCGTCGAATCCGTCGATTGATCTTTGTTCTCGCTAGGTCAACGTGCCACACCAACTATCTAACCAGCTGATGCAGACATCTGGATGTTGCGAAAGCGCGACCCCGCCGACGGTGGCTGATCTTGTTGTGGTTAGGTCGCAATCGACATGACGTTGCCTCCGTTATCAATCCTCGGTCCACTTTGGGGCCTCGCTGAGTTGTGTACTGCCGTGATTACGCGGTCCCGCTCGGTTGGCCCATCGAAAGATCGCGGTTCAGTCTTCTTGCTTTGGGCTGTGTGTCTGTCGAGTATTGGTTTGGCCGTCTTTGCCGCTAACAGGTTTTCGGAATGGGCGTTGCCGAATCGGGGATTGTTCTTCACAGCGGCTCTCTGCCTTTTCGCGCTGGGGCTTCTTTTCCGCTGTTACTCAATCATTTACCTCGGCCGGTTTTTCACACCTAATGTGGCGATCGCCACGGATCATCGATTGATTGATTCGGGCCCTTATCGTTTCATTCGTCATCCCACGTATACCGGCCTGTTAATGATTGTTTTCGGCGTGGGTTTGAGCTTTGCCAACGTGGCTTCGCTCTTGATTGTCGTTGTGCCGATCCTCGCCTGTCTCCTCTGGCGTATCCGGATCGAGGAGCAGGCGTTGGCGGAGGCTTTTGGCGAGCAGTACCTTATTTATATGCATCGCACGAAACGGCTTATCCCTTTTATCTATTGAGTTTCTGCCTTAACCAATCGATGAAGCCAACGGCCCCCTGATGCAATGAACACCTGGGGGCTTGCTACCGACCCCGCCCGTGGCTTAATTAAATTCATCCTCCTTTTCTATGAATAACCACGTCATCCAGAATCGTCCCGGTCAATCGGACATTCCGAACCTGTCGTGGCGGCGAACCCCTCCGCACGTCACACCCACTCTTCTGCCTTTCGTCACATGTGTATTGTTGCTTAGCTTATCCTTCGTGGCCCGCGCAGGCCTGTTAAAGCCGGATGTCGATTTATCCAACTACGATGTGCCGCTCTACCAGCAGATCACAAACCGCATCAAAGCCAAAATCCTCGCCCGCCTGGGTCCGGGGAAGAACACGCGTGACCGCTATTTCATCATTCCTTTTGCTTACCAAGACCGCGGGAATAAACCGGAAGTTTCGCACTCGTTCATGGCGGTTATCCGCGTCCTGGCCGACGATAAACAACCCAAGCCGACCACGGGTCTGAAAAAGCAAGAATACAAGAATCGGGAATTTGAAGCTTTTAACATTAGCTGGCTGCCGCACGATTTTCTGACCAACCCCAACCTGTGCGTTTTTAGTGGAGTGGGCGCTCGCGTTTCGCCTGAGAAGAATACCTGCCCCACATCCATCGGGAAAAACTGCACGCTCGATGAGACGATCAAGCTGGCGGTGGATGCGAAGAATGCGGTGGCGATGTGGGGACCCTACGAGATCAAAGAGGGGGCGTTTGATCTCGGCATGCGGCGCAAGCGCTTGCTCGATTCGGGAAAGATTCGCTATCGCGCCGACGATCGTCTGACAATAAAGGACAAAACCGCCATCAATTGTTTCCATGCCATGGCGGGTATAGACCAGCCTTTCCCAAATGGCGGAATCTTCGGAACGGGATTTATGATGTGGGGAATCAATGGCACGGCAAGAGTCCTGATCGAATACAAAACGAGGGCCAATGCCAGGCACCTGCTGCTTGAACCAATCGACGTCAAAGGAGATATTTACGGATTCGTCTATGCTCCAACACGGAATGGCCAAGGTCTTTATAATCCCTTCAAAAACGCGTCTGCCTATCAAAGATAACGTGCTGGAATGCGACGCAATAACCAGCACTTCGCCCGGACGGGCCTGAGTCTGATGCCAGCCATATCAATTGTTGCGTGGGCAAACGGCACGCCTAACCCATCGATGAAGCCAACGTTCCCTGATCCAAGGAACACGATGATGTTTGCCACCGACCCCGCCCGAGCCATCTTCGAATTCTCTCTGATCTACCCCGACCCAAAGGGAACACTGCGTTGCATGATGTTCCTCGGTTACGGCTCGGCCCAAAAAGAGGGAGGCGATGTGAACTACCGGGGGTCATTTCGCAGACCTCGCAGCATCACAGTCGCAGTCGCCGTCCGCACAGCATCAAATTCAAGTTTTCGGACACAGCAGTGGCAGTTTGATTTTGTATAAGCTTTCGGATAATCCGTAGATAGTCGGCGCAACATCGATAATTTTGGGCAAATAGCACCTTTAAGGAGCTAACGCCGACGGGTAGGAATCAGAAATCGAAAGGCGCGACTTGTCGCGCCCCGGATCTACTCCACTCCTGACTGTAGGTTACATCACGAAATGACTACTAGGGAGCGGAGCGCGGAATCGTCACTTCCTTAAGACCCGCCTGTGTGAATTCGAGGTCGGGATAGGTCACACCATGCTCGATGCGGGAGCCTTCCAATTCTGTGATCGAGTCTTGTCCGGGGCGGCGCACTGTGAGGTTCGCCGGGATTTGGTGGCCAACGTCGTCGGTAATCACGCGGGTGGTATCAATGCGGCGCACGAGTGCGCCTGGGGCAGCGAATTTTTCAACCCGGAGCGGCACCATGCGATGTGGGTCGATCCACGTTCGGACGCTGGCGTAGCTGGAGTGGGTGCCCTTGCCGGGTTTGGATTCGAGAATCTGGCAGTTCGCACCGTTGATGACCTCGGTGCCGACGATCGCCTGCCGTTCCCATGCGAAAAAATTCTCGAAAATGTCTTCGTAAGACAAATCGCTGCCAAACAACGGCTGCTTCAACTGGGAGGCGTCCAGCGAGCGTATCTTGTCCGGCGGCAGGAAGAGCGAGCCGCTCGCCTCGCCGCCTGCTTTCTTCCGCCAGAGAACGGCTTCGCCTTTGCGCTCC
Source organism: uncultured Verrucomicrobiae bacterium (assembly GCA_963788855.1). Classification (GTDB taxonomy): domain Bacteria; phylum Verrucomicrobiota; class Verrucomicrobiia; order Chthoniobacterales; family UBA10450; genus CAWBIE01. Next base: position 660,414 of record CAWBIE010000005.1, read on the forward strand.
TTGGGCCAGAGCACTTGATAGACGACATCGGTGGCGGACTCCGTGCGGCGCGACTTGATTTGAAGTTGGAGGGTCGTCTTCGCCGAACCGGAAGAATCTTTGACCTCCAACCGCACACGCACATAGGAATTGCCGTCCTGCCGGATGGCGCTCAGCCGGGCGGCGAGATCCTGGGCGGAGAGGTTCGGCGAGGCCGTGTCCGCGGCGCGAACGGAGAAGGCGAAGAGCGCGCAGAGAAGAGGGACAGGCAGAAAGCTTCGGCGATGTTTCATGGGAAAAAAGCTCACCCTTGCAGTGCAACGCTCGGCGTCAGCCGCGAACTGCGCCACGCGGGATAAAGGCCGCTGAACGATGCCGACGACGACGGCGATGGCGACGGAGATCAAGAACAACGAGATGTTGAGGTCCGGCTCGAGCAGCCCGCGGATGGCGGGTGTCGTTTGCAGCACCTTCACTCCGACGACGCCGATCAGCACGCCGACCACACCGCCGAGCAAGCCGAGCAGGGCCGATTCGCACAACACCATGCGAACGATCCGCCCGCGCTTCCAGCCGATGGCGAGCAGGACGCAGATCTCGTGCGTGCGCTCGAATACGGTCATCAGCATCGTGTTCATCACCCCGAGCACGCCGACCAGCACGGCCAGGAGCGAGGTGCCCCAGCTCATGGCCCTGATGAAGCGATAGCCCTGGCTGTTGACGAGATTCTCGCTCGCCACCATCGCGCGGCCTTCTGGAACGAGGCCGTTGATCTGCTCGCAGAGCTTGTTCATTTCCTCTTCGCTCGTCCCTGGAGTGACGCGAATGTCGATGACGTTGATTTTGCCCTGCTTTGCCGGTGAGTTCCTGGAGCACCGGCAGCGAGAGGATTGCCGAGCCGTTCTCGACCACCGCGCCGCCATCGACGATTCCGACCACGGTCAGTTCCTCGGTCTCGATCTGCGAGCGTGATCGCCGACTTTTTTCTTGAGCACTTCCGCGGCCGTTTGGCCGAGGACGACCGCCTGCTCGTTGGCGTCGTTCGGCATTCGTCCGGAGATCACCTTGAGGTTGTTCCAGGCGAATCCGCCCCACTCGCGGCGCGGAGACGTATCATCATTTCGGCGGTTCTCGACGCTCATGAGTTCCACCAGCAGCGCGCAAGTCGCGGCGACGTGCGGAAGCGTGAGCGATGCGGTCGCGCACCGAGGCGCTGAACGGCTTCGGCGTGAGTGCGCTGCCCATGTTGCTGACGACGATGTCGGTGCCGCGCGCCTTGATGCCCCATTTCCCAGCTCTTCTCGAAACCCGCGCGAGATGCCGACCAGGGCGACGACGGCGGCGATGCCGATGGAGATGCCCACGAGGGTCAGCCCGGTGCGCACTGGGCGCCGCATCAGGCCGCGCACGACGACGGTGAAGAAGGTCATATCAGGTTCTGAGTGATGCGTCGTCCGATACGATCCGCCCGTCCTTCATCTGCGATCGCCCGCGAGGCGCGCGCGGCGATGCCCATGTCGTGCGTCACGAGCACGAGCGTGATGTTCTGCTCGTCGTGCAGCCGCACGATGAGGTCGAGGATGAGGCGCGCATTTTCGCTGTCGAGGTTGCCGGTCGGTTCGTCGGCGAGCAGCACGGAAGCGCCGTTGGCGAGGCTGCGGGCGATGGCGACGCGCTGCCGTTCGCCGCCGGAGAGCTTCGAGGGAAAATGGTGCGAGGCGATGCTCCAGTCCGACCGCCTTGAGCAAGTTCGATCGCGCGCTGCTTTCCGCTCCGACACGGGCGGTCCGTTTCAAACATCGGGATCTGCACGTTCTCCACCGCGGTGAACGTCGGCAGCAGATGAAAGGCCTGGAAGATGAAGCCGATCTCGTGGGCGCGATAGGCGCGAGGATCGGCGCAGGTCGGCGAGTGGAGCTGCCGCGATAGCGCAGCGCGCCGGCGCTCGGCTGGTCGAGCGCGCCGAGCATTTGGAGCAGCGTGGATTTTCCCGCAACCGCTCTGACCGACGATGGCGACGAACTCGCCTTGCTCGATGCGAAAATCCACGCCGCGCAACGCCTGCACCTGCCCGTCGTCGTATTCCTTCTTCAGCCCGATGGCCTCGAAACACGCAGCCCGCGCCGCCAGTCTGAGATCGCCATCAGTTCAGCCCTTGCTGTGCGCCATTTCCTGTCGCGTCGTTCGCGTCACTCCGAGCCACTGCGCGCCGACGCGCGGGTCGGCAAGATTGATGAACAGATCGTGCAGCGCAGCGCGATAGGTGCGGAAGGGTGGACGACTCCTCCGGCACCGTCGGCTCGAGTGCGGCGGCGTACTGCGGCAGTTCCGGATGCGGCAGGCCGGAGCGCCAGTGGTGCACGCCGTGATACGGTTCGTGGAGCAGCGTGAAGCAGATGAACTTCGCCGTGCCAGCCGTCGGCCATGATGCTGCGCGTCGAACTGTTCACGGTCGCGCCGGTGAGGCCGACGTGCTCGACGTATTTGCGCAGGCTCTGCATGTTCGCCGCGAGCCACGCGGGGATGAGATACATCCACAGGAAATATTTCCATCCACCGAACAGCGAGTCGGCCGTGAGGATCGCGGTCCAGACCGCGGCGGTGATGGCGAATTCGATCCAGATGCGCCGGCGCAATTTCTTGTTCCGGATGGGCGAGCCGTTTCGCAAGAAAGTCCGCACGAAAAGAAACGGCGTGAAGAACATGCCCATCGTGAGTTCGAGGACCGCGGCACCGACGCGCGCCCAGCGCGGCATGCGCGGATGGACGAATGGCCACAGCTCTTCGTCGCGCTCGGAGGCGAGGTAGGCGTGGTGCAATTGATGCGCCGCGCGGTAGAGGCTGAAGCTCATCAGGCTGAGGGTGCCGATGATGAGGCCGTCGATTTCATTCAGCAGCCGGCTCTTGCGCAGCAGCCCGTGCGACGCCTCGTGAAAGCCGATCAGCATCCCGTGCATGAGATGGCTCGCGACGAGCACGAGCGGCACGGCGAGCCAGTAGTTGCTGCGATACACCGCAAAGCCAAGCGCGACCTGGGTGGAGAAAAAGAGTATCGCGAGTACGGGAAACGCGGCGCGGCTCAGCCAATGCGGCTCGTGTGGCTCCATCGAAGACTCAGCGGTTAGTGCCGTGCTCATGAAAGTCGGCGGTGAGGGCGGCGAGCGAAGCTCCGGTCGGGGCGAGAGACTACAATCACCTCAAACGCCACGCTGCTGACCGAGTGACGCTGGGGCGCTTCGAAAAGGCTGTCTGTTGTCGGTGGATTTGTCATTTCAGTTTCAGCTTACAGGATGCCGATCCGGCTCTCGGCGAGCGGCACGCGCTGGCCAGGACCTCCAGGAACAGCTGGTCCAGATCTTCCACTTCTGCTTGGGAAAACATATCCGGTCGAAACAGCCACACGACTTCGAGTCGCTTCGCCTTCCTCGGTGATTTCGCAGCCGAGGTCGAAGCGGGCGGTGCCGGTCGAGCGCATCCGCAGCTTCGCCGACAAGCCGCGGCATCACCACGTCGGGGACGGGATGATTTTGCAGGGCGAAGCGCACCTCGAAGATCGGATTGTGCCCGGCGCGCCGGCGAATCGCCGAGCGCGCGGACGAGTTCGGCAAAGGGCATCGCATTCGCGAAAGCAATCCACGGTCGTCTGATGCACCGCGCGCAGAGCTGTCGGAGAACGGCCGCTCGCGATCGACCTGGCCGCGCAGCGGCACGATGCCCGCGAAGTAGCCCATCGTTTCGCGCACCGCCTGCTTGGTGCGGTTCGCCACCGGCGTGCCCACGAGGATGTCGTCCGCGCCCGTCCAGCGTCGACAGCGTGATCTGAAACGCCGCCAGCAGCGTGCTGAAAAGCGTGCGCCGCTGCGGCGGGCCAGTTCGCGCGCCGCGTCGGCCAAGCTCGGCCGGGACCAATGCGAGACCCATCGCTGCCGCGCGCCCGACGCGGTCTCCGGATTCCTTCGCGCTTGCTCCAGAGCCGCGCGATGTCCGGCGAGGTGCGATTTCCAAAACGTCGCGCGTCGCTCCAGTTCCGCCGGCTGCCAGAACGCGCGCTCGGCGGCGCCCCACTCGGTGTAGGATGTGCGGCACCGGCGGCAGACGGCGTCGCGGACGCCCGCGCGTTCGCTGCGACGTAGGCCACGCACAGATCCTGCACGAACACGCCCAGCGTCCAGCCGTCGGCGATGGCGTGATGAATCGCGAAGACCAGCACGTGGTCGTCGGCGCCGCGGCGCAGCACATCGACGCGATAGAGCGGTCCTTGCACGAGATCGAACGGCTCGCGGAAAATCTTCCTGCGCGATTTCCTCGACCGCTTCCGGCGTCGCTTGCGACGGCGAAAGTTCGCGGAAGCGCAAATTCGCCGGCTCGCTCCTCGCCCGGATCATCTGCACGGCCGCTCCTTGCCCGGCAGGAAGGAGAGGCGCACGCTTCCTGCCGCTCCACGACCGCTGCATCGCGCCGTCGCACATCCTTCGGCGTGAGCGCACCCCGCACTTCGATGAGGCAGCAGATGTGGTTCGCCAGATCCGCCACCGGCACCGGCGACGTTTCCCACAATTCGCGCTGCGGAAAAGTCAGCGGCTGGAGGCGGGCTTCCCACTTTCCAGCCATTGCTTTAGAGCGCGTCGTTTGTCTTCGGACATAACGGATGTTTCAGGCTCGGGCATCGCGCCGTCGCTCCCTCGATCTCGGGAATCGCGCCGTGCTCGCCGAGCAACCGGTCGATCTCCTCGTCGGAAAGCGCATCGAGATCGACCATCGTCCGCCGCGGCCGGCTTCCGCCGCGACGCACTACCGGCGTCGGCGAAGCGCCGCTCGTCTTGCCACCCATGTGGTCGGCGATGCAACGTCGCGATCTGACCGATGGTGCGCGCGCGCATCAGGCTCGTCGGCGGCAAGGCCACGCCGATGGCAGCTTCGAGCGAGTTTTCGATTTCGACGCCCATCAGCGAATCGAGCCCGAGGTCGGTCAGCGGCTGGTCGTCGCGCAGGCTGTCCGGCTTCACGCGCAGCACGGAGCCGACGACATCGCGCACGGCCTGTCGCGATGATCGCCTTCGCGCTCGTCCGGCGCGGCCGATTCGATCTTGAGCCGCCAGTCGCTCGTCCGCCGCCGGCTTCCTGGCCTTCGACCGCGGCGAAGATGCGCTCAAGCAGCGGATTCTCCTGCATGCCGCGGAAGAACTGCCGCCACTTCGCCCAATCCACGCGGATCGCCGCCACCTGCGTGTCGCCGGCGACGTGAGGAACGATTCCAGCAGCGACGTCACTTCACCGGGCGAGAGTGCCGTCGGTGCCCTGGCGCGCGAGGAATTCGGCGACGCGCTCGTTGCGCGCGACGTAGCCTTCGCCGCCGAGCACGCCCCAGTTGATCGTCAGCGCGGGCAGACCGAGCGCGCGGCGATGATGCGCGAGCGAGTCGAGGAAGGCATTGGCCGCGCCGTAGTTTCCCTGCGCCGGATTGCCGAAGATGCTGGAGACGGAGGAGAACATCACGAAGCAATCGAGCTCCATGTCGCGCGTGCTCTCGTGCAGCAGCCACGCGCCGTGCGCCTTCGGCGCCATCACGGTCCGCATGCGCTCGCGGGTGAGCGCGGCCAGCGGCGCGTCGTCGATGACCATCGCGAGATGGAAGACGCCTCGCAGCGGGTGGTCGCTCGCGCGAATTTCCGCGATGAGTCGCTTCACATCCTCCGGCGAGCCGACGTCCGCCTGCACGACCTTCACGTCTCGACGCCGCGGTCGCGCAGTTTTTCCACGAACGCCTCCGCTTCCGGCGTGGACGCGCCGCTGCGGCTGCTCAGCACGAGATGGCGCGCACCGCATTCCACCAGCCATTCGGCGAGCACTTTGCCGAAGCCGCCGAACGCGCCGGTGATGAGATAAGCAGCCGTCCGGCTTGATCGCGAATGGCGGCAGCGAGCGGTTCGCCTCGCCGCGGGACAAACGCCTCCGGAAAGGCCACGACGACTTTGCCGATGTGCTTGCCGCTCGCCATGAGGCGGAAGGCCGCATCGATGCGGCACGCCGGGAAGGAGCGGAACGGCAGCGGCGTGAGCGCGCCCTTCTCGACCAGGCCGGCGATTTCGCCGAGCATCTCGCCGCGTCAGCTCTTCGTCGCCGCGAAGACCGCGTCCATCGCGACGACGTGGAACGACGCATTGCGCCGCAGCGACCAGAGCGGGATGCGGGAGTTTTGGTAGATGTCGCGTTTGCCGATCTCGATGAAGCGGCCGAACTCCGCGAGGCACGAGAGCCCCATCGGGATCGCTTCGGCGGCGAGCGCGTTGAGCACGACATCCACGCCGCGCCGGTCGGTCAGTTCCATCACGGCCTCCGCGAAATCGCCGCGGCGCGAGTCGATGCACATGCTTGACGCCGAGCGTCTTCAGCAGCGCGCGCTTGGTCGGGCTGCCGGCGGAGGCGATGACTTCCGCGCCGAGATGATGCGCGATCTGGATCGCCGCCATGCCGACGCCGCCCGCGCCCGCGTGGACGAGGATGCGTCTCGCCCGCGCGCAGCCGCGCCACGTTCTTCAGCGCGTGCCACGCGGTCATGAAGACCACCGGCAGCGTCGCCGCTTCTTCGAACGACAGTCCGCCGGGAATGCGCCGCACATCGCCGGCCGCGCGCCAGCGTGTGCGTGGCCAGGCCGAAGACGGCGAGACCGAACACGCGGTCGCCCGGCGCGACGTGCGTCGACGCCGTCGCCGACGGCCTTCACCACGCCGCCGACTTCGTCGCCGAAGATGCGCGCGTCCGGCGCTTCGCCGGGATAGAGCGCGAGCGCCTTGAGCACGTCGCGGAAGTTCATGCCCGCCGCTTTGACCTCGATCAGCACTTCGCCGGGCCCGCAGGGCGGCAGCGCGAACGGCGCGAAGCGCAGCGTGTCGAGCTGACCGCGCTCGCGGGACTCGAGGCGCAGCGGCACTGCGGGATCGAGCCGTCTGCTCGCGGTCGGGCGGCCGCGGTCGAGGCGCTGCACGTAGCGCGCTTCGCCGCGGAGGGCGATTTCGCGCTCGGCGTCGGTCGCGCAGCAATTCGTTCCAGAGCAAGGCCGCATCCGCCTCGGAAGCCGCCGGCGGCAGGTCGATGCCGCGGCAGGAGAAGTTCGGGTGCTCGTTGAGGATGACGCGGAACAGTCCGATCGGCGGGCGCCTGCGCCACCGCGGTCGCGCCCATCTCGCGTCCCGACCGGCTGCGCGCCGCGCGTCACCGAGATCGATGCGCAGCTTTGCCACCGGCATGCGTCGCTTCCAGCGCCTGGGTGAGGTGCAGCAAGGCGTCGGTGCCCATGAGCGCATCGTCCTCGGCGATCCCGCGTGCTCGTCGAGAGTCCACAGATAAACGATGCGCTCCGGCGGCGCGTCGTCGGCGCAGGCTTCGAAGAAGCTGCTTCCAATCTTCCGGCTCCTCGGCGCGAAGCGTGAACGCGTCCGGCTCTTCGATCGCGAATCTCTTGCCGCGGCGCACGACGCGGCAGCGCGCACCGGCGGCGCGCAGTTGCGCGGCCAGTCGCTCGCCCAGTCCGGACGCATCGGCGAAAATGAGCCACGATTTTTCCACCGGCGCTTCCGCCGGCGTCGGCAGCGGCTGCGGGCTGCTGCCACGGCTTTGCGCGCGAGCAGGCCGATCTGGCCTTCGCCGCCGTCGGGCCGATGCAGGCCGGGCAGCGACGCCGTTTCGGCGAAGCCCGCCTCCTTGCAGCGCGCGTCTCCCATTGCGCGCGCTCCAGCAACGGTTGCTCGCGGACGCAGATCGCGGTCGGTGAAATGCCACCAGCCGCTCGTCAGGCCGAAGACGGTTTCGGTCCACAAGCTGCGGCGTCGCGACGTCCATGAAGATGAGGCTGCCGCCGGGCGCGAGCAGATCGTGCAGATGGTCCGAGCGTCGCGCGCACGTCGCTCACGGCGTGCAGCACGTTGGTGCCGATGATGAAGTCGAACGAGTCCGGCTTCGAAGTCCTGTTCGGCGCCGGATTTTTCGAGATCGAAAATCTTGCATTCGACTTCGGGGAAGGCGGCCAGCTTTTGCATCGCCGCCGGGGAAGAAGCCGGCCGAGACGTCGGTGAAGGTGTAGGAGTGCAGGCCGCGCTCGAGCAGCGGCAGCACGTGCGCCGCGAGACCGCCGGTGCCGGCGCCGATTTCGAGGATGCGCAGGCCGCGTCCTTCGGGCAGATGGCGCGCGGCCTCCTGCACCGCCGCGGCGATGCTGGCCATCCAGTGGCTGGTGAAGAGGCCGTCGCCGTAGAATTGATCGAGCAATTCCGCGCCCGCGCCGCGCGAAGAGGACCTGCACGGCGTCCTTTTCGCCGCGCAGAATCGGGCCGAGTTCAGCGCAATGTGGCCGCGCAGAGCAGACGCCTCCGGCAGATGCCCGGGATGCTGCCGAGATGAAGGAGCGCAGCGTTTCCGTGCGCCGAGTCCGCCGCGCGTTGCGAACGCCGCGGTCGGCGTGTAGCCGTCGCCGTCTTGCTGCCAGCAGGCCGCGCTTGCACGAGACTGGTCATCAGGCGCTCGAAGACCGGCCGCATCGGCGCGGCGACGCCGCAGCGAATCGGCGGTGAATCGCTTCGCCGGCGTCGACGCCCATCTCGCGCAGGCCGCGCGCGAGCTGCGCGGCGGCGAGATCGTCGCTCGGCGGCCATCGCGGCTTCGAGTTCGCGCGCGACCGCGCATGGCGATGACTTCTTCCAGCGCGTGCGCGGCGGCGTCCCGGAGTTGCGCGAGCGGCAGCGGCGGCCGCGGCGCTGGAGCGATGGTCGACGGCGTGCGTTCCCAATCGACGTGGTAAAGCAGATCGCGCGTGCCGCCCGGACGCGCCGGAGCGGCGGACGCCGGCGATGCTGATCGCGCGGAAGCCATCGACGAGCACGCAGGGCTGGCCGGCCTCGTCGTAGAGCGCGATGTCGGCCTTCGATGAATTCGTCGTTGCACTGCAGCACCCGGCGCGCACGCGGCGGAGGCGCCCGGCGAGCGCAGGAAAAGGATTCGCGCGAAGCGCACCGGCAGTTTCATCTGCGACCTGCGGTCCTCGACCGTCGCAGCGCCGGCGGAGAAAACTTGCAGCGCGCCATCGAAGAGCACCGGGATGCAGCGCGTATTCGCCGGCGCGGTGCGCGATCGCCTCGGACAAGCGACACCTGGCCGGCCGATTTGCCTGCGCCCGCCGACAAGTTCGCGGATCGGCCGAAACTCTTCGCCGTAGCGCAGACCGAGGTCGCTCATGTGGCCGATAGAAGCCGCTCGACCTCGACCGGTTCCAGGTCCGGCTGCCGCGGCGCTTCCCAAGTCGATCGCGGCGAAGGACGACTCGGTGCGCTCGCCGCGCATCGAGCCGACGACGTGCAGCGACCACGCTGCGCGCCTGCTCGAAGCGGCTCTGGATCGTGAAGGTGCGCTCGTCCGGCTCGTAGGTCAGCTCGAGCATGCACGCCCGACGCCGGGTCGGGCAGGATGAGCGGCTTGCGAATCTCAAAATCCTCGACGACGAACGGCGCGGCCCTCGAACAACTGCACGCCCGCTTCCAGCACCATTTCGACGAATGCCGGCGGCCGGGAAAATGACGTGGTTGTCCACCTTGTGATCCTTGAGGAAGGCCATGTGGCGGCCGTCGAGCCGCGCGATCCAGGTCGGCGTCGCGCGCGGCAGACGGACGTCGAGCAGGCCGCGGCCGCCGGGCGCGAGACGGCCTTCGCGCCAGTCGCTCGACTTCGTGCCACCAGCGGCTCTTGTCCCACGCGTAGGCCGGCAGCGAGAGCAGGCGCCGCGATGGCGTCATCGCGGCAAAATCGAGCGGCACGCCGGCGCGATGCAGATCCATCGCGGTTTCGAGCAAGCGATTCGTGCTCGCGCTCGCGACGGGCCGAGGCAGATCACCGGCGCCTTGACGGCCGCGCGCGGCGAGGCATTCCTGGATCGAATGGACGAGCGCGGGATGCGCGCTGATTTCCAGCCACACATCCACGCCGAAATCGGCCAGCGCATTGACCGCCGGCGCAAACTGCACCGGCTGCCGCACGCCGCGTCCCCAGTGGACGGCGTCGCACGTTTCGCCCGGCGCAGCGCTCGCCGGTGACGGTGCTGAAAAACGGAATCGTGTCCGCCTGCGGCTCGAGATCGGCCAGCGCTTCCTCGAGGTCCTCGGACGCCGGCTGCATCAGCGGGTGATGGAACGGATGATCGACCCGCACGAGCCGCGCGAAGACGCCCTGCGGCTCCAGCTCGGCGAGCATCGCCTCGAGCGAAAGGCGCGGGCCGGCAAGCGTGAGCGAACGCGGGCCGTTGAACGCCGCGATGGTGACCGTGCGGTCGTGGCGCGCGATCAGGGCGCGCGCTTCTTCTTCGCCGAGAGCCCGACGGCGAGCATCGTGCCTTCGCCGCGCGCGCATTCGTCCATGAAGCGCGCCCGCAGCACGATGATGCGCGCGCCTTCTTCGAGGCTGAACACGCCGGCGACGCACGCCGCCGCGATTTCGCCGACGCTGTGGCCGACGACGGCGGACGGGCTCGACGCCCCACGATTTCCAAAGCTCCGCGAGCGCCACCTGCATCGCGAAAATCGCCGGCTGCGCGATTTCCGTCCGGTGCATCTGCGAGGTCTCCTCGTCGCGGCCGAGTTCTTCGAGGAGGGAGAAACCGCGCCCACGGCTGCATCGCGGCGGCGCAGCGCTCCATCGTCTCGCGGAAGACCGGCTCGTGGCGCATCAGTTCGCGGCCCATGCCCCACCATTGCGGACCCTGGCCGCTCATGACGAAAGCGACGCGCGGCGCGTGTTCGCGGCGCGGAGTGAAAGCGGTGCGCGGCTTTCGGGCTCTCCTGCTTCACGCCGAAGCCGTCGAGTTCCTGCACCAGTTCGCTCATCGAATGTCGCGACGATCGTGAGCCGATGCGGATGATGATTGCGGCGCGCGCCGAGCGTATAGACGAGATCGGGCAGCAGCGGCGAATCGCCGTTGGCGTGCGCACGTTCCTCCAGCCATTTCGCCGAGCTGCGAGGGCGGAGCCGCGCAGCGCTTCCTCGGAGCGCGCGGAGAGCACCAGCGGCCACGCTCGGTCCTTGGGTACGTCCGAGTCGTCCAGGTGCGGACGCGACGGAGCC
>CAWBIE010000006.1:0-160368 GCA_963788855.1 uncultured Verrucomicrobiae bacterium
TAAAGTAGAACTCGATGACAGCCTGGCCGAAGCGCACACATCCCTGGCCAATGCTTTGGTGATGAACGTGCAGCTCGCCCCATCGGAGCCTGAGTTCCGGCGCGCGATTGCGTTAAATCCTAACTACGCCACGGCACATCAGTGGTTCGGAGAATGTCTCCAGGGCGAAGGACGTTTCGACGAGGCCCTGGCCGAGCTTAAGCGCGCTCACGAGCTTGACCCGCTCTCCCTTATTATCAACGCCTCTTACGGCATGACTCTGGGAACAGCCGGCCGGAGCGATGAAGCCATCGAGCAACTGCACAAGAGCATCGACATGGATCCCGCGTTTACCGTCGCTTACGTGATGCTTGGTCAAGTCCTGGAAGGGAAGGGAGACCTCAAAGGAGCGATCGCTCAGTACGAAAAGGCCCTGCAACTGAATCCTCACCTTCAGCTCGCGCCGCTCGTTTGTGTCTACGTTCGGGCAGGCAGAAGAGACGAAGCGCGCAAAATTCTTGACGATCTGACGAATCTCTCCCGGCAGCAGTACGTCTCGGCCTACGTGCTTGCCGTGATGCACCTCGCTCTGGGCGACAAGGAGGAAGCGCTGCGTTTGCTCGAGAAAGCCTACGACGAACGTGGCATACTTTTGCAAGGCAATTTCGGCAGTATCAAAACCGACCCTAGACTGGATCCACTGCGGGACGATCCCCGCTTCCAGAAGCTGGTTGATCGATTCATGGCGGGACAACCGGAATGAATCCGCGCAATTTTTTTTCCGAGCTGAAGCGGCGCAACGTTTACAAGGTTGCGGTTGCCTACGCAGTCGTCGCGTGGGTGCTGATGCAGGTCGCGACCCAGATCTTTCCATTCCTTGAAATTCCGAACTGGGCGATTCGCCTGATCATTCTGCTCATTGCCATCGGTTTCCCCATTGCCCTCATCATCGCCTGGGCGTTTGAGCTAACGCCGGAGGGATTGAAACGAACCGAAGAAGCTGACGCCATGGCTTCACCGCGGTCACGCGGGCGCAGCTGGATCTACATTGTGGCGGTTGGAGCCGCCCTTTCCATCGGACTTTTCTTCATCGGCCGCCACTTGTTCTCGCCCAAAGAAAGCGCTTCATCTGCTCCAAGCTCAAAATCGATTGCGGTGCTGCCGTTCGAAAATCTCAGCGACGACAAGAACGCCGCTTATTTCGCCGACGGCATTCAGGACGAAATCCTGACCAAGCTTGCGGGCATCGCCGATTTGAAAGTGATTTCGCGCACTTCCACCGCGAAGTATAAGAGCAAGCCAGAAGATCTAAAGACAGTTTCGCAACAGCTCGGCGTCGCGACCGTTCTTGAAGGCAGTGTGCAGAAGGCCGCCGACAAAGTGCGCGTCAACGTGCAGCTCATCGACGCTCGCGCCGATTCCCACCTCTGGGCGAAATCGTACGACCGCGACTTGAAAGATGTCTTTACCGTGGAGAGCGAAGTAGCGCAGGAAATCGCCGATTCCCTGCAGGCAAAACTTTCCCCCGCCGAAGCGAACACGCTCGCGACCGCGCCGACCAAGGACACGGCGGCGTATGATCTCTTTCTGAAAGGCGAATTCCAGCTACGTGCGGCGAATGTTTCATTGAGGCCGGAGTCATTCGACGAAGCTATCGCGTGGTATCAGCAAGCCATTGCGCGCGATCCAAATTTTGCGCTGGCCATGGCTCGCCTGGCCGAGTGTCGTTTGAGTCAACACTGGTTCGTGGAGACGTTTACCGAATCGGAGCTCGCGGAAGTTAAAAGAACGGCGGAGCATGCGCTAGCTCTGGCACCAGATCTGGCGGAAGCGCATGTCGCGCACGGCCTTTTTTATTACTACGGCTATCGGCAGTACGAACAGGCATTGGCCGAGTTTGGGCGTGCGCTCCAGTTACAGCCTAACAACGCGCAAGCCCTCGAATATTCTGGTTATGTCTATCGCCGGCAGGGGCAGTGGCAGCGTTGTTTGGAGACGCTCAAGAAGTCTCTTGAGCAGGATCCGCGCAATGCCGATGTAGCCGGTAATCTTAGTCAGACTTATTGTATCTTGCGTATGTGGCAGGACGCCGAGCGCGTCGGCAAATATACGCTGAACATCGATCCGTCCGATGTGATCGGTATGCGCGCGTTGCTCCTGGCGATTGTGAACGGGAGCGGCGACATCAAAAGAGCACAAGGCGTGCTGGCTACCTTTCCGTCCACGAATGATCTGATCTCGTCGTCCGCTTCCGGGACTGTTCCGACCGTGACTGGTGACCGCGCTTATGCCTTTGTTTTCGCGCGCGATTTCGAAGCAGCCCTGAAGGTTTGGGACACCGGTGCCTATACCGCCGCGGATCAACGCAGACGGCTCTCCGCGAAAGCTGCCATTCGCGCTCTGGCCGGCGATTTCACCGGCGCACAAGCCGACGCGGAAAAAGCGAGACAACTGCTCGAGGAAAGATTACGCGAGCGGCCGAACGAGCGCGTTTCAATGAGAGAATTGATCTGGGTCTACCTCGCGCTCAAACGTGACGCCGACGCTCTCAAACTCGCGCGGCAGGCTGTGGAGTTACTGCCGCCGGAGAGAGATGCGCTACTCGGTAATTCCAATCTGGCCGGCCTTGCCGAAGTGGAAGCCCGTACCGGAGCCGCGTCTGACGCCATCGCAATTCTTCGCCGGCTACTTACCATCCCCGCGGGCGAGACCGTTTCCATCGCGCGCCTAAAGATCGATCCGGTCTGGGACCCGATCCGCAACGATCCCGGCTTCCAGCAACTGCTCACGATGCAGGAACACGTCGGACCATAACAAGCAGCTGGATGAATTCGCGCAATTTCTTCGCCGAGCTAAAGCGGCGCAACGTTTACAAGGTTGCGGTCGCCTATGCGGTCGTCGGCTGGCTGCTGATGCAGGTCGCGACCCAGGTCTTTCCGTTTCTGGAAATTCCGAATTGGGCGATTCGTCTGATCATTCTGCTGATTGCCATCGGATTTCCGATTGCGCTCGTCATCGCCTGGGCGTTTGAACTGACGCCGGAAGGATTCAAACGAACGGAAGATGCCGACGCCATGCCGCGACCGCAGTCCTCGCGGACGCGCCTGGATCTATGTTGTGATCGTTGGAGCCGCGCTTTCCATCGGACTTTTCTTCCTCGGCCGCTCACCGCATCGCAATACTCCAGCGTCAGCAGAGCGATCGGCTTAGCTTCGCAGAAATCGATCGCGGTGTTGCCGTTCGACAATCTGAGCCGCGACCCAGACAACGCCTACTTCGCCGAAGGCGTGCAGGACGAAATCCTGACCCGCCTGGCCAAGGTCGCGGATTTAAAAGTCATTTCGCGCACCTCCACCCAAAAATTCAAGAGCGCACCGGATAATTTGCGAGAGATCGCGAAGCAGCTTGATGTCGCAAATATCCTCGAGGGCAGCGTGCAGAAAGCGGGCGACCAGGTGCGCGTCAATGTGCAGTTGATCAACGCGCATAACCGACGCCCATCTTTGGGCGGAAATTTACGATCGCAAGCTGACCGACATTTTCACCGTCGAGAGCGACATTGCCAAAACGGTGGCCGACTACTTTGCAGGCTAGGCTAACCGGCTCCGAAAAGCAGATGATGGCGTCGCAGCCGACGAGCAATACGAAGCGTACGAGCTTTATCACAAAGGACGATCGCTTTGGGGAAAGCGGTCGGGCGACAACATTCCGAAAGCGATTGCGTTTTATGACCAGGCCATCGCGCGCGATCCAAATTATGCACTGGCTTACGCCGGTCTTGTCGAGCGCCTATATTCTGGCCCCCTTTTACGCTGACGCGGACCGGCGCGAGTCGTATGCGAAGGCCAAATCGGCCGCCCTCAAAGCGCTCCAGCTCGATCCGAATCTCGCTGAAGGGCATCTCGCCCTCGGCAAGGTGCTCTTCTTTGGTGAAATCGACTTGGTCGGAGCCATGCGCGAATACAAACGAGCGATCGAGCTTAAGCCGAACGACGCCGACGCGCATCATTGGTACGGTAACGACGCGCTCTCCGCGCTAGGACAATTCGAGGAGGCCATTGTCGAGGGCAAGCGCTCGATTGAGTTAGACCCGTTGTCGGTCGTGATCAACGCGGACTTCGGCGTGACCCTTTTCTACGCCCACCGCTACGACGAGTCTGGGAAACAATTGCGAAAGACGCTCGAGATCGATCCCACATCCTTCTACACGCACTATAATCTCGGCATTCTTCTTCAAGCAACGGGCGACCTGCCTGGCGCGATCGCCGAATACGAAAAGGCAAAGCAATTAGGCGACAACACATATGTGTCGACGCTATGCGCTCAGGCTAAAGCTCTGGCTGGCGACAAGGATGCCGCGCAGCGAATGCTGAGCGATCTGGATGAGATGAGTCACCACCGTGAGGTGGTTGGCTACCTGCGCGCTCTGCTTTATCTCAGCCTGAACAATAAAGAGGAAGCGCTGCGCTGGCTCGAACAGGATTTCAAGGAACGCGACGGCTCCAATATCAGCTCGATCAAAGTAGATCCACTGCTCAATTCATTGCACGGCGATCCACGTTTCGAAGCGCTCGCGCAAAAAGTAATCGCACCGAAGTCGTGAAAATCGACAACTTCTTCGCTGAGCTAAAGCGGCGCAATGTTTACAAGGTCGCGGTAGCCTACGTAGTCGCCGGCTGGGCCCTCGCCCAGGGTATCGCGCAGGTGTTTCCGGTGTTCGATATTCCAAATTGGGCGATCCGATTGATTGTCCTGCTTATCATAGTCGGCTTTCCCATCGCGCTCGTTCTCGCCTGGGCCTTCGAACTCACCCCGCAGGGGTTGAAGCGGACGGAAGCGGCGGATGCGGCGAAACAGCATTCCAGCAATCGCGCCTGGAGGTACGTGGTCCTGATCGGTGGCGCTGTATCGGTTGGATTATTTTTTCTCGGCCGCTACACCGCGCAGCATTCCACCGCTGGCCCTGCCGCCACGGACAAATCCGTCGCCGTGCTGCCATTTGCAAACTTGAGCCATGATCCGGACAACGCCTATTTCGCAACCGGTATTCAGGATGAGATCATTACGCGATTGGCCAGAATCGCTGACTTGAAGGTGATCTCCTGTACGTCCACCCAACGCTTCAAGAGTTCGCCCGACGATGTTCCGGCCATTGCCGGGCAGCTTGGGGTCGCAAACATTTTGGAAGGCAGCGTGCAACGCACCGCCGATCAGGTGCGTGTAAATGTGCAGCTGATTAAGGGCGCGACAGACACCCATCTTTGGGCCGATACTTTCGACCGCAAGCTGACCGATATCTTTGCGGTCGAGAGCGAGATCGCCAAAACCATTGCCGAAACTCTTCGGGCCAAGTTGACGGGTTCCGAACAGACGGCCATTGCCGCGCGGCCTACGGAAAACACGGAAGCCTACCAGCTTTATCTGAAAGGGCGCTTTTTCTGGAACAAACGCACCGGCCAAAATCTGAACAAGGCAGCGGATTACTTTAATCAAGCCATCGCGGTCGATCCGAACTACGCGTTGGCCTACGTCGGACTGGCCGATTCTTACCTTTTGATGCCGCTCTATGGTGCGGGTGCTCCGCACGATTGTTATCCGAAGGCCATGGCCGCAGCGAAAAAA
Source organism: uncultured Verrucomicrobiae bacterium (assembly GCA_963788855.1). Classification (GTDB taxonomy): domain Bacteria; phylum Verrucomicrobiota; class Verrucomicrobiia; order Chthoniobacterales; family UBA10450; genus CAWBIE01. The sequence goes on from CAWBIE010000006.1 coordinate 5,602, forward strand.
GCTCTCGAACTGAATGACGCACTGGCCGAGGCGCATACTTCTGCGGCTCAGGTGCACTGTTATTATGATCTCGACTACCCGCAAGCGATCAGGGAGTTTCAGCGGGCGATTGAGTTGAACCCGAACTATGCGACCGCACATCAATGGTACGGAAGCTCCGGTCTGGCCGCTCTAGGCCGATTCGATGAAGCGATCGCGGAGGTGAAACGAGGGATCGCGCTTGATCCCCTCTCCCTTGTGATTAATACGGACTTGGGCGGCACTTACTACCGCGCGCGGCGCTACGACGAAGCGATCGAGCAGCTGCGCAAAACCTTGGAAATGGACCCCGGCTTTTATTACGCACACTGGAACCTTGGCTCAGCCCTCGCCGCGAAAGGCGCTCTTGGGCCGGCGATTGAAGAATATGAAAAGGCGCGGACGCTAAGCGACGATCCTTCGCTCTTGGGACTGCTGGCACACGCGTATGCCGCTTCTGGCAATAGAACCGAGGCAATAAAGATCCGGGACCAATTGGAGGCGATGGCCAAACAACGATACGTCTCATCCTACAGTCTGGCCCTCGCCTATCTCGGACTCGGCGACAAAGAGGAAGCCATCCGCCGTCTCGAAAAAGCGTATCAGGATCATTCCGGGGAGGCCGTAAGGTTCATTAAGGTTGAGCCGTTGCTCGACCCCCTGCGTGGCAACCCACGCTTCGACGCGCTCGTCGAAAAAATCTTCCCCGCGAAAACACCGGAATCACCCGCATCATCGCCATGAAGCCGAACAATTTCTTTGCCGAGTTGAAACGGCGCAATGTTTACAAGGTTGCGGTCGCTTACGCCGTCGTCTCATGGCTGCTCATCCAGATCGCCACACAGGTCTTTCCATTTTTTGAAATACCGAACTGGGCCGTGCGTCTGGTCGTGCTTCTTCTTATTCTCGGTTTTCCCGTGGCCTTGATTCTGTCATGGGCTTTCGAGATAACGCCGGAAGGAATCAAGCGGGAATCCGAAATCGCGCCAAGTGAGTCAATCACCGATCACACCGGACGTAAGATTGTCGGGATCACCGTAGTGCTGGGAGTGGTCGCGGCCGGACTACTGGCCTGGCAGCTGTTGCGACCGAAGGTAGGGACGTCTCTCCGAGACGTCCGCTCGAATGAGGCCAAAGATGAAGGACGCCCTCTCCGCGGCGAGTCTTCGACCGGAGGTGCGTCCCCACCTGTTTCCGAAAAGTCGATCGCCGTGCTTCCGTTCGAAAATCTGAGCGACGAGAAATCGAACGCCTACTTCGCGGAAGGCATCCAGGATGAAATTCTAACCCGCCTTTCCAAGATCGCCGCCCTCAAGGTCATTTCCCGAACGTCCACGCAAAAGTACAAGAGCACGCCGGACAATTTACGCGACGTAGGCCAGCAGCTGGGCGTGGCCCATGTTCTCGAAGGCAGCGTGCAAAAGATTGCCAACGCCGTGCACGTCAACGTGCAGCTGATCCAGGCCGCGACCGACGAACATCTCTGGGCCGAGAGTTACAATCGTAAACTCGACGATGTCTTCGCCGTCGAAGGCGAAGTGGCCAGTGCCATCGCCGAACAGCTCAACACCAAGCTCACCGGCGCCGAAGCGAAAGCGGTGACCGACAAGCCAACGCAGAACGCCGCGGCCTACGACGCCTATCTGCGTGGACTATCGATCGAACATAACGACTATAGTTACGGTGCGTTTGAACTGGCGGCGCGCGCGTATGTTCAGGCCGTCCAACTTGACCCGAAATTTGCGATCGCCTGGGCCCGTCTCGGCGTCATTCGAAGTTTTCTTTATTTTAATGGAGTCGCACCCGTTGAAAACACAGCCGCTGCCGTCAAGGAAGCGGCCGATCGCGCCATGGCGCTCGCCCCGGAAGCCGGCGAATCATGGATTGCTGTGGGGGCCTACCGCTACCGCGTGCAACGGGACTTTGAGGGGGCCTTGGCCGCCTACCAGGAAGCGTTGAAGCGTTTGCCTAACAATTCGTTTGTCTACCAATACCTCGGCATTGTGCAGCGCCGTCTTGGGCGCTGGCAGGAGGCAGAAGCCAACTACAAAAAGGCGCTGGAACTCGATCCGCGCGATGTTGGGTTGCTTAACGACATGGGAAATGAGTTCTACTATTACCTCCGCCGCTTCGACGATGGCTACGCCATGCTCGATCGCGCTCTGGAGCTGGCCCCAGATTCGGCGGCGGCCCGCGCCAACCGGGTAAATCTGTTGCAGGCTCAGGGCCGGCTGGAAGAAGCCGCCCAGGAGCTGGCCCGCATTCCGGAAGATGCGACAGACTATTGGGTGGGCACCGCCCGCGCCAATCAGGCCACCTACGAACGCCACTTCGACCAGGCCGTCAGGGCATATGAGCGAAAGCTGAATGCGCGTCCCGCCGGCCAGCCACCCGATTTCTTCGACAAATTCTTTTTGGTCAATCTTGGTTTCTGCTGCGAATGGCTCGGAAATTCGGAGGAAGCGCGCAAGGTTTTCGCGCGCGCCTTGCAGATGATCAAACCCACCCCGGAAACGATCGTCGGCCCAGACGCGAACGGCAGCCCAACTCTTCTGGCGCTGGCGTATGCCGGGCTCGGAGACAAGGAAAAAGCTTTGGCCCAGGCGCAGCAGGCTCTGAAGGATTATGCGACTGATGCGGTTTTCAAACCGACGGCGGAAATCACCCTGGCCCAGATCCAGGCGCGCTTCGGCGATCACGACGCCGCCCTGGCCGCCTTACCCCATCTGCTCGAAGTCCCGGCTGGTTTGAATGTGGCAAATCTCAAGCTCGACCCGTTCTGGGATCCGTTGCGCCAGGATCCGCGCTTCCAAAAATTGCTGAACGGGCCCGCGCCGGCAACAAAATGAGCGAGCGCAACTTCTTCGCCGAGGCTGAACCGGCGCTACGTCATCCGCGTGGCGGGACTTTATCTGCTCGCGGGCCGCAGAGGACCGAAGCGGCGACGCGCGGATCGAGAAGATGGATTCCCGCAGTGAAGCGATGAGCCTGTTCGACGAACTCAAACGCCGCAAGGTATTCAAGGTCGGCGCGGCCTATTTGGTCGTGGCGTGGCTGGCGGTGCAGGCGGCGTCGATCGGATTTCCCGCCTTCGATGCGCCGCCGTGGGCGCTGCGCATCTTTATCCTGATCGCACTGCTGGGTTTTCCAATCGCGGTAGTAATGGCGTGGGTGTTTGATATCACACCCGAGGGCGTGAAGCTTGATGCCGACACCTCGGGAAGCAAACGTCTGTTCGCCGCGGCCGCGCTGCTGATCGTGCTCGCGCTGGGCTGGTATTTCTACGGCCAGCCATCGTTCCGCAAAGGCGATGTGACCACGCCGTCGTCGGTCGCCGATCGGAATTCGATCGCCGTCCTGCCGTTCGCCAATATGAGCGGCAAGGCTGACGAGGATTATTTTTCCGACGGCATGACCGAAGAACTATTGAACGTGCTCGCCAAGGTGCCGCAACTCAAGGTGGTGGCGCGCACCTCGGTCTTTCAGTTCAAGGACAAGGGCGGCGACATCCGCGAGATCGGCCGCAAGCTCGGCGTCACGAATATCGTCGAGGGCAGCGTGCGCCGCGATGGCCAGGAGGTGCGGATCACCGCGCAGTTGGTGCGGGTCGCCGATGGCTTTCATATCTGGTCGGAGACCTACGATCGCAAACTGGAGAAGGTGTTCGCGCTGCAGGACGAGATCGCGCAACGCATCGGCGCCGCGCTCAAGCTTTCGTTAGGCGTTTCAGCTCCGGTCGCGGCGCGCGCGCCGATCGATCCCGAAGCTTACGACGAGTATCTCAAAGGCCGTGCGCTGCTGCGCCAGCGCAAGCGACCTCCCGTCCGCCATCGCGCACCTCAAGGCGGCCGTGGCCAAGGCGCCGGAGTTTGCCGCGGGCTGGTCGTCGCTCTCGCTGACCTACGAAGTGAGCTTCTGGTACACGCCGCACATGACTCCGGCTCTCGAAGCCGATCTGCTGGCCGGCGAGGCCGCTGCGGCGGAGCGCGCCGCCGCGCTCGAACCCGACGCCGCGACGACCGAACATGCGCTGGGCAATGTCGCGCGCGCGCAGTTCAAGTTTAGCTCTGGCCGAAAGACCATTACCTGCGCGCGATGCAAATCGACCCGGGCTACCCGGATGTGCGCGAAGATTACGTCGGAGCTGCTCTACGAAGTCGGGCGCGCTCGAAGATTCGGCGCTGGCGGCGCGCCAGTTGGTGAAGCTTGATCCCTACTTTATTGTCGGCTGGGTGCGCGTGCGGGATGCCGCCGCTGCGCTCGACCGGCGGGACGAAGTCGAGGAGGCGGTGCGACAGATGCGCGCAATCAATCCAAACTACTCCGCCGGCCGGTTCGGACTACTTCAATTACGCGATCGCTTACGGCCGAACCGATGAAGCCCGCGCCGCACTCGCAGAGGTCGCGTCCCGCTGGCCAAATGATGCCGCGTTCGCGCAAACTTTGTTGCCGTGGGCGTTGGGCGAGCCCGGTATTGATCCAGCCAAACTGCGCGCAGCTATCGCGGATGCGCCGGAGAACGAAGCGAGCATCTTCCTCGATCGCGCGCCAGGACGTCGACGGCTACAACGCAGACATTCGAAAGTCGCGGCGCAATACTCGAGGCCTACTACTTCGCCAATCTCTACAGCAGCAAACCCGCCGGGCACGCGATGCTGCGCGATCCGCGCGTCAAGGCGATGCTGATGCGTTACGGCTTCCCGGCTTATTGGCGCGAGAAAGGCTGGCCTGCCGGATGCCGGCCGCTCGGCGAGACGGATTTCGAATGCGGGCTGGATACGACGAGTGGAAAATGAAATGAATTTTTTCGCTCAACTGAAACAGCGCAAGCTGGTGCAATGGGTCGTGGCTTACGTCGCGGCCTCGTTTGCTCTGCTCCAAGGGATCGACATTGTCGCGCAACGTTTCAACTGGCCACCGCAGACAATCAGACTCGTGATCCTGGTCATGATCGTCGGCTTTTTCGTCACGTTAGTGCTGGCCTGGTATCATGGAGAACGCGGCGCGCAGCGGGTAACCGGGACCGAGCTGCTGATTCTTGCGCTCTTGCTGGCGATCGGCGGCGGATTCCTCTGGCGGTTCTCCGGCGCTGCGCGCGAGTCGGCCGTCGCGCCTGGCGTCACACCTAACGAGAATAAGACATCGCCTGCGCCAGCTACGATTTCGGAAAAATCCATCGCTGTACTGCCGTTTGAGAACCTCAGCTCGGACAAGGAGAACGCCTACTTCGCGGAGGGTATTCAGGACGAAATTCTGACGCGACTTGCCAAGATCGGCGCGCTCAAAGTGATTTCGCGCACGTCGACGTCACATTATGCGAGCAGCCCTCAAAACCTTCCTGAAATTGCGAGGCAGTTAGGCGTGGCCAATATTCTCGAAGGCAGCGTCCAAAAAGCGGCCAACGCTGTGCACGTCAACGTGCAGCTCATTCGCGCGACGACGGACGAACATCTGTGGGCCGAGAGCTACAATCGCAAGCTCGATGACATCTTTGGTGTAGAAGGAGAAGTCGCGGGCGCCATCGCCGATCAGTTGAACGCAAAACTGAGCGGAAGCGAGAAGCAAGAACTGGCCGTTCGGCCGACCAAAAATCCGGACGCATACGACGCTTACCTGCGGGGCCTCGCCTTCCAGGGTGGTGTGGACGATTTTCGCGTGAGCGTGTTGAAATCGATCGAGGCCTTCGCTGACGCAGTGCGCCTTGATCCTGGATTCGCTCTCGCCTGGGCCCATTTGTGCCGCCAGGATGGCTTGGTCTTTCTTAATTTCGATCAATCACCGCAACGCCGGGAAACGGCCCGTAAAGCCCTCGACATGGCCATGAAGTTCGGGCCGGACCTGGTCGAGACGAAACTGGCGAACGGCGTCTACAAATATTTCGTGGAGCGTGATTACGAAGGCGCCAGAACCCAGCTTGAAGCGATCCGCCAGCAATATCCAAACAACGCGGTGGCTCCGGAGTTTCTCGGCGGCATTGCTCGCCGGCAGGGTCGATGGGAACAAAGCCGCCTGCTTTACGCGCAAGCCGTCGAGCTCGATCCACAAAATGTTTTTCTGCTGGTCGACGCCACGTTGACGGATTTGGCCACGCGCGATGCCGTCACCGCGCAAAAACACCTTGGCCGGGCGCGCGATCTCAGTCCTGAAAATTCGACCGTCATCGCATTCCTCGCGGTTAGTTTTCAACTGGACGGCGATATCGCGCAGGCCCAAACGCTTCTCGACACGATCCAGCCCAAGCGAGGCGATGGGCTATACGTCGGCATCGTCGCGACGAACGCGATTCTTTTGCGCAAGTATGATTCCGCCATTGCACTGGTGAAGGAGCAACTGCAAGACCCCAAGGCGCTGGGCATTACCCTCGGAAACTTTGAGAATTCGCTCGGCGATCTGGAGCGACACGCCGGTCACGCCGCCGAAGCAGCCGCGGCCTACGAGAAGACAAAGCAAACCGTGAACGAGCTTCTGCGCACGCAGCCTGACAACCCGGAGTTACTGAATCAGCTGGCCTGGGCCGAAGCCTGGCTCGGTGACAAGGCCGGCGCCATCGCGCATGTGCGACGGGCGATTGCCATCTTGCCGGCGTCCAAGGACGCGGTCGTCGACCTTCCTACGAAGATACCCTCGCCCGCATCGAGGCTCATTTCGGCGACAATGAGAACGCGATCAACGCTCTCCAACACCTGCTCAGCACCTCCTACAGTGGCAGCCCGGCGGTCACGCCGGCGCTTCTACGGATCGATCCAGATTGGGACAACCTGCGCGGCGACCCGCGCTTTCAGAAACTTTGTGAAGATAAGAAGCCTTAAGGGCAAGAAGACAAATGGCGCCTGAATCTGAGAGTAATCTTCGCCTCGAGATCGGGCACGTCTTGTTTATCGATTTGGTGGGTTATTCCAAGCTCTTAATCGAAGAGCAGAAGGAGCAACTGCGCCAGCTCACGGATATCGTTCTCGCGACCTCGCAGGTGGCGAAGTCGACGAGCGAGCAGCTCGTGCGATTGCCCACTGGCGACGGGATGGCGCTCGTCTTTCGCAATAATTCCGAAGAGCCGGCCCAATGCGCCGTCGAAATTGCGCAAGCCCTCAAGAAACATCCCGAACTTGCGGTGCGGATTGGAATTCACAGCGGACCGGTGAGTGAAGTCACAGATGTGAGTGGACGCGCCAACCTCGCCGGTGCGGGCATTAACATGGCGCAGCGAGTCATGGATTGCGGCGATGCCGGACATATTTTGATCTCCAGACATGTCGCGGAGGATTTAGAGCAGCATCGGCAATGGGCGTCCCGGCTTCATGATCTCGGTGAATGCGAAGTCAAACATGGCGTGCGCGTGCATTTGTTTAATCTCTACGGCGATAATTTTGGTAACGCCGCCGCGCCGGCCAGGACCAGGCAAACGACGAAAGTTCGCACCGGCAAAAAATCGCGCGTCGCTCTGGCGGTCGCCGGTTTTGCAGCGATCCTGCTTCTGGCCGGTTTGTTTTGGATTTTCCAGCGGCGGCCGACCCCATCTGCCGTTCCAGAGAAAAGCATTGCTGTTCTCCCTTTCGAAAATCTCAGCAGCGACAAGTCGAATGCTTACTTCGCCGATGGCGTGCAGGACGAGATTCTCACCGACCTGGCCAAGATCGCCGACCTGAAGGTGATCAGTCGCACCAGCGTGATGCAGTATCGGGACGCGGCCACGCGAAACCTCCGCGAGATCGGGCAGCAGCTCGGCGTCGCCCATGTCCTTGAAGGAACGGTCCAGCGCGCCGCCGACAAAGTGCGAGTGAATACGCAGTTGATCAATGCGCGGACGGACGCGCATGAGTGGGCGGAGAATTACGACCGGCCGCTGACCGATGTCTTCGCGATTCAAAGCGAAATCGCGAAGACGATTGCCGACCAACTGCAGGCGCACCTCTCCCCTAGCGAGAAGGCCGCCATCGCGCAGGCACCGACGAACGACGTGGTCGCGAACGATCTTTATGTGCGGGCGCGGGCCTTCGACGACATGTCGAACGATCCCGGCGCCAAGGGCTATTTGCTTCAGGGGATCAGTCTCCTGGAAGAAGCGCTGCGCCGCGATCCTAATTTCCTGCTCGCGCAATGCTTGTTGTCTGAAATCCACAGCGACCTCTACTGGTTCGGCTTTGACCACACTCCGGCCCGGCTGGAAAACGCCCGGGTGGCTTTGCAACAGGCGGAGCGCATCCAACCCAATGCGCCGGAAGTTCACGTCGAAAAGGGTCTTTACGCTTACCATGGTTTTCGCGATTACGAACAGGCGCGCCAGGAGTTCGAACTGGCACAGAAAAGTTTGCCTAACTCCGCCAGACTTTATCTTTACCTCGGCGTAGTCGATCGCCGCCAGGCTCGTTGGGACGATGCGATCAAGAATATGAATCGTGCCGTGGAACTGGACCCGCGCAATTTCCTGGTGCTTGAGGAGGCAGCCTTCACTCTGGGATTACTTGGTCACTCGGCCGAGTCAACCATGCTCATGAAAAAAGCGATTGAGCTATCTCCCAGGGATTATTTTGCCCGAATCTCGCTCGCACAGAATCCCTATTATGAGCGCGCCGATCTCAAGCCCTTGCGGGCGCAGTTGAATGCCTTACTAAAGGAGGGGGTCGAGGCCACTTCCAATGCCGCGCAATTTTATGTCTATTGCGCCTTGCTCGAACGCGACCGGGCCGCGGCCACACAAGCGCTCACTCTTATTCCCGCAGAAGGATCGGTGTCTGAATCCGCTAATTTCCTCATGCCGCGAGATTGGTTTGTGGGACTCGTGGCGCGAAGTTTCGGCGATACGAAGGAAGCACAGAGCGCGTTCACCGCAGCGCGGGTCGTCGCGGCAAAAACCGTGCAGGAACAACCTGATTATGCGCCCGCCTGGAGTCTGCTCGGGATGATCGACGCTGGTTTGGGTCGTAAAGCCGACGCGATCGCTGAAGGCAAGCGCGCTTGCGAGGTACTGCCCGTTTCCAAAGATTCCTGGGAAGGTCCCATTTACGTCAGTAACCTCGCCCTCATCTATGCCTGGGTAGGCGAAAAGGATCTCGCCTTGGAACAACTCGCCCTCTCTACCAGGAACCACGGTGGCGTCACCTACGGCGAACTCATGCTGGATCCAACATGGGATCCGCTCCGCGGCGACCCGCGCTTCGAGACGCTTGTGGCCTCACTGGCGCCGAAGAATTCCGAGTAGTCTCGACCGCATGTCCGACGAACAAGCAAATCTGCGGCTCGAGATCGGGCACGTTTTGTTCATCGATATCGTCGGTTACTCGAAGCTCTTGATCGAAGAACAGAAGGAACGGTTGCGCCAGCTCACGGACATCGTCCTCGCGACCTCGCAGGTGGCGAAATCGACGAATGAGCAACTGGTGCGATTGCCCACCGGCGACGGAATGGCGTTGGTCTTTCGCAACAATTCCGAAGAACCGGCGCAATGTGCGCTCGAGATCGCGGAAGCGCTCAAGAAGCATCCGGAGATCTCGGTACGGATGGGAATTCACAGCGGACCAGTGAGCGACGTGACTGACGTGAGCGGCCGCGTCAATGTCGCCGGGGCCGGGATCAACCTGGCGCAGCGCGTGATGGATTGCGGCGACGCCGGACACATTCTTCTTTCCCAACGGGTGGCGGACGATCTCGCACAGTATCGGCAATGGGCGCCTCGTCTTCACGACTTGGGCGAGTGCGAAGTAAAGCATGGCCTTCGTCTCCACCTCGTTCAATCTCTATCCGGGGAAGTCGGCAATCCGGTCGTCCCGAAGAAATTCCAGAACGCTCCTGTAGCGGCCGCCGTCCCGGCGGCAAATAAATCGCCCAACCGGAAATACTTTGTCATTGCCGGCGCACTCATCGCCGCCGCTATTGCCCTCGCCCTTTTTCTTCAGGTAGGGACGCATCTCCGAGGCGTCCGACCAAATTCTGCCCCATCGACAGGACGCCTCGGAGAGGTATCCCCGCCTGTCCCGGAGAAGTGAATCGCTGTGTTACCTTTTGAAAACCTCAGCAGCGACAAAGAGAATGCCTATTTCGCCGATGGCATCCAGGACGAAATTTTGACCAAACTGGCCGGCATCTCCGATCTCAAGGTCATTTCACGGACTTCGACAGAGAAGTATAAGAGCAAGCCGGAAGATTTGAAGACCGTCTCGCAACAACTCGGCGTGGCCAAGATCTTGGAAGGAACGGTGCAGAGAGCCGGTGAAAAAGTGCGGGTCAACGTGCAACTCATCGACGCTCGCGCCGATTCACACCTTTGGGCCAAGAGCTACGACCGCGACATCAAGGATGTTTTTGCGGTAGAGAGCGAAGTTTCACAGGAAGTCGCGGACGCGTTGCAAGCAAAAATCTCACCCAATGAGGCGAACGCTCTGGCCGCGGCCCGACCAAGGATTCGGAGGCGTACGATTTTTCTTGAAAGGCGAATACGAAGAGCGGGAAGCTGAAGGCTGACTTAGGGCCGAGTCGTTCGATCGGGCGGCCACTTCCAGCAGGCGCTCGACCGCGACCCGAACTTTGCCCTCGCCGCCGCCCGCCTTGTCGAAAGCAGGATGAATCGTCATTGGTTCGTGACCAAGTTACGCGACAGAGTGGCCAAGGTGAAAGCCTCGCTGAGCACGCCCGGTTTCGGGCCGAATCTGCCGACGCTATGTGGCTCTCGGGAGTTCCTACTACCTTGGTTATCGTCAATACGATCGGGCTGCTGGCAAGTTTCAACGCGCCCTCGATTTGGAACCGAAAATTTGAGAGCGCTGGAGTTTTCCGCCTATGTGCATCGGCGCCAGGGTGATTGGCAACGCGCCTTAGCGGCCTTGACCACATCGAAGAACGCGACCCGCGCATGCTTCGCCGTGGCTAACACGGGGGCGATCTACACGAACCTGCGAATGTGGCCGACGGGAAACGGCTCGGTTTGCGGGCACTGCATTGGATCCGCACAATATCCTGGGAATGCGGCAGGTGGTTACCAGTGATGTCAATGGAACAGGCGACATTGCCGATGCAAAACGGGCACTGGGGACTTTTCCTCGGATCTGCGGTTAGTGAACAAAGTGGTGATCGGGAACGCATCCGCCGTTATCGGGGAAGGGACTACCTTCATGTCCTCGAACATGACTTTGCTGGCGCACTGAGGGATTGGGAAAATGACACTCGATCCTGATGAGAACCATGCGACCCGCTGCGCGTGCAGCGATTCATGTTCGGCGGGCGACGCCGCCGGTGCTCAACCGGAGATTGAGAGGGCGCGCCTTGCTCGAGGACCAGATTGCGCGAACGACCGCAGGATGGCTCCGCGATGATGCAATTGGCCTGGGTAAACCTCGCACTCGGGCAGAAGGCGGAAGCACTTCATCTCGCCCATCAAGCGAGTGAATCGTTACCGATCGAAAAAGATGCCATCGGCGGTCCGTATTTCCTGTCCGGACTGGCCGAGATCGAGGCCCAGACGGGCGAGACAAACGAAGCGATCGGGAGCCTGCGCCGGTTGGCTCCAATTCCGGCGGGCCTTTTCGTTTCGATTCAGCGACTGAAGATCGATCCAGTCTGGGACCCGATTCGCAACGATCCGTTTTCAGCAACTGCTCGCGGGCAAAGAACTGATTGGGCCTAACAAGTAGCCATGTCTGCCGACTTCCTCCAGAACGTGAAGTTCGAGATCGGCCATGTCCTGTTCATCGACATCGTTGGTTACTCCAAGCTCTTGCTCGACGAGCAGAAGGAACGATTACGCCAGCTGACAGATATCGTTCTGACTGCGCCTCAGGTGCGCGAATCGACTAACGAGCAACTGGTAAGACTGCCCACAGGTGATGGAATGGCCCTGGTCTTCCGCAACAGCTCAGAGAGCCGGCCCGATGCGCGCTGGAAATTGCGCAAGCACTCAAAGCGCATCCGGAGGTTCCGGTGCGCATGGGGATTCACAGCGGTCCAGTGAGCGAAGTTATCGACGTCAATGGTCACAAGAATCTCGCTGGAGCCGGGATCAACGTGGCGCAACGGGTAATGGATTGCGGCGATGCCGGTCACATCCTTCTTTCGCAGCGAGTCAGCCGATGACTTGACGCAATACCGGCAATGGTCGACCCGGTTACACGATCTCGGCGAATGCGAAGTGAAGCATGGGATGCGGCTAAGGGTGTTCAATCTTCACGGTGACACGGTAGGCAACGCGCAGCTCCCGCAGAAATTCCGGCAGCGCAAAGCGGCTCGAGCTGCGAAGCTCTGGATGACGGTCGATCCCATTGGCGCTCGTCATTTTTGCCGTCGCCGGCGCCTTCTTTATTATACGATCACATCAAAGCAAGCCACTCACGGACAAGGACAGCATTGTTCTCGCAGATTTCACAAACACTACCGGCGATCCCGTTTTTGACGGCACCCTCCGACAAGGACTCGCGTCGCAGCTCGAGCAGACACCGTTTCTCACTCTGGTCTCGGATTCGATCATCGCCCAGACGCTGACGCGAATGTCGAAAGCCAGGGACGCGCGGCTCACCCCGGAACTGGCGCGCGAGGTCGGTCAACGACTTGGCGCTGTCGCCACCATCGAAGGCTCCATTTCCGCTCTCGGAACGCAGTATGTCGTGTCGCTAAAAGCAGTGAACTGCCGCGATGGAAATTTGCTCGCGCAAGAGCAGGAGACCGCAACCGGGAAGGAGAACGTGCTCCACGCGCTCGGCCAGGCGGCCACGAAAATGCGAAAACAATTGGGCGAATCGCTGGCGTCGGTTCAGAAGTACGACGCATTGCCGGAGGACACCACCACTTCATCACTGGAGGCGCTGCAGGCCTACGCCCTGGGTAAGAAGGCGACCGATATCGACAACGATTATCTGGCCGCGATCCCGTTTTTTCAGCGCGCGGTCGCTCTCGATCCCAATTTCGCCATGGCCTATCTGATGTTAGCCGGATCTTATCAACCTCAAGGCGAACTGACGCTGGCCGCTGAAAACGCGCGCAAGGCGTATGACCTGCGCGAGCGAACAAGCGACCACGAAAGACTGAACATCGTAGCATTCTACGAAATCGTCGTTACCGGCAACCTCGAGGCCGCCCGCCGGTCCTACGAATTACTCGCGCAAACCTATCCGCGTGATGAAATTGCACAGATATATCTTTGGTACATCCATCTCATATGCGGAGATTACGCGCAGGGCCGACATGGCGGCGAAGCGAGGATTTGAGATCAATCCCGACAGTTCAAACAATTACGTCAGTTTGATGTATTGCGACCAGTACCTGGGCCGCTACGACCAGGCGAAAGCCGCGGCCGAGCAATCGCGGGCGAAGAAGCTCAATTCTCCCTGGTATGCGCTCATTCTTTACGTCGTCGATTTTCTCCAGAACAATCCTGCCGGCATGGCGCAGCAAGCGGCCGCCACTCAGGGAATCCCCGGCGTGGAGGATCAAATGTTTTTCGTCGAATCCGAGACCGCAGCAGATCACGGCCAGTTTGGCCAGGCTCGCGAACTCACGCGCCGCGCGGCCGACTCAGCGGGACGAGCGCAGGAAAATGAAACTGCGGCGGAGTATGAGGGACACAATGCCCTTCGCGAAGCACTAGTCGGATTGACCGACTTCGCTAAAGCAGATGCGCAAACTGCTCTGTCGGCGATAAAAGGAAAACACGGCGAAGGATTTTCCGCCATCGCTTTCGCCCTCGCCGGCGACGTCGCCGATGCCAACCGCGCGATCGACGACCTAACAAAGCGATTCCCGCAAAACACTGTTGTGCAAACTCGATATCTGCCGATGGCTCGGTCAGCACTCGCCCTCAATAGCGGAAATGCGCAGGGTGCACTGGACGCTCTGACTGCGGCGGCACCTTACGAACTGGGACACACAAACGAAGACTTCACCTTTGCGCTTTATCCCATTTATCTACGGGGCCGCGCTTATCTCGAAGCGAAGAACGGCGCCAGCGCCGCGGGCGAATTCCAAAAGATTCTCGATCATGCCGGCATTGTAGGGAATGAACCGATCGGCGCTCTCGCCCGATTGGGACTCGCACGCGCTTATTCTCTGTCCGAAAACACCGCTAAAGCTAAGACTGCCTACGAGGATTTCCTCAAGCTCTGGGAGAACGCCGATTCAGACATCCCCCTTCTGATCCAGGCAAAAGCGGAGTACGCGAAGCTGCCTTGAATCCAACATCGTCGCCATCGATCAAGTAACTCGGATGGACTTGGGTAACTTCTTTTCCGAGCTGAAGCGCCGCAACGTTTACAAAGTTGCGGTCGCCTACGCCGTGGTGGCATGGCTGATCATACAGATCGCCACGCAGGTCTTTCCGTTTTTCGACATTCCAAACTGGGCCGTGCGCCTTGTGGTCGTTCTCCTGATCCTCGGATTCCCTGTAGCCCTGGTTCTGTCATGGGCGTTTGAAATCACGCCGGAAGGAATCAAACGCGAGACGGAAATCGATCCCGACCAATCGATCACATATCACACGGGCCGGCGAATCGTCGGCCTGACCATTGTCGTCGCCATCATCGCAGCCGGGTTGCTGGCATTTCAGCTTTTGCGTTCCAAGGCTGGACGCCCGGAAGGCGGCCGCAACGCGGGCGAAGGAGCTGCGACGCCGAACGCAGAAGGTCTCGCGGGCGCTCGACCCTCTATTCCCGAAAAATCAATCGCGGTATTGCCTTTCGAAAATCTGAGCGACGACAAGAACACCGCCTACTTTAGTGATGGCATTACCGAGGAAATTCTCAATGCGCTCGCCCAGATTCCAAACTTGAAAGTGGCGGCGCGCCGCTCGGCCTTCCAGTTCAAGGGAAAAGAGCTCGATCTGCACAAAATCGGTCAGGCGCTCGGGGTGGCACATATCCTGGAGGGGAGTTTGCAGAAGGCCGGCGATCAGGTGCGCATCAATGTGCAGCTAGTCGATGTGCAAAACGGGTTGCAGGCGTGGTCGGAAAAATACGACCGCAAGCTCGACAACGTGTTCGCGGTCGAGGATGAAATTGCCAAGGCGATCGCAACCAAACTCCGCGTGCAACTCACCGGCGGTGGCGGCCAGCCGCTTGTCGCCGACAGCACCAACAATCCGCAGGCCCACGAATTGTATCTGCGCGGCCTGACCTTGCTGGCGGCGCGCGGTCCCGGCTTGCGTGATGCGGCTGACGCGTTCCAACAGGCGGTAAAACTCGACCCCGATTATGCGCAGGCGTGGGGTGCGTTGGCCGAGACCGAGCTCCTGCTGCCCGCGTATCAACTCGACTCCATGGAGGCTGCGCTGCCGCGGGCTGAGTCGGCCGCGCAACGTGCTCTTTCGCTCGATCCCAATACTGCGTCGGCATATGTCGCCTTGGGCATGGCGCACACCTTTCGCTGCCAGTGGCCCCATGCCGACCAAGCCTTTCGTCGTGCCCTGACTCTGGCGCCCGGTGATGCCGAGGCGGTCAATCAGTACGCGCAGTTCCTATCCACGATCGGTCAGCTCGAACCATCCTTGCGCGAGATCGAGCGCGCTCAGCAACTCGACCCGCTGTCACCGATTATTGGCGTTGTCCGTACGACCGCTCTTTTGGCATTGCGTCGCGACGACGTTGCCACAGCCCAGGTCGAGAGCATCCTGACGGCGCATCCTGACTTCGGCCCGGCGCACGGGGTCGCGATCCTCCTGTATGTCGATCTCAAACTTTTTCCCGAAGCCGAAGCGCACTTTCGAGCGCTCGCCAGGATCGGCAACGAGAACGGGGACGCAAAAGGATTGCTCGCGCGCGGCATGGCCGATCCCGCGCAACGTGCCGCGGCCGTGCAAAGCCTGGAGACCGCTCCGGAAAACGCTGATCTGCGGAGCGACCCACTCTGGTATGCTTTTTATCTGATATCACTGGGTGAACATGGCCGCGCTCTCGATCAGCTCGAAATCTATGCGGTCAAACACAACAGCAGTTTCGGAGCATTCTTGTGGGATCGTTGCTTCGATCCGGTGCGCAACGATGCGCGCTTCAAGGCGGTGCTCGCAAAACTGGGCTTGCCCTACACGCCGCCTGCAGGCCCGAAACCGTGAGGCGCCAGGCCTCCTTCCTCACCAAGCTAAACGAATAACTGAGAATAGAATCGCCGTTGGCGGTTTTATCCTTCCATTTTTAGCACAACGCGAAAACGTGCCTTTCCGCTCATCATGCGATCGTAAGCCTCGGCCGCTCGCTTGAGCGGAAAGATTTCATTCATCGATTGCACACCGGCGGAAGCGCTGAACCTGAGCGTGTCCTGTGAATCGATCGCCGTACCGGAGTACCATCCTTTGACCGAGCGCTGGCCGACGATAAGTAAAATCGAATCGACGGAAAGCGGACCAGCCGCGCCGATCACGATGAGCACTCCGTTGGCGGCTAGTCCGCCAAGTACCGCTGTCATGGCAGCGGCGTTGGTGACCGTGGCGATGACGACTTTAGCGCCACCCAACTTGTTGAGCTCTGCTGCCGGATCCGCCACCTGACTGTCGATGTAATGAATCGCGCCTAATTTTCGCGCCAACGGTTCCTTATCTTTCCCGCGTGCGATCGCCACCGTTTTGAAACCCATCCTGGCCGCGAACTGGACGCCAAGATGACCGAGCCCGCCGATCCCGAGCACACCAACCACATCGCCCGCGCGCGCGCCGCTATTGCGAAGAGCGTTGAACGTCGTAACTCCGGCGCACATGAGCGGGGCACTATCGACCGCGGCCAAATCGTCGGGCACCAGGGCTAGCGCTTCCGCTGGCGCAGTCATGTACTCGGCGTACCCGCCGTCGTACGAAATCCCGGTGGTGAGAAGCGCAATCTGACAGACAAAGAAATCACCGCGCCGGCACGAATCGCAATATCCGCAATGCCCACCATGCCAGCCGACACCAACCCGTTGGCCGGATTTCCAGCCCTTAACCCCCTGCCCTACCGCGTCAACGATTCCGATGACTTCATGTCCGGGAACACGGGGATATTGAATCCCCGGCCAGGTCCCCTCCTTGGTTAACGAATCGCTGTGACAAACGCCACACGCCTGGACTTTGATCCGCACCCATCCAGCCTTGGGTTCCGGAATTTCCCGCTCCACCAATTCAAGAGGTCCCTTGGGCTGTGGGACCTGCACAGCACGCATCATTTTAGCCATCCTATTTCTTCGCTCGGCCGGCGGCGAAGCACAAGTGCCTGAATGGCGGCGACGGTGGCTTCGGAATGGCTTAAGCGGGCTATCGCTGCGGCGCTGACGGATCGCTGAATCCGATCTTGTGCATCAACGTGGCAAACCGCGGGTCGGATCGAAGGTCCTTCGATTCCGGATCATAACGAAACCAGACGAGTGAATCAGAGCGTTCTTCATAGGCCTTTTCCAGCCACTCGAACGCCTTATCCTTGTCGCCCAGCCCGGCATAGATGTAGGCGCGCGCAATTCGTGTGACGTAATGGCGCTTCTCAATTTCGTCCAAATCATGAATTGCTTTTAAGGCATCAACGCGCCGGTTGGTGACGGCGTAAGCGTAACCGAGCATGGCCAGGGCAAACGGATCGCCGGGCTCGAGGCGGCGGGCCGTTTCCATTTCCTCGATGGCGCGTTGCGACATTCCATTCATCAGATAGGCTCGTCCGAGAAAGCAATGGGCCCAGGAAACGTCCGGACCGAGTTCCACTGCCCGCGAGAATTCCCGAATCGATTGCTCGGGCCGGCCGGCGCTGAGAGAGACCCAGCCCAAATACCAATTGGTCGAAACTGAAAGAGGATCGATCGCGAGGGAACGCTCTCCCTCCTCATAGGCTTCGTCGAAGCGTCCCATCGATCCAAGAAACTGCGTGTAATCCGCATAACTTTGGGCCGATTGCGGATTGAGAGCAATGGCGAGCTTGAATTCCTTTTCCGCCGCGGCCCAATCCCAATCATAATGGAAGTGAACGAAACCGAGAGAAGCATGCGCTTCGGCCAGGGCATCATCTAATTCTATCGCTTTCAAAGCGGCCTCCTTCGCTTTGGAAAAGGAGTCCCGAGGCGGAAGATATAAATCCGCCGCCAGCACGTAGGTGTCAGCCAAACCAGAGTAGGCCAAGGCAAAGTGCGGGTCTTTCTCGATGGCTTGCCGGAAAAAATCGAGCGCTTTTGTGAAACCATCCTCCGACAAGCGATCAGCGTAAAAACGGCCTTGCCGATAAAGATTATAGGCTTCGAGATTCTCCGTCGGCTTTTTGTCCAAACGCTTTTTGTCTTCGCCAAGAAGGCGGATTTTCAACGTCGATGCCACCTGCTGGGCCACTTCGCTACGCACCGCAAAAATATCCTGCATCTCGCGATCGTAGGTATCCGACCAGAGATGGTTGCCGTCCGAAGCCTGAATCAGCTGCGCCGTAATGCGCAACCGATTGCCGGCTTTGGCGACACTGCCTTCGAGCAGATAATTCACATGAAGCAGCTCGCCGATTTTTTGAATGTCTTCGTTCTTGTCCTTGAAAGCGAAAGAAGAGGTGCGGGCCTTGACTTGCAGGCCGGTGATCTTGGAAAGAGCGGTTATCAATTCCTCGCTCACACCGTCGCTCAAATATTCATCATTTTTGTCCGCGCTCATGTTCACGAAGGGCAGAACCGCGACGGACTTCTGATCGCTCGCGCCGCCCGGGTTCACCGGAATGGGCAGGGTCGCGGCTTGTTTCGCTGCCTGGGCAGGCTGGTGCCTGAACCACCAGACCGCACCAGCCAGGGCGAGGAGCGCGGCAAGACCGAGCACAGCGGCGCGCACGCTGAAACTCGTGCGCGAGGCCGGGGTGGCCTTCGTCGCAACGGACGCCGGTTGCTCCCACGGCAGCGTCACGCGATAAACATCCACCGGCACTTCAATATGTTTCAACTCGGGAGAATTCAATTTAGTTAGGCCCAGCTCCATCTTGTTTCGGACCTGAGCGTAGACTGAGTCTGACAGACAGATGCCGCCGCCGACGGCGAGCGGTTCGATGCGCGCAGCGATGTTTACGCCGTCGCCGTACATGTCCGCCTCGCGATGCACCACGTCCCCGACGTGGACGCCGATGCGCACTTTAATGTGTCGATCGGGAGCCTCGGCGCCGTTGC
The DNA here is from genome assembly GCA_963788855.1 of uncultured Verrucomicrobiae bacterium. Lineage (GTDB taxonomy): Bacteria > Verrucomicrobiota > Verrucomicrobiia > Chthoniobacterales > UBA10450 > CAWBIE01. Next base: position 24,670 of record CAWBIE010000006.1, read on the forward strand.
GGGCGGCCAGAGCCCGCTGAATCTCGACCGCGCACTGCGTCGCGTCGAGCGCGCTGGGAAATTCGACCAGAAACCCGTCCCCAATCGTTTTGACTTCGCGTCCGTTGAAGAGCGCAAATTTTGAACGTTGCAGGCGCTGGTTTTCGGCCAGCAACTCGAGTGCGAGCGTTTCGCTGCGCTGCGCCAGCGCGCTGTAGCCCACCATGTCGGTAAACATAATAGCTGCGAGCTTGCGCTGTTCAGAGTCCTCCAAGGCGTTCGAGAATAAACCAGAGTGCGGGGAATGGAATGACGAATCTCCGGCCGCGGGGTCTCCGACCCCATTGGGTCGGCGTGTTCCGCTTTCCTTGCTCCGGCAGCGCCCACTGGGTAACTTTCCAGATGAACACCCCCGCTCAGATTCGCACGCGTTGCGTTGTGGTCGGCGGCGGGCCGGCTGGAATGATGACCGGTTATTTGCTGGCGCGCGCCGGCGTGCAGGTCGCAGTGCTCGAGAAACACCCCGATTTCAATCGCGATTTCCGAGGCGACACCATCCATCCTTCCACGCTCGAGCTTATGCACGAGCTCGGACTACTCGATGAATTCCTAAAACTGCCACACCAGGAATTGCGCGAATTGCGCGGCGTAATCAATGGACATCCGATTCCGATCGCCGATTTCTCCCGTTTGCCGACGTACTGCAAGTTTATCGCCTTCATGCCGCAATGGGATTTTTTGAACTTCCTCTCCGCGCAAGCCAAACGTTTTTCTACCTTTGCGCTCTATATGCAGCATGAAGTCACTGATCTTCTTTTTGAAAACGATCGCGTGATCGGTGTGGGCGCAAAAACTCCGGAGGGCGCATCCGAGTTTCGCGCCGACCTCGTCATTGGCGCTGACGGCCGGCACGCGGTGACCCACGTGCGGGCCGGGCTCGAGATTCGCGAGTTCGGCGCCCCGATCGATGTCCTCTGGATGCGCATTTCCAAACGCACGGGCGATCCAGAGCAGTCTCTCGGATTTTTTCGGCACGGAAAGTTTCTCGTTTTGCTCGACCGCGGCGATTACTTTCAGGTCGGCTTTGTCATACCCAAAGGCGGCTTCGACGAAATCAAGCAGCGCGGCCTGCCCGAATTGCATCGCGATATCGTAGAGCTTGGTCCTTTCCTGCAGGATCGCATCACTGAGCTGGACGATTGGTCGAAGATCAAACTGCTCAGCGTCCAGATTAATCGTCTACAACGTTGGTGCCGTGACGGCCTGCTTTGCATCGGCGATAACGCGCATGCCATGTCGCCCGCCGGGGGCGTTGGTATCAATCTCGCGCTTCAGGATGCGGTCGCGACTGCGAACTTGCTGGCAGATAAACTAAAAGCCGGGCCGGTGTCCGTGGCTGACCTGGAGCAAGTGCAAGCGCGCCGGGAATGGCCCACACGCATAATTCAGACAATGCAGACGTTCATTCATCGCCGTGTGGTGACCGGACGCGAATCCAAAGGCGGCGACTCGCTTCCGATTTTCGCCCGGCTCTTTCAGTGGTTCCCTCCCTTGCGGGTAATACCGGCGCGCTTTATCGGCATGGGCCCACGGCCCGAACATATCCAATCGCCCGTGGCGCCAGCTTAGTCTCGCTAGGCACTTTAATTGTAGGGGAAGGCGCTGCCTTCCCATGGGAAGCTGACAGCTCCGAAGGTGTTCGCGAGCAGGCTTCCCCTACAGAAGAGTTAGACCTAAGGTTTCAGCAACGTTCCATCGATATCGACCAGTTTCGTGCAGCCGCAGAGAAGCATCGCTTCATCCAGTTCGCGTCTGAGGATCTCTAACACGTGCGTCGCGCCTTGTTCGCCGGCCACGCAGAGGCCCCACAAAACGGCCCGACCCACCAGCACCGCACGCGCGCCGAGTGCAATCGCCTTGAGCACGTCACTCCCGCGTCGAATTCCACCATCGACATAAATCTCGCAAAGGTCTCCCGCGGCCTCTACCACATACGGAAGCGCGTCGCACGTAGCAGGCGCAGTGTCGAGTTGGCGTCCGCCGTGATTGGACACGACCACCGCCTTGGCACCATGCTCGGCCGCGCGACGCGCATCGTCGCCGCGAACCACGCCTTTAACAACGACCGGTAATCGCGTAGAGCGACAGAGCCAGTCCAGATCGTCGAATCCGAGATCTTTTTTGAAATTTTCGCTGACATAAGCGGCTAACCCGGAGCCGCTCACTTCCGGAAGATTCCCCTTCCCCGCTGGCATCAGATTTTCGACGCTCAATCCCGGGGAGAGCCGGAAGCTATTGCGGGCGTCGCGCTCCCGGGTGCCCAGGCCCGGGGCGTCAACGGTCAACACGATCGCCTCCGCTCCGGCCGCCTCTGCCCGTTTCACCAGCTCAAGGGTGATTCCCCGCTCCTTATATATATAGAGCTGAAACCACCGCGGGCTCCCCGCCTCCGCAAAAACCGCTTCCATGGCCGTATTCGAAAGCGAGCTCAGGATAAATGCAGTTCCGGCTGCCTTGGCCGCTCTTGCGCTGGCAATCTCCCCAGCGTCGCACGCCAGCTTATGAAAAGCAGTCGGCGCAACCAGGACAGGCATCGAGACCGGTTGACCGAGGACGGTTGTGCGCAGGTCGCGCGGTCCCACTCCCGCCAGAACGCGGTAATAAAGTTTGAGCCGTTCCCAGCCGGCGGTGTTCTCCCGGAGCGTGATCTCGTCCAACGCTCCGCCTTCGTAATAATCGAAGACATCCTTCGATAATTCGCCGCGTGCTGCGCGCGCGTAATCAGCGATATTGAGGAACAGTTCGGAATCCAAGGTGCGTTGAAGCTGCTTTGGAATTGCGTTCTCCACAACCGCCGACTTATCTCTTGCTCAAATCCATGAAACAAATTCTTTTCGCCGCCGGCCTGTGGCTGTCGATCGCCGGCGGACTTCAGGCGCAAACCGCGCCGGACGCGGCCGAGCTCACCAAACTCCTGCAGGATTTCCTGACCGGGGCCGGCCGGAACGACGTCGCCATGCACGAGCGTTTTTGGGCGGACGACCTGATCTACACTGCGTCAGCCGGCCGCCGCATCGGAAAGGCTGACATCTTGCGAGAAGTCCGTGCGGAACCGTCGCCCAAACCCGGCGACGAAACCACGGTTTATTCCGCCGAAGATATTCGCATCCAGCAATACGGCGACACCGCCATCGTGGCCTTCCGTCTCGTCGCCACGAGCGAGAAAGACGGAACGAAGAAAATCACCCAATACCTCAACACCGGCACGTTTCTGAAACGAGCCGCTCAATGGCAGGCTGTCAGTTGGCAGGCAACTGCGATGCCAAAAGCACCGGAACACACGCCGTAGATTCTACTGGCGCGCGACCGACTTCGTTTTCAAGGTCTTGAGTCCCCGGCCCTTCCCACTTCATCGGACCAAGCTTTTTCCAGGAGCGCCTTAAAGCGCGGCTCGTTGCGAACGCTGTCGTAAAGCTGATCGCCCTTGATCCACCACAGGACGGGATCCCGGTCTTCATAAGCCTTCTCCAGCCAATCCAACGCCTTCTCCTTTTCGCCGAGCCCCAGATAAACGGAGTCCGTGCCCCGGGGGAGACATATTCCTTCTTTGCCAGATTCGTTCAAGTCGCGCAAGATCTGCTCGGCTTTCAGCGCGATCACCCGAGACAGCACAGGCGTAGCCGAGAGACCCTACATACCATGGCAGGTCATCCAGCGTGGTGGCTTTCTGAAACTCCGCCCTGGCGTCAGCCTGCATTTCCTTTCCAGAGCAAGCACCAGCCCAACGATCGAGTGGGCCAAGGCATTGTTCGGATCCAACTCCAACGTCTTGCGGAGTTGCGCAGTCGCTTCGTCGTAGCGGCGCGCCCAGTAAAGAAAAAGGCCGAGGTCGGTATTCAGGAAAGGGATTCAGCGGATCGAGTTCCAACGCCTTCTTTTCTGCTTCGCGATCGCTTCGTCAAAGCCGGCTCCCTTCCGTGAAGGTCCAACCGTATTGATCATAAGCCAGAGGCCAGGTTGGGATTCAATTCCACGGCGCGGTTGAGTTCCTTCTCGGAGCCTGGCGAATCCAGCGCGCTGAAGAGGGCTGTTCCCAGGCGAGAGATGCGCTTCGGCCAGATTCGGATCGAGCGCCAGCGCCTTTCTGCGCCAGTTCCCTTTCCTTGGCCCACGCTTCCCTGCCCGGCATGGTCTGCCCGCCCGCACCAGCCGTAGGTGTCAGCCAGTCCGCAATAGGCCAATGCATAAGTTGGGATCCACTTGCAGCGCCTGTTGAAATAGTGGATCGCATTGGTCCAACCAGCTCGCGTGAACTTGGCGAAATGATAGCGGCCCAGCAGATAGAGACGGTGGGCTTCGGGATTCTCGGTCGGCTTTTTCGCCAACGCGCGCGCCTCGTCGACCCCGAGCTGCACCTGCAGCGCCTGAACCACGCGTTGCGCCACATCGCTTTGCACGGCGAGGATGTCCTTCATGTCCCCGTCGTAGGTTTCGGACCAGAGATGATAGCCATCGGCCACCTTGATGAGCTGGGCGGTGATCCGAAGTTTGTCGCCGGCCTTGCGCACGCTGCCTTCCAGCACGGTGTTGACGTGCAAGTTCCTCGCCGACTTTGCGGAAGATGTCCTCCTCGTTCTTGCCCTTGAAGGCGAAGGACGAACTGCGCCCCGGCACGCGCAGACCGTTTCACTTTCGCCAGCACGTTGAGCAATTCTTCGGTCATGCCGTCGCTGAGATATTCGTCGCCTTTGTCCGCGCTCATGTTCACAAACGGCAGCACGGCGATGGATTTCTGACTGGCTGCGCCGGCGTGGCGGAAGCGGCGGTGCGTGTTCGTCGCTAAAACCTGGTGTCGTCGCGCCGAACTTGAGAAAAAGCAAGAGGCTCAGCGCAGAGCACGACCAATCGCCGAGCGCGACCACGTGCGCATCGTCGGTTCGGGTGAGCACGATGCCGGCGATGCGTCCCATCAAGCACCAGCTCGGTAAACCTGCACGCTGGCCTGGATGTTTTTCAACTCCGGCTTGCTCAACCGCGCCAGCGCGTAATCCACCTTGTTCTCAATCTGGTCATAGACCGAATTGGAAATGCAAATCCCGCCCGGCTCCGCCAGCGGCTCGATGCGCGCGGCGATGTTCACACCGTCGCCATAGACATCGCCTTGTTTGCGCACGATGTCCCCGAGATGGATGCCGATGCGGATGCGGACCTGCCGCTCGGCCGGTTGAGCCTGATTTCGCTCGGCCAATGCCTTTTGGATTTCGACCGCGCACCGCACCGCCTCCAGCGCGCTGGCGAACTCGACCAGAAACCCGTCGCCGGTGGTTTTGATTTCCGTGCCCTGATATTTCGGAAACAGCCCCCGCAAGACGCCCCGATGTTCTTCGAGCAATTCGAGCGCGAGCGCTTCGTTGCGCTGCGAAAGCGCGCTGTAGCCCACCATGTCGGTAAACATGATGGCGGCGAGCTTGCGTTGCTCAGTGTTTTCGGAAGGCACGAGCGAACTTAAACCAGAGCTCCGCCCGGAATGAAACGCTGAATCCTTCAGTGCTTTGTCCGCCAGCCGAGGATTTCCGTTTGACCCGACGACTCGCGCCATTAAAACAAAGCTATATGCAAAAGATCACTCCATGTCTCTGGTTTGATAATCAAGCCGAGGAGGCAATGAATTTTTATGTCTCCATTTTCAAAAATTCGAAAACTGGAGTGATGACGCGTTATGGAGAAGGAATGCCCGGACCCAAGGGCTCGGTAATGACCGCCAGCTTCCAACTCGATGGCCAGGACTTTGTGGCGTTGAACGGGGGCCCGCTCTTCAAATTCACGGAAGCCATCTCGTTTGTCGTGAATTGCGAGACACAAAAGGAAGTGGACGAGTTCTGGGAAAAACTTTCCGCCGGTGGAGAAAAAAGCCGGTGCGGTTGGTTGAAGGACACATTCGGCGTCTCCTGGCAGGTCGTGCCCACGATCCTATGGGACCTGCTCCAGGATCAGGATACAGCCCGTTCGCAAAGAGTCATGGAAGCACTGATGCAAATGGACAAACTCGACATCGCGGCTTTGAAAGAAGCCTACGGGTATTGAACTCTCGCGGCGGCTTTTGTTATTTTGCTTCTGTTAGGGCGGGAGTCGGTGACTCCGACAAGAAAGCGGGCGAATCAAAGTGAGGCAGCCGTCTTTCCGATTCGCTCGTGACATTTTCGGAAAGCACATCTGTCGCTTCCTTCCGAGCAAGCAACCCGCGCGCTGCTACCCGGACCTGAGGATCCGATAGCCGGTAAACGCTCCGATCAAGCAGGTAGTGGATGAAGCCGGTTGCAAAACCGAGAGCCAGAAGGGCAGGAACCCACGAAGAGGTCCGTAATCCCGTCGCGATGGCACCGAATATTCGGTCACCGTAATAGGTATTACCGTCCTGCCGATTCCCTTCGACCTCGAAGAGCGGTAGGAGCACAACCGACGCGGCCACGAGCAGAAGCAGAATCGCCCACGGCCGCGTGTTCAAGGCATGCAGCAGACGGCGAATACTGCCCCCCGTCGGTGAAGGTTCACCAACCGGCGTCTGGGAGGCGAGCCCCGTCGCCAGGATCCAGTGCTGCGAAGTCCAGAGCACAAGAAAGAGAAAAAGGCTTCTCGGACGGAGGGCCAGAGCGACCATGGCCGCGATTCCTAAAACATAAAGCACACGCGGTAACGACCATCGCGGCGCGCGCAGTTCCAGCAGGAGCATTCCCGCAGTCGCGGCCAGAAGGACCACCATCGCGGCGGCCCGGATTTCGTGCTGCGACAAGACGAGCCAGGTGGGAAAAGCCCAGCGATCGACCCACCGATCCTGATAGGCCACCGCTCCGGCAAGAATGTCGGCCAGGAAAACGAGAACGCCGCCGACGCCCAGCGCAAAAAGCCGATCCATCGTCCTCGTCCGACGACAAGCACTCCGACCGATTCGAGTGCGGTAGAGCGCGAGCGCACCGAAATGTTGCGAAGCGAAGTGGTATGTAACAAATACGTAATCAATGATCGCGAGCGCGATCAAACGTTCCTCGCGACTCCACGGTAAAGCGGCATCTGATGGAAGGAAGACGGCAAAACATCCGGCCGTCACCAGCAACGGGAGCAACACGAACCGCACGGGCTGAGTTCGCAAGAGCGGCCGATACGCTTCCGTGCAATAAGCCAGATACGTGCTGCATAAGCGGTGACCAATCCAGAACAGCGCGGTCAGGCCGAAATAAAGCAAATCGAGCGGACTATCCTCCGGATTGGAGTAGCCATGCGAAAGCCAAAGGATAATCGGAGCGAGCCAGAGCGCGCTGAGCATCCAAAACCCATCCCAGGCTGGACCACGTACCCAGGGCGACGGCCACGGTAGCGCGGCTGCCACTGCGGGGCGTGATCGTGTCTCGGACATCGCGCGAATGCTATTCATTAATGTCCCACCAAACACTTGCTGTCGATCATAAGCTCTTACCGTTCCTTTGCTCGAAATCGCTGCATCAGGCTTAGCATCTCTTCGCGGACGTCGAAAAGATCTGCGCGAAATGACTCGAGGCGCTCGCCAGGCAACAGATCTTTTTCCGCAACTCTTCCTGTCGCCGCAATGCTCTTGTGCAGGTAATTCAGCGCGCGTTTCAGGGCGGCTACCACAAATCCACCATCGCGCGAACTTTCGTCATCGTCGTAAGCCAGACTATCGAGCGCCCCGGCAATCTTCGCCCCAGCCGTTTGAAACTCGAAAATCATTTCGTGTAATTCGGGATCGCCGCTCTCGCCGAGAAGATCGCGATCCTTGCAGAAATGCCACATCGACATGGCGCTTTCGAAAGCTCGTTTCGATAATGGATGATGGATGTGCCCATCCTGGTCGCGAATCCAGTCAATCCCCTCCGTGGCGGGATTCGGCTCGAGCGGAGGCAGGTCCATCTCTTCGCGCGGGGGCAAGGCGCCGCGCTCATCAGCTTCGAGCGCCTCCTCCAGCCACTCCCACCCCATCTCCCGGGCCACGATCTTTTCCTGATCCGGGTGACCTTCATATTTCTCGAGAAGCTCCATGTATTTGTCGGTCCTGACGTCGCTTTCCCGCATGATCTTTTCGTAACCGAATTCATCGAGCGGCTTTTCGTCGTCCGGATCAAATGAAACCGGCTCTTCGAATTGGTGCGCCTGGTCGAGTCGATCCAGCCAATCCCGCATCGCCTGATGGCTCGCCTCGATTTGCTCTTGTTCTTCCTTCCGCGAAAGCGCCCAGGCCGGAGCGGAGACGTGCACTGTGTAATCCAAGCTTTCGATCACGACCCTGCCCTCGGCCTCGCCGAACCACTCTATATAGAGAGCGTTGGCCATGTGCTCCGGAGGTTTTCCACCTTCTCTCGTAATTCGTGAGGCTTCTTCCAGCGGCACATCCAGCACGCGCACCTTGCGGGAGGCCGTGATATCGCCGGCCACGCCGCTTTGCCCCGGAACGAGGTCATTACGCTCGCCCGCCTTGGCCGTTGCCTGCGGGTTCGCGAAAGTAACAACGCACCCCGCCAGGTCGCGCTGGCAATTGCCGGAAAGTTCGATCTGGACCGGCTCGTCCCGGCCAAGCAGCCAGATGCACCCGCGAACACGCCCGCGCTCTCGATTGTCAATCTCACCTCGGACGATGCTTCGATGAATTCGTATCGCCATGTTCTGTTTTCGCTTCTTCGTCCCAGTTTCGCATTTTCTCAATCGTCTTCTTCATGGAAAAAGACAAGGCCCTTACCCAAGCCAGCGTTATCGGCCCATAATTCAAAATCCCGCCTCTTCTGTAGGGGAAGCAGGCTTCCCATTTTTCAGTTTAAGCGCTTTGGCAGAAATTTAATGATAGTTGTCATTGCTGCCAACCGCCTGCTCGAGAAGGTTACCCTCATGAATGCACTAATAAACATGTTGAGTGGACGAGAGTTACTCAAAGCGACGGCGGAATTCAGTGTCATGGCCACGCTCGCGTTCCTGGCTGTTAGTGAACTTTCCGCGAGTTCAGATCCAGCCAAAGACGCGGGCGGAATTGAGGGTAATCAACCGGGAGCCCCGGCAAATCCCCTCAAGCCTCCGGCTCAGGGCAGCATCAACGTCGCCTTCCTCATCTCGCAGGGCGCCGTGATGATCGACTTCGCCGGACCATGGGAAGTTTTTCAGGATGTCAGCATCCCAGGACAGCAGGACGCTCCCTTCCGCCTTTACACTGTCTCCGAGACGACCGCGCCGATTCAAGCAAGCGGTGGAATGAAGATCGTCCCCGATTACACGCTTGAAAACGCACCGGCGCCAAAGGTCATCGTTATTCCAGCGCAAAGTCCGCCCAGCGAGGCCGTCCTGGAATGGATTCGCAAGTCTAATAAGAACACTGATGTGACCATGTCGGTTTGCACAGGCGCGTTTCTGCTGGCCAAAACCGGTCTCCTCTCGGGCCGAGGCGCGACTACTTATCACGCGAGGTTCCGCACCTTTGCCGCGCAGTTCCCGGATATCCATCTCAAACGCGGAGCCCGGTTCGTTGAGGATGGCAACCTTGCGACCGCGGGCGGACTCTCCTCCGGCATTGATCTCGCGCTCCGCGTGGTCGAGCGCTACTTCGGCCGGGAGGTTGCCCAGCAGACAGCCTACGACATGGAATACCAGGGACAAGGCTGGATGAATCCGGATTCAAATCAGATTTACGCCCAGGAACGCGTTTCAACAGACGAACATCCACTCTGCCCGGTCTGCCAGATGGACGTCGATCCGGCGAAAGCTCCCAAGTCTGTCTACAAGGGCAAGGCCTACTACTTTTGTTCGCCGGACGACAAAAAACAATTCGACGCAACGCCGGAGACGTTTGTTGACGCGCGGAAGGCGCTGTAGCGGAGACTTCCATCGCCGTACTCCGTCGAATGAGAAAAGCAAACCGCTCACCAAATAATCACGAAGAAGGACCTACGCGGCGGGTGCTGCTCATCGCAGCGCCAGGCACCGAGATTCTGGATTTGGTCGGGCCCCTTCAGGTCTTTGTGCGCGCCACGGAGATGTTCAGCAGGAAAAATCCCGGGACTCCTCCGATCTATTCCGTCGAAGTCATAGCCACCTCTCGCCAGACCTCGGTTGTGACGAACTGTGGATTGCGCATCGCCGCCCATAAGACATTTCGCCGGGTGCGCGGAGAAATCGACACCCTGCTCGTGGCCGGGGGCAGCGCGATTGAGAACGATGAGGTGGGGTTCGAAGTGGTGCAATGGATCGAAAGAGTAGCCGGACGAGTTCGAAGAATTGGATCAGTCTGCACGGGCGCGTTGCTTCTGGCTCGAGCCGGCTTGCTCGACGGGCGCAAAACAACAACCCATTGGAACTGGTGCGAGCTGCTTGCCAGAAAGTGTCCGCGAACTGAGGTCGACCCCAATCCAATATTTATCTGTGACGGGAACGTCTATACCTCTGCCGGGGTCACAGCCGGAATGGATCTCGCCCTCGCTCTGGTCGAAGAAGATCATGGCTCGCGCCTGGCGCTGCAGGTGGCTCGCAATCTCGTCCTTTACTTGCGCCGGCCCGGTGGGCAGTCGCAATTTAGCGCGGCTTTATCTCTGCAACTGAGCGATCGAAAACCGCTGCGCGAACTCGAGACCTGGGTGCTCGACAATCTCAACAAACAGCTGACCGTTCCGGCTCTCGCGCAACGGGTTGCCATGAGTCCTCGCAATTTTGCCCGAATCTTCAGCGACGAGATGAAGATTACGCCCGCAAAATTTGTCGAACGCCTGCGCGTCGAAGCAGCCCGGCGGCGCCTGGAAGAAAGCCGGAACAGTCTGGAAACGATCGCGAGCGAGTGCGGCTTCGGAAACGTCAATTCGATGCGCAATGTTTTTCAGCGGACTCTGAAAATCGCGCCCGGACACTATCGTCGTCACTTTCGATCCGGGAGCGCAAATCGTGCGCGGATTCCTTCTTCCTCTCCCCTAAGCAAGGGGAGAGGACCGAGGTGAGGGGTCATGAAACTTGACCGCTTAAAGCCGTCGACCTAACGCGCCGCGGGCCGAGTCCGTCCGCGGCGCACAAGCGCTTGAAAGAAATATTTTCATCCCACCTTCTTCTCTTCTGTAGGGAAGCTTGCTCGCGAAGACTTTCGGAGCGGCCAGTTTCCCAGCTTGATAGATCGCCCATGCAAAGCCACGTGTGCCGCGTTGTCACGCGGCGGCCGCACTCAGTTTTTTATCGTCGAAGCTCGCATCGTAAGCCGCTTACGATGCATCAAATCTGATGAGTTCATTTCAGAATTTTAGTGTTTTCACCTTTCAGTTTTTCTGAAATCTCACAGGCCCGGAATCGGGGTTGAGTTTGGTGAGCCACCCGAATGATCCCAACCTCCTCCTCCCCCACCGCCAGCTCCACTTCCTCCTTGCCCATAACCACCGTGATGGTGGTGATGCTGCGAACTGTCTCCCGACGAGTCATTGTCGTGGGCGCAGCCGACGCCGAAAAGCGCGCAGATCAGGCAAAGAATGGCAAACGGCACATTCATGAAACCAAAATTGATTCGATACAGAATCCCGATCCTGCGGATGGCTCTTGCCAGCCAGGGATGCTGCCGGCGAAATTGATGGCCGTTGGACTTACCTTCTTCTTTCATAGCGAGTCGCTCTAAAAGTGAATGACAGGATGAAACCAGGAGTGGTTACAAATCTTTGGCACATGAACTGAAGAAACGTCTTCACGCAGGCCTTTGCTCTTTCCGTAGCCAGCCGCCTGGATTGACCGGTCGAATCGACATGTCGGGCCACGCCGAAGCTAGCGTAGGCGGGAGCCCTATTCCGGTAACTGAGGAATTGTCTGTCTCCTGTTTTTCGAGTCCAGCATCGTAAGTCGCTTACGATGGATTAAGTTTGAGCGCTGTGGCTTGGCGCGCCATAGCCTCGACGCAGGTAGAAATTTGGCGACTTTACGCCGTCGACCTAACAAGCGTTCCCGCCGGCCTGTGATCCGACGCTCTGGCGACTCAGCGATTTAGCGCGCCGACCGGCTCAGCGTGGCCCAACACCGGCACACGTTTCCGCTCCACGTTTTCGATATAGTTGCGCGTCGCCGCCGGAAGCTCGTGCCAGACCCGCCAGGCCACTAACCCGCCGATGAGCGCAAACGGCATCAGAAAAATCGGCCACCACTGCCAGCTATGATAGGTGACCAAATAACCGACCCCGATCGACTGCACCCCGCTTCCCAGGTAAACGAAGCCGTCCACGATGCCCGAGCAGGTCGCGGTCGCCTTGCGCCCGCCGAAATCCGCCGCCGCCGTGCCCGACATCAGTGAGTGCACGCCCGTCACCGCCGCCACGATAAGGAGAGCCGCGACTCCCACCACGAAGGGCAGCGAAAACAGATTCATCGCCATGACCGCCGCCATCATGAGCATGAATGCGCAAAAGATCATGGCGGGCGGTCCGCGGCGAGATTGAAAGAATTTGTCGGAGATCAAACCTCCGGCAAACCCGCCGACGATCCCGAAAATGCACAGCAAAAGTCCCCAGTTGGCGAGAATGCCCTCGGCCCCCGTTTGTTTCACATCGTGCGCGAAGATGGTGTACCACTGCATGATGCCGTTGCGCAGCACGCCGGCCGTCAGCTCGATAAAAGCGAACATCAGGATCAGCGGATTGAGGAAGACTTTCTTGAGCAGATCGAGCGTGCTGTATTCCTCGTGCATATGCCCGGAGGAAGCGTCGTGCGTATCGAAATGAGGAAACCCTGCGTGCTCGGGCGTATCTTTGATCAGCCAAACGTCTAATGCCGCCCATGCCACCAGAATCGCAGCCGGAATAAAAAATACCGCCCAGGTCGCATCCACGGTCTGACCTGCGGGAACGAAAATACTCCGCACAAACTGTCCCAGGCCGCCGGCATTCCCCGATTGATTGGCCTTGGTCATGTTGATGACGGCCTGGCCCCAGTCGAATGCGAAATAGACACCCAGAGAAATGAGGGTTCCGAAAATCGCGCCGAACACGCCACGCTCGCGCACGTGGAACCAGTGCGCCTTCACCTTGATAATCGAGACCGCGCCGTAGCTTTGGAAATACATGTTGAGCGCGTAGACCACGGAAAAAATACCGAGCAACCGCACGTGCAACCGGCCGGTTAACACCAGCCAGGTGATCACGCCGAGCGCGACGTTGGCCGCAGCCGCACCTAGTGCCGCGATCAGGATTCCCTTTTTCCCGCCGATCTTGTCCACCAGCGGACCGTTGATCAGAAACGAAAAGGCATAGGTCACCGTGCCGGCGGCGAAGATCAGGCCGAAGTCTTCGTTCGACATGAGCGAACCCAGCGCGTTTTTCGCGACCGTGAGATTGTAGCGTCCCATGTAGAGGAACGCGTAGGTCATGCCCAGGGGAAACCAGTTGATGAAGCGCCGGCTCAAAAACCATCCGCCATGGTTAAGCGGGTTATTATAGAAATAGAGTCCGATAACCAGGGCGAGGCAGAGAGTAAGGATGCTGAGCGACATCGGGCAATGGTGCTAGCTGGTAAAGCCGCCAAGCGGACAATCGGGCACAAGGGAACGTGAAATCATGGCCAGTCCGGCGATTTTTGCCAAAATCGGCCGATGAGCACGAACAAACTGTTTTTTGTCACATAAATGTAACATTTGGGCTAACTTTAGCCGCAATCCCCTGCCCCACGCCTGGCATGCTTCATATTGCCGCTCGGGAATATTAACCGCGGATTACGCGGATGGCACGGATAAGGATCAAAGCAGGCGCTCGTGCCCCCGCTGGGCAATAATATATTTATGAGACCGTTCAGCCGGTTGTATGCTGGACAAGGCAAAGGGATATTGTCGAATCACACCCCCTATGACGTTTCGTGTTCCCAGGACTGGCTTGTTTCTGTTGCTCCCGCTTTTTTTTGCGGCCGCAGACGCAAGACGGACTGCGGCCCAGACGGTCCCTGATCCTACGGTCGCCTCAGAGATACGAATCGTGTCGCCGGCCGATGGCGAGACCTTTGGCGCAGCCGCCAGTATTCGCGTTCAGGTCGAGGGGCAAGACATTCCCAACGTTGGGCATCTCATCGAGCTTTATAAGGACAGCGAACGAGTCGGCGTGATCGTATTGGATCCGCTCGTTCCAATCCGGACTACCCCGGTCCTTTTTGACTTCACGTTTACGCTCGACCCGTTGCGCGCGGGCAAATATACCCTGACCGCGGCAATCGACGGTTCTCGATCAGAGCCGGTTCACATCGAAGTCCGCAAACGGATCCACCGTCATAGGCGATAGATCGGGCCGATCGCGAGCGCGACGATCAGTATCGAAACGTCGATTTCACCCGCCTGGAGCGATACAGATACGGAATCCAGATAGCGGCGCCAACTGCGGTTGCCACAATGTCGCGGACCGAGGTGGAAAGCGATTCAGTCGCGCGCGGAATATGGTGCACAAAATAAACGTCCACCAGATTGCCAAGCAGACTACCGATCAGAAAGATTACGAAACACCGCGGCCACGCCGCTCTCTTCTTAAAGAACAGAGCAATGAGAAGGACGCCGAATACGAGAGAAGCGATGTTGAAGAAGAGCTCGAAGAGAAGGGTCGGCGCCCACAACGGATGATAAGATGCTTCGATCGGATCGGTGAGAGAGCGCCACGAGTTCGTGTTCAACATGGTCGGCCACAGGTCGAATCCGGCTTTGATTGAGCCGAGCGGTCTCAATACCTGCCCGATCGCCGGCAGAATAAGCCAGCCACCGATTCCATTAAGTTCTGCCCGGGCGTCAATTGGCGGAGGCAGCGGTTGTGCCAATCGGTTATTGCGAAAATAGTGGCAGGCAAGGTAGCTCGTGGCCAGAAGGAAGCATAGCGCCGCTGCCGCAACCGCCCAGTTGAGTGAGTCACGCCCATTTTTTTTCAACTGTTCCGGAGTGCGATAGGTGAGAGAGTATCCGAGCGAATCTTTGGCTTTATCTATTGCTTCGTTGAATTTCGGAAGTTCGCTCACCTCCACCCGATCCTTCAAGCGTTCGAGCGTATAGTTGAACTGCAGGTAAGAACCCCTGGTGATGGGCTCATCGCGAAGACGGAAAAACTCGTTGGCCATGGTCTCAGCTTTACCGTCGAGCGGCCAATTTTCGAACATCTGGACGTTTATTCCCTCAACCACCTGCTTCGGGTAATCGTAGGCCAGTGGTTGATTCCGCTGCGCAGAAGCGGAATTGCCCAAAGCCGAATATATGTCGCCTGGTTTTAGAAATATCTTGTAATGCTCTTTGTCTTCAGAGAGCTGCCAGATGTTTGGAATCACATAAGACTCAGTCACCCGGCATCCGTTCTGCGCGGGCAACTCTTCGTACCAAGGTTCTTTTTGCGCTTTGATCTCCGGAAAAATCCGCGTGTAATAATCCAGATAACCCTGCTGAATCTCCTCGCGCGTGCTCTCTCGAAAAGAAGTGCGCGTGAGATCCGCGGCTAGACCGCGGTAGTCGGTGATTACATCCAATTCGCCATTCTTTCCCGGAGCCGGGATTCGATAATGTGATTCGACTTTTCTATACGCCAGGGATGCGGGCGGGGCGTGGAAGGCGGTGAGTTCTTTCGAGTCAGGCCGCAGAACAAGCGCATGGCCGTAGTTCGCGACGTAGATTTGGGACAGGGGACCGCGTTGACCGGTCCGTGTGGGATCGAGCCAATACGTGCTTTCACCGAGGTGGACCTGCGCGATCGCGTGATCGAAGATGCGCGGCGAAGGCAAGCGTTCTCGCACGCTGCTCCAGCAAGAATTGCTCACCAGCGCCGGCGCGGCGTCGATGCCCGTTCGACGAAGCAAGGCCACGAACAGCACGACCTTGTCCTTGTAGTCGGCGAACCGGCGCCGCATGACCTCATCCAAAGAGGTCGGTCGCTGCGCGCCGGGACCAGAGTCAAAGGCGATGTAACGAATTTCGTCCTCGACGAATCGCAATGCGGCCACGACGCGCTGCTCTGGATCCTGAATCGCCTGGAGGACGCCGAGCTCGTCATTAAATTCGTGTGAACGCGGGGGTTCGGATTCAAATAATGGCACAGCCCATTGCGCCAGGGCAGCCCAATTGTCGAATTCGCTGACCTGCAATTGCCGCTTGGGGAGGTAATCGTTGGGGGTATCGTCTTCCACCTTCAAACCGGGAACATTCCTGGCCTCATATGACCTTTCTGTGATGCCCTTGTCCTCCACAACGACTGGCTGAGTCGCATCGTTGCGCGCCTGAAACTTAAGTTTTCGCTGCGATGAATAGATTATCCGCAGAAAGCTCCGGCCTACGGGGACGCTCCATTGCATTGGGAAAAGCTCACCGCACTTTCCCTGTAGTAGCGGATTCGCGCCTTCGATTGTGTAAGCGAATTCGATGAGATCGCCCACCCGCACGTCGTCCAGAGTGGTTTGCGCGGTGTAATACGGATGATAGACAAGACGCTGCGGATCGTCCTCACTTGGAATGAGCTTGATTTGCGATCGATTCAGGCGGTCGGAAGAGACCCCGTTTCGAATAACCCGCATGCAGTGCAGAGTCAGCTTTTCGAACGCGGGATTAAAGGAAACTGAAAGAGATGCACCATCTTGCACGCCCTTCTCCGAAATGACCTTCCGCATGTCGTGATAATAGAAAGCGCGTGGCTCAATCCTTTGCTGTCGATCGACCAACACGAAGAAGAGACTGGGACTCTCTCGCTCAATTGCGCTCTCGTTGGGCGGAGTGACCGGCTTCACCCAGGCGGGCGCCGGCGCTACGTTGAACGAAACAGCATCTGCCTTTTTAGGAGTCTCCTCTGCCGAAAGAACAACGCTCACACCAAGGGCCAGAATTGACCCGGCGAGCAACAAACGGGAATGGATCATCGATGTAACGGGAACATCGTAATCTTTTGTGCCGCCCGCCGTCATTCTAAAGGAAATCGGCCGGACTCTCCGAGGAAGACACTCTGGCGTGATTCTTAAGGTTGATACAGGTACCACGCCCGATTTATGCCGAACCCTGAGTTTACCGGAGACGATGGGCTGCGGATCAGCCGCGCCGTGTTCGTCTTGCGCAATGGACCATTCTCCACTTGGCAAGATGACTTCGGCGTCAGTTTCGTCGGCGCTGTTTAGCACGACGCAAACCCGTTTCCACGTTTCGCCGGGCACACCCTCGCCGTTGATCGTGAACATCAGTAGTCCGTGGTCGGGCGCGTCGATGAAGCTGCACACGCGATTGAACCTGCGGCTCGCGTGCGCAGACGAAACATGGGATGCGCTTTGCGCAGCGCGATCACTTCTCGCACATAATTGAACAGATCGATGTGCTCGCGCTTCAACGCCCAATCGACTTCGTTAACGGAATCCGGCGCGTCATAGGAGTTATTGTTGCCGCCCTTGGTCTGCGCGCGAATTCTTCGCCGCCTGAATGAAGGGCACGCCTTGCGACGTGAACAAGCGCGAGATAACCGAGCTTCATCGTTTCGATGCGCAAGCGCGTCATCGGCCCGGCATGGACGCCGTCAGCTTGTCCCACAGCACGAGATTATCGTGGCACGTCATGTAGTTGATCGATTGCGTTGGCGACGGCGAGCCAGTCGCTCACCAGCATGGCCGCCTTAAACGCGTCGCGCTTCGAACCATTCTGGATCCAGCCCGGCTTCGTTGCCATCCGGCGAACCTTTGAGCGCGTTGCGGAAATCATCGTTGAAGGCACCGGCCGGAATCTGTCGGAGCGCGCTCTTATCGGTTTTGTCGCGCAGCGGGGTGGCGCCGCCCGTCCACGGTTCACCGAAAAGGATGATGCTGGGATTGATCATGCGCAGCTCGCGATCGGCTTGGCGAATCGTTTCCTGATCGATCAAAGCCATCAAGATCGAAGCGGAATCCGTCGACGCCATATTCCTTCACCCAGAATTTCAGTGAATCGATGATGAGCCTGCGAGCCATGGGCGCTTCACTGCGAAACTCGTTGCCGCAACCGGAGCCGTTGGCGAGCGCGCCGTTGGGCAGGTGCCGGTAATAATATTCCGGCGCGATGGACATGAGCGACGCCTTGTCGGAGGTGTGATTGTAAACCACGTCCATGATCACGCCGATGCCGCGTTCGTGCAGCGCGGTGATCGAGCGCTTTCAACTCGCGCACGCGGCTGTCGTCGTTGGGATTGGTGGCGAACATGCCTTCCGGCGAAAAGAAGGCGGTCGTGATGTAGCCCCAGTTGTACCTGCCGCTCTCCTCGTCGTTTTCGAAATCCTGGACAGGCATGAGTTCCACATGCGTCACGCCCAGCTCGGTCAAATGGTCGAGCGCGGTTTTGATTTGCGGATCATCTGGAAGCCGTGTGTCCCGGCTCCGTCCAACCGAGGTAAAGTCCGGCGTTTTTTACTCCCGAATTCGGCGCGATCGTAAAGTCGCGCACGTGCATCTCGTAAACGATCGCGTCGGTCGGAGATTCTAACTTCGGTCCGGGTCGGGGCGGCGGTGTCAATGGAGTGATGCGACCCCATGTGCTGTTCGCCACGGAGTTCACCGCGTACAGGATCAAGCACTCTGAGACCGTGTTTGGGGCCATCCATGTCGAGCAGGTATGTATAGGATTCTCCGCGCAGGTCGCCATTGATCGTCGCGTCCCAAAGCCCGTTGGACTGCTGTCGCAGTAAATGGATCTTCGCACCCTCCTGACCACCGGGACGGTAGAGCGCCACACTCACGTCTTTCGCGGTGGGCGCAAAGACGCGAAAGGTAGTTGCTTTTCTGGTGTAGAGCGCGCCGAGTCCACTCCGGATTTCCTCACGGCTTGCTTCTCTTGTGTTCTCGGGCTCCTCGCTCAGTTTCAGTTCCGCGGCGGGCGGAGGCGTAACCGATCCGGCGCTCCGAGCAGCCCGTTTGGCATCAGTCTCTGCTTTGGTCGAGGCGACCTCCGCGCGGGCGAGCAGATCTGTAGCGGCGATCGCGACCCGGCGATGGCCGCCCATATAATCAGCCGCAACGTCCTGCCGGGTAACCTCCAATACTTTCACTGCGCTGCCCGCAGGCACTTTAACCGAACCCACAACTCTTCCACTTGAGACAGCCGGAAACTCCGCCGCTTCACGCAAGACAACTTCTGCTGGCCACTGTTCCTTGTGCTCGAGCAGCCACGTGAGCGGATCTGTTCTCGGAGTTGCCGCCGCGATCGGCGACGGTATTAGCTCCGAAGACGGCGAAGGACTGGGCGCTGCGTTCCATTGCCGCGCAACGAAGTCGCGCACAAATGCCGTGAGGTGCTCCGAAGCCTGGGCGGGTGATTCCTGCCATCTGTACATTGCATAGCCGAAGCCACCCGCTCCCAGTATGATGAGCAATAATAGAAACGTTCCGCACCCAGAGCTTTTGCTTTTCCTGAGTTTTGTGGTCGAACCCGTCGGCGCGAGGGGCTGTAGTGGAACGTGCATCAGCGGCGGTGGTGGGACCGGCTCCGGGCCGGACGCCGCAGTGGGTTGGACGGCGGCGAACGAATGATGGCAGCTCGGACACTCGAGCGTGGTCCCTGCCCCAGCCTCATCGATGTCAAGGCTCCGGCCGCAGTGCGGGCAGTCGAGGTTCATTGGCTCAGTTCAAGTCCGAGCAGTCATTAACCGATCGTTAAAGGTATTGGGAAGCTCAAATCCTAAGCGCTGTTATCCGTGCCAAAGGTTAATCCGGGCAGAGTTGCAGCAGGGCTAACGCACATCCGTCGACGCGATGGGCACATCGTAATCGACACCCATGTAGCGCACTCTGACTGTGTTCTGGTCATGCGTTGAGTAGGGCAACTTCATGCCAACAGGTAGCTGGATCGTACCGTAAGGAACCCGGAGTGTGATCGGTTTTGTGATCGTCGCCATCTCAGGTGGCGCAACCGTGGGCGCACTCACGCTTGCCGGCGCCGGACTGGCCGCCGCAGAGTTCCGCGGAGTCGTGCTGGCTGCCGCCGAAGTCGCGAACGTGGACTGCAGCGGCCCGGCCGGCGTCTGCAACGTCTTCTCCAGCAAATCGGCTAAACGCCAGCCGGCTTTGTGCAGCTCTTCGCGCACAACTGCGGACGACCACTGGGCATAGGAGAGATTATCCGCGGCCGGCTTCTCGGTCGCGCTACCGGTCGCGACCGTCTGATCGTCCTGCTGCTCAGAATGCATGTTCTGAAACTGGAGCCGTTCGTGGGCTTCCCGCGCCAGCGGCAGAATCTCGTTCGCCCAAGCCTCTGGATAGTCGTCAGGTTTCATATTCGCCGGTAAGCGCCAGTTTTTCGGTTCTTCCGTAGAGAGTTGATGGATTAAATCAGCCATTGCGGCCTCGCTGGCCGCGCGCCGCTGATCCTTTGGTTGCGCACCGGATCCCGGTGGCAGAAGTGCCGACACCGCATCGTTATCCCAGTAGCCATGCAGTTTTTTTCTGCTGCCCGCGAACGGAATCGTGATGGTATTCCCACCCTCATCCGCAAGGCCCGTCCCACCCTTGTCCGGATCGACCGGTTTCCCGTCGCCGTCAAAATACTCGGCCCCGACGTGCAATGGCTGGTGAATATCGCCCACGTAATGCGCGAGCAGGATAATGGCGATCGGCTTGGTGATTCGGCGCGGGTTCTCTTCGGGCTCCTCGCCCCGCAAGACCGCGATGCAGAGGCGCATCATATGGACGATGTCCCACTCGCTCCGCCCGGTCTTGCCATCGCCGTACTTCTCCAGGTTGAGGACCGGCACATCGGCGTAGTGGAACCAATGGTGCGAAGGCACGGCCGAATGCAGATCCTTCGTTGGCGGATTGGCGCGCCAGAATGCCTGGAGTTGCTGATCGATCCGCGGCCTCGACGAATAATGGAAAATTCCGGGAGCATCCGGGCCTTTTTTATCCCAGCCTTTGATCTCATCCGCAACGACCGACGCTTTCTGCAAACTGAAGCCGTCGGTCAATTCCGCGACCTTCGCGCCGGTCGGCGTGCCAGCGAGTTTTTGATCCGCAATCGCGCCGATGATTTGATGACCGGTCGGCCCGTAAGCCTGCGCATGTGCCGCGCAAAGCAGAACGGCGATCGACAGGGTAAGGCGAATTGTTTTCATGTGATCCCGGCTGGGTGGCAAATCCTAACGATTTGTCTTCGCGGAGACGCTGAGTAATTGCTCACGATCGACGGGTGTAGAGTAGCGGACAGCTGGCCAGCGCCAAGAAAACAAACACGCCGCCAGTGTCCATTCCGCCTTGGACAATTCGTTGCCGAGACCCGACTTTCTTCCGACAAAGATGATCCAGCTGAATCAGTTGCCGCGAGCCGGATGGGTTCTGGCCCAGGGCGTTCACAGAAAGCGACCTCGCATATCGAGCCCGGCGACTGACCGAATTCGCTTGGCGCTCTCGCGCGCCAGGATCCATGCAACTTAACCAAGGTGGATCGCGATCTCCGAGCGCGATGCTAAAGAGCATCGATCGTAAGCGGCTTACGATACACAAAAAAGTCGCTGTTTGGGAAGGTGTTAACTTCCCACCCTCGATGACGGCATCGTAAGCGGCTTACGATGCATAAAACGTGATCGAGATGGCTTCTTGTAGAGCGCCCGGAAGCGGGGATATCTTGCCGTCGGGACTGCGGTATGACACAACAACAGTTGATCAATGAATCCGAAGACCTTCTCGGATGAGCTCAGGCGACGCAACGTTTACAAAGTTGCCATCGCCTACGCGGCTATTGCGTGGTTGCTGATTGAGGTAACGTCGGTTTCGGTTCACCTGCTTGAAGCGCCGAGCGGCTTGATCAAGGCGGTTGTCATATTGATGGCGCTCGGCTTTGTCGCGACCGCGTATATTTCCTGGGCATTCGAATCGACCCCGCAAGGGCTGAAACGCACCGAGAAACTTTCACCGGAAGAGGTAAAGGTTCTCCCAACTTGGAGTAAACGAAAGTTTACCGCCTTTATTGTCGGTACCGCGCTGCTCGCCGCTAGCCTGCTCACATTCGATCTTCTCCGAAGCAAATCAGCGTCTCTGCCGGCAACCGCGCCGGCAGCAACGAATAACCAATAGTAAGCTGCCGAACGGATCAGCTCTATCGGCCGTTTCCGCGTTCTTTCCCCCCGCTGTCGGGGAAGCCCGCTCGCGAACGCTTTAGGAGCTGCTAGCGTCCCTTTTCCACTTCGATCGCAAACCACGCCGGATTGAGGTGCGCGAGAGGCTTTTTCAACTTTTCCAGCTCCGAAGCCGGGCCATGTAATTCTACGCGGGTGAGATCAGCCATGGTGAGCATTTCCGCAAGCAGTGCGCCAACGTTCTCGAGATGAGCGAGAACACCCTCCGCATCGGTGTAGCCTTCGCGGCAGAAAATTTCGTCGCCGTTGATGCTGAAGCTGTAGAACAGATTCTTTTTCTCGGATGTTGTTTTCTCGACGAAACGCGGGAATCCGGCTTTGACCGCCTCCAGTTTCCCGGGGTGAACTCTGAAATAGGGATGGAGACTGACGAAATTTGAAGAAGTGCTCATGCCGGAAAGGTACGCTCCGCGCGAGACCTGTCGAACGCCTAGGCTACCGCGGCTCGAAAATCCAGGAATGAATTCTGAGAGATTTGACCCCAATTTCCCTACCGGACCCCGGTTCCCAGCCTGGTTAGCTTTGCCCTCGACGAACCGGCACCTTAGCTGAGATTAATATACGAAGCGCAGCCCATGGGCGCGGACCTCAGATGTCCAGTGAAGCTAACTCGAATCTCCAACTCGAAATCGGCCATGTTCTATTCATCGACATTGTCGATTATTCGAAGTTGCTGATTGATGATCAGCGCGAGCTGCAACAGCAGCTGAATCAAATCGTCCGCCAGACGGAACAATTCCGCGCCGCCGAGACAGCCGGCAAACTCGTGCGACTGCCGACCGGCGATGGCATGGCGCTGGTGTTTTTCACCAATCCGGAAGATCCGGTCAAATGCGCCCTGGCCATAAGCGAATCTTTACAAAATCATCCTCAACTCCGGCTGCGCATGGGCATAAACACCGGACCCGTCAGCGGTGTCTCCGACGTGAACGACAAATCAAACATCGCTGGCGCCGGAATTAACATTGCACAACGCGTCATGGATCTCGGCGATGCCGAACACATTCTTCTTTCCCAACGGGTGGCGGAGGATCTCGCGCAGTATCGGCAATGGGCGCCTCATCTTCACGATTTGGGCGAGTGTGAAGTCAAACATGGTGTTCGCCTCCACCTCTTCAATCTTTACACCGCGGATCTCGGCAATCCGGTCGTGCCGAAGAAATTCCAGAACGCTCCTGTAGAGGCCGCCGTCTCGACGGCAAGCAAATCATCCAGCCAAAAATACCTCGTCATCGCAGCTGCGCTCATCGTCGCCGCTGCCGTCGCCCTTTTTTTGAAGGTAGGGACGCCTCTCCGAGGCGTCCGGCAAGATGCCGTCACATCGACAGGACGCCTCGGAGAGGCGTCCCTACCTGTTTCGGAAAAAAGCATCGCGGTGCTCCCATTTGTCGATCTCAGTCAGGCCAAGGATCAGGAATATTTTTGCGACGGCATCAGCGAAGAAATCCTCGACGCCTTGGCGCAGGTCGATGGACTGCGCGTGGTCGCGCGTACCTCCTCGTTTTCATTCAAGGATAAGGACGCCGATGTCAGCGAAATCGCGAAGAAGTTAAATGTTCGCAATGTGCTCGAAGGCAGCCTCCGCCGCGACGGCAACCGGATTCGGATCACCGCGCAGCTGATCGATGCCCGCGACGGCTTCCATCTCTGGTCGGAAACCTACGAGCGAGAGCTGCAGGATGTGTTCGCGATGCAGGATGACATCACGCGCGCGATTGTGAACGCGCTCAAGATCAAGCTGGCAGTCGCGCTCCCCGTGCATAAAAAGCCGAACACCGAAGCCTACGATTTATATTTGAAAGGTCGATACTTCTTGAACAGGAAGACCGAAACAGACGCGAAGAGAGCCATTGATTACTTCCAGCAGGCTCTCGCCAAAGATCCAAATGACGCGTCCGCTTACGCGGGATTGGCTGACTCATACTCTTCGTTCGTCTTCCCTCTGGGCGTGATAACCCCGCGAGAAGCGATGCCCAAGGCGAAGGAGGCGGCGCATCGCGCGCTCGCGATTGATAATTCGCTCGGCGAGGCTCACGCATCGCTGGCTTACATCGCATTTTTCTACGATTGGGATTGGGCGGCGGCGGAGAAAGGGTTCAAGCGGGCACTCGAGCTGAATCCCAACAATGCTGACACGCACCACTGGTATTCACACTTCCTGATGGGCCAGGGGCGAATCGAAGAGTCCCTGACCCAGAGCAAGCGCGCCATGGAACTGAGCCCGTTCGACATTCTCTTTAACATTCATCTAGCCTGGCATTACCTTTACGCGCGCCAATACGACCAGGCCCTCGATCAAATCGAAAAGACGATCGAGATGGACAAGAATTTCGCGCAGACCTATCCCTGGCTTGGGTTGATCCTTGAGCAACAGGGCAAGTATCCGGAGGCCATTGCCGCGTTCCAGAAGGCGATCAGTCTGTTTCCTGGGGGAAGCTCGATCGCCCAAGCAGAACTCGCCCATACCTATGCGGTGTCGGGGAATCGAGAGGAAGCGCAGAAGATAATCGCCGAATTGCAGGAACTCGCCAAGAGCAAGTATGTCTCCTCGTTCCAGATCGCTGCGATCTATGCCGGCCTTGGCGAAAAGGACCAGGCATTCGCATGGCTTGAAAAAGCTTACGAGGAACGCTCAGACGGGCTGGTGGACCTCAACGTCGAGCAAAGATTCGACAGCCTTCGCTCCGATCCGCGTTTCAAAGATTTGGCGCGCCGCATTGGGTTAATTCCGCGGAATTGATTGAAGAGAAACCCGGCGCGAATGATCGAGCTTCCCTTCACTTCGCCTCTGTCTAAGCTCGCAGCATGATAAGACGATTGTTTCTCTTGGCGGCTTTGGCCCTGGTTACGGCAACTTCCGGCTTCGCGCAGGACAACGACATCGATGCGCAGATCAAGAAAGCCATGGATGACGCAAATAAGCCGGCTGCCAAGAAGGTGGACATGGACAAGATGGAACGGGAGGAAAAGGCAGAAAGCGACAAGGCGGAAGCGGACCAGAAAGCCGAGGACGCCAAACAAAAAGCGGCCATGCAGGCCATCGTGGACGTGAAAGGTCCAGTCTCATTCCCGGATTGGACGCCGCAGGTTCCGCAGTTCACACCATCAGGCCCCGCTTCGCGCAAGTTAGTCGACGGCGAGCCAAAGATAATTCAGATCGGCACCTCGCCTCTTCCTCCGGAAGCCCTGGCTGATGCATGGGATAAGTTTGCCAACCCGAAGTTCAGTCACGAGCGCACCGGCTCCGAGATCAACCACTCCGTCGATCTCCACGTCAGCTTCAGAAACAACGAGGATAACAGTGCGGTAAGATTGGAAGCCGAGCGCAAGGCCGGAGCCAAAATAACGCACGTTACGATTTCATCGCCTCTGCCCACTCCAACGCCTGACGCCCAGGGCGATTGAGCGAGCGGCTAAAGCGCCGCGTTGAGCCGAAGCTCAGGTCGCTTCTGGCAACGATTGATTGTGTAGAATTTCTGCCTTTGGTCAGGCATCCCCCGCCAACGCAACGGCATCCCTAGCAGGAGGTCGCGATATTCGCTAATCAGGAAAGCAGGAACTCGTTAGGCGGGATTAACAAAATCGGTTTTTTGCCGACAGGGGTAACGAGCCACAATCGAAGACACTCCATTCACGATTCAACGATTCAATGATTCAATTGGTCGTCGGCCAGGCCCATCTCGTGCAGGAAGGCGTTCCAGCGCGGGTCGTCGTGAAGATTCGTTAGGAGCGAATCTTCACGCAGAGTGGGCAGACCCGCGTCGCGTTGCCGGCGCGCGCGCTCCAACCATTCGAAAGCGTGATCCTTGTCATTCCGATACCCGTAAGCCTCAGCGATCTGGTATGCCGCCGTTTCGGCAAAATCTTTGGTCAGCTGCGTTAGCGCCGCATCGGATTCAGGAACCCGCTTTTGCCCCCAACGAGCGCAGCTCACGATGAGCAGCCGCGCCCAATCGGCCGCATCCTGTTGCGCAGCTTTCGCGGCTTCTTCAAATTTACCCTCCAAAAGATAACACGAGCCTACCCCGGCATGGGAATAGGGTGCCGACGGATTCAGCTCAATCATCCGCGCGTATTCCGCGCGCGCTTCCTCCTGATGCCCTAGCGCCGACAGACTGCTCGCGAGAAACCCCCGGGCTTGGGCATTCACCGGGTCCAACGCAACCGCGCGGCGGAAAAGATCGAGACCCTGCGTCGCTTCGCCTCGAGCGTTTGCAAGATTTCCGGCCTGCATCAGCAGGGCCGAATCTTGTGGAGCCAGAGCAAGAGCCTTCCGCAATGTCTCGGCCGCACCTTTCCAATTAGAATCGAAATTTGTTTCGATCGTCGCCCGCGCGAACAGCGCATCCGGCAAGTCTGGTTCGAGAGCGAGGGCTCGTTCCAGCGCTTCGCGCGCTGCGGCCAGATGAGCGTTGAAGCCTTTCTGGCCCCCCTCGGTGGCATAGTTGCAATCCCAGACGTGAGTCTGAGCCAGCCCTGCCCATGCGAGCGCGAATTTGGGATCCAGCTCCACCGCGCGTTGAAAGGCGGCCAAGGCTTGGTCCGCTGCTTTTTCTGAGTGGCGATTGATGAAAAAGCGGCCCTGCAAATAAGATTCATGCGCCTCGACGTTCTTCGTTCCGCCTTTTTCCGCCGCCTGCACCTCGGCCTGAATTTTCTCTTTGTCGGCTGAATCTGCCGCGCCGCCCGTCAGCTGGCCGCGCAACTGTGCCACGATGGTCTGCGCCAGCTCGGTCTGGACCGCGAACACGTCCTTCAAATCGCGCGTGTAATTTTCCGACCAGAGCGCCTCGCCCGTGTCGACGCGGCTAAGCCGGGCAGAGATCCGCACGCTGTTGCCGGATTTGCGCACGCTCCCCTCGACCAGGTGCGCCACGCCGAGTTTCTGTCCAATCTCCTGAGCCGTGGCATTCTTGCCTTTAAACGAAAACGCCGATGTCCGCGCGGCCACGTGCATCCCCGGAATCTTTTGCAGCACGCTCAACAGCTCTTCACTGACGCCATCGGAGAAATACTCGCTCTCTTTGTCATCGCTCAGATTGACGAATGGCAGGACTGCGACCGATCTCGGATCGGGCGCGTTTGCCGGAGCGACCGGCGGCGCGATCGCCGCCACCGACGGCTGGTTCTTGCTTGAGCTGTGCATCCACCACCATCCGGCGAGCAACGCGATGATTACGAGAACAGCGGCCAGAATCAGAGCGGGCGATTTCTTTGACCCTTGGGGCGCGCCGCCTTCGGCCTTCGCGCCCGTTTCCCAGGGCAGCACGATGCGGAACAGATCCATCGGCAGCTTGATGTTCTTCAAATCCGCGGTGCCGAATTTTTCAAAGCGCGCCTCCAGCGCGTTGCGGATCTGCCGTTCCACATCCATCGAGACGCAAATCCCGCCCGCGCCGGCCAGCGCTTCGATGCGGGAAGCGATGTTTACCCCGTCGCCATAAACGTCTCCTTCGCGATGCACGACGTCCCCGATATGAATTCCGATCTTGATCTCGATGCGTCGATCGGCCGCGACGTCGTGATTGCGTTTGGCCAGGGTGCGCTGAATCTCGATGGCGCATTGCGCTGCTTCCAACGCGCTCCCGAATTCAACCAGGAAAGCGTCGCCGATCGTTTTGATTTCCGTACCGTGAAACCGCGGAAAAATTTCCCGCAACAATCGGCGATGCTCCTCGAGCAACTCGAGCGCGAGCTGATCATCGCGTTGGGCCAACGCGCTGTAGCCCACCATGTCGGTGAACATGATGGCCGCGAGCTTGCGTTGTTCGGTTGAATCCACCGGGGGATTAAACCAGACCGCGCCCAGAATGAAACAGCCATCTTAGGGGCTCAAATTCACCCTTTCCGCCTGCTTCTTTCTGACCTGCGGGGCGGGTTAGCAGCGACTGTCGGAGAAGGTGTCAGCTTCCCAACATGAGTATTGCCATCCATTCCTGCTTTTTTGATCGATTTCAGCTTTGAGCTATCCGGTTCCGGTTTAGGCTCCGGGCCATGCGCAAGACATATCCCGCGGCACCGCCGATGACGATCGACCTGAACAAGAGCTACACCGCCACCCTCAAGACCGGGCGCGGTGAAATTGTGTGCGAGCTATTCGCCAAGGCCGCGCCGAAAACTGTCAACAATTTCGTCTTCCTCGCGCGCGAGAAATTTTACGATGGCACCCTCTTTCACCGGGTCATTGCGGATTTCATGGTTCAGGGCGGCGATCCCACCGGGACGGGGCGCGGCGGGCCCGGCTACAAGTTCGAGGACGAGGTCAAAAACAATCCGCACAAGCATGAGGTCGGCAGCTTGTCGATGGCGAACGCCGGACCGAACACCAATGGCAGCCAGTTTTTCATCACACACACCGCAACCGACTGGCTCAATGGAAAACACACCGTTTTTGGCAAAGTGTTGAAGGGACAGGAAGTGGTCGACGCCGTTCAGCAGGGGGATGAACTCACCTCGGTGACAATCGGCGAAGCATAGATACTTCTTCATCCGTCCACGCAGATGAGGCCGGCCTACCCGCCCTGACCTGTTGGAATCAACTCCGGTAGATCTGCTGCATTTCCGATCTCAATTCGCTTCCGCTCCCACCGCGGCAGGGAGGCAGGGCCAGCGGGGCAAGATTTCGGAGAAATCTCCCGAAATTCTGTTGCATATATATAGAGCCTGCATAAGTTGTTGGTCCCGCGATAAGCGGACCCGGGCGTCTCCCGGGTGTTCTTCCCTGGCTCACGGGCGAGCCGCTCTCTTCGGTTGATGGCTAATAGTTGATTGTTGAGAGTGGGGTTTGCCGTGTACGGGATTGGAGAACGGTTGATCTTTGACAGTTTAGTTTCGGATTTCATCACAGACACGTCACGACGTGGAAATTCGAAATGCGATAAGTCAGCGAAAATTGAATTGTGCGTTACCAGCTCAGGCTTAGCGGCCTGAGTGTTGGTTTCTTTGATCTAACAATTAAATAGATCGGACAAGCCCAGCTCTTCTTTTAGCTGATTGTATTCTCCGGATGCATGTGGTCGGCGCCTCATTATATAAAGGGGGCGAGGGTCAGCGGGAATACAGTCGGTTGAAGGAAGGGCTGGGTAAGAATGGTCAGATTTTGTCGGCCCCGTAGCGGGGTTCGACGCAAACTTTTCGGTCTCCTAACAGGGATCGAACCGTTTTTTACGGAGAGTTTGATTCTGGCTCAGAACGAACGCTGGCGGCGTGGATAAGACATGCAAGTCGAACGAGATTTCTTTCTGTAGCAATACAGGAAGGAATTTAGTGGCGAACGGGTGCGTAACACGTGGGCAATCTGCCGAGAAGTGGGGGATAGCTCGCCGAAAGGCGAATTAATACCGCATGTGATCAGGGGAGACATCTTCCCGAAATCAAAGGTGCCGCAAGGTACCGCTTTTTGAGGAGCCCGCGGCCTATCAGCTAGTTGGTGAGGTAACGGCTCACCAAGGCTTTGACGGGTAGCTGGTCTGAGAGGACGACCAGTCACACTGGAACTGAGACACGGTCCAGACACCTACGGGTGGCAGCAGTCGAGAATTTTTCTCAATGGGGGAAACCCTGAAGGAGCGACGCCGCGTGGAGGATGAAGGTCTTCGGGTTGTAAACTCCTGTCATTTGGGAACAATGCGTACGTATTTACTGTACGTACGTTGATAGTACCAGAAGAGGAAGGGACGGCTAACTCTGTGCCAGCAGCCGCGGTAATACAGAGGTCCCAAGCGTTGTTCGGATTCATTGGGCGTAAAGGGTGCGTAGGTGGCGCCGTAAGTCAGGTGTGAAATTTCGGAGCTTAACTCCGAAACTGCATTTGATACTGCGGTGCTTGAGGACTGGAGAGGAGACTGGAATTTACGGTGTAGCAGTGAAATGCGTAGAGATCGTAAGGAAGACCAGTGGCGAAGGCGGGTCTCTGGACAGTTCCTGACACTGAGGCACGAAGGCCAGGGGAGCAAACGGGATTAGATACCCCGGTAGTCCTGGCAGTAAACGGTGCACGTTTGGTGTGGGAGGATTCGACCCCTTCTGCGCCGGAGCTAACGCGTTAAACGTGCCGCCTGGGGAGTACGGTCGCAAGATTAAAACTCAAAGAAATTGACGGGGGCCCGCACAAGCGGTGGAGTATGTGGCTTAATTCGATGCAACGCGAAGAACCTTACCTGGCCTTGACATGCATCTCTAAACCGGTGAAAGCCGGCGAGTCTCGAAAGAGACAATTTGCACAGGTGCTGCATGGCTGTCGTCAGCTCGTGTCGTGAGATGTTGGGTTAAGTCCCGCAACGAGCGCAACCCCTGTGAACTGTTGCCACCGACCCGCGAGGGTCGAGCACTCTGTTCAGACTGCCCTGTGAAACGGGGAGGAAGGTGGGGATGACGTCAAGTCAGTATGGCCCTTACGGCCAGGGCTGCACACGTACTACAATGCCCAGTACAGAACGATCCGAGACCGCGAGGTGGAGGAAATCTATCAAAACTGGGCTCAGTTCGGATTGGAGTCTGCAACTCGACTCCATGAAGCCGGAATCGCTAGTAATGCCGTATCAGCTACGACGGCGTGAATACGTTCCCGGGCCTTGTACACACCGCCCGTCACATCATGGAAGTTACTTGTAGCCGAAGCCGGCGCGCCAACCCGCAAGGGAAGCAGCCGTCTACGCTATGAGTGGTAACTGGGATGAAGTCGTAACAAGGTAGCCGTAGGGGAACCTGCGGCTGGATCACCTCCTTTCTAAGGAGAAGCGGCTCACGCAAACGTCGAATGACGAATGTCAGTGAGCAGCAGGTCGACGGCTAAAACTCGCAGAGAAATCTGCGGACATGCCGTGAAGACCCCGATAACGAAAGACATCGGGGCTCAGAGAAAATCGACGGTAACGCACAATTCAGTCTTTGCTGCACATCAGTCATGCCGGATGCCGACCTCAAATCGGCATCCGGCATTTTTGTTGTAGCCACGGCGCTCTGTCGCCGTGCGCACGCCTCGACAGAGCGAGGCGGCTACAGGAACCGCAGATGACGCGGATTTCCGGGGAGCATGCCCGTCTCGGGCGTGGGTTTCGGCGTCTCGCCGAAACAATCTTAAAATCCATGCCGGCGAGACACCGGCATCCACGTCCGGGGCGGCAGGCAGATCTTCTGTAGCGGCGGTCTCTGACCGCCGTTCGTTCTCTAAAGTCGGCGGTCGGAGACCGCCGCTACAGCCCGTAACATCGCCCGCGGAGCGGCCGATCCACCTTTAAACGTTGCCTCCGCGCCTGGCGCGCTTTGGAGGCAAGGGGATTACGCTCCCGCTAGTGCATCCATTAATGTGCCCCGCTTTATTAGACGTTGCCTCCACGCCCTGCGGGCTTTGGAGGCAAGGGGATTCGAACCCCTGACATCCAGCTTGCAAAGCTGGCGCTCTACCAACTGAGCTATGCCCCCGCAAAATCGAAGATGGGAGATGGTAGATGGAAGATTGGGAAATGCAACGGAGGCGCTCTAGCGGCGGACACAATCCGCATTCCACAATCCGAAATCCGCAAATTCCCCCACCCTCCGGCTTTCGAACAAGATCCGCCTCGTATTTGCCAACCAATGGCGAGCGCGACCGCCGTCTGGCCGCCTCTTATTATACAAAGGAGGTGATTGCAGTGAAAAGACTACTGACGCCGCCGAGCGCCGAAACAGCAAGAGCGCAAGACATGATTGCGATGGTTTTAAGTATCGTCCCCGGACTTGGGCACATTTACAAAGGTCACTTCGCGGCCGGGTTCGTGTGGATGTTTCTCGGGATCCCACTGGCCCTCTGGATCGGATTTCTGCTCGGCCTGGCCACCGGAGGTGTTGGTCTCATTTTCCCGCTCGTGTGCTGGGCCGCCCTGGCGGTTGACGCGTATAGCGAAAAAGACCGACGCAGGCATCATTGGATGACGACGAATGGGACGGACGAAGATTTCTCCGCCTCAATTGATTGATCGGCAATTTGGCATCAAGAATTGCCCAGGCTGAGGGCAGATGGGCTCGCGCGTGCTGAGCGCTTGTTCTCCTGCATTCGGCAAATCCGCAATCCGAAGTCCACAATTCCCCCGGCCCCGCCTTGCATTCACCGAGGCGCTCTCCTTATTAGTCCGCCCCACCCATCCAGCATCCAGTATCCAGCATCCAGAATGTATGCAACACTCCCCTGCTCTTCCGTCGCTCGCACGTTTGGCGCTTTTCGTTTCCATCACCGTGACCGCTAACGCTGCCGACGTCGCCACGCCAACCCCCTCTCCTTCGCTGAAGGCCAATCCGTTGCTCACTGAAAGTGCGCTCCCCTATCATCTTCCGCCATTCGATCAGATCAAAAGCGAAGACTTCGAGCCTGCGATCGAAAAGGGAATGGACGATCAGTTAAAGGAGGTCGCGGTCATCGCCGCGAATCCCGAGGCCCCTACTTTTGACAACACGATTGTCGCTCTGGAACGAACGGGGCGGTTGCTCGATCGCGCGCAACGAACTTTTTCTAATCTGAACGGCGCGAATACGAATCCTATCCTGCAGAAAACCGAGACCGAACTGGCGCCGAAACTCGCGGCCCACGCGGACGCGATTCACTTGGATGGTCCGCTCTTCGCCCGGGTCCAGGCTCTTTACGAGACGCGCGACAAACTTGGACTCGATGCCGAGTCGAAATATTTGCTCGAGCGTTACTACAAGGATTTCGTGCGCGCGGGGGCGAAGCTCTCGGATTCGGACAAGGCAAAGCTCCGGGCGATGAACGCAGAATTGGCCACCCTGCAAACCAAGTTCGAGCAAAATGTTTTGAAGGAGAAGAATGCCTCCTCCGTGGTGGTTGATACCCGCGCCGAACTGGATGGTCTGTCGGACAACGAGATCGCTGCTGCTGCGGCGGCCGCGAAAGACGAGCACAAGGATGGTCAGTACGTGTTGCGTTTGCAAAACACGACCGGCCAGCCGCCGCTCGCTTCGCTGAAGAACCGCGCTCTGCGCCAACGGGTGATGGAGACTTCTCTCGCTCGCAACAGCAAAGGCGGCGAGTTCGATAATCGCGAAGTGGTTTCACGCACCGCGCGGCTGCGGGCTGAACGCGCAACCTTGCTTGGCTACGCCAATCACGCCGCCTACCAACTGGACGATCAGACGGCCGGCAACGTGGAGACGGTCAACAAACTCCTGGCCGAACTAGCACCGCCCGCGGTGGCCAATGCGCGCCGCGAAGCCGCCGATATGCAGGCGGTGATTGATCAGGAAGGCGGCAAATTCCAACTCGCTCCCTGGGACTGGGATTACTATTCGGAGAAAGTCCGAAAAGCGCACTACGCCTTTGATGAATCCCAGGTCCGTCCCTATTTCGAACTGAACCGCGTTCTGACCGACGGAGTGTTTTACGCGGCGGGCAAGCTTTATGGATTAACTTTCAAGGAACGCCACGATTTGCCGGTTTATCAGCCCGATGTGCGGGTTTTCGAGGTATTCGACGCGGACGGAAAGTCGCTCGCGCTTTTTCTGGCTGATTATTATGCGCGACCTTCCAAGCGCGGCGGCGCCTGGATGAGCGCTTACGTGCAACAGGCGGGACTGTTCGGTACAAAGCCGGTGGTGGCGAATCACTTGAACATTCCCAAGCCACTTGCGGGCGAGCCGACGTTGCTGACGTTCGACGAAGTGAAAACGATGTTTCATGAGTTCGGCCACGCGCTGCACGGAATGTTTTCCAATGTGAAGTATCCACGCTTCAGCGGCACGAGCGTGCCCCGGGATTTCGTGGAATACCCTTCGCAGGTAAACGAGATGTGGCAGATCTGGCCCGAGGTATTGAAAAATTACGCCAAACATTACAAGACCGGCGAGCCGATGCCGACCGAGCTGCTCGACAAAGTGCTGGCCGCGCAAAAGTTTAATCAAGGGTTCATGACAACGGAGTATCTGGCGGCGGCGCTTCTGGATCAGGCGTGGCATCAGTTGAAACCGGAGCAGGTGCCGACCGACACGATGGCCTTTGAAGCCGAGGCATTGAAGAAGGCGGGCGTCGATTTCGCGCTCGTGCCACCGCGCTATCGCAGCCCGTACTTTTCTCATAGCTTCGCCGGCGGATATTCAGCCGGATATTATTCTTACATCTGGAGCGAGGTGCTGGATGCCGACACGGTCGAGTGGATCAAACAACATGGGGGGCTGAAACGGGAAAACGGCGATCGCTTTCGGGCTACGTTACTTTCGCGGGGTGGCAGCGCGGACGCGTTAGGTTTGTTTCGGAACTTCACCGGCGGCGAACCGTACATCGCTCCCCTCTTGAAACGCCGCGGATTGGATCAGGCGGCCAAGAATTAGGCATTCTTGTTTTTGGTGTTGTAGCCACGGCGCTCTGTCGCCGTGCGCGCGCCTCGACCCGCCTTCGCTCCCGCTATGGCGTGGCAGGCAGAGCGAGGCGGCTACAGGAACCGCAGATGTCGCGGATAAGACGTGGAGGGATGCGCGCTGTCGCGTCCCTTTAATTTGGGGCACGACGGCGTGTGCCCTCCAAGCCTTGACATCGCGCGCAGAGCGGCCGATCCACCTTTAGCAACCTAACGAGGCGTTCACGCCGCCCGTTCGTAGGAAAGTTGCCCGCAGGCCGGACAATTGATCCGGCCATCAAGGTCCGTTGCCACCAGCTCCGGTGGCCAGCAACGCGGGCAAAGCCGGAAACCAAGTTCGCCGGCCAGCGTTGCTTTGGCGATTCGGAGATCGCTTTCCACTTCATGAAGAAACCGGTCAAAGCCGGCTGGAGCATTTGTCGTCGCTGGGAGAATCTCGCGCGCGGAGCGAAGCTTCTCCGAAACAACTGTGATTGAAAGAAGAGCCGAATGCAGAGCGTCAATATCCATGCCGGCACATTAAACGGCGTATGTCACGGTGCAGTTGCGTTTGGGTTACGATTCCGTGAAATCTGATGTTATAGGACGCGTCGCATAGCGACGCGGCTACAGATCGCCGATTAGACATGGCATGGCACTTGCCCCAATTTGGTGAATGCCTCGCCAAGTCGCAGGTTACGGATGGATTCCGGATTTACCGGATTATCGCGACTTTGTCTTCGCCGCGTCCCGGGCGGTTCTGGCCAGGCTGCCGCGGAAGATTGATCTGACGAACAAATGCCCGGCCGTTTACGACCAGGGAGAGATTGGCAGCTGCACGGCCAACGCCATCGGCGGCGCGATTGAGTTCGATCAGATGAAGCAGAGGCTGCGCGATACGTTCATGCCGTCGCGACTCTTCGTCTATTATAATGAGCGCGCGATGGAGAATACGATCGGCGAGGACGCGGGCGCGATGATTCGCGATGGCATCAAGAGCGTAGCCAAACAAGGAGTTTGCCCGGAAAAAATGTGGCCGTATGATCCGACCCCGTTTCCTCCGAATCCGCATCTCACGAAGAAACCTTCCGCGGCCTGCTACAAAGAGGCGTTGAAACACACGGCCGTGCGCTATCAACGCGTGCCGCGAAATCTTTCCCAGATGAAAGGGTGCCTCGCATCCGGTTATCCATTCGTTCTCGGCTTTACGGTTTATGAGAGCTTCGAAAGCGACGAAGTCGCACACACCGGAGTCATGCCGATGCCTTCAGGCAAGGAACATGTGCTCGGCGGACATGCGGTGGTCGCGGTGGGTTATGATGATAAACAAAGGCGCTTTCGCGTCCGCAACTCGTGGGGCAGGAGCTGGGGTTTGAAAGGCTACTTCACCATGCCTTATGCGTATTTGCTGGATGCCAATCTATCGGACGATTTCTGGAAGATCACACTCGTTTCCGGAAGCGCGGTAGCCTCCCGGCGCTAGTCAGCAGGCGTGAAGGGGTCTGTGGCCCAAAATTGTCTCAAACCAGGGGCCAGCGCCGCTGGAACCAGCCTTCTCTACTCCGCAAGGTTCTTTTGACACCAACCGCGTGAGGCCTAGGCTCTTACGCGGCTAACGATAGACTCGACTTTTCGCGCGAATTCCTATAGAAAGTAATCCTTAGTACCTTTTTAGTACCTTTTGATGGCCAATACTGAGTCAGTTTCGCACGATGATCTTGCCGTGTGCGCGTGCGCAGGTCGGGAGTACACGGCGCGTGACGCGATTGAAGGCTCGTTGTTTCGAGGGGAACTCGATGCCAAATGGCAGGCGTTTCTTCAGCGCGTCGCGGCCGAAAAGCATGCGGGTGAGACGGATATGGACCTGGACGAGGATGCGATCGATTCCGCGGCCGAGCAATTTCGCTACCGGAACGACCTGATTACCGCCGAAGAGACGGAGCAGTGGCTTGCCATGCGCGGTCTAAGTCTCGATGATTTTAGCGATTATTTCGCGCGCGAGTACTGCGGCAATGCTCTCTCGGAGAAGGTCACGCCAGAACAAGTCGATTATTTCTCCGCGCCAAACGATCTGCGGCAGGTTTTCGTAACCGACCTGATTTTGTCCGGTGATTTGGACCTCATGATCACAGAACTGAGCTGGCGTTTGGCCGCGGGCGCGGCTGCCGCCAAGGAGGAAGTCGATTCGGAAAAGATCGAAACCTTGCGCCGGGACTTCTTCGAACGCAGCGGACTCTCCCCGGAGCAACTACCCAGGTGGCTGGAGCGAATCGGTCGCGATCCGGCCTGGTTTGACTTGATGTTTCGGGCGGAAATGGAATATCGCCGCCGCAGCGAATCGCTGCTTACTCCGCAAACGCGGCAGCGTGAATTGACCGGACTGCGTCTACCGCTGACACGCTTTGAGACAGAAGTGATCGAATTGGAATCGCGGGATGCCGCTCAGGAAGCGCTCTTCTGCGTGCGCGAAGATGGCATGTCGATGGAAGAAGTTGCGGTGGAGGGCCGATACCCGTATAAGACGATCTCATTCTTGCAGGAAGATATACCAGCCGAATTGCAGCAAAAATTCCTGAGCGTGGTGGTTGGGGACGTGTTGGACCCGATCTCGCGGGGCGATGGTTTTGAGCTGTATCGTGTCACCAGCAAATCGGAGCCGTCGGAGAAGGATCCGGCCGTGCAGGAGCGAGTCGAGAGTTTGCTCCTCCATCGGCATTTTACGGAACTGGCGGCCCGGCACATTGAACCGCGCCTGCACGCGGTTACGGCACCGGAATGAGAGCCCACGACCTTGAGATTCTGCGGCACTCCGCCGCGTTCAAGTTCCTTTCCGAGGAACATTTCACTGCCCTCGAGCCTCTCCTGCAGGAGGAGCATTTCGAATTCGGCGATGTGATCGTGCGCCAGGATGATCCGGCCGATTCCTTTTACCTTTTGACTCACGGCCGGGCGCGCGCCCTGAAAGTCAAAGGCGATGGTGAAGAGATCCCGCTCGGCTCGTTAAAGCCGGGAGATAGTTTCGGCGAGGCCGCCCTGTCCGACGGCGGAACGCGCAGCGCCACCGTGCGATGCAGCACTGCCGTGGACGTGCTGCGCATCGATCGGAAGGATTTTCTCAAACTGGTACAACAAGTCCCCGACCTGAAGCACTACATCGAGATGACGGGGCGAAGCCGCGCACTGCAGAGTTTTCTGTATCAATTCAGCAACTTCGGTCGGCTCCCTGCTCCTGCCTTGCGCAGCGTCATCGACAAGCTTCAACCGCTTGGCGTGGCCAAGGGCAATCTCATTATTCGGCAGGGCGACGAAGCCGGCGCGATGTTTGTGATCGAAAAGGGACGAGCCCGCGCTTTTGCCGGGGTGAATGGAAAGGAACGGAACCTGGCCTTCTATCGAGAGGGCGATTTCTTCGGCGAGCTTTCGATCTTGAACGGATCAGCCCGCGCTGCCTCGGTGGAAGCGTTCACCGATTGCCAGTTGCTGGCTCTGGAGCCGGAGGCGGTCAAGGACCTGCGCGACCGGTTTCCGGAGTTTGAGAAACTATTGGGCGAGCGGCTCGCCCTCTATCAAGCGAAGACGGAAGCGCGCATCCCGCTCGATTTCACGACCGAGATGTTGCCCGCGGAAGTGCAGACGGCCGACAAGGTCGATCTCGGCGAAGACAAGGCGGCCGCTCGACCAGAGGACGAAGAAGATCCATTCGTCGACGAGGAAGGGAAGTTCCGGAAAAAAAATCGGCGCATCAAGAAAATCGAACACATCGAGCAGATCGACGAGATGGATTGCGGCGCAGCCAGTCTCGGAATGATCTGCCGGCATTTCGGCCGCAAGGTCAGCCTGGCACGGATT
This sequence comes from uncultured Verrucomicrobiae bacterium, assembly GCA_963788855.1. GTDB lineage: Bacteria > Verrucomicrobiota > Verrucomicrobiia > Chthoniobacterales > UBA10450 > CAWBIE01. Next base: position 62,898 of record CAWBIE010000006.1, read on the forward strand.
CGGCAGCTCTGTCATACCGCGACCGACGGCACGAGTCTTGAAAGCGCTGTGTCGCGCGGCTACCGAGCTCGGGCTAGCGGCGCGTGCTCTCAAAGTTTCGCTGCGCAATCTGCCGATGATGCCGCTCCCCTCAATCGTGCACTGGGAGGGCAACCACTGGATCGTGCTCTACGACGTCCAACCAGAGTTTGTGCGCGTCGCTGATCCGGCGCAGGGTCTACGCAAAATTCCGCGGCGCGAATTCGAAGCCAAGTGGACCGGTTACACCGCTCTGTTCGATTACACCACCGAGCTTCGAACACGCACCGGAAAGCAAGCCAGCCATGAACTGGATCTTTCCGTTTCTCGTCACGTTCAAGGTCATCCTGTTGCAGGTGCTCGGACTCGCGGTCGCGGTCAGTGTCCTTCAGCTGCTGTTTCCTGTGTTCACCCAGATGGTGGTCGACAGGGTCATCGTCGAGAACGACCTCGGTTTGTTGAAAATCATCATGCTCGGCATGTTCGCGGCGCATTGTCTTTGTGCAACTGTGCACGATCGCGCAGGAATATCTGCTGGCCTTCGCGGCCGTGCGGCTCGATACCGCATTCTCGATTTTCTGAGCCGGAAATTGCTTTCCCTGCCGATGAGCTTATTTCACTAGCCGGCGAACCGGCGATATTCAACGGCGTCTGGATGGCGCACGACAGGTGCGGCAATTTGCCGTTGCACAGGGCAGTCGGCGCTCTGCTCGCCATGGTTTATCTGGTGGGCGCGCTCTTTCTGATGGCGATGTACAGCCCGTTGCTGACCCTCGCCTTTTTGGCGACCACGCCGCTTTACGTCGGCTTGATGATTTTCTCGGTAAAAGTGCTGCGCCCGCTGTTTGCCGGCGTGGAAGAAAGCCAGGGCAAATACAGTTCGCATCAGATCGATGCCATCAAAGGAATTGAAGCGGTCAAGGCCGCCTCCGCGGAGAGCTCGTTTCGCGACGCGATGCTGAATGAGTTTCTTTCCGTCTCACAAACAAATGTTCAAGGCGAGCTTCATCGTGATGTCGTACGACAGTGTGCTGCAAACCATCGGCCTGCTTTCGACTGCGATCTTTCTCGTGGGTCGGCGCGACGCAGGTCATTCACGGCAATCTTAGTGTGGGCGGGTTTGTTGCCTTCAGTTCACTGACTGCCATGGCCTATGGCGGTATCCTGCGCACCCTCGGCGTTTGGGACAACATGCAGCTCGCTTCCGTGCTGCTGAATCGCCTGAACGATATTTTCGAACAGGAACCGGAACAGGGGCACGATCGTTCCCGACCTCGTTCCCGTGCACAGTCTGGAAGGGCGCGTCGAACTGCGCGGCGTGAGCTTCAAATACGGTGGACCGGAATCGCCCAATATTTTGCAAGACATCACATCTCGAGTCTCGCGCCGGGACAGCATGGTGGCTTTCGTCGGCCGGAGCGGCTGCGGCAAGACTACCCTCATCAAGTTGATCGCAGGACTGCTTGAGCCGACCGAGGGCACGATCATGTTCGATAATGTCGATTTAAAGACGCTCAATTATCGCGATGTGCGTCGACACATCGGCATGGTTCTCCAGGAAAATCACATGTTCAACGAAACGATCGCGCGCAACATCGCCTTCGGCGATCCGGAGCCGGACCTCGACCGCGTCCTCGCCGCCGCCCAAGCCGCCGCCGCGCACGATTTCATCATGCGCTTGCCGCTCGGTTACGAAACAAAGATTGGGGAGTCCGGTCTTTCTCTCTCCGGCGGACAGAAGCAGCGCATCGCCATTGCGCGCGCCATCTATAATAATCCACCGATCCTGATCTTCGACGAAGCGACCAGCGCTCTCGACACCGAATCGGAGCGGGCCATCCAGGAAAATCTCGGGCGCCTCATGTCCGGTCGCACCACCATCGTGATCGCGCATCGACTGAGCACGATGCGCGAAGCCCACGCCATCGTCGTGTTGGAAAAAGGAAGCGTCGCCGAGATCGGCAACCACGACGAGCTGATGGCGCAGCGCGGACTCTATTACTACCTGTCGAGCCAACAAATGGGGATTTGATTCATATCAAATAAGATGAGCGCACAACCAGGACAACGCGGGTCGATCGACATCGAATCCGAGATGTTGCCGCAGGATCCGCCTCCCTGGATCATCCGCTGGACTGCGTGGCTGCTGCTCGGTTTTCTCGGGTTTGCCTTTCTTCTCGCCATCGTGATGAGGTTGCCGGAAACGGTGCAATGCCAGTTCGTGCTTGTGCCGGCGACGGGCGCCGATCCGATTCAATCACCGCGCCAGGCTGTCATCGCCCGCGTCTCGGTCAATGAAGGTCAGGAAGTGAAAAAAGGAGAGGAATTGTTCGTCCTGCGCTCGGATGAAATACGCGGCTGGGAGACACAATATCGGACCCTGACCCAGGATCTGCACAGCAAGGAACAGGGCCTCCAACAAAACGAGAGCGCCTACAGCGCCCAGGTTGAAATCAAACAGGCAGAAATCGAGCAAGCCAAGAGCGAGGTCGGATTCCGTGAAACCCACGCCAAGACGAGTCGCGATCTCGTGACGCGGATGGACAAGCTGACCAAACAAGGCGGCGAATCGGAAGTGGAGTTAATCAGGCTCAAGCTCGATCTGGCCGCATCGGAGAAAGACCTGAGCGTAGCGCAGAGAACCGTGCAGCAGGCAACCCTCGATCTCCGCCGAATGGAAACCGAGCACGCGCGCCAGCGTGGGGAGCAGCAGACCGAAATCGAAAATCTGAAAACCCGCCTCCAGGCGCTGAAGTCGGATTTGGAGAACACGAAAGATAACATGCTCATCGTCCGCAGCCCCTATGACGCAGTCGTCACTTCGATGGATCAACGGACTGTGGGGAGTTTCGTGCAACAAGGCGCCGTTCTCTGCCAGCTCGCCTCGCAAGAGGCAAAGCCGCGCGCCCGCATGATTTTAAATGAGAACGGACTTCCCAAGCTGGCCGTCTCACAACGGGTGCGATATTTTTTCGACGCCTTCCCCTACCAGCGTTACGGCGCCGTCAACGGAACACTCGATTGGATCAGTCCATCGGCCATCAACTCCACCGATGGTCCGCATTTCATCGCCCTCGCCTCGCTTGATCAATCGGTCATCTCACGAGGCGGCAAGAACTTGCCTCTGCGGGTCGGCATGCGGGGCGATGCCCATATCGTGGTCGGCGGCCGCACACCCATTGAGTACGTTTTGGAACCGATTCATGAATTGCGCGAGAACATGAGGCAGTAGCGCCCGGGCTTTGATGCAAGAGCTGTATTCCAGATTAAAGGTCGAGGACATTACCACCAGCAACGATGCCATGGCGCGTTGTTTGCAACTGGCCTCCCTGGCAGCCAAATCGGAGGTCCCCGTCGTGCTGCTCGGCGAGACCGGCACCGGCAAAACGTTGCTCGCCCACGCGATTCATAATTCGTCGGCGCGCGCAACCGGACCGTTCATCTCGTTCAACGCTTCGGCCATGAGCGATACCCTTTTGGAAAGCCAGCTTTTTGGGCACGAACGCGGCGCCTTCACCGGGGCCCAGCAAACGCTCAAGGGAAAATTCGAACTGGCGGACGGAGGCACCATATTTCTCGACGAAATCTCAGAGATGAGCCCGCTGGCCCAGGTAAAAATCCTGCGCGTGCTGGAGTATGGCGAGTTTGAACGACTCGGCTCGGAGCGGATGCTCACTTGTCACGCCCGGATCGTTTGCGCCTCGAACTGTTCGCTCCGCGACCGGGTCAGGCAGGGAAAATTTCGCGAGGATCTTTTTCACCGGCTCAACGGCCTGACCTTGCTCATTCCGCCCTTGCGCGAACGCCTCGAGGAGCTGCCTCCGCTGATTGCCGCGGAGCTCAAGGCCGCTGGCATCCACGAGGGCAAGAATATTACGGCCATTCATCCCGAGGCGATGGAGAAGCTGGTGCGCCATCCCTGGCGAGGAAACCTGCGCGAACTCAGCCACACTGTCCGGACGATGACTTTGTTTTGCGACGGGCCGGTCATCCTGCCTCAGCACGTGGTGTTTCCGCCCGATCTCGAAACCTACCAATCGGCCCTGCCGGAGCCAGAGCGGGAGACACCGGCGGTGCCAGTCTCATCGGGCAATCACCGGGGCAATGCCGAGGTTGATCTGTCCCTGGCAGGGGCAGTGAAACGCCATGTCCGATTCGTTTACGAGCAGACAAATCGTAATCAACGACGCACGGCCAAGCTGCTTGGCATCTCCCGAGCAACGCTGGCCCGGCATCTGAAAAATGTGCCGCAGAATGAAGCATAGCCAAGGCTCAGAAATGGGCCGTATTGGCCTTACAACGAGGCCGTTGACGTTTGCGGATTTTGGACCGTTTTAGATTTCTCAACAAAATTGTCGTGCTATAAACTACTGATAATAAGCCATTAATAAACGGTCAAAAAAATCCGTGGCGTGTGCCGGGCACACGATGGCATAATTGGTGTTAATACAAAGACAACGTGAGTGGACTAAAAGACAACAAAAATGCGCCCGCCGGGGAATCAGGAATTCATCGGCAAAAGCGCAGGAAAGAAAAATTGATCCGCTTGGACGACCTGATCCCAAAGGAGAATGTCGTAGGCGGGCGTCAATTGTTGCCGTTCGGTGCCACTGACTCAACACAAACAATAAACCCAAAGCAGCAAAACTAAGTATATGGCTAAGAAAAACATCAAAGTTCGCGATCTGAAACCCTCTAAAGACGCCAAAGGTGGCGGCCCAGCCAAGCCTCAGGGAGTGGGCGTGAATCATGGTGGTGGCGGTCCGGCGATCAACACCGGCGGCAAGTCCCCTTCGCATCACGGGCATCACAACGTAAACTAAGCACGCAAAAGAGAGCCGCGCTGTGGTTCAAACCCGTAGCGCGGTTTTTTTATGTACCGATGCGCCGATCGCTCGCCGCGTCTTCCGTCGATTCTGTAGCCGCCCCGCTCTGCCTGCCACGCCGCCTGCTCGCGAAGACTTTCGGAGTAGCGGAGCGAAGGCGGGTCGGGGCGTTTGCGCTCTTAGACGGCTATCCCGTGCAGCGCGACAATCAACGGACACGGCGACAGAGCACCGTGGCTACAGCGAAGCGGCTAACGAAACTGGTCGAGCCGCCGCCTCGAGTAATCATCCGGATGACACCGCGGTCGATCTTTCCCTGGCGGGCGTGGTGCCGCGCCATGTTTCGATTCGTTTACGTGCAACCCAACCGCAATCAAAGGCGCACGGCCAGCTCGTTGGCATCTCTCGGCCAACGCTCGCGCGTCATCTTCAAAATGTGCCGCAGAATGAAGCATAGCAGTGGTTCACAAATGAATCCGTCATGGCATTATAACGAGGCCGCTGCTCTTGTTGGTGGCGGCCAGTTTTAGATTTTCTGACAAAATTGCTGTCGTATAAACAATTGATAACAAGCCATTAACGATCGGGGCAAAATTCCGTGGAATGTGCAGGACACACGATGGCATAATTGGTGTTAATACAAAGCCAACGTGAGTGGACTGAAAGACAACAAAAATGCGCCCGCCGGGGAATCAGGAATTCATCGGCAAAAGCGCAGGAAAGAAAAATTGATCCGTTTAGACGATCTGATCCCAAAGGAGAATGTCGTAGGCGGGCGTCAATTGTTGCCGTTCGGTGCCACTGACTCAACACAAACAATAAACCCAAAGCAGCAAAACTAAGTATATGGCAACCAAGAAAAACACCAAAGTTCGCGATCTGAAACCCTCCAAGGACGCCAAAGGTGGCGGCCCAGCCAAGCCTCAGGCAGTGGGCGTGAATCATGGCGGTGGCGGTCCGGCGATCAACACCGCGGCGGCAAGTCCCCTTCGCATCACGGGCATCACAACGTAAACTAAGCACGCAAAAGAGAGCCGCGCTGTGGTTCAAACCCGTAGCGCGGTTTTTTTATGTACCGATGCGCCGATCGCTCGCCGCGTCTTCCGTCTGATTCTGTAGCCGCCCCGCTCTGCCTGCCACGCCGTAGCGGAGCGAAGGCGGGTCGGGGCGTTTGCGCTTTAGACGGCCATCCCGTGCAGCCCGAAAATCATCGGACACGGCGACAGAGCGCCGTGGCTACAGCGAAGCAGCCGCTTACGGGAATAATCCGCGTGCGTGTTTGGCTTTCATGACGCGCTCCACACCAATGGCCATGGCCGCGGTGCGATGCGAAATCTTGTGGTCCTTTGCGCGCCTGATCACTTGCGCAAAGGAATGCTCGAGAATGCGGAAAAGTTTGTCCGTCACTTCCATCTCGGTCCAGAGGAAGCTCTGCAGACCCTGCACCCATTCAAAATAGGAAACGATCACACCCCCGGCATTGCACAGAATGTCGGGGATCAGAAACACTTCATCCCAGCGCTGTTCGAGTATGAGATCGGCCTCCGGCGTCGTCGGACCGTTGGCGCCTTCCGCCAGGATGCGGCATTTTAGTTGCGCGGCATTCTTGCCGGTGATCACGCGGTCGACGGCCGCCGGCACCAAAACATCGCAAGGCATAACGAGCATTTCGTTCGGATCGATCCGGTCGCCCTGATCAAACGCCCGAAGGTTGCCTTTCTTCAGAACATGCTGCTCGGCCGCTTTCACATCGATACCCTTGGGATTATAAACCGCCGTGGTCGCATCGCTGATGCCCACAACTTTCACCCCAGTTTTCAAAGCCAGGGAAAGAGCGGCCACCGAGCCCACGTTGCCAAACCCCTGCACAATCGCGGTGCTCTTTTCTGGATCCATTTTCAGCATGTCCATGGCACGTTCAACCAGGTAGACGACGCCGCGCCCCGTCGATTCGCGCCGACCTTCCGTCCCGCCTACGGAGACGGGCTTGCCCGTCACAATCTCGCTCACGGTATATCCCTGATAAACTGAGTAGGTGTCCATGAACCAGGCCATGATCTGTTCGTTTGTGCCCATGTCCGGGCCCATGATGTCGGTGTGCGGTCCGACAAACGGAATCATCTCCTGCATGTAGCGCCGCGAGACCGCTTCGAGCTCTTTATGCGACAGCTTCGGTCGGATCCACCGCGATCCCGCCCTTGGCGCCTCCGTAGGGCAAATTCGCCAACGCGCACTTCCAACTCATCCACATGGCCAGCGCGGCCGTTTCACCCATCGAAAGGGAAGGCGCAAAACGCGTTCCGCCCTTGGTTGGTCCCAGGGTGAGGTGATGTTGCACGCGATAACCCTGGAAAGTTTTCGTGCTCCCGTCATCCATGTGCACAGGCAGCGTGACGGCGACGGCGCGCTTGGGATACATCAGCCTGTCGCGGTCGTTTTTATCGACATTAAGATAGTCGGCGATGACCTCGAACTGAGCGCAGGCCATTCGGAAAATTTCGTCGTCGTAGATGTGCATGAGCGGGCGCGAAAGTTAGCGCACTTCCGCGAGGAATTCAGGTGCTATTTGGCCGTGAAACCGCTGGTCGTCAAATCGAAAACCGCCTTGTCGCATCGACATTCGGAGTTTGATCCGTAAGGTCGGTTACGAACCTCATTGCCTCATGAAAATTGAAACCCTCGCGGTCCACGCCGGCAACTCGATCGACCCCTCCACTGGAGCGGTCGCGCCACCGATCCACCTCTCCACGACCTTCGAACGCGACGTCGATGGCGCCTATTCGCGGGGCCACATGTACACGCGCAACAGCAATCCGAATCGGAACGCCTTGGAAGAAGGAATCAGCGCTCTGGAAGGCGGCACGGGCGCGGCCGCCTTTGCCAGCGGAATGGGAGCAGCCATGGCCTTATTTCAGGCGCTCAGCCCCGGAGATCACATCCTCGCACACACCGACGCCTATTACGGGACGACCCGTTTGTTAACGGATGTTTTCTTGAAGTGGGGTTTGCAAGCCGATTTCGTTGACATGAGCGACCTCGCCCTCGTGCGAAAAGCGATGCGACCAAACACCAAACTGGCGTGGGCTGAGACTCCCTCCAATCCTCTCTTGAAAGTCGTCGATCTCGCCGCCGTGGCTGAAACCGTGCACGAAGGCGGTGCGCTTTGCGTTTGCGACAATACCTGGGCTCCAATTATTCAGCGACCCTTCGATCTCGGTTTTGATTTCATCCTGCATTCAACCACGAAATACTTCGGCGGCCATTGCGATGTGCTCGGCGGGATCGTGGTGGCAAGAAAGGTGGATGAATTCTTTGAGCGCGTCCGGCACATTCAGTACGAGGGTGGCGCCGTGCCTTCGCCGTTCGATTGCTGGCTGGTGCTGCGCGGGATGCGCACTCTCCCGTGGAGGATGCGCGCCCATTCCGAGAATGCGGTGAAAGTCGCAACCTTCCTCGCGCAACATAAGAAAGTGGAACGTGTGCACTATCCGGGATTGACCGCACATCCGGGGTATGAAATTGCGGCCAGGCAGATGTCGATGTTTGGTGGGATGCTTTCGTTCGAGGCAAAGGGAGGAAGTGCCCAGGCCATGGCAGTCGCCGCCAAAACAAAAATCTTTGTTCGTGCGACGAGCCTCGGCGGAATCGAAAGTTTGATTGAACATCGCGCCTCGATCGAGGGACCGGGCACGACCTCTCCGGAAGGTCTGTTGCGCCTCTCGATCGGTCTCGAGAACGCTGATGACCTGATTGAAGATCTCGATCAGGCGCTGGGGTAGCCAGGCTTTTCTCCGCTACCGGCGCAGCCGCCGCTGGACTAGTTCGACGACGTCCTTGACCTCCGCGATGCGCAACGCCAAAGCTGCGCCGAAAAACACGAATGTGCCGACCGCGACGGTAAGCGTCACCTCGCCGATCTTCTTCCACTCCGACATGCCAAGCCCTGCATTAAAGAAGAGACGATTCGCGGTCCAGCAGACACCGGCCAGAAGAGCCCCGGCGACCAGGAGCTTGGCCAGGGTCCTGATCAACGCCCCCGTCTCCAATCGTCCCGCGTAGCGGCGCATCATCATATATAAGATAAGAAAATTGATGATGGCGACGATGCTCGTTCCGAGGGCCAGACCGCGGTGATCCAGTTTCATCCGAAATAGGAAGAACCAGTTCAAGGCAAAGTTGATGGCAATCGAAAGAATGCTGACGAACATCGGCAGATACTTCTTGTCCAGCGCATAGAAAGCCGGTGCCAACACTTTGATGGCGGAATATCCAACCAGACCGAGCGCATAAAATTGGAGCGCGACCGCCGTTTGCTCCGTAGCCCGGGCATCAAATCGGCCGTGCTCGTAGATCACGCTAATGATGGGCCGCGCCAGCATGAGCAACCCAATCGCGGCCGGAATGGTCAGCACCATGACAAGACGCAAGGCGTGGGAAAGCGCGGAACGGAAAGCCGGAATATCCCCCGTCGCGGCACTCCGCGAAACCAACGGTAATGTCACCGTGCCCACCGCGACTCCGAAGATTCCCAGGGGTAACTGCATCAAGCGAAATGCGATGTTCAAGTAAGCCATGGGGCCATCACCGAGCGCGGAGGCGAAACCACTATTGACGGCCACGTTCACCTGCACCGCGCTGGCCGCGATCGTCGCCGGTCCCATCAAGACCAGAATTGTGCGCACGCCCGCGTCCCGCCACCTGAAGTCGGGCCGGAAGCGAAAGCCGACTCGACGCAAAGCCGGAAACTGCACGACCAACTGCATCAGCCCGCCAATCAGGGTTCCAATGGAAAGCCCCACCAGTCCACGCGATCCGAAGTGGGGATGGCGCCAATCCGCTTGCGGATCAAGCCAGTAGCAAAAGAAAACGCCGCCCACGATCGAGCCGATGTTGAAAAAGCTCGACGCCATGGCGGGCATGCCGAAGACATGCTTGGCATTTAGCATTCCCATGGCCAGCGCGGCGAGCGAGACGAGCAGAATAAAAGGAAACATGATGCGCGTGAGATGAATGGTCAGGGCCGCCTTCTCCGGATCGAAGCCGGGCGCGAGAATCTTGATCAAACCGGGCGCGCAAAAGATTCCGAGCAGCGTGATTGCGCTCATGAAAACGAGAGTCAGAGTGGCAACCTTGCTCGCAAGTTTCCACGCCGATTCATCACCATCGGTGGCAATACGACGCGAGAACGTCGTGACAAAAGCGGTGGAAAGCGCGCCTTCTGCGAAGAGGTCTCGCAACATGTTGGGCGCGCGAAAGGCCGTCAGAAAAGCGTCCAGATTGCGAGTCGCCCCAAACAACGCCGCCACCACGATTTCACGGATCAAGCCCAGGACCCGGCTGCAGAGGATGGCAATGCCAACGACACCCGTCGCACGGGTGCTGACATGTTGAGGTTTCGGCGCGGCCATCGGCGAACACAGAACAGCGAACCGCTGCTCAACGAAAGAAAAATGTTGGCGGCTTACTTCCGCTCGCCGCCGAACCAGACCCAATCGCCGTTTTCATCGTCGCGACGGTCCGGGCTTCCAGGCTTGATCGCAATCACGCCACCGTCGTCCTCCTCGTTCCATCCGACAGAATACAGAATGTATTGTCCATTTTCTTCGCGCCGGTACTGCAGCGCTTCACTGCTAAACACGTCCTGCGGCGGCTGGGACAGATAATCCGAAACAAGCTCGCGCAAAGTCTCAGGGTATTTTCCGTTCTTTAGCCGAAAACGCTCAAGCGCGCATGCCACCACCGCTTGCTCGTTCAATACGTGCGCGGCGGCCGTGCGCAGCGCAATTGTGGGGTAGACATCCAGCGTGAGCTTGGCCAGAAAATTATACGGCGTGCTTTGCGTCTGCTTTAGGATTTCAACGGCGGCGGCTTCTCGTCGCGGATAAACTCTTCCGGCTGGCGCATCGATGACCGGCAGGAACAGTTCCTGGAGCCAGCGATTACCGTAAACTTGGTTGTGATACAACATGACGCTTTGCGGTAAGATGCTGAACACCGGCGGCATCGCCACGGGTCTCATATCCTGAATGCCGGCAGTCGCGGAGATCGTCCTCTGGATGCCGGCATGTTGATGGCGGAGACGGGCGTAATAGTCATTGAGAAGCGCGCGCTCGCCTCGCATGACTCGCTGATGATCAGCCAGCAAGTCGATTCGACTCAGCATCTCCTGGATGGTCTTGAGCTGCGCCTCACTCCAGCGATGCTGCGCTATTCCCTGCCCCAGAATTTGCGGAATGTAACCAATCACGGTCATGCGCACGAGATGCGAAATGATCAGTGGTTCGGGCTGCAAGGCCGCACCCGCGCGGTCTATCGTCCTTAAGTCACGAAGACCGGCTTCCGTGTCGCCGGTTTCCAATTCCGCCAGCGCGCGCAAACAGAAAATCCCGGCGAAGCCTGTGAAAACGCCTGCATGACTGATGGGCATGGCCAATCCTTTTTCATACTGGAGCGGGAAGCGCGCAAAAGGTCTGTCCACGGCCCTGCCAAATTCAGCGAGCTGCGATGAATACGGCTCCAGTGCCTCGAGAACGCCCCGCGCCGCCTGCTCGGATCGAACCGCGCCGGGGGTCTCTTTATTTCCCGCCAGCCAGCGCTGCCAGTCCTCGAGTCTGGTCGGCTTTCCGATTTGCCAACTTTTAAGCGTAGGCATCGGGTGCGAAGAATCGCCCAGCTTTGTAAGGTTAGTGTTCTTTAGCCGCTCGACCGCGGCCGGGTCGCGCGGCACATCCTCTCCCGATTTCGGATCTCTCACATGATCGCTGAGAGGGGCGAGCAATGGCGCCATGGCGACATTCTGATCATCCGCAACCGGCGGCGGTATGAACGAGCCCCCGTCCAACTTCTCGCCTTGCGCTTCGAGTTCACTCTTACAGCGCGCCCAGGCATGTTGACCGCGCCACGCTTCTTCAAGGTAAAGACCTGCGAGCGCCAGGAACAGGACAACAAACCCGATAAATAGTCCGGTCACCAGGCGCCGTAGAATTCTGCGAGGCGCAACCTGCTCTGACATCACGAAACGCTCGCCCTACAACCCCGTGGGATAATCGACGAATGTCCACGGCAGTTTAAATCGTTTGGATAAGTGCGCGGCCAGCGCCTTGACTCCGAAGGTTTCGGTCGCGTAGTGCCCGCCGAGCAGGAGATTGATTTCGAGTTCTTCCGCCGCCACCGCCGCCCAATGTGGCGCCTCGCCGGTAATGAAAGTGTCGATACCCTCTTTGGCCACCTGGTAGATCTCGGAGCCCGCGGCGCCGGTAACGATTCCTATCGTTCCCACTTTCTTCGGGCCAAATAAGAACGCCTTCACGGGACTGCCCAATGAGATCCGCAGTTTGCCGATGAGGTCATTGCACGACATGGCTGACCGTGCTTTCACTCCCACCGGCTGACCCTTGTATTCCAAAAAGCGCGCAGTCGATTTCAGCCCCAGCGAAGCGGCCAGTCGCGCGTTGTTACCAACCACGGGATGAACGTCGAGAGGCAAATGAGCGCTATAGATCGCGATATCGTGTGCGAAGGCAATCCGCAGCTGCCGATTCAAAGCACGCGTGACCGGCTGCAGGCCCGCCCAAAACATCCCGTGATGTACAATCAGCAGGTCGACGTCCTGCCGAGCGGCGCCGCGCAGGACGCGCGTCGAAATATCCACGGCAGCTCCGATCCTGGTAACTCGCCCCGAATTTTCTACCTGTAGCCCGTTCAACGCGTTGTCCGAATCGCCAATCTCGCGAGCGCGCAAATACTTGTCCGCGTAAGCCACGATTTTTTCGAGAGACGACATCGATCCATTGTGCCGCGCCCGCAAAGAAAATGCACGAATCATTCGCGCTTCAAGGAATGACGCACGCTTCAAAGATCGAGTTATGCTTAAAAAACAGATCCCCTGGTGGAAATGCCATGCTTTTTTTCATGCATCGTAAGCGGCTTATGATGCATGCGTTTCCCGGGAAGCGGCGCCCCTGATGAGATTTGGAGCAACACGGTCTTGCGAGTTTGCTTGACGAATTCAGCATCGCTTGTGACGTTGTTTCGGTCGATTTACATCACGTGGAGTACACCGACGCACCAACGACACAGGCGCCGGCCGATCAGGCCGACAGGATGCAGTGTCCTTATTGCGGGCATTCTCTGCCGAAAGATGCACAATCGTGCGATCGATGCGATTGGGCGCGCAGCGATACCCAAACGGCCGAGGGTCATGCGAGCGACGCCGTCGCCGTGCTGCTGAGTGTGATTCCGGGTCTGGGCCACATCTACAAGGGACACAAACTGGTGGGCGCGCTGATCATGTTCGTCGGCACACCCATGGCCGTCGGCTTTGCCTTGCTCGCCGCCACCGGCACCGCCGGCTTCGCCTTGTTGTTGCTCCCCATCTATTGGTTTGCCGTCATGTTCCACGTTTATGGGATCGAGGACCGCGTCGGCCCACCCAAAGAAGACGAGGGCGAACAATATTAGGAGCTTGTCCCCGACCCTGTAGGGGAAGCTGCTAGCTTCCCTCTGTAGCGGCGGTCTGTGACCGCCGAATAACGCAAAAACGGCGGTCATAGACCGCCGCTACAAATTATGCGCGAACCGCGGCGTGGATTTCTTCCAGAATTTCGCGCAAACCGTAGCGAAATTTCCAGTGCGGATAATGCTCCTGGAATTTTCGCACATCGCTGATCCACCAGATGTGGTCGCCGATCCGATTCGTCTCTTCGTAGTTCCAGGTTAATTTTTGTCCGCTGATTTCTTCGCAGAGATTGATCGCTTCGAGCATCGAGCAGTTGCTGTGGCGGCTGCCGCCGATGTTGTAGACTTCGCCGGCTCGCGGTGCGCGAATGAATTCGGCGAACGCTTCGACCAGATCGACGCTGTGAATGTTGTCGCGCACCTGTTTTCCGTTGTAGCCAAAAACGCGATAGGGCCGTCCGGTCACGGTGCAGATCATCAGATAGGAGAGAAATCCATGCAGCTCGGTGCCCGCGTGCGCCGGACCGGTCAGACATCCGCCGCGAAAGCAGACCGTCGGCATTCCGAAGTAGCGTCCGTATTCCTGGACCAGAATGTCGGCCGCAACTTTCGATGCGCCGAAGAGTGAATGCTTCGTGTAATCGATGCTCATCGTTTCGGAAATTCCGGGCTCGTACTCGTGGCCCGGCTCGATTTCCCATCGCATCTCCAGCTCGCGCAACGGCAATCGATTCGGCGTGTCGCCGTAGACTTTGTTCGTCGAAGTAAAAACGAACGGCGCTTCCGGACAAAGTTCGACGCGCAGCTTCGAGCAGATTCAGCGTGCCGTTCGCGTTGACCGTAAAATCGGTTTGCGGATCGCGCGCCGCCCAGTCATGCGAAGGCTGCGCCGCGGTGTGCACGATGGCTTCGAATATTGCCACGATGCTCCTTGAATAAATCCAGCACTGCATTCGCATCGCGGATATCCAGATCGTGATGCTCATAGCCACGAACATTCCTGACCAACAGATCGCGCGTCTTCTGCGTCGAAGCTTCCGCGCCGAAAAATTGGGCGCGCATGTCGTTATCGATACCGACGACCCGCGCGCCATCTCTGGCGAAATGTTTGACCGTTTCGGAACCGATCAGTCCGGCGGAACCTGTAACAATAATTGTGCGCATCTGGCTTAACGAAACAAAGCGGGGATCATGCCGCCTCCCCAAGAATCCAGGTGAGGTTGCCCGGAGATCGGCTTCACCCTGGAGGCCGGATATTGCAGTTCACCTTCCAGGACGCGGTCGATTAGATCAGCATTCTTGTTGGCATTCACCAGAAAGCAAACATGCCGCGCCTGATTGATCAGCGGTAACGTGAAAGTTAGGCGCCAGGAATTGAATTTAGGGACGAAGTTGGCCATCAACCCTTCGCGTCGTTTCTTCCAGCGCGGACGTTCCCGGAAAAAGCGAGGCGGTATGTCCGTCATCGCCCAACCCGAGCAGGATCAGATCGTGCCGATAAATTTGTTCGCCGCGCTGAATCGCCAGCAGATCGAGTTCGTCCTGATATTCCTGCGCCGCAATTTGCGGATCGATTTCGCCGCGCATCCGCATGACCGATTCGCTCCGGAACATCGCCGGCAGAAAGAGCGATTCGCGCGCCATCCGATAGTTGCTTTGCTTCGTCCTCCGGCGGAACACAACGTTCGTCGCCGAAGGTGATCAAAGATCTTCTCCCAGGGAAGATCCCGACCCAGGCGCGCCAACTCGAGGTAGACGGGCCGCGGAGTGTTTCCGCCGGACAGCGCGATCCGAAATTCGCCGCGCTCAGCCAGCGCCTCCCGGGCGATGTTGAGAATGAAGTTCGCTCGCCTCAGGAACGAAGTTCTTCGTCCGCAGAATCTCACGGCTCATGCACGCGGCCGATCAAATCGCGCAATGCGACTTTCCGCGTTTGCGCAGATAGCGCTGGTGATATTCTTCCGCCCGCCAAAATCTGGGCGCGGGTTCTATCTGAGTGACGATCGGCCGGGAGAAACGGCCGCTCTTTTCCAGGTTCGCCTTGGAAGCTTCGGCGGCAGCCTTCTGTTCGGGCGAATGATAAAAGATGACAGACCGATATTGCGTCCCAACATCGGGCCCCTGCCGATTCAGAGTGGTCGGATTATGATTCGACCAAAAAACATCGAGCAATTTCTCATACCCTATTTCGCCTGGATCGAACTCGACCTCGACAACTTCGGCGTGTCCGGTTTTGTCGGTACAAACGTCTTCGTAGGTCGGATTTTCCGTCGTTCCGCCCGCGTAGCCGACCGCGGTCGAAGTCACACCTTTCAACTGCCGAAAGGTCTCCTCGACGCCCCAAAAACATCCCGCGCCAAATGTCGCTTTCTCTGTTTCCATAAAAGGACGATGGAGCGATTGCCTGCGCCGCGCAACCGCTGGAGGGAGATCCATGGAGATATCCTTCGGTTGGGACTTGCTCCAGCGGTGGATTAAACGGCATCCTCTGTCATCCAATGCACTACAGCCCGACGACCCTGCAGCAGACCCGCGCACGTTTGCCCGTCCGGATTCTTAATGGAGGCGACCAGTGGCTAGGCCGGAACGGCGTTTTCAACGGCAAACTCAGGGCCACCGACCTGATCGATGTGGCCAAGCGTCGATGTCACCTGGACGATTTCGGTGAGGGCGATTTTTTTGAGCCACTCTCCCGGCTGCTCGAATCGAGTGAGCGCGAGGCGCACCTCAACCTCGTCGGGAAGATCTCCCTTCGTGCCAACCTGCTCCACATCCTGCGCAATCGTCTTCTGATGCGGCAAGATCGACGCGCCTATCCGGAAATTGCGCGTCAGGAAATTCGAGAACCCCTCTTCATTTTGGGTTTGCCGCGCAGCGGAACAACCATTCTCCACACCTTGCTGGCAGCCGATCCGAGCCATCGCGCGCCGCTGACTTGGGAAGTGATGGAACCGTCGCCTCCGACCCGTGACGATGAGCGCCGACGGATCCGGCGAACGACGCGAAGTCTATCGTGCCTGGACTGGCTGGCACCCACCTTTCGCCGTGTTCACCCCCTTGGAGCAAAGCTGCCACAGGAGTGTGTCGCGCTCATGACCCCGAGCCTGATGAGCGATCAGTTTGATACGATGTATTACATCCCGTCGTATCGAGCCTGGTTTTTTCGCCAAAACTTGCGGCCGGCGTACGAGTGTCATCGCCGTTTCCTGCAACATCTGCAGCTTCGCCATACGGCTCATCGCTGGATTCTCAAAGCACCCGCCCATATGTCTGCGTTGCCCGCTTTGCTGTCCGTTTACCCGGATGCGCTTTTCGTTCAAACCCATCGGGCCCCGCTTGAGTCGATCGCTTCCGTCTCGAGTCTCATCACCATTTTGCGCGGCGTCTTCAGCAGCCGAGTCGATCCCCTGGTGATCGCCAACGATGCCCTGCAATACTGGTCGGAGACGCTGACCAGCTTTCTACCAGAACGCGATCGCCTGGAGCCCAGGCGGATCTGCGACCTGGATTACCTCGATATCCGGCGCGACCCGATCGCCGCCGTGCGCCGGATTTACGAGCATTTCGGATGGTCGCTTTCCTCCGAGGCGGAGCAGCGCATGAGCGCGGTCCTGGCGAATCAACCGCGCGAAGAGCGTGGCGCGCATCATCATTATAATTTGTCACAGTTCCAACTCGAGACGGCGGAGGGAGCCAGAATGTTCGCGCCCTATTGCGAGCGGTTTGGCTCAGGCACGCGCGCAATTGGTTCGGCCGACGGCCAGGTCGCTACTCTTAGCTGCAAGAGCTAGCTCTCAACGCTGAACCAGCTGCGATTTTGGCGCGCCCGGTCGGGCGGTCAGCACTTCGATGTCTTCCAGGTACAGCAATTCGCACGCGCCGTTTCCGGTGTCAGTGCGACTAAGCGAGCTGCGCCACGTCCCGATGTCGGGTCCACTCGCCTCAACCAGCTCGCCGCTAAGATGGACGAGCGAGCCTACTCGCAACGATTCGCAGCACGCCGCGATTTCGCTCGTCGCCGGGATGATGTGCACATTGGTGCTGTGTGACACGATCTGATCCTTCGGAATCGGCGGCGGCATCCGGTATTCGTACCAATAGAAGCGCATGCTTTGGCTGATGGAGAGTCGATCAAGCACCCGCTGATCCGACATCGGTCCCCAACCCAGCGCGAGATCCACCGGAACGAGGGCGGCTTGCCGATCGTAGCGGTAAACTTTGCTGTGCAAAACACGGGCATCGAGGGCGAACTGAGCAAGTGCCTTTAAGTGATATGCTCCGTAGCTCAGCGGAGCCGCGGAGTTCAATTCGGCCGATTGCTGTGGCTCGGATTCAACCAGGACGCCGGCCGGATACGTAATGGGGCGGTGCCAATACCAATAGCCGAAAGCGGCGAGGCAGACGGCAATAAATAGAGCCATTCCTTTCACGAACGCCCTTTTCCACAGCAGCTTTGGTGCTACCGGTCTGCCGGCACAAGCATGTCATTCTGAGCCGCACAGACGGCGAAGAACCACACAATAGCTCTGAGGATCACACCGTCGTCCATGTGTGATCAACGATTCTGCGTGAGATCCTTCGCTTGCGCTCAGGATGACAAACTGGACAGCTACATCACCATCCCGCCATCGACGCAGAGCACCTGCCCGGTGATATAACCGGCTTCGGCCGACGCTAGAAAGGCGACCGCATTTGCGATCTCGTCCGGATCGCCCACGCGCGCGAGCGGGATTCGTCCCACAATCTGTTTCTGAATCTCTTCGGAGAGCGCGCCAGTCATATCCGTGACGATGAAACCGGGCGCTATGGCGTTGACGGTGATGCTGCGGCTGGCCAGCTCACGGGCGAGCGCTTTAGTGAAGCCGATCAAGCCGGCCTTGCTCGCCGCATAATTCGTTTGGCCGGCATTCCCGATCAACCCGATGACCGAGCTAATATTTATGATACGCCCGCTGCGTTGCTTGATCATGGAACGTTGCACCGCCTGCACGAAATTGAACGCTCCTCTCAAGTTCGTGTTGATGACCGCATCCCAATCCTCGACCGACATGCGCATCGATAATCCATCACGGGTCACGCCCGCATTGTTGATCAGGACATCGACTCTACCGAAGTCCTTCAGGATTTGCGCAGCCACTTTTTGCACCGCAGCGTGATCGGCCACGTCGACCGGGTAAGCCCTGGCCGAATCATTCCGCGCCGCGTTCAATTCGTCGGCCGTTCGTTTGGCATTAGTCTCCGTTCGACTGACACACGCGACGCGTGCGCCCTCACGGCTCAGCCGCGCGGCGATGGCGTGGCCAATCCCCCGCCCTGCTCCGGTTACGATGGCAACCTGATTTTCGAATCTCACCCCATTACTCCACGTGATCCTTGAGACTTCTGCAAGAGCGAAAGGAAACGTCGCCCTTACAGTTTAATCCATCGCTTGGTGCGGGCGCTTTTCTGAACCGCGTCGAGCACGCGCTGATTGCGGAGCCCATC
This sequence comes from uncultured Verrucomicrobiae bacterium, assembly GCA_963788855.1. Classification (GTDB taxonomy): domain Bacteria; phylum Verrucomicrobiota; class Verrucomicrobiia; order Chthoniobacterales; family UBA10450; genus CAWBIE01. Next base: position 81,683 of record CAWBIE010000006.1, read on the forward strand.
TTCAAAGTTCGGATGTACTGCCCTGCGAGCGACAATTGCCTTCACAAAATCAGCAATCGTGTGTGTAAAAGCATGCTCGTAGCCGATGAGGTGGCCCGGCGGCCACCAGGCGTCGATGTAGGGATGTGTCGCTTCGGTGACCAGAACCTCGCGGAACCCCTGCAGATGTTTGGGATCGCGCCCGTTGAAGAAACGAAGCTTGTTCATTTCTTCGAGGTCGAAAAATAAGGAGCCCGCGCTGCCATTGATTTCGAGGATGATGCTGTTTTTGCGGCCCGGCGCGAACCGGGTTGCCTCCAGACTGGCGACCGCCCCATTCCTGAATCGACCGATCATGGTAACGGCGTCATCAACCGTAACCCTCGCCTTACGGCGCGCCCCATGGTCCCGCGGCCGCTCTTTGACGAATGTTTCCATCGCAGCGCAAACCTCACGAAATTCGCCAACGAGATAGCGCCCGAGATCGGCGATATGAGAAAAAATATCGCCCAGCGCACCGGAGCCGGCGACATCGGATTGCAGGCGCCAAACGAGTGGAAAATTCGGATCGACGATCCAATCCTGCGCGTAGCGCGCGCGAAAATGAAGCAGACGATCGCCCAGATCGCCGCGCTCGATCATTTGTTTGGCGAGCGCCATGGCCGGGATACGCCGATAGTTATGGCAAACCATGTGAACGATCCGGAATTTTCTGACGGCCCGCAACATCCTCTCCGCTTCCCTGACATTTCGAGCGAGCGGCTTTTCGCATAGAATCGCTTTCCCCGCTTCGGCCGCCGCCACGGCAATCTCGCAGTGAGTATCGTTAGGCGTGCAAATGTCGATGACATCTATCTCCGGGTCGTTAACGACGCGGCGCCAATCGGTCTCGGCCTTCTCCCAGCCCAGGTGAGCCGCTGCTTTTCTGGCTGCTGACCTGTTGCGACCACAAATCGTCCTCAAGCGCAGGGCGGCCGGCAAATCGAAGAAACGAGGTGCCTGGCGCCAGGCGTTGGAGTGCGCCTTACCCATGAACTTGTAGCCGATCAAACCGACCGAGAGATTACGCCTGGGGGCCATGCGAGGACGGGGCGAAAATTCTCAGAAAAGCCACTTCGATGGCGAGCGCTTCCTGGATGTTGCGGTTGAGATGATCGCGTAATTCCTCCAAGCGTCTGATTCGCCGGAGAATCTCGGGCATGGTAAAACGCGGCGCGACTTCGCCGGTTTCCTTCTTCAGAGCAGGCAGGTCCCGCCGATCAAGGCCGGTTCGGGCCCGGAGAAGATCCGACCACCAGACAAAGAGCGTCTCGAGGAGACAAGCGCGTCGCCGAAGATACATGCTCTCAGTGAGCGCTTTGTAATAATCTTCCCGATCTTTCAGCCAGCTGCCATCGGTAGAATTCTTGTAGCGCGCCTCTTCCGCTTTTAGAGCTTCGGCATTTTCGCTTTTGATCTCATCCTTGATGCCGCCAAGCAGGCGCTGCAATCCCTGGGCCATGCGGTAGGCATGTTGGATACTCCAGACTTTCTCAGTCGCGGTGCGGCGCAAGAGTTGCACGAGCTCAGTGTGCTCCGCCGGAGTCGCGATCTCGCCCGGAGTCAATGGAATCGGCACGCACCGGGAGATGATCGTGTCGGGCAATGCCTCGGGCAGTGCGCTCAAGAGCAGCAGGAGCGAGTTGTCGGGCGGTTCCTCGAGAGTCTTGAGAAAAGCGTTCGCCGCCTGTGGTTGCAAACGATCAGCCTCGACAATGATGGCGACCTTGCGATTTCCGTCGACGGCGCGCATCTGCAGCGAATGCTCGAGATTACGCACCTGTTCAATGACGATGCGGCGCGACTTTGATTCCGGTTCGGCGACGAAAATGGAACGGGCACGCGCGGAAAATACTTCATCCGCGGGAGTGCTGTTTACCAATCCGGCGATGCGTGCCGCCAGCGCGCGCTTGCCGCTGCCCGGGTCGCCCGCAATTAGATAGGCGTGGGCGAGCCGGTCTTGTTCATCTGCGCGACGCAGATATTCGAGCGCGGCTTCGGAAGAAAACGCCATTTTAGTTGCGGTCCATCCGGCTTCGTCCTACTCCCCGCACAGAAGGCTTTGCCGCCTGCCACTGGCTCTTGCCTTTGTTCGCAAAGAAGCGCGAGGCCAGCCTGTCCCAAACATCCTTTTCGATTTGATCCGGGGTTCGGGATCCATCGAGCAGAACAATCCGTTTCGGTTCACGGGCCGCAAGTTGACGATAGGCCTGCCGCACTTGCTCATAAAATGCCGCCGGCTCTTGTTCCATGCGATCGGGCCGGCGCGGTTTTTGCATGCGGAGAAGCGCGGTGGTCTCATCGACATCGAGGACAAAGGTCACGTCGGGAATGCAATCGCCCACCGCGAAAGCATTTAAGCGCTGCACTATTTTCGGATCGAGTTTTCGCGCCGCGCCTTGGTAAACGGTGGTCGAATCGAAAAAGCGATCTGAGATAACGCAGACCCCACGGGCCAGTGCCGGTTGAATGATCTCACGCACCAGCTGACTTCGGCTCGCCTCGAACAGGAGTAGTTCCGTTTCCGGCGTCATGCCGGCGGCGTGCGGCGCGAATTGCAAAAGCTCGCGAATGCTCTCGCCGATGGCCGTGCCGCCCGGTTCGCGAGTCAGAAGAAAGGGAATGGCTGCATCCTTGAGCCGCGCCGCCAGTCGCCGCACCTGGGTTGACTTGCCGCATCCTTCGGTTCCTTCAAACGTAACGAATGGCAGGCGCATTAGCCTGACTGTGAAACAAACGGGTCCGGTTGTCGAACCTGCGCTGTAGCCGCTTCTTCCTGGGAAGCGCGGAAGGGACGCGTCGACCAGCCTCCGCGGAACGCTACGGCTCGGCAAACAGAGCGGCGGGGCTACAGGGGAAGCGCGTGGGACTGCGTTCGTTCGCTTACGTCCGGCGTGACAGGCCACGCGACGCGATTACATTAGTTGCTCTTCGCGAATGAAAAACTTCTGGCTCGTTAAACAGGAACCGTCCGCTTACTCGTGGGCTGACTTCACGGCCGACAAGGGAACCAGCTGGACAGGCGTGCGCAATTATGCGGCGCGAAACAATCTTCGCCGCATGGTCAAGGGCGACGAAGTTCTTTTCTATCATAGCGGCGAAGAGAAGGCGGTGGTCGGCATTTCCAAAGTCGCGCGAACCAGTTACCCAGATCGCACTGCCACGGAAGGCGACTGGAGCGCTGTCGATCTTGTGCCAGTTAAGGCTTTGCCGAAGTCCGTCACGCTTGGACAAATCAGAAAAACGCCGCGGCTAAAAAATATTCGGCTCATTCGGCAAACGCGCTTATCGGTCATGCCGGTGACCGAAGCGGAGTTTCGGTGCATCGTCCGCATGGGTGGATAGCACGTTTTTGCGCTTGTTTGCGTTGACCGCGGCACCGAAAATCGAGAATGACCACGGCCGCAGCCACGCAATTCCTTCCGGTGATCGCCACCGGCAGCGCGGCCAGGGATTCATTGGTGGTTTCCGTGCATGACATTACTCCCTCCAACCGCGAAGTGGTCGAACCGTTACTCTTGAAGCTGAGCCGCCTCGGCGTCCGAACCTGTTCTCTCCTGGTCGTGCCGGATTATCACCACGAGGAGCCTATCGCGGACGATCCGCAGTTTCTTTCCTGGCTGCGAGACCTGGAAATCGAGGGACATGAAATCGTCATACACGGCTATTTTCATTCCCGCCCCGCCCGGGGCGGCGAAACAATCCGCGAACAATTCATGACCCAATTCTATACCCGGGGCGAAGGCGAGTTCTTCGACCTGGATTACGATGAGGCCCTGCGACGAATCACGATGGCGCGCGACATCTTTTCCGCGTCGGGATTAACACCGCGCGGCTTTATTGCCCCGGCCTGGCTTTTGAGCGCCGAAGGTGAGCGGGCCGCACGCGACGCCGGCATGGAATACACCACGCGGCTTGGGTTGGTGCTCGACCTGCGGTCCGGCCAGCGTTTTGCGGCCAGGTCGCTCGTTTATAGCGTTCAGAATAACTGGCGGCGCATGGCCAGCCTGATGTGGAACCGAACCCTGCTGCAACTGGCCAAAGGTGGCACCCTTCTCCGATTGAGCATCCATCCGCCGGATTATTCTTTCTCCCCGATTTGGAGCCAGATCGAACGATTCATCTCTGAGATGGCGGAAGCAAGGACACCCACGACCTACCAGGATTGGATTGCCGATCACCGGGTCGCGCCAGAATCCGAAGCGTAAGATGAGCAAGTGCGATCTCCATATTCATTCGCGCTGTAGCGATCGCTCGGAAGAATGGCTGTTTCGCCGGTTCGATTTTCCCGACAGCTACTCGGATCCGCGCGAGCTCCATGGCCAGTTGATGGCGGCGGGAATGGATTTTGTGACCATCACCGACCACGACACGATCGAGGGATGTCTTCAGATCGCAGATCTTCCTCAATCATTCATTAGTGAGCAGGTTACGACATATTTTCCGCAGGATCCGTGCAAGATTCATATCCTGGTTTGGGGAATTTCCGAGGCTCAACACGCCGAGATCGTGCGCGCCCGGGACAATATCTTTGATCTCCAACATTACCTGCAGGCAGAGCAGATCGCCCACGCCGTGGCCCACCCGCTCTATAGCATCAACGGCAAACTCCAAGCCTCCCACCTGGAGCGCCTGATCCTCCTGTTCAAGCACTTTGAAGGCGTTAACGGTCTGCGCGATGCCCTGCTCAGTGAGCTGACTCAGAGTCTTCTCAGCGGTTTGACGCCAGAGAAAATCGAGCTGTTTGCGAAGCATCACAATCTGGCCCCCACTCACGCGGAGCCGTGGCAAAAGATCTTTGTCGGCGGATCCGACGATCACGGCGGAAAATTTGTGGCCTCCGCCTATACGGAGACCCCCGTGGCAGGGTCGCCGCAGGAGTTTCTGCAGCACGTGCGCAACGGCTCCTGCAAGCCGAAGGGGCAGGGCGGAACTCCCCTCGCCCTCTCGCACGGTTTCTACAACACCCTTTCCTGTTTCATTCAGGACCACTTCCACGAAAAACTGGGGCCAAGCGCGACCCTGCTCGAACAGATGTTCTCGCGCTTCATGGAAGGACGCGATCCCACGGAGTTTACCTTGAAAGAGAAGGCGAGCCTCGCCGCCCAGGCTCTCTTGTCCGGAAAAATCTTCGAACTGGCCAAGCCCGCCAACATGTCCCTTTGGAAAGAATTGTCCGGCTACTTCGCCCGGCCCGACGTCAAAACGAAACTAAATGATGAAATTAGCGCCGTGGCCGAGCCCGAACGTCGCACGTTTCTCATGGCCAATCTGCTGGCGGAACAGCTGGCCTTTCGCTTCTTCAAGAAATTCGTTCAGCAACTCAGCGACGGAAACTTGATCGAAAGCATGCAGGCCCTCAGCGCGATCGCGCCCATCCTTGTCATCCTGGCGCCCTATATCTACGGCTTTCATAGCCAGGCCCCATCGCGTGTGTGGCTCAAAGGAATTTTCCAGGAGCTGACGGGCGAAATCCCCCCGCCCTTGCAGAATAACAAGCGCGCCTGGTTCACCGACACGCTCGAAGACGTGAACGGCGTCGCGACCACGATTCGCAAGATGACAGCGGCCGGGGCGGCGGCCGGAAAGGAACTGATTGTCGTCACGTCGCTGAACGAGTTGAAGATCGAGGATATCCCGATCAAGAACTTCCAGCCGATCGGCGAATTCGAACTGCCCGAGTACGAACTGCAAAAGCTCAGCTTTCCGCCAGTCCTGCAGATGCTCGACTACATTCAGAGGGAACAGTTCTCGGAAATCATAGTCAGCACCCCGGGACCGATTGGCCTAACCGCACTGCTCGCCGCCAAGTTGCTCAATCTGCAGACCAGCGGCATTTATCACACCGATTTTCCGCAGTACATCCGCATTCTGACGGACGATGGTTTCCTCGAGAGCGTGGCGTGGCGTTACATGCACTGGTTTTATGGCCAGCTCGATACTGTCTTTGTCAATTCTGAGGAATATCGCGAGAGCTGGATCAAGCGGGGAGTCGATCCGGCCAAGTTGAAAATCTTCCCGCGAGGTCTCGATACCGAATTGTACAATCCAGCGCGGCGCGATGCGAGGTTCTGGGAAAAATTTGCGAAAACCAACGGCGAAGTCCGGTTGCTCTATGTCGGACGGGTGTCGCGCGAGAAAGATCTCGATGTCCTCGCGCATGCCTACCGGAAGCTGCGCAACGAAAAAGTTCCTGTGCAACTTTTCGTGGTGGGCCACGGCCCTTATGTGCAAGCCCTCTCTGAAACGCTGCCGGATGCTTTTTTTACTGGTTATCTCACGGGCAGGGAACTGGCCGCAGCCTATGCCTCCTCGGATATCTTTGTTTTCCCGAGCACGACCGACACTTTCGGGAACGTCATCATTGAGGCCCAGGCGTCGGGCGTGCCCGTAATTGTCTCCGACTCGGGCGGCCCTCAGGAACTGGTGGAGAATCACACCAACGGCCTCGTCACGAGATCACACGATGTCGAAGACTTCGCGCGTGCCATTCGGATTCTGGCGGCCGACCCGGCCATGCGCCGGCGAATGGGCGATCGGGCGCGAGAGAGCGTGGTCAATCGCACCTGGCCAGAGGCGTTCCGCCGGTTCTGGGCGGTAACCAACACCTAACACGACGTCAGGCTGCGGGCGGAGGCGAGGGAGAAGGTGGCGCGGCCAGGAGAGGTTCCCTGCTCGCCCACACATCATAGCCCGGTCCAAACTGGCGAAGAAACGTCAGGCTGAATCCGCGGAGACACACGAACAAAGGCAGCAAGATCACGGTGCCGACGTACGGAATGATGGCAACGCAACAGGTCGCGCACACCGCGGCGCAGGAAAACAATGCGGCTCCCATTCCGAGCACGATCCAAAACAGGCAGTAAAGTGTGATTTCGCCGGGGTAGGTCGCGATCAGCGAGAGCGCGATTCGAAACGCTTCACCAGCGCGGCAGCGCCGGGCATACATCACGGTCACCATGCATTGGCTGACCAATAACCAGGCCACAATGATGAGCACAAGGATCATGGCCCAGAGCACGATCATCGAGATCAAGTAGACATCGTGGAGATGGAGAAAAGTCACACCCCTGATAAACGGAAGCAGGAATGGTAAAGCCAGAAACGTTGCCAGGATAACCAACCCGCAGCCGACGAGAAGCGAGAAGAGAAAATAGCTGTTTCCCTGACTGCTGAACTCGCGCCACGGCTCAGCGATTGCGCCCCGATTTTTGACAATGCAATCGATAAACATGAAGCGCCCGCGTGCCCGCAACCAGGCGAGCACGACCATGATAGCGAGAACGAGGACGATGAGCAGGACCACGCCCAAAGCAATGAGCAAGTGCGGGACCTGACTGATGGCATCGCTCAGATCCCGATAGCCCGACCAGTCCCTCCAGCTTGATCGCCGGTCGTAGTTGTAGTTAAAATTTGCGCCACCGCCGAGATTCGCCAGAAACGCGGCGAACCCGATCACGCACCACTTCTTGAGATCGAAAGGCTGAAACAGGATCTTTCTCGTCAGCTCATATGCTTCTCCAAATGGTTTGAAGATTTCGATCTTGGATTCCGTCCCGTTCACAGCAAATTCCCCTCCCAGGCCCAACGACTCAAGCAGTCCCAAAATACCGATCCCCCGCGTCGCCCAAACCTGGCACGATGTAGCCCGCGTCGCTCAGATCGGGATCAATCGCGGCGGTCACGATTTCGATATCGGGATGTTGCGAAAGCAGTTGGTCCACACCCTCAGGGCAGGCAACGAGACAAATGAATTGAATCCTCGCCGCTCCTTGTTTCTTCAGCAACGCCACTGCCTGGCACGCCGTATTTCCGGTGGCCAGCATAGGATCGACCAACACGACCCGCGCTTCGGCCAGAGCCGGCGGCAACCGGCAAAAATAAGTCGCCGGCTGCAGCGTCTTCTCATCACGGTAAACACCAATGTGACCAATGGAAGCGTCCGGGAGAAGCGTGAGCATGCCGTCGACCATCCCCAATCCGGCGCGCAAGATCGGAACCAGGACCACCGGGCGTCTGAGCGTCTCGACACGGCAATCCGCCAGGGGCGTCTCGATCCTCTGGTCTAACGTTTCCCAGTCGCGGGCCGCCTCGCTGAGCAGCAGGGCAGAAGCTTCCTGCAACGCTCGACGAAATTCGCCGGGGGCGGTCGTCCTCGACCGTAGAGTCGACATCTTGGCAGCCACAAGCGCATGCGCCACCACCCGGACATTTAAGTCGTGGCTTGTGGCTCTCACCGTATTTCGTGCAAGGTTCATGTGAGTCTCTTCGGAATGCGCGGACGAAGGTCGCCATTGTGATTTGCGGATTTTTGGATGAAAAGAGAAATCAGTAAGCTGCCCAAGCAGCACGGGGTCCATCGAATCGAGCATGGGGGGCCCGACCCACGTCAGCGCCGCTTTCCAATCGGCGCTGAATTGCCTGGACCGAACCAAACCCATTTTCGCGTCTGGGCTCCGAAAGCAAAGGGGATTGATCTTGTTCTCGAGACAAGTGCGGCGAAGAACGCGTCGCGTACGTTTCATCCGCTCAGTCGCGAAGAGGGCGGATATTTTTCCGGCACAGCCCAGGTCGGAGCGGGCGCTTGCTACCGATTTCGGGTGGATGGGGCGGAGCATTTTCATCCCGATCCGGCCTCGCGTTTCCAACCTGACGGCCCGCACGGGTCCTCCTGCGTGGTCGATCCGGCAACCTTCCCATGGTCGGACTCGGCGTGGCGGGGCCGGACCCTGGCGGGTCAAATTATCTACGAGATGCACATCGGCACATTCACTTCCGAGGGGACCTGGGAGGCGGCGGCCGCACAGTTACCGGAACTGGCGCGAATCGGAATCACCGTGATCGAGATGATGCCGATAGCCGATTTCCCCGGTCAGTTTGGCTGGAGTTACGACGGGGTTGACCTCTTTGCACCGACTCACTTATACGGTCGCCCTGATGATCTTCGCGCCTTTATCGATCGTGCTCACTCGTTAGGCTTATCGGTTATTCTCGATGTCGTTTATAATCACTTTGGCCCCGATGGCAATTATTTGGGCGTTTATTCCGACGATTACATCAAGCACGGAATGGCCAACGAATGGGGAGACTCAATCAACTTCGACGGACCAAACTCCGGACCGGTACGCGAATTTTTCATTACCAATGGCCGTTATTGGATCGAAGAGTTTCATTTTGATGGTTTCCGCTTCGACGCCACTCAAAGCATCAAGGATCAGTCGAAAGAGTATATCGTGGGTGCGATCGGACGAGCGGCCCGCGCGGCGGCCGGAGAGCGCGCTCTGATTCTCGTAGCCGAGAACGAACGCCAGGAAACAAAACTGGTCCGGCCAGGAAAGGAAGGTGGAGATGATCTGGACGGACTCTGGAACGATGACTTGCATCACAGCGCGATTGTCGCCCTGACCGGTCGCGGCGAGGCTTACTACACCGACTATCCGGGCGCTCCGCAGGAATTCATCTCCGCGGCCAAGTACGGATACCTTTTTCAAGGGCAACCTTATCTCTGGCAGGAAGCTCCTCGCGGAACCCCGACCTTTGGGCTGCCGCCCGAGGCGTTTGTAGGGTTTATCGAGAATCACGATCAGGTTGCCAACAGCGCTGCCGGAGACCGCGTCAGATTCCAGACGTCGGCCGGGCGCTATCGCGCCATGACGGCGCTGATGCTGCTCGGCCCGTGGACGCCGATGCTTTTTCAGGGACAGGAGTTCGGCACTTCCAGCCCGTTCCTCTATTTCACTGATCTCGGAGACAATAATCTGCGCGATGCCATCCGGCGCGGCCGTTTCAAGTTTCTCGAGCAATTTCCTTCGCTGGCCGGCGAGGAAACGCAACGGCACCTGGCCGATCCGGCCGATCCAAAAACATTTTCCAGATGCAAGCTGGACTTTTCCGAACGCGACACCAATCGGCACCTCTACGATCTGCACATCGACCTGATGAAATTGCGGCGCGATGATTCGCGTTTTCGTGAACAGATATCCGGAGGTCTCGATGGCGCCGTGCTCGGCGCAAAAAGTTTTGTCCTGCGATATTTCGCCCACGCCAACGACGATCGTTTGCTCGTCGTAAATTTCGGGAAACTCCAGCTGCTTCAGCCCGCCCCCGAGCCTCTGCTGGCTCCGCCGCTGGGATTTGAATGGGAGACGCTTTGGACAAGCGAATCTCCAAAGTATGACGGCCCCGGCGCCGTGGACGTGGTGAATGAAGATCGCTGGCTGTTGCCGTCTGAGGCGGCCATAGCGTTACGTCTCGTGCGGGAGAAAAAACCGCGCCGCAAACCTAAGAAACATGGCAGCTGAGCGGCGCGGACCATGATTACACACAAGGCTACCGTGGTGCGAACCATGCCCTGGGATCCGGCGCGCATGCCGCGGGAAGTCCTGCTCGATCGGGAATGGCTCGTCACCAACGGCCTGGGCGGCTATGCCTCCGGCACTGTTTCGGGCGCGATCACCCGGCGGTATCATGGATTGCTCATCGCCGCGCTTCCTGCCCCGCTCGGACGCGTGGTGATGTGGAACCATGTTTCGGAATTTCTCCGTTTCGGCGACGAGGATGTTGTGTCACTCGGCGGTGAGGAGCGGGCCGGCGGCCAGCTCGATCTCGCCGGCGCGGATTATCTGCGCGAATTCCGGCTCGAAGATGGTCTGCCCGTTTGGACCTATCATGTTCGGGATCTCGTGCTCGAAAAACGGGTGCTGCTGCCTCACCTGCAAAACACGGTCCATGTTTCCTATCGTGTGCTCGCCGGAGCCAAACGTCCGCAACTCGAGTTGCGTCCCGCCTTCCATTTTCGTCACCATGAAGTCCAGGTAAACCAAGGGACGGCTGGTCCCTACAAGCTTTCCGCCGTCGACGAACATTACGAAATCACGGCCGTTTCGCGCCACGCGTTTCCCGCCGTGCGCATGAAGCTCTGCGCCAACGAATCGGCTTTCACCATCGCCACGACCAATATTCATCAAGTCATTTACCGCAGCGAGCAAAGCCGCGGCTATGCGCACGAAGGCAATCTTTGGAGCCCCGGTTTTTTCCACGTCGATTTGCGCAACGGAGAGGCCGTGACCTGGTTGCCTCAACTGAGAAGTGGGAAATCGTGGAGGTCCTGAGCCCGGCAGAAGTTCTTGCTTCGGAATGTCAGCGACGCGACCGCCTTCTCGAGGAGGCGTTTTCTGCGCCGGAAGGAGTGGCCGCGGAATTGGTCTTCGCAGCCGACCAGTTCGTCATTACCCCGGCGGGCCGATTTGAAGAGGCCGCTCGCGCTCATGCCGTGGGCGATGAAGTTCGCACCGATCATCGCGGGCTATCATTGGTTCACGGACTGGGGCCGCGACACCATGATCAGCCTCGAAGGTCTCACGCTCACGACCGGCCGCTCGCTCGAGGCCGGCTACATTCTGCGCACCTTCGCCTACTACATTCGGGACGGACTTGATTCCGAACATGTTCCCGGATGCCGCCAGAGAAGGGAGATACACACCGCTGATGCAACCCTGTGGTTCTTCCACGCGCTGGACCGCTACCTGGATATCACGCACGATCGTAGCACGCTGAGGTTACTCTTGCCGGCCTTGATCGACATTATTGAACACCATCTGCGCGGCACCCGCTTCAACATCCACGTCGATCCGGAAGATGGCCTGCTCGCGCAAGGGGAAGAAGGCTATCAGCTCACTTGGATGGACGCGAAGATGGGCGACTGGGTGGTCACGCCGCGGCGCGGGAAGGCCGTCGAAATCAATGCGCTTTGGTACAACGCACTTGCGTCTGATGGCGGGATGGACGCAGGAAGCCGACGACGCGGCCGCCGCGCAACGTTACGAGGAACAAGCAGAGCGCACACGCGACGTCGTTTAATCAGCGCTTTTGGTTCGCCGATGGCGGTTATCTGTACGATGTGGTCGATTGCAACGGTCGAGAAACAAACGCACGATCGATCATGCCGCCCGAACCAGATTTTCGCCATCTCGCTCGATCATCCCGTTCTCGAACAGGAACACTGGGCTTCGGTGGTCGATGTCGTGCACAACAAACTGGTCACACCAGTCGGACTGCGCTCGCTCTCACCCGACGATCCCGAATACAAGCCGATCTATTCCGGCGATCTTCGCTCCCGCGATGGCGCCTATCATCAGGGGACGGTTTGGGCGTGGTTGATCGGGCCGTTCATTGACGCCTGGTTAAGAGTTCATCCCGGCGAGAATAAGGCCGCGCGCCAGTTTCTGGAATTTTTCCCGGAGCACCTGAACGAGGCCGGCGTCGGCACGATCGGCGAAGTCTTCGACGCACGCGCTCCGCATGCGGCGGGCGGCTGCATCGCCCAGGCTTGGAGCGTGGCCGAAGTATTGCGCTGCTGGGTGAAAACCGCCTGACCTTGAATCTCTTCGCCGTTGCGCCGTTTGCGCAAACGCATTCCCCGCGCATTACTTCCCGGCCATGAAGCCACTGTTTCTTCTGCTGCTCTGCGCATCGATCCAGATGCTGATTGGAGCGCCCCAGAAAATTTCCGCTCCACCCGCCCAGCAGGTTTATCCCGTAGCCTTGCCCAATTACGATGAGGAGACGGCCACACGGCTTCAAATCTTTCTGGATAACGCGGACTTTGGACCGGGGAAGATCGACGGTCAGATGGGCGAATTTTTTCGCAAAGCCCTCATTTCTTACAAGCATGCGCACGCCATGCCCATGACCGGCGCGGTCGATTCCTGGCTGCTCGACCAGGTGCCAGTTACCTACACGACCTACACAATCAGAGAGGAGGATTTGAAGTTTGTCGGCCCGCTGCCCAGCGAGCACGCGGAGCAGGCAAAATTGAAGATGCTTCCTTACACGTCGCTGCTCGAATTCGTGGCCGAACGCTATCATTCGGCCGAGGCCTTCATTCAGAAACTAAATCCCGGAAAAAATTGGGAGCATTTACAGCCGGGCGAATCGGTCAAGGTGCCGAACGTTTTGCCGTTTGAGGTCGAAAAAATCTCGGAAGGTAAAGTGCCGGCGAATCCCGCCTTCGCCAAACGCAAGATCTTTGTCGACACAAAAGAGCGCCTGCTCGAGGTCTTCGACAATGGCCAGCTGGTTTGCGTATTTCCCATTACACCGGGGTCGACGGCCCTGCCCGCGCCGGTCGGAACATGGAAGATCATGGGCATAGCCACGATGCCCTGGTTTCGCTACGACGAAGGCATGCTGAACTACGGGGTGCGAACGGAAAGCTTCTACAATCTTCCTCCGGGGCCTAACAATCTGGTCGGCGTTCTCTGGATGGGATTGAACAAAACGGGAATCGGGATCCACGGCACGAACAATCCCGAGACGATCGGACGTGCCGCCAGTCACGGTTGCATTCGGACGGCCAATTGGGATGCCGCGCGCTTGAAAGACCTGGTTAGCGAAGGCAATACCGTCATCATTTTCTAGATCGAATGCGGGAGGGACCTCAGCGTCCCTAGATGGCGAGGATTTTCCGCTCCCGTGCGGCGCCGCTGTAGCGGCGCTCTATGAGCGCCGAGAGCTAGTAATTCGGCGGTCAGAGACCGCCGCTACAGAAGACTCGACGAGGCGGAATCGCAGCGCGATGTCCCTGCCGACCTGTAGGGGAAGCCGTTAGCTTCCCGGTCTTTACTTGCCCGCTCTGTAAACGGGGCCATATTTTAGGCATTAGGAAGATGTCGACGAAATCAAGCGGCGGGATCAGTCTGACCAATGCGGCCGTCGCCGCCAGTCCAAAGCATCTGCTCCAATTCGCGGTCGATCAGCGCTACGACGATTACACACCGGTCGATCACGCGGTCTGGCGCTTCATCATGCGGCAGAACATTTTCTTCCTCAAGGAATACGCGCACAAAGTCTATTTCCAGGGATTGCTTGAAACGGGTATTTCGTTCGAGCGCATCCCGCGCATTGAAGAGATGAACGATATCCTCGGCCGGATTGGCTGGGGTGCGGTCGCGGTGGACGGCTTCATTCCGCCGGCCGCTTTCATGGAATTTCAGGCTTACAAGGTTCTCGTGATCGCTTGCGACATGCGGCAAATTCATCACATCGAGTACACGCCCGCGCCGGATATCGTGCACGAAGCGGCCGGGCATGCGCCGATCATCGTCGATCGCGAATATTCGGATTATCTCCAGCGTTTCGGCGAGGTCGGAGCCAAAGCCATGTCTTCGCAAAAGAGACTTTGAGCTGTATGAGGCCATTCGCCATTTGTCGATTCTGAAGGAACAACCGAACGGCGACGCCGAAGGCGATAGAGGAAGCGACAAAACTGGTCGAGCATCGACAAAAGAATCTCGGCGAACCGTCTGAAATGGCGCTGCTCTCGCGCCTGCACTGGTGGACGGTAGAGTACGGGCTGATCGGCACGCTGGAGAACCCAAAGATCTACGGCGCCGGATTACTGTCGTCGATCGGCGAGTCCGTCTCGTGTCTGGAAGCCCACGTGAAAAAAATACCCTACACGGTCGAGGCGGCGAACACGCCTTTCGACATTACGACCAAAGCAACCGCAGCTTTTTGTGACCCGCGATTTCAAGCAACTCAGGGACGTGTTGGAGGAGTTCGCGGGCAAAATGGCTTATCGCGTCGGCGGCCTGGAAGGCATCAACAAAGCGATCGAATGCGACAACGTGGCAAGCTGCCAATATTCATCGGGGCTTCAGGTAACCGGTGTTTTCAAAGAAGTGATTAGTCGACCAGGGCAAACCAATTTACCTGCGAACGAGCGGGCCCAGCGCGCTCGCCTATGAAAACAGGCAGCTCGCGGGTCACGGACGCGATTATCACAAGGATGGATTTGGTTCGCCCGTCGGAAAATGGAAGGCGACCGATCTGAGCGAAGGGAAGAAAGCAAAACTGGAATTTGAAAGCGGAGTCACGGTGGAAGGCACGGTCGACAGATTACTGCGCCAGGACGGGAAACTGGTGCTCGTCAGTTTTTCAAACTGCACCGCCAAATACGGCGACCGCATTTTGTTCGACCCTGCCTGGGGAACGTATGATATGGCCGTTGGCGAACAGATCGTCTCTGTCTTCAACGGCGCAGCCGACAAGGACGCCTACAATCAAGTCGCGCTCGTTCCGCGCGAACGCACCATCAAGGTTCCGTCGGACGCCAAACGAAAGAAACTGGAGAATCTCTACGCCCAGGTTCGCCAGATTCGCGAAAGCAAGACGGGCTACGAGCGCCTCGGAGAAATTTGGGAAACACAGCAGGCCGAACATCCGGACGATTGGCTTTTGTCGATGGATATCTTTGAGATCCTCGACGCCACCAATCAGCAGCCGGCGCTGAAAGCAAAGATCGAGACATTTCTCAACAAGAAAAAGGCATCGACCAAAGATCTCTCGACTCTGATCAGCTGGGGCTTCCGCCTGGTGGAATATCACAAGAAACCGGAATACCAGGCAACCCTCCGCGCCGGATCCAAGGCTTAGCCTCACCGAAGGACTTCGCTCTCCGATTTCTCAGCGAAGACGTCGGTCAATCCCTCACCTTAATCCTCTCCCTTTGGTAAGGGCGAGGAAACGACGAAGAGAGAAGAGCGCAGAGGCCACCCACGGGTTGTGTTTCCCTTTCCTCTCCTCCCTTCGTCCGAGGAGAGGATTAAAGGTGAGGAGTCGAATTCGAGCGTTTTCCTTCCCCTACAAAAACTAGACCCTCTCGTCCTTGAAGTGGCGCTTACCTTTAAGCGCCTTCGCGTACTCGTCTTTGCTTAAAATGTTTTCCTCGAGTTGCATATCGATCCGACAAAAATTCGCGAACCAGTTTTCCACGCGCTGCTGATCTTTCATCACTTCGTCAGTTAGATAATTCGTATCAACGTTGATGCAGATTGCCCCTACGATGCCAAAGTCCTTCCGCGTGATGGGGATGGTAGTGCATTTGAATCTTCGCGACCCGATGTTGAGTTCATAGTTCAGTTTGTCTTCATTATGCAACTGGCGCTTCTTTAGATCGATCAAAAGACTGGTCGTGCCATCGCGCAGATGACGGGCGGTCACGTTGTTTTCCAGCACGATAAGCGAATGCGCCGGGTCAGCCAGATTGTGTAAAAGGATCTCGATGCCGGTATTCGGAAACGATTTGCCGATCAGGCGGGCGATCCGCGCATAATTTTCCAGGAACTCGTGAGTATCGTCAGCGATCTTGCGACCGTCGTATTTCTCAAACAACCTGGCATAGACCTTTTGCTCGACCGGTTCAAGCTGGGTACGGACGTTGTTTTGCTCGCCGATGAAGATTAATTGCCGGGCCGCGGTGTAATCCTCATTCTTGAGAAAATAATGCATGCCGAGCCGGAAATCTTTGAGACTGAATTCTCCGAAGTTTTCACGAGTAACGGTGAAGGGATAAAAATCGTATTCATCCAAATTCCGGCCGAACTTGCGCTGTCGCTCCTTATATTTTCCCCATAGAAATCCGACCACGAGAAAGAGGAGCGAAGCGATGATCGATGCGATGACATTGATGCCGACCTCGTTTTGGAGCATCTTGATCATAAGCTCGCTCCGATCGCGCCAGACGGCAGTATGACAAGACTGCTCACAAATTTCCAGTCACGCTGGTTAGCGTGATGTTCTCAAGCGAGACATCAGAGGGCCGCGACAGGGCATAGGCCACGGCGCTGGCGATCTCCCCGGGCGGCATCATTTTGTGTCTCGGCCAATCGCCCTGCAGGTTATTCCAGATTTCCGTGTTCGTCGCCGCAGGATAAACGTTGATGACGCGGATCTTATGATCGCGCAGTTCTTCCCGGATGGATTGGGTGAACCCTTCGAAGGCAAATTTGCTCATGCAATAGGCGCTCCAGTTGGCGAATCCGGTCCGAGCGGCGACCGAGAGAATATTGACTATGCTCGACCCCGGCGGCATGTGCGGAGCAAAATGTTGTGTCAAAAGAAACGGGGCGGTCACATTTACGCCCAGCGTTTGCTCCCATTCAATCGGCGTGATTTCCAGGAATGGCTTCACCACGGCGATGCCGGCGTTGTTGACGAGCAGGTCAATTGGCTTCCTGCCCACTTCTGAAATCAAATCGGACACTCCCTTCTGCGTGGCCAAATCATGAACCAGGCGCATGACTTTCGGGCATCGTGATGCGACCGCTTTGCAGACCTCGGCTAATGCGACGGTATCGCGACCATGTAGAAGCAACTCTATTTCCGGACCTGCCAGTTCTTCGGCAATCGCGCGACCGATCCCGCGGCTCGCTCCAGTGATGAGGTATCGCTTCATATGGAATCCATCTTCAATGTGGGAGGGGCCTCAGTGCCGCGATCTACAGCTTAATCGGGACACTCGAGGTCCCTCCCACATTAAAGACACCACCCGGTGCCAGCGCTTTGGAAAAAGTAACCATTAGGTTCGACGCAGCGTAAATCGATTGTTGGGAGTTTCCCACAGCCGCAAGCGCACCAATCTCTGATCGAGGCGACTGTCGAGCTTTGGCCAGAGAGCTCGCACAATGTTCTCGCCCGTCGATGGAGTTTGACGAAAATCGTCTGTCTCCAGATCCAGATGGCGATCCTGCCATGGCGCCAGCGCTTCTGCGATCGCTGCCTGGAACGCAACAAAGTCGTAAACGGTTCCGCTTCGTTGGTCGAGATCTCCACCGATCGTAGTTTCGGTGACATAGCGATGACCATGCCCGAGCGCATTGTTGCACTTTCCATAAAGAGCAACGTTCTCAGCTTTCGATAAGTTCCTGGAATTAAGACGGTGGGCCGCGCAAAACGCCATCCGCATTCCGAGAAATACGCTCTCGTCATCCCACACCTCGGCGAAGAAATCGTGCCGCTCATGCAGGCGCACCCGGTGCAGAGGCACGAGGGCGTTGACGCGCTCGTAAATATATTCCGCCAAACTCTCTGTCGTGATGGGTCGCCCCTTCAAGCCGGGCACGTCGCTATTCAGATCCCGGTGATCGAGCTCCGAGCGCAGTGAACGCAAACACTTATCGATCCGATCGAAACGGATCATCGGAGATTCATCTTTCAGAGGTTCCGCCCGAAAAGTGAGACGAGCCCGGTAATTGTGGCCATGCGGAGAAACGGCGTTTCCGAATCGTTGCACGTTTTCTTCAGCACTCAGATGAGGCGACACCGTTCTGCGAGCGGCTGAGAACTCAAACCAATAGTTGGCTTCGCCGGCCCCTCCAGCATAGAAGGTGGCGCTCCGTTCCGGCGATTCACCGACGTGACAAGCCACCAGCCTGGCATCTCCATCCGCGAAACCGGGCGCCACCTCGAGATAAAGCTGGCGGGCAACGTTTTCCGCGGTAGGCGGCAGGTTTCTAAAGGTCGAGTTATCTTCGTTGAGAAACTTGTGATCGAAGTGGTCGCGAACAACCCGACCGGCGCGCTCTTTTATTTCGCTGATGTTGATCAGCATTCCATTGTTCGCGTTGACCGGGCCGGAAAAGATAAAATGCGCGATGTAATTTCGACCCGTCCCATGCGCGGCCTGAGTTTCGGAACCGAAAGCGATCGAGCATTTTCGCTGTCAGTCCAGCGGCGCACAAACAAGCGGCGCGAAGCAGAAAACTCGAGACGCTTGCTGACCGTCAATAACATGACGGAGCCTATTCCTTGAGAAGCGGAGGAACTCAGAACGCGGTGCGGCGTCGTCCTTGAACGACCCGAGCAGGCAGCGAAGTTTTCATAACCGAGTTTTGCTTCTCCACTCCCCGCATCATCATGCAGAGATGCTTCGCTTCGATCACGACCGCAACCCCGATTGGATGCAGCGTTTTCATGAGAGCATCGGCGATCTGGACAGTGAGTTGCTCCTGAATCTGCAAGCGCCGCGCGAAGACGTCGACGATGCGGGCGATCTTGGAAAGGCCGATCACTTTCCCGTTCGGAATGTAAGCAACGTGGGCCTGGCCAATGAACGGAAGGAGATGATGTTCGCACATCGAGTAAAGCTCGATGTCCTTAACCAGAATGATTTCGCTCGCATCGGAGGTGAAGATCGCACCGTTGACTACGTCTTCGAGATTTTGCCGGTAGCCGTTGGTTATAAACTCAAAGGCGCGCGCCGCGCGCGATGGCGTCCTCAGCAAACCTTCTCGCGTCGGATCCTCGCCAATCGCTTCGAGCAAAGCATGGAATGATTGCTCGATGCCGGGCGAGCTTGGCGGTTCCGCATCGCGGGATGGCGCGTATGCGGCGCTCCGCGGCCTCCAGTTCAGTTTCGTGATTCTGCACAATTCGCGCCGGGCTCAATCGAGCCAGCTCAGCGGATACTTCTCGTCATCGAGTTTGAGCGCCTCTTCGGTAAGTTCGAGCGTGTGTTGCGTATCGAACATGACCGCGAGCTCCTCAGTCCGAGTCGCGTCCTTGCTTGCCATGATGGTGCCCGGGATGCGGTCCGTGCGGAATGCCGCGCGGATGCAGAGTGATCGAGGCCGGCTCGATTCCACGACGCGATCCGAAATTTCCGCGTACATAAAACAGCACCTCGTCGGCTTCGACGTTGTCGTGCACCCACGGAATTTTTACGGCCTCAGGGTGGGTATCGAGGAAGCGCGGCGCAAAAGTGCAGACGACGTAACCGCGAATTTCGAACGTTTGATGAATCGGCGGGGGCTGGTGCACCGTGCCCGTAATCGGCTCAAAGTCCTGCGCGTTGAACGTGAACGGATAGACGTAGCCATCCCAGCCAACGACATCGAATGGATGATGCGCCATTGGTCACGCAAGTCCAGCGCGGACCGTCTTTGACCAGAATTTCAACGTCCTCCTCTTTGTCGATCGGTCAACATCTCGGTCGGTCCGTGCAGATCGCGCTCAGAGTAAGGCGCACCCATCTTGATCTGGCCTTCCTGATTCAGATAGCGCTTTGGAATCCTGACCGGTCCGACGGATTCGAGAATCAAATAGTCCTCTTCTTCGATCTTGTCAGGAACGAGGCGGTAAGTGATGCCGCGCGGAATGACGATGTAATCCTCGGCGCGATACTTCAGTTTGCCAAAGACGCTCTCGAGCGTTCCGCCGCCTTTAAAAACGAAGATGATTTCATCGGCCCCGCCGTTCCTGTAGTATTCGAACTCTCCGTAAGCCTTCACGGGACGCGCCCGGTAGGCGGTCATGTCCTGATTGAACAGGATCGGAATGCGCCCGGTGTAGAGATCGCCCCGTCGCGGAATGTTCGCAGTCTTGAGATGGTGATGTCGCAACGGACTATCCGTTACCTTTTTGAGCTCGTGCACACTGCAAGAGCTTGACATTGCGCACCCGCGTCGGCGGACGCAGGTGATACATGATCGAGTAGGCTTCGTTGAATCCTTCCGTCGTGATGACGTGCTCGTAGGCGATGCCTTCGTTCTTATAAGTGGGCGCCGCGCCGTTGCGATGAAACCAGATGTGATGTTTTCGCGGAATCTGACCGAGTTTTTGGTAGTAGGGCATAACGATCTCCTTCTAAATTCGTGGCGCCTTTCCGGTATCTTCGAATCTGGAGAGATTCTGCTCCTCACCCCACCCTCTCCTCTCGAAGAGGAGAGGAAGGAGAAAGCTCTTGCGAAGCCTGGCAGGACCGGTGCTTGGTTCGCCTCTCCCCTCCGAGGGGAGAGGATTAAGGTGAGAGGCACGATCGCATCTTCGAAGAAGTGGCATTTTACAAATTACCTCGCGCTTCCTGCTCTTTCTCCAGAGCCTCGAACAGCGCTTTGAAATTTCCTTTGCCGAAACTCTTCGCGCCCTTGCGTTGAATGATTTCAAAAAAGAGGGTCGGCCGGTCTTCCACCGGTTTGGTGAAGATTTGAAGCAGATAGCCTTCGTTGTCGCGATCGACCAGAATGCCGAGCCGCTTCAACGGCTCCAGGTCTTCGTCGATGTGACCGACGCGGTCCGGGAGCGTGTCATAATAACTCGTCGGGATATTCAGGAACTCGATACCGCGCTTCTGCAGTTCGGTCACAGTCTTCACGATGTCCTTCGTGGCGATGGCGACGTGCTGAACGCCTTCGCCGTTGTAGAAATCAAGATACTCCTCCACCTGCGATTTCTTCTTTGCCTTCCGCCGGCTCGTTGATCGGAAATTTTACGAAACCGTTTCCGTTGCTCATGACCTTGCTCATGAGCGCGGAGTACTCGGTCGAGATATCCTTGTCGTCGAAGGAGAGGATGTTGCGGAAACCCATCACATCCTCGTAAAATTTCACCCATGGATTCATCTGGTTCCAACCGACATTGCCGACGCAATGATCGACAATAGAGCAGGCCGGTCTCGGCTGGGCGATAGTCTGACTCCCATTTTCGGAAGCCCGGCATGAAAGCGCCGTGGTAATTTTCGCGCTCGATAAAGAGATGAACCACATCGCCGTAGGTGTGAATGCCGCTCATGACCAACTCGCCGTTATCGTCCTTCAACGTCGTTGGCTTCAGAAAACTCTTGCCGCCGCGCTTGGTCGTTTCGTTCCAGGCAGAAGTCGCGTCCTCCACTTTCAACGCGATCGCCTTTACGCCGTCGCCGTGTTTGGCAATGTGATCGGCAATCGGATTATCTGCCCGCAGCGGGGTGGTAAGAACGAAGGTGAGCTTGTTCTGTCGAATGACGTAGCTCGCTCGATCTTTCGTTCCCGTTTCCGGTCCCGAATAGGCGAGGCTTTGAAAACCGAACGCTGTCTTGTAAAAATGCGCCGCCTGCTTGGCATTGCCGACATAGAACTCGATGTAATCGGTGCCCTGGAGCGGAAGAAAATCAGCTTCGGCGGCCGGAGCTGTTTTCGGAGCGGCAATTGTCGTTGGCATAGAAGATCCTTCCGTTCGTTAACTCGCGTCTAAGTATAAGATCGACAAGCAAACCCCGCAAGGATGGCTGTAGCCGCCGCCCTGCAGGGGGCGCAACTAAACGCTGTCCCGGCGCTTCGCGCAGCGAAGCCGCTACAACTATTTCGGCGCGACCGAAGCGACGATTTCTTCGAAACGCGGATCGCTACGAAGCGGGTCCCACCAAGGCAGCAGCTTGAGCCGACCGTAGCTTAGTACACTTCGGATGGCTCAAGGCAGCTGAAAGACGCTCGCAGGCCAGATCCTTTTCGCCAGCCCACGCCGCTACGATGGCGCCATACTGAAGCATGTCCGTCCCGTTTGATATGTCTTTCGTCAGCGGCATCAATTCCAAGGCACGCTGTGCCTCTTCCAGTGCTTCTTTCTTCCGCCCAAGACCTGCATCAATCAGGCCAAGAATACAAATGGGAGGAGCAAAGTTTGGGTCCGCCTGCACCAATTTCTGCTGCTCCTCTCTCGCTCGGGTAAATGCGGCACGTGCTTTTTCTTCATCATGCCGAAGACGAGCGAGGAGTGCTTCGCCAAGTGGAACACTCAGAAGAGTAGCGTTGTCTCCCCATGTGTTGTCGCCAAGCGCGCGAAGACCATCCTCGAGACCGGCGGGATCACGTTCGGCAAATGCGCATAATACCCAGACATCGGCGATGTTTTGAAGCGCGCCCGGGTTCTGCGCGCGAACTTCATCGATGACGCGATGAAGCGGGCCCGTATCTGCCTTCCAATCAAGTGCTATCAACGCGCGTGTGGCGCGCGTTTCGACATCGTCGGGTTTGACGGCGATTGCGCGATCGAGCACGGCAGCTTCTTCGGCGTACCGTTTGAGGTAGGCATAACTTAATGCGATCTGCTGGAGTGTGTAAAAATTGCGTGGATCAACGTCAAGAGCGCGCTGAATAAACTGCAGTCCCTCCTCCGACTTACCGCGCCGGCGAAGAATGTAACCGGTTAATTCGAGGATTTCGGGGTTGTTGGGTAATGTCTGGCGCGCCAGCTCGAGCTCCTTCAAGGCCCCGTCGTAATCACGATAGCCATAGTACAAATGCCGGGCCCGCACGAGGTGAGACTCGCCAGCTTCCGGCTGTAGCCTAACCGCTGCTTCAACCGCAGCATCGGCCGCGGCCAGTCGCGCCGGAGTGTGATCGAGACCCAACGCGTAGAGTTGGTCCTGCGCGCGAACAAGCTCGCACTGCGCAACGAAGAATGAAGGATCACGCTGCAGCGCCTGGTTCAGTAAACTGATGGCTTCATTGAGTTTTTTGCCCGCAATCCCGCTAAAGGCCGTGGTTAGTATCAGGTTCTTGGCACGGCTATAGAGATCGAAGGCTACTACGTCCGAGGTGGGGCGTTGCTCAATCGCATTCTTCTCCTCTGGCGAAAGTTTGGCCTGCAACTGATCGGCAATAGCCTTGGCGATCTCGCTCTGGATGGCAAAGACATCCGCGAGATCCCGATCGTAAGTCTGCGCCCACAGGTGCGCATCGTTGCGGGCATCGATCAACTGCGCGTTCACCCGCACACGATTGCTGACGCGCTGAACGCTGCCTTCCACCAGGTGCGCGACGCCGAGCTGTTGCCCAATTTCACGGAGGTTGCGCTGTGCGCCCGTCTTGTACTGCATGACCGAGGTGCGACTGATTACTTTCAGGTCGGCGATTTTTGCGAGATCAGTCAAAATTTCATCCTGCACACCATCGGTAAAAAAAGCGTTCGCCTTCTCTTCGCTGAGGTTTTCAAAGGGCAACACCGCGATGCTCTTTTCAGGAACGGCGGCCGGAGTGCTCGAAACTGGAGTTATAGCTGGCGCGGGCGTTGATGCACTGCTGCTCGCGACAGGCGCCAAACGCCGCGACAGGAAATATCCGCCCAGAGCAAGTCCTGCAATCAGGAGAAGCGCAGCCGCTGCGATAATCCAGCTTCGATTTGTTCTCGGCTTTTCAGCTGCGACCGGCACTGCCGCCCCTGCTTTACGTCGCGCCTGGAGAAACTTCTGCGGCACCTGAGGATTACCGAGTTCTTCGGTGTAAAGATTGACCACCGAAACACGCGCACCGTGTTTCACTTCCGCCTCACCCAGATTGTGCAGATGCTTTTTCCAGTGGCCGAGTTGTTCCAAATCTTCGGCGACGTGCTTCGAAAGCAGGATGTGCTCGGCATCGCCGCAATCCATCACCCGCTGCGCGATGTTGATGCCGGCGCCAGCGATGTTGGCACGTCCACTCACATCCACCACGCCGCTGACCGCGCCGCTGTGCACGCCCATGCGCAGCTTAAGCTCGGGATGCTCTCTGGCCGCGCGACTGATCTCCAGAGCACACTCCACCGGAGCTTCCGGTGAGTTGTAAAACACCAGCGCCATCCCGTCGCCGGTCGGAATCGTAATCAGCCGATGGTTCGCCTCGGCTTTGCGAAACTGATCCGTTTCGCGGACGATCTGATTGAGCGTCTCAAGCAAGCGCCGTTGCTCGTTAATCAAGAGCTTGGAATAGCCGACGATGTCGACGAACAAGACATGCGCAATCTCGAGCTCGATCTCTTTTTTGATTTCGGAAGACATCTCCCTAGCCGGGAAAACTTACCCGGAATTCATACTTGCACAGTACCCTGGCTGTCGAGTCCAAATGGTGGTCGGCGCGTCAACTGCATCGATCCCTTCCCTTAAATTACAAACAGGCGGCTGACACAACTCACTTTATCTGGGCGACCGGGGTCAATCGCCCCTACCAGATGACTGCAACGCGGCGCGGACCTTTAGACGCAGCGCGTTCACCTTGATGAAGCCGGTGGCGTCATTTTGGTTGTAAGCTGATTCCCCGCCCTCCATGGTCGCGATTTTCGGATCGTAGAGGCTCTTTGGACTTTTGCGCCCTGCCACGATGATGTTGCCTTTGTAGAGCTTTAGGCGCACGATGCCGCTGACGTCTTTTTGTGTTTCGGTGACGAGTGCCTGCAGCGCTTCGCGTTCCGGCGAGAACCAGTAGCCGTTGTAAACCAGGGTGCTGTATTTCGGGATCAACTCATCGCGCAGATGCATCACTTCCCGATCCATCGTCAGGGTTTCCATCTGGCGGTGCGCGAAGTAGAGAATCGCGCCGCCGGGCGTCTCGTAAACGCCGCGCCCCTTCATTCCGACAGAGCGGTTTTCCACGATATCGACGCGTCCGATCCCGTGTTTTCCGCCAATCTTGTTCAGCGTTTGCATGACGGCGAGGGGTGACATGGAGGGCGCCGAGCCGCCGGCGCCCAAATTTTGGGACACGACGGCGCGCGTCCCTCCAGCAACATTCACGCAATTGCCCCGCTCGAACTCAAGCTCGACAAACTCCGGCTCGTCCGGGGCGTCTTCCGGCGCGACGCTCAGTTTGTACATGTCGCACATTTCTTTAGAGCTCGCGTCGAACCAGGGATCCTCCAGCACGCCGCTCTCGAAACTGATGTGGAGAAGATTGCGGTCCATCGAGTACGGTTTCTCTGCGCTGGCTTCCACGGGAATTTTGTTCGCCCTCGCAAAGGCAATCATCTCGGCGCGCCCGGGAAATTGTTTGCGAAACCGTTCCTCGCGCCACGGCGCGATGACACGTAACTCCGGCGCGAGCGCCGCGGCCGTCAGTTCGAAACGCACCTGATCATTCCCCTTCCCCGTCGCACCGTGTGCGATGGCGTCCGCTTTTTCCGTTCGCGCGATTTCGACCATGCGTTTGGCGATCAAGGGCCGCGCGATGCTTGTGCCGAGGAAATACTGATTTTCGTAAAGTCGCGCCGGCCTGAAACATCGGGAAGATGAAATCGCGGGCGAATTCCTCCTGCAGATTTTGGACAATGCATTTCGAAGCGCCGGTGCGGAGCGCCTTTTCCTCGAGGCCTTCGAGCTCTTCCTCCTGCCCGATGTCGGCACAGAAGGCGATGATCTCAGCCTGATAAGTCTCCTTCAGCCAGCGAAGAATGACCGAGGTGTCGAGGCCGCCGGAGTAGGCGAGAATAATTTTCATGTAAAGTTATTCTCGACAAGATTCCAAATGTCCCAACCTCCAATGTCCAGGGAAGTTCCAATTTCCAATATCCAAAACAGATCGAATCGTGCGCATTTTCAGATTTTCTGTGATTGAGGCTTCTCTGGAGCTTGGAATTTGGAACTTTAATCTCCGAAGGAGATTTCCACATCGCGCGCGGTCTGCACCATTTCGCCGTTGGGCGGCACGAGTCGCAGCCGGTTGACCGCTTCCGCGATCGGCACATGACGGACCTGGTAATTTTGATAGCTGACCATGGATCCAAAATGTCCTTCGTTGGCCAGCTGAACAGCTTTCACGCCGAAGCGGGTTCCAAGAATTCGGTCGAGCGTGGTGGGTGCCCCGCCGCGTTGCAAATGACCTAGCACACAGGAGCGCGTTTCTTTTCCGGTGCGTCTGGCGATTTCGCGCGCCACCATGTCGCCAATGCCGCCGAGACGAAACTCGCCGCCCTCCATGTCGCGTTTGACCTGCTGGCCGTCCTTTGGACGTCGCACCTTCGGCCACGACGACCAACGAACTGAGATCGCCCGCCGCGTCCCTTGCTTTAATCGATTGTGCGATCTTTTCGTAATCAAATGGAATCTCCGGAATCAAAATGATATCCGCGCCTCCCGCAATTCCGCCGTGCAGCGCAATCCATCCCGCATGGCGTCCCATGACTTCGACCACCATGACGCGTTTGTGACTCGTGGCAGTCGTGTGCAACCGGTCGAGGGCATCAGTGACCACGGCCACGGCCGAATCGAATCCGAAGGTCATGGCGGTTGCTTCCAAGTCGTTGTCGATGGTTTTGGGAACGCCGATGCAATTGATGCCGGCCTCCTGTAGTTGCAACGCGGTGGTCATGGAGCCGTCGCCGCCGACGATGATGAGCGATTTGACGTTCTGAGCAGCCAGGACTTTCCTGGCATCCTCGATGACTTCGGCCGCCACCACGGCCCGGTCCCCCGCGCCGATTTTGGCCACGAAATGTCCGCGATTGGTCGTGCCGATAATCGTGCCGCCCAACGCCATGATGCCATCGGTGCTGTGGCGATCCAGAATCGTATAATCGCCCGGCGGAAGGAGTCCTTCGAAGCCATCGCGGAAAGCGATTACTTCCCAGCCGAGTTTTTCGGCCGCCAGCACGACGCCGCGCAACACGGCGTTAAGACCGGGGCAATCGCCGCCACTCGTGAGAACGCCAATACGTGGCTTCATTTGGCGGGCAGGCCTAAAGCACTTTCTGCGGATCGACCATGCGCCCGCCCGCCGCCCACTGGTCGTACAATTGCCAGCCCGTGGCAACGAGCTGTGATCCTTCCCCGAAACGGCTCGTGCTCCCCAATAAGACCACAATCAAGTGGCGCGGATAAACCGTCGTCATTTGACCATTCTGGACAACTTCAGATTCGCGATTCGAAGAAAGGATCAGGCACTGACCGGCGCGCGCGGTTTGTCCGGTTTTTACGCCATCGATCCCATTCTGACCGAGGAGTTCGTTGGTGGTGTGGAGCACGGAGTTGTAATTTGGCCCCCCCGCGCTCGAATGAGATTTGACGCTCTTTCTGCGAGACGTAGAAGCGAAAGCTCGCCTTGTTCATCACGTAACGCGTCAGGCGCGCCATATCTTCCGCAGTGGAAAACGGCATGGGATGAACTTTCTCATCGATACCTGTCGGATTAACGAAGCGCGTTCTTTCCATTTTCAACTGCTTGGCCAGCGCGTTCATCTGGCCGACGAACACGTCCGCGGAGCCGAGTTTCGATCCCGCCGGCAACGGAACAGCCGATTGAAATTGCGCGCCGACATGGTGGGCCAGGGTATAGGCGGCAATGTTGTCGGATTGCACGAGCGCGGCATACAGGAGGTCGCGCAGCTCGATCCGGTCGCCGGGTTGAAAGCCGATACGATTCTCCGTAACTCCGACGAATGCTTCCCGCGGGATGGTCGCAACCTCGCTCAGATTCCCGGATTGGTGCTCCGCCCAATCGAGCACCACCGCGGCTGTCGCAATCTTGGTTAAACTTCCAATCTGGCGTTTCTGCTTTGGCTCCTGTTGCTGCAAAACGTAGCCGCTTTGCGAATCAACCATGATGTAGGCCTGCGCGGCACCAGCGCAACGCGCGTTTGTTACCGCAGCGAGGGCAACAAGACTGACGAAAATTCGACGTAAAACGGTCACGGCGGCTGGGAACGCAGCACCTTATTCGGCGCGTTCCGCTTGGCAACAGCAATCAACCGACGCCGGGTCCGCGTCGAAGCCGTCGGCTATTGCAACATCGCGTCCGTATGGACGGCGTAACGATACGGATTCGCGCTCAGCGTAATGTAAATCCGTTCCGCCGCGTTCCGGAGATCAAAGTGCGAGGCTTTGCCCAGGCCGCTTGCACGCAGGGTTCCAAATTTGCCCTGGTTACCGCTGCCTCCCGCCATATCGAATTCGTAGACTACTACGCCTTTGCTTACGTCGGTGATGCGCACATGAAGCGCGAGAAACGATCTGCCGTTTCCGAAAACACCAAAGAAGAAGCGCCCCTCCGGGCTGCCTCCGTCGACCCGGTCAAATCTGCCTTCCACAAGCCAGCCGAGCCTCGGGGTCTCGTTGGGCCTGAGAATCCTGGCCGGAGCGATCTTCTCCAATTCTTCTTTCAAATCTTCCGCAAACTCCACCGGCGTGAGGGCCTTGCGAATGGGCATCTCGCCGTCCGAAGCTGCTTCGTCGCCTTCGAAGACGGCCGTATCGATGCAGAACGGCCGGATATAGATGGCTCGCGGATCTGACGCGCCAACGCCGCAGTGGGTCATGCGAATCCCCGTTGAGCCGTAATCCTTGGCGTCGATCGGAGCCCCGCCCCCGCCCCCTGGCGTGGCGACGTCCGTTTTGGTGACATACATATCCGCGCAAGAGCACAGAAGGAGTCCGGAAAGAAGGGCAATCAAGGATTTCATATACATATTAAGGCCCGATCTGCGACGGCCTCCGGGTTTGCGAGGCAGAGACAAATCGTGGCCCCTCTCTGCTGCAACTCTCGTGCCGTTCCGGGCACAAAACGCGGCCCCCGTCCCCTGCTGGCAGGCTACCCTGTTTTGCCCGGGGTTCGTGCCCTGCTCACGAGTAGCCGCATCAGGCAATAAGTGAAGATCGCGCTGGGCAAGGCGAAGAAGAGCGAGCCGACAAAGGCGGGCCAAACCACGCGCAAAAACAGGTCCCAGTTAACGTAATAGTGCAACCCGAAATGGAACCGGATTCGGGAGGCCGGCACAGGACGATGCAAAACCCAGCACCCGATCTTGTATTCCGCAAAATAAATGGCCGGCATCACGAAAATGAGGACGTCGTGCAAAGTCACGGCGATGGCCGCCGCGATTTTGTTGCAGCGGCAAATCCAGGCCACCGCGATGGAAAGCAGCGTTTTGACGCTCCAAAGCGGGGTAAAACCGAAGAAGATTCCGATGGCTGAGCCGAGCGCGATCGAATGCGGCGTGTCGGCAATCGTCATCAGAGTCATGTGATGCGCGCTCAGCCACTCTTTCAGTCGCGCCATGGAGGTGGGCAGAGGCGGCCCGTAACGTCCGCCCATCGCTGGCTCTTTTGGATCCACCTTCAAACGTAATCTAAAACAACTCGGGTGTCGCGGGCGGCGGCGCAACGATTTGCCCGAGCGCGACGCGCAACCGCGCGGCGGCCTGGGGAGCGTAATCCAGCGCGTTGTTGTTAAAGACCACATGAACCTCACGCGCCTGGCGGGCCAATCTCTCGCTGCGCTCCGCGACTTCCTTCACCTCCGCGTCGTTGTAATTGTAATTGAATCGCGCCGCCACCGTTTTGCCGGTCGTGTAGGCTTTGGCGTCGCGCCCGTGCAGCCGCAAATATGTGGCCTCCGGATTAGTAACCTCGTTCACGCCCGCCGGCATGATGGTGAAATGATTTTCGGCTGGCGTATCAACGTTGACAAAAATGGCGCGATAGCGTCGCAGAAATTCGATGGTTGCTTTCAGTTGTTCGTCAACCGCCCAATCGCGATTTCGAAATTCGATCGCGACCGCATAGTCGCTCAACCGCTCGAGCAGAGGCTCGAGTTCCGTCAGCGCATGTTTGCGCGGAGAAAAAGCCGGAGAAAGTTGCACTAGCAACACTCCGAGCTTCCCGGCCGAACGCAGGATTGAGACCGGGCCGAGAAAACTCGAGAGCAAAACATCGCGCAGAGCAGGCGTGACCTGCACCCGCCCCTTTTCGTCCGTCTCGGCCTGGCCTTGCAGAGCAGGCGGCAAGAGCTTGGCCGGCGTGGAATGAAATGAAAAAAGCTGATGCAGCTTCACATCAAAGATGAAGTCGTCTGGAGTGACCGCGCACCAACGCTCGACCGTGCGCAAATCGGGAACCGCGTAGAATGTCGAATTGACTTCCACCATCTCGAAATGCTGCGCGTACCAGCCGAGCCGGGCGTGTGCAGGCATCCCTTTGGGATACCATCGTTCGACAAATCCCGGATCCGACCAGCTGGCGGTCCCGATGAGGATTTTTCCTTCTTTCTGCATTCGCAAAATGGCTCCAGAGGTAGGATTCGAACCTACGACCAATCGGTTAATCCCGACGCAGTCGGGACTCTACCACTGAGCTAGCCGTTAAGAAGATGTAATCGAATTCGTTTGGCGGACTTCCAAGATTTAATTTGGCGTTCGCGTCGCATCAGCGCTTGAGCGATCGGGATGCTGCTCGGACCAGATCAAAATCCATGGGCCATTCTTGCGGGTAAACTTCCCCGCGATTTTATCCGTGCGGTTGTGACTGGCGACGCGTCGCTTGAGATCGTCCGTCTGGCCGATGTAAAAAATGCCGTCGGGATTTTCGAGTATGTAGACCCAAAACATATGCATCGCTCCAGAGGTAGGATTCGAACCTACGACCAATCGGTTAATCCCGACGCAGTCGGGACTCTACCACTGTGCTAGCCGTTAAGAAGATGTAATCGAATTCGTTTGGCGGACTTCCAAGATTTAATTTGGCGTTCGCGTCGCATCAGGCTTGAGCGATCGGGATGTTGCTCGGACCAGATCAAGATCCAAGGACCGTTCTTTCGGGTGAGCTTGCCGGCGATTTTGTCCATTCGATTGTGATTGGCGACGCGTCGCTTGAAATCATCCGTCTGATCGATGTAAAAGGTGCCGGCGGGATTTTCAAGGCATGTAGACCCAGAACATCGGAAATGGCTCCAGAGGTAGGATTCGAACCTACGACCAATCGGTTAACAGCCGACCGCTCTACCACTGAGCTACTCTGGATCGTGTGCGAAGTGCCCGATTCGGCGGCGTATATGTTGCCCAACCGGTCGAAGGCGGCAAGGGACAAAAAATTGGTTGCGGGGGCGGGATTTGAACCCGCGGCCTTCAGGTTATGAGCCTGACGAGCTACCAGGCTGCTCCACCCCGCGCTCTTGTATAATGTTACAACGCCGCTCGAACAACTGAAATCGAAGTTAAATTCATCACGGAAGTTCTATTTCGTTTATGTACTCCGCAATCCCGATGGCAAGCTCTACATCGGGCAGACCAACAATCTGGTGTTGCGAATGCAACAACACAACGATCCGTCCAACACCTTTACAATGACGACCAACCGTTGGCGGGGCCCTTGGATGGTCGTGCATTCTGAAACTGTCGAGTCGCGATCGGCCGCTCGCGCTCGCGAGAAAGCCCTCAAGTCAGGACAGGGACACGCATGGCTCAAATCCAAGCTCGGCTGTTAATCCGCCTCAGGCGGATCGTAGGTTCGAATCCTACCTCTGGAGCCAATCGCAACTTCTTGACCATGGATGACTTACAGCGACGCCGGTTGGTTGATGCCTTCCGCGATACCTCGGAAACTTCCATCCGGGCCAAATCAACCGCATTCATCAAGAAAATGGAGTTGACCCGCGACCGCCCGGTACTTTAGGTTAGGGGGTCTCAACCAACGCAGGACCCCACCATAACTACAAATAGCGTCAGAACCTATCTCGGTTTATTTGCCGTTGTCGCGCTAGCCGCCAGCGTGCAGGCGACGCCTCTGCCTGGTTCGGGCATAACGGGCAAAAATTCATCCTTTACCTCCAGCGCTTCCGGAATGTCGGGCGGGACGTCGGATGCCATAACCGGAACGCCTTTGACTCATTTTGCTACAAACGGAACGGGCGGATTCGATGCTTATATTTATCCGGAAACGCTCACTGGCACTCCTTCCCTTCAGTCAGGCATTTTCAGCCTGCCTTCAACCGTGAATGCGGGCTATGTCGTCATACTCGCGCCGGGCGGCACCCAGAATAACATCGCCACCTGGGCCGATGTCATCGTGTTCATTGACAACGGCAACGGCCACGCTACAACTTTGCAAATGTTGGTTGCCGGGCCAAATGACGCCAGTTATTTCCCTTCCCTGAATAAGGTTAAGAATAACCCTAATGCGTTCATCGCGGAAACGCAGGGCGCAATGTTCACCGACTACAGCGTGACGTCGGGTAGTCAGGTAAGAAACTATCACTTCTTTAATGGGACGCTTGGGGTTCCCGATGGCGGATCGACTCTACTTTTCCTGGCCTCGACCCTCGTCGTCCTGCTAGCTTTTCGCCGAAAACTCCTGGCGATCTGACGGCCGGCAGCCACTGTTAATTCGGCCGGCCGAAATCTGCACGGCAACTTGATTCCCAAGCGCTTTGGGGCATGCCGGTGGAGTCGCTGACACCGCCAGAACCATGGACGAATTTTAGCAGAGCGGACGTCCAGCAACTATTCGGCGATACAACGCCTCGTATTGAGGGACGACGCGATCTGCGGAGAATCGCGCGACCGCGTGGTCATGCCCCCGTTTGCCTGATTCCCGCGCCAGATCCGGCGACTTGACCAAAGCGTCCAGCCCGGCAGCCATCGCGGCCAGATCACCAAATGGATACAGGGGACACGAGTCGCCTACGACTTCGGGAATGCCACCGACGCGAAAGGCGACGACTGGTTTTCCGTAGAACAGCGTCTCCAGAATACCCAGACCGAAACTCTCGTATTCGGATGAGTAAAGGCCCGCATCTGCGGCTTCGAGATATTCCTCGACCGCCGCCGTATTGCGACGAACCGTGACGCAATCGCGAAGTCCGAGTTCGTCCAGCAAGGATTCATACGGATCAAACGAGCTGCCCGCCAAAATGAGCAATCGAATCCGCTCCCGGCTTTTCGACAGAGCAATAACCCGGAGCAGGAGATCGATGCGTTTGACGGTCCGTAGGTTCGACATATGCAGAGCAAGGAATTTGTCGCCTATCCCAAGCTCATCCCGAACTTCTTCGCGGCTCCTCTTCGGCTTGGTCGGGGTAAAGAAATTCGGAATCACTTCGATCGGCCGTTGCAAACGAAAGATATCCTGAGTTTGCTGCCGTAAACTTTCTGAGACTGCCGTCACCGCATCGGAATGCACCAGAGCATGTTCGATGGCGGTGCGGTAATCGGGATCCTGCCCGAGGAGCGTGGTATCGGTTCCGTGCAAAGTCGTGACAATGCGCGGCGCGAGCGCCCCCAGCATCTGCGCAGCCAGGCAAGCGGCCATCGCGTGGGGCACGGCATAATGAACATGGAAAACGTCGAGCGATCGCGCGCGAGCTACCTCCGTCATTTTCACAGCCAGAGGCAGGGTATAGTCTGGACACGGAAACAAAGTATGGTGGGCGACTTCCACACGATGGAAATGAAGACCCTCCTGCGGCAGCTCCAGCCGAACCGGCTGGGCGTAGCTGAAAAAATGGATTTCATGGCCGCGACGCGCCAGTTCCGACCCGAGAGCGGTGGCCAGAATTCCGCTCCCACCGATCAGTGGAAAGCAGGCGATTCCAATTTTGAGTCGCTCCGATCCCATCACACCTCCGTGTAGGCCTTGCCCGAATCGGCAATCTCGTCGCGCTCGACAAATCTCACCCCGGGGGCATCCGCCTTATTAATATAATGGTGCTCGCTCGCGCCAGCCACGTAATGGGTGCAGCCAATCACCGATTGCATCCAACGGAAACGCGTGTCGCGGGTTGGACTGATTTGTTCCGGACCAAATTCGCCTCCCGGAATCTCCAGAAACCGATCGCCCCCTTTGTGCAGAAGTAATTTTCCATCACGATGCCTGGCCCGAACGATCTCACCCTCATACGGCAGATCGACGAAGTAGTCAGGCACCGGCTGGGCGCGCCTTCTGAACTCGGGCGCGCCGGATCGTACCACACGCACGCCTTCCAGCAAACCCATCCTTTGGTACATCTCGAGACAGAAATCGGCGACATTTCTACTCCTGGTTTCCTTGAAGTGTTCGACCAGTGGCGGTTGGACATAACTCGGAAGTTGGCGTCCGGTTTTCATCTGCCAACCCGGCGGAACGCGTTTCGCGTAGAGAGGCGAGAACTGTTTTTGAATCTTATTCTCGAACTGAAAGTTTAACGCCACGTCCTCGCCGCGCCGGTCTCGCACAATCGTAATGGTCTCGCGCGGATCATGGTCGCTATCGTGATAGAAAAAGACGATCTCCCCGCCCACCTCCCTTTGGAGACGGCGCGCCGTGATAATCTTGGCGAACAAAAATCGCTTGGGAAAAAATCCGCACGGCTGCTGGCCAAAACAAATGATCGGGTGATCCATTGCTCAGAATGAGAATCATACTCCGGCCGGGGCTTCTTTGCCGCGAAAGATCGTTTGCTGCAGGAACGGCGCCAGGATGAGCACGGCCGCGCACCCTATGAAATTGTACCAGAGGTAGCCGATACTCGTGGTCGCAAACAATACGAAGACGAGCGTCTGTGCCACCAGGGCCGCAAAAAATACAGCCGATCCCCTGACGCCTCGGATAAAAAATGCCGCCAGGAAGAGACCGAGGATGCTGCCATAAAACACCGAGCCCAG
Organism: uncultured Verrucomicrobiae bacterium; assembly: GCA_963788855.1. Taxonomy (GTDB): domain Bacteria; phylum Verrucomicrobiota; class Verrucomicrobiia; order Chthoniobacterales; family UBA10450; genus CAWBIE01. Next base: position 116,390 of record CAWBIE010000006.1, read on the forward strand.
AATGTTACCCGCCTCGATCAGGTTCTCGACGAGGTTGGCGAACGAAGCGACCCCGATGGCGATCAAGCCCCACACCGCCGTCAACGCCTTGGCCGCCACGACATAATGATGATCGCTCGCGTTCGTTCGGATCAGAGGTCGATAAAAGTCGATCGCAGTGGTTGAGCCGAGCGCGTTCAGAGTCGCGGCCGTCGCCGACATGGTCGCGCACAGGATGACGGCGATGAGCAACCCGACCAGCCCATGCGGCAACTGTTGGAGAATGAAAGTAATGAATACGTAATCCGATTCCTTGCTCTTGGGATCCGCGCCGGCTTGCTCGAGAACTGCCTTCGTTCGATCGCGCAGCTCGTGAGCTTGCGCGTCAAGGTCGCGCAGTCTGGTCATGGCCGCATCACGCTCCTGGGACGCCGGTTTCGACAATTCGCCGGAGATCGCGCGAATCGTATCGCGTTTCTGTTCGAAAACGCTGTCGAACTGCGTTTGCAGCGTCTCCAGCTGCGGCCCATAGCCGCGTGCCACCGCTCGTTGGTAGGCCGGTTGATTGAAATAGGCAGGCGGTTTCTCGAATTGATAAAACATGAAGACCACCGCGCCGAGCAGGAGAATGAAAAATTGCATCGGCACCTTCACAACCGCGTTGAAAAGTAGCCCGAGACGGCTCTCCTTCAGCGAACCGCCGGCCAGATAACGTTGTACCTGCGATTGATCGGCCCCGAAATACGAGAGGGCGAGGAAAAAGCCGCCAATCAGTCCCGACCAAAAAGTGTAGCGCTTGTGCGGATCGAACGAGAAATCCACCGCTTCCAGTTTGCCCATCTGACCGGCGACGGAGAGCGCGTGCCCGAACGACAGCTCCGGAGCCAGTCGATAAACCGCGACCGCAAACGCCATGGCCATGCCGGTCAGGATCACAATCATCTGGTAGCGTTGCGTGATGCTGACGATCTTGGTCCCGCCCGCGACCGTGTAGATAATGACCAACCCGCCGGCCAGCCAGATGGTCAGGTTCAAATGCCACCCGAGCAAAGCCGACAAAATGATGGCGGGCGCGTAGATCGTGATTCCGGCGGCGATGCCCCGTTGCACGAGGAACAAAAAGGCGCCGAGCAATTGTGTCTTGCGATCGAATCGTTGGCCCAGGTATTGATAGGCCGTGTAAACCTTCAGCCTCTGATAGATCGGAACAAAGACCGCGCAAACCACAATGAGGGCGAGCGGCTGCCCAAAATAATTCTGGATGAATCCGATCCCGCTCTCGTAGGCCTGGCCCGGCATGGAAAGAAACGTGATCGGTCCGGCCTGGGTCGCGAGCACGGAGAGACCGATGGTTGCCCAGCGAATGCTCGAATCACCCTTGAGGTACTGGCCGAGAGACGTGCCGCCGCGCGTTCGCCAGAGACCATACAGCGGGATCGCCAGGATCGTGGCGATGAGAACAATATAATCCAGCCGGTTCACGAGAACCGGAGAGTAAAGAGGTAGAGCAGCGCCACTTCCACCGCGAAAAGTGAAAGAGCCAGACCATACGCCCTGCCCCAGGAGCGTGCGTCCGGCTCGTTATCGCGCATGCTCATTTGCCCAGCGACACCATATTTGCAAACAACCGGTAGGCGCCCGGCACGCCGGCCGGCAATTGCCGAAACCACGAATAACTCGTGTAGACGAAAAAGCCTTTGCCCGACTTTGCCACGAGCAAACCGCCATCGAGTGGTTTTTCATTTGGGTCGTTACACGAGAGGATTGGCGTCCAGGCGGGATCCCATTTGTTAGGGAAATAAAGCCCGCGCTCCTGGACCCATCCTTCGAAATCCTTCGACGTGATCTTGTTCGGCGTGGTCATGAGCGAGTGGTTAGGCGCCAGAATGCGCACCTCCGCATTTTCGTCTGTCACGCGGTCGCGCGAAATCTCCAATGGATATGGCCCGATCTCCTTGGTTTTGAGATCGGCCGTGGTGTTGTATTGCGCGACGGCGACTCCTCCATTCTTTACATAGGCAAGCAACTCCGGCAGCCAGGTGGAGATTCGGTCCTGCGTGTTGTAGGCGCGAATTCCCAGCACCACAGCTGAAAATTGTGCCAGGTTCTTCGCCGTGATATCGGCTTCGCCCAACATCTTCACGGTGTAGCCGATCTGTTGCAGACTCTCCGGCACATCGTCACCGGCGCCGGGAATGTAACCAATGCGCTCTCCCCTCCTGCGGATATCCGCGCGCACAACTTTGACTTCTGCCGCCGGCATCAAGATATGAACGCCGATGTGCGGATAGGAAATGCGCACATGTCCAAACGAATAGTCGCGGCCATCGATCGTCGCAACGGCTCGCACCGTCCCTTCACTATTTTGCTCCGGCGGCTTGACCGTAAATGTCGCCACCATCTCAGCGTCGGCTCCTTTCAGATCGATCGGCACGGTGGCGGGATCGACGCGCCAGCCTTCCGGTGCTGCCAGTTTAAGTTGACCTTTGACGGGACCGGTCGCCGCGGTCACACGCACGGGAACCGATTTCGGCTGATTTGTGGCAAACATCAGAACGCCGTTGCTGAAGTCGGTAAAGACCGGCGGAGCGATGACTAACGCCTGTCGCAATTCGCCCGCCACCGGATCGACGGTGCGATACTTCGTGTCGACGATGTAGCGAAGCTCTTGTCCGCTCACTTGCAGAGTGATCTCCGCGGGTAAATGAGGCGGATTTTCCGGCAAACCGATAAGCTTTTGGTCGTCGACTGCGAAGGTGCCGGGCGTTCCAGGCTGGCGAAGCCAATAGGGCTGGGAGTAAGGCGTGTTCTCCGGGATCTTGCACGACAGATCCTTCGTCACCAGCTCGTTAGGCGGGAGCGCCGCATCAATTCGCGTCGCCTCGCCCGAAAGAGGAAACCGCACTTCCTGGAGCGTAACCGGAATATTGCAGCGGCTAATTGCCTCCAGCTTGACGGCGGCTGTCTGCCCCGGCGTGATCTTTTCGGCGCTGGTCGACGCTTCGACGTGCAAACCAAGGCAGGCCGCGATGATCTGATCCAGTTCCGCTTTTTTCTCCGGGACCCAACTTTCATCCTTTAGAGCGCTCATCGCCTGCCGCAGGGAAAGCAACTCCGCCACCGACGCTGCCGGATCGGCGGGATGGAACTCCGAAATGATCTGCCGAATCTTCGTGGCGATTGACTCCGAATTCGCCACGCGCGACCAACTGGTATCGATGCCATCGAAAAGCGCGCTCGTCATGGGCGCGCCGGCTAACAGTTTGAAATATTCCTTTCGCGCACCGCGCCGTGCCGGGCTGCCCACTCCCTGGCTCTTGTGCATGCTCACACTGGCCGCCGCGATTTCCGTGTAGGCTTTGCCCAGAAGCGGATTGTAACCGCCGGCTTCCAGGACGGTCAGACCCGTCGGATCAAATGGAATGTTCCGGTTGGAAAAGAAAAAGGGCGATGTATTCCAAACCAGTCGGGTTGGGCTCCATGGTTTCACGAAGGCCAATTGTTCCGGAAAGCGGCTGGCATCTCCCGCGGCCGCAAACGCCTCCTGCGTCAGAATGGATGACGCCGTGTGATGGCCGTGCGTCAAATGATCTTCCGGACTGAAGCGCGTCACGACGATATCCGGCCGAAACTTCCGGATCACCCAAACCACATCGGAAAGAATTTTCTCGTGATCCCAGATTCGCAGCGTTTCCTCCGCCGTCTTGGAGAATCCGAAATCAATCGCGCGGGAAAAGAATTGCTGGCCATGATCGAGTCTCCGTGCCGCCAGCAATTCCTCCGTTCGAATCAGGCCAAGACGCTCGCGTAGCTCCGGTCCAATTAAATTCTGACCACCGTCGCCGCGCGTGACCGAAAGGTAGGCAGTCTCATAAAGCGCGCCGTTCGACCACAAGGCCATGAGGGTCGTGTTCTCGTCGTCAGGATGGGCCGCGATGTAGAGGACCCGGCCAAGGACATTCAGTTTTTGCAGGGCGAGCTGGATCTCGACCCCGTTCATCGGTTCGGGAAATAATGGCGCAGACGCCTCGACTGACCTGGCCGTGGGCAAGGTCGCGATCAAGGCGATAGCCATGGCGGCTCGCCGAGCTGCCAAGATCCGCTGAGGCGTCCCGCGCAACATCAAGCGCCCGGTTGTGAACGTCCCGCTAAACACCATCGTTCCACGTCCGAAGATCGCCTGGGCCGGCGCGCTATTTGTTGATGTCCTGTTTCGCCTGCAGTTTATCGACTAACGACTTGATGCTCTGCTTCTGCACATCGGACGGCGCAGCATTCTCTGCCTGGGTCGCTTCGGCCGCGGCCCCTGCGAAATCGCCCGCGGCGGACTTGATGCGGGCCTGGGCCAGATGGCCATAGACGCCTTGCGGAAACCGCTTCACCACCACCTGGAAGATATCCATCGCTTCGGCACTCTGCTTCTCTCCCTGCAATCGACGGCCATAGGAATAGAGCTGCACGGCGCTGGCTATTTCAAGGGCGTGATTCCAGACCGTTTTGGCCTGATCCGGACGGTTCAGCGCTTTCAGAATATCCGCTTTCGTGCTGAGGTTATCGAATCGTTCCTCGTTTTGAATGGAGGCATCAGCCCAACCCAACGCCTCGTCGAGATCGATCTTTCTGGTTAAACAAAACTGGGCCGCTTCATCCAAAGACTGCCAGGTGAACTGGCCGCGGCCCTTCAGTTGCGCCCGAATGTTCTGCAAGGTCTGGTCGGAGTCCTTGATCGAAACGGTGAAAGGGACACCCAGTCTCTCCCACTTCAAAGTCACGGCGGTCGATTCCGGCTTCAAATCTTCGAACTCGAATTCAAGCGCCTCCTTCATCTCGGCCAGGGCGCGCGGTTTCACATCCACGCGCAAGGCATCTTCATCCTGCTTGTAACTGTAACTGCCCCAGCCGGTGGTCGTTTTTGAAAAGATCACCGTCCAGGAATCCGGGTTCGGGATCATGTGCAGGCCATACATCCCTTTGGCCAGCGGCTTTCCTTCCACCCAGACCGAGTCGCTGAACTCGATGGTCGTATTTTCATTCGCGCCCGCGCGCCAGACCTTGCCGTAGGGAACGAGGCCGCCCCAAATCTTGCGCCCGTTCACAAGGGGTCGGTGGTAGGTCACCGTGATATCCGTCAGGGCGATGCGCTGTTTACCTTCGGCAGCCTGGCTGACGTCAGGCAGGTTCAAGTCGTTTTGCGCGGAAGCGGCTCCGGCAAGTCCGATAAGAGCGAGGCAAAGGGTAAGCGGCTTAAGTGTTTTCATAATAATTCGTCTGGGCAGTTGAGTGATTACCATTCTCAGATTTTTGGGCCCTCCGCTACCAGATAATTACGTTTCTCTTCCGTTCCCCCCGGTCAATCGTGTAACAATGCCCGGATGTCATGTCTGCACACACCCGAAGGAGCCACCTGCCTTCTGCAAGTGCTCGTCTCCGCCTTTCTCGCCATCCTGTTCCTGCAATCCGGCATCGACAAAGTGGTCGACCGACGTGGCAACCTCGAATGGCTGACCGGACATTTCGCGAAAAGTCCCCTGGCCGCAATGGTTCCGGTGATGGTTCTAATTATCACCATTCTGGAACTCGCCGCCGGAGCTCTGAGTGCGGTGGGTTGCGCGCTGATCCTGTTCAAGCATTGCTCGGCCCTGGCCTTCTACGGCGCGGTCGTCGCCGGCGTGTCGTTGACCGCGCTCTTTTTTGGCCAACGCGTGGCCAAGGATTACGCCGGCGCGGCGGCGCTCGTTCCATATTTCCTCCTGGCCCTCAGCGCAATCTACCTGCTCGCCCCGCACTAGGGAAACTTTCGCCTCCGCTGGGGACCGTGCCGTTAGGCCAAGTTCATCACAATGTCAAATATGCGCCGCACCTCAGCTGTTCTCGCGATTCTGGTTGGCGGTTCCATTGCTGGAACGCTCGACATTACTTATGCGATCGCTTTTTGGCACTGGCGCGGAGTTCCCGCACTTCGCGTCCTCCAGTCCGTGGCCAGTGGTCTGCTCGGCTCGGCCGCGTTCCAGGGTGGCTTGCCCATCGCCGCCCTCGGTTTGTTGCTTCACTTCTTCATCGCTTTTTCGGCCGCCGCCATCTTCTACCTTGCCAGCCGGCAATTTTCGTTCCTCACCCGCCGGGCGGTCATCTCGGGAGTTCTTTACGGCATTATCATTTACGGCGTGATGAACCTCGTCGTTCTTCCGCTATCCGCCTTTCCGCGCAAAGTCACATATCCGCCTCTGGTTCTGGCGACCGGCCTCTTTGTGCACATGTTCTTTATTGGCCTTCCCATCTCTCTGGCAGTTCGGAGGGCCTCGTCCGTTTCAAAATAGGCAGCCCTTTTCTCCAAGGTGTCCGGTTAATCGCCAGGCATTCCCGGATTGCTCTTGCCCTAAGTTACCTCAGCGTTAGTGTTCGGCCCCGTTATTGTAGATTTTTTCTAAACAAAGCCAGCTGTGAACGCGCGATGCCTCTTTGTCTGCACTGCGCTCGTCCTGTTGGCGAACGCCGCATTTGCAAGTGGCGGCTCCTACCAACGCACGACAGACCGGAAAACACTCGTCTGGAACAACCATCCTCGACCCGATGACGAAGTCACCTGGTCGGGCAGCCAGGATGCTGATGGTTACGCCACGGGTTACGGCACCCTCACCTGGTATCGAGTGGAGCGAGCAAACGTGATGGGTTCGAACATTCCGTCCGCCAAACATACCGCCACCAGCCGCTATTCGGGCAACATGGTCCGCGGCAAACTGGAGGGCCCGGTGGTGAACGTGGATGCCGACGGAAAAACATTCCACGGCACGTACTCTGGTGGGAGTAAGACCAGTGACTGGGCGGCCGGCCCGGCGCCAGCCATCCCCGATCAACCAGACATAGTCGCAAAGACTCCGAGATCGACCGCTGATCAACGACTCAAAGAATCTGTTCCAGACGAAGCGGTCACAGAAGCCCCCATAACGAAGCCCACGCCAAAGCCCGATCAACGACCCAGGGAACGTCCTTCTGGGGACGCGGTCGCAGCAACTGCGACCCCGAAACTGACGCCGGCCGTCGATCAACGCGTAGTCGAAGGTAAACCCACGGCCGGGCCGGCCCAGCCTAACGATTCCATACGATCCCTGGCGGCGCCTCCCTCTGAATTGCGGACCGGTCCAGAGACCGAGGTTTCGCCTCAACCCTCCATATGGGGGACGCCGTCGGCGCCCTCCTTAGAACCAGCGGCTTCGCCGGATGACGCCAAGACGGTGGCCTCATTGGATACGCGCTATCAAGCGGCCGTCAAAGCCAACGACGACGCCACCATGGAGCAGATTCTAGCCGATGATTTTGTTCTGGTGACCGGACGGGGCCGCGTTTCGACGAAGGCAGACTTGCTAAAAGAAGCGCGTGAGAAGCAGACAATCTATGAGCATCAGGAGGAAAAGGAGGGGACGCAGGAAGTGCGGATATGGGGAGACACGGCCGTAGTGACCGCGCTGTTGTGGATCAAGGGCGCCGCGGGGGAAAAGCCACTCGATTACCAGCTCTGGTTCAGCGACACCTACGTTCGGACGCCCGCAGGCTGGCGTTATATATTCGGTCAGGCGTCGATTCCACTCCCTAAAACGGACGCGAAATAACGATGTTGGAGGAAAATGTTTGAGAAACGAAAACGGATTATGTTCATACTCTCAGATCTTGCGCTAGAACGCTGATTTAACTTGAACGCGAGCCGCTCTTCCGGTTGATCAAACAAAAAGACAAAGTCTGGCCAGCCTTCTCCGTAACTGGTTAATAAAGAGGGACACAGCAAATGAATCAGAAACTTGAGCCCGGAAAGAGACTGGCCGGGAAGGTAGCGCTCGTAACCGGGGCAACTGGCGGCATCGGGCAGGCTACCGTGAAGCTTTTTCTGCGCGAAGGCGCCTCAGTGATGTTGGTGGATCGCGGCGCGGAGGAGCTGACGACTGCGCGCGACCGTCTGGGGGAAGAGGGACGAATCGCTTGCGCCGCGGCCGATGCGGCCGATGAAGAGGCGACGGCCGCCGCGGTCGCGGCCACGATCAAAGCCTTCGGCGGGGTGGACATCCTGTTCGCCAACGCCGGGACCGAAGGAATAGTGAAACCGATCGAAGCAGTCGAGCTGAAAGAGTTCGAGCGGGTCCTCCGGACCAACGTCCTGGGCGTGTGGCTGGCGATGAAACATTGCGTCGCGCCCATGAAACAGCGGGGGCGCGGCTCCATTATCGCGACGGCCTCGGTCGCAGGCCTGACTGGTTACCCCGGTCTCGGACCCTACAGCGCCAGCAAGCACGCGGTCTGCGGTCTGGTCAAGACGGCAGCCCTTGAATTAGGTGCCTTCGGGATACGAGTTAACGCGATTGCACCAGGACCGATTGCCAACCGCATGATGGAATCGCTCGAATCGCAAATATCGCCGGCGGCTCCCACGGCCATGCGGGAAGCGGTTAGCGCACAGATTGCCATGAAACGCTACGGAACCAATGAAGAAGTCGCTCAGCTCGCCGCCTTTCTCGCCAGCGACGAGGCCTCCTACTGCACTGGTGGCGTTTACCCGGTTGATGGCGGCTATACGGCCGCCTGAGAGCCACGGCCCCGGAAGGCGATATTCATTTTCCGCTTCCGACTCCGTGGTCTGATGTTACACTCGATCGCAATCGGAGTTGTTAGTCTGGCCATCATTTCGTTAGGCCGGTGAAAGACCATATGAACTGGGAAATGCTCGCCGCCATCGGACAGCTGGCCGCTGTCTTTGTTGGCATTCCTTCTCTTATTTATCTCGCCATCCAGATTAGAGAACAGACCAAGGAGAGGCGCCAGTCGGCGGTCAACGCCTTGACCGTGCAATGGGGCGACCTCACCAAGGCGCTGCACGACAGCGCGGAGTTCAGCGCGATTTATCTTCGCGGCGTTCATTCTTTCCAGGATATGGATCCCGTATCCAAGATCAGGTTGAGCGCATTCTTCAATCGTTTCTTCAAGAATTTCGAAGGAATGTACCTTTCCCGACAGGACGGGCTGCTTACTCCCGCGCTCTGGGGCGAGATTGAACGAACCATGAGCGACATGATTGCATATCCCGGCACGCGCCAGTGGTGGGAAACACGGAGACATTGGCATACCGATGAATTCGCCCATGTCGTCGATGAGATTATCGCAAAGGGCACCGCGCCGAAGGCCTATGCAACCTACGATCTCAGCGACCTGCCGAACACCCACCCCTCGGAACTGTAGCGGCGCTCTCCGAGCGCCGTGCCCAGGTTTTCGCGCAACGCGGTTCGGCGGTCAGAGACCGCCGCTACAGAAGAATCGGATAAAGCATTCAGGATTTCGTCTCCTTTTTGCCCGCGCGAAGATTCGTGCCGCTTCTTTTGCGCAACACTTGCAGAATTTCGGCGACGACGCTGACTGCGATCTCGGCCGGTGAGTCGGCGCCGATATCGAGACCGAGCGGCGCGTAAACCTGTTTTAACTTTTCTCTGGTCACGCCACGCTCTTCCAGTTGCTCGAAAACGCGCTGCACTTTACGGTCGCTGCCGATCATTCCGATGTAGCCCGCTCCGGTCGTCTCCAAGGCGGCGGCGAGCGCCTCCCGATCGATCTCGTAATTGCGGCTTACCAGCACGAGCGCTTCGTCACTCTGCCACTTTCGGCCGGCAATGAATTTCGCAGGAGCGACATCGCTGCAGGGTCGTGATCTGCGCGGGAATTTCAGAAAGCAAATCCGCGCGATCGTCCACCATCGTCACGAACAGACCGCATTCGCAGGCCAGTTTCGCGATGGCCTGGGCGCAATGGCCGCCACCAATCAGGAAAATCGCTTCGCTTAGAATCTGGGGCTCGATCAGAATGGTCACTTCGCCACCGCAAATGGCGCCGAACGATTCCGGAGAACTCTCGTGCAACGGATACGTTTTGAGCAGCGGCTTCTTTTCCCGTAACTGCTGGATCGCTTCCGCGATGACGAGCGATTCAAACTTTCCGCCGCCGATCGTGCCGCTGATCGCGCCGTCGGCGTAAACGAGCATCTTCGACCCTGCGGCGCGCGGAACCGATCCGCGGGTCTGCGGCCACCGTGACTAAGACGCAAGGCGTGCGCGAACGCCGGGCCGAGGCCAACTCCTCGAGCAGCGCATCAGTCATCGCGCCACGCTGGCTTCGATTTGACCGTGCGGCTCGTCCGTCGGAACGAAGACTTCGTTCTTGTTTTCGAGGCCGAACGGCGAGAGATCGATCAAGCAGGCAATGCTTGTTCGGCATGGCCAGGTCTATTCGTGAGATTTCGGCGCACACCGCCAGCGCCGCCTCCCCCATTTGAAACAGCGTCGTCTGAGCCGACGGGCTGTAGGTTTCCGCGAACACCTTCAACATGCTGATAGAATGGCACTGTTGGCGTCCCGACAATCGACCGGCAGTTTTTCAAAGGTCCAGGTCGCGCTGAACGAACTCGCCAGGATGCGATCGGCCGTCTCTCGCAAGGTCGTGAACTCGTCTTTCAGATAATGTTCAAATCCGGAGTCAGTCGATTTAAGAATAAGCAGATCGCGAATGCCGGACTGCACGGTTTGCGTGTCGCGGCCACATGCTGCAAGCGTAAACATTTTTGCTTCGGCGCCGGCCCGAAAGGAATGGCGTGCGGTTGACCGCCGATATTCAGCCGTTGCCAGTCGCGTTCGGCAATGTCGATGCTTACGCGGGACACCTGCGGGTAGCGCTTGAGGAAATGTTCCGCCACCACCACGGCGAATCGTTCGATTTCGTCGCCGAGATGCTGTTTCGCCAGCACGTTAATCGTGTTCTTGATCGTGTCGGTCGGCACCACTTTGCTGTTGTCCCCCGAAGTGTAGGACGAAGCGAAATCGCCTTCCAATAGCGTCGCGACCTCGATGTCCTTGATTCGGTGAATTGCTCCTTCGCGCAGGATCTTCAGGACACGGACCCGCGCCTTGCCGTAACGAGCTGCAATCAGCTTAGGCATTGCGTCTGATGACTAATTGATTTAGTCCGATAATGCGATGTTAAATCTCCAGGAATTGAACGGGCTCGAGCGGCACGAGTTTACGCGCATTTTCGCATCCGTCTTCGAGCATTCCCCGTGGATCGCCGCTCGCACCGCGGGAAAACGTCCGTTTGCCGACCGCGACGAATTCTTTGCCGCCTTGTGCGAGACGGTCATGAAGGCGAACAGCGAGGAGAAGCTTTGCCTGATTCGGGCGCATCCCGATCTGATCGGGAGCGATGTGCTCAGCCCGGAGTCAAAGACCGAACAGGCCTGCGCCGGCCTGGGAAACCTTTCCGCCGAGGAGATCGCACGTTTCCAGCAATACAACGCGCAGATACCGGGAGCGCTTCGGATTTCCGTTTGTGATTTGCGCGCGACTCAACAAGAAAGAAGCAATCCTCGAGGCCTTCCCGCTTCGTTTGCAAAATTCCTTCGAGAAGGAAAAGGAAACGGCGCTGGAGGAAATTTTCAAGATCGCCGATCTGCGTCTGCAGCGAGATTGTTGAATGAGCACGCTCACCACTCACGTCCTGGACACGGTGCGCGGTTGCCCGGCCGCGCGGAATGACGATCGAGGTTTGGTCGATTGATCGCGTCGATCGAAACTGTCAAGACGGTCAGACTAATGCCGACGGCCGGGTCGATTCGCCGCTACTTTCCGGCGAGGAGATGGTAGCGGGAAGCTACGAACTTGTTTTTTTGGTGGGCGATTATTTCGGCGAAAGGAAATTTCTCGATCGCGTGCCGGTGCGATTCACTATTTCCGATGCCATCGGCCAAATATCATGTGCCGCTGCTGGTTTCACCATGGAGCTACAGCACCTATCGCGGCAGCTGAGGTGAAGCCCCAAACATCAACATCCAATCTCCAAAGAAGCACCAATATCTGATCAGCCATCCAACGCGACCGCAGCAATTGGAGCTTCGAGTTTGGAATTTCTCTGGTGCTTGGAGGTTGGAATTTGGAATTTGCGCGTCGCTTCTGCATGAGTGACGCCTGATTCAACAACGGTTCGCGCCGGCGGGCCTTGTTGATCTGGCGTCTGCGCGCGTTGGCGGCGTCGCGCTGTTCGCGAATGATGAGTTTTTTGCCGGAAAAGAGAATCTCCTCAAACCTGGTCGCGGAATTTTCATTCCGGACAAGTATACCGACCGCGGCAAGTGGATGGACGGATGGGAGACGCCGCCGTCGACGCACTCCGGGAAATGATTGGTGTGTCGTTCAGTTGGGATTGCGCGGCATCATCAAGCAGATCGACATCGATACGAATCACTTTCTTGGCAATCATCCTCCTTTCGCGTCGCTCGATGCGCTTCGCTCTGTCGGGTGGATTTCCGAGACGAAGATTCGCGTGCCGTGGAACAGGCTTTCCTGGACGCCGGTCCTTGCCCAATCTCCGCTTGAAGCCCGGATCGCAAAATCTGTTTGCGACCTTACGAACGACCAGACCTGGACGCATGTGCGGTTGAATATTTTTCCCGATGGCGGCGTGGCGCGCCTTCGTGTTTACGGTATTGTTGTCCCCGATTGGAGCAAGGTGAAGCCCGGCGAGCTTGTCGATCTTGCCGCCGTTGAAAATGGAGGAGTGCGCGCTGGCCTGCAGCGATATGTTCTTCAGTTCAATGAATAATCTGATCATGCCGGGCGCGCCGAGAACATGGGTGATGGGTGGGAAACAAAACGCCGGCGAGGTCCCGGATATGATTGGATTATTTTGAAGCTTGGGTCGCCCGGGACGATTCGGAAAATTGAAGTCGATACGAATCACTTTAAAGGAAACTATCCCGATACGCTGTTCGATCGAAGGATGCGCCGCGCCCGGTGCTTCGACTCGAGGAGCTGGCCGGCAAAGATACGCGACTGGAGCGAGATTCTTCCCAAAACCAAATTGCAGGCGGACAAGCGCCATTTCTTCGAACGGAAGCTTTCCTCAATCGAGTAACTGCACCCACATCCGGTTGAACATCTATCCCGATGGCGGAGTAAGCAGGTTACGAGTGTGGGGAACGACGGCGTGACGCTAATTGATCAGCTGAGCGAAGCACGAATGCTAGCATGTCGAGCGAATGTCGAGCAGAACTGATCGAATGCCACGCAGCACGTTCAGAGATGTCATTCGGACTTAGTTCGCGTCGTCATGATCGAATATCATGGCTGACTTCGATCTGTCATTCGTGCGCGCGAGAGCAGGACATCGGCATCGCGGATGGAAAATTTGTTGCCATCGGTCCGAATCTCGCCGGTTCGGCGCGCGAAGAAATCGACGCGATCCGCTTGTCGATCTTTCCCGGCGTGATTGACGCGCACGTTCATTTCAACGAGCCCGGTCGCACGGACTGGGAAGGATTTGAAACCGGCTCGCGCGCTGCGGCGGCCGGAGGCACGACGACCATTTTCGATATGCCGCTCAATGCGCATCCGCCCACGATCGACGGACCGAGTTTCGATGCGAAGCGCGCCGCTGGCCGAAAAGAGTTCGATGGTCGATTTCGGTCTGTGGGGCGGCCTTGTGCCCGGAAATCTCGGATCAGCTGGAGACGTTGCGTGATCGCGGCGTCGTCGGCTTGAAAGCGTTCATGTGCGACAGCGGCATCGACGACTTCCCGCAGGTCGATCCATGCCACCTTGCGCGAAGGCATGCGCATCGCGCGCCAATCTCGATATGCTCGTCGCGGTTCATGCCGAATCGAGGAAATGACCGCGCGCTTAACGAAAGCGAAGCTCGTCGCCGGCCAAACCACCGTCGCCGATTATCTCGAATCGCGGCCGATTAGGCCGAACTCGATGCGATTCAGCTGCGCCATCGATCTTGCGCACGAGACCGGCTGCCGACTGCACATCGTGCACGTCAGCGGCGGCCGCGGCGTGGCATTGATCGCCGAAGCCCGCGCGAAAGGCGTGGATGTAACGTGCGAAACTTGCCCGCATTATCTGGTGCTACGCGATACTGACATGGAACGGCATTGGCGCCATTGCGAAATGCGCGCCGCCTCTTCGTTCGGTCGCGGAGACAGACGCGACTTGTGGAATCGCCTTCCGACGTCACGACCATCGGTTCCGATCACTCGCCTTCGCCCTGCCGCAAATGAAGGAACGATCAGAATTTCTTCGAAGTCTGGGGCGGGATTTCCGGTTGTCAGCATTTGCTGCCGCTGGTCGACGCCGAAAAGATCCGGGACGAAATTCTGCACCAACAAATCGCGGCCTGGACGAGCGACAACGTCGCCGCAACGTTTCAGAGTGAGGCGCAAAGGTGGGATCGTGATCGGAAAAGATGCCGACCTGACGCTGGTCGATCCAGCCAATGGCGACATGATTTCGGCAGAGACTCTTCGGTATCGGCATCGCCAGAGTCCCTACCTCGGTCGAAAATTACGGTGCCGGATAGTGCGTACCATTTTGCGCGGACAGACGATTTTCGATCGTGGTAAGATTATCGCCGAGGTCAAAGGTCAATTGGTTAGGCCAGACTGATATGGTGACACGAGCCAGCTTGTCAGGCGACGCCGCTAAACCACGCGACATGGGTATATGCCGGCCTCGTACATATATATATTATTATAAGGACGTGAATCCCAGACCGCTTTGACCTCGCGCATCAGCCTCGAATCCAACGAAATCAGTTCCGTAATCTCGCAATTGAGCGAGGCGAACAGGAAGTTCATGCGCCGGTATCCCGGCGAATCGGACCGGCGTCAGGCCGTGCACACTGTTTACGGCGGCGCGCATCTCTTCAAAGCCGATTCGCTCACGGAAGCTCGGCGAGGTGGCCCTGCGCAGTCTGCGCGAATACGCGCCCGACGCCGCGACGCTGGCCGAGGCCGTCGGCATGCAGTCAGATCCGGCCCTGGCCCGGAAGGTTTACGACCGAATCGTTGAAAAACTCGAACGCGAGCCGGTCGAGGATTTCCGCCTCGATTTCGAAGACGGCTACGGCAACCGGCCGGATGACGAGGAAGATCAGCACGCCAACTCGCAGCGCGCTGGAGAGTCGCGCGCGGCATGCGGGAGAAAACATTGCCGCCTTTCCTTGGCATTCGCATCAAACCGCTGAACGAGGACTTGCGCGCCCGCAGCATGCGCACGCTCGACATTTTTGTCACCGCGCTCGCCGCCGCAACCTCCGGGAAACTTCCCGACAATTTTGTCATCACTGTTCCCAAGATTCAGTTGCCGGAACAAGTGCGAGCGGCGATCCAGTTGTTCGCATTGCTCGAGAAGAAGACGGGACTACCAGCCGGCTCGCTGAAGATCGAACCGATGATCGAGACACCGCAATCGATCATCAATCAGCGCGGCGAGATTGCGCTGCACTCGCTGGTTGATGCCGCGGAGGGTCGCTGCGGAAGCGTTCACTTTGGTGTTTACGATTACACCGCCTCCAGCGGTATCACAGCCGCGTACCAGGCCATGAGACATCCGGCCTGCGATTTTGCGCGACAGATGATGCTGGTGTCGCTCGCAGGCACCGGAATTCATCTTTCCGACGGCGCCACCAACATTCTGCCGGTCGGTCCGCATCGCGCGACGGCCGATCGACCCCTCACCTCCGAGCAAGCAGCGCGCGAATCGCGACGCCGTTCACCAGGCCTGGCGGCTCGGTTTCGAGGACAACCTGCATTCGCTTGCGCACTGGTTTTTATCAGGGCTGGGATCTGCATCCTGCGCAATTCGTCACACGTTACGCGGCGGTCTATCTGTTTTTTCTCGCCGGTCTCGAGAGCGCCGCAAACCGGCTCAAGGCTTTCGTCGAGAAAGCGGCTCTCGCCTCTCTATTTGGCGATGTTTTCGATGATGCCGCCACCGGCCAGGGGTTGCTTAATTTTTTCCTGCGCGGCGTCGCTTGCGGCGCCATCACGGAGAGCGAAGCGCTCGCCACGGGCTTGACTCTGGAGGAACTGCGTTCGCGGTCGTTTCTTAAGATTCTTCAAACGCGGCGGCGTCGATAAATGGACAACGCCATCGAGTTTCGGCTGAACGGCAAAGATATTCGCGCTCGATTCGATTTCGCCCAACCTCACGTTGCTCGACTGGCTCCGAAGCAACGGCCTGACCGGTTCGAAGGAAGGCTGCGCGGAAGGCGACTGCGGCGCCTGTTCCGTTGCGATCGTCGACCGGGATAAGGCGGGCAAGCCGTGTTACCGATCCGATCAACAGCTGCCTTGTTCCGCTTCCGCTCATGGCTGGACGCGACATCGTGACGGTTGAAGGCGCAGCCGGCGATCATTTACATCCGGTGCAGCGGGCCATGGTGGAGAACCACGGATCGCAGTGCGGCTATTGCACGCCCGGTTTCATCATGTCGATGTTCGAGGGTTATTACCGGAACGATCTCAGGACGGCCGCACAACTCGATGCGCAGCTCTGCGGAAATTTATGTCGGTGCACAGGTTATCGGCCCATTCGCGACGCCTTCGCCGATGCCTTCGCGCAACGAGGAGAGAACGACTATTTTCAAACACAACTACAAGGCGCGGCACCAAAACTCCGACCGGTTAAGTATTTCCGGAACGGCGAGCGATTTCTAAGACCTACCACGCTCAAGCAATTATTCGCGACCATGGCCAAACATCCCGAGGCGCGTCTGATCGCGGGAGCAACCGAACTCGGTCTGGCCATTACAAAGCGATTCCGGAAATTCCCCGTCGCTTATCTCGCTCGAAGCGATTCCGGAACTGACCAAAATAAGTTTCACTGCAGACGAATGGACCGTCGGCGCAGCTGCGACCCTGACGCGGATGGATGAGCGCCTCGGAAAAGAGTTTCCCGAGATGGCCGACATGCTGCACTTGTTCGGTTCGCGTCAGATCCGCAACCGCGCGACCATGGGTGGCAATCTGGTCACGGCCTCACCAATTGGAGACTCGGCCCCTGTTTTGCTGGCACTGGATGCCCGCGTCGTTCTGGCCGACGGGCAAAGGAGCGCACCGTGCCGATCGAGGAATTCTTCGTCGCGTATCGAAAGACGGCGCTGAATCCCGGGGAGATTCTGAAGTGCGATCATTGTGCCAAGGCCGCGGAGAGACGGCCGACGCGCAACGAAAATTCTACAAGGTTTCGAAGCGTCGCGAGATGGATATCAGCACCGTGGCGGCATGCTTCTTCCTCGAACTCGGACTCGGCACAGGTTATTTCCAGCGCGCGACTTGCCTTTGGCGGCGTGGCCGGCGATGCCAGTGCGAGCGCACACCACGGAAAGCGCGTTGCTCGGCCGGGTCTGGAATGAATCGACCCTTGAAGAGGTCTTGCCTCTGCTGGAACGCGAGTTTACCCCGATCTCGGACGTGCGCGGGAGTGCGACTTACCGTCAACGTTTGATCGGCGATCTGCTGCGCAAATTCTTTCATGACGAAGAAATCGCCTCCGACGCGACTCAATCGATTGTCGCGCTCGTTAGGCCGAGCGCGAATCGGCCCTCCCGCATGAGAGCGGACACAAGCACGTCACCGGCGAAGCCATCTATGTCGATGATCAAACTGCGGGCCAGAACATGCTCGAAGTCTGGCCCGTTTGTTCTCCTCACGCGCGCGCCCGCATTATTCGTCGCGATGTTTCGGCGGCTCGAACCATGCCCGGAATTGCCGCGGTCCTGCTGGCGGAGGATGTTCCCGGACTGAACGACGTCGGCGCGGTCCGGCACGACGAAATTCTGCTGGCAGACAAGGAAACGTTCTATCACGGACAGATCATTGCTCTGGTCGTTGGTGAAACGCCGGAGCTTTGCCGGGCTGCCGCCGCGAAAGTGGTGGTCGAATACGAGCCGCTGCCGCCAATTCTCACAATCGAGGAAGCCATCGCGGCGAACAGCTTTCACGCAGATGCGCTTCACATTCGCCGCGGCGACGTGGCGGCGGCTCTGAAAAACGCGCCGCTCACCTTCGATGGCGAATTGTCATTCGGCGGACAGGATCACTTCTACCTCGAAAGCAACGCCGCCTGGGCCGAGTGCGGAGAGGACGGCACCGATATTCGTCAGTTCCTCGACGCAGCATCCGTCCGAGAGTGCAGCACATCGTCGCCCACATGTTGGCGCTGCCGATGCACAGCGTGGTTATTGAATGCCCGCGCATGGGCGGCGGGTTCGGCGGCAAAGAAACCCAGGCGGCGATGATGGCGGCCTGGGCTGCGCTGGCCGCGACCAAGACCGGCCGCAAGGTTCGTGTGCGCCTGAATCGCGACCAGGATATGATGATCACCGGAAAGCGGCATCCTTTCCTCGCAAAATTTCACGTCGGATTCGATCACAGCGGGCTTCATCCTGCCGCCAAGGTCGACTTGTTTTCCAATGCCGGCTGGTCGCTCGACTTGTCGCGCGCCGTGACCGATCGCGCCGTGTTTCATCTCGACAACTCCTATTACATTCCGAATGTCGCGTTCCGCGGGACGGTGGCGAAGACCAATCTCGCCTCGAATACGGCCTTTCGCGGTTTCGGCGGGCCGCAAGGCATGCTGGTGATGGAGGAAATCATGGACCGCATCGCGCGGCGCACCGGACTCATGCCCGAGATCGTGCGCGCGAAAAATCTCTACCGCGGCAAAGGCGAGACCAACACGACCCACTACGGTCAGGAGATCGAGGACAACCGCATCCAGCGAGTGTGGGATGAGTTGATGCAATCAAGCGATTTCGCGACTCGACGATGTGCAGCTAGAGCAATGGAACAAACAACACCCGCATCGCAAACGTGGTATTGCGATCACGCCCGTGAAGTTCGGCATCTCGTTCACAACCACCCATCTCAATCAGGCGGGCGCGCTCGTCTTACTCTATCAGGACGGAACCGCCCAGATCAATCACGGCGGCGCTGAAATGGGACAGGGCGTGCACACAAATATTGCGGCGATCGCCGCCAGGGAACTCGGACTGACGCCGGAGCGCGTCCGCGTCATGCACACCCGCACCGATAAAGTGCCCAATACCTCGGCGACGGCGGCATCCTGTGGAACCGATCTGAATGGCGCAGCCGTCAAAAATGCCTGCGACATTCTGCGCGCGCGACTTCTCCCCTTTGCCGGAGAAATGTTACAGGAGAAAAACAAGCGCGCTCCCGCGGAAGACAAGATCATTTTCTCCGAGAACTCCATTTTCGATGTCGATCTTCGCGGAGACGCGCATACCCGTCGCTGAATTGATTCAGCGCGCCTACTTCGCGCGCACGGGTCTAAGCAGCACCGGTTTTTATAAGACGCCGGACATTCACTTCAATCGCGAGACGGGGCGTGGAAAACCATTTCATTATTTTGCCGTCGGCGCCGCGGTCAGCGAGGTGGAGATCGATGGATTTACCGGAATGATGCAGATCAAGCGCGTTGATATTCTGCATGATGCCGGTGACGCGGTGAATCGCGGGGTCGCGCGCGGGCAGATCGAAGGTGGATTTGTGCAAGGCGTCGGCTGGCTGACCAACGAGGAATTAATCTGGGATGTGAACGGCCAGTTGCTTACTCATTCGCCAGACACCTATAAAATTCCGGCGATTGGCGACATGCCCGAGATCTTTAACGTCGCCTTCCTCTCCCAGGCGGCGCAGGCCAATGTGATTCACGGGAGCAAAGCGGTCGGAGAACCTCCCCTCATGCTCGCGCTGTCGGTGCGTGAGGCGATTCGGGACGCCATCGCGGCTTTTGGCAAACCAGGAGGCGAAGTCACGCTCGCTTCACCGGCCACGTGCGAAGCCATTTCAAATGCGATCGCCAGCCGAACCGCTGCTCCGGCTCCGGCCAAACAATCTCTTTCTTGAGACATCTGCATATCCATCTCTATTCCCTCTTCTGCAAATGAATGGCGCACTCGATCCGAAACGAACCGTCGCCGAACTGAAGGAACTGCGTGCGCTGACCGGCGATGAAAACGGCGCGCAGCGGGTCGCTTTTACACCGACCTGGGCGAAGGCGCGCCGATGGCTCCGAGCAAAGCTGGAGGAAATTCCGACGGAAGTTCATCAGCGACGCTGCGGGAAATCTTTGGGCGACGCTGCGCGGCCAATCGGAGAAGGCGCTGCTCATTGGCGGGCACATCGATTCGGTGCCGAACGGCGGCTGGCTCGATGGCTGCCTGAATACGTTGGCCGGCGTCGAGATTCTCCGCCGCATCAGCCGCAATACAAAGGCAAGCCGCCGGTCACGGTGCGGCTGGTCGATTGGGCGGATGAAGAAGGCGCGCGCTTTGGAAAAAGTCTCTTCGGTTCGTCCGCTTGCTCGGGCAACCTCGACATGGACGGAGGCGCGCGGTCTGAAGGACAAAGATGGCATCCGCCTTCCCGAGGCGCTGAAGGAATACGGCATTGATTTCGAGAAAGTCAAAGATTCCGGGAAAGAATTGCAAAACGCCGCCGCCTATCTCGAATTGCACATCGAGCAGGGGCCGGTTCTGCTCGATCTCGATCTCCCGCTCGGAACCGTCCTCGGTACCTTCGGCGTCGAGCGACACGCGATTACCTTTCGACGGACAAGCGGCGCATTCCGGCAGCACGCCGATGAATCGCCGGCGCGACGCTTTTCTCGCCGCCGCCAGGATGAGTCCGGAAATTTATCGCATCGCCGAACGCAGCGGCGGCGGCGTTTGCACGATTGGCTCCTGCACGACCAAGCCGGGAATCGTCACGAGCGTGGTGGAGGAATGCCGGATCACTTCGACCAGCGACATCTCGATGCAAAAGCGCTCGCGCGAATGTTTGAGGAAGCGAAAAGCGCGAGTGAAAAATTCGCAAAGGAAGGAAACGTCGAGGTGACTTGGGAACGAATCTGGCAGATCGAGCCGGTTTTATTTAACGACGATCTGCTTCGTTTTTGCGATGAGGCCATTTCCGAGACCGGCGCCAAGACGCATCGTCTGCCGTCCGGACCGTCTGCACGACGCGGCCGAAGTCGCCCGCGCTGGCATCCCGACCGTGATGATGTTCGTGCAGAGCCTGCACGGGATCAGTCACAACAAGATCGAGGACACCCGGGAGGAGCATCTGGAGATGTGCGTCACCGCCTTCGACAAACTGGCCGACAAGGCGATGGATTGGATCGCAAAATGAATGGCATGTAGCAACCGGCCTGTGGCCGGTTGGCACGGCCCACAGGGCCGTGGCTACACATTTGCCTTTAACATCGCGCGCTGCCACTCTTGCTGTGGTCATGACCCGTGGCTTCTCAATTTTTGTATCGAATTTCCTCGCCCAACCTGCTAAGCAGGTCGGTTCCGCATACAAAGGAGTTAGAACATGCCTACACTCGCAACAACCGTCGACGGACTGAAAGCTGCCGAATCCATTCGTCATCGGCTCGGGCCCGCCCGGGACGAACCTCAACGTCATCACGCGCGCGTTTCGAGAAGGCTGGGGCGCGGTCATCGCCAAGACCGTCAGCCTCGACTCATCGAAGGTGATCAATGTCACGCCGCGCTACGCCAAGCTTTTTGCAGCCGACGGGAAAGAGGTCATCGGCTGGGAAAACATCGAGCTGATCAGCGATCGGCCGTTCAAGATCTGGCTCGAGGAATTCAAGAAATGCAAAGACCAGTTTCCCGACGGCGTGCTGATCGCGTCGATCATGGAGGAGTATAACAGCGACGCCTGGATCGAAATCGTCGAGCGCTGCCAGGACGCGGGCGTGGATGCCTTTGAATTGAATTTCTCCTGCCCGCACGGTTTGCCCGAACGAAAGATGGGCGCGGCCATGGGCGAAAATCCGGAGATCCTCGAAGAAGTCGTGCGGCTGGGTGATGGCTGCGGCCAAGAAACCGGTCTGGGCGAAGATGACGCCGAACGTCACGCACATCGAAGACCCGAGCCGCGCCGCTTTTCGCGGCGGCTGCCAGGGCGTGAGCGCGATCAACACCATCCGCAGCGTCATGGGCGTGAATCTCGACACGTTGCGACCGGAGCCGACGGTGGAAGGTTACACCACGCCCGGCGGCTATTCGTGCAAGGCGGTGCGGCCGATCGCGCTGCGCATGGTCATGGAGATCGCGACCATGATTCGCCGCGAATTTCCCGGCCGCACTCTCTCCGGCATCGGCGGCATCGAGAGCGGCAGCGACGCCGCGCAATTCATTCTGCTCGGCGCCGACACCGTGCAGGTCTGCACCGGCGTGATGAAGTTCGGCTACGACATGCGTGAAACCAATGTGCGACGAACTGCTCGCCTTCATGGAGAAGCACAAGTTCGAGACGCTGGCCGATTTCAAAGGCAAGAGCCTCGACTACTTCACCACCCACGCCGAGCTCGTGCGCATGCAAGCCGAACGCAAGGCGAAAGACAAGGTCGCGGCCGACGCCGCCGCGGCCAAAAAGCTGGTCCACGCCGATGGCGAATGGAGCGGCGATGACTTTGTGAAACAATCGGACGCATTAGCCAGAGGCTAATGAAGCACCAGGCTCCAACGCCAAAGCTTCAGAGAAGCTTGAAGCTCCAAGCACCAACAACCAAGCTCCAGAGAAACTTCAACCACCTAAACCTCAAACAGAGAATGAGTGCTCATTTTGAATATTGAAGCTTGGAGCTTCTCTGGATGTTGGACATTGGAATTTGGAGCTTTGAATCGCACCCTGAGACACTCGTGAGCCCCTGTCCCATCTTCATCGGCGGCGAGTGGCGCGAGATCTCCGGCGCCGATACGACGCCGGTTTTTAATCCTTCGCGCGGCGAGACGATTGCGCAGGTTCCCATGTGCGGCGCCGAGGTGGTCGATCAGGCCGTTGAGGCCGCGGCCGAAGCTTTTCCGGCGTGGCGCGATACACCGCCGGTCGAACGCGCGCGATTGTTTTTTCGTTATCGGCACTTGCTCGAAGAAAATTTCGACCGCATTTGCGAAAGCGTCTCGCGCGAACACGGAAAAACACTCGCCGAAGCGCGCGGCAGCGTTTATCGCGGCCTCGAGAACATCGAATACGCCTGCGGCATTCCGACGCTGCTGATGGGCGACACGCTCGAGAATCTCGCGCGCGGCGTGGATTGCGAGACGATGCATCAGCCGCTCGGCGTTTGCGTCGGCATCACGCCGTTCAATTTTCCGGCGATGGTGCCGATGTGGATGTTTCCGCTGGCCCTCGCCTGCGGAAACACGTTCGTGCTCAAGCCGAGCGAGAAGGTTCCGCTCACCGCCGTGCTCATCGTCGAGTTGCTGGAGAAAGCCGGTTTGCCCAAGGGCGTGCTCAATCTTGTGCACGGCGGCCGCGACTGCGTCGATGCGCTGCTCACTCATCCGAAGGTGAAAGCGATTTCGTTCGTCGGTTCGTCGCCGGTTGCGAAATACATTTACGAAACCGGCACGCGCCACGGCAAACGCGTGCAGGCCAACGGCGGCGCCAAGAACTATATCGTCGTGATGCCGGACGCGGACGTCGCGCGAACAGTGGAAGCGCTTTCCACGGCGGCCTTCGGCTGCGCGGGCGAACGCTGCATGGCCGGATCAACCGCCCTCACCGTCGGCAAAGCGGCCGATCATGTCCTGCCCACCCTGGTCGAAGCGGCGCGCGCCATCAAAGTCGGCCCGACCGACACAAAAACGCAGCCGGACATGGGGCCCGTTATCACGGCCCAGCATCGCGATCGCGTCATGAGCCTGGTGGCAAGCGGCGAGAAAGAAGGCGCCAAGATCATTGCCGATGGTCGCGGCGTGCGGGTGGCTGATGCTCCCAACGGTTTTTACATGGGCGCGACGATTGTCGATCAAGTGCAGGACAAAATGACGATCGCGCGCGAGGAAGTCTTTGGACCGGTGCTCAACGTCATGCGCATGGACGATCTCGACCACGCCATCGAGATCGCAAACCGATCGGCCTACGGCAACGGTGCCGCCATCTTCACCAATTCGGGAAAAGCGGCGCGCGAGTTCAAACACCGCGTCAAAGCCGGTATGGTCGGAATCAACGTCGGCGTGCCCGGCGACCATGGCGATGTTTCCGTTCACCGGCTGGGACGAATCGTTCTACGGCGATCTCCACATTCAAGGCAGGGAAGGCGTGCAGTTTTACACGCAGCAGAAGGTCGTCTCGCACCCGCTGGTTTGGCGACGGCGTCGGCGACGTGTGGAAGAAATAGTGGAGCAGTGAAAAGTGATTAGTGACGCGTGACGAGATTTCCGCTAAGACGCGCGGATGGAAAACAAAACACAAAGCTATAGAGATCTTGTCGTCTGGCAGAAAGGAATTGAGCTCGCAAAATTGCTTTATCCACTTTCGGCTCGATTTCCCTCCGAGGAAAAATTCGGACTAATAAGTCAGATCCGGCGCGCCGCTGTCTCGATTCCATCGAACATTGCCGAAGGACAGGCGCGCCACACAACCGGCGAATTCGTCCAATTCATCTCTCACGCCGAAGGCTCTGTTGCCGAAGTTGACACACAATTGTTTCTCGCTGTCGAACTTGATTTTATACGGAACGAACAGGCAGCTCGCTGCTTTGATCTAATTGGCGATGAGCGTCGCATGCTGAATGCCCTTCGCCGCCGCCTTACCGGACGAAGTTAAAGCGCAACTCATCACTCGTCACTCATCACATGTCACTTTTAATCAAGAATGGCGAGATCGTAACGCCGAGCGAGCGCTACGTCGCCGACATTTTCTGCGAGGACGAAACGATCACGCGAATCGATCGCGACATCGCCGCCCCGGCCGGCGCGGAGGTTATCGACGCGAAAGGGAAATATGTTTTCCCGGGATTCATCGATCCGCATGTCCACATTTATCTGCCTTTCATGGGCACTTACGCCAAGGACACGCACGAGACAGCCAGCCGGGCCGCTCTCGTCGGAGGCACCACCACATTTATCGAGATGATTTGCCCGGCGCGCACGCGACAATCCGCTCGAAGCTTTCGAACTTTGGCTCGGCAAAGCGGAGGGCAAGAGCGCGTGCGATTTTACTTTTCACATGGGCGTGACCCGCTACGACGACGAGGCGGAGACGAGATTTCGAGGAGATCGTAAAGCGCGGGATCGCCAGCTTTAAGGTCTTCCTCGCCTACAAAGGAGCGTTTGGCGTAAGCGACGAGGAGCTTTACAGAACGCTGCGACTCGCCAAGGACCTCGGCGTCATTACGACCGCGCACTGCGAAAATGCCGACCTCGTTTCGGAATTGCAAACGAAGCTTTTGTCCGAAGGCAAGACCGGACCGGAATGGCATTACTGGAGCCGCCCACCGCTGGTCGAAGCCGAAGGCGTGCATCATCTCATGACTTTCGCGGAGATCACCGGCGCGCATGTTTACATCGTGCACACGAGCTGCGAGGAATCGTTGCGCGAAGCCACGCGCGGCGCGGAACGCGGGGTCAACGTTTGGGTCGAGACGCTTATCCAGTATCTTCTGCTCGATCGGACCGATGCGGAGAAACCGAACTTCGAAGGCGCCAAGAATGTGATGTCGCCGCCCCTGCGCGACAAAAAGAATCAGGATGTGCTGTGGAACGCATTGCGCACCGGTTTTGCCTCGACTCTGGCAACGGATCACGCTCCGTTCGATTTCACCCAGAAACGGATGGGCCAGGATGATTTCACGAAAATTCCGAATGGAATCCCATCGCTCGAAGATCGCATCAATCTTTACTTCACCCATGGCGTGAAGAGCGGTCGCATCGATCTGCATCGTTTTGTCGACACGGCCAGCACGCAGGCGGCCAAACTTTTCGGTTTGTTCCCCCGCAAAGGCGCGATCCAAATCGGAAGCGACGCCGATCTGGTGGTTTACGATCCGAACTATCGCGGAAAGATTTCGGCCAAAACGCACCAGATGAATCTCGATTACAACTCGTTCGAAGGTTTCGAGATTCGAGGGCCGGCCGCACGTCGTCACGGTACGCGGCAAAGTGGCCGCGCGAGACGGACAATTCGTCGGCGAATTTGGTCGCGGCCAGTTGCTCAAGCGCGAGCCGACCCACTTTTAGGTCTCATAAAAGCCGCAAAACTGTAGCCACGGCGCTCTGTCGCCGTGTCTTAGCGAGGGGTCGCCCCGACAGAGCGGGGCGGCTACAGCAATCAGGATCCCAACAGCGCCGGTCAAGAGACAGAGGCCACAAGTCCGGCGCTGACACGACCGATTGACACGATCCTTTGCTGTTGCGCGCCCTGCTGATGTGCGGCACGATCAACGCCTTTCATGAGCATCGGCTCCACTCCGTTCGCACCCGACGTTGATCCATCCGTCCTGCCGGAAATGGAGAGCAGTCAGCTTTACAACGCCGATCTCGCACCCGTGCCGCCGGCGCGGCGCAAATGGCGGATCGGCAGCTTCGCCGCGCTCTGGATTTCGATGTCGGCCTGCATTCCGACCTACATGCTGGCCTCGTCGCTCATCGGTGGCGGTATGAACTGGTCGCAGGCGATCATCACGATTTTTCTCGGCAACCTGATCGTCGTGATTCCGATGATCTTGAACGCGCACGCCGGCACTCGTTACGGCATTCCGTTCCCGGTCTTTTGCCGCGCCTCCTTCGGCACACGCGGCGCGAACATTCCGGCGCTGATGCGCGCGTTCGTCGCGTGCGGATGGTTCGGGATTCAGACCTGGATCGGCGGCAACGCGATCTACAAGATCATGTCGATCTTCATTCCATCGCTCGCGCTGCACACGACCACCGCCTTCGGCATCAACCTTCCGCAGTTCCTCTGCTTCCTGTTTTTCTGGGGAATCAACATGCTGGTCGTCTACAAAGGCATCGACTCCATCCGCTGGCTGCTGAACATCAAGGCGCCGCTGCTCATCGTGCTCGGTTTGCTGCTGCTCGCGTGGGCGTATCGCAGCGCCGGCGGCTTCGGGCCGATTCTGTCGCAGCCGTCCGCCTTCGATCCTGGCCAGCCGAAGAGCGGGCAGTTCTTTTCCTTCTTTGTGCCGGCGCTCACCGGCATGATCGGATTTTGGGCGACGCTCTCGCTCAACATTCCGGACTTCTCGCGTTACGCCCGCTCACAGCGCGATCAGGTCGTCGGACAGGCTCTCGGCCTGCCGCTCACGATGGCGCTCTATTCTTTCATTGGCGTCGCGGTCACCTCGGCCACGACCATCATTTATGGCGAAACCATCTGGGATCCGGTCGACGTTCTGACCCGTTTCAAGAATCCGGTCGTGCTGGTCGTCGCCATGGTCTCGCTCTGTATCGCCACTCTCGCCACGAACATCGCCGCCAACGTCGTGAGTCCGGCGAATGATTTCTCGCACCTCGCGCCCCGCAGGATTTCCTTCCGCCTCGGTGGGCTCATCACCGGAGTCATCGGCGTCGTGATGATGCCGTGGAAATTGGTGGCCGATCCTTCCGGCTACATCTTTACCTGGCTGGTCGGTTACAGCGCCCTGCTCGGACCGATTGGTGGAATCATGATCGCGGATTATTACGTCTGGCGACGAAGAGAGCTGCATGTGGCCGCGCTTTACCAGGCGGACGGCGAATATCGTTACACCAACGGGTTCAGCTGGGTTGCAATCATCGCGCTCTTCGTCGCCGTCCTGCCGAATCTTCCCGGTTTTCTGGTCGCGGTGAAGCTGATCGATCCGGCCAGCGTGGCCCCGTTCTTTGTGCGTCTTTACGACTACGCGTGGTTCGTCGGTTTCGCCCTGGCGTTTACAGTCTACCTCGCGCTTCGTAGTTTGAATTCGGAGGCGAAGAGAGATGCCTCCCTGCCGCTCCCTATGAAATCCATATGAAAACACCCGAGCTTCCGCCCTTCGATCACCGACCGAGAAAATATGCCGGCCCGTCCGCCGACGAAGTTATGGGATTGCGCAAGGAATTCCTGAATCCCGGCATTTTTCTCTACTACAAGAAACCGATCATGCTGGTGGAAGGCAAAATGCAGTACGTGTGGGACGAACGCGGGCGAAGATATCTGGACGCGCTTGGCGGAATCGTGACGGTCAGTGTGGGCCATTGCCATCCGCACGTCGTGGCGGCAGCCAACCGGCAGAATGAAACCCTGCAACATTCGACCACGATTTATCTGCAGCCTAACATTGCCGAATATGCACGCGAGCTGGCTGAAAAGATGCCGGGCGACTTAAAGGTCTGCTACTTCGTTAACTCAGGATCGGAGGCCAACGACCTCGCGCTTTTGATGGCGCGAGCTTACACCGGCAACTACGACGTCATCGCGCTGCGCAACGCTTATCACGGCGGCAATGCCGCAACCATGGGATTGACCGGACATCGAACCTGGAAATTTAATGTGCCTCACAGTTTCGGCATTCATCACGCGCTCGCGCCCGACCCGTATCGCGGCGAATGGGGACGCGACGATGCCGATGCAGGCAAGAAATACGCGGCCGACGTAAAGGAGTTGATCGATTTCGCGACCTCCGGCCAGATCGCGGCGTTTATTGCCGAATCAATCCAGGGCGTTGGCGGATGCGTCGTCTTTCCGGACGGTTATCTCAAACAAGCGTACGAGCATGTTCGCGCAGCCGGCGGTTTGTGCATTGCCGATGAAGTACAGACCGGATTCGGCCGCACCGGCACGCATTTTTGGGGATTCGAAACTCAGGGCGTGATTCCCGACATCGTGACCATGGCCAAAGGAATCGGGAACGGCTGCCCGCTCGGAGCGGTCGTTACGACTCCGAAGATCGCGGCCGCCCTCGCCCAGCGCATCCACTTCAACACCTTCGGCGGGAATCCGGTCGTTTGTGCACAAGGCCGGGCGGTGCTCGAAGTGATCGCGCGTGAGAAACTTCAAGAGAACGCGCTAAAAATCGGAACGCGCCTTCTGGCCGGATTGGGCGCGCTGAAAAAGAAGCACGATCTGATTGGCGACGTGCGCGGCAAGGGTTTGATGCTTGGGATCGAGCTGGTGAAGAATCGGAAATCGAGGGAGCCGGCCAGGGAAGAGTCCGCGCAAATCATGGAGACGTGCAAGGAAATGGGCTTGCTGCTTGGCAAAGGCGGGCTCTGGGGACAGACCGTCCGTTTTTCGCCGCCCATGTGTCTGCACGAGCAAGATGCAGATTTCTTGCTGGAGGTGCTGGATCAGGCCTTCCAAAAATTGTAGACGGGAAGCTGACAGCTCCGAAAGTGTTCGCGAGCAGGCTTCCCCTACAGGTTTCGCTCTGTAGCAACGTCGCTGCGCGACGTTCAAGCGCACCGACGTGGTTGCCACAAATCGCTGCATTCCGGTTTCGGTCGCCACGCGCTTACGGCGCGGGCGAACGGCCCACAGGGCCGTTGCTACAACTTCCAGTCCGAACAATCCCAACCAAGTAATTTCTCGAGCCTGGCAATATCCTCGGAGAAAACTTCATAAACACGTTTTCTCTCCTCAACGGTCATCGCGCGCTCGTACGGCACAACATTTCTGTCCTTGCTCCGTAATGAGCCGATCGAATCAAGGCCGAGGAAATGAAAAATGGAACCGAGGACCTCGGCCTGCCGACTCCTGAACTGTTCGAATTTGACGATCTTGAACTGCTCCCGCGGAAAGAACCGAAAAAAGCGCTCCAGCTGTTCGCTGTAAAATCCCCGATCGACGTAGGAGAAGCGACGCGACTCCAGAGACAGAGGTTGCGAGATGCGGCTCTTTTCCTCCTTGACGGCCTCGAGAAAATCAAGTGGTTCGCGTCCTTTTGAAACGTTGCATATTCCAGTGAGCGAAGGCGCGATCAACCGGGTTTCGTAACAACACCAGCACCTTGATATCTGGATTGTATTTCGAGATCCGCTCCGCTGCGGGTTTCCAGTAAAGATAGCTCGGCGTGCACTCACCCGCGATGGTCGACGCCGTGACCGGCGGAAAATGGCGATGGAGCAATGCGTAATCAACGGGTCGCGCAAACATCTCTTCGTCATCAAAGAAATGCATCTCCTGTCTATCGCCAAGACTAATGCGACGATGTTTTTCCAGAAGATAGTGCAGGGCGGTGGTTCCGGACTTTTGCGCGCCGGCCAATATAAAATCGAGCTTCTGAACTTTCTTTCGATCCCGGGCGAGCATGATACAAAGGCGACCCTCACCCTACCCTCTCCCCCGAGGAGAGGGAATTGAAACAACGTGCTTTGAAAACATTCGTAAGTTCACGCGGATGATCACAGTTAAAAGTGCCTTTCTTCCTCTCCTACTAAGAGAGGATTGAGGTGAGGGCATTTTGCGCTGTCTTTTCTTTCCAACGATTGATCAGCCATGGCGCATCGAGATAAGCATGCGAACGCGACGCCAGGCAAAACGAATCATCCAACATAAAAGGCGTGTCATCCCGAGCGCAAGCGAGGGACCGCTCATAGAGTGATCGATTACACTCGATAACCTGTGTGATCATTCAGCAATCGAGGGGTCCCTCACTTCGTTCGGGATGACAATTTGTGTTGATGTTTTGTTCCGAAACTGAAGGTCCGCTTAGAATGCCCGAGAGACTGATTTGCGCTGTCCATTTTTCTGACGATTGATCAGAGATGAAACGCGCAGCGGAAAACCGGGAAGATGGCTTGCGTTCCATGGTGCGCGCGTTTCGTCACCGGAATTTCCGCCTCTATTTTGGGGGCCAAAGCATTTCCTTCATCGGCACATGGGTACAGCAGATCGCGCTGGGATGGACCATCTACGAATTAACCCGCTCGAGTTTTCTGCTTGGTCTCGTCAGTTTCGCCGGGCAATTGCCACTTTTTGTGGTCACACCATTTGCGGGCGTGCTGGTGGATCGATGGAACCGGCATCGCACCCTGATCGTCACGCAATCCTTGTCGATGCTACAAGCGTTCGCTCTCGCCATAATCGTATTCAGCCATGCGCTCAATGTTTGGAATGTGACGGCCTTGAATCTTTTCTCCGGCGTTATCCTGGCCATCGACCTGACCACGCGACAGGCCTTCATCGTCGATATGGTCGGCAGTGGGCACGATCTGCCAAACGCGGTGGCGCTCAACGCTTTCGTCATCAACGGCGGCCGCATGCTTGGCCCGGCCGTGGCCGGCTTGCTCCTCACGATTGTTTCTCCGGCGGTTTGCTTTTTTGTAAACGCCATCAGCTATGTGCCCGTGATCGCGGCTTTGCTCGCCATGCGAGTCGAACAACGCGCTTTCCCAGTGGCGCCCGCCAACGCCATTGACGATCTCCTCGAGGGAATGCGTTACGCCTGGGGTTTTCATCCGATTCGGGCCATCCTGTGGTTGGTGGCACTCGTTAGTCTGCTCGGAATGCCCTACCCGGTCCTGATGCCAATCTTTGCGGCAGAGTCCCTGCACGGTGGCGCCAACACGCTTGGCCTGTTGATGACGGCCCCCGGGATCGGTGCGTTGATCGGCACCATTTATCTGGCCTCACGCAAGACCATTCTCGGCGCCGGCGTGCGCGTCGCGGCCGGAGCGATTATCTTCAGCGTCGGATTGATTGCGATCGGACTCGTTCACGGTTTGACCTTCTGCCTGATCGCACTGGGTTTCGTTGGACTCGGGATGATCGTGCAACTGGCCACGGCCAACACGCTGCTCCAGACTATTGTCGATGACGACAAACGCGGCCGCATCATGAGTCTCTATACCATGGCGCTGGTGGGAATGGCGCCCTTCGGTAGCCTTCTCGAAGGCTGGGCTGCTCAACACCTTGGCGTGCCCATGATGTTTATGCTTGCAGGCGCGCTTTGCCTTGGCGGCGCGCTTCTGTTTGCCACCAAAATTCCGGCCTTGAGGCCAATGGTTCTTCCCATCTATCGGCGCAAGGGAATCATTCCTGAGATCGCGGAGGGACTGGAGAGCGCATCGACCTTGTTGAGAAGCGAGCGGCGATAGCGAGGGAGCGCCGGGACGGTAAAGTTCTTTCTCGGAACGCGGCCATCGACTAATTGTTCCCGGCATTTAGGGCTCAGAGCTGCTTGAGCAGCGTCTTCCAGCGCACCCAAGCGTCGTCGCGCGCTTTTTTATTCGCGTCGTTCGCATCAGGCATTTCGCCCGCCCGCATGAACCCATGGCCCGCCCCTTTGTAAATCACCGTCTCGTATTTCTTGCCCGCCGCTTTCATTAACTCCTCCGCCTTCGGAACGGTCGCGTCCACGCGCTCGTCGT
Organism: uncultured Verrucomicrobiae bacterium; assembly: GCA_963788855.1. Lineage (GTDB taxonomy): Bacteria > Verrucomicrobiota > Verrucomicrobiia > Chthoniobacterales > UBA10450 > CAWBIE01. Next base: position 148,322 of record CAWBIE010000006.1, read on the forward strand.
TTTCGGCGTAGAAGCCATAAACGGGACAGGGAATGTTCGCGACTTTCGATGCCTCGTCCGGCGCGATCCCGTAAAATGAATAAGCCGCCTTAAGCTTGGGGTTCATACTCGCATACTGAAAAGCCCATCCGCCGCCCCAACAAAAACCGCAGACCGCCAGGGTGCCGTTGGCGGACGGAAGCTTCAGACCGTAGGCCGAGGTCGCATCGAAATCGCCGAGCACTTGCGCTTCCGGCAGCGCCGCGATCGCCTTGCGGGCTCCATCGACATCGGAAAACATTTGCCCCGACAGGAGATCGGGCGCGATCGCGATGACGCCGTTCTCAGCCAGTTGATCGCACAGGCTACGAACCCAGTCGGTCAGCCCAAAGATTTCGTGAATCACCAACACGACCGGTGCCTTATCCTTGCGCTCGGGGTAAACGACAAAGGCTTTGATCGTGCGATCACCCGATTTGATATCAACCCACTCACCGTGTCGCGGCGAATTATTGAGCCGCGCTTTCGCCCAATCCTGCGCGGGCAGCGATTGGGCGATGAAAATAAGCGCGAAGCCTATGACGACGCGTCTCATGGAGTGCCGATATCGATAGGAGGGACGCGTCAGGCGGAAGCGGCCTCTTTCTTACACCACAGCGCGTCGATGCCCCACCCTCCGGAACCGCGCAGAAAAATGTAGAAGAAAATAAAGCAATATACCACCGCGAGCTCGCCCTTGTTCACGTAAGGGATCAACCCTCTCGGTGCGTGCATCATGAAAAACGCCACTGCCATTTCGCCGGAGGCAATGAAGGCCGCGACTCGCGTCAACAGCCCAAGGGCGATCAGGAACCCGCAAACGATTTCGATCCAGCCGCCCACCACCATCAACGGCGGAAGCGTTTCGACTTTGCCAGCAAAGGCGCCGAATATTTTGTCGAGCCCGTGACAGGCAAACATCAGACCGACAATGAAACGCACAAGGCAATAAAACGGATCCGCGAAGCGGTTGAGAAAGTTCATGGACGGGAGGCTGATGATATCGAACTTGCCTGTCAAGATTTCACTAATGGCCAGCGCGTCCGCGGACGCCTCGCTCAGGCGGGCGAGGCCCCGCCCTACTGGGTGCGCCGTCACAGGGCGGTCACGGAACGGCTAACAATCAGAAAATCCTGCTGACTCCAATCGCGTGCCAGGTCGGACTTGAGTTGGGCAAAGTATTCCTGAGCAGAAGCCTCGTTGCTGGCGAGCACCCGAACGATTTCGATCCGATCCCGAAAGGTGTGTTCGCCGATCTTCCAGAGCCCCTCATTTTCCTGTCGAAAGTGGGTCAGTCCACCAAACTCGTCGACCAGACGCCGCTTCAAATTTTTCAGCTTCTCCGGGTCAATCGGACGACCGTCGTTATGATGGAGCGGCAGATAGAGCTCATATTCGAGCATAGAGCAGATACTTGACCGGTGACGACTCGGAGTGCAACTCTTTAGGTGAAAACGATCGGCGGGCAGAGATCGCCGCTACAGTTAGGCCGCGGCGTTCAACTCCTGGCGCGAAATTCCGCGCAACTCGAACAAGCGGATCAGCGTCTCTTCGATCAGGTTATTCGGACACGACGCGCCAGCAGTAATCCCAATGACAATCGGTCCGGCCGGCAACCAGTTGTGGGCCACGACCTCGCACTTGCCATGGAGATCGTAATGTTTGATTTCCGACGCGGAGAGCAAACGCGACGCGTTGAGCACGAAGTAGGTAGGCAGTTTCTCTTCCCCCATCTCGGCCAGATGCGAAGTATTGGAACTATTGTAGCCTCCCACCACGAGCAAGAGATCCATTTTCACGTTGAGCAGCTCGCGCAACGCATCCTGACGCTCCTGGGTCGCACCGCAGATCGTATCGAAGAACCGGAAATTCCGGGCCACACCTTCGGGCCCGTCACGATCGGTAATCGCCTGCCGGATTCTCCGCTGCACTTCCTCGGTCTCGCCGCGCAGCATGGTCGTTTGATTGGCCACGCCCACCGTCTGTAGGTGTTTGTCCGGATCGAAGCCGGGTGAAAAAGCGCCCCGGAATTTTTCCAGGAAAGCCTGCTTATCGCCACCATGGCGGATGTAATCGCAAACGTAATCGGTGTCGGCCAGGGTCAGGACAACGAGATAATGACCTTTGCCGTCACCGAGGGCGCGCGAACTGGTGGCCTTTGTTTCCTCGTGCTCGGCCTTGCCGTGAATGATCGAGGTGGCCGATTCGCTGGCATACTTGCGCACTCGCTTCCAGACACTCATCACGTCCCCGCAGGTCGTGTCAACGATTTGGCAGCCGCGTTCCTTGATTTGTTGCTGGATCGACAACTCTGTTCCGAAAGCCGGCACAATCACGACGTCCTCGGGGCCGAGTTGGGAGATGTCGGCCTGTTTGTCTTTGCCCATCAGGTTCTTGATGCCGAGCGATGAGATTTGCTCGTTGACTTCCGGGTTGTGAATAATTTCGCCGACAATAAAAAGCCGGCGATCCTGGAAAACCTTGCGCGCGGCGTAGGCCAGATCGATGGCGCGCTCGACTCCGTAACAAAAGCCAAACTGCTTGGCCAGCCGCACCGTCGTTTGGCCCACGGAAATAATTCCGCCAGCCCGACGGACCTTGTCGACGATGTCGCTGCGATAATGATTCTCGACCTGCTGCTGCACCACCGCCATCACATCGGGCGTGCGCAAGTTGACCTTTTCGCGCGCCGTCGTGCCGCTGGAGATCAGATTGGTGCTCACGAAATAGGGCGGCGACTCGCCGCGACCCTGACTACTCGAGCAGCGGACCGCTCGGTTTCTGGAAGGCCGCCGTAGTAATCATGATTCGCGGATCCGGGTCGGGAGTCCGGGAATCATCCACGCGCTGGACAGTCGAAGCGAGCGTGCTGTCTTGCGGCTGAGTCGTTTCGATGCTGACGGGCGTCCCGATTCGCACCAGCGCATAAAACTTCGGCGCGGCCTCTCCATGCAATCGAATGCAACCGTGAGTCCGCGGACTTGGGTGCACAAATCCCTGATGAAATCCGTAGGCCGGGGCAAACTCGCACCAGTAACCCATCGGATAACCAACATAACGTCCGGCCGCCGCACTCCCTTCAACGGGCACGACCCGATCGCCCTGAACGGCGAAGCCATAGCTACCCGAGCGTTTCTGCTCTTGCTTTGCATAAATGGTGAAGTTGCCGCGCGGCGTGGGCTTGGCGGGAATCCCGACGGAACAAGCCACCGCCATCAGGCAGCGGTCGCCCTCCATGACGTAAATATTTTCCTTCGAAAGGGAGACATAGACGCGGACCTTCGATGGATCATTCGGGCGATGCGCGGTCACGTGATAAGCACCGCCGCTGTTGGACGCCATCGGACCACTCGCGCACCCGGTCAGGAACGGAAGTAACAGGACACCGGTCAATAAAAGTAATCGGGAGACAGTTCTCATAGTTGTATTGGAGGAGGGACGGGCCTTCTTGTCAACCATCCGCGTCGCTCAAAGGCCCGGATCCGCGCCCCCGGCCGCCGCCTCACCCTCGAGGATTTCGTCAAACGCCTCGTAAACATGGGCATAGAACGGATAGGGTCGATCCGCGTTGGCTGGGCGGTAGCGCCAGTGTTTGTACATCCAGAGCCAGGGAGCCGGATTTCTTCGCACATAGGGCTCGAACGAATTCCAGCAGGCTTGCGCGATCTGCTGAAGCGTCATCCCCGCGGTGTTCTCGATTTGCCGGTGAAAAACAACGCGATAACGTCCGCCGGGCAGCGTCTCGCAATGCGCGGGAATAATTGGTGCACCCGTGCGCTCATGCAGCCAGGCGTGCGCGGATGTCACACTCGTCTTTAGGCCGAAGCAATCGATGGGAACGGCTCCTTGCGCGGGAGGAACCGTTACATCGACCAGCAGAGCCGTCGTGCGCTTTCGCCGCAAAGCTTTGTAGATCCGGACGATGCCTCGTTCACGGGGAACAAACTCGTGGCCACATTGTTCGCGGATCTTCTTAAAGATCGGCCCCAGCAGCGGGTTCTTGAATTCCTGCGAGACGATTGTGCCGGTCGTTATCCCGTAGGCGCAGGCCGCGCTCAACCATTCGAAGTTGCCGTAATGATAACACGCCATGATGAAACTGCGCTCGGGTCCAGTGCAGCGCGCAATTTCTTCTACGTTTTCGAATTCGATGTAGTTCAAATAATTTTCGGGCGTAAGACGGGGACTCCACAATAAGTCGAGCATGGTCCGGGCGAAGTGTTGGAAGGACTCACGCGTAATGCTCCGCCTCTGGCGCTCCGAAAACTGGCTGCCGAAAGCAGCTTCCAAATTGCTAAGAGTCACTTTTCGGCCGTGCCGGTCCAGGATCGCGATTGCGCCGCCCAGAAACTGCGCCAGGTGAAGGCACACTTTGCGCGGGAGCAACGGGACGAGCCTGGTCGCAAGGACAAGTCCGAGCCACTCCAGCCGATATCGAAATCGCTTCCACCGCGAAGGCATGGGCGCATTGTAAGCACGCAGTGGCATAGTCGCTAGGTGTTCCGTTGCGCGACAAACTCCCCGGGTCCTTGACCCTCGCGGCTCGCATCGGCCCAGCTTCAAATCGGCCGGATTGACTTGACCTTGTTCAATTCTAGGTTGGTTTTGCGTCTGCTGGCGCGGCGCCCATTGTGAAAAGTATCCTCTTTGTCTGCACCGGTAATATTTGCCGAAGCCCCATCGCCGAGGGCCTGTTCCGCCGCCTGGTCGCAAATCGCAAGGATATCGAGGTTTCCTCGGCCGGAGTACATGCCGTGCGCGGCCAGCCGCCGAGTTTGTACGCCATTCAGGTGTGCGAAACAGAAGGCGTCGATATCAGTCCCCTGCGCAGTCAGCCTCTGACCCCGAGCCTGGTGGAACGTGCCACCCACATCTTTGCCATGACCGGCGCGCATTTGGAGACGATTCATCTTCTCTTCCCGCAAGGCGCTGAGAAGGCCTACTTGTTACGCGAGTTCGAGGAGCCAGGGACAACCGTGTGGCGCGATGTGCCCGATCCGATCGGCCTCGGCCGCGAGGTTTACGAAGTCTGCGCTCGCACCATCAAAAACGCTTTACCGAGCGTGCTCGCCTTCGTAGAACAGAGCGAACTCGTGCGGCCGGGCACCGCCTCCATCGGCGGTGGTAGCTCGGGTTACCGAATGGGAGATTTTTCTCAGGCAACGCCGACTGGATCGGGGAGCTCGTCCTCCCGCGTCTATGGTGACGCCTTGCGCCGGGTTGATCCCGAGATTTTCGATGTCGTTAGCGCGGAGGAAAAACGGCAGCGGGAAAATATCGAATTGATCGCGTCGGAAAATTTCACGAGCCGCGCGGTTATGGAAGCGCAGGGCAGCGTCCTGACCAATAAGTACGCCGAAGGCTACCCCGGTAAGCGCTGGTATGGCGGTTGCGAGAATGTCGATGTGGCGGAGCAGCTCGCGATCGATCGGGCGAAACGATTATTCGGAGCCGAACATATTAATGTACAGCCGCACAGCGGGGCTCAAGCCAACATGGCCGTCTATTTTTCAGCCATCAAACCAGGCGACAAGATCTTGACCATGAACCTCGCCCACGGCGGTCATCTCACGCATGGCCATCCCGCGAATTTTTCCGGCAAATTTTATCAGGTCACACATTACGGGGTCGATGAGAAGACCGAAGTGCTCGATTACGACGCGCTGCAAAAACAGGCCGAAGAAACTCGTCCGGTCATGATCACGGCGGGCGCGTCCGCCTATCCACGCGTCTTCGATTTCCCGAGGCTGCGCCAGATTGCCGACGCGGTTGGGGCCCTCCTCTTTATAGACATGGCCCACATCGCGGGTTTGGTGGCGGCAGGTCAGCACCCGAGTCCGATTCCGCACGCTCATTTTGTCACAACCACAACGCACAAGAGTTTGCGCGGACCGCGTGGCGGCATCGTGATGTGCGAGGAGAAATTCGCCAAGCAAATCGATTCCATGGTTTTTCCCGGGATCCAGGGCGGGCCTCTCATGCATGTGATCGCGGCCAAGGCGGTTTGTTTCCATGAAGCGCTCCAGCCGCAATTTCGCGAGTATCAGCGCCAGGTGGTGGTGAACGCCAAAGCGCTCGCCGCCGGTTTAAGCAAGCACGGCTTCCGCATCGTTTCCGGGGGCACAGACAACCATTTAATGCTCGTCGATCTGCGCCCGAAGGAAATTAACGGCAAGCAAGCGCAGGAGGTCCTCGATCGTGCCGGCATCACCGTGAACAAGAACGCGATCCCTTTCGATACCTATCCGATCTTCAAACCGGGCGGAATTCGAGTTGGCACCCCCGCGGTCACGACCCGCGGGATGCGAGAAGAAGAGATGCTGGAAATTGCCGACCTGCTCGCGGAAGCCTTGAGCAAGTGTGAGGACCCCGACGCACTCGAGCGGGTGCGCGGAAAGGTTCGCGAGTTGATGCGGAGATTTCCGCTGCCCAATTAACTGGCCGGGGCGGCTGCCGTCGTGGTCCGGACTCTTATCGGTCGAGCACCTCACGCACCTTTTGCGCGAGCGTCTGCATGCTGAATGGCTTGGGTAGAAATTCGAAGGCTGCTTCCGAACCGCCATCGGTGTTGTAATCTTCGCCGTTGCCGGAGGTGAGAATTATTTTCAGGTCGCGGTGCCGGCTGACCAGACGGCGCACCAATTCGGTCCCGTCCATGCGCGGCATGTCGAGATCGGTTAGCACCAAGTCGAAGGCGCCTGAGCCGCGCTCGGCAATGGCACGCTCGGCGTCTTCTCCGTGGGCCGCGCGCACAACCTCGTAGCCCAACTTCCGGAGCAAGCATTCAAAGAGATGCCCCACGGCCGGTTCGTCCTCCACCACGAGCAATCTTTCCTTCCCGCGGGGCAGTTCTCCATCAAAGCGCGGTTTGCAGGCTTCTTCCACAGCGGTCGTTAGGCGAGGAAAATAAACGGTAAACTGCGCTCCTTTGCCGGGCTGACTTTGGCAGGCAATCCAGCCGTTGCTCTGTTGCACAATCGCACTGCAGGTCGCCAGACCCAGGCCGGTCCCCTGCCCCGGCCTTTTCGTTGTAAAAAATGGCTCAAAAACACGCGCCATGAGTTCCGGCGAAATTCCCGTGCCACTGTCGCGAACCGAGATGGTCACAAACTCGGACGTCGCGATGTCCCGTTTCACCTCTTCCGCCTTCAAGGAAACGTTCGCAGTATAGATTTCGATTTCTCCAGTCCCATCAATGGCGTCGCGCGCATTGATCACCAGATTGAGCAGGAGCTGCTCGATCTGTCCGACGTCCGCTCGAACGTTGCCCAGTGCCGGATCGAGCGATTTCTTTAAGAGAATGCGCCCCCCGATGGCTTGGGCGAGCATTTTCTCCGCGCCATCGATGACCCTGTTCAGATTCAAGGTGATCGGGGCATTGGGCTGTGGCCGGCTAAAACCAAGGAGCTGTTTACTGAGCGCGGAGGCCCGCTCAGAAGCGCGCAAGATCTCGGCCACGGGATTGTCATCGCGCTCAGACTCCGGCAGATCCTGCAGAAGAAGCATGCCATAGCCCATGATAGTCGTTAGGATATTGTTGAAATCGTGCGCAATGCCGCCGGCGATTTGTCCGAGAGCATCCATCTTTTGAGCCTGCAGCAACTGCGCATGGGTGCGCTTCAAACTCTCGGCCGTTTCCCGGTGCTCGCTCACCTCGCGGCGTAATCTGTTATTGGCGTCCTGCAATTCCACGGTTCGCTCCTGCACGTGCTTCTCCAATTCGTCGCGCGAATGTCGCAGGATCTGTTCGGCGCGTTTGCGATGTGTGATGTTGGTCGCAATGCTGCAGATCGCGTAAGCCGACCCCGCCGCATCGCGCAATGCGAATTTCGTCGTGAGGTAGGTGTGCAGTCCCCCGCCATGCGGCATGACTTCCTCGAACTCCAGCGGTTCCGGGCTGGCCAGGGCCGACAGATCGTTGGAACGATAGGTGTCCGCGAATTCTTTCGGGAAAATGGCATAGGCGTTATGCCCCACGGCATCCTGACGTTTGATTCCAAACAGTTTCTCAAATTGCCAGTTCACCATCAGAAAACGTTGGGTCAGGTCCTTCACGAAAACGACCGACGACGTGTTATCTAGAATCGCTTGCAGGCGAGCTTCGCTTTCCCGCAGGGCCCTGGTCCGATTGCTCAGCAGGGCACTCGTGGCTTTCAAACGTTGGTTCAGTTGCCCGATCTCGTCTTTCCCTGCGCTCGTTTCCGGCAGGGGAAGTTCGGCAGCCAGTCGCTCGGCGTTCTCTCCGATGAGTTGAATTCGGCGAACGGTCGATCGGCTGAGTAAAAATACGGAGAGGAACCCGCCCCCAATCCCGAGAGCGGCGGTCGCGGCCGTGGCAGCGACGTTGATATCGCGAAGCTGTTCTACCTGCGCAGTGCGCTGGGCGTTGAGCTGTAATTCTTCGCTTTCCATCTGCAGCAAGGCCGTGCGCAGCGCTTCCGTTTTTCCCTTGCCTTCGACAATCAAGGACGCCAACTGGGGGTCGGAAGATGCGACGTCCGCTGTGACGGTCGAAATAATCTTATCGCTCACGCGATCGCGATCGCTCAAGAGATCCCGTACCGTTTCCAGGCGCAATGCCTGGGAGCGATCGTCGGAGATCAGAGACGCGAGGGTGCCGAGCGCCTCTGTCACATCTTCCCGCGCCGCTGTGGAAGCGTTCAAAAACTCATCCCGCCGGGTGACAGCAAAACCGCAGGCCGACGACTCGCCCGTTACAATTCCGGCCAGGGCTCTTGAAATTTGATTACGAACCTGGAGCGTGTGTTCGACCCAGGCTTGGGCGCGCCTTTCCGCGGCAGAGAGACCGTAAAGCGCCGCAAAACCAAGCAACAACGACGCCACCGGCAGGAGCGCAACCACGAGCCCTTTACGCGCAAGCTTGAGGTCATTCCAGTAGCCTGATGTCATGGTGCGAGCGCAGGCGAAGGCCGGCGCCATGCTGTTTAGCGAGAAACGTGCCGCCACCAGGGCGCCGGCCTCCGCCAAATCGAGGCGCCGGCGAGGACATTGCAGCGCGTTGGGCAGAGCCCATTCCGACAGCTCATGCGAAAATATTTTGACCTTAGCCAGGCCACCCTAATCTGTGTAATCTCCCGGTCTGCATGATTCGTTCGCCCGATCAGTCGCAATTGAATCCTTTGCGCGAAGGTTTATCCGGACGGGCCGTCCCCCAGCCGTGCAGCGTCGTCATCTTCGGCGCGACCGGCGACCTGACCCATCGCAAACTTGTGCCTGCGCTCTACAATCTCGCGGCCGATGGCGAGCTGCCTCCCGCCGTCACGGTGGTGGGCTTTGCCCGCCGTCCCAAAACCGATGCCGAATTTCGCCAGGAGCTCGAAGCAGCTACGCGCCAATTCTCGCGTCAAAGTGTGCGTGACGAAATCTGGAAAACGTTCGCGCAATCGATTTTTTATCACCAGAGCGAATTCAGCGACGAAGCCGGTTACCAGACCCTGGCCGAGCGTTTGGAAACGATCGACACCGAGCGCGGGACACGCGGCAATCGTCTTTTTTATCTCGCCGTCGCTCCGGACCAGTTCGAACCGATCCTGAAACATCTCAAGGCGGTGGGTTTGAACCAGGCCCGCGAAGGGAGTTGGGCGCGCGTCATCGTGGAGAAGCCTTTCGGAACCGACCTGGCCTCGGCTCGCGAATTGAATCGTGTTGTGCGCAATTCGTTTCGCCGAAGATCAGACTTATCGCATCGATCACTTTCTCGGCAAGGAGACCGCGCAGAACATCATGGTGCTGCGATTCGCCAACGCGATTTTCGAACCGCTTTGGAACACTCGCTACATCGATCACGTGCAGATCACCGCGGCCGAAACGCTCGGCGTCGAAGGACGCGCGGGCTACTACGAAGGCGCCGGGGCGCTGCGCGACATGGTGCAAAATCATCTGCTCCAACTGCTCTGCCTTATCGCGATGGAGCCGCCGACCGATCTGAGCGCCGACAGCATCCGCGACGAGAAGGTAAAGGTCGTGCGCTCGCTGCGGCACATGATCGTCCGGAGACGTGACGCGTGAATGTCGTGCGCGGCCAGTACGCCGCGGGCGCGATCAACGGGCAAGGCGGTGTCGGCCTATCGCGAGGAAGCGAACGTGACCCCAAGTCGATGACCGAGACTTTCGTCGCGCTGCGTATCAACGTGGACAACTGGCGCTGGGCCGACGTGCCGTTCTACGTGCGCGTCGGGAAACGGCTGCCGAAATCGGGCACGGAGATTTCCGTCCACTTCAAGAAGGCGCCGCCGGTGCTCTTCAACAAGGAATCGGACGCGCTCGATCAAAACGTGCTCGTCATTCGGATTCAGCCGGACGAAGGAATTTCGCTGCGCATGCAGGCGCAAGATGCCGGGAACGAGCTTCCGCATCGAGCCGGTGAAGATGGATTTTCACTACGGCACATCTTCGGCAAGGCCAGTCCGGAGGCCTACGAGCGGCTGCTGCTCGACGCGATGAGCGGCGACGCCACGCTCTTCGCGCGCCGCGACGAGGTCGAGGAAGCGTGGGCGTTCGTCGATCCGATCGAGGAAGCGTGGCACGCGAAAACAGACGCCCCGGAATTATATCCCTACCCGGCTGGCTCGTGGGGACCGGATGCAAGCGGATGAACTGCTCGCGCGCGATGGACGGGCCTGGCGACGATGAAACATGTGACGCACCGTGCCGCCATTTGCTGAAAATTATTCGCCCGGTCTCCCGGTCGAGATTGGCAAGATCGGCCGGGAGTTGAAGAAACTTTGGGAGCAAGCGACGGCGGATGACGCGCGCCTCGCTGATTAATCTCGCGGTTTACAGCGAAGCGGCCGGTTCGCTCTGAAACACGCGATTGATTCGCGAGATCACGAGGATCACGCCTGCCGGGCCATTGTGATGTAGCGCAACCCCGAAGCCCGAAAGAGAATCGCGTGGCCGCGTGGGTCAGCGCGCATTGTCAGGTCAGCGGGGCGGGCAGCAAACAGAGTCTGTTCGGAACAGCTTTCGTTTCCTGTCTGGAAGGTCCCTGCGCCAACTTGCTGCCCAACATCGTCTTTTCGCAACTCGACTCCGATTTCCCATTCTATCTTTGGTGGCAGGGCGAATTTCGCCGCCCGATGGACCCTCAGCTCTGGGCGTGGGTCGATCGCTTGATTTACGACAGCCAGACTTGGAGGGATTTCGGCACGCAAATGCAGTTGATCGAATCGGCGCAGCGCGAAGCCCGGCAGCGCGTCGTCCTTTGCGATCTAAACTGGACCCGACTGGACAGACTGGATTCGCCATCGCGCAGTTCTTCGATCATCCCGCGTCGCACCATCGTTTACTGAGATCGAGAGCGCGCGCATCGATTTCGCACCGGGCTTTCGGTCAACCGCCCTGTTCCTGGCGGGATGGCTCGCCGCGCAGCTGAATTGGCGGGCAGACGCCGAATCCAAGACAGAGGCCCTGCGGTTTGGCGATTCCGACGGACGCCGGATCGACGTCGAGTTGCGCGAACGGGTTAGCGAGCCCATCGGGAGAGTGGAGCTGCTGTCGCGAGGCGTGGAATTTATCGTTTCACATCCAAAGGGCGCGCGATCTCCTGGAGGTGTCACGCGGGAAGCCGGGCACACTCTGTGCCCATCGATTGCTTCCCGCGGGAAGCAACGACCTGGCGCGTTTGATGAGCGACGAACTGGTCCGGGGCGGTCCGCATCGCGTTTATTTGCGCGCCGTTAATTGCGTCCGCGACTTCCTCTGAAAAACGGCCTCGACACCGTTAAATCCCTCAGGTTGTCGCCCTTAATTTGCCGATTCACAGGCAAAACGCTTCGCCGGGACCTGCCGTGTACGACTCCTGCTCCAGAGAAGCCAATGGCGGAACGGGATTCTTGCGTTTTGCACCTCCTTAAAGCGTCCGGAACTCAGGGCAATCGGCGAATTGTCATGGGTGCGGCACGTTGCTGAGGGGGAGGTTCTATACCGCCCCGGTGAGCCGGGCAACGCGCTTTTTATTGTCAATCGTGGCGTCCTGGAGGTGATTCTTGAAAGAGCCGGCCACGAGA